>CAVOWT010000003.1:1287500-1806505 GCA_963700235.1 uncultured Acidimicrobiaceae bacterium
ATACAGCGTTGGTGCCGGATTCTCCACAGGCAGAGGCAAGAGCCCCAATCTGTAGGTGCCTGGCGACGCCCTCACAGGTCGTTCACCGGGACTAGTTACCTTATCCCGAGGCGACGGGCGTGTCAATCAGGTGCCACCCTCCGGATTGCGGGGGCGGACGCCGGAGCGGTCGGCCCCGACCGCCGGCATGGTACCGGCCCGCGCGTCGAACCGCCGAACCGGGCTAACCGAAGGTGAAGTCGTAGGCCTGCACCCCGGGCGAGACGGCCAGGGACAGCAGCGCCTGTTCGCTGTTCGCCGAACCCACCAGCTGGTAGAGCTTGGGCTCGCCGCTGACCGTCACCGTCTCGGTGGGCTTCCCGTTGACCGAGACCCGGACGGTGCCCGACCCGCCCAGGACCAGGTAGACGTCCTTGGCCTGGAAGGCCAGGTCGAGGGTGGCCCCGGTCCCGGCGGTGGAGGCCTCGGGGCCGATGGACCAGTTGCCGCCGTAGGCGTACTCGTCGGCCGGGACGCTCGAGGGCGCCTGCGTAGGAGGCCATCTGGTCCTCTTGGACGGTCTGTCCGGCCAGGTTGGGGGTGCCGTGCTGATAGCCCAGGTACGACTCGGGGGTGGTGGCCTCGTTCGGGGTCAGGTCGGCCACGTCGGTCGGCGCCGGCAGATGGACCTCGGGGTCGGCGGCCACCAGGAGCTGGCGGATGAACGACTCGGTCTGGTCGTACTGCCCCTCGCCGAAGTCGACGTGCCGGATGGTCCCGGTGGCGTCGACGAGGTACTCGGCCGGCCAGTAGTTGTTCTTGTAGGCGTTCCAGGTGGCGTAGTCGTTGTCCTGGGCGATGGGATAGGAGACACCCAGCTGGGAGGCGGCCTGGGCCACGTTGCTCGTCACGTGCTCGAAGGCGAACTCGGGGGTGTGGATGCCGATGACGGTCAGTCCGTCAGCGGCGTAGGCACGGTTCCAGGCCTCGACGTGGGGCAGCGTGCGTTGGCAGTTGATGCACGAGTAGGTCCAGAAGTCGATCAGCACCACATGTCCCCTGAGGCCGGCGAGCGTCAGCGGCCGGTCCCCGGGCGTGTTGAGCCAGTGGCTGATCCCGACGATGGCGGGGGCCTTGCCGCACTGCTGGAGGACCGGGCTCTCCGGGGTGCAGTTGGCCAGGTTGCCGGTGACGACGTTCCCGCTGACCCTGGCCAGGGCCTGGGTGGCCGAGGCGTTGGACTCGATGTGGCTCTGGAGGGCGTTGGTGTAGCCCGGCAGGCCCGCTGGAGGCCGTCCGTCAGGTTGAGCCCGATGACGAGCGCCGTCACCACCAGCACCGCTCCGATGACCCGGCGGGCCAGGGCCGCCCGGGCCCGGACCAACCGCATCCGCTCGGCCAGGCGCTGGCCCAGGACGGCGAAGATCAGTAGGGGCACGGCGACCCCGAGGGCGAAGGCCGCGGTCAGCAGGATGGACGAGAAGCCGTAGCGGTGGTTGGCGCTGACCACGGCGATGGCGGTGAGGACCGGGCCGGCGCACGGCACGAACACCAGGCCGAGGCTGAGCCCCAGCACGAACCCGCCCGCTTCCGAGTGCTGCCGGCCGCGGGCCAGCCGGGCGAAGGGGCGCTCCAACCACTCCCCCACCACGGGCACGATGAGCCCCAGACCGACCAGGCCCAGGACGACCAGGCCGATCCAGCGCAGGAGGTCCTGGGGGAGGTCCAGCGCGCTCAGGAGCCACGATCCGAGCAGCGTGAAGACGGCGAAGCTGAGCACCAGTCCGCCCACCACGGCGATGGGCTGTCGGCGGCGGCGAATGTCGGCCCTTCGGTCCGCGGATGGGAGCGGAGCCGACGGGAGCGGAGCCGACGGGAGCGGAGCCGACGGGAGCGGAGCCGTCGGCTGCGGCCACATCAACGGTGCCTTGACCGCCACCGTCGGTGGACGGTCCCACCGCCGGTGGCACGGGCACCTTCCCCGACGCGTCGTCGCCGGAAGGGCCACCGCTCCCGACCAGGGCCGCCGACCTCGTCTCCACCCCGGTCGGCACCGGGACTGGCTCCGAGGTCCGGTCGGGACCACCGGCACCGTCGGCCTCCTCGTCGAGACCGCTGGCGGCTCCAGCGGCGAAGATGACCGGGAGCACCGGCAGGATGCACGGCGAGATGCCGGTGACCAGGCCTCCGAGGAACCCGATCAGGACCAGGATGATCACCGCTACAGCCTTCCACGGCGCGCCCGGGAACCCCGGTCAGCGGCGAGACAGCTCCCACCCGGGGAGGCGACGGGGCCTGGCACGACAGTGCAGTCCCGCCGGAGCGTCGCCGCGTTACACGCGCGCCCCGGGGCAACCGCAGGGAGCGGTTCCCCTGCTGGCCCATCCGCGTCCGGCCCGGGCTCACTCCGGCGGGGCCAGGCGCCTCCGGTCCGATGCCAGCCGTGCCACGAACCGCTCGATCTGGCGCTGCACGGCCGCCGGTCCGGCGCCACCGGGTGTGGTCCGGCGCAGGACCGCCACCCCCGGTTCGAGCAGGGCCACCGCCTCGGCGCCCAGGTCCGGGTGGGCCGCCACCAGCTCGGCCAGAGGCACGTGCCGGTCGAGTGAGTCACGCACCAACCCGCCGACCAGGGCGTGGGCCTGGCGGAAGGGCTGACCCCGCTCCACCAGCCACTCGGCCAGGTCCACGGCGGCCACCGTGGCCCCGTTGGCGGCGTCCTCCATGCGGTGGGTGTCGAAGCGGACGGTGGCCATCACCCCGGTCAGTGCGGCCAGGGCCAGGTGGGTCTGCGACACCGAGTCGAACAGGGGCTCCTTGTCCTCTTGCAGGTCGCGGTTGTAGGCCAACGGCAGTCCTTTCAGCGTGGCCAGCAGCCCGGTCAGGTTCCCGATCAGTCGCCCGGACTTCCCGCGGGCCAACTCGGCCACGTCGGGGTTCTTCTTCTGGGGGAGCATGGAGCTGCCGGTGGCGTAGGCGTCGTCGAGGACGGCGAAGCCGAACTCCTCGGTGGACCACAGCACGAGCTCCTCCCCCATCCGCGAGAGATGGACGCCGAGGAGGGCCAGATCGAAGAGGGCCTCGGCCACGAAGTCACGGTCCGACACCGCGTCCAGCGAGTTCTCGAACCGGGCGGCGAAGCCGAGGTCTCCGGCCACACCGTCGGGGTCGAGTGGCAGTGACGAACCGGCCAGGGCGCCGGCACCCAACGGCGAGACGTCGAGTCTCTGCAACGTGGCGATGAGCCGGTCGACATCCCGGGCCAGGGCCCAGCCGTGGGCCAGCAGATGGTGGGCCAGCAGTACGGGCTGGGCCCGCTGGAGGTGGGTGTAGCCGGGCAGGTAGGCGGCGTCGGCCTCGTTGGCCCGTGTCAGCAGTACCTCCTGCAGTGCCACCACGTCGCCGGCCACCGCGGTCAGCTCACGCTTGGCGTAGAGCCGCAGGTCGGTGGCGATCTGGTCGTTGCGACTCCGACCCGTGTGGAGCTTGGCGCCCGCGTCGCCGGCGATCTCGGTGACCCGGCGCTCGATGGCGGTGTGGATGTCCTCGTCGTCGGGTGCGAAGACGAGCGTCCCGGCGTCGAGCTCGGCCTCCACCTGATCGAGCGCGGCCACCAGCTCGGTCACCTCCTCCGGAGCGAGCAGGCCACCGCGTCCGAGTCCACGGACATGGGCCCGCGAACCGGCGAGGTCGTCCACGGCCAGCAGCCGGTCGTAGGCCAGGCTGGCCGAGAACTCCATGACCACGTCGGCCGTGCCGCCGCCGAACCTCCCCTGCCACAGCGTCATCCCGGATCGCCGCCGGTGAGCGGTCCCGGAGGAGCCGGTTCGGGTGGTACCGGCCCACCTCCGCCACGGCCCTCCTGGACGGCCGACCACGTGGCCACACCCAGCCCCCATAGCCGGACGAACCCCTCGGCGTCCTGGTGCCGGAAGGTGTCGGCCGAGTCATAGGTGGCCAGTCCGTAGTCGTACAGGCTCACCGGGCTGCGCCGCCCCACGACCCAGCAGCGGCCGCCGTCCAGACGGAGCCGGACCTCACCGGTCACGTGGCGCTGCGACCCGGCAATGAAGGCGTCGAAGGCCTGCTTGAGGGGTGAGAACCACAGCCCGTCGTAGACCAGTTCGGACCACCGGGGCTCGAGCCGGAGCTTCTCGTGGTGGAGATCCCGCTCGAGGGTCAGGTCCTCGAGGTCGGCATGGGCCAACAGGAGGGCCAGGGCGCCCGGGCATTCGTACGTCTCCCGGCTCTTGATGCCGACCCGTCGGTTCTCCACCATGTCGAGCCGACCGAACCCGAACGAGCCGACCACCCGGTTCATGTGGGCGATGAGGGGTTCGGGGTCGAGACGTCGCCCGTCGATCGATACGGGGACGCCCGACTCGAATCCGACCACCAGCTCGACCGCTTCGGTGGCTGTCGGACGGGTCATGGTGTAGACGTCCTCGGGGGGCTGGTTCCACGGGTCCTCGATCACGCCGCATTCGATGGCCCTCCCCCACAGGTTCTCGTCGATCGAGTAGAGCTTCTCCTTGGTGGCGGACAGCGGGATGTCCCACTTGGCCGCGTAGTCGATGCACTCCTCGCGGCTCAGACCCCACAGGCGGGCCGGTGCCATCACCTCCAGGTCGGGGGCCAGCGCCCGCGTGCCCACCTCGAACCGGACCTGGTCGTTGCCTTTGCCCGTGCATCCGTGGGCCACGGCGGTGGCGCCGTGCCGGCGGGCCTCGGCCACCAGGTGTCTGACGATGACCGGGCGGGAGAGGGCCGAGACCAGTGGGTACTTCCCCTCGTACCTGGCGTTGGCCAACAGCGCCGGGATGCAGAACTCCTCGGCCATCTCGGCCCGGGCGTCGACCACGATGGCCTCGACCGCCCCGGCGGCCAGGGCCCGGTGCCGGATGGCGTCCCAGTCCTCGCCGCCGGTCTCGGAGGCCTGGCCCACGTCCACGGCCACCGCCACCACCTCGACCCCCCGGTTCTCCATCAACCACCGGACGGCCACCGACGTGTCCAGTCCACCGCTGTAGGCCAGTATCACTCGCTGCGACATGCTCAGCTCCTTTTCGTCGACGGTTTGCTGGTTCGGGACCGCCGAGCCGGTCGGGATCCTGTGGGCGGGTCGGCCTGGACCCCCGCCTGGCCCCGGCCCCGGTCGGTCCGGTCCGCGGTCCTCTGCCCTCGGTGCGCCTGCCGGTCCTCCCCGTCGTCCCAGCCGGGGTCGATGCCGGCCACGCCGGCCAGGCGTCGGGCCACCGAGGCCCCGCCGGACACCTCCGAGGCCACCACCAGCACGGTGTCGTCCCCGGCCACGGTGCCGATGACCCCGGCGAACCCGCTCCTGTCCAGGGCCGAGCCGACCACGTGCGCCGACCCCGGCGGGGTGCGGAGCACGATGATGTTCTCCGAGTAGTCGGCCTCCACCACCCACTCGCCCAGTACGCGACGGAGGTGGTCCTCGGGCGCGACCTGCTGGGAGGGCAGCTCGGGCAGGGCGTAAGCCGTCTCCCCACCGGGGAGCCGCACCTTCAGGGCACCCAACTCCTCGAGGTCGCGGGAGACCGTGGTCTGGGTGGCGTCGATGCCCTCACCGGCCAGCAGGTCGACCAGATGCGACTGGCTCCCGACCGCCTTGGTCTCCAGCAGCTTGGTGATCCGGTGCTGGCGTTGATGCTTGGTCACCGTCACGACGTCGCCCCGGTGCCGCGGACCCAGGCCAGCAGACCCCGCATGGCGTGCATCCGGTTGGCGGCCTGCCGCCACACCACACTCTGGGGCCCGTCGATCACCTCGGCGCTGATCTCTTGGCCCCGGTGGGCCGGGAGACAGTGGAGGACCACCGCATCGGGTGAGGCCCGGGACAGCAGTGCTGCGTCCACCATGTACCCGGCGAAGGCGGACGAACGGGCCGTCGACTCGGCCTCCTGACCCATCGAGGTCCAGACATCGGTGTACACGGCGTCCGCCGCGGCCACAGCGTCTTCCGGGTCGGTGGTCACCATCAGCTCGCCGCCGTACGAACGCACCAGCGCCACGTCGTCGTCGGACGGCCCGTAGCCGTCGGGCGAGGCCACCCGCGTGGCCACGCCGGCCATCGATGCGGCCACGGCCAACGAGCGCCACACGTTGTTGGCGTCGCCCACGTAGGCCACGGTCCGACGGGCCACGGTGTCGGCGCCGAACACCTGGCGCAGCGTGAGGAGATCGGCCAGCGCCTGGCAGGGGTGGGCCACGTTGGACAGCAGGTTGACCAACGGGACACCGGTGCCGTCCTGGTCCAGCGCCGCGGCCATGCGCTCGAGGGAGCCGTGGTCCACGACCCTGGCACACACGACGGCGTGGTAGCAGGCCAGTGTGCGGGCCACATCGGCGGCCGACTCCCGCACGTCGAGGCCGACCTCGTGCCCCTGGATGTACACCGGATGGCCGCCCAGGGCCACGGTGGCAATCTCCAAACTGTTGCGGGTGCGGTTCGAGGGCTTCTCGAACAGCAGGGCCACCCCCTGACCCCTGAGCACCGGAGCCAGGCGGGCGGGGTCGCGCTCGGCCAGGGCCAGGACCTCGGCCAGGCCGTCGGGTCCGAGGTCCCCGATGTCGAGGACGTGGCGCGGCCGGGCGCCCCCGGCTGAGGATGCCGGCTGGAGCCGGGTCATCACGAGCTCCCCGCCGTGGACCCGGGACCGTGCCGGTCGGCCAGTACCGCGCCGACGATGGCGACGGCCCGGTCGATGTCGGCGTCCGACACCAGGAGCGAGGGAGCGAAGCGGAGGACGTCGGGCCGCGGGGCGTTGACGACCAGCCCGGCCTCGAGGGCCTGGCGACCGGCGGCCACCGCCACCGGCTCGGTGAGCACCGCGGCCAGCAGCAACCCCGCACCGCGGACGTGGTCCACTCCGGGGAGCCCCTCCAGACCGGCCTGCAGACGGGCCCCCGACCGGCGGGCCCGGGCCGGTACGTCCTCGGCCTCCATGACGGCCAGGGTCGCCCGTGCCGCCGACATGGCCAGGGGTTGGCCGCCGAAGGTGCTGCCGTGGTCGCCGGGGGCGAAGGCCGCGGCCACTTCGGCCCGGGCCCAGCACGCCCCCACCGGCATGCCGTTGCCCAGGGCCTTGGCCATGGTCACCACGTCGGGCTCGATGTCCAGGTGCTGGAACCCGAACCAACGGCCGGTGCGGCCCAGTCCGGTCTGGACCTCGTCCACCATCAGCAACATGTTGCGGTCGGTGCAGAGCTGGCGCAGCCCGGCCAGGTAGTCCGACGACGGGACCACGACCCCGGCCTCGCCCATGATGGGCTCGATCAGGACGGCGGCCACCCGGGCCGGATCGCAGACGGCCTCCACGGCGTCGAGGTCGTCGTAGGGAACGTGCTCGAATCCTTCCGGCAGAGGTGCGAAGGGCCGTTGCTTGTCGGGCTGGCCGGTGGCCGTGAGCGTGGCCAGGGTGCGCCCGTGGAAGGCGTCCCAGGTGCTGACCACGACGAAGCGCCCCGGCCCGGCCCATTTCCGGGCCAGTTTCAGCGCACACTCGTTGGCCTCTGCTCCCGAGTTGCCGAAGAAGACCTGGCCGCCGGCTCGCTCCGTGCCCCCACCGATCAGGCGGTCGAGGGTCACGGCGACGTCGGGCCCCACGGTGTTCCCGAAGAGATTCGAGACATGGGAAAGGGTGCGGGCCTGGTCGACGATGGCCTCGGCCACGGTCGGGTGGGCGTGGCCGAGCGAGGTCACGGCCAGTCCGGAGAGGAAGTCGAGATACGAGCGTCCGGTGGTGTCGAAGAGCTCGCTGCCCCGACCCCGGACGAAGGTCACGGGCGGGTCGGCGTAGGTGTGCATCAGCGCCGAGCGGTCCACCGTGGACGCCGTCGTCCCGGACGGAGATGGTGCCGGGCCGGTCATCCCGACACTCCCACCATGGTGCCCACCCCTTGGTCGGTGAAGATCTCGAGCAGGAGGGCGTGAGGGGTGCGGCCGTCGAGGATGTGGGCATGCCCCACCCCCGACCGGACGGCCCGGGCACATGCTTCGACCTTGGGGATCATCCCGCCGTTGGCCGCGCCCGTGGCCACCAGGCGATCGAGATCGTCGGCCGACGCCTGATGGATCAGGGTGGAGGGATCGTCGGGCACCGAACGCACTCCTGACACATCGGTCAGGAACACCAGCTTTTCGGCCTCGAGGGCCACGGCCAGGGCGCCGGCCGCGGCGTCGGCGTTGATGTTGAAGGCCTGACCCGACTGGTCGGTCCCGATGGTGGCCACCACCGGAATCAGCCCCTGGGCCAGCAGTTGGTGCACGATCACCGGGTCGACGTGGACCACGTCGCCGACGTAACCGAGGGCTTCCGACCGGGCCACCGCGGTGATCAGGTTGGCATCCTCGCCCGACAGCCCTACGGCCAGGGCGCCGTGCACGTTGATGGAGCTCACGATGTCGCGGTTCACCTTGCCCACCAGCACCATGCGGACGAGGTCGATGGTGTCGGCATCGGTGACCCGGAACCCGTCGAGGAACTCCACCTCTTTGCCCACCCGGGCCATCAGCTCACCGATCTGCGGCCCACCTCCGTGGACGACCACCGGAAGCATGCCGACCGACCGCATCAGCACGATGTCCTCGGCGAAGGTGGCCAGGGCCTCAGCGCCGTCGATGTCCGCTTCACCGGGCTTGGTGGCGAGCACGTTGCCGCCGTACTTGACCACCACCACCTTGCCCCAGAACCGGCGGATGTACGGGAGGGACTCGACCAGGACCGAGGCCTTGTCCCCGGGGTCGCCGGAGGTGGTGGCGGTGCGGGGCCGGGGGTCGGTGCCGGGGCCGGGCGTGGTGCCGGTGCCGGGCGTGGTGCCGGTGCCGGGCGTGGTGCCGGTGCCGGGCGTGGTGCCGGTGCCGGGCGTGGTGCCGGTGGCACGGGGCCGGGGCGTGGAGCTCACGATGTCGTCCGGTTCTCGTCGATGTACCCGTGCCCCAGATCGACGCCCATGACGACGCCACTCCCGTCGGCCAGGCCCAGCCCACAGTGGATGTCGATGAGCGTGCCGGACAGGTGGCGGGCCACTGCCGGCCCGTCGTACCGGACGGCCACACCGTCCCGGCACACCTCCACACCGCCGTAGGCGATCGACAGACGGTCCATGTCGAACCCGATGCCGGCCGAGCCCAGATCGCTGGCCACCCGGCCCCAGTACGGGTCCTCTCCGTTCAGGGAGCACTTGACGAGAAGCGAGTCGGCCACATTGCGGGCACCCTGATGGGCCTCGCCGTCGGACAGCGCACCGCTCACTCGGACATGGACGATCTTCGACGCCCCCTCGGCGTCCGCCATCATCTGGTTGGCCAGCGAGGCGCAGGCCTCGGTCACGACGTCGGCCAGTGCGACGGGGTCGGCCGGGCCGGCACGTCCCGACGCCATCAGGATCACCGTGTCGTTGGTCGAGGTGCAGCCGTCCACGCTCATCGAGTTGAACGACTCATCCACTGCGCCCTGGAGCAGCGCGGCCAGGGGACCGGGCTCCACGGCAGCATCGGTGGTAAGGAAGGCCAACATGGTGGCCATGTCGGGCGCCAGCATGCCGGCCCCTTTGGCCATACCGGCCACGACGAAGTCCGGGGACTCCACGAGGACCTCCTTCGGCCCCGAATCGGTGGTGAGTATTCCTCGGGCGGCATCGGCAGCAGCGGCGGGCGAGCCGGAGCGGGCTTCCAGCAGCACCGGAATGCCGGTCTCGATGGTCTGCATCGGCAACGGGATGCCGATGAGCCCGGTGGAACAGACCAGGATGCTCTCGGCCTCCACCCCCAAGCCGGAGGCCACCAGTGTGCACATGCGCTCGGCATCGGCCCGGCCCTGGGCGCCGGTGGCGGCGTTGGCGTTCCCGCTGTTGACTACCACGCCCGATACCCGACCGTTGACGGTGGCCAGGTGGTCGCGACTGGTCCGCACCGGCGCCGCCGCCGCCAGGTTTGAGGTGAAGGTGGCGGCGGTGGGAACGGCGTGGCCATCGTCGGTGACGAGGAGAGCCAGGTCCAACGCACCGCTGGCCTTGATGCCCGAGGCCACGGCCGCGGCCTCGAATCCCTGAGGGGTGGTGATGCTCACGGGTACATCCCCACCAGCGGAAGCCCGGTCGTCTCGGGGAGTCCCAAGGCCAGATTGGCGCACTGGATGGCCTGGCCCGAGGCCCCCTTGACCAGATTGTCGATGGCGGCGAGCGCCAGCACCCAACCCGTCCGAGGGTCGACCCGGACCGTGACGTGGGCACAGTTCGAACCGCAGGTGGCCTTGGTGGAGGGGGGCGCCTCGGTGACCACCACGAACGGCTCGTCGTCGTAGGCCTCGTGCAGCAGGGCCATGGCCCGTTCGGTGGTGAGGGGGTCGATGTCGACTGCCGGTTCGGGCGAGGACGGACGGGCGTAACAGGTGGCCAGGATGCCGCGTGCCATGGGGGCCAGATGGGGCGTGAACAGGACCGGACAGCCGAGGCCCTGTTCGATCTCGGCGGTGTGGCGATGGTCCAGCAGGCCGTAGGCCACGAAGTCTTCGTCCACCGCTCCGAAGTGGAGGTTGTCCCTGGGGGCCCGCCCGGCCCCTGATACTCCACTGGCGGCGTCGATGACGAGGGGCGGAGCCGGTGGGCCGGCGTGGTCGGCCGGGGTGCCCGGTAAGGCCAGTACTCCGGCGCGCACCAGCGGAGCGAGGGCCAAAATGGCTGCGGTGGGATAGCAGCCCGGCGAGGCGATCAGTGTGGCGCGGTGGAGTTCGTCGCGGTGCAGTTCGGGAAGCCCGTAGACGAACTGGCCCAACAGCTCGGGCGCCACATGACGCTCCCCGTACCAGGTGGGGTACAGCGAGGGATCGTGGAGCCGGAAGTCCGCGGCCAGATCGACGACGACCCCGACCCGTGACCTCACGTCCGGCACCAGATGCTGGGACTGGCCGTGGGGCAGGGCCATGAACACGAGGTCCAGACCGTCGAGCTCAGCCGGATCGGTGGGAGCGAACGTGAGGGAGGGGTAGGCCGCGGCCAGAGACGGGGTGTGGGTGGCCACCGCTTGGCCCTGGTTCCCTCCCGCAGTGGCCACGGCGACCTCCAGATCCGGGTGGCCGGCGCAGAGGCGCAGGAGCTCGACGCCGGCGTAACCGGAGGCACCGACGACACCGACCTTCATGGGTTCACGCTCACGTTTTGCTCCGTCGAATCAGTTGGGGCAGGGCCTGCCGGTGACGCGTCCGTTCACCGGCACTGAGACCGGTGATGCAAGTATATGCAGATTTGTGCATTGTTATGGGATTGATATACTTGACACACCCGCCCAAAAGGTTCAGAATAGGGGTATGAACAGGAACAATGAGCCGCAGAACCTGGTGGAGGCGATTCGCTACTTCGCTGACCAGGACACCGCCTTTGCCTTCGTGGCCAAGCTCCGGTGGCCTGACGGGCAAGTGATCTGCCCCCGGTGTGGCAACGGTGAGCACTCGTTCCTGGCCACCCGGCGCATCTGGAAGTGCAAGGGGTGCAAGCGTCAGTTTTCCCTCAAGGTAGGCACCATCTTTGAGGATTCCCCGATCGGCTGGGACAAATGGCTCCCCGCCGTCTGGCTGATTGCCAACTCCAAAAACAGCGTCTCCTCCCATGAACTGAGCAGGTCGCTCGGGGTCACTCAGAAGACCGCGTGGTTCATGTTCCATCGCATCCGCACCGCCATGGAGAGCCGGACGTTTGAGAAGCTCTCCGGCACGGTGGAGGTCGATGAGACCTACATCGGTGGCGAGGCCCGAAACATGCACAAGTGGGTCCGGAAGTTGAGGATCCACGGTCCGACCCAGAACAAGACCGCTGTACAGGGTGCTCGGGAACGGGAGACCGGAGTTGTCCGTGCCGAGGTCATCTCCGGTCGGAACCTCAAGATGAACGTCGAGAAGTGGGTTGAGCCGGGATCGGTCGTCTACACCGACCAGGCCCGTGCGTATGTCGGGCTTGACCGGGACTATGTCCATGAGTCCGTCACTCACGGTCGTGAGTACGTCCGTGACATGGTTCACACAAACGGAATCGAGAACTTCTGGGCGCTGCTCAAGCGGTCTATCAAGGGTTCCCAGGTTCACGTCAACCCTGTCCACCTTCACCGGTATGTGATTGAGCGGGTGTTCTCATACAACTTCCGTGAGGCTGGTGAACTCGGTCGGATGCAACTGGCGATGGCCGGTACGACCGGACGGCGTCTGACGCTGGCTGAGCTGACGGAGTGGAATCAATCGGAGGGTTCCTGATCTGTCGCCTCATCCTTCGGAACTTGTAGAAGCTTCTCCATCAGTTCCGCCGTCGGCGCAATAGTCGGCTCAATCTCCGTCACGGGTGGGTCTCCCTCTCTCGGGGTGTGCTGTGGGTCGCGAACCTCTACGTCTGTGCGAGTGATCCTGTTCCTTCGGCCACTCTCCAGGATTCCGGTCGTATCGTGCGGCACGCTCACTCCGACCTGATCGACAAATCCATCCTCGCCATTGAGAACAATGGCTCCCTTTGCGTCGGGATGGGTCTGGACGATGTCAATGTTGCGGATGCCACCGCTACCCTGGGACAGAACTGTTATTCCGTTGCCAGAGTCGACAAATGTGGTGCCATTGGGCGGTGGGAAGTTGTTGTTCACCTGCTTGCCAATATTCGTGTTGTGATCCCGCTGCTTTGATTTTTTGGCCCGAATGGCGGCGTTAGAGTCCTTCTTTGGGGTGGGTCCCTTTTTCTTCGGTTTCGTCACTTCGTCATCATCTCCATCGGGTTCTCCTCGGTGCCGCCTCAAGACCAGTATGGCGATACATGTGACGACCACCAACACTCCGACCGCCAGGGGGAACCAGCGGGACGGGACTAAGACCCAAACCACCAGACCGACCGCGACGAAATAGCACAGACCGGCAACAACGTCTCGGAGCACTGGGTGCTTCAACGGACGCACGGTCACGGCAATCGCAATGAACGCAAGTACAAAGGCCCCGATAAGGGCGTACGGGTGGTTAATCGTTGACACGTGGTGGACGACCGCCATAGACCCTGAGTGTACTGGCATTCGTCAATGGGCGGGTGTGTCAAGTATATCAATCCCATTGTTATGCAACCCTCCCCCCCTCCCCCGTCACCCGGTCAGGGGCGGACCGGCTCACCTCGCCGGAGTGTCGGCCTGAGCGCCCCATGGCCGCCGGGCCGGCCACGGTCGGAGCGGGCATATCGGAGCGTGGCTGCCGCTGAACAAGTCGACTCGTCCCGAATGCGACGTGGTCGCGGTCGCGGTCGTGGTCGCGGTCGCGGTCGCGGTCGCGGAACTGCGGATGATCGAGGGGCAAACCGCCTCAACCATCCGCAGGTCCCTTTACGTCGAGTCAGCGCCTAGGCCTCACAGGTGAAGTACTCCACGACTGCTGGGGTCGACGTCACCTTCTTCGTCCCGACACTCAGCCAGACATACCAGGATCCGGTGTAGGGAAGATTGGGGTTTCCATTGCAGTACCAACCGATCGACACCGGATTGCTCTTGGTTGTCACCGTCGCCCTCTCCGAGTAGCAGGTGAACGTCGATGTCCCACACGTAGCCGTGGGCCACACGTGGATGGTCACATTCTTTCGGGCCTTGCCGGAATAGGTGATCGTTGTGTACGAGTCGGCACCATTCACCACGGCCGCCACAGGGTCAGGTGAGATGCGGGAGATTGTCCAGCCCGGCTTCTTCGCGGCCTGAGTCTGTGCCGTCGCCGTGAGAGCTTCGGAGGTGACAGGACCTGCAACTGACACCCCGCCGCCCCCAGATGCCACCGGTTGCGCACCCGCGGGGGATGCTGCAAGAGGTACACCCAACAAGAGGACTCCAAATCCGATCCCGACCGCCGTTCTCGCCATCAGTTGACTCTTCATAGTCATGCGCCTCCTTGTCGTCCATGCCCTCGCCTATCTCCGATCCTGCGCCGCTGCATGTGATTCGTCTGTCTCCTTAAGGACAGAGAAACCGTCAAGGCTGCGACACAACGGGCGCGATGGGTTTCCCGACAGCATCGACGTCCTTTTGCCTTGCCGGAGGATGTGCGGTTCACACGCTCCCGAAGCCGCAGTGCACCTCGGCTATCTCTGAGGCATCACTCGTACGTCACGTGTCCGGCCTACCCTGGCCTGCCAGCCACGGGCCGGGGCGTGGGGGTCACTCCCGGTCGGTGAACAGGGTGGGTCCGGGGTCGGTGGGGGGAGGGCCCGTGGTGGACCGTCGTCGTGTCGGTCGTTCCCTCCGTGGTGTCGGTGGTGGTGACTCCGGGGCCAGGAACTGCCAGTTCCCCGGTCCTCCGACCAGGCGGTAGCCGTGGTGGGTCTTCAGCCGGTGGTGGTGGCGGCACAGTCGGGCCAGGTTGTCCAGGGAGGTCTCCCCGCCCAGGGCGAAGTCCACCTGCCAGTGGTCGAACTCCAGTCCCTTGGTCTGCCCACAGCCCGGGACCACACAGGTCCGGTCCCGTTCCAGCAGGGCCAGGACCAAAGGGGTGGGGATGTTGCGTCCCAGCCGGCAGATGGTGGTGACGTCCACCCCGTCGGTGATGACCAGGTGGCAGAGGGCCCGGCCCAGGGTGTCGACGGCCTGGTCGAGGGAGATGGGGCCCACCCCGTCGATCTCACAGACCTCCCCGGCCAGGAGGTGGCCCCGGCGCAGGGCCGAGAGGTCGGCCCGCACATGGACGGTGGCTCCCGTGCCCCGGCACCGGCATCCGGTGGGGGCAGAACCGGTGTCGGTGTCGGTAGTGCTGTCGGTGCCGGTGTCAGCGTTCTTGTCGGTGTCAGCGTTCTTGTCGGTGCCAGCGGTTTCCGTGTCGGCACCCTGGCCGGTAGCGGTAGTGCTGTCGGTGCCGGTGGTGGTGCCGCCTCCCTTCCTCGGTCTGGTCGGCGGCCCGAGGAGGCCCCGTCCGGTGACCAGGGCCACCAGGGCGTCGGCCCGGTAGGCGTCGGGGGTCTCGTGCACCCCGGACCGTCGGGCCTGATGGAAGATGCGGTCGACCTGGGTGTCGAGGACGGCGGAGAGCTCGGCTCCGGCCACCGGGGCCAGGACGGCCTCCAGCCGGAAGGCCCCGTCGGTGTCGGTGTAGGTCCGACACCGTCGGTCCTGGTGGAGTCGGCGGTGGTGGGCGGCCTCGTCGGTCGGTGAGCGTCCCTCGGACTTGGCCTTCAGGCACCGGTCCTTCAGCTGGCGCATGGTGTCGGTGCCGGCTCCCCGCACCAGGTCGTCCTCGGCTGCGGGGTTGACCCTGACGGCGTCAGAGACCAGTCGGGCCCGGGACGGGGCCAGAGTCCCCCGGGTCAGGGCCTCGTCCACCCCGGGCTGGTCCTTGAGGGCGTCCCCCAGCTTCAGAAGGCCCACGGCGTCCCCCACGGAGTCCCCGGTGGTGGCGGCCAGCCACTCGGCCGGGGTCCTGTGTCCGGTGGCCAGGTCGGGATGGCACCGGGCGGCCCGGGCCGCGGCCTTGGCCTTGCCGGCCACCCCCAGCCGCTCCAGACGGGAGAACACCTCCACCAGCGAGGCGGCGTCGGGCCCCGAGTACCGCTCGGCCTCGAAGGAGGCCACAAAGGACCCCACCACCTCGACGGCCGAGCGCAACGCCTTGGTCGTGACACCGGTCTCTGCCGTCATGGACCCAGTGTCACAGGAGGGTGTGACAAACGGCCGGAACGGCCGGAACAGGCGGAACGGACCGAAGAGAGATGCAGGAGAGGAGCCGGAAGGCCACCTCAGCGCAGTGTGGCCTGGTGCTCCGACTCGACGGCATCGATGCAGGTGGTCCGGAGCGTGCCGATCTCCTCGTCGGTCAACGTGCGGTCGAGGGCACAGAACCGAAGGCGATAGGCCAGGCTCCTCGATCCACGCCTCGACGGACGGACCCCGGTAGACGTCGAACAGGACAACCGACTCCAGCTCGTCGCCACCGGCCTCACGGAGCGTGCGCTCCACCGATCCGGCCGGCACCTCGTCCGAGCACGACGAAGGCCAGGTCGATGTCTGACGACGGGAACTTGCTGATCGGGGCTGGACTGCTCGGGGCGGCGGGCCAACCGTTCGAGTCGAGCAGCATCCCGACGTCGAGGTCGAGCCAGCCGGCTCGCCATGGGCGCCCGTCCGGAGCCGAGCAGTCCGAACGACCCGACCGTGGAGGGATCCAGCTCATCCGACCAGCCCGACCGGAGTAGCAGGTGCGACCGGGACCGGAGCGATCTGGGGCCAGGCCCGTGACCACGGACGATCGATAGGGATGGAGGATCGATGCGCCGGGTAGAGAGGGATCTGGCTCGTCCAGCGACCACTCGGCGAGGCCCAGAGCCTCGGCCACGATCCGCCAGGTGGCAACAGCCGTCCACGCGTCGTCCCCGTCGGCGGCGAAGACGACGCTCAGCCGTTCCGTCGTCAGCGCCGGGAGCCCCGCCTTCTGCGTCCGCTCTGCTCCCCGGCAGGCGGTGGAAGACCGAACCGACCTCGAACAGTCGGATGTCACGCTGACGGCGCTCGGCGTTGTAGAGGACAGCTCGGAGAAGCCCGGGCATCATCGACGATCGGAGGAACCGCTCCGACTCGACCAGAGGGTTCGTCACCTCGATGTAGGGCGGCCCGACGCCCGAGCTTCGCTGATCGGCCTCCGAGACGAACGTCGACGTCCACGCCTCGCTGCATCCGAGACCGCACAAGCACCTCTTTGAACAGGCGGCGATCGGCGTTGGAGGGCGGTGAGACGTCCGGGCTGCGGCCACGAGGGCATGTGGCGGGTGATGCGCACGTAGCCATAGGTCCGCGCCACCTCCTCGGCGATGTCGGCCTCTCCCATCGGGTCCGGGTCGGATGTCGGGTCGGTACGTGGGCACCACCACCCGAAGGGCTCCGTCGGGACCGGCGGCCTCCGGACGTCGACTCGATGCCGAGGGGAGCCAGGAGTTCGGCGATGTCACGCCGGCGCGAAGTCGGTGCCCAAGAGGGCGTTGACCTTCGAAGGTCGGACGATGAGCATCTCCGGCGTCGGGACATCGCCGATCACGTCGATCACCCCGGCGGCCACGCGCATGCCCGGGCCGGCCGTCAGGCCCAACAGCTCGCAGAAACGGGCGGCGGCGCGATCGATGCCGGCCGGATCGCACCCTCGTTCGAATCGGGCCGAGGCCTCGGTCCTCAGGTTCAGGCGCTTCGAGGTCCTGGCGATGGCCATGGGGACGAAGTAGGCGGCCTCGAGGAGGACCCGCGTGGTGGAGGCGTCGATCTCCGAGGACGCTCCACCCATCACCCCGCCGATACCACCGGCGCTCCCTCGGCGTCGCAGATGAGGCAGTCCTGACCGGTGTCGCCGAGGCCGGGGCCCGGGTCGCCCGAGCGATCGCTCGACGCCGTCGAGGGTCGTGACCGTCTCGCCCGGACCGGGCCCGTCGGACCAAGAGGCCATGGCCCGCCAGCCGGTCCAGATCGTAGGGGTGGGTGGGTTGCCCGAGCTCCAACATGACGTAGTTGGAGGCGTCGACCACGTTGTTGATGGGTCGCATGCCGGCCAGCTCGAGACGACGGACGATCCACGGTGGCGAGGGTCCCACCTGGACGTCGATGACCATCCGGGCGGTGAACCGCGGGCACAGCTCGAGATCATCGACGCGCACCGAGGTCAGCGACTCGACGGGCGGACCGGGCCCTCCGGCCGACACGTCACCGGGTTCGGGCACGGCGAAGGGAAGACGCAGACGCGGCGGCAAGGTCACGGGCCACGCCGACCATGCTCCAGGCGTCGGGGCGATTGGCCTCGACGGCCACGTCGAACACGACATCGGGCTCGATACCGAGCGCCACGGTGAGGGGGGCGCCCACGGCGGCGCTCCCCGACCGTTGAGTACCAGGATGCCCTCGTGGTCGTCGGAGACACCGAGCTCTCTTCCCGAGCACAGCATGCCGTTGGAGACCACGCCCTTCATCTTCCGCCGGGTGATCGTGAAGTCCCCGGGGAGGACCGCTCCGACCGGGGCCAGGGGGACCAGATCACCGACCGCGAAGTTCGAGGCACCGCACACCACCTCCACCGGACCGGCGCCGTCATCAACGACCACCCGCCGGATGCGGTCAGCACCCTCGATGGGGGCGATCTCTCCGACCCGGGCTATCACCACGTCGGACAGCCCCTCGCCGACACGCTCCACTCCCTCGACCACCAGACCCAGGTCGTCGAGGGCCGCGGCCAGGTCGGCCGGGTCCCCCTCGAAGGGGGCGAAGTCTCGGAGCCACGAAAGCGGTACGCGCACGTCAGTCCTCTCAGGGCGTTCGCATCAGAACTGACGCAGGAAGCGGATGTCGTTGTCCGTCAGCACTCGCATGTCGGCGATCTGGTGTCGCATCTGGGCGCATCGGTCGATGCCGAATCCGAAGGCAAATCCGGTCCACCGGTCGGCGTCGATACCCACCGCCTCGAACACGGCGGGATCGACCATGCCGCATCCCCCCAGTTCGATCCATCCGGTCTGCGAGCAGGTCTGGCATCCGGCACCCAGACAGATGGTGCACGTCACCTCGAACTCGGCCGAGGGCTCCGTAAAGGGGAAGTAGGCCGGGCGGAGGCGGGAGTGGATGTCCGGCCCGAAGTAGGCCGTGGTGAAGACCTCGATGGTGCCGGCCAGATCGGCGAAGGTGATCCCCCGGTCGACGACCAGCCCCTCGATCTGGTGGAAGACGGGGAGATGCCGGGCGTCGGGAGTGTCCCGCCGGTAGCAACGCCCGGGCATGACGGCATGAATGGGCAGAGTGCCCGGGCCTGGGCGCGCTCCATCAGATGGATCTGGACCGGCGAGGTGTGGGTCCGCAGCAGCGTGCTCTCGGGGGCTCCGATGTTCAGGTAGAAGGTGTCCCACATGCCGCGTGCCGGATGGGCGGGCGGGATGTTGAGGGCTCCGAAGTTGTACCAGTCGGTCTCGATCTCGGGTCCCTCCTCCACCTCGAAGCCCATGCCCACGAAGACGTCCTCGAGTGCGGTCTGGGTCCGCGTGACCAGATTGAGATGTCCGCGCTCGGCCGGTGCCGGCAGCGATCCGGGCACGAACTCGGTGAGGTCGATCCCGCTCCCGGCCATCTCCTCGGCGAGCTCACGTCGGGCGATCTCGGTGCGGCGGCCATCGATCAGGCGCTCGATGGCAGCTGCGAGCCTCGTTGAGCCTCCGGCCCAGCTCCTTGCGGGCGTCGGGATCGAGGCCGCCGAGGCTGCGGCTGGCCTGGGCCAGCGCCGACTTCTTGCCGGTGAGGGAGGCCGCCACCATGCGGATCTCCTCGGTCGAGGTGGCGCCGGCCACGGCCGTACTCGGCCTGGCCGACGAGCCCGTCCACGTCGGGGGGGTCACTCATGGTCGGCATCGTCCGGAATCGGGCCCCGGGGTGGGCCGGAGGGCAGTTTCCAACGCGCCGCGGTGCACCGATCCGTCGCCACCCGTTCTTTCCGATTCCGCCGAGGCGCATCCACGCCCGAGATCGTAGAGCAGGGCCGGGCCTCCGCTGCGGATTGTTCCAAGGTCGTGCTCCGGTCACGGGATATCCGAACGCCGGTGGCGCAGGGCCTCGAAGCAGAGCACCGACGCCGACACGGCCACGTTGAGCGACTCGGCCCGGCCGACCATGGGGATGGTGACCTGCTCGTCAAGCAGGTCGTCGAGGGTTCCGTCCAGTCCGGCGGCCTCGTTCCCGAACACCAGGGCCACCCGTTGCCTCCAATCGAAATCGGCGTAGTCCGACCCCTGCGAAACGGCGGTGCCCACGGTCACCAACCCCCAGCCTCCGAGGGAGGCCATGACGTGACGGGCATCCCCTCCCGAGACCACCGGGACGTGGAAGATCGATCCCGCCGAGGACCGGACCGTCTTCGGATTGGTCGGGTCGACCGTGCCATCGCAGTGGACGATGCCGTCGACTCCGGCGGCGTCGGCTGTGCGGATCATGGTTCCGGCGTTACCGGGATCCCGCACGTCGACCAGCACCATCACCATCGAGGCGTCCCGAAGGTCCGGGAGCTCGGCTGGGGCTGAATCCCACCACACCCAGCACCGGTTGGGGCGTGACGGTGTCGGAGATCCGCTCGATGACCCCGGGTGCCAGATCGAAGACCCGTACCCCGGCCTCGAAGGCACGGTCCACCACGCCGGCCACGGCTCCGGCTGGCCCGGCCCTCCGGTGCGACATAGATCGACTCGATCGGGGCGCCGGCATCGAGCGCCACGGACAGCAGTTCGGGACCTTCGACGACCAGCGACGCTTCCGCGCTACGCAGGCTCCGCTTGCGCAGGAGCTGCCGGACCCGACTGAACCCGCTGATGGGTGAAGGACAGTCCGACCTGGCTCAGGAACCGGCCTCTGCATTCGCCGGGGCCTCCGCCAGTGCGTCGTTGGCCATCTGGACCAGCGAGGCGAAGACCTCGGGCTCGGTGACGGCCAGATCGGCCAGCACCTTGCGGTCGACATCGACGTCGGCCCGGTGGAGGCCGGCGATGAACCGGCTGTAGCTCGTGCCGTTCAGGCGGGCGGCAGCGTTGATGCGCTGGATCCACAGCTGGCGGAAGTCGCCCTTCCGGGCCCGACGGTCCCGGTAGGCGTACTGCATGGAGTGCATCACCTGCTCGTTGGCGGCGCGGAACGAACGACTCTTGTTGCCGTAGTAGCCCTGCGCCTGCTCGAGGACGGCGCGATGGTGCTTCTTGGCGTGTACAGCGCGCTTGACTCGGGCCATGAGGAACTTCCTTTCGTGAAACCCCACCGATGTCGTGAGGTGGTGGTGAACGATCGATCGATTGCGATCCGGGACATCCCGGGCGACTCGACCGCCTGGCGGTCGAGCACAGGGTGATCCGGTGCCACCAGGTTCCCGACCGGCCCCGCGGGACGCCGCTGGGCGCCGGTGGACGGACCGGCTCGGACCACCGCCGACGGTGGCCGAGCCCGGTACTACATCCCAAGCATTCGCTTGATCTGACGCTCATCACCCGGAGCGAAATCGGTCTCGCGACCCAGGCGACGCTTGCGGACGGTCGACTTCTTCTCGAGCAGGTGGGAGCGGAACGCCTTGCGACGGCGAAGCCGGCCGGTGCCGGTCACCTTGACCCGCTTGCGGGCCCCGCTGTCGGTCTTCATCTTTGGCATGGCGTCAACCCTCTCCTTCGCTCGACTCGTCGGCCGGGGATCCGTCCCCGGCTGTCTCTGCAGGTGCGGCGACCCCTGCCGGTGTGGTCACTTCGTGGGCCCGGACTCCGCCGTGCGCCGGTCGCCGGTGCGGGCGACTCATCGACGTCCCGGCCGACGGTCCGCCCCTTGACCGCGGGACGGCTGCGCCTGTGGCCGGCGGGCCGCTCCTCGGAGCCGACCCGTTTCCGTTGTGGCCGGGGCCCCTGGATGCCGCCGACTGTTTCGCCCGCTTGTCCGGTGCCAACACCATGACCATGTTCCGGCCGTCGAGTCGGGGCACCGACTCCGACTTGCCCATGCCGTCCATCTGATCGGCGATCCGGTCCAGGATCTTCTTCCCCAGCTCGGGGTGGAACACTTCGCGGCCCCGGAACATGATGGTGATCTTGACCTTGTGGCCCTCCTCGAGGAACTTGGCCACCTGCCGGGTCTTGGTGTCGAAGTCGCCGTCGCCGATCTTCGGCCGGTACTTCATCTCCTTGATCCCGACATGGACCGCCTTGCGCCTCGACTCCTTGGCCCGCTGCGCCGCGTCGAACTTGAACTTTCCGTAGTCCATGATCCGACAGACGGGTGGATTGGCCCCCGGGGCCACTTCGACCAGATCGAGGTCGAGGTCACGGGCGATGGCCAGAGCCTCGGGCAGGAGCTTGATGCCGAGCTGCTCCCCGTCCGGATCGACCAGCCGTACCTCGCGGGCACGGATCCGGTCGTTGATGCGAGGCTCATTGGTGGTGATGGTGGCTGCTATTCGACTCCACTCCCTGTCTTCGGGTCACGGACCTCCCGTGGCCGATGAAAAAGGAGCGGAGCCACCACCCGCTGCCGCGACTGGCGTCGGGCAACCGGTCCCATGGACCCGGCGCACGGGTGCGAACTGCACCGTGGCCGGGTGGGGGACCCTTGCTGCGAGACCCCGCTTCCTCGTCTATCAGTGTCATAGGCTACCAGTCGTGAGCTCTCTCTGGACACCCGACGGCGAACGACCGGTCGGTCGGCCCTCCGCCGACGAAGCGCTCCGGCGCACCGGGTCGTCCCGGTGGGCCGGCGTCGCCGCCCGCAGGTGGACAGGGTGGGTCGGGCCCGCCCGTGGAGCCGGGTGAGCTGGACGAGGAACAGATGGCCGAACAGGTGGCGGCCATGCGGGCCGAGCTGGCCAATTCACCGGTCGAGGTGGTGGTGGCCAACCACTGCTACGGGCTGTTCGAGCTGGCCGCGGTGTACCTGTCGCAACAGCCACCGCTGCTCACCCAGGCCCGTCTGGCCATCGACGCCCTCGGCGCACTGGTCGGCGGGCTCGAGGGTCGTCTGGGTGAGGCCGAGGAACCGTTGCGGGACGGACTCAGCCAGCTCCGATCTGGCCTATGTGCAGATCGACGGAGCGCAGAGGGCCGGAGCCGAGGCGGCATCGGCGGCCGGCACGAACGGCGGTACCGTGGCCGAGCCGGTCCAGGCCGACGGGGCGGACGGGCCGGAGCGGCCGGCGACGCCGGGACAGACACCGAAGGGTGACCGGGGGGCCCGAAGACCTCACGCCTCCGACTCCCGATCCCGCCGGTCCTCCCGATCCGGGATCGGCGAGCCCCGGCTCCTCCGGTCCGGGGGTCGGCCATCGGGTCCCATCGACGCATCCCGCGTCCGCAGCTTCATCGGCCTGTCCATCGGCCTGGTCGGCCCCAGGGCCAACCTGGCCATATCCGGCGTCATCATCACCCTGTTCGTACAGCAACGGGCCTCGGGAGCCCTGGCCGTCACCTTCGCCCTGACGGCCGACCGGCTGGTCAGCTGGCTCACCTTCCCCGTGGCCGGGCGGCTCAGCGACCGAACCCGGATCGGGTGGGACGACGCACGCCCGTACATGGCCGGCAGCCTCATCGTCATGGGGGTCGCCACATGGATGTTCACCGTCGTCAGTGGCTACTGGCCCCTGGTCCTGATGATCCTGATCGCCGGTCAGGCCTCGGCCACCTTCACCCTCACCAACGTGGCCGTGGTGCCCGAGGTCTTCGGTCGGAGCCGCTGGATCAAGGCGCTCCTCCTGACCACGGTGCTCGGCACCATCGCCAGTTGGACCATCAAGGGAACGGTGATCGCCTCGTGGAAGCAGAACGATCCTTCCACCTGGAACCTTCCCTTCCAGGTGGCGGCGGTGATTCTGGTGGCGGTGGGCATCGTCGTACTGCTGCTGGTGCGTGAGGCCCCCAACGCCACCTACGGGGCCGAGGCCGACCGCTCGGTCCGGGCCCGGCCCACGCTGGACGAGCTCCGGGACATCATGTCCGGCCCCAACGCCAAGGTGCTCGTCGGAGGGTCGCTCCTGTTCTGGTCCGGGAGTCGGATCGACGGCGTACGTGGCCATCCTGTTCTTCCAGCGGGTGCTCCATGCCGGGGCCAGTGCCCAGACCATCGCCGGCCTGGTGACGGGGATCCCCGTCTTCTTCATCGGCATCGCCCTCGGGATCCCGCTCAGCCGAAAGCTCTCCCCCATGCAGTTGGCCGATCGGCGCACCGCTCATCGGCGCCGTGCTGGCCGGGGTGCAGTACTTCGACACCCATCTGTGGCAGGCGGTGGTGCTGGGCTACATCGGGGCGCCGTTCATCGGGGCGTACATCATCGTGATGGCCCCGCTGCTGCTCCAGCTCCTCCCGAGGGCCGGGGGCCTCGGCGAACGTCTCGGCGTCCTGCTGGCCCCGTTCAACCTGTGCAGCGTGCTGCTCGCCTACATCGCCGCCATCGTCATCGATGCCACCGGCAACTACCGGCTGATCTGGCTGTTCCCGGCGGCCACCGGCCTGGCCCATGCCACGGTCAACTGCTGGCTCAAGTATCCGGACCGGAGGGCCACCACCCCGGACATGGTGGGCCGGCTCTGGGAGTGGAGCGTGGTGCAGGCCGAGTCGATGGCCGAGATGGGCCTCGTCACCGGGCTCCTCGCCGCCCCGGTGCTCGGGGTGGTGACCAAAGAGGACGCCGACAGCGCCGTGGTCATCGACATGGCCCGCAACATCCTGGGCAATCCGTACGAACCCGATCGAACCGGACGGGGACCAACCGGCACTGGGCGAGGGGGAGTCGGCCAGTCAGTCGCCCTCGGACGCCGGATCGGACCGCTTGGTCACCGGCGTCCGCCAGGTCGGTGGGGGCCCGGAGGACGGCCGGGCGAACGGGGACCAGAAGTCCGGGTGGGGTGGCTCCTTCGGTGGTCGAAGGCGAAGCGTCGGAACCCGGCGTCCCGGACGGATCGTCCCCCAAGCGGCCAGGCCGAGGCGGTGTCGGAGGTGGAAGCCGCCCCCCGATCCGCGCAGCCGGATCGGACTCCACCTCCGTACCCAGCGGAGGCGTGGCCTCGACCAGCGCCCTGGACCCGTTCGACGCCGACCGGGGACGAATCGAAGAAGCCCGAACCCCCGAACCACCTGCTGAAGGCTCGGCACTCGCCCGGCGCCGCTACCGGCACCGAGGAGGAATAGTGCTGAGGCTCGTGGGTGGATGCGGCTGATCCGCCACTCACCGGTTCCGGCGGACGCTCTCGGCGCCCCCGGCTGACGCAGCGCCGGCCGCAGCGTCGGCGCCGGCCGGCTCGACGTCACCAGCATCGGAGTCCGAGGGCATCCGGATGGAGAGGGTCGGCAGGAGCGGCGCCTGCGGCCGTGTCTCCGGACTCGACCGGCGTCGGTGGCCGTGTCGGCGGGGCCGGTCGCCCGTCACCATGTCGACGGGGCCGGTGCCCGTCACCATGTCGACGGGACCGGCGTCGAAGTCCACGCTCGGAGAGCTGGGGAGGTCGTTCGGTCCCGACGGTCTCGGTCGGTGGCGACGAGGGTCCGCAGGATCGGCGATAAGGACGGGACCGGTCCGGTCGTCCCGGCCGGGTGGCTCCTCGTCGTCGGGGTCAGGCTGGCGCCGGGGCGGATGACGCCGGGCAGTGGACGTACCGAGCTGGCCTCGAGTTGACCCAGCCGACCGGCCGAGACCTCGAACGCCACCACCGCCCCGACGTCGATCCGCCGGGATCCGTCGGTGATGGCGGTGCAGTGGAATCGGCAGCCGATGACCCGAGCCGTACTCGACCACGCCCAGGCCGCGAGGCTCGTCGAACTCGGCCACGTCCCCGATGATCGGTGTGCGGTCGGCGGGGACGAGGTCGGCTGGTCCACTCCAGATACTCGACACGGTCACCACTCCTCAGTGGACGATCTTCGAGAGGGCCAATTCGATGATATCGGTGGCACCCTCGTTCCTTGAGTGCGGGAATCAGGACATTGATCTCCGACTTCGGGACCACCGTCTCCACGGCGAATCCCCCACCCCCGAACAGCTCGGAGACCGTCGGCGATCGGAGGGATGGGAGGACCTCTATCACGCCGGGGAGTTGCTCGGCGGGGACATTGAGCTTGACCAGCACCTTCCCGCGGGCCTCCAGCGCTCCCTGCAGCAGCGTCAGAAGCTGGCCCATGGCGTGACGCTTGCCGGGGTCGGCGGCCGCCTCCGGATTGGCGATGAGCTCGGTGTGCGAGACCAACAGGGTCTCGACGATCTTGAGCCCGGCGGCCCGCAGGGCCCGACCGGTCTCGGTGATCTCGACCACGCAGTCGGCGATGTCGGGCACCTTGGCCTCGGTGGCGCCGTAGGACAGGCTGACCTCGGCCTTGACCCCGTGGCTCTCGAGGTAGCGCCGGGTCAGCTCGGGGTACTCGGTGGACACCCGCACCGCTCCGCCGGTTCCGGTACCCGTCGAGGCCAAATCGTCGACCGACGTCACCGGCGAGTCGATGGGCACGGCCAGCACGACCCGGATGGGTTTGGCCGTGGCCTTCGAGTACTGCAGCACTCCGAGCGAGGTCACCGCGCTTCCCCGCTCCTCCACCCAGTCGCGGCCGGTGATCCCCACGTCGAACAGCCCGTCGGCCACGTACAGCGGGATCTCCTGTGGGCGCAGGATCCGTACCTCGGCCACCCGGGGATCATCGATGACGGCCCGGTAGTCGACCTCCGAGCGTCCGGATGACAGCGAGGTCGGCGGCACCGAACAGCTCCAGGGTGGCGCGTTCGAGTGATCCCTTCGGCAGGACGAGGCGCAGCATCAGCGCCTCCCGACCGAGAACCCCACACGGGATCCGGACGATGCCTCAGCCACGCCGGCCAGCGCCCCCAACGTCTTGAGCGCCGTCTCCGCCGCCTCGCGGCCCTTGTTGGAGGCGTCGTCACCCGAACGCACCAACGCCTGATCGACGGTGTCGGTGGTGAGGACGCCGAACACGATGGGAACGCCCGTGTCGAGCTGGACCCTCTGCAGACCCGCGGCGCACTCACCGGCGACGAAGTCGTAGTGGCCGGTGTCTCCCCGTATGACCGCGCCCAGGCAGATCACCGCGTCCACGGCGTCGGACACGGCCAGCGCCTGCGCCACCACCGGAAGCTCGAACGCTCCGGGGGCCCAGACCACGACGGCCCGCGACAGATCGCAACCTGCCTCCTCGAGGGCGTCGAGGGCCGCGGTCAGCAACCGGTCGGTGATTCCGCCGTTGAACTCGGCACAGGCCAGGCCCACACGGGCTGCCGACGGCACGCCGGGGCCGGAGGAGGAGCCGACCGTCCCGTCGACCGACGTACCCACCCGGGCCGCGGCGCGTGCTTTGGCCCCGTCGGGCAGGGCGGTCAGGTCAGAGGACGTCATCGAGGCCCTCGAGGAGGTGGCCCATCCGCTCCCGCTTAGTTCTGAGGTACTCGATGTTCTCGGGTGTCGGCGCGGACTGGATGTTCACACGCTCGACGATATCGAGGCCGAAGCCCTCCAGGCCGCCATACTTCGTGGGATTGTTGGTCATGAGCCGCATCGTGGTCACTCCCAGGTCGACCAGGATCTGGGCGCCGATCCCGTACTCGCGGGAGTCGGCCGGCAACCCCAGCTCGAGATTGGCGTCGACGGTGTCGAACCCCTCCTCTTGGAGGTTGTAGGCCCGTAACTTGTGCGCCAGCCCGATGCCACGACCCTCGTGGCCCCGCAGATAGACGATGACGCCGCTGCCGTGCTCGTTGATGATGGACATCGCCCCGTGGAGCTGGGGGCCGCAGTCACAGCGGACGGAGCCGAAGACATCGCCGGTGAGGCACTCGCTGTGTACCCGCACCAGGGTGTTCTGACGGCCGGCCACCTCGCCCTTGACCAGGGCCACGTGGTGCTCCCCGTCGAGCACCGACTCGTAGGCGTACACGGTGAACTCCCCGTAGTCCGTGGGGATGCGGGCGTCGGCGATGCGCCGGACCAGCTTGTCCTTGTGCCGTCGGTAGCGGATCAGGTCGGCGATGGAGATCAGGTGCAGCCCGTGCCGCTCGGCGAACTCCATGAGCTCGGGGAGGCGGGCCATGCCGGTCTTGTCCTCGCTGACCACCTCGCAGAGGACGCCGGCCGGGGACATGCCGGCCGCCCGGGCCAGATCCACGGCGGCCTCGGTGTGTCCGGCCCGCTTGAGCACGCCACCGGGCCGGTACCGCAAAGGGAAGATGTGCCCGGGCCGGTTGAGGTCGGTGGGACGGATGTGCGGGTCGGCCAGAGCCTTGATGGTGGCGGCGCGGTCCGAAGCCGAGATCCCGGTGGAGGTCCCGTGGCGGTAGTCGACGCTCACGGTGAACGCCGTCCGCTGGACCTCGGTGTTGGCACTCACCATCAACGGCAGGTCGAGGTGCTCAACCCGCTCCGGAGTGAGCGGCACGCAGATGAGCCCGGAGGTGTGGGCGAGGAAGAAGGCAATCTTCTCCGGCGTGACCGCGTCCGCCGCCATGATCAGGTCGCCTTCGTTCTCACGATCCTCGTCGTCGACCACGACGACGATCTCGCCGCGACCGACCGCTTCGATCGCATCCTCAACGGCTGAAAAGGCCATCGGCCCTCGGTCTCCTCTACTGTGCGCCGGGTCCGGGGTCCGGGGTCCGGCGTGGTGTTCTGGCTCTCGGGTGCCTGGCGTGACCCGGTGTCACATCGCCGGCCCCCCTCATACTGTCGGCTGGCTTGGAGTCGGCCTTAGGCAATTTCTCGAGCTGGGTGGCAGGTCCTCAGGCGTCGGCGGCAGCCAATTCGACCCGAAGATCGCCCCCCAGGCTAGTCACCGAGAGCGCTCGGCCCCGCCACAGACGGTCGATGGTGGGTGCGCCGGGCCCGTCGAACAGAGGCCGGCCATCACTGCCCCCGAAGAGCGCCGGGGCCAGATAGAGGACGTAGCGGTCCACCAGGCCGGACCGGTGGAAGGCGTGGGCCACCCGGGGCCCGCCCTCCACCAGGAGCTGGAGGATCCCACGGCGACCGAGTTCGTCGAGGATCCCGTCCAGGTCTCCATGGAGCTCGAGGGCCGGCGCCACGGACGCACCGGGTGGTGGGGTGCCCAACACCACGCGGAGGGGCTGCTCCTCGGGGCCACGGAAGCAGGGGTCGTCCGGGGGGAGGCGGACGGTGAGGGCCGGATCGTCCGCTCGGACCGTACCTGCGCCCACCAGCACGGCGTCGGAGCGGGCCCGCAGGCGGTGTACGTCGGCCCGGGCCGCGTCCCCGGTGATCCATCGACTGCTGCCGTCGGGCGCGGCCGAACGGCCGTCGAGGGTGGACGCCAACTTGAGGACCACCAACGGCCGACCGGTCGTCCGGTGCTTCAGGTAGGCGGCCAGCTGCTCGGTCACCTCGGTCTCCCCCACCCCCGTCTCGACCCCCAGGCCGGCGGCCCGCAGGGCGGCGATCCGGCTCCGTCCACCTGTGGATCGGGATCGGTGATGCCGACCACCACCCGACGGATCCCGGCGGCCACGATGGCATCGGTGCAGGGCGGGGTTCTTCCGTGGTGGGCGCAAGGCTCCAGGGTGACGTAGATCGTCCCTCCCGCTGCCTGCCGCCCAGCCGCGGCCAGGGCCGTCACCTCGGCATGGGGACCGCCCGGTGGGGCCGTCCAACCGACGAACCAGGTCCCTTGGCCCGCACCGGGCGGTACCACGACGGCACCGACGGACGGGTTGGGGGCCGTGCGCCCCCGTGCCGACTCAGCCGCCTCGACGGCACGCCCCATCCATTCGGCGTCGTGCCGGGGATCTGGAGTCATGGCCTTGCTCAGGGTGCGCTGCCCGTCTCCGGGTCGGCCCGCACCGCCCCGATCGCCGCGTGCAGGATGTCCGTCACCGCCTCGAGGGGATGGGCCCGGCCGAACACCGCCGAACCGGCCACGAACACGTTGGCGCCGGATCGGGCCGCCTCCACCACCGTGACCGGGTCGATGCCACCGTCGACCTCGACGTCGAGGGTCAGTCCGGACCGGGCGGCCGCGGCGCGGACCCGGTGCACCTTGGGCATCACGTCGGCAATGAAGGCCTGGCCCCCGAAGCCGGGGAACACCGTCATGCACAGGACCAGGTCGACCTGGTCGAGAAAGGGCTCGAGGGCTTCGAACGGGGTGTCGGGATTGGCGGCCAGGCCGACCCGGAGGCCGAGCTCCCGCATCTGGGCGATCAGCTCGGCCGTCCGACCCACCTCCACGTGGACGGTGCAACCGTCGGCCCCGGCGTCGCGAAAGGGCTCGAGGAACCGGTCGGGATCGGTGATCATGAGATGCGTGTCGAAGAACAGGTCGGTGTGCTCGCGGAGGGACGACACCACCGGCGGTCCGACGGTCAGATTGGGGACGAAGTGCCCGTCCATGACGTCCACATGGAGCCAGGTCGACCCCGGAGCAACCAGGTCGACGGCCTCCGAAAGGTTGCCGAAGTCGGCCGACAGGATCGACGGCGCCACGCGCAGTTCGGGCCGAGAGGGGAAGTTCGACATCGCCAGGGAGCCTACTGGGCCGGACCTGGACCAAGGCTGGGCCCGACCGGGAGCTGTCGGGCCTGTGCCGGGGACATGACCCAGGTCAGGCCCCCAACCGCTCGTCGGGTCCTGGTCGGACACCGCGGATCCAGTCGGCGGCCGCCATCGGTCGCCTCCCTTCCGGCTGGACCGTGACCAGACGGAGCTCGGAGGATCCGCCCGCCGTCACGTCGACGCCCCGGAGGTGGCCGGGGGGATCCTCTTCGTGGTGCCGCCCGTCCTCCGGCACCGGCGCCGCTCTCAGGATCCCGAGACGGCGGCCCCGGAACGTCGTCCAGGCCCGGCCCAACCGGACCACCCGGCGCAGCTGGGGCGCGGGCTGGCCCCAGTGCAGTTCGAGCTCGCCGGGCAGGATCTTCTCGGCGTAGGAGGGCGTACCGACCTGGTCCCTCGGCAGGGGCAGGCCGGCCAGTCCCTGCCCCAGATGTTCCTCGAGCAACCCGCACCCCAGGGTCACCAGCCGCGAGCGCAGCTCGTCGGCGGTCTCCTCGGTGCCGATGGTGGTAGTGGCCACGGCGTAGATGCCTCCGGTGTCCAGTCCGGGCTCCACGGCCATGAGACAGACTCCCGTTTCGGCGTCGTCCTCGAGGATGGCCCGCTCGACCGGGGCCGCACCCCGCCATCGGGGTAGCAACGAGAAGTGCAGATTGACCATGGGCACCTCGTGGAGCACCGATACGGGGATGATCCGGCCGTAGGCCACCACCACACCGAGCTCGGCCCCAGTACCGGTCACGTCGGCGAGGGAATCGGTCACCGCCAGGCCCAGCTCGAGGGCGGCGGCCTTCACCGGGCTGGGGACCAGGGCGCCCCCCCTACCGCGGCGCTTGTCCGGCCTGCTCACCACCAGGGCCACGTCGTGCCCGGACCCGACCAGCGTGCGCAACGGCTCGACCGCGGCGTCGGGGGTACCCAGAAACACCAGGCGGGTCATGCGCCGACGCTACCGGGCGGCCGGGGGCGCGATGCCGATCCCCTCAGACCTCCTCTTCGCTCCCGGCCGAGACCAGCTTGGCCTCCATGGCCGAAGTGTCGAGACCGAGGGCCCGATCGCGGAGGACGCGCAGGGCCTGCTTGCGCATGTCCTCTTCGAGCCGCTCGACCATCAGCACGCCGTCGAGATGGTCGACCTCGTGCTGGAACACCCGTCCGAGGAACTCGTCCGCCTCGAGGGAGACCTCCTCACCGTCGAGGTCGTACCCCAGGAGGTGTACCTGGTTGGGTCGGACGATCCCGAGGCGCAGGCCCGGGATGGAGAGACAGCCCTCGTCGTGGTACCACTCCCCGCCCGTCTCCACGATGGTCGGGTTGATGATCGCCTCGGGTCCGGCGCCGACGTCGTAGACGAACAGGCGCTTCTGCACGCCGACCTGTGGTGCGGCCAGGCCGGCGCCCTCCGATCCGTACATGGTCTCCACCATGTCGTCGACCAGGCGGGCCAGCGATCCATCGACCTCCTCGACCTCGCGGGCCACCTGCTTCAGCACCGGATCGCCGTAGACCCGCACGGAGTAAGAGGACATGGTCCCAGTCTACGGGATGGACCGCTGATCACGTCTGCCCGCAGGAGCCTCCCGACCGACGACGAGCCGCCGTACCGGCCACCGACGCCCGACCGGCGACCTGGCGCCGGACGCCGGACGCCGGACGCCGGACGCCGGGCAGTCCCTGTCATGGACGTCAGACGTCGGTCGGATCGACTTCCACCCGCAGCCGGCCGGGCGGACGGGGTACAGAGGCCAATGCGTCGCAGAGGTCGGCCTGGGTCGAGGTCCGGACCAGCCACGCCTCCTCCGGCAGCGCCGACACGGTGACCCCGTCGACGGCACCCACCCCGTCGGCGTAGGCCGGGGCACCGGGGCCGCGGAGCAGCGCCAGGGCCCCGAACGGAGGGAGACCGAGGGAGCGGCGGATGGTCCGCTCCCCCTCCAACAGCAACGTCGGGTCGGCATGGACCGCGGCCTCGAGCACTTCGTGGTCGGGAATCCGTGTCTGCACCAACAGCCGACCGCCGCCGTCGCGGGCGCCCACCAGGCGGGAGGCCCGGGCCAGAAGGGCCAGCGTCTCCTCCCCCGCACCGAATCGGGCCGCCAACAGATGCTGGTCGATGTCGAGGAAGGCCACGAGATCGGCGTGGGCCACCCGATGGAGCGCGGCCTCGGTCCCCACGACCAGGCGGGCGGCAGCCAAATCGCTCGGGGCGGAGGATGCCGTGACTTCGTGGGCCTCCACGCCGGTCAGCGCCGACAGCTCCTCGGTGGCCCGTGTGACCCCGATCCGGAGTGTCTTGAGGCGGGTGGCATCGCACTGGGCGCAGACGGGCGGGCGGGCCTCGTCGCACCGGCGGCATCGGAGACCGCTCCCGTCGGGGGTCTGGGCCATGGCGCCGCCGCACCGGGTGCACGTGGCCAGGGACCCGCAATGGGCGCAGGCCAAGAGCCGGGCGCGGCCCTTCCGGTTGAGTATGCAGACGACCCGGCCCTCCGGTCGGTCGAGGGCTGCGTGCAGACGGCGGGCCAATCGCTCCGAGAACAGCCCCGTTCGGGGATCGTCCCCGGTGCGGTCGACGATCTCGACCAGCGGCCAGCCCCGGCGTTCCACGGCGCGGGCCGTGGTCACTACGGTGCGGCCCTCGGCCATGGACACGGTCGGACAGCTGCTCACCAGTACCACCGGGGACCGGTCTCGTCGACCCCGCTCCACCAACACGTCCACCGCCGACCAGGTCGGCGCCCGCTCCTCGCGGTACGCCTCGTCGTGGGCGTCCAGCACGACGACGCCCCGGAGCCGGGGAACCGGAGCCCAGGCCGCGGCGCGGGTCCCGACCACCACCGTCGACCCGCTGGCGGCCCGATCCCACCCGTCGGGCATGAGAGAGACGTCCAAGCCCCATCGTCGGAGCCGAGAGGTCAGCTGGGAGGCACGCGCCGACGATGGGACCAGCACCAACACGCCGGCGGGCCCGAGCCGGTGGATCAGTTCGAGCACGACCAGCACGGCGTCGAGCGAAGGGGCCAGCCGGATCACCGAGGTTGCTCCCGAGGCTGCTCCCGAGGCGTCCAGGGCACCGTCGACGAGCGCCACCGAACCCCCACCCGGAGAGGCGGGCGGCGGGGACCGGACCGGGGAGATGGCCCCCTCGGCCGGATCCGATGATCGGTCGGACCGGTTCCAGGCCCCTCGCACCACACGGGCCGGGGACGCGGTGCCGAGAAAGGAGGAGAGCGGACCGGCCCATCGCCACGCCGCCCACTCGGCCAGCGACACCACTCCGGGCGGTGGCCCGTCCCCGCTCGAGCCGGCCAGCGGCTTGGGCTGCACTCCGGCCGTACCGGCCACCCCGTCCTCCACCACCCACGCGCCCACACGACGACCGTGGAGCTCGATCCGGACCCGACTGCCGACCCGGAGGTCGGGCTCGAGGGCGGGGGGCACCGAATAATCGAACCGGCGGTGGATGGCCGGCACGTCGGGGACCACCCGGACCAGATGGGCGTGAGCGTCCGGACCGATGGCGGCCCGGGTGGACCGGGGTGGCCGGCTCAGAGCCCGAGCGCCTGCTTCAGGTCATCCGCCCGCGAGGTGTCCTCCCAGGTGAACTCCTTGTCCGACCGTCCGAAGTGGCCATAGGCCGCCGTCTTCCGGTAGATCGGTCGTTTGAGGTCGAGGTCCCGGACGATGGCGGCGGGCCGGAGGTCGAAGACCTCGTCCACCACCTCGGCGATGCGGAGCGGGTCAGCACGCTCGGTCCCGAACGTCTCCACCAGTACGGACACGGGCCTGGCCACACCGATGGCATAGGCCACCTGGACCTCGCACCTGGTGGCGGCCCCTGCGGCCACGAGGTTCTTGGCCACCCACCGGGCGGCATAGGCGGCCGAGCGGTCGACCTTGGAGGGGTCCTTCCCCGAGAACGCCCCACCCCCGTGACGGGCCATGCCCCCGTAGGTGTCCACGATGATCTTGCGGCCGGTGAGCCCGGTGTCGGCATGGGGTCCGCCCAACTCGAACACCCCGGTGGGGTTGGCCAGGATCCGGAGGTTGGCACTGTCCAATTCGGGCGGGAGCAGCGGGGTGATGACGTTGTCGCGGAGGTCGGGCAGCAGCAGCGTCTCGAGATCGACTCCGGGGTCGTGCTGGGTCGAGATCAGGACGGTCTCCAATGCCACCGGCTTTCCGTCCTCGTAGGTCACGCTGACCTGTGTCTTGCCGTCGGGTCGCAGGTACGGCAGCACGCCCACCCGGCGGACCTGGGCCAGCCGCTGGGCCAACCGATGGGCCAGCCAAATGGGCAGGGGCATGAGGTCGGGGGTCTCGTCACAGGCGTAACCGAACATCATTCCCTGGTCCCCGGCGCCCTGGGCGTTCAGAACGTCCTCGCCCCCGGTGCCGGCCCTCACCTCGAAGGCGTTGTCCACCCCCTGGCCGATATCGGGCGACTGCTCGTCGATGGAGACGATCACTCCACAGGTCTTGCCGTCGATGCCGTAGGCGTCGTCGTCGTACCCGATGTCGAGAACGGTCTGGCGAACCAGTTTGGGGATGTCGACGTAGGTGGAGGTGGTGATCTCCCCGGCCACCAGGACGAGGCCGGTGGTCAGCAGGGTCTCGCAGGCCACCCGGCTGTTCGGATCCTCGGCCAGCAGGGCATCGAGGACCGAGTCGGAGATCTGGTCGGCCATCTTGTCCGGATGGCCTTCGGTCACGGATTCCGAGGTGAACGTGTATCGGGTACTCACAGGAGGTTCCATTCTGGTTGGGGGCGACTGACCGTAGTCGGACGTTCACCCGTCGTCGGGAGAGGAGTGGGGGCGGGTGGCGGTCCATGGCGATCGGACCGCGGCGCCGGATGCACGCAGCTCACGATGGTTGCAACAGCGCGCACACCCTATCCAATATGGCGTCGGCCACGGCGTCCTTGGTCCGGAGGGCCACCGTGGCGGCCGACCCGTCGGCCCCGAAGATGGTCACCTCGTTGGTGTCGTGGTCGAAGCCCACCCCGGGGGCCGACACGTCGTTGGCCACCATGAGGTCAACCCCCTTGGACCGCAGCTTGGCCTCGGCCCGGGTGGTCAGGTCCTCCGTCTCGGCTGCGAAACCGACCAGTACCTGTCCGGGCCTGCGGATACGGCCCAGCTCGGCCAAGATGTCGGGCGTGGCCTCGAGGACCAGGTCGGGCACGCCATCGGCCTTGCGAAGCTTGACGTCGACGGCCGACTTGGGCCTGAAGTCGGCCACCGCCGCGGCCATGATCACCACCGTGGCCCGGCTGGCGTGATCCAGCATGGCCGCCTCCATCTCCGCCGCCGTCTCCACCTCCTCGACGACCACCCCGTCGGCCACCGGCTGCCGGCTGGTGGTGACCAGCACCACCTCGGCCCCCCGACGGCGGGCCGCCCCGGCCAGGGCATGTCCCTGCTTCCCCGACGACCGGTTGGTGATGAAACGGACCGGATCGATCGGTTCCCGAGTCCCCCCGGCCGATATGACCACCCTCGTCCCCACGAGGTCGCCGGCCACGCCTCCGACGCCCGCCACGCCTCCGACGCCCGCCACGCCCAACAGGCCGAGCACGGTGTCCACGATCACCGAAGGATCCGCCAGTCGGCCTGCACCGGAGTCCCCACCGGCCAGGCGGCCCTCCTCGGGCGGCACGATCTTCACGCCCCGCTGGCGCAGCACGGACAGGTTGTGCTGGACCGCCGGGTGCTCCCACATCTCGGTGTGCATGGCCGGGCACACCACGACCGGCGCCCTCGTGGCCACCAGGGTCGCCGTGAGCAGGTCGTCGGCGAGGCCTCCGGCGTAGCGGGCCAGGAGGTCGGCCGTGGCCGGGACCACCACCACCAGGTCGGCACGCTGGCCGAGCCGGGTGTGGGGAATGACCGAGTCCTCGTCCCACAGGGAGACTTGCGCGGCCTCGGAGCCCAGGGCGTCGAAGGTCGTCTTGCCGACGAACCGCGTGGTCCGTTCCGTCAGAACCGGGGCCACGTGGAGCCCGGCGTCGACCAGACGGCGACAGACCTCGACCGCCTTGTAGGCGGCGATGCCGGCTGACACCCCGAGGACCACAACGGGCGCTCTGTCCGTCACCGGAGGCCCACCCCCTCTCCCGGGTCGGAGCCCGGTGTCACGCCGACCCGGGCCGCACCCGGGTCGGACCGTCTACTCGGCGGTCTCGTCCGTGGAGGCCCCGTCGGCCTCTGCGGCCACGCCCTCACCCTCGCCGTCGCCCTCCAGCAGAGCCAGCGCGGCCGCTTCGGCCAATGCCACTTCCTCGGGGTCCGGACGGGTGTACGTGGCCTTGGATGCAGCCACCTCCTCGAAAGCGATCGAGAGGGGCTTGCCCGAGGCCGAGGCCACCTGAGGTGGCACCACAACGCCGAGCCCCTCGCCCAGGGAGTTGTAGTAGCTGTTGACCTGGCGGGCCCGACGAGACGCCAGCGCCACCAGCGTGAACTTCGAGTCCACCTTGTCGAGGAGCTCCTCGATGGGTGGGTCCATGAGCGTGGTCGGGTGCTGGGCCATCACGATCCTTCAGCTAGTTCGCCGGGTGGGATTCGGAGGACGGACCCGGGCATCCGGGCGTCCTCCGACGGGCTGCCGACCGGTCAGGCGGCAGAACGACAACGCTCCACTATACCGGCCACGTCGTCGGTGGCCTGCGTCACGTCGTGATTGACGACCACGGCGTCGGCGATGGCCCGTCCGTCCCGCTCCTCGGCCATGGCCGCAGCCAGGCGCTTCTCGATGTGGGAGGCATCGTCGCCACGGGCCCGGAGCCGGGCCTCTTGGGCCTCGGGCGAGGGCGGGAGCAGGAGGATCAGCCGCGCATCGGGTCGGAGATGCCGGACCTGTTGGGCACCTTGCAGGTCGATCTCGAGAAGGACGTCACGCCCCTCCGGCGGATCCGGCACCGGGGTCCCGTAGAGGTTGCCGAGGAACTCGGCCCACTCGAAGAAGCCACCGCCTCGGATGTGATCCTCGAACGTGGGCCGGTCCACGAAGAGGTAGGCGTCCTCCCGCTCTCCGGGCCGGCGGGCACGGGTGGTCCACGAGCGACTCAACCAGAGGGCCGGATCGTTTGCCACGAGCCGATCGGCCACCGTGCCCTTGCCGGCCCCGCCGGGGCCGAAGAGCACGAACATCACCGGGACAGGTCGACCGTCCCCCGGAGCGAACGCCGAGGACTCAGCGAGCGGTCTCGCGCAGCAGCGACTCCCGCTGGTTGCTGCCCAGTCCCTGCAGGCGGCGGCTCTCGCTGATACCCACGGTGTCCATCAGACGACGGGCCTTGACCTTGCCGAGACCGGGAAGCGACTCGAGGACCGAGAGCACTTTCATCTTCCCGACCGTCTCGTTGGAGTCGGCCATGGTGAGGAGCTCGGACAGGGTGATCGAACCCAGTTTGAGCTTTTCCTTGACTTCGGCCCGCTCACGGCGGACCTTGGCTGCCTTGGCCAGGGCGGCCTGGCGCTGTTCGGGCGTGAGTGCGGGCGGTTGCGGCATGGTCGAGACGATAGCGCCTCTTCGGGCCCAGGTCATGTGTATCCGAACGGACCGACACCGGCGCCACCCGGATGGAGCCGGCGGGCCATCGGAAGGGACGAGGGGCGTCCCGCCAGGATTTCGATGACGGATGACCGATACTGGGACCGTGGCGACCGTGGTGACCGTGGATCTCAATGCCGATCTGGCCGAGGGCGACACCCTCGGCGCCGCGGACCGGCTCGTCCTCGACTCCGTCACCAGTGCCAGCCTGGCTTGCGGGTTCCATGCCGGGAGCCCGTCGGTGATGCGGGCCACCGCGGCCGCCTGCGTCGAGCGTGGCGTGGTGATCGGCGCCCACGTCTCCTACCGGGACCGGGAGGGGTTCGGCCGGCGGGTCCTCGGGACACCCTCGGACGAGTTGGTCGACGACATCATCGAGCAGTGGTCCACCCTGGTGGCCGAAGTCGATGCCGCGGGTGGCTCGGTCTCCTTCGTCAAACCGCACGGCGCCCTGTACAACCAGATGGGCGTGGAAGACGACGTGGCGCACGCCGTGGTCGAGGCGGTGTCCCGTCTGGGAGGTCCGGCGCTGGTGGCGCAGTCCGGGAGCGCCGTCGTCGATGCCGCACGACGGGCCGGGCTCAGAGTGGTGCCCGAGGGCTTCCCCGACCGGGGCTACCTCGCCGACGGTCGCCTGATCCCCCGTGACGCCGATGGTGCGCTGGTAGCCGACCCTGCCGACGTGGGCCGCCGGGCCCTCTCCCTGGCCCGGCGCCATGGTCTGGAGGCGGTCGACGGGGCATGGACGACCGTCGAGGTCGAGACCCTCTGCATCCACGGCGATGCTCCCAACGCGGCCGACACGGCGCGAGCGGTGCGGGCGGCTCTGGAGTCCGACGGTATCGTCGTCCGTCCGTTCCTCGCCTCGGGAACGGACGGATCCGGCCGTCACCGCGGGTCGTGAACATCGACATCGTGCCGTTCGGCGACTCGGCACTGCTGGTCGAGGTCGGCGACGTGGGCGCGGCCCACCGTCTGGCCTTCGCCCTCGAGTCGGCCCGTGAGGGCGCCGGCCTGCCGGACGCGGTCGACGAGTGGGTGGTGGGATTCGGCAACGTGGTGGTCCACCTGACGCCGGACCACGAGCCGCCCGAGGTAGTGGAGCGTTGGCTGGGCGAGCTGTCCGGCTCCGTCGATCGGACCGTGGGGTCCGTTCCGCCGCTCGATCGCCGGAAGGGGCCCCCACTGGTCATCCCGGCCAGCTTCGACGGCCCCGACCTCGACGAGGTGGCGACCCTGGTCGGCATGACCCCGGCCGCGGTGGTCGAACAGCTGACCGATACCGTCCTGAACGTGGCCTTCATCGGATTCTCACCGGGCTTCCCCTATCTCGTCGGGCTCCCACCCGAGCTGATGTCGGTCCCCCGTCGACCGACACCCCGGCCCTCGGTCCCGGCCGGTTCCGTGGCCGTCGCCGGCGAGTTCGCCTCGGTGTACCCCCAGTCCACCCCGGGCGGCTGGATGCTGCTCGGCCGGACCACGGTGTCGTTGTTCGATCCGCTGCGTCCGCCCTACGCCCTCCTGCGCCCCGGGGATGCCGTCCGCTTCGCCGCCGAGCCGTCCGATTCCACCTCCCGCTCCCGCCCAGGCGCCGCCTCCCGCCCCGACGCCGACACCGGAGCCGATGGACATGGAGCGGTGCAGGCCGGTGACCGGGCGCCGCTGGACCGCGGGGGGACCGCTTCGCCGAGGTGGTCGACCCGGGCCTGCTGAGCCTGGTCGAGGACGGCGGGCGGCGGGGCCGCGCCGGACTGGGTGTGCCTCGGGCCGGTCCGGCCGATCCCGGAGACCATGGGGCTGGCCAATCGGCTGGTGGGCAACCCCGCCGGGGCGGCGGCCATCGAGCTGACCGCCTCGGGCCCGACGCTCCGCTTCCACGTCGACGCCCACGTCGCCGTACTGGCCGGGGCGGCGGACGACGTGGGGGTCGGCGTGGACGGCCACCCGGTCGGCGCCGACACCGTGGTCCCGGTCCACGACGGTCAGACCATGTCCGTCGGTGCGGTCCGTTCCGGTCTGCGGGCGTACCTGGCCGTGGCCGGCGCCTTCGACACACCGGTCGTGGTCGGCTCGCGAGCGTCGGACCTGCTCTGCGGGCTGGGTCCGGGACCGCTCCGGGCCGGGGACCGTCTGGGCCTCGGGCCGCCCTCGCGTCCCCGTGGCCGCCTCGACGTGAGGAGGACGCGGTCGTTACCCGGCGGTCCACACCGGGTCCGCGTCCTCCCCGGTCCTCACCGCTTCCCCGCCGGCCAGGTGGAGCTCCTCCTGTCGCAGCCGTGGGAGGTGGGGGCGCATCCAACCGGATCGGCCTGCGGCTGCTCCCCGCCGGTGGTACCGCGGTCGGAGACCGGTCGGTCCCGCCGGGACCGGTCCTGACCAGCCGGACGGTTCCCTCCACCGGAATGGTCACCGGCGCCATCCAGGTCCCGCCCGACGGGCAGCCCATCGTGCTCATGCCCGACCACGCCACCGTGGGCGGCTATCCGGTCATCGCCTGTGTCATCGGCGTCGACCTCTCCGTGCTGGGCCGGCTGCGGCCCGGGGACGTGGTGACGTTCTCGGACGTGGAGCGTCGGCGAGGCGCTCGAGGAGCGCTTCCCGACAGGACCGGAACCTGGCCGCCGGCGTGTCGGGCTGGTTCCCGACGGCCACGGGCACCTGAGGACCCGGGCTCGGGCGGCGGTGGTCCCGGGGCACGGTCGGTCAACCGGGGCCGGTGGGATCTGCCAGAGTGGCACCATCTGAACCATTGATGTGGCGTCGCCGTGGGCGACACCCGGGACGAGAGGACCTGCTGTGGGCGACGGGACAGGACCCGAGGACGAGGACCAGAACGAGGAGCGGGACGACGGGATGTTCCAGTCGCGGGAGGACGGCCAGCTCCACTTCATGCAGGGGACGGCGGATGCCACCTTTCCCGTCACGGCTCCCGAGGACGCCACTCCCCTCGAGGAGGACGAGCCCGAAGGAGTGATCCCGCCCAGCCCCCTCTGGGCCATGAAGGAACGGCGACACGAGCAGTGGCCCCACCTCTTCGGGCACCCCGACCGCATCCGGGTCTGCCTGGGCACGGGCGACGGCGCCGTCTACGTGATCGACGACGGGAAGCACCACTGCATGCTCGGACGTCGCGTCGGCGCCACCCGCGACGGCTGCGTCTACAGCCTGATCGCCAGGGTGAGCAAGGACATCTACGAATCGCTGTCGTCCGGCGCCATCGACGGGAAACAGGCCTTTCTGGCCAGTACCGACTCCGGTCTGAGCGGCACGGTCGAGAGCCCCGGGATCGCCAACATCTTCGATGTCGACTACTACCAGCGCTCCGACGAGATCCCCGCCGAGTACCTGCCCCCCGAGCCCTTCATCGAGTTCGCCGAGGACCTGCCCACCGCCGACCGATAGCGCGCCGACCGGTGGACCGCCGGCCGATAGCCCGCCGGCCGATAGCCCGCCCACCGGTGGACCGCCGACCGCCGACAGCCCGGCTGACCGGCGGCGTCAGTCCAACACGGCAGCCATCTCGGCCCGGACCCTACGGGCCGCCGTCGCCAGCGCCCCCACGTCGGGTCCGGCCGAGAGCACCGAGCGGGACACACTGGCGAGGACCGATCCGGGCGGACAGCCGGCGAAGAGGCGGGCCACCTCGGGCGGTCCCGCGCCCTGGGCTCCGACGCCGGGGGCCAGGATCACGCCACCCAGCTCGGGAAGGCTGAAGGAGGACGGCTGCAGGGTGGCACCTACGACGGCCCCGACCGTGCCCGGTGGGACCGGGCCGGCCCGGTTGGTCTCGGCGATCTGGGCCAGCAGCATGTCCTCCACGGCCGGTCCACGACCGCCATCCGTCCGGGCCTCTTGGAGGACCCGGCCCTCGGGGTTCGAGCTGCGCACCACCACGATGACGCCCCGGCCGTGGACGGCGGCCCGGTCGAACAGGGGCTGGAGCGAACCGAGGCCGAGGTAGGGCACGGCCGTGAGGGCATCCGCCCCCAGCGGACTGTCGGGATCCAGCCAGGCCCCGGCGTAGGCGGCGGTGGTGGTGCCGATGTCGCCGCGCTTGGCGTCGGCGATGACCAGCAGTCCGGCCGCCCGGGCCTCGGCCATGACCGCCTCGAGGGCGGCCAACCCGGCCGACCCCCGGCGCTCGAAGAAGGCCACCTGGGGCTTGACCACCGGCACCACACCGGTGAACGCCTCCACGCAGATCAGCCCGAACCGGCGTAGCCCGCCGGCGTCGGGCTCGAGGCCCCACTGGTCGAGCAGCGACTCCGACGGATCGATGCCACCGCACAGCGGTCCGCCCACGGCCACGGCCGCGGCCACGCGGGCGGCGAAGGACTCGGGGACCGTCGGCTCACCCATGGGCCACGCCCTGCAGCTCCGCCACCCGGCGGACCCCGTGGCGGTTGCACCAGGTCTCGAGCTCCGACAGGATCCGGACCGGCGCTCGGGGGTCCCGGAACGTGGCCGTGCCCACCTGCACGGCGTCGGCACCGGCCATGACCATCTCGACGGCATCACGGCCGGTCATCACCCCGCCCACCCCGATGATGGCGGCATGGGGATGGGCGGCACGCACATCGAACACGGCCCGCACCGCCACCGGGTGTATGGCCGGTCCGGACAGGCCCCCGCCTCCGGACCCCGAACCCAGGACCGGCCGGCGACGGTCGACGTCGATGGCCATGGCCAGCACCGTGTTGACCAGCGTGACGGCCTCGGCACCGGCATCCAGTGCGGCCGCGGCCACGTCGGCCAGGTCGGCCACCGTGGGACTCAGCTTGGCCCAGCGGGGCAGCCTTGGACAGTGCTCCCCCACCGCGGCCACCACTTCGGCGGTGGCCGTCGGCGAATGGGCGAACATGCGGCGGCGGTCCTCGATGTTCGGGCAGCTGACGTTGACCTCCAGCGCCGTCAGCCCCTCCACCCCGGCCAACACCGCGGCGGCCTTGGCGAAGTCCTCCACCCGCTGGCCCCAGATGCTGACCACCGTGCGGGCTCCGGTGGCGGCCAACCGGGGCAGGTCGCGGGCCACCCACGCCTCCAGCCCGGGGCCCTGGAGCCCCACGCTGTTGATCATCCCCGAGGGCGTCTCGCTGACCCGGGGGGCGGGATTGCCGGGCCAGGGCTCGACCGACAGTGACTTGACCACCACCGCACCGAGCTGGCCGAGGGGGACATAGGCCCCGAGCTCGTCGGCGTGGCCCGACGTGCCCGACGCCGTCATGATCGGATTGGGGAGCCTCAGGGATCCGACCACCACCGACAGGTCGACCTCCCCGGACCGCACCGCCCGCCAGGCCCGACGGACGCGATCGCCGGCACCCGTCCCGGACCCGGGCCTGGTCATCGGGTCACCGCTGGTGGTACTCCTGGAGCGAGCGCACCGACAACGGGTGGCTGATCCAGTCGGCGATCCCGGCCGCGGCGGCGCGTGCCGCGGCCACGGTCGTCAGGCAGGGCACCATGTGGGCCAGGGCGGTGGCCCGGATGTGCAGCCCGTCGGCCCGGGGACCACGGCCTCTGGGTGTGTTCACCACCAGCTGAACCTTGCCCCCGGCGATCAGCTCCACGGCATCGACCACCCCGGGGTGGGCGTCACCCACCTTGGCCACCACCGTCGACACCGGTATCCCCTCGGCCTCGAGCATGGAGGCCGTACCCGACGTGGCGGCCAGATCGAAGCCCAGGGCCGCGAACTGCCGGGCGGCCTCGAGGCCGGAGGTCTTGTCGCGATCGGCCAGCGAGAGGAAGACCGTGCCGCTGACGGGGAGGCGGTTGCCGGCCGCGATCTGGCTCTTGGCGAAGGCCAGGCCGAACGTGGACCCGATACCCATCACCTCGCCCGTGGACCGCATCTCGGGACCGAGCAGCGTGTCCACGCCGGGGAACCGGTTGAAGGGCAGCACGGCCTCTTTGACCGAGACATGCCCGGTCACCGGCTCGCCCAGGAGCCCCTCGAGGCGCAGCTCGGCCAAGGTGGCACCGACCATGACCCGGGCCGCCACCATGGCGACGGGAACGCCCGTGGCCTTGGCCACGAACGGGACCGTGCGGCTGGCCCGCGGGTTGGCCTCGAGCACGAAGGCCTGATCGTCCTTGACGGCGAACTGCACGTTGATCAGCCCGCGGACCTCGAGCGAGGCGGCGATGATGCGCACCGTCCGCTCCAGCTCGGCCACCACCCGGTCCGACAGGGTCTGGGGCGGTAGGGCGCAGGCCGAGTCGCCGGAGTGGACGCCGGCCTCCTCCACGTGCTCCATGACGCCGCAGATGACCACCTCGCCGGTGGCGTCGCGCACCGCGTCCACGTCCACTTCGACCGCGTCCTCGAGGAACCGGTCCACCAGCACCGGACGGTCCGGCGTCACCCCGCCCTCACGTCCGAGCGATCCTCCGATGCCGGCCATGGCCTCGACCGCCTCCACCAACCGCTCGTCGTCGTAGACGATCTCCATGGCCCTACCGCCCAACACGTAGGAGGGTCGGACCAGCACCGGATAGCCGATGGACGACGCCACCTCCACCGCTTCGGCCGAGGTGGTGGCCGTGCCGCCCGGCGGCTGGGCGATCCCGAGGCGCGAGCACAGCTCGTTCCACCGCTCGCGGTCCTCGGCCAGGTCGATCGAGGCCGGCGAGGTCCCGAGCACCAACTCCTCGGGAAGGTCGGCGGCCAGCTTGAGCGGGGTCTGGCCCCCCAGCGAGACGATGACGCCGACCAGGCGGCCGCCGTCCACCGATGCCGCCCGCTCGGCGTCGAGCACGTTGGCCACGTCCTCGGACGTCAGCGGTTCGAAGTAGAGGCGGTCGGAGGTGTCGTAGTCGGTCGAGACGGTCTCGGGGTTGCAGTTGACCATCACCGTCTCGTAGCCGGCAGCCCGCAGGGCGAACGAAGCGTGGACGCAGCAGTAGTCGAACTCGATGCCCTGGCCGATCCGGTTGGGCCCCGATCCCAGGATCACCACCCGGGGGCGGTCCGATGGCCGCACCTCGTCCTCGTCCTCGGTGGTCGAGTAGTGGTAGGGCGTGTGGGCCTCGAACTCGGCGCCACAGGTGTCCACCGTCTTGAAGGTCACACCCACGCCCAAGGCAGTGCGGGCCTCCCGGATGTCGGCCGCCGACACCGGGTCCCCGAACAGATAGGCCAACTGCCGGTCGGAGAAGCCCAGCTGACGGAGCCGGCGCCACGCCCGGCGGTCCAGGTCTCCGACCGTGACCCCCAACGTCACCTGCAGGTCCAGGGCCATTCGGGCGTCGGTGACCTCGGCCATGGCCGAGAGGAACCAGGGGTCGATGCCGGTCACCCCGGCGAGACGGTCGACGGGGATGCCCCGGCGGAGCAGGGTCTCGAGCTGGTACAGGCGCTCCGGCGTGGCCGTGGCCGCGGCCGCCAGCAGTTCGTCGGTGCTCAGGCGGTCCAGTTCGAGCTCGGCCGGGTCGCCGTTGAGCCCGGACCGGCCCTGCTCGAGCGAGCGGATGGCCTTCTGGAGGGACTCGGGGAAGGTTCGGCCGATGCCCATCACCTCGCCCACCGACTGCATCCGGGTGCCGAGTTCGTCCGTGGCCCCCGGCAGCTTCTCGAAGGCCCACCGGGGGATCTTCGTCACCACATAGTCGATGGTCGGCTCGAACGAGGCCGGCGTGGCCCCGGTGATGTCGTTGGCGATCTCGTCCAGTCGGTAGCCCACGGCCAGACGGGCGGCGATCTTGGCGATGGGGAAGCCGGTGGCCTTGGAGGCCAGGGCCGACGACCGGGACACCCGGGGGTTCATCTCGATGACCACCTGTCGGCCGTCGGCCGGGTCCACCGCGAACTGCACGTTCGAGCCGCCCGTCTCCACCCCCACCCGACGGATGCAGGCGAAGGCGGCGTCCCGCATCTGCTGGTACTCGACGTCCGTCAGCGTCTGCGCCGGTGCCACGGTGATGGAGTCCCCGGTGTGCACGCCCATCGGGTCGAAGTTCTCGATGGAGCAGATGACCACGCAGTTGTCGGCCGCCGTCCCGCATGACCTCGAGCTCGAACTCCTTCTGGCCGGCGATCGACCGTTCGATCAACACCTCGCCGACGGGTGAGGCCTCCAGACCCTCGGCGGCCAGACGCACCAGGACGTCCCGGGTGGCGGCGATGCCGGTTCCGGCCCCGCCGAGGATGTAGCTGGGTCGGACCATGATGGGAAAGCCGATGGACTCGCCGATGGCCAGCGCCTCGTCCAGCGAGTGGGCGAAGCCCGAGGCCGGGACGGCCAGTCCGATCTCCCCCATGGCCGACTTGAAACGATCCCGGTCCTCGGCGGTGGCGATGGCGTCGGCGTTGGCCCCGATGACCTCGACCCCGTAGGCGTCGAGCACACCCCGCTCGACCAGAGCCATGGTCAGGTTGAGCGCGGTCTGTCCGCCCAGGGTGGGCAGGAGGGCGTCCGGGTCGCTCGCGCTCGACGATGGCCGTCAGCACGTCGGGGTCCAGGGGCTCGACGTAGGTCCGGTCGGCCATGGCCGGGTCGGTCATGATGGTGGCCGGGTTGGAGTTGGCCAACACCACCCGGAACCCCTCCTCGGCCAGTACCCGGCAGGCCTGGGTGCCGGAGTAGTCGAACTCGCAGGCCTGGCCGATGACGATGGGCCCCGAACCGATGACCAGGATCGACTCGATGTCGTTCCGGCGCGGCATCAGCCCACGTCCCGGCGATCGTGCGCCCGGGCCCCGGTGGCATCCATCAGCTGGCGGAACTCGTCGAACAGATAGCGGGCGTCATGCGGGCCCGGGCCGGCCTCGGGGTGGTACTGCACGCTGAACACCGGGACGTCGCGGCTGCGGATGCCTTCGACTACCCCGTCGTTGAGATTGACGTGCGTGACCTCGGACGTGGCCAACGAGTCCTCGACCACGGCGTAGTTGTGGTTCTGCGATGTGATCTCGACCTGGCCGGTCGAGATCCGGCGCACCGGATGGTTGCCGCCATGGTGTCCGAAGGGGAGCTTGAAGGTGGTGGCGCCGAGGGCCGTGGCCAACAGCTGGTGGCCGAGGCAGATGCCGAAGACCGCCGTCGTCCCTGCCGCGGCCAAAGCCCGGATCTCGTCGACGATGCCGGGGAGGGCGGCCGGGTCTCCGGGCCCGTTGGAGAGGAAGACCCCGTCGGGCCGGAGGTCGAGGACGTGGTCGGCCGGCGTGGACGCCGGCACCACCGTGACCGTGGCCATCTCCCCGAGCTGGCGCAGCATGGCTTCCTTGATCCCGAAGTCGTAGGCCACGACCCGGTAGGGCCCCGAGCCCCGGGTGAACTCCGTCGGCGTCGTCACCGAAGCGACCAGGTCCCGGCCTTCCGTGGACGGGGCGGCCTCGGCCGCAGCCATCAGGTCGGACTCGGGCGCGTTTCCGAACGCGCACGCCATCGAGCCACGGTCGCGCAGGTGGCGGGTGAGCCGACGGGTGTCGACACCGGTGATCCCGGCCACTCCGAACCGGACCAGGAACTCCTCGAGCGAGGCCGTCGCCCGCCAGTTGCTGGGCCGACCGGTGAGGTCGCGCACCACCACCCCGCGGCAGTGGGGACGAGCCGCCTCGTCATCGGTCGGGTTGACCCCGTAGTTTCCGATGTGGGGGTAGGTGAACGCCACCACCTGGCCGGCGTAGGAGGGATCGGTGATGACCTCCTGATAGCCGGAGAGCACGGTGTTGAAGACCGCCTCCCCGGTGGACACGCCTCCGTCGGGTACGGCGCCGATGGCCTCACCCTCGAACCGAGTCCCGTCGGCCAGAACCAGCAGCGCCTCGTCCCGGTAGCGCGTGCCGTCCCGCCCGCTCACCGCTGGGCCTCCCTGTCGACGACGACGGGCTCACCGCGGTACACGGTGTGCCGGACCCGCCCGGTCATGGTCTGGCCGGCGTAGGGGGAGTTCCGACTACGGCTGGCCAGGGCGGCCGGGTCGACGATCCAGGTGGAGGCGGGGTCGATGACGCAGAGATTGGCCACCGCCCCGGGCACGATCGGTCCCCCCTGCGTCCCGCCGTTGGCGCCGTCGAGCCCGCAGATGGCGGCGGGCTGCCAACTCATGAGGGCCACGATCCGGTGGAGCGGCAGGTCCAGTTCGCCGATGGCCAGCGACAGCGCCGTCTCCAGGCCGAGCATGCCCGGCGGGGCCTGATCGAACGGAAGGTCCTTGAACTCGGGGGCGTGGGGAGCGTGGTCGGTGGCGATGGCGTCGATGGTCCCGTCGGCCAGCCCTGCCTTCACCGAGGCCACGTCGGCGGCCGGGCGGAGGGGGGGGTTGACCTTGAAGACCGGGTCGTAGCCGGCTGTGCAGGCGTCGGTCAGCGAGAAGTGGTGGGGCGCAGCCTCGGCCGTGACGGCCAGGCCCTCGGCCTTGGCCCTGCGGACCAGTTCCACCGAGGGACCGGTGGAGACGTGGAGGAAGTGGATGCGGGCGCCGGTGGCCCGGGCCAGAGCGATGTCCCGGGCCACCATGACCTCCTCGGCCAGGGCCGGGGTACCGGGAAGGCCGAGGCGGCTGGACCAGCTCCCCTCGTGCATGGCGCCCGTGGACGAAAGGGTGGTGTCCTCGCAGTGCTGGGCCAGCGTGACCCCGAGCCCGGTGGCGTACTCGAGGGCCCGTCGCATCAGCCCGGCCGACTGGACACCAGCACCGTCGTCGGTGAAGAGGCGGACACCGAGGTCGGCCAGCTCCGACATCGGTGCCAGTCGCTCACCGGCCCGGCCCACGCTGATGGCCCCGGCCACGGCCACCTCGGCGGTCACCGTGGCCGCCAGCTCCTGCACGTTGCGGACGGCCTCGGCCGAGTCGAGCGGCGGCTCCGTGTTGGGCATGGCCACCACCGCGGTGAACCCACCCAAGGCCGCGGCCCGGGCCCCGGTCTCGATGGTCTCGGCCTCCTCTCGGCCCGGCTGGCGCAGGTGGGTGTGGAGATCGACCAGGCCCGGGGCGACCACGCCGCCCTCGGCGTCGAGCACCAACGCTCCGCTCGGCTGCGCCAGTCCCGCCCCCACCTCGACCACGCGCCCATTCGCCACCAACACGTCGCCGGGCCGCTCGCCGGTCTGATCGACCAGGGTGCCTCCCCGGATGAGCAGTGTTGGATGGCCGTCGAGGAACGGGTCGACGGCGTCAGTCACGACCGGCTCCATCCAGTGTTCCCTGGCCGAGGAGGAGGAACAGCACGGCCATGCGCACGGCCACCCCGTTGCTCACCTGCTCGGTGATCATCGACGCCGGCAGCTCGGCGACGTCGGAGGCGATCTCCACGCCTCGGACGATGGGGCCGGGGTGGAGGATGACGGCCTCGGGCTGGAGGAGGGCGGCCCGTCGGGTGGTGAGACCGAACCCCGCGGTGTACTCCCGGAGTGTGGGGACGAACTCCCCGCTCCCCCGCTCCGACTGCACCCTCAGGAGCGAGACCACGTCGGCCTTGGGCAGCACCTCGTCGAGGTGGTGGCTGACGGCCACGATCGGCCACCCCTCGAGCGAAGGGGGTAGCAGGGTGGACGGCGCCACCAGGGTGACCTCGGCACCGAGGGCGGCATAGGCGGCGATCTGGGAGCGGGCCACCCGGCTGTGCCGGATGTCCCCCACGATGAGCACCTGCAGCCCCTGGAACCGGGCCTGCCCGGCATCCCCGCCACCGAGGGCCTGGCGCACGGTGTAGAGGTCGAGGAGGGCCTGGGTGGGATGTTGGTGCCAGCCGTCGCCGGCGTTGATCACCGAACAGCGGTCGACCCACCCCGCCACCCGGGCCGGCACCCCCGACGAAGCATGGCGGATGATGACCGAGTCGATCCCGATGGCCTCGATGGTCTCGACCGTGTCGCGCAACGACTCCCCCTTCTTCAGCGACGACGACCCGGCGGCGAAGGACAGGACGTCGGCCGACATCCGCTTGGCCGCGGTCTCGAACGACATGCGGGTCCGGGTGGAGTCCTCGAAGAACAGCGTGGCCACGGTCCGGCCCCGCAGGGTGGGGACCTTCGGATTGGCCCGACGGCCCACCTCGACGAAGGAGTCTGCCACCCGCAGCACCTCGACGATGTCATCGGCGTCGAGGTCGTCGATGCTGAGCAGATGGGCGGGGAACGGGCTCACCGGCTCACCAGGTCCCCGAGGGACACCCCGTCGATCGAGACATCGACCATCTCGTCCCGCCGGGTGGGGAGGTTCTTGCCCACGTAGTCGGGGCGGATGGGAAGTTCGCGATGGCCACGGTCGACCATCACGGCCAGCTCGACCAGCTGGGCCCGCCCGTACTCGCCCAGGGCGTTGAGCGCGGCACGAATGGTCCGGCCGGTGAAGAGCACGTCGTCCACCAGCACCACGGTGGCGCCGGTCAGGTCGAAGCTGATGTCGGTGGCCGCTTCGGGCAGCACCGGGCGAAGGCCGATGTCGTCCCGGTAGAAGGCCACGTCGAGGGTGCCCACCGGAACGGTGGCTCCTTCCACCTCGGCCAACGTCGCCGCCAGCTGCTCGGCCAGGGCCACACCCCCGGTCTGCAGTCCGACCAGCACCACGTGTTCGAGCCCACGATTGCGCTCGGCGATCTCGTGGGCCATGCGGGTGACGGCCCGGCGCACGTCGTCGGCCGACATGACTTGAGCACGGGGAACGAACACAGCACCCCGCGGTCGGGTATGGCTGCGTTCGCGTTCTGCCACTACTCCTCCTGTCCGTACGGGCCTCACGGGACCCGCTTCACGGTCAGGCTCCGACTATACCCGGCCTACGGACCGGGGTGGTCGGCCCCGGAGCGCTCCGTCCGGGGCCGACGGTGGGTCATCCCCGGATCCGGCGGGCCAGGGTGGACAGCACGCCGTTCACGAACCGGCCCGAGTCGTCGGTGGAGTAGGCCGACGCCAACTCCACCGCCTCGTTGAGCACGACCGGGGTGGGGACGTCCGGGCAGTCCAGGAGCTCGGCCACGGACAGCCGGAGGACATTGCGGTCCACCACCGCCATCCGTTCGAGGTCCCACCCGATGGCGGCCGAGTCGACCAGACCGTCGATCTCGTCGTGCCGGGAGCCGACGACGTTGACGAGCCGGACGGTGTACGGGTCGGGGACCACGGCCAACCCGCCCAGGACCTCAGACAGCGGCGAGCCCTTCAGGTCCGCCTCGTAGAGGAGGGTCAATGCCCGTTCACGGGCCTGATGGCGGGATGCGGGGTCCATGGTTGCCGATCGGTGGGGGACGGGTCGTGGCTGCGACGTGTCGACGGGCGGGCCACGTCCGGCCCCTTTCGGTCGTGGGCCGGAGAGCCGATGTCGGCCCCCGTCCGGACGAGGGGCGGGCGCAGTACAGAGCCCGCGACCGGCGACGTCAGGCGCGGGTCAGGTACTCCCCTGTCCGGGTGTCGACCTTGATTCGCTCACCGGGATTCACGAAGAGCGGCACCTGGAGCACCAGACCGGTCTCCAACGTGGCCGGCTTGCGCGCCCCGGACACCCGATCGCCCTGCAGCCCGGGCTCGGTGTCGGACACCGTGAGCTCGACCGCGGCCGGAAGGTCCACACCGACGATCTCCGTGCCGAAGAACTGCAGCACGGCGTCGTCACCCTCCTTCAGATAGTCGGCGGCGTCGCCGAGGAGACCTTTGTCGACCTGCAGCTGCTCGTAGGAGGCGGTGTCCATGAACACGTAGTCGGCGCCGTCCCGGTAGAGGAACTGCATCTCCCGCTTGTCGATGATGGCCTGTTCCAGCTTCTCGTCGGCGCGGTAGGTGCGCTCGATGACCGCCCCGGTACGGGAGTTCTTGAGCTTGGTCCGCACGAAGGCACCGCCCTTGCCCGGCTTCACGTGCTGGAACTCCACCACGGCGAAGAGGCCCTCGGGGAGGTCGAGGGTCATGCCGTTGCGGAGATCGTTGGTGGAGACGGCCATCAGACGGCAACTTCCTTCGGGAATCGGGTCAGCGAACGGCTCCCGTGTCCGGTCACCACCAGGGTGTCCTCGATGCGCACCCCGCCGGTATCGGGCAGGTACACGCCGGGCTCCACGGTGACCACGGTGCCGCGGACGAGGATAGCAGTAGACCCCGGCCCGACCGACGGGCCCTCGTGGATGTCCAGCCCCACCCCGTGGCCGGTGCCGTGCTCGAACCGCTCGGCCCAGCCCGCGGCGGCGATGACCTGACGACAGGCCTCATCGACCGAGCCGGCCGTCACCCCCGGCTCCACATGGGCCACCCCGGTACGCTGCGACTCCGCCACCACGTCGAAGACCGCGGCCAGCTCGCCCACCGGCTGCCCACCGACCCAGAACGTCCGGGTCATGTCGGAGCGGTAGCCGTCGAAGACGGCACCGAAATCCACCACGACCGGGTCCCCGCGGCCGATCACCCGTCCGCCCGGCCGGGCATGGGGCTTGGCCGAGTTCTCCCCTGATGCCACGATGGTCTCGAAGGCGCTGTCCTCGGCTCCCAGCTCACGCATGGCGTGGTCGAGGGCCGCGGCGAAGTGGGACTCGGTCAGCTCCGGCCGCCCACCCGTACCCGAGCTCGACGAACCGGCCGCGGCCAGCAGGGGGAGGACCGAGGCCAGAGCCTCGTCGGCGATGCCCGCGGCCCGGGCCATCCGGTCGACCTCCCCGTCGTCCTTGACCAGCCGCAGACCCTCGACGATGCCACGGGTCGGTGTCAGGGACGAGTGGGTGAAGAGCTCGTCCCACGAGCGCTGGCCCGACCAGGTGACATGGTCGGCTTCGAGTCCGAGGGTCGACGCCCCGCCCGACAGGGCCGCCAGCGCCTCTCTCTGCACGGCCACGCCGCCGATGCAGACCTCCACCCGACCCCCGACCCCCGAGTCGTGCAGCTGTTCCGACGACTGCGTCCGATAGCGGCCGTCGGTGGTCAACAGGGCGCGCTCCGGCGTGACCAACAACAGCCCGGCCGATCCGCTGAACCCGGTGAGCCAGCGGATGTTGGCCGGTGTCGTCACCAACAGACCGTCGAGGGGCTGTCCGTCCGCCCCGGCCGTGGCCAGGCGGGCCCGCAGCCGGCCGAGACGGCCCGGCACCTCGAGCGGCGCCAGTGGCGGCGGGGTCACGAGGGCCTCCCCTCGTCCGGTGCGGTCAGGAGCCGGTGGACGGCGTCCACGGCCAGGCCGTACCCGATCCCGCCGAAGCCGGCCACCAGACCGTCCGAGACCGGGGCGATCACCGACGTGTGCCGGAACGGCTCTCGCGCCGCCGGGTTGGACAGGTGCAGCTCCACCACGACGCCGTCGAAGGCAGCCAGGGCGTCGTGGAGGGACCAGGAGGTGTGGGACAGGGCCCCGGCGTTCACGATGACGGCATCGGCCCGACCCCGGGCGGCATGCACCGCCTCGACCAGGTCGCCCTCGTGGTTGGTCTGGTGGTGCTCGAGCGCGTAGCCCAGGCCGCGGGCCGTCGACCTGGCCGTGGCCACGTGGTCGTCGAGGGTGGCCGTGCCATACACCGCCGGCTCCCGCTCGCCCAACAGGTCGAGGTTCGGCCCGGACAGCAGCACGATCAGGCGGTCGGCGCTCATCGTCGGTCGTCCGATGGGGATCGGTCCATGCCTGCCAGGGTAGCGACCACCTCGGACCGGTCCACGCCACGCACCACCTCGACGCCGTCGGGGCCGTCCAACACGAAGGTGAGGTCGTGCCGGGCCTTCTTGTCCCGGACCATGAACTCCACCAACGGCTCGGGTTCGGCGCCGGCCGGCAGATCGCACGGGAGGTCGAACCGACCGACCACCTGTCGGTGGAGATCCACCCGGCGGTCGTCGATGCGGCCGAGCCTCCGGGCCAGCAGCGCCGCGAAGACCAGGCCGATGGCCACGGCCTCACCGTGGCGCAGGTCCCATCCGGCGCCGGGATCGAAGGCCGTGGCCTCCAGGGCGTGGCCGAGGGTGTGCCCGTAGTTCAAGAGCATGCGCCGGTCGCCCTCCCGTTCGTCGGCCGCCACCACCTCGGCCTTCATGGCCACGCACCGCGCCACCTGGTCCTCGAGGGGCAGATCCAGCAGGGAGGCGCCAGATCCGTTCTCGCCGTCGTGGAACCCCTCCAACAGGGCGTACTTGGCCATCTCCCCCCGCCCGGACGACCACTCCCTCGGGGGAAGCGTGGCCAGCACCTCGGTGTCGCACAGCACCGCCCGGGGTTGCCAGAAGGCGCCGACCAGGTTCTTCCCCTCGGGGATGTTGACCCCGGTCTTGCCGCCGACGGCCGCGTCGACCTGGCCCAGCAGGGTGGTGGGCACGTTGATGTAGGCCGTGCCCCGGTGGAACGTGGCCGCGGCGAACCCGGCCAGGTCAGTGACCACCCCGCCACCGACGGCCACGATGACGTCGGAGCGGCCGATACCGGCCCGGGCGAAGCCACGGCACAGCTCCTCCACCGCGCCGAGCGACTTCGCCTCCTCGCCGTCGGGGACGACGAACCGCGCCGAGGGGATCCCCGGCTCGACGTCGACCCCGATGCCCGACTGGGTCACCACCGCGGCCTGGGCCGCCCCGGGCACGCCGGAAGCGAGCGCGTCGGCCAACCGGTGACGGGCACCCTCCCCCACCGTGACGTCGTAACGCCGCTCGCCCAGTTCGACAGGGACGTCCCTCATGACGTTCCTGATCCTGCCAAGCCGGTCGCGGCCAGTACGTGATCGGCCACCTGCCCGGGCGAGAGGTCGTCGACGTCCACGGTCTGGGCCGCCACCGACTCGTACAGCGGCCGCCGGACCTCGTAGAGCTCGGCCAGGGCCGTGCCCGGGTCAGCGCCGAGCAGCGGCCGGCCCTCACCGTCCCCCACCCGCCGGGCCAGCAGTCCGGGGTCGACCCGGAGCCACACCACGGTGCCCGAGCGGGCCAGGAGCGCCCGGTTGGCCGAGGAGAGCACCACCCCGCCGGCGGCCGACACCACCACCGGCTCCGGACCGGAGAGGGCCTCGACCAGCACCCGCTCCTCCTGGGCCCGGAAGGCCGCTTCCCCCTCCTCGGCGAAGAGCTCCGGCACGGTCCGCCCGGTGTCGGCCACGACCTGGGCGTCGGAGTCCAGGTGGCGCCATCCCAGCCGCTCGGCCAGCAGTCGGCCCACCGTGGTCTTGCCGGCCCCCATCATCCCCACCAGGATGAGCCGGTCAACCATCGACCGGTGGGGGCGCTGCCGACGGGGTGTCCCCCAGGGCCTTCAGATACCCGAGGCGGTTGCGCCGGAACTCCTCGACCGAGTCCCCTCCGAACTTGCGCAGCGCCTCGGACGCCAGCACCAGGGCCACCATCGTCTCTGCCACCACGCCCATGGCCGGCACCGCGCTCACGTCCGTTCGTTCCTTGAACGACAGGGTCGGCTCCTTGGTGACCACGTCCACCGTCCCCAGCGTCGGTCGGTTGAGGGTGGCCAGGGGCTTCATGGCCGCCCTGGCCACGATGGCGGAACCGGTGGAGATGCCCCCTTCGATGCCCCCGGCATGGTGGGTGTCGCGCACGTACCCTCCGCCCAACAGGCCCGGCCCCTCCTCGCCGGTGGCGGCGGCCGTCCGGATGGCGTCGTGGGCTTCGGAACCCCGTCGTCCGGCCAGTTCGAAGCCGTCCCCCACCTCCACCGCCTTGATGGCCTGGATGCTCATCAGGGCCTGGGCCAAGAGCGCGTCCAGCTTCCGGTCCCAGTGCACGTGGCTCCCGAGACCCACCGGTACGCCGTAGGCGATCACTTCGGCCACCCCACCGAGCGAATCGCCGTCCTTGGCCGCAGCCTTCACCGCCGCCACCATCCGGGTCTCGGCCTCCGGATCGGCACACCGCACCGGCGAGGCGTCGATCCGGGGGAGGTCGTCGACGGTCGGGAGCACGCCCGACGCGGCCTGCTCCGGACCCAGCTGCACCACGTGGCTGAGCACGTCGACGCCGATCTGCCCCAGCAGCAGTTTGGCCAACGTGCCTGCGGCCACCCGGGCCGCCGTCTCGCGGGCCGACGCTCGCTCCAACACGTCGCGGGCGTCGTCGAGCCCGTATTTGAGCATGCCGGACAGGTCGGCGTGGCCCGGCCGGGGCTGGGTCAGGACCTTGGCAGGGAGCCCGGGGCTGGCCGACATCTCCGTCTCCCACTTGGGCCACTCGGTGTTGGCGATCTCCACCGCCACGGGCGAACCCAGTGTGCGTCCGTGCCGCACCCCGCCGACCAACGTGACCTCGTCGGCCTCGAATCGCATGCGGGGGCCCCGTCCGAACCCGAGCCGCCGGCGGGCCAGACCGTGTTGGATGTCCCCCGCCGTCACCAACAGCCCGGCCGGCATGCCCTCCACGATGACCACCAGGGCGCGTCCATGGGATTCACCGGCGGTGAGGAAGCGCAGCATGCCGGCAAATCTACTCGGGGCCCCGCCCGGTCCCGGCGGTCCGGCGGCTCAGGAGCCCGTGTGGAACAGGCCGTGGGCCACCTGGGCGCCCCAGAACACGGCGATGACGGCGCCGGCCGACAAGGACGGTGCGAACGGGATCCGGGTCTTGCGCCCCGCCGACGACACCGCCATCATCGCCAGGCCGAACAGCATGCCGACCACGAACCCCGACAGGAACGCCACGTAGGCATGGAGCAGGCTCAGGTACCCGGTGGTGAGTCCGATAGCGCCGGCCAGCCGCACGTCGCCGAAGCCCATCCCCCGGGGGATGAACCACCAGATGGCGAAGAAGAGCCCGAAGGCCACCGCGCCGGCGATGACCGCGCCGGTGAGGCTGTGCCAGGTGTCGTCGACGGCGGAGGACGCCACCAGAAGCGGGGCGATCAGGGCCAGGCCCCCGTAGATGAGTCGGCGGGGAACCAGCCGGTGCGACAGGTCGGTCACCGAGATCACCACCAACATGGCGAAGAAGGCGCAGTACGGGGCCAGCACCAGGTCCCGTCCGAAATGGGCGGCGGCGCCGGCGAACAGAGCCCCGGTGGCGAGGGCGGCACCGAGCGTGCGGACCGGGGCGGGACCGGCGGGCAGCAGGTGGCCCACCGTTCGATCCTCCGGTGCCGGATCGTCGGCGTCGTCGGCCTCGGCCGCCTCCAAGGCTTCCTCGGCCGCCTCCTCCAGGTGGGCCAGGGTCGACTCCGGACCACCGCTCCGCTCACCACCGGGGTCGCGGAGCTTCAGGCTCGACCAACAGGTCGGCCCGACGGCGCTCGTCCTCGAGCCGGCTGCGTTCCGCCGCCCGTTGTCCGAGGGGATCGAGCCCTCCTCCGATCAGGAGCCCGGCGGCGGCAGTACCGGCGACGAGGAGAGCGTCCACCTGAGGCAACGTACAGGACCGGCCTCGCCGAGCGGGGCATCGTCGCAGCCCGGGCCGCGGGTCGGTGGATAGGGCGGCCGAGGCCGCCGGGGTCAGCTGTGCGCCGGCTCGTAGTAGGGGTTCGTCCCGTCGGCATGATCGGTCACGTCGACGATGTTGGCGAGCTCGGGGATGGCCTCGCGCAGGATGACTTCGATGCCCTGGGACAACGTGGCCTTGGCCATGCCGCATCCCTGGCAGCCGCCGCTGAGGCGGAGGTACACCGACGCATCCTTCACCGCCACCAGGTCGGCCCGCCCCCGTGCGCGGCGATGCTGGGGTTCACCTGCTCCTCCAGCACCGAGACGACCCGCTGCGCCAGGGGGTCGGACAGATCCAACTCAGAGCCCATGCCCTGGAGCGTCGGTACCGGCGGCGTGTTCGGGTTGACGATGACCAGGCCGCCCTCGCCCGAGTCGTCGGTGACGAAGTCGAGCGTGGCCCCCTGGAGCCGATCGACACTGGTCGAGGGCACCACCACCGGCAGGTCGTCGTCGTGCTGGACGACATCGCCGACGCCGGCATCGGCCAGCGCCTGAAAGTACATGTCGTAGGAGTAGCTGCCGTTGCTCTCCCCGCTGACCTCGAGCCAGAGGGCCAGGCTGTCGGCCTCGGGCTCGTTGCCCAGGACTTCCAACACGGTCGCCCTCGCTTCGGAACTTATGGTCAGCACCGGGCGGATGTCCTCACGGTCGTCACTCATGCCTGTCATCATAAGGGCGTGCCGCGCTCCCACAAGCACGTACCCCCAGACACCCACGAATGGATCAGCTTCGACGACCCGGACGAGGAGCGCACCTGGCTGTTCGACGTCACCTTTCTGGCCAGCGCCTGGACCTGCATCTTCGGTCAGGGCTGTCAGGGCGTCCTGACCGGGCCTGCTCCTGAACTGGTGCAGGGCTGCTGTTCCTACGGGGCCCACTTCACCGGCAAGAAGGACGCCCGCGCCGTGGAGCAGGCCGCCCGCCGTCTCCCCCCGGACCTCTGGCAGTTCCATGCCCAGGGCCAAAAGGGAGTGGTCAAGAAACTGGCCGACGGCGATCTCGGGACCCGCATGGTGGACGGCGCCTGCATCTTTCTCAACCGGCCGGGCTTCCCGGCGGGCCCCGGGTGCGCACTGCACAAGGCGGCCGAGGCCGAAGGACGCAGCCACGTGGAGTACAAGCCCGAGGTGTGCTGGCAGCTCCCTCTCCGCCGCGAGGACGAGACCGCGGCCGACGGCCGGGTGACCTCGGTGGTCCGACAGTGGGATCGTCAGCACTGGGGGGAAGGAGGCGACGAGTTCCACTGGTGGTGCACGGAGGATCCTGCCGCCTTCGTCGGCCACGAGCCCGTCTATGTCAGCATGCGGACCGAGCTCGAGACCATGGCCGGCAAAAAGGTCTACAAGCGACTGGCCGGCTACCTCGACGAGCGGACCGCGCCCCGGGCGCGGGTCACCCTGCTGCCCCACCCGACGGTCCGCCGGTAGGGCGGGGCGATCCGGGCCTACTCGGCCAGAGGATCGTCCTCGGCCACCGACGCGTCCTTCGGAGCCGTACCCAGGATCTCGTCGTAGTCGTCCTCCGTGGCCAGGCACCACGATGCGTGCTTGTCGTCTGGCTCCGCGCCGCACTCCGGGCAGCGCCGGTTGGCCGTCGCGACGGACCGCTTCAAGCTGCGCGCCTCTTCGAAGCGGCGATGGCGTCCCTTCTTCACGGAAACAACTCCTTGCCCCACCAGCGGTGGCATTCCCCTGACGATGCGACAGCGGGGTGATGACCGATCACTATTCCGTCCCAGTCCCGATCACCAATGCCTCACAGTGTAGTGCGGGCGTCCTCATTCGTGGCGCACCGCTCCCACCGGTACCATCGGGCCATGCCCGATCAATTCGACCCCCAGGCCATGGTGGATCGGTTCAGGGCCAGGGCCGATGCGGTGCGGTCACGCGGGCTTCCCCCCGTCGAGGGACCCGACCGCCAGCGGTTCAAAGAGCAGGCCCAGGCCGACTTCATGGATTTCGCCATGCTCGGGGACGCCGAGCCCAGCATCGAGGACGGTGTGCTCACCCTCCGCATCGACCTCAGGCCTCCGGCCGGCGCCGCCGAGGCCTGAGAATTCCGGCGCGGCCGGCGCGGCCGGCGCCGCCGCGCACGCCGCCCGGACTCAGCCTCCGTAGTTCATCCGGGTGTCCTCCATCCGCAGCACCTCGGGCCGGCCTCCGTCCCGACCGGCATCGGGCCGCTCGCCGGCATCCACCACCTCACCCACGAACAGGATGTGGCTGGCCCGGGGGACTTCTCCACCGGCGTCCCAGTCACCGGTGTGGCGGACCCGGCAGGCCAGCCACGCCTCTGCCGCATCGACGCACGGGAGACCGCCGGCCAACTCCCTGACCGGCGTTCCCTGCATGGTCAGGGCCACGCCGGCCTCGTCCGTCACGATGTCCTCGACCGGTTTGACGAAGCGCCGGACCAACGCCCGGTCGGAGCGGGACAGGACGCTCACCGAAAAGCCGCCCCCCTCCTCCACGAGGGAGGCGGTGACCGAGCCTCGCTCCACGGACACGGCGACCAGCTTCGGGGTGACGGCCACCTGCATCACCCAATTGGCCGTCATCAGGTTGCGCCGTTCACCCGAGCGGCTGCCGACCACGAACAGACCGGTGGGCAGGGACCAGAGAACCCGCCGACGGAGCCGGTCGTACTCGTCGGGATCGTGGCCGTCCGGTACCGGTCCCTCGTAGTGGTGGCGCACGGGCATCCCTACGTCGGTTCTCGGACGGCCGGCCTGCTCGGCGAGGACACGGTCTAGTTGCAGCCGCCGAACGGATCGTCGCACGACCCGTCCGCTTCGGTGGTGGACGTGGAGGGCGTGTGCCCGGTGATGGCCTCGATGCGGTCGACGGCGACGGCCAGCAGCGGCCCGAGTCTGGCACGCTCGCCGGCCGACTTGCGTAGCAGTGACCCCTGGCCCGACGCCCCCTGGAAGCACGCGTCACCGGCTGCCGCCGCGTCCTCGTAGGCCGAGTTCAGCTCATCGGTCAGCTGGGTGTCGGGGGTGGGCAGGTTGCCGATGGCCGTTTCGGCGTCGTTGGTCAACAGCGCGCATGCCGTCTTGATGGCCGCGGCCGAATCGTGCCGGGACAACGCGTAGCCGATGTTCCGGCTGTCCACCTGCAGTGCGCCCACGGCGGCGCCGCCACCCGCTCCCGACATCCAGGCTGTGACCCGGGCGGCCGGCGGACCGGACTCCTCCGGACCGGCGCACCCGGCCAGAAGGCCACAGCCGACCACCGCCACCATCACCACCGAGGCCCAGGGCGTCCATCGGCGACGGCCGCCTCCGGTGCCGGTGTGCCGACGCGTGATCCTGCCGTTCCCGGGCCCGGCGTCGGTCTGGGTCGTGCTGTGCACTAGGCCGGAAAGCCCGTCCAGTCGGGACGCCAGGCCGGGTCCAGCTGACGCAGGAACTGCCGGCAACGTTCCTCCTCGTCGTGCTCGCCGATGGATCCCGAGGCGGAACGGAGACCGTCCAGGCACCGCAGGAACCCGCGATTGGACTCGTGGGCCCATCGCACCAGTCCCGAACCCTTCCAGCCCGCGCCCCGCAACGCGTCGAGTCCCCGGTGGTAGCCGACCCGGAAACAGGCGTAGGCCTCCACATCGTCGCGGGCCAGCGAACCGAGCGCGGCCCACGCCGCCAGCGATCGGGGTTCCGAGCGCACCACATCGGCCACGGCGTGACGACGGCGCTCGCCGGGTTGGACCATGGCCGCCTCCAGGCCGGCCCGGACGGCCCCGGACTCCTCGGGCAGCACGGTCTCCGGCAGTCCCGACGTCAGGCGGACGGGCGAGTGCTCGGACGGTTCGCCACCGGGACTGGTCATGGCGTCAGTGTAGGACGGGGCGACAGGGCCCCAGCCTCGGGCGTCCTCGGCCCGCGGCACCCGCCGTCTTGGCCCGAGGGCGGTCAACCGCCCCCGATCAGTCGAACCGGACCAGGTGGTAGTTCCTCTTGCCCACACGGAGCACCAGGTACCGGTCGGCCACCAGGTCGTCGGTACTGACCATCCGCTCCTCATCGACCTCTCGGCGGTTGTTGAGGTAGCACCCTTTCGCCCTGATGGTGGAACGGGCCTGTCCGCGCGAACGGGCGAGATCGGTCTCTACCAGCAGGTCGACCAGGGAGGCCCCGTCACCGCCCAGACGGTCGCGGGGGAGCGCCGTCGAGGGGGCATCGGCAAAGACGTCGAGGATCGAGCGCTCGTCCAGGCGGGACAGGTCCTCGCCGAACAGGGCCCGGGCGGCTCGTTCGGCCCGGTCGGCCTCGGCCTCGCCGTGGACGGCGGAGCAGACGTGGCGGGCCAGTTCCCGCTGGGCCCGACGTTCCTCCGGTCGGGCCGCGGTGGCCTCGTCGAGCTCGAGGATCTGCTCGCGGCCGAGGAACGTGAAGTACCGGAGATAGCTGCCGACCACGGCGTCCTCGGTGCGGAAGAAGAACTGGTAGAGCTGGTAGGGGCTGGTGCGGTCGGCGTCGAGCCACACCGTGCCCGATTCGGTCTTACCGAACTTGGTGCCGTCGGCCTTTACCACCAGAGGGGTCGTGAGCCCCCACGCCTCCTGCTGGCGGACCTTCCGCACCAGCTCGATTCCCATGGTGATGTTTCCCCACTGGTCGCTCCCTCCCAACTGGAGTTGGCACCGGTAGGTATCGAAGAGGTGGAGGAAGTCGTAGGCCTGGAGCAGCATGTAGCTGAACTCGGTGTAGGAGATGCCCTGGTCGGCCCGGGCCAGCCGTGACTTCACCGAGTCCTTGGCCACCATCTGGTTCACCGTGAAGTGCTTACCCACGTCACGGAGGAAATCGAACAGCGGCATCGACTCCAGCCAGTCGGCGTTGTTGACCAACAGGGCCGCAGAGCCGGCGGCACCGCTGGTGAAATCGAGGAAGTGCCCCAGCTGGCCCCGGATGCCCTCGAGGTTGGACCGGAGTTCCTCTGTGGACAGCAAGGACCGTTCCTCGGTCTTCCCTCCCGGGTCCCCGACGAGACCGGTCCCACCGCCGGCCACGGCGATGGGACGATGGCCGGCCATCTGAAAGCGCCGGAGGTTGCAGACCTGCATGAGGTGACCGACGTGGAGGCTGTCGGCCGTCGGATCGAAACCGCTGTAGACGGTGAGCGGTCCGGCATCGAGTCGAGCTTCGAGTGCGGGGTCGGTGAGCTGGTGGATGAGTCCCCGGAACCGGAGATCCTCGACGACAGGGGTCATGGGCCTCAGCCTGCCACGTCACCGGACCCCGGTCGTTCCCGGCGGCGGTGCCGGCGCCGGGCCCGACGCTACGATCGGCCCCCGTCCCACCCCGGTCCCGCGGACCCTGTCGACCCCACCTTCGTGGCGAGGAGCGCACTGTGCTCAATCCCTACCTCCGAGGCAACTACGCGCCGGTGCTCGTCGAGCGCAGCGACGACCACGAGTTGCCCGTGACCGGTGTGGTTCCGCCCGACCTGACCGGTCAGCTCCTGCGCAACGGCCCCAACCCGGCCCTCGTCCCGGCCGACGAAGAGGACTACCACTGGTTCGCGGGGGACGGCATGGTCCACGCCATCTCCTTGGCCGACGGGAAGGCCGTGGGCTACCGCAACCGCTGGGTCCGCACCCGTGCCCTGGCGGCAAAGGTGGGTACCGCCGTGCCACCGGGCGGTCCGGACGAGCCCATCGACGGGGCGGCGAACACGCATGTCATCCGGCACGGCGGTCAGACCCTGGCCCTGGCGGAGTCGGGCTTTCCCCACGCTCTCTCCGCCGACCTCACCCGGGCCCGGGTCTACGACTTCGACGGCGCCCTGGCCTCGCCGATGACCGCCCATCCCAAAGTGGATCCGGTCTCCGGCGAACTGCACTTCTTCGGTTGTGACGTCTTCGGGCCCCCGTTTCTCCGCTACCACGTGGCCGACGCCGCCGGTGCGCTGATCCGCAGCCGAGGCCATCGACATCCCCAGGGCCACCATGATCCACGACTTCGGGATGACGGCCAGCCGGGTGGTCTTCTTCGACCTCCCCGTCCTCTTCGACCTGGAGCTGGCCACCGTGGGCCGGTCCATGCCCTACCGGTGGGCGCCCGAAGCCGGGGCCCGGATCGGTGTCATGCCCCGAAACGGGGCGAACGACGACCTCTTGTGGATCGGCATCGACCCCGTCTACGCCTTCCACGTCCTCAACGCCTACGACGCCGACGACACCGTGGTCATCGACGTCATCCGCTACGACCGGGCCTTCGACACCGCCCCTGGTCAGGCCATCTCCTCGGTGCTGCCGACCCTGGCCCGCTGGACCATCGATCTCGAGGCCAGGAGGATCTCCGAGCAGCGCCTCGACGACGCACCGGTCGAGTTCCCGAGGGTCGCCGACGCCGTGGCCGGTCGGCTCCACCGCTACGGGTACTGCACCCTCCTCGGCGATCGGGCCGACGACCCGACCCAGGTCGGCCTGGTCCAGTACGACCTGCAGCGCGACGAGGCCGTCCGGTTCGATCCTGGTCCCCACCGCTTCCCCGGGGAGCCGGTGTTCGTGCTTGCCGCGGACGGACGGGACGAAAACGAGGGATGGGTCCTGACCGTGGTCTACGACGCCACGTCCGACACCAGCGACCTGGTCATCCTCGACGCCACCTCGTTCGCCGGACCCCCGGTCGCCACCGTCCACCTGCCGGTCAGGATCCCCTTCGGATTCCACGGGTCATGGGTACCGGTGGACTCGTAGCTCCGAGCCCCCAACCTGGAGTGACACCAGTTCAGGGCCGTCCCGTGGGAAACTGAGCCGGCGCCAGAAGACCGGTGGCGATCGACGCCGACCGCTCGAACTGCCGGGTAGCGCCCCCGGCCCAGCCCCCACCTTGCCCACCAACGACCCACCACCCAACGGCCCCCGCCCGAGTGGACGCTCGTCGGCTCGACCGACCGGGCAACCGCGATCGTCGAGCTCCCGCTCCGGCACCGCCCGGCGCGCTGCCCGAGTTCTCGGGCCCCATTCTGAGCGGCCAGGTCACCATTCCCTCCAAGCGGGAGCGGAGGCGGGCCAAGAAGAAACGGAGGCCGACCGGCGAGCGGCTCCTCCGAGGCGCCGTCGGCCTGGTAGCCGTGGTGCTGGTGGTGGTGGCCGCGGGGTATGGCTACTTCCGCTACCAGTGGAGCAAGGTGTCGTCCTCCCCCTGCTCGATCTGCGTGGCCGCGGCCAACGGGGCGCCCTACAACGTGCTCCTGATCGGATCGGACAGCCGGGTCGGGGAGACCGCGGCCGAGGCGCAGCAGTTCGGCAATGCCACCAACGCCGGCGGGCAGCGGAGCGACACCATCAAGATCGTCCATGTCGACCCGTCGTCGGGTACCGCATCCACCCTGTCCATTCCGAGGGACACGTACGTCACGCTGTCGGGGGTGCCGTCGAACACCGGGCTCTCGAGCGACAACAAGATCAACGCCGCCTTCGGCAGCGGGCCCGACGCCCTGATCCAGACCATCGAGAACACCTTCGGCATCCCCATCAGCCACTACATCGTGATCAACTTCTTCGGGCTCCAGGACGCCGTCAACGCCCTCGGCGGCGTCTCGATGGACTTTCCGTACCCGGTCCGTGACCGCGACTGCTCGACGGGGGTCTGCTACAACAACTCGGGTCTCAACATTCCAGCGGCCGGATGTCAGGTGCTCGACGGCGCAGAGGCTCTGGCCCTGTCGCGCTCCCGCTACTTCCAGTACTACGCCGACGGGGAGTGGAACTCCGATCCCACCTCAGACATCGGCCGGATCGAGCGTCAGAATCTGATCATCTCGGCCGCGCTCGACAAGGCCAAGGGGACCATACAACCCGCTGAGGCTCAACACGCTCCTCACCTCTGTGGTCCACGACTTCAGCAAGGACGACGGCCTCACCGCCGGGGATCTGTTCTCGCTGGCCGAGCGGTACCACGCCTTCTCCGGATCCGACCTGGCCACCTACACCCTGCCGACGATCGGCGCGAGCTCGGCGTCCGCCGGCGATGTGGAGGTGGTGCAACCCGACGAGGCGGCCCAGACCATCACGCAGTTCCTGGGTGGTCCGTTCGGTACCATCTCCACTCCGCCCGTCGACGCCTACGGTGACCCGCTGGACCTCACTCCCCCGCCTCCCACGACGGCCCCTCCGTCAACGGCGGCACCGGCATCCACGGCTTCGGGGTCGGCCGCCACTCCCCCTCCGGCATCGAACATCCCCTCCTACGATCCCCGGCCCTGTTGATCCGGCCCTGTTGATCCGGCCCTGTTGATCCGGCCCTGTTGATCCGGCCCTGTTGATCCGGCCCTGTTGATCCGGCCCTGTTGATCCGGCCGAGGCTCAGGCCCTGTTGATCCGGCCGAGGCTCAGGCCCGAGGATCAAGCACCGACCGGCTGGTCGACGGCCCGAACGATGGCTGCGTTGATCCGCTCGTGGTGAAGGACGTTCTCGGAACGCCCCGGTAACCGCACCCTGATCACCGACGGCACCCCCGTACCCACCCGGCGGTCGAGCGCCTCTTCGAGGTCGTACGAGGCGCCGCCCGGTCCCACGTCGTCCACGGCCCATCCGATCCCCGCCGCCACCGCGGCGATATCGGTGCCCTGGGGCGTGGCGAACAGCGTCTCGAACGTGGCCGGGTCCAACGCCGCGGCCGGGTCGAGGAACGAGAAGATCCCGCCTCCGCCGTTGTCGGCCACCACCACCGTCACATCGGCCTGTTCGCCGTCCGCCCGCACCAGCGCCGATGACGTCGTGGAGAAAGGCCAGGTCCCCGACCAGCGCCACCGTCGTCGCCGATCCCCCGATGGCAAGACCGAGGGCCGTGGACACCACGCCGTCGATGCCGTTGGCGCCGCGGTTCGACACCACCCGCGGCGGCTGTTCCCGCGGGCCGGCAAAGGCCTCGATGTCCCGGACGGGCATGGACGAGGACACCATCAGGACGGCCTCCCCAGGGAGGTGGGCGAAGAGGCGGTGGGCCAGTTGCGGTTCGGTGAGCAGGGTGTCGGGCCGGGCCGGGCCGTCCGGGCGCCCGAGGGCCGCCCGCACGACGGCCCACGACCGGTCTTCGGCCACCCGCCACTCGTCGGACCAGAGCCCGTCCCGTCCGCCACCCGAAGGCGGGACACCTCCGCCCACGAGGCACCGGGTCAGGTCACGGCAGAACGCGGTGGGATCGCAGCGGGCGAACACCGTCGTCACCTGCTCGGGGTCGGGCCACCGGCCCCACGGGTCCACCACCACGCCGAGGGCGCCCCGGTCGATGGCCCCGGTGAGGAATCCGTTGACCACCTTGGAGACCCAGCGCTGGCCCAGTTGCACGACGACGTCGGGAACGTGGTCGCGGGCGAACCGATCCGAACGCAGGATGCCGTCGGCCGCACCGACGACCGGCGGACCGGTGCGTCGGAGCCCCGATCGGGGGTCGGCCAGTAGGGGCCAGCCGAGGGCGTCGGAGAGGGCGAGCACCGCATCGGGTTCACCACAGCCGGCGCCGGCGACGATCAGGCCGTGGGACCCGGGCCGGAGGGTGCCCGCGTCGACCAGGGAGCGCATCCAGCCGTCCCGGGGGCGCGGTGTTCCGACCGTCACGGCATGCCACGGCGATCCGTCAGGGCGTCCGGCCGCCACGCCGTTGCGGCCGGACGGGTCGGTCAGGAGGGGTTCGCGGAAGGGCAGGTTCAGATGGACGGGTCCGGGTCCGCTGGGCCCCGAGGTGGCCTCGCCGACGGTCCGGGAAGCCAGAGGCCGCCACGACGACCGGGTCACGTCGCTCGGCACGCCCGGATCGGCAAACCAGCGCACCGACCGCCCGTAGAGGTGGCTCTGGTCGATGGTCTGGGGAGCCGCGACGTCGCGCCGCTCCGGCGGGCGATCGGCGGTGGCAGCGATGAGCGGCACCGCGGCCAGGTCGGCCTCCACCACGGCGGCGTGGAGCTCGGCCGCGGCCGTGCCGCTCGTGGTGAGCACGACGGCGGGAGCTCCGGTGGCCATGCCGATCCCGAGGGCGGTGAACGCCGCCGACCGCTCGTCCAGGCGGATGTGGACCTCAAGGCTCGGGTGGGCGGCCAGGGCCACGGCCAGGGGGGTGGACCTCGATCCCGGGCACACCACAGCATGGGACACCCCGCCTCGGACCCACTCGTCGACCAGGGTGGCGGCAAAGGCCGACTGGGCGTCGACGGCGGCTGCTCCCGGTCCCGGTCTGGATACGCTCACCGGAGCTCACCATGCCCTCCGCAGCCGACACCGATCCCGACCTCGGTCCCCGACCCGCTGTCCCGACCTCTCTGCACAGCGAGACCCGGGGTACCGGCCCTCGCGTGGTGATGGCCCACGGGTTCACCCAGACCGGTCGGGTGTGGGGATCGATGGACGAGAACCTGGAGCGGGACCACCAGATCGTGCTGGTGGACATGCCCGGCCACGGCGGGTCGTCCGACGTGTCCTCCACCCTGGTCGACGGGGCTCTCCAGCTGGCCCGGGTCGGGGGTCGGGCCACCTACCTCGGCTACTCGATGGGCGCCCGGTTCTGTCTCCATCTGGCCCTGGCCCTTCCGGCGGCGGTGGACGGCCTGGTGCTGATCTCGGGCACCGCTGGCATCGACGACCGATCGGAGCGCCTGGATCGGCAGCGAGCCGACGCAGCCATGGCCTCGGAGCTGGATCCCCTCGACGACCGGGTAGACGCCCTGCCGGTGGAGGCGTTCCTCGGGCGTTGGATGAGCGCCCCGATGTTCGCCGGCGTCGGACCGGAGGCGGACGGCCTCGACGAGCGGCGGCGAAACACCGGGCCGGGGCTGGCTTCGAGCCTCCGACGGGCCGGCACGGGTACGCAGTTGCCGCTGTGGGACAAGGTGGGACGGCTGACCATGCCGGTCCTCGTCGTCACCGGGGCACTCGACGAGAAGTTCACCGCTCTCGGCCGACGCTTGGTCGGCGAGATCGGTGCCAACGCCAGCACATGTCGTGGTTCCCGGACAGCGGCCACGCCCCGCACCTCCAGAGCCCCGACTCCGTGGCCGAGTTGGTGCGTCGGTTCGTCGGATCGGCCGCCGTGGCCCGGAGCTGAGCGGCGCCGGCTCGGTCGGTTGGATCACGGCAGTCCCCACGGCAGGGCCAGCGGCAGACACAGCCACAGGGACACCGACAACAGCACGCCGAAGACCAGCTGGAGCCGCCCGGTGGCGGCCAGCACCGGCAACAGGGCCCGACCCTCGGCCCGGCCCAGGGCCAGCCGGACCGGCGCCACGGTCAACGGCAGTGCCGCCAGCGGCAGGAAGGCGAGGGCGGGCCGGTGGGCGTGCACGACCCCGGTGACCGACAACAGCGCCCACACCAACACCCCCACGAAGGGAAGGGCGACGCAGGCTCCGTAGAGCCAGCCCCCGCGACGGCGGCCGACCCGGACCGCCAGCGTCCGCTTCTCGCTGGCGCGGTCCGAGGCGATGTCCCGCAGGTTGTTGGCCAGCAGCAGGCCGGTGGCCAACAGGCCCACGGCCACGGCGGCGAACCACACCACCGGCTCGTCGAGGTGGAGGGACTCCACGTAGAAGGTGCCCACGGTGGCCACCAGTCCGAAGAAGACGAAGACGAAGAGCTCGCCCCATCCGGCATACCCGTAGGGTCGCGGCCCACCCGTGTAGAGCCAACCCGCGGCCAGGCACGCCGCGCCGACGGGCAGCACCCACCACGACGACGCCCATGCCAGGGCCAGTCCGATCACGCCAGCCAGCCCGAAAGCGGCCAGAGCGGCCCGTTTTACCGCGGCCGGCGATGCCAACCCGCTCGCCACCAGTCGGACCGGGCCCACCCGAGCGTCGTCGGTGCCGCGGATTCCGTCGCGAGTAGTCGTTGGCGAAGTTGGTCCCCACCTGGACGGCCAGGGCCACGATCAGCGCACCCAGGGCGCGCCACCAGAAGTGCCCGACACCGTGCAGACGGATGGTGGGCACCGACGAGAAGGCCGGGGCCACGTGGACCAGCGAGACCGTCCCGAACGATCGGGCATGGGCGGCCGCGGTACCCACCATCACCGGGACCACTGCGGCCGGCAGGGTCCTGGGCCGGGCCCCGAGCACCCACCGCTTGACCGGACCGGGCACGGCCGGAGCCGCAGGAGCAGACGACGGCAGCGGGTCGCCGGTCACACAGACCACCGACCGGGGATGGGGCCGGTCACGGACGGCGGGGGAAGCGACCGAACTCGGGGGGGCGGTGCTCCTGGAAGGCGTTGCGTCCCTCTTGGCCCTCCTCGCTCATGTAGAAGAGCATGGTGGCGTCCCCGGCGAACTGCTGAAGGCCGGCCAAGCCGTCGTCGGCGGCGTGCAGACCGCCCTTCAGCATCCGGAGCGCCATCGGGGAGAGCGAGAGCATCTGGCGGCACCAGGCCACCGTCTCCCGCTCGAGCTCGGCGAGCGGAACCACGTCGTTCACCAGCCCCCACTCGAGGGCCGTGGTGGCGTCGTACTGGCGGCAGAGGAACCAGACTTCCTTCGCCCGCTTCAGCCCGATGGTTCGGGCCAGCAGGCTGGCCCCGTAGCCTCCGTCGAAGCTCCCGACCTTCGGTCCGGTCTGGCCGAACCGGGCGTTGTCTGCGGCGATGGTGAGATCGCACACCAGGTGGAGGATGTGGCCACCGCCGATGGCATAGCCGGCCACCATGGCCACCACCGGCTTGGGCAGACGTCGGATCTGGACCTGGAGGTCGAGGACGTTGAGGCGCCCGATGCCCTGTCGGGCCACGGCATCGTCCCCCAGATACCCGTCGTCCCCCCGGATCTTCTGGTCGCCGCCGGAGCAGAAGGCGTCGGGTCCCTCACCGGTGAGCACCACCACGCCCACCGACGGGTCGTCGCGGGCCACGGTGAAGGCATCGGCCAACTCGAACAGGGTCTGCGGGCGGAAGGCGTTGCGGACCTCAGGCCGGGCAATGGTCAGCTTGGCCATCCCCTCGGCCACCTCCATGCGTATGTCCCCGTACTCGCCACGGCGTTCCCACGTCGGCAGGGGCAGCCCACGAAAGCGGTCCACCGGATCGTCAGGCGGACCGGAGATCACCGTGGCCACGCCCTGCTGGGCCCCCGTCCCGGCCACACCATCCTCGTCGGGCTCCGGCACAACCATTCGACCATTCACTCCTAGAGTCGCTACTCGTACGGTCGCCTAGGCTAGTCCGGGTGCCAGAGCTGGTTGCGCTCGATCTCCCGGGCGGCCCGGCCTTCGCCGACGCCCTACGGGCCGCGTGGGACGCGGGGACGCGGTCCTGCCCATCGACCGTCGGCTGCCCGGCCCGGCCGTCGAGCAGCTGCTCGCCGCGGTGCGACCCACCGTGGTGGTCGACCGTGACGGGGCTCGCCGCCTCCGAAGCGGGATGCCGACCGAGCCGGGCGACGCCCTCGTCGTCGCCACCAGCGGTACCACCGGCGAACCCAAAGGGGTGGTGCTCGACCACCCGGCCGTTCGGGCCTCGGCCCTGGCCACCTCGGCCCGTCTCGGGGTGGATCCGGGCTCGGACCACTGGGTGGCCTGCCTGCCCCTGGCCCATATCGGCGGGCTTTCGGTGGTGACCAGGGCCCTCATCACGGGTACCCCGTGCACCGTCCTCGACGGCTTCGACGCCGGTGCCGTCGAGGAACTGGGACGGCGGGGGGCAACGCTGGCCTCCCTCGTGGCCACCGCACTTCGCCGTACCGACGCGTCCGCCTACCGCGCTGTGCTGTTGGGCGGGGCGGCGCCCCCCGAGGCGCTCCCCGACAACGTCGTCACCACCTACGGCATGACCGAGACGGGATCCGGGGTCGTCTACGACGGCCGGCCTCTCGACGGCGTGGACCTGGACGTCGGGGACGGGACCACCGGGTCGGAAGGGGAGATCCTGGTGCGGGGTCCGATGCTGCTGCGCACCTACCGCGACGGCACCGATCCGCTCCTGGCCGGAGGTTGGCTGCCCACGGGCGATGCCGGGTGCCTGCAACCGGACGGAACGCTCACCGTCTTCGGGCGCATGGCCGAGGTCATCGTCAGCGGGGGCGAGAAGGTGTGGCCGGCCCCGGTCGAGCGGCTGCTCGGTGCACACCCGGGCGTGGCGCAGGTGGCGGTGTGGAAGCGGGCCGACCCCGACTGGGGTGAACGGGTGGTGGCCTGGGTGGTCCCCGCCGACCCGGCCCGGCCCCCGGGGCTGGACGAGCTCCGCGCCTTGGTGGCCGACGAACTCCCGCGCTGGGCTGCGCCACGCCAGCTGGTGCTGACCGACCGGTTGCCGCTGACGGGCAGCGGCAAGGTCCGCCGGTCCGCGCTCAGCTGATGGTCAGGACAGACCGCCACTGGCTATGCACAGGGCCCCACCGTCGATGACCAGGGTGTGGCCGGTGATCCACGAAGCGGCGTCGGAGCAGAGGAACAGTGCGGCGTTGGCGATGTCCTCGACCTCGCCGAGTCGGCGCAAGGGCAGCCGTGCCTCGATGGACTCGCCGCCCGCCTCCCACAGGGCTCGGGCCAGCTCCGTCTTGACGAGGCCCGGGGCCAACGCGTTGACCCTCACCGCGGGCCCCAGCTCGCCGGCCAGTTGGCTGGTCAGATGGATCACGGCGGCCTTGGTCACGTTGTACCAGCCGATCCCGCCTTCGACCGCGAGTCCACCGATGGAGGCCAGGTTCAGGATCACTCCCCCGCGTTCGGACATGCCGGCGCGCCACGCCGACCGGGACCATTCGAGGTAGCCGGTCTGGTTCACCCGCACCGTCTTGTCGGCCCGGGGTGTGTCGAGGTCGATGATGGGTCCGTAGTAGGGATTGGTGGCGGCGTTGTTGACGAGGATGTCGATGGACCCGAATCGCTCCACGGTGGCCGCCACACACGCCTCGGCCTGGTCCGGATCACCGGCGTTGGCCACCGACCACGCCACCCGGCCCGGCCCGTCGCCGATGACGGCATCGATCTCGGCCTTGGCCGCGGCCAACCCCTCGGCCTTGCGGGAGGAGATCATCACCGAGGCGCCGGCGTCGGCGAACGAGCTGGCGATGGCCTGACCGATGCCCCGCGAGGCCCCGGTGATCAGGGCGGTCTTGCCGTCCAGTCGGAGTTCCATGGCCGCCCACCCTAGGCACCGCGCCGACGGACCGGAAGACGACCGGCGGGCACGGCGCCGGGCCTCCCGGTCGGGAGGGACATGGTGTCCGGCATTGCGCTCTGGTGTCCGCGACGGGCAAGGTGGTCGGCGGCACACGCCGATCTCGACCAGATCGGGAACGGCCTCGGGGAGGAGCGACCGAAGATGGCAATGCCGAAGGACGTGGGGGTGATCGACACCATGCTCGGGTTCCCGCACCCGGACATGAAAGAGGTCTACCGGTTCATCACCCGTCAGACCAAGGACACCGAGTCGAAGGAAGAGTTCGACTTCCCGGTCGAGTACATGTTCAAGGATGTACCCGGAAAGGGTCTCGAGGCCGCCGACGACCCTGTCGGCGTGACGCTGCGGGAGATGGACCTCTGGGGCATCGAACGGGGGTTGATCGGGGTCGGCGACCCGGCCGGCACCGGGGCCGAGGCCCTCAAGCGGCATCCGGACCGCTTCATCCCGTCGTCGAGCGCCGACCCCAACGAGGGCATGAAGGGGATCCGCCGGCTGGTGCGCGAGTACGAGACCTTCGGCGTGCGAGCCGTCGGTGTCTTCCCTGCCGGCACCTTTCCCCAGGTGGCCATCAACGACAAGCTCATGTACCCGCTCTATGCCAAGTGCGTGGAGCTCGGCGTTCCCGTCTTCTGTTGCGCCGGCATCCCCGGGCCGCGGCTGAAGGCGGCCTGCCAACACGTGGAGCACATCGATGAGGTGATGTACGACTTCCCCGAACTGGTCTTCGTGACCCGTCACGGCTGCGAGCCGTGGACCGAGCTGGCGGTGAAGCTCATGCTGAAATGGCCAGGCCTGCACTACTCGACGAGCGCCTTCGCCCCCAAGTACTACCCCAAAGACATCATCAACTACGCCAACACCCGGGGTGCCGACAAGATCATCTACGCCGGATACTTCCCGATGGGTCTGTCCATGGAGCGGATCATGACCGAGCTGCCCCACGTCGGCTTCAAAGACGAGGTCTGGCCCAAGTTCCTACGGACCAACGCCCTCCGGGTACTGGGGCTCGAATGACTTCCCTGCAGATCGCGGGACGCAGCTGATGCGGCCTCGGAGGAGGGCCGGCCCGGTAGGGCGGTCGACTACGTCACCTTCGACGCCGACAACCATTACTACGAGGCCACCGACGCCTACACCCGCCACATCGATCCGAAGATGGCCAAGCGGGCCATGCAGTGGGCGGAGATCGACGGACGGCGGCGGCTGCTGGTGGGCGGCACGGTCAACAAGTTCATCCCCAACCCACTGTTCGACCCGGTGGCCAAGCCCGGCAGCCTCGACGAGTACTTCCGTGGCCGCAACCCGGGGGCCAAGGACATGCGGTCGCTGTTCGGGGAGTTGGAGCCGATACGTCCCGAGTACCGGGACCGCGACGCGCGGCTGGCCGTCATGGACGAACAGGGTCTGGACGGGTGCCTGCTCTTCCCCACCCTCGGGGTCGGCATGGAGGAGGCACTGGTCCACGACCCCGAGGCGTTGGTGGCCGCGTTCGGTGCGTTCAACCGGTGGCTGGAGGACGACTGGGGCTACGCCTACCAGGAGCGCATCTTCGCCGCCCCCATGCTCACCCTGGTCGACGTCGGGGCGGCGGTGGACGAGCTGGAACGGGTCCTGGCCGCCGACGCCCGCGTGGTCTGCATCAAGGGGGGACCGGCCCTCACGCCATCCGGCCGGACCTCGCCCGCCGACCCCCGGTTCGATCCGTTCTGGGGACTGGTCAACGAGTCGGGAGTGGTGGTCGGAATCCACTCCGGTGACGCCGGCTACGGCCGGTACATCAACGACTGGGAGCCGTACGGAAATCTCGAGGCGTTCCGCCACTCACCGCTCCGATCGGTCATCAGCCTCGGACCGTCCTCCGTTCGAGACCATGGCGGCACTGGTGTGCCAGGGCCTGTTCGACCGGTTCCCGAATCTCCGGGTGGCCAGCATCGAGGCCGGGGCCGAGTGGGTGGCGCCGCTGATCAAGAAGCTGGCCAAGGCGTACGGGCAGATGCCCTCGTCCTTCGCCTCCGACCCGGTGGAGACATTCCGCCGCCATGTCTGGGTGGCGCCCTTCTATGAGGACGACATGGCCGAGCTGAAGGACGTGCTCGGGGTCGAACGCCTGCTCTTCGGGTCGGACTGGCCCCACGCCGAGGGACTGCCCGAGCCCACCGACTTCGCCTTGGACCTCCGGCGCCACCACTTCGGTGAGGACGAGATCCGCACCATCATGAGCGACAACGGGCGGTCCCTCACCGCCCGGGCGGTCGGTCCGGCCTGAGAACGCACCGTCGCCTGTCGTCCGGTCCGGGGGACCGGCCACGAGACCACACGGGGTACCGTGCCCACATGACCAAATTCGGTGTACAGCTCCCCAATTTCTCCGGGCCCGATCCGCACCGACCTGTTCGAACATGTGGCCGGCCTGGCCACGGCGGCCGAGGCCGCCGGGTTCGACTCGGTGTGGGTCATGGACCACTTCTTCCAACTGCCGCCCCTCGGGGGTCCGGACCAACCCATGCTCGAGGCCTACACACTGCTCGGCGCGTTGGCGGCCCGGACCGAGCGGGTGCAGCTCGGCACGCTGGTCACCGGTGTGACCTACCGGAACCCCGCCATTCTGGCCAAGATCGTCACCACCCTGGACGTGATCTCGAAGGGCCGGGCCATCCTCGGCATAGGGGGCGCCTGGTACGACGTGGAGCACCGCGCCCTCGGCGTCGAGTACCCGCCGAGACGGGGTGCGCCTGGACATGCTCGAAGAGGCGGTGCAGATCTGCCGGGCCATGTTCACCGGCGACGACGTGAGCTTCGATGGCACCTACTTCCGATTGGACCATGCCCGCAACCTGCCCCGGCCGGTGCAGCCGGGGGGACCCGGCATCATGATCGGTGGGGGCGGGGAGAAGCGGACCCTCCGTCTGGTGGCCCGCTTCGCCGACAAGTGCAACGTCACCGGTGACGCCACCACGCTGGCGCACAAGATCGAGGTCCTGCACCGGCACTGTGCCGAGGTGGGTCGAGACCCGTCCGAGATCGAGGTGACATGGATGGCCCCGCTCATCGTCACCACCTCGGAGCAGAACACGACCGAGGTCCGCGACATGCTGGCGGCCAGCGCCACCGCCGAGGAAGTGGCCGGCTTCGTCGTGGGCCAGCCGCAGGACATCCCCGACCTGGTAGCCGGCCACATCGCCGCCGGGGCCGACGAGGTGATCTTCAGCTTCGCCTTCGCCGACCGTCCGGGGATCGCCGCCGTCGGGCAGGCGCTCGGACTGCCCGGGGCCTGAGCGCGGCGGCCAGGCGCGGGCCATCGGGATGGCGCCACCCGGGGCCGACGGGACGCGGCACAGCGAGCACCGCGCCGCGCGCCCACAGCGCGGCCGGAGGGCGGCGCGGGCACCGGGCCCGGAGCGATGCCGGCAGGTTCTGACTCCGGACCCGGCACCTGACTATCGACCGATCCCAGCGACTCCTTGAGGTGGGGATCCCCCGGTCAGAGCTCGACGACTGCTAGAAAAAGCCGGGCCCGGAGTCCTGCCTAGTACTCAACGGGCCCGGCCTTGTCTCATCGACATGCCGGCATCGGGGCTTGAATCGGGGCGGGGCGGCGGGAGTCCCCACGCCCACCACGACCCACGCGTCCTCCGAGCCGAGGAGTCGCCAACCCCCCTGGCCGACCGGTAGGGCGCCGAGCGCTTAAGTTTGCCGTTGCACCGGCCATCACGTCGGCGCCCCGGACCGCAGAGGATGAGCCGTGCCCCTGATCAGAGACGTTCCAGCCCAGGAGCTCTCCCCCTACCTTCGACAGCACCAGGGGAATCCCGTCGACTGGTACACCTGGGGCGACGACGCCTTCGACCGCGCCCGCGACGAAGACCGCCCGATCTTCCTGTCCATCGGTTACTCCGCCTGTCACTGGTGTCACGTCATGGCCCACGAGTCGTTCGAGGACCAGACCACGGCCACGGAGCTGAACGCCTCCTTCGTACCGATCAAGGTGGACCGCGAGGAACGCCCGGACGTCGACGCCGTCTACATGGAAGCCGTCCAGTCCCTCACCGGGCTCGGGCGGCTGGCCCATGAGCGTGTTTCTCATGCCCGACGGGCGGCCGTTCTTCGGCGGGACGTACTTTCCACCCGAAGACCGCCACGGAACCCCCTCGTTCCGCAAGGTGCTCGCCGCCCTCACCGATGTGTGGGAACAGCGTCGGGGCCAAGTCGAAGAGCAGGCCGCCGAGCTCTCCGCGGCCATCGCCTCTCGTTCGAGGATCGAGTCGCGCCCCGGGAGCCCGTCCCTCTTCGACACGTCGGCCGACGGGAGCGTCGATCGGCAGGACCTCCTGACGCCGGCGGTGGAGGAGATGGCCCGCCGCTTCGATCCGGAATGGGGCGGGTTCGGCGGCGCTCCCAAGTTCCCCCAGCCCACCTTGGTGGACCTGGCCCTCTCCCACTCGAGGCGCCCGGGGGCACGGGCCGACCGATCAGCCCACATGGCCGCCCTGACGCTCGATGCCATGGCCGGCGGTGGCATCCACGATCATCTGGGTGGCGGCTTCGCCCGGTACTCCACCGACCAGCAGTGGCTGGTACCGCACTTCGAGAAGATGCTCTACGACCAGGCCGGCCTCCTCCGGGCCTTCCTGCACGGCTGGCAGGCCACCGGGCGGGAGAACTACCTGCGGGTGGTGGAGGGGATCATCGAGTACGTCGGTCGTGATCTGACCATGCCGAACGGAGGCGTGTACTCGGCCGAGGATGCCGACTCCGAGGGCGTGGAGGGCCGGTTCTACGTCTGGACCCCCGTCCAGATCGCTGCCGCCGTCGATGCCGGCGTCGACCAGACGGACGGTGCTGCGGATGCGGTGGCCGATGCCGTGGCGTCATGGTTCGGGGTGACCGAGGGCGGCAACTTCGAGGGGAGTTCGATCCTGCGGCGTCCGGTGGGCGATCCCCTGGTCGGGGACGAGGTCGTGGAGGCCGGCCGCGCCCTGCTCCTCGAGGCCCGGAACGGGCGAGCCCGTCCCGACCGGGACGAGAAGGTGCTGACCGAGTGGAACGCCATGTACGGTTCGGCGCTGGCCGAGGCCGCCGCGGCCGGGCGGAACCCCGCCTGGCGGGACGCCGCCGTCGGGATCGGCGAGTTCTTGTCGGCCCATCTGGTGGATGGCGACGGGCGGTGGCACAGGAGCTGGCAACACGACGGCGGGGCGCGTCATCTGGCCTACGCCGGGGACTATGCCTGGATCGTGGACTGCTTCACCCGCCTGGGGGAGCTCACCGGCCGGGCGATCTGGACCGAGCGGGCCACGGCGGCGGCCGAGGGTCTGGTGACGTTGTTCCACGACGACGAGGGAGGTGGATTCTTCACCACGGGCCACGATGCCGAAGCGCTCATCGTGCGGACCAAGGAGATCTTCGACGGCGCCACCCCGTCGGCCAACGCCGTGGCCGCGCTGTCCTTGGCCCGGCTCGGCGCTCTCACGGGCATCCAGCGCTACACGGATCTGGCGCGCGAGGTGGTCGACATGTTCGGCGAACTGCTCGTCCGTCACCCGACCGCTTTCGCCCTGACCGTGCTCACCGCCGACCTGCTGTTGGAGGGAGTGACCGAAGTCGTCGTCAGCGGGGACCGTCCGGACCTCGTGGACGCGGTGCGCAGCCTGTGGCTCCCCGGGGCCGTACTGGCGTGGGGGGAGCCGACCGCCTCGCCCCTCTGGCACGACCGCCACGATGACCGGGCCTATGTGTGCCGGAACTACGCTTGCCGGCTGCCGGCCGAGGATGCCGACACCTTGATTGCGCAGCTGCTGTCGGCACAGCAGGTCGAGGAGATCCGGTGAGCAAAGCGTCGACCCGTACCCCCCGCAGTGGCACGGCACGCGACGTGGTGCGCTCGGTCAAGCCCCGCCGACAGATCGAGGTGGCCGGAGGTTCGGCCCTGACCGTGCTGGTCCTGGCCTGCCACCCCGAGGACACGGTCGGCGTGGATCTGGCCTCGGGCACGCTCGTCCGGGTCCGGGTGGACTGGCCCGACGACCACGTCCCCGACCTGGCTCCCTTCGACGTGGTGGAGGCGCGGTTGGCCGACGAGCCCGAGCGCGACGACCTGGCCCAGCCCGAGGCCGTCACCGCCACCGGACTCCCCCGTCACCTCGGGACCTTCCACGGCCGCCGGGTCCGTCATCTTCTCCACGAGCTGGCCGCCCCGGTCGAGGAACATGTGCTCGGATTCCCCGGTGCGTCCGCGCCCTACTGGGAGTTCCGGGGCTTCCGGCCCTCACTGGCCCTCGTGGTACCGACCAAGGGACCGGTCCTCTTCCGCCGGCTGGAGGACCGCTCCGTCTGGGTCCGGTTCGGATGGGGCCGTAGCGACAACTGGCTCCCCGTCGAGGACCCCCGGACCGAGCGGGCCCTCGACATCGCCCGGCGCGACCGTCTGATGGGCAAGGACCTGGCCGCGGCGCTAGGTTTCAAGCCCCACTACCTCGTAGCCGTCGTAACCACACCCCGGGACGGCCACTGCTACAAGAGCGTCCGGGCCCTGCTGCCCCGCAGCTAGACGAGCGCCGGGCCGTTCCGACCCGTCTGCGGTGGTCGCCTAGTGTCGGCGTTTGTGTCCGACACACCTCCACCGCCACAACACGCTGCGGCTGGTCCCGACGCCCCGCCGAGCCGGCTGCTACCCGACTACAGGGGGGCCTGCATCACCAACGTGGTCCCGGCCCTGTTGGACCGGGCGGAGGGAGCCCAACGCCAGCGCCCGTGGCTACCGGCCATGGCCGTCCGGGCCCGCCAGGTCGTGCTGCTGGTCCTCGACGGACTCGGTTGGGAGCAGCTGCGAGCCCGCGCCGACCTGGCCCCGACGCTGTCGGCTGCTGAAGGTATCGATAGGGCCATCACCTCGGTCGCACCCACCACGACGGCGTGCGCCCTCACGTCGATCACCACCGGTCGCCCCCCCTGCGACCACGGGCTCCTCGGCTACCGCCTGGCCGTGGACGACGAGATCCTCAACGCCCTGCGCTGGACGCTCGGAAGCGGCCGGGCCGCCGACGTCCGGCGCACGATGCCGGCCCAGAGGATCCAGCCACTTCCGCCGTTCGTCGGCGCGTCCCGTCCGGTGCCGGTGGTCTCCAAGGCCGAGTTCGGGGGCACTGGATTCACCGCCGCCCACCTCGGCAACTCGCCGTTGCACGGCTACAAGGTGCTCTCGTCCCTACCCGTCGAGGTCGGTCGGCTGCTGCGGTCCGGCGAGCCCTTCGTCTACGCCTACTACGACGGTCTGGACAAGGTGGCCCACGGCAGCGGACTGGGGGACCTGTACGACGCCGAGCTCAGGGCCGTGGACCGGCTGGTCGGCGACGTGGCCGCCGAGCTACCCGACGGAGCCGTGCTGGTGGTCACGGCCGACCACGGCCAGATCGATGTCGGGTCCCGTCTCGAGCTGATCGGACGGGACGTCATGTCCTCGGTCCGGTTCATGTCCGGCGAGGGGCGCTTCCGGTGGTTGCACGCCAGGCCCGGGGCCGAGCACCAACTCGAGCATGCCTTGACGGAGAGGTACGGCGAGACCACCTGGGTCATGTCGAGGGACCAGGTCATCGACGAAGGTCTCTTCGGTGGACCGCTCCGCGACGAGCTCATTCCCCGGCTGGGAGATGTGGCCCTGCTCCCCCATGCGCCCATCGCCTTCATAGATCCCGCCGACACCGGGGAGAGCCGGCTCCACAGCCGTCACGGATCATTGACCCGTGACGAGCTCCTGGTCCCCTTGGTGGCCCTCGGAGAAGATGGCAACATCTGATCATGGCCGACCAGATCCCCGATTCCGCCGACGACGTCCCGCTGCAACCCGAGATCGTCGACGACAGCAGCGGCGGTGGCACGGCCGGGGCCGGCCCCACTGCCGATGGCTCGCTCACGCCGGCCTCCGGCGAGGAAACGGACGAGGCTTCCCCCGAATCCATCCAACAGCCGGCCAAGCTGCTCCGCATCGGATCGATGGTCAAGCAATTGCTGGAGGAGGTGCGCCTGGCGCCGTTGGACGAGGCCAGCCGGGGCCGGCTGCGGGAGATCTACGAGCAGTCGGTGCGCGAACTGGCCGAGGGCCTCTCGCCCGACCTGGCGGCCGAACTGGATCGGGTCTCCATACCCTTCGACACCGGGACTCCGTCGGATGCCGAGCTCCGGATCGCCCACGCCCAGCTGGTCGGGTGGCTGGAGGGCCTGTTCCATGGGATCCAGGCCACGCTAGTTGCCCAGCAGGTGGCGGCTCGGGCGCAGCTGGACGAGATGCGCCAGCGGTCGCTGCCCCAGGGACCGCCGTCCGACCTGGGTCGACCCGGCACGTACCTGTGAGTCGGTGAGTCGGTGGGTCGGTAGGCATCGACACCCGGTGAACACCCCGCGGTGATCCCCCCACCTCGGAGTCAGGGAGGGCGGCACCACCCAGGTTCCCGTCCGGCTCCGGCCCGCGCTATCGTCGGAATGACACTGCTGTAACTCGTCCACACCCTGTGGAGAACCCAGGACGAGACCACCGAGGAAGGCTCCAGCCCGTTGGCGTCACGGTCGTTCACCCATCTGCACACCCACACCGAGTTCTCGATGCTGGACGGTGCGGCCCGAGTTGACGACCTGGTCCAGGCGGCGGTGGCCGACGGTCAGCCGGCCCTCGGGATCACCGACCACGGCAACATGTACGGCGTCCTCGACTTCTACGCCGCCTGTCGGAAGGCGGGGATCAACCCGGTCATCGGCACCGAGGCCTACATGGCGGCCGAGTCCCGCCACGAGCGCCCCGTGCGCAAGGGGAAGGTCGACGACACCGGGGGCGACGTGGCCGGCGGCGAGAAGCTCTACTACCACCTGACCCTGCTGGCCGAGAGCACCGAGGGATACCGGAATCTGATGAAGCTCTCGTCGGCCGCCTATCTCGAGGGCTACTACTACAAGCCGCGCCTCGACTGGGAGCTGCTCGAACGGCACAGCACGGGGTTGATCGCCACCACCGGGTGCCTCGGCGGCGTGGTCCTCCAGGCGCTGCTGGCCGACGACCGGATCAAGGCGGAGGCCCTGGCCGGTCGGCTCCAGGACATCTTCGGCAAGGAGAACCTCTTCGTCGAACTGCAGGACCACGGTCTCCCCGAACAGCAAAAGACGAACCCGGCCCTGGTCGAGATCGCCCGCCACATCGGCGCTCCTCTGTTGGCCACCAACGACAGCCACTACACCCATCGCCAGGACCACGTGGCCCACGACGCGCTGCTGTGCGTCCAGACCGGCGCACTCATCGCCGATCCCAAGCGATTCAAGTTCGAGGGAGAGGAGCACTACCTGAAGTCGGCGGCGGAGATGCGCCACCTCTTCGCCGAACTCCCCGAAGCGTGCGACAACACGTTGGTTATCGCCGAACGGGCCTCGGTGGAGATCGACTTCGGCCGGCCCAGCCTCCCCCGGTTCCCGGTACCCGAGGAGTTCACCGGGGAGAGCTACGAGGCCCGGGCCGCCGCCTACCTTCGCCACCTGAGTCTCGAGGGAGCCAAGGAGCGCTACGGACATCCCGTCCCCTCCGAGGTCATGCAGCGCCTCGACTACGAGCTCGGCGTGATCGGAGAGATGGGGTTCTCCGCCTACTTCCTGGTGGTGTGGGACCTCATCCGGTTCGCCCGCTCGAAGGAGATCCGGGTCGGTCCGGGTCGGGGATCGGCGGCCGGCTGCTGTGTGGCCTACTGCCTCCGAATCGTCGATCTCGATCCCATCCGCTACGACCTGCTCTTCGAGCGGTTCCTCAACCCCGGCCGGGTGCAGATGCCCGACATCGACATGGACTTCGACGAGCGGTACCGCGGCGAGATGATCAAGTACGCCGCCGACCGCTACGGATCGGACCACGTGGCCCAGATCGTCACGTTCTCCACCATCAAGGCCCGGGCCGCCGTGCGCGACGCGGCGCGGGTGCTCGGCTATCCCTACATCGTGGGCGACAAGATCGCCAAGGCCATGCCCCCGCTGCTGATGGGTCGGGACACCCCGCTGGCAGCCTGCCTCGATCGGACCGAAGGCCACGAGGACGGCTTCGCCGCCGCGGGCGAGCTCCGGTCGATGTACGACACCGACCCCGAGGCCAAGCAGGTGATCGACGTGGCCAAGGGCCTCGAGGGCCTGCGGCGCCAGGACGGCATCCACGCCGCCGCAGTGGTCATCACCGACGAGCCGCTCACCGAGTACGTCCCCGTCCAGCGCAAGCCGGACGGCAACAACCCCGACGACGCCCCGATCGTGACCCAGTACGAGATGCACGGCGTCGAGGATCTCGGGCTGCTCAAGATGGACTTCCTCGGGCTCCGGAACCTCTCGGTCATCGAGCGGGCCCTCGACCTCATCGAGGTCTCGACGGGCAGCCGTCCCGACATCGACGCCATTCCCCTCGACGACCCCGACACCTTCGCCATGCTGCAGAAGGGCGACTCGATGGGCGTGTTCCAGCTCGAGGGCGGTCCCATGCGGTCGCTGATGCGATCGCTCGCCCCCACCACGTTCGACGACGTGGCCGCGCTCGTCGCCCTGTACCGGCCCGGACCCATGGCCGCCAACATGCACCGCGACTACGCCGACCGGAAGAACGGGCGCCAGCCGGTCACGTACCTCCACCCCGACCTCGAAGAGGTACTGGGGGACACCTACGGCCTGATGATCTACCAGGAGTCGGTCATGCGGGTGGCCCAGAAGATCGCCGGCTACGACCTGGCCGAGGCCGACAACCTGCGCAAGGCGTGCGGGAAGAAGATCCGGGCCCTCATCCAGGCCGAGCGCGAGAAGTTCGTGGCAGGGCTGCGTGGCCACCGGCTACGACCAGTCCCTCGGTACCGAGCTGTTCGACATCATCGAGCCGTTCGCCGACTACGCCTTCAACAAGTCCCACGCCTACGGCTACGGCTTCATCGCCTACCAGACCGGCGTGGTTGAAGGCCCACTTCCCCGTCGAGTACCTGGCCAGCCTGCTGACCTCGGTCAAGGACAACAAGGACAAGACGGCGGTGTACCTGGGCGAGTGCCGCGCCCTCGGCATCGAGGTCCTCGTTCCCGACGTCAACCGGTCCCTGGCCGAGTTCTCGGCCGACTTCTCCGACGGGCAGGGCACCGTCGGGGCCCAGGGTGACAAGCCCGGCGCCATCACCTTCGGTCTGGCCGCGGTGCGCAACGTGGGCGAGGGCCTGGTCGGGCTCATCGTGGCCGAACGGGAGGCCAACGGCCCCTTCGTCGACTTCTACGACTTCTGCCAACGGGTCGACCCGCAGGTCCTCAACAAGCGGACGCTCGAATCCCTCATCAAGGCGGGAGGCTTCGACTCGCTCGGCCACCCTCGACAGGGCCTGTGCCTGGTCTTCGAAGAGATCGTCGACCGGACGCTCGAACGCCGTCGGGAGCACGATGCCGGTGTGGTCTCGCTGTTCGCCGCGCTGGAGACCGAGACGGTCGGGCAGACCTCCGGGTTCGCCGACACCCGGGTCCCGATCCCGATTCCGAGTTCGACAAGACCCAGCGCCTGGCGTTCGAGAAGGAGATGCTCGGCCTCTACATCAGCGATCACCCCCTCATGGGCCTCGAAGGATCGCTGGCCCGTCTCACCGACTGCACCCTGGCCGAACTGCGGGACATCGACCCCGAGTCGTCCGCCGGTGGCTTCGCCGGCTCGGGCGCCACGGGCGAGGGCCAGATCCGGATGGTCGGGGGCGTGGTGACCGAACTGGTTCGCCGTTACACGAAGAAGGGCGACCTGATGGCCACTTTCGTGCTCGAGGACCTGAACGCCTCGATCGAGGTCTTCGTCTTCCCGAAATCCATGGCCGACTACGGGGCCCTGTTGGACGACGACGCCATCGTGGTCCTGAAGGCCCGCCCGGATCTACGCGACGACCGGCTGAAGCTGATCTGCATGGAGGTCCACCGTCCTGAGCTGGTCCTCGACGGCATCTCCGACCTGCGGATCTCCCTTCCTCCCCACACCCTCACCGACCGCAAGGTCGACGGCCTGAAGCGCCTGTTGAAAGAGCACCCCGGCGACTCACCCGTCCTGCTCCACGTGGGCGAAAAGGTCCTGCGGCTCCCGGCCGAGTTCAACGTGGACAGCCGTCGCGGACTGGTCGGGGAGCTCCGGGTGTTGCTCGGCCCGAACGCCATCCTGGCCTGACGCGACGCTTTAGGGGCCCGTGGCACCCGAGTTCCCGGGGTGGTGACGGGGCGCCGAACTGCCTCTGACAAGGCGGTTCACACCCACACCGGGCCGAGCGGCCGTCCATCCTGGAGGTCGGATACGACAGGCGGCTCCAAATCCCGTAAAATCTCTTTTACGGCTCCTGGCGTGGAGGCCCACAACCATTCGGCCCCGCGGCTGGATGGCTCTCGGGGCGTCCACGGCAGACCGGGGCCGGCGGTGCACACCGCAGGGAGACCGAGGAGTACGGAACGGCATATGTCCATCCAGGTGGAGACCAAGGACTGCACATCGATCAGTGACGCCGAACTGGCCGAAATGGCCGACCTGTGCGCTGAGCGGGAACCCCGATTCGACATCGGATTCCTGTCCAAACAACGTGAAGAGTGGGTGCTGGTGACCCGGGCCCGCGAGGGATCGAAGCTCCGTGGCTACTCCTTCTCGACGCTCGAGCGCATCGGTGGGACCCCGTCCCTGCTCATCGGCCTGGCCACGGTGGACCGGACCGCACGTGCCGATACGGTGCTCCGGGCCATGATGGGCGACAAGTACCGTCGGGCCCTGCTGGCCTTTCCTGACGAGGATGTCCTGGTCGGGACCCGCCTCCTCGGGGGTGAGGGGTTCCGGGCCTTCGCCGGACTCACCGACGTGGTGCCCGGGCCGGGTCACAAGGCCACCGGCGAGGAGAGGGCCTGGGGGCGTCGCCTGGCCAAGCGCTTCGGGGCCGACGGGCGGATCGACGATCGCACCTTCGTGGTCCACGGCGACGGCTGTGAGTCGGGCGGCTTCGACTTCACCAGTCCCAAAGCCCAGGCTGACGATGACCTGTGCGCGTTCTTCAACAGCGTCGACATCCCGTCGGGAGGTCGGTTGGTGGCCTTCGGTTGGGCCATGGCCGAGGACCTGGCCGGCGGAAAGCTGGGGGGGCGCTGACGCGCTCCGCCACCGGTACCACGACGCCGGGCCGAACCGAGGTCGACCCGGCCACCGTCCGCTCGGCCCGGACAGGCAATAGCATGGTGCTGTGAAGGTTTCGACCCGAGGTGACTATGCCAGCCGTGCCCTGCTGTCGCTGGCGCTCCACACGGACGGAGAGGGTCCCACGGCGGTCAGGGACATCGCCGAGCGGACCGGCTTGCCCCAGCCCTATCTCGAGCAGATCCTGTTGGCCCTGAAGGGCGCCGGGCTGGTCCGGTCCAAGCGGGGAGTCGGTGGCGGATACGTGTTGGCGCGTCCGCCCGAAGAGATCACCCTGTCACAGATCGTCTCGGCCGTGGACGGCCCGATCGTGGCCGGCGACTTCGGGCTCCCCCATGAGAACGGGGCCTGCGACCACGAGGGACAGTGTGTCCTGTTGACGGTGTGGGCCGATGTCGGCGAACACATGCGCACCCATCTGGACTCCTTCACGCTGGCCGACATGGTGGCTCGGGCCCAGGGCCGGACACCGGCGCTCCGCCAGAGCGCGGGCTGATCCTCACCGACACCCGTCCTCGACCCCCCGTCCAGATGAATCCGGCCCGGATCGTGGTGCTGGTAGCCGGGTTGGCGGTCCTGGCCGTGAACGCCAGCAGCGTGATCGTCGTGCTCATCGTCCCCCGTTCACACTCTTCGCTGGCCGTCTACCCCATGCGTGCCGTGCGGGGAGTCTTCCGACGCATCGCTCGCCTGGCCCGCAGTTACTCACGGCATGGACCGGATCCTGGGAGTGAGCGAGCCCGTGGCCCTGGTGAGCCTGCTGGCCACCTGGCTGGTCGTGACCGTTCTCGGATTCACCCTGGTCAACTGGGGCATCGACCACAACACCCTGAGCCGGGCATTCTCCGAGGCCGGGTCGTCGGTCTTCACCCTGGGCTTCACCCTCAGCCGCAACGGCGGATCGCACGTCGTGGACTTCATCGCCGCGGGCACAGGGTTGGTGCTGGTGGCCCTCCAGATCGCCTACCTGCCCACCCTCTACAACGCCTACAACCGGCGGGAGACGTTGGTCACGTTGCTCGAGAGCCGGGCCGGGTCGCCGGCATGGGGTCCGGAACTGCTGATCCGCCACCAGCTGGTCGGCCTCATCGACAACCTGTCCAGCCTGTTCGCCGAGTGGGAGCGGTGGGCCGCCGACGTGGCCGAGAGCCACACCAGCTATCCATCGCTGCTGTATCTGCGGTCGCCCCGTGCCAAGAACTCGTGGATCATCAGCCTGATCGCCGTCATGGACGCGGCCGCATTGGCCCTCGCCGTCAATCCCGAGGGCGCCCCCATCGAGGCCAGGATGGTGATCAGGATGGGGTTCACGTGCCTGCGGGACATCGCCGACACCGTCGGCATCCCCTTCGTCCACGACCCCAGCCCCGACGACCCCATCGCCCTGCCCGAGGACGAGTTCGCCGCCGCCACCGTCCGCCTCGGCGAGATCGGCTATCCGATGTCGCGAACGTCCGACGAGGCCTGGCCCCACTTCAAGGGTTGGCGGGTCAACTACGAGAGCGTGGCCTACGCGCTGGCCGCGGCGCTCGACGCCCCGCCGGCCCGATGGTCGGGGCCACGGGCCCTGTTCCCCTCCGAGTCCCTCGAGCCGGTGCGCCCGGTCGACCGCCAACCGAGCGCGGACCGGGGTCCGGCCGTTGAGCCGGACCGGTCCGGGTCGGGCCCTGGTGGTCCCTCAGTGCCGGTTCCACGAAACCACCACGGGGCGTTCGCGGTCCCAGCCCAGCTCGCTGAAGGAGCCGGGACTGAGGACCAGGGAGCGGCCGAAGGACGGGTCGACCCCGATCCAACGGGCGGCCAGGACCCGCAGGACGTGGGAGTGGGCCACGCAGGCCACATCGCCCTCGGCGGCGTGGATCCGTTCGATGACCCGGTCGACCCGACGGGCCACGTCCTCGATCGACTCCCCATCGGGCACGCCGTCGTCGAAGAGATCCCACCCGGGACGATCGAGCCTGATCTCACTGGTGGTCACGCCCTCATAGGCGCCGTAGTCCCATTCGGCCAGGTCCGGCACGACCACAGCAACCTGGCCCAACCCGGCCAGGTCGCAGGTCTCACGGGCCCGGAGGAGCGGGCTGGTCAGGACGGTGGCGAAGCAGGATCCGGACAGCTTGTGGCGCAACGCTCTGGCCTGTTCGACCCCCTCGGGCAGCAACGGAACGTCGGTCCGACCGGTGTGTCTGCCCTCGAGGCTCCACAGGGTCTGGCCGTGGCGTATGAGGACGCAGCGTTGGTCGGAAGTCGTCATCCCGATAGCGGACCACTCCGAACAGGTGGTACGCAAACCACTCCGCTGATCCGACCTGGGAGAACGGCCGATCGGACCGGCGAATCACACCGATGGAATGTCCCGAGCCGAAGAGGTGTTAAAGGTTCTGTCGGTTCTGTGACGATGGATGAGGAGACGGATGGCGACAGGTACGGTGAGCAGGGAGAAAAATCGAGGGGCTCGAACCGGGGCGGATCACGCCCCCACCAAGGTCCCGACGCCCGGCGACAGCGCGGCCGGCCGGCCGGCCAGGGTCCCGGGCGGTGCCCGCAGTCGGAGCGCCGACGCCGACAGCCTGGGCCTGTTCCTGCGTGACCTCGACCACCACCCCCTGCCCGACCACGAAGCCCAGACGGAGCTGGCCAAGCGGGTGGCGGCGGGCGACGATGCGGCCCGCCGCGAGATGGTGGCGGCCAACCTCCGCCTCGTGGTCCACTGGGCCCGGCGCTATCAGGACCGTGGGGTCGACCTCCCGGATCTGATTCAGGAGGGCACGTTCGGCCTGATGCGGGCGGTCGACAAGTTCGATTGGGAGCGAGGGCTTCCGGTTCTCGACCTACGCCACCTGGTGGATCCGCCAGGCCCTCCAACGGGCCGTCCAGCAACACGGTCGGACCATCCGCCTCCCCATGGAGGTGGCCGAGCGCAACCAGCAGGTGGACGCGGCCCTCTGGGAGCTGACCCATCAGTTCCAGCGTCCGCCGACTGACGACGAGATGGACAACGCCACCAACACCACTGCGGCGGTGCGATCCGACCTGTCCCAGGTGGCCAGAGTCGTCGCCAGTCTCGACCAGCCCGCCACCACCGACTCGACGGCCACCCTGGGTGACCTGGTGTCCACCGATCTCAACGACTTCGAGGACGAGGTGGCCTCGGAGCTGACGCTGGACCTGGTTCGCCAAGCCGTGGACCGCCTGACCGAGCTCCAGCGTCAGGTCATCCGGCACCGCTTCGGATTCGAGGGCGGTGACCCTGCCTCCCTGCAGACGACAGCCGAGCGTCTCGGAATCGGCGTGCGCAAGGTTCGCCAGGCCGAGGCCGAGGCTCTCGAGCTACTGGGCGACAGCGAGATGCTCGAAGCCGCCCACGAGGCCGCCTGACGCTACCACGGACGCCGGTCGGGTCGGTCCGCACGGGCGCCGGGCCACTTCACTCGGACAGCTGGCTGAGCTGGGTCCGCAGGTCCGCGGGTAGATCCGAGGACCACGTCATGGTCTCCCCCGTCCCCGGGTGCCGGAAGGAGAGTCGCTCGGCGTGCAGGAACGGGCGGGCCACCGTGGCTCCGGGGAACGATCTGCCCCGGCTGTAGACGTCGTCACCGACCACGGGATGCCCGATGGCGGCCAGGTGGACGCGGACCTGATGGGTGCGGCCGGTCTCGAGACTGGCCGTCATCAAGGTGCTCGGTACCGGTCGGGCGAACCGCTGTTCGACGTGATAGCGGGTCCGGGCCTCCTTGCCCCGGCGGGAGACGGCCATGCGGGTGGGCGTACTGGCGGACCGGCCGACGGGCGCGTCGACCAGGCCGGACGCCCCTTCGACCGAACCGAACACCAGGACCCGGTAGTTGCGGACCACGTCACGGCGGCCCAACTGGTCCACGAGGTCGTGGTAGGCACCTGCGGTGCGGGCCACCACCATGAGGCCGGACGTTCCCCGGTCCAGTCGGTGCACGATGCCCGGTCGGTCGGGATCCGAGCCCACCGCGTCGGCCACCGACGCCAGATCGGGGTAGCGGGCCAACAGCCCGTGGACCAGGGTTCCGGTGCGATGACCAGGACCGGGGTGGACGACCAGGCCGGCCGGCTTGTCCACCACGATGACCTCGGCGTCGGCGTGAACCACCTCGACGTGGACGGTCGGATCGGCGTCCGGACCGGCCCGGCCCTGCTCCTCGTGGCGGTCGATCGAGAGCTGCTGGCCCTGTCGGAGAGCGGCGCTGCGGCTGCGGACGACGGACCCGTCGATCTGGACCCGGCCCTCGGCCACGAGGGTGTCCACCGTGGACCGGGACAGGTCGGCCACCAGGGCCACCGCCTTGTCGACCCGGACCCCGTCGAGCGAGGCCGGCACGGCCACGGTCAGCACCGTCACGGCAGGCGTGGCGCCCGCACGAGGGAGATCAGCAACAGGACACAGCCCACCACGATGCAGGCGTCGGCAACGTTGAACGTGGGCCAGAAGTGCAGCGCCACGAAGTCGACCACGGCACCGTGGTCGTCGCGGAAGAAGCGATCGCAGAGATTGCCCAGCGCACCACCCAGGATGAGCCCCAGCACGGCGGCCCGGCCGCCCGAGGGCGCCCTCCACGCCATCACCGACAGCACCGCCGCCAGGGCCACGGCCACGGGCACCAACACCACTGCCTTCCCCTGAAACAAACTGAAGGAGGCCCCGGTGTTGCGGGACAGCTCGAAGTCCAGGGTGCCGATGACGTGGATGGGGCCACTGGACAGACGTGTGACCGCCCACCATTTGGTGAGCTGATCGGCCGCCACCACGACCACGGCCACCACCAGGGCGATCGCCAACCTCCCCGATCCGGAGGGCGGGTCGGAATCGAGCCCGGTCACGGCCGGCCCACCGGTCAGCGTCGCGACAACCCGCCGCTCTTGCAGGCCACACACAGACGGGCGAAGGGCAGGGCGCGCAACCGGGCCTTCGGGATGGCCTGGTAGCACCGCTCGCACCCCCCGTACGTCTTCCGCTCGATCTTGCGGAGGGCATCGTCGATCTCCTCGACGGCTGCCGAGGCCTGGGCCGAGAGCGCCAGGTTTCGCTCCCGGTCCACCGTGACGGTGCCGCCCTCGCCCGACTCCTCGTCGAACTGGACATCCCCGGGCTCGCGCTCGAGAGCCAGGGAGTCGGCCTCGGCCCGTAGGTCGACGGCCTGGCCGCTGTAGATGGACCGTTCTTCGAGGAGCAGGGCGCGTTGCTCGTCGAGGAACTTGGCCTCTTTGGCGTAGGGACCGACAGTCGGTCGCTTCGGTGGGGCCGGTGCCGGCTTCTTCGTGGCCACGACCTTCTTCGGCGCGGCCTTCTTCGGCGCCGCCGCGGACTTCTTGGCCGCCGTGGCGGTCCCCCTGGCCGTGGCCGCCGGGCGCTTGGCCGCCGGGGCCGGCCTCTTCGGCGCGGCCTTCTTGGTGGTGGTCGCGGTCCGCTTGGCCTCGACGGCCGGCCGCTTGGTGACGGCCTTCTTCGCCGGAGCCTTCTTCGACACGGAGACCGTTCGCTTGGCTGCGGTGGTCTTCTTGGCCGACGCCGCGGACTTCTTGGCCGCAGTGGCCGGCTTCTTCGGCGCGGGCGCTGGCGCCCTCTTCGCTGCCGTCACATCGATCTCCTTCAACCTGGACCCCGCCGCCCCGCCCACGCCACGAGGTGGTGACCGGGACAATCCCGACATACGGCGAGCGGGTGACGATACCGTGCCCAGCTCACCGCGGCAATCCCGGCGGGAAACTGGTCCCAGGACCATACCGGTGTACACGGCACCTTCGAACACCCCGGTGGATCGCCCCGGGCGCCAGACCGGTCCGAACCCGTGGTCTCCGGTCCCCGCAGGACCGGCCCTGGGCCCCGAGACCGGGCCCGGATCCGGCTACAGCGAGAGGGGGGCGCTGGTGTTGGCCGGCGTGGTGGTGGCCCCGCCCGGGCGCATCTGGGTGACCTCGCCGGTGCCCGAGGGGCCCGTACCACTGTTGCTCGGGGCCTGCGCACTCTGGGGAGCCGTCACGACCGAACGATTGCCACCCTGTACTACGGAGGCGGGTGTGGCGGCCGGTGACGGTGACGGTGACGGTGAGGCGGCGGGCGTGGCGCCGGGTGAGGTGGGAGAGGCCCCGGGACCGGTCCGCGGAGTCTCGCCGGTGGAGGCCGCCTGGACGTTCTCGTCCACCCAGCGGAGGATCTCACTCAGTGCGGTGCGCAGCCGATGGCGCTCACCCTCCAGATGGCGGTTCATGGTCTCCACCTCGTGGGTGAGTCGACCGCGTGCCTCCTCGAGTCGGCCGATCTCCTCGCGAAGACGCTGCTCCGACTCCGATGCCAACCGGGTGGCCTGGACCTGCGCCTGATCGGTGACCTGGCGGGCCTTGGCGTCGGCCTCGGCGATGATCCGGGCCGCCTGGGCCTCGGAGTCGGCCTTGGTCTCGTCGACGAACTTCTGGGCCAACAGGAGAGTCCGCTGCAACGTATCGTCGGGCGCCTGCGCCTCGGCCGGGGGCGGCGCTGCCGGCTTCTGCTCGAGCGCCGTCTCGAGCTGGGAGATGCGCTCGGCCGCCTGGCGAAGTCGCTCGCCGCTCTGGCGCAGCTGCTCCTGCAGCCCCTCCGCCTCCACCGCGGCCTTTTCGAGATACTCGTCGACGTCGTCCCGGTGGTATCCCTTCAGAGTCTCACGGAACTCGACGGTGCGGAGCGAATCGAGAGCTGATTGCGAAGCGTCCATACCGCCATGCTAGCGGCGCTACCAGGCCAGCCAATGGATTGGGCAGAAAATTCACGTGACGTTCTCAACTCCGGCGGCTCGGGCCCGCCCGTGGCGACCGTGCCGCGCCATGCCGCCGTGCGGGATTGTTCTCAACCGTGCTGGATCAGCGGGATGAGAACCACCTGGATCACGAGGAACAGGATGAGAACCGAGAGGTCCAGCCCCACCCCGCCGATGCGGGCGGTGGGGATGATCCGTCGGATGGGCCGCAGGACCGGATCGCAGATGGAGGACAGCACCCGGTTCAACTTGAAGGCCGGTGAGTCGTACGAGACACGGGCGTAGGCCAGGTACCAGCTCAGCAGTGAGTAGACGATGAGCACGACCAGGAACAGTTCGAGGAGCAAGACGATGAGTCGGACCACGTCGCCTCACTCCCCTTTCCGTGGGGCACCGGCCGTCAGCGCCCTACCCACAGTCTGGCTCAGGGAGTCACCAATCCGCGGTCAGCCAGGCGCTGCCGCTCCTCATCGGACACCTTGACGTTCGAAGGCGTGAGCAGGAAGACCTCGTCGGCGACCCGCTCCATTCCACCGGACAAGGCGTACGTCACGCCGCTGCAGAAGTCGATCATGCGGCGTTGGAGATCGCGGTCGGCACTCTGCATGTTGACGATCACCGGCTGGTTGTTCATGAGCCGGTTGGCGATCTCCTGGGCGTCGGCGAACCTGCCGGGGGCCACGATGTGCACCCGGGCGCCGGCCGTCTCCGGGCTGATGGGCCGCACCGACGACGACCCGACGGTGGGCCGTGCGGTCATCGACGGTGGGCTGGCGGCCACGGCCGTGGCCGTGGTCTCGTCCCGGGCCAGAGTCCGGATCCGAGGCTTGGGAGCTACCGCCGGGGCATCGTCGAGTTCGTCGAGCGATCCGGGGAACGCGGTGCGACACGACCGACCGGAGACGGCGACCGTGCGTCGTAGTCGTCGTAGTCGTCGTAGTCGTCGTCGACAAGACCGAGGTACGCCATGGTCTTTTTCATGAATGAAGCAGCCATCGTTTCCTCCTCGTCACAGCGTAGTGCGTGGCTTCGGGACCGGGTGGATGGCCGGTCGGCGGGCAGAACGGGGCAACACCCGGCGATGGGCGCAGCCGAGCCCGGCCGCCACGGTCATCGGCGCGGCGCGGCGCGCTCCCCGAAGAGGGCCCTCCCCAGGCGCACCATGGTCGAACCCTCCGCCACCGCCACTTCGAGATCGTCGGACATGCCCATCGACCGGACCGGCAGGTCCAGGGAGTCCGCCAGCGAGGAGAGGCGGGCGAATCCGGGCCGGGCGCCCTCGGGGGGACCGGGTGGCCCCACGGCCATCAGCCCGGCCACGTCCAGGTCTTCGTCGCGCAACCTGGCCACCAGCTCGGGGGCCCGGTCGGGGGGTACTCCGCCCCGGCCGGCGATCCCGGCCACGTCGATCTGGACGAGGACCGTCGACCCGGGGCGCCGACGGGCGATGGCCGTCCCCTCCTCGGGCCGGCACACCCCCTGCCACCAGGTGACCAGAGGGGCCAGACGGGCCACCTTGTTGCGCTGCACGGCGCCCAGGAAATGCCACACCGGGGCGGAGGGCGGCGCCGGTCCACCCCCATCTCCGCCGGTACCGTCCCCCGTGGCCACGAGCGCGGCCTTTGCCAGCAGTTCCTCGGCGTAGTTCTCCCCCACGTCGGCCAGCCCGGCGTCGAGCGCGGCCTGCACGGCGTCGGCGCCGAACCCCTTGGTCACCGCCACGATCCGGACCGAGTCGGGCCGGGGGGATGACGAGTCGATGCGCCGCCGCACGTCGGACAGACGGGCCGCGAACCCCTCGGGGTCGAACCGGGCCGCGGTCTCCCTCACCCGGGGTCCGGCCCGGCCGACCACACCACGAGGGCCTGCCGGCCCCGGTCGTGGCGGGCACGGTGGGAGAAGTAGTTGCCGGCACAGGCGGTGCAGGCGGCGACCCCGGGGACCTGGCGGACACCGGCTCCCGCCAACGCGGCCGAGACCGCCGCGGGCAGGTCCAGGGCGGGCCGACCCGAGGAGGTCCGACCCCGGACCGCCTCGCCGTAGCGGGCGGCCACCCGGTCCAGATCCGGCTCGGAGAACTCGTAGCACTCGGGGTGGATGCAGGGACCGAGGGCTCCGACCACGTCGGTGGCCCCGAGGGATCCCATGGCGGCCACAGCCTCTTCCACCACGCCCGCCACCAGTCCCCTCCAACCGGCATGTACGGCGCCGAAGATCCCCTCCGGGCTGCCCAGTGCAATCGAGGCGCAGTCGGCGGTCAGGACTGCCACCGCCACCCTCGGGGCCCCCGACACCAGGGCGTCACCGGTTCCGGCGGCGACGGCGTGGACCGTCTCCACGGACCCGGTGATCGGTACGACGCGCCGGGTCCGGGGTGCGACCACGATCACCGTGCCGCCGTGGACCTGGTCCACCCAGTGGACCTCTTCCACATCCGCATACGACCCGACCACGGTCGAGGCCCGCCCGACCCAGGTCTCGAGGCCGCCGGCCCGACCGGGCCCGTCGCCAACCGGGCGCAGATCCCCCGCCGAGGCGTCGCTCCACGCGGCACGAACGGGTCCTACGACGAAAGTCGGCGTGATGTCCGACGTCAGCGCAGGAACGAGGGCACGTCGAAGTCGTCGTCGCCCAGGTCGAGTTCGTCGTCCGTCGGCGTGGCGAAGATGTCCTCGTGGGCGGCGTCGGCACCGAGCACGCGGCTTCGGGTCTCCGGGGGTCCGGCCGACTCGGCCGGACCGGAGCCACCTCGGGCCTGGGCCTCCCAGCGCTCGAACCCGGCCGCGATGACAGTGACCCGCACCTCTTCGCCCATGGCTTCGTCGATGACACTGCCGAAGATGATGTTGGCATCGGGATGGGCCACACCGTGGATGATCTCGGCCGCCTCGTTGACCTCGAACAGGCCGAGATCGGGCCCGCCGGCGATGTTCAGGAGGATCCCACGCGCCCCCTCGATGGAGGCCTCCAGCAGCGGACTGGTGATGGCAGCGCGGGCGGCGTTGACCGAGCGGCCCTCACCGGTGGCCGATCCGATCCCCATGATGGCCGTACCGGCGTTGCTCATGATCATCTTCACATCGGCGAAGTCCGTGTTGATCAGGCCCGGAACGGTGATCAGGCTGGTGATCCCGAGCACGCCCTGCATCAGGACCTCGTCGGCCATCTTGAAGGCGTTGACCATGGAGGTCTTCTCGTTGGAGACGGTGAGCAGGCGATCGTTGGGGATGATGATCAGGGTGTCGACCTTCTCCTTCAGGTTCTGGATCCCCTGCTCGGCCTGGACCGAGCGGCGCCGGCCCTCGAAGGTGAACGGTCGGGTCACCACGCCGATGGTCAGGGCCCCCAGGCTCTTGGCGATCTCCGCCACCACCGGAGCGGCACCGGTGCCCGTGCCCCCGCCCTTGCCGGCGGTGATGAACACCATGTCGGCCCCCTTCAGGGCCTCTTCGATCTCCGCCCGGTGCTCCTCGGCGGCCAACCGGCCCACCTCGGGGTCGCTCCCGGCCCCCAACCCGCGCGTGAGCTGACGCCCGATGTCCAGCTTGAGATCGGCGTCGCTCATCAACAGGGCCTGGGCGTCGGTGTTGGTGGCGATGAACTCCACACCTCGAAGTCCGGCCTCGATCATGCGGTTGACGGCGTTCACCCCGCCACCGCCCACACCGACCACCTTGATGACGGCGAAATAGTTGTTCTGCGCCGGAACGGTCATGTAATCCCTTACCCTCGACCAAAGGTTGAAACCGTTCCAACCGGCGAGTTGACGCCCACGATACGGTCAGCGGAGTACCTGGTCAAGCACTATCCCGCCCGGTAGACGCGGCGACGGCCCGGGGTCGACCCAGTCTCGCCGCTCCGCTGTCAGCCGCTCACCGTCGGTGACCCGGGCACGGTGACGTCGATGGTCGAGGTGGCGTGCAGGGTCCCGTGGGCCAGGATGGCGGCGATGTCCTTGTACTTGGCCACGAGATCGGTCGTCGTACCGACGAGGACCGTGATCCCCGAGTAGAGGTCCATGGAGATGGAGCCGTCCGCCGCCACCGTGACCGATTCCACCTGGGCCACGAAGGCCGGAGGGAGGGTGCGGCACACCGTCAGCCCGGGCGCCACCGCCGGGGGCAGGGAGCCGCCGACCGGCGCCGGCGGTATACCCGAACCAGCGGTGTGGACGACGAACACCACCAGTCCAGGCTGGCGGGACGCCTCGACCTGGAGTGTGCGCCCGTTCCCGTCGAGCAGTGACCAACCCGACCCCGGGCCGGCCATCTGCACCACCGGCACCCGTTCCGTCACCTCGATCCCCACGCCGTCAGGCCAGTGGCGGCTCACCCGGGCACTGGCGACGAAGGGCAGGGTCTCCACCCGCCGGGCGGTGGCGGCGGGGTTCACGTCGATCAGGGCCGGATGGCGGCCGAGGCCCGAGGCGTCCACGATGGCGGCGTCGGAGGTATGGGGGTGGGTGCCGGTCACGGTGATGGCCTGGGCGCTGAACCAGCCGGTGTGCAACAGCGCCACAACCACCACCACCAGCACCGCGGCCCCCCCGACGCCCACGACCCACCGGAGGCGCCGTTGCCCCTCGCTGCGCCGTATATCCACCCGACGCTGTCGGATCCGCGGGTCGATGGCGGGCGGCTCCACTCCATCGTCCGGCTCCTCTCCATCGACGGGCTCCCCCGGGCCGGTGGGGTCGTCCACATCGACGGGCTCCCCCGGGCCGGTGGGGTCGTCCGCATCGACGGGGTAGTCCGGGCCGGTGGGGCCGTCCGGATCGACCGCATCCTCGACAATGACAGGATCCTCGGGCCCGGTGGGCTCCTTCAGGTCCACGGAGTCCTTGGGATCGGTGGGCCCGGTCATCGGGCTCCGATGGCGGAGTCGGAGAACCCGATCAGGCGCACCTCGGGACGGAGCTCGATGCCGGTGGCTTCGGCCACGGTGGTCCGTACGCGCTCCATGAGGGCCACGACATCGTCGGCTGATCCGCCCGGGTCGGCCTGTATGAAGTTGGCGTGCTTGGTGGAGACCACGGCGCTCCCCACCCGGAGGCCCTTCAGCCCGCAGGCCTCGATCAACCGTCCGGCCGAATCGCCCTCGGGGTTGGCGAAGACCGATCCGGCGTTGCTGCCGCCCGGCTGATTGGCCCTGCGCCAGCGCACGATCTCGGCAATTTCGGCGGCACCCTCGGCCGGGTCACCGGACACGAGTCCGTACTGGCCGGTCACCACCACGTCGGTCTGGGCCAGGGTGGTCCGCCGGTAGCCAGGCTCCAGCCGAGCGGCCGGGGACTCGGTCACCGATCCCGTCGTCAGGTCGACCCAGCGGTAGCCGACGAGGGTGGCCGCCGTGTCGGAACCGTGTCCGCCGGCGTTCATGCGCACCGCCCCCCCTACCGATCCGGGCACTCCCACGGCCCACTCGAGACCACGCAGTCCGGCCGCAGCCGTCCTCCGAGCCAGGACCGGGAGGCTGAGGGCCGCCCCGGCTCGAACCCGGGTGCCCTCGATGGCCAGGGTTTCGAATCCGGCGCCGAGGGAGATGACCAGGCCCTCGAAACCCTTGTCGGCCACCAGCAGGTTGGAGCCCCGCCCCAGCACCAGCACCGGGACGTCCCGCCCGGCCCAGGCCTCGGCCACGGCCACCAGCCCGGCTTCGTCCGGCACCTCCACGAAGAGCGCGGCCGGGCCCCCGACCCGGTACGTGGTCAGAGCGCCCAGGGGGTGCTCCCACTCGACGGTGGGCCCGAGCGACCGCCCGAGGGAGGCCAGCTCGTGAGCGAGCGGGTTCACGGCCGCCTCACCCGCCCCACTCGGAGATCAGCTCGTCGGGGAGGGACGTGAGGTCGCCGGCGCCCAGGGTGCAGCACAGGTCGCCGGCGCGGAGCAGGCCGCGCACCGCGGCCCGCAGATCGGATCGACCGGCCACGTAGGTGACCGGCTTGCCGGGGAACTCGTGGGAGACGGCGTCGGCCACCAGGCGCCCGGAGACTCCGGGCACCGGCGCCTCGCCGGCCCCGTAGACGTCGGTCACCACCACCTCGTCGGCATCGGCGAAGGCCCGGCCGAACTCGGCCCACAGCTCAGCGGTGCGGCTGTACCGATGAGGCTGGAACACCGCCACCACCCTCGGCCATCCGCCGTGGCGGGCCGCAGCCAGGGCCGCCCGGACCTCGCTGGGCAGGTGGGCGTAGTCGTCGACGAAGGTGACCTCGCCGGCGGTGCCCCGGAACTCGAATCGTCGGGCCACGCCGGCGAACCGCGCCAGGGCCAGGGCCACCGTTTCGAACGGCACCCCCACGGCCAGAGCCGCCACTGCGGCCACCGCGGCGTTCCTGGCATTGTGGAGCCCGGGTACGGGCGCGGCCAGGCGACCCAGCAACTCCCCGGCCGGATCGACCAACCCGAAGGACAGTGAGCTCCGGCCCAGTTCCACGTCGACGATCCGGTAGGAGCTCCCCGGGCCCGTTCCCACCGTGTCGGCGCCGTGGGACCGGCCGATCTCGGCCGCCACCTCGTCGTCGCCACCCACCACCCGGCGGCCGGTGGCGCTGCCCACGAAGGCGTCGAAGGCCGAGCGGATCGCCGCGAAGGATCCGTAGTGGTCGAGATGGTCGGCCTCGACATTGGTGACCACGGCGATCTCGGGCTCGAGGGAGAGGAACGTGCCGTCGCTCTCGTCGGCCTCGACCACCAACCACTCCCCCTCGTCCCACACGGCGTTGGTGCCGATCTCGTTGACGTCCCCCCCGATGAGGAACGAGGGGCGGACCCTGCCCTCCACCAGGAGCAACGCCAGCATGGAGGCGGTGGTGGTCTTGCCGTGGGTGCCGGCCACGGCCACGCAGCGGCGGAGCGAGGCGATGGCGGCCAGCGACTCGGCCCGGGTGAGCACGCTGATACCCCGTTCCTGCGCCTCCACGACCTCGGCATTGTGGGCGGGGATGGCCGAGGACACCGTGACCAGATCGGCGGCGCCCACGTTGGAGGCGGCATGACCGATGGCCACGTCGATTCCCGACCACCGCAGCCGGTCGGTCACCCCCGAGGCTTTGAGGTCACTGCCGGTGACCCGTGGCCCATGGCGTGGAGCGCGGTGGCGATGGCGCTCATACCGGCCCCACCGATCCCCACCACATGGACGGTGACCGGGTGCTCACGGTCGGCGATCAGGGCGGCGGCCCCCGGGGTGGTCACGAGGACCCCGCGACGCGGCGAGGACGGGCGTTGGCCTCCACCAGCCTGGCCCCGGCGCCGGCGGCATCCCTCCGGCCCAGCGTCGATGCGGCCCGGCCCATGGACTCGAGCCGCGCCGGCTGACCCACGAGGTCGTCGAGGATGGCGCCCAGCGCTCCGGCGTCGCAGTCGGCGTCGGCCACCACCACCGCGGCACCGACGCGTTCGAGCACCCGGGCATTGGCCGTCTGGTGGTCGCCCGGTGCCCGGGGCAGCGGCACCAGGACCGACGGCACGCCGGCCACGGCCAGTTCCGCCACGGTCATGGCCCCGGCCCGGCACACCACGACGTCGGCAGCGGCGTAGACCAGCTCCATGCTGGCCTGATAGGGGACACGGACGAGGGCCAGCCCGGCCGACGGCGATTCCGACCCGGACCCGCTCGGCGCCGGGTCCCCCTCCCAGTCCCGCCGACCCACGATGTGGTAGATCGATCGGTCGTCGCGGTCCTTCCACCGGTCGGAGAGCTCCTCCACGGCCTGGTTGATGCGGCGCGCACCCAGTGAGCCGCCGAAGACGGCCACCGTGGACCGGTCCTCGGGCAGCCCCAGCCGGTGCCGGGCCGTACGCCGATCGGCGGCGCTGCGCCCGACGGCCGCGATCTCCGGCCGGACCGGCGTCCCGGTGACCACCGACCGTGGGAGGGGCGTACCGTCCCAGCCCACGGCGGAGGCCCGCGCCAACCGTCCGAACAGGCGGTTGGCGGCCCCCGGCACGGCATCGACGTTGACGAGGACCAACGGCACTCCCAACACCACGGCGGCGAACGACGCCGACAAGCTGGCATATCCGCCTACCGAGACCACGACCTGGGGGCGGCTTCGCCGGACCACTCCGAGGCCGCGGCCGGCGGCCACGGCCAGTCCGGCCATCGCGCCGAGGTTGGCCATCAGGTCACGGGGCCGAAAGCTTCGCACGATGCCCCGCCCGGGCAGGAGGGTGAAGGGGAAGCCCTTGCCCTCCAAGGTCAGACGGTCCTGGCCGTGCGTCGATCCCACGAACTCGATGGTGCCACGTTCGTGCCCTGAGGCGACCAGCGCCTCGGCGATGGCCAGGGCCGGCTGGAGGTGACCGGCGGTACCACCTCCGGCCACCAGGGCAAACCGCTCCCCCGTCACCGTGTGGCAGGTCTTCGCCGCTGGCTGTGGACCGTGGGGACCATCCGCTCGTGGGAGGCGATGTTGATGAGGATGCCGACGGCGGCCATGGTGATGATCAGGGACGAGCCGCCGAAGGAGATGAAGGGCAGCGGGATACCCGTGACCGGCAGCACGCCGATCACCGCGCCGATGTTGATCACGGCCTGGCTGGTGATCCATGTCGTGATGCCTACGGCCAGCAGGCTGCCGAAGCGGTCCGGCGCCCGGGTCGCCGCCCGCAGGCCGAACCAGGCCAAGGCGAAGAACAGGGACAGGAGTACCACCGCTCCGAACAGGCCCAACTCTTCACCCACCACCGAGAAGATGAAGTCGGTGTGGGCGTTGGGCAACAGGCCCCACTTCTGACGTCCGCCCCCGAGGCCCAGGCCGAACACGTGTCCCGAGCCCAGCCCGATCAGCGACTGCCAGACCTGGTAGCCCGAGCCGGACTTGTTGGCCCCGGGATTGAGGAAGGACAGGATCCGGTCACGCCGGTAGGGGTCGGCCAGTCCCACCACCACGGCCAGTCCGACGAACGTCCCGATGATCTTCATGATCGGGGCCATCGGTACCCCGCCCATGAACAGGATGCCGAAGGCGATGCAGCTGAGAACCAGCGCCGTTCCCATGTCCGGCTGTTTCAGGATGAGGAGCCCGGAGATGCCGAGCACGGCCAGGACCGGCACGATGACCAGCTTGGGCTCGTTGGAACGGTCGACCCTGCGGGCCAACAGGTCGGCGGCGAACACGGCGAGAGCCAGCTTCATCAGCTCCGAGGGCTGGATCTGGAGCATCCCGACCCCGAGCCACCGTGACGAGCCCCCCGCCGACACGCCGAAGTGGGGCACGAGCACCAGGACCAGCAGGCCCATGGTCACGACGACCAACGGAGCGCGGATGGTCCTCCACTTCCGGTAGTCGACCCGCGCCAGAATGAGCAGGGCGCCTGTGCCCACCCCCATCCACATCACCTGGCGGATCAGGATGGCCCACGGCGACCCGTAGAGCTCGAGTGAGATGACCGGGGACGCCGAACCCACCATGATCAGCCCGAAAACGCAGAGCACGCCCACGAGGAGGGCGATGGTCTGAGCCGTGCCCAGCCTCGAGAGCCACCCCCGTGCCCTCGTCCTCGGCGACGCCGCTGTCGCCCGACCGCTGGGCCGTGTGGCCGTGGTGGGCCGTCGTGGCCGGGGTGGGCCCCGTGCCCGGGGTGGGCCGCGTGGCCGGGGTGAACCGGGCCATTGGCCGCCACCAGACCCGGGGGGCGGTGGTGGGGCGCCGGCCCCGAGTCACCTCGCGGATGGTCGTGGCACGATCAGTCACGATGAGCTCCTCGGTGTCGTGGGCGGGCTTTCACGGGCGACCGGAGGGGCGGGGCGGGGTCGACACATCCCTCTAGCCTCGCCCAACGCCGGCCCGGGGTGGTGGAATCCCCCGATGTGGGCCGCGGCCGACACGTCCGGAACCAGCGGATCGTCGAACGGCACCGGACGTGACCCACGGAGGGGCATCAGACCCGGCCCACCGAGAGGAAGTCCCCGTAGAAGATGCCCAGGCCCAGGGCGGCGAAGAGGCCGGCCAGGATCCAGAACCGGACGATCACCGTGGTCTCGGGCCAGCCCAACAGTTCGAAGTGGTGGTGGAGCGGTGCCATGCGGAAGACCCGTCGGTGGAAGACCCGGAAGCTGACCACCTGGATCACCACCGAGAGGGTCTCGATCACGAACAGTCCGCCGATGACCACCAGCAAGAGGTCGAGGTTCATCAGCAGGCACAACGCCGCCAGACCCGATCCGATGGACAAGGACCCGGTGTCGCCCATGAAGATCCTGGCCGGTGCGGCGTTCCACCACAGGAACCCGAGACAGGCACCGGCCAGGGCCACCGAGGCCAGCGCCAGATCCAGGGCGTCCGGCACGCGGTAGATGCCGAAGTGGCGGTACTGCCAGTAGCCGATGATGGCCAGGCAGGCGAAGCAGAACGTCGACGACCCGGCGGCCAGGCCGTCCAGTCCGTCGGTCAGGTTCACGGCGTTGGCGGCGGCGGCGATGATGACGCGTGGCCCACACCACCCACAGCGCGGTCCCCATGTGCAGGCCGACGGAGTCGTAGCGGGTGAACGACAAGGTGGTCGAGGCGTGGGCCCAGTACACCGCCAGCAGGGAGAAGAGCAGCCCCAGGCCGATCTGAGCCCCGAACTTGGCCCGCTTGTTCAACCCCAGGCTCCGGCGGTGACGGACCTTGATCCAGTCGTCGGCGAACCCGATGGCGGCGGCACCGAGTACGGCCAGCATGATCAGGGCGCCGGAAGGGGAGAACGTGACACCGGGGATGGCGTGGGCGGTGAGGTAGCCGATGGCCACCGCGGCCACGATGCCGATGCCGCCCATGGTCGGCGTCCCCGCCTTGGCGATGTGGACCTGGGGGCCGTCCTCCCGAATCTGTTGGCCGATGTTGTTCTTGATCAGCCACCGGATCAGCATCGGTGTGGAAAGCACGGCGATCCAGAGGGCGACGCCTCCCGACGTCATCAGCGAGATCACGCCGAGCCTTCCCCGAACCGGTCGCGCCAGGGCCCGCCGGGCCTCGATCCGGTCGTCGAACGGCCAGGACCTCCCCTGGGCCGTCTGCGTCGTCTCGTGGCCCTTGCCGGCCAGAAGGACGACGTCACCGGCGTCAGCCGCCCCGACGGCCCGTTCGATGGCCCGGGCGCGGTCGGGCTCGACCACCACCGGGGCGGACTGGGCGGTGCCGCTACGGATCTCTTCGATGATGGCGTCCGGATCCTCCGAACGAGGGTTGTCGGACGTGAGCACGATGATGTCGGCACGGCGGGTGGCCACGGCGCCCATCTCCGATCGCTTTCCCTGGTCACGGTCGCCCCCGCACCCGAACAGGCAGATGACGCGGCCCGGGCCGGCCAGGTCGCGGGCCGCGGCCAGGGCCCGGTCGAGGGCCGCCGGCGTGTGGGCGTAGTCCACGATCACCGAAACCGGCTCCCCCGACGTCACCACCTCCATGCGGCCGGGTACGGGTCCCGCTCCGGCCACCCCGTCGACCACGGTGCGCTCGTCCACTCCCAACGCCGTGGCCACCGCGGCCGCCACCAGGAAGTTGTCGATGTTGAAGGCGCCGGTCAGGGGAAGCTCGACGGTGTGACCCCGCCAGCGGAACGTCGACCTCCCGACCTCGGTCACGACGTCGGTGGCCTCGGACCGCCGCACCGGGACCACTGACTGACCGCCCAGGTCGGAAGCCAGTCGGCCTCCCCAGGGATCGTCGACGAAGATCACCGACGACCGCGCCCGGGAGGGCTCGAACAGCCTGGCCTTGGCCCGGAAGTACTCCTCCATCGACCCGTGGTGGTCGAGGTGGTCCCGGCTGAGGTTGGTGAACGCCGCCACGTCGAAGACGATGGCGTCGACCCGGTGCTGGGTCAGGGCGTGGGACGAGACCTCCATGGCCACGGCCAGGTGTCCCCGGTCACGGAACTCGGCCAGCAGGCGTTGGAGATCGGGCGCCTCGGGTGTGGTGCGGGCGCCCGAGGAGTGTGCCGATCACGCCGGTGGGCATGGCGGCCCGCTCGAGCACGTCCCGGACGAGCTGGGTCACGGTGGTCTTGCCGTTGGTGCCGGTGACCCCGATCATGCGCATGGCCCGGGACGGGTGGTCGTAGAAGGACGACGACACCGCGGCCATGGCGGCTCGCAGGCTGCCGTCGGGGACCCTCGCCTGGGTCACGTCGAGGTCGAGGAACCGCTCGCACAGGAGCGCAGCGGCGCCACGGCCCACCGCCTCGGCGGCGTAGCGATGCCCGTCGGTGTGGGCACCCGGGACACAGCAGAAGAGCGAGCCCTCCGTCACCTGTCGGCTGTCGAACTCGATCGAGCGCACCTCGGTGGCGGCCGGGTCGCCGCGCACCTCGACCGCATCGACGTCGCGGAGCAGCGCGCTCATCTGCACGGCGACGTGGCCCGCGGGCTCCGGCCGGGGCGGAAGGAGCGGGCGCCCGCTGGCGCAGGCCCACCTAGGGCCCTTCCGTCGTCGCTCCGGTCGGCACCGCGGTGGTGCCGGTGCTCCCCACCGCCGAGCTCGAGGCCGAGTGGTAGCCGTCGCGGTGGTGGGATATGCCGTAGTGGTGCAGGGCATAGGCCATGATCGTCGAGAACACCGGCGCAGCCACGGCCCCACCGTAGATTGGCGTGGGATGGTCCAGGACCACCACCGCCGAGAGCACCGGGTTCTCGGCCGGGGCGAACCCGGCGAAGGAGCCGACGTAGGCGCCCGAGATGTAGCCCAGGTGGTTGGGATCGGGGATCTGGGCCGTGCCCGTCTTGCCGGCCACCGTGTACCCGTCGATGGCGGCACTGGTTCCGGTTCCCGACGCCACCACGCCCTCCAGCATCTGGACCAGCTCGGCGTTCGTGGTCGGGTTGATGACCCGGTGGGATGCCGAGGGGCGGGCCGCCACCACCGCCCCGGAAGGGAGAGACGGTGGCCCGGACCAGCCGGGGCTTGACGAACACCCCGCCGTTGGCCACGGCGTTGTAGGCGTCGAGGATCTGCTGTGCGGTCACCGCGTCGTCCTGGCCGATCGGGGTGGAGCCGATCGAGGTTCCCGTCCATGCCGACGCCCCCGGCACCAGTCCCTCCGACTCACCAGGGATCCCGAGCCCGGTGTACTTGCCGAAGCCCAGATTGGCGATCTGGGCCAGAAGGCGGTTCTCACCCAGGCCCTGCGCCACCTCGATGGTGCCGAGGTTCGACGACTGGGCCAGGATCTGGCTCGGCGGTGAGGAGCTCGGTCCCGTGCGACTCGGCGTCGTGGAAGGTGTACGTGCCCATGGGGAGCGCGGCGGGGACCTCGATCGGTTGGTTGGGGGTGGTGATGCCGGAGGACAGGGCGGCCGAGAAGGTGACCAGCTTGAACACCGACCCCGGTTCGTAGACCCAGGTGGCGGCGGTATTCGAGGGCGCCTCCTCCACACCGGCCGGGAGCGTGTCGGCCTTGGAGACCAAGGTGGGGCCCGACGTGGACTCCGGGGCCGACGAGGCACCGGAGGGACGGGTGTCCGCCACCGTGGTGGCCCGCCCCCGTGGTGGCGCGGCGGCCGGTGTGGGCGCGGCCCCGGTGGTGGCCGAACCGGTGGTGGACTGCAGATCGGCCATGGCCAGGATGTCGCCGGTCTTCACGTCCATGACCACCGCCGTCCCGCTGTAGGCGTGCGAAGCGGAGATCTCTGCGGCCAACGCCTGCTCGGCGACGTACTGCACGGACTCGTCGATGGTCAGCTCGAGGCCGTCCCCGGGCCGGGCGGCGAACCGAGGCCTTCCCGGTCCCGGGCAGGGTGGCCCCATCGGGAGCTTCGAGCAGGCTCTTCGTGCCGGCTTTGCCGGCCAGGAGCGACTGGTACTCGTACTCCAATCCCGACGCCCCGGCTCCGGCCCAGTTGACCGTGCCGACCACCGGCATGGCCAGCTGGCCGTCGGGCTCCACCCGCTGCGCCTCGGGAACGAGGTTGATGCCGGTCAGGTCGAGGGCGGTGACCTTGGCCGCCACCGAATCGGACACCCGGTGGGCGAGGTAGACGAATCCGGAGTGCTCCGTCAGCTCGGCCCGTAGCTGCGCGTCGGGAAGCCCAGTACCGGCGCCAAGGCGTCGGCGATGGCGCCGGGGTGACTGATCAGCAGCGGATCGGCCACCACGGTCTGCTTGGTGACCGACTCCGCCAGCACCTCGCCGTTCCGGTCGTAGATACCCCCGCGAACGGCGGGGACGCTCACCGACTGGCTCAGCTCGGATGCCGAGAGGGAGGCGTAGTGCTGGTGGGAGAACTCCTGCACCTTGACCAGCTGGAAGACCAGTGCCAAAAACACCACGATCAGCACCAGACGCATGGCGCGTGAGCGCCGGCCCAGCAGGATCGCGGGGCTCACCGTTGGGCCGCGGTGGTCGACGCTGTGCTTCGAGGAGGAGGAAGTGGTCGGGGCCGGCGGGGACGTCGGCGGCGGGTTGGCGTTCGATGCCGATCCGGCGGACGACGAGGGGACGTGGGCCGAGGACGGCACGGCCTCGGGGACGAGCGTGGGCACGGGGAGCGGGACGCGGAGCGACACCTGGGGCAGGTAGACGACCTGGGTGGCCGCCACGAGCCCCTCGCTCTCGGCTTGGCTCACCACGACCGGTGGCGCGGCCTTCCACGCCACATCGGTCTGGAGGGCCTTCTGGGTCGTCACGGCCGAGGCCAGCGCCTGCTGCGTCGACGACAGGCGCACCTGGCCCTGGGCCACCAGTGCGTCGCCGACCACCACGGCCAACAGGCTCCCGACGATGAGGAGCCCCGAGGCCCACATGGCCGACCGGCGGACGACACGGGGGCCGGTTCTCCGCCGGGGCGCGGGCTCGAAGAGCCGGAGGTGGGGTCGGCGGGTCCCGTGCGGGTCCGGGGAGGTGTTGGCGCGTGACCAGGCGCGACGGACGGTGGCATCGGCCGGCGGCGCCATCAGGCCACTTCGCCGTTGGACGAGGCGGGATCCTCGGCGTCGGGGAGGCGTTCGACGACCCGGAGGCGAGCAGCTTCGGCCCGGCGGTTCTTCGCCACTTCCTCCTCGCTCGGTCGGCGGGCCCCCGGGCGACCAGGCGGAACTGCGGGTCGGCTCCGCACACGCACGGAAGTCCGGGGGGGCAGTGGCAGTCCCCGGTGACCGCGCGGGTGAATGTGGTCTTGACCAGGCGGTCCTCACCGGAGTGGTAGGCGATGACCACGCATCGCCCGCCGGGTCGGAGCAGGGAGAGGGCGTCGTCGAGGGCCCGCTGGAGCTGGTCCAACTCCTCGTTCACGGCGATGCGGATGGCCTGGAAGACCCGGCGGGCCGGGTGGCCCCCGGTGCGACGGGTGGCCGCAGGGATGGCCGCCCGCACCACGTCGGCCAGCTGGCCGGTCGTGGTCACGGGTCGCGCCGCCACGATGGCCCGGGCGATGCGCCGGGCGAACCGCCCTTCGCCGTTGTCGGTGAACAGTCCGACCAGGGCGTCTTCGTCGAACTCGTTGACGATGTCGGCGGCGGTCCGTCCCGAGGTCGGGTCCATCCTCATGTCGAGGGCCGCGTCCCGGCGATACGAGAATCCCCGCTCGGCCACGTCGAGCTGCGGCGAGCTGACGCCGAGATCGAAGAGGGCCCCGCTCAGTCCGTGGGCCAGCGGACCGACCCCGAGGCCGTCCTGGACCTCGGCCACCACCCGGGCCAGGTCGTCGAAGCGTGACTGACGGACGATGGCACGGTGTCCGAACGGAGCCAGGGCGGCGGTGGCCGCCGCGGCGGCGACAGGATCACGGTCGAGGCCGAGCACGCTGACCCCACCGTGGGCGGCCAGCAGTGCCGCGGCGTGACCTCCCCCGCCGACCGTAGCGTCGAGGATCAGGCCCGACGGGACCGGGGCGAACAGCCCGACCACTTCGGTGGCCATGACCGGCTCGTGAGGAAATGCCTGGTTCATCCGCAGTCCCCCGACCGGCACGATGCTTGCGGGTGGAGTGCCGCGACGCTCTCTCTGGAAGTAGGCGGAGGAGGATTCTTCCAGAGATCCGGTCGAGGGACTGCGCATGGGCCAGACTCGCTCGATGTGCACGTCGTGCCGGGCCACGGCGGCCAGGCCCGACTCGTACGGTGTGGGCCGGCGACGGACGTCCGGGTCCCGGAACGGCGACGGCGCGGTCTGGGGAGCCGTGGCCGAGGTGATGATGGGGTGGTCGACGCTGGGGTGGTCGACGCTCGGGTGGTCAGGGCTGATGCGGTCGTTGACGAGTCTCTTTCCGGTCGATCGACGGGACCCTGCCTCGCCGAGGGTTCCCTCTTCGTTCCCGTGGCGGACGACGTGGAGGCGCATATCGTCACTCAGCCGTCGTCGCCCTGGGTGAGTCGTTCCTCTTCGGGCAGGACCTTGTGATCCCAGGACTCGCGATTCCACAGTTCCACCCGATCGATCGCTCCGAGCACCAGGACGTCTCCCTCCAGGCCGGCGTACTCCCGGAGTCGGAGCGGGATGGCCATGCGGCCTTGCCGGTCGATCTCCGCCTCGTGCGACGTCGATGCCCACAATCTGGCCAGGTTCCGTCGCTCTTGCCGGCCGCGGCCCGCTCCAGCATCGACTCCATCTGCTGCTCGAACTGGTCCGGCGTCCACAGCGACAAGCACCCGTCCGTGTACTCCGTCAGATACCCCCCGTGTTCGAAGTGGCCGCGGAACTTCGACGGGAGGATGACCCTTCCCTTGTCGTCGAGCGAGTGCTCGTACCTGCCGAAGAACCGTGCCACTGGTGTTTGCTCCCACAATGCTCCCCGCAGTGCCCAGAACCCGACGATTCGGATTCCTCCCTTTCACACCACTTTGCGCCACTTTACGCCCCAGTCCCCCACTGGTCAACCACTCGGGCACAAAATCCGGTCGGTTCCGACCGTTCCGCTGGCCTGGTCCCGCCGACGATCCGCCGACACCGACCGCGCTCGGGGCCCGCATGGACCACCCAGCAGGGCACCGAGCGGCCCACGACCGTCTCGGGCTCGGGCCGATCGCATCGTGGACGAAGGGGCCCGAGACCCAGGGGCCACGCTCAGGCGGCCACGGGCCGGGCACCGGTCGGCCCGGCCCGGGAGTCGGGCGGCCGGCAGATCCGCGGCGCGGCGGGGTGGCCGGCGCGGTGCGGGTGACCGGCGGGCCGGACGAGCCGGTCGGCTACGGCAGCGAGTCGATCAGCGAACGCGGCCAGGCCGGCGGCGTCGGGTGCATGGCAGCCGAGCTCGGCGGCCAGGTCGGCCGCGCCCACGACGGCCGATCGGAGGCCGTCCGTGGCCGCCTGCCGTTCGACGGCGTCCAGATCCAGCAGGTCGACCAGGCCGGCCGGATCCCACCGCAGTACGCAGGCGCCATGGAACCATGCCCCCAGCCGGGTGCGGCGCTGGGCCAGCCCCACCACCTTGCGACCGTCGTCGGTGACGACCTCACCGGTGCCGATCCCGCCGAAGCAGACCAGCGAGGACCAGCGGGTGCACGTCCGGTAGCCCTGACGGTGCGCCCTCAACCCGGTGAGCCCGGACCGACCCAACGCCTCCACCCAGGCATCGCCCAGCCAGTCGAAGGCCCGGTCGACCTCCTGGCGCCACAGCGGATCGTGGCGGGGAAGGTAGACGTCGACCCATACCGGGTCCCCCGGGAGCCACCAGCACCGCGCCCCCGCCCGATCTCCTCCTGACCACCGAGACGCCGGCGGCCGCGGCCCGAGCGCCCGTCCACCACCCGCCTCGGACTGGGTCGAGCCGAGCACCACGGCCGGTGACGAGACCCGGCACACGGCCACGGCCCGCTGCTCCGGTCGGTCCACGACTCTGGGCCAGCGGCGTGCAGCTCCGCCGCGTGACCCCGCTCGCTCGTCGACCCACCAGTCACCGGGCACACGCCACACTCCTCGCCGCCGTCCCGGCACCGGCGGAGCGCTCAAGCGGTGAGCTGCTGCGGGGCCGGTGCCGTACCGAGGTAGGTGCCCCAGTCCTCGCTGCCCCCGCCACACAGCGCCAGGAGCTGGACCCGGTGCCGGGGGGCCACGGGCGTGGAACGCAGGACCATCCCGGCCTCGTGCGGGAGACGATCCTCCTTGCGCGTATTGCAACGGCGACAGGCGGCCACCACGTTCTCCCACGTGTGGGGCCCGCCCTTGCTCCGTGGGATCACATGGTCGAGGTTCTCCGCCGCCGACCCGCAGTACTGGCACCGCGAGCCGTCCCGGGCGAAGACGGTCCGTCGGTTGACCGCCACCCGGTAGTGGCGGGGGATCTGGACGTAGCGCACCAATCTGACCACCGATGGCTCGGGCACGGAGAGATGCTCGGCCCGGAACACGCGCTCGGTGGTGTGGACCAGCTCGGCCTTGGTGTCCAGGACCAACAGCACGGCCCGCCGCGAGGACACGATGCCGAGCGGCTCGAAGGTGGCGTTCAGCACGAGGGCCCGCCGCGACGGCGACGCCGGCGACCGTGCCGCCGCCGGTGCCCCCGGTCCGGCGGCACCGGTGCTCACTTTCTTCGCCGCCGATCTTCGACCGTCGATCCATCACCACGGAAATTAGCCCGATCGGGTCGGGCCCAGGCGGCCGGTGGGCACAGTCGTGGACCTGGTCGACCCGAGGCGCGCCGCGTCGGTGCGCCGTGGATCGGCACCATTCGAGGTAGGAGATCACATCGGCGGGATCCGGTGTCCGGTCGGATCGTCCGTAGGCGGTGACCATGCGGAACGCCCAGAGCGCCCGTCCGGCAGGGGTAGATGGGGTCGGTACCGCCACCATCCCGGGTGCGGCCAGCCGGCGGAGGGCACCCAGTGCGGTCCACCACAGCCCGGGACGGAAAACGACCGCCTTGGCCATCACCGCCACCGCCTGCGGTGACGGACCCGCCGGACGGCCGATCCGATCGGTCCCGGCGTCATGGGGCGGTGGCCGGGAGAGCGCCGAGGGACATGGCCCGGCGGCCGACCGCGGCCGCACCCAGCAACGGACCGTCGGCACCCAGCGCTGCGGCCCGGATCTCGGGTGCGGCGCGAGAAGTCGAGCCGCGACCGCGAGCTCGATCTCGGCTTGGGCGGCGTCGAAGAAGACGAGTCCCGAAGCCCAGGGCAACCGAACCCGGCCACCACGGCCAACTCCACATCCAACAGATTGGCCACCGAGGCCACCGCCCGGCCCACCAGGGTGCCCGTCCGACCGGCGCACCGAGTCGGGGGCCTCCGGTGCCGGATGCCCGGTCATGGCCTCGATCGATCGCCCCGACGCCTCGGCCTCGAGGCAGCCGCGACCGCCGCAGGCGCAGCCCGGCCCTCGGGCTCCACCACCACATGGCCGATGTGGCCGGCGTTCCCCTCGGTACCGTCAAGCAGACGGCCGTCGAGCACGATGCCCCCGCCGACCCCGGTCGACACCACCATGGCCAGGTAGTTGCTGCATCCCCCGCGCCGCCCCAGCCATCCCTCGCCAAGGGCCAGGGCCTTGGCGTCGTTGTCCACGGCAACCGGCAGGCCCGACGAGATGTTCGAGGCGGTGGCGGAGAGGGAAGTGGTCCCAGGCCCCGATATTGAGGGGCGACACCGTCTCGCCCCCGGCCGTCATCGGGCCTCCGCATCCCACGCCGCATACCTCGGGTATGGCCGTGGTGGCCGACCAGCGCCTCCTCGATGACCGAGGCCAGCGCGCCGAAGGTGACGTCGGGATCGGCTCCGGCAGGGCGTCGGCGCCCGGGCCCCGGTCACGAAGGTCCCCGACGGGTCGACCACGGCCGCGGCCATCTTCGTGCCGCCGATGTCGACGGCCAGTACCACCGGCCCTTCTCCGGGTGTGCCCGATCACACCGTCCCCCTGGCCGGTACGGGCCCCGGGGGGAACGATGGTCACCGGCCGGTCAGTCGACTCGGTCAGTCGTCGCGGTGGAAGCGGCCACGGATCCAGTCGCGTGGATCGTGGACCGTGTTGCTGATGTTGCGACTGTGCAGCGACCGGGAGATGTCGTCGATCCCGGCCTTCCCCATACGGCGGGCGTTGTTGGCGAACACCACCCCGGAGAGGAACATGACCACCACGCCCACGAAGCCCAGGACCACCGACCTCGAGAAGGTGAGGAACATGAAGACCAGGGCGGCCACGAACACGAGGGCGGACCAGATGCAGTACCGGCCGGCGTGGCGGTAGACGGTCTCCGAGCGCACCCGCTCCGCGAAGCCGGGATCCTCCTGATAGAGCGATTGCTCCAACTCGTGCAGTATGCGCTGTTCGTGCTCAGAGAGCGGCAAGAACTCGTCCCCTCCACCCAAGGTCGTCTCCGGCGGTAGTCACCGATCTCATCCTCGCGCATTCCACGCTGGAAAACACGGCGCACTCGATCGGACGACCACCTCTGGAAACGGCACCTTCGACAAGACATTGTCACCATATTACAAGTGGCGGGTGCGTCACCATCATGGTGGCATCACCGGCCCTGAACCTCCCCGTGGGCCTCGGGGACCCCATTGGGCCTCCCCACGGCGTCGGATGCGGATCCCGTCCTCCCCCACCAGAGACGCCGGTCCCACCGAGGACCCGCCGAAACGGGCCCGGATGGCGTCCACGGCCGCCGTGACCGTTCCCCACGACTGCTGGATGCGCTCGGCGTCCTCGTGGGCCCTGGCCAGCCGATCCTGGGCCGCCGGAACCGCCCGGACCGGGGCCGTCGGGCCGGCCGCGCCTGTCCCCGTCCCCGTCATCGGCCGCCGCCCCCGTCGACCGTCGTCCCCGTCCAGATCGAGGCTCAGCTGGAGGCCGGTCTCGGTCGCCCCGAAGCCGGCCAGGCTGACCCCGAGCAACCTCACACCCTGATCCAGCTCGACCGAGTCCAGGAGCGCCGTCGCCACCGCACCGATGGCCGGCGAGGCGTCGAGGGGCGAGACCATCGAATGGGATCGGGTGATCATGGTGAAATCGGAGAACCGGATCTTGATGTTGACCGTCCGTGCCGACAACCCGGCCCCTCGCAGATTGGTGGCCGAGGCGTCCACCATCCGGAGGAGGTGGCGGCCCAGGTCGTCGCGATCCCACAGGTCGGAGGGGAACGTCTCCTCGTGGCCGATCGACTTCGCCTCTTGTTCGGGAACGACCGGCCGCGGATCGTAGCCCCGGGCCAGTTCGGCCAGGTGCGCTCCTGCTGCGGCTCCCACGGTCCGCTCCAGCGTTCCGGGCGGCAGAGCGGCGATGTCCCCGACCGTCAGGATGCCGAGGGACTCGAGCCGTCGTCCGGTCACCGGGCCCACACCCCAGAGCGCCCGGACCGGTAGCGGATGCAGGAACTCCAGCTCTCGGTCGGGACTGACCACCACCACGCCGGGACCGGCGCTGATCCCCGAGCGTTCGGCCCTCGGCTTCGCCGCCTTCGAGGCCAATTTGGCCATCAGCTTGCTCCGACCCACTCCCACCGAACAGCTCGAGACGGAGCTCCGCCTCCACCCGGCTCGCGGATGGAGGCGGCGATGGCCGGTCCGTCGCCGAGCAGCTGCCGCGAGCCCGTCACATCGAGAAAGGCCTCGTCGAGAGAGATCCCTTCAACCAGAGGTGTCACCGTGTGGAAGATGGCGTGGAGCTTGGCGCTCTCCTCGGTGTACCGGTGGAACCGGCCGTCGACGAACACCGCCGAGGGACACAGGCGCCGGGCCACCGACGACGGCATGGCCGAGTGGACCCCGAACATCCGCGCCTCGTACGTGCAGGCCGCCACCACGCCCCGTGGACCCGATCCACCCACGATGACCGGAAGTCCCGTCAGCGTCGGGTTGTCCAGCACCTCGACCGAAGCGAAGAAGGCATCCATGTCCACATGCAGGATGACCCGTTCGGGTCCACCGAGATCCGGGTCCGGCCCGGGCTCCGGTCTCGCAGTGGTGCGCCCCTCAACCACCGAGGCGCAGCCTCCGGAATCCCTCGGCAAAAGGGACTCCGGCCTGGCGCCCGGCGTCCTCGGCCCCGAGGCGCACGGCCGTCGACGCCCACTCCTGACCATCGGGGAATTGGCTCCGGTGACAACCGACGGCTTCGCCCTTGATCCCGACCGTGGCGGTGATGTCGACCCAGACGTCGGGCTCGAGCGTGCCGGACATCAGGACCACGGAGACCTGGTGGGCCGGTCCCGCACCAGGGAAATAGTGAGGGAGGGCGGCAGCCGGGGACACGGCGTCGAGGGCGGCCAATCCGGTAACCCGGTGGTCGCGATGGTTGAAGTAGTCCTGTCCGAAGAAGACGGCCGTCGGATCGGGACAGAGGACGACCTCGGGTTTGAACCGGCGCACCGCGGCCACCAGCGCTTCGCGGAACGCGGGCTCGTCGCCCAGCTCTCCGTCCGGATAGCAGAGGCACTCCCGACCGGCGATCCCGATGACCGCCCCCGACTCGGCGGCCTCGGCGGCGCGGCGCGACGCCAGGTCGGTCACATCGGCGGAGGGATCCGACGACCCCTTGCCCCCGTCGGTGCACAGCAGGATCCGCACCTCACACCCGGCCTTGGCCCACGCGGCCATGGTGCCCCCGCACGAGACATCGGGATCATCGGGGTGGGCGTAGATGGCCAGTGCCCGGGTGGGCACGTCCACTAAGAGCTCGGCCACGCCCTACGCCTCCGGCTGCTTGGGGGCGGTGGTCTTCGTCAGGAGTCCGACTTCACGTCGGAAGTCGTCCACACCCTCGAATCCCTTGTACACGCTGGCGAAGCGGAGGTACGCCACCTCATCGACAAGCCGGAGCCTCTCGAGCACAGCCAGTCCGACCTTCTCCGACGTGGGCTCCGACCCGTCCTCCCGTAGCTCGTCCTCGACCAGTTGGGCCACCACTTCGAGCTGGTCCTCGGTCACCGGACGGTTCTTCGTGGCGGCGCGGAGACCATCGACCAACTTGCCCCGATCGAATGGCTGACGGGCGCCCGACCGCTTGATCACCATCAAGGGGATCTCGTCGATCCTCTCGAAGGTGGTGTACCGGTGACCACAGCTGGCGCACTCGCGCCGCCGTCGGATGGCCGCACCCTCCTCGGCCAGCCGGGAGTCGACCACACGGTCGTCGTCGGCCAGGCACCATGGACATCGCACGTCATGAGGCTAGTGCGCAGACTTCCGCGCCGACCCACGGGACCCACGTCGCCGCCACGCCCGAACACCGATCCGGGTCCGACTCAGGGAAGGGTGATCCGCTCCCCTGGTACCACCGTGTCCGAACCGGTCTGAGCGGCCAGTCTTGCCACCAGAGGGCGAGGATCGGCGCCCGGGTCCACCCGCTCGGCGATGGTCCACAGGGTGTCACCCGGCTGCACGGTGTAGGCCACCGGGCCGGAGGTCCCCGCCAGAGCGGAACCAGTGGCGTGGGAGTGACCACCGGTTCCGCTCAGCGGAAGAGCAAGGGCGACCAACAGGACGACCATGCCGGCCAACAGCCCACGGCGACGTCGCACCGCAGGCGACGTCCGGCGCCTCGTTCCGGGGCGCCGCTCCGGAACGAGGGCGATGTCGGGGATGACCGGCTCTTCGGCCCCGAGGTCGGCATCCGGCCACGATGCGGCCCCGCCGGACTGCACCAGCCGGAGCCCGGGTCCGCCGTACGCCGCCGGTGTGGTCCCGGTCGAACTCCGATCGACATCGGCGTCCGGCGAGAGCCAGAGGGCGGTCATCGGCCCGTCCTAAACGGAGGACCACCGGCTGAGCGGTCGGAACCGAGCGAATCAATCGAACCTGTGTTCGTCATGAGGACATGTCACCACGAACACCTGTTCGTTGTCAAGGGTCTTTTCGAACGGGTGTTTGCTTTTGGCCGGGGCGGGAGCTAGCTTCTTCCAAACAGACGTTCGCCATCGGCACGACGCGGCTCGGCAGGCTCGGGGGGGCAGGCTCGGGGGGGCAGGCGAGGGTACGGCGCCCGACCCACGTGGCATCAAGCGAGAAGAGGAGACATGGCCCAGGTACTCAGTACCAAGCGCAAACAGATTCTCGACTGCATCTCCGAGGCCGTGCGGGAACGTGGCTACCCGCCCTCCGTGCGAGAGATCGGCGAATCGGTGGGGCTGACGTCGTCGTCGACGGTCCACGCGCACCTGGCCGTCCTCCAGCGCGAGGGCTACCTGCGGCGGGACCCCACCAAGCCCCGGGCCATCGAGGTCTGCTACGACCCGTCCTCGAAGGTGATCGCTGATGCGCGACCCATCCGCCACGTCCCGTTGGTCGGCGACGTGGCTGCCGGTACCGGGGTACTGGCACAGGAGAACATCGAGGAGCTCTACCCCCTGCCGGAGGACTTCACCGGAACCGGGTCCCTCTTCATGGTCACGGTACGGGGCGACTCGATGGTCGACGCCGGCATCATGGACGGCGACTTCGTCGTCGTCCGCCAACAGCCGCAGGCTGAGCAGGGTGACGTGGTGGTGGCCGGCATCCCCGACGGAGAGGCCACGGTCAAGCGCTTCTCGACGAGGGATGGGGTGGTGGTACTGACCCCCGCCAACGAGCGCCTGTCCCCGATGGAGTTCGACCCCTCCGAGGTGACCATCTACGGCAAGGTGGTCACGGTCCTCCGTCGCCTCTGACCGATCCGGCGGTCTGTGGCCGATCAGATCCTCGGCGTGGTGACGGAGACCGAACTCATGTCAGGGTACCGGTCCCCCGCCCACGCTCCGGACGGGAACACCGCCTCGATGGCGGCCAGATCGGCCCCGGTCAGGACCACGTCGAGGGCGGCCACGTTCTCCTCCAGGTAGGTGCGGCGCTTCGTCCCGGGAATGGGCACCACGTCCTCCCCGCGGGAGAGCACCCAGGCCAAGGCCAGCTGGCCGGGGGTGCAGGACCTCTCCTCGGCCAGGGAACGGACCTTGTCGACCAGGGCGATGTTGTGGGCGAAGTTCTCGCCGTTGAACCGCGGATGATGGGCACGGAAGTCGCCGGGGGGGAAGTCCTCGGGTGAGGTGAACTGTCCGGTCAGGAAGCCGCGGCCGAGCGGGCTGTAGGCCACGATGCCGATGCCGAGCTCACGGGCCGCCCCCACGATTTCCCCTTCGAGGTCGCGGCTCCACAGGGACCACTCGCTCTGCAGCGCGGCCACCGGATGGACGGCGCACGCCCGCCGCATGGTGTCGGGGACGGCCTCCGACAGGCCGAGGTAGCGGACCTTGCCCTCGGCCACCAGCTCGGCCATGGCGCCGACGGTCTCTTCGATGGGAACCTTCGCGTCCGTCCGGTGCTGGTAGTAGAGATCGATGTGGTCGACGCCCAGTCGACCGAGCGAGGCCTCGCACGCCTGCCGGACGTAGGCGAGGGTCTCCCCGGACCGAGCGGTCGGCAGGGTCGGGGCCCCGGGAGATCCCGAACTTGGTGGCCAGCACCACCTCGTCCCGCCGGCGTCCGGCGATGGCCCGTCCGACGAGCTGCTCGTTGAGATAGGGACCGTACATGTCCGAGGTGTCGAGGAAGGTGACCCCGAGGTCGAGGGCGCGGTGGATGGTGGCGATGGACTCGTCGTCGTCCCCCGGGCCGTAGAACTCGCTCATGCCCATGCAGCCGAGTCCTTCGGCGGAGACCACGAGTCCGGTGGTACCGAGGGTGCGGGTGGGAACGGCCATGGACGTCGACCCTACCCGCCGCCCCGCAGCAGGCCTGTCGAGCACCTCGGCGGAACGCTGCAGCTGTTCGCTGCTCACGTGCTCGTCGGGCGAGTGGGCCACGAGGGGATCCCCCGGTCCGAAGTTTGCGGCCGGGATCCCGTGGGCCCACAACGACGACACGTCGGTCCAACCCTGCTTGGCCATCGGCTCCGCACCGGTGGCCGCCACCAGCGCAGCCAGGACCGGGTGGTCGAGGGCGGGTGGGGCCCCGGCGGCACACGTCGGTCCGCTCCCAGTGGTCGCCCGGTTCGAGATGGGGACCCAGCAGCTGGCGTAGCGAGTCCTCGGCGCTGCTCCGGACTCTGGTCGGGGGCGAATCGGTAGTTGACGAGCACCGAGGCCTCGTCCGGCACCACGTTCGGTCGAGACTCCGCCACCGATCTCGACCGCCTGGAGCTGCTCCACGAACTCGCACCCGTCGAGCACCGGTCGCCGGCTCCGATAGTCGGCCACGGCGGCCAGCAGGGGGGCCAGCCGGTGGATGGCGTTCCGGCCCGTGAACGGGCGGGCGGTGTGGGCGCGGCGGCCCCGGAGGGTGATCCGGACCCGCATGGTGCCCTGGCAGCCGGCCTCCACGGCGGCGCTGGTCGGCTCACCCAGGATGGCGGCGTCGGCCTGGAGGAGGTCGGGCCGGTGCTCCCACAGGTGACGGAGACCGTTGAACTCCTGGGCCACCTCCTCGCCCGAGTAGAAGCACCAGGTCACATCCATGGCCGGATCCGGAACGGCGCCGGCCAGGTGGAGCAGTACGGCCAGGCCGCCCTTCATGTCGGCGGCGCCGACCCCGTAGAGCGTCCCGTCCACGATCCGTGGCTCCTCGTTGCCCCCGACGGGCGGGACGGTGTCCAGATGTCCGGCCAGGAGCAGGCGTTGGTCCCGGCCCAGATCGGTCCGGGCCACCACGTTGTCGCCGATGCGCTCGACCTCCAGCCACGGGCACAGACGGAGGGCGGCCTCGACGGCGTCGGCCATCGGTCCCTCGAAGTGGCTGACCGAGGGGATGGCCACCAGCGCGGTGGCCATCCCGAGCAGGCCGGCGGGCATGCCCTCCACCTGGCCGGCCGCGGCATCGCTCACGTCGAGACGCCGTGCTGTCGGAGGATGTCGTTGAGCTGCGCCTTGTCATGGCGCTCGCCCTCGGTGAGCCGCTTGATGACGAGCACACAGGGGAGGAAGAACTCCCCGCCCGGGAACTGGCGGCGCCGGGACGCCTGGACGGCCACGCACCACGGGGGGACGTGACCACGGGCCAGCTCCTCGCCGGTCTCGGCGTCGATGACCGGGATGGAAGGGTTGAGGATGGTGCCCTCCCCCACCACCGAGCCACGGCCCACCCGGGCCCCCTGGGTGATCATGCACCGGCTCCCGATCATGACCTCGTCCTCGATCACCACCGGCGCGGCCTGGGCCGGCTCCAGCACGCCACCGATCCCCACCCCGCCGGAGAGGTGCACCTGCTCGCCGATCTGGGCGCACGACCCCACCGTGGCCCAGGTGTCGACCATGGAACCGGCGCCCACCCGGGCCCCGATGTTCACATAGCTCGGCATGCAGATGACCCCGTTCCCGAGGAACGACCCCCACCGGGCCGACGCACCCGGCACCACGCGCACCCCCGACTCGGCATAGTCCCGCTTGAGCGGGAGCTTGTCGGCGAACTCGAACGGCCCCACTTCCAGGGTCTCCATGGCCTTCAGGCGGAACAGGAGGAGTATGGCCTGCTTCAGCCACTGATGGACCATCACCTCGTCGGTGGCCGGATCGACTTCGGCCACCCTTGCCGTGCCCCGATCGAGGAGGTCCACGGCCTCGGTCACCACCGCCAGCGCGTCGGTGTCGTCCGGCCCGAGCTCGGCGGAACGGGCCCACAGCGCTTCGATCTGGGACTGGAGGTCGGCCATGGTCAGACGTTAGCCGTGGGGTCCCCCTGTTCCGGAGCCGCTGAGCGGAACGACGGGCCGTAGCCGTGGGCGCGTCGGTCACGTGGCCGCAACCGGGTCCGCCAGGCGGTCGGCCACGAGCCGGAGGCGGTCCATGGGCTGCACCACCGCCACCCTGATGAACCCGGCGCCGTCGGGTCCGTAGAGGTCGCCCGGACTCACCAGCAGTCCGGCCCGCAACGCCAGGGCCTCGGCGGCCGTCCACCCGTCTCCCGACAGCTCCTCGGGCACCGGCAGCCACAGATAGAACCCCCCGGCCGGCATGGGCCCGACCAGGCCCTCACCCGAAAGGACCTCGTCCAGGAAAGGCAGCCGTTCGGCGTACCGTCCACGCTGGGCCTCGACGTGGGCATCGTCGTCGAAGGCCACCACCGCTCCGGCCTGCACCGGGCCCGGGACCATCAGCCCGGCGTGGCGCCGGACATCGGTGAGGAAGCCGACCAGGTCGGGGTCGCCGGCGAAGAATCCCGCTCTGGCCCCGGCCAGATTGGACCGCTTCGACAGCGAGTGGACGGCCAGCACCCCCTCGACGCCGGAGGACAGGATGGTCCGGGGCGGGCCGTCCCAGGTGAACTCGGCGTAGCACTCGTCCGACAGGACCGGGATCCCGTGGCTCCGCCCCCAGGCGGCCGAGCGGTCGAGGTCGGTGAGCAGTCCGGTCGGGTTGGAGGGCGAGTTGACCCACAGCGCCAGGGCCCGGTCGGTGTCGGCAGGGTCGACGGCATCGAGGTCCAGCCCGCCGCCCGGCAGCTCTCGGACGGGCACCGGTCGGCACCCGCCCAACCGTGCCCCCATGGCGTAGGTGGGATAGGAGACGGCCGGGAACAACACGGTGTCCCGTCCCGGGGTGCGGAGGCGGAGGTACTGGGCCGTCGAGGCCACGAACTCCTTGGTCCCGACGCAGGCGGCCAGCGCATGGTCGGGGTCGACCGAGACCCCGAACCGCCGGGTCAACCAGCCTGCCGCCGCCCGGCGGTACGCCGCCGAACCGGCCGATGCCGGATAGCCGCGTTCGGAGTCCGACAGTGGCCATGGCGCTCAGGACCGACGACGGGGGTGGGTCGCACGGCGTCCCGATGGAGCAGTCGACCAGGCCGCCGCTGGTGTCGGAACCGTTCCTCGGCCCGGGCCGTGATGGCCGCTAGGCGATCATAGGGATACGGGGGCGGTTCGAATCCGGGACCGTCGGTCGACGGCGGAGCGCCGACCCCTTTCGATCGGCGGTCACGAGGCCAGGAACTCCCGGAACCGCGACCTGCCGACATCGTCGAGGACCACCTGTATGCGGGTCGACCGCTCGCCGGGCACCTCACCCACGATCTCCCCCTCCCGGTGGACAGCGGCGCGCACGTCGCCTCGGTCCCACGGGATGACCAGCTCGGTGACCCGGTCACCGACCCTCAGCCGGTCGGCCATGGCCACCAACAGCTCCTCGATCCCGTCGCCGGTCCGGGCCGAGACCATGACCGACCCGGCATGGGCGGCCAGCAGGCGCCGCGCCTCCTCCCCCCCGTAGCAGGTCGGAGCAGTCCATGGCGTCGGCCTTGTTGACCACGAGCAGCTCGGGCAGACCATCGGCACCGATCTCGGCCAGGACCGTGCGGACCGCGTCGACCTGGCCTTCGAAGTCGGGAGCGGAACCGTCCACGACGTGCACGAGGAGGTCCGACTCCGCCACCACCTCGAGGGTGGACCGGAAGGCCTCCACCACCTGGTGGGGCAGTTTTCGGACGAAGCCGACCGTGTCGGTCACCAACAGGGTCTCACCACCGGGGAGGTCGAGCTGCCGGGTCCGCGGATCGAGCGTCGAGAACAGTCGGTGCTCGACCAGGACGTCGGCGCCGCACAGACGGTTGAGCAGCGTCGACTTCCCGGCGTTGGTGTAGCCGACCAGGGACACCGTCCGCAGCCGGGACCGGCTGCGACCCTTCCGCTGGGTTCGCCGCGTCCGGTCGAGCTGCCGCAGGTCGGACTCCAGTCGGGTCATGCGTCGCACCAGTCGCCGTCGGTCCACCTCGAGCTTCGTCTCACCGGGGCCCCGGGTCCCGATGCCACCGGCCTGCTGGCTGAAGGACCTCCCCCGTCCCCGCAGGCGGGGCAGCCGGTAGCGCAGCAGGGCCAACTCGACCTGGGCCCGCCCCTCGGGGCTCCGGGCGTTCTGGGCGAAGATGTCGAGGATGACCGCCGTGCGGTCGATGGCGGTGCGTCCGAGGATCTGTTCGAGGTTGCGTTGCTGGGCCGGGGACAGGTCGTCGTCGAACACCACGGTGTCGGCGTCCACGGTGAGGCACAGCTGCGCGCAGCTCGTCGGCCTTGCCCCGACCCAGGTACGTGGCCGGATCAGGGGTGGCCCGTCGTTGCAGTACCCGTCCCGGCCACGTCGGCGCCGGCCGTGTCGACCAGGAGCGCCAACTCGTCGAGGCCGGCTTCGGTGTCGGCCACCGTGGCGTGCGGGAACGTGACACCCACCAGAACGATGCGCTCCCGGATCGACCGGGAGATGAGGCTGTCGGTGAAGGCCGAGTCGTCGGGCGTCACCGCTGGGCCGCCAGCACCTGGCGGGGATCCACGCTCGACGTCGGCCACCTTCGACACCGGCCCGCTCAGGCGGAAACCACCGTCGGCCGGGCTGACCCGGAGCGTGCCACCCGGATTGTGGACAGCGACATCGGCTTCCACCAGGCCCCAGCTCTGGGCGGCGGCGGCAGCGGCCACACTGCCGGTGCCGCAGGCCTGGGTCTCCCCCACCCCCCGCTCCCACACCCGCAGGGTGATGGCCTCCGGTTCCGGTCCGGGCGCCGATGAACTCGACGTTGATCCCCCCGGGGTGGTCCGCTTGGAGCTGGGCGCCCAGTGCGGGCCACGTCCAGCGTCGGCCGGGTCGGGCCAGAGCAGCACGAGGTGCGGATTGCCCACGTCGACCTGGCGGCCCGGTGCCCGAGCACCTGCCGGTCGGCCCCCAGCGCCGCCGACCCCATGTCCACCGAGGCCGTGGCCGATCCCTCGACCGGACCGGGTCGGTACTCCACCAACTTCACCCCGGCCAGGGTCCGCACCGAGAACGTCGGTGGCTTCACCAGCCCCGCCTCCACGGCCGCCTGGGCCAGGCAGCGCATGCCGTTTCCGGTCATCTCCGCCACGCTGCCGTCGGCGTTCCGGAGGTCCATGCCCAGGTCGGACCCTTCCGTCCCTTCGAGGATCCGGATCACCCCGTCGGCGCCGATCCCGAACCGACGGTCGCACAGGGCGCGGGCCAGTCGCCCGTCGAGGGGGGTCCGGCCCTCGAGGTCCACCATGACCAGAAAGTCGTTGCCGGCCCCATGGTGCTTGGTGAGGTGGAGGGGACGAGTGTCTGGCATCGCTGGGTTCATGGTGTCGCCGTCAAGTCTCCCACCCTGCCCGGGTCCGGTGGGACCTCGGCCATGTGGGCCACGATCGAACCCACCACGTCGTCGTCCGGGTCCATCCACACGATACGGGGATCCCGTCGGAACCATGCCATCTGCCGGCGGGCAAAGGCCCTGGTGCGCCGGATGGCCTCGTCGACGGCGTCGGTGGAGCGGCAGGCCGTCCTCCAGGTGGGCCAGGAGCTCGCGGTAGCCGAGCGCCTGCCGGGCCGTCCGTGACAGCCCAGCCCGGATGAGTCGGCCAATCGGCGGACCTCGTCGAGGAGTCCCCGCTCCATGAGATGGTGGAAGCGCACGGCGATGCGGTCGTCCAGGACGCGCGGGTCCCGGGCGATCCCGAGGAGCCGGACGGGCGTGGGCGGATACCGTTCGAGGCCGGGTCCGAAGGTCGAAAAGGGCAGACCGGAGCCGATGGTGACCTCGAGGGCCCGCAGGAGCCGGCGCCGATTGGTCGGCTCGAGTCGGCCGGCGGCCACCGGGTCGAGTGCGGCCAGTCGGCCGTGGAGCCGGGCCAGGACGGCACGCTGCTCCTCGCTCCCCTCGGGTCCGGACGCGTCCACCTCGACCCGGAGGGCCTCGGCCACCTCGGGATAGCGCCCCGGAAAGGTCAGGTCGTCGACCAGGGCCCGCAGGTACAGGCCGGTGCCGCCCACCAGGAGCGCCCGATGCCGCCGACTCGGCGATGTCGGCCAGGGACTGTCGGGCGGCCCGTTGGAACTGCTGGACGGTGAACTCCTCCCACGGGTCGACCAGGTCGATGAGGTGGTAGGCCATCTCGGTCCGGATCTGGCGCGTGGGTTTGGCCGTACCGATGTCCATGCCCCGGTAGACGGCCATCGAGTCCACCGACACCAGTTCGACCGGTCCCACCGGTCCCACCGGTTCCGCCGATCCGGGCGACCGAGATCCGGGCGATCGGGGCGGGTCGGTCGAGCCGGTCGAGCCGGTCGAGGCCGGGGTGGCGGACAGGGCCGGCACCTTCCCGAGGAGGCGGGCCACCGACAGGGCCACTTCCGACTTCCCCGAAGCGGTGGCACCGACCAGGGCCACCACCGTCGGCGCCGGAGAAGGCGGTGGCACGGCGGCGGACGCTGCGGACGGGGAGCCGGGCCTTCGGGCCCGACCGCCGTCCTCGGGCAGGGGGGTCCTGGGGCTCAACCGGCGGAGACCGGTATCCGCACCCGGTGGGAGGGCCGGACTGTCACCGCCAGCAGGGCTCCCCGCAGGTGGTGCCGGGCGGCTCCGGTGATCTCGACCTCGGCGTAGGAGCCGACGGCGGGCGGACCGGCCTCGAGGGGCGTGAAGTGGACCAGTTTGTTCTGCCCGGTCCTCCCGGTCACCACGGTCGGGTCCCTCTTGGACGGTCCCTCGACCACCACCTCCTCGCGGCGCCCGATCCGGGCCCGGTGACGGGCCAGGGCGGAACGCTCGACAACGGTGCGCAACCGGTCGAAGCGATCGGCCACCACCTCGGCGGGAACGAAGGCGTCGATCATGGCCGCGGCCCGGGTCCCCGGCCGCGGGGAGAAGATGAAGGTGTAGGCGCTGTCGTAGCCAGCTTCGGCCGCGACCTCCAGCGTGCGCTCGAAGTCGTCCTCGGTCTCGCCCGGGAATCCCACGATGAGGTCGGTCGTCACGGCCAGGTCGGGAATGGCTGACCGGGCCGCGGCCAGCCGGGCCAGGTAGCGGTCGGCGGTGTAGCCGCGGCGCATGGCCGACAGGACGGCATCGCTGCCGGACTGCAGGGGCAGGTGGAGGTGGTTGCAGACCTCGTCGGTGTCGGCCATGGCGGCGATGGTCTCGGGGCGGAGGTCCTTGGGGTGCGGACTGGTGAAGCGGACCCGCCGGATACCCTGCACGCCGCCGACCCGACCCAGGAGCTCGGCGAAGAGGGGTCGCCGGCGGGTCAGGTCACGTCCGTACGAGTTCACGTTCTGGCCCAGCAACGTGACCTCGGTGACGCCCCGGGCGGCCAGCGCCTCCACCTCGGACACCAGGTCATCGAGGGGTCGGGACACCTCGCCACCTCGCACCGATGGGACGATGCAGAAGGCACACGAGTTGTCGCACCCGGTCTGGATCGTCACCCAAGCGGCGTAGGGCAGGTCGCGGACAGCGGCCAGCGCCGCCCCGGTCTGGTCGGGTACGCCCGGGTCGTCGACGGCGATGGGTTCGTCGAGGATCTCGACCACCGGGCCCGTGGCGGCGGCCTGCCGCAGCAGCTCGGGTGCCCGCGACAGGTTGTGGGTCCCGAACACCACGTCGACGTGGGAGGCCCGCTGGCGGATCCGGTCCCCGTCCATCTGGGCCAGGCACCCGCCGACGGCGATCTGCATGCCGGGTCGGCTCTCCCGCAGTGTCTTGAGGTTGCCCAGGTGTCCGTAGAACTTGTTGTCGGCGTTCTCCCGGATGCAGCAGGTGTTGAACACCACCACGTCGGCCGACTCGAGGTCGGGTGGTGGCCACCAGCCCGTCGGCCACCAGCGCACCGGCCAATCGCTCCGAATCGTGCTCGTTCATCTGACAGCCGAAGGTCCGGATGTGGAAGGTCCGCGCCGGGGCGGACCGAAGCCTCCGACCCTCCCGCTCCCGGGCCGGCGGGCACGCCGGACGGCGAGTCGTCAACGGAGGTCACCCGACCAGGATAGGACCAGCCCACCGGGGGCGGGACCGGACGGTCCCGGGCGGCCGGACGGCGCGGTCCGACCGACTACTCCTCGATGCTGAAGTCGTAAGGGCCGGATCCGTCGCGGTCGACGATCAGTCCGTGCATGTCGGGGTGCAGGATGAGGACCTGGCCCGGGATATCCGCCTCGGCCAACGCCTGGACCGCTGCCGACTGCACGGCCTGGGCCTCCGTGCCCTGGGCGATGCCGAGGAGCGAGGGACCGGCGCCCGACCAGCACACCGCCAGCGCACCGCCAGCGGACATCCCGGCCAGCAGCTTGGGGGCGGCCGGAAAGAGCGGACTCCGGTAGTCCTGGTGGAGCCGGTCCTCGGTGGCCTCGCTGATGAGGACCCTGCTGTCGGCCAGACCGGCGATGAGCAGCGCCATCCTCGAAAGGTTGAAGGCCGCGCTCTCGCGGCTCACCTCGGTCGGGAGGGCCTGACGGGCCCGCGCCGTGGACAAGGTGACATCGGGCACGATGACCACGAAGGCCAGACTCACGTCGAGAGGCAGTCGCACCGCCTGCACGCCGCCCTTGACCCGGGCCGCGGCCACCAGGCCGCCGACCACCGAGGCCGCGGCATTGTCGGGATGACCGTCGACCTGGGCCGCCACCGCCAGGGGGTCCGATGCGCCGGCGGCCGCCGCCGCCGCCACGGCCAGTGCGGCCGAGGATCCGAGGCCGCGGGCGACGGGGATCTGGGAGCGAACGGTGATGGACAGCCGGTCGGTGCCGGCCACGTCGATGGCCACCCGGGCGGCCAGATGGGAAGGGTCGTCGGAGAGTCCGGCCCCCTCGCCTTCCGAACGCACGATCAGCTTGGTGGCCGGCTCCACCTCGACCTCCACGTAGCGGTCGAGAGCGACGGCCAGGGTGTCGAAACCCGGTCCGAGGTTGGCAGCCGATGCTGGAGCTCGTGCGCGCACACCGACACGGTACTCGCCGGACACCGCCACGACGGGAGCATTCCGGGCGCTCACCCGTGGAGGAGGCGCCACCACCACGAGGGCTCGGGCACGGTCGACGACAGCTGCAGGGGCACCGACTCGACCTGGGTCCCCAGACGAGTACCTGGCCGTACCCACCCGACTGCCGCCGGGGCCGCCGGGCCGGACGGTACCGAGTGTGGTCATGGTCACGACCCGTTGTCCCGGCCAACCGAGCAGCCACGCCGGCATGGGCCGCCTCGACCTCGACCTGGTGCGCCTGCCCACCCCATACTGCGGTGGCCGTCCCGACGGTTCCGCCCTTTGCCGTCAAGGGGACCGGCACCACGCCGGCCTGCGCCGCGTTCAGCAGGGCCTCGATCACGGGTCGGGTGTAGCGGAACGGGTCGGGGACGTTGTCGTCGTCCAGCGGAGTGGTCGTGGTCGTCGTGGTGGGAGGAGGCGCCGTGGTCGAGGGAGCGGCAGTGACGGGCGGAGCGGCGGCCGGGGGGCCCGTGGCGCAGTGGTGGTGGTGGTCGTGGTGGTGAGGGACGGTGGGTGGTGGCGTCGGCTGGCCGAGGACGGCTGCCAACACCAGGACCGTCCGGCCCTGGACCACCCGGTCCGCAGCCAGCACCATGCACCCTCCGGCGGCCGAGGTGTAGCCCGACTTGACGCCGACCACGTTGTTCTTGCCGACCTCGGTCACGATGTTCGGCAGCGTTCCGACCAGCGGCAGGGTGACCGAGGTCAGCCCCACGATCTGGGCAAAGGTGGGGTCCTGCATGGCCGCCGCGGCGATCCGCAAGCAGTCGGCGGCCGTCGAGACCGACTGCGGGTCGTATCCGCTGGCGTCGACGTAGTGGGTCGACGTGGCGCCGAGCGACGCGGCCAGGGCGTTCATCTTGGTGACGAAGGCCGGCAGGCTGGCAGCGTCCCAGACGGCCAGGGAGTAGGCGATGTCGTTGGCCGACTGCGTGAGCATGGCCTCGAGCATCTGCCGTTCGGTGAGGACCTCACCGACCCGAATGGCCACCGTGGACTGGTCGTTGTGCAGTTCGGTGTCGTACTCGGCCACATCGTCGGCAGTGACGGTGATGGACGGCCCGCCGGCACCGGCGGCAATCGGGTGGTCGCGGAGTATCTGCAACGCATTGGTCATCTTCGTGAGGGAGGCGATGGGCACGGGTGCTTCGGGGCCCGACTGCTCGGAGTACCCGAGCGCGGGGATGGCGATGGCACCTTGGCCCTTGGCCGGCCATGGCAGCGAGGGACCGGCCCCGGCCACGGTCACACCGGCGGACACGCCGACACGAAGGGCCGGACGGGTGAGGGGTTGGTCGATCCGGACGGCTCCGGCCCAGCCGGCCGAGAGCCAGAAGGATGGCGGCCACGATGGCGATGGCCCACAGGAGTCGGCGCTGCGTCCGCCGCCGGTTGCGGCGTTCGGTTCGTGACGGGGGTCCTGTCCCCGGGGGCCCGGTTGACTCCGCCCCAGGTCCGGGCGAAGGGCCCGTCGCCGGTGCGGGAACCACCGCGGGGTCGACCTCCACCGCGTCGTCCCCGGTCCGGGCCACGATGGGAACAGCGGTCGTGTCGTCCCCGGGACGGTGATGTCAACCACGACCGGTGCGGGGAGGGTGACTGGGCCGTCACCCGGTTCGTGGGGGTCAGGTCCGGTGCCCGGTGTTACCGGCGATCCGTCCGCCGGCTCGGTGGCGTCACCATCGCTCAGCGCGCGTCCAACTCCTCGGGCGTCATGAGCACGGCCCGGGCCTTCGACCCTTCGGACGGTCCGACCACGCCCCGGCGCTCCATCAGGTCCATGAGACGGCCGGCCCGGGCGAAGCCCACCCGGAGCTTGCGCTGCAGCATCGACGTGGAGCCCAACTGCGACCGGACCACCAACTCCATGGCCTGGTCCAAGAGGTCGTCGTCACCGTCCTCGCCCCCGGACCGGGGCCCCTCGGTGCCCACCACCTCTTCGATGTCGGCCATCACTTCCATCGGGCGCTGGCGCTTCCAGTGGGCGGCCACCGTCCGGACCTCGTCCTCGCTGACCCACGGGCCCTGCAGGCGCTGCGGGTTCGAGGACGAGGCCGACAGGAGCAGCATGTCGCCCTTGCCGATCAGCCGCTCGGCGCCGGGTTGGTCGAGGATGACCCGGCTGTCGGCCAGCGACGACACCGAAAAGGCCAGACGTGACGGGATGTTGGCCTTGATCACACCGGTGATCACGTCCACCGACGGCCGCTGGGTCGCCAGCACCAGGTGGATCCCCACCGCCCGGGCCATCTGGGCGATCCGGCACACCGACTCCTCGACGTCCCGGGCCGCCACCATCATCAGGTCGTTCAGCTCGTCCACCACGATGAGGATGAACGGGAGCCGCGCAAACCGTGAGACACCATCGTCCTCGTCGTCGGGGCCGAGGTCGTCAGGGTCCGTTCCCCGCATCCGCAGGCGGTAGGCCTCCTCGAACTCGGCCAGTTCTCCCTCGTCGAAGGCGGCGTTGTAGCCGGTGATGTCGCGCATGCCGACTTCGGCCAGCAGGTCGTAGCGCCGCTCCATCTCGGTCACCGCCCAGCTCAGGGCATTGGCGGCCTTCTTGGGGTCCACGACCACCTGTGTCAGGAGGTGGGGCAGGTCGTTGTACTGGCCCAGCTCCACCCGCTTGGGGTCGACCAGGATCAGACGCACCTGGTCGGGCGTGGCCCGGGTCAGGATCGAGGTCAGCACGGAGTTGATGCATGACGACTTTCCGGAGCCCGTGGCCCCCGAGACCAGCACGTGAGGCATCTCGGCCAGGTTCACCATGACGGCCCGACCGGCGATGTCCCGGCCCAGCGCCACCTCGAGGGGGTGCATGGCCCGGGCCGCCTCGGGCGACGCCAGGATGTCCCCGAGCGCCACCAGCTGGCGTTGCCGGTTGGGCACTTCGACCCCGATGGCCGACTTCCCCGGGATCGGTGCCAGGATCCGCACGTCCGGCGAGGCCATGGCGTAGGCGATGTCCTTGGACAGCGAGGTCACACGGGCCACCTTGACCCCGGCGCCCAGCTCGAGCTCGTAGCGGGTGACGGACGGCCCGACGGTCCGTCCGACCAGGCGGGTGTCCACACCATGGGCGGCCAGGGCCGCCACCAGGGCGTCGCCGGCCGCCTCCACGGCCCGCTCGTCCACCACCTGGGGTTTGGCCCGCTTGAGGATGTCGGCCGGAGGCAGGTGCCAGTCCCCGACCGACGGGCCCAGCTTCATCTCGATCTGCGTCCCCGGGTCCGTCCGGGCGGTCGGCATCGGCCACGATGACCGGGTCCTCCGTCCGGCTCGGGCTCGGGCTCGGGCTCTTCGGGTCTCTCGTCCTCGTAGTCGTCCTCCTCGTCCACCAGCGGCAGGGTCGCCGTAGACGGCTCGGGGTCGAACGGCCCGACCCGGCGGCCGAAAGGATCGGTCGGATCGTCGTCGTCGTCGTCCCCGGAGGAGTCGTCGGTCATGCTCCCGCCGACCACGGCGACGGTCCACTGGGTGGCCCGCACCAGACCACGGGCCGCCGACCGGATCGACACCCCGGTGAACAGCACCATGGCCACCACCAGCAGCGCCACCAGGACCACGGCGGAACCGAAGCCACCCAGCCCCTCACGGAGCGGATTCCCGACCGCGGCACCGAGCCATCCGCCGGCCGAGGAGATGCGTTCCGTCGACGCGGTCAGATGGGGAGACCCGCCGGCCAGCGAGGCCAGACCGGCCACGGCCAACAGGGTCAGGAAGGCCCCGATGATCACTCGGGCCGGTTCGGGGCTGGCCCAGCGATCCTCCTCCTCTCCCCGCCGGTCGAGCAACAGGAGGACGCCGACCGTCACGAGCACGGGCGGCACCAGAAAGCGGCCCCATCCGAGCAGGTCGCCGACGGCCACGCGGGCCACACGGCTGGCCGGCGCCGACGAGTCGACCAGGAAGGCCACACCGGTCAGCACCCCCAGCGTGACCAGCGCCACGCCCCACAGGTCGGTGGCGTGGTCGAAGATGACGTCCCCCATCGACTTCATGAGGGGGCGATGGCGCTTTCGTGGTGGCCGCGCCGGAGCCTTCTTCGAACTTCTTGCCCCCGAGTTCGGCCTTCCGGGCCGGGCTCGAGGAACGCGAGCGCGATCGGGACGAGGCCGCGGACCGTCCTTTGGCACGCGATGCCCCGGATCGGCCCGCCGGACGCTTGGTGGCGGTCGTCACAGTGCGTAACAGGTTAGTCCCGCAGCGTCACCGTCATGGGGACGCCCCGCCGGGTGCGGTCAGACGGTGACGATCACCGGCACGATCATCGGCCGCTGCCGGGTGCGGTCCCCCACCAGCCGGCCCATGGCCTTGCGGGCCACCCGGTTCAGGGTCTCGTGGTCGTGGGTCCCGGACGCCAACGCCTGTACCAGGGCCTTCGTGACCTGGATCCGGGCCTCGTCCAACAAGGCCTCGGTGTCGTGGTCGTAGGCCCAGCCCCGGGTCACGATCTGGGGTTGGCCCACCACCTCACCCCGCTTGAGGTCGACCGTGGCCACGGCCATGACCACGCCCTCCTCGGCCAGGACCAGGCGGTCGCGAAGCACGCCGTGCCCGATGTCCCCCACCGAGCTGCCGTCGACGAAGAGGTAGCCGCCCGGCACGGTCCCGTCGCGACGCAGACCGTTGTGGTCCAGTCGCACGGCGTCGCCGTCCTCGCACAGCAGGATGTGGTCGTCGGCGATCCCCATGGACGAGGCCACCCGCACCTGGTTGGCCATGTGGCGGTACTCGCCGTGCACCGGAATCAGGAACTCCGGCCTGGTCACCGACATCAGCATGGCCAGCTCCCCTTGGCGGGCATGTCCGCTCACATGGACCGAGTCCACGCCCGAGTGGATGACTTCGACGCCCCTCCGGTGGAGGCTGTCGATGACCCGGCCCACCGACCATTCGTTGCCGGGTATCGGGTGGGCGCTGATCACCACCACGTCGTCCTTGCGCAGCGAGAAGAACCGGTTCTCGCCGGTGGCCAGGCGGGACAGGGCCGACATGGGCTCACCCTGGGAGCCGGTGGAGATGACGCAGACCTGACCGTCCTCCAGCGAGTCGATGTCCTCGATGTCGATCAGCGACCGATCGGGGATGTGCAGGAGGTCCAGCCGGCGTGCCAGGGCCACGTTCTTCTGCATGGACCGACCGAGCGTGGCCACCGACCTGCCGCCGGCGATGGCGGCGTCGGCGACCTGCTGGACCCGGTGGATGTGGCTGGCGAAACAGGTGACGATGAAGCGGCGGTCGGGACGGGCCAGGAAGACCTTCCGCAGCGTCTCCCCGACGGTCGACTCCGACGGAGTGAAGCCCGGCTCCTCGGCGTTGGTCGAGTCGACCAGCAGCAGGCGGATCCCCGGGTCGGAGGCGAGGGCGCCCATGCGGGCCAGGTCGGTGCGGCGCCCGTCCACCGGATGGAGGTCGATCTTGAAGTCACCGGAGTGGAGGATGATGCCCTCCGGAGTGTGGAACGCGGTGGCGAAGGCGTGCGGGACCGAGTGGGTGACCGGAATGAACTCCACGTCGCAGGGGCCGATCCGACGGCGCTCGCCGTCTCGGACCGGGATGAACTGGGCCCGCTCGGCCATGCCCGCCTCGTCGACCCGGTTGCGGGCCAGGGCCAGGGTGAGCTCGGAGCCGTAGACCGGGATGGGGAAGTCGCGGAGCAGATAGGCCAGTCCCCCGGTGTGGTCCTCGTGCCCGTGGGTCAGGATGACGGCATCGACCCGTCGGCGTTCTCCCGAAGGTAGGTGAAGTCCGGCAGCACGAGGTCGACGCCGGGCATGTCGGGATCGGGGAACATGATCCCGACGTCCAGCACGAGGATCCGACCGTCGACCTCGATGCAGGCACAGTTCCGCCCGATCTCGCCCAGTCCTCCCAGAAAGACGATCCGGACCGACGAACCGCCGCCGGTGCCGGCACCCCCCTTGCCCGTCCGCGCCCGTGATCGTTTGGTCCGGTTCGACGAGGTTTCCTTGGTCGACGTGGTTTCCGTGGTTTCCGAGGTTTCCGTGGTTTCCGAGGTTTCCGTGGTTGCCCTGGTTTCCTTAGCGTCGGTTGCTGCCGTGGTAGCCGTGGTGGCCTTCTTCGCCGCCGACTTGGCTGGTCCCCGGGACCGGCGGTTCGACCGGTCGCCGGAACCGGTCCGGTTCGCTTCAGGCAATTGACCGGTGCCCAGGGTCGGGTTGACCCAGCCTGGCGATGACCGCCCGGGCACGGTCGTCCAACGCTGCGGGGGCAGGCGCATTGGGCAGACGGCACTGGCCGACGGCCAGTCCGAGCGCCCGACAAGCAGCCTTGGCCGGAACCGGATTGGGGTACTCCTCGGTGGACTCGAACTGGTAGGACTCGATCAGCTGACGGTTGACGGCGGCCGCTCCTTCGACGTCACCGGCCGCGTGGCAGGCGAGCATGCTGGCGAAGAGGGCGCCGGCCCAGTGGGCGGCCACGCTGATCACGCCGGCCCCGCCGATGGCGGCGAACGGCAGCGTCAGCGAGTCGTCCCCGCAGTAGACATCGAAACCCGTCGGGACTCTCCGCCACGATCGTGGCCGCTCCCGCCAGGTCTCCGGTGGCGTCCTTGACCCCGACGATGGACGGGACGTCGCGGGCCAACTCGACGACGAGCTCGGTGCCGATCCTCCGGCCCGACCGTATCGGGTATGTCATAGAGCACGACCGGCAGGTCGGTGGCCGCGGCCACGGCGCGGAAGTGGGCCGAAAGTCCGGCTGCCGACGGCCGGTTGTAGTACGGAGTGACGGCCAGTACCCCGCTGGCCCCACAGGCTTTGGCCTCCCTGGTCAACAGCACCGAATGGGCGGTGTCGTTGGTACCGGTGGAGGCGATGACGGGCACGTCCACGACCTCGACCACGGCGCGGAACAGGTCGAGGCGTTCGGCATCGGTGAGAACCGGGCCCTCGCCGGTCGTGCCCGGCCACGACCAGGGCATCGCTCCCGGTCGAGGCCAGATGGCGGCGCCACCTGGCCGGCCATGTCGAGATCGATGTCCCCGTCCGGGTGGAAGGGGGTGACCATTGCCGTGATCACCGAGCCGAACCGTGCCATCCGCACTCAGCCCCTCGAACGGGGTGCTGGGGAAGCGGAAGGCGTCACGAATGCGCAGGTTACCAGTACCGAACGGCCGGATCGGTACGACGACGGGCCGAGCCGAGCGTGCCCGGCCCCCCTCAGGAGGCGACCCGGTCCTGCGGCGGCACCGAGGCCAGGGCGTCGTACTCCTCGGAGGTGTCCTCCCACGACTCCCACTGGATCACGCCGAGCTCGGTGAACTTGGTCCGCAGCCATCCGTCGGCGGCATCCAGGAGACCGAGCTTCCTGCAGTTGGGGACGATCTTGGAGAACAGGAGCGCCTGGAACTCGGCCCGATCCGGCGCCTGCAGCACCAACGGGACCACGGTCTTCGGGTCGACGCCCATGCGATCCCAGACCTCCTGCTGGAGGAACCGGTCCCGCATCCTCACCGCGGCCTCGAAGGCGAACTCCTGGCGTTCCCGGAGTTCGGCGGCACTGAGCCCCTCGTAGTACTCCTGCAGGCTGAGCACGCCGAACGCCACGTGCCGTGCCTCGTCGGCCATCACGTAGCGGAGCAGCTGCTTGAGCAGCGGATCGGTCGTCATCGAGTGCATCAGACCGAACGCCGCCAGCGCCAGGCCCTCGACCATGATCTGCATACCCAGGTAGGTCATGTCCCACCGCGAGTCGGCGATGATGTCGTCGAGCAGCATCCGCAGGTGGGCATTGATGGCGTAGTGACCCGAGAGCTTCTCGTCGAGGTACTTGCCGAACACCTCGACGTGCCGGGCTTCGTCCATCACCTGGGTGGCGGCGTAGTACTTGGCGTCGATCCAGGGCACCGACTCCACGATCTTGGCCGTACAGATCAATGCGCCCTGTTCGCCGTGGAGGAACTGGGACAGGGTCCAGTTCTGGCTCTCGACCCCGAAGGCCAGCCACTCCTTCTCCGACCACTTCTCCACCGGGGTCCCGGTGAGGTCGAATCCGGCGGCGAAGCCACCGGTGGCCTCGGCCTGCTCCAACACCATCCGCTCCTGGTCGACCTCGGTGTCCCAGGGAAGGTCGGTCTCGCCGTTCCACTGTGCCCCCTTGGCCTTCTCGTACAGCTTGTTGAGCTTAGGTCTGGGGCCCTTCTCGTAGTCCCAGGTGAAGATGGAGTCGTAGTCGGAGTGGACCACGTGGCGCCCGTCCGTCTCCTCGGCACCGACCACCGAGAGGATGGCCTCGAAGTCGTCGATCTCGGATCGGCCGATGATCTCCTCGGTGCTGCTCATTTCCGTGGTCATGGTGTCGCTCCCTGTTGCTCTCGGATGGTCGGATTGGTCCCGCTACCCGCCCTCGGGGCAGTAGCCGGATCGTTGCGAACCGTGTGGGTCGGTACTGCGGGTTCCGCGGTCGAACGGGGTGATGTCGACGGTCGCCGGAGGCCGTCGTCCCGTGCAGGGCCCGGATCCCCGGCAGCACGAAGGTCTCCACCAGGTGACGGGCCCGGCGCGGCGTCGGTGATGTCCATCTGCTCCGACGGTGCGATGGCGTAGGTGAGCACGATGCGGGTGGCCCACTCGGCTACTCGCCCGGCCTCCATCGGGGACATCCACCGGGCCAGAAACGGCGCGGTGAAGTGCGAGGCGGTGGCCAGCAGACGGTTGGACTCGTCGAAGGCCAGATGCCCGAGCACCACTTCCGGCTCGTGCTGCACCAGGTAGTTGAGTGCGGCGTGACCGCGGACCCGAGCCGACGCCTCGACGATGCCGGCCACCAGTGCATCAGCGAGATCTTCGGCCTCGCCCAGGCACACACCGAGCGCCGAGAAGAGCCGGGCCATCTCCGTGTCCACCACGGCGGACAGCACTTCGTCCCGTCCACCGGGGAAGGCCCGATAGACCGTGGCCCGCGATACCCCGGCTCGGCGGGCGATGTCGTCCACCGTGGTCTTCGCTGTGCCGTGTCGGGCCAGGCAGTCGAGCGTGGCATCGATGATGCGCACCCGCTGGGGAGAGGCCTGCCCGGTCGTTCGACCGGTGTGCTCCCATCGCGGCCCAGCTTCGAGCCCGTCGTCCAACACATGGAGTGTGGCCCCCGGAACTGACATTGATGAAACGTTAGGTCGCTTTTTGTCTCATTGTCAATGACGTCCGGCCTGTCCCCGGGCACGCGTGCCGTTCGGCCCTGGAGCGTCGCTGACCACTACTCCGGCCAACAGCTCCGCCTCGACGAGCTGGGCTACCTGGGCCGGGTCGTCGAGGTCCCATCGCCCCGGGGACGCCATGTAGGACAGGATCATCCGGGCCAGAAAGTCGGCCGCCTCATTGAGGTCGACCCCGGGCGCCACACCCCGGTGCTCCAGGTAGGGGACGAGGAACGCGGTGATCCCCTCTCGGATCCTGATGCTCTCGAACGTGAGCGCCGGCAGGAGCTTCTCCGGCTCGGTCTGCATCACCCGCTGGAGCACCTCGTGCTCGATGATCGACCGGTGGGCGAACATGATGCCCTTCTCCATGACCTCCTCGAGGCTGTCCGCCCCCTGCACGTGCTCGTACAGACGGTCGAAGAACTCGCCGGTGGCCCAGGCCACCACGGCGCTGATCAGCTCGTCGCGGCCCCCGGGAAATGTGCGGTACACGGTGGCCCGGGACACCTTGGCCTCACGGGCGGCATCCTCCACCGTGGTCTTGGCCAGCCCCCACCGCGCCACGCACGCATACGTGGCCTCGAGGATGCGCTGACGGGTCCCGTCCACGGGCGGCCGTTCAGAGCCCGAGCAGCGGCTCGAGGCCGAGGGTGAGCCCGGGGCGGCCGGCCACCGAGACGATGGCCAGCACCACGCCGTCCATGAACGAGATCCGGTCGTAGGAGTCGTGGCGGATGGACAGGGTCTGCCCACTGCCGCCGAGGACGACCTCTTGGTGGGCCACCAGACCGGACAACCGGACCGAGTGGATACGCACACCGGCCGGCCCCGCCGCTCCGCGGGCGCCGTCAACCACCACGGTGGTCGTGCGGTCGGGCGCGAACGCTTCCGTCCCGGCATCAGTCCGGGCCGCGGCCATCCGCTCCGCCGTGCGCAGCGACGTGCCCGACGGTGCATCCAGCTTGCCGTCGTGGTGGTACTCGACGATCTCGGCGCCGTCGAACCACGGCGCGGCCATTTCGGCGAACCGCATCATGAGCACGGCGCCGATGGCGAAGTTCGGGGCCATGATGCAGTTCGGTGCGCCAGACGCGGGGCCGGCGAATCGCCGACCCAGGTCCTCGAGGTCGGCCTCGGTGAACCCGGTGGTTCCGACCACGGCATGGATACCGGCCTCGGCACAGTAGGCCAACGTCTCCCGGGCCGCGTCCAGTCGGGTGAACTCCACGACGACCTCGGTACCGCTGGCGGTCAACGAGTCGATGGCATCACCGACCACGAGGCCACCCGCGTCAGCCCCGATGAGCGTGCCCAGGTCCGTACCGTTGTGGAATGGGTCGAGGGCTACCACGAGGTCGAGGTCGGGATGGTTCAACACGGTCCGGCACACCTCGCGGCCCATCCTCCCTCCGGCACCGACCACCCCGACTCGCATGGCGGCCACCCTACCGTCGCCGGGTGCTGCAGCCCCGCACTACCGTCGCCGGAATATCAGCCCAGCCGAAGGGCCCGGGCATTGAAGTCTGACTCGTCGAAGGGACCCACCACAGAGAGCGTCCTCGGAGCGGCCACCAGCTCGGCTGCGGCGGCGTAGATCTCCTCCAATGTGAGCGCCTCCACCCGGGCCAGCACGTCATCCACCGAGAGGATCTCTCCGTGCAGGAGCAGGCCCGCACCGATCCGGCTCATCCTGGCCCCCGAATCCTCGCAGGCCAACAGGGTTTCGGCCCGCAGGTTCCCCTTGGCCACGGTCAGCTCCCGCTCCGTGATGCCTTCTGCACCCAGGTGGTCCAGTTCGGACGAGACGATGTCGAGGACCTCGGCGACGTGTTCGGGAGCCGTCCCCATGCCCACGCTGACCGAACCGGCGTCGTGGTAGGCCACACGCTCCGACCAGACCGAGTACGCCAGTCCCCGGCGCTCGCGGATCTCCTGGAAGAGTCGGCTGGACAGGCCCCCGCCCAGCACATGGTTGACCACGGCCAGGGCGTAGCGACGGTCATCGAGTCGATGCACGGACCGCGAGGCCAGAACCAGATGGGCCTGCTCGGTTCCCCGGCGTGACACCTTCAGTGCCTCGACCTTGTCGTCGGGCGCCGTTCTCGACGGAGTGACCCCGCCCTGGGCACCCCCGAACCTGGCCTCCAGTCCTCGGCCACCTCCTCGTGGTCGAGGTCGCCGGCCACCGCCACCACCATGTTGCCCGGCCGGTAGTGGAGGGTGAAGAAGTCGCGGATGCGATCGACGGTCATGGCCAGGATCGAATCCTGGGTGCCCAGCACCTCCCGGCCCAGGGGATGCCCGGGGAACAGCAGGGCGGAACTCTGCTCGGCAGCTTCGTCGGAGGGCTCATCGGCGTGCATCAGGATCTCGTCCAGGATCACCTGCCGTTCGGCGTCGAGGTCCTCGGGCCGAAGCGCGGGTTGCCACATGATGTCCGAAAGGATGTCCAGCCCCAAGGACAGGTTCTCCGCCAGCAGGCGGATGTAGAAGGAGGTGTACTCCTTGGTGGTGAAGGCGTTGAAGTCGCCCCCCACCTCGTCGACCGCTTCAGCGATGGCCGAAGCGGAGCGCTCCGCCGTGCCCTTGAACAACAGGTGTTCGAGGAAGTGCGACGAACCGGCCTGCTCAAGCTCCTCGTCGCGGGAGCCGGTGCCCGACCCAGAAGCCGATGCACACCGAGCGGGCGTCGTCCATCCGCTCGGTGGCGAGGGCCAGGCCGCTGGGCAGGGCTTCCGTCCGGATCACCGGGCCGGTCTCCGCTGGCTCGTGCCCGGCCGGAGAGCAGGGTTGAACGGACGCTGTGCTGACCGATGAGCTCGGAGGGGCGAACCGTGGGGTGGCGGTCACAGCGACCACCACCCCGTCGCCGGACGAACTCAACGGCGGCGGCGACCACCCCGGCCGCCTCCGCCACCCCCACCGGGGCGCTCGGGCGACTCGGCCACCGCCGGCCCGAGATTGCCGAACTCCTGGACCAGCTCGACCTCGAAGGCCTCCTCGAACGAGGCGGCTCCCGAAGGTGCGGAGCTGGAATCGGCTGGACGACGGCCACGATCGGGGCGGTCGCCCGGATCGGCGTGGTCTCCACGAGGACGGCTCCGTCCGCCGCCGTCGCCGCGGCTCTCGCCGCGGCGACCGCGGTCGTCACCGTTGGAGCTGGTGCCGGCACCGGCCGGAGCGTCGCCGGCCAACGAGAGGGAGACCTTCCCCTGGGGATCGATGTCGTCCACCTTCACTTCCACCGGCTGGCCCAGTTCGAGCACGTCCTCGACCCGCTCGACGCGCTTGCCCTGGCCGATCTTCGAGATGTGCAGTAGTCCGTCGCGACCCGGGAGGATGTTGACGAAGGCCCCGAACTTGGTGATGTTGACGACCTTGCCCTGGTACGTGGCTCCGACCTCGGCCAGCGGCGGGTCGAGAATGGTCGAGATCCTCCGGCGGGCCTCCTCGACGGCGGTGCCGTCCTTGGCCCCGATGGTGACGGTTCCGACCATCCCGTCGTCGTCCACGGCGATGTCGGCGCCGGTCTCCTGCTGCAGGGCGTTGATGACCTTGCCCTTCGGCCCGATGACCTCACCGATCTTGTCCATCGGGATCTCGAAGGAGATGATCTTCGGTGCCGCATCGGCCACCTCTTTACGGGGCTCGGGGATGGCGGCGGCCATGACGTCGAGGATGGTGAGACGGGCCTCCTTGGCCTGCAGCAGCGCCCGGGTGAGCACGTCGAGGGGCAGGCCGTCGATCTTCGTGTCGAGCTGGAGGGCGGTTACGACGTCCTTCGTACCTGCCACCTTGAAGTCCATGTCACCGAAGGCGTCCTCTGCTCCGAGGATGTCGGTCAGGGTGACGTAGGCGCCGCCGTCGTAGACGAGTCCCATGGCGATGCCGGCCACCGGTGCCTTCAGCGGAACACCGGCGGCCATCATCGAGAGGGTCGAGCCGCAGACCGACGCCATCGACGTGGAGCCGTTGGAGGCCAGCACGTCCGACACCAGACGGAGGGTGTACGGGAAGTCCTCCTCATAGGGGACCACCGGGAGTAGCGCCCGCTCGGCCAACAGGCCGTGGCCGATCTCGCGGCGCTTCGGACCCCGCATGAACCCTGTCTCGCCCGTGGAGAAGGGCGGGAAGTTGTAGTGATGCATGTACCGCTTGTGCTCGTCGGGCGTGATGGTGTCCAGCAGCTGGTTCATCCGGGGCATGCCCAACGTGGTCACGTTGAGGACCTGGGTCTCGCCCCGCTGGAACAGTGCCGAACCGTGTGCCGTCGGGAACAGGTCGACCTCGGCCGACAGGGGTCGGATCTCCGTGGTGGTCCGGCCGTCGATACGGAGGCCGTCCTCCACGATGCGCTTGCGCACCAACTTCTTGGTCAGGCTCCGTACGGCGGCCTTGATCTCGCCCTCACGGTCGGGGAACTCGCCGGCCAGTGCCTCCTTGATCGTCGCCGTGGCCTCGTCGACGGCGGCGGCCCGGTCGGCCTTGGCCGTGATGGTGTTGGCCGCGGACACCGGGCCGGTCCCGACCGCCTCGACCCGCTCCCAGACGTCGTCTCCGTAGTCGGACAGGGTCGTGTACTCGATGGGGACGACGGGTCCGCGCACGGCAACGTAGGCCTCGACCATCTGGCGCTGCAGGACGATCGACTCGCGGATCCAGGTCTTGGCGGCCTCGAGGCCGTCGGCCAGGACCTCTTCGGTGACCTGGGGAGCACCCTCCTCGTAGTACTGGAACGAACGCTCGGAGCCGCCGGCCTCCACCATCATGATGGCGATCTCGGCGTCGGGGGCGTCGCTCAGGGCCCGACCGGCCACGACCAGTTCGAAGGTGGACTCGTCACCCTCTTGGAAGCTCGGGTGCGGGATCCACTGGCCATCCGTCGAGTAGGCCACGCGGACGGCTCCGATCGGCCCCTCGAAGGGGATGCCCGAGATCATCGAGCGCGGCCGAGGCGGCGTTGATGGCCAGCACGTCGTGGGGATTGACCTGGTCGGCGCCGAAGATGGTGCCCACCACGTGGACCTCGTTGCGGAACCCCTTGGGAAAGGAGGGCCGGAGGGGGCGGTCGATGAGGCGACAGGTCAAGATGGCCTGGTCGGAGGACTTTCCCTCGCGACGGAAGAACGACCCCGGGATCTTCCCGGCGGCATAGGCCCGCTCCTCGATATCGACCGTGAGGGGGAAGAAGTCGGCCCCCTCGCGGACCGACCGGGCCGCCGTGGCCGTGGCCAGCAGGACGGTGTCCCCGATCCTCCCGACGACGGCGCCGTCGGCTAGCTGGGCCAGCTTGCCCGTTTCGAATGTGAGTGTACGGTCGGTGCCGCTGATGGGCGCCGACACGGTGATGGCGTCTGACATGACGCTCCTTGGTCTGTTCGGGGACTCCCCGAGCCAGTTCCCAGTTGTCGACCACTCCATCCTTCATGCGATGACGGGGTGATCGGCAACTGGTGACTGACCTCGGCGGGAGTCCGGTTGGTGTGTTCTTCACGACCCACCGACTGAGCGGTTGGCCGCTGCTGCTGCACGCCGACACCATGCCGGCCTGCTGTCCCCCGGCGCGGCGCCGGGGGAGAAATTGCGACCGCCCGGCCGAGGCCGGGCGGGTCGACTGATGATCGCCTAGCGGCGCAGTCCGAGGCGACCGATGATGTCCCGGTAGCGCTCGACATCGTTGTTACGTACGTAGTCGAGCAGTCGCCGACGACGTCCGATGAGCTTCAGGAGCCCTCGACGGGTGTGGTGGTCACCCTTGTGGACCTTGAGATGTTCGGTGAGGTGGATGATGCGTTCGCTCAAGATTGCGATCTGCACCTCGGGAGATCCGGTGTCCGTCTCGTGGAGGCGGTACTCGGAGATGGTGGCCTGCTTGTCTGGCATTCGGGGAATCGACCTCTGGTGTCTTCGTGACGGCGATATCTGGGGAAAGGCGGCGCCTACGGAACAGTCCGACGGACGGAACACGCCGGTCTCCAATGCTAGCAGGATCGGGGTTCACCAGGGATCTCGGGATCTCGGTACCGGATCTCGGTGGGGATCACCGGGAACGGGCAGCGTGGAGGGGCTTGCGGAGCCCGCCCGGCGGCCCAGGGCGACGAAGGGCGGCCTAGGCGATCTCGTTGCGCCCGTTGAACGTGAGACGACCATCTGCGTGCGGCGGGCAGTAGTCGTGGTCCTCATCGTCGTTCCGCCAGCCTTTGTTCTCTGACCAGTCACGGGCGACGCGTTCCGGCCAGGTCGAATCGGGCAGAACCAGTGGGGATGTGTCACACATCTCCTTGTCACAGACCATGAAGTGCCCGGACATCGTTATGGTCATGAAGCGGACCCTAGCCGTTTCCCCAGGTCATCCATGCCCCCACCGGATCCCCGGACCTGAACCTCTCTTGCCGACCCTCCGGACAGCACCGTTGACGCGACGATACGACCAGGCCCCGTCGACTGCGCGGGACGTGGTCGTATCGTCGTGAGGTCGGGGTACCAGGCCGATACGACCCGGCGCCCCGGCCGGACTACCGGTTGGGCTGCGGGGTGACCCGGAGGTACGGCTTGAGGGCCTTGAAGCCCTTCGGGAACCGCTCCTTGGCCTCCTCGTCGGAGACGGCCGGCACGATCACCACGTCCTCACCGTCCTTCCAGTTGACGGGGGTGGCCACCTTGTAGTCGGCCGTCAGCTGCAGCGAGTCGAGGACCCGGAGGACCTCCTGCACGTTGCGCCCGGTCGATGCCGGGTAGGTCAGCGTGAGCTTGACCTTCTTGTCGGGTCCGATGATGAACACCGAGCGCACCGTCAGGGTGTCGTTGGCGTTGGGGTGGATCATGTCGTAGAGGTCGGCCACCTTACGGTCCTCGTCCCCGATCAGCGGGAAGTTGAGGGCGGTGCCCTGGGTCTCCTCGATGTCGCCGGCCCACTTGCCGTGGGAAGTGACATCGTCGACCGAGAGGCCGATCAGCTTGGTGTCCCGCTTGTCGAACTCGGCCTTGGCCGCCGAAAAGGCGCCGAGCTCGGTGGTGCAGATCGGGGTGAAGTCCTTCGGATGGGAGAACAGAACGCCCCAGCTGTCCCCGAGATACTCGTGGAAGTTGATGGTCCCTTCGGTGGTCTCCGCAGTGAAGTCGGGGGCTTCGTCGCCCAGTCGGATTGCCATGGATCGCTCCTTGTTGTTGGTTGTGCCGTCAGTCGAGTGTGCGATCCGGCACCTGCCAAGGCCGCATCTCGTCGCCAGATCAGGATAGACGAACGCAGCTCCATTGTCGACCGAGTTAGTCGTGTTTCGGAGATCGCAGCGGCGCCTGCGCGGCCGGGGCTCTGGCCCTCCCCCGCCGCATCCACCATGCTGGGGCCATGAGCCCGACCGTCCATGTGGACCGCGACGGGCCGGTCACGGTGATCACCCTCGACCGGCCCGAACGCCGCAACGCCGTCGATCCGACCACGGCCACGGCCCTGCTCGAGGCGTTCACCGCCTTCGACGGCGACGACGCCGCCTCGGTGGCGGTGCTGACCGGGGCGGGCGGAACGTTCTGTGCCGGAGCCGATCTCCGGTCCGTGGCCGAGGGTGCCCGCTTCCAGATCGCCGAAACCGGCCCCGGTCCGATGGGGCCCACCCGCCTGGAGCTGGGCAAGCCCGTTATCGCGGCCGTCGAGGGGTTCGCCGTGGCCGGTGGCCTGGAGCTGGCCATCTGGTGCGATCTTCGGGTGGCGGCCGAGGACGCCGCCTTCGGTGTGTTCTGCCGCCGGTTCGGCGTCCCGCTGATCGACGGCGGCACGGTGCGCCTTCCCCGGCTGGTCGGCCAGGGCCGGGCTCTGGATCTCATCCTGTCGGGCCGTGAGGTGGGCGCCGACGAGGCCCTGGGCATGGGTCTGGTCAACCGCGTCGTCCCCCCGGGCACGGCGCGGACCGCACGCCGTGGACTGGGCCCACCAGCTGGCGATCCTTCCCCAGACCTGCCTGCGCAACGACCGCCGGTCGACACTTCGACCAGTGGGGTCTGTCCGCCGTCCACGCCATGCGGGTGGAGTTGCGGCTCGGCCTCGACAGCCTGTCCTCACCCGATGCCGCCACCGGCGCGGCCCGGTTCTCGGCCGGAGCGGGACGCCGGGGCACGGGCGTCGACCCGACCGACCCGACCGACCCGACCGACCCGACCGACCGCTGAGGGCCGGGGGGATGCAACCCACGGCCGGCGTGGCCGCCTTCGACTTCGACGGAACGCTGACGGACAGCGGGAGCGTGTTCGACTTCTTGATCGCCGTGGCCGGGGCCACGGCGGTGCTGTCCGCCGCCGCCGTCCTCGCTCCCCGGCTGGCCCGGGCAGCCGTCCTGGGCGGGAGCCACGCCGACCGGACCAAGGAGGTCCTGTTCGAGCGGGTCCTTTCCGGGGAACCCCTCGACGAGGTGACCCGGGTGTCCGAGCGGTTCGCCCGAGCAGCACCTGGCCCGTCACCTACGGCCCTCGGTGCGGGAGCGCTTCGACCAGCACCTCGACCGGGGTGACCGGGTGGTCATCGTGTCGGCCTCCCCCGAGCTGTACGTGGGGGTGGCCGGGGAGCTCCTCGGTGCCCACGGCGTTGTCGCCACCACGGCTGGCCGTCGACGGGAACGGGACGCACGCTCACCGGCCGCTACGAGGGCGCCAACTGTCGTGGCCGGGAGAAGCTGCGGCGGCTGCAGGACGTGGATGGACGAGCACGGCGGCGAGCGCCGACCGGCTCTGGGCCTATGGCAACAGCCGGGGCGACCTCTCCATGCTGGGCGGCGCCGACGTGGGCGTCAACGTGGGACGACTCGGCCGGTTCGGGAAGCTCCGGTCCTTTCCCGACCTCGGCCACAGCCGGCTGGACTGAGCCACCCGTCGGCGTGATTCGGTCTCGGAGAAAGCCGGCGGTCCAGAGGGACCGAACCGCCGCCCACCGGTCACAGGTACTCCTTCTTGCGCATCCACACCAGGACGAACCAGCCCCAGATCGGGCGGAAGGTAGGCGGTGAAGAGGCGTTGCACGAACACCGCGGCCACGGCGTCGGACTCGTTGATACCGGCCGCGGTGAGACCGATGATCATGCCCGCCTCCACCACGCCCATGCCCCCCGGGACGGGTGATATGCCGCCCAGCATCGAACCCAGGGTGAGGACCACGATCAATGTGGCCAGGTCGAGTCGGTCGCCGAATGCGTGGAGCGAGGCACCGAGCGCCAGGGCCACGAAGATCTGGGCGGCGGCGCTGCCACCGAAGATCTCCACCAGGTTCCTCGGGTGGCCGGCCAGCAAGCTTCAGATGCGACCAGACCTCGGAGGCCTTCGGGACGCAGCTTGGCTGCGGCCAGGCGCCGCCAGCGGGGTATGGCGAACACCAGTCCGAGCGCCACGCCGACCGCCACGACCACCACCACGATGAGCCACACCAGGTGGGAGTTGGAGCTGCTGTCGCTGTCCGGCGTGGAGTTGAAGTGGAGATTACCGATGGCCAGCGGCAACGCGATGAGGAACAGGGCCCCCTTTACGATCCAGCTGGCCGTACTCACCAGTACCCCGGAACTGACCGCCACCGTGGGGGTGTACCCCTCCTGCTGGAAGAAGCGGACCCTGGTGGCCAATACGGCCATCGACCCACCGGCCAGGGCCACGAAGGTGTCGGAGAGCTCGAGCGCCACGGTCCGGCCGTAGGGCAGGGGGTTGGTCACCGACCCCACCGTGGTCACGGCGATGGCCGGATAGGCCGCCTGGGCCAGCACGAAGGTCACCGCCACCCACCCCCATGCGGCGCCGGTGATGGTGCTCCACGACTTGGTCACGTTGATCAGGACCCCGATGAGGGCCCAGCCGCCGATGAGCGTTCCCGCCACCAGGGCCAGATTGACCCAGCTGACGCGCCGGGGTTCGATCAGCTTCGGGACGTCGACCTCCATGGCGCCGGCGCCCTGCTCCCGCAGAGCCACGAGCAGTGACTTCTTGCCCCGAAGGGTCCTCGAGGCCACGGTGTCGAGGGCGGCCCGTTGCAGGTACGGGAGCGCGTCGACGATGACCTCGGGGGGGACCGAACGGGTGGCCGACGCCATCGTCCGCTCCGGTCCGGCCACGACGGCCATCGCCGCCAGGGTGGCCGCCGTGTCGCGGTCGAGTTGGTCGACCGTGGCCACGGTCGATGCCGTCCGGAAGTCCACCATCCCGGCGCGATCGTCGTCGTCCACCACGATGGTCTCGATCGAAAGCGCGCCGTGGGCGATGCCGGCACGCCGCAGGGTCGACAGCTGTTCGAAGATGGCGTCGAGACCGGCATCGGAGACGACCGGACCGACAGGGTCGGGCCGGTTGCCGTCGGGCCCGTTGCCGTCGAGCCCGTTGCCGTCGGACCCGTTGTCCGACCCGTCCGCATCACCGACGGCGACCGGCTCGTCGGTGGGCGACCCCCGTCTGGTCGGTGGCGGCGTCCACCGCTGAGGGTGGCGTCCCCGCTCCCGGCCACCCCGGCCATGGCCTTTCCCCGGTGTTCGGCGCGGACAGAGGTGCCGTCCTCGGGTACAGAGGTGCCGTCCTCGGCAACAGGGTGCCCTCCTCGGCAACGAGTGCCGTCCTCGGCGGGATCGCCTTTTTCGGAAGCGGAATCCACCGGCGTGGCGGGCAGCACGTAGGCGGCGAAAGCCGACAGGCGGCGGCCCGAGGGAGGTCGGGTGACGAGGAGGGCATCCCGGGCCGGGCCGGCAGGGCCCGCAGCCAGTACGGCAGGCACCCGGGCCCCGGACCGGTCGGCCATGAGGGTCAGGTAGGCCTCGTGTTCGACCTGTTGGCGCCGCGTCAGCGCCAGTGTCGGTCCGGAGTCCCGGTAGAAGAGGAAGCGGGCCGTCTTGGCCAGCAGCTGGGCGTCCGATGCGTCGCGCCCGTACACCGAGACGTCGATCGCCGACCCGTCGGCCGTGGCGCTGAAGCGGCCGACACCCCACTCCTGTCTCGGATTCGGCGACACTTCGACGGCGGCGATCTCGAGGTCCTGCAGCAGGAACTCGACCTCATCAGTCGAGGGTAGCCCAGAGGAGAGCCGAAGATGAGATGGACCAGGGCGGTCACCCCCCAGCCCACGGCCAGGCTGGCCACGACGGAGATCGGCAGACCCGATCCGTTGACGACGGCGGTGATCCCCAACAGGACGATGGCCGCCTCGAGCGTGCGCTGCATCCATCGGCTGAGGTAGGGCAGGGCCGCCGTGACCACGCCGACGGTGGCGGCCACCCGGGCCACCGGAAACGACAGATCGAAGTGCTGGTACGAGGAGGTCGGCGGCCTTCCACCGGTGCTCCCGAACACTGCGGTGGCGATGACGCAGATCAACCACGCCCCCAGGCCCGACACGGCCACGTCCCGTATGGCCGACCACCGACGGGACAGCAGCGCCATGATGGCGATGATCACGATGACGCCGAGCGAGGTGATCCACCAGATGGTCGAGATCAGCCATCGGATGCCCTGTGGTGGCGAGCTCAACGAGGTGGCGACGGCATGCTCCGCATTGGAGTTGGCCCTGGTGATCACCCAGCACACCAGCAGCGCCAGGACGGCCAGGCCCACGCGGACGCCGTCGGAGCCGCGCCGCCGGGTCTGACCGTCACCGACCGGGGCGAACACGATGGCCCGCCACCGGCGACCGTGGCCCATCCACCCGGGAACGCCGAGTGCCGTGGCGGGCCACGCCGGTCACGTTCGGCGCGGTCGCACCGTCGCCTGTGCCGTCCTCGCCGTGAACAGCCGGGCCCGGCCCCGTGCCGTTGGCATGTGTGTGGTCCATTCCATCGAGAACACTACGGCCTGGTCCTGACGGGCTCCGGTATTCGGCACCGCACCGTCAGGCACGGACGGTCGGGCCGGGCGCTAGCCGGCCCCCGAGCCGTAGAACGGGGCGTCGCCGATAGGTGAAGATGCCGCCGTCCGAAGCCACCAGCCAGTAGCCGCCAGACCGTCTGCGGTGGCGGACATGCCCACCACCGGCTGCCACCAGGTGGAGGCTGCCGGCAGATCCGTAGAAGGTGGCGTCGCCGAAGGTGAAGATGCCGCCGTCCGCAGCCACCAGCCAGTACCCGCCGCCGTCGGGGGTGGACGCCATGCCGACCACCGGTTGGTTCAGGTGGATGTTGCCGGTCGATCCGTAGAATCCGGCGTCGCCGAAGGTGAAGATGCCGCCGTCCGAAGCCACCAGCCAGTAGCCGCCGCCGTCGGGCGTGGGGGCCATGCCCACCACCGGCTGGTTCAGGTGGATGTTGCCGGTCGATCCGTAGAATCCGGCGTCGCCGAAGGTGAAGATGCCGCCGTCCGACAGCCACCAGCCAGTACCCGCCGCCGTCGGGCGTGGGCGCCATACCGACTACCGGTTGGTTCAGGTGGAGGTTGCCGGTCGATCCGTAGAATCCGGCATCGCCGTAGGTGAAGATGCCGCCGTCGGACGGCCACCAGCCAGTACCCGCCCCCGTCGTGCGTCGGCGCCATACCCACCACCGGCCGCGACAACGACAGCCCCTGTGCCGAGCCGTAGAAGTTGGCGTCCCCGAAGGCGTCGACTCCCCCCGCACTGCCCCCGACCCAGTAGCCCTGGTTGTCCGAGGTACGGGCCATGCCGATGGCAGGGCTGTCCAGCGACGGTCCGGTGGTGAACCAGTCCGAGTTGAGTCCGAGCGCGGCCGCGAAGGTGTCTCCGGTCATCGAGACGTTCTGGGCCGAGCCGACCAACGTCATGGCGGTGACCCGGCCGCCCCAGTCGCCGTCGCCGTTGCGACCGGTGATATCGATGCTCTGGAGCACCCCGAGTTGGGGCCAGGCGGCGTCAATGGTGGCCACCGGTACGGTAGCGGTCCAGTCGTGGTTGGGGTTGCACGCCCCCGGGACGCACACCGAGTCCCCGGCGTCGGGCACGCCGGGGAACGTCCCGGGATTGGTGTAACCACCCGACGAGGACGAGTACTGCGTGGCCGCCACCGCACCGCTGGGGAACTCCATCACCTGGCCGGTCGTGTCGGCACCGGCCTGGTCGGTGATGGAACTCTCGTTGAGTGTGCCGCGATAGGTCTGACAGCTCAGGTCACACGTGTCCGCATACCCCCCGTACGAACCCAGACCGGCCATGACGTAGGAGCGGACGGCCACGGCCTGGGCCTCGAGCTCCTGGAAGCCCCAGGGTTGGCCCTGGGGTCCGGCTGCCCCGAGCGAGCCCCATCCTGACGGCGACTCGTTCGGTACCACTCCGTCCACGTACTGCTCCAGCGGCACCTCGTTGACGGTGCGGGCCGCGCCGTTGGAGTTGTATGTCGCCTCGATCGACCCGTGCATGGTGACGTTGCCGGAACCGCCCAGGCACAGGGTGAGGGTTTCGGTTCCGTCGTCGGGACTGGGCGTGGCGGTGGGATCGGTCACACCCGATGCCTGCGCCACCCACGGACCCTGGCAGCTCGGACCGGACCACACGACCCAGGACCCGTTGACCGGGGTCATCAGCGCCACCTGGCCGCTCGTAAAACCGACGCCCGCCACCGTGAACGGTGTGGCCGAGGTCACGATGACCAGGTTGCCGTCGTTCTCGGTCATGTCCACACGTACCGACGTGTTCTCCTGCCCCGCCGAGAGCGTGCTCAGCGTCGTGCCTCCGTAGTAGATGCCGAGGATGGACGGGTAGTTGGCCTGGTTGATTGCGTAGCCGAGGGCCCCCCACTGGCCCATGCCGTAACCGTGGCCGTAGCCGTGTCCCTGGATCGACACCACCGACGATGGATACGCCGAGGCGGTCGACGGCAACGCCACGAGGCCCACGGCGCACGATGCCACCGCCACCACCGTCACCAGGGCCACCCGGATCTGGGGTCTCCAGCGTCCCCCTCCGATACTTCGCATTGCTCGCTCCGGTCTCACCTGCCTCGAAGCACAGTACCGTCGCCTCCCCCGCGCCTCGCGGACCGTGCGCAACCGCTGGTGTACCGTTCGGCTTCCGGCCCGGCTGGCCCGGTTCGATGCGGCCGGCGAGGGCCTGCGAGCCCGATGGTCACCTTCTCGGTTCGTACCGGAGCGCCACTGCCCCCGAGCCGAACTCCAGTCGGCTCACGAGCTTCAAGTCGACATGCTTCGAGAGCCCCGCGAACAACGTCGGGCCATGGCCCGCCAGCCTGGGCTGCACCACGAACTCGTACTCATCGATCAATCCCAGCTCCGTCAACGCCAGTGGGAGCTCCACGCCTCCCACGAACAGTCCCTGGCCCGACTCCCGCTTTAGTTGCTGAACGGCGTGCCCCAGATCCCCGCGCACGAGTTCCGAGTTCCAATCGACTCGCTCCAGGGTGCTCGACACGACGTACTTCTTCGCCGCATTGATCGTCCGGGCGAAAGGCTCCATCCAATCGGGTCTCGTTCCCGGTGCCGCCGGCGGCCGCCACGCTGATTCCATCATCTCGTACGTCACCCGGCCGAAGAGAAGGGCGTCGGCCCGGGTGAGGTTCTCGACCGCGTGACGATGCAGTTCTTCGTCCGCGGGGATTGCCTGGTGATCGCAGCACCCATCCACTGTGACATTGATGGAGTACCGAAGGGGTCTCATGTCGCCAACAGTACCGCCGCCGCCGGATTCGGCATCTGTGTCTGTTCCGACAAGAACACCCAGGTCCAGGTTCTACAGCGCACCGAGCGATCCCGGCCGATGGCGCCGGGGCGAAGTCGGGACGACCACCCCGACTCCAAGACAACCAACACCTGGACCTGTCACGCCGCCGCTGCCACCTCTACTTGATCCCCACCAGCTCGCGCTGGTTCTCCGTGCTCAGCCGCAACGCCATGTTCAACACCGGTTCCGCCGGGCCCGGCTCCTCTCCTGCATCTCTCTTCGGTCTCTCTTCGGTCTGTTCCGGCCGCTCCGGCCGCCCGTCACACCCTCCTGTGACACTGGGTCCATGACGGCAGAGACCGGTGTCACGACCAAGGCGTTGCGCTCGGCCGTCGAGGTGGTGGGGTCCTTTGTGGCCTCCTTCGAGGCCGAGCGGTACTCGGGGCCCGACGCCGCCTCGCTGGTGGAGGTGTTCTCCCGTCTGGAGCGGCTGGGGGTGGCCGGCAAGGCCAAGGCCGCGGCCCGGGCCGCCCGGTGCCATCCCGACCTGGCCACCGGACACAGGACCCCGGCCGAGTGGCTGGCCGCCACCACCGGGGACTCCGTGGGGGACGCCGTGGGCCTTCTGAAGCTGGGGGACGCCCTCAAGGACCAGCCCGGGGTGGACGAGGCCCTGACCCGGGGGACTCTGGCCCCGTCCCGGGCCCGACTGGTCTCTGACGCCGTCAGGGTCAACCCCGCAGCCGAGGACGACCTGGTGCGGGGGGCCGGCACCGACACCATGCGCCAGCTGAAGGACCGGTGCCTGAAGGCCAAGTCCGAGGGACGCTCACCGACCGACGAGGCCGCCCACCACCGCCGACTCCACCAGGACCGACGGTGTCGGACCTACACCGACACCGACGGGGCCTTCCGGCTGGAGGCCGTCCTGGCCCCGGTGGCCGGAGCCGAGCTCTCCGCCGTCCTCGACACCCAGGTCGACCGCATCTTCCATCGGGCCCGACGGTCCGGGGTGCACGAGACCCCCGACGCCTACCGGGCCGACGCCCTGGTGGCCCTGGTCACCGGACGGGGCCTCCTCGGGCCGCCGACCAGACCGAGGAAGGGAGGCGGCACCACCACCGGCACCGACAGCACTACCGCTACCGGCCAGGGTGCCGACACGGAAACCACTGGCACCGACAAGAACGCTGACACCGACAAGAACGCTGACACCGGCACCGACAGCACTACCGACACCGACACCGGTTCTGCCCCCACCGGATGCCGGTGCCGGGGCACGGGAGCCACCGTCCATGTGCGGGCCGACCTCTCGGCCCTGCGCCGGGGCCACCTCCTGGCCGGGGAGGTCTGTGAGATCGACGGGGTGGGCCCCATCTCCCTCGACGAGGCCATCGACACCATGGGCCGGGCCCTCTGCCACCTGGTCATCACCGACGGGGTGGACGTCACCACCATCTGCCGGCTGGGACGCAACATCCCCACCGCCGTTGGTCCTGGCCCTGCTGGAACGGGACCGGACCTGTGTGGTCCCGGGCTGTGGGCGGACCAAGGGACTGGAGTTCGACCACTGGCAGGTGGACTTCGCCCTGGGCGGGGAGACCTCCCTGGACAACCTGGCCCGGCTGTGCCGCCACCACCACCGGCTGAAGACCCACCACGGCTACCGCCTGGTCGGAGGACCGGGGAACTGGCAGTTCCTGGCCCCGGAGTCACCACCACCGACACCACGGAGGGAACGACCGACACGACGACGGTCCACCACCAACCCTCCCCCCACCGACCCCGGACCCACACTGTTCACCGACCGGGAGTGACCCCCACGCCCCGGCCCGTGGCTGCAAGGCCAGGGCGGGCCGCGGCGCGTCAGGCGAGTGCGGTGCCGCACGACAGGCGAATCGGATCCGCGCCTAGTTAGTCGACTCCGACGTCTTGGGCATTGAACACCGCCGGCATCGAGCCGTAGAAGTTGGCGCTCCCGAAGGCGAAGATGCCGCCGTCGGCCGCTGTCATCCAGTAGCCGGTCCCGTTCGGTGCCGAGCTCATGCCCACGATCGGCAGCGCCAACCGTATCGATCCCGTGGAGCCGTAGAACGCCGCGTTGCCGAAGGTGAAGATGCCGCCGTCGGAGGCAACCATCCAGTAGCCGCCGGCTGAGTTCGAGGCCATGCCGACGATGGGTTGGTTGAGGTGACGATTACCCATCGATCCCTGGAACGACGCGTTGCCGAAGGTGAAGATGCCACCGTCTGATGCCACCTCCCAGTAACCGCCCCCGCTCGGGGACGGGGCCATGCCGACCACGGGTTTGTTCAGGTGGATGTTGCCGGTGGAGCCGTGGAACACAGCGTCGCCGAAGGAGAAGATGCCGCCGTCGGAGGCAACCAGCCAGTAACCGCCGCCATCGGGCGTGGCCGCCATCCCCACAATGGGTTGGTTCAGGTGGATGTTGCCGGTGGAGCCGTGGAACACAGCGTCGCCGAAGGAGAAGATGCCGCCGTCGGAGGCCACCTCCCAGTACCCTCCGCCGTCATGGGTGGCCGCGATCCCGACAACCGGTTTATTGAGATGCATGCCGCCCGTCGATCCGTAGAAGCCGGCGTTTCCGAAGGTGAAGATGCCGCCGTCGGACGCCACCTCCCAGTACCCACCGCCGCTCGGCGTCGAGGCGATCCCGACCACCGGCTTGTTGAGATGACCCGGGGCCGGCTGGGACAGCACCCCGGTCAATTGCAGGGTTCTGGTGGAACATGGGCCACGCCCGCTTACCCAGCGAGTGACCGGCCGATCCACCCACTTCGTAGTGCTGGATGACCCCGGCGTTGTTTCCGTTGTAGCCGGCGATGGTGATCCCGATGGTGCCGTTGGGATCGGTGGTCACGAGCGGGGAGCTCTGCATGGACAGTGTGCCCGCTCCGAGCGTGGCAACCTCTTGCGCGGTGCGCCCGTCGAAGATGTCCAAGCCATCGGTGGTCGGCGCCAGCACGTCGTTGTAGCCACCGCCGGTGAGATCTGCCGTGGTGACGCTTCCGATGATCCGACCGGCCGTGGCCTGGGGCCAACCGCCGACGGCAGATCCGTTTGATCCGTTCAGGGCCCACACCAATCCGCTCGAGCCGGTATCCACCCCTTCTACGACCTCGACATTCCCGTCACCTTCGAGGTCGCCGATGGCCGGGCTGCTCGTTGTGATGCCTCCGAGGTTGGTGCCCCAGACGATGTTGCAGTGGGAGTCCGATGCGAACAACATGTTGGTGTCCGAGGCTCCGCCATAGTACGCACCGGTGCCGAAGGCGATGCCGACACCCCCGCCGGCGAGGAAGTTACCGACCGCCGGCGAGGAGTCGACCGTCTGGTTGGTGTCGTGGTCACAGATCAGGTTGCCGCCACCACCGAGCACCCGCAGGTGTCCGCCGGCGGTGTAGTTGACGCCGTAGGCCAGACCGGGAGACGAGTCGCCACCCTCCACGATCTCGGTCTGTCCGTTCCCGTACAGGTCGGCCAGGGACGGAGTGGAGAAGCTGCTGTCAGCCGTGAAGAACGGCCACCCCGGCACGGCGGCTCCAGTCAGAGCGTTGAAGGCGTACTCGTTCTGGCCCAGTGACGGTGCCACCACAGTTGGTACCCCGTTGACGATGCCTACTGACGGTGAGGCCTGGACGCCGTGCTGACCATTGTTGTCTGCCGCCGTATCGTGCCAGATCTGGGTTCCGGTAGGGCCGATGCCGTAGTAGCCCCCGACCGTGGGCTGGGATGCGTTGCCACCGTCGACATACACGTCGTCGGTGCCTGTGCCGTTGGGCCACACCGAGGGTGTCGAGTCGATGGGGACTCCGATGTTGGTGGGCCACCCCGGTGTGGTGGATCCGTTGGAGAGATGGAAGGCCCAGACGTAGCCGTCCCGATCACCGACGACGACCGATGGACCGGACCCGTCCAATGTGGCCACCGACGGCGAGCTCTCTGCGATCGGACCACCGGCATCGGGCAGAACCTGCTGCCAGACGAGAGAGACAGGGAGGGCAGCATGGGCCACCGGCGTGGCTGCTGTCGCGACTTCCGTACTGGCCGTCACACCGCCGGCCAGACACACACTGCCGAGGCCGATGGTGACGGCGGCCATGCGGACGAGGTGGCGGCGAAGACTCGGTCGTGGGCGAAGGGGTGGCTGTACGCCCTGGATCACTCGAGAGTTCCTGCGGCCCGTGCCAAGTCCTACGACCATACGATCACTCCTCATTGCGTGGCGAATTGTGCTGTCTGGAATACCCAGGGGTCGGATCCCCGACTCGTAGGACCGGTGCGGCCCGTCAGGGACACGACGTGTCCGAGCGTCTCACTGCACCCTTTGGTATCGGCCAACTTCGGGAGGATCTGTAACCGATCCTCCCACAGCCCAGTGGTCGTCCAGTGACTCATGTGTCACCTTCCGGGCAGACCCGGGGAATCCTCCCTGGCCAGATCGGTCATCCCGGGAGCGACGGCCGGAATCGGCCCCTGACGGCCCGGCGGCGGCGAGTGGTGCGATCTACGCTGCGCAGGCGGTTTCGATCGCCGAGACGAAGCCGGCCTGGACCCGGGCCAGTTCGAACGTGGCCACCCGCTCGGACGCCGCCCGAGCCAGGACCGAGCGCAGCTCGGGGTCGCTCACGACCCGGTCGATGGCCGCCGCCACCCGGGCCGGCTGCTTGTCGGGGAGCACCAGTCCGGCGCTCCTCACCGTCTCGGGGACGGCGGTGTTGGCGAAGGCCACGATGGGCAGCCGGTGGTACATCGACTCGAGCAGCGGGACGCAGAACCCCTCATGATTGGAGAGGCAGACGAAGACATCCGATGCCGCGTAGTAGGCGATCAACTCCTCGTGGGTGACCGATCCGGCGATGTCGACGGCGTCGGCGAGGTCGAGTTCTTCGGCGAACCGCTCGATGGCCGCCGAGTACTCCTCGCTGATGGAGCCCCCCACCACGTGCAGACGGGCCAGGGGATCGTAGAGCTGCCGGTAGGCGCACAGCGCCTTGATGAGGTCGTGCTGTCCCTTGTGGGGCGAGACCTTCCCGACGAAGAGGAGGTCCGCTCCCCCACCCGACTTCTGGTCGGCCAGGCGCCGGCAGCCACGCTCGCGGATCGGGAGTGCCGGCGAAGCTGTCCAGGTCGATGAGGAGGGGCAACGTGACGGTCGACCGGTAGCCGGCCGACCGGAGCTCTCCCTCGTTGAACTCGGAGTCGGCGATGGCGAACTCGGTGATCGGGGCCAGGTCCCGGAGCTGGGCCCGGCCCCATCGGACCTCCTCGCCCACAGCCGGCATCCATGCCTCGAGGAGATCGGCGGGCGTGATGTTGTGGTAGTTGACGAACTTCCGCTCACTGCGCTCACGGAAGATGTCGGCCACTCCGCTTCCGATCGACAGCTGGTAGAGGAGCACTCTGCCCGTTCGGCGGAATGGTCGCCCAACCGGCTGACCGGCAGGCCGACGTCGAGCCGGTCGGCGGTGGCGTTGCCGTAGTAGATGTCCGACTGGTAACCCCGGGTGCGAAGCAGGTCCCGGAGCTGGAGGGCGTGCCCGCCGATGGCGTCCCGGCTGGCCAGCGACGGGATGACCTGGTCGATGCGGTCGACGGTCACCTTGGGATCACGAAGCCTGACTGCCGAGGGAGCAGCTGCCGGCTGGCCGGCGACGGAATGAACTGCGACCGGGCCGGTCCGGCGTTCGTGGCCGGTGAGCGGCGGGTCAACGAGCGCTGTTGCGGAGGCCACTACTTTTTGGCGTCAGCACCAGACGGCCGTGGGGACCTCCATGGCGTCCTTTTGGATCACCTCGTCGATGAATCCGTACTCGCGGGCCTCGTCCGCCGTGAACCACCGGTCACGATCGGAATCGGCCTCGATGCGATCCACCGGCTGGCCGGTGTGGAAGGCGATGCGCTCCGCCATCATGCGCTTGAGATAGATGATCTGCTCCGCCTGGATGGCGATGTCCGAGGCCTGGCCTTGCATCTGGCCCGAGGGCTGGTGCATCAGGATCCGACTGTGCGGAAGGGCGAATCGTTTGCCCGGGGTTCCGGCACACAGGAGGAATTGGCCCATCGACGCGGCCAGCCCGACACAGATGGTACGGACGTCGCACCGCACGTACTGCATGGTGTCGTAGATGGCCAACCCGTCGGTCACCGAACCCCCTGGAGAGTTGATGTAGACGGCGATGTCCCGTTCCTGGTTCTCGGCCTCGAGCAGGATCAGCTGCGAGCAGACCAGGTTGGCGGTGTTCTGGTCGATGGCCGAGCCGATGAAGACGATACGCTCCTTGAGCAGGCGCTGGAAGATGTCCGACCCCGGGCCGACGTCGGTGGCCGACTTCATCTCGACGGCGCCATTCCGCAGGTCCCCGGACAGGGTGGACGGAAGCATCTGGCGATTGTCATCCATGGCTGGGGAGCCTAGCGGCTCCGGCGCCGCGGATCGATGCAGTGCGAGGGGCCGGGAAGGGTCCACCCGCGGCGTGACCTGCGTTTTGGGCCGTCCAGGATGACCGGTCTCCGCTGGACAGCCGTCTGGCCAGCGGTCTGGCCGGCCGTCCCGCTGAACCTGCGGTCCCGCTATCGGACGTCGGACGCCGCCGACATCATCTCCACGTGGTGAGGGATGGATATGAACCCGATCGCCTTTCCCGGGTTCATGACCTCGAACTGGGCGGCCGGCTCCTGCCAGTCGTACTGCACGCCACCGAGCTTGCTCTGGATGCCCGACCACCAAGTAGTACTCGCCGTCGAGGAAAGGGAATGGAGTCGAAGGAGAACTCGACCGCTCCTGGTCCTTCGGGCACGTCGTAGTGGGCGTCGAGCTGATCGGTGTCGGTGCGGAGGAGCATGGCGGCCGTCGAGTCGCGGATTTCGAGCACGAACACCACCCCATCGGTGGCTGACGAGGCCTCGAACTCCACCCTCACCGTGAGCGGCTCGCCGGTCAGCAGGTAGGGGCGCTCTCCTGTGCCCGGATGACGGGCAGTGACCGCAGCGATCCTCACCGGCCGGGTCTCGACCGGCGTCAACCACGACCGGAGGGCGGTCCGGCCGGTTCGATGCCGTACTCCATCGGCGGGGGTACGGCCTCCGAAGGCGGTTCGGTCGGGGCGTCATGGTCAGAGATCGTGAGGGCGTCGCCAGCCTCGAGCAGCGTCTCGCGGAAGAGCCGCACCGCCTCGCCCGGGGGCCCGAGGCCGATCATCTGGCCGCCACTCAGCACCACGGCCCGATCGCAGATGGCCCGGACCTGGTCCGGCGAGTGCGAGACGAACAGAATCGTCCGGCCCTCGGTCTGGAACGACCGGATCCGGTCCATGCACTTGCGCTGGAAGCGCTCGTCGCCGACGGCCAGCACCTCGTCGATGACCAGCACGTCGGGGTCGACGTTGACGGCCACGGCGAAACCCAGGCGCACGTACATGCCCGACGAATAGAACTTGACCTGGTTGTCGATGAACTGTTCGAGCTCGGCGAACTCCACGATGTCGTCGAACACCCGGTCGACGTCCTTCTTCGACATGCCCAGCATGGATCCGTTGAGGTAGATGTTCTCGCGGCCGGACAGGTCCTGTTGGAATCCGGCGCCCAGCTCGAGCAGGCCGGCCAGCTGGCCCCGCACCACGACCTGGCCCTTCGTGGGCTGCAGGACGCCACAGATGCACTTGAGCAGGGTCGACTTCCCGGAGCCGTTACGACCGAGGATGCCGACCGTCTCGCCCTCCTTCACGTCGAAGGACACGTCGTTCACCGCCCAGAGGTCCTCATACGGAGTCCGGCCGATGTGGATGACCTTCTCCTTGAGCGAGGTGTACTTCTCGTGGTAGAGGCGGAAGCGCTTGGAGACCTCCTGGACGTCGACGGCGGTCTTCGCCAACCGGCTCAGAGCTCCTCGGCGAAGTTGCCGGCCAGCCGCCCGAAGACGTTCATCCCCACGAAGAACAGGATGATGCCCACCCCGAGCACGGCCGCGTCAGCCCACACGTAGGTCAGCGGGCCCCACGAAGGGAGGAGTTGCGCCTTGTTGTGGTGACCGGGGCGGGATGATGTGGTCAAGGTGACCATGCCGGTCTTGGCATAGAGCACCCGCTGGTAGGTCATGACCAGGGGCGTCATGGGATTGAGGAAGTACAGCCAGGTGAGCCCGTGTTCCGACAGCTTGGGCGCCACGGTGTTCTGGTACGAGTAGACGATGGGGCAGGCCCAGAACCACGCCGCCCCGACCAGCACCTCAATGAGGTGCTGGGTATCCCGCAGGTAGACGTTGACCGAAGCCAGCAGCAGCGCCAATGCCGAACTCAGCACCACACAGGGCACGAACGCCACCACCAGCAGCCACATCAGGCCCCAGGCCGGGGCATTGCTCACCACGACCATGAAGATGGCCATCACGCAGATCTGGAAGAACAGGAATACGCCGGCCGAACCGATGGCCGCCAGCGCCAGTATCTCCCTCGGGAACGACACCTTCTTGACCAGACCGGCGTTGTTGACCACCACGCCGGTGGCGGCGATCACCCCGGTCTGGAAGAAGTTCCACAGCAACAACCCCGAAAAGAGGAAGATGACGAAGTTGGGGATCCCGTTCTTCAGGAAGACCCCGAAGACCACGGTGTAGACGGCCAGGGTCATGGCCGGGGCGATCATCGACCAGACGAGGCCGAGGACCGAGTTCTTGTACTTGACCTTGATCTCGGTGCGGACGAGGTAGACGAGCAGCTCCGCGCGAGCGCCAGATCTCGATCAGGCGGGCCAGCACGTTGATGTGGGCGGAGACGACCCGGGTGACCTTGACCCGGTCGTCCCGACCGCCGGTCCGGTTGAAGGGCTCCTCGGCCATGGGAGAGAGATCGGCTACGCGTTCGGGTGGCTCGGGTGGTGCCGGGGAATCCTCCGGCGGCGACACCACAGATGGGGACGACGCGGTCGCCTTGCTCGCCATACTCACTCGGCTCCGACCACAGTCGCCGTCTGGTCCGGCTCGGCCGTGCCGGCGGGCGCCGCCGTCGCCTGCACTTCCGGCGCAACAGCGAGCCGCCGGTTGCGGAGCGAGCCGCTCTGGACGGGCCCCACTGTTCCGGCCGGCGCGGAAAGCAACGCTCTCGGCCACCATCTCCTCAACGTACACGATCTGACCCCCGTGAACTGCGATGTCGGGGGTCGGGCGGCTGTGGGCCCGGACCTCAGTCACCGACATCGGCGGCGGAACGCTCCTTCGTCCGGAGCGCAGATCCCGCGGAACAGGCACGCCGAGGGTCGGGCCGCCCGCGCGGGCACTACCGAGAGAGACGACAGGAGGGGTCCACGGGTCGAGATCCTAGTGGCTGGCGTGCCCGAATGGAGTTAGGGCAGGCGGTACCGGAGCCCGGGCCCGTGGGCGGCGACCGTCACGCGGCGTGACTGTGGACCGGTGGTCACCGACGGACGTACTGCCGTCCGGCATCCGGCTGGACGAGGCGTTTCGCCCGCACCGGTCTCCGTCGGCCACGGGCTATGACGCCCTCGAGGAAGTGGGCGTACCGGTCGATGATGGCCGGCCACCCGAAGTACCGCTCGGTGTAACGACGACCGGCGATCCCCAGCGTGTGCCGCAGGCCCTCATCGGCCACGAGTCGTTCGACGGTGACCTCGAAGGAGCGGTACGAATCGAACCACAGGCCACCACCCGAGTGGCGACAGTGCTCCATGGTGGCGGCGCACGATGCATTCACCAGTACCGGAATCTCGAGCGACCAGGCCTCGAGCAGCACGAGGGAGAACGATTCGTAGGCCGAAGGGTTCACCATGACCTCGGCCCCGCCCAGGATGTCCCATTTGTCCGCCTCCGGTACGGTCCCGGTGGCCACGATGTCGGGATGGACGGGAGCCCGGTCCGAGAGCGGTCCGACGAGGGCGAGGGCCAGGTCGCCGGGGTGGCGCTCCTTGTAGCACTCGAAGTACTCGGCCAGCATGCCGCATCCCTTGTGGTCATCGACACGACCGAGATAGCAGAGATAGGGCCGCTTCCCCAGGCCGAGCAGGTCGCCGCCCACGACGTCCCGCCTCCGGCCGGCTCGTTGACGCCCAGACCCAGCACGATCTGGGGCTTGGCGCCGTTCCCGAACGCATACTCCATCAGGTCCCGCTCGGCCTGCGTGTGGTAGACGAATCCGTCCACGTTCCGGAAGCTCTGCCGGAACGCCGAAAGGTACAGAGCCGGCTCGTCGTGAGCGGCGGGATGGAGCACGGTCGGCACCTCGGACACGGCGATGGCATCGACGGTCGTGGCGAAGAGATAGGGATAGCAGGCCACGACGTCGGCGTCGGTGGTGGCCACCGCATCGACCAGATCCGGACACATCGGGCCGTTGAGTGCGACCCACCGACGGGACTCGGTCAGGGATACGGCCCCGGGTGCCAATCGGATCTTGGCGTCGAGGTCGAAGTACTCGAGCACCCGCTGGCTGGCGGTGGGAAATCGACGGACGGTGACCCCGTTGACCACCGAGGTACCCGCCGGCTCGGTGTTCTCCCAGGTGAGGTGGTCGAGGGCACAGCTGGTGAGCACCTCCACCTCCCACTCCGATCGTTGGCACATGCGCTCGGCCAGCATTCGGGCGGCAGTCTCTGCTCCCCCGATCACCTCGGTCCCATACCGCGGGGTGACGAAGACCAGCTTCATCGAGGGGCCCGAAGAGCCAAAGGGGCCCGATCGGCCGGACGGGGACGGCTGACGGTGGTCACCGCTCCCGGACGGCGACGAGCAGGTACTCCCCCGGACCGAGTAGCAGCGAGTTGACGGCGTCGATCGTCGCATTGACGGCGGCCGCGTCGGGACCGGCGGAGGCCACGTGGTCGATCCGTCGATCCTCACCGCCATAGGCGATCCCGTCCACACGGAAACCCCGGTCGGTCAGGAGGTGGCTCCATGTATCGGCGTGGAGGGGGCGCCCGGGGGCGAGGTCGCTGATCACCGGTGAGGTTCCTTCCATCCACGATTCCGGCGTGGACGAATGGACGGCCAACACACCGCCGACGGCGAGGCGCGTGGCCATCAGACCCACCAGTCGTTCGCGCTCGTTCGGGTGGAGCCACTGGACCGACCCGGTGACGACCAGCCCGTCCAGTGCGTCGTGAGCCACCACGTCGAGGTGACCGACCAGGGACTCGGGTCGTACGTCCAGTCCCCGATCGATCGACGACTGGATCGCCGACTCGGTGGGATCCACCCCGTAGGCATCGAGGCCGGCGGACACCAACAGGTCGAGCAGCGACCCCGAACCGCTGTCGGCTTGGAGCACCCGACCCTTGACGCCCGAGAGTGCGGCGAGCGCGTCACCGACCCACCACTCCGTGCCGGGGTCGGTCTCCGGCACCACGGCCGCCGGGATCGGCGGCACACGCTGTACGTCGACAGCAGCTTCGAGATCCTCGACGTGGTCGACGACGACGTGGAGCATCCGCGACACCGACCAGGCGAATTTGACGATCTGATGGACGATGAAGCCGATGTACCAGCCCATCGACTTCCGGATCAGCCGCTTGACGTAGGTTCCCACGATCTTGCGCGACTCGACCGGTACGGCGATGTCCACGTAGGCCGAGCGATCGACCAACGAGAGGGTTTCGCGGAGCCGGGCCTTCCCGTGCAGTCCCACCGGGAGAGAACTCGAGGAACAGCTCGTCGAGCTCCTGCTCCAACCCGACCGGAAGGTCGCCCGATACCCTCCGCCGACGCACCTCGGCGTCGACCTCGGCCATGACCTCGGACAGGTAGCGAACCCGATCGGCCGGACCGCACCGGATCGGCGTCGATGGGTTCGGTGGGTTCGCCGGGGACCACCGAGGGCGCTGAAGACTGCTCTGGTGGCACATGGTGACTATAGCCAGGGCCCCATCGGGGCCTTGTGACCGGGTCACGCCGGCCCGAGGCCCGCAGTCCGGTCGGCAGTTCCTGCCGGGGGCGCTCCCGGTGGGCCACCGGGCCCGGATGCGTTGTCGGTAGGCTTCGCATGTCGCGGGCGTGGCGGAACTGGCAGACGTGCCGGGTTTAGGTCCCGGTCCCTTCGGGGATGGAGGTTCGAATCCTCTCGCCCGCACTCGGTCGCCCGGCCGGTCGCGCCGGCACGCGTTGTCCGGCCTGGCCGTTGTCCGCCGCTGTCCGGTCGATGGCCCCGGGTGGCGGATCGCGCTCCGCTGGGGTGTTAGCTATGCACATGCCCCTCGTCGGCGAGTACGAACCGAGCAGCGCGGAGTGGGTGCGGGACCAGGTCGAGTCTGTACGAGCGATCGGGCGGCGTCGAGGGCACCACCCTCAGGGACATGCCGGTGGTCATCCTCACCAGCCGGGGTGCCTCCTCCGGCAAGATGCGGAAGACCCCCTCATGCGGGTGGAGCACGATGGCGATGTACGCCGTCGTGGCGTCGCAAGGTGGAGCTCCCACCCACCCGCTCTGGTACCACAACCTCGTCGCCGATCCGCACGTCGAGCTGCAGGACGGACCGGAGCGGTCCGACCGGAGGGCCCGGGAGGTGTCGGGCGACGAGAGGGAGTTGTGGTGGCAGCGCGCCGTCGCCGCCTATCCCGACTACGCCGACTATCAGGTGAAGACCGAACGGCAGATTCCCGGTCTTCGTCCTGGAGCCGATCGGCCGGCTGAGCCGCCCCCTCCGGCTCGTCGGGCACGGCGGCTCCACTGTGGCAACCGGTCGTGCCGGGCTCGGACCAGCCGGTCCGTTGCGACCGGCTCTGGTTCAGCGGGGCTTCTGAATCAACAGGGCGAGCAGGTAACAGCCTTCGGCGTCGTGGTAGATGCCCCGGTGGCCGGCCAGTGCGGCCTGGTCGAACCGCTTCTGCGCCACCGCCGGGCCACCCCAGTTGAGACCCCGTTCGGCCCGCACCTCGAACCCGGCCGCCGTGACCTTGTCGCGGAGCTCGTCCAGCGTGTACTCGACCTTGTGGTCGGGGTCGATGAACCCGGGCTGCTGGAGTCGGCACACCGTCCCGTTCGGCGTGTCGATGGCCATGTACCCTCCCGGCTTCAGTATCCGGAACGACTCCTTCAGCACGAGGTCGCCATCGGACTCGGTCACGTGCTCGATGGACTGGCCGCTGTAGATCAGGTCCACCGTGGCGTCGGCGGCGAAGGAGAGATCGGCCATGGAGCGGTACTCGTAGCGAACCAGTCCCCGATCGGTCTCGTTGGTCCCGAACCGGTCGGAGTGGTACAGCGGATGCCGGTCGTCGGGCGGCAGGTCGACGATCACCAGTTCCTCGAAGTCGTAGGGATAGCCCAGGGCGACCAACGCTCCCCGCGCGTCCCAGGTGGAACCGCCGCCCAGGTCCACGATGTGGCGGGCCGGCGGCAGTCCGATGATGAACTCGCTGCGGCTGGCGTGGAGCGAGACGTGCAGGTTGGCCGGCAGCATCGGGACCATGGCCCGATACTCGCTGGAGCAGCGGACCCGGTCGGCCAGGTCGGCATGCGACAGCTGCCCTTTGGCCATGGCCTCGGCCTGTTCGGTCCACGCCGGCTCATCGGGCTCGCGGCGGAGGAGGACGTTGTAGACCATCCTCACCGCCTCGCGGGGCGGAAGCTGCTGATAGGAGAGCCCGGCCAGGCGGGTGGCCTCCCGCCGGACCTTCCGCTCGACCCTTCGGAGCTCCGGAGTGACCCGGCCCAGAGCCCTTGCCCAGCTGGCCCCCCTGCACCTGATCCGCTCCTGGGGCCTGACCGCTCACGCTGTCTCCGTTCGCCTGCTGTTCGACGGCCCGAACCTATCATCGGGCCCCCCTCCGACCCCCGTCCCCGGTCCCCGCCGGTCTTGCCGAGGTGGCCGGGTTTCGGCCAAGCTTCCCCGGTTCCGCCGCAAACCCTCCGTGCCCGGCCGACCGCCGGCTCGGTGCGGTCACCGACTCGTGGCCGGGAGCAGGTCTCCGGATGAGGGGTTGTGGTGCAGACCAGAGACCACTGTGCCTGGTTCCGGTCGCAATACCGTCAGGCACGGCAATGGACGACAGATCAACGACAGGAGGAAACCATGGGAATGCTCGATGGGAAGGTGGCGATCGTCACCGGTTCCGGACGCGGCATCGGACGTGAGGAGGCGCTGCTGCTGGCTTCGGAAGGCGCCAAGGTCATCGTCAACGACGTCGGTGCCTCCCTACAGGGGGACGGGGACGACAAGCACCCGGCCGAAGAGGTGGTCGAGCTCATCAAGGCCGGCGGCAGTGACGGAGCGGTGAACTCGTCCGACGTCAGCTCGTGGCAGGGGGCCAAGGACCTCATCGACCAGGCCGTGGACACGTTCGGCCAGCTCGACATCCTGGTCAACAACGCCGGGATCCTGAGGGACAAGATGAGCTTCAACATCGAGGAGTCGGACTGGGACGACGTCATCCGGGTTCACCTGAAGGGGCACTTCGCGCCGTCCCACCACGCCGCCGTCTACTGGCGGGCCAGGGTCAAGGCCGGCGAGACGGTCAGCGGCCGCATCATCAACACGTCCTCGGAGGCGGGGCTGTTCGGGAACGCCGGCCAGGCCAACTACTCGTCGGCCAAGGCCGGTATCGCCTCGCTGACGGTGGTCCTGGCCCGGGAGCTCGAGCGCTACGGGATCACCGTCAACGCCATCTCACCCCGGGCGCGTACCCGCATGACGGAGAATCTGTTCGGAGGACATGACCAAGGCCTCAGAGGGCTTCGACGAGTGGGACCCACGCAACATCGCCCAGCTGGTGGGGTTCCTGGCCTCCGACGAGGCTGCCGATGTGACCGGCCAGAACTTCGTGGTCTTCGGTGGAAGTGTCTGGGCCATGGGTGGGTACCACCCCGTGGGCGAAGCTCCACCGCGACTCGATGTGGACCCCCGAGGAGCTGGCCGCGGCGAAAGGGGACCTGTTCAAGGAGGCGTCCTCCGGCGTGCCGAAGTTCAGCTTCATCTAGAACCCCGGCCCATCGGCGTGGCACCACCCCTGGGCTTCCGCCCACGCTCCGTCAGCGGCTCGGCGCCGTCGGCGGGGTGGGGGCGCCGTAGCCGGCCAGGGGTCAGGCGCGGCTCGGGAGCACCGCGGTGGCCTCGCCGACCACCTTCTCCTCACCGACGCCGTTGTTGAGTCGGACGTCGAGGTCGACCAGGTGATCGGCTCCCTCGGTCCGCTTCCCCGTCACGACGATCGCGGTCCGAAGCTCCTCGTCGGGCCACGTCTGCTTGGCGAAGCGCACCTGGAACCGCCGGATGTTGCCGATGCCCACGTAGTCGGTGATGGCCGTGCCCAGCAGCCCCATCGAGAACATGCCGTGACCGAAGACGCTGGGCTGCCCGGCCGCCTGGGCCTTGACCTCGTCGTGGTGCATCGGGTTGTAATCCCCCGACGCCCCGGCGTACATCACCAGGTCGGTCCGGTTGAGCACCCGGGTCCGCTCAGGAGCCTTGTCCCCCTCGGCCACGTCCTCGAAATAGAGCACCTGATCACCCACTGTTCCGATCTCCGTTCTCGTCGTGCTGCTCCACGATAGGCAATTGCCCTTGTCCCCGCCCGCGGCGCTCCCGGACCGGGACCGGGACCGCGAACGGACCGGGGCTTGTCCGACCCTGATCCGCCGCCTCCGGTCGGGCTCAACGGCCGGGCTCCGGATCGCGGGGCAGCCCGAGGAGCCGCTCCCCGATCACGTTCCGCTGCACCTCGCTGGTGCCACCGGCGATGGTGAGGCACTTGCTCTGGAGGACACCGTGGGCCGACAGGGCGGCCTCGCCGTCGGTGACCGCACCGTCGGGGCCGGCGATGTCGAGTCCGAACTCGTGGACCCGCTGCTCGAACTCCGCCCCCAGGAGCTTGCGCACACTCGACTCCGACCCCGGCTGCAACCCGCCCACGGACCGCAGGGTGGCCCGGACGCCCAACTGGGCCAGGGACTGGGCCTCGGCCAGGAGGTGGCCGAGCCGGTCCAGGGTGACCGGGTCCTGCCGATCCGGACGGGCCGACACCCGGTCCAGGACGGCCTCGAGGGCGCCGCCGAAGGCCGAGTCCGTGGACAGGGAGACCCGTTCGTTGGCCAACGTGGTCCGGGCCAGGCGCCAGCCACCGTCGACCTCGCCCACCACGCAGTCGTCGGGGACGAAACACGAGTCGAAGAAGACCTCGTTGAAGAGGGCGGCGCCGGTGATCTCCCGGAGAGGGCGGACCTCGATGCCGGGTGACTTCATGTCCACCAGGAAGTACGTGATCCCCCGGTGCTTGGGCACATCGGGATCGGTGCGGGCCAGGCAGATCCCCATGTGGGCCCGCGTCGCCACCGACGTCCAGACCTTCTGGCCGTCGAGAGACCAGCCGCCCGCCACCCGGGTGGCCTTCGTGGACAGCGCGGCCAGGTCCGAGCCGGCCCCCGGCTCACTGAACAGCTGGCACCAGATCACATCCCCCCGGAGCGTGGGTGCCACCCAGCGCTCGGCCTGCTCGGGCGTCCCGTGGGCCATGATGGTGGGTAGGGCCCACGCGGCCACCGCCATGTTGGGGCGGCGGAGGCCGACTTCGGCACAGATCTGGTCGATGACCAGCTGCTCCACGGCTCCGGCATCGCGGCCCCACGGGGCCGGCCAGTGCGGCGCCATCAGACCCTCGTCGGCCAGGGCCCGACGCTGGTCGGCGGGATCCTCGATGGCGGCGATGGCGGCGAGCACGGGGGTCAGGTCCGACCCGGAGCTGCTCGGCCTCGGGTGGAAGCTCGATGGAGAGGAGTCGGCGCCGACCGTCGAGGGCCAGACGGGCGGCCTCGGCCCGCAGCGGGGCCGTACCCCCGACCAGCTGGCGCAGGGTCGTCGATCGCCGCAGGTGGATGTGGGCGTCGTGCTCCCACGTGAATCCCATCCCGCCGAGCACCTGGATGGTCCCCTTGGCCGCCTCCACGTAGGTGTCCAGTGCCAGCGACGCCGCCAGCTGGATGGCCAGGCGACCGGGAGTGGCGTCGTGCTCGTGCGCCGGCGACATCGGCATCCGCTCCGACGCTCGGACGTACCGGTCGCCTCGTGGTCCAGGAGCGAGGCGGCGTCCCAGGTGGCCGCCACCGACTGCTCCACCGTCGTCAGCATGTCGGCGAGCCGGTGCTTGACCCCCTGGAACTGGCCGATGGGCCGGCCGAACTGCTGGCGGGTCCGGGCGTGCTCGGCCGCCGTCTCGAGACACCAGCGAGCCCCGCCGACGGCCTCGGCCGACAGAACGACCAGGGCCAGGTCGCGCACCCGCTCGGTGGTGATCCCGCCCAGCACGTGGGTGGCCGGCACGGCCACCCCGTCCAGCGACCACTGCGCCGACGGCCACGACGGGTCGAAACTGGGAAGGGCGGTCACCTCCACAGCCGGCCCGAGTCTCGACCAGGACCCACAGCACCCGGTCCGGGCCGGCGGGTCGGCCACCGGCGCCAGGACCAACGGTCACGGCGCCCCCTCCGGGAACCGGTCGGATCGAGCCCGAGACCACCAGCGAGCCGTCCGGTCCCGACCTCGGCCGTCAACCCCGGACGGGCCACGGCCGAGCCGTCGGGCCCGCCGGCCGGGACCACCAGGGACGCCGGTAGCGGTGCCGTCGACCAGAGCGGGGACCAGCTCTTTGGCCACTGCGGACCCGGACTCGGCCACCACCGCCGCCACCACCGCCGTCGTGGCCCACGGACCCGGCGCGGCCGCGAACCCCAACTCCTCGGCCACCACGGCCAGCTCCAGCATCCCGGCCCCCTGGCCGCCGAACTCCTCGGGGACGTGGATGCCGAGGGTGCCCTGCGAGGCCAGATCGGACCAGAACGGTGGCAGACCGTCCGACTCGGCCTCGAGGGCCGCCCTGGTCACCGGAGGGAGGACAGCGGGACTCGACCCAACGCCGTAGCGAGGAGCGGAGCTCCTCGTGCTCGTCGCGGATGCCGATCGGCACCGGTCAGGCCCCCGGCCGCAGGTCGGACAGGGGCGGCGACGGCCGATCGGGCCGATCCGGCCGACCCGGGCGGCGTGGTCGGGGCCATCACGAAGTCGGCGCAGTCGGTTCCACAACGGAGTTTCTACCATCTCGGCCGCCCAGAACCAGAACCGGTTCTAGTGGGGCCGGGCCCGCTACCAGCCCTTGAACACCGGTCGGCGGCGCTCGGCGAAGGCGGTCAGGCCCTCGCGACAGTCCTCGGAGCCCGTCACCAGCTCCTGGGCCACCGCTTCGTCCCAGAGGGCGGCGGCCCGATCCGATTCGAGCGACCGGTTGGTGAGGTACTTGGCCATCCCGATGGCCACGGTGGGCCCGGTGGCCAGCCGACCGGCCCACTCCTCGGCCAGGGCGGCGAGCTCGGCAGCGCGGGACCACCCGGTTGACCAGACCCATCCGTGCCGCCTCGGTGGCGGGGACGTCGTCCCCGAAGAAGAACAGCTCTTTGGCCCGCTGCGGACCGATGAGCCGGGGCAGGAGATAGGCGCCACCGGCGTCGGGGGCGATCCCCCGCCGGACGAAGACCTCGATGAACTTGGCCTCCTCGGCCGCCAGCACCAGGTCGCATGCCAGTGCCAGGTGCATCCCACCGCCCGCGGCGGTGGCGTTGACCGCGGCCACGACCGGCTTCTCGCAGTCGAGCACGGCGGAGATCAGGCGTTGCCAGCCGGTGCGTATGAGCCGGGCCGCCTCCCCCACCGGGCCGTTCCGGGGCGCCCTCGGGCCGGGTCGGGCCGGGCCCGGTCGAACGCAGGTCTGCGCCGGTGCAGAAGCCCTTCTCGCCCGCTCCGGTGAGGACGACGGCCCGGACGGCCAGGTCGGCGGAGGCCTCGTCGAGCCACGAGATGATCTGCTCCCGCATCGAGGTGGTGATGGCGTTGCCGAAGTCGGGTCGGTTGAGCGTGATCCACGTGACCCCACCCTCCCGGCGAAGTAGAACGTCCCCGTCGGTGGGTCCCTTCGCTGCGGCGGACATCAGACGCGGTGGATGATGTTCATGCGTGACGTGCAGACCAGTTCGCCTGTGGCCTGGTCGCTCCACGCCGTCTCCACGACGATGAAGGTCATGGTCTTGCCCTTGGACTCCTTCTGGTAGGCGTCGACCACGCTGCCCTCGCCCACCAGCACGTCGCCGGCCAGCACCGGGCGACGGTAGGTGAACTCCTGCTCGCCGTGGAGGATGATCCCGCCGTTGGCCATGAGCGGGCCCGAGGACCTCCCCCATCGGATTGCCCACCGGTGCGTCGCTCGGGCTGCAGTTCGGGGAAGGCTCCGAAGTTCTCCATCACGAAGGGGTAGGTGGGCGGCGCCGGGATGCCGTCCAGGCCGGCATCGGCCGCTGCCCTCGGGTCACGGTAGATCGGGCTCTCGTCCTTCACCGCGTCGGCGAACAGGGCCAGGTGCCCGCGCTCGACCGTGACCACCGTGGTCCCGGTCGGTCTTCCGATGATCTTGCTGAGCATGTCGTCTGCCACCGAGGGCTCCTCCGCTGTCGTCGGTCCGTCCTGCCCCGGTGGTGGTCCTGCCGGGGCTCCACACGGCCGGGTCCACGGGTGCCCAGTGCGCACCGGACCATGGTTGCCCGGTGCGCACCGTAGCGCGCCAGCTCACGGACGGGCAGTTCGAGACGGCGCCGCGGCGCGGTCTCCGGTTCGCGGTCACCTACAGTTCCACCATGAACCGACCCGAGGTGGCGGTCCTGCCCAGCCCGGAGGCCATGGCCTCCGCCGCCGCCCAACGGGCCGCCGGGCTCCTGCGTGACGCCGTGGCGTCCAGGGGGGTGGCGCACGCCATGTTCGCCACCGGGAACTCCCAGCTCGGCCTTCGTCGATGCCCTCCTGTCCGACGCCACCGTGCCCTGGGCAGACATCGTCGTCTTCCACATGGACGAGTACGTCGGCGTCGGCCCGACCATCCGGCCGGCTTCCGGCACTGGATCCACGAGCGGATCGAGGTCCCCGGCCACCCGCGGGCCACCCACTACATCGACGGGCTGGCCGCACCCGGCTTCGGAGTGCCTGCGCTACGCGCAGCTCCTCCGCCGGTTTCCCCTCGACCTCTGCTGCCTGGGCATCGGCGAGAACGGGCACCTGGCCTTCAACGACCCTCCGGTTGCCGACTTCGCCGACCCGCTCGACCTGAAGGTGGTGACGCTGGACGAGGGTTGCCGTCGCCAGCAGGTCAACGAGGGCCACTTCCCCACCGAGGCCGACGTCCCCGACGAGGCCATCACGGTGACCATCCCGGCCCTGCTGCGGGCGGCGCAGGTCCTGGCCGTGGTGCCCGAGTCCCGCAAGGCCGAGCCGGTGAAGCGGGCCCTCGAGGGTCCCGTCGGCACGGCGTGCCCGGCCTCGATCCTGCAACGGACCGGCCATGCCACCGTCTTCCTCGAACCGGACTCGGCCGCGCTCCTGAGCCGATGACCGGCCGACCACGGCACCGGCCAGGGCACGGCCGAGAGCTCCTGGCGCTAGGCCGCCCCCAGCCAGCGATCGAGGAACGGATAGGCCAGCGTCCCGTGCCACTGGTGGTCGCCGTCGAAGGCGTCGTGGACGAGGCGATCGCCGGCGCCGTCTCGGTCGTAGAGCGGGCGCAGACGGGCCAGCGAGGCCTCGGCCGCGGCCAGCGGGGAAGAGCAGGTCGTCGCGCCCGTTCTCCACCAGGAGCGGCCGGGGGACGATGAGGGCGGCCAGGTCCACGTGCTCCATCCGTCCCGAGCATCCCGAAGAGCACCTGGGAGCCGCACATGTTCCAGGGCACCTTGTGCGCCTCGGCCCACGAGGAGAAGTAGCCGCTGACCACGGCGGCCGCCACCCGGGCGTCGGTGGCGGCCAGGAAGAGGGCCATCGTCCCCCCGTAGGAGAAGCCGGCCACGCCCATGCGGTCCGGATCGACGAGCGGGTGGGCCTGGAGCACGTCGAGGGCGCGGCCGAGGTCCCAGAGGTTCTGGGTCAGCGGGTTCCATCCGCCCATCACCTGGTGGACCAGGTTGGTGTCGCAGGCGTAGTGGTCGTCGGGGTTCCAGTCGGCCCGCTCGCCGAAGCAGCGCATGTCCGGCGCCAGGACCACATGACCCCGACGGGCCAGTTCGGCGGCGTAGTCACTGCCGGGGGCGAGCCTCGGGGTCCAGTCCGCAGATCCGTGACTTGCCGGGTCCGTGCCCGTGCACGGCCAGGACGGCCGGGCCCGGGTCCCGGCGGCCGTCGGGTACCAGCAGGTAGGCCGGGACCGACATGGTGGCCTCGGTGTCGAACACGACGCGCTGCCGGCGGAATCCGTCACCGGCCTCGTCCTCGGTGACCTCGAGGTCCGGGGGAACCGGCTCCGGCCACGGAGCCAGGGTCTCGTGGAGGCGCGCCGCGAACCGGTGCGCGCCACGGGTCGAAGGCCTCGGGGTCGTCGGGCAGTCCGTCGGGCTCCTCGGTGGCCATCAGCCGGCTGACCGCCTGGTACCAGGGGGAGAAGTTGCGTCGTGGGATCGGTAGCTGGCTCATGGGCGGGCTTCCTCTCGGCTCGGCCGTGGCGGGACTCGGCGGGCGACACCGGCGGCAGCTCGGGCGCAAACGCGCGGCGGGCGGCGCGGCCCGGACCCACGTTGCCACACCGGTTGAGCAGGGCACCGGCTTGGGGCACACTGGACCGGTGCCCGTGGCGACCGAACTCGACATCCGTCCCCTGTCCCCGATCATCGGGGCCGAGATCCACGGCATCGACCTGTCCCGGCCGCTCGGCCCGGCGGTGGTGGCCGAGGTACGCCAGGCCCTCAACACCCACCACGTCATCTTCTTCCGCGACCAGGAGCTCGACCCCCGGGCAGCAGGCCGACTTCGCCCGGCAGTTCGGAGAGGTGACCGAGGGCCATCCGGTCATCCCGGCCCTCGAGGAGAACGCCGAGGTGTTGGCCATCGACAGCCGTGAGGACCGGGCCAGCTGGTGGCACACCGACGTGACCTTCCTGCAGGCCCCGGCGTTCGGATCGATCCTCTACATGCTCGAGTGCCCCGAGGTCGGCGGCGACACGACGTGGGCCAGCCTGCAGGACGCCTACGACCGGCTGGCCGAGCCGGTCCGGACCATGTGCGACACCCTGGTGGCCATCCACTTCGACCCGTGGTTCGCGGCCGACGTCGACGCCCGGGGCGGGTACGAGTGGGAGGGCCAGCACGTCGAAGAAGCTCCTGCCCGCGCTCCACCCGGTGGTGCGGACCCACCCCGAGAACGGGCGGCCAGGGGCTGTTCGTGAACCCCCAGTTCACCCAGTCGATCCTCGGCCTGTCGAAGAACGAGAGCACCGCCGTCCTGGACATGCTCTACCGGCACTGCCAGCAGCCCGAGCTCAGCTGCCGGTTCCGCTGGCGGCCGGGCTCGGTGGCCTTCTGGGACAACCGGGCCACGCTGCACTACGCCCTCGACGACTACGGCGACGCCACCCGCATCGCCCACCGGGTCACGCTGCGGGGGGACGTTCCCTTCGGTCCGGCCATGCCCCGTCGCTGAGCGGCCCGACGGCTGCCGGCCGCCTCCGGGCGCTACGACGGTTCGCCGCTCGTCGGGGAGACGTGACTCGCCGACTGCCGCCGGCTGCGCCGGTTCCTCCGGCACCCACTCCGTCCACGGCCGGACCCGGAGTGGACGATGTCGGGACCGCCCCCGACACGGCCAGGGCCTCCTCGCTGGCGCCGAGGTAGGCGGCCAGGGCCCGGGGGTCGCGTCCGACCTCGTCGGGCGTCCCGGAGGAGACCACCGCGCCGGTCTCCATCATGACCACCTGGGTGCACAGGGCGAACACCAGGGGCACGTCGTGCTCGACCAGCACGATGGTGGTGTCGGCCAGCTGGTGCAGTCGCCGCAGCAGCGGCACGAAGGCCTCGGCCTCGCGCTGGGCGATGCCGGCGGTGGGTTCGTCCAACAGCAGCAGGCGGGGCTTGGCCAGGACGATGGAGGCCAGGTCGACCACCCGCCGGGTGCCGGTGGAGAGCTGGGCCACGCGGTGGCGACGGAACCGGTCGATCCCGAACGACGAGATCACCTCGTCCACGGCCGCCCGCTTGGTCCGCTCGGCCCGGCGGGCCCACGGCAGCTGCAGGGTCGACGACACCACGCCGACCGGGTGGCGGGCGTCGAGGGTCAACAGCAACACGTCCTCCACCGACAGCTCGGGGAAGAGCCGGCAGTCCTGGAACGACCGGACCACGCCCAGCGAGGAGCGCTCCTCGGGGAGGTATTCGACCAGGCTCACCCCGTCCAGCCGGACCGAGCCGGTCGCCGGCGTGACCAGACCGGAGATGACGTCGAGCATCGTGGTCTTCCCCGAGCCGTTCGGCCCGATGAGCCCGACGATCGATCCGGCCTCGGCCGTCAGCCCGGCCCCGTCCACCGCCCGGAGCCCGCCGAAGTCCACCACCACGCCTTCGACCTCCAGCCGGGCCGGTCCCGACCGGTCCCCCGTCGGAGGCCATCAGCCCACCGCCGTCTCGACGGCCGGAGCCACCGCGTCGGCACCGGGTTCGGCCGGGGGTGCGTCGCCACGCGACATGAGGTGCTCGATCCCGAGGGTGATCAGGTCGCCGAGGCGGTGGAGCAGGTCGGCCAGGCCCCCGGGGAGATAGAGGATGAAGGCCAGGAGCCCGAGTCCGCTGGTGAGGAACTGGATGGTCGGCGTGGTGCCGAACATGGCCGGGATCCCGACCAGGTAGACGGCGCCGAGGACGGCCCCGTCGATGGAGCCGAGCCCGCCGATGACCACCATGGAGACGACCAGGATGGAGAAGGAGGGGTCGAAGGTCGACGTCGAGAAGCGCTCGGTGGCGAAGGCCAGGCACACGCCGGCGTACCCGGCGATGAAGCCCGACAGGGCGAAGGCCATCAGCTTGGAGCGGGCCAGCGGAATGCCCAGGGCGCCGGCGCCGGTCTCGTTGTCGCGCACCGCCATCAGCCGTCGGGCCACGCCGCGGTCCCGCCACAGCCGGACCATGAGCACCGACAGCACCAGGATGCCCAGGGAGAACCAGGCGAACGAGCGGGCCGATGCCAGCTGGATCCCCAACAGGCTGGGACTGCCGATGAGCGTGGACTGCGGATTGGGCAGCCCGGTGCACAGCTCCTTGCCCACCACGGGCAGGGTCCAGCACGGGCGTGGTCAGCACCGCGCCCATGAACCAGAGGCTGAAGGCCAGGGTGCTCACGGCCAGGTAGAGGCCGCGGACCCGCAGGGCCGGCAGTCCGACCACCACGGCGATCACCGCCGTGACGGCCCCGGCGAACGGCATGAGGAGGATCAGGGGCACGCTGGCACCCAGGTGGGCCGCCATCAGCGCCCCACAGGCCACCAGTCCGAACTGGCCCAGCGACACCTGGCCGGCCCAGCCGGTGAGCACGGTCAGGGACAGGGCGATCACGGCGTAGATGCAGATCTGCGAGAGCAGGAAGGAGCGCCCGGTGTTGACCACCAGGGGCAGGAGGGCGGCGACCACGACGGTGGCTGCCCACGCCGGTGGCATCCGACCCGGCGACGGAGCGCGACTGTCCTGCGTGCGCTGGTTGCGGGCGCTCTCCAGCCAGTTGGAGCGGTCCTCGCGGCGGGATCCGGTGGGCAGGGCGGCGATCCGCACCAGCAGCACCACCAGCACCAGGGCGAAGAGCACCAGGTCCACCTGGGCCGTGCTGGACAGGTTCCAGACCAGGATCTCCTGGATCACGCCGACGCCGATGGCGGCCACGAAGGCCACGGTCAGGTTCACCATGGCCCCGACCATGGCCGCGGTGAGGGCCAGCAGCAGCAGCTCGGGGCTGAGCACCTCGGTGAGCGACGACGTCTGGCCCGGCGCGGCCAGGATGGCGGTGAAGGCGGAGAGCACCCCGGCCAGCGTCCAGGCCACCGTCGAGGTCCGCCGGACCCACACCCCCGACAGCCGGGCCGAGTCGGCGTTCTCCGCCATGGCCCGCATGGCCAGGCCCCAGGGCGACCACTTGACGAAGGCGGCCACGGCGATGGCCACGATCGGGGCCATGACCAGGGTGACCACCTGGCCCGGGGTGAACAGGTACGTCCCGATGTGGAACGAGACGTCGACCGGGACAGGGAACGGCTTGAACAGGTTCTTCGGCCGGATGAAGGGCAGGGCGGTGAAGACGAACAGCACCTGGCTCAGCCCGATGGTGGCCACCATGACCAGCACCCGCGGCCGGTTGAAGAGGCGGCGCAGCAGCAACTCGCTCAGCGCCCCGACCGCGGCGGCCAGGACGAGCGACAGCACCAGGGCGAACCAGTAGTTGAAGCCGAAGTCGTAGAAGCACTTGACCAGGAACACCGCCGCCACCACGCCGAGCTGGCCCTGGGCGAAGTTGAGGACCCGGTTGGTCCGGTAGATGAGCACCAGCCCCATGGCCAGCAGCCCGTAACCGAGGCCGTTGATGGCGCCCTGCACCAGGACGAAGCTGGGGATCGACACCGTGGCCCGCTAGCCGAGCCCGTCCACCGCCGCCCCGAGGAAGACGGGGCGCAAGAGGTCCGGTCGATCGAGTCAGGTCGGCGGTGAGGCCGTCGAAGCGGACCTCGCCCCGCTCGATGAAGAACGCCCGCTCGGCCAGGCTCATGGCCCGGTTCACGCTCTGCTCCACCAGGATCACCGTGGTCCCCTCGCGGTTGACCTCGCGCACGATGGCCATCAGCCGGTCCACGGCCATGGGGGCCAGACCGAGGGCCAGCTCGTCGATGAGCAGCAGCTTGGGTGCCGTCATCATCACCCGGGCCAGGGCCAACATCTGCTGCTCCCCGCCCGAGAGGGTCCCGGCCGGCTGGTGGAGCCGGGAGGCCAGCTCGGGGAAGCGGTCGACGGCGTCGTCGAGGGCGCGTGCGGGCCCGCGAGCCCTGGCCGCGGAGCGAGTGGGCCCCGACCAGCAGGTTGTCCCGGACGGTCAGCCCGGTGAAGGTCATCTTCCCGCCCACCAGCAGGGCCACGTCCTGGTGGATGATCTGCTCCGGCTCGAGGTAGGTGCAGTTGGTCCCGAAGATCCGGATCACGCCCCGATGGGGATGGTCGAGACCGGACACGGCCCGCAGCAAGGTCGACTTTCCGGCCCCGTTGGTGCCGAGCAGGGCCACGATCTCCCCCTGGGCCACCTCGAGATTGATGTCGAACAGCACCTGGTTCGAGCCGTAGTAGAAGTCGAGGTTGTGGATCTGGAGGGCGGGCAGGTCTCCGCCGGCCTGGCGGCGCTGTCCCTCGGCGTGGCGCTCGAGCACGTCCTCGATGACCAGGGTGATGTCGCGCCGGACGTAGCGGGAGCCGACCAGCAGCATGATCCCGCCCACGAGGCAGACCGGGCCGACGATGGTGAGGGCCACGGTGGGTCCGTTCCGGTAGCCGACGGCGTCGCTGACGGCGCCGAGGAGGACGGCGCCGGTGAACCCGCCGAAGACCAGCGAGTAGACCCCGAACATGGCGAAGCAGATGGTGCGCATCTCGGCCGGGGCCGTGGCCGCCAGGGTCAGGAAGATGCAGATGGCCAACGGGGACACGGCCGCGTTGGCCAGGAACTGCAGGGTCACCACCATCCACAGGTAGGGCATGTAGAGCGAGGTCACGTAGAGGCCGCCGTAGGCGGCGATGCAGAATCCGGCGATGACCAGCGGGCGTTGCGGGGCCTGGCGGAAGAAGCGGTCCCCGAGGACATAGGCCAGGGGCAGGCCGAGGAAGGCGGCCAGCCCGATGATGGAGTAGATCTCGCTGCGCTGGGCCGTGTCCTGGCCCCAGATGCGGACGAAGTAGAGGTTCCCGAACAGCGGGGCGGCGGTGCCGGCGAACCCGAGGATGGCCACGGCCACCAGCTCGTAGTAGATCGACCGGATCCGCAGCAGCCGGGTCACGGCCGACCCCAGCAGCACCCGGGGGGCGTCGCTCTGCTGGGCATGGAGGTCCATGCCCGAGGCCTTCAGGATGTGGCTCGACTCGTTCTGGCCCTTGTCCGGCTCGTTCAGGGTGAACAGGGCCAGCCCGATGGGGATCCCGGCCAGGGCGATCAGCATCCCCCAGCGCCAGTCGTGGCCCACGGTGACCACGAGCCCGAAGACGAGGATCCCGACGGTCTGGGACAGGGGGTCCGAGAGGTTGTGCCAGCTGAAGATGCGGCCCCGCCCCTCGGTCGGGTAGGCGTCGGACAGGTAGGAGTTGTGGACGGTGTTGTTGACGCCGTACCCGACGGAGGCGATCAGGTAGATGAACGTGAACGCCCACACGTTCGGGGCCAGGCCCATCAGCGGCGTGAAGACGGCGAAGATGAGCAGCGCCACACCGGCCACCACCTTGCGACTGCCCCGGTCGGCCCACAGGGCCAGGGGCACGGCCCACACCAGCTGGGCCACGGCGCCCACGAAGGTGACGGCACCGAGGGCGGCGTCGTGGATGTGGAACGAGGTCTCGAGGTTGGTGCCGATGAGGGAGATGCCGTTGTTCAACGTGCCGGGGACGAGGGCCGCCATGGTCATCAGCACCAGCGGGGAGTACCCGAACTGACGGAGGATGCCGACCAGGGCCGGGGGCTTCCCCTCGCCGGTGCCGGGCATGACGGCCAGATCGGCGACGGCTTCGGGATTGCTGCTCTTGGCGACGACTTCCTTCAGGAGCTCGTCGGGGACGGCAAAATCGAACACCACCTGGTCGTCCATTGAGGAGTCACCCTATCCCCGGGACCATCGGAAACGCGAGGCGACCGGCCCGATCGAGTCGGATTAAGCGCCCGCGCCCACACAGCGCCCACCGATCACTCACTCCGAGTGGTCGGAGGGGGTGGCCACGGTCAGCGGGACCCTGGGGCAGGACGCAGAGCCTGGCCCGGGGTCCGGCCAGCCCGAAGGGCATCGGCCACGGCCGCGGCCACGTCGCGTACCGGGGTCAGCTGAGCGCGTCCGGACGGCCGCATCGGAGAGGCCCTCGGAGTACAGCCGGACCTCGGCCCGGCCGAGGACCCGGCCGAGGACCTGGGTCTGCCAGCCGTCCACCTGGCCCGGTCCCTCGGGACGGCGCAGGTCCTCCGCGCTCGAGGCCGCCGCCAGCAGCCGGGCGAACGCCCCGGAGTCGGGGACCCCGTCGACGCATGCCGCCGCCATCACGATCACACCGCCGTCCGCCACCACCCGCTCGGCCGCCGCCATGCCCTTCACGGACTGGTAGAGGTTCCGGTCGAGCGGGTAGCCGCCGTTGGTGGTGAGCACCACGTCGAACCTCCCGCCGCACCGGTCGGTTGGCGCTGCCGGCCGCCGCGGAGCAGGCGGCCGCGTGGCTCCCCGGGAGCACCCCGGCGAAGACCCCGGTCAGCCGGCGCTCGGCATCGATGGTGACGTCGACGGCGAGGTCGGGCGGGCACAGGGCGGTGGCGGCGCTCGCGAACTCGTGCACCGGGTTTCCGGCCGTGGTCAGCCAGGTCGAGCGCTCGTCGGCGATGCGGGCCGGACTGTGGGCCTCCAGGATGGTGGCGGTGGCGGCCAAGCCCGGGCAGGTCCCCTTGGGCCCTCCGCTCCACCCGGCGAAGAAGTGGGGCTCGACGAAGCCGGTCACGATGCGCCGGTCGGCTTCGACGTAGCGCCGGTCGAGCAGGATCGGCGTGCCGTCGACGGTTCCGACCTCGCACGTGGTCGCCGTCGTCGGCACGGTGCTGGTGGATCCGGTACCGGTCGACGATGTCCTGGCCGACCAGGCCGGTCATCTCCGCCGCCGTGGCCAGGCGGTGGGTGCCGGTGGCACAGAGCAGCTCGACCCGGTCGGGACCGGCGCCGGCCCGCTCGAGCTCGGCCAGCAGGGGCGGGAGCACGGTGGTGTTCGGCATCGGCCGGGTCAGATCGGGGAATACCACCACCACCTGCTCACCGGTCCGGATCAGGTCCCCGAGGGCCGGACCGGAGTGCGGTACCCGCAACGCGTCGCGGACGGCCCCGGCCTCGTCGGCCAGCGGGGGCGGAGGGGAGGCTCCACCACCACGGCGTCGTCGGGCACGTCGACGTCGAGTCCGTGGCGGCCGTAGGCCAGCGTCAGTCGCACGGGCCGTCACCGCGGTCGGGGTCGGGCATGAGCCACCCGGTCATGAGCCGCCCGGTCATGGGCCGCCCGGTCATCTCCCGTCGCCGTCGACCGCCGGCCCAGGCCGAGCACGGCGGCAGCGGCCCGATCCGAACCGCCCCGGAGGGACCGGTAGGCTGCCACCGCCTCGGGCTCCGGCTCCGTCCGCACCCCGATCGGGTCGACGACGTCGAGCGGGCACTCCATGCCGGCGGCGCGGGCCGCCAGCACCGCGGCCCCGGCCGAAGCGGCCTGACCGGATCGACGACGGTCCACCGGCACGCCGGTGATTCCGGTCAGCACGTCGATCCACACGGCCACGCCCGACCCCGAGCCACCCAGGTGCAGCTCGGACACCGGCGGTCCGGCCGGTCGGAGGCGGGCCATGGACTCGAGACAGCGAAGGAGGTCCCACGCCACCGACTCGAACACGGCGCGGGCCAGTTCGGCCGGTCCGTGCTCCGGGCGCAGGCCGACGAACCCTGCCGTGGCGTCGTCCCGCCACCATGGGGCCCGGGCACCCTCCAGCCACGGAGTGGCCACCACTCCCCCGGCACCGGGCCGGCACAGGCGGGCCAGTTCGGCCAGCTCCTCGGGCGTGCGCCCGGTGAGGCGCCCGAGCCAGGCCACCATGGACCCGGCCGAGGAAAGCCCGCCTTCGAGCAGCCAGCCGTCGTCGGCAGATCTCGACAGCACGAGTCCACCCAGGGGCCCGTCGGGACGACGACCGACCGGAATCGACACGTTGGCCGTCGTGCCCCAACTGACCATGGCACCGCCTTCGGTGGCCCCCGATCCGATCACCTCGCAGGGTCGGTCGCCGGCGCCGACGACCAGGGGTGTGCCCGCGGTCAGACCCAGCTCCCCGGCCGCCCGATCCGTCAGCGTGCCGCTCACGCGGTCGGAGGGGAACACCGGGGCCAGCCGTCGGGCCGAGTCACCCGCCAGTGCATCGACGAGGCGGCCCTCCCGGTCGTAGAGACCGCTGCGCGACGCCATGGTGGCATCGGTGCACACGACGCCGGTGAGCCACCAGACCACGAGGTCCCGAGGGGTCAGGATCCAGGCGCAGGCGGCCAACCGATCGGGGTCGTGGAGCGGTGAGCCAGGCCAATTTTGGCGGCCACCGATGCCGCGTCGATGGTGGTCGACGGTCCGCACCGGGGACCCTCCGGCGTCTGCCATCCTGGCGGCCACCGCCGTCGCCTCGTCGGCAGCCCGACGGTCTGACCAGAGGATGGCCGGGCCCAGGGGCTCACCGCCGGCATCGGCCAGCGCCATGGTCTGACGGGCACCGGTGCAACCGATCACGTCGACCGAGCCGAAGGCCGCGGGCGACTGCGTCCGGAGACTGGCGCAGGCGGCCACCAGGGACGCCCACCAGCTCGTGCGGGTCCTGTTCCGACCAGCCCGGTCGGGGATGGGTGGTGCGGAGAGGGAGCGCCCGCCAGTGCCTCCAGGCCTCCCGCCCCCCACAGTGCCACCTTGGTGACGCTCGAGCCGAAGTCGAAGGTGAGGATCACCCGCCGTGCACGATGGCGGCCAGCTCCTTGGCGGCCCCGCTCGGCGAGGGCTCCTGAAGGATGGCCCGGCCCATGGCCAGACCGGCACCGCCTCCGGCCATCACGTCCCGAGCCTCGTCGACCGCGCCCCCCGGCTCCTCGGTGCGGTCCCCCGAGGAACAGCACCGGCACACCGACGCTGGCCACCACCCGGGCCACGGCCTCGATCCGCGGGCCGCCGGCCGGCTCGTCGGGGACGGGCACCTTGAGCAGCGGCGCGCCCAGGTCGTGGGCGATGACGGCGGCCAGGACGATGTCGGCGGTGACCCGGGACATGGCCCCGTCCCGCCACCACACCGGTTCGATCAGGGCGTCGAGCCGGTGGGCCCGGGCCGCCTCGAGCACCTGACCGAGCAGCTCGAGCGCGGCGGCACCCCCGGGTCGCTGCTGTCGATGCGGGTCATCAGCTTGACCCCCGTCCATCCGTCGGCGGCGGCCCGGGCCACGCTGGCCACCAGACGGTCGTCGAGCTCGAACACCGTTCCGGCCAGTCCGGTCCGGTTGATCGAGAGATACGTCCGCTGGTCGGGTCGCAGGGCCCCCTGGCGCGGCAGGTCCGTGAGCGGCTGGGCCGTGGCCAGGATCCCGTCGCAGTGGGGCAGCGCGTCGAGGACGGCCGCCACGTAGTCGCCGTAACGCTCGATGGTCATGACGCCCCGGGCGCGGTGGTCGGCCGCCAGCACCAACGCCGGCGGGCGGAACGGACGGTCGCCGTCGGACGCGGTGCCGGCCGACTCATGGCCCGGTCACCCCACCGGTCACGTCAGCCCTGACAGGCCGAAGACGATCTTGGCCATGGCCGAGAAGTCCTCGCGCCCGTAGCCGGCCGCCGTGGCCGCGGTCAGCGCCTGGCGGGCGACGGCCGTGGACGCCAGCGGGACGCCGGCCCGGGACCCGTAGCCGAGGGCCAGGTCGAGATCCTTGGCCATGAGGTCGGTCATGAAGCCAGGGCGCCACTGGTTGGAAGCCGGACTGTCGGGGACCACGCCGGCCACGGGCAGCCGGGTGCGGACGGCCACGCAGTCCCCGGTGGAGTGCAGGACGACCTCGAGGAACTTCTCCATGTCCACTCCGGAGGTGACGGCCAACGCGGCGGCCTCCGAGGTGGCCAGCATCTGGGCGGCGTAGATGAGGTTGTTGCACAGCTTCACCACCTGGCCCATACCGGCGTCGCCGACGTGGACGATAAGGCCGGCGAAGGGCTTCGAGCGCCGGACGGACCGCTGTCCAAGCGTGGCCGCCTCGCCCCCGACCATCACGGTCAGCGTGCCCTTCTCGGCCCCGGCCGTTCCGCCCGAAAGCGGGGCGTCGAGGAAACCGGCCCCGGTGGCGGTCACCCGCTGGTGCTGCTGGCGGGCGACGTCCGGATCGATGGTGGAGCAGTCCACCACCACCTGGCCGGGCCGGAGCGCGGGCAGCATCGCATCCACCACCGCCGCCACCTGCGGTGAGCTCGGCACGCAGAGAATCACCACATCGCTGGCCCGGGCCACCTCGGCCGGCGAGGCTGCCTCGACGGCACCGAGGGAGACGGCCTCGGCGATCGGGCCGGGGCTCCGCGAGGAGACGGCGACCTGGTGGCCGGCTTCGAGGAGATGGCGGGTCATGGGCAGCCCCATGGCCCCGAGTCCGACAAAGCCGAGTTGCACGGAGTTCCTCCTTGTCGCTTATCGATGTTGGGTGATCGGAGTCGGGTGATCGGCGTCGGGGTCTTCGCCGTCGTCCGGCGCCGACGGGCCGGCCGCGGTCGGGCCGGAACCGACCGGTCCGACCCCGGCCCCCACTCCCCCGGCCACGGCCCGACGGCGCCGGTCCGTCGTCAGCTGGCGAACTGCGGAAGCCACGTCGAGGTGGCGGACAGGAGCTCGTCGACCATGGCCTCTGTCCGGTGGAGGTCTCCCCGGCCGGCCAGCGGGTCGAGGAAGAAGGCCGCCTCGGCCAGGGCCCGGTCGCCTTCGATGGCGGCGGCGACGGTCATTCGCCCACGGCCACGTGACGACGGACCAGCTCGGCGAAGGGGGGTGGTAGCGGAGCGACGTCGCGGCCCCGGATGCCCTCGGTCGTCGATCACGCAGATCGACTCCACCACCGACTTCGTCAGGGACGTCCGGCACCTGGCCCGCAGTTGGGGATGTTGGCCGGAAGTTGGCGGGGTTCTCCGGTGATCAGGGAGTCGATCACGAGTGCCGGCAACTCGCCCGACTGCCACGTCTGCAACGTCTTGGTGCCGGCCAACCAGGCGTCGACATCGGCGATGTAGCCGTCCTGATGGCCCTGGCGGCGCTCGATGGAGGTCAGTTCGATGTTGAAGTCGGCACCCCAGTGCGAGTCTTCGGTCAGCACCCAGGGCAGGAACTCGGCGACGTGGCGATCGCCGGCGGCCGGGAACGCACCCCACTTGTCGAGAAGATCGAGTTTGAGCGCGTGCCGCTGGACGAAGTCGAGGCGCGAGAAGTCCTCGGCCACGGGCCGGTCGGGGTGGGGCGCCAGCGCAGCCAGGCCCCCCGCTTCGTCGACCATGTCGGCCAGAATGGCGAAACCGTCCTCGCCGTCGACGTCCAGGGCCGTGACCACGGGGAAGTGGTTGACGCCGGCCACCGTCGGACGCACGGCCTCGGCCGGGCGCCCCAGGGCGATGGCGAGATCCATGGACCAGTTCCCCACCTCGTGGCACAGGCCGACCGTCTTGACCGCCGTCTGTCGGCACACGGCACGGGTCAGGCAGGTCATCGGGATTGGTGATGTTGAGCAGCCACGCCTCGGGACAGACTTTCCCCATGTCCTCGGCCACGCCCACGAGCACCGGAATGTTCCGCAGGGAACGGGTGATGCCGCCCGGCCCCACCGTGTCCCCCACCGATTGGCGGATGCCGAAGCGGGCCGGGATGTCGAGGTCGAAAGCCATCGAGTCGAAGCCCCCGGTGGAGATGGTGACGATCACGAAGTCGGCGCCCTCGAGCGAGCGCTTCTGATCCGTGGTGGTGGAGAAGGTGGCCCCGGCCCCCATGGTCTCGTTGAGCCGACCGGCCAAGGCCTGCATCTTGTCCAGCGGAGTCGGATCGATGTCCTCGAGAACGTAGTGGGCACCGTGCAACGACTCCGTGCCGAGCAGGTCGGCCAGGAGCTCGGGCGTCCACTGGTAGCTGCCGCCTCCGACGATGGTGATCTGCATGGTGTTCAGTCCTGCCGGGGGTCCAACGGAAAGCGGGTGACCATTCGGCACACTCTACCCAGCCGGCCCGACCCGGTGACGGAGACACGTCGTCCCGACGGCGGCAGGACCGACCGACGGCAGGGAGTGGCCCCAAAGGGCATCCTTCAGCCCGGCGGCACCTGCCAGTGGATGAGGTCGGTGCTGCGGACCACGCCGATCTTGGCGTGGCCCCAACCGTCGAACTGGGTCAGCTCGTCGCTGCCGGCGTAGAAGAGGTAGAAGAATTGGCCCGGCTGGGCGCTGGCATCGCAGAGGAAGGCCGAGTTGGCGTGCTCGAACCCGATGCTCGAGATGCCGGGTCCGCTGTTGAACGGCTCGGAGGGGATCGACAATGGATACCCGGCGCTCCACTGCAACCAACCCCGGGCTTGATCGGGGTCCCCGGTCAGCGTGAAGAGCCACGGCTGATCGAGATTGTTCGACGTGGCCACCAGCCGCCACTGCCCTCCGGCCGTCACGAACTCGTAGTTCTCGATGGTGCCACCCTCGACGTCGATGTCGGGCCGTCCCACCAACCGCCACGGTCCGCGTGGGAGTCCACTGGTCGACCGGGCCAGCTCGAACACGTCGGGCTGTGAGGGCGACGAGTACTTGAACCCCAACAGGAGATCGTGCCCGTGTAGACGAAGGCCCCGTCGATCATGCGATCGCCCGACGCCGACGCCAACGACCACGCCAGGCGGTGGGGCGCCGGACCAGGTCCGCAGGTCGGTCGACGTCCGGTAGAAGAGGCGGGACTGGTCCTGCGACGGCGGCGTCGCCCCCGGGTCCGACTGGTACGTGACCAGATAGCCACCCTGCCCGTCCGAGACGATGTCGGGAGAGGCGACTCCGGTCACCCCGGCTTGGAGCGGCCATGGCTTCACCGCTGACCAGTGCAGCAAGTCCGGGCTGGTGGCGGTGGCGATGTTCCAGCGCACGCCGGCCGACAGCTTCCGATCGTCGGTCACCTCGCTGAAGAGCATGTGCCAGGCGCCGCCTGTCCACACGATGGCCTCGTCCTTCACCCCGGCCCGAGGCTCGCTCAGTATCGGGTTGCGGAGCGACGACCACGGGACGGTCGGTCGTGACGGAGACGAACCTTCGGCGATACACGCATGCCCGGCGCCGGTAGCGGCGGCTGCGCCGGCGGCGGCGCTAGCGACCTCAGCGGCCCCGGCGGCCCCGGCGGCCCCGGCGGCCCCGGCGGCACCGGCGGCACCGACGCCAAGGGCACCCCCGACGGCCATCAGGACGGCCACCGCCGCCTTCGCCCACCAGGTTCCGGCCGCCACCGATCCGCCGCTCACCGGTCCTCGTGTGGCGCGGTCATGGTGCCTGGGCCGAGCGGATCCGGTAGGTACCGGCGCCCAGTTCGAGACGGGCTGCTCCGTCGCTGATGCCGAGGAAGCGGACTCCGTCTGCTGCGGTGATGGGGGCGCCCCCCTCGGTGAGGGCTCCCCGGGCCTGAGCGGCCACCGTCAGGACGGCGGTGCTGTTCGGTGGCACGGTGGCCTCCACCGACACGGTCTTGTCCTCCGCCGGTCGCGGCGCTCCAGGCCACCGAGATGGTGCCGCGGGGCGTGGGCACCGAGCCGATGGCCCAGGCCAGCCCGCTGGGAGGGGGGATGATGTCGAACGTGGAGAACCCCGGACCGGTGGGTCGCACCCCGAGGAGCGATCGCTGGATCTCGGGGACCATGGTCGAGCCCCAGCCGTGCGACATGCTGTCCCCGTCGGCGTCGGAGGGATTCCACACCTCCCAGGTGAAGGTGGCCCCCCGGGACAGGATGTTGGCCCAGCCCTCGGTGGTGGCGTCCACCAGGCACGCCACCAGATCGCCGTACAGGCCGGCCGCGGCCATGGCCGCCAGGACCTCGCCGGCATTCTGGGGTGGGGCCTGCATCCCGAGACTGCTCACGTAGCGGCCCACGGTCCCGATGTGCTCGGTCGGTACCACCTCGTATGCCGCCGCGCAGGCGTTGGCCGTCTGCGACGCCGTGGGGGTCGGTGAACCCCCGTCCATCAGCCCGTCGACGTAGGTGCCGTCGTGGAGGGTGAGCCGGCGGTTCACCGCGGCGACCAGCGCAGCCTGTCGCCGGCGTTGGAGGGAGACCTCGTTCCGGGGTCGGCCCAGCACCTCGGCGACCGATGCCGTACGGCGGAACGCGTTGGCGCCGAGGACGTTGAGTCGGGTCACGACGGGATAGTCGTAGTAGACGCTGGTCGAGGGCAGCGACGTCACCAGACCCGTGGTCGGCGAGACGGCTCGTTGGATATAGCGGCAGATGCCCCGGAGCACCCCGTACACCGACGCCAGCAGGGTGCGGTCTCCGGTGTGCATCCAGTACTGCCACACCCACTCGGGATAGATCTCGGTGGACTCGTTGATGTCGAGGGCGCCGAGCCCGGTGGGGTAGATCTTGTTGACGGCACCATTGGGCCAGTAGCGGGCCTGGGACTGGGCGAACTCGGTGAGGGACTTGCGGGTCAGGTTCTGCTCACCGAAGGCGGCCATGGCCGTCAGGGACTCCTTGGATCCGTCGTAGAGCCAGGATCCCTTCTCCCGCGTCGGCGTGTCGATGAATTGCTCCTGCGCCGTGAACATGGCCGAGTGCGCGCCCAACTGGAACTCGGCGTCGATGACGGGCTCGGCCGAGGAGAACGTGGCCGGCGGCTGGTCGGGTGGGGCGGTATGGCGGGCCAGGGCCACCACGTCACCCGGGGTCAGCGCCTCGCCGGGATCGTCGATCTGGAAGTAGCGGAAGCCCAGGTAGTCGAAGGGGTGGAACTGCTCCTCGCCACCGCGTTGCACGTAGCTGTAGCTCATGTCGGTGTGCTGGGTGCCATGGGTGGTCGAGACCTGCCCGGGCTCACCGCTGAATGATTGCCCGGGCACCGGCTCGTCCAACAGGAAACCGGCCCGCATGGTCACCAACCGGTTGGCCGACCCATCGTGGAACGCCACCGTCGGCACCGCGGCGTAGACCTTCCCGAAGTCGGCCACGACGGCACCGGAGCCCAGGGTGGTGAGTGACACGGCGGGTACCGGCTCCTCCACGATGCGGGTACGCACCGATACCAGATGGGTCCAGGGTGCCGTCGGGGCTCTCCCGAGGACCGTCGCCGCCGACCATGCCGAGTCGTCGAACCCGGGGAGCAGCCAGCCGACGGGCTCGCCGGGCCCGTCGATGTTCTCGGTGTAGTCCACCAGATCACCCTCGAGGTCACGTTGGGTCCCCGGAAACCACGCGCCGGCCAGGACCTGCCACGACCCGTCCGTGACCATCTGGTACGAGCCCCCATCGGGATAGTGCACCACGAGCTGCACGATCAGTCCGGGGCTGCCGGCCGGATGCCCTTTGGTAGGACCCTGCCAGTTGGTCACCGCACCGATGACGTTGGCGGCGCCGGGCCGGAGCAGGTTCGTCACATCCAGGGTCTCGAAGTACATGGAGTCCGGGTAGCTGTAGGCCTGCCCCTTGCCGGCGCGCACTCCGTTGACGTAGAGCTCGTACTGCTGGTCGCCGGACACATAGGCCCGGGCGCGGACGATCCGTCCCCGGTCGAGGTCGAACTGGCGGCGTGCGTAGGTGTACTGACACGGCTCCGCCAGCTCGCTGGCGGACCGGCTTATCCACGAGGCGCGCCAGTCGTCGTTCTCCAGTCCCGTTTCGAAGAACGACTCGGTCGAGGTCGGGCCGGCCCGGCCCGATGCGTCCCAGGTCTGCGCCGTCCAGCGGTAGCGGGCGTCCGAAGCCAGTGGCGGGCCGCCGTAGGGCACGAAGGCCTGTTCGGCCGAGGCGACCTTCTCGCTGTCCCACACTGTCGGCGCCGTGCCCGCTCCCACCTCGGGTCCGCTCACCACGATGCGGTAGGCGCTCTGGCGCGCTCCGCGTCGGGGGTCCTGCACCTGCCAGGCGAAGAAGATGTCCCCCGGGCCCAGTCCGATGGGCTCGGCCAGGCCGTCGACCCGCAACGCCACCGGCCCACCGGGTCGGCCGACGGCCGCCGCCTCCAGGGGCGCCGGGGGCGGTCCAGCCCAGGCCGTGCTCGCCCCGGACGCAGGAAGATGGCCGAACAGGGCCAGGCCGGCTGCCCCCACCAGTCCTCCCCCGAGCAGCTGACGCCGGCTCAGCACCCAGGTGTCCACCGATCGGTCCTCGGCCCCCTCCACCATGGGCCCACAGTAATTGGTACAGCCAGAAGGGGGCCGGCGGACGGTTGGACCGTGCACCACGGTCGTCCGGGACAGCACCCCGGACAGTAGGATCCGACCATGGCCGAGCGGTCGCTCCTCTATGTCACCCAGGTCGCGCCCTACCGCCACGGGCCGGCCGGCGTCCACGGCGTACTCGACCAGTCGGCCACGGCCATGGCCGAGCTGGCCGAGGCGTCGGGCCTCGGCTTCCACCGGGTCTCGGATGTGCGAGCCCTCGACCCGGGGGATCTCGAGCGCGGCCACCGTCGTGGCCCTGTTCACCATCGGGGAGACTCCGTGGTCCCCCCTCCAACAGACCCTCCTCCTCGATGCCGTCCGATCCGGTCGGACGTCGGTGATGGCCGTGCACTCGGCCACCGACTCGTGTTACGGCTGGGACGAGTACGGGATGCTGGTCGGGGCTCGATTCGACGGACATCCGTGGACCCAGCGGTGCACCCTGGACGTGGTCGATGTCACCCATCCGGCCGTCTCCCACCTCGGTGCCACCTGGTCATGGCACGACGAGGTGTACACGTTCCGTGACCTTCGCCCCGACGCCACCGTGCTGTTACGAGCCCGACCGGACGAGCTCACGGACGGTGGTGGAAACGAAGGCCGGACGGAACCGACCTTCGGCTATCCGCTGTCATGGTGCTTCACCGAGGGCGACGGACGGGTCTTCTCGACATCGCTCGGTCACTTTCCCCACGCATGGGAGAGCCCGGACTATCTCCGTCATCTGGCCGGAGGAATGAGCTGGGTGACCGACGCCGCCACAACGGCGCGCTGAGAGGTCGACCGGCGCTCGATCGCCGGGGTCTGGACCGGGCCCGCCGCGTCCACCCGGCCTCCCGCCGGTCCACCCGGCCTCAGGACTTTTCCGAGCTCCACCACGACAGCCTCCCAGCCCTCGAGGCGGAGTGAACCATGCACGCTCGTCCCGTCCCGGCTGCGGACCGTGTCCGAGCCGGACCGTGCCCGCTCACCCCTTCCACCACGCCGGTGCCTTCGGTCATGTTGGCGGCCACCACGAATCCCGTTCACCGCGGTCCCATGCCCAGGTATCCGGCGAGGCCAGCCGGGGCCGGTAGGAGCCGACCTGCAGGTCCGGGGTGGCCCTCCTCAGGGCGATCAGGTCCCGGGCCAGGTGGAGCATCGACCCCGGGTCGGACTGACTGGTCCTCGACGTTGCAGGCGGCCAGGTCTCCGAAGGGCAGCCAGGGGCGCACCCCTGCGTCGGTGAAGCCTCCACCGGGGACATTCCGCCAGGGCATCGGGGTCCGCATGCCGTCGCGCCCGGCGTAGTGGGGCCAGAACCGGACCCCGAGCGGGTCGCGCAGATCGGCCTGTTGGAGCTCGGTGTCACCGAGACCGATCTCGTCCCCCTGGTAGAGCACCGGGGTGCCCCGCAGGCACAGGAGGATCATCAGCCGCCACCCGGGTGCGGGCCGGATCGTTGTCGGCCCAGCGCGGAGGCGAACCGGGACATGTCGTGGTTGGAGCCCGTCCACACCGGCCAGGCCCCGTCCGGCAGGGCCGCCTCGGTGGCCTCCACGATGGTCCGCATGGCCGCCTCATCCAACGGCGAGTTGATGAAGGGGAAGTTGAAGGCCAGATGGAGCTCGTCCCGCCCGTCTCCGTAGTAGGCGGCCAGGGCCTCCACCGGCTCGACCGGCGTCTCCCCGACCAACAGGACGTCGGGGATCGTGGCTCACCAGCCGTCGCCAGCGCCGGATGACCTCGTGCACCTCGGGACGATTGCCGTTGTAGACCGGTCGCTGCCCGAACAGCTGGACGTCGAGCGGGTCGGACTCCGTGGCCGGAGGATTGTCCCGCAACAGCGCGTCCTTGATGATGATGTTGCACACGTCGATGCGGAAGCCCGCGACGCCGCGCCGGAGCCAGTAGCGTGATGATGCGGTCGAACTCGTCCCGTACCTCCTCGTTCCACCAGTTGAGGTCGGGCTGCTCGTCGAGATGGTTGTGGAGGTAGTACTGGCCTGTCGTGTCGTCGAGGGTCCACGCCGGGTCCGCCGAAACCCGAGACCCAGTTGTTGGGGGGCGAGCCGTCGGGTTTCGGGATCGGCCCAGACATACCACTGGCGATGGACGGCGTGGCGGGATGTACGGGAGTCGACAAACCACTCGTGTTGCTCGCTGGTGTGGTTGGGTACCAGGTCCATCAGTACCCGGATGTCCCGACGTCGGGCCTTCGACGATCAGGCGGTCCACGTCGGCCGACGTGCCCAGGTCGGGCTCGATGGCCAGATAGTCGGCGACGTCGTAACCCCAGTCGGCGTTGGGTGAGACGGTGATCGGGCTCAGCCAGATGCCGTCGACGCCCAACCACTGCAGATGGTCGAGCCGGTCGATGATCCCCGGCAGGTCGCCCGTGCCGTCCCCGTCGGAATCGGCGAAGGAGCGAGGGTAGATCTGGTAGAGGACCCCGTGCTTCCACCATGGCGATCCCGTCGTGGCCAGGATGGTCACGTCAGGACGGTCCGGATCGGCCGCCGGTCACGGACCGGGGACCGCCTGGCGCCAGGGCGTCATGTCCAACTTCGGATAGCGGGCGGCCACGCCGCGGAGGGTCTCCTCGTTCCAGTACGGGGTGGCCGGGTTCGGGAAAGCCGAGCACGGTGAGTTGACGCAGGCTGGCCTGTTCCATGAACCGGTGCCACGCCTTCCCTTCGGCGGCTTGGGGCCAGGCCTGAAAGCCGAGCCAGTCCGTGGCCACCGGCTTGTAGGCCACGTGGAGCATGAACCGGGCCGCACCTTCCTCGGTCAACGACGTGCCGCGGTGGTAGACGTCGGGACGGTAGGCCAAGACCGAACCGGCCGGTCCCGAGGCGGACTCCTCGGAGTCGTAGAGGGAGGCGTACTCGGCCAGATCCAGGTAGAGCCGTTCCACCGGGATTCCGTGGGTGAGCCGGCGCGACACGATGCGGGTGGCGGCGCGCTCGGGGGTCACGTCGCTCAGGTACACGAACAGCTCCAGGTGTTGGTAGCCGGGATCGGACCGCGGTACCACCAGCGTGTGGTTGCCGTAGTCGACGTGGAGGAGCTGCTCGTAGTCCGGCGCGCCGGCGGAGTACTTGGCGCTGGCCAGTCCCTGGTAGAGCCGGACGTCCTCGGTGCCCAGGAGGTCCTGGGCCAGGTCGATGAGGGCGTCGTGCACGCAGAGACGGTTGAGGGCCATGCTGTCGAACGGGAACACCGGTTTCTTGGCGTCCCACCTGACGTCGAACCCCCTCGGTCTCCGGCGGGCCGCGGGCGGCGTGCGACGGCGTCGGCCGGAGGGAACAGCTCGATCAGGGCGTCCTGGGCCGCAGCCACCTCGTCGGCGGGGATCAAGCGTTCCAGCACGCACCAGCCGTCGGTGTGCCAGCGCTCGCGTAGCTCCGGGTCGAGTGGGTGAGTCGGTGATCCATCGGCACTTGTCTACCAGCGCTCCGGCAGCGACCGTCTTGTCCAGCCGGCGCAGCGGCCCCGACCTGTCCCCCGCTCGGTTCAGCCCTCGGGCAGCGGCACGAACGGCTGTACCTGGACCCAGCAGGTGAACTGCGGGACGTTGTTCTTCGGCATCTTGCACTGCGACGAGACCGGCGAGTTGATGTGCAGCCGGACCACCTGGTACTCGGTGGGGCCGTACCGCTTGTCGGGGCCGAAGCTGAGGACGGGGGTGTTCGTCCCCAGGCCGAACGAGAGCTTGGACATGGCGGTGACGAAGGTGCGCCGGTTGAGATCGGGACCTGCCGCCTTGGCCGCCGCCGCGAACACGTGGATGGCCTGGCACCAACCCTGAATGGGGCCCTGCTCCTCGATGAAGTCGGACATGTTCCCGGGAGGCACCTGCGGGATAGGCCTTGTGCCACACGACCCAGCAACTGCGAACGGCGGGGTCGTAACCGCCTTGGCTCTGGGGTCGGTCGTCGTCGATGCCGCCCAGGGTCTCGGTGGTCACGCCCTCCTGGCCGTCGAGGGCCGAGGCGTAGGGGACGGGAAGGAGCCCAAGGGCGGCCTCGATGCTCTCCTCGTAGTCGCTGAGGAGGAGGCGGGGGAAGTACTGCTGGTCGGTCTCGGCCTGGAGCACCGGGTAGAAGACGTTGAACGGCATCAGCGGGATGACCGAGGTCACCCCGGCGCTGCGGAGCTGCTGGACCACGAGGGGGGCCTGGGTGTCGGTCGTGGCGGTGTCGTCGGGATCGGCGTCGATGGTCTCGACCACCGGGGTGACGCCGGCCGCAGACAGGTCGGGCAGCAGGTACTGCTTGAGGGCCACCTGGTCCGAGGCCCGGTTTCCGGCCACCACGCCCACCTTCTTGCCGGCCAGGAGACCGGAGCTGAGGCCCCAGTCCACAACGGCCTGGAGGATGGTGGATTGGTCCGGACCCGTCCACCAGAGATACGGGAGAGCCCTCGTTGGTCCAGTTGGTCACCGTGGTCCACTGGCCGATGAAGGGGGTGTGACCCTCCTGGGTGATGCACAGCTCGTTGTCGCCGGTCCAGTCGCCCTCCCCGTCGAGCACGGCGAAGGCGGCCGGCGATCCCTCGGTCCAGGTCTTGCACAGGGCCCGCATGGCCGCCTCGTTGGTCGGGTCGAACATGGTGATGATGGGATTGATCTTCCGGCCGTGGATCCCCCCGGTGTCGTTGATCTGTTTGACGAACAGCAGGATGGCCTTGGTCTGCTCCCCGAACTCGACGTCCGAGGCGAATCCCTCCTTGCCGGCCAGGGAGTTCAACGAGACCAGGGGGAACACGACGTTGATGGCGTGAGCGGACACCCCGCGCGACGAGGTGCTGGCGCTGCTCACCGGGCTGGGCGCCGAGCCGGTGGTGCCGGTGGGCAACCCGGTCGGTCGACGCCGCCTGCCGACGTGCTCGACGGGGCGGTGGCCACCCACGTCACGAGGCCGATCAGCACCACCCCCACCATGGCCAGGGTGCGGATCTGGGTGGACCGGGAGCGCCGGACGAAGTGGCCCCATGATCGGGTCACGCCCTTCAGTGGATTCCAGCGACCCCTGCCACGCACCGCGTTCCCTCCTCCCTCCGCCGCCCGTGCCGTATCCTCGTGCGACGCCTCCCTAACCGTATCGTCGTGCGCCGCGAGGCGCTGGGCGCCAGGCAGAATGTCGGCCGTCGCCCCGGTTGGTTAGGTTGGCGTCGATCCCCGTCGGCAGTCCACCGGCATCGGGTGGCGAAGCAGAGTTCCCTCTCGCCGGTGAGCATCGGGCCGGGTTCGACAAGGAGTACACCACAGATGAACGGAGGACCTCGAGATCGGGTGGACGACGGTTTCCGCCGTTCCGGATCGACCGACGCCCTCGATCCCGGTGCTCCGGACGTCACCGTCGGATGCGGCCGGCGTCGCCGTCGAGGTCACCGACCTGGTCAAGCGGTACCCCAAGGCCCCCAAGGACTCCCTGGCCGGCGTGAGCTTCCAAGTGCGGCAGGGTGAGGTGTTCGGCTTCCTAGGCCCCAACGGTGCCGGCAAGACCACCACCATCGGAATCTTGACCACCCGAATCCGTCCGACCTGCGGTCGGGCCCTGGTGGCCGGTGTCGACGTGGTGGCCGATCCGGTCGGAGCACGACGACTGCTTGGCGTGGTTCCCCAGATCAACAATCTCGACCGTTCGCTTTCGGTACGCCAGAACCTGCTCTTCCACGCCAGCTATCACGGGGTTCCGAAGGGCCGACGTCAGGACCTGGCCGATGCGCTGCTCGAGCAGTTCGGGCTGGCCGACCGGTCGGGCGGCCGGCCGGACGACTTCTCGGGGGGACAGATCCAACGGATGATGATCGCCCGGGCGCTGATGCACTCCCCCGCCGTCCTCTTCCTCGACGAGCCGTCGACCGGCCTCGACCCGGCCGCCCGCCTGTTCCTGTGGGAGAAGGTGGCGGAGCTCCGGGCTGCAGGGACGACGGTGGTGATCACCACGCACGACATGGACGAGGCTGCCGTGCTCAGCGACCGCGTGGCCATCATCGACCACGGAACGCTCCTGGCCCTCGACACCCCCGACGGCCCTCGTGAAGGGCATGACGGGCGAACGGACACTCGACTGTGCGGTGGAATCGGGGGACTCGACCGATCAGACGGCCATCGTCGACGCGCTGGCCTCGGTGCCCGGTGTCATCCAGTCCGACGTGCTCGACGATCCGGCCGGCGACCGGTTGGCGGTTCCGTATCTACGTGACAGGCGAGGCGGCGGGGTTCGTGGCCCCGGTGGCGCAGGCCATCAGCTCCGCGGGCGGAAGGCTCACCGATGCCCGCCTGGGCGAGCCCAATCTCGAGGACGTCTTCATCCACCTCACCGGAAGGGCTCTGCGATGACCGTGGTGGCCGAACGCCAGGATCGACCCGGCGCCCTGGACCAGCTTCCCCACTGGGGACCCTGGAAGACGGCGCTGGCCATCCTGCGGCGGGACCTCTTCGTGACCGGGACGCGAGTTCCCGGTCTTCCTGGCCCAGGTCATCCTGCAGCCGCTCTTCCTGCTCTTCGTCTTCGGCAAAGTGCTCACCCAGCTCGGCTACGCCCGCCCCGGCTACGAACAGGTGCTCTTCCCCGGTCTGGTGGCGTTGGCCGCAGTCCTGACCGGCCTGCAGAGCACGGCCCTCCCGCTCGTCATCGAGTTCTCGTACAGCAACGAGATCGAGGACCGTCTGCTCGCCCCCCTCCCGACCGGAGCCGTGGCCGTGGAGAAGGTGGTCTTCGCGGCCATGCGGGCGTGTGTGGCCGCCGCCGTCATGTTCCCCGTCGGGATCTGGATCCTCGGGTCCATCCCCTGGCAGGCGTCGACTGCGGCACCGGTCGTTGTCATGGTGGTCCTCGGCGTCGCTCATCGGCGCCGCCATGGGGCTCATCCTGGGCACCTATGTACCGCCCAACCGCATCAGCGTGACCCTGACGCTGGTCCTGACGCCTCTCATCTTCACGGGATCCAGCCAGTACCCGTGGCCGTCCCTCGATCACATCCGCTGGTTTCAGGTGGTGTCGGCCCTCAACCCGATGACCTACGTGAGTGAAGGTCTGCGAGGGCTCATGGCGCCGGGAGTACCCCACATCCAGACCTGGATCTGCTTCGTCGTGGCCATCGGCTCCCTGGCCGTGCTGATGATCGTCGGGATGGCCGGCTTCATCCGGCGTGCCCTCGGGTAGCTGCGCACCCGGGTACGAGGCGCCGGGTCCCGTTACCATTCGGCCATGGACGACAAGGAACTCTGGGGCCTGCTCGACCCCTCGACGCTGACGGACATCCTGGTGGTCTCACCCCATTTCGACGACGCCGCGCTGGGTGCGGCCCATCTGCTCACCTCCTACCCGGGGAGCACGGTGGTCACCGTCCTCGCCGGACGGCCACCCTCCTATCCCGACGAGGTCACCGACTGGGACGCCGCGGGCGGGTTCGTCACCGGCGACGACGTCGTGGGCGCCCGCCAGGAGGAGGACAGGGCCGCCATGGCCTCGATGGGGGCCGAGCCGGTATGGCTCGACTTCCCCGACCACCAGTACCTGGCCCCCTCGGATCGGCCCACGCCCACCGATGTGGCTCCGGCCCTGAAGGGAGCGATCGAGCGAGGCCCGGCCCAGCGCGGTCTTCCTGCCCATGGGGCTGGCCAACCCGGACCACGTCCTGACCCACGAGGCCGGGCTTCTGGTCCGGGAGTCACTGCTGGCCGGCCGAGCCGGGGACCGGCCACCGGCCTGGTTCGTCTACGAGGACGCCGGCTACAAGCACCTCCCCGGCCTGCTGGCCTGGCGGATCTCCAAGCTCTTTCGCGGTGGGCTCTGGCCGACCCCGGCCGTGGTGCCCGTCCAGCCGGACATGGCAGCCAAGCGGACAGCCATCGAGCTGTACAAGAGCCAGATCGGGCCCCTCGAGCGGGACCACCTGCTGTCCGAGCGCCTGGCCGCCAACACCCCGGAGCAGTACTGGCGCCTGGACCCCCCGCCACCCGGTTGGGAGCGCCTAACCTCGGCCGATGACCTCGATGCACGTCGATCCGACTGAACGAACCTCCCCCTCGACCCGCCGGTGGGCGGCATGACAGACGGAGCTCGGGCAACCGGCACCCTGCTCGGACCCGGTACGACGGCCCTTGTCACCGGGGCCTCATCCGGGATCGGGGCCGCCACCGCCCGGCTCCTGGCCGCCGGCGGGACGACGGTGGCCGCGGTGGCCCGCCGGGCCGACCGGCTCGAACAGGTGGTTGAGGACTGCCGACTGACCGCACCGCGTTCGAGGGCATGGCCGGCCGACCTGGAGGACACCGAGCGGGCCGCGGAGCTGGCACTCCGCATCTGGGACGAGGTCGGGCCCCTCGACGTCGTGGTCAACAACGCCGCCATCCCCATGCGGCGCCTGGCCACGCGGCTCACCATGGACGACGTGGAACGGACGATGAAGGTCAACTTCTTCTCACCGGCCGCCATCACCTTGGCACTCCTGCCCCGGATGCTGGAACGGGGTTCGGGCACCGTCGTCAACGTCTCGAGCATGGGGGGCCGCCTGGGCATCGCCGCCGAGGCGGCCTACAGCGCCTCCAAGTTCGCCCTGGCCGGATGGAGCGAGTCGCTGGCCGTGGACCTCCACGGCACCGGCGTGATCGTCAAGCTGGTGCTGCCCGGCGCCTTCGACACAGAGATCTGGGACCAGCCCGACAACGACCCGGCCTCCTACGCCGGGCCGCTGGCGCCGGCCGAGGAGGGTGCCGTCGGTATCGTCGAGTCCATCACCAGCGACCGGTTCGAGCACTACGTCCCCGACCTGAAGGCAGTGGTTGAGATGAAGACGAAGGACATCGACGGGTTCATGGCCGGCATGCGGGCCATGGTCGACGCCGCCGCCAATGACGAGGCCGGCGCCACCGGGGAGGAACGGTCGTGAAGGCCCTGTTGTTCGGTGCCCGTCCCGATCCGAACGAACCGCGTCCGGTCCCGTCCGACGAGCTCGAGGAGCGGCTGGCCTCCCTGCCCTTCGGCCTGCACGAGATGGACGACGCCCACCCCATCCATCCGGACTGGGTGGTGACCCGACCCATCCTGTCCGGAGTGTGCGGGTCGGACACGAAGCTCGTGCTGGGTGAGTTCCACGACGGCGACATCGACAATCCCATGGCGGCCTTCTCCTCGCTCCCCCACGTACCGGGGCACGAGGTCGTGGCCGAAGTCGTGTCCCTGGGTCCCGAGGCCCGGGATGTGGAGGTCGGGCAGCGGGTGGTGCTGAACCCCTGGCTCAGCTGCGCGCCCCGGGGGATCCGGCCCCTGTGCCCGCCATGTCAGGCCGGCGACCTCAACATGTGCTGGTCGTTCACCAAAGGGGACATCAGCCCCGGGGTCCACATCGGCGTGGTCACCGGGGCACCGGGGGCCTGGGCCGAACTCTTGGCCACCCACTCGTCGATGCTCTTTCCGGTCCCCGACGGCATCTCCGACGAAGCCGCCGTGCTGTCCGACCCGTTCTCGGTGTCCTTCCATGCCATCGTGCGCAATCCCCCACCGGCCGGCGGCCGGGTCCTGGTGTTCGGCGCCGGCGCCCTGGGCCTGGCCAGCGTGGCCATCCTGCGCTCCCTCTATCCGGACGTGGAGGTGGCCGTGGTGGCGCGGTTCCCCGCCCAGGTCGAGATGGCGCGGCACTTCGGCGCCTCGGCGGTCTTCCCCCACGAGCCCCGACTGGCCCTGGTCGAGAGCCTGGCCGACTGGTCCGGTGGCGTGCTCCACCAGGCCTTCGACGGGCTGCCCATGGCCCACCCCGGACACATCGACGTGGTCTACGACTCGGTGGCCAAGCCGGAGACCTTCGAGGTGGGGGTGAGGGTGCTGGCCGAACGGGGACGGTTGGTCTACACCGGCGTGGCCGTACCGGGGAGGTGGGAGTGGACCCCGGTCTACTTCAAGGAGTTGACCATCGTGGGCTCCAATGCGTTCGCCCTAGAGGAGTTCGAGGGTGTCCGCCGCCACGCCATCGAGCACTATCTCGGCCTGGTGCAGGACGGCAGGATCGACCTGACCACCATGGTCACCCACCGGTATCCCCTCGAGGACTGGTGGGATGCCCTCAAGACCCTGGCCCGGCCGGAGGAGAGCGGCGTGCTGAAGGCGACGTTCGCCCCCAACGGCGCCGCGGGCTGACTCCACGGCACGGACCGAACGTCGGGGCCTCCCTAAGGCGTCGGTCCAGCGTCCGCCGGTCCGGGTGCGGTTTCCCGGTCAGCCCGGTGGGCCGAGTGCCTCGAACTGCTCGAACCGGACGGCGGCCGCGGCGGCCCACGCCGGGTCCGGATCGATCCGCCGACCCGTGCGCGCCCATGCGCCGGCGGCGTCGAAGGACGTCTCGAGGCCCGCCGCCATCCGGGCCAGGAACGCAGCGCCGAGGGCAGCCCCCTCCGACACCGCCACCGTGTCGACGGGGAGTCCGGTGGCATCGGCGACCGCCTGCATCCACGGGAGCGAGCGGGAGCCACCGCCGGTGGCGACGATCCTGCGGGCCCCGAACCCGGAGCGCTCGACGATCCGTCTGATCACGAACCCGCTGGACTCGTGGGCCGCCCGGACCAGCGAGTCCGGGCCCTGGGCGATGTCGAGACCGTGCAGACTGGAGCGGAGTCGGGAGTCGTGGAACGGCGTGCGTTCGCCCCGGAGGTACGGAAGCCACACCGGCACCCGGTTGGGGTCACCGGCCCGCAGCTCCTCTGACGGATCGGGGTCCGCGCTACCACGTCGTTCTGCCGGCACCCTGGCCAGGGACCGGGCCCAGTCGGCGAAGAGGGCACCGGCGTTGCTCGGGCCACCGATCATCACCTGGCCGGCCATGATGTTCGGCAGCGTGGTCAGACCGGGCACGTCTCGCCACTCCTCGGCGACCACCCAGACGATCAGCGTGGCCCCGAAGATGACCAGCACGTCGCCCGGCTGGGTGGCCCCGGCCACGATCTGTTCGCAGAAGGCGTCGATCGACCCACCGGCGAAGACCGTCGGGCGTCCCGGGTAGCGAGCCGATCCCCTGTCCCATGCCGCCGACCACCGGCAGCTGCGCCTCGCCCAACCCCAGGTCGTGGAGCGCCTCTTTGTCCCAGCGGCCACCCTCGTACAGGCCCCCGAAGGAGGTGGCCGTGGCCTGGTCCACCGCGGGAACACCGCTCAGGGCATGGGTGGCGACGGCCTGGCAGTTCCAGTACCCCTTGGCCCCCGGACACTCGCCGACGGCCCACTCCAGCATGCGACGGCCCTGGTACCGCTCGGCCGACTGCCGTTGGTCCACGTCCGCGCCCTCGTCGGACAGCTTGCGGTCGGCAGCCCGTTCGTCCCCGTAGAGAAGGCCGGGGAGCAACGGGGTGCCGCGGCGATCCACGGCCGTGATCGACGGCACCATCGACGTGACCACCACGCCGGCAGCCGGACCGTCCAGCTCGGCCGACACGGCGGCAAAAGCCCGTCGGGGCCCGCGGCGCCAGGCCTGGGCCACGTCGTGCTCGAGGAGCTCGGCCGAGGGCGTGCCCACCCGGTGCACCACCCGGGTGCGGGCCACGACCGCCCCCTCGGCATCGACGGCCACCGCCTTCACCGAGGTGGTCCCGACGTCCACACCGATGGTGCAGCCCGCCCCGTCCGGTGCGCTCACAGACCTGACAATCTCGTCATGAGACGCCATTATGTACGCGAACAGGGCCCGACGACGGACCGAGCCGCACCGGGCCCGACGACGAAGCGAGGAGCCACCGACCCATGCCCAACGAACGACCGAGGGCGTTGGTGACAGCGGCCGTACGCGGACCGGGGCTCACCCTGCTCGGGGAGCTGGCCGATCTCACCCTGGATTCGTGGCTCGACCAGCCCACTCTGCGCATCTACAACGCAGAGCAGCTGGCCGAGCGGGTGGCGGCCGAGGGCGCCTCTATCGTGGTGGTGGAGAGCGATCGTTGCGCCGGCCCGCTGTTCGAACAGCCCATCCTGGCCGTGTGCAGCTGTCGGGGTGATCCGACCAACGTGGACATTGCCGCGGCCACCGCCGCCGGGGTGCCGGTCCTGCACGCTCCCGGTCGAAACGCCGACGCGGTGGCAGAGATCACCGTGGCGCTGCTGTTCGCCGCCACCCGGGGGGTGGTGGGCGCCGATGCCGACGTGCGCCGGGGGGAGATCTACAAGCACGGCACGATCCCCTATCAGCGGTTCCGGGCCTGGGAGCTCTCCGGACAGACGGTGGGGCTGGTGGGGCTGGGCGCGGTGGCCCGGGCGCTGCGGTGGCGGCTCCGCGGGCTCGGAATGGAGGTCATCGCCTACGACCCGTACAGCACCGAGTCGACGGTGAGCCTCGAGGAGCTGCTCGGCCGCTCCGACGTGGTGTCCCTGCACGCCCCGGTCACCCCCGAGACCAAGGCATGATCGGGACCGATCAGTTCGACGGCCATGCGCGACGGGGTGGTCTTCCTGAACAGCGCGCGGGCGGCGCTGCACGACACCGATGCGCTGGTGGCCGCGCTCCGATCGGGCAAGGTGGGCGCGGCCGGACTCGACCACTTCGAAGGGGAGTCACTGGCCGTCGACCATCCCCTCACCGAGTTTCCCTCCGTGGTGCTCACCCCCCACATCGGAGGTGCCACCTTCGACACCGAGACCAACCACACCCGGACCATCGCCGAGGACCTGTGCCGCCTGATGGCCGGCGCCCGGCCGTTGCACGTGGCGAACCCCGAGGTACTCGACGCCCGATGAGGGCCGCGTCCTCCGGCCGGTTCCCGCCGTCCGGGCCGCGCCCGGGGTACGTGCCGTCGACCGGACCGAGCGCGCCCCGGCACCACCCGGTCCCCCCGGCCTAGGCTGCTGCCGTGCCAGCCCGAGGTCCCGCCATCCGTCTGCTGCCGCGGCTCGAACCGGACAACACGTTCTTCTGGACCAGCGGAGCCGACGGACATCTGCGCTTCCTGCGCTGCCTCCACTGCAGCTACTTCGTCCATCCCCCCGCGCCCCGGTGCCCGGAGTGCCTGTCCGAGGGCGTGGCGCCCCACGTGGTCAGCGGCCGGGCCACCGTCGTCGCCCACACCGTGAACATCCACCAGTGGATCCCGGGCAGCGAGCCCTACGTCATCGGCCTGGTGGCCATCGAGGAGCAGGAGAGCGTGCGGCTCACCACCAACCTGGTCGACGTGGAGCCCGCCGACATCCGGCCGGCATGCCGGTCGAGGTCGTCTTCGAGCAGCACGACGACGTGTTCCTGCCTCTGTTCCGACCGGCCCCGGCCGTCGGTTCGGGTCACTGAGGAATCCGGGCCCCGATGACCGAACCGCCCCTCGAGCGTCGAGCCGTGATCTCGGGCATCGGACAGTCCGCCGTGGGACGCCACCTGGGTCGGACGGACATCGACCTGACCGTCGAGGCCTGCCTAGCCGCCGTGGCTGACGCCGGCCTGACCCGGGACGACATCGACGGACTTGGCGACCTACCCGGGCATGGGTGCCGGCACGGCCGGATTCGCCGGGCCGAGCTCGCCCGAGGTTCAGGACGCGCTGCGACTGCGGCTGAACTGGCACGACGGTGGTGGCGAGGGTCCGGGCCAGATGCGCGCCGTGATCGCGGCCTGCCTGGCCGTGGCCGCCGGTCTGGCCCGGCACGTCCTCGTCTACCGGACGGTCTCGGAGTCCACCGCCCAGGGCGAAGGTGGACGCCAGGGCATCGGCGGGAGCGGTGGGGGCTCGGGCGGGGTACCGCGGTTCTCCGGCTTCCTGCAGTGGACGCTCCCCTTCGGCGCGGTCTCCGCCGTCAACTGGTTGGCGCTGGTGGCCGAGCGCCGCATGTACGAGTTCTCCCTGACGCGCCAACAGCTCGGCCAGATCGCCATCAACGGGCGCCGGAATGCCGCCGACAACCCGAAGGCCGTCTATCGCGATCCCATGGATCTGGCCGACTACCTCGACGCCCGCATGATCTCCACGCCGCTGTGCCTCTTCGACTGCGACGCCCCGAGCGACGGGTCGACGGCCTTCGTGGTCTCGCACCGCGACTACGCGCCCGACGCGTCCGGTCCGGTCTGTCACGTCAATGCCGTGGGGACGGCGCTCCGGGGGCGGGCCAGCTGGGACCAGTTCGACGACCCGACGACGATGGCGGCCCGGGACGCGGCCGCCTCCATGTGGGAGCGGACCGAACTGCGCCCCAGCGACGTGGACGTGGCCCAGCTCTACGACGGCTTCTCCATTCTGGCCATGGTGTGGCTGGAGGCGCTGGGCTTCTGCGGACGGGGCGAGAGCGGGAGCTTCGTCGAGAGCGGTGAGGCCATCTCCCGACAGGGCGTCCTGCCGCTGAACACGGCGGGGGGCCAGCTGTCCGGCGGCCGTCTCCACGGCTTCGGGCTCATCCACGAAGCCTGCGTACAACTGCGGGGTGAGGGCGGGGCCCGCCAGGTGCGCCGGCGGCGGCGACCGCCTTCCCGAAGTGGCGGCGGTGAGCAACGGGGGCGGTCCCATCGCCGGCACGCTGCTTCTCACCCGGGGCACCGGCTGAGGGCCGCGGCCGGCCTGGTGCGGCCGGCGCGCGTGCCGGCCGTTCAGACCATCAGGTGGGCGGCGCGGGCGGCCAGGGCGGCCAGGGTGAGGGTCGGACCGTAACCGGCCGAGGTGACGAACACCGAGGAATCGGCGATCACGACGTTGTCGGCCTGGTGGAGACGCCCGGAGGGATCGACCACCGAGGTGGCGGGGTCCGTTCCCATCCTCACCGTTCCCATGTTGTGACGACTTTCGGGCACCGCCTCGGGCGACGAGGCGTTGCCGGTGCCCGGTGAGGTCGTCTGGGCCGTCCACTCCGCCCCCATCTCCTTCAGGATCTCGACCAGCCGGGGGCCGTAGTGGGCCGACGCCACCAGTTCGTGACGGCCCGGGCGGTAGGTGACCCGGGCCACGGGCACACCCCGCGGCATCCTTGATGGTGGGATCGAGATCCACCCGGTTCCCCGGATAGGGGAGGTCCTCGCCCTGCATGATGAAGGCCCACAGGCGGGCCCGGATGGGCGAGTCGGCCATCAGTCCGGGGTGCTGGTCTCCCCACGGGAGGTGCTTGGCCTCCATGATGGGCAGTCCGGCCCCGCCGTGCTCGACCAGGCCGCCCCGGATCCACGGCAGCCCGGCCTCGGTCGCCGCGGCCCGGGAGGCGTCGTCCCCCACGATCATGTCGTCGTGCACGTGGGTCACGGCCCGGCCCCGCTCGGCGTAGGTCCGGAAGGGCATGGAGCCGGCCGTGATGGTCTGGAAGTGGGTCATCAGGTACCGGCCCACCAGGTCGTGGTCCACGCTCGGACAGCAGGAGCAGGCGTGGGGTCTCGATGGCGCCGGCGGCGATGACCACGTGGCGGGCGGGTAGGAAGCGGGCGGCACCGTCGGGGCCGATCACGTCCACCCCGGTGGCCCGGCGGCCGTCGAAGCGCACCCGGGTGACGAAGGTCTCGGACAACAGCTCGGCCCGCCCGGTGGCCATGGTCCGCTGCAGCATGGCGATGGGATCGCCCTTGGCATGGATCGGGCAGCCGAAGTAGGCGCAGAAGCCGCAGTTGTTGCAGGCCGGTCTGCCGTCATAGGGGACACTGTTGGCCGCGGTCGGAGCCGCATAGGGGTGGTAGCCGAGCCGCTCGGCCGCCGCCACCGAGCGGGTGGCGCCGAACATCGGGGGACCCGAGGGCATGGGGAACGGACCCGACCGGGGGGCGGCGAACGGGTTGGCCCCCTCGGTGCCGGCCACACCGATGGCCCGCTCCACCTCGGCGTAGTACGGCTCGAGCTCGTCGTAGTCGAGGGGCCAGTCGGCCACCTCGGCGTCGGGCTGGGGACCGAGGACCGAGTGGACCCGGAAGTCCTCGGGACGGAAACGGGGCACCTTGCCGTCGGCGTGGGTGCCCCCGCCCCCCACAGTGGTCGGCACCGAGTTGACCTCGCCCACGTGCAGACGGTCACCGTCGTCCTCGCCGGTGCGGAAGGTGCGCGGCTCGGTCAGGGGATCGGGTCCGAGGAAGTGGCGGCTCAAGAACTTGATCTCGTCGTTGGAGTAGTCGAACGCCGGACGGCTCAGGTCGTCGGGATCCAGCAGGTGGTTGCGCCCCTTCTCGACGATCGTCACCGACCAGCCGGCGGCGGTGAGCACGTCGGCCACGGTGGCACCACCCGGGCCCGATCCGACGATCACGGCGTCGACGGTCATGGGTTCGACACCTCGGCGTCGGTCCACCCTCGGGGCTGGACGTCGCCGGCGAACCCGATGGCCTTCCATCCGGCCTGGTCGCGGTTACCGCCGTACTCCGGGGCCCCGTACATGCCCTCGCACACGTGGCCGTAGAGCAGCTCGGTGAACTCGGGCTGTGATCGGAGCCGGGCGTCCTGTTCGGCCGGCGCCCAGTCCCACGAAGTCCTCACCCAGTGCGGCCAGAGCCTTGGCGGTACCGCTGTTGGAGCCCGACCACCGGGCCGTTGAACTCCCGCTCGGGCCGACCGTCCGACCCCTCGATGCGCATCCTCCACGCCAGCTCGTCGAGGGCGGTCAGCCGATGGAAACGTCCGAAGGCCGCTTCACCGCCATGGCGACCCGAGGTCGGTCCTCCGGCCCAGATCCTCGGCGGGTCGACGAGGAACGCACCGAGGAGGCCGTCGATGTAGTCCGGGACACCGGCGGCGGTGGCCCCCGGCCCGTTCTCGGAGGGCGGGATCATCCGATCGCACGCCGCCGACAGGATCTGGTACTCGGACTCGCTCAACCACACGGGCATCGGGTCACCCTAACAAGGGTCGGCGGTCGAGCCCGGTACCGACCGGGCGGGTCGGCGCCGGTCAACGCCGGGAACAGACCTCAGGCCGGGGTGAAGGTGACGGGGAGGGCGATCGGGGAACGGAAGGCCATCCCCTTGATGTGCAGGTCCTGTCCCGTCTTCGGGCGTGAGCCGCATGTCGGGGAGACGGTCGAAGAGGGTGTTGATGGCCACGCGGGTCTCCATGCGGGCCAGGTGCATGCCCAGGCAGACGTGCACGCCGAAGCCGAAGCCGACGCTCTGACGGGAGGCCCGGAAGATGTCGAACCGGTCGGGGTGCTCGTACTTGCGCTCGTCCCGGTTGGCCGAGCCGAGCAGCAGACCGACGTCTGCTCCCTCTTGGACCGGCACGCCACCCACTTCGGTGTCGCGGGTGGCCCGCCGGAGGATGACCGTCACCGGGGGTTCCCAGCGGATCGTCTCCTCGAAGGCGTCGGCGACCAGGTCCCGGTCGTCCTTCACCCGCTGGAGCTGGTCGGGGTTGGTCATCAGGCCGTACAGCATGTTCCCCGACGCCCGGTACGTGGTCTCCACGCCGGCGGGCAGGAGCAGCCGGAGGAAGGAGAAGATCTCCTCGTCGTCGAGGGTCTTCCCGTCCACCTCGGCCACCAGGAGCTCGCTGATCAGGTCGTCGGCGGGATGGCGACGGCGCTCGTCCAACACGTCGGCGAAGTAGTCGCGCAGCGCAGCCGACGAGGCCAGCCCCCGCTCCCAGTTGGACGCCACGCTGGTGATCCCGATGGCCCAGCGCTGGAACATCGGGAAGTCCGACCGGGGCAGACCGAGGATCTGTGCGATGACCTGCACGGGAAAGTTGAAGGTGAGCTCCTGCACCAGGTCGGCCGTACCGAGACCGGCGAATCCGTCGATGAGCTCGTTGACCACGCGCTGGACCAGGTCCCCCTCCCACTGCTCGAGCACCTTGGACCGGAAGGTCGGCGACACCAGGGCCCGGTGGACGCGGTGCTCGGGCTCGTCCATCTGCAGGATGGTCCGGCCCATCACCGCTCCCATGACCCCCTCGTACACCGTGGAGGAGAATGTCTCGTTGTCACGCAGGACTTGTACCGCCTCGTCGAAGCCGAAGACGGTGACCGGTGGGGGCCTGGTGGGGTCGGCCTCGGAGAGGCCGTCGCCGAGGTCGACCGGCCCCACGTGGACCGGGGACTCCCGTCGCAGCTCGGCCATGCGGGGATACGGGTCGCGGATGTTGCCCGACACCGTGTCCTCCAGCTCGAAGGGGTCGAAGCGGACCGGTTCGGCCACGTCCTCGACCGTCCCGGTGATCTTCGTCGGCATGGCGCAACCCCCTGGTCTCGTGGCCCGCAAGCCCTGCCCGACATCTTAGGCCAAACGTTTGTTTGGTACCACCGCGGCCCCCGCCCGGAGCCCGTGGAGCGCCGGGGCCCGAAACTCGGTCCACAATGGAGCCGTGCCCTCCACCGAACGCGATCCCGTCCCCCGAGCCGAGGGGTCGAACCAGCGCCAGCACATTCTCCGGGTGGCGCTGACCCTCATGGCCCAACAGGGGGTGGACGGGACGAGCATGCGCAACCTGGCCACCGCGGCCGGACTCAACGTGGCCTCCCTCTACCACTACTTCCCCTCCAAGCGGGACCTGTTGGTGGCGGTGCTGGAGGAGCGGGGCTTCGTCGACGACCCGGCGGCCGGCCAACCCTCCCTGTCCCGGGACCCCGCCTCGGGGCTGGCCGACCTGTTGAACGACATCCTGCTGTCGATGCTCGAGGTGGAGGACTTCATCCGTCTGATGATGGGTGAGGTGATGCGCGGCGACGACACGGCCTTCGCCGTCGGGAACGACCTGTTCGCCGCCACCCAGGCGTCACTGGAGCTCTGGCTGGGTGAGCATCAGCCGCCGTTGGGCCCGGTCGACGAGCAGGCCGCCATGGCCCGGATGCTGCGCAGCCTGTTGGTGGGCCTCTTCTTCGAGCACGTGGCCGGGGTGCTCGACGACGGTGACACGGCCACCGTGTTCCGTCAGCGGGCCGACGAGGTCGCCGCCCTGCTGGGGCCGCGTCAACCGGATTGACCCCCTGGTGGCAGGACCAATCCGGGCTCACACCGGCGGTCGTCTCCTGGTCGGGACTTGCTAGGTTCACCGGATGGGCGGAGCTACCGAGACCTTGGTGATCGGGGCTTCGGCCGCCGGTCTGGCCACTGCGGCTCAGCTTCGTACGCGTGGCCGCGAGTTCGAGATCGTCGAATCAGAGGATGTGGTGGCGGCATCGTGGCGCCGTCACTACGACCGGCTGCATCTGCACACTCCGAAGAGCTTTTCCGCGCTGCCGGGCCTGGCCATGCCCCACAGCTGGCCGCGCTATCCCGCTCGGGATCAGGTGGTCGAGTACCTCGAGCTCTTCCGGGAGCAGTTCGATCTCCAGCCCCATTTCGGCGAGACGGTGCATCGGGTGGAACGGGTGAACGGGAGGTGGGAGACGACCACCAGCACAGGGGTGTGGCGCTCCGACAACGTCGTTGTGGCCACCGGTCGCGCCAGAGTGCCGGTGCGCCCGACGTGGCCGGGTGAGGATCAGTACCGAGGTGACGTTCTCCACTCCAGCGAGTACCGCAACGGAGACCCGTGGAAAGGCCGGCCCGTCCTCGTGGTCGGTTTCGGGAACTCGGCCTGCGAACAGGCGTTGGATCTCGTCGAACGCGGAGCCGAGGTCCATCTGGCCGTGCGCTCGCCGGTCAACGTGCTACCCCGTGACATCCTCGGCGTGCTACCGGTCCTGCCTCTCGGGATCGCGATGCGACACCTCCCCCCGCGCCTGGCCGACGCCTTGGCCTGGCCGATGGTCCGGAGCACAGTCGGCGATGTGAGAAAGCTGGGCCTGAAGAAGTTGCCCTACGGGCCGAACACTCAACTGGCCCGCGATCACCGTGTCCCTCTGCTCGACATCGGCACGATGGGACAGATCGAACAAGGTCGCATCGCCGTCCACGGCGATCTCGACCGTTTCACCGAGGACGGTGTCGTCTTCTCCGACGGCTCGCCGGTGGTCGTGGACGCCGTGGTCCTGGCCACCGGGTACCGGGCCGCTGTCGGGGACATCCTCGTCGGCTGGGAAGCCGTCTGCGACCGCTCGGGGACACCGACGACATCCGGTGCCCCCGCCGCGCTCGGGGGCCTGTACTTCTGCGGGATGTACGTCTCGCCCGCAGGGATGCTTCGCGAGATCGGCATCGAGGCGACGCGAATCTCGAGGCACATCGACAAGCAGACGAGGCGATCGGGAGAACCCGCCGGTTCGAACGGTCGACCCGCAGTCGAGGGGTCGCCCTGATCGGGATGTTCCGCCCTGGCGGCCCGCGCCAGTGGACGGCCGACGGGCGCCGGCGGGAGGGTCACGCCAGCGCGCCGACCACCTCCCGGCCGAAGGCGTCCAGGGTCTCGGGGGCGGCGAAGTCGGTGAACCAGGTGTAGATGCGCTCGACACCCTCGGTCCTGGAGGGCCTCCAGCCGGGGCAGCAGCTCGCCGGCACTGCCCACCAGGTGCCCGCCCTGGGACATGCTCCCGAACCGTCGCTCGGCCAACGACACCACATCGTCCCGTTGGCGCTCGTCGGTGACCAGCGTCACCAGCAGCTGCACCGACACGCGGGCCCCACCGGCCAGGGGCCGGGCCGGCGCCAGGCGATCGGTCTGGTGCATGGGCACGTTCCACCAGTCGGCGTGCTCGGCCACGATGGCCATGGTCGACGGCCCCGTGCCCCCCACCACGATTGGGATCGAACCCAACGGCACGGGCAGCTGCCGGGCCCCCTCGACCCGGAAGTGCGTCCCCTGGTGGTCGACCGGCTCCCCGGTCCAGAACTTCTTCACGAGGGTCAGGGTCTCGGACAGCCGCTCGAGTCGCTGGGCCGGGGTCGGAGAACCGAATCCGAACGTGGCCAACTCGCCCGGGGTGGAGCCCGACCCGATGCCGAGCTCGAACCTCCCGCCGGACAGGTGGTCGAGTGTCACCGCCTGGCGGGCCAGCACGGCGGGATGCCGGAAGGAGTCGCACAGCACCAGGTGGCCGAGCCGAAGCCGGTCCGTGGCCGCGGCCAGCCAGGTGACGGTGGTCAGGGCCTCGTACATCGGTTGGTCGGCTGCCGCCGGCGGGTACAGGTGGTCCATCACGGCCAGCCCGGTGAAGCCGGCCGCCTCGGCGGCCCGGGCCCGCTCCACCAGGGCTTCGGGCGACAGCCGCATCTGGGGCAGGAAGAGATGGAACTCCACGGTCCTCAGCGCCGGGGCCGGCTGCGGCCGGCCCTGGCCGGGTCGGTCACCGCCGGTGCCGGCCACGGTGCCGGCCACCGTGCCGGCCCACCACGGGGCGACAGCTCAGTCCCACCGGTGCCGCCGCGGCAGGGCCACACCTCAGGCGTGATCGACCAGTGCGTCGGACAGCCGGCTCCACTGGTGGCCGGTCCCGCCGGCCAGCACCTCGTTCTGCTTGGCCCGCTTGAACAGGAAGTGGGCGTCGTTGGCCCAGGTGAAGCCGACCCCGCCGTGGAGCTGGATGTTGTCGCCCGTCACCCGCACCGCCGCCTCGGATGCGTAGGCCGAGGCCATGGCCGCAGGCCCGGCCCCGCTCGGGCGAGTCGGTGTCGGAGGCCCAGGCGGCGAAGTGCACCCCGGCCCGGGCCATCTCGAGGGCCTGGTACATGTCGACGATCCGGTGCTTGACCGATTGGAACTCGGCGATGGGTCGGTCGAAGACCACCCGAATCTTGGCGTACTCCACCGCCTCCTCGAGGGCCCGGTCGGCCACCCCGACCAACTCGGCGGCCAGGCCCACCGCCACATCGTCGAGGACGCCTCGCCACAGCGGGGCCTGGTCCCCCGGGGGGCCGAGCGGCTCCACCGACTCCTCGTCGAGCACCAGACGCGCCAGCTTGCGCGTGGGGTCGAGACCCGGCACGACCTCGCCCTTCGGTGCCGGCAGCAGGAACGTGCGGATCCCCTCCTCGGCCAGGGCCACCACAATGGCCCAGTCGGCGGTGTGGCCGTCCAGCACCAGAGGCTTGGTCCCGGTCACCACCCAGCCCGCGCCCTTGCGCCGGGCCCGGGCCCGGACCGTGCCCAGCGGGTGCCCGTGGCCCTGCTCGTGCAGGGCCACCGTGCCCCGGGTGAGGCCGGAGGACAGTCCGGACAGCAGCTCGTCGGCCCCGAGCGCCCGTGCGGCCAGGGTGGCCATGACGGCGGAGGAGAAGAACGGCCCCGGCAACGGGACCCGGCCCATCTGCTCGAGGACGATGCACATCTCGAGGAGGCCGGCCCCCTCGTCGGGGATCAGCATGCTGGTCCAGCCCAGCGAGAGCAGCCGGTCCCACAGCTCGGGGGTGATACCGACGGGATCGTCGGCCAGCTGGCGCAAGGTGTCGCCGTCGACTTCGCCCATGGCTCGCCGAGCGACGTCCTGGAGGGCCAGTTGCTCGGCATCGAACGTGAAATCCACTGTCCACCCCCGGAGTGGCGTCGCTGATGTTGGCGACAGTGTAGACAGCCCGTGGAGGCGGAGACAGCTGGGCCGGAACGGGCACCATCGGCAACGCCGCGGCTAGTCTCACCACTCGTGGACTTCGCACTGGCCCCCGAAGACGAGGCATTCCGAGACGAATTGCGGGCCTGGCTGGACGAGCACCTTCCGCCCTTCCTGGCCAGCGAGGAGCTGGTCGACGACTCATCCATCACCGGTGAGAAGTCCCAGCACCGTCGGGCCGCGTGGCAGCGCGTCCTCAACGAGGGTCGATGGGCCGCGGTCAACTGGCCCGAGGAGTACGGCGGCCGGAACGCCACCGCCATGCAGCGCATCATCTACTCCGAGGTCAACGCCGAGTACCGGACACCGGGGTTGTTCAACCCCAACGGGCTCTGGCAGATCGGTCCGATGATCATCGCCTGGGGCACCGAGGAGCAGAAGGCCCGCTGGCTGCCGTCGATCCTGGACGCTACCGATCACTGGTGCCAGGGGTTCTCGGAACCGGACGCCGGCAACGACCTGGCCAATCTCCGGACCACGGCCATCCGGGACGGCGACCGCTACGTGGTCAACGGGCAGAAGATCTGGATCTCCACCGCCCACCTGGCCCGTTGGGGGCTGTTCCTGCTGCGCACGGATCCCACCGCCATCGAGCGCGGCGCCAAGCACGAGGGCATCACCGCCTTCATCGTCGACATGCACACCCCCGGTATCGAGGCCCGCCCCATCCGCGACATGTCCGGCGAGGAGATGTTCAACGAGGTCTTCTTCAACGACGCCTCCATCCCGGTCGACAGCCGGCTGGGGGGCGAAGGCGAGGGCTGGATGGTGGCCATGGGCACGCTCGGCCACGAACGCGTCGGCATCGCCGGCCAGATCTCGCTCCTCGCCGCCGACCTGAACGCCATGGTCACCGCAGCCCGCTCGGTCAATCCGGGGGCCCTCGAGGATCCCGCCATCCGCGAGCGCGTGGCCCGGGCCTGGACCGATATCGAGTTGGCCCGGCTGCTGTCCCTGCGGGCGCTGAGCAAGATCATCAAGGGGGAGAAGAACTGGCCCGAGGTGCCGTTCGCCAAGCTGGCCTGGTCGTCGCTGGCACAGACCCTGGCCGCCCTGTCGGTGGACCTGCTCGGCCCGGCCGGGGTGCTGGCCCGCGGCGGACCCAATGCCGTCGACCGGGGCAAGTGGACCCGGCTCTACTCGTTCCAGCGCTACAGCACCATCGGCGGGGGCTCCTCCGAGGTGCAGAAGAACATCATCGCCGACCGGGCGGTGAAGCTCCCCGGTCGCTCACGACAAACCTGACGTGGCTGTCGATCCGCGCGCACCGTGCATCATCGGTGCGGCCCGCCGCACCTGGAGACAAGAGCCGGCCCCCGAGCCCCTCGACATGTGGGAGGAGCTGGCCCGTTCGGCTGCGGCCGATGCCGGCCAGCCCGGGGCCCTGACCGGATTGGACAGTCTCCAGGTGGTCTTCTGCCAGTCGTGGGAGTACGACGACCCCTGCGCCCGGCTGGCCGAGCGGCTCGGGGCCAGCCCGCGCCTCTCGGGCTACTCCGGCCTGGGCGGATCGGTGCCGGTCCGGCTGGCGGCCGAGGCCGCGGCGTCCATGGCCCGTGGCCAGCTCGATCTGGCCCTGATCGTGGGGGGCGAGGCCCTGGCCACCCGGCGTCACCTCCCCGAGCCGGGCTGGTCCCATCCACCCGAGGAGGCCCGGCCCTACCCGATCTCCATCGACCGGCAGGAACGCAAGAACGGGATCTTCCAGGCCTATCTCACATTCGCCCTGCTCGACACCGCTCGGCGGGCCCACCTGGCCCAGACCGTCGACGGCCGCCGCCACGAGCTCGGCCAACTGATGGCCCCGTTGAGCCTGATCGCCGCGGCCCAGCCCGAGTACGCCTGGTTCCCCACGGCGCGGACCCCGGAGGAGATCAGCACCCCGACGCCCGACAACCGGATGGTGGCCACGCCGTACACCAAGTTGATGACGGCGATCATGGACGTCGACATGGCCGCCGCCGTCCTGTTGTCCACCGAGGCCCGGGCCGACTCCCTGGGCGTACCGCCGGACCGACGGATCTACCTGCACGGTACGGGCGCGGCCGAGGAACCCTCCACCATGGCGGCCAGGCCCGAACCCTGGCGCTCCCCGGCCATGGCCGAATCCCTCTGGGCCGCACTGGGCCGGACGGCCATCGACGAGGTCGGCCATCTCGATCTCTACTCGTGCTTCGCCAGCTCCCTCTCCTTCGCCAGCGACGCCCTCGGGATAGCCCCCGACCGCACTCTGACCGTGACCGGAGGACTTCCGTATCACGGTGGCCCGGGCAGCAACTACTGCACCCACGCGCTGGCGGCCATGACCGAGTCGCTCCGTGCCGATCCCGGCTCGTTCGGCCTGGTCTCGGGGATCGGCATGCACATGACCAGCCACGCGGCCAGCCTGTGGTCGTCACGGCCGGGCGCCTACCAGCCCTCGGAGCCCGCCGAGCCCCTCCCCACACTGCCGGTGGCCACCGACGCCAGCGGGACGGCCACGGTGGTGAGCTTCTCCACCGTCTACAACCGGCAGGGCCCCGAGTGGACGGCGCTGATCTGCGACCTCCCCGACGGGTCGCGCACGTACGCCCGGCTCGAGGAGCCCGCCCCGGCCGAGGTCGACCTGGCCGGCCTCACGGTGACCGTGTCCCCGACCGACAAGGGAGCCACCACCGCCCACCTGTGACGCCGGCCCGAAGGTCGACGGGCTCAGGACCCTCCCCCAGCACACCCCGGCCTCCCCCGGCGCGCTCTGGCGTGCCCCGCCTATCATCACGGTCGGCCACCGGGCAGCCTGCGCCCGGGACGGTCCCGGCGGGACCGAACGTCGGGGAGCAATCGGTCCCCGACCCGACCAGAACTGCGAGATCCGAGATGACCATCCACTACGAGCCCGGCGACGACCACATCGTCCGGGTCACCATCGATCGCCCCGAGGCGCGCAACTCCCTCGACATGGAGCACTTCGCCCAACTCCGTCAGGCCTGGGAGCGCTTCGGCGAGGACGACGACGCCTGGGTGGCGGTCATCACCGGCGTGGGCCCCGACTTCTGCGTGGGTGCCGATCTGAAGACCTACATCCCCCAGATCACCAAGCTGCAGTCCACCATGAAGGAGCAGGGCGTGACCGAGGTGGACGGCTACCGCCTCGACGACGGGACCAAGGCCGTCCTCCGGAACGTGAAGCTGTACAAGCCGATCGTGGCCGCCATCAACGGGACCTGCGTGGCCGGGGGCATGGAGATGCTGGGTGGCTGCGATCTCCGGGTGGCCGCCGACACCGCCACCTTCGGGGTGATGGAGCCCAAGCGCGGCCTGTTCGCCGGAGGCGGTACCACGGTGCGCCTGCCCCGCCAGATCCCCTACCCGGCCGCCATGGAGCTGCTGCTGTGCGCCGACCAGGTGCCGGCCCGCCGCGTCTACGAGATGGGGCTGGTCAACGAGGTCTGTGCCCCGGACCAGGTCATGGACCGGGCCCTCGACTACGCCCGACGGATCACCGCCAACGGTCCCCTGGCCGTGCGCAAGACCAAGGAGTCGGTGCTGCGGGGACTGGCCGTCGACATGAAGGAGGCCTACCGGATCGAGTCGTCCCTGTCGTCGGAGGTCTTCTCCAGCGAGGACGCCGTGGAGGGCCCGAGGGCCTTCGCCGAGAAGCGCCCGCCGGTATGGAAGAACCGTTAGGGGGACCGAGTGGCTGACACGTTCGAGGACAGTTTCGCCGGGGCCCGGGTGCTGGTCACCGGAGGCTCCTCCGGCATCGGCGCCGGGCTGGCCGAGGCCTTCGCCGCCGCCGGTGCCACCGTGGGGATCGCCGCCCGCCGCCAGGACCGGCTGGCCGAGGTGGTCGAGCGGTGCCGGGCCCACACCCCCGGCTCGACCATGTGGACCGTCGACCTCGCCGACCCTTCGGCCGTCGACCGGCTGGCCGCCCAGGCCATCGACGAACTCGGCGGGGTGGACATCCTGGTCAACAACGCCGGCATCCCCAAACGACGTCACGTCGCACGGCTCGACCCCGAGACGGTGGAGTCGGTCATGGCCATCAACTACCTCTCCCCCGTCCGCCTGACACTGGCCCTGCTGCCCCACATGACCGAGCGGGGCAGTGGGCGCGTCGTCACGGTGGCGTCGGTGGCCGCCACGCTGAGCCCTCCTGGCGAGTCGGCCTACGCCGCCTCCAAAGCCGCGTTGGCCGTGTTCTCGGAGTCCATGGCCGTCGACCTGTGGGAGTCCGGCGTCGGGGTCACCGTGGTCTATCCGGGGGTGGTGGACACCGAGCTGTTCACCCTCCCGGACAACGATCCGTTCACGAGCGACGTCGAGTCCATCACCGTGGCCGAGGCGGCCGCCACCATCCTGGCGGGGATCGCGGCCGGAACGCTGTCGGTGTACGTGCCCGGCTACTTCGCCGAATTCGCCTCGCACAAGGCCCAGGACGTCGACGGGTTCCTGGCCGGGACGGCGGCCTACGTCCGCTCCCAGCGCCGGCGGACTGAGCGACCGCTAGCCCAGGCGCTCGATGACCATGGCGTTGGCCTGGCCGCCGCCCTCGCACATGGTCTGGAATCCGTAGCGACCGCCGGTGGCCTCCAACTGGTTGAGCAGGGTGGCGGCCAGACGCACGCCACTGGCCCCCAGCGGGTGACCGATGGCGATGGCCCCGCCCCGGGGATTGAGGCGCTCGGGCTCGGCGTGGAAGGCGCGGTTCCACATCAGGGGGATGGCGGCGAAGGCCTCGTTGCACTCGATGGCGTCGAACTGCTCGACCTTCATCCCCGAACGCTCGAGGAGCCGGTGGGTGGCCGGCACCGGGGCCGACAGGACGATGGCGGCATCCTCGGCGGCCACGGTGGCGTGGGCGAACCGGGCCCGAATGGGCAGGCCGAGCCGCTCGGCCACCGATCGGTCGGCGATGAGCATGGCCGCCGCCCCGTCGGTCATCTGGGAGGCGTTGCCGGCGGTGATGTCGGGTGCGGTGTCCGGCTCCCAGTTCTGCGCCGGCGGCAGCCCGGCCAGCGCCTCGAGCGAGGCATTGCGGCGGATCCCCTCGTCCTCCTCGAGGAACTGCGCCGGTCAGCGTTCCGTCCTCGGCCTTCAGGGGGACGGCGACGGTCTCCTTGGCGAAGTGGCCGCTGTCCCAGGCCGCCGCGGCCCGGCGGTGGCTCTCGAGGGCGTAGCGGTCCATCTCCTCACGGTCGACACCCCACCGGTCGGCCAGCACCTGCGCCACCCGGAACTGCGCCCACAGCCGGCCGTCGATGGCATCGAGGAACGACGGCGGGAACGGCCCGGTGCCGCCCGCGGGCGTTGGAAGCCATCGGCACCCGGGTCATCATCTCGACCCCGCAGGCCACCACCAGGTCGTAGTGGCCGGCCTTGACCCCGGCCGCGGCGAAGTGCATGGCCTGCTGCGACGAACCGCACTGCCGGTCGACGGTGGTGGCCGGCACGCTCTGGGGGAGGCCGGCGGCCACCCATCCGTTGCGGGTCACGTTGGTGCTCTGCTCCCCGGCCTGGGTCACGCAGCCTCCGATGACGTCGTCGACCGTGGCCGGCTCGATGCCGGTGCGCTCCACCAGCGTTGGTCAGGGCGAAGCCCAGGAGGTCCACGGGATGCCAGTTGGACAGGGCTCCCCCTCGCTTGCCCATGGTCGTCCGCACCACGTCGACGATGACGGCATCTCGCTCGTACTGCTCACAGCGGTCACTTCCCTTCCGGTGGGTTCTTCGATCCCTTGACCGTACCGTTACCGTTGCCGTTGCGGTTCCGGCCCAGCCGCCACTCGCGCTTCGGCGGCCGGTGGCGGTTCGCCACCGAAGGTCGAGTCGCTTCGGCCTGTCCGCCGACCCCGACACCATCTGGGTGCGCTCACCCCGGCTGGCCAGGACCTGCTCCACGGCGGCCATGGCACCGCCGGCCGGTCCGCTGTAGGCGACGGAACCGTGTTCGAGGACGACGGCCGCGGTGGCGATGTCGAGGACCCGGTCCACCTGCTGCTCGACGATGAGCAGCGCCGTGCCGGCCCCGTTGATCTGGCGGAGCCCCTCGTAGACGGCGTCGATCATCACCGGCGCCAGTCCGAGGGAGATCTCGTCGGCCACCAGCAGGCGGGGTGGTTCGACCAGCACCTTGGCCAACGACAGGATCCGTTGCTCCCCCCCGACAGGGTCCCTCCCGCCTGCTTCCGGCGGGCGCTCAGGACCGGGAAGGCGGCAAAGGCCCGGTCCAGCGAGCCCGAGACGCTCCGGCGTCCACCCCGCTGCCGGAACGCCAGCCGCAGGTTCTCCTCCACGGTCAGGTTGGCGAAGACGCCGCGGCCCTCGGGGACGTGGGCCGACCCGGCCCGGGCGATCCTGAAGGCCGGCTGTCCGGTCACGTCCTCGACCGCCCAGCCGGATCGACCCCTGGGTACTGGCCAGCAGACCGGTGATCACCCGGGCCACCGTGGACTTGCCGGCCCCGTTGGAGCCGATGAGGGCGGTCACTCCGGCATCGGGCACCGCGAAGCTCACGTCGAACAGGGCCCGGTAGGGGCCGTAGCCCGCGCTCACGTGGTCGACCTCGAGGGCCGGCGCGGCCGCCTCTTGGGCCCGGTGGCCCGGAGGGCTCGGTGGGCCCGGTGGGCTCGGTGGGTCCGGTGGACCCCGCAGGTTCGGGCGGTTCGGTGGGTGGGCGAGGCCTTTGGGGTTCGGGCGGCCCGGCCAGCAGCGAATCGGCGGTGGTCACGCCCCCGCTCCCAGATAGGCCTGACGGACGTCGGCGTCGGCCATGACCTCGTCGAAGGTGCCGTCGGCGATGACGCTGCCCAGGTTCATGACCACGGTCCGGTCGACGACCTCGCCCACCATCCCGAGGTCGTGCTCGACCAGCAGCATGGCCATGCCCCGCTCCCGCTGCAGCTTGCGCAGCACCTGGGCCAACTCGCCGGTCTCGTGGATGTCGAGGCCGGAGGACGGCTCGTCGGCCATCAGCAGCACCGGCTCGGAGACCAGGGCCCGGGCCAGCTCCACCAGCCGGCACGACCCCAGGCCCGAGAGCCGAGACCGGGGTCAGGGCCCGGTCCTCGATACCCACCAACTCGAGGACGGCGGCCACACGTTCCTGCTCCTCTTTGGTGGTGCGGCTGCGGTTGCACAGGTCCTTCCACAGCCGACCGGTGCACCAACGGGCCCGAGCGCCACCACCAGGTGGTCCCACACCGTCATGTCCGGGAACACCTCGATCCGCTGGTACGTACGGCCGATCCCCAGTCGGGCCCGCTTGTAGGTGGGCAGGTCGAGGAGGTCGGTCCCCTCCAGCTCGACGCTGCCGCGGTCCGGGCGCAGCTGGCCCCCGATGCAGTTGAACAAGGTCGTCTTGCCGGCGCCGTTCGGACCGACCAGCCCGATGCTCTCGCCCCGGCCCACGGTGAGGCTCACCGCGCTCACGGCGGCGACGCCGCCGAAGGTCTTCGACACCCCGGTGACGTCAAGGAGCGTCTCCGGCCTGGGCGGCGACGTCAACCATGATCGCTGACCGCCGGCCTGGGCTCGACGGCGCCGGTGAACCCGTTGGGCGATCGGGGAGGACTTCCCCCGTCGGTCGCACCGACCAGGGCTCCCCCGGTCGGCCCGGGCCGTCGTCGATGGGGCTGAAGATCAGGTTCTGCATGCGCAGGGTCCAGCGGCGCTTCTGGAACTCGAGGATCCCCTCGGGGTGGGCCGCGTAGGTCAGTGCCCCGAAGGCGAAGAACACCACGACCAGGCTGTTGCCGCCGAATCTGGCCGGCACGTAGGTCAGGAGCTGCTGGAGGACCACGAACCCGAAGCCGGCCTGCACCGCCCCCTCCACGCTGCTGGCACCGGTCGTCACCACGACGACCACGAAGACCAGGGAGATCTGGTAGTTGAACAGGGCCGGACTCACCTGTTGCTGCTGGATGCAGAGCATGGTCCCGCCGATGCCGGCCACCAGTCCGGACAGGCCGAAGACCACGATGTGCTGCCATCGGAGGTTGATGCCGAGGCCGGCAGCGGCGGTCTCGCTCCCCCGCATGGCCCCGAGGAAACGCCCGGTCGTGCCCCGCCGGACCAGTTGGACGAGGAGGATGCACGCCAACAGGACGATCATGGCCATGACGAAGAAGGCGTGGCCGTTGGGATTGAAGAGGCCGAGTCCCACCCACTGGGACTTCACGTCCAAGGCCGTGCCGTTGGTGGCCGTCAACTGCGGGAACACCGTGTTGTCGAAGAACAGGGCCGCAGCGATGGTCAGGAGGGCCAGACCCAGTCCGCGGAGTCGCACCGAGGCGAAGGCCAGGACGATGGCCACCAGGGCGGCGGCCGCCCCGCCGATGAGGCCCCCGAGGAGCAGGCTCAGCCCGAGATGGTTGGCGATCTGTGCCGCTGTGAACGCGCCGACCCCGGCCAGGGTGGCCTGGGCCAGCGAGAGCTGGCCCCCCATGCCCGGTGATGAGGGTGATGGAGAGGAAGGTGATCGAGAAGACCAGGCCGGCGTTGAACACGTTCTCCCAGGTGGACGGGATCCAGGTGAGCATGGAGACCACGAAGGCACCGAGGAGGATGTACCAGCCCACCTTGACCACCCGGTCGATCTGGGGGGCCCGGAGCGCGGCCGTGGTGGGCGGAGTCGGGGGGTCGACCGAGGACAACGGGTCCTTGGTGCTGTCGAGACTGCGCAGTCCGGGCACGATGAGCAGGGCGGCGATGAGGACGATGAACGGCAGGGACGTGAGCGCGGCCGAGGACCACACGCTGCTGACGGGCAGGTAGCCCTGCAGCACAGTGGAGAGGACGCCCATGAGGACCCCCACCAGGGCGGCGATGGGCAGCGAACGGAGGACGGCCCACGCCGCGGCGGCGAAGGCCGCCACCATCAGAGCGGCGTAGTCGGTGAACTGGAGTTCACCGTAGATCGGGGCAAGCAGGACCCCGGCCAGGCCGGCCATGAGCCCGGAGATGGCCCAGGCCGTGGCCACCACCCGACCGGCGTTGACGCCGTCGAGCTCGATGAGGCGTCGACTCTCGACGGCGCCGCGCATCTGGAGCCCCAGGTTGGTGAAGCGCATCAGCACGACCAGGGCCAACAGGACCACCACGGTGGTCACCACCGCGGTCACCTGGGCCCCGTTGACCGGGGTGCCGGCGAAATGGAAGTAGACGGTGTCGGGGTTGAACAGGATGCTCGGGGGGCCGTAGGTGTTGGCGTTGCCGAAGATGACGGACAGCAACGACGGGATGCCCACGAAGAGGCTGATCCCGGTGACCAGCTTGGCCGTGGTGTTGGTGTTGGGGATCTTCCGGAACAGGAGCCGGTCGAAGGCCAGCCCGAGGAGGGGCGCCAGCACCACCACCGACAACAAGAAGGCCAGGCCGACCGGCATGTGCTCGTTCTGGACCAGCTTGGTGAAGGCGTACGCCGAAATGTAGGCCTGGGCGCCGTAGGCGAAGTTGAAGACCCCGGTGGCCTGGTACGTCAGGACCAGGCCGACGGCCACGATGGCGTAGGTGCACCCGTAGGGAACTCCGGGTATGGCGAAACCGAGGAAGTGCTGCACCCCCCTGCGTACTCCCTACCGGCTCCGGTCGGCGGTTCCGGTCACGCTCCTGGTGTTCCCTTCGGCGGGGTGACCGGTACGGGGTTCTTGACGCTGGCCCCGACGCACACGAACACCTGCTTGCCCTTGCCGAACACCGGCACGAACTTCGAGTTGACCACCTGGACGAAGGCGTTACAGCTCGGCAGGGTGTAGCCCTTGTGCCCGTGGGTCCAGTCGACCGGCGAGGACAGTCCGCCGGCGGTGAACCCCGAGATCTTGTTGGTGGCGGCGACCACGTTGGCCTGGGTCACGTTGCTGCCGGCCGCCTTGACGCCGGCGGCGATGAGGGCGGCGGACTGCCACCCCTGGAAGGCCACCCCGTTGTAGACGTAGGCCGGCTCGTACTTCTTCATGGCATCGATGTAGTCCTGCATGCCCTTGTAGGTGCTGCCGAACCGGGCCGTGTTGGCCGCCTCGAAGGGCACGCTGCTGGTGACGTTCATGTAGACGCCCTGCATGAGGCTGCTGTACTGGTTGAGCAGGGTCTGGTCGTAGCCGCTGAGCCACAGCTGCTTGATCTTGACGCCGTACTGCTTGATGGCCCGGGCCAGGGTGACGTTGTCGGTGTCCTGCATGCACGAGACCACCAGCTGCGAGCCGGCCTGCTGCATCCGCTGGGCGTCGGACGAGTAGCTCCCACCCAGCTGGGCCCCCACGTCCTTGTAGTTGACATCGATCCCGTACTTCTTCAACCCGTTGGCGTAGGCGTTGCAGGCGTTGTAGGACGAGGCGATGGCCGGACCGTAGCTGATGAAGGCCACCGACTTCGCCTTCACCTTCTTGATGAAGTACGACATGCTCGGGAAGCCGGACGAGTAGATCTGGGTGGACCCGCCCACGGCGAACAGGTTGGGGGCGGTCTGCCAGTTCCCGGTCACGTTGTATCCGTAGGTGGGGGTCTTGGTGGACACGAAGTAGTTCGGGGTGAACCAGGCCGAGGCCACACCCACGGCGAAGACGTGGTCCTGATCGATGAGCGTGTGCACGTCCTGGGTGAACTGGCTGGGCGAGCCCCCGTCGTCGAGGTTGTTGCTGAGGACGATCTGGTGCCCGTTGACGCCGCCGAAGGCGTCGAGGACCTTGAAGTAGGCGATCATGCCCGGGGCCAGGCCACCGAAGTCGGCGGCCAGCGGACCCGACAGCGTCGAGATCGACCCCACGTCGATCGTCGACGGGCTGGCCGAGGCGGTCGACCCCGTGACCAGCGTCGACGCACCCAGGGCCCCGACCCCCAACGCCAACGCGCCCGTCCGAGCCCATCTCCCCCTGCGCATCCCCATCGTCACCCTCCCTAGTAGCCGATCAGACCCGTCGGATCGTTGCCGAAGCTACTCCCCACAGACGACCGGGCGTCGAGCCAGTTCTTAAAGCACCCACATCTTCGATGTCAAAACATCGGCCGTCAGCCCTGTCTGCCTTGAGCATCGTAACGGCGAAACTGCCCTTGCGCTGGACATCGGTGCCCGGGGTGCCGCCTTTTCCCACCCCGCGAAGTCGCCTGCTCACGCCAGGAACTGGCGCCGACGGTCGAACTGGCGGAGCTCCCTCACCTCGGACATGGTCACCGGATCGAGCTCGGCCACGTCGGGGCACCACGTCCGGCGTCCAGCCACAGGTGGCCACCATGGCCCGCACCCGCTCCTCGAACGGCTCCGGTCCGGACGGCACCGCCGCCACCTGCAGGCGGCCGTCGACCCGCCGCAGCACGCCCCGGTCGGTCACCACGCTGGTGACCCGGTCCCCAGGCGCCGTCACGTAGGCCACCGTCTCCGGTAGCCGGCGAGGTCGACCCAGCGTCACCACCACGCAGGCCGCGGCCCGGCTGACCACGTCGTTGGCGCCGCCGGAGCCGACCAGGAACCGACCGTCGCCGAGCACGGGTGGAGTTGAGGTTGCCCGTGCCGGTCGACCTCGGCGGCGCCCAGGCACCCGATGGTCGTCGTCCCGGGCCCGCCGACCACCATGCCCAACACCGTCGAGGCGTCGGCCAGCAGGGAGGTGCCCGGAAAGACGCGGTGGTTGAAGATGTACGGGTCGGCCGGCGTCGGGGTGTAGTCCCACAGTCCGAGCTCGGCCGTGAGGCATACCGACCCGCCGGCGGCCCGGGCCCGCCCCACCGCCACCCAGGCGGCCAGGTTGGCAACGCCGGCCCCGGCCAGGACGGCATCGGCCCCGAAGCGGGCCACGGTGGCCTCGACCTCCCGGGCGCCGAGCGACGCGGCCACCTCCCAGTCGCTGATGGGGTCGTCGGCCGGCAAGCGGGTGGTCCTCGGCATCCCGGCGCCACGACGTCGGGTCGGACAGGAGGCGGAGTCCGATGAGGCGGTCGTCCCCGAGCTGGTGCAGGTAGGCGGCGTGGTCCGGGGGATCCAACACGTGCTGGCGGGCCCAGGCGTCGAAGTCGCCCCGGGCCGCGGCGGCGGCCGTCGATCCAGAAGGGGATGTCCTCCCCGTACCCGGCCACCGGGAGTCCCGGCGCGTAGCACCCGCCGGGATGGGCCCCGAAGGGCGCTTCCACCACGGCCAGTACCCGGTGGGCCGGGATGCGCACCCGGTGGCCCAGATCGTCGAGGTCGTCAACGATCTTCTCGACCGTGGCCACCACCCCCCGCCGGGCCGCCCATGCCCCCCAGACCCCTTCGAGCAGGGGTTCGGAGAGGGCCACGATTGCCCTGGACGTCCGCCACCGCGGCGTGGAGGAGGGCCACGTCCGGGGTCAGCGGGGCCAACAGGCCCACGGTGCCGACGGGCGAGTCGACCGTGGTGAAGGCGTCATTGGCGGCCATGTCGGAACCGACCAGGGAGCCGGTGACGATGGCCGGAAGCCCCCGGGCCGCAGCTTCGAGGCGCTGGGCCATGGTCAGGATCGACCAGTGCTCGACCGTCACCTCACCGGACTGGTAGCCGTGCTGGAAGATCGGGTTGGGCGCATAGGAGGGGAAGCTGTTGCCGGAGTAGGCCGTGACCACGTGCCGCACGATCCCGTCCCCGGAAGAACAGTGCGCCGAGCGCACCCAGGCTGGTCATGACCAGGGTCAGCCCGGCGTCGTTCCCCCACTGCTGTCGGGCCAGCTCGCGGGCGGCCGCCGTCCATCGGCTGTGGCCCAACATGATGTGCACGGAGTCGCCGGGTCGGACGTGGCGCTCGACGGCGTCACTCAGCGAGCATCCGACCTCGGTCATGCTCGGCCGCGACCGGCCGACGGGACCGGGCCGTCGCCATCGACACCGAGGGTCGGCCATCGGGGACCATGGGGGCAGGATATCCAGCCGCCGGGACCGGCCGTGGACCCCTCACCCGGTGCGTACGACCACCGGGTGTCCCAGCGCGGCCAGGTCGACGCTGTCGTTGTCCTCGCGATAGCGCAGTCCCTGCACGTTGAAGAGCGAGACGGACTCGCCCGCCATCGGGTACGGCCCCCAGTGCCAGGTCCCCCGATGCAGCACGATGGCCGACAGGGGCTCGATGACAAAGGCCCGAACCTGGTCCACGTCGGACCCCGAGGCCATGGGCAGGCCGGCCGGCGCCACCGCCACCACCGCCGTCACGTCCAGGGGCATGACCACCTGGGTGTGGGTGGCATGGCGGAAGAGGACCTCGCAGCAGAGGCCGTCCGGCCACCGTGGGCACCTCGTCGCGTCCGGTGGCCGATGAGGTTCACGTGGACGTCCTGCCAGGCGTAGTCGAGGCGCTGGTCGCCGTCCCTCGGGTCGGTGTCCGCCACCGGCAGCCAGCCGAACGGGGCCCAGCCGTCGCGGGTCAGGGGAACCGGTGTGATGTGGCGAGCATCCTCACCCATTCCCGAACTCACCCGTGCCCTTCCTCGCCATCCCCATCCCCATCCCCATCCCCAGATGCCCATCCTCACTATGCCGCACCCTCCAGACGGGATCTACTCTGTCGGTGCAACCTAACATCGGTGCCCTCGCTTCCACGAAGGGCGCGACCGAGAGGACCGCAGAGGAGACCCCATGGCCATGGACGTACGAAACATCGAGGACGTCGCTCCCGTCGTCGAGCACAACGGCACCGTCCCGGTCTGGTGGATGGTGAACTCGAGGGAGATGAAGGAGGCCACCGACGGTGGCTTCCTCGAGCTGGTCAACGAGTTCGTGGTCGAGGGCGGGGGCTACGTGGACCCTCACTCCCACCCCACGCACGAGTTCTACTACGTGCTCCGGGGCCGGGGCATCATGACCATCTCCGGTGAGGACCGCCCCATCAGCCAGGGCGATCTGGTCCACATCCCCCCCGACGCCGTGCACAGCCTCCGGCCGGTGAGCGACCACGCCCCCATCCACTGCTTCTGTTTCGCCATCGGCGTCAAGGGCAGCGGGCCGATCGACTACACCAACCACTAGCGGGACCACATCAGGCAGTCGGATCACCGGCGAGTCGGCGCCCCCGGTAACGGTGGGAACCGCCGGCGTCGGCAGAGCATGCCGGCGTCAGCAGAGCACGCCGGTGCCAGCGGAGCGCCCCGGTGTGGTCAGGCCGGCGGCTCGTCACCACCGGTCGACGCAACCTCGATCAGTGAGACGTCCAGACCGAGCAGCTCGACCGTGGTCGATCCCTCGCGGAGGGCGGTGAAGTAGGCGGCTTCTGCCGCGGCGCGCTGCCGGCCGGCGGCCACGGTGGCCTCGAGCCCGTCTGGACGGCACCACCACCACCCCGTCGACGTCGCCGACCACCCAGTCCCCTGCCGACACCGGAACCCCGGCGACGGTGGTGGGCGCACCCACCGCGCCGCGGGCGAGCTTGGTGGCGCCCGGCAGGGCGATGGTGGCGGAGAACACCGGAAATCCCAGGGCCTCCAGGGCCCCGACGTCGCGGACCCCGCCGTCGATCACCAGACCGGCCAGACCGCGGGCCTGTGCTCCGGTGGTCAACACCTCACCCCAGTAGCCGCGGTCGGACACACTGCCGACGTCTACCACCAGTACCGATCCGGCCGGGGCCCGCGTCACCGCCACGTGGATGGCCAGGTTGTCCCCCGGCGTGCACCGCACCGGGTAGGCCGGGGCGACCACCGCCGCACCGGGCCACGCCGGGCGGATCCTCGGGGGCATTCCCCGTGCCCCCGACTCGCCGAGGGTGGCCGCACCGAGCCCTCTCAGCACCGCCGACGTCTCGTCGCTGTTCATGGTGCTCCCCTTCCCGTGGCCCACTCCGGTCGACGTCTCCGATCCGCCCGATCAGTCATGGAGCGCAACCGTCAGTTCGATCTCCACTGCTCCACCCCTCGGGAGTGCGGCCACACCGATGGCCGAACGGGTGTGCCGTCCGGCCTCCCCGAAGATGTCGTAGAGGACGGCGCTGGCCCCGTCCACCACATCCGGCTGCCGGTGGAAGTCGGGGGCCGAGGCCACGAACCCGGTGACGGTCAGCATCCGCGCCACGCGATCGAGGGTGCCGAGCTGCGACTCCAGCACGGCCAGCCCGTTCAGGGCGCAGACCGCGGCGGCGGCACGGCCCTCCTCCACCGAAACGGTCGTCCCGAGCGTCCCGATGCAGGTCAGCTCGCCGGCGATCCGGGGCAGCTGACCGGACGTCCGGGCCACGCCGGCGTGGACCACCACGGCGTCGAGCGGGTGGTGCGGTGGGTGCGGCCCGTACAGGGTGAGTCCGAGCTCGGCCAGGCGGGCCCGGATGCCCCCGGTGCCTCCGGGCCGGGTGGGACCGGCGTCGGTGGCCGGGCCGGGCCGGGCCGGCGTGCTCGCCGCCATCAGTTGCCGATGCCGGACTCGGGCGCCACCGGTGGTTGCCGGGGCGGAGTCTCCAGAGGCGGCCGCGGCGGGGCCAGCCGGGCGTCGTCGACGTGTCGGGTCATGCCAGGAGCACCTCCAGAAGCGGACCGGGACGCCACCCCGGGCGGAACGGGTGAGATGCTACCGCCGGGGACCGGTGCCGTTCGACGGCGCCGGCGGTGGTGGGCCGAACCACCCCGACGGTGACGGGGGGCCGGCCGGAGGGGGCTCGTCGGGACCGAGTTCGCATACAGTGGCCGGATGAGTCTGCTCGAAGGACGGGTCGCCGTGGTCACGGGAGCCGGTCGTGGCATCGGTCGATCCATCGCTCTGTGCCTGGCCGACGAGGGTGCTTCGGTCGTGGTCAATGATATCGGCGTGTCGCTGGGCGGCGAGGGCACGGACGAGGATCCGGCCGAACAGGTCTGTCGGGAGATCGCCGAACGGGGCGGCAGTGCGGTCGCCAACCGCGACCGGGTGGACGACTTCGCCGGTGCCGGCCGCATCATCTCGACGGCCGTCGACAACTTCGGTCAGATCGACATCCTGGTCAACAACGCCGGGATCGTCCGGGACCGCACCCTGGTGAAGATGGACGAGGGCGACTACGACGCGGTGGTGGCCGTCCATCAGAAGGGCACCTTCAACACGGCCCGCCACGCGGCCCCGCTCATGAAGGAGGCCGGGTACGGGAGGATCGTCAACATCACCTCCTCGGCCGGACTCCGGGGCAACTTCGGCCAGACCAACTACGGCGCGGCCAAGGCCGCCATCATGGGGATGACCTTCGTGTGGGCGGTGGAGCTCGGACGGTACGGCATCACCGTCAACGCCATGGCTCCAGCCGGGGCCACCCGCATGACCATGGGCCTGAACGAGGAGCAGTCGACGCCGCCCGACCAGGATCCAGCCCTGAACGCGCCCCTGGTGGCCTATCTGGCCTCCGAGGCCGCCGCCGACGTGAACGGTCAGGTCTTCGGTCGGACCGGCTTCGGCTACACCGTCTTCCAGACCCCCCGCCAGGTCGCCACCATGTGGCAGGAGGGCGGGTGGACGCCCACCCAGGTGGCCGAGCACTTCCACGAGGTGCTGGGACAGCACCTCCAGCCGGTGGGCATGCCCGCCCACCCGCTCCTCGGCAACAAGAAGTAGCCCCGGAGCACCGCTGTGAGCGCACCCCTGCAGCTGCCGTCCGAGCAGCTCCATGCCATGGCCCAGGCCTTCGGTGACGAGACCGCGTACACCGTCGTGAAGGGTTCGTCACTGACCTTCGACCAGTGGGACACCACCGCCACCCGACTGGCCCGGGGGCTGATCGACGCCGGCGTCGAGCCCGGGGACCGGGTGGCCATCCACCTCGAGCCGGCCCGTGCCCTGCAGTGGGTGGTGAGCTACAGCGCCATCCACCGCGCCGGGGCGGTGGCCGTGCCCTTCAACCCCCAGCTCACCCGACCGGAGATCGAGCGGATGCTCACCCACTCCGGCGCGGCCGCCGCCATCACCGAGGCGTCACTGCTCGAGCGGTACGAAGGCCGCCGGCCATCGCTCCTGGTCGGGGTGCCCGACGGCGTCGACGGCCCCCTGCCCGATCTTCCGTCGACCGGTGGTGCCGTGGCCTGGTCCGACATCCTGAGCGACGACGAGGAGTACGTGCAGGTGGCCCGCTCGCCCGGGGACCTGGCCGACATCCTCTACACGTCGGGCACGACCGGCCAGCCCAAGGCCGTGGCCATCCGGCACGACAACTACTCGCTCATGCCCTTCGGCAAACCCAACTGGACCGGCGGGGCCTGGATGCACGCCAGCCCGCCGTACACCTTCGCCGGTATCGCCTTCGTCTACACCCCGATGAAACTCGGCCTCCGTGCCCTCTACATGCCGAGGTTCGACGCCGAGACGTGGCTGGACACGGTGGAGTCCGAACGACCCGGTTCGGTGTTCCTGGTGCCGGCCATGGCCAACCTGCTCCTCGAGCACCCCCGCTTCGACGACGCCGACCTCACCTCGGTCCAGCTGTGCAGCGTGGGCAGCGCCCCCCTGGCCCCCTACGTGCTGGAACGGCTGCAGGAGCGGATGCCCACCGCCCTCGTGTCCAACAACTACGGGATGACCGAGGCCGGTTCGGTGTACTGCCTCATGCCACCGGGCGAGGCGGTCAAGCGACCCGGGTCGGTCGGGAAACCGGTTCCCCCGGCCGAGATCATCTGTGTCGACGAGGACGGCCGAGCCGGTTCCCGCCGGCGAGGTGGGCAACGTCCGGATGCGGATCCCCGGTCGCCCCCGTGAGTACTACGCCGATCCCGAGGCCAGCTCTCGGACCTGGGTGGACGGCTGGCTGGTCACGGGCGACCTGGGCCGCATCGACGAGGACGGCTATCTGTACATCGTCGGACGCAGCAAGGACGTCATCATCCGGGGCGGCAACAACATCCACCCCACCGACGTGGAGCACGCCATCGCCCTGCACCCGGCGGTGCGCGAGGTGGCCGTGGTGGGCATCCCCCACGCCGTGCTGGGCGAGGACCTGTTGGCGGTGGTGGCCTTCCGACCCGACCACACGGCCACAGCCGACGATCTGCGGGACCACACGCTGGAACGCCTGGCCAAGTACAAGGTGCCGCGACAGTGGGAGTTCGTCGACGCGCCTGCCTCGCAACGCCACCGGCAAGGTGGTGAAGGACCAGCTCCGCCAGCAGCACCTGGAACGCTCCGGCGAGGAGTCCGGCGCCTCCTCTGTCTCCGGCTGACGGCAGTGGGACCACCCACGGGCACCATCGGTGTCCACGGTAACGTGACGTCGATGACCACCAAACCCGACGGCCCCCGAATCGCCATCGTGGGAACCGGCAACATCGCCACGCTGAACGTGGCCGGCTACCTCGACGACCCCCGGTGCGAGGTGGTGGCGGTGTGCGACACCGTGGAGGAGCGGGCCGTCGAGGCCGCCGAGGCCTGGGGAGTGCCCACCGTCCATACCGACCTCCACGACGTGCTGGCCGATCCCGACATCGACGCCGTGGAGATCCTCACGCCCACCTACCTGCACCACGAACACGTGCTGGCCGCCCTGGCCGCCGGCAAGCACGTGTCGTGCCAGAAGCCGCTGGCCAACTCGGTGGACGAGGCCCGAGCGATGGACCGGGCCGCCGAGGAGGCCGGCCTGATCCTGCGGGTCAGCGAGTGCTTCCGGCACTATCCACCCCTCGAACTGGCCAAGCGGCTGATCGGCCAGGGGGCCATCGGCCGGCCGAACCATCTCCGCATGAACACCATGGTGGGCCAGACCGACTCCGCCTTCCAGGCCGGGCTGGAGGCCGACGGCTACACCTGGCGTCTCACCGACATCAGCCCGGGCGGCCACCTGTTCGACGACATGATCCACAAGTACGCCGTGGCCCTGTGGCTCTTCGACCAGGACATCGTGTCGGTCCAGGCCACCGTGCGCCGGCGGGATCTGTTCTTCGAGCCCTGCTCGGCCATCTTCGGCTACGAGGATCCCGACCTGCTCGGCTCCATGGACGTGGTCTACTCCCCCGGCATGTGGATGCGGAGCCAGTACTACGGCGCCGACGAGTTCTTCGAGATCCATGGGGACGAGGGATTCGTGTGGGTGACCCGCTGTACGGGCCAGTTGCTCGACCTCCCCGCCGTCGTCCACTACGACGGACGGCAGGACCGGCAGACCACCACGACGTTCGCCGACCTCGACACCTCGTGGGGCACCGGCTTCCGCCGGGCCTCGACACACTTCGTCGACGCGCTGGTTGACGGGGTACCGGCCGAGATGAGCGCCACCGAGGCCACCAAGGCACTCCAGCTGTGCTTCGCCGTCTACCAGGCGGGCAACACCATGCAGCCCGTCGATCCCCGCACCGTCACCGGTACGGTCTCCCCCGACGGGTGGCCGCTGCTGTGAAGGTGACCCGCACCCTGCACCACAGCGTCAACGTGGAGGGACGGCTGGAGGAGACGGTGGCCTTCTACCAGCGCCTGCTGGGCCTGGGCGACGAGGCCCGTCCGGAGATCCCCGGCATCGACGGCCACTGGTTCGCGGCGGGCCACGCCCAGCTCCATCTGGTCGACGCCGACGCCGGACCGGACACCATCCAACCGGCCGGTCCCCACGTCTGCTTTGCCGTCGAGGATCTGCCCGCCGCCATCGCCGAACTCGAGGAGTCCGGTATCTCCTACGTCGAGGGGGCTCAGGGGACCACCGTCCAGATCTGGTTCGTCGATCCGGCCGGGAACACCATCGAGATCCAACAGGACACGGCCCTCGGCTGAGCGGACCCTGTGGCCGTCAGTGACGCCGACGCCGGGATCAGATGGGAGCGACGCCCTCGGCCAGTCGACGCTCCAGCCGGGCCGCGATGCGCTCCCGGTGCCACGGCGCCGTGCCGAATGACGCGGCGTCGAGCCGGGCCCGCTTCAACGAGAGATGGATGTCGTGGTCCCAGGTGAACCCGATACCGCCGTGCACCTGCATGCCGGTGGCCATGACCCGGGTCGAGGCGTCCGAGCACCACGCCTTGGCCATCGACGCGGCCAGGGAGGCCTCGGGGTCGTGGGAGGCCAGGCACCAGGCCGCGTAGTAGGCGCTCGACCGCATGGCCTCGACATCCACCAAGGCGTCGGCCAACCGGTGCTTGATGGCCTGGAAGCTACCGATTGGGTGTCCGAACTGGCTGCGGACCTTGGCGTACTCCACGCTCATGTCCAGCACGTGGGCCGCCGATCCGAGCAGCTCGGCCGCTGATCCCACCGCGGCCCGGTCCACCACCCGGGTGGCGGCTTCGGGGCCACCGATCCGAGCGGCCGGCGTGTCCTCGAGCCGCACCCAGGCCAGGGACCGCGTCCGGTCCATGGCCGGTTCCGGAGGCCGGCCGCCGGTCGTCGGGCACGGTCAGGGCGTAGACGGCGTCCTCGGTGACCACCACGGCGACATCGGCCACCGAGGCGTACAGCGTCGGCTCGGGCCGGCCCGTCAGCCGCCACCCGTCGCCGTCGGGCCGCGCCGTCACCGTACCGGCGTCGGCTCGCCCACACCAGACAGCCCACCGCCTCCCCTCCAGACAGCTTGGCCGCCCACTCCTCGGCCTCCACGGCGGCGGCGGCCAGGTACCCCGTCGGCGGCGGCCGCCTCCTGCAGTGCCGCCAGCGCCACGACCGAGCCGAGGAAGGGCGCCGGCGCCGTCGACCGACCGAGCTGCTCGCACAGGACGGCCACCTCGACCATGCCCAGCCCCAGACCTGCCGGCCGACTCGGGTCGCTCCACACCGAGCCACCCCTGGTCGACCATGGCCTCCCACAGCGGTCCGGTCGAACCCGGCCGTCCGTTGACCCGGATCGTCGGCGCGTCCCCGACCCCACGAAGGCGCGGATGCGCTCCCGCGAGGCCAGGCCGTCGAGGAGATCGGCGGCGGCGGCGGCCAGATCCTGCTGGTCGGATGAGAGTTCGAATTCCACCGCGGCGAAGCATACGGTCCGCTCGGCCGGGACGTGTCCCGGTACCGGCCGAGCGACGGACACCCCACCTCGGCGGCGGTGACGGCTGTGCCAAGCTGACGCCATGGATCTCCAGATGACCGGGGCGCAACAGGACCTGCGCGCCGAACTGCGGGCCTGGCTGGTGGCCAACCTTCCGTGGGAGTACGGGACCGAGCCGCCCACTCGCTCGCAGGACCTGGCCGAGGTGGTGTCGTTCGGTCGCCGCTGGCAGTCGATGCTGGCCGAGGGCCGGTGGGTGGGGGTGACCTGGCCGGTGGAACTCGGTGGCCGCGGCCTGGGCGCCACCGAGCACTTTCTGGTCACCGAGGAGATGGCCCGGGCCCGGGCCCCCGAGCTCGTCGGCCGCATCGGGATCAATCTGGTCAGTCCCACCATCTTCGCCCACGGCACCCCGGACCAGCAGCAGCGCTGGCTGCCTCCCATCCTCGGGGCCGAGGAGCTCTGGTGTCAGCTGTTCAGCGAGCCGGAAGCCGGAAGCGATCTGGCCTCGCTGACCACCCGGGCCCGTCCGGTGCCCGGCGGGTTCCGGGTCACCGGCCACAAGGTGTGGACCTCGTATGCCCAGTTCGCCGACTGGGGGCTCTGTCTGGCCCGGAGCGACCCCGACGCTCCCAAGCGGCAACAGGGGATCTCCTGCCTGGTCGTCGACATGCACGCCGACGGGGTCGAGGTGCGGCCCCTGGTCCAGATCACCGGAGACGCCGAGTTCAACGAGGTCCTCCTGGACGACGTCTTCGTACCGGACGAGCAGCTGGTGGGTGAGGCCGGCAACGGCTGGTCGGTGGCCAACTCGACGCTGTCCCACGAACGAGGGGTCAACCCCCGACAGCTGGGCATCCACGTCCAGCTCCTGGCCGAGCTGTTGGAGCTGGCCGCCTCGCAGCCCGGAGGCATGGGCAGCTGGGACGTCCGCCAGCGGCTGGCCGAGGCCTACATCGAGGTCAAGCTGTTCCAGCTGCACAACTGGCGGACCCTCACCCGGCTGGAGCGGGGCGAGCACCCCGGTCCGGAGGGCAGTGCTCTCAAGTTGTACTGGAGCGGGATGTCCCAGCGCCTCCACGAGACGGCCATGACCGTCCTCGGTCCGGCCGCCAGCCTGTGGCAGGGTGCCGCCGACAACCCCGGAGACGGCATGTGGCAGCGGTCGTGGCTCTACTATCAGGCGTCGTCGATCTTCGCGGGCACCAACGAGGTGCAGCGCACACTGGTCGGCGAGCGGGTATTGGGGCTCCCCCGGGACTGACCGGACGGACCGGACGGGTGCCGGGGGCGATCGGGAAGGAAGCGCCCATGGAGTACGAATCGATCCTCTACGAGGTGGAGGGCACGGTGGCCACGATCACCATGAACCGCCCCGAGATGGCCAACGCCCAGGACACCCGGCTCATCGACGAGATGGATGACGCCTTCGACCGGGCCGACGCCGACGACTCGGTGCGTGTCGTGGTCCTGGCCGGCGCAGGGAAGCACTTCTCGTCGGGACACGACCTGAAGTCCCTCATCGGGGACGGCGAACCGGACAAGTGGCGTCTCATGCGGGAGACCCCCGAGGGCAAGATGCGCCACGAGAAGATCATGTACTACGACCGGTGCAAGCGCATCCACGACTTCCGCAAGCCCACCATCGCCGCCGTGCAGGGCAGCTGCGTGGCGGCCGGACTCATGCTGGCCTGCATGTGCGATCTCATCGTGGCCGCCGACGACGCATCGTTCTCCAATCCCGTCCTGCGCATGACCGGCGCCGGGGTGGAACTGCTGGTCGAGCCGTGGGAACTCGGCATCCGCAAGGCCAAGGAGTTCCTCCTGACCGGGGACAAGATCGATGCCCAGGAGGCGTGGCGCCTGGGCCTGGTCAACAAGGTGGTGCCCCGGGACGAGCTGGCCGACCAGACCCGACAGCTGGCCGAGCGCATCTCGCTGGTGCCTCCGGCCACGGCCCAACTGGTCAAGGACTCCCTCAACCACACCGGTGACCTGATGGGGAAGTCCGATTCGTGGAAGTACCACTTCATGGCCCACCACTGGATGCACAACACGGCCACCGCGGCCCACGCCTTGGAGGAGCGGATGGAGAAGGGCTCCATGAAGGAGGTCTTCGCCGACCGCGACCGGGGCGATCGGCCGGCCGGTGACTCCTGAGCCTGCCGCCGCCGGGTCCGGCCGGACCGCTGCGGGGCCTGCGGGTCCTCGACGTCGGGACCCGCATTTCGGCCCCGTTCTGTGCCGGGCTCCTCGGCGAGCTCGGCGCCGACGTGATCAAGGTCGAACTGCCCGGTACCGGGGACTTCATGCGGACCATCGGTCCGTTCGCCGTCGAGCGACGACGAGGGAGGCTACTCCCTGTTCTGGTCGGTCGAGGGCCGGGGCCGCAAAGGGGCCACCTGTGACCTCCGGACCCCGGAGGGCCAGGACCTCTTCCGGCGTCTGGCCACCCACGCCGACGTGGTGTGCGAGAACTTCCGGCCCGGGACCATGGAGAAGTGGAACATCGGTCCCGACGACCTCGATCCCCGACTCGTCTATGTCCGGATCAGCGTCTTCGGCCAGGACGGCCCGTACTCGCCCCGGCCCGGCCTCGACCGTCTCGGTATCGCCTACGGGGGACTCCTCCACCTCACCGGGGAGCCCGACCGCCCACCGGTCCGCCCGGGCGTGACCATCTCGGACTACCTGACCGGCGTGTTCGCAGCCATGGCCGCGGTCGCCGGTCTCTACCAACGCGATCTGCGGGCTCCCGGCGAGGGCCGTGGCCGGGGAACGGTGATCGACGCCCCGCTCTACGGCGCGGTGCTCCGGGTGCTCGAGTGGACGCTGGCCGGCTACGACCGGCTGGGGACGGTGCGGGGACGGGAGGGAAATCGGCTCCGGAACTCGGCCCCGTTGGACAACTATCCGACGGCCGACGGGGCCTACATCTGCATCGTCGGCGGATCGGACGCCAACTTCGGTCGCCTGTGCCGGGCCATGGACCGGGACGATCTGCTCACCGACCCCCGTTACGCCACCCTGGCCCACCGGTCCGAGCACGCCGACGAGATCAACGGCATCGTGGCCGCATGGACCAGCGAGCGGCGTGCCGCCGACATCGAGGCCATGTGCATCGCCCACGACGTCCCGGTGGGCACGGCCTACAGCGCCGCCGACATCTTCACCGATCCCCACATGGCGGCCCGTGGCGATCTGGTGTCGGTGGAGGACCCGGTGGTGGGCCCGATCCGCCAGCAGGCCCCCTTCCCCCGATTCGTCGGGCACCCGACGCCGGTTCCGACCGGTGCCCCCCGGCTGGGTGCGGACAACCGGCAGGTCTGGTGCGACCTGGTCGGCCTGTCGGACACCGAGTTCGACCAGCTGACACGGGACGGCATCCTCTAGGAGGATGGACCTCGGCGGCCATGGCTCGACGGGTCGTGAGAACGAGTGAGGCGAAGATGCAGGCATCAGATGTCCCGCGTGCGGTGGCTGCGGCCACGGCGACCGCCTCGTCGCTCGACCTGACGGTCGACGACGCCGTCGTGCTGCACGAGTCGAACAGGCTGGCGGTGCGCCTGCGACCCTGTGACGTCCTTGCCCGAGTGACGCTCACGGCGCATGAGGTGGCACGGTTCGAGCTCGACCTCGCCCAACGGCTGGCCGCAACCGAAAGCCCCGTGGGTGCCCTCGAGCCTCGAGTGGAGCCGCGCCTCCACCTGCGTGACGGCTTCGCGGTGACGCTGTGGACCTACTACGAACCGGTCACACCTCGAGAGGTCCCACCGGCCGACTACGCGGATGCGCTCGAACGGCTCCATGCCGGCATGCGGAGACTCGATGTCACGACACCGCGCTTCACCGATCGAGTCGACGAGGCCCAACGACTGGTGGCGAGCCGCGACCTCACGCCGGCACTCACCGACGCCGACCGGGAGCTTCTCGGCGACAGGTTGCGGGACCGCAGACGAGCCATTCGCGACCGCGGTGGCGCCGAGCAGCTGCTGCACGGCGAACCCCACCCGGGCAACGTGCTGGGCACGAAGAACGGGCTGCTGTTCATCGACCTCGAGACGTGTTGCCGCGGGCCGGTCGAATTCGACCTCGCCCATGTGCCCCGATCGGTGAGCGAGCGCTATGGCGACGCTGATCCAGAGCTGGTCGACGAGTGCCGGATCCTCGTTCTGGCCATGGTGGCGGCCTGGCGCTGGGTTGCGGGCGACCGGCTTCCGAACGGGCGACGGGCGGCCCGGGATCTCGTCAGCGCCCTACGCAACGGTCCGCCGTGGACGGAGCTCGACGTCGTGATGCGCCCAAGGGGTGGTCCGTAGCACGACGGCTCCGGAAGGTTCGCTCACTCCCCGGGTTCGGGATCCCTCGGGAGGCCGAGGATGCGTTCGGCGATCACGTTGCGTTGCACCTCGCTGGTGCCCCCGGCGATGGTCAGACAGCGGGTGAAGAGCAGCCCCTGGATCCAGCGCTCCGAGCGGCCCTCGGTGGTGGCGCCCTCGGGACCCAGCAGACTCAGTCCGAGCATCTGGACCCGCTGTTCGTGCTCGGCCCCGAGCAGTTTGCGGAGCCCGGCACCGGGGCCCGGGTCCGAGCCGGCCAGGGCCAACAGTGTGGCCCGATGGGTCATGAGCCGCAGCGACTGGGCCTCGGCCAGCAACGCCCCGAGTCGGACCACCGAGCCGGGCGAGATGGTGTCGGACCGCTTGTCGGCCAGACGCAGCAGGGACTCGACGCCGATGCCGTAGGTGGATCCCGACGACATGGAGACCCGCTCGTTGGCCAAGGTCATCCGGGCTCCGGCCCAGCCATGGTTGACCTCACCGATCACGCAATCGTCGGGGACGAACACCTCGTCGAGGAAGACCTCGTTGAAGAGCGACGCACCGGTCATCTCCCGCAGGGGCCGGATATCGAGGCCGTCCGTGTGCATGTCCACGATGAAGAAGGTGATCCCCTCGTGCTTGGGAACGGACGGATCGGTCCGGGCCAGGCAGATGCCCCAGTCGGCCTGTTGGGCCATGGACGTCCACACCTTCTGGCCGGTCAGGAGCCAGCCTCCCTCGGTACGCACGGCCCGGGTCGACAGGCTGGCCAGGTCGGAGCCGGCTCCGGGCTCGGAGAACAGCTGGCACCAGGCCAGCTGGCCCAGCAGCGAGGGCCGGACCCAGCGCCGACACTGCTCCTCGGTCCCGGTGGCGATGATGACCGGCAGGGCCCAGGCACTGATGCCGATGTGGGGACGGGCGATGCCGACCCCGGCCAGGAGCTCGTCGATGACGACCTGCTCCACCGCGCCGGCGTCCCGACCCCAGGGTCGGGGCCAGTGGGGCACCACCAGCCCCGCGTCGACCAGGGCGGCCCGTCGGTCCGCCTCCGGCGTGGCGGCCAGTTCGGCCATCAGGGGGGCCAACTCCGAGCGGGCCTGTTCGGCCTCGTCGGGCAGATCGGCGGTGAGCTCCCGGCGTACGCCGCGCCCGGCCACCTCGGCCACCCGTCGACAGAACCCGTCGGTCTCCCCCACCAGCTGCTGATCGGCATGGGCCCGCTTCAGGTGGAGGTGGAGGTCGTGCTCCCACGTGAACCCGATGCCGCCCAGCAGCTGCAGGCACTCCTGCGCCGACCGCACGTAGCCGTCAAAGGCCAGGGCACCGGCGGTGGCCGTGGCCAGCTCCACCCCGTCCGGATCGTCCGACTCCATGCTGACGGCCGTGGCCGCATCCCAGGCCACCGCGGTCATCTGCTCCACCCGCACCGCCATGTCGGCCAATCGGTGCTTGACCGCCTGGAACTGGCCGATGGGCCGACCGAACTGGACCCGGACCTTGGCGTATTCGGTGGCGGTCTCGAGGCACCACCGGGCCCCGCCGGCGTGCTCGGCGGCCAGCAGGGCCATCACAATCTGGCGCAACCTGGACGTCGTGAGCGAGACCAGCTGCCGGCCCGGCGCCACAGCCACCGCGTCGACCTGTACCGTGCCCAGTCGTCGTGTGGCATCGAGACTGGCCAGGGGCGAGACCCGGACCCGACCGGCCGGCCCCGGCACATCGATCAGACACCAGGTCTCCGTCCCGTCGTCGTGTCGGGCCGGCGCCAGCACCACCGATGCCGTCGAGGCCCCGAGGAGGGGCCGCAGCGAGCCCGTCACCACCAGCTCGCCCGACGAGTCCCGCCCCACCACGTCGAGCGCCGTGTCCCCCAGCGAGACGGCGGCTGTGGTGCTGCCGTCGATGAACCCGGGCAGGAGTGCGGCGGCCGCCGTCCCCTCGGCGCACTCCGCCACCAACGCCGAGGTCACCACGGTGGGGAGGAGAGGGCCCGGGACCACCGACCGCCCCGTCTCCTCGACCAGCACGGCCAGTTCGAAGAGACCGAACCCCTGTCCGCCGTACTCCTCGGGGAGATGGATGCCCAACCAGCCCTGGGCCGCCATCTCCTTCCAGACCGGCTGGAGCTCCTCGTCCTCGGCGTCGAGGAGGGCACGCGGCACCGACGACGGGCAGTGGGTGTCGAGCCAGCGGCGGGCCGACAGACGCTGTGCCTCGTGCTCGTCAGTGAGGGCGATGGGCATGGGGGTTGACCTACTTCCTCTGTTCCGTCGAGCTCTGCTCCCGTCGGGTCTCCGGCGGGTTCGATGGAGATGGCCCGGGTCGGGCAACCATCGGCCGCCACCCGGATCCGATCCTCGGCGTCACCGTCCTGGTCGATGACCACCGCGATCCCGTCGTCTCCCAGGTCGAACGTCCCCGGTGCCCAGAACAGACAGTTGCCGGAGCCTATACAGCGGTCCCGGTCGATGGCGATACGGATCATCGTTCCCCCGCTCCCCCGGCCACCGAGTGACGCTGGCGGAGCTGTCGCTTGCGAACCTTCCCGTTGACGTCGCGCGGCAGCTCGTCCACCACCTCCCAGAGGCGGGGGACCTTGTACTTGGCCAACGTCGCCCCCACATGGTCGGCCAGCACGTCGGTCTCCACCGGATAGCGGAACTGCACCATGGCCATCAGCTGCTCGCCGTCGCGCTCGTGGGGGACGCCGAAGACGGCGCAGTCCACCACGGCGGGGTGCTCGAACAGGACCTCCTCGATCTCACGCGGAGCAATGTTCACCCCGCCCCACAGGACCATGTCCGACACCCGGTCGGTGATGGAGAGATAGCCATCCTCGTCGAGGAACCCGATGTCGCCGACAGTGAAGGCGTCATCGTGCCAGGCCGCGCTCGGTGGCTGCGTCGTCGTTGCGGTAGGAGAACCGTTGCGGCCCGGCGGGCCGGATGTACACCAGTCCGGGCTGGCCGGTCGGGACCGACGTGCCCTCCTCGTCGAGGATCCGGATCTCCACGCCGGGCCAGGGTCGGCCCACGCTCCCGGGCTTGGCCCGCCACTCCGCGGGGAGATCTTGGTGGCCCCACCCTCGCTGGCGCCGTACAGCTCGTGGATCTCGGCATCGGGGAAGGAATCCATCATCCGGTACTTGACCGCCACCGGACACGGTGCGGCCGCGTGCACGATGAGCGTCAGGCTCGACACGTCGATGGCCTTCCGCTCGTCCTCGGGCAGCTCGAGGATCCGGATGAAGTGGGCCGGCACCATGAAGGTGCGGGTGCCCCGGTGCCGGTCGACCTCGGCCAACCACCCCCGGGCGTCGAACTGCTCGGTGATCACCGTCGTGGCCCCGATGTAGAGCGAGCACAGCGACCAGCCGAGGTGCGAGGCGTGATACGCCGGGCCGCTCATGACGTAGACGTCGTCGACCGTCCAACTCCACAGGGCCACCTGTCCCTCCATGGCCCGGAGACGGTTCTGATGGTCGGCCAGACCCCCGTGGACGACACCCTTCGGCCGGGCCGTGGTGCCCGACGTGTAGAACATCAGCTCGGGGCCCCCGCCGCTGTCGGCGCCGGCCAGGGGCGCGGCCGCGGACAGGGCGGCCTCGTAGGTCGGCCCCACCGATCAACGAGCCGATGGCCGAGGTCGGCGAGGGCCAGACGCAGTTCGGCGTCGAAGCCCTCCTGTCCCACCGCCACCGCCACCCCGGCGTCGGCCAGGATGTAGGAGAGCTCGGCCGACCGGAGATGCCGGTTCACCGGGAGGAACGGGGCGTCGAGCATGGCCGCCGCCGTGGCCACCTCGAAGATCTCGATGCCGTTGGGCAGGACCGCGGCCACCGGTCGGCCCGGTCCGGCCCCGTGCCCGGCCAGCACCGCAGCCAGACGCTGCGGAGCGCGACTGCAGCTGCCCGTAGGTGCGCACGGTGTCGCCAGCGATGATGGCGGGCCGGTCCGGACCCTCCCCGGCGTGGCCCGTCACCCCCCGCACCGGACCCGCGGTACGTTCTGTCATCGTGGGGGAGACTACCGCTCCCTGGCACGACGGGTGCCGGGCGAGTGCCCACGTGGCTCCGAACGGAGGACTGAGCGTGACCGAATCGAACCGGAGTGCGGCCGGCGCCGCCGGTGGGCCGACGCCGTGCCGTCTGGGCGTCCCGCCGTGGGTGAGGCGGCCCCGTCCGGCGGCCCACCCGCTCGACACCCTCACCGCCGAGGAGGCCCGCACGGCCGTGGCCGCCGTTCGGACCGACGGGAGGATCACCGACACCGCTCTCTTCGCCTCGGTGACGCTGGAGGAGCCGACCCGGTCCGCCGTCGCCCGTCATCGGCCCGGTGACCCCTCGACCGGCGGGTCCGCCTCGTCGTCCTGCCCGGGCCGGAGTCCAGTCTGGTGGAGGCGGTGGTCACCGTGCCCGACGGGCAAGGTGGTGGAGTGGACCGAACGCCACGAGGCGAGACCGGCGCTCCTGTTCGACGACTCGTACCGGGCCATCCTGGCTCTCCGGGCCGATCCCGACTGGCAGCGGGCCATGACGCTTCGGGGCATCACCGACTTCGAGAAGGTCCAGATCGATCCCTGGCCCACCGGCTACTTCGGAAATCCCGACGAGGAAGGCCGCCGGATCGCCCGATGTCTCTCGTACTACCGCGAGGAGCCGACGGACAACGGTTACGCCCGGCCCATCGAGGGCGTGCTGGCCACGGTGGACGCGGCCCGGGGGGTGGTCCTCGAGGTCCTCGACTTCGGCGTGGTGCCCCTACCCGTCGGAGCCGGGCAGCTATCTCCCCGAGGACAACCAGCCGCTCCGCACCGACCTGCTCCCCTTGGAGATCGTCCAGCCGGAGGGACCGAGCTTCACCCTCGACGGCAATCATCTGAGCTGGCAGCGCTGGTCGATGCGGGTGACCATGGAGCCCCTCGAGGGGCTGGTCCTCCGCACCGTGGGCTACGACGACGGAAACCTCCGGCCCATCCTGCACCGGGCCTCCATCAGCGAGATGGTCGTCCCGTACGGCGACCCCGGGCCGATGCACGGGTGGAAGAACGCCTTCGACGTGGGCGAGTGGGGTCTCGGCCGGATGGCCAACTCGCTGTCCCTGGGGTGCGACTGCCTCGGGGAGATCGCCTACCTCGACGCCATCTTCGTGAGCGAACACGGCACCCCCTACGTGGTGGAGAACGCCGTGTGCATCCACGAGGAGGACTACGGGATCCTCTGGAAGCACCAGGACCTCCTGGCCGGTCGCACCGAAGTGCGCCGGTCGCGGCGCCTGGTGGTGTCGTCCATCGCCACGGTGGGAAATTACGAGTACGGCTTCTACTGGTACTTCTACCTCGACGGCACCATGCAGCTCGAGGTCAAGCTCACCGGCATCATGTCCACCCAGGCGCTGGGCCCGGGGGAGGAGACCGTCTACGGGTCGGTGGTGGCACCGGGCCTGGCCGCACCGTTCCACCAGCACCTGTTCTGCGCCCGGCTGGACGTCTCGGTGGACGGGCCGCACAACGAGGTCTACGAGGTGGCCTTCGAGTCCGAACCGCACGGCGAGGGCAACCCGAAGGGCAACGCCTTCCGCCAACGAAACACCCGGCTGGATTCAGAACAGCAGGCCCAGCGCGACGTGGACCCGGCCAGTGGGCGTCACTGGCGGTTCGTCAATCCGGGCCGGCTCAACGGACTGGGCCGACCGGTGGCCTACAAGCTGGTCCCCGGGGCCACGCCCACCCTGCTGGCCCAGGCCGACTCGAGCATCGGCCGGCGGGCCACCTTCGCCCGGCACAACCTCTGGGTGACGCCGTACTCGCCCGACGAGCGGCGGGCGGCGGGCGACTACCCGAACCAGCACGTGGGAGGTGACGGCCTGCCGGCCTGGACCGCCGCCGACCGCCCGCTGGTGGACACCGAGATCGTGGCCTGGCACACCTTCGGCGTCACCCACTCTCCCCGGCCCGAGGACTGGCCGGTGATGCCGGTGGAGTACTGCGGCTTCCATCTGGCCCCGGTGGGCTTCTTCGACCGCAACCCCGCGCTCGACGTCCCTCCGCCGACCGATCACTGCCAGTAGTCGGGACCGGCGGTCGCCGGTCGGGTGGCCCCATCCGTCCCCGGTGACGCGGGCAGATACCATGGCCGCCATGCCCGACCTGGAGTCCCTCCTCTACGACGAATCGGACGGCGTGGCCTGGGTCACCCTCAACCGTCCCGAGGCCCTCAACGCCTTCGACACCACCATGCAGCGGGAGCTGCGCGAACTGTGGCTCATGCTCCGCACCAACGACGATGTCCGGTGCGTGGTGCTTACGGGAAGCGGTGACAAGGCGTTCTGCACCGGGCTCGACCGCGAGGGGATCGGGTCCTTCGACGACCTGCCGCCCGGGCGGCTCCCGGGCTACAACACTCCCTGGGACTTCGACGATCCCGGCAAGAGTGTCTGCCCCAAGTCGAACAACCTCTGGAAGCCGGTCATCGCCGCCGTCAACGGCATGGCCTGCGGCGGGGCCTTCTACATCCTCGGCGAAGTGGACTTCATCATCGCCGCCGAGCACGCCACCTTCTTCGACCCCCACGTCACCTACGGGATGCCGGCCGCCTTCGAGCCGATCTTCCTCATGCACAAGATGCCGTTCCAAGAGGTGATGCGCCTGGCACTGCTCGGAGCCCACGAACGCATGTCGGCCGAGCGGGCCCACCAGATCGGCTTCGTCTCCGAGGTGGTGCCGTCCGGCGACCTCCATGAGCGCACCGACTGGGCCGCCCGGGCCATCGCCGACCAGCCCGCGCTGGCCGAGCAGGGCACGCTCCGGGCCCTGTGGATGGGACTCGAGGTATCGCGACGCCAAGCCCTCGATCACGCCTTCCTCTTCACCCACGTGGGCACGGACCGGGCCCTGCTGGAGGAAGGCCAGGCCCGGTTCACCACCGGCAAGCGGATCGAGTGGAGACTGCGCTGACCGGAGGCCCCACGTGTCCGGGCGCCGAGTCTGGAGCCCGTGGCCCGACCGTTCTCAGTGGTCGGTCGGCCCCGCGTCCCGGATCATGTTCTCCTGCACGAACGACGCCACCAACGCTCCGTCCTGGGTGAAGACGTGGGCCCGTCCGTAGCTGGCCCCACGGCCGGCATACGGGCTCTCGTGGGCCAGCAGCAGCCAGGCCCCGGCGGGGACCGGTTCGTGGAAGGTGAGCGTGTGGGAGACCACACCGGTACCGATGTTGCGATGGGCCATGTTCTGGCCGATTCCGGCATGGGGCAGCATGGCCGTACCGATGAGGAAGCCGTCGGTGCCGTAGGCCAGCAGGGCCTGGGCCATGACCGGGTCGTCGGAGTCGGCCGGTAGGCGGACCCACGCAGCCAGCTCGGCCGGGCCCACCGGGGCGTCGGGATCCCAGGTGTTGGTCCCCCCGACCACTCGGAGGTCGCTCCCCGGGGCCAGCAGGCCGCCCTGGCCGGTGTCGACCGAGTCGTCGGGTCCGGCCACCTCGGGCATGGCCGGCTGGTGGCGGATCAGGTCGGGCGCATCGAGTCGGCGCAGGACCAGTCCCTGGGCGCACACCCGGTCGCCCTGGTGCACGACCACCGAGTGGCTGCCCATGGTGCGCCCGTCGTGGATCACGTCGACGTCGATCTCGATGGGACTGGACAGCCGGGCACTCCTGGCGAAGATGGTGTGGATGGAGGCCGCGTCCTTGTCCTCGGCCACCTGGCCGGAGGCCAGGATCATCTGGGCCAACAGCTGGCCCCCGTAGACCACGTCCCGCACCGAGGGGTCGCCGATGCTGCCGGCTCGGAAGTGGTTCCCCTCCCCGCGGACGAGCTGGAAGGCGTCGGCCACCTGGCCGGCCGACGGCGCCGGTTCGGATGTCGTCGGGCCGGGACGCTCCCCGGGTGCGCCGCTCAAAAGCCGAAGGCCGAGACGTCGAGCGTCCCGACCGACAACGCGGCCATGGTGCCGCCGTCGGTGAGGATGCTCTCGCCGGTGATGGCCGAGGCGGCCGGCGAGTTGAGGAAGACCAGCGGCGCGGCCTGTTCGTCGGGTGTCTGGCGGTGGCCGAGCGGGATGGGATAGTTGTCCATGAAGGCCTTGCCCATCTGGTCTTCGAAGTCCGGCATCATTGGCGTGTCCGTCGGCCCGGGCAGCGTGCAGTTGATCCTGATCCCCCGTTCGGCCAGGGCCAGTGATCGCCATACGGTCCAGACGATGATGACCTCCTTGGACGGGGCGTAGCCGCTGGCGATCTCCGCCGGGTGTTCCTCCAGCCAGGCCCGGCCGGCGGCGAATCCCTCCGTGGTGACCAGGGGCATCCACTTCTCGACGTTCCCCTGCCAGCCGGCCCCGGCCCCCGACGAAATGCTGGCGATGGCTCCACCGGGCTCCATGCGGTCCACCACCAGATCGGCGAGGTGTCGTTGGCCGACGAAGTTGACGAGCATGGTGTCGAGGTCCGAGAACCGTCCGCCGGGAAGGCCGGCACAGTTGAACAGTCCCTGGATGCTGCCGCCGATGGCATCGACGGCGGCGGCCGTGGCGTCGGGGTCCTTCAGGTCCACAGAGTGGAAGCTGGCCACCCCGATGGGCGGCTCCTTCAGGTCGATCACGTGAATTTCGGCGCCGAGGGGCTCCAGTTGGCGGACCACGGCCGCTCCCATGCCGGCCCCTCCCCCACCGCACACGATGACACGGCGTCCTTCGTACGGTCCGGCTGGACTCACAAGGTCCCCCTTCTGTCGCTCCACTGTTTCCTTCACACGACGCCTGGCACGCGTCCCGCTTGTCCGCCCCGGGTGTCGAACCCCGGCCGAGGACGCCCCGGGTCACTCGGTCCGGCTGGATCCCGATGGCGTCCCGAGTGCGTCCGGAACGGGCCCCGGACACCCCCGGCGGCCCGGCCCAGGACCAGGACGGCCCGGCCGGAAGGGCGCCTCACGGTACACCAGGGCGTTGCCGGCGACAACGTCGTTCCGGCCCCGATGCCGCGGTCAGTCCGTGGCGGGGATCCAGCCCGGCGAGATGGTGGTCCGGCCCGCCACCACGCTCGAGCCGATGTAGTTGCGCTGGGCCTCCACCGTTCCGGCTCCGATGCAGAGGCCCCGGATGTCACGGTAGGCCCGCTCGAGGGGGTACTCGCGGCTGTAGCCGTAGCCGCCGTGGATCTGGATGGCCTCGTCGCAGACGAACTTGGCCGCCAGGTTGGCCGCGGTCTTGGCCATGGCCGTCTCGAGGGCCGGCGGGGTGCCCCCGGGTCCGGCCAGCCGTACGGCCCGGCCGAGGAGCAGCCGGGCCCCCTCCAGGGCCACCGCCATGTCGGCCAGCTTCCACTGCAGACCCTGGAGGTCGGCGATGGGCCGGCCGCCCACCACCCGCTCCCGCATGTACCCGGCGGCGCGCTCGAGCGCTCCTTGGGCCGCACCCACGCACATGGCTGCGTTGCCGCACCGTTCGTGGTTGAGGTGCGAGAGCAGCTTCTTGAACGGCTCGCTGCTCGACGGATCCCCGGCCAGAAGGACGTCGTCCTCGGTGATGGCCACCCCGTCGAAGGCGATCTCCGACTCGGTGGCGGCGTGGATCCCCATCCCCCGGTGCCGTCCGACCAGGGACACCCCTTCGCGGTCCATCGGCACGATCACCGCCCCGATCCCGCGGGCGCCCTCGCCGCCGGGCCAACGGCACCAGACCAGTACGCCGGCGGCGGCATGACCCAAGGTGGAGTAGTTCTTGTACCCGTCGAGGCGGTAGCCGGCCGGGCCGTCCGGCTTGAGCGCGGTGCGCATGCCCTGCACGGCGGAGCCGGCATCGGGCTCGGTGATGCCGATGCTGATGATGGCCTCCCCGTCGGCCACCGCCGGCAACCACCGGTCCTTCAGCGCCGGTGATCCCAGATGCTCGATCCCCCGGGGTGGCCCGTTGAAGGCCAGCTGGCAACAGATGGCCGTCGAGACATCGTGGCGGGCGATCTCCTCCAACACGATGGCCGCCTCCACGTCACCCATCCCGAGCCCGCCCCACTGCTCGCCGATGGTGACCCGGAAGAGATCGGCGGCGGCCATGGCGGCGATGGCCTCCCGTGGCACCTCGCCCGTCTCGTCGTGCTCGGCCGCCCTCGGGGCCACCTCCCGGGCGGCCAGGTCGCGGGCCAACCGGCGGAGCGCGGCCTGGTCCTCGGTCTCGGCGTCGGGATCGGCTTCCGCCGGGTGGACGGAGGCCATCTCAGTCCGTGGGCTCGGTGCCGACCACTCCCACGAAGCTCACGCACTCACCGGGAGCCCCGCCGAGGTTATGGGTCAGCCCGAGGGTGCGGCCACCCTCGGTCACCGTGGCGATCTGGCGCTCCGGCGGGGCCTGGCGTCGCAGTTGGAGCCAGCACTCGAACAGCATCCGCAGCCCGGTGGCGCCGATGGGGTGGCCGAAGCTCTTGAGGCCCCCGTCGGGGTTGACCGGAAGCTCGCCGTCGCGGTCGAAGGTCCCGGCGATGACCTCCTTCCACGCCGTGCCCCGATCGGCGAAGCCTAGGTCCTCCATGAGGACCAGCTCGGTCGGGGTGAAGCAGTCGTGCACCTCGGCCATGGCCAGTTCGGCCCTCGGGTCGGTCACCCCGGCCTGGCTGTAGGCGTCGGCCGCCGACCGGACCACCTCCTCGAAGCTGGTGTAGTCGTAGTCCGGGTCGATGGCGCCGGCGGCCGGACCGGCCACCAGGCTGAGCCCTTTGACGTACAGGGGCGAGTCGGTGTACCTGTGGGCGTCCTCGGCCCGGCAGATCAGCGCCGCCGCCGCTCCGTCGCTCACGCCGCTGCAGTCGAACACCCCCAGCTGGCCGGCGACCCGCGGGGAGGCGGCGATCTTTTCCAGTGACACTTCCTTTTGGTACTGGGCCCGCGGGTTCACCGCCCCGTTCTGATGGTTCTTCCATGCGATCCGGTTCAGCACCGCCCCCATCTCCTCGGGATCGACGCCGTACTTGTGGCAGTAGGCCGGGACCAGGAACGAGAAGGCCGCCGGTGAACTGAGCTGGGCGTTGGTCCCGTCCCCGACCCGGTGGATTCCGGTCAGGCCCGAATAGCCCGAGTCCTTCAGCTTCTCCACCCCGATGGCCATGACCAGCTCGATAGGCGCCCGAGGCCACGGCATAGCAGGCGTTGCGGAAGGCTTCCGATCCGGTGGCACAGAAGTTCTCTACCCGGGTGACCGGCTTGTACCCGATCTTCAACGGCTTGGACAGCGAGATCCCCGACTGCCCCGATCCCAGTGTGCCCAGCCAGAAGGCGTCGATGGCGTCGATGGCCACACCGGCCGACCCCGTGCACTCGACGGCGGCGTCGGTCAGGAGGTCGTTGGTGCCCTGGTCCCAGAGCTCGCCGAAGCGGGTGCACCCCATCCCGACGATGGCCACCCGATCGCGGATCCCCGTGCTGGTCATGTCCCTGCTCCTTGTTCTCCGTCGGACGTGTCGCCCGGTGCGTCCCCGGCGGCATCGGCCACGGGCCGAGCCTTCCAGAAGTAATTGTGTACACCCTGGGCGCTGTAGAGGCGCCGAAAGGTCATCTCCACCCGGGTCCCGACCGCCACCGCGTCCGGGTCGACGTCGGTCATCTCTCCCCGGTAGCGGCCACCACCGTCGAAGTCGATCACCGCCCCCACCATCGGTGGTGACAAGCTGAAAGCCAGGCGATCAATAGTGTACGTGGCCACCGTTCCCAGGAGATCGGCCATCCGCTCCGGCTCCATCTGGTCCACGGCCTGGCAGGAGAGGCAGATCCGGGTCGGGGGCAGATGGCGGAACCCGCACACCAGGCACCGGCTGGCGTTGAACCCGAACTTCCACCCCTCGCTCCGCCGGCTGGCCGGGGCGTCGGGCCGCTCGGGATCGGGCCGCCGGGGCGGCTCGCGGTGGAGCATGCCCCGCCAGGACAGGAAGACGGCGTAGGCCAGGTCCGACCGGCCCTCGTCGATCAACCGGCCCACCGGCCGGATCCCGGCGTCACGCCGGGCGGCTTGGACGGCCGGCAGCGTGTCCGTGGTGCGGAGCACCACCGCATCGGCGCCGTCGGCCACCTCGAGCACCACCACCACCTGGCCCGGCTCGGCCCGCTCCAACACGTCGGCCAGCTGGAGGCCGGCCTGGGCCGCACCCAGGTTGCCGATGACACCGGTATGGTCCGGCACCACCCGGTCGGCCGGGACCTTGAGAGCCTTCTTCAACCCGGCCACGGCACGGGCGTGCAGGCCGGTCACGATCAGGTGGTCGACGTCGACCTCGGCCAGGCCGGCGTCGTCGAGGGCCCGGGTGAAGGTCGTCCGGGCCAGCGGCAGGTAGGCCTCCTCGCCGAAGCGGTCCTCCCACTGACGGGAGGACGCCTCGCCGGGCACCCGCCACCGATCGAGGAACTCGTCGGTGGTGGCGGCATGACCCAGCAGTTCGGCCACTCCCCCTTCGGGGGCGAAGACGAAGGCCACGGCACCGTCGCCGCCCTGGCTCTCGTCGGAGCTACCCGGGCAGGCCGGTGCGGAGGTCGGCCACCACGGCCATGGCCGGGGACCGGGCCCCGGCCAAGGCGGCCAGCTCGGTCGTGGCCCAAGCCGGAGCGCACCGAGCCGCACAGGTCGTAGGCGCCGGTGTCGGGGGCGAGACCCAGTCCGGCGTGGACCGTGGTGGCGTTGGTCTTGTCCAGATAGGCCGGGGCCGGCGTGGAGAAGAAGAGTGCATGGGGAACGGGCACACCGGGGACGTCAAGGGCCCGTCGGCCGGCTTCCACGGCCATGGACGTGGTGTCCTCGTCGTAGGAGGCCACCGCCCTGGTGCCCCGGCCTCCGCCGGTCCGGAAGGCGGCGCCGATGGCCTGGCGCTCGAGCCTCCAGTACGGCAGATAGACGCCCCAGGACACGATTCCTGCTCCCATGTGACTGACCTTCTCTCTCGTTCTGACGGCTGGATCGACGAAGCTGACGAATCAGGGCCGGGCCACGGCCAGGGCGGCGGCCCGCTCACGGAGGACCGGCCGATCGGGCTTGCCCACGCCGAGCAGCGGGATCTCATCGAGGTGCACCACGACCTCCGGTGTCTTGAACCGGGCCACCCCTTGGGCCGCGAACCACCGGCGGCACTCGTCCACGTCCACGCCGGGGCTGCCCACCACGAACGCCGCCACCCGCTCCCCCAGACGGCGGTCCGGACACCCCACCACCACCGCCTGACGGATGTCGGGGTGCTGTTCGAGCACCCGCTCCACCTCGGCCGAGGCGATGTTCTCCCCGCCCCGGATGATCAGCTCTTTCAGACGCCCGACGATGGTCAGCCAGCCGTCGGGATCGAGCGTGCCGAGGTCACCGGTGGCGAACCAGCCCCGCCGGACCGACGCGCGGGTCTGGGACTCCTCCCCGTACCCGACGAACAGCTCGGGTCCCCGGACGAGGACCTCGCCCCGCTCCCCTGGTGGGAGGGGGCGGTCGGTGGCGGGGTCCACCACCCGGATCACGGCCTCCCCCACCGAGTGACCGTCGGTGTCGCGGGCCCGATCCGGGGTGTCCTCCCAGCTGCTGGTGGTCACGGTGGGTGCCTCGGTCGATCCGTACGTGCGTTTGACCATGGCCCCCAGCCCGAGCCTGGCGCTGTCGATGAACTCGGGTGTCACCCCCATGGAGCCGCAGGACACCACCCGGAGGCTGCCGACCTGGTGGTGGTAGCCGGGGACGTCCATCATCCCCACGAACAGCGTGGGAGGACCGATCATGAAGCTGACCCGGTGCTCACCGGCCAGACGCACGCCACGCTCGGCGTCCCACTTCTCCATCAGCACCACCTTCATGGCCGCCGTGCCCGGCACCAGCACCGAGTTGAGCAGGCCGGACACGTGGGCCAGGGGCGACGGCATCAAGGCCACATCGGACGCGGTCAGACCGTGGGCCCCGGTCATGGACAGGGCCTTGTAGGCCAGGCCCCGGTGGGAGTGGAGCACCGCTTTGGGATGACCGGTCGAGCCCGAGGTGAACAGCACCACGGCGATGTCGGATCCCCGGGCCACGCCGGACCGGACCGGGCGACCCCCGACCAACGCCTCGAAGCGCGGGTCCTCCCGGCGCACGCCGACGGCGTCCACCAACTCGGACAGGGGCATGCCGGCACTGCTCAGGACCACGGCCGGCTCGAGGTCGGACAGGACCCGGGACACCTCGGCCTCCCCCACCTGGTGGTGGATGGGCGCAGCCACCGCGCCCAGTCGCCAGCAGGCCCGGAACAGGACCACGGCCTCCCACCAGTTGGGCAGCTGCCAGGCGACCACGTCCCCGCGTCGGACGCCCTGCCTGCGCAGCCCCCCGGCCAGGGATGCCACCAGGTCCTCCACCGCACCGGCATCGAGCTGCACCTCGCCGTCGACCACGGCACCGGCGGTGGCCGGTCGGGGGGAGGAGAGCAAGGTGTCGATGGTGGGTACGTCCCAGGCGCCGCCGGGTTGGCGGTAGCGGGTGGCGTCGGGTTGGCGGTAAGTAGTGCGGAAGTTCACGAGGACACTGGGGGGAGCATTCCGGTCAGCGGGCCGGCAGTGGCCCTTCCACCGCGTCCTTCTCCGAGAGGAGGACGGGCGGCGCCGTCTTCCAGTTGGGGATGCCGTCCTGCTCTTCGGCCACCGGGTACTTGCTCTCGTGGATCTCGGCCCAGTGCGAGTGGTTGAGCTGGTGGAGGGTGAAGCAGGCCTGGAGCGAGGTGTAGAAGCCCATGTTGTCCACCGTCTGATTGACCGACTCCTTGATCAGGAGCGCGGTCATGGTGGGCAGCTGGGCGATCCGACGTGCGTAGGCCAACGTCCGCTCCTCCAGATCGTCCACGGGGAACACCTTGGAGACCATGCCCAGACGGTGGGCCTCATGGACGTCGATGGCATCACCGGTCAGCATCAACTCCTTGGTGCGACGGGGTCCGAACTCCCAGGGGTGCCCGAAGTACTCGACGCCGCACATGCCGAGGCGCGTGCCCACCACGTCGGCGAAGTAGACATTGTCGGCCGCCACGATCAGGTCGCACGCCCACATGAGCATGAGGCCGGCGGCGTACACCGTGCCCTGGACCTGGGCCACGGTGATCTTGCGCAGGTTGCGCCAGCGCAGCGTGTTGGTGAAGTAGTAGTGCCACTCCTGCAGCATCCGCTGCTCGGCCCCCTTGCGGGTGGCTCCGTTGATGGTGGCGGACCGGTGCTGGTCCGGCCCGGGGGCATGCTCGGCCGCAGCCTCCTTCGAGCCCATGTCGTGTCCGGACGAGAACAGGGGTCCCACACCGCCGAGGATCACCACTCGGACGGCGTCGTCCTCCTCGGCACGATGGAAGGCCTCGTCCAGTTCGACCAGCAGGCCGCGGTTCTGCGCGTTGCGGGTATGCGGGCGGTTGAGCAGGATGCGCACGATGGTGCCGTTGTCCAGCTCCTCGTAGGTGATGTACTTGCCTGCTGACGGGGCATCGGGCATGGCTGTTCTACTCCTTCGCTGTACGCATCGTCGACGGGTCGGACAACGGGCCGGGGGCATCGGGCGGCCCGGCCACGCTATACCTGGTGTCCGGGGTAGCCCCCCGGCGCCTGTCGGCGACGACCGTCCTCATCGGGGCTGTCCGACCTGGTCGTCGGCACCCTCGGGATCGGGCCCGTCCCGCTCCTCCACCAGGGCGGCCCGGTTGAACTTCATGGCCTCGCTGCGGGGGATGGAGTCCACGAACTCCACCGACTTGGGCACCTTGTAGGGGGCCAGACGTTCGCGGGCGAAGGCGGTGACGCCCTCGGCATCCAGGTTCGGGTCCGACGGGTGGACGATGGCGTGCACCCGTCTCCCCCACTCGGGGTCGCGCAGCCCCACCACCACCACGTCGGCGATGCCGGGATGCTCGCTGAGGGCCGCTTCGATCTCGGCCGGGTAGACGTTCACGGCGCCGGTCACGATGAGATCGACCCGCCGGTCGGCCATGTAGAGGAAGCCGTCCTCGTCCAACCATCCGAGATCGCCCACCGAGGTGAACCCGTCGGCGGTGGTGTCCATGGGCTTCACGTCGTTGCCTACGTACGAGGCCAGCGGGCCGGTCGGCGTGCGCAGGTAGATGCCCCCGACCTCCCCGGGGGGAAGCGTCTCGCCGGACTCCCCGAGCACACGGATCTCGGTGGTGGACATGCCCCGGCCGAGGGTGCCAGGGTGCGCCAGCCATTGGTCACCCCGGCACACCACGATGCCGAAGGTCTCGGAGGCGCCGTAGGACATGAAGAAGTGCTCGGGCCCGACCAGTTCGATCCAGCGGTGGCCGAGCCAGACCGGCAGGGGCGAGGCCCCCTGCTGGACCCAGCGCAGACTGGACAGGTCCCGCTCCCCGATACCGGGCACCTGGGCCAGGCGCTGGAGCATCGGCGTGGCGGCGATGAACCCGGTGACCCGGTGCCGCTCGATGAGGTCCAACACCAGCGGCGCATTGAACCGCTCCAGCAGGATGATGGGGTCCCCTCCGAGCAGGGTGCGGAAGGCGGTGAATCCGTTGGTGTGATAGAGCGGCGCCGGGCACAGCACCAACTGGGGACGTTCCATGGGCCCGAAGTCGGCCACGACCATCGAGGTCACGTTGGTGGAGTGCAGGAACACGGCCGGCTGGGTCTGCAGGATGACCTTGGGCGCTCCGGTGGAGCCGGAGCTGCACACACCCCAACCCCTCGGGGAGATCACCTCGGGCAGCGGTGTGTCCGGCTCCGCCTCGCTGTCGTGGACCAGGGCGAGCTGGTCGGGCCCGAGCACCAGTGCCGGGTCGAGCACCTCGAGGAGGCGGTTGCGCTCCCAGTCGGGCAGGTCCCAGCGCACCGGCACCACGGTGGCGCCGACCTTCCACCCGGCGAATCCGGCCAACAGGTGCTCCGGTGAGTTGGGCAGGCACACGGCCAGACGGTCGCCGAACCCCAGGCCCTGCCGGGCGAAGGCATGGGCCAACTGGGTCGAACGGGTGTCGAGGGTCCGCCAGCTCAGGGTGTCCTCGGCGCCGGACAGGTGGACGAAGGTCACCGCGGTGTCGTCGCCACGCTCCTCGGCCAGCTGGGCCAGCCGGGTGCCGTAGGGCACTGCGTCGTCTTCGGTCGGAGCCGAACTCACGCCGTCATCCCCCAAAGCCTCGACCCCTCACACGCGCCGCTACTTCCACCGGACCGGTGGGGATGGTAGCGCAAAGGTCATTTCCACCTGACATTGGGGACTGTTAGCTTGGGACGAGAAGCGGTATATCACGCAGTGTGCGCTGCCGGGCCGACGCCAGTCGGGCCTCCGCGGGGGTTCGCACCTCGCCATGGTCGAAGCTGCTCGGGGAAAGGGCCCCGACCAGCGCAGAGGCAGCACCAGAAGTAGGAGGAGCGCCACCAATGCCACGAACACTCGACTTTCCGGTCTTCGACGCCGACAACCACATGTACGAGACCACCGACGCCTTCACCAAGTACCTCCCGGCCGAGTACGACGGCCTGGTCCAGTACGTCGAAGTGAACGGTCGCACCAAAATCGCCCTGAAGGGCCAGATCAGCGAGTACATCCCGAACCCGACCTTCTCGGTGGTGGCCGCTCCCGGGGCCCAGGAGGAGTACTTCCGGAGCGGCAATCCCGAAGGGAAGTCGCGACGCGAGATCATGGGCAAGCCCATCCGGTCCCTTCCGGCCTTCAGCGAGCCCGGGCCCCGGCTCGAGCTCATGGACCAACTGGGCCTGGACCGGGCCCTCATGTGGCCCACCCTGGCCAGCCTGCTCGAGGAGCGGCTGCGGGGCGACCCCCTGGCCACCCATGCCGTCGTGCACGCGCTCAACCAGTGGATGCACGAGCACTGGACGTTCAACTACGAGGGCCGCATCTTCCCCACCCCGGTCATCCACATGGGCATCGTGGACAGGGCCATCCAGGAGCTGGAGTGGGTGGTCGAACGCGGGGCCAAGATCATTCTCATCCGGCCGGCACCGGTGTCGGGGTTCATGGGACCCCGCTCACCGGCCCTCCCCGAATTCGACCCCTTCTGGAAGCTGGTGGCCGAGGCCGGCGTCGCCGTGGGCATGCACGCGTCCGACTCGGGCTACCAGCGGTACATGAACGAGTGGGAGGGCATCACCGACGAGATGACACCGTTCAAGGGAGGCTCGGGCTTTCAGGCCATCGTCTCCCACCAGAGTCGGCCCATCACCGACACCATGGCCTCGCTCATCGGCCACGGGCTGTGCACGCGGTTCCCCACCCTGCGGTTCGCCCCGGTGGAGAACGGCAGCGGTTGGGTGCGGCCCCTGCTCCGCGATCTGGAGCACGCGTACTCGGTGGCCCCGCGAGCCTTCGACGAGGATCCGGTCGAGGTGTTCAAGCGGAACATCTACGTCCACCCCTTCCACGAGGAGGACCCCATAGGCCTGGTGGAGCTGCTGGGAGCCGACCGGGTCCTGTTCGGATCGGACTACCCGCACCCCGAAGGCCTGGCCGACCCGCTCAGCTTCGTCGACGAGCTGTCGGCACTCCCCCACGACGACGTGGTCAAGATCATGGGCGGCAACCTGAACCACCTGATGAAGCTGGATCTGGCGTCGTGACCACCACGAGCTCGGCCTGAACCGGTCAGCACCACCGGCCGGCGGTGACCGGCCGTGCTGACCTGGGTGCTACCCGCGGCGGGCCGGGGAGCGGTTGTGGCGCACCTCGTCGAAGGGGCGGTCGCGATCGGGCCGCGAATTCGCGTGGCATGCCGAGCACACGCTCGCTGACGATGTTGCGCTGCATCTCGTTGCTGCCCCCGCCCAGGCTGTTGCTCTGGCGCGACAGGTAGGCCACGGCGGCCCTTCCGGCCGGGTCCCCGTCCATCCACGCGCCGCCGGCACCGCCGGCGATCTCGAGACCGATGTCCCAGCGACGCTCGGAGTTGGTGGCGGCGAAGAGACGGGTCAGTGCCCCGGCCGGGCCGGGCATGGCGCCCGACCGGATGCCCTTGGACACCCGCTCGATGAGCTGACTCTGGACACGGTCGTTGGTCCGGGCCTCGGCCAGAAGCTGGCGCACGATGGGATCGTCGGCCTTTCCCGTGGCCCGGGCCAGGTCCTCGAGGTCGGAGCGCTGCCCCCCTCTGGAGGCGTTGCCCATGCCCAGTCCGCTGGAGTAGGGCGAGCCACCTCCCACGGCATCTCGTTCGTGGTAGAGCAGCCGTGAGGCCACCGTCCACCCGTCGTTGACCCCGCCCAGCACGTCGGAGGCCGGGATGAGCACGTCGTCGAAGTACTCCTGGCAGAACTCGGCCGTACCGTTGATCATCTTGATCCGCTGGACCTCGATCCCCGGCTGGTGGATCTTGAGGATGAACATGGTCAGACCCTGGTGCTTGGGAACGCTGGAGTCCGTGCGGGCCAGGCACAGCGAATAGTCGGCGCGGAACGCACCCGAGCTCCAGATCTTCGATCCGTTGAGGGCGAAGACGTCCCCATCCCGCGTGGCCGTGGTCACCAGGCCGGCCAGGTCCGAGCCGCCGCTGGGCTCGGACAGGAACTGCACCCAGAGCTCGTCACCGCGGAGGATGGCGGCAATGTGCTCCCGCTTCTGGTCCTCGGTCCCGAAGTCGAGAATGGTGGGAGCCAGGATGGTCAGGGTCGGCACATTGAACGTCGTGGGCATCTGGTAGCCCATCGACTCCCGGGTGAAGACGCGCTGGTGGGCCCGGGTGAGACCCTGGCCCCCGTACTCCACCGGATAGCAGATCCCGGCGTAGCCCCCGTCGAACAGGAGCCGCTGGAGCTGGCGGGCCCGGACCGCCATCTCGTCCTCCTGGGCCAGCTGCCAGTTGTCCCGACCGTCGGGCAGCCTCGGCATGGTCTCGGCCAACCAGGCCTGGGCCCCGAGCCGGTAGGCCTCGAGCTCTTCTGCATCGATCGGCTCGTCCACCACGTCCCCTTCGCTCATCTCAGACTCCGATCCCCGCCGCGATGCGCTCCCGGTGGTCTCGCGGCGTACCGAACTGGGCCCGGTCCTGGACCACCCGGCGGAGGTAGAGGTGGAGATCATGATCCCACGTCACGCCGATGCCACCGTGGAGCTGCACGCAGTCCTGGAGGATGACGGGGCCATGATCACCGATGTAGGACTTGGCCACGCTGACCAGTTCCGACGCCAACGGTGACCCCGAGTCGACGGCCCGGGCCGCACCCGCGGCGGTGGCGTGGCACGACTCCAGCCACATCTTCATGTCGGCGAACCGGTGCTTCAGGGCCTGATACGAAACCAGGGGTCGCCCGAACGAGTACCGGTCCTCGGCGTACTCCACCGTGAACTCGAACACCCGGTCGACGGCCCCGGCCATCTCGAAGCACTGCAGGACCACGGCGTCGAGGAGTTGGCGTTCCACATCCTCTTCGGCGGCGCCGGGCTCACCGAGCACCGCATCGGCGGACACCTCGACCTGGTCGAACCGGAGGCTGGCGAACCGGCGAACCAGGTCGATGCTCTCGGCCCGCCGGGTGGTGAGACCCGGGGTGTCCGACGGGACCACGAACTGGGCCGGTCCGTCGTCGGTCCGGGCCGTCACGAGCACCAGGTCCGCCTCCGCCCCGGCCTCGACCGGGGCGGTCGCCCCGTCGAGCACGAAGCCGTCGCCCTTGACCGAGGCGCGAACCGGACCGGTGCCGTCGGAACTCCCCGGCCCGACGCGCTCGGGGCACCAGGTTCCCACGGTCTCCCCGCTGACCAGCCCGGCCAGCTGCTTGTGCGGTGCCGTCGTTCCGGCCCGCGACAGGGCCGCCGCCACCACGTTGGTGGGGATCAGCGGTCCCGGCGCCACCCTCCGGCCGAACTCCTCGGCCACCAGGGCCAGGTCGGAGAGGCCTTGTCCCGAGACCGAGCCTCCGCCGTGCTCCTCGGCCACCAGCATGGAGACCCAGCCCAACTCGGCACCGCGGCGCCACCAGGTCCGGTCGAAGCCAGCGGGCTCCTCTTCGGCCAGGCCGCGCACGGACTCCAGTGGGCTGGTGTCCTCGAGGAACTTGCGCGTCGTCTCGTGAAACAGCTGCTGGTCGTCGCTCAGTCCGAACTCCACGGTCAACGCCCTTCTCTGGGTCGGGATGTCATCTTCATCTGTCGGGCTGCGTCTGTCCGGCCGTCGTTCGGTGTCGGCCCCGGGCCGTCTCCGCCCATTCGGTGACGGCGGCCGGCGGGGCCGGCGGCGGCCGGTGTCGTCCCCGAGCTGCAGGGAGTCCGAATCGATCGACCTGGTGCCGCCCCGGCCCCGGTCGGGACGGAGCCCCGACCGGTGAACGACCGGCCGGCCACTCTGAGAATCATCTTTCCGGCTGCAGAGTATGGTGCTCCGCCACGGGGCGTGGCAAACCGCCGGGGAAGTCACCGGAAGTCCGTGCCCGCGTCAGCGGATGGCTCGGAAGTCGGGACTGCGCTTCTCCGAGAAGGCGGCCATCCCCTCGGCCATCTCGGCCGAGACCGCCGCCATGGCCTGGGCCTGGGCCTCGCGGTCCAAGCGACACCGAGAGACTGCTCTCGAAGGTGGCGTTGAGCAGTTGCTTCGACAGTCCGAGCGACCGAACCGGTCCTGCGGCCAGCCGGGCTGCCAGGTCGGAGGCCTCGTGAGCCAGCTCGTCGGCCGTGGGCAGGCACCGGTAGGCGAGGCCGAGGCTCACGGCCTCGGCGCCCGTGGCGCCCTCGCCCAGCATCACCATGGCCTTGGCCCGGGGCAGCCCCACCAGTCGGGGCAGGAGATAGGCTCCGCCGGCGTCGACGACCAGCCCCCAGCGGGCGAACGACCAGACGAACCGGGCCTGTTCGCACAGGAGCACGAAGTCACAGGCCAGGGCCAGGTGGGCACCGGGTCCCACCGCGGTCCCGTTGACGGCGGCCACCGTGGGCTTGTCCAGCTCCCAGAGCTCGCGGATGAAGGCCTGGACCCCGTGACGCAGGGCTTCGCTGGTGTCGCGGGGGTTGAAGCCGGCCGACTCCCGAGCCGGCCACGGTCGACTGGCGCAGGTCCATGCCGGCGCAGAAGGCATCGCCCACGCCGGTGATGAGCAGGGCGCGGACCCCGGGGTCCGAACGGGCCTGGCGGACCCGGGCCACGATCTCGTCCCGCATCTCCGGAGTCAGGGCGTTCTTCGCCTCGGGCCGGTCGAGCACCAACCGGGCCACGTTGTCCTCACCGACGTCGTAGCGGATCATCGGCCCAACGTAGGCCAAGGCCGCGACCGGCGTCGCCTGCGGAGTGGGTCAGGTGCCCGGCGCGGCCCCGGCGACCGGGGGCAGCCCGTGGTACGGCATGCCCTTCTGCTTCCACTCGTCGTACCGGGCCAGGAAGGCGTCCCCGAACGGATCCTCGCCCACCAGGGGCATGCCGGCCCGCCAGATGGTCAGGTCGTCGGGCGCCAGCTCCGAGGCCCGGGTCACATGGCGGCGGGTGGCCTCCGGGTTGCCCTGGCGGTGGGCCTCGGAAGCGATGCGGAAGTGCAGCCGGGCCAGGACCTCGTCCTCGGACAGGTCCCCCACCGCCTGTCGGGCCTCGTCCTCGGTCACGGGCACCTCGCCGTCCCTGGCCCACCGGCGGATCTCGTCGAGGTGGGGACCGGACCGGACGCCGGTGAACTCGGCGAAGACGTCGCTGCCGAAAGCCAGGCCGTTGGGACGGACGATGTCGTCGTCCTCGTCGATCCACACCACGGTGGGGACGTTGGAGATGGCGTAGGACTCGGTCAATACGTGCTGGGGGTCGTAGAGGACGGGCATGGTGATCCCCTCCGATCCAGGGCCGCACGTCCTCGGCCGACCGGTCGATGGCCACGGCCACGACGGTGAAGCCGTCAGGGGACAGCTCGTCGTGGAGGGCCTGCCAGCCGGGCAGGTCGTACCGGCAGCCGCACCAGCTGGAGAAGGTGACCAGGGCCTTCTTCTGTCCGGCCCACTCGACCGAGGGCGTGGAGCGCGCCGTCGACGTCGGGGAGCTCGAACGGCGGTGCGTGCAGGTCCTCCAGCGCCTGCCGTCGGAGCTCGGCCGACAGCGCCACGGCCATCAGCCCGGCCTCGACGTCCACCACCACCGGCCGGCCGAGGGCCCCGGCCACCGCCACCAGGTCGAGGCGCCCACCGACCCGCAGGGCGCCGATGTCGCGGACCGGGACGCAGGTGCTGCCCTGGCACAGTCCGGACGGTTTGAGCTCCCAGCCCAGGGCGTCGGGGAGACGGTCGGCGATCGACCAGGAAGGTGCGGCCGGCCGGATCGGCCGTGGCCTCCACCGTGCGCGCCTCGGTGTCGATGATGGTGATCAGCGTCACTCGCCCTCTCCTCCCTCACTGCGGACCGCCCCGGCGTCCGGGGCCACACCGTTGCCGTCGCGCCGCCGACTGTCAATCCCGGGCCCCTCCGGGTCCAGACCGGCCGCGGCCACGAACTGCCGGCTGCGGGCGCCGAACCCGCCCTCGCCGTCGGGGGTCGGTGCCGCCGGTGAGAAGAGGACCACGCCACCGCGGGGGGTCACGGCCACCGCGGCCCGTACCGCCCCGGCCACGTCGTCGGCCAACTCCACCACCGGTGACGGCCGGCCGGCACCGGCTCGAGGCCAGGGCGTCGACCAGACGCCGTTGGTCCGGGGGGAGCACGACCACCCGGGGGGTGGGACGCCGGAGGGACAGGGCATCGACCAGGTCCCCGGGGATCGACGCCCCGGTCGGCCCCGCCGAGGATGACCGTGACCTCGCGGCCCGGGGAAGGCACCCAGCGAGGCCACGGTGGCAAAGGGGTTGGAGGCCAGGGCGTCGTCGACGAAGGTCAGGCCGTGGCGCTCCCCGACGGTCCGACACCGCGAGGGAAGCCCCTCGAAGCCCTCCACCACCGCCTCGAGGGTGGCGGCCGACGGCGGCGGTCCCGTTGAGGAGGGTGGCCCCGGTGATGGCGCCGCACAGGTTCCAGAGGTTGTGGAGGCCGGGAGGCCGCAGACGCGATCCGTCCAGCACCGGGGTGCCGTCGACGGTCACCCGGCCGGCGTCGTCCACCCGGACCCGGCCGGCCGGTCCGAACAGCGTCCGGGCCGGGTGGTGCTCGGTGCGCCGCACGGCCTCGTCGCTGCCGGCGTTCACGGCCAGCGCTCCCGGCGGGCCGGCCTCGACGAGCCGGAGCTTGTCCCGGTAGTACGGCCTCCTCGCCGCCGTGCCAGTCGAGGTGGTCGGGGGCCAGGCTGGTCAGCACCACGACGCCCGGGCTCACCTCCACGTCGGCGGCCTGGTAGGAGGAGACCTCGACCACGTAGGCGTCGACCAACGGCCTCCCGTACCACTCCACCACCGGGACCCCGATGTTCCCGATCAGGGCCACGTCCATCCCCTCCTCGCCGAGGATGGCCGCCGTCAGCGCCGCGGTGGTGCTCTTCCCCTTGGTGCCGGTGACGGCCACCACCCGGGCATCGGCGAAGTCCTCCAGCCACAGGGCCATGGCCGTGGTGACCGCCACGCCGTGCGACCGGGCCCGGTCCAGCTCGGGCCGGTAGCGGCTGACGCCGGGGGCCCGCACCACCACGTCGACGTCCGACCAGGTCACGTCACCGGGGGCCTGCACCCGGCCACCGGTACCCGACCTGTCGGTCGAGGCGGACCCTGGGCCACGTCGGCTGCTGTCGTCGATGTACATCGGCTCGACGCCCCGCTGGATCAGCAGCCGGGCCATGGCCAGGCCCTCGCCGCCCAGGCCCCACACCGCCACCCGGCGCGTGGCACAGCTCGTCGAGGGTCATGCCGCGTCCGTCAGCAGGCGGCGCACGGCCCCGGCCAGGTCGGCGCGGCGGCACCACCGCTCCCGACGTCGGGGACCAGCAGCTCGGCCACCTCGTCGTCGGTGACCAGGCTCCGGGCCCGGCCGGCCAGGGCGGCCACGACGACCTTGTCCCTCCACCGGGGCAGGAACGACAGCATCCGCATGGCCGCCGCCGACTCGCGCCGCTCCCCGACGCACTCGAACGGCTTGTCGGCGTCGCTCATCAGGGCGGCGAATCCGTCGATCTGGCCGGGATCGTCGAACAGGTCCCTCCCGATGATGGCCGCCACCGCCCCGGGGTCCATGAACGGTGCCAGCACCAAGTCCACGAAGCGGCACTTCGGACAGTCACCGCACCATCGGTCGTCGGGACCGGCCGAGCCGGCGGAACACGGCGTTGCAGCTGCAGAAGGTGGCGTGGTACTCGGTCAGCCGGGAGAAGGCGCGGGCGATGGCCAGCTCCGAGTACGGCCGCAGGGCGGAGAAGTAGGTCAGTCCGGGATCGATGGAGGAGGCGATCAGGTCCTGCAGGAGTTGCTCGAACTCCAGGCTCTTGGAGTACTGGTGGTTGACGGGGACCCCGTCGACCACCACCGTCTCCTCGCTGGCCGAACGCTCCACCGCCATGGCGATGGTGTCGTAGCCGTAGAGGAAGCTGCCCACCACGGCGATGAGGGAGATGATGGCCGTGATGGGGACGTGGCCGTTCAGCCCGCCGGCGGCGTTCAACTCAGCCAGCCGGGGCGAGAGCCGGCGGCGCACCACCACCAGGTCGAGGCCGGACCGGCGGGCCAGCTCGAGCACGAGGGGATGGGGATTGACCGCGAACAGCCGGGGCCCGAACGGCTTCAGCGCCTCGATCAGGACCATGGAGTCCTTGCCGCCGCCGATCGGCACCAGCAGCCCACCGGACCGGTCCGACCTGGCCGGAGGCGGTGGTCGGGGCTCGGCGCGGCCGGCCTCGATCCGGACGGGGAGAGGAACGTCCAGTCCGTTGGTGACGGCGAACTCGCGGAGCCCGTCGTCGTAGAGGTGCCGGTGGAACTCCCGCTCCGAGGGGAGGAGACCGGTCTTCTCGACGACCACCCGCCGAGGCGCCGCGGCCTTGTAGTAGCTGGTGCCGGCGGCGATGTGGAGGTGCAGGATGGCCCGTTCCAGTCCGGGCGATCCGATCCGGACGTCGGCCGGCCGGTGGGGTCTCGAAGGTGATGGTCTCGACGAACGAGTACTGCTCGTCGAGCGAATAGCCGAGCGAGAGCGTCCTCGAGTCCTCGTCGAAGGTGCGATCCGTCACCCGGAAGGCTCCGATGGAGCCCGGGTCGAACCGGTGCGGGGCGCTCATGACGGGCCAAGCGTACCGGTCAGGCGTCTCCGGTAGGCTCCCCCCGTCGACCCGGCACCCGCCGGATGTGCTCGGCGATGGACAGCGACGGTCCGGTGGAGTGGACGACCCACACCTCCCCTTTCTGCAGGCGCAGCCGCTTCCGCTCCGACGCGGTGGCGTCCGGGAGCCAGGACGTCCAGCATGCCGAGCGGCCACGTCGCCGTGGGTGCAGAGGATGGCCGACTCGCCCGCCATCGTGGCCAGCAGCCGGATGGCCTCGTCGCCGTGGCCCTCGGCCAGCTCGTCGACCGACTCCACCGGTAGGCCCAGGGCCTCGGCCACGGGTTGGACGGTGGCGCAGCACCGCACGAAGGGGCTGGACAGGATCCGCTGCGGTCGGTACTCGGCCAGCAGAGGTGCCATCTCGTGGGCCCGCGCCGTCCCCCGCGGCGAGAGGGGTCGTACCCGGTCGTCGCCACGGTAGGCGCTCCGTCGTCCGGCGTTGGCGTGGCGGACGACCAGCAGGGGCATGACCACGATGGTGCCATGGCTGTCGACCGCGAGGAGGATGATCCCGCCGAGCGGAGGAACTCAGGGCATGATTCCGGGGACGTCGAGGCCGGGCTCGGCCGGGAGGGGGAAGGTGTCGAGATCGTGGGCCCGCCGGGCCAGCGAGTGATACCTCCGCTCGGCGAACCACCAGCGACCGGACCGGAAGGCATAGCGGTCGTGGTAGAGCCCGTAGACGGTGGTCCACCGTCCGCTGTCCCGGTCCTGGCGCACCTCGCTCATGAACATGCGGCCCACCGCCGTTCCGGCCTCGGCCCCGTCGGGGAAGGCGATGTGGGCGTTGAGGATCACGAACTCGAAGAACTCGAACCTGTCGATGGAGCTCGCCGATGAACCGGCCCAGCGCCGGCCCTCCGGTCAGTCGGAGCGGTGTACCGGCCCGGAGATCGAGGACCACGTCGGCGTCGGACAGGAAGAGATGGTCCAGCTCGGGCCAGGCCCGACGATTGACCACGTCGGCATAGGCGTGCTGGAGGCGGCGTACCCCGGTCTCGTGGACAGCCTGTTGGAGGAGCACGTCGTCGATCACCGGCCGGAACGCTACCCGTGCACCCGCGCCCGGCGGGCGCCGTGCCGCCGGGGCGCCGGCCGACCGGGGGTGGCGCCGCCGGCGTCAGCCCCCGAACCGGCCCCCGGTGAACCCTCCCGCGGTGAGGCCGCCGCCGGTGAGGCCGCTGAAGCGACCGCCGGTGAGGCCGCCCAACCCGGCCCGGGTGGTGTCGGTGGAGGTGCTGGGGAGCGGCTCGTCGAGCGAGGCCAGCGAGACGGATTCGCCCTTGGTCAGTCCCGACGTCACCTGGGTGAGCACGTCGCCCACGGTGCCCAGGGTCACCCGCACCGGAGTCGGGCGTGTCCCCGTTCTTCACCACGGTCACCAGATGGATCGTCCCCACGGTCCGGACGGCCGAGGACGGTACCGTCATCACGCCCACCGACTGTCTGCGTGACGATCGCCACGTCGGCGTCGGCACCGGACAGTTGGCCGAGACCGGCGGCGTCCAGGGACACGGTCACCGGATAGGTGGTGCTCGACGTACCCGTCGTGGCCAGGACCCCGATGGACGACACACGGCCCGTGACGACCGAGTTGGTGGCATCCGGGGTGACCACGGCCTGCTGGCCGACGGCCACCTTGCCGATATCGGCGACGGGCACGTCGGTGGTGAGGTCGTAGGACGAACCGGCTGCCGACGATGACGACCTGGGCCGGGGTCGAGCTCGATCCGGCCGTGACCGAGTCGCCGACGGCCAGCGAGACCGAGGCCACGGTCCCGCCGATGGTGCTGACCAGATTGGCCCCGTCCAGCGCCTGCTCGGCGTCGTCCAGCGAGGCCTGGGCGGTGTCGATGGAGGCCTGGTCCACGGCCAGCTGCTGCGGCGTGGCCGGCTTGGACGCCTGGCCGCCCCCGGACGGTGGAGCCCGGAGTGGTGGCCGCGGTCAGCACGATCGCGCCCTGCCGGCGCCGGTGACGTCGGCGGTGGTGGTGGCCGATGCCGGCTTCGGTCTTGCCCGACCCCGACGACGCCCCGGCCGAGGAGGCCTCGAGGGCGGCGGTCAGGGCACTCTCGTCCTGGGCCACCTTCTTGATGTCGGCCGCCACCAGGGCCTGGCCGGCCGAGGCCTGGGTGAGGGCCTCGGCGCACGTGGCGGGCGCACCCGAGCCTCCGGTGGTCGGGGTGGTGGTCGACGTGGTGGTCGAGGCTGGCGCACAGCGAGCTGGCCTGCTGGAGGCCGGCGCTCAGCTGGGAGGAGTCGGTGTCCTCCTGGGTCTGGTCGGAGGTCAGGGTGGTCTGCAGCTGGGACACCTGCTGGCTGTTTCCGGCGTCGGACGACGATCCGCCCGCCGGCGCCGTGGTGGACGTGGTGGCGTGGGTCGATCCCGTCGAGGCCGCGTTGGGAGACGCTGACGTCGAGGTCTGGCTGGCCTCGGCGCTGGCCAGGGTGGCCTGGGCCGAGGCCAGCGTGGCCTGGGCCGACACCACGCTGGCGTTGAGGGTGGACAGGTCCAGCGTGGCCAGGGTCTGACCGGCGGTCACCGACTGGCCGACCGACACGTCGACGTTGCTCACCGTGCCCGAGACCGAGAAGTTGAGATTGGCCTGGTTCTGACGGGCGTGATGGTCCCCACCGAATCGAGCGTCGCCTCCACCGTTCCCGTCCCCACCGTGGCCATGCGATAGGCCGGCGACGAGCCACGGGTGAGGAACCAGCCCACGAGGGCCGCCGCCACCACGATCGACGACCACGCCCACACGGAGCAGCGAGAACCGTCCGGGCCCGCCCGTTGGGCCCGGTCCGCGTCGCCGCGGTCCGTGACCACGCCGAGGGGGTCGCGCCGTCGGCGTCTCCGGACCGAGGCGCGTCCTCGCTCTCGGGCGCGGACGGGGTCAAGCACCGGTTGCGGCCCCCGCGGCCGCGCCGCCCGCTCCTCCGGCACCGCCGCGGAAGCCACCGAACCCGGTGGTGCAGCCGTTGGCCCCGGGCGTGGAGATGGTGATGGACCGGGCCGTCACCGCGCCGGTGGTGTCGGCGGTGCCCGACGGCGGTGGCGCACTTGCCCACGGCCAGATCGGATGCCGCCGCCGTCGTGCGCTGGGTGAAGGTCGTGGACGAGGTCAGCGTGACCACCACGCTGGAGGTCTTCTTCGTCTGCGGGTCGGTCTCACGTGACGGTGACGGTCGAGCCGTTGACCGCGGTCACCGACCCCGATGCCGCCCCGAACCCACCGGCGCGCCGCGGAAGCGCGGCCCCCGGCCGGGCGGGTGCCCGATCCGCCACCCGGGAACTCGCCGCCCCCGGGCCGCGTCCCGACGCACCGGCACCGCCCCGGCCGAATCCGCCCGCGCCGCCGAATCCGCCGGTGCACGATCCCGAGGTGGGTTGGGAGATGGTGACGGTCGTCGCCGTGACCGGCTCACCGAAGGCCGGCGTGGCTCGACGACGACGTCGGCTTGCCGAAGGCCGAGATGCAGGAGCCGACGGTCACATCGGCGGCGGTGGCGGCCACCGTCTGATCGAACACGGTGGTCGACGTGTAGCTCACGGTGGTCTGTCCGGTGTCGGCGTTCTGGACCTCGAGCGACGTCCCGTTGATGGCCGCGATCGTGCCCGAGGTGCCCGGGAACTGCCGGGCCCGCCGGCTCCGCCCCGACTGGCCGCGGCCGACGACGCCGCGGTGGACGTGGTGGTCGAGGCCGACGACGATCCGCAGGCGGCCAGGGCCACCGCGGCCACGCCGAGGGCGGCCAGGGCCAGCGGTCCGTCGGGGCGAGAACCGGGCGAGCCTGACTCGAGCGGGCCGGGGTCGGTGGACTTGGGTGTGTTGGTCATGGTCCTTCCTTGGATGTTGATGGTTCGAGGGTGTTGACGGGGACGGTCATTCGCTGCGGAGGGCGTCGATGGGAGGCAGCTTGGCGGCCCGGCCGGCCGGATAGACGCCGAAGGCCACCCCGATGCCCACGGCGATGACGATGGCTCCGGCCGTGGCCGCGGCCGAGATGGTGATGGGGTCGGAGATGAAGTGAGGGAGGATCCAGGCGCCGAGCAGCCCGAGGCCCACGCCCAGGATCCCTCCGACCAGCCCGAGGACCGACGCCTCCACCAGGAACTGGCGGCGGATGACCCGCGGCGTCGCCCCGAGCGCCTTGCGCAGGCCGATCTCGCGGATGCGCTCGGTGACCGACACCAGCATGATGTTCATCACCCCGATGCCGCCGACCAGCAGTGAGATGCCGGCGACGCCGCCGAGCAGGACCGTCAGTGTCTTGTCCACGGACGTCGCCGTGTCGACCAGGGAGGTCTCGGGCGTGATGGTGTAGTCGGCATCGGCGGCGGTGGTGATGGTGTGCAGGCTGAGGAGCTCGGCATTGGCCTCCTGGTAGGCGGCCGACAGCGTGGACGACGAGGTGGCCTGTACGAGGATCTCGCCGACCGTGTTGCGGGTGGTCCCCCCGAACAGCTGCGTGGCGGCCGTCGTGATGGGCACGATGGCCTGGTCGTCCTGGTCGGCGGTGGTCGATGAGCTCGATCCTCCCGACGAACCCACCGTGTTCAGGATCCCGATGACGGACATCGGCACCCCGTTGATGGTGACCGGACTGGCCGATGGCGTCGCGGAGACCGAACAGCTCCTCGGCCGTGGTCGATCCCAGCACCACCACATCGGCCCGCGTGCTGAGATCGTGTCCGGCGATGAATCGGCCCTCGGTCATCGAGCGCCCGCGCACCGTCAACCACGAGGGCTCCGTACCCACCACGGTGGTGGTCCAGTTGGTCGTTCCCGCCACCAGGCTCTCCGACTCCGACGTGGTCGGAGCCACGGCGGCGATGTCGGGGGCCACGGTCTTCGACGACAGCGCGGTGGCATCGCCGACCGTGAGGGTGGAGGCGGAACCGAACCCTCCCCGGATGCCCGAGCTCGAGGTGGTGCTGCCCGGGGAGATGGTGAGGAGATTGGAGCCGAGGGCGGTGATCTCGGAGCTGACCTGCTGCTGGGCTCCCTCGCCCAGCCCGACGGTCAGGATGACGGCGGCGATCCCGATCATGATGCCGAGCACGGTCAGGCCCGACCGCATCCGCCTCGACACCACCGCCTCGAGCGCGGTGCGGAAGGTCTCGACGACGTTCATACCGGACCGGCTCCCGTGCCGGACAGCGTGTCGAGGGACTCCCCCGAGCCGACGGTGGCGCCGTCGAAGACCTCACCGTCCCGGATCCGCATGATGCGCTGGGCCGAGCGGGCCACGTCGGCGTCGTGGGTGATGAGGACGATGGTGCGGCCGCTGGCGTGGAGCTCGTCCAACAGGTCGAGGACGTCGCGGGCCGAGACCGAGTCGAGGTTGCCGGTGGGCTCGTCGGCCAGGATGAGGTCGGGGTCGGTGACCAGGGCCCGGGCCACGGCCACCCGCTGCTGCTGCCCACCGGAGAGCTCACCGGGCCGGTGCTCCACGCGGTCGCCCAGCCCCACCCGGTCCAGCGCCCTCAGCGCCTGGCTCTTGCGCTCCTGGCGGTCCACCCCGGCGTAGACCAGGGGGAGCTCGACGTTCCGCCAGGCCGACAGGGTGGCCAGCAGGTTGAACTGCTGGAAGACGAAGCCGATGCGCCGGTTGCGGACATGGGCCAGCGACTCCTCGGACAGGGCGCTCACGTCCTCGCCGGCCAGGCTGAACGTCCCCGACGTGGGGACGTCGAGGCAGCCCAGGATGTGCATGAGGGTCGACTTGCCCGAACCCGACGGGCCCATGACGGCCACGTACTCGCCGGCATCGATGTCGAAGGTGACGCCCCGGAGGGCCTCCACCTCGAACGTGCCGGTCGAATAGGTCTTGAAGACATCGCGGACCTCGATGACGGCGCGGGTCACCACCGGATGCTGGCCCGTACGCTGCACCGGGACCTCGGCGGTGTCGTCGAGGTGGGCCGGGGACTCCTGCTCACCGCGCCCGGGCTGGTCATCCCCCGAACCCGCCCCCGCCAGCGCCGAAGCCACCGCCGCCGCCGAAGCCACCGCCGCCGCCGCCGAAGCCACCGCCGCCGCCGAACCCACCGCCCCCGCCCCCGCCGCCGAAGAGTCCGGCCCGGCCCGTTCCGGATCCGAGACCGCCCCGGAAGGTGACCTCGGTGACGTAGATCTTGTCCCCCACGGCCAGCCCACTGGTCACCTGGGTGTTCCCGCCCGACGCCGCACCGATGCCCACCACCCGGCTGACCTTCGTCCCGGCGGAGTCGAGCATGACGGTGGTGTCGTTGCCGCTGTAGTGGATGGCTGCGGTGGGTACCACCACCACGTCCTGGAGCTCTTCGGTGACGATCGACATCGTGGCGCTCGAGCCCCCGTAGAGCCCGGTCGGGCTGCCGGTCACATCGACGACCACCGGGAAGGTCGAGACCCCCGACGAGGTCGTGGCCAACAGGCCGATCGACCCCACCGTTCCGTACACGGGCGTCGTCGAGCCCGACACCGTGATGGTGGCCTGATCACCGACCTTGAGCTGGCTGACCTGGGTGCTGTCCACCGTGCCGTTGACGATGTAGGAACCGGTCGAGACCACGGTGATCTGGGCCGAGGATGAGCTGGAGTCGGACGAGGACGACGTGGCGCCGGTGGAACCGGTCGACGAGCCGGCCTCCGCCGGAGAACGCCGACGAGCCGCCGGACGAACTGCCGGTGGAGGTCGATGACGAGCTGCTGTTCGACCCCGAGGACGAGCTCGAGCCCGTGACCTGCTGGCCCACGGTGAGATTGACGGCGGCCACCGTGCCGTCGATGGTCGAGGTCAAGGTGGCGTCGGCCAGGGAGGTCTGGGCGCTGGACACCTGGGTCTGGGCCGAGTCCACGTTGGCCTGGTCCGAGGCGATCTGGGCCGACGATGCTCCGTCGGCCTGGTCCGAGGCCAGCTGGGACTGATCGTTGGCCAGCGTGGCCTGCGCCTGGGCCAGCGCGGCGGTGAGCGACGTGTCGTCGATCGTGGCCAGGGCCTCGCCGTCGGTGACGGTCTGCCCGACACGTGACGTCCACCGCAGTGACCCGGCCGGACACGCCGAAGTTGAGGCTGGCCTGGTTGGCCGGCTCGATGGTGCCGGACGACGAGACCGTCTGGCTGATCGTCCCGGTCGAGACGGTCTGGACCGTCGTCGTCGAGGTGATCAGTGGTGAGGCACTCGAGCTGGTGGTGGCCAGCCAGATGCCCACGCCGGCACCCACGGCCACGATGACGGCGGTGCTGACGACGGCACGCTTCTTCGTGAACCACCTTCTCGGTCTGGAATGCACGTATCCCTCGCTTGCCGTCGGAACCTCGTTCCCGCTCCGTGAGACGTGCCGCTGGAGCGGCACCACCCCGGCGCCGCGTACGGGCTGGCGGGACCATCCAATCCACCCAACATTTACGCCAGGCCACAACCACCTGTGAGATTCCTGAGAACTGATGGAGGGAAAAGTCCAGCTCACGGGTGACCGGATGCGTCCCGACTCCCCGGTCGAGCGACCGATCCCGTACCGTCAGGCCCGGCATAGGGTCGGAGACCGAACCACCGGCACGGATCGGTGGCAGCACCGGACAGGAGGAAGCCATGCAGTACGTGAACCTCGGCACCACCGGCCTTCGGGTATCGCGGGTGTGCCTCGGGATGATGAGCTACGGGAACGACAGCGACCGGCCCTGGGTGCTCGACGAGGACCAGGCCGAGCCCATCGTCCGCGCCGCCGTCGAGGGGGGCATCACCTTCTTCGACACCGCCGACACCTACTCGGCCGGAGCCAGCGAGGTGGCCACCGGGCGGCTGTTGCCCAAGTATCTCGGCCGCGAGGAGATGGTGGTGGCGACCAAGGTCTTCATGCCGATGACCCCGGGCGAGAACGGAGGCGGCCTGTCACGCAAGCACATGCTGGCCGGCATCGACGCCTCGTTGACCCGCCTGGGTCTCGAGTACGTCGACCTCTACCAGATCCACCGATGGGATCCCCGGACGCCCATCGAGGAGACCATGGAGGCGCTGCACGACGTGGTCCGGGCCGGCAAGGCTCGGTACATCGGCGCCTCCAGCATGTTCGCCTGGCAGTTCGCCCTGGCCCAGCACACCGCCGACCTGCACCACTGGACCAGGTTCGTCTCCATGCAGCCGCACTACAACCTGATCTACCGCGAGGAGGAGCGGGAGATGATCCCCCAGTGCATCCACCAGGGTGTCGGGGTCATCCCGTGGAGCCCGCTGGCCCGCGGCGTCCTGGCCGGCAACCGCAGCCGTCAGGGTGAGCGCCGCACCACCCGGTCGGACACGGACGGCTTCACCGACTACCTCTACAGCCAGTCCACCGACTTCGACGTGGTCGAGCGGGTGGCCGAGGTGGCGGCCGAGCGCGGCGTGTCCCCGGCCCAGGTGGCCCTGGCCTGGCTGCTCGGACGGCCCGGGGTCACAGCACCCATCGTCGGCGCCACCAGACCCGGGCCACCTGGCCGACGCGCTGGCGGCCGAGCAACTCGAGCTGCGCGACGACGAGGTGGTCCGCCTGGAGGAGCCCTACGTCCCCCATCCGGTGCTCGGGCCACTTCTGATCGCCACCATCGGCCCGTTCCTCCGGGTCAGGCCACCACGCCGGCCATGGCCGCTCGGCGCTCGGCCGGCGGCGGAGACTCATCGGACGGTATACGGGCGCGCCCGGCCAGGGCCGCGGTTACCGCGGCCAGGACGGCCACGCCGGCCAGGACGAAGAGGGTGTAGGAGAAGGCCTGGCGCACCACCAGGGGCGCGCCGCCGTCACCTCCGGCGGCGCTGAACACCGCACTGGCCACGGCCAGCCCCATGGCCGTACCCAGTCCACGGCTCATGTTGAGCAGCCCGGACGCCAGGCCCGACTGGTCGGCGGGTACCGCAGCCATGATGCCGGCGTTGTTGGGGGAGATGAACAACCCGAACCCGGCGCCGACCACTGCCAGCAGAACCAGGAAGCCCACGGTGGACGGACGCAGTGCCCCGAGTGTCACCAGCCCGGCGGCGGCCAGCCCCAAACCGGCAACCGACGGCAGCCGGGGCCCGAGGGCATCGGTCAACCGACCCGAGAACGGAGCCACCAGACCGAGGGCCAGGGGCATCACCATCAGCTCCAGGCCGGTCCGCGCCGTGCCGTAGGCGATGGCCCGCTCGAGGTAGAAGGGCACCACCACCAGCACCCCGAACATGACGAGGAAGGCCAACAGGGAGCTCGACACGCCGGCGGTGAACCGCCTCCGCCGGAACAGCCCACCGTCGATCATGGGCGCCCGACAACGTCGCTCCCGGACCACGAAGGCCGCCACCAGCAGGGCCGTCCCACCGAGCAGGGCCGCCATGGCCGGCGAGGTCCACCCCAGGCGGTCACCCTCGGACACGGCGAAGACCAGCGCCGCCACGGCCGGGAAGAACAGGGAGAATCCCGGCCAGTCGAAGTTGACCCTGACCTGGAGTTGGCGGCTCCGGGGGACGAACAACAGGGCCGCCAGCATGCCCACCAGCCCGATGGGGACGTTCACGAGGAAGAGCAACCTCCAGCCGCCGGCGGCGAGCAGGAGCCCACCGACGGACGGGCCGAGGGCCAGACCGAGGGCCTGTGCCGCCCCCTGCGCACCGAGGGCCCGACCGAGCCGGCGGCGCGGGACGGCCAGCGCGATGATGGCCACGCTGTTGGCCTGCAGCATGGCCGCACCGAGGGCCTGGAAGGCCCGGAAGCAGTCCAGCATCACCAGGCTGGTGGCGGTGGAACACAGCACCGAGCCGGCCACGAAGACGGCGAAGCCGTAGAGGTAGAGGAGCTTGCGGCCGACCATGTCGGCGAACCGTCCGACCGCCGCCACCGTGGCCACCAGGACCAGCAGATAGCTCAGGCCGACCCAGCTGACGGCACCGACGCCGGCGTGGAAGGACCGCTCGAGGGAGGGAAGGGCCAAGGTGACGATGCTGGCATCCAGCTGGCCCATGAAGGCCCCGACGCAGACGGCCGCCACGGCCAGCAGATAGCCCTTGTGCAGATCCCGGACGGCCCTCGGACGACGCGGTTCGACCATGAGTCGCTGCCACGGTCCGGTCCTGGGCTTGTCGTCGGCGATCAGGGTGGTCATGGGCCTGCATCCACTGTGGAGGCAAACCATCCACAAGTCGAATAGGAACTTCTCATCATTTCGATAAGCTCTGCTAATGGATTTCCGTCGGCTCACCTACTTCCTCGCCGTGGTGGACAACGACGGGTTCACCGCGGCCGCCGATGAGGTCGGCGTGAGCCAGCCGGCCCTGTCCCTCGCCGTCAAAGAGCTCGAGCGCCAGCTCGGGGTGGCCCTCTTCTACCGGGTGGGCCGCAGGGTCCGACTGACCGCGGCCGGCGAGGCGTTGGTGGTGCCGGCCCGGCAGGCCCTCCGCGATGTGGAGACGGGCCGGGCCGCGGTGGCCGCCGTCGCCGGAGCCCGGGCCGGGTCCCTGGCGCTGGCCAGCCTCCCGACCCTGGCCGCCGATCCCGTGGCCGGATTGGTCGGGCGCTTCCGGCGTCGCTTCCCGGGGGTGACCGTCGATCTCGCCGCCCCCGAGGACTCCTCGGATCTCGTGACGATGATCCGGGACGGTCGGTGCGAGGCCGGGATCACCGAGGCCCTGACCGCGCCGGCCGACCTCGTGTGCCACGAGGTCGGCACCCAGGCCCTCTTGTTGATCCTTCCCCCCGGACCCGGACCGTGGAGCGTCCCCGACGGCACCGGGGACGGGGCCGCGGCCACCCTCACCGTGTCCGACCTGGCCGGCGTGGCCTTCGTGGCCGCACCGATCGGCACCTCGACCCGACGCCTCCTCGACGACGGGTTCGCCGCCGCCGGCGCGGTACCCGAGGTGGCGGTGGTCACGGCACAGCGCGATGCCATCCTCCCCCTGGTGTTGGCCGGGGCCGGCGCAGCACTGGTGCCCGAGCCGATCGCCGAGGTGGCCCGGGCGCTCGGGGCCACGGTGGCCCGGCCCGACCCGGTCATCGAGCGGAGCATCGCCCTCGTCCACCGCGCTGGGCCACTGGCACCGGCTGCCGCCCGGTTCGTCGACCTGGCCACCGGCGGGTGAGTGTACGGTGCGGCGACGGGTGCCGGCACCGGACCCGGCGAGAGGAGCCCGATGACGACGGAAGACGCCGCGGGGCGTCGACTTTCACTTCGACATCATGTGCCCGTACGCCTATCAGACCTCGCTGTGGATCCGCGACGTCCGGGACCGGGCCGGCATCGACGTCCGCTGGCGGTTCTTCAGCCTCGAGGAGATCAACCGGGCCGAGGGCAAGAAGCATCCCTGGGAACGCGAGCTGGAGCTACGGCTGGTCGATGATGCGTATCGGGGCCTACCTGCGCCGCCAGGATCCCGACCTGCTCGATCGCTGGTACCTGACGGCCGGGCGCGCCCTCCACGAGGAGGGGCGCAAGCCCCACCGCCCCGAGGTGGCCGAGGCCCTCGTGGGCGAGATGGGCCTCGACCCGGCCCTGGTCCGGGCGGCCATCGAGGACCCGACCACCGGGGACGACGTGCGCCGGGAGCACGACGCCGTGGTGGCCAAGGGCGGGTTCGGGGTACCCACGCTGATCTTCGACGACGGCCAGTGCCTGTTCGGGCCGGTGCTGGTCGACCCGCCCACCGGCGGAGGAGGCACTGCGCCTGTGGGAGCCTGGTCACCGGGTGGCTCGACTTCCCGCACCTCTACGAGCTGCAGCGTCCCAAGGGGGCCGCCGACATCGATGCCATCGCCACCGCGTTCTCGTCGTACCTCGATGCCCGCGACTGGTTCTCGGTCCAGCGCCCCACCCCGTGAGCGGCCGTCATTCGCGCGACCCCGGACCGACCGGCCGGCGGTCCGCGGTCAGGTGACCGGCGACGCCTGCTCCTCGCCCGAGAGCTCCGAGCGCCTCATCGTCCACATGGCCAGGGCCGGGAACAGCAGCACCGACAGCATGCCCGGCCGCCACCAGCGCCGCGGCGTTGGCCGGGATCATCCGACCCTCGGCCGTGGCGATGCTGGTGATCACCACGATGAGGGGAAGTCCGGTGGCCGACAGCAGCGCCATGGGGAACCGCTCGGGCGGCGTCAGGACCCGGCGGTAGATCAGGTAGACCGGCGCACCCCGGGCCACCAGCATGAGGACCAGGAAGAGCCCCACCCTCCAGAGCTCCTTCGGATTGTGGACGAAGACATGGAGATCGAACTGGATACCGCTCACCACGAAGAAGATCGGGATGAGGAACCCGAACCCGATGGCCTCGAGCTTTCCCCGCACCACGGCGCCGCCGCCACTGGCCGAGAACAGACGCACCACGATGCCGGCGGCGAACGCCCCGAGGAGGACGTCGAGCCCCAGGGTCTCGGCCAGCAGGACCAGCAGCACGATGAGGAGGAGGGACACCCGGACCGGAAGCTGGGCGCTCGACTCGAGGTGCCGGTCGAGCATGGACACCACCCGCGGCGGCTGCTGTTCTGGCCGCCAGCAGCACCGTGATCACGGCCACGGCGATGAAGGCCAGCAACAGCAGTGAGGTCAACAGGGGCTCCTTCTTCGTGAGCAGGAGGGCCACGGCCACGATCGGCCCGAACTCGCCCACCGTCCCGATGGCCGAGATGTAGGAGCCGAAGCGGGTGTCGAGGAGCTTGGCATCCCGCAGCATGGGGACCAGGGTGCCGAGGGCGGTGGTGGTGATGGCCAGTCCGACCACCACGGTGTCTCGGGCCAGGCCTCCGGAGACCAGGGCGAAGGCGACCCCGAGTCCGATCACCAGGGAGATGCCCCAACCCAGCGGTGGCCAGCTGCAGGGGCTTGCCCCTGATCTTCTTCAGGTCCAGCTCGTATCCGGCCAGGAAGATCAGGAAGGTCAGCCCGAGGTCGGAGAGTCCGGTCACCACCGTGCTGATGTGGGCCAGGTTGAGCACGTAGGGGCCGAGGATGATCCCGAATCCGATCTGGATGACGATCTCGGGGATGGCGAGCCGCCCGGTCAGCTCCGACACGATGGGGGCCAGCACCGCGGCGAGGGCGATGAGCACCAGCGTGGCCACCGAGCTCGACGTCATGCTCCGCCGTCCGACGCCAGAGGCTTGGCCATCGCCTCACATTAGGCGTCGCCCCCGGCCCGGCATCGAATGCCGGGCATCGAATGCCCGGCCCGGAGCCCGGCCACACCCGCCGCCCGTCCTACCTGGCATCGTGTCGGTCCGACGGACGAAGTCACATCGGCGGGAGATGCGGCTCGACGTCCGGCCCCGAACGCGGCTCGGGTCCGGTCGTGGCGAGGTTCGTGGCAAGGTGGTCCGCAGCCAGGGGCCGACCACGTGGCCGCACGCCGGCGCGCAACCAACCAGGAGGACCGATCCCATGCCACCCACCGAACCGAGCAGCAGCGGCACCATCGTGGTCGGGGTGGACGGGTCGGACAGTTCCATCGCCGCCCTCAGGTGGGCCTGCGACCTGGCCTTCCGGATCGGCTCACCGGTCGAGGCCGTGACCACGTGGCAGTGGCCGATGAGCCTGGGGCCGGCCATCCCCTTCCCCGCCGACTTCGACCCGGCCGGGGACGCCCAGACCATGCTGGAGGCGATCGTCCAGCCGGAGGCGGACCGGTTCCCCTCCCTGGACCATCCGGATGCGGGTCGTCGAGGGTCACCCGGCCGAGGCGTTGGTGGAGGCGTCCCGCCACGCCGATCTCCTCGTCGTCGGGAGCAGGGGCCATGGTGCGTTCTCCGGGATGTTGATCGGATCGGTCAGCCAGCACTGCGCCGCCCACGCCGTCTGCCCGGTACTGGTCTACCGCGACCGGCCCGTCACCTCCTGAGCGGGACCGGAACGGACACGCACGAGCGGTGAGGACGCGTCCCGCCGATGACCAGCGAGCTGCTCGGCCAGATCGTGGCCGCCATACCCGGGGACTTCGCCCACCCCGACGACGATGCCCCGGCCACCCGGGACAAGATGGCCCCGCTCCACGGCCACCCGCTGGCACCGGACACCGTGGTGGCGGCGGAGGCGGTGGGAGGCGTGCGGACCGGCCGCCTGTCCCGCCCGTCGTCCCGTCCCGACCGGGGACTGGTCCTCTTCTGTCACGGCGGTGCCTTCGTGTCGTGCGACCTCGAGGCGTACCTCTTCTACGCCGAGATCGTGGCCGACCGGATCGGCCTGGACGTCGTCACCGTCGACTACCGCCTGGCCCCCGAACACCGTGGCCCGGCCGCCCTGGACGACTGCACCGCCGTCTACCGGGGGTCTGGTGGAGGCGGGTCAGGACCCCGAGCGACTGGTGTGCCTCGGCGACTCCTGCGGCGGTGGGCTGGCCCTGGCCACGGTGGTGCGGGCCGTCCAGGCCGGGCTGCCGCCACCCGCGGCGGTGATCAGCCTGTCGGGCTGGGTGGACCTCGACACGGCGGCCTACGGACCGGGCGACCCGAACCGTCCGCGACCCGTTCGTCACCGAGGGGTTCCTGCGGGCCCGGGCCCGCGACTACGTGGGCCCGGGCGTCGACCCCCGCGTTCCCTGGGCCTCCCCGGCCCGTGGCCCTCTGGAGGGGCTGCCCCCGCTGCTGCTCCAGGTCGGGCGAGATCGATCTCTGCCGCCGGGATGCCGAGCGGCTGGCCATCCGGGCCCGGTCGTCCGGGGTCGAGGCGGTCGTGGACGTGGTGGACGGCGGTATCCACGGCGTCCAGGGTCTGGTCACCGTCGGCGTGCCGGAGGCCGTGGCGGCCTGGGAGGCGGTGCGCCGGTTCACCGACGGGCTGCTCCCCCGCTGAGTCCTCACCCGGTGCCGGGTCGGGCAGACGGCTCGGTCACGGCACCGGCGCGCTGAAGATGCTGGGCTCGCCGGCGGCGGCGGCCATCGGCCTCGTCCCGTTCGGCCCGGCCATGCGGGGTGAGCGTGTCGGCCTCGGCCAGCGCCGTGGTGAGGACGACCGATGTCGCCCGGGGTGCAAAAGGCGTGCACGCCCGGTGTCGAGAGGGCGAAGCGGATGCCTGCGGCCACCTCGTCGTGACGCGTGTACGGCTCGTACCAGGTGGCCGAAGTCGGGGGCCGGTCGCCCCACGGCCGGGCCGCCAGCGCCTTGATGGCCATGACCCCGACGTCGTGCTCGCCGGCGTGGGCCAACAGGCCCTCCGCATCCCGCCGGTAGGCCGGGTCCGACCACAGCTGCGGGTTCACCGGGAACCATGACGGTGTCGAGGTCGAAACGGCGCAGGGCCTCGAGATGCGCGGCCGGGGCGCCGAGGCCATGTCCGGTGATGCCGACCCAGCGGCACAGTCCTTCGTCCCGGGCCGCCAGCATGGCCTCGACCGCCCCGGACCGGGCGTCGAGCTCCTCCAGGTCGGTGACGGCGTGAAGCTGATAGAGGTCGAAGCTGTCGCACCGGAGGACGGACAGGGACTCCTCCAGCTGGGCCCGGACCCCGTCGGCACCGTGGCGGAGGGTCTTGCAGGCCACGAAGAGCCGGTCCCGCACAGCCGGGATGCAGGGTCCCAACAGGGCCTCGGCCCGGCCGTAGTGGGGCGCCACGTCGAGGTGGTTGACGCCGACATCCAACGCGGCCCGGAACGCCGACTCGGTGGTGTCGGGGTCGGCGTCGGAGAAGGCCGCTCCACCGAGGATGGCCACCGACGATCGGTGGCCGGTCCGTCCCAGTCGACGCATCTCCACGGACGCACCGTAGTGCGCTCGGCCGATCTCGGCCGTGCCGTCGCCGGCCGTACCGCCGGGCGTCGCGCCGGACTCTTCTCAGCCCCGGGCCTCGGACCGAGCCGCCTCCCACCCGGCCACCATCGACCCGAAGCGCAAGGGGTTGTAGATGTCCTCCTCGTAGGACCACCGCCCGTTCCCCGCATACTTGAGCAGCGTGAAGTTGTACTCCTGGTGGATCGAGCCGTCCCCCGGGTCGCGCATCCGGTTCCACACCTGGCACACCACCCAGCCACGATCCTCGTCGATCACATACCACTCGATCGGGAATTCCGGCATGTCCCGACCCGGGTAGTCGGCCATGCACGAACTGATCCACCCGAAGATGGCCTCCCGACCCTCGAACGCACCGTAGTGGTGCTCGATATAGGTGGCGTCCTCGGTGAACTGGTCGGCCCACTCCCTCCAGTCCCCCGTCCGCCCGGCGTCGGCCGCCTTGCGCTGGTAGTCGGCGAAGGCCGACTCGATCTCGGCCCTGCTCCACTGTCCCATGCCATCAGCTCCTTGCCGCCCCCCGGTCGGGGTCTCAGTGTGGGCCGGTCGACCGGTCCGGTCAACCGCCGACGGCGTCCCGTCGATGTGCGAAGCTACAAGATGGGCGAGAACAGCGACTCGACCGGCACCGGTGATCCGGGTCCCGGCCGCGGCGCCACCCGGATCGTCTCCTGCGAGCTCTCCTTCGTCGGTGGCCGAACCGGCCGAGGTGGTGCTGCAGGTGACGGCGTCACGGACGTCGGGGATCGTGCTCAACCAGCGGCTCGACTGCTCGACCGACCGCGAGCCGCTCCCCGTGGCCGAGCTCCTCGGACCGAACGGCACGAACTCCCAGGTGCTCGGCGTCCCCGCCCGGCCGCCTCCACGTCGACTACCGCGCCGAGCTACGTGCCACCGCGCCGCAGCGACCGCCATCGGCAACGGCACCGACGGAGCCGGCCAACGACCTGGGCCAGTCCTTCTCCTACTCGAGGCTGGTCTATCTCCGTCCGAGCCGCTACTGCCCTTCCGACCACCTGGTGGGGTTCGCCGTGGCCGAGTTCGGGATGGAGTCATCGGTGCGGAGCCGGGTGGAGGCCATCACCGAATGGATCAGGGACCGCGTCGGCTACGTGGCCGGCTCCAGCTCGGTCCACGACTCGGCCGAGCACACCCTGCTTACCGGCGTGGGTACCTGTCGCGACTTCGCCCACCTGGGCGTGGCCCTGTGCCGGGCCGTCGGCATACCGGCCCGGTTCGCCTCGGTGTACGCGCCGGGCCTGTTCCCCATGGACTTCCATGCCGTGTTCGAGGTGCTGGACGGCGGGCGTTGGTTCGCCTATGACGCCACCGACCTGGCCCCCCGGGCCACCATGGTCCGCATCGCCACCGGGCGCGACGCCGCCGATGCCGCCTTCGCCTCGGTGATCAGCGGCATCGCCACTCTCGAGTTCCTCGAGGTCACCGCCACCACCGACGGCGATCTGCCCGCCGACGAACGGGGGTCGCAGTGTCGAACTGGCCTGAGTTCCGCCCGATGGTTCGGTCGGCGCCGGCGCCGACCGGTGACCCCTACTGGCCCAGCCGGCCCGATCTGCAGCGAGTCCGCGGGATCGCCGGAGCCTGCTCCCGAGCCCTCGGCCCGGGCCTCGAGGTCGGTGATGGGGCCGGAGGTGAAGAGGTAGGTCCGGAGGTGGCGGTCGAAGACCGGATCGTGGCGGCGCAGCCACTCCAGGGTCATGGCGGCGTGCTCCTTCTCCTCGTCCCGGTTGTGGGCGAGCACGGAGGCCAGGTCGGGGTCGTCGGTGGCCTCCACCCGCTGGTCGTACCAGTCGACGGCCTCCAGCTCCTCCTGGATGGACACGATGGCACGATGCCTGTCGATGGCCTGGGCCGACAGTCGGTCCTCGGGCTCGTGCAGCCCTGCGCTCTGCGCCATGTGTCAACCTCCTCCGGTGGACGGGAGGTCCGTCCTCCCCGTGCCATCGGACACCCTAGGACCGATGGAGCGGTGGCGGTCCGCTCGTCACCTCACCTGCCTGCGGGCGGCCCGATCCCCCGCTACCGGACACCGGGGGGCCGGTACTGGATGCTGATGCGGGGCCCGGCCGGTCGGGCCGTCTTCGGGACGGCGTGCTCCCACGTGTACTGGCAGCTGCCGCCCATGACGAGGAGGTCGCCACGGCCCAGTTCGTGGCGGATGGTCGGCTCCGCCACCCCTCGGACGGAGCAGGAACCGGCGGGGCGCACCGAGCGGACACCACGGCCACGATCGTGTCGCGGGACGTACCCCGGCCGATGGTGTCGCCGTGCCAGGCCACGCTGTCCCGCCCGTGGCGGTAGAGACAGAGCCCGGTGGTGGCCCGTCCCCCGGGGAACCCGTCCCGATAGTGGTCGACCAACGCCTGGCGCATACGGCCCAGTTCGACGTCGGGAAGCGCTTCGGACACGTCGTAGAAGGCCAGCAGGCGGGGCACGTCGACCATGCGGTCGTACATGGCACGTCGCTCGGCTCGCCACGGCACCGCGTCCGACCAGCCGCTCGAACAGCTCGTCGGCACCGCCGATCCACGCCTCGGCCAGCTCGATCCACGCTCCGTTGCCCAGCTCCCGCCGCTCGAGCAGGGGAGCCAGCGGACGCGGTCCGGCGCTCGATCCGAACCCGAACAGCGAACCTTGGAGCGTCGTCATCGCCCCGTCGACCTTAGTGGACCAGGTCGAACATACTGTTCCCCCCACCCCCACCACCCTCGAGCGGGAGGACCGGCGGCCGGCCCCGACGGACGCCCACCGGGGTGAGAGAATGTGAGAGTCGCCGCCGGCCGGCGTGCACCCCGTCACAGGAGTTCATCAACCCTCATGCGCGTCTTCAATTGCGACAACTGCGGTCAACTGGTCTTCTTCGACAACAGCCGGTGTCTTCGGTGCAACTCGCCCCTGGGCTACGTCCACCAGCGCCGCGACGTCGTGGCGCTGACCGAGGTCGCCCCCGATCGGTTGGTCGACCTGGCCAGCCCGGTCCGCACCTGGCAGCGCTGCGCCACCGAATCGGTGACCGGCTGCAACTGGCTGGTGCCGGCCGGTACCGGCGCGCTGTGCGAGTCGTGCGTGCTCACGAGGACCCGGCCCTCGGACGGGGACCGGGACGGCATGGTCGAATTGGTCCAGGGCGAGATGGCCAAGCGGCGTCTCGTCTTCCAGCTGGCCGAGCTCGGACTGCCGATCGCCCCGCGGGACGAACAGGCCGGAAGGGGTCTGGCCTTCGACCTGCTGTCGAGCACCGAGACCAAGGTCATCACCGGGCACGACAACGGGGTCATCACCCTCGATCTGGCCGAGGCCGACGGCGAGCACCGGGAGCGTCTCCGGCTCCAACTGAACGAGCCCTACCGCACGCTGCTCGGCCATTTCCGACACGAGATCGGCCACTACTACTGGCCCATCCTCGTGGACCGGCCCGAAGTGCTGGAGGCCTGTCGCACCATCTTCGGCGACGACCGGGAGCCCTATGCCGCCGCCGTGCAGCGCCACTACGACGCCCCGCCCGATGACGGAGCGGTCGTGGTCGGGCCGGTACATCAGCAGCTATGCCACCATGCACCCCTACGAGGACTGGGCCGAGACCTTCGCCCACTACCTGCACATCCTCGACACCCTCCAGACGGCCGACAGCTTCGGGCTCGGGGTGAACGCGGCATCGGGGGCCCAACGGCTGGCCCAGCGGATCGGCGCCCACCCGACCAGGCCGGACGGTAGTGCCACCTTCGGCGACGTGGTCGACCACTGGCTCGAACTGTCCTACGCACTCAACCAGATCAACCGCTCCATGGGCCGCGACGACCTGTATCCCTTCGTGTTGGCTCCGACCGTCATCCGGAAGTTGGCCTTCGTCGACCACATCGTCCACCGCGACTGAGCGACCTGCCGGCCACGGACGGCGGCCCGAGGTCGCGCCGCCGCCGTGCGGCACGCCCGGGCCACCCGCACGACTACCCGTCGACCGTTCCCCTGTCGGCCGACCCCCCGTCGACCGTAGCCATGCCGGCCCTGGTCCGGGCGGCCGTGAGCAGCATCTGCGTGGCCAACAGGGCCCCGGCGCCCTCACCCGAGCGGAATCGCAGCGACAACAGGGGCTCCATCCCCAGGTGGGCCAGGACCTGCTCGTGCGCCCGCTCGCGACTTCGCTGGCCGGCCACCAGGTGGGCGGCGGCGGCGGGCTCGATGGCGACGGCGCTGACGGCCGCCACCGAGGTGACCAACCCGTCCAGCACGACCAGCGCGCCGGCCTCGGCCGCCCCGAGCACCAGTCCGGCCAGGACCACGATCTCCGGACCCCCGAGGGCGGCCAGGGCGACCAGGGGATCGGCGAGTTGCCCACCGCGTTCCGAACGGACCCTGGTCAGCGCGGCGGCGATGGTGGCGCGTTTGCGGTCGAGCGTGCCGGTGTCGCCGCCGGCCCCCAGCCCTAGCACCTCAGTGGCCTCGAGACCCAACTGGCCGGCGGCCAGCGCCGCGGCCACCGTCGTGTTCCCGATGCCCACCTCGCCCAACACCACGACCCGGCGGCCGAACCCGGCACCGAGGACGCGGGCGGCAGCCAACAGGTCCGCCACGTCACTCGCCGACAGGGCGTCGGCCACCGCCAGGTCGCCCCGGGCGTCCGCCGCTCGGAGCAGGTGGGCTCCCCGGACCGGTTCACCGCGCACCCCGGCGTCGACGGCCAGGACCTCGGCGCCGAGCTCGGAGGCCAGGGAGGCGCCGAGCGAGCGCCCGGCCACGGTGGCGTCCAGGACCTCCCGCGTCACGTCGTCGGCGTAGGTCGATACCCGGTGGCTGGTGACCGGATGGTCGGCCCCGACCAGCACGAACCGAACCGGCGCCTGGGACGAGATGCCCAGTGCACGGAGTCGGTCGACGGCACGGTCCAGCACCCCCAGCGAACCCGGCGGCGTCAGGAGCCGGTCGGCGTGGTCGCGGGTGCCCACGATGGCCACGGGCCCGGGGCTCCTGATCCTCGACACCGGCGGTGCCGGCTCGTCCGTCGGCCACCGCTCGTGGAGCACGACCTCCTCCACCGGCTGGCGCGTCGACCAGCCGGCCCGGGCCAGGCCCGGATCGGGTGGACGCTCGTCGGGCCAACCCACACAGAGCCAGCCGAGGGTCTCGATGCCGTCGGGTAGGCCGAGTAGCCGGGCCAGGTCGTCTGGACGGAACAGCGTCACCCAACCCACGCCGAGGCCTTCGGCTCTGGCCGCCAGCCAGAGGTTCTCGATAGCGCACACACAGGACCACAGGTCGGCGTCGACGAAGGTGGCCCGTCCGAGTACCCCTTGCGCCGGCACGCGCCGGTCACAGCACACCACCACTCCCAACGGCGCCTCGCGGACTCCCTCGAGCTGGAGGTCCAGCATGTGCGCCGCAGCACCCTGGTCCATGGCGGCGGCCTGACGGTGGCGCTCGCGGTCGGCCAGCACGGCAGCCCGATCGCGGGTGGCGGGGTCACGGACGAGGATGAACCGCCAGGGCTGGGAGTGGCCCACCGAGGGGGCGGCGTGGGCCGCTCCGAGCAACCGCCCGACCGTCTCGGGTGGGACGGGGTCGTGGCGGAACCGCCTGATGTCCCGACGGGCCTCGACGACGTCGTAGAGGGCGCGGCGCTCGTCGGGGTCGAAGGCCCATCCCCGGGGATCGGCCGCCCGCTCGGCCGACGAGGTTCGATCGCCGATCAGGGGAACCGGACGGGGCCACCGCCGGGTGTCGGCGGACCCCGTGGCCGGGTCCTCGACCCGGGCGTCCCCGTCGCGCCCGCTCATCGACGTCCCCGCTCGATCAGGCCGACCAACGCGGTCAGGTCGGCGTGCATCTCGAGCAGGTCGGCGAAGCGGTCGATCTGCTCCTCCCGTGCCACCCGGAACGGTCGTCCTCCCGGCACGAACCGCTTGTTCCGTCGGCCTGCCACCTCGCCCAGGAAGGACTCACGGAAGTCGTCCTCTTCGAACAGCCCATGGAGACTCGTCCCCCACACGCCGGTCCCCGGATCGGCGACTCCTTCGTGCTCACGGCCGTAGCGATCGTCGAGCTCGAACCACGGCTTCACCGTAGCCCCGGGCTCGGGTCGACCGTGGCGGATCTCGTAGCCCTGTACCCGATGCCCGTCGGCCGTCCCATGGCGCTGTCGGGTCACCTTGTCCTCCGCGAAGCGAGTGGTCACGGGGATCCATCCCAGTCCGTCGACGGCACCGGCGTCCGACTCGACGTCGTCGACTATCGAGCGCCCGAGGATCTGGTACCCGGCACAGATGCCGACGACGGAGCTCCCCCGGTGCCCCGCCCGGGCGATGGCCCGGTCCAGACGGGACGTGCGCATCCAAGCCAGGTCGGCCACCGTGCTCTTGGACCCGGGCAGGATGATGAGATCCGGGTCGCCCAGCCCCGACGGGTGGTCGAAGAAGCGGACACCGACCCCGGGTTCGATGGCGAGGGCATCGAGATCGGTGAAGTTGGACAGGTGGGGAAGCCGGCACACGGCCACGTCGAGCCGGTCTCCCTCGTGGTCGAAGGCCCCTGCGGTCCGATACTCCCCGAGGGCCAGCGAGTCCTCGGCATCGAGGAGGAGCCGACCGAGATGGGGCAGGACGGCGAGGCACGGGATCCCCGTACGGCGTTCGAGGTCGACGATGGCCGGCCGGAGCACTCCTTCGTCCCCTCGGAACTTGTTGATCACGAATCCGCCGACGGCGTCGCGCCTGTCGTCGGGCAGGAGCGCCAGCGTCCCGTAGAGCGAGGCGAACACCCCCCCGCGCTCGATGTCCCCCACCAGGACGGCCGGAATTCCGACAGCAGTGGCCAGGCCCAGGTTGACCAAGTCGTTCGCCATCAAATTCGGTTCGGCTGGACTTCCGGCCCCCTCGGCCACGACCACGTCGAACCGAGCACGCAGGTCGTCGAGCGCCGACAGTACGACGGCTCGGAGGTCCGACTTGGCCACCTGGAACGCCGCCGCGTCGAGCTGGTCGACGGGACGGCCCATGACGATGACCTGGCTGGCACGGTCGCTCGTGGGCTTGAGGAGCACCGGGTTCATGGCCACCTCGGGCGTCGTCCCGGCCGCCAGGGCCTGGAGGGCCTGCGATCGGCCGATCTCGTGACCGGAGCCGGTGACGAAGGAGTTGAGGGCCATGTTCTGGCCCTTGAAGGGGGCCACCCGGACCCGGCGCCGGTGGAGCAGACGGCACAGCCCGGCCACCACCTGGCTCTTGCCGACGTCACTGGCCGTGCCGCACACCATCAGCGCCCCCGAGGTCGTGGCCCTCGTCACCGCTCCCGACCCCCCTGGTCCTTCCGGCGCCGGGGCTCGAGATCGACCTGCGCCAGCACAGAGGCCAGACGGACCAGCCCGTCGGCCGAGGGCACCGCCATCCTCGTGACGTCCGGCATCCCGAAGCTGGTGCAGTCCCGCACCACGATCCCGTGCGGTGCGAGCAGGTCTCGCAGATCGGGATGATCGATGAGCACCCAGTTGGCATCGGACGGGCGGGCGGACAGACCGTGGGACGACAGCTCGTCGACGAGCTGTCGCCGCAGCGTGCCGACGGCCGCCGACCACGTGGCCAGGTCGGCGGTCTCGAGCAGCTCGGGAAGCACGGCGAGAGCCGGGCCGTTGACCGACCACGCCGGCTGCCGGCCCCGGCATTCGGCGACCACCCCGGGGTCGCCCAGCACGTAGCCGAGCCTGAGCCCGGGACAGGCGAACAGCTTGGTCAGTGAGCCCACCACCACCGGTCCCGCATCCCCCCTCGTCCACCGGCCGGTGGCCAGGGGATAGAACGCCTCGTCCCACACGTCGGCGACATCCGAGGGTCCGGCCAGCAGTCCACTCGGGCTGTGGGGATTGGACCGCCAGTAGGGACCGGAACCTCGCGGATGGAGGGAGAACTCCGGCTCGTCGACTCGCCCGCCCATGACGTCAGCGACCAAGCCGATGGCTTCGGAGCCGCCGTTGGTGACCAGCAACCGGTCCCGGTCGACCCCCATGGCGCGGGCCAGGGCCGTGGTGGCGGCCGACCCGTCCGGGTAGTTCCGGACCGCGCCCATGTGGCGGATCACCACCGGGACGGGGTCGGGAGCCACCGGGTTGAGCGAAAGGGACAGGTCGAGCACCCCGTCGGGGTCCAGTCCCAGGGCCGCGGCGACTGCCGGGCCGTCCCCACCGTGGGCCGCGGGCCCGGGAACCCTGGCGGCGACAGGTCCGACGGGGCGGGTCAACGCCGCCACCTCCACCAAGGGAGCGAACCGACGGCGACCAGGCCGGCCGCCATCCCCGACCCGACATCTTGCGACAGGCGGACGGCCCGGTGGATGTCCGGGGGTTCGGCCGCCACACCGTCTCCGAGAGGCGGCCGGAGCTCCACCCGGTCGCCATAGCGGTTCTCGCCGCCGAGCCGGAGCCCCAATGCGGCGGCGAAGGCCGCCTCGGCCACACCGGCGTTGGGGGACGGATGGGCCGGGGCCTGCCGGTACACGGCGTGAGCCACACTTCGGGCAGCCGCCGGCCGCACCAGGGCCACCAGCACCGCCGTGAGACGGGCCGGGAGCCACGCCATGGCATCGTCGAGCCGGGCGCTGGCCCACCCGAAGTTGACGTAGCGGTCCGAGCGATGGCCCACCATGGCGTCAAGGGTGTTGACGGCACGATGGGCCAAGGCACCGGGCGCGCCGGCCAGGGCAGCCCACAGGGCCGGGGCCACCACGGCGTCGACGGTGTTCTCCGCCACGGACTCCACCACCGCTCGGGCCACCTCGTTCTCGTCGAGACCGGTCGGGTCCCGTCCGACCAGCGACGGCAAGAGGGCTCGCGCCCGGTCGAGATCGCCGGTGTCCAGTGCTCTCCCGATGCCGGTGGCCGTGTCGGCGAGCGAGTGACCGGCCACCGCCATGGTGGTGGCGACGGCCGTGGATCGTACGGCCACGCCGGCGGCGGCGCCGAGGGCTGTCCCCGTGAGGGCGAAGACCACTCCGGCCAGGCGTCGGTCCCGGTAGAGCAACGACTCGATGCCGGTCATGGTGCGTCCGAAGAGCGCCACCGGGTGCACGGCGGAAGGGGGCTCGGGCAGAGCTCCGTCGACCACGATGCCGGTGGCAGCACCCAGCAGGCGGGACCGAGCCGGGCCGTGGAACCGGACCACGCCGCGGGGAGCGGGGTGGCGGTGCGAAGACGTCACCTGGCCACCGCCACCAGGAGACCCACTGTCTCGCCGATGACCCCGGCGGCACCGAGGACGTCCCCGGTGAACCCCCCGATCCGGCGCCAGGCCAGCCACCCCACCCCGGCTGCGGCCACGGCTTCCGCCCCCACCCCGGCCAGGCCGAGGACTCCCCGTCCCAGCCCGGCAAGCACACCGGCAAGGAGTGCGCCACCCACCATGGCCACGGCCGAGCCCACGCCCGGTCGGGACGGACGCCCCGGCCCGGACCCGCTCTCGCCGGTCGGAGGGGTGACGAACGCGGTGGCCAGGCCCCCCTCGGGCCGGGCGTAGGGCATGGTCCGGGCCATGACCGCCATGGCCGTGCGCGACCCGCACCAGAGTCCGGCCACCACCAGGGGACGGGCCGGCGCGGTGGTGAACGCCGCGAACCGGAGCAGCAGCACCGTCACCAGCGCCACGCCTCCGAAGGCACCCACGGCAGGGTCGCTGAGCACCTGGAGCCGTCGGATCCGCTCCATCGGGGGCACGAGGCCGTCGGCGGCGTCGGCCAGGCCGTCCAGATGCAGGCCCCCGGTGAGGACGATGTCGACCACTACGGTCACCGCACCACCCACGATGGGTGCCCAGGCCCGGTCGGCCAGCCACCACGCCCCCCCGACGGCCAGGCCGATGGCCGCACCGACCAGGGGGAACCAGTCGAAGGTGCGCGGCGTGGGGACGCCTCCCCGTCCGACAGGGGTCAGGAACGCCAGGGCACGGCGCATCAGAGCTCGGAGACGGCCGTGAGCGGGAGCACCCGACCGGCCACCACCAGGTACGTCCGGTCGGCCACGGAGGCCACGGCCTGGTTCAGGGAGCCGAGGGCGTCGCGGAACTGCCGTCCCAGAGGCGTGGACGGATGCACGCCCATACCCACCTCGTCGGAGACCACCACGCTGTCGCCGCGACGCTCGACCAGTGCCGAGCAAAGGGCGCCGGAATCGACCACCATGGCCGGTTGCGTCGACAGCCAGGGACCCAGGGAGTCGACCAGAGCGGTACCGGCGAGGGCACGCAGCGAGTCGGCCAGCTGGGGCCCGGCCTCCACCGTCGCCCACGACGCAGGCCGGCGCCGGCGGTGCCGCGCCACCCGGGCAGCCAGGTCAGGGTCGTCGCCGAGGACCATGGTGGCCAGGTAGGTGACCGGGTCGGGGTGCTGCCCGACCAGCTGTTCGGCCACGGTCGACTTCCCCGAACGAGAACCTCCCAGAACCAGGGTGATCACGGCCGGGCCGCCCCCGGCGCCGACGGACCGGCACACCCGGTTCGCACTGCGGTGCAGACGGCGCGGGCCAAGGGCGCCCCCCACCGGGACCGCGGGCCCCCGAACGGCTCCGCCTCACCCCGCGGGAGACAGACCACGGTGACCGCGTCAGAGGCCGTTCCGGTCCCCTCGATGCCGGCCAGGAGGAAGGCCTGGGCCTTGGCCTCGGTGATGGTGCACAGCGCGTTCAATAGCGCCGCGTCCGAAAACGCCGTGGGTACGAAGGCCACGACGTTGACGGTCCCGGCCCGGGGCACGTCATCGATCGGTTCCGTCGATGCGGCCCACACCGGATGGGAGACGCCGACAGTGGTCTCCACCGACACCCCGGCTTCGACCACCCGGACGACCTTGGTGATGTCCACCGCGGTGAGCATCCCCACGCCGGCACCGGACATCCCGAGGGCCGAGGCCAGCTCGCCCACATGGCCCTCGGGGTCGCGACGGAGGTAGCCCGGCGGAACCTGGGCATTGATCATCCACCGCCTGTGCCCTACGCCACCTCCGGCCGGAGCGGTGGACGCCACCGCCATGGGCTGGTCGAAGCGCCAGACCAGGAGCGGGAGGCCCTCGGTGCCGAGGTGACCGGCCACGATCTCCGAGGCGATCAATACTCGATTCCCTTCATGGCGGTGATCCCCTGCTGGTAGGCGTGCTTGACCACCGACATCTCCGTCACGGTATCGGCAATCTCCACCAGCTCGGGGGGAGCATCGCGCCCGGTGACCACGACATTGGTCTTCGGCCAACGTCCCGCGATGCCCTCGACCACCTCGCCCACCGGGACCCATCCGTAGTTGACGACATAGGTCAGTTCGTCCAGGATCAGCAGGTCGTACTGGCCCGAGGCCAGCTTGCCCCGGGCGACCTGCCACGCGTGGCGGTTCTTGGCGGCGCTCTCGTCGAGGTCATCCGACTCCCACGTGAAGCCGTCGCCGAGCGTCCACCAGTCGACCCCCAGGTGATCGGCGAGCTTCCGCTCGCCGGCGTTCCACTTGCCCCCCTTCATGAACTGCACCACCCCCACCCGCCAACCGCGCGCCCATCCACGCCCCATGACCCCGAAGGCCGCCGACGACTTGCCCTTGCCGTCACCGGTGTTGACCAGAACGATCGAATCGACCCGTACCCGGGCAGGTTTGTCCACGTGCCTCGGGATGGGCCGCCTCTGCCCTGCCCGGGGTGTCTCTTCAGCCATCACGTGCTCCCTCCGCTGGTTCCGGCTCATGGGCCGCGTCAACCCCTCGATCGGGCGGGGCGGCCCGACGCGGCACGACGACGGCGCCGTCCTCGGTCACCACGACCCGGACCCTGGCGCCGTAGTGGGCGGACAACGTGTCCTCCCTGAGGACCTGCGCCGGTGGCCCCGCGGCCACGATCTCCCCGGCGGCCATGAGCATCAGCCGGTCGGCGAACTGACCGGCGAGCGTCAGATCGTGGAGCGCGCTGATCACCGTCATCCCCCGCTGGCGGCGGAGACGGTCCACCAGCTCCAGCGCCTCCACCCGACGTCCCAGATCGAGCGCACTGGTGGCCTCGTCCAAGAGCAGCACCGGGGTGTCCTGGGCCAGGGCCCGAGCCAGCACGACCCGTTGCACCTCACCCCCCGACAGCGTCGACAGTGTCCGACCGGCCACCGCGCCCAGGTCCAGTTGCTCGAGGACCCGACCGCACTGCTGGCGGTCCGCCTCGGTGTCGAGCCCGAAGTAGCCGTGATGGGGTGTTCGTCCGAGCAGGGTGTAGTCGATCACCGTCATGTCGGCGGGGAGCTCCGGGGTCTGAGGGACGTACGCCATCAGCTGCGCCCGCCGGCGCCGAGCCATGCCCTCCACGGACTGGCCGTCCACCCGCACCAGTCCCCGGTGTCGCTCGAGGTGGGAGAGGGCGCGCAACAGGGTCGTCTTGCCCGCCCCGTTGGCACCGATCAGACCGACCCACTCGCCGCGGCCGACTGTTCCGGACACGCCGCGGAGTGCCTCGGTGGCGCCGAACCGCACGGCCACCCGGTCGAAGGTGATCATGGTGGCGGGAACGGAAGACCCCCCCACCGCCTCGGGGCCGGTGCGTCCATACACGACAGGACCTCCTGCCACCGCGTCGTCCACCATCGGTCCGCCCGACGTCACAGCACCCCCTGCTGGGCGCGACGGGAGACCAGGACGAACAGGAAGAACGGCGCTCCGATGCAGGCCGTGACGACGCCGATGGGCACTTCGGCGGGCGCCTCCACGGTTCGGGCCACCAGGTCGGCAAGGACCAGGAACGCCGCGCCCCCGATCATCGACACCGGCATCACGATCCGATAGCTGGCGTTCGTGGTGAGCCGGACGGTGTGGGGCACGATGATGCCGACGAACCCGATGAGCCCGCTCACCGACACGGCGGCCGCGGTGCCGAGCGTGGCCGCAGCCACGATGATCAGTCGGGCCCGCTCGGGATGGATTCCGAGGGCACCGGCCTCGTCTTCGCCCAGTCGGAACACGTCGAGGATGCGCCGGTGGGCCAGGAGCACCACGGCGCTGACGATCACGTAGGGCAGGATGAGCGTGACGTCCGACCATGACGCCACCGAGAGGCTGCCCAGGATCCAGTTGTAGATCTGTGCGATCTGCTGTGAGTGCTGCTGCTGCAGATAGGTCTGGAACGCGGTGAGCAGGGCGGCCACCGCCACCCCGGCCAGGATGATGGAGCGACCCGAGGTCCGCCTTCCTCCGGCGGCTCCCACGACGTAGGTCATGGTCACGGCCAGGACGGCCCCGACAAAGGCCGCGGCCGGGAGGATGACCGAGGTGTCGTCACCCGACACGATGACCAAGGTGGCGCCGAGCCCCGCGCCGGCGGCCACGCCGAGCAGGTAGGGATCGGCGAGAGGATTGCGGAAGACGCCCTGATAGGCCGCTCCTCCTGACGCCAGCATGGCACCCACCAGCCCGGCCAGTACGACCCGCGGCATGCGGAGTTGCCAGATGATGGCCTGGTCGAGAGCCGACGTCCGGGTATGGAAGTGCAGGAGCGGAACGTGGGCCAGCAACGTGCCCACGATGTCGCCGGCCGAAATATCCACCGGGCCCACGGCCACGCCGACGGCCATGGACGCCACCAGGACGGCCACCGCCACCACGATCGGACGGCGGGCCGACACCCGTCGGGGCAAGTTGGGCCGGCCCCCGCGTCCGCCCTCGGACGAGCTCCGGCCCGGCGCGGGAGCACCGTGCTCATCGGCCGCCCACTTCGCTCACGAGCGGTTCACGACGACGAGCCCACGGGATGCTGTCTGATCTCGTCGGAGATCTGGGACAAGAGGTCCACGATCCTCGGACCCCACCGCGAGGCGATGTCGTCGTTCAACCCCAGGATCCGGCCGTCCTTCACCGCTGACATCGTGGACCAGCCCGGTCGGGCGGCAACGGTGGCGGCCGACTGGGAGCAGCAGAGGGTGTCGGCCAGGAAGATGTAGTCCGGGTTGGCCCGAAGGATGAACTCGCCGCTCAACTGGGGGTAGCCGCCGCTGGCGGCGGCACCCTTGGCCGAGTCGGCGATGCTCTTCAATCCCAGGAGGCCCAGCACCTGCCCGATGAAGGTGGACGACGTCACCGAGTAGTAGGTCTGATCGAGTTCGTAGTAATAGGTGCCGCCCCGGGGCCTGGGGGTGGCTGCCACGATCCGGGCGATGGAGGACTTGATCGACGCCACCTCGGCGGTCGCCTGCGATGCATGGCCGGTGGCCTGGCCCAGCCCGAGGAACTGCTGGTACTCCTGGGCCAGGTCGGTCGCCGCCGGGTCGCTCAGCACCGGGATGCCGAGTTCGTGCAGTCCCTTCTCCAGGCCCGGGGAGTCCTGGGACACCACGACCAGATCCGGCTTGTAGGAGGCGATGGCCTCCACGTTCGGATCGTTGCCGTCGAGCGAGGTCATGGGCGTGCCTTCCGGATAGTCCGAGTAGCTGTCCACCGCCTTCACCTGGCTGCCGGCGCCGATGGCGTACAGCATCTCGGTGGCCGTCGGCGACAGCGAGACGATGGCGGTGGGCCGGGCGTCGATGTGCACCGGGCCGTTGGCCGCCTGAACGGTCAGCGGGTAGGGGCCATCCGGGGTGGACGTGGACGAGGTGGTCGGCGATGAGGTCGGCGATGAACTGCAGCCCAGGGCCAGGGCCACCGGGATCACCGCCAGAGCACCGAACAGTCTGCGCATCGACTGCTTCGACATCGATCATCCTCCATCGGTTCGCGGAGGACGGGAAGTGCGCCCGCTGCGACACCCGGTGGGAGTATCGAACGAACCGCCCTTCCTCCGAGGACAGGTTGCGTGGATGCACGATCAGGCGCCCGGGCTCGCTCCTGTTCTGGGAGCACTACCGTTGCGGGACAGCGCCGGAATCTCACCGGACTTCGCTGAACGTCCATCACCTCGGTGCGAACCGAAGCACCCGCACCCTAGCTGTTCGACCGGTGGGATGCACACGACTTCGGGCGGGCCCGGCATTGCGTGGCCGAGCGACGCGGCCGGTCCGGGCCCGGCCCGCGCCGGGACGCATCGGCGCTCAGTCGATGACCGAGATGGGCCGGCCCGCACCGGCCCGCCGCAAGTGGCCGAGTACCTCTCCCCAGGCGCGCCGGGGACTCTGCTCGGCGTAGTGGATCCGACGCTCGAGACAGAACGGGCGGACCAGCGTTCGGGCCCGCCGGAGATTGGCCCGGGGCATGGACGGGAAGAGATGGTGCTCGATCTGTGTGTCGAGGCCCCCGAAGAGGAACCCGGTCATGGCCCGGCCCGACAGGTTGCGGGAGGTCAGCACCTGCCGGCGCAGGAATCCCAGATCGTCGGTGCCCGACAGCGTGGGCATCCCGACATGGTTGGTGAGGAAGCTCACACCCAGGTAGAAGCCGAAGAGGGCCTGGCGTCACGACGATGAACCCGACGGCCCGAAGGGGCGAGAGCAAGAGGAACGGGGCCACGAAGAAGATGAGGACGTGGAGGGCCAGCAGCCCGGTCTCGACCAGCGCGGCCCGGTCTCGACGACCGGCCAGGGAGATGACGCTGGCCACATGCAGGTTGAGCGCCTCGAGGAACAACAGGGGCACCAACATGACGGTCTGGGAACGGGCGAACTCCCGCCCGAACCATCCCCGGCGGGCGGCCTGGTCCGGCGTGTAGACGAGGGCTCCCGGGACCAGGTCGGGATCCTTGTCGGGGCGCTGGGTGTGGGCGTGGTGGCGGTTGTGCTTGTTCAACCACCATCCGAAGCTGAACCCGACGAGGAGATTGGCGACGATGAGGCCGATGAGGTCGTTGGTCCCGTCGCCGGGTGCAGATCTGACGGTGTCCGGCGTCGTGTCCGATGAATCCCAGCTGGGTGAGGACGAAGGCCAGAGCCGACGGCGGCGATCAGCACCCACCAGGTGTCGCCGACCAGGACGGTGATCGGCGCCACCACGGCCAGAGCCCCGACCGAGGTGGCCAACTTGACCACGTAGTACGCCGGTCGCCGGGCCAGGAGCCCGCCGTCCCGCACCAGTCGGGAGAGCTCGGCAAAATCCTCGCGCCTCGAGACCGCAGGGTGAGGAATGTCGAACGTGGTGTCCATGTCGGTCTCTCGGTCGGCGCCCGGGGGCGAACACGGCACGGGACCAGCCGGTACGGCTGACCCCGCCAGGGACGGTCAGGACTCCGCCGGCCACTCACTGGCCGGGGCGGCGGCGGAACCCGTCAGTCGAAGAGGAAGCGAGCGGGAGACTCGTCGATCCGAACCGAGGATGACCTGTCCAGTCTAGGCGCTCCCGGGCCCGGTGGGGCGAAGACTTCGGGACGAGGGACGATCAGGGCCCGCTCAAAGGACGGAGGGCCATGGGTCCGCGCATGGGGGCGGCGTAACAACTCGTCGGCCCCACGCCGAGGAGGGACTTCCGGTGGCTGTCTTCGCCCGTTCCCCGCCGAGGAGGTCCGACCCCCGAAGTCAGGGTGTATCGGAGAGCAGTCGGTCGGCCACGGAGAGCGGCCAAGCCCCACCGGACCAGGCGAACTGTGGTTCGCTTTTCTCCGTGTTCGAGGGGACCACGAAGCGCGGCATCGCCACCGCCCTCGGACTTCTGGCGTTGACGGGCGTCGTGTGCGCGGGCTGCACGTCCTCCAGCGATGCTTCTCCCCTACCTGCGCGGGCCGGCCGCGCCTCCCCGGGGAAGACCGTGTCGATCGCCGGGCGCACCCCGGTGCCGTCGCCGGGCTGCTCCTCGCCGCAGGGGGCACCGGTCACCGACCAGCTTCAGGGGCTGTTCGTCAACGGGACGGCCCGCTGGTACCTGCTGACCACTCCTTCACCGGGCGCCCCGAGCCCGCCCGGCGGTGCCGCGGCACCGCCGGGCACGGCACCGGTTCCCCGCCCGCTGGTCCTCGACTTCCACGGGCTCGGCGAGGGTGCCGCCCTCCACTCGGAGTTGTCCCGTTTCGGTACGCTCGGTCAGCAGGACGGATTCGTCGTGGCCTTCCCCGAGGGTTCGGGCAACCCGGTCCGGTGGAACACCACCGATCCCGGCCCGTCCAATCCCGACCTGCAGTTCGTCGCCGCACTGGTGGATGCCTTGGAGTCGAACCTGTGCATCGATACGTCACGGGTCTACGCCAGCGGGTTCTCCGACGGTGCGTACATGGTCTCGCTGCTGGCCTGCACCATGGCCAACCGGTTCGCCGCCATCGGTGCGGTGTCGGGCCTGCAGCTCCCGTCACCGTGCGCCGCCACCCGACGGGTGCCCGTCATCACCTTCCACGGAACGGATGACCCGATCCTGTACTTCAACGGAGGCGTGGACAGCGCCAACCTCGACGAACTGCTCGGCGGGGGGCAGTCCGTCCCGCCGGCGGTGGCCACCGAGCCGGCCGACCTGGACGGTCCCGGCATCCCCTCCAACGTCCGGGCCTGGGCGGCCCGGGACGGTTGCGGGACGGACCCCACCGACACCCTCCTCGCCAGCCAGGTCATCCTCCGCCGCTACCGCTGTCCGGCCGGCACCGACGTCGAGTTCTACATCATCGTCGGCGGGGGGCACACCTGGCCCGGCGCCGAGGTCGACGAAGCACCCGCCTCCGACGTCGGGATGACCACGAGCCAGATCGACGCCACCACGGTGATGTGGGAGTTCTTCCAACAGTTCCGGCTCTGACCACACTGCGGGAGCGCGACTCACGGTCCCACTCCTACGATGGGCGCCAGGTACGATGCTCGCCATGGCTACCGGAGGGTTCGTGCGCAACATGCACGACAAGCTCTTCGTGGATCCGGTGCGCCGGGTGGTGGCCCAGGAGGTCGAACAGGCGTCGACGCGGCTGGTCGCATCCTTCGCCGAGGCCAACGAGGATCTCCGACGCATCCTCGGGGATCTGGCTGATGCCAACGACCAGGTGGCCGAAGCCATCGGGCGGAGCCTCACCCGCCTGAGCGCCGAGACCGAACTGCTCCACCAAGAGCTACGCCGCCTGGGCCGGGCCGGTGGCGAGGCGGATCCGCCCCGTTGACGCCAGCGGCTCTCGACCCGCCGGTTGTGCTCGATCTCCAAGCGGTCCAGTCCCCGACCTACCGGGAGCGCGGGGTGGCACGCTACGCCCTCGACTTCGCCACCGCCCTGGCCCGGACGGCTCCCGATCTCCTCGATCAGGTGCTGGTCCGGCCCGACCTCCCTGCCGTGACCGGCCATGAGCCGGCGTTGGACGGCGTGCTGACCTCGTCACCGCGGTGGGACCGGGCCGGAGGCGTGTTCCACGCCCTCTCGCCCTTCGACCTCGAGACGCCGGTGCGGGAGCTATGGCCCCGAGAGGCGTCCGGGATCCGGACGGCGACTGGTGGTGACGGTCTACGACCTGATCCCCGAGCTCTTTCCCGACACCTACCTGGTGGACCCCGGCGTGCGCCGGCGGTACCGGGCCCGTCGGGAGCTCATCAGGGCCGCCGACCGGGTCATGACCCTGTCCAGATCGGCCGCCGACGACGTCGCCGACCACCTCGGCGTCCCCGACGACCGGCTGACCGTGGTGGGCGCGGCCTGCTCCGACGCCTTCTCGCCGGCCCCGGACGACGGGGGCGACCTGGCCCGGGCCCAGGCCCTCGTCCCCGGCCTCGGCCGACATCCGGTGGTGTACAACGGCGCCGTCGAGCCCCGCAAGAACATGGAGACGCTGGTCAAGGCGTTCGCCCGCCTGCCGGCGCACGGTGCGCCGGGATCGCCAGCTCGTTCTGGTCTGCCGGCTCGAACCCCTGGAGCGGAACCACTACGAGGTGCTGGGCCGGAAGCTGGGCCTGGCCGGTACCGAACTGCTGCTGACCGGGCAGGTCACCGACACGGCCCTGGTGCATCTGTACCGGAACGCCGAGCTGGTGGTGTTCCCGTCCTTCTACGAGGGCTACGGGCTGCCGGTGGCCGAGGCCATGGCCTGCGGGGCCCCGGTGGTGGCGTCGGGCACCTCCTCCCTGGCGGAGTTGGTGGCGCCCGAAGCCACCTTCGACCCCCACGACCCCGAGGACCTCACGCGGGCCCTCGAGCGCGGACTGGTCGACCAGCCCTACCGCCAACGGCTCCTCCGCTGGTCGGCCCGGACCCGACCGACCTGGACCGACGTGGCCGAACGGGCCGCGGCCGCCTACCGGAGCCATGGCCTTCGACCTCGAGCGGCGGGCTGGCGCCGCCCGGCGGCGTGGCGACAGCCGGCCGGCGCTGGCCCTGGTCACCCCCTGGCCGCCGGCCACCACCGGGGTGGCCTCCTACTCGCGCCGTCTGACCCGTGCCCTGTCGGCGTCGGTGGACATCGACCTGTTCATCGACGGGGATCTCACCGAGGAACCCGGCACCTCGACGGGCACGACTCCTATCCGGCCTGGTGCCCTACGGCACGTCGATGCCGTCCGGGGCGGGTATGACGCCATCGTCGCCAGCGTGGGGAACAGCGAACACCACACCGGTGCCCTCCGGCTGCTGCGGGTCGACGGCGTTTCGGCCGACGTACTGGCGCACGACGTGCGGTTGAACGGGCTGTACCGACACGGCGGGGCCCGGGGGGCGGTCCCCGAGGGCACCATCGCCGCGGTGAAGGCGCAGTACCCCGAGGCCACCGACGAGTGGTTCAAGGACGGATGGTTGCAGCCCGCCGAGGCCGAGGCCCACCACGCCTTCATGGCCAGGGAGCTGATCGGACTGTCCGACCGGTTCATCGTCACCTCCACCGTGGCCGCCGAACTGGCCGTGCTCGACGCCCGGCCGGAGGACCGGCACCGGGTGGTCGTCTGCCCCTACGCCTACCCCCGGGCCGGTCGGGCGCGGGGACATCAGCGAGGAAGCCGGGCTGATCTGCACCTTCGGGCTGGTCAACGGGGTCAAGCTGCCCGAGCTGTTGTTGGCCTCGTTCGCCCTGGTGCACCGGGAGCGGCCCTCGAGCCGTCTGGTCTTCGTCGGCCCGATCGATCCTTCGCTCCTGGGTGACTACCGCCTCGAGGCGTCGGCACTGGGAGTGGAGGAGTCGGTGTCCTTCACCGGGGAGGTCGGACGAACCCGAGTACGAGCGATGGTTGGGCCGGGCCTCGGTGGCCGTCCAGTTGCGGGCCACGACCAACGGCGAGACGTCGGGGGCCGTGGCCGACTGCCTGACCCACGGGGTGGCCACCGTCGTGACCGACATCGGCCCCGCCCACCTCCTGCCCGACTTCGTGGACAAGGTGCCGGTGGACGCCACGCCCGAGGTGCTGGCCGAGACACTCCGGCGGCTGCTCGACGATCCCGAGCACCGCGGTCGGCCCACGCCCGCGACGGCCTGGCCTTCGTGGCGGACAGGGGATTCGAGCGCGGAGCCCGCGGACCTGTTGGCCGCGGTGCTGCCCGTTCCGGCGTGGGCCCCCGGACCGGGCCCGGCCGTGAGCCGCTCGATGGTCGTCGTGTCGCTGGAGGCCGGCGCATGGCTGGAAGAGTGCCTTGCGTCGGTCCGTGACCAGACCGACCAGCTCATCGTGGTGGACAACGGCTCACCCGGATCCCGGGTGTCAGGTGTGGGCCGGAGGTTCGGTGCCACGGTCGTCCGCAACCGGACCAACCAGGGCTTCACCGGCGGCGTCAATCAGGGGATCCGCTGCGCCACGGGCGACGTGGTGGCCCTCCTCAACGACGATGCCGTGGCCGGACCCACCTGGCTGGCCGGGGCCGAGGCGGCCCTCTCGGTCCCGTCGGTGGCGGCTGTCACCCCCAAGGTCCTCCTCCAAGGATGGTTCGGACAGGTTCTCCTGGCCGACGAGGCGTGGTACGCCCCTTCCGACGCCCGACCGTTGGGCCGCCAGCTCACCTCGCTCTGCTACGGCGGGGAGGAGCTCCTCGACCGGCTGGTGGGGCCCGGTGTCCACCGGCTCGAATCGGGCCTCGACCGGGGTCAGCCGGCACAGTGGCGGTGGACCCGGCCAGGCAAGCCCTTCTATGTTCCGCTGACCTCCTCCACGCCGACCGGGCCGATCACCGTCAACGGGAACGAGGAGCTCACCTGCAGCGTCGTATGCCGGCTGATCAACAACACCGGCCTGTTCCTCCGGTCCGACGGCTACGCAGGCGACCACGGCCTCGAATCCCCCGACGACGGGAGGTGGGACCATCAGCGAGAGACCTTCGGCGTGAGCGGGACGGCGATGGTGACGCGGGCGGAGACGCTGAAGCGGGTCGGCCTCTTGGCGGATCCGTTCTTCGCCTACTACGAGGACGCCGACTGGAGCTGGCGGGCCCGACGGCTCGGCTACGAGCTGATGTACGTCGCCGTCGGCATCGGTTTCCCACCGGCGGTCGGCGACCTCGGGCCCGACCCTCGGCACCCGGGTTCGGGTGTTGGGCGAGCGGAACCGGCTGCTGTGCATGGTGCGCAACGCTCCGTGGCCCGAGACCGTGGGCGAGGTCAAGCGTTCGGTCGCCGCCGGTCCGGACCACGGGGTCCGCCGCGGCCTGCTCCGACTGCTTCCGTGGGCGTTGGCCACGCGGGCACGACTGGACCGACGATCTGCCCTGAAGAGGACGGACGTGTGGGACCGCTGGGCTGGCGCCGACATCACATGGGACGACCTTCCCTGTACGGCTGGGGACGGCTCCAGTGGCTGATCGTCAGCGGGATCCCCCGGGAGCGGCGACGGACCCCTCCGTGTCGGCGGCGCAGCTCCACGACGAGATGGCCGCCCTGGTGGCGGACCGCCGGGCCCGCGGCGCCTACGGGCCCGGTCTGGAGGACGGTCTCGATGCCCACGGTCGGACCATGGTGGCGGTACGCGGCCGGACCCGGAGGGGGACGCCACCTGCGTCCCCGCCGCGGTGGGTGGTCCGGGGTGCGGCGGCGCCTGCTCGACCGCCGGCGACCGGGCCGCGGACATCGGCGTCGATCCGGGTCCGGCCGCTCCGGATCCTCTTCGTCGTGCAGCGCTACGGCGCAGAGGTGGCCGGCGGCGCCGAGCTCCTCTGCCGCCAGTTCGCCGTCGGTCTGGTCCGTCGGGGCCACCGGGTGGACGTGGTGACGAGTCGGGCCCAGAGCGCCCACGACTGGGCCGACGTCTATCCACCGGGCCGCGACCGAACTGGACGGGGTCACCGTCCACCGGCTCTCGGCGTGTCGGCGCCCCGCGACCGCGCCGCCTTCGAAGCCCTGACGATGGCCGTCCTGTGGAGCGGTGCCCCCGCACCCTTGTCCGAGCAGGCGGCGTGGAGACAGCAACAGGGTCCCGGACCTGCCCGAGCTGCTCCCGTGGTTGGCCGACCGGTCGTCCGAGTACGACGTCGCCGCCCATGTCTCGTACCTGTACACGCCGACCTGGGCCGGCCTGCCCGTCACCTCGGCGCTCGTGCCCACCGTCCTCCATGCCACGGCCCACGACGAGCCGGCCTTCTGGCTTCCGATATTCGACGATCTCTTCGAGCAGCCCACCCTGTACGCCTGGTCCACCGAGGAGGAGCGCGACCTGCTGGTCCGGCGGGGCGCCCCCGAACGAGGGGCGGTCGTCGGCATCGGGACGGACCTCGACGCCACCGGGGACGGGAACCGATTCCGGACCCGGGCGGCGCTGGGCGACCGGCCGTACCTGGTCTTCGTGGGACGGGTCGAGGCCGGCAAGGGGTCCGAGGAGCTCATCGAGTTCTTCGTGGCCTACAAGGAACGGAACCCGGGGCCACTGGCCCTGGTCTTCGTGGGCCCGGCCGAGGACCGCCGCCCACATCCCGACATCGTCTACACCGGCTTCGTCGACGATCAGACCCGGACCGACGCCCTGGCCGGTTCGCTGGCCCTGGCCCAGCCCTCGTTCTTCGAGAGCTTCTCCATGGTCCTGACCGAGGCATGGGCGCAACAACGGCCGGTGCTGGCCCAGGGGCGCACCGAGGTGCTCGTCGGCCAGGTCCGCCGGAGCGGAGGGGGCCTCTACTACGCCGGATTCGCCGAGTTCGAGGCGGCGCTGGACCTGTTGGTGTCGCGGCAGGGCCTCGCCGACTCCCTGGGCCGGTCCGGGCGTGCCTACGTCGAGGATCACTACCGATGGGACGTCGTCCTCTCCCGATACGAGGACCTCCTCCGCCGGGCCATCGGCTCCCGCACACCGAGGTCCAGATGACCGACGTCGCCACCCTCGACCCCGTCGTCGATCTCGACGAGCCGGTATCGGGCAACTGGATCATCGCCTCGCTCCTGGCCGTGGTGGTGTTCGCCATCGACATGGCCAGTCCGAGCGGCATGACAGCCGACTCCATCCGGGCCGTCAGCGTGGCCGTGGCCATGGTCCACTACCACACCCTGAGCCTGGACCGCCTCCAGCCGCTGCCCGACCCCGGCTACGCCGTCGACCGTCGTCCACGGCCACGTCTATCCCCTGTTCCCCTGGGCCGTCTCGTTGTTCGCCGTGCCCTGGGTCATCGGCTACGACGCGCTGCACAAGCTCGGGATCGGCGAGGGCAGTATCGCCATGGTCCACTCGGGACACGACTGGGGACTGCAGGTCGTGTCGATGTCCGCCGTCGTCGCCGCGGCGACGGTGGTGGTCTACTTCATCGGGCTCCAGGTCCTGCGGCTGCACCCTCCGGCCCGCCGACGACGGTGGGCCCTCCTCGTGGCCGTGGCCTTCGCCCTCGCCACCCCGGCCTGGTCCACGGCCAGCCGCTCCATGTGGCAGCACGGACCCTCGATGCTCTGCATCGCACTCGGCCTGCTCTTCGCCCTCCGCGCCCAGGCCGGTCGGCGGGGCTGGATGGGCATGGGGGCGGCGTTCGCGGCCAGCTACGCCATGCGGCCCACCGACTCCATCATCATCGTGGTCATCTTCGTGTGGATGGTGGTGGCCCAACGTCGCCACCTCGTGGCCGCCGTGGCCGGCGCCATCCCGCCCCTGGCCATCCTGGTGGCGGTCAATCTGGCCATCTACCATCAGCCCCTCAGCCCGTACTACACGGGGGGCCAGTCGTTCGACGTGTCGGGGACCATGGCCGTGGCCCTGGCCGGAAACCTGGTCAGTCCGGCCCGGGGCCTCCTGATCTTCTGCCCGCTGGTGGTGCTGTCGGTCGTCGGGGTCGTCGTGCGCTGGCGGGCCGGGGAGCTCAACGCCTTCTGGAAGGCACTGGCCGTCATCCCTGTCCTGCACTGGATCGTCATCTCGGCCTTCAAGCACTGGTGGGGGGGCGACTCCTACGGGCCCCGCTTCTTCACCGACCTCATGCCGATCTTCGTGGTCCTGGCCCTTCCTGCCGTGGAGGTGCTGGCCCGCTGGCTGGCACCCTCGGCCCCGACGACCTCGGCGGCGGCCGTCGACTCCCCGGCCCCGAGCAGGCGCTGGCGAAGGCTGGTGGTCGCCCTGGCCATCGCCGCCCTGGTGTGGAGTGTCGGCGTCGAGGCCCAGGGAGCGATGTTGCGCTCGGCCTGGTGCTGGAACAACGAACCCACCGACGTGGACGCCCATCCGGCCAAACTGTGGGACTGGAGCGATCCGCAGTTCGCCCGCGGGATCCGTACCGTGATCTGGGGTCCCGACCGCAGTTCCGAGTTCGTGAGGGACGGTGTGGATCTGATCGGGTGCCCCTCCGAACCGGTGCGTCCCTGACCGGTCCGGAAGGTCGGGAGCGGTCGAGGTCGGCCCGGGCCCGGACGTCGCCGGGGCGGTCAGCGACGCCGCAGCATCACCTGGGAGATCCGGTGGCTGCTGCCCTTGACCAGGATCACATCGGCGCCGGCGCGTGTCGGCGCCACGTGCTGGCGCAGGTTGACGAGATTGATCTCGGTCCACGAGGACTCCGCCACCTGCTGGGCCTGCTCGTCGGAGAGGGAGTCGAACCAACGGGTGAAGTCGGTCGGGGCCGTGTCGCGGTGGTGCCGGAGAGCGAGCAGGCGCTGGCGGTGCCAGTCGGCCAGGTCCTCCTCGGCGGCATCGATGTACACGCCCATGTCGAGATCGAGCGATGCCGGCATTCCCGATGACGGGGCGTCGGGTTGACGGCCCTGGAGCACGGTCAGCCCTTCGACCAGCAGCAGGTCCGGCCGACAGATGCGCTGTACGGCGTCGGGGAGCACGTCGTAGGCACGGTGGTCGTAGACCGGCACCTCCACCACGGGCTGTCCCGACCTGACGGCCGCCACGGCGCCGATCAGGGCGCGGAGATCGAAGGTCTCAGGAAAGCCCTTGCGTCCGAGGAGCCCGCGCTCCTCGAGGACGTGGTTCGGGAACAAGAAGGCGTCCGTGCCCAAGAGGTCTACGGAGGGGTAGGGCGCGGTCCGCCGGATCACCTCGGCCAGGACGCGGGCGATGGTGCTCTTGCCCGACGCCACACTGCCGCTGATCCCGACGAGCGACGGTGCCCCACCGCCGCCCACCGACAGACGCCCGAGTATGAGTCGACCCAACGGGAGGAGGACCTCGGCCACCTGGTCCTCGTCGATGGGTTCCCCCTCGGAGACGTCGTGGGCCAGGGCCCGGTGGCGTGGTCCGTCGCCGACCCGGTCCACCAGCGACGCCAGCCGGCCCACCGAGAGCGTGTCGAACCCGGCCTCGAGTGTGGACTCCTCTGGCCGCGGTGCGGGATCGGTCATCGCCCGCGACGCTATTGCCTCCCGGCGCGTCGACCGACCGCCATGGCCACGGCTGCTCGAACGGCGGTCAGGAACGAGCTGCCGGGCTGGGTCGACCCGAGGTTCCGATCCGCAGGACCGAGCGGCCGAGCCACCGCACCGAGAGCACGATGGCCGGGGCCGCCAACACCACCAGGCAGACTTCGAAGGGGGCCCGGAATCGCACGGTTCCGTAGTACAAGGCGCTGACCACCGTCAGCACCCCGGCGGGGACCAGAAGGAACCATTGAGCCAGACGACGGCGCCGCAGGACCACGATGCCGGCCACGGCGAAGGGGAGGAGCGCGTAGTACACGATCAGTCCGGCCCGGGCCGCGGGCACAGGCCGCCCCTCGTTGACGTCGATGTTGATCATCTGGAGCGGCTCGTAGAAGTCCCAGAGCCGTCCGACGCGGGCCAGGACCACGATGGGGAGCCGACCGACATGGTGCTCGGCGTACTGGACGGCGGCGTGCTGGAGGAGGGCGGACTTGACCGATTCGTCGTCGGCGTTGATACCGGCCACGCAGTTGATGTGCCAGGCCCCGAGTCCCTGGCCGCTGTAGGCCTGAGGGCAGTAGGAACCGAGCAACGCCAGCCCGTCGCCGGTCGAGATGTAGGTCGGATCCTTGAAGGTGGCCAGGTTGCGGCCCACCCAGGGGGCCAGTACCACCAGCACGGCCACCACGCCGACCCCGGCCAGACCGATCCGGCGCCGGAGGTTCGCTCGTCGGGCGGTCAGGGCCGCCGGGAGCAGGAGGAACGGTACGAAGAGGATGAGCTCGGCCCGGACGAGGGCCTCGACACCACAGGCCACCCCGAGCAGCACCGCCCCGAACCAGCTCGGGGAGCGAATCAGCCGGACGACGGCCAGGAGGATCAGCGCCATCATGAGCATGGCCAGGGTCTCGGACATCAAGATGCCGTTCGGTATCCAGAAGTTGGGATAGAGCGCGGCCAGTGCCGCCGCCACGATCCCCACCCAGGGTCCGGCCACGGCCCGGCCCAACAGGCCCACGAAGAGGACCACGGCCGCTCCGAGCACGGCCATGGTCAGCCGTTGGATGACGTCGTTCTTGTGGACCCCGGACACGATGGTGACCAGACCGAGGACCAAGGTGGTCATGGGTGGATGAGCCGCCGTGGGAGCGGTGCCGAACGGCGTGCGGAAGAACTGCCCCTGCGCCAGGCCGTTGGCCGTCACGCCGTACCAGAGGGCGTCGTAGACCTTGCTGTTCTCGTGCTGCGTCACGAGCAGGACGTAGCCCACGCGAAAGCCCAGACCGAGGAGGGTGATCCCGATGAGCGTGGTCCAGAACGGACGCTTCCGCATCGACCCACCGACGGCCACCAGGGCCGGGTCGGGACCGGCCGTTCGTCGTCGGCGGCCGTGGGCCCCTCGGATCTCATTGAGGTCCCGACGGCGGGAGCCACGTCGGCCGGGCTCACGCCGGCCGACGGTCCGGCCCCGAGTGCCGGTCGGGAGCGAAATTCATGGGCGCAGCGTACGCCGTGGCACCCATGACCGCTGGTGGCCCGGTCACCTCGGCGCCGGACCACCGCCCACGGATGGCCGGACGAAATTCCGGTGGACGCACGAGCGGGGTCCGATCCCCGTGGGGCAGGATGAGCGAATGCCCCACGATCACAAGTTCCGATTCGCCGCGCAGCTGAGCACCACCCCTGAGGGGACGGCGGCATCGTGGGCCGATCAGGCCCGACGGGCCGAGGACCTGGGTTACGCCGCACTGCTCATGCCCGACCACTTCGGCGACCAGCTGGCCCCGGTGCCGGCCCTGGCCGCCGTGGCCGCCGCCACCACGACACTGCGTATGGGCTCGTTGGTCTTCGGGAACGACTACCGCCATCCGGTGGTACTGGCCAAGGAGGCCGCCACCCTCGACGTCCTCAGCGGAGGACGCTTCGAGCTCAGCCTCGGGGCGGGGTGGATGCGCACCGACTACGAGGAGGCCGGGATGACGTACGACACCCCCCGGGTGCGGGTGGAGCGGTTCGAGGAGGCGGTCCAGGTGATCCAGGGGCTGCTCCGCACCGACGGGCCATTCTCCTTCGACGGCGGCTACTACCACATCCACGAGCACACCCTCCACCCCCGGCCCGTCCAGCAGCCCGGTCCCCCTCTCATCATCGGTGGCGGGGGCAGGCGGGTACTCTCCTTCGCCGCCCGGCACGCCGACATCGTGAGCATCAACGTCAACCTCCGGGAGGGCACCGGCGGGCCCGAGACGGCTCCGAACGCGTCACCCGAGCGCACCCGCGAGAAGGTGGCCTGGGTCAAAGAGGCTGCCGGGGACCGCTACGACGAGCTCGAGCTCAACGCCCTCATCGGCTTCGTGATGGTCACCGACGACGCGGCGGGGATCGCCGGGGCCATGGCTCCCCATTTCGGCGTCGAGCCTGCCGATGCTCTCCACGTACCGCTCGCCCTCCTCGGTACGCTCGACGAGATGGTCGTCGAGCTCGAGTGGCGCCGACAGGAGTACGGCATCTCCTACTGGTCCGTCGAAGCCGACAGCTGGGAGGCGCTGGGGCCCGTGGTGTCAGCGTTGTCCGGCACCTGATCGGGACCACCGACCAGAACTCCGACCGGTCGGCCCGGTCAGGGCCCGCCGTCCCCGGGAAGCTCGAGATTGAACACGGGCTGGTTGTCTCCACCGAGCGACCGTTCGATGCTCTCGGCCTGCGCTCGCATCAGGGTGACCAACTCCCGGTTGCTCATGGACCGGACCTCGTCATCTGTCGGGTACTGCACCGCTCCACCTCCGCCTCGCGTCCCTCGGGGTACGATCCTGCCCCGAACGGGCCCGGCGTGCAACGGCGACCGGACAGGGTCGCCCGACCTCGGGAGCCGGGCTGCCGGAAGGTCGCCGGCGACGGCCCGTCGAATGGTGAGCGGGGGGGGTGGGCACCGGATCCGATCTCGCTCTGGCACACCCGTTACCCGTCAGTAGTGTGACCCGGACATACGCATGATTCCCGGAGAATCCCACCCTCGGAGGGCGTCACATGCATGACTCTCAGGCGCCACGACACTGTCCCGCCTGTGGCTCGGTCGAGGTCCCGACCCTGATCGTCAGGGGTCCGGCTCAGCCGCCGGCGGAGTGACCCTCCGGTGTCGCGCCTGTGACCGGGAGTGGTCAGAGACCCGCACCGACCACCGCCGGGCCTCGTAGGCCACGCGCCGACGGCTGGACCAGGCCCGACGGGAGGCCGAGGTGGCCAGGGGTCGGGACCGTTACGATGAGGGACAACGCCCGAGGAGGTGCGGTGAGCCACCATCGACGACTCAAGCAGCAGACCAACCAGTTGCTCGCCGGTCTCGGAAGCAGCCCCGACGAAGTGGCGGTCACGCTCGAGAGCGCGGGGGTGCAAGGCGTGCCGAAGAGCAATCAGGCCTGTGCCATCGCCCTGTACCTGAGGGCGTTGATGGAAGCGGACTCGGGAGTTCGCTCCGTGGCCATCGGGCCCTGCTCCCTGGTGATGGAGATCATCACTCCCCCGGACGGTCGACCCGCCGGTCGGCTTGTGGTCCAGCTGCCCAAGCCGGTGCGCCGATTCGTGGCCGCCTTCGACGCCCAGCAGTATCCGATGCTCACCCGCCCACCCCGCCGGGACGGCCGGTCCCCCGGTCCCCTGACGGAGATGCCGAAGGAGCTCGCCGGCCCCCGATGAGCCCGCGTGCCCGACGGCAGTCCGACGGAGCCGGCTAGGAGGCGCGGCTCAGCCGGAATTGGCCGTCCGACCAGGCATACCGGCATGACCGGCATCGCCAGCTGATTCCCCGGTCGGATCTCTCGGCCCGGTTCACGATCAGGGTCGGGACGTCGCGGGATCCACAGTTCGGGCAGATGTGGGTCACGTCCTGCTCGTCCATTCGCCGACCTCCGACTCGGTAACTGTTCTTTTCATCGACAGGGTGGCCCGGATCTTGAGCCACCAGGCCTCCGGGGCCGGCGAACCGGATCCCGATGCAGGAGGGCCCGAGGGCCGGCCCCGACCCCCGGGCACCAGGGCCTCCGGACCGGGAACCGGACGGTCAGCGGCGGCTCGGCGACCTTGATTCCCTGGTATATCGACCGGGTCCCCCTCCCCCACAGGTCGGGTAATTCGAAGTTGTGCGCCGACCGGCGGTGCGCAATAATCAGCCATCGCCGTCGTTGCCCTGCATCACTGCCGGTGCACTTCGGGACGAGCGACACGGCGAGTTGTGAGCCCCCCGTGGGGCTGGCGGGAACCCGCGGACAAGGAAGAGAGCGGCAATGAAACGAGAAGCGACGATTGTGAGCTCGATCATCGCGCTCGTCCTGGTGGGCGCGACGGCGGGTGGCGCAGCATGGGCCGCATCGGCCGTCACCACCACATCCACCACCCCCTCCAACATCGTGGCGGCATGCAGTTGCACGACCACGACGACATCGACCACGACGACCACCCTCCTGCCGGACGTCACCCCTTCGACCACCTCGACCACCTCCACGACGTCGACCACACTGCAGCCGGTGGCAGCCGCCGCCAGTGACACACCGACAACGACGTCGCCCCAGTCCCTGCCGTTCACCGCGGCCGCCAGTGTCGAACCGAGCACGGCCACCACGCAGCTGCCGTTCACCGGCATGGACACCAGGCCGTTCCTGATCATCGGCATCACCCTGGTAGCTCTGGGTCTCGCGCTGCTGGTGAGGCGACGTCGGGGGGCGCACTCCCTGCGGCGCTTCCGCCACCAGGCACGCTCCACCTTCTGACCCCCGGGGCGGTCCCCCCGACCCCCGGGGCGGTCCCCCGCCGTGCCAATTGGACCGATCCGACGGCCCAGGCACGCTGAGCTCGGTCTCCGTCGGCACCCGTCGACTCGGTGGACGGTTGGCGGCCGCCCCATGGTTTCGGATGTCGCGAAACATTCACCTCGGTGTCGACCGTCGTTCACCCTGATGCGAGAGCATGGGCCGACGGGGCTGAGATCAGCGGGCGTCGGTCCCGGCCCGCGGGCCCGAACGGGCCGGGCTGGGACGAGAGGATGCTGGGAGAGTCGCCCGCCGGGCACGGTGGCGTGAAAGGGAGTCGGATGCGGCCACTGCTGAGAGCGACATCGGGGATCCTTCTGATGGCTACCGCTCTCTCGTGGGGGTCCACGGCAGGGGCTGCCACACCGCTCGGGTCGCACACCGTGACGACGTCCGGCGTCTCCGGTGACGCTGCGGCCGCGGTCACCGATGCGGCCGACGACAGCACCACGTCGAGCACGAGCAGCACGGATCCCGGCTCCACCACGTCCACCACGTCAGCCGCGTCCACGACGAGTACGACGTGCCCGACACCCACTACGACCAGCACCACGAGTACGTCGAGTACGTCGAGTACGACGAGCTCCACCCCGACCTCGAGCTCCACCACCACCTCGAGCTCGACAACGACCTCGAGCACCACCACGACGTCGAGTACGACCTCGACGACCACGTCGACCACCCCGAGCTCGACGACAACGACCAGTACGACCCCGTGCACGAGTGCGAGTACGACGACCGTGCCGTCGGTGGCCGCCGCGTCGACCGACTCCTCGGGGGCCACGTCCGGCTCCCCCGACGCCTCCTCCCCCTCCTCGTCGGCGCTGGCCTTTACCGGGAACGGACCGTACGCCCCCTACCTCGTGGTGGTCGGCCTCGCCCTGCTGGCGGTGGGCGACCTGACCCGTCGCTGGCTCGTGCGGCGACGTTCGACCTGAGCCGACTGTCTCCACGCCGACGACGCACTCAGGGCGCTCGGTCGACCGGCCTCAGCCCCACGTCCGACCCGGCTCAAGTAACGAGCGGGCGGACCTCACCGATGCCCTGGGCCGGGCCGGAGGCGAGGGATACGTTCACCCGCCACCGGAGGCGTGCTACTCGGCCTCGACCTTGGCCGGCTTCCTGTCGGCATGCCGGTACGCGGCCCGACTCTTCGTCGATGGGCGGCCATCCACGGTGGTGGCACCGCTGAAGAGCGTGACACCGAAGGCACCGGATGCCACTGCCGGGTTCGCATCTTCGATTCGCAGACGAACGTTCGTCATGGTGACTCCTTGGTTGGAACTTGTGGACACCTCCATGGTGAACCCAGGTCGTGCCAGGGTCTGTCACCGGGGCGACACAGGGAGCGTCACCGTCGTGACAGTTCGTGCCCACGAGCCCGACCCTCTAGTGTTCCGATCCGTGTCCAGCCACCCGAAGATCACCGCCGGCCTGCCCACGACCCGCTTCCGTGAGCCGGCTGAGTTCCTCTCCGGCGAGGCCGTGGCCGAGGTGGCAGCCAGCCTGGAGGAAGCAGGATTCGACGGTTGCCACGTGACCGACCACCCTGCTCCTGACGCCCGATGGCTCGACAGCGGCGGCCACCATGCGCTCGACCCGTTCGTGGCCCTGTCCTTTGCGGCCGCGGCGACCACCACCCTGCGGCTGCAGACCTACATCTACGTGGCCGGCTACCGGAACCCGTTTCTGTCGGCCAAGTCGGCGCTCAGCTTGGACCTGCTCTCCGGGGGACGCCTCATCCTGGGGGTGGCGGCCGGCTACCTCAAGCCGGAGTTCGGCTCCCTCGGTGTCGACTTCGACGAACGCAACGAGCTGTTGGAGGAGGCCGTCGAGGTCATGAAGCTGGCCTGGACGGGCGAGACCGTCTCCTATGAAGGACGGCACTTCAGGGCCCGCGGCGTCCGCATGCAACCCCGGCCGGTGGCGACTCCTCATCCACCCATCTGGATGGGGGGCAACTCGACCACGGCCATCCGTCGAGCTGTGGAGACCTGTCAGGGCTGGGCTCCGTTCAGGAGCGGGCGCATCGCCGACTCGACCCGCACTGCCTCCGTCACGGGGGTGGAGGACCTGGTCCCGCGAATTGAGTTGGCCCGCCGGCACGCCGAGGCCATCGGTCGCACGGAGCCTCTGGACATCTGTTTCAGCGCCGGTGACAACGAAGGCGGTCCGGACGGAAGCGATGCCCAACGCCGGGAGCTCGAGCGCCTGGGGGAGGCCGGGGTGACCTGGGTCTCGGTGGGCTTCGACGATGGGGACACCCCCACTCGCCGTCAGTTCATCGACCGGGCCCGTCGCTACGCTGACCAGGTGATCGCTCCCCTTCGGTGAGTCGCCCGGAGCCCGGGACGTCACGCCTGCATCCACCGGCCGGTCGGGAAGTGTGGCTACCATCGCCACCCATGGCGAAAAAGCAAAAACAACCCCGCTCCCATCCACAGCACGACGCCGGCACTCCGACGACCCTCGAGCTGACGGGTATAGCCAAGGCGGCAGAGGAACTGACCTTGGCCGTAAAGGAGTTCGACCGCATGGCCTCCTCGTGGTCCAGCGAGGCATCGAGGGGCGATCTCGTCCGCAGCTCGTGACGACGGCGGTGCCGTGACGGCGCCGCTACCTCCGTTTGACAGCCTCCGCACGCCTGCTGTCGAACTCTTCGTCGCTGAGCAGGCCGTACCGGTGAAGCTCGGTGAGGTTACGGACGTGGTTGGCGATGGTGAGTTCCACACCGCCGACGTCCTCCGAGACGGGCTGCCTGCCATCGTGCTCTTGCGATACATGGTCCCCCATCGCCCTGACGCTACTGAACGGATCGATGCCCCACAACCGACGGCACGGTCCGGGCCACCCTGACCGTGCGTTCCGGACCGGGCGGTGACATCCACCCGTCGGGGCAGGTCGACCCGGGCCACGTCGCTGGGGTGGCTCGACGGGATCGACCGAGCAGCTCCCGGAACACCGACGCCGTCTGCGGTCTCGTGGCCACGCTGAGCGGCGCGCTCTATCGCACGTCCCTGCGGGGCGCCATGATGTATCCCTGGTCCAGCGCCCGGCCCCGGCCTTCGTGGTCCGAGCGACAGATGGAGCGGTGTCAACGGAGACAGGCAGCACAATCGGGAAACGCTGGAGGGGCATCCGGTGAACGAGTTTCGTACGTGGGAGTCGGGGATCACACCGGTCCTCCACAGTGCCATGGCCGTATTGAACGCATGCGATCGAGCGTGCGAGTGCCAGTGGGCCCCGGCCCTGGTGGCGCACGCCGACCAGATCGGTGCCGCGGCCCGGACCGTGGAGGAATGGGTCGAGGACCATCACTGTCCCTATCCCGATCTCGACTTCCTGCTCGTCGGTATGGCCCGTTCCTACGTCGTACCTCGCCGGCAGCCTGATGGAGTTGGGCGCGGCAGACTCGATCGGCGCCTGGGGTGAACTGGAGCGCGACCTCCAGGGCGTTCATCGGTCGGTGGCCCGTGTTCTGGCCGCCATGTACCGCGAGTCCGCCCGTCAGGTGTAGCACCGCCACCCGAGCCCATGACGGGGTGAAGGTACACTGCGAACCGTCATGAGCTGACCAGACGGGAAGGGTCAGAAGACTCCGGCTCGTGTCGCGAGGTAGCCATCCTTCGACGCGCCGAGGAGTCCCCATGACCACATCCGGTGGGCCCAAGATCGAGCTACACGTCCACCTCGAAGCCACGCTCCGTCCCCTCGCTCTGTTCGAGATGGCGGCCCGCAACCGGTATGCACTGCCGGTCGAGGACGAGGAGGCGTTGGCCGAGCTCTACCGGTTCAGGGACTTCGACCACTTCCTCGCCCTGTGGACGGCTGTCACACCCGCCATCCAGCGATACCCGGACTTCCGTCAGATCGTCGTGGGTTACGCCGAGGAGGCGGCCGCACACGGGGCGGTGTACATCGAAGGAATCTTCACCCCGGTCGAGCGGATCAGCAGCGGAGCGACGTGGGACGAGGTCTTCTCCGGCTTCTGTGACGGGGCCGAGGAGGCCAGGGAGCGGTTCGGCGTCGACGTCCGACTGACGACGGACATCCCCCGAAATCTGGGTGTGGAGGTGGCACTGGAGACCGCACGCCATGCCGTCAAGTACCGGGATCGAGGTGTCGTCGGCCTGGGACTGGGCGGACCCGAGGCCTCGTTTCCCCCCGAGCCCTTCGAGAGGGCCTTCCTCGTGGCCAGGGATGGCGGCGTGGGCTCGGTCCCCCACGCCGGCGAGGCGGCCGGCCCGGAATCGATCTGGGGCGCTGTCGAGGTGCTCCGGGCGGACCGCATCCGGCACGGGATCCGGGCCGTCGAGGACGGCAGGCTCCTCGAGGAGCTTGCGGCCAGATCCATCGTCTGCGACGTCTGTCCGGTGTCGAACCTGCGCACCGGGGTGGTCGATTCGCTCGAGGCCCATCCTCTTCCGGCCCTGACGGAGGCCGGTGTTCTCTGTTCGATCAGCACGGACGATCCAGCGATGTTCGACACCGATCTCACCCGCGAGTACGACGTGGCCACCCGACTCGGATGCTCTCCCCGGCGTGCGTTCCGGGCCGGCGTGGTCGGCGCACTCTGCGACGAGGAGACACGTGCCGGGCTGCAGCGCATCCATGACGACTATCGCTGGCCCGACCAGCCGGCGCACGAACCATGATCGAACGGTCCGGTCGGGCGATCTCGCGGCTCTGGCATCCCCTCACAATTGAGTCTATGCTTTGAGCACCTACTCAACTAAGGACCGACGAAGGGGACTCATGGCCAAGTCAGGTGCTCCGAGCAGCGTGGTAGGAACGGGCGGGGCGCGGTCGGCGGAGACCCGGCGGCTGTTGATCGACGCCGCCGTTGCCACGCTGCAGTCGGAGGGGTATGCAGGGGCGAGCGCCCGCGCCATCGCCGAGCGTGCGGGGTCAAACCAGGGGCTGATCTTCTACCACTTCGGCTCCGTGGCCAATCTCCTGCTGGCGGCCCTCGATGCGGTGAGCTCGACCCGGATGGAACGGTACGGCGAATCGGTGGCCGCCGTGGCCACGGCCGGCGAACTGGTCGAGACGGCCACCGACATCTTCCGGTCGGATCTCGACGCCGGATACATCACCGTTCTGGTCGAAATGATCGCCGGTGCTTCTTCCACACCCGGACTCGGGGCCGAGGTCGCGGCCCGAATCGAACCGTGGAAGGGGTTCGCCCGAGAAGCCATCGAGCACGCTCTCCGCGGCTCACCGCTCGCTGCCGCGCTCCCCGCCGAAGACGTCGCCTACGCCGTCGTCGCCCTCTATCTGGGGCTCGAGATGCTCAGCCATCTCGAGGGCGACCGTGAGCCGGCGCTCGCCCTGTTCTCCCACGCCCAGCGCCTGGCCGGACTGTTCGAAGTGATGACCGTAGCTCCAGCCGATGGGGAGGGCCCATGAACACCATCTCGACCGCGACGGGATCCACAGCCACGCCGCTGGACACGGGGCTCGATGTGGTGACCGGCGCTTTCAGCTACTCCGGAGGCGCCATCGCCAGAGCGCTGATGGAGAGCGGGCGCAACGTGCGGACCATCACCGGGCACCCCCCTCGGAGCGGTATCGACACGCCCGTCGAGGTACGACCGCTCGACTTCGACGATCAGTTGGGCCTGGTCGAGTCACTCCGGGGTGCGACCACCCTCTACAACACCTATTGGGTGAGGTTCGCCCGGAACCGGATAGACCACGACCTGGCCGTCTCCAATTCGCAGACACTGTTCCAGGCAGCCAGGCGGGCCGGCGTCTCGAGGATCGTCCACGTCAGCATCACCAACCCGAGTATCGGCTCTGCACTCCCCTACTTCCGGGGAAAGGCTCTGGTGGAACGGGCCCTGGCCGAATCCGGGCTGTCGTACGCCGTGCTCCGTCCGGCCATCCTGTTCGGTGGCGACGGTGTCCTGATCAACAACATCGCCTGGCTGCTCCGCCGCCTCCCCGTCTTCGCCGTCGGCGGCCGGGGCGACTACCGCATACGGGGCATCCACATCGACGACCTGGCCCGGCTGGCTCTGGCCAAGGCAGCCGAGCACCACGATAGCGTCATCGATGCGGTGGGGCCGGAGCGCCCGACCTTCCTCGAGTTGGTGGACCTGATCCGCCGCGCCGTCGGCAGCCGCGCCCGGGTCCTCAGGGTTCCGGGCGCCGTGATCCCGCCACTGTCGGGTCTTTTGGGTCTGGCCATGCACGATGTCCTCCTGACCCGGGACGAGTATGCGGCCATGGCAGAGGGGTTGGCCGACACGGCCGGCCCCGCCACCGGCACCACCCCGTTGACGACGTGGCTGGCCGACAACGGGAGCAACCTGGGTCTGCGTTATGCCAACGAGATCCAACGCCACTTCGCCCCGTGAGCCCGCTCAGCCCGTGTCACCGTGCACGCCAGATCTTCGTCAGTGCCCCGACACGTCGACAATTCGTTCGATGTCCCATCGATGGTGATGGGCATCGTGGGCGTTGGCCGACACCACATCGGCAAGCGTCAGCTCTCCCCGCTCAGGATGGACGAGACGGATGTCCGGGCGCGTCGAACGTTGGACGGCCAACAGCCAGTCACCTGTTGACCGGGTCAGGGACCAGAGTGCCGCCGGCAGCGGAATGCTCTCGTAGTTGCGGGCATCGGCCAGTTCGTTCTCGTCGTAGCCACGCACCACCGGAGAGGCACCTTCGATCACCCCGATGAGACGTTCGGCCCAGATCCTGAGGTTGTCACCGACGTGGCAGACGTACCCGGCCGCCGACCATGCCAGATCAGGATGGCGTTCTCCTCCGGATCGGCCCTCCAGCAGTCCGGTCAGCGATGGTGGCATGTTCGCCACCAGAGACACGGCATCCCCGGTCGACATCGACCACTCGAAGCCACACGCCCGACACGGATCGCCATAGAGGAGCGGTCCCCACTCGTTCATCGCCCCATTCTCCCATCACGCCACCGGACGACGCACGGCCGCGAAGTGTGACGATGGCCACGCCCCGGCGCCGTTGCCCTCGCCTCCACATGGCAGCGACTGTGGGGGAACCCCTCCGGCACCGTTACGCCCCGGGCAAGCCCCCTCCGATCAGCCGAGCTGACTGAGATACTGACGCCATGGACGATCGCTACTGGTTCGACAACTCACTGTCCGACGAGGCCGATCGGCTGAGACTTCTGGAGGCGATTGCCGACCCCCGGTCGATTCGACTGCTCCGTGAGCTCGGCATCGGGCCGGGGTGGCGGTGTGCAGAGTTGGGAGCGGGCGGTGGCTCGATGGCCCGATGGCTGGCGGACCAGGTCGGGGACACGGGCTCGGTCGTCGCCGTCGACCGGGACACCGCTCTCCTGAAGCACCTGGACCGCCGATCCACCATCGAGGTGGTGGAGTCCTCCATCGAAGAGCTGAATCTCCCCTCGGCGTCCATGGATCTGATCCACACCCGCAACGTCTTGATGCACATCGACGGGGCCGACGAGATCATGGCCGATCTCGTCGATGCCCTCCGCCCGGGCGGCGCACTCCTCGTGGAGGAGGCGGACTACTTCCCTCTGGCCGGCATGACGTCTCCAGCCCTCTTCGACGTCACCAGTGCTCTGGTGGGCAAGTGGACATGGGCACGCACGATCCCCAACACCATCGCTACGCTGCCGGTTGCAGACATCTCCGTCACCATCGACACGTCGATGCTGCAGGGCGGATCGCCCGAAGCGGCGTTCTGGACCTACACCCTTCGGTCCGTCCGGAATCGGCTCACGGATCCCGAACAGGCAAGGGCACATGGTCTTCCGTCGGTGACTCCGGACACCTTCCGTGAGGCGATGAAGTTGTTGGCTGACGAGTCCTTTTGGACTCCACTGGCCGCAGTCGTCTGTGTCTCGTGCCGGCGTGATCCAGCTCGGATGGACACGGGTCGCCCATAGGTGCGGGTCACCAGCCGACCCGAGGCCGAAGCGGAGGCAGCCGGGACGGCGAAGGGGCCGCGCCGGCTCGGCATGTCCATCGTCAGGCTCCTCGACTGCAAGAGCGCCGGCGCCAGGAGTGGCACGCGCCAGGGTCCGTCCCCCGTCGCAGACGGTCGAGTCCAGCGCCTAGTGCTTTGGTGTGTTCACTCCAGCGGCGATGCGCCGGACAACGGACGTTGCCGATTCACTGGTCAGTCGGCGCCATCCCGTGCCGGCCCACAGGTTCGGTACGCTGGCATCGCCGGCCTCGGTGGCGGCCGCCCGCAACGGACGCGTGAGGTGGTGCACCTCCGGATACGCGCTCGGAGCCTGCCGGTCATGACGAAGGGCGAACTCATTCGCCAGTCCACGGGCGTATCGGCCGCTGAAGGCCCGGGTCACGATGGTGTCGGGATAGCTACCATCGAGCAGCGCTCGGCGGTACGGAGCCGACGTACCGGCCTCGGGGGTGCACAGCAGGGCCGTGCCTATCTGGACAGCCGTTGCGCCCGCCCCCAGGGCGGCGGCGGCATCCTCGCCGGACATGACGCCGCCAGTGGCGATCAGAGGTAGCTCGGTGATCTGACCGATCTCGACCAGCAGCGAACGCAGGGGTCGGATAGTGGGGTCGAGGTCGAGGAACGAGCCCTGGTGGCCCCCGGCCTCGGTGCCCTGCACGATCAGCACATCGGTGCCGACAGCCACGGCGGCTTCGGCTTCGGCCGCCGAGGTGACGGTCACGCCCACGTGGGATCCGACACGATGGAGTCGGTCCACGATCTCCGTGGTCGGACAGCCGAACGTGAAGCTCACGAGGTGGGTGCGAGCCGACTCGACGACATCGAGTTTGGCCCGGTAGCCATCGTCCTCCCACCGGGGGTCACCGAGTGATACGCCGAACCTCATCGCTTCAGGTTCGAGCAACTTCGCGTAACGGTCGACTTCGACGGGATCACCGGGCTGGGCCGGAACGAAGAGGTTCACCCCGTAGGGCTTGTCCGTCAGGAGCTCGGTCTGCGCCATCGCCCTCCGGAGTGCATCGGCGGACAGATAGCCGGCGGCCACGAACCCATAACCGCCGGCGTCGACCACTGCGGCCGTCAGCTGAGGAGTCCAAGGACCTCCGGCCAGCGGGGCCTGGACGACCGGCAGGTCGCAGGGAAGTCTCACCTGTTCCGCTCGGGCCAGCGCGGTTCCAGTGTGGGAGGGGTCCGACGGGTACCGGCGTCCATCTCAGTCGGATCAGCGACAGACTCGGCGGCGGTACGCCGATGGCGTCTCTCCGGCATAGCGGAGGAAAGCCCGGGAAAAGGCACTGGCGCTGTCGAACCCGACATCGGTGGCCACCCGGAGCACCGAAGGTCCGGGCTCGGCCAGGAGGGCCATACTGCGAAGCAGACGAGCCTGAAGTACATAGGTCCGCCAGGACATGTCGAGCTCGGCCCGGAACAGACGCCGGAGCGTCCGTTCCGACACGCCCACGGCTCGGCTCACGGACGCGGCACTCACTGATCCCAGATGGTCGTTGGTGTACGCCATGGCCGCGGCCACCACGGGTTCGACCGATGCGGGAAGCGACAGTGGGACTTCGTCCTCGAGGGCGTCAGAAACGAGATTCCCGAGCACGTGAAAGAACGCATCCGCCCTCGCATCCGATTCGACCCGCTCGATGGGCCATCGCTGCCCATAGATGATCATCTCGCGGACGACGGGGGCGACTCCCACGATCCGGGCCCGTCCGCCTCCTTCGGGAACCATGGTGGGTTCGAAGAAGACCGACACCGTGAGTACCGTGGTGGCGATGGTTGTCTGGTGGAGTAGCCCGGCGGGAATCCACGCGGCCTGCTGAGGAGGCAGGAGGTAGTGAGCAGCGTCGGTCTCGACCTCGACCACACCCTGGAGGGCGTACTCGATCTGATGCAGATCGTGACTGTGCCAGGTGGTGACCAGTTCGTCGCCCTGATAGGTGAACGTGCCGGCCCGAGGCCGGCCGCCGGTGCGCATGTCGACCATGCCCGACGTGTCCGGTGCGGGCAGAACCTTGGCCGAATGTGCAGAGAGGGCCACCGACTGCAAAGCGTACAACAGAGGAATGAACGAATCGCATCTCCAGTTCCTGTCCAGTCCGGAGTGGGCGGCCATGTTGCACACAGACCTGTTGCCTTGGATCGAATCTGTCGGGGACCTCGGTGACGACGTCTTGGAGGTCGGGCCCGGACCGGGCCTCACGACCGACCTCCTGCGTCGACGGGTCCCCCGCCTGACCGCGGTGGAGCTCGACGCCACCCTGGCCCATCCGCTGCGAGCGCGGCTGCGCGGTACCAACGTGGACGTGGTCTGCACGGACGCCACCCGGTCCGGGCTCGGCACCGACCGATTCTCCGCGGCCACGTGCTTTTCGATGCTGCACCACATGCCCACACCGGCCCATCAGGATGCGCTGTTCGCCGAGTTGAACAGGGTCCTCCGACCCGGCGCGCTGTTCGTCGGGACGGATTCGATCGACGTCGACGTGATCCGGGCCGCCCATATGGACGACGTCTTCGTTCCGGTGGGACCCGAAACTCTGGCCGGCCGATTGGCGGCGGCCGGATTCGTGAATACCGAGGTCGACGTGCGTGACTACCAGTTTCGTTTCGTCACCCGAACTCCGGTCCGAGACCAGCTCGGCTCGGCCGAGTCCGAATCCGGCTAGACCGGTTCGGAGAGGGACGGCCGCGAGGCCGACCTAGCAGCGATAGACGCGCTCGGCGTTTTCGGCGAAGAGCTTGCCGCGGGACTCATCGTCGAGCCCGGCCGTGACGGCATCGAACAAGGTGTAGAGATCGTCGAAGGTCCCGTACATCGAGTCGACGGGGAAATTGCTGGCGAACATGCATCGATCGGCACCGAATTCCTCGATGGCGTACTCGATCCACGGCGCGAAGGCGTCCACACTCATGGACCCGAACGGCATGGCCAGGCCCGAGAGCTTGCACACGACAGTGGGCCCCACGGCGGCCAGGGCGTGAATGCCCTCCTGCCACAGGGCCCGCTCCTCGTCGGAGTTCGACCGGGGCCATCCGGTGTGCTCGACGACCACGGACAGATCGTCGATGCCGGCCAGGCCGTCGGCCGCCGCTCGCAGTTGATCGGTATGGGCCATCAGCTCGAACAGAAGGCGCCGCTCGGCCAGGGCGTGGAGCACCGCGGGGTCGGGGAGCGGTCCCTCGAAGGCACCCATCGGTCGGACCCCACGGAACCGTGACGCGCCCATCTGCCGGTCGAGGAGGGCGATGGCCTCGGCCACGGTGTCCGTCGGCGGGAGGCCGCCCACGATGGCGTCGGGTCCACCCGCGGCCCGGGAGTTGTCATCGAGCTCGATGGTCTCCTCGACCGAGTGCCCCCCGGTGGCGGCGGCAACGTTGACGAACTTCTCGACGTGCCACCGGGCCGACTCGACACGATAGGTCTCGACATCGAAGCGACGGCACATCCTCGACGCGTCACCGGTGCCGGACGCCTGAGGACGCGAGAGGTAGGGGTACCAGTCGGTCCGGGCCGGGTCCCAGAGATGCACGTGGGCATCGACGACGCGGGTGGGCTGGGCCGTCATCGGACCTCCGTCCGGGTGTGATGGTCCGCGGTACCGACGATCTCTCGGAGGGTGGCATCGAGCCACTCGGGAACGGCCGGACCGCCGTAGGTGATGCTGCCGATCGGTCGGGGGTGACTGCGAAGGCCGAGCCAGCCTCCGCCGACTACCAGCTCCGCACCGGCGAGAGCGGCGGCGTCGGGGTGGCCCAGCAGGTGAGCGACGAGCTCGCCGGCTGGTCGGGCGGCTTCCTCCTCCGACGTCTCGATACTGGCGGAGAAGGCCGTGACGCGACCCTCGGTCGCACCCAGGGCGACCCGAGCGTGCTGCGCCGCGGCTTGGGCCCGACTACGACCTTCTGCCGTGGTGGCGTCGGTGAGGGTCACCAGCTGGACCGGGCGGGCCGCGGCGGCGGCGTAGTCGGCGGTGGCCCGGGCCCATCCGGCGTCAGTATGGATGTGCTCGACGATCCCGCGGTGCTCGGCCAGCACCCGCTCCCAACCGTCCCCCGAGGCGTCGGCCGGCTGACGCCCGGCGGGGGCGACGACGATGGCGTCGACCGGCCCGGAGGCCTCGACCACGGAGTGCAGCACGTCGGCGGCCTGGCCGAAGCCGTGTGCTACCTCGACCCGGTGGCAGGTGATGGCCCGGGCCTCGAGCGCGGCGGTGAGCGACGCGGCCAGTTGCGGGCGGTCGGTGACGACGGCACAGGATCGTACGGGGGTCGGCGCCACCTCGGCGGGGCCCGGCTCGTCGAAGATCGGTCCGAATCGAGGATTGCCGCCGCCCTCGCTGGCTTGGCTGGCCTCGGCCTTGGCCAAGGCTCGGGGTACGACCGCCTCGAGCACGGCCGCCAGGGACACGACCCCGTCGCTGCGCACCACCTCGAGCAGCCGGGGTTCGTCGACGATCGCCACCTCTGAGCCGCCGGCGAAGAGCACCCGGCCGCTGCACCACCCGAACTCCTCACCGACGAGGTACGCGCCGAGCGGTCCGAGGTCTTCAGGGCCCGCCACCGAGAGAAAGGAGATACCCCCGCCGCCCGAACGGCCCGCCCGCCGGGCGCGCTCGAGAGCGGAGGCCATCATCCGGGTGGCGGCAATGGGCGACATGGCGTTGACGGTGACGCCCGGCGGCGCGGCCCGGCCCAGTTGCCAGGTGAGGGCGGCGACGGCCCGTTTGGCACAGCTGTAGGCGCCGGCATCGGCAGCGCGCCATCCCGATCCCGAGGTCACGCCGAGGACATGGCCGTTGCCGGCGGCCGCCATGAGCGGCAGCGCGGCGTCGAGCACGTTGAGATAACCCTCGAGGTGCACGGCCAGTACCGCCAACCAGTCCTCCTCGGTGCCCCGCCCGAAGTAGGTCTGTCGGGTGATGCCGGCCACGTTGACGACGGCATCGAGTCCGCCGTGCTCGTCAACCAGTTCACGAAACAGGCCGCGGACAGCCTCGCCGTCGGTCACCGACGCGGACGAGGCCCGGGCCGAGCCACCCGCGGCCACGATGCGACCGGCCGTGGTCTCCTCTGGTTCCGGCAGACGCTCGGAGCCGTCCAGGGTCACCAGGGGGTCGACGGTGACGACGAACCAGCCACCACGCCCGAGCTCCTCGGCGATCGCCGCTCCGATCCCGCCCCCGCCCCCGGTCACGACCGCGACTCGCTGACGCGCCTTCACGATGCCGTGGACCGGACGTCGAGCTCCAGTCCTTCGAAGGCCCCGGCCTCGAGCCACTGCTCCAGCACCTCACGGTACGCGAACCAGTCTCCGAATCCGCGGCCGTAGTTGGTGTTGCGGGGGTTCATGGCCTCGGGGTGACCCTCGTTGTTGATGCGCGACGGCGTGCAGGCGGACATGACAGCAGAGCTGTCGACGAAGGTGCTGACGATCTCCTTGGTCCAGGCCTCCTCGGCCTCGGCACTCACGTCGAAGACCTCCACGCCCTGCCGTTCGAGCTGACCGATGGCACCGCCGATGAACTCGGCCCCCAACACAGCCAGCTGCGTGTAGTTGACCGTCACCACCGCCTGCTGCCCCGGAGCGGGCATGATGAACATGTTCGGAAAGCCACGGCTCATCATCCCGAAAAGGCTGGCGGCACCGTCAGCCCACTTGTCGGCCAGGGTGACTCCCCCTCGGCCGATGATCTCGTGGCCGGCACGACGGAAGATCGGGGTGAGTTCGGCCTCGAAGCCGGTGCCGTAGACGATGCAGTCGACCTCGTACTGCGTTCCGTCGACGACCGGGCCCTTGTCGGTGATCCGTCCGATGCCGGAGGGGCAGTCGATCAACGTGACCTTGGGACTGTTGAACGCCGGCAGGTACTCGTCGTGGAAACACGGTCGCTTGCACAGGTACCGGTAGTACGGCTTGAGGATCTCGGCCTTGGCCGGGTCGGCCACCAGGGCCTCGACCCGGTGCCGGTGCTCCTCCATGATCCGGTAGTCGAACTCCTCGGCGCTACGCAGGTACTCGGCCATCGTCATGCCCTCCTCGCGGGGAGGGTGCTGGACGGCGGCGTAGTGGTGCGTCCACCCGTCGTCGACCAGGTCGGCCTCGACCGGCCGGCCCATGATGATGGCCTGGAAGTTGTCCATCCGGGCCCGCTGCCAGCTCGGCTCGAGTCCCTGTGCGAACCCGGGTTCGGTGGGCCGATTTCCCCGCTCACCGATGGCCGACGGTGTGCGCTGGAACACGTAGAGGTGCTTGGCCGACTCGGCCAGCGGCGGCACACACTGGATGCCGCTGGCTCCAGTGCCGATGAGGCCCACGACCTTGTCGGTCAGGCCGGTGAGAGGCTGGTCAGGACCGCCGCCGGTGTACCCGTAGTCCCATCGCGCCGTGTGGAACGAATGACCGGCGAAATCCTCCATGCCCGGAATGGTCGGCAGCTTCAGGAGGTTGAGGATCCCCACGGCCAGCACGTACCAGCGGCAGTGGACCTCGTCGCCGCGGTCGGTGCGGATCCGCCAGCGTCCCGTGTCCTCGTGCCACTCGGCACCCGTCACCCCGGTATGGAACAGGGCGTCGGTCTCGAGGTCGAATCGGCCGGCCACCGCCTCGAGATGGCACCGGATCTCGTCACCGAAGGCGTAGCGCCTGGTGGGGACGTAGTCGAGCTCCTCCAGCATGGGCAGGTAGATGTACGACTCGACGTCGCACATCACGCCCGGATAGCGGTTCCAGTACCAGGTGCCCCCGATGCCACCGGCCTGGTCGATGATGCGGATCCGCTCGATGCCCGCCTTGCGGAGGTGGGCACCGGCCAGGACCCCGGCGATCCCCCCACCCACGATCACCACGTCGACGTCGTCGACGACCGGGTCCCGCTCGACGACCGGTGTGAACGGGTCGTGACGGTAGCGGGCGAAGTACTCGTCGGTCTTCAGGTCGCGGATGCTGGCGCGGCCGGGCACCAGCCGTTTGTCGCGCTCGGCCAGGTACTTGGCGCGTACGGCCTCAGGGTCGTAGCTCGCGTCCGATGGATGGTGCTCAGGCATGTGGCAATCCTAGGGCAGGTGTGGTGATCGGCCTCGGACTCCGGAACACGGCGCCAGGCTCGGCGCGGGCGGGATCTGAGCCGGATGCGGCCGACTCAGGATGCGGGACCGGTCCCGATCCCGTAGAAGACCAGATCCCAAAGGTCCTCGGCCGACCCCTGCTCCTGCGCCCCGCCGATGGTGGAGGAGAAGGAGTTGAACATGATCGCCTCCAACACGACGCCGACGATCGGTCCCTGACGAGGTCCCGTCCGGATGGCCCCCACCGCGGCAGCCCCTTCGAGAACCTCCTCGAACAGCGCCACCAGAGGCGAGAACACCCGGGCCGCTTCCTTCGGATGCTCGGTCAGCAGCTGTTGGGCGAACTCGGCCATGAACGGGGGCCGACCCTATCACGCCGGACTCCCTGTCCGCCGTCGGTCGGCACAGATGGTGGTACTCGATGACAAAGCAGTGCAGCCGCTCGAGCGGATCGTCCTCGTCCGCCACCTTCTCGGCCAGGTACTCGGTCGTGGACCGGACCGACTCCTCGAAGAGGGCCAACAGGAGCTCGTGCTTTCCGCCGAAGTACTGGTAGAAGCTGCGCAGCGACTGACCGGAACGGTCCACCACCTCCTGGACGGTGAAGTCCTTGCCCGAGCCCGAGTTGAACAGCTCGGTGGCGGCGTCGAGGAAGCGCTGTACCCGGGTTTCGGCTCGGAGACGGGCGGAATCGAGCGAACGCGCCACGGCCTGCTCGCGCCAACTCAGGCTGTCTGGCTCCAGCGGTTCTGCCGCCACCTCGGAGTTTGCCACTGGGGAAATGCTATCTGAAATCGGAGTGCATGGGGAATCTCATCCTGCCGCTACCCCTCCCCGAGGATGAAAAGAACGGAGTTCTATCCCAGGACGTCGAAGGCAGGGGTCACCGGAGAAGATCCCTGGTCCGAAGGGCTTCCACACCTGGCCAGGGGCATCGGAGCGGGGGCCGGCGCTACCCCGACGGCCTGGACCGGTCCCCGTCCCGGGACAGGAGCCGGTCGAGGTTGGCCCGCAGCTCCGGTGAGGAGAAGGAGCGGTCCTCGGCACTCAGCGCGAAATCCAAGGTGGCGACGACGGCTCGTTCGAGGTGCAGGTTGAGGATCCGCTTCGTGTCCTCGACGGCCCGCCGGGGCAGCTTGGCGATCCGGTGGGCACAGGCCATGGCCTGCTCCACCACCTCACCGTCGGGGCACACATGGTTGACCAGACCGATCTGCGCGGCCCGCTGGGCCGGAATGCGGTCGCCGGTCAGCGCATACTCCTTGGCCAGCTGCAGGCTGATCATGAGGGGCCACGTCACCGGGCCACCGTCGGCCGCCACCAGGCCCATGAGCACGTGGGGGTCGGCCAGGTGCGTGCTCTCGGCCATGAACACGATGTCGGAGAGGGCGACGAGGCTGCAGCCCAGCCCGACAGCCGGTCCGTTGACGGCGGCCACGATCGGGACGCGGCAGCCCACCATGCCGGTGACGATCCGGCGGCCGTGGGCCAGGGTCTCCGTCCGGCGATCCCGGTCACGGGAGAGCTCGTCCAGGTAGGTGAAGTCACCTCCGGCGGAGAACGCCTTGCCGTTCCCGGTCAACACGACGGCGCGCGCATCGGCGTCGGCGTCGATCTGCGGGAACAGTTCGGCCAGGCCCCGGTGGAGCTCGTGGTTGGCGGCGTTGAGGTGATCGGGCCGGTTCAGCCGGACCACCCGGACCGGACCGTCGATCAGGACCTCGAGCTCATCGGGTACGGTCGTACTCGGTCATCGGGAGGGGACCCCGACGACCGGGCGAGCCGACGACTCGCATGACTGCGGACCACGTTGCATGGTATTCCTCTCGGTGGTCTGGTGACGACGGCGGCATGCGGCATGGTCGGACGGTGGTTCGGACCCGGTCCGACGCCGGCGGCGACCCCGACGGGCTCGAGGCACGTCGGCTACGGCGTTCACGACCCGGGCAGGCCCAGGATCCGACGGGCCACCAGGTTCCGCTGGATCTGGGACGTCCCACCCATGACGCTCTGGGCCCGGCTGTAGAGATAGGTGTTCAGGGGGGTGTCGTCACCACCGCCGTGGGCCAACGCCACCGATGGACAGGGACGCATGGCCCACGGCCTGCTCCACCCAGGTCATGAGCAGCTTGTCCACCGAGCCCTGCGGGCCGTGGAGAATGCCGTCCAGCCGTTCGGACAGCCGTCTCCTCACGTGCAGACGCAGCATCTCGACCTCGACCATGGCCCATCCCAACTCCCGCACCTGCTCCGGCCGGACGCCCCGGGGTCGCCCTGCACCCTGCGAGGTGAGGTCGTTGACCACCTTGCTGTACCGGGCCACGTAGCCCAGCTCACCGGGCTCACGTTCGTGGCTCACCACCGTCATGGCCAGGGACCAGCCCTCACCGGGCCGGCCGATCATGTCGGCGGCCGGAACCCGGGCGCCGTCGAAGAACACCTCGCCGAACTCCTTGGTCACCCCGTTGATCATCCGCAGCGGTCGCTGCTCGATGCCGGGCTGGCGCATCGGCACGGCGAAGGCCGAGATGCCGAGGTGCTTGGGGACATCGTGGTCGGTCCGGGCCAGCAGCAGGCACCACTCGGCGTCGTCGGAGTAGCTCGTCCACACCTTGTGGCCGGTGATCACGAAGTCGTCACCGTCCCGATCGGCCCGGGTGCGCAGCGAGGCCAGGTCGGAACCGGCGTCGGGCTCGCTGAACCCCTGGCACCACCGGTCACGGCCGTTGACGATGCCGGGAAGGAACCGCTGGCGGATCTCCTCGCTCCCGTGTTCGAGTAGTGCCCTGGACCAGATAGCCGACACTCGGCCTCGGCGGCGCTCCGGCCGCGGCCAGCTCCTCGTCGACGATCACCTCGTACACCGTCGGCAGCTCCTGGCCACCGATGGCGGCTGGGCCACGACATGCCGAAGAACCCGGCATCGAAGAGCGACCGGTGCCACTCGGCCATGCCGGCCCAGTAGTCGTCGTCCGTGGACGATGTGGGCAGGCCCGGATTGTGGGCCGGAAGCCATTCCCGCAGCCGGTGCCGGAACTCCGACTCCGCCGGGGAGTCACGAAAGTCCACGGTCACCCCCGATACCCCGATGGTGCAGCACGCGGGTCAGGCTGACCTCGGCCATCGCCGAGCAGGTCGCCGGCGAGGAGTGAGCGCCGGAGGTACACATGGGCCAGGCACTCCCAGGTGTTCCCGAGCCCTCCGTGCACCTGAATGGCGGTCTCACACACCTGGCGGGCGGCGCGTGCGCAGTACGCCTTGGCCACGGCCGCCGCCGACAGGGCGTCGGCGGCGGGGAGCTCGTCCACGGCCCACGAGGCGTGCAGGGTGACGCTGCGGGCCCCCTCCGTCAGCACGTGGGCGTCGGCCAACAGATGCTGGACGGCCTGGAACGAGCCGATGGCGGCCCCGTACTGGTGGCGCTCCGCGGCGTAGGCGGTGGCCAGGCCCACCGCGCCGTCCATGGTCCCGACCAGATCGGCGCAGGCCACGGACAGCCCGAGCGCCGTCCATCGGTCCAGGGCCTCGTCCGATGATCGGTCGGGTCGCCCCGGGCACGGGTGTCGCCACCACCGCCGGGTCGAGCGGCGCTCGACGGTCGGGTGAGATCGACGCCCGCCGCGGCGGGCCCAGGACCACCTGGGCCAGCTCGAGACGGCCGGCCTCCTCGGCCAGCAGCAGGGCCCGTGCGGAGCCCTGCACGTCGACGGCCACGCCGGAGGGCGTCCCGCCGCCGGCGATCCGGGCCACCGACGAGAGGTCGGGGGTGAGCACCACGGTCTCGGTCTCGGCACTGGCCGGGGCCGAGGCCATCCTCCGCAGCTCACCGGCCAGGGTGGGTCCGAAGAACGACACGTCGGCCAGCCCCCGGCCCAGCACCTCGGCCACGATGCCCAGCCTCCACCCCCGAGGCCAGCGGGTGCGCCGTCGGCGGCGGCGGTCCGGAGCTCCCTCCATCCGGCACCGGTCACGGCGGCATCCAGCTTCGCCGTGCGCTCGGGGTCACCGAGGTCGCCGACGGCGTGGGGTCCCAGCTGGTCGACGATCCGGGCCGCCGAGTCCTGCAGGGCCTGCTGCTCGGGCGACAGGCGGACGTCCATCAGCCCCCGTTCCGCCCCGCCAGCAGCGGGGCCGACCACTCGTCCCGCGAGCGTGCGACGCAGCACCTTCCCCGACGGGAGCCGAGGGATCTCGTCGACGACGACGAGATAGTGCAGGCGCTTGTACGTGGCCAGCGAGTCGGCCACCAGCGCCTCGAGTTCGCCCTCGGCCACCGGGAGGTCCGGGTCGAGCGCCACGGCGGCGGCGGGCACCTCGCCGGCACGCTCGTCGGCCACGCCGAACACGGCGCAGTCGAGCACGGCCGGATGGCCGAGCAGCACCGCCTCCACCTCGGCCGGCGCCACCTGGAACCCGCTCACCTTGATCATCTCCTTCGAGCGGTCGGTCAGATGGACCCAGCCCTCGGCCTCGAGCCAGCCGACATCCCCCGTCCGGTACCAGCCGTCGGCGAAGGCGTCGGCCGAGGCCTCGTCGGGGAGGTACCCGGCCATCACCGACCGCGCTCATCACCTGGATCTCCCCGGTCTCACCCGGGGGCAGGACGTCTCCCGTCTCGAGATCGACGATCCGGAGCTCGATGCCGGCGGGCGGCAGGCCGGCGGAGTCCAGCCGCCACTGGTCGGGACGGTCGACCGGATTGGCGGCGATGACCGGCACCTCGCTGGCCCCGTAGGCCGGCAACCAGCGCACACCGGTGCGCTCGGTCACGATCTCGGCCACGCTCTCGGTCACCGGGGTGGCCCCCCACATGATGTAGCGGAGCGAGGTGAGGTCGTGGTCCTCGAGGCGGGGATGGTTGGCCAGGGCCAGGGCGATGGGGGCCACCGCCATCTCCAGCGTCATCCGCTCACCGGCGATCCGGGCCAGCACCTCGTCGAGGTCGAACCGGCGGTGCAGCCGGACGGTGGCGCCGGCGCGTCACCGCGGCCAGCAGGTTCAACAGCCCGAGGATGTGCGAGGGGGGCGTGGCCACCTGAAAGCGGTCGTCCGGGCCGAGCCCCAGCACGCGTGACCCAGTGGTGGGTGGCCAGGCCCATCGAGGCGTGGGTGTGACGCACGGCCTTGGGGAGGCCGGTGGTGCCCGAACTGAAGACCAGGACGGACTCGTGCATCGCCCGGACCCCGGCCGCCGGCTGTCCGGGACCGGCTGTGGTCGAAGGGGTCGTCGGTCGGGTCGTCGAGGTCGGTGACGGCACCGGCCGGCATGCACTCGGCCAGCAGGGACGAGGCGTCACCGTCGGCCACGGCGTGGACCGGCGCCGGTCAGTTCGAGGGCGTGGCAGACCTCGGTCCGCTTCCAGGCCGGGCTCACCAGGACCGCCGCCCCCCCGAGCTTGCTGACGGCATGGACGGCCACGAGGAACTCCATGCGGTTGGCCATCATGAGTGCCACGCGGTCACCGGGGCCGACGCCACGGGCGGCCAGGTGGCGGGCGAACGCGTTGCTCATGCCGTCGAGGTCCCGGAACGACCAGTGCTCGTCACCGCTCCGCAGCGCGTCGCGATCCCCGAATCGGTGCGCGGCCCGCTGGAGGGCCTCATGCATCAGGACCGACTCCATTGGAAACATTCTTCTCTAATTTGAGATCGACCGTCAACATTTATCAGAGTTACACTTCTCCAATATGCAGACTTCGGACGCGAGCGCCCCATCACCAGCGAGGACGTACGGCAGGAGATCATCGACACCGTCCGGAAATTCGTCGCCCGCGAGGTCACCCCGGTCGCCTCCGAGTTCGAGCACGAGGACCGCTTCCCCGCCGACATCGTCGAGCAGATGCGCGCCCTCGGGCTCTTCGGCATCACCATCCCCGAGGCCTACGGCGGACTGGGCCTCGACCTCCTGACCTACATCGGCGTCATCGAGGAACTGGCCTACGGGTGGATGAGCCTGACCGGGGTCATCAACACCCACACCATGGCGGCCACCCTGCTCATGGCCCACGGCAGCGAGGAGCAGAAGCAACGGTACCTGCCGGTGATGGCCACCGGAGAGCGGCGGGGGGCCCTGTCGCTGTCCGAGCCCGACGCCGGCAGCGACACCCGCAACATCGCCTGCAGGGCCCGGCGCGACGGGGACGAGTACGTGGTCAACGGGACCAAGGCCTGGGTCACCAACGGCGAACGGGCCGGCATCGTGGCCCTGGCCGCCCGCACCGAGGAGGGAATCTCCGCCTTCATCGTGGAGAAGGAGCCGGGCAGCCAGCTTCGAGGGGATCTCGGTCAGCAAGCACGTGGGCAAGCTCGGGTACCGCGGGGTGGAGACCGTCGAGATGGCCTACACCGACCACCGCGTCCCTGCCGCCAACCTCATCGGCGAACCGGGCCGGGGCCTGTCCCAGATCCTCGGCGTGCTCGAGGTGGGCCGCATCAACATCGCGGCACGGGCGGTGGGTGTGGCCCGGGCCGCCTTCGACGCCGCCCTCGCCTACGCCCAGCAGCGGACCACGTTCGGCAAGCCCATCGCCGAGCACCAGGCCATCCAGCTCAAGCTGGCGGACATGGCCACCCGGCTGGAAGCGGCCCGGCTGCTGACCCGCAACGCGGCCGAGCGGAAGATGGCCGGCCTCCGCTGCGACGTGGAGGCCGGGATGGCCAAGCTGTTCGCCAGCGAGACCGCCCTCGATCTGGCCACCGAGGCCATGCGCATCCACGGCGGTGTCGGGTACACCACCGACCTCCCGGTCGAGCGGTACTACCGCGACGCCCCGCTGATGGTCATCGGCGAGGGCACCAACGAGATCCAGCGGCTGGTCATCGCCCGGGGCCTGCTGGCGAGGACACGCGCCTAGGACCCCCGGGCGCCGGCCCCGCCGGGTCTGTCCCTGTCACCTCAACCGTCCGCTCCCGACCGGTTGGGTCACAGGGTCGCCGACAGGGGCCGGTCGGTGCCGGCCGCGTCGGCGGCGAAGGCCCGGATCATGGCGTCCTGCGTGAACGAGGCGATCAACACCCCCTGCTCGGTGAAGACCTGTCCCCTCACGTAGGCCATGCCCCGGCCGACCTGGGTGCTCTCGTGGTGGTAGAGGAGCCAGCCCTCCCACGCCACCGGTTCGTGGAAGGTGACCGAGATACCCATCACACCGGTGGACACGGTGTCGTGGGCCATCGCCGTACCGATCCCGGGATGGGCCCGCATGGTGGCCGAGAGGGACAGATGACCGGTGAAGTGGGCCACGAGTGCCTTGGCCAGGTCGGGTCGCCCGGGCACGGGGTCGTAGCGGAGCCAGGCGTCGATGACCGGCGGTCCGGTCTCCTCGGGATCGTTCGGGTCGGCCATTCCGACCAGTCGGAGCTCCCGTCCGGACAGGGGCATCTCGCAGGGCACGGCATCCGCCGGCGACCCGACCTCGGGCATCGGGTGACGGTGGGCGATGACGTCCTCGTGGTCGACATCGGCCAGTACGGTCACGGACGCACAGCGCCGTCCGCCCTGGCCCACGGTGACGACGGCACTGGCGAACGTCCGTCCTTCGTGCAGGACGTCCACCTCGAGCTCGAGTGCCCGTTCGGCGTCCACCGTCCTGACGAAGACGGCGTGGGCGGTGCGGACCGAGTGGCGGGGAAGGGATCTCGAGCCGGCCACGATGGCCTGGGCCAGCAGTTGGCTACCGTCGACGACGCTCCGGGTGCCCCCGTCGCTCGTGCCACGGTAGTGATGCCCCCCGACCGGATCGACGTCGAACACCGCCATCATGTGCTCGAGGGTGGACGGGATCGGGCCGACGCTCATCGACCGGACACCGCCGGTGTGGCCACCCCTACCCGCAGGTCCACGGCGTCTTGGAAGAACGCCACGTATCCGGCCAGTCTGGCCACCTCGGGGAACGGCTCCTCGTAGGACCAGAGGTACACGTCCCCCTCGTCCCGGCGGTAGCGGCGGTAGGTGGCGACGCCCTTGAACGGGCAGATGCTCGTCCGGTCGTCGGGAACGAAGAGCTCCATACGCACGTCGTCGGCGGGGAAGTAGAAGACCAGCCCGTGGTCCTGCTCGTCGACCAGAAGGCAGCGCTGGCTGTCGGCCACCAGCTGACCTCCGACCGACACCGTGACCCGGTTGCGCCGGGCCAGGATGTCGACCCGGTAGTCGGGCCGTTCAGCGAATGCCGACTGCTCCACAGTCACTCCTCCTGCGTCCGGCGGTCCCACGATCCGTAGTATCGAGGGTTGTACCACCGAAGGGAGACGGAACTCCACTCAGTGGGAAGGGAGATGGTCGTGATCGTCGTTGCCGGATACTTCGACGTCGCCGAAGGGGATCGCCGTGCGTACCTGGACGCCAAAGCGCCCCAGGCGGCCAACACGCGGTCGGAGTCCGGCTGCCGTGAGTACGCCTATTCGGCCGACGATGCCCACGCCGGACGGGTACGCCTGATCGAGTTGTGGGACTCGATGGCCGACCTCGAGGCCCACCTGTCCAACCTGAAGGCGTCGGGCCCGAACCCGTCGCCCGTCGCCGTCCTCGCCTCGGAGTTCCAGGTGTTCGAGGCCACACCGACCCGACTTCCCTCGGTCTAGGGTCCCCTGGCCGGGTCCTGTGGGTCCGCGGCGGCCGCGGCAACCGACCGGGCCCCCGCCACAGAGGACTGCGATTCGGGACCCTAGGAGCGGGCCGGCGGGGCACCGGTCCGGTCGGCCAGCTCGGCCAGCACCTCGGCCGTGTGCTGTCCGAGGAGGGGGACGGGAGCGTACCGGCGCCCGCCGACGTCGGAGAAGCTCACCGGACCGTTCACGGAGCGTTGCACGGTGCCGGTGCCGCCACCGTCGATCTCGACGATCCCCTCGTTGGCCAACAGCTGGGGGTCGGCCACGACCTCGGCCGGGGTCAGGGCCGGGGCCCACCAGACACCCTCCTGGTCGAACCGCCGGGCCCAGACATCGAGGGGATGCCGGGCCACGATCTCGTCCAGGATGGCGATGACCTCGGCCCGGTTGCGGCGGATGGCGCCGGCGTCGGCGAATCTCGGGTCGTCGAGCAGTTCCGGATGGCCGAGGGCGCGGCAGACGGCGGGGATGTGACGGGCCGCCTCCAGCCCGGTGAAGAAGAACCACCGGCCGTCACCGGCCCGGTACGGATTCATCAGGGGCGCCTGATTGCGCTCCCTCGACTCGGCCCGGGCCACCTTGCCCAGCGTCATCTGCAGTCCGAGATCCCATCCCAGCACGTAGGTACCCGTCCGCAGCAACGACACCTCGACCACCCGACCCCGTCCCGTCTGGCGCTGCTCCATGACGGCGGCGAGGAGGCCGGCCAGGGCGGCCAACCCGGTGATGTGGTCGCCGATGCCGCCCCGGGCATTGAGAGGGTTGCCGTCGGCATCGGCCATCTGCGTCGACAGTCCGGACCGGGCCCAGAACGCCCCGATGTCGTAGGTGGGACGATCCCGCTCCTCGCCGCGGAGTCCGTACCCACTGATACTGCAGTACACCAGGCGCGGGTGGCGGGCGACCGTGGCGACGGGTTCGAGGCCGAGGCCGTCGAGTGAGTCGGGCCGGAGATTGCTGATGAAGACGTCGGCCGTGTCCAGCAGGTCCTCCAGATGCTGGCGGTCCCCCTGGTGGCGCAGATTGAGGACGACGCTGCGCTTGCCCCGGTTGTCGAGGGCGAAGGCCGGGTTGGGCATCTCGCTCTCGATGCCGAGCGACCCGAACACCTTTCGCATGGGGTCGCCGGCCGGCGCTTCGACCTTGATGACGTCGGCACCCCAGTCGCCCAGCAGGGCGGCCGCCGACGGGGCGGCCACCCACACCCCCATCTCCACCACCCGGAGGTCGGCGAAGGCGGAGAGGCCCGGGGGGCCCGGGTCCACGCTCACCTCCCCGCCTCGTCGCCGTGGCCACCGGCCAGTCGGCGCAACGTGTCCTTGACGACCTTGCCGGTGGCGTTGACGGGAAGCCCGTCGACGACGGCCACCACCCTCGGCACCTTGTAGTTGGCCATGTGTTCCCGACACCACTCGATGATCTCCGACGAGGAGCCCGTTCCCGTCCGGGTCACGACGAAGGCCATCCCGACCTCGCCGAGGCGCTCGTCGGGTATCCCGATGACCGCGGCCTGACGGATGTCGGGGTGGCGCAGCAGGAGGTTCTCGATCTCGGCCGGATAGGCGTTGAATCCCCCCACGATGAACATGTCCTTGACCCGCCCGACGATGGTGAGGCGGCCGGCCTGGTCGACGACACCGACGTCGCCGGTCCGCAGCCACCCCTCGGCAGAGAGCGTGAGTGCCGTGGCCTCGGGATCGTCGAGGTAGTAGGCCATGACGCTCCCACCGCGGAGCACCACCTCGCCGGGGACGCCCACGCCGACATCGCCCTCTTCGCCCACGATGCGCAGCTCGAATCCGGGCCGGGGTCGGCCCACGGTGGTGGCGATGGTGTCGGAGTCATCCAAGGGCGAGGTGGCCGCCGCCGTGCCCGCCTCGGTCAGCCCGTAGCCCGTGATCACCGTGGAAAAGGGCAGTTCGCCGAGGACGCGGCGCACCAGCTCGACGGGGATGTCGGCCGCCCCGGTGACCGCCACGCGCAGGGTGGACAGCCGGTGGGCCCGGCGCTCGGGGTGATCGAGGATGGACTGGTAGAGGGTCGGCGGCCCGGGCAGGACGGTGATCCGGTCCCGGTCGACTCGTGCCAGGACGCGGTCGGCATCGAACACGGCCTCGGGGAGCATGGTCGCCCCGCTGGCCACGCAGGCCAGGATGCCGGCCTTCAGCCCGAACATGTGGAAGTACGGGTTGACCATGAGGTACCGGTCGTCGGCGCCCAGTCCGGTCATCGCCACCCAGTCGGTGGCGACGCACAGGGTCCGGCGGTGTGTCATGACCACCCCCTTGGGTGCCCCGGTGGTGCCCGACGTGAAGAGGATGTCGGACGGGTCGTCGGGATCCACCTCGGACGCCCGTCGACCGACCACCTCCCGGTCGGTCTGCGTGGCCCGGGCCATGAATCCCTTCCACGATTCGGCACCGTCGGGCACCGGGCCGCGGGCGACGACGACGGTCTCGAGCTCCGGGAGCTCGATCTCCGTCGCCCTCACCATGGCCACGTAGTCCGTCCCCAGAAAGTCGGTCACCGTCACCAGCAGGCGCGCCCGGCTCCGAGCCAGGATGTCGGCTGCTTCGCCACCCTTGAAGCGGGTGTTGACGGGCACGAGCACGGCGCCGGCCTGCGAGAGGCCGAGCAGTGCCACCACCCACTCGGAGCAGTTGAACGCCCATACCGCCACCCGGTCCCCGGGTTCGATGCCTGACGCCACCAGGGCGGCCCCGAACGTGCGGGCCTCCTCGGCGAGCTCGGCGTACGTCAGCCGGGTGGTGCCCTCCTCGATGGCCGTGCACGCCGCGAACCGATCGGCCGCCACCGCGGTGACGGCCGGAATGGTCGCTCTCGAACCACCGACGGCGTCACTCATCGAGCGACGGCGTCGACCACGTTCATCAGCGCCGTCAGGTTCCCCCCCATGATCTTGGCCACGGACTCCTCGTCGAGGCCCTCGAGCTCGTCCACGTAGCTCACCGGGTCGGCCAGACCCTCGGGGTGCGGGTAGTCCGAGCCGAACAGCACATGGTCCACGCCGATCAGTTCGGCCAGGGCTCCGAGGTCCTCCTCCCAGAAGGGGCTGATGTAGATGTTCCGCTTGATGACCTCGACCGGGTCCTCGAGGAAGTCTTGGGGCATCTTCTTGTACAGGTCGGCCATGTTCTTGAGCAGGGGCTCCACCCAGCTGCTCCCGTTCTCGATGACCGCCACCTTGAGGTCGGGGAAGCGGGAGAGGGCGCCGTGACAGACGAGCGCCGAGACGGCATCCTCCACCGGCCGCCAGGCGGACAGCATCCGGAACGCCTGGGGCTGGAACGGCAGCATCTCGCTGTCGCTACCCATCCAGTCGTTGGTGTAGCGCTCGTACCCGCTGTCCGAGGAGTGCATGGCCACGAGCACGTCGTTGTCCACCACCTTCTGCCAGAACGGGTCGAACTCCTCCAGGCCGAACGAGCGCGGCCCGCGGAACCCGGGGACCGGTGCGGGACGGATGAGCACCACCTTGGCGCCGCGCTCGAGGACCCACTCGAGCTCCTCGATGGCCCGGTCCACGATGGGCAGCGTGATCACCGGGGTGGCGAAGATCCGTCCCTCGTAGTCGAAGGTCCACGTCTCGTGGATCCACCGGTTGAGCGCATGGATGGTGGCGTGCATCAGCTCGGGATCATCCCGCATCCGCTCCTCGACCAGGCTGGCCAGCGTGGGGAACATGAGGGCCCGGTCGATCCCCTGTTCGTCCATCAGTTCCAGTCGGGACGCCGGATGGCGGAAGGCGGGGATGGCCTTCATCGGCTCGCCGAAGATCTCCCGCCGGCTCTTGCCGTCGGGATTGCCGAACCGGAAGTAGTCCTCCTGCGCCCCGGGGCGGGCCACGACGTCGAAGGTCGGATTGGGGATGTAGTCGCTGATCTGACCCCGGATGACGATCTTGGTCCGGCCGTGCACGTCGACGTAGTCGATGGCCCCCCGGTAGCGGTCGGGCAGGTACTTGGTCAAGGCCTCACGCGTCTCGTACAGATGATTGTCGGCATCGAACAGGGGAATGCTCAGCGCTCGCTCGGCCACGGCTCCACTTCCTTCGTCGTACTCAGATGAGAATGGCACTATGTAACGGCGAGAGTACCGTTTTTTGCCCGTCTCCGCCATCGCGGTGCGGCCGTCCGCCCCGGGTCCTCGGCCCGCTCGAGTCGGCCATTCTCGCTGGTCACCACGGTAGGGAGAACGAGCTTCTTTTTCCTGTGCCATGCTGGTTTTGTCGGTTGGGCGGCAGCCGGCATGCCACGCACCGGTGGTGGCACACTTCGAGTACAGGGCCCGGGGGCGTCTCGTCCCCGCGGCGACCACGATGGACACGATGGGGTTCAGATGACCACGATGGAATCCGACGTCTACTACGACCCGTACGACTTCGAGATCGACACGGATCCGTACCCGGTGTGGAGGCGGCTGCGGGACGAGCAACCCGTGTACTACAACGAGCGCTACGACTTCTTCGCCCTGAGCCGCTTCGACGACATCGACGCCTGCTCGAAGGAATGGGAGACCTACATCTCCAGCAAGGGCACCCTGCTCGAGATCATCAAGGCCGACATCGAGCTACCCCCGGGCTCCATCATCTTCGAGGATCCCCCCACCCACAACATCCACCGCCGCCTGCTGTCCCGGGTCTTCACCCCCCGCAACATCAACGATCTCGAGCCCAAGATCCGCGGCTTCTGCGCCCGCACCCTCGACCCGCTGGTCGACGAGGGGCGGTTCGACTTCGTCAAGGACCTCGGTGCCGAAATGCCCATGCGCACCATCGGCATGCTGTTGGGGATTCCCGAGGCCGACCAGGAGGCCATTCGCGATCGGATCGACGAGGGACTCCGTCTGACCGAGGGCGGCATGCCCGACTTCGACAAGACCTACACCGACGGAATGAACGCCGCTGAAGGGTTCGCCGAGTACATCGACTGGCGGGCCTCCCATCCTTCCGACGACCTCATGACCGAGCTGCTGCAGGCGGAGTTCGAGGACGAGAGCGGCACCGTGCGCCGCCTCACCCGCGAGGAGGTGCTGGGCTACGTCAACCTCATCGCCGCCGCCGGCAACGAGACCACGGCGCGCCTCATCGGGTGGACGGGCAAGGTACTGGCCGAGCACCCCGATCAGCGCCGTCAGCTGGTCGAGGATCGCAGCCTGGTGCCCAACGCCATCGAGGAGCTGCTGCGGTACGAGTCACCCTCCCCCGTCCAGGCCCGCTACGTGACCGAGGACGTCGAGCACCACGGGGTGTCGATCCCGGCCGGAAGCGCCGTCTTGTTGCTGACGGCATCGGGGAACCGCGACGAGCGCCACTTCCCCGATGCCGACCGGTTCGACATCCACCGCACCATCGACCACCATCTGGCCTTTGGGTACGGCATCCACTTCTGCCTCGGCTCCGCCCTGGCCAGGCTCGAGGGGCGCATCGCCCTCGACGAGGTCCTGCAACGGTTCCCGACCTGGGAGGTCGACTGGGAACATGCCGTCCAGACCCGGACATCGACTGTGCGCGGGTGGGACCAGTTGCCCGTGGTCACACCCTGAGTCGATCGGGTGTCCAGTGTGAGAGAGGATGGGCCCGCCATGAAGACCATCGTCGTCGGTGCCTCGAGCGGTCTCGGCCGGTCGCTGGCCACCGGACTGGGCCGGCGGGGCGCCACCGTCGCCCTTCTGGCGCGGCGAAAGGACCGGCTGGTCGACGCGGCCGGAGAGGCCGGGCCGGAGTCCCTGGCCGTCGTGTGCGACGTCACCGACGACCACTCGGTGAAGGGGGCCATCGACGAGGCGGCGGCGGCCCTGGGCGGTATCGACGCTCTCGTCTACGCCACCGGGGTCGGCCCCCTCGGCCGGCTGGTCGACATCACCGGCGAGACCTGGCGCCACACCTTCGACACCAACGTGGTGGGCGCGGCCCTCGTCACCGCCGCCGCCGTCCCGTACCTCACCGAGACCCGGGGGGTGGCCGCCTACCTCTCCTCGGTCAGCGCCTCCTTCACCCCGCCGTGGCACGGACTCGGGGCCTACGCCACCAGCAAGGCCGCGCTGGAGAGGCTGATCGAGGCGTGGCGGAACGAGCACCCGGCGGTCGGCTTCACCCGCGTCATCGTGGGCGACTGCGCCGGCGGAGAGGGTCCGTCGGGCACCGAGTTCGCCAACGCATGGGACTGGGACCTGGCCGCCGAACTCCATCCCATCTGGCAGGCCCGCAACCTCCTGAGCGGATCGCTCATGGAGGTCGACGAGCTGGTCCGGGTGGTGGACACCGTGCTGCGCTGTGGGGCCAGCGCCTATGTGCCGGAGGTGGCCGTCATCCCCCGGCCACCTGTCTGACGGGGTCGGCCGCCCACGGGACGCGCCTCCCGCGGGCCTTGGCCGCGGGCGCTACCGGAAGAGCAGCATGTTGGCGATGGCCGTGGCCCCGGGGTAGGAGCCGGTGATCCCCGAGCTCATGTACCCGGAGTCGGTGATCATGATGATCCCGGTGATGGCGGCGGCGGCGTCGCTGCACAGGAAGACCAGCGGATAGGCCTGCTCCAGCGGGGTGGCGGCCTCGATGCCCACCTCGCCGCGGTAGTCGGCGCCGAATCCCAACCACATGTCCTTGTTGGCCTGGGCCAGGGGCGTGTCGGTGGGACCGGGGCAGATGGCGTTGATCCTGATGCCCTGCTTGAGGAGGGGGAAGGCCTGGCTGGCCACATAGGCGCACATGGCCTGCTTGGTGGACATGTAGTCGGCCTTGCCGTGCTCTTCCACCCAGGCCACGGCGGTATCGAAGTCAGGGGTGGCCAGATACTCCTGGATCTCGGGCAGGTTGGCCTCCCATCCGAGTCCGGCGGCCGACGAGATGAACCCGATGGAGGCCCCCCGGCCCAGCATGCCTCCGGCCAGCAGCTGGTCGATCATGTGCCGGTGGCCGATGAAGTTGATGCGCTCGATGCCCGGGGTACCGTCGGCCACCCCGGCACAGGACAGCAGCACGTCCACCGGCCCACCGCACTCGGCGATGGCGGTGTCGATGGACGACCGATCGGCCAGGTCGACGTGGATGGCCTTGGCTCCGGCCAAGGTGACCTCGGCGAAGTCCATGACCACCACCTCGGCCCCGGCGTCCTGGACCAGCGCGGCGGCGGCGGCACCCATTCCGGTGGCGCCACCGACCACGAGGACCCGCTTGCCGTCGTAGCGGAATGCGTCAAAGAGTGACATGTCAGGTTCTCCTGTCTAGCTGTTTCCGGAGATCACGCGACGACACCGCGGATCTTGAGGTCGATGATGGCATCCTCGTCGAAACCGATGTCGGCGAGGATCTTGTCCCCGTGCTCGTTGAACTCGGGGGCCCGTGTCGGGGACGGCCGGCTCCTCGTCGAACTGGACCGGGGCGGCCACCAGTCGGAACGGCGTCCCGGTGGCGGTCTCGCACCCCTGGATGTAGCCGTTGGCGATGGTCTGGGGGTCGGCGGCGGCCTCGAGCGTGTCCTGCACCACCGCCCACTGCCCGCTGAATCCGGTCAGCTGGCGGCGCCACCTCTCGAGTGTGGCCGACGCGAACACCTCGGTGAGGATCCCGACGGCCACGTCGCTGTTGGCCATGAGGGTCTGGTAGTCGGCGAACCGGGGGTCGGTGGCCAGCTCGGGACGACCGATCACCTCGCACAGCGGTGCCCAGTACTTGGCCGGCTGGAGGCAGGTGAACGCCAGTGTCCGTCCGTCCTGCGTCTCGTAGTTCCTCGACAGCGGATTGGACCCGGCCCGATTGGCCGGAGGAGGGGCCCAGGGGGTGTCCAGCACCAGCGACAGGGCCACGGCCTGTCCCATGGCCCACATCCCCACGCCGAGCAGCGACACGTCGACGGTGGTGGCCTCCCCGGTTCGCTCACGGTGGAAGAGCGCGCCCATGATCCCGCCGGCGATGGTCATGGCCCCGATCGAGTCCCCGAACCCCGGCGCCGGGGGCACGGGAACCAGGTCGTACTCGGGTCGCTTGGCCCCCATGGCCACCCCGGCCCGGGCCCAGAAGGCCAAGGAGTCGTAGGAGCCCTTGTCGGCGTCCGGACCGCGCTCGCCCTGGCCGGTGCCGCGCACATAGATGATCTCGGAGTTGTGGGCGCGGATCTCGTCCACGCCGATCCTCAGCTTCTGGCGCACACTGGGAAGTTTGTTGGTGAGGAACACGTCGGATGTCGGCCGCCAGCTGCGTAGAGGATCTCGAGGCCGTCGGGCGAGGTCAGGTCGAGCCCCAGGCTGTGCTTCCCCCGGTTGGAGTGCTCGAGCAGGGCGTGGACATCGCTGGGCACGATGGCCAAGCCCGACGAGACCAGGCCCCGCATGGCATCCCCGCGCTCCACGTGCTCGATCTTGATGACCTCGGCGCCCCAGTCGGACAGCAGCGCCGAGGCGGCGGGGACGAAGGTGTGCTCGGCCACCTCGAGGATCCGAACACCCTGGAGCACTGCGGTCACTCGCCACCTCCGACGATCTCCGTACGGGAGGGAACCTGTCCGCGCTCCCCCGAACTCATTGCCGAATCAGCGGGCCGGGCACCAGATCCATGCACTCACGAAGCGACAATCGGCACTCTAGCTTGAAGAGACTGCCATTCTCAAACAGGTGAAGGCCGACGACGGCGGCCGCCGGTCACCCCGGTGGTGTCTCCGGTGGGACCCAACCCGGGGAGCGCTTCTCCATGAACGCCCGCATGCCCTCGCGAGGCTCGTACGAGTGATCGAGGGCCCAGAACATCGTCTGATAGTCGATGGACCCATAGCGCTCGTTCAGCATGCGCTTGACGTGGACGCGGGCGTCGGGGGCGGTCTGGAGCACCTGGTGGGCCGCCTCCTCGGCCGCCGACCGGAGCTGGTCGTGGGCAACCACCCGCGATACGAGGCCCATATGGTGGGCCTCCGCGGCATCGAACCGTCGGGCCGACAGCAGCAGGTCCCGGGCCACCGCCACACCGACGTGGGCGGGCAGGGCGGCGGCGTAGGTGGCGTCGGGTATGCCCCGGAGGAGCTCGGGAACCCGGAACGTGGCGCGATCGCTGACCACGGCGATGTCGGCCATCATGGCGATGAGGAGGCCGCCGGCCTGACAGATACCGTTGACGGCGGCGATGACGGGCGCCCGGCTGTCGCGGATGGCCATGAAGGGGAGGACGTCCTGTCCGAGGTGTTCGGGGACGGACTCCCCGGGCTCGGAGCGCCCACCCAGATCGCCCCCGGGGGAGAACACGTCACCCACCCCGGTGATGATCAGCGCGGCGAGTTCGGGGTCATGGTTGACCAGGTGCACGGCCCGCTTCAGGCCGTAGTACATGGTGGGCGTGAGAGCGTTCCGGGCCTGCGGGCGGTCGATGACGCACCACGCCACGGGTCCGTTCCGCTCGAGGCGCAGCATGGCCGTGCCGAGGCCGTCCTCCATCGGTCCCACCTCCTCGTCTCCCCGGCCGCGGACGCCCGGGGTTGCTACGATATTCAGGCTCTTGTAATTCAGCAATGCAGTATCGAAATCGGGACAATTCGACTATCGCGTTAGCCGGAGGAGCCCCCCATGCCCAGACCCCGCACCCCGGAGCACACCCACCTCCGCAGCGCCCGCATGCTCGACGTGGTCGGAGGCGAAGTGGTGTCCCCGGGCAACCTCCTCATCGGGGGCGATCGCATCGTGGAGGTGGCTCCCACCTCGGTCCCCGACGGCGCGGTCGAGATCGATCTGGGTGACCTGACTCTCGTCCCCGGGCTCATGGACATGGAGGTCAATCTGCTGCTCGGGGGACCGGACCACCGCAGCCCGCTCAACGCCGTCCAGGACGACCCGGCCCTCCGTACGTTGCGGGCGGTGGCCAACGCCCGACGCACCCTGCAGGCCGGATTCACCACCGTGCGCAATCTCGGGCTGTTCATCCAGACCGGTGGGCTGCTGCTGGACGTGGCCCTCATGAAGGCCATCGACTTCGGCTGGTTCGAAGGCCCGCGGGTCGTCCCGGCCGGCCACGCCATCACCCCGACCGGTGGGCATCTCGATCCGACCATGTTCCAGGCCTTGGCGCCGCACATCATGCCGCTCACGGTCGAGGAGGGCATCGCCAACGGAGTGAGTGAGGTGAGGAGGGCCGTCCGCTACCAGATCAAGTACGGCGCCAAGCTCATCAAGATCTGCGCCTCGGGCGGGGTGATGTCCCACACCGGACCGGCGGGGGCCCAGCAGTACTCCGACGAGGAGCTGGCGGCCATCGTGGACGAGGCGCACCGGGCCGGACTGCGGGTGGCTGCCCATGCCCACGGGGACGACGGAATCCGCGCCGCCCTCGAGGCCGGGGTCGACTGCATCGAGCACGGTTCGCTCATGTCCGACGACACCCTGGACCTCTTGATCGGCTTGGGGCGGTTTCTGGTTCCGACCACCTATCTGGCCGACGGAATGGACGTGTCGCACGCCGCGCCCGAACTGCAGGCCAAGGCGGCCGAGGTGTTCCCCCGGGCCAAGGAGACCATCCGCAAGGCCGTCGCCCGCGGGGCACGCATCGCCTGTGGAACCGACGCTCCGGCCATACCCCACGGCAAGAACGCCAAGGAACTGCTGGCCCTCGTCGACCGGGGCATGACCCCCCTGCAGGCCATCCGGGCCGCCACCACCGTGGCCGCCGAGCTCATCGAGGTCGAGGACCGCGGCCGGCTCGAAGCCGGTCTGCTGGCCGACATCATCGCCGTGCCGGGCGACCCGCTCTCCAGCATCGAAGTCACCGAGCAGGTCCGTTTCGTCATGAAGGGCGGCCAGGTCTACCGCCATGACGACGCGGCCTGACGGCTCTCCACCGACCTCGGTGTCCTCAGGACGCCGGGTCCGTCCCGATTCCGTGCAGGATCAGGTTCCAGAGGTCCTCGGCCGAATCGCCGTCGGGGTGGCGGAGCGACATGCCGCCGATGGTCGAGGAGAACGTGTTGAACATGATCACCTCGAGGACGATGCCGACGATGGGGCCGTGCCGGAGGCCGGAGCGCACAGAACCTGCGTCGGCGGCGTCCTGAAGGACCTCCTCGAAGAGGGAGACGAGCGGGGAGAACACCCGGGCCGCCTCCTTCGGGTGTTCGGTGAGCAGCTGCTGGGCGAACTCGGCCATCCCCAACGGGCCCCGGCGCTTCGCCCCGCGGTCGGGCTGCTCGGAGGGCCGGCACATGCGGTAGTACTCGAGGACGAAGCTGTGCAGGCGCTCGATGGGCTCGTCCTGTTGGTCGATGACTTCCCGCAGATGATCGGTGGCCTTGCGCACCGACTCCTCGATGAGGGCCAGCAGGAGCTCGTGCTTCCCCCCGAAGTACTGGTAGAAGCTGTGCAGCGACTGGCCGGAGTGCTCCACCACCTCCTGGACGGTGAAGTCCCGACCCGGTCGCGAGGTGAGCAGGTCGAACGCGGCGTCGAGGAACCGTTGGACCCGGCTCTCCGCCCGCAGTCGGGCGGAGTCCAAGGACCTGGCCACCGCCTGGTCCCGCCGGCTGAGCCCGGTGGACTCGAGCGCCTCGGTTGCCAGTTCGTCGTTCGTCACTGGTGTGATCGTACCCGAGGGAGCCCGCGGCGCCGAAGACGGAGCGCAGCGCACCGCACCACCGGGCTCTCGCCTGCCGCGGTCGGGGCCGGGTCTACACCGACGGCTCCACCAGCATGACCATGCTGGCCGCGCCGCTGTCGGGGACCCTCGGCTGACGCCAGACCTCCACCGGAAACGAGGCGTTGACCAGCGAGTAGCAGAGCCACAGCAGGGCCGCGGCGTCCTCGGGGAGTGCGCCGAGGTCCAACCGGTCGAGGTAGGCCATGGCGTCTCCGAGCCGGGGGAAGGCCGCGTCGTAGAACGCCTGTAGCTCGTCCATGCTGCTGGCCAGGCGCTTGTCGTAGCGTTCGGCCTCCGTCGCCAGCGACCAATCGGCGAAGGGCTCGAGTTCGGAGAAGTCAGCGGGGAGCGTGGTCATGCCGTCGTTGTTCCTTGTCTGGGTGGTGTCGGTGTGCGGGGAGCAGCTACGAGGCGGTGGAGATGCGGACCGGCGTGGCGAATTTCTGCTGGTACTCGCTCACGTAGTCCCCGGCCGTCCGGTGGAGGTGCCGGAGCAGGATCTCTTGGTCGTTGAGCGGGAACTCGGTGACGGCCCGGGACTCGAGCATGGTCTGGGTGGCCTCGAGGGTGTTGCCGTCCTGGAGCGCGTACTCCTTGAAGGTGACGGCGGCCAGCTCCTGTTCCAGACGCTGCGAGGCGTTCTTCGGGGGCGCGAAGTACAGGGTCCCCTCGAAGATGTGCGTGTGGTATGAGGTGGGCCAGTAGTGGTACGTCAGGTACCAACCCGGCTCCCAGATGAGGAGCATGAAATTCGGGAAGAACACGAACGAGTCGACACCCCAGGACCGGTGGCGGGCGGGATTCACCGAGGGCGGCAACTCGGCCAGGCCCGCGATGTCGGGCTTGGTCCATGGGCCGAAGAGTCCGCTCCTCAGTACCCGTTCGATCGGCTTCACCATGTCGAGGTCCTTCGGTGGTGACATGCCGCCCCACGACGACACCATGCCGTGGGGCCCGTCGAGCTTGTAGGACAGCGCCTCGAACCCGTAGGCGGAGAGCTTGCGCGACTCGTCAGCGGTGGCCTGCTTGGCGTGGAGAATTGGTGCGTGGTAGAACTCGGCGAAGGCGTCAACGAACAGCTTCCAGTTGGCTCCGACGTCGGCCCGGTACTTGTAGACCTGGGTCATCTGGTCGAAGGGGTAGCCGGCGATGCCGGCGCCGAACTCCCCGAGGTACTGGCGCAGCGATGTGGTGTTCTCGGGGTCGAGGTTGACGAAGATGAATCCCTCCCACGTCTCCACCTGCACCCCGGCCAGTCCGTAGTCGTCCCGGTCGAGGTCGAAGAATTCGGACTCCTGCTGGACGAAGGTCAGCTGGCCGTCGGTGGCATAGCGCCATCCGTGGTACTTGCAGGTGAACTGGCGACAGGTGCCGCTCGACTCGTCACCGGGATAGTCGGTCCAGACCAGCTTGTTCCCACGGTGCCTGCAGATGTTGTGGAACACGTGGATCTCGCCGTCCATGGCCCGGATGACGACCAGCGAGGTGCCGGCGGCGTCGAGCTCCTTGGTGAAGTAGCTGCCGTTGCGGGGGAGCTGCTCCACCCGTCCCACGTTCAGCCACGTCCGGGCGAAGATGGCCTTGCGCTCGAGCTCGTAGTGATCCGGTGAGATCGAGTCCTCGTAGGAGACCGGCCCGGTGCCGAGCTCGGGGTAGTGCTCGGTCCAGCTGCCCTCAGCCGGCTTGGGGAAGTGCGCCATGTCGTGCCTCCAGGTCCACTCGAACCGCCGTGATGATAGCATCAATCTTGAAAATACAGAATATCATTTCCGCTTCAGATCCTCGTCGAGCTCGACACCGAAGGACCGGAAGGCCATGGCCAGGACGTCGTAGGCGCCCACCGTGAAGACGAGGTCCATGAGCTGGCGATCGTCCAGTCCGTCGGCCAGCGCCGTCCACGTGGCGTCGCTCACCGTGCCGTCGCCGATCAACTCGTCCACCGCCCTCACCATGGCCCTGTCCAGGGGCGCCCAGCCCGGTGCGTCGGGTCCCGAGGCGATCCTCTCGACCTCGCCCGGGCCGAGCCCGGCGTCGCCGGCCAGGATGGCGTGCTGCTCCCACTCGTACGCCGATCGCCGCACGGAGGCCACTCTGAGCACCAGCAACTCCCGCTGGCGGGGCGACAGGGTCGAGGAGAAGAGGATGTAGCCGTTGAAGGTGTGGAAGGCCCGCGCCAGTTCGGGGTGGCGGGCCAGCGTGCCCAGGGCGTTGAGCGCCCGGGGGCGGTCCGGGCGACGGGGGGGGAGCGGATGGCGGGGATTGGCCGGGCGCAACGCGGCCAGGGCCTCGGTCATCTCGGGCGGCCACTCCCCCGGCGGCAACGGCGGGATCCGGGGCATCAGGTGTTCCGACCGCCGTTGACCCCGATGACCTGCCCGGTGACGTAGCCGGCCTCGTCGCTCACCAGGAACGAGCAGGCCGCGGCGATGTCCTCGGGCGTCCCCACCCGCCGCACCGGCGTGTTGGCGGCATGGTGTTCGACCCCTTTGCCCAGCAGTCCCCGGTCCTCGGATCTGCGCAGCATGGGGGTGTCGATGAAGCCGGGGGGGATGGTGTTGACGGTGATCCCCTGGGGACCCAGTTCGAGGGCCAGGGCCTTGGTGAAGCCCATCACCCCGGCCTTGGCCGCCACGTAGTGGGTCATCATGGGCTGCCCGCTGTGGGCACTCGAGGACGAGATGTTGACGATGCGGCCCCACTGCTCCTCGATCATCCCCGGCACGACGGCTTGGCAGCAGTCGAACGTGCCGGTGAGGTTGACGGCCAGAATCCGGTTCCACTTCTCGGCGGTGATCTTGAGGAACGGGTCGAATCCGTCGAGGCCGGCACTGTTGACCAGCACGGTGGGCCGGCCCAGGCGCTCGCCCACGTCGGCCACACCCCGGTCGATCTGGGCCCGGTCGGTCACGTCGACGGTAAGGCCGCAGGCCGAGCCGCCGGAGTCGGCGATGGTGGCGGCCGCGGCCTGGGCCGAGCCCCCGTCGCGGTCGAAGACGCCGACGGCATTACCGTCGGTGGACAGTCGCCGGGCGATGGCGAGTCCGATCCCCGAACCGCCGCCGGTGACGATGGCCACCCGGGTGGGGGTCACCGGGTCACCTCGTGGCCGCCGAGGCCCGTGCGGTGGCGGTCATGCCGCCCTCCTTCGCGTCGTGGGTCCTAGAGGACCGCTATTGCTCTCCCAGAATGCTGTTTTCACTGTCTAGCAGTCCCGGGCTCCCGCTCGTCGAGGAGCTGTCGGAGGCGGAACTTCTGGACCTTGCCCGAGGCCGTCCGTGGGAACTCCGTGAGCTCGTGGATGGACTCGGGCCACTTCTGACGGGCCAGGCCGGCACCGGCCAGGTGGGCCCGCACCTGTTCCAATGTGGGCACGGCGGCTCCGGGGCGGACGCTCACCACGGCAGCGGCGTGCTCACCGAGGCGCGGGTCCGGCTCGGCCACGACGGCCACCTCGGCCACCGCGTCCATGCCGCCCAGGAGCTCCTCGATCTCCTGGGCGCTGATGTTCTCGCCGCCGCGGATGATGATGTCGGAGATACGGTCGGTGATGGTGAGGTAGCCGTCGCCGTCGAGCACGCCGATGTCGCCCGTCCGGTACCAGCCGTCGGCGTCGAAGGCCGCCGCGGTCAGCGCCGGGTCGGTGTAGCCGACACAGCAGTCCGGACCCCGGCTGACGATCTCGCCGTCCACCTCGAGCCGGAGCTCCACCCCCGGCAGGAGGTGACCGTCAGTGGTGAGGCGCTTCTCTTCGGGATCGTCGAGGAGGCAGCCCGTGATGGAGGGGTGCTCGGTGCTGCCGTACGAGCGGAACACCGTGATCCCGAGCCGCGTCGCCCGCTCCGTGACGGCCACGGGGACGGCCGAGCCACCGAGGCCCGCGAACGGCATCAGGTCCAGGTGCCTGGGGGTGAAGGCGGGATGGTCGAGAAGGCTGGTGAGGAAGTAGGTCGCCCCTCCGGACATTCCCAGTCCCTCCTCGTCCATGAGGCGCAACACTTCCCCCGGGTCCCATACGTCGACCAGGTGGACGGGACGCTCCCGTAGCAGCGGGATGAGGAAGGCGTTGACCATGCCGATGAAGTGGCCCACCGGCGCGCCGGTGATCTGGGGTGGTCCACCGTCGGGGAACATGTAGTCGAGCTGGCGGGTCTCGCACCCGATGGTGCGATGCGAGTGCACGACACCCTTGGGGTCCCGGGTGGTGCCGGACGTGAAGGCGATGACGGCGGGTGCATCGGGATCCACGACGGCGGTGGCGGCGATCGGATCGGCGTCGAGCATCGACGCCAGGGGGATGGCCCCCGCAGGCAGATCCTCCGCAGGGGTGTCCCCGACCACCAACCACAACGGGCCCGTCCCCGGCCCGATCAGCTCCGAGTAGGTGGCCAGGTAGTCGCTGTGCCCGAACTGCTCGGCCGTCACGACCACGTCGGGCGAGGTGGCCTTCAGGATGTAGCCGACCTCCTTGGCGCCGTAGAAGTGCACGACGGGGACCACCACCGCTCCGAGGTAGGCCGCGGCCCAAAAGGTGATGCCGGCTTCGAGCCAGTTGGGCAGCTGGACGACCACGACGGCCCCCGGTCCTATCCCCCGGGTCCGGAGGGCCGAGGCCAGGGAACGCGCCGCCCGGTCGACATCGGCGAACGTGCCCTTCCACGGTCGGGTCCGCGAGTGGACCTCGAAGGCCGCCCGTCCCCGGCCGGCCAGACCGTCGGCCACCGTGGCGCCCAGGGTGTCGTCCGTCCAGAAGCCCTCGTCACGGTACCGTCGGGCCAGGTTTTCGGGCACCGATCGAAGGGCCCACGACTCTCCCCCGGTGCTGCCCGTCTCCCCCACTCGATCTCCTTCGGCCGTACCCCAGGTGTCGCACCTAGTTGCGTTGCCAGTGTAGGAGAACTTCGTTATCATTTGTCAACATGACACTCTCGGAGCCTCTGGCCGGCGCTCCGGCCGTGGCTGCCGACCACGGGTTCCACCCGCTCCGGGTGGCCGGCGTCGTGCGCGAGACCGCCGAGGCCAGCTCCTTCGTCCTCGAGATACCCGCCGACCTCCGTCACTCGTTCGCCTACGAGTCCGGACAGTTCTGCACCTTCCGGGTGCGGGTGGGCGGTGAGTCCCACCTCCGGTGCTACTCGATGTCGTCCTCACCCGCGGTGGACCCCGAACTGCGGGTCACCGTGAAGCGTACGCCGGACGGTGTGGTGTCCAACTGGATGAACGACCACCTGGCCGCGGGCGATCTGGTCGACGTGACCCGGCCGGCCGGCGTCTTTCGCCTGGCGGCGGGCACCGGTGACGTCGTGGCCCTCTGCGCCGGCAGCGGGATCACCCCGGTGCTCTCGCTGGTGAAGACGGCGCTGGCTACGACCCGGCGACGGGTGAGCCTCCTCTACGCCAACCGGGACACCGACGCCATCATCTTCCGGTCGGAGATCGACACGCTGAGGGACCGCTACGACTCCCGCTTCACCGTGCTCCACCACCTCGATGTCGACCGGGGTCTCCTCGTTCCCGACGGCGTTCGTTCCTTCACCGTCCCCTCGGAAGACCCCGAGTTCTACGTCTGTGGTCCCGGACCCTTCATGGACGTCGTGGAGAGCACGTTGCTGTCCGACGGCGCCGATGCCGGTCGGGTCCACATCGAGCGGTTCACACCCGACGGACGGGTCCCCGAGATCGAGTCCGACGAGGCCCTCGGGTCCTCGACCGTCAGCATCGAGCTCGACGGCCGGACCGAGTCCACCGAGTACCGACCGGGCACCACCATCCTGCAGACAGCGCGCCAGATGGGCATGACCCCGCCCTTCTCGTGTGAGTCGGGGAGCTGTGCCACCTGCATGGCCAGGCTGCTGGAAGGCACGGCCTCGATGCAGGTCAACAACGCCCTCACTGACGACGAGGTGGCCGGCGGATGGGTGCTGACGTGCCAGGCGGTGCCCACCGGTCCCGTGGTGCGCGTGGCCTACGGCTACGGGGAGGATTGATGGAGCACCCTCCGGCGGGTGATGTCGTCGAGCTCCAGCAGCTTCTGGCCCGGTATGCGGTGGGCATGACCAAGGACGACGTGGACTCGGTCATGGAGGTGTTCACCCCCGACGGCACCTACAGCGCCTTCGGGGACACCTATCGGCTGGTCGACTTCCCCACGCTGGTGGCGGCGGCCCCCAAGGGGCTGTTCATGGTGGGCCCGCGCCGTCGTGGAGGTCGACGGCGACGAGGGCACGGGGACACAGCCGCTGTGCTTCGTCGACCAGCGGACCCACGACATGCGCATCGGGTACTACACCGACACCTATCGCCGGACCGAGCTCGGCTGGCGGCTGCACACCCGGTCCATGACGTTCCTGCGCAAGAGCGGCGCCCAGCGACTCGGGACGGGAACACGACCCGACCCGGCCCGCTCCCACGGGCCCCTGATGGAGCTCGGAGAGTACCGGTCGTCACTCGACACCTGGCTCGGGGAGCACGTAGGCCGACCTCACGCCGCCGCCGGGGGCGCACACGCTCGAAGACCAGATGCACCACCTGGCCACGGTGAAGCGGCTCACCTACGAGGCCGGCTGGATGCGCTGGGGATGGCCGGAGCCGGGTGGGCGGATTCGGGGGGTCGACGCTGCTCCGCGCCTACCTGGGCGAGGCGCTGACCACCCGCGACCTGGTGGAGCCGGGCATCTACTCGATGACCGAGGTGCTGGCCCCGACCATGATCGACTACGCCACGGCCGAACTGGCCGCCGACATGGTCCCCCGGCTGCTCCGGGGCGACGAGACCTGGTGTCAGGGCTTCTCCGAGCCCGCCACCGGAAGCAACCTGGCCGCCCTGTCGTGCCGGGCCAGCCGATCCGGTGACATCTGGCGGGTCACCGGCCAGAAGGTCTGGACCAGCCTGGCCCAGTACGCCGACCGGTGCGTGCTCCTCACCCGTACCGGATCTCCCGAATCCGGCCACCGGGGGATCACCGCCCTCTTCGTCGACATGGACAGCCCCGGTATCGACGTGCGGCCCATCGAGACCATGCACGGCGCCCCGGAGTTCTCCGAGGTCTTCTTCGACGACGTGGCCGTCCCGGTCGACCGCACCCTCGGCCGGGAGGGCCAGGGCTGGTCGGTGGCCATGGATCTGCTCCCGTACGAGCGGAGCACCGCCCTGTGGCATCGGGTCGCCTACCTCCACCGGCGGCTGCAGTGCCTCCTCGACGTGGTCCCGCCGGACACGCTCGACCCTGCGGCCGTGGGCGAGGCGGCCCAGCTGCTCTACTCGCTGCGGGCCCGTTCGAGGGCCACGCAGCACCGGATGGCGGCGGGCGAGCGCCTCGGCCCGGAGCACCTCCATCGACAAGGTGCTGGTGGCCACGGCCGAACAGGCCGTGTTCGACCTCGTGGCCGACGGACTGGGACCCGACCTGGCTGCCGGCGATGACGACGCCAGCGACCGGTGGCGACGCGAGTTCCTCTACTCGCGGGCGGCCACCATCTACGGCGGGACGGCCGAGATCCAGCGGAACATCATCGCCCGCCGGCTGCTCGACCTGGGCACGGACCGCTGATGGACGACGACGAGCGGGCCCTGTTGGCGGCGACGGTCCGCCGCGCCGCCGCGTCCTCCGCACGGGACGGACGCTCGACGGCGTCCTCATCGGGCTCGGCTGGCCCGAGGCCCTCTCGGTCGAGCCTCGGCTGGCCGTGTCGTCCCTCTTCGAGTCGATGGGCCAGGCCAACACCACGTCATCGGCACTCGACGCCGTCGCCGGCTCAGCCCTGGGTGTGAAGACCGGCCCGTCGGTGGGCACGGTCCTGCCCGCGCTCGGTCGGTGGCGACCGCCGGGGCGGATCGCCGGGAACCGTATGTTCGTCCGAGGCGTGGGTACGGCGTCACTGGGCGACACCACCACGGCCTGGGTCGTGGCCGGCGCCGACGACCGTATGGTCGTGGTGGAGGTGGCCACGGCCGAACTGGAACTCCGACCGGTGCACGGCGTGGATCCTGACCTCGGCCTGGTCGAGGTGGCCGGAGGCGAGGCCCCCCTGGCCGCTCCCCATCGGCTCGATCCGGGTGACTGGACGCGGGCGGTGACCCGGGCTCGGCTGGCCGTGGGCCACGAACTAGTCGGTGCCTCGCGGGCCATGGTGGCGCTGGCCCGGAGCCACGCCCTGGAGCGGGTCCAGTTCGGACGACCCATCGCCGACTTCCAAGCCGTCCGTCACCGACTGGCCGAGACGCTGGTGGCCATCGAAGCCACCGACGCCGCCTTGGGCGCGGCCTGGGACGAGGGATCGCCGGCAGCGGCGGCCACGGCCAAGGCGCTGGCCGGACGCAGCGCCCGGACGGCCAGTCTCCACTGCCAACAGGTGCTGGCCGGTATCGGGTTCACCACCGAGCACGACTTCCACCGCTACGCCCGGCGGGTCCTCGTACTCGATCAGCTGTTCGGCACCGCCCGGGCTCTGACACGGGACCTGGGCCGCACACTGCTGACCGACCGCCGGCTACCGCCCCTGCCTCCGCTCTGAGCGACGGACGGCACGCTGCCGCCGCCACCTCGTCCCCACTCAGACAGACGGAGCCAGGGAGGCCAGCAACTCCCTCGTGCGCTTGGACGAGCTGATGAGCTCGTCCCGACCCTCCCCGATCGGCACCACCCTCACCGACAGGTCGGTCACGCCGGCGTCGGCGAAGGCCTGCAGCCGCGTGCGGATCGTCGCCTCGCTCCCGGCCATAAGGATGTCACCGACACTCCGGGCATCGCCCTGCTCGAGCAGCCTCTGGTAGTTCGGAGAGACCTCGGCCTCGGACAGGAGCCGGTTGGTCCGGGCCACGGCGGCGTCCACCTCGTGCTCACGGCACAGGCACATGGGGACCCCGGCCACGATCCGCGGCACCGGGCGACGTGCGGCCTCGGACGCCCCGACCAGGGTGGGGGCGATGTAGGTGCCGATGGCCCGCTCGTCGGCCATCCACAGGATGGTCCCGTCGGTCCGTTCCCCGCACAGTTGGAGCATGCGAGGCCCGAGCGCGGCCACGAGGATCGGGGTGGGCGTGACGTCGGTGATGTCGAGGGGGTTGTGCACGCGGAACAGGTCGTTCTCGACGTCGACGGGTCCCGGTCCGGCGAGCGCCTGGTCGAGCACGTCGAGGTAGGCCCGCATGGTCGCCACCGGGTGCTCATAGGGCAGTCCGAGCATCTCGTCGATGATCCAGTGGTGGGAGACGCCCAGGCCGAGGGCCAGGCGTCCTTCGCACACGGCCTGCACCGACAGGACCTGCTGCGCCAGGGCGATCGGGTGCCGGGGCTGGACCGGCACCACCGCCGTGCCGATCTCGAGACGGGACGTCTCCGTGCCGACCAGGGTGGCCATGGTGAGGGCGTCGAACTCGTCGGGGATTTGCGGGATCCACACCGTGGTCAATCCGGCCCCCTCGGCCCATCGGGCATCGGCCAGGAGCCGCTCCACCTTCGTCCGGTACCGGCCCCGCTCGGGGCCGATCATCAAGCCGATGCGCATGCGCTGGGGTCCTCCCTCGACTGGAGCAGGCGAAAAGAGAACCTACTTCTTTTTTTTATGCACAACCAGTTCCATCAGAGCGCAAGCAGGCTGCGGGTGCGGGTGTCTGGCCCGGCCCGGCCGTCGGTCAGGGGGCGGCCACCTCGAGGACGACCGCGGTGGACATACCGCCGCCGGCGCACATGGCCGCCACCCCGGTCCCGCCGCCCCGACGTCGGAGCTTCGTGGACCAGGGAGATCACCATGCGGGCCCCGGTCATGGCGATGGGGTGGCCCAGGCTGCACCCGCTCCCGAGGACGTTGACGATGCCGTCGTCGATCCCGAGGATGCGGGTGGTGGCCACGCACATCGAGGCAAACGCCTCGTTGATCTCCCAGAGGTCGACGTCGTCCACCGTGAGGCCGGCCCGATCGAGGGCCTTGGGGATGGCGATGGTGGGAGCGAGACCGGTGTCGTGCGGCGGGACCCCGGCCGAAGCCCAGGCCCTGACCGTGGCCAGCGCCGGCAGTCCGAGTTGCTGGCCCAGCGCCCCGTCGACCATGACCATGGCCGCGGCGCCGTCGTTGGCCCCGGCGGCATTGCCGGCGGTGATGCTGAACCCTTCGATCTCGGGGTGCAACGGCTTGAGCGAGGCCAGCTTCTCCATACTGGTGTCCCGCCGCGGATGCTCGTCCACGGCGAAGGTGGTCGTCGTACCGTCGCGGCGGGACACCTCGAGGGGGGCGATCTCGTCCCCGAAGCTCCCGCTGTCGATGGCGGCCACGGCCCGTCGGTGCGAGCGCAGGGCCCACCCGTCCATCTCCTCACGGGTGACCCCGGCACTGACGGCGGCGTTCCAGCCCACGGTGATGGACATGTCCATGTTCGGAGCGTCCGGACTGTCCGGATGGCTGGGCGACATCCAGTCGGTCCAGTCGTCGGTACCGGGGACCCGCCGGGTCGAACGCGGCGACGTGGACTGGGAGTACGCACCACCGGCGACGACGGCGCGGTCCATGCCGGCCCGGATGGACGCCGCCGCGCTCTGGACGGCGGCCAGGGAGGAGGCGCAGTGACGGTTGTGGGCCACTCCGGGCGTGTGGACCAGACCCGCCTCGATGGCCGAGTAACGGGCGATGTCCCCACCGCCGTAGAGGCTCTCCCCCATCACCACGTCGTCGATGAGCAACGGGTCGATGCCGGCCCGGCGGACGGACTCGCCCACGACGTGCGTGCCCAGGGCGAAGGCGTCCACGTCGAGGAGCGATCCCCGGAACGCCGTGCCGATCGGGCTTCGGGCCGTCGAGACGATCACCGCTTCATGCATGCTGGAACTCGTTTCTGTCGATTGCTGCACTGGCACGTACTGCCGACGGGTAGGCCTGCACCGCCGGCCACCGCATCGCCACGTCGGTTCCGGACGGTGGACGGCCTACTTCGCCGTGAACCGCAGGGCCCCGTCGAGGCGGATGTTCTCACCGTTGACGTAGGAATTCCGGACGAGCGACTCCACCATCTGGGCGAACTCTTCGGGATAGCCCATCCGCTTGGGAAAGACGATCCCCTGGGCCGGATCCTCCTTCAGGTGCTCGAGGGCCCCGAGCATCAGGGGGGTACCCATCACGCCGGGAGCGATGGCGCACACCCGCACTCCGATCGGGGCCAGATCCCGCGCCATGGGCAGCGTCATCCCCAAGATGGCGGCCTTGGCCGCGCCGTAGGCGACCTGGCCGCTCTTGCCCTCCATGCCGGCGATGGACGCCGTGTTGACCACCACGCCCCGCTGGCCGTCGCCGTCCGGCTCACCCTCGCCGATGGCCGCGGCCACGAGGCGGGTCGTGTTGAAGGTCCCGAGCGCGTTCATGGCCATGGTCTGGACGAACGAGTCCTTGTCGTGGGGAACACCGCCACGGCCCACGGTGCGGCCGCCACCGACCCCGCCGCCGGCCACATTGACCAGAATGGAGAGCGGTCCGAGGGACCGCGCCGCCTCGATGGCGCCGGCCACGGCGTCGTCGTCGGTGACGTCGCCGTCCACGGCCACGGTGGCATCACCCAGCTCCTTGGCCAGCGTGGCCGCCCGGTCGCCATCGCGGTCGAAGATCGTCACCCGCACCCCGGCCGAGACCAGCCGCCGGACGGTGGCCGCCCCCAGGCCCCCGGCGCCACCGGTGACGATGGCGGAACGTCCTTGCACTTCCATCAGCTGATTCCCTCCTCGGTTCGCCGACAGGCTCCGACACCCACGGCCGACGGCTCACGGCCGACGCCGCTACGACCCCGGACCTGACTCTGTCGGTCCACCCGGAGCCCGGTCGAACGATAACTAGCATCTCTACAATCTGCAATCTGACTATCCGAGATATCCCGACAGGCGCACTGAGCAATACGGAACGCTATTATCGGCTGCCGGGCCGGGGGTCGGAGACGAACAGGAAGGGACAGAGCCCACGAGCGTCAACGCCGGGACGCTCGAGACGAGGAGGTCGTGGGCATGACAACGAAGGTGAACCCGGAGCCGAGGATGCTCATCGACGGGAAGCTCGTCGAGGCCGACGGGGGGAAGACGTTCGCCAATGTGAATCCCGCCACCGAAGAGGAGCTCGGCCAGGTGGCCGACGCCTCCAGCCGCGACATGGACCGGGCCATCGCCGCCGCCCGCCGCTCGTTCGACGAGTCCGACTGGTCCACCGACCGGACCTTCCGGCAGCGCTGCCTCCTCCAGCTCCACCAGGCGCTGGTGGAAGAGCGCGAGGAGATGCGGGAGCAGCTCATCCTCGAGGTCGGCTGTCCGCGCATGCTCACGTTCGGACCCCAGCTGGATGCCCCGCTCGACGGGGCCATCACCTACCCGGCTCATCTCATCGACGAGTTCGCCTGGGAGACCGACCTCCCCGACGCCCCTGACTTCCGAGGCAACATCAACGTCGCGACGGATCGTCAAGGAGCCGGCGGGTGTGGTCGGGAGCCATCGTGCCGTGGAACTATCCGTTCGAGGTATCCATCAACAAGGTGGCTCAGGCCCTGGCCACGGGCAACACCGTCGTCCTCAAGCCGGCGCCGGACACGCCGTGGAACGCCACGCTGCTGGGACGGATCGTGGCCGAGCAGACCGACATCCCTCCCGGCGTCTTCAACGTCGTGCCTTCGTCCGACCATCTGGTCGGCGAACAGCTCACCCTCTCGCCGCAGATCGATCTCATCTCCTTCACCGGCTCGACCGCGGTCGGGAAGCGGATCATGGAGAAGGGTGCCTCCACGCTCAAACGGCTGTTTCTCGAGCTCGGGGGCAAGTCGGCCACCATCGTCCTCGACGACGCCGACTTCTCCACGGCCATGATGTCCGGACTGGCGGTGTGCTCGCACGCCGGCCAGGGTTGTGCCATCCCCACCCGGATGCTGCTGCCCCGCTCGCGCCACGACGAGGGCGTCGAGCTCCTGAAGGCCATGATGGGCGGGGTCCCCGCCGGCGACCCCCAGCGGCCCGACGTGCTCATGGGCCCGCTCATCTCCGAAAAGCAGCGCAGCCGCGTACTCGGCTACATCGAGCGGGGGGTCGAGGAGGGAGCCACCCTGGCCCTCGGCGGTGGTCGCCCGGCCGACCAGCCCCGGGGCTGGTTCGTCGAGCCCACGCTCTTCACCGGGGTGGACAACTCCATGGCCATCGCCCGGGAGGAGATCTTCGGGCCCGTTCTGGTGGTGATCCCCTACGAGGACGACGATGACGCGGTCAGGATCGCCAACGACAGCGAGTACGGGCTGGGCGGGGCGGTCATCTCCAGCTCGCTGGATCGGGCCCTGGCCGTGGCCGGACGGGTCCGCACCGGCACCGTCAGCGTCAACGGCGGGATGATCTATGGAGCCGACCTCCCCTTCGGCGGCTTCAAGGACAGCGGAGTCGGACGTCAGAACGGGATCGCCGGGTTCGACCAGTACCTCGAGATCAAGTCCCTGGCCTGGCCGGCCGGCTGACCGTTGCCGCGGGCCGGCCACGGCCGATTCGGCGTGGGTGCGCCAGCCGGGACCCAGAGCCGGGGGGAGGGGCTCCGGTCCCGACTGGCGCGGTCGGACCCCTTAGGGGGGTGAGGTGCCCGACGACCTCGATGCTCCGTCGGTCATGGACGGGAGCGCAGCACTACGGGGCACGTCGCGGAAAGCCACGTCCCGGTCGAGGGCGCGCTCCCGGGGCATGCCGAGGACGCGCTCGCTGATGACGTTTCGGGCCATCTCGGTGGTGCCACCACCGATCTCCGACACCTGCCGCATGAGGAAGTCCGATCCGGCGAACGCCAACTCGCCGTCGTCGTCGGTCCAGGCAGCCCCGGCCGCACCGGCGATCTCGAAGGCAATGGTCCGATTGCGGGCCGAGGCGACCCCGGCGAACAGGCGTCCGATGGCGGCCGACTGGTCGGGCATGGCACCCGGAGGCGATCCCCTGGCCGATCCGCCGCCGGAGTTGACGGTCGACCAGCTCGAGCATGTGGGCTTCGCCCACCAGGTCGCGGACGTACGGGTCGGCCAGGCGTCCGGCGTCCCGAGCCACCGCGCTCATCGGGGTGGCGGCGCCCGCTGTGGACCGTCCCCATGGGAACGGTCACGAGTGGTGAGTTGGTGAGCATGCGCTCGTGGAACATCCACCGGGTGCCCACCGTCCAGCCGTCGTCGACGTCGCCGATCCGGTCGGAGTCCGGGACCCGCACGTCGGTCAGGAACTCTTGGCAGAACTCCTTCGAGCCGTTGAGCATCTCGATCCGGTGGACGTCGAGGCCCGGCTGGCGGATGGGCAGGATGAACACGGTGAGGCCCCGGTGCTTGGGTACGTCCCAGTTGGTCCTGGCCAGGCACAGGCCCCAGTCGGACCACCAGGCCCCGGTGGTCCAGATCTTCGAGCCGTTGAGCACCCACTCATCGCCGTCCCTGACCGCACTGGTCAGAGCGGCGGCCACGTCGGAACCACCGCTGGGCTCGGACAGGAACTGCATCCAGATCTCCTCGCCCTTCAGGATGGCGGGCAGGTGCTGTCGCTTCTGCTCCTCGGTCCCGAGGTCCAAGAGGACCGCGGCGCAGGGCGAAAAGGTGGGGGCCTGGATCCGGGCCGGGTACTCGTAGCCGACCAGCTCCTCGTTGAGCACTCGCTGGTGGGCCGGCGTGAGCCCCTGACCGCCGTACTCCTTCGGGAAGCAGATACCGGCCAGGTCGGCGTCGAACAGGAGGCGCTGGACCTGACGCTCCCGGGCCACCGCGGCCAGCTCCTCCTCGTCGGTGCGCTCGTTGCGCAGCGGTCCGATCGACAGGTGCGGGTCGATGGGCCCGAGGTTGCCGACGATGAAGGCCCGGGCCCGGGCCCGGAAGGTCTCGACGTCCTCGAGGGCGGGGGTGCGTCATGCCGCGTCGTCCCGGGACTCGATGATGTCGGCGAGCCGCTGGCGGTGCTCGGCCGGCGTGCCGAAGAGGGCCCGGTCGACGGTGTGGCGACGGAGATAGAGGTGGACATCGTGGTCGAAGGTCAACCCGATCCCGCCGTGGATCTGGATGCAGTCCTGCAGCAGCTCGCTGCCGTAGTCGCCGATGAACGCCTTCGCCGCGCTCAGCAGCTCGGTCGGTGTCGGGGGACCCGTCGCCGCAGCCACGGTGGCGGCGCCGGTGACGGCATGGCCGGCCTCGAGCCACGTCTTCATGTCGGCGAACCGGTGCTTGAGCTCCTGATACGAGGCCAGGGGCCGGCCGAAGGAGTACCGGTCGAACGCCCACTCGACGGTCATGTCGAATGCGGTCCGCATGGCACCCGACCGACTCGGCGCAGGCGACGACCAGGGCCCGCTCGAGCTGCCGTTCCACCTGGGCGTCGGCCGATCCGATGCTGCCGATGACGGCGGAGACGGGAAGCCGGACCCCGTCGAAGGTGACGACGGAGAACCGACGGGTCATGTCCACCGAGTGCATGGGGGCCACGGTCACCCCGGCGGTGTCGGTGGGCACGAGCACCTGGGTCAGCCCGGGGCCGGTGCGTCCGGTGACCAGCAGGTGGTCGGCGACGGCCGCCGACTCGACCGGACGCTTGGCGCCGTCGAGCACCACCTCGTCGCCCTCCACCCGGATGTCGAGGGCGACGGTCCCGAGCCGGTCGCCCGGCACGTGGCTCGCCGAGGCACCACGTGGCCAGGGAGGTCCCCGACAGCAGGCCGCCGAGCAGCCCGTCGCCGCCGTGGCCGGTCTCGCTCAGGGTGGCGGCCACCACGTTGGTCACGGCCAGAGGTCCGGGAGCGGCATGACGGCCGAACTCGTAGGCCACCAGGGCCAGGTCGACGAGGCCGTGGTCACCGATGGAGCCGCCGCCGTCGGCCGGGCTCGACCAGCAGCGACGTCCACCCCAGCTCGGCGCCCCGCCGCCAGTAGTCGCCGGTCGAAGCCGACCGGGTCGTCCCGCAGGCGCCGGAGCTCGCCGACGGGGACCAGCTCGTCGAGCAGCTTGGCCGTGGTCTCGACGAAGAGATCCTGGTCGGCGCTCATCGCCAGCAACATGATTCGCCCTACTCCCCCGTCATCGGTGGCCTGCGTCGTCAGCGGCTTGTCGGCCGGCTGCCATCCCGACGGACGAAGCTATCCCGAAAACGATGTTTTGTCCAAAGAAATGTGGCACTTCCCTGAAAAGAGAGGGCCGACTTGACCAGGCCGGGCCCTCCGACGGTCCGGCCGGTCAGCGAGCCGTGGCGCTGGAGGAGGAGCACGCCCGGAGGGGACTGCCGCCCCCCGAAGTGACCACGGCGGTCTCGGCTCCCGGCCACCTGGCGTTCTCCGGCATCGTGGCGCAACTGCTGGACGGCCTCGTAGAGGAACCCGAACCCGTGGGTCCGCCCCTCGGAGAGCTGGCCTCCGTGGGGATTGACCGGCAGCTCGCCGTCGAGGGCGATGCGCCGACCCCCGTCCAGCCAGTCGTAGGCCTCACCGAACCCGCAGAAGCCGAGCGCCTCGAGCCACGAGATGGCATTGAAGGTGAAGCCGTCGTACAGCAGGGCCAGGTCGACGTCGTCGGGCCTGAGGGCGGTCCTCGACCAGAGGTGGGCGGCCTGGCCCAGGACCTGGGGCTCGTGGGTGATCGTTCCCTGGTCCCACGAGACGCGCTCGAGGATCTGCGACCCCACCGCCTCGATGCGGATGGCCGGCCGGGGCCGGTCGGCGGCCGTGGACACATCCGACACCACGACGGCGATCGAGCCGTCACAGGGGACGTCGCAGTCGTAGAGCCCGAAGGGGGAGGTGATCGGGCCGTGCCGAGAGGTAGTCGTCCATGGTCATCGGGTCCCGGTAGATGGCGGCGGGATTGCGCGCCGCGTTGGCCCGTCCGTTGAGGGCGATCAGGCCGAGCATCTCCCGGGGGGCGCCGTAGCGGTGCAGGTACTGATGGGCGTTCATGGCGATCCAGTTGGCCGCCGACATGGCCCCGAACGGCGCCCGCCAGGCCATGAAGCCCGACGAGCGGGCCCCGCCCGGACCGGCCAGGCGCAGGGTGGCGAAGGTCGACTCCCACACCGTGCGGAAGCACAGCACGTGCCGGCAGAGCCCGGAGGCCACGGCCAGCATGGCGGCCACCACCGAGCCGCCCGGGCCGGGGAGCTCGCCCCCGCCGTTGATCCACGTGGGGTGGAGGCGGAGGGCCTCTTCCACCGCGGTGATCCCGCCCTCGCTCATGCCCATGCCGGCGGCCCCGGGGTAGGTCGACAGCCCGTCGATGTCCTCCAGCTCCAGTCCGGCGTCGGCGACGGCTTCGAGACAGGCGTCGACGGTCAAGGAGAGGGGATCGACCATCAGCCGCCGCCCGAGGGCCGACCGACCGATACCGGCGAGCACCGAGCGGTGCTCGAACCGATCGCGGCTCAGGGGAGGTCGGGGACGGAGCCGTTCGGGCTCGGGCACCGGATCGTCCGGGCGCGACCGTCCCGGTCGGGGCGAAGACCGGCAGCCACACGTCCTCGTGGTGCTCGAACCGGACGGACACCTCCTGCCCGATGGCCACCTCGCTCGGGTCGCAGTCCACGATGGTGGTGGTGAGCCGGACACCGGGGTCCTCGGCCAACGCCACCACGGCGATCACGTAGGGCGGCTCGAAATCGGGATGCCACTGATGGTGGTTCACCGTGTAGCCGACCACCGTGGCCCGGCCGGAGACCACCGTCGGCTCCCACGCCCGGCTCCGGCACACCGGGCAGATGGGTATGGGCGGGTGGACGATGGCCGAGCACTCGGTGCAGCCCTGGACCCGCAGCCGGCCGTCGGCGCCCGAGGTCCAGAACCACGCGGTGGCCGGCGTCAGCTCCGGCAGCGGCCTCACCGTGACCCGTCCCGAAGGGTGGCGATGATCTGGGGCAGGTCCACCGTCGTCCGGATACCCGGCGCGGCCTCGCAGACCACGGCCACGGCGTTGACGGCCCGGTTGGCGGTGTAGCCGGGGGCGTAGGCACCCATCTCCTCCAGCGGGAAGTCGAACCGCATGTCGATCCGCAGGGGGGCGTCGCCGGCCACGGTGAGCCGCCAGCCGGTGGGACCGAGGTCCCATGCCGGCTCGAGGTCAGCGGTGCAGTACCAGTTGGCCACGAAGGTGAGCAGGGGACGGCCGCCCCGCAGGCCCGTCACGCTCATGCGTTGGGCGGCGACCGTGCCCGCCTCCAGCCGTCCGGCGGCGATCTCGGTGGTCCGACGGGCCACGGCCATCTCGCCGGTGGCCTCGACCGAGTCGAGGGGGAGGCCGATCGCCTCGGCCACCAGCCGGAGCGACGGGCCGAAGCTCTGGGCCCCGTGGGACCAGCGGCCGGGGTCGAAGAGGGCCGGATCGGTCGCCGAAGCCCATCAGGTCGAAGAGGAGCTCGGGCGAGTGGCGGCGGGACAGATCGGCGAACTCCTCGATGACGAGGTTCTCGAGCTCCCGCTGGATCGAGGTCAGGACCAGCGGCACCGCCTCGGAGATGAACCCGGGGCTGCTGCCGGTGCTGTGGATCGAGGTGCCACCGGCCCGGCAGGCCGCCTCGACCCGCTCCCGGGTCTCGGGGTCCATGCTGTCCGGGTGGTGGAACTCGCCCCGTGTGGTCACGACGTTGGCCCCCGACGCGAGCAGCCGGCACACGTCGTCGACGTCGCAACACCCGGGGCATGTAGAGCACGCAGTCGGCACCGAGCCCGAGGATCTCGTCGATGTCGGTCGGTGGCGTGCCACGCCGGTGGGACCGAGCCCACAGAGCTCACCGGCGTCGGTGCCGGCCTTGTCTTCCGAGTACACGTACAGCCCGACCAGCGACAGGTCGGGGTGCTCGATCACGCCCCGCAGGGAGCGGGCCCCGATGGTGCCGGTGGCCCACTGGACCACCCCGTGCGCCGTCCTCACGTCTTCGCCCGCGCCGATCGGATCTCCGCCCGCCGCCCTCATGGGGTCGGGCGGCCGCCGTCGGCCAGTGACGCCTTGTACAGCACGTTCTCGGCCAGGCGCATGTGGGCCGCATCGACCAGCTTCCCGTCCCGGCCGATGGCTCCCACGCCGTCGGCCTCGGACCTCCGGTATGTCTCGATGGACTCCCTGGCCTCTTCGATCTCTTTGGACGTCGGGGCGAAGACCTCGTGGGCCACGGCGATCTGGTCGGGGTGTATGGCCCACTTACCGTCGAATCCCAACAGGCTGGCGTGCACGGCGGAGCGCCGGAAGCCCTCGAGGTCCTGGTAGGCCGGATGCGGCGCGTCGATGGCATCGATCCCGGCCCCCCGGGCCGCGGCCAGCACCTGTACCCGGGCGGAGTGCCAGAAGTCGCCGGGGTACGCACTGACCGGATCGAAGTTGCCGTCCACCCGGGCCCGCAGCGAGGCCGACAGGTCGCCGGCTCCGAAGATGACGGCCTCCAGCCGGTCGCTGGCCCGGGCGATCTCGGTGGCGTTCGACAGCCCCTCGGCTTCTTCGATCAACACCTCGAGCCCGATGCGCTTGGTCAGGCCCAGCTTGGTCTCGAGCTGGGTGAGAAGGACGTCGACCCACCAGACGTCCCGCGCCGACCGGGCCTTGGGGACGATGAGGACGTCGAGGGACTCGCGGGCGCCCGTCACCACCTCGATGATGTCGCCGTGGCACCACATCGTCTCGATGCCGTTGACCCGGACGGCCCGGACCGTGCGGCCCCAGTCGAGGTCGCACAGGGCGGCCACGGCGGTGCCACGGGCCGCCTCTTTGGCCACGGGGGCGCAGGCATCCTCGAGGTCCAAGAAGACGAGGTCGGCACCGGAACCGGCCGCCTTCTCGCACATCCGCTCGCTGCTGGCCGGGGTGGCCAGCTCGGATCGTCGGGCGCGGGGTTCTCGCACGGCTGTCTCCTTCATGGACGGGTCAGATGACGCCGGACGCACGGAGAGCGGCCAGGCGGTCGAGGTCGAGGCCGAGCAGGTCGCCGAAGACGGCATCGCTGTCGGCGCTGAGATGTCGGCCGAGATGGTCGATCCGCCCGGGCGTATCGGACAGGACGGCCACCGGGGCCTGCACGGTCATGGTGCCGAGATCGGGGTCGTCGACCTCGACGAAGGTTCCCCGGGCCCGCAGGTGCTCGTCGGCCAGCAGCTGTTCGGCGTCGTAGATGGGTGCGGCGGCCACCGAGGCGGCGTCGAAGGTGGCCATGGCCTGGGCCAGCGTACGGGTGGCGACCCAGTCGGCCACCAACCGGTCGACCTCTCCGGCCCGCCGCTGACGGGAGACGGGTTCCACATAGTCGGGGTTGTCGGCCAGGTCGGGGCGGTCGATGGCCCGGTAGACACGGGCGGCGATGTTGGGCGAGGCGCTGGAGATGGCCAGCCACTTTCCGTCCGAGGTCCGGTAGGCGTTTCGGGGTGCGCTGGCGTCGAAGCGGTTGCCCACCCGGCCGGTGATCTTGCCCAGTTGGTCGTAGGCCAGCGTGGAGGACTCGATGAGGCGGGCCAGAGGCTCGATGAGGTTGACGTCCACGAGCTGACCGCCCCGCCGTGCACGTCCCGGTGGTAGAGGGCCATCATCACGGCGTAGGTGGCGGCCAGGGCGGCCACACCGTCGGCCAGCATGAACGGCGGCAGGGTCGGGGGCCCGTCGGGCTGTCCGGTCAGGTGGGCGAAACCGCTCATGGCCTCGGCCAGGGTGCCGAAGCCGGGGCTGTCGCTCTTCGGCCCGCCGCGCCCGTACCCGCTCACGTGCAGCATCACCAGCTGCGGATGGCGCTCGTGGACCGACTCGTAGTCGATGCCCCAACGGGCCATGGCGCTCGGCCGGTTGTTGACGATCAACACGTCGCTCACCTCGAGCAGTCCGTGGAAGAGGTCCTGACCGTCGGTCTGACGCAGATCGAGGGTCACGCAGCGCTTGTTGCGGCTCATGCTCTTCCACACCAGGCCGATCTGGCCGTTGCGATCGCCCCAGGTGCGCAGGGGATCGCCCGTCCCGGGCTGCTCCACCTTGATGACGTCGGCACCGAACTCGCCCATGGCCGTGGCCACGAGCGGTCCCGCGGCCAGGGTGGCCGCGTCCACCACCCGCAACCGTGGAGAGGGCCGCCGTCCTCAGGCATGCTGGACCGCCGCGGGACGGGCCAGCCCGAGGGTGTCCCGCAGGGTCTCACCGGTGTACCGGTCACGGAACACCCCACGGCGTTGGAGTTCGGGCACGACCAGGCGGACGACGTCCTCGTAGGCGCCGGGCGTATGGGTGGCGGCCACCGTGAAGCCGTCGCACGCCTCGGCCTCGATCCACTCCTCCATCTGGTCGGCCACTTCGGTGCCGGTGCCGACGAAGCGCGGGCCCTGGAGCAGGGTGGCCCGGTGGCCGGCCAGGTCGGCGAGGGTCACCGTCTCCCCACCGATGTGCTTCCTCAGGTTCTGGACCAGGCCGCGGATACCGGAGACCGAACCGATGAGCTCGTCGGTGATCGGCGCGTCGAGGGCCAGCCCGGAGAAGTCGTAGTTCATCAGCTCCGACAGCAGCGTGAGCGAAGCCTGGGGATCGACGAGGGAGTGGAGGAACAGATCCTCCCGCTCCAGGGCGTGGGCGTGGGACTCACCCACGACGGTGTACACCATGGGCAGCATCTTCACCGACTGCGGGTCCCGCCCGGCCGCGGCGATGGCGTCCTTTTGCTCCTTGTAGTGCGTCCGGGCCACCTCGAGGCCGGGGTCGCCGGTGAAGATGAGTTCGGCCCAGCGGGCGGCGAAGTCCCGGCCGCGGCCCGACGAGCCGGCTTGGAGCAGCACCGGACGGCCCTGGGGGGACCTCGGGACCGTGAGCGGTCCCCGGGCGCTGAACCACTCGCCCTCGTAGTCGAGCTCGTGGACCTTGTCGGGATCGGCGAAGGTGCCGCTGGCCCGGTCGAGCACCAGGGCGTCGTCCTCCCAGGTGTCCCACAACCCCGTCGCCACCTCGAGGAACTCGTCGGCCCGGTCGTAGCGGGCATCGTGATCGAGGTGTTCCTTCAGGCCGTAGTTCTGCGCCTCACTGTCGTTGACCGACGTGACGATGTTCCACGCCGCCCGCCCCCCGGACAGGTGGTCGAGGGTGGCGAACGTCCGGGCCACGTGGAAGGGCGAGTAGTAGGTGGTCGAGTAGGTCGCCCCGAGACCGATCCGCTCCGTGGCCCGGCCACGATGCCGAGCACGATGCTGAGGTCCAACTTGACCGGCCGGGCCCCGAGACGCACGGCGTCGGCGACGGACCCGCCGTAGATCCCGGGCATGGCCAGGCGGTCGTCGAAGAACATCATGTCGAAACAGCCCTCTTCGAGGGTCCGACCCAGCTTGGCGTAGTAGCTGGCTTTGAGGAATCCGTGCTCGGTGGCCGGATGGCGCCACGATCCCGCGTACACGGTCGTACTCCCGGCCTGCATGAAGCCCACCAGGGACATCTGCCGCTTTGCCATGGTTGCTGCCACGCTCCTCTTCACCGCTGGGTTGCCGCCGGCTCCTGATCTACTGACGCCAAGCTCGGCCCGTGGTGGTCCCGGGCAGCTAGCCTCGGGCGGCGGGCGTTCGACGACCGGGGCGTCGACCGGTCGGACGGCATCGCTCCGGCTCAGCCTGCCGCGGCCACGGCCCGCCGGGCCCGGACGCGGTAGCCCTCGAGCTTCTCGTCGGCGCGTGCGGACCCGGGTGCTCCGCGGACATGGTCGACACGTCGTGGCCCACGGCCCGGCGGCGCAGTGCGCCCACGGTGGCGTCCTCTTTGGCCATGCGGGCGAAGGGGTCGAACGAGTACCACCGCATGGCGTTCTCGTGGGTCATCTTCTTGACGTCGCCCTCGGGGACGGCGTTCTTCGAGAACTCGGTCCCCAGCTCCTCGGGGGCATCCGGGCCACATGGAGTCACTGTGCGGGTAGTCGGCCTCCCAGGCGATGTTGTCGATGCCGATGGCGTCACGCAGCTGGATACCGACCGGATCACTGATGAAGCAGGTCAGGAAGTGCTCACGGAAGACCTCGCTCGGGAGGCGGCCACCGAAGTCCTGCAGCGTCCAGGCATGGTGCATCTCGAAGGTCCGGTCCACCCGCGACAGGAAGTACGGCACCCACCCGGTGCCGCCCTCGGACAGGGCCACCCGCAGGTCCGGGAAGTTCTTCAGCACCCGGGACCACAGCAGGTCGGCCGCCGCCGACTGGATGTTCATGGGCTGCAGGGTGATCATCACGTCCGGTGGGGAGTCGACGGCGGGGATGGAGAGGCGGCCGGACGATCCGAGGTGGATGGAGAGCACCGTGCCCGTGTCGCAGCAGGCCTTCCAGACCGGGTCCCAGTAGTCGTCGTGGAAGCTCGGGTAGCCGAGGGCGGCGGGATTCTCCGTGAAGCTGAGCGAGTGGCAGCCCTTGGCCGCCTTCCGACGGATCTCTTCGGCGGTGAGCTCGGCATCCCAGATCACCGGGACGGCCATGGGGATGAACCGCTCGGGGTACGCACCGCACCACTCGTCGATGTGCCAGTCGTTGTAGGCCCGGACCAGCGCCAGGGAGAGCTCGGCGTCGTCACTGGCGAAGACCCGGGCCGTGAAGGTCGGGAAGGAGGGGAAGTTCATGGAGGCCAGGACGCCGCCGGCGTCCATGTCCTTCACCCGCTCGTTGACGTCGTAGCAGCCGGGCCGGACCTCGTCGAGGCTCTGGGGCTCGAGTCCGTACTCCTCTTTGGGCCGACCGGCCACGGCGTTGAGGGCGGCGGTCTCCATGACCACCTGGCCGAAGGTCCAGACATCGGAGCCCTCGGCGTTGCGGGTGAGCTTGGGTGCCCGATCCTGGTACTTGGCATCGAGGTGCCCGACGAAGAGATCGGGCGGCTCGATCACGTGGTCGTCGACGCTGATCAGGATGAGGTCATCAACCTCGCTCATGGGTTCCCTCCCGAGAATGCAGTTCTTGTAACTCCGTAACGATCCTATCGCCACGCGGGGATCCCGGCTACTCCCCGGCCCCGGCCATCTCCGACCGTGGGGGCCGGCGCTCGGAGCAGCCCTCTTCGGCCAGGGCCGCGGCCCCGCCAACCGAGGTCGAAGAGGCAACCCGCCGGGCGGGCGCGGCACCGCCCGGCGGTCGTCAGTGCCCGCACCGGGGCCGGCGGCGCCCCATCGACAACGGAGGAGACACCGATACATGCCGGACCCGGGCCCGCGCCACCGCCGGCGAATCAGGTTCGACTTGTTACGACCGGTCGCCCGTCACGACGACGGGCTCGCCGTCGACGTGCCCGGGATGTCGCTCCCACAGATCGGCTGCGTCGAGACCGGCGTGAACCCGTTGGTCTCCGCCTTCATGATCCACGTGCAGTCCGGCGTGTCGTGCCCGAAGATGGTCGAGTAGTTGATCGGCTTGGGCAACAGGCCATTGGCGTCGTAGGACTTGAGGCCCCGGAGGTCCTTGATGACCGCGGCCCGGGTCGGGTTCGGCCCCGCCATCTCCAGGCCCTTGATCATGAGGTCGGCACCGGCCCACGACTCGTACTGCGAGAAGGTCGGGAACTGGCTCTTGGAGAAGTGCTCATACTTCTGCAGCGCCGCCGCCATCTGCTTGGTGGCCGTGTTGGGGAGGGAGAACGGCCGGAACAGAGACAAGAAGTAGTCGCCCTGGAGGGTGTTCCACACCGTCGAGTGGATCACGCTGGGTTCGTAGCCGGTGGCGAACAGGACCGCCTTGAGCTTGACCCCGGCCTGCTTGAGCGCCGTCGCCAGGGCGTAGTTGGAGTCGTTGTCGAGGGCGGGGACCATGGCATTGATGCCCTTCTGCTTGGCCACCAGTGCGGTACTGGTGAAGTTCACGCCGCCGAAGGGGACGGTGGTGTCCAGCACCCCGACCTTGCCGCCGGCGTGCTTGAAGGCGTCGGCCGTCTGGATGGCGGCCCGACTGGAGGACGGAGAGATGCTGTATCCGTACGCGCCCAGATTCGTGCCGCCGTGCGCTTGATGAAGTTGCCCAGCAGGGTGTTGACCGGGTACTTCGGATTCAGGCTCCCCTCGTCCGATGCGAACATGTTGGTGTTCGGCTTCTCGCCCCACTCCGGTCCGTCGTCATAGGAACCCGTTACCGGAACGCCGGCCTCCTGCGCGTACTTGGCGGCGAAGTACATGATGGGGCTCTGGGACACGATCCCGAACGCCTTCGAGTCGGCGCTCTGCACCGCCGTGACGACCAGGGACGGATTCGTCTGGTCGTCGATGACCAGCGGAACGAGCATGTGACCGTTCACCCCGCCGAAGGCGTTCTGCAGCGCGATCCGGGCCTCGAAACCGGCCGGGGAGGACCCGTCCTGGGATGCAGCCGTCCCGGTAAGCGAGCTGATGTAGGCGATGGTGATCGGGGCCGGGGACGCCGATGCCGCCGTCGCCGTGGACACGTGGCTCCGAGCACCACCAGCGGCAGCGTGGTCAGGACCGCCAGCGCGCACCGTGCCCATCGAGCGGAGTGCCGGGCCTGGTTCGTCCACGCGTGTGCACGTAGCTGGTCGGGTGCCAGAGCCACGGGCCGCCGGGTTCATCGTTCTCACTGCAGGGTTCCTCTCTTCGGGCTCGCCGCACATGCCCCGTCGCTGGTGCAGAACGGAGCAATGGAGCGAGCGGATTGTCACTCTAATTGGCTCGACCGCCGACAGTTGGCGTCGCGGCCTCGCCTTCTCCCAGGTAGCGATCCAAGACTTCTTGACCCGCCTCCGCGGCGGGGCCCGACCATCCCACCCGACCGCGGCTCAGGATCACGCAGCTGTCGGCCATGGACAGCGCCCGGTGCACGAACTGTTCGCTCAGCACGATGGTGATTCCCGACCGGCGCGCCTCCTCCAGGCTCTCGAACACCGACTCGGTGATGAAGGGTGCCAGCCCGAGCGAGAGCTCGTCGGCGATGACCAGCTTCGGGCTGACGGCCAGGGCCCGGGCCAGGGCCAGCATCTGCTGCTCGCCCCCGGAGAGGCTTCCGGCCCGTTGCGAACTGCGCACGCCGAGCACGGGGAACTTGGCGATGGCCCGTTCGATGGCCGCGGCGCGCTCGTGACGCGGTTCTTGCGCCACCGCCATCCGCAGGTTCTCGGTCACGGAAAGGCCGGGAAAGATGCCCCGGCCCTCCGGGATGTAGGTCAGGCCCAACCGGCGGACCTGATGGGCCGACTGCCCCGGTGATGTCCTGCCCGTCGAACCAGATGTGACCGGCCGACGGCGGCACCAGGCCGGAGACGGCACGGGCCAGCGTGCTCTTGCCGGCACCGTTGGGCCCCAGCACGGCCAGCACCGTGCCCGGCGCAACGTCGATGGAGACCCCGAACAACGCCTGTGACGCCCCGTAGCGGACATCGACGTCCCGCACGCTGAGGAGGGGATCGGTCATGCTCCGTCCCCGGGCCGTGGCACGGCCGGTCTCCGTGCTCGACGGCGGCGTCGGATGCCGACCGCTGCGGCGGTTCGCCGTCTCCCAGGTACGCGGCCCGCACCGCCGGATCGTTGCGGATCTCCTCGGGAGTCCCGACCGCGATCCGCTCCCCGAAATCGAGGACGACCACCAGGTCCGAGAGGGCCAGGACCGCGGCGACGTCGTGCTCGACGATGACGAGCGAGAGATCGTGCTCGTGCTGCGCCACGATCTGCCGGAACACCGACAGCAGGTTCTCCGAGCCTTGATGTCGAGGCCGGAGAGGGGCTCGTCGAGAAGCAGGACGTGGGGATCGCTGGCCAGGGCCCGACCCACCTCGACGAGTCGGATCACGCCCAGTGGGAGTGCGGCCACAGGGGCCTTGGCCACCCTGGTGAGCCGCAGGAGCTCGAGCAGTCCGTCCACCCGCTCGTTCTCGGCCTTGGAGGGGGGAGGAGCGATCGGGGGTCGAACATGTCCCGCCACAGTCGCGTCGGGGCGACGCGGGCCCGGTAGGCCAGCACCAGGTGCTCGCGGACGGTCAGTCCCATGAACAGCTCCGGCTGCTGGAACGTCCGGGCCAGCCCTCGGGCCGCCCGAGACCGAACCGAGGCGTTGGTCACGTCCTCTCCCCGCAGCCAGACCGTTCCGGTGATTGGGCCGCAGCAGTCCGGACAGCACGGCCAGCAGGTCGACTTTCCGGCTCCGTTCGGTCCGACCAGGCCGACGACGCTTCGCGGCGCGACCCCGATGGTGACGCTGGAGAGGGCCGTGAGCCCCCCGAAGCGCACCGTGATGTCGCCGGCGGCGAGGGAGAGGGCACCGACCCCGGGGGTGCCAGCCGGTCCTGGCGGTCCGGTCGGCTCGGCCACCGCCGCCATCAGGAGGCCTGCTCCACGATCAGGGGCACGGGCTCGATCGACTGCGCCGCCGGTGGTATCGGCGTCCAGACTGTCGATGAAGTGCGGAGTCTCCGAGTCGGTCCGGTGCCATGCGCACCATCAGTCGGCGCACCCGCCGTCCCTGCTCGGCGAGCACCCCGTCCGGGTACCTGGCCACGGCGATGGCGCCGAGTCCGAAGAACACCGGCATCAGGTTGGCCGTCCAAGCCGGGGCGTACGCCTGCAGGAGAGCAGGCGGCATCACCAGTGCGAGACCGGCAGAAGAGCGGCCGCATTCGACCGGATCCCGATGGTCACCAGTACCGCCAGCCAAACGATTCCGGCGAAGGTGGCGAACTCGCTGGATTGGAAGGTCGTCTGGGCCAGAGCCAGCAGTCCTCCTCCGATGCCGGCGATGAGCGCGGCCACCGCCCCGGCGGCCATCTTCATCTGCACCACGCTGACACCTGACGTCCTGGCACCCGCTTCGCTCCAGCGGGCCGCGTTGAGGGCGAGCCCGGTCGTCGATCCCCGGAGGTTGACGATGAACAGGGCAATGATGATGAAGGCCACCAGACACAGGTAGGAGAAGGAGACGTCGGAGGCGGCAAAACCGGGACGGTTCAGGCTCAGCCCGAGACCCTGGTTCACGAAGCTGGGCAGGGTGAAGACGAGGTTCTCGATCAGGAGTCCGAAGGTCAGCGTGACCAGGGCGACATACAGGTCGCCGAGCCGGATACTGAGGAAGCCGACGATGGCGCCTAGTACTCCGGCCACGAGGCCTCCGACCAGGACGCAGGCCAGGACGGGCCATCCGAGATGGTTGGCCAACTGTGCGGTGGTCAGTGCTCCGATACCGGCAAAGGTGATCTGGCAGAGCCAGAGCATCCCGCCCTCCCCCGTCACGAGTGTCCACGAGAGGAAGATCACGCCGTAGGCGAAGGCCTGGGCCACCAATCCCACCCAGTATCCGCTCAGGATCATCGGCAGTGCCCCGGCGAGCACGATGAGCACCACGGGGCCGGCGTACTTGCCGAACACGTTGAAGCGAGGCGGTCTCGACCACACTGGCGGTCGACCCGGCCAGCCTGCTCTCGCCCTGAGGGGCGATGGCACGGTCGAGCGCACCTCCCCACCCCTCGGTGTCTCCGACCCTCCCCCGCCGGATCAGGTTGTAGACGAGCACCAAGGCGATGACGATGAACGGAACGGCGTCGATGATCTCGCTGGTCCACGCGCTGGCGGGCGGCAGGTACCGCTGAATGAGCGGACGTGACGATTCCCATCAGGAGGCCCACCCCGACAGCGACCGGAAGGTTGCGGAGTCTCGCCGCGATCACCGCCGCGAAGGTGGCGGCGATGAGCAGCGTGAAGTTGTCGGCATCGAGTCCGATGATGGGCGCAGCCAGCACGCCGGCCAGGCCGGCGAAGAAGATGCTGACCGCCCACACGCCGATCGACACCACCGTCGGGATTCGTCCCCGACAGGTCCGTCATGGCCGGCGAGTCGACCATGGCTCTCACCTTGAGACCCACATCCGTGTAGCGGAGGACGAGCGCCCCGACGGCCACGGTGACGATCACGCAGATGTACACGATGACCTGGTCGAGGGTCACGGGCACGCCGAGGAAGTGGTAGACGGCAACGGGCTCGGGGGCGAGACCGGGTGCCTGCTGGATGGCCGCGTTGCCGAAGATCAGCGTGGCCAGTGAGGGGAGGGCCACCGACAGGCCGATGGTGGCCACCACCTTGATGAGAGGCGAGGACAGCCTCAGATGGCGGAAGAGGAGCGCATACAGCACGACTCCGAGCGCAGGTGAGGCGATCCCGATGGCGACGACGGCGGCCGGCAGGATGGACCAGCCCTCCTGGGTGTGGAGGTAGTAGTAGAAGCGGGCGATGAAGAAGGCCAGCGAGCCGAAGGCGAAGTTGAGGATGCCCGACGACGTGTACGTGATCACCAGGCCGGCGGAGGCGATGGCATAGATGCCTCCGAGGACGAGTCCGGCGATCACGAACTGAAGCACTGCTGTCCCCCTTTCTTGCCACCGGAACCTGCCACGTAGAGCGGCCATCCGGTCTCACAGCATCAGTGCTGCCGGCCCGGCCCCTCAGTCCTCACGCACTACCCCTCTGCTCTTGTCGAACACGGTATATCAAAAGGGGAGATGACGCTTGCTTATTGGGAAACGTCCTTCTGCCATTATGAAACACGATATATCAGATCGGTAGAACTGTGGCTTCCCCACCCCGGTGGCGAGTGGCCCCACGCCAGGTGCTGTCCACACCGTGGTCTCGGGTCGAGCGATGTCGGCGGGCGTCCCCCCGTTGGCCGGTGGCCGGACCTCGATGTCCGAGGCGGCCGGGCCGGGCCCGTGGCCGCGGAGGTCAACGGCTCAGGTCTTCGGTTTGAGCAGTCGTTCGAGACTGGCCCTGGTCTGCTCATCGCGCCAGTGCCCGAGTACCTGTCGGTCGAGCTGGCGGCTCCGTTCGTCCCCGAGCGTCGAGAGCACCATCCTTCGGGACGACGCCTTGGCCAGCGAGTAGGCCCGGGCGTCGAGGGAGGCCAGCTGCTCCGCCGCGGCCAGGGCGGCGGCCTGGAGCTCGGATGCCGGAACTCGCTCGTGGACCAGGCCGTAACGACAGGCTGCGTCGGCGTCGAGCAGTTCGGCATCGAACATCAGCCGTTCGGCATGCGAGACCGCAGACGTGCCTCATCAGTTCGACGGCCACCATGGGGAACGAGACGCCCACCCGGAGCTCGGTCGCACCGATCCGTGCGCCCTCGGCGATCAGTCTCTTGTCGAAGGCGCAGGCCAAGAGGCACCCGCCAGCGATGGCCGACCCGTTGACGGCGACGACGGTCGGGATGGGGCAGGAGAAGATGCGCACCAGTGCCTCTTCCAGGGCGCCCAGCAGTCCCTCGGTGTACTGCACGTCGTTGGCCAGGACCTGGTTCACATTGAGCCCGGCCGAGAACAGGGAGCCCTCCCCGGTCATCACCAGGGCGTCGACCTCGGCTTCCTGCTCGCAGTAGTCGACCACCCGGGTGATCTCTTCCAACGTCTCGAGGTCGAGGGCGTTCACCTTGTCGCTGGCCACGACCGCCAGCGCCGTCCGTCCGACGAGCGACAGCTTGATCCGTTCGAGCGGCGGCTGATTCGTCACGTCTCGCTCCTGACGGATGGCACGGCGCACTCCATTCTTCGGCTGGCTAGCGGTACTCGGCGGGAGTGCCCTCGAGGATGACGGTCTTGGTCTCGAGGAACGGCAGGAGTCCCTCGGTGCCGCCCTCCCGCCCGATACCGGACTGCTTGAAGCCGCCGAAGGCGATGCCGAAGTCGGTGCGAAAGGCGTTGTGCCCGACCGTCCCTGACCGCAGCCGGCGGGCCAGCTGCCGGGCTCGGTCCACGTCGGGTGTGAACACGGAGGCGTTGAGCCCGTAGACGGTGTCGTTGGCGATGGCCACCGCATCATCCTCGTCGTCGGCCGGGATCACGCTCAGCACGGGACCGAAGATCTCCTCCTGGGCGATGGTCGACGAGTTGTCCACATTGGCGAACACCGTGGGCTGCACGTAGTAGCCGCGGTCGAGATCGTCGGGACGTCCACCTCCTGTGGCCAGCACGGCTCCCTGCTCCACGCCCTTGGCGATGTAGCCCTCGACCCGGTCGCGCTGTCGGCTGGAGACCAACGGCCCCATCTGGGTGGCGCGGGTCGAAGGGGTCGCCCACTCGGACCCCGGAGAAGGCCGCGGCCAGCGCCTCCACCAGCTCGTCATGACGACTACGGGAGACCACGATCCGGGTCAGCGACGAGCACACCTGACCCGACAGGGAGCACTCGGCCTGGGCCAGGGTGGCGGCCGCCTCGTCGAGGTCCATGTCGTCGAGGACGAGGGCGGCCGACTTCCCGCCCAACTCCAGCGTGCAGCGGGCGATCCGCTCGCCACAGATCGAGGCGATGCGCCGACCGGCCACGGTCGAACCGGTGAAGGTGATCTTGTCCACGCGTACGTCGCGGACGAGCAGCTCGGAGACTTCCCGATCGGCGGTGACGACGTTCAGCACCCCGGGGGGAAGACCGATGGACTCGGCGATCTCGGCCACCACGTAGGCATCCCCGGGGGCCTCCGGCGAGCATTTGAGCACGACGGTGCACCCGGCCAGGAGGGCCGGCGCCAACTTGTACGTGATCAGGCCGATCGGCGCGTTCCACGGGATGATGGCGCCCACGACGCCCACCGGCTCCCGCACCAGCAGGCCGAACTGACCCATCTGCGGCTGGGCCCGTTCCTCGAACGGAAAGGTTTCGGCCAGTCCCGCGTAGTAGTCGAAACTCCCGGCGATACCCGCCGCACCCCGGCGGGCCATCTTGTAGAGCGCCCCGGACTCACGAGGCCAGATCTGCCCGATGTCCTCGGCCCGATCCCGCAGGCCACCGGCGAATCCGGTCAGGAACTCGGCCCGTTCCGTGTGGGACATCGAGGGCCAGGGCCCCTCGTCGAAGGCCCGCCGGGCTGCCGTCACCGCCCGGTCGATATCGGCGGCCTGCGCCTCGGGCACCCGGAAGTAGACCTGCTCGGTGCTCGAGTCGATGACCTCGAAGGTGGCGTCCGATGAGGGGGCGACCCAGTGGCCGTCGATGAAGAATCGGTCGGCGTGTCGTAGGGGAACCGCAGTCTCGCTGGCCAAGGTCATTGGATGCACTCCTCATCGATGGGCCGGAACCGACCGGCCGTTTCTCGGCCGCCGCCGTCGGACAGCGTACTCACCACCCGAGCCACCGGGCATGGTCCTGCCTCCGCCACGGACCTCCGAGCTCCGACCAACGGCCGACGAGCGTCGACCGACCGGTCAGGGCCTGGGCGGCAACCGGTCCCGGTAGGTCACCGGTAGGAGCTCGATCAGCTGACCGTCGGGATCGCGGAGGAACAAGGCCATGCCTACGTCGGTGTCCTCGAGGAGCTGACCGCCGTACTCGACGGCGCGCTCGGCCGCGGCATGGACGTCGTCGACGGAGATGGACAGGTGGGTCAGCCCGGGCTCGTTCATGGTGCGGGCCCGGTAGGGGGCGGTGGCACCGTCGGCGGCATAGTGCATCAACTCGAGCACGAAGCCGTCGAGCACCAGGTAGGAGGCGGTGACCCCGAGCGGCGGGGTGAGGCCACTGAGCTGGGCCGTCGGTTCGTCGGGGGGGTTGATCTCGTACCAGAAGCGGAAGCCGAACACCTCCTGGTAGAAGCGCTTCGAACGCTCGAGGTCGGTGACCACGTGCCCGGTGTGGTTGTAGGTGCCCATGCGGGTGTCTCCGGTCGATCGACGGGTCAGGACGGGAAGAACCGGTCGACCCGGATGGCGGATGCAGGGCAGTCGGCGACGGCCTTTGCCACCTCAGCCTCCTGTCCGGCCGGGTCGCCGACGACGACGGCGATGCCGTCGTCGTCGAGGTCGAATACGCCGGGGGCCCAGAACATGCAGTTCCCCGAACCCATGCATGCGTCGCGGTCCACCACGTCATCGGCCGGGGCCCCTGCTGCGTTCATCTCCCTGATTCCCCGGCCATCGCCGAAGGCTAACAGGGGCTTCCGGAACCACGGGGTGGCCTCTATGCTGACCCGGGCCGACGGGATGGTGGGAGACAGGGAGGCCTACGGGGCATGGAGCCGATGAAGTTCGGGGTGGCCTTCGCCAACATCGGGGCCTACGTCGACCCGGTCGAGGCGGTCCGACTCGCCCTGGCGGCCGAGGCGGCCGGATTCGAATCGATCTGGACGGTCGACCACGTGGTGGTCCCCGGCGGGTACCGGTCGAAGTATCCCTACGACCCCTCCGGACGACTTCCCTCCGGGGAGGGGACCGTGTTCCCCGATCCCCTGATCTGGTTGGCGTACGTGGCCGCCCGGACCTCGACCCTGCGCCTCGGCACCGGCATCCTCATCGTGCCCCAGCGCAATCCCCTGGTGCTGGCCAAGGAGCTGGCCACGCTGGACCACCTCTCGGGCGGCAGGATGATCCTCGGGGCCGGCATCGGCTGGCTGGAGGAGGAGTTCGAAGCGCTGGGTGTCCCCTTTGCCGGTCGGGCCCGGCGGATGGAGGAGTGCATCGCCGCCATGCGGGCACTGTGGACGGAGGACCAGGCCAGCTTCGACGGTACCACAACGAAATTCACCCACTGCTTCTTGCGGCCGCAGCCGCCGGGGGGAACCATTCCGGTGCACGTGGGCGGCCACACCGAGGCGGCGGCCCGGCGGGCCGGACGGATCGGGGACGGGTTCTTTCCCCTGGGCGTGGGTCCAGAGGAGCTGCCCCCCCTCATCGACCTCATCCGGACCGGAGCCGAGGAGGCCGGGCGCGACCCGGAGGCCGTCGAGGTGACCATGCAGTGCACGTCCCTCACCGGCCAGGAGGCCGTCGCCGCGGTGACGACGCTGCGGGAGATCGGCGTGACCCGCGTCCTCATTCCCGCCGTCCTGTTCGGCCCCGACATCGAGACGTCGCTGGATCGGTACGGCCACGATGTCATCGGACGCGCCTGACCACACCCCTCCCCCGTTCGTCGCCGATACCGGACGGATGGCGCGGCCCCGACCGGCTCGTCACCGTCCACCTGACCGGCGTCGACGCACTAGCGTGACCGGCCGGAGAGCCTGGTGAAGTGGCCGTTCGGTGGTGTTCCGGAACGGGGAACGGTGAGAGCGCGGTGAGCGAGTCGATCGAGGCATTCCCGATCCGGGTGGACGATGCGGTCCTCCGCGACCTCCACCACCGTCTGGTCCGGACCCGCTTCCCCGATCAGATCGAGGACACGGGCTGGGAGTACGGCATCCCCGTCGACTACCTGCGGGAGCTGGTCGCCTACTGGAGCGATACCTATGACTGGCGCTCGGTGGAAGCGCGACTGAACACCTTCGAGCACTTCCGGACGACCATCGACGGCCAGCGGATCCACTTCATCCACGCCCGGTCGGCTCGTCCGGCCGCCCGTCCCCTGCTGCTCACCCACGGCTGGCCGGGCTCCATCGTCGAGTTCCTCGACGCCATCCCCCGGCTGGTCGACCCGGAGTCCCATGGTGGCCAGGCCACCGATGCCTTCCATGTGATCGTCCCCTCCTTGCCGGGTTACGGGTTCTCCGAACCACCGCGGACCCCGGGGTGGGACGTGCCCCGCATCGCCCGGGCCTTCATCGAGCTGATGGCCCGACTGGGCTATGGGCGCTACCTGGCCCAGGGCGGTGACTGGGGGGCCCAGGTGACGACCTGGATCGGTGGGCTCGACCCCGAGCACTGCACGGCCATCCACCTGAACATGGCCCCCGGCATCCCGCCCGAGACCCCCGGCACGCTGACCGAGGAGGAGCAGTCCGACCTGGCCGCCATGAAGCAGTTCGCGGCCGAGGAGTCCGGCTACGCAAGCGAGCAGGGGACCAAGCCGCAGACGGTCGGCGTCGCCCTAAACGACTCACCGGCCGGACTGCTGGCGTGGATCGTGGAGAAGTTCCGGGCCTGGAGCGACTGCGACGGGAATCCCGAGCAGTGCTTCACCCGCGAGCAGCTCATCACCAACGTCATGCTGTACTGGGTCACCCAGACCAGCGCGTCCTCGGCCCGCCTCTACTGGGAGGCCCGGCGCAGCTCGGCGGACGGACCACCGCCCTTCGTCACCGTTCCCACCGGGGTGGCCCGGTATCCGAAGGAGGTACTGCGGTGGCCCCGCTCGTGGGTCGAACGCCAGTGCAACGTGGTGCACTGGCAACGCATGGAGCGGGGTGGTCACTTCCCGGCCATGGAGCAGCCCGAGCTGTTCGTCGACGATCTGCGTCACTACTTCCGGACGGTGGGCTGAACAGACCGCCGACCGGTCAGACCAGGGTGGGGCGGACCCCCGGAAGCCACTCGAGCTCGAGCTGTCGCTCATCGGTCCGGATCAGGGAGCCGTTGACCAGGACGTGACGCATGCCTGTCGGCTCCTCGTTGGTCAGCCGTTCGCCGTCGGCGGGCAGGTCGCGCAGGCGGCGTTGCGGGCCCGGGGCCACGGTGGCCGGGTCGAAGACGCAGACATCGGCGGCGTAGCCGGGGCGCAGATAGCCCCGACCGTCGAACCCGAACATGTCGGCCGGCTCGCCGGTCAGCTTTCGGACAGCCCGCTCGAGCGGCATGATCTCCCGCTCTCGGACCCAGGTGCCGAGGAGGTCGGTGGGGAGGGGCGCATCGCACAGCTGGTCTACGTGGGCCCCGGCGTCGGTGAGCCCCAGCACCACATGGTCCTCGGTCAGCAGACTCCCCACCTCGGCCACGTCATCGTTGGCGATGTAGGCCCGGAATCGGGTGGCGAGGTCCTCGTCCAAGGCCAGCTCGCACATCACGTCCAGCGGACTGACGTTGCCTTGGCGGGCGATGTCGGTGACCCGACGGCCCACCAACTCGGGATGCCGTTCCGTCTCCGAGACCTCGAACGTCTCCCACCGAGGCTTCATGCCGCCCTCGTTGCGCTCCAGGTCCTCGAAGGCCCGGGTGCGCCACTCCTGGTCGCGGAAGGCGGCCTTGCGCACCTCGGGGCTCACGTTCATGAGCTCGCCGAACACCTCCCCGACGTTGAGGTTGTAGGCGTCGGCCAGGGTGAACTGCATGGTCAGCGGTCGTGGGGTGACCTGGGGCCAGACATTGGCTCCCCGGGCCAGAGCCTCCTCGTGCAGGCGGACCACCTCGCGGTGCTTCCCGTTGGACAGGGCGAACAGCGGACAGGTGAACGGTCGGCCCACCCGCGGCTGCCAGGTGAAGATGTCCGCGTACTCGCACTGCCACCCAGGGGTGGCGAGCACCACGCCCCTTGCCGGCTCTGCCCACGGTCATGAACAGCGCCTCGACCTCGTCCATCCCGGCGAACCGGCTCGGTACCGGCTTGCCGTCCACCCCTCGGTGGGCGAACGAGAAGCTGGTGGACAGTCCTGCCGCCCCCACCTGCAGGGCCTCGTCCACGAGCTGGCACATCCGCCCGATCTCCTCGGGGGTGGCAGCCCGCTCGTAGGCCGCGTCCCCCATGACGTAGAGCCGCAGCGCCGTGTGCCCGATGTAGGCCGTGAAGTTGAGCGTCGTACCCCGTCGGCCCACCAGGTCGAGGTAGTCCGAGAAGGTCTCGAACTCCCAGGCGATCCCGGCCGAGAGGGTGTCGGCATCCATTCCCTCCACGTTCTCCAGCGTGTGCACGATGACGTCGTGGTGCTCGGGCCGGCACGGGGCGATGGAGAAGCCGCAGTTGCCGGCCACCACGGTGGTCACCCCGTGGTACGACGACGGCTTGAGCTCGGGATCCCAGAACACCTGGGCATCGAAGTGGGTGTGGATGTCGATGAAGCCCGGGGCGACCACGCATCCGGAGGCATCCACCTCGACGACACCATGGAGGTTCGGGCCGATGGCCTCGACGAGCCCACCGGTGACGGCCACGTCGGCCGCCCGGCCGGGCTGGCCACTCCCGTCGACGACGGTACCACCGCGAATTACCAGGTCAGCTGTCACGCATACGCTCCTTCGGCTCGTCCGGGTACGTCATGAACTCGATGAGACGGCCGCCGGTCGTCGGCCGCCGGCGTCGGTCCCACCACCTCGGGCGACATACTCGAAGCCGTAGAGCCTGGCGCAATTGAGGGCGGTGATCTTGCGACGGTCCTCGTCGGGGAGCATGCCCAGCGTCTCGGCGATGGACCGCTGTGACTCGGGGAACGTGCTGTCGGTGTGGGGGAAATCCGCCGCCCACATGCACGAGTCGGCCCCGAGGTGCGGGATGGAGTGCTGGGCCAGGGTCTCCTCCTCGAAGGTGGCGACGACCTGTCGTCGGAACAGCTCGCTCCACAGCCCGGGCGGGACCGAGCGCAGGTCCAGGTGGTCGTCGCAGCTGTAGATGCTCGTCTCGTCCATGGTGATCCCTCCTTCCTCGTGACCGTGACCGATCCAGGCTCGACCGGCCGGCACACCGATGCGCACTGCTAGGTCAGGCGGTACCGGATGGGCAGATGCTTGATGGCGCCGTTGACCGCCGAGTTGAGACGTTCCACCGGGCCTGACTGTTCGAACCACTCCATGCGGTCGACGAGGAGGCCGAACATGGACGTGAGCTCGGCCCGGGCCACGTGTGCGCCCATGCACAGGTGCGGACCGAAACCGAAGACGAGGGGTTGTCCCGGCGGACGGTCGATACGGAACTCGAACGGATCCTCGAACACCTCCTCGTCGCGGTTGGCCGACGCCCAGTACAGCGCCACCTTGTCACCGGCGTGGATCTGCTGCCCGTGCAGTTCGCAGTCCTCGGTGGCCGTCCGCGAGAAATAGCTGATCGGCGTGACCCAGCGGAGGATCTCCTCCACGGCGTCGGGGAGGAGCTCGGGGTGGGCGCGCAGCTTCTCCCACTGGTCGGGGAACTCACAGAAGGCCTGCATGCCCCCGGCGATGGCGTCTCGGGTCGTCTGGTTGCCCGCCTCGACGAGCAGCTCGCAGTAGGTCACCAGCTGTTGGCGGGTCAGCGGTACACCGTCGATCTCGCTCTGTACCAGCTGGGTGACCAGGTCGTCCTGGGGACTCTGGCGGCGGTCCGCCACCATCGCCGTGAAGTAGCGGTGCAGCTCGCCACGGGCTCGCAGGGAAGTCTGCTCCGGACTCTCACCGGGGAGCCGGTACTCGGGATCGTCCTTGCCGATGATCTCGTTGGTCCACCGGAAATGGTGCTTCCAGTCGTCGGGAGGCACACCCAGGACCCACGAGATCGACCGCCACGGGAAACGGGGCGGCGAAGGTGTCGACGAAGTCGCACTCGCCGATGTCGCCGCCGGTCGAGGCCTGGTCGACGAGGTCGGCGGCGATCCGGTGGATCTCTTCGCTCCGGGCCCGGACCGCGCTGCGCAGGAACTTCTTGTTGGCCACCTGGCGCATAGGACCGTGCTGGGGAGGATCGAGATACACGATCATCTCCGCCGGCATCTCGATCCCGGTCAAGTCCATATCCAGGGTGATGCCCCCGGCACTCGAGAACAGCTGGGGCTGGCTCGCGGCGTACTGGATGTCGGCGTGCTTGGTCACCGCCCAGAAGGGTGGGTGACCCGGCGGCTCGACGTAGGCCACTGGCGCCTCGGCCCGCAGCCGGGTCCACACTTCGTGCGGATAGCCGTGCAGGGCGAAGCGCGTGGGGTCCACCAGGTCGAGGGGGTCGATGTCGAGACTCATGGACATGCTGGGCTGCTCTGTCGGATGGGATGGACGGTCCCTGCGTCCAGAGGGAGGACGGTGACGCCGGTCTCCCCTGGCCGCGTCGGGCCGGAGCACGCTGCTCGGGAGCTTCGTCACGGGTGATGCCCCCGGCCAGGAGAGCGCAGGCGAACTCTCACTCGAAGGTGACCACGCCTCGGAGGTTCACGCCGTCGAGCATGTCCTGATAGCCCTGGTTGATCTGGTCGAGTCGGTAGGTCTTGGTGACCAGTTCGTCCAACTTGAGCTGACCCGACTTGTACAGGGCCAGGAGGTTGGGGATGTCGAAGCGCGGGTTGGCCGCCCCGAAGATCACCCCTTTGATCTCCTTTTGCATCATGGCCAGGTCGAACAGGTTCACGCTGGCGTCCAGCTGGGCCTGAGGGGCGACAGCCGGTGACGACGCAGGTCCCGCCCTTTCCGGTCAGGGAGAGGGCGCCGGCCATCAGGCCCCCGTACATCACACCGGGGACCATGATCACGGCATCGGCCATCTGGCCCCGGGTCAGCTCGGTCACGATGGGCACGGCTTCTTCCATGGACGCGGCCGTGTGGGTGGCGCCGAAGTCGAGCGCCGCCTTCTGTTTGAACTCCACCGGGTCCACGGCCACGATGTTCCGTGCCCCGACCATCCTGGCGCCCTGTACGGCGTTCATGCCGACGCCTCCGACGCCGACCACCACCACGGTGTCGCCGGGCATGACCTCGGCCCGGTACACCGCCGAACCCCAGCCCGTCGCCACCCCGCACGACACCAGGGCCACCGCGGTCAGCGGCAGGTCGGGATCGACCGCCACCAGCGAGGCCTCGTGGCTCACGCCGTGCTCGGCGAAGGTGCCCAGCTTGGACATCACATTGAGGGACGCGTCCGTCCAGGTGGTAGCGGATGGTGCCGTCGGCGATCTGGCCGGGCAGGAAGGTGGCCGCACCCAGGTCGCACAGGTTGGAGTGGCCGGTGATGCACATCTTGCACCGACCGCAGATGGGGAAGAAGCTGGCGGCGACGTGGTCACCGGGCTGGAGACTGGTGACGTCGGGGCCCACCTCGAGGACCACTCCTCCCCCTTCGTGTCCGCCCACCATGGGGAAGAGTCCCGACCTCGGCGGTTCGCCGGTGCCCGCCTCCGAACCCATCTGGCCGTCGCGGAGATGCTCGTCGGAGTGGCACAGACCGGCCGCCGCCCACTGGACCAACACCTCGTGCGCCCTGGGCGGATCGAGTTCGATCTCCTCGATCCGCCAGTCCTGCTGCCGGCCCCACAGGACCGCGGCATGCGTCTTCATCGTTCCCCATCCCTCGGGCGTCCCGGGCCAGGCCGCAAGGACGCCGCCTTGACCGACCAGCAGCTTAGTGTCACAGTACGACATGAAAGCAAGGGGAGGCCCGGGCGTGACGATCCAGAGCACCAGTGACGTGTACTACGACCCGTACGACGTGGGTATCGATGTCGACCCGTACCCGGTCTTCCGTCGTCTGCGGGAGGAGGCGCCGCTCTACTACAACGAGCCCCACGACTTCTATGCCGTCAGCCGGTTCGCCGACGTCGAGCGCGGCTATCTGGACCCGAAGACCTTCATCTCCGGGCGCGGCGGCATCATCGAGCTCATCAGGGCCAACATCGAGATGCCCTCGGGTGTGCTCATCTTCGAGGACCCACCGGTACACACCATCCACCGGCGACTGATGTCGCGGGTGTTCTCCCCCAACCGGGTGGCCGCCCTCGAACCGCAGATCCGTGACTTCTGCGCCCGCTGCCTCGATCCGCTGGTCGGCGCCGACGAGTTCGATTTCATCGCCGACCTCGGGGCTCAGATGCCCATGCGGGTCATCGGCATGCTGCTCGGCATTCCCGAGCAGGACCAGGAGGCCGTGCGGGACAAGGTCGACGCCAACCTCCGCACCGAGGCCGGCCAGCCCATGGAGGTGTCCGAGAACTTCGTCCCCACCGACATGTTCGCCGAGTACATCGACTGGCGGGCCGACCACCCTTCGGACGACATCATGACCGAGCTGCTCGAGGCCGAATTCGAAGACGAGACCGGAACCGTCCGCCGGTTGACCCGTGACGAGCTCCTGACCTACATCAGCGTCATCACCGGCGCCGGCAACGAGACGACCGGTCGGCTGATCGGCTGGACCGGCAAGGTCCTGGCCGATCATCCGGACCAACGACGGCAGCTGGTCGATGACCGGTCGCTCATCCCCGGGGCCATCGAGGAGCTCCTGCGCTTCGAGACACCGGCACCCCATACCGCCCGGTATGTCACCCAGGACGTCGAGATCCACGGCCAGACGGTGCCCGAGGGGAGCATCCTGATGCTGCTCCCGGCGTCGGCCAACCACGACGACCGCCGGTTCCCCGATGGCGACACCTTCGACATCCACCGGAGCGACGGCAAGCCCCTGACCTTCGGCTACGGGATCCATCTCTGCCTGGGGGCGGCCTTGGCCCGCCTCGAGGGCCGGGTGGCCCTCGACGAGGTCCTCAACCGGTTCCCGACGTGGGAGGTCGATACGGACCGGGCGACGCTCGCTCCCACGTCGACGGTCCGGGGCTGGGAGACGCTCCCGGTCCTCGTGCCGTGATGGCCGGAGACCTCGGATCCGCCGACGACGGCGGTGCATGATGGGGCTTCTGGACGACAAGGTGGCGGTGATCACCGGGGCCGGTTCGGGCATGGCCAAGGCGTCGGTCAGGGTCTTCGTCCGCGAGGGTGCCAAGGTGGTGGCCGCCGACATCAGCGGTGCCGAGCAGGACACGGCCGCCGACGTCGGTGGCGATGTGCTCCCCGTGCACTGCGACGTCACCCGTGAGTCCGACGTGGAAGCCACCATGGCGGCCGCCGTCGAGGAGTTCGGACGGGTCGACGCCGTGCTCAACGTGGCCGGCGTGGCCGATGGTTGCGCCCTGGCCGACCTGACCATGGAGTTCTACGACCGGCTGATGGACGTCGACCTGCGGGGGGTGATGCTCGGGATGAAGCACGGCATCCGCACCATGCTCCCGACGGGCGGCGGCTCCATCGTCAACTGGTCGTCGGTCGGTGGCCTCAACGGCTCGGCCTTCACCAGTGTCTACCAAGCGGCCAAGCACGGGATCATCGGCGCCAGCAAGTCGGCGGCCATCGAGTACGGCACCGAGGGGATCAGGGTCAACACCATCTGCCCCGGGTTCATCCTCACCGAGATCATGGCCCAGGGGGCCGAGGACTTCATCCCCGACATCGCGGCCAAGGCCGCCCTCAACCGCGCCGGACAGCCCGTCGAGGTGGCCGAGGTCGGCGCCTTCCTCGCCTCCGACCGGGCCTCGTTCGTCACCGGTGCGGTGATCCCGGTCGACGGAGGTTGGTCAGCCAAGCTGGCCTAGCAGAATGGACGCTGTGACCACCGCCAAGAAGCCGGCACCGGAACCTCCGACGCCGACCGGCCGCCCCTACGACGGCACGCTGCGACGCGAGCGGGCGGCGGAGACCCGGGAGAGGATCCTCGTGGCCGCCTCGGAGCTCCTCCACCGCTCATCCGTGCGGGACTGGAAGAAGCTGACCGTCCGGTCGGTGGCCGAACGGGCCGGCGTCAACGAGCGGACCGTCTACCGCTACTTCGGCAGCGAGCGCGGGCTACGCGACGCCGTGATGCAGAGGAACGAGAAGGACGCCGGCATCGATCTGGCCGGCATGAGGCTCGAGGACATCACCACGGTGGCAGCCCAGATCTTCGACCATGTCGCCCAGTACCCGAGGGAGCCGCGCCCCCCTCTCGACCCGACCCTGGTCGACGCCAAGGAGCGTCAGCGGCAGGCGTTGGCCGGGGCCATCGCCACCGTGGCCCAGCAGTGGACCGACGAGGACCGGACGTTGGTGGCAGCCCTGTTCGACGTGCTCTGGAGCGTGGCCTCCTACGAGCGCCTGGTCGTCGACTGGGAGATCGATCACGACCGGGCGGTCGAAGGGATGGCCTGGGTCATCGGACTGGTCGGCCAGGCCGTCCGGGACGGTCGGGGGCCGACGTGACAACCACCGGGGTCAGGAGCGGACGACTCTCAGCCGGCGGAGCCGTCCTTCGTGGCCACCTCACTGCCCATGGCCCGGCGGACGGGTCGTCCGGCCACGGTCCCGCCGTCCACCGGGAGCACGATGCCCGTGATCTGGGCCGAACGGTCGCCGGCCAGAAAGAGCACGGCCTCGGCCACGTCCTGTGGTGTCCCCTGGCGCGGCAACGGCTGGTCGGCCTCGATGGTGGGACCCAGGTCGTAGTTGGTGATGCCGGTGGGGATGTGGCCGGGGGCGATGCAGTTGACCCGCACACCGAACTCGGCCAGATCGACGGCGACCATGCGGCTGAACTGGACGACGGCCGCCTTGGACGTGCGGTAGACGATGGGGGGTCCGCCCCCGGTGAGGCCACCGATCGACGAGGTGTTGACGATCGAACCACCTCCGTGCTCAGCCATGTGCCGACCGGCCCGCTGCGTCCCGACGATCACGCCGAACAGGTTCACGGCCATCACCCGGTCGTAGTCGCGGAGGTCGTCGCGGAGGAAGCGCCGGAACGAACTGGAGATGCCGGCGTTGTTGACCATGATGTGCAGTCCCCCGAACGCCTCGGTGGCCGCGTCGACCAGTCCCTGCACGTCGTCGGCGTCGGACACGTCGGTCCGACGGAAGATGGCCGAATCACCCAGCTCGGCGGAGAACGCCTCGCCCCTCTCGACATCGATATCGGCCACGACGACGTTGGCTCCCTCGTGGACGAACAGCTCGGTGGTGGCACGGCCGATCCCGCTCACCCCCCCCGTGACGACAGCGACCTTCCCCGAAAGCTCCTGGCTCATGTCCGGCGATTCCTTTCCACTGGTGCCCGGCTCCGGGCCGTGAACCCGGTACCGGCGTCTCCCACCGGGTCGGCGCGGCCACTGAACATACTCTGCGTCACCGAGGCGCGACGCCTCCACCCGACCGTGGTACCCATCCGATCCGGACGTCCGCCCTCCCCCACCCTGGAGCACCAGTGAGCGACGAGCAGTTCGAGGCCATCGACTTCTTCCTTACCAGGGACCTCATCGACGACCCCTACCCCTACTTCGAGTACCTGCGCGGAAAGTGCCCGGTCGTGAAGGAGCCGTACCACGACGTCTACATGGTGACCGGCTACGACGAGGCCGTGGAGGTCTATCACGACCAGGTCACGTTCTCGAACTGCAATTCGGCCATCGGGCCCTTCGCCGAGTTCCCCGTCCCACTCGAGGGCGACGACGTCACCGAGATCATCGAGACCTACCGCGACGACCTCCCCTTCGGCGATCAGCTTCCGACGTTCGATCCTCCCAAGCACACGGCCCAGCGCGGTCTGCTCATGCGGCTGATCACCCCGAAGCGCCTCAAGGAGAACGAGGAGTCCCTGCGGAGACTGGCCGACGACCGGATCGACCGGTTCCACGCCCGGGGGGAGTGCGAGTTCGTGGGCGAGTACGCCCAGCCCTACACCATGTTGGTCATCGCCGACCTCCTCGGCGTGCCCGAACAGGACCACGCCGGAGTTCCTCGACAACCTCATGCACACCGGCCACCTCGAGATGACCCACAACCCGCTCGACTATCTCTACGACCAGTTCACCGGCTACATCGAGGACCGGCGGCGTGAGCCCCGCGACGACGTGATGACCGGCCTGGCCACGGCCAGGTTCCCCGACGGCTCCCTCCCTCCGGTGGAGGACGTCATGAAGATCGCCTCCAATCTGTTCGCCGCCGGCCAGGAGACGACGGCCCGGCTGCTGGGCACCGCCCTCCAGACCCTGGGCGAGCGCCCCGAGCTCCAACAGCAGCTCCGGGACGACCGGAGCCTGGTTCCCGCCTTCATCGAGGAGAGCCTGCGGCTCGAGCCTCCCATCAACGGGACCTTCCGCCTGTCGCGGACTCCGACGACGGTGCGGGGCACCGAGATCCCGAGCCGGCAGCACGGTCATGGTCCTGCCCAGCGCGGCCAATCGCGACCCGCGTGAGTTCGAGCACCCCGACGAGCTCCGCCTCGACCGCGACAACGGCCGCCAGCACATCGCCTTCGGTCACGGCATCCACACCTGCGCCGGGGCACCCCTGGCCCGGGCCGAGGCCACCGTCTCCCTGCAGCGCCTACTCGACCGGATGGCCGACATCAGGATCTCCGAGGCCCACCACGGCCCGGTCGGCAACCGCCACTGGGAGTACACGCCCACGTGGATGCTCCGCGGGCACGAGCGGCTCCACCTCGAGTTCACCCCCTCGGGTGAACGACAATGCACTCCGGTCCACCACGTTCGCCAAGCCGTATTCCGAAGAATCGAGGTCCTTGTGACTAGGTACGAAGGTCCGATATTTGACGCCGACAATCATCTCTACGAGACCGAGGACGCGCTCACGCGCTACCTGCCCAAGGAGTACGACGGCTTCATCAAGTACGTGCAGGTCAAGGGTCGGACGAAGATCGCCATCGCCAACCACATCAGCGAGTCCATCCCCAACCCCACCTTCGAGGTGGTGGCGCCGCCCGGTGCCTTCGCCGAGTACTTCTCGGGGCACAACACCGAAGGCAAGACCCTCCGGGAGATGGCCGGCAAGCCGATCCCGGCCATCGACGCCTTTCGATCGGCCGAACCCCGGCTGGCCCTGCTCGACGAGACGGGGATCGACGCGGCATTGATGTTCCCGACCCTGGCCAGCCTCATCGAGGTCAATCTCCTGGACGATCCCGACATGACGTGCACGGTCATCCACGCCTACAACCAGTGGCTCCACGACGAGTGGACGTTCGACTACCGGCATCGGATCTTCGCCACGCCGGTGGTGAACCCGTGCCTGCCCGAGCGCGGCATCGCCGAGCTCGAGTGGGCGCTCGAGCGCGGGGCCAAGGTCGTGCTCCTACGGCCTGGCCCGGTGGCGGGGACGAGAGGCACCAGATCCCCCTTTCTGGCCGAGTTCGACCCGTTCTGGGCCAAGGTGGCCGAGTCGGGGATCCTGGTGGCCATGCACGCTTCCGACTCCGGCTACCAGCGCCATGCCAACGAGTGGGAGGGTGACGGGCGCGACATGCAGCCCTTCGCCCCGCGGCCGTTCACCGACGCCGTCAACACGGGACGGCCGATCAGCGACACGGTGACGTCGGCCATCTGTCACGGGATGTTGAGCCGGTTCCCGACGGTGCGGCTCATGAGTGTCGAGAACGGCGGGAGTTGGGCCCTGCCCTGCCTGAAGGCGCTCGAGAAGACGTACGGGAAGATGCCCTACGCCTTCGCCGAGGACCCCCGCGACGTCTTCCTCAGGAACATCTACATCAATCCGTTCTGGGAGGACTCCCTCGAGGCGCTCATCGACGTGATGACCCCGGAACACATCCTCTTCGGCTCGGACTATCCGCACCCCGAGGGTCTGGCCGAACCGTTCGAGTGGGCCGAAGGGATCTCGGGTCACTACTCCGGACAGGACGTCGAGAAGATCATGGGGGGCAACATGTTCGGGCTGCTGGGCATGAGGCAACCGGCCTGATCGAGCGGCCCGGCAGGTTCGCCGCCCTCCGCTGTCACTTCGGTCGGGGGAGCCCGAGGCCCCGTTGAGCGATGATGTTGCGCTGGATCTCGCTCGTCCCGCCGTAGGTGGTGGTGCCGAGGGCGAAGCGGAAGTCGTAGTCGGCGGCCCCGCCGGCCGGAGCGGCCGGATCCCCCTGCCTGCGGATCCCGTCCGGGCCGAGCAGGTCCACGAAGTCGGCTGACTGCCGGGTCAGCGCCTCGGAGGCGAAGAGTTTGGCCATCGAACCTTCGACCCCGGGCATCGCCCCCGAGGCATGGACCCAGGCCGATCGGCGGCACAGGAGGGTCATGACCTCGTTCTCGGCCGCGGCCCGGCCCAGGCGGGCCCGAACGCCGGCGTCGTCGGCCTTCCGGCGTCCATCGTCGGCCACGGCGCCGACCGCCCACTCCTCCATGGCGGCGAGGAGACGGATCGACTCGCCTCCGTGGTCACCGGCCCGCTCGAGGGTCAGTCCGACCTGCATGACATCCCACCCCCCGTCCACCTCTCCGATCCGCAGGGAGTCGTCCACCCGGACGTCCGAATAGAAGGTGAGGTTGGTGCGCTCGCCCGACAGGGTGCGCACCGGTCGGATCTCCACGCCGGGCTGGCGGAGGGGGACGAGGAACGTGGTCAGGCCCTTGTGCTTGGCCACATCGGGATCGGTCCGGGTCAGCATGAAGACGTAGTCGGCCTCCTGGGCGTTGGTGGTGAACATCTTCTGGCCGTCGATCACCCACTCGTCCCCGTCCCTCACCGCCCGGGTCTGGGCCGCGGCGACATCGGATCCCGACTCGGGCTCGGTGAAGCCGAGGACGATGATGATCTCCCCCCGCAGAGCCGGTGGGATGACGAGCTGCTTCTGCTCCTCGGTGCCGATGTGACGGATGATGCCGGCCACCATCAGGGTCGTGCCCACGGCGTAGGTGGGGGCCCCGGCCCGGTGGAACTCCTCCATGAACGCCAACATCTCGAGGGGGTCCCGACCCTGTCCCCCGAGCTCCTCGGGCCATCCGGGGGCCAACCAGCCCCGCTCGACCAGATGGCGGTGGAAGTGCCAGCTGTGATGGACCCCGGTCCGCTCCATCTCGTCCCGCACCTCGTCGGTGAGGACCTCGTCGAGGAAGTCCCGGGCCTCCTGCCGGAAGACCTCGCTGCGTTCGCCCAGTCGGAAGTCCACGATCACATCCCCCCGGCCCGGGCCGACAGCCGGTGACCCTCGGCTCGGGCGTAGAGGTCGGCCGGTTCTGCGAACTGGGCCGGCCACGCCTTGGCCCGGCGGAAGTAGAGCTGGATGTCGTACTCCAGCATGAACCCGTACCCGCCGTGGTAGTGCAGGCTGCGGTAGCTGGCCTCACGGGCCGCCTCGGCGTTGAAGGCACACGCCAGTGCGGCCAGCTCGGGTGCCCGGTCGGGATCCTCGTGTGCCGCCCATGCCGCCTCCCGGGCCAACAGGAGACCCCCGTCCAGACCGGTGGCGGCATCGGACAGCCCGTGGGCCACCGCCTGAAAGGAGCCGATGGGCACATCGAAGGCGCGCCGGTCCTTCACGTACCCGACGCCGATCTCGAGGGCGCGGGCTCCCATGCCGGCCAGCGCGTTGGCCATCAGCACCAGCCACTCGTCGACGGCCAGGTCGAACAGCACACCCACCTCCGGCCCCGCCGCCAGCAGGAGGGCGTCGTCCCCGACCGGCACGTCGGCCAGCGGCAGTGAGCCGAGGTTGGCCACGGCGGTCCCGGCCCTCCCGGCGTCCGAGTACCACAGCCGTCCCCGGTCGAAGAAGACCACCGTGTCGGCGATGGCCCCCGAAGGCACCATGGAGAGGACGCCATCCCGCGGAGGGTGCAGGGCCAACGTGATCAGGCGCCCGCCACCGAGGACGGAGGCCAGGGCCGATGTGGCTTCGGGGCTCCCAACCCGGGCCAGCAGCCGGGCCAGCACCTGTGCTTCGAGGAGGGGTGCCGACCCCAGGTACCGGCCGTGCTGCTCGGCCACCAAGGCCAGATCCAACAGCGTCGCACCCCACCCTCCCGACGCCTCGTCGACGGCCATCTCGAGGGCTCCGATCTCGCGGAGCCGCATCCACAGGTCAGGGTCGTGCCCCGACGACTCGACCGCCCGGACCCGCTCGGGCGGGGACTCCTTGGCGTAGAGCGATCCGAAGGCGTCGATGAGCAGCCGCTGTTCCTCCGAAGGGTCGAGGTCCACCTGTGGCCAACTCCTCCCCCGCCGCCCGCGCCGGCGGAACACACGTCTCGATCGGCCGGGCGGCCGTGCCCGGCGGGGCACCGTGCCCTCGCCACGACAGTGTTGCATGGCGGGACGCAGCCTCAGCCTTCCAGTTGCCAGCCCTGAAGAATATGGCTTACGATTTCGCAGAATATCACTTGCATGATTGAGGCAACACCCTCTGATCCGTGAGACCGGGCTGGCGCGAGCCGGCCGCCGTGCCCCTTCATCACCACACCACGAGAGATCGGTGAACACCGTGAGCGATTTCGACGCCGTCGACTTCTTCCGAGACGACGACCTGCTCGTCGACCCGTATCCCTACTTCGAGTCCCTGCGGTCGCAGTGCCCGGTGGCCCGCGAACCCCATCACGGCGTGGTGATGGTCACCGGGTACGAGGAGGTGATGGCGGTCTACAACGACGCCGACACCTTCTCGTCCTGCACCTCGGTGACCGGGCCGTTCCCGGGGTTCCCCGTGCCGCTGGAGGGCGACGACGTCAGCGCCCTCATCGAGGAACACCGGGACGAGCTCCCCATGAGCGACCAGCTGCCCACCCTCGACCCGCCGAAGCACACCGACCACCGGGCCCTGTTGATGCGGCTGATCACGCCCAAGCGCCTGCGCGGGAACGAGGAGTTCATGTGGCGACTGGCCGACCGTCAGCTCGACACCTTCGTCGGCAACGGCCGGTGCGAGTTCATCGGCGAGTTCGCCAGTCCGTTCGCCATGCTGGTCATCGCCGATCTCCTCGGGGTGCCCGAAGAGGATCACCCGCGGTTCGTAGAGGCGCTCCTCCACGGCCAGGCCGGGCACGGGGCCGTCGGGAGCACCAGCGAGAAGACCCTGGCCACCTCACCGCTCCAGTACCTCTACCAGCAGTTCACGACCTACGTGGAGGAACGCCGCCTGGCGCCCGGCGACGACGTCCTGACCGGCCTGGCCACCGCCACCTTTCCCGACGGCTCGACCCCCGAGGTCATCGACGTCGTGCGCGTGGCCGCCAACCTGTTCGCCGCCGGCCAGGAGACCACGGTCCGGCTCCTCGGCTCCGCCCTGCAGCTGATCGCCGAGGACCCCGAGCTCCAGCAGCTCCTGCGGAACGAGCGTCATCGGATACCCAACTTCATCGAGGAGACCCTCCGGATGGAGAGTCCGGTCAAGGGTGACTTCCGGCTCTCGAGGGTGCCCACCAGCGTCGGTGGCGTCGACCTTCCCGCCGGCACCACCGTCATGCTCGTGAACGCGGCGGCCAACCGAGACCCGCGGCGGTTCGACGAACCGGGGAAATTCGACATCGATCGTGAGAATGCCCGCCATCACCTGGCCTTCGGCCGGGGAATCCACACCTGCCCGGGTGCCCCCCTGGCCCGCACCGAGGCCAAGGTGAGCCTGGAGCGCATCCTCGACCGGACGGAGGACATCCACCTTTCGGAGGAGCACCACGGCCCGGCCGGCGCCCGCCGCTTCACCTACGTCCCCACGTTCATCCTGCGGGGGCTGACCCGGCTGCACCTGGAGTTCACGCCGGCGGACTAGGTGACGTGACCCCGGCGCCCTCGTGAGGTGAACATCTTGCAGGATCTTCGGCGAGACGCCCCGGGCGCAGGGGTCGTCGCTACCTGAAGGCCGGGAGCACGTCGGACTCGAAGAGACGCACGCTCGACCATGCCAGTTCGACCGGGATACCCCCGCACATCGGATGCAGGACCACATAGGGGGAGGGTGTGGCCTTCAGCTCGCTCACGTACTCCTCGGGAGTGAGCACGCGGTACTGACCGGTGGAGCGCAACTCCTCGATGTCGGCCACACTCTGGAACGGGCTGGCGGTGTCGGCCTGCGCCTGCCAGACCCCGTAGGCATTGTTCTCGTGGAGGAAGTACGGCGCCATCTCCTCCCATCCCCGATCAGGATCCTCGGCCAGCGCCACCACCTGGTTGGGACCGATCGGACACAGTCCGGGGTCCGGCCTACCCAGCCGTTGGACCTCTTCTCTGTAGTACTCCCATACCTCGGGTACCGAGGGCAGGAAGCCGTCGGCGATGCGGGCGGCGCGCTGGGCCGCCGGCTTGCTGCTCCCGCCGAGAAAAATGCCCGGGCCGCCCGGTCTGTACGGTACCGGCGTGATGTGCACGGTGCGGCCGCGGTAGTCGAACGGCTGGCCGGCAAAGGACGCCCGCAGCACGGCAACGGCTTCGGTCACCCGCCGGCCTCGCTCGTCCATGGGAACGTCGAAGAGCGCGAACTCCTCTCGCACGTAGCCGCCGGCGACGACGACGTCGACGCGCCCCGGCTCAGGTTGTCGAGCGCGATCATGTCCTCGGCCAGGCGCAGCGGATCGTGGAACGGGGCGATCAGCGCGGCGATGAAGAACCGGACCCCCGCCGTGCGCGCCGCCATAGCGGCCACCATCGGAATGGGACTGGGGAGATACCCATCCGCAGACCCGTGATGTTCGGAAACGGCGATGGAGAGGCACCCCAGGCCGTCGGCCCACTCCGCCATCTCGAGCGCCGCCGCATATCGGTCGGCCGTGGCCGTACGAGCAGCGGCCGGGTTGCGGAAGTCGAAGCGAAGTCCGAACTCCATGGTCAGGCCGCGCCGCCATCCGGGCAGGCCGTCACGGTCACGGTCACGGTCACGGTCTCCGTCGACCGAGTACCTAGGTGTCGAGCAGGACCGACCGAGCGGGGGTCACCCGCGAGCACGGCCGACCGGCCAGGCCCGTCCGACGAGGGCTGGCACCCTCGGTGTCGGCCGGTCCGGCGCTTCCATCGTGTGTTCGTCATTCAGATGTACATGCCCCCGTTGACACCGATCAGCTGACCGGTAATGTAGCTCCCCCCCTCGGAGCAGAGGTACGAACAAGCCGCGGCGATGTCCGCGGGCGTGCCGGCCCGACCCACCGGAACCATGGGGCCGACCACATCGACACCGGGGAAGTCGCCGTCGGCTTCGGCCTTTCGGGCCATGGGGGTGTCGACCAGGCTGGGCGGGATGGTGTTGACGGTGATGCCGCTGCGGGCCAACTCGACCGCCAGCGCCTTGGTGAGCCCGATGACACCGCCCTTGGACGCCGCATAGTGGGCCATGTTGGGAGCACCGGACTGGGCGCTGGAGGAGGAGATGGTGACGATGCGCCCCCATCCGGCGGAGAGCATGTCGGGCAGGGCGGCCTGAACGCAGGTGAAGGTGCCGGTGAGGTTGACTCCGATGATCCGGTCCCACCCCTCCGCCGTGATGTCGAGCACCGGGGTGAACGATTCGATCCCGGCACTCGTGACGAGGATCTCGACGGGGCCCAGCTCGACCCGTACCCGCCCGAAACCGGCGGCAACCGAGGCCCGATCGGCGACATCCACGTCGACGGCCAGGGCCGTCGCTCCCCCACTGCTCAGCTCGGCGGCGGCCTCCTCGGCCGCGGCAGCATCGCGGTCGAGGATGGCCACCCGGTGGCCGTCGGCCACCAGGCCACGGGCCACGCCCAGGCCAATCCCCGAAGCCCCACCGGTGACCACGGCGACGCGGCTCACCGGCCGGCCCCGGCGTCGTCGAATTCGAGATGCAGCTTGGACAGACCACGGAGGATCCAGGTCGGTTCGTACTGGAAGTGCCGGGCGTCCGGCGGTCCGTGGTGTTCCTCGGACAGACGGATGTTCCGAGTCCGGTCCAGCATGCGCTCGATGCTGATCCGCCCCTCGGCCCGGGCCAGAGGACCTCCCGGACAGGAGTGGGCCCCTCGTCCAAAGGCCACGTGGGATTGGGCGTTGGGCCGATCGGCGCGGAAATCGGCCGGGCACTCGAAGTGCCGGGGGTCGCGGTTGGCGGCGCCGTTGAGCAGCATGACGGGGGTGCCGGCAGACACCTCGACACCTCCGATGGAGGTCGTACGGCGGGCCAGACGGAAGTCGGCCTTGACGGGACTCTCGACCCGCAGCACCTCTTCGAGGAACTTGGGGATCAGGTCGCGATCGGACCGCAGCTCATCCTGCAGTGCCGGGTGCTCGGCGAGATGCTTCAGGGCCGCCGCCAGCAGGCGAGCCGACGTCTCCTGCCCGGCCGCGAACAGGAACGTCGAGGTCCTCACCACCGAGGACACCTCGGGGGTGGTGCCGTCGGGATAGGTGGCCAGCGCCAGATCCGTGAGCACGTCCCGGCGGGGCTGACGTCGCCTGTCCTCGATGTACTCGGTGAACCACTCGTCGAGCCAGGCGAGCGGGTTCTCTCCCGGACTTCCCTCCTCGCCCGCACCGACCACCCCCGGGGCGCTGCTCAGCCCGAAGCCGTCACGGAACCGCTGGTGATCCTCCTCGGGCACCCCGAGGAGATCGGCGACGACCAGCATGGCGAAGGGTTGGGTGTAGGCGCCGATGAACTCGCACCGTCCGTCACCGACGAACTCGTCGAGCTGTCGATCGGCGAGGCGCCAGACGAACTCCTCGTTGTCCTTCAACCGCTTCGGCGTGATCAATCGCATGAGCAAGGCCCGCTCCCGGGTGTGGTCGGGCGGGTCCATGGTCACCATGTGCTCGTGCATCGGCAGCTGGTCGCGGTAGCCGTCGACGATGTCGTTGACGTCGTCGCCCTCGAGCGGGACCGGAAAGGTGGCGAACGGGCCGATCACCGAGTTGCACGATGAGAACGTCTCGTTGTCCCGGTACACCTCGCAGGTCTCGTCGTAGCCGGTCACCGCCACCACCCCGAGGTGGGGAAGGGCCAGGACCGGGCATTCCGAGCGCAGCTCCTCGAAGTACGGGTACGGATCCTCGACCAACGACTCGTCGAAGAAGAAGTCGGTCGTCTGCCAGTTGGTCAACCCGGTCTCTCTTTCGTGCCCTTGCTGCGCACTCGCTCAGCAATCCTGGGCAAGTGCTTAGCACCGGTGTAACCGGTGTGGCAAGGTATCGGTGTGACGCCCGCCGCCTCACCTCGGCGCATCGGCGCAGTGGACTCGAAGACCCGCGTCCGGCTGCTCGACGCCGCCGAGCTGCTGCTGCTCGAGGAGGGTTACGCCGCGGTCACGTCACGTCGGGTGGCGGCCAGGGCCGAGCTCAAGCCTCAGCTCGTCCACTACTACTTTCGGACCATGGACGACCTCTTCCTCGAGGTGTTTCGGCGCCGTGCCGAGGAGAACGTGGCGCGGGTCGAGCAGGCCATCGCCATCGACGGTTCGCTCCGGACCCTCTGGAAGCTGAACGCCGACCCACGCGGGGCCAGGTTCAACATCGAGTTCGTGGCCCTGGCCAACCATCGCAAGGCCATCCGCACCGAAATCGCCCGCTACGCAGAGCGGTACCGGGCTGCGCAACTGGAGGCCGTGACCACGGCCCTGGCCGCACTGGGGGTGACCGACGACGAACTCCCGCCCATCGTGGCCCTCCTCATGATCACCGGCGTGAGCCAGGTGCTGGCGTTGGAGGAAGCCCTCGGCATGACGGCCGGCCACGACGTCACCCGGTCGTTCATCGAGCACAGGATGGCCCAGGTCGATCCGGCGTCCGCCGACACCTGAAGCTGTCTCGTCCACGCTCCGAGATCCGACTCTCGACGCCCGATTGAGACCCGGGCACGACCCCCACGATCCGATGTCGCCGGTGACGGCTGACGGCCGTCACGTATACGGGCAAAACCTGAGAATAGGACCTTTTACCCTCGTAACCGCATCCCGGATGATCCATCCTTGATCTGGAGGGGTGCACTACGAGCGAAAGGCAGATGCCATGGCTGAACCGAGGGATGTGCGCACACACGTCGAGCACCTCATCGAGCGGGCACAGGACGACATCCTCGAGGCCAGCCGAGAGTTGGCAGACGGCATCACCAGGGGAACCGATCGATTCGTCCCTCCGGTCTCCATGGACATCGAACGGATGCTCGATGTCACGTTCGACTTCGCCGAACGGGTGATCAAGGGCCAGCGCAGGATGGTGAACGACGTGGTCAAGACCATCAACGAACAACGAGACCGGGCTGCCGATGTGGGCCGGGCCACCACCCAGCGGGCGGTGAAGCGGGTGGCGACAGCCAAGAAGGCGTCGACCAAGAAGACGTCGGCGAAGAAGGCCCCGGTCAAGAAGAAGAGCGTGGCGAAGAAGGCGTCGGCCAAGAAGGTTCCGGCCCGGAAGAGCGCGGCCAAGAAAGTATCGGCGAAGTAAACCCGTGACCGGGCGGTAGTCGTTTCATGAGCCAGGTTTCGAACGAGCCGGACGACGTCGAACGGACGGGGAGGACCTTCCCCGTCCGGTACGCGACCATCCACGGATACCGCATCGGCTACCGGCGGGCGGGGAGCGGACCGGTATTGCTACTGCTCCACGGGATAGCCGGCAGCTCCCAGACATGGATTCCGGCCATGGATCTCCTGCGGTCGGACTACACGGTGATCGCCCCCGACTTTCTGGGCCATGGCCACTCCGCCAAGCCGGGGGGAGACTATTCGCTGGGCAACTTTGCCAACCTGATGCGCGACCTTCTGGTGGTGCTGGGCATCGAGCGGGCCACCGTCATCGGTCAATCCTTCGGCGGTGGCGTTGCCATGCAGTTCGCGTACCAGTTCCCTGATCGCTGCGAACGACTGGTGCTCGTCGACGCCGGCGGCCTCGGCCGCGAGGTGAACTGGATCCTCCGCGTGGTAACTCTGCCGGCCGCCGAATACCTCTTGCCTGTTCTGTTCCCGGCCTTCGTTCGCAGTTGGGGTGACCCGGTCGCCCGCCTTGCCGACAGGGTCGGCCTCCGCAGCGTGCCGGCGATGGAGATCTGGCGCTCCTACCGCTCGCTGACCGAGTCCCAAGGCCGCAAAGCCTTCGTTCGCACCATGCGATCGGTGATCGATCCGGGTGGACAGTCGGTGAGTGCCATCGACCGGCTGTATCTGGCCGAGCGGATACCCACGCTGATCGTTTGGGGTCAGAAGGACAGGATCATTCCTGTCTCCCATGCCTACCGGGCCCTCGAGGCCTCTCCGCACAGCCGACTGGAGATCATCCCCGGGGCCGGTCACTTTCCCCAGTCAGAGGATCCCACCAGATTCGTCGAGATCCTCGAAGACTTCCTGCACACGTCACACCCGAGCACCTTCACCGCCGAGGGCCACCGAGACCGGCTGAGGCGGGGCACGGATGATCCCGGGGAAGGAACCCACGCCATCGGTGGCACCTCCAAACCGGCCTAGGTTCACACGGCCTCATGGCTGGGACCCGACCGGTGTGACCTTCGGCCCTGGCGAGCACCGGTGCTCGGCTCCCATGCTGGAGTTCTGGGGCCTCTCGAGGAGACCGGACATGAAGGGACTTGCGCACGAAGGACCGGGCTCGAAGTCGTGGACTTCCAGCCGTCAGAGTGTGGTAGCCACAGTGGCGCCCGACACCGGGGCGCCGAAGGTCGAGTTCTCCCACTGAGATGGGCTCTCGCACCCGGGCGGTCGGAGCAGCGGAAGCCCGATCGTTCCCGAACGACGAACTGGCAATTCGATGAGGGTGGCCGTGCTCGGAGGTGGGTCGTGGGGCACGACTGTCGGGTCCCTGCTGGCTCCGAAACACGACACGGTGCTGTGGGCCCGGAATCCCGACGTGGTCAAGTCCATCGCCACCGACCATGTCAACCCGGTCTACCTACCCGGTTTCGAATTGGCCTCCGAGCTGGCGGCCACCTCCGATCTCGAAGAGGCCGTATCCGAGGCCGATCTTCTCGTCGTCGGCGTGCCGACCTCCGGCTTCCGGACCGTGCTCGAGAGGACGGCCGGATCTGTCCGTGACTGGATTCCGGTCGTCAGCCTCTCCAAGGGTCTCGAGCCCGGCTCCCTCCTGCGGATGACCGAAGTGATCAGACAGGTGATTCCGGGGCACCCCGTGGCCGCCCTTACCGGTCCGAACATCGCACGGGAGATCATGTCGGGGAAGGCTGCGGCCGCCGTCATCGCAACCGATGATCTCGAAGTGGCCGCTGCCATTCAGGGGGTGTTCACCCGGGGTGTGTTCCGCGTCTACCTGAACGACGACGTCATCGGCTGTGAGATGGGTGGTGCACTCAAGAACGTGATCGCCATAGCGGCCGGGATCGGGCAGGGGCTCGGGGTAGGTGACAACACGCGTGCCGCCGTCATATCGCGAGGACTGGCCGAGCTCACCCGGCTCGGTGTGGCCATGGGTGCACAGCCGGCCACCTTCGCCGGGCTGGCCGGTATGGGAGATCTCATAGCCACCTGCATGAGTCCCTACAGCCGCAATCGTGCCGTGGGCGAACAGCTCGGGCTGGGGCGGCGACTCGAGGACATCGTGGGGGAGATGCACATGGTCGCCGAAGGTGTCAACACTGCGAGCGTGGCACTGGCACTGGCGGAACGGAACCGACTCGAACTGCCCATCTGCACCATGATCAATAGCATCGTCAAGGGCGAGATCCAGCCGCTGGAGGCCTACCGCGGCCTGACCTCACCGGGTCGGGAGCAAGACCCGTGCTGAGCGGCCGAGTGGCACCCGGGTGAGCCGGGTGGCTCAGTTCACCTGACGGTCCTGGTTCTGCCAGTAACGCCGCCGAAGCTCGCGCTTCAGAGGCTTGAAGGCGCCAGACATCGGAAGCGGATCGTCCTGAAACTCGACCGATCGCGGGACTTTGAACCCGGCCAGGAACAGCCGCGTGTGTTCGATGACGTCTTCAGCCGTCGCCTTCATGCCCTGTCGAAGCACCACGACCGCATGCACGGACTCACCCCACTTGTCGCTCGGTATACCGATCACGGCGACCTCGGCCACGGCCGGGTGGGAGGCGATGGCGTTCTCCACCTCGATGGAGTACACGTTCTCCCCCCCGGTGACGATCATGTCCTTCATCCGGTCCGTCAGGTGCAGGAGGTTCCCGTCGTCGAGGAACCCCATGTCCCCCGTCCGGTACCAACCGTCCCGCATGACCGCTTCGGTCTCCTCGGGCTTCCGCCAGTACTCGCGCATGAGGTTGCCACCTCGAGCACACACCTCCCCCACCACTCCTCGGGCGAGGGCGTTGCCGAGTGAGTCGGTGATGCACAGCTCGACACCGAACAGAGGCCTGCCCGCGGCCGTCAGCGCGTCGCCGCCGCGCCGGTGATCCTCGGGGCCGAGGAAGGTGAGTGCTGACGCCGCCTCGGTCATGCCGTATCCCTGGATGAATTCGGTGTCCGGAAGCATCTTCAACCATTCGGCGATGAGGTCCTGCGAGATAGGTGACGCACCATAGACCAGTTGGCGCAGCGAACGCAGGCGTTCGGGTGAGAACCCTTCGGACCGCTCGAGCATCGACAACATGATGGGAATTACCATCGTGGTGTCGATCTGCTGCTCTTCGATGGTTCTCAGCACCAAGGCCGGGTCGAACAGCGGGATCGTCACCGAGGTCGCTCCGGTGGCGGGGATGCCGAGCACACCGGCGACCAGGGCGGCATGGAACATGGGCGACTGGAACAGGAAGCGACGATCCTCGCGTAGCCCTATGCCGGAGAGGACGTGGTAGACGTTGAGCACCTCGGCCCGCTGTTCGAGCAGGGCACCCTTGGGGAAGCCTGTGGTTCCTCCGGTGTACATGAGGACCGCGGCGTCGCCCTCCTCGGGCTCGGGTGGCATGACGGGCTTGCCCAGGGACAACAGATCCTCGTAGCCCACGGTGCCGCCGGCCGAACCGGCCTTGCCGTCGCCCGACTCCCTGCCGATGATGACCACCTTCTCGACAGTGGCTCCCGCGGCCCGGGCCTGGTCGAGCAAGGGGGCGAACACCGGATCGGTGAAGACCACCCTGGAGCCCGAGTCATTGAGCACATAGGCCAGTTCGGACGGGGAGAGCCGCATGTTGAGGGGGTTGATGATGCCCGCCCCGAACATGGCCGCATGGTAGAGCTCAAGATACTCGTGACTGTTCATGGCCAGGACCGCGAAGCGGTCGCCCGGCTCCACACCGAGCACGGACGGCATGGAGTTCACGAGTCGCAAGAGGCGGTCGAGATGGTCGGCGAACGTGCCCCGGTAGCGCGTACCCTCGGCTGTCACGTCGATGATCGCGACCTTGTCGGGAAACTGTTCGACGCGCGGGATCAAGAGCCTGGGATACACGAGTTCTCTCATGACGTTGAACCTCCACTAGCCCCGGGTTGGTCTTCTACTGCGGTTTCAAAACGATCCGGGTGCGCGGCGCCTTCCGCCGCCACGAGGGCGGCAAACGTGCGACCGATGCCGTCGGCGAACACGTCGAGGTCCGCACAGGCGGTGGGGTCGGCCAGCAAGCCGACCGTCAACTGCCCGTCGTAGGACAGAGCGGCCACACCAACGCTGAGGTTGCCGGCGATGGGAACCAACGGGAAGGCCTCCAGCATGCGAGCGCCGAGCACGTACAGGGGAAGGCCAGGGCCCGGGACGTCGGTCACCACCAGATTGAAGAATGGTTGACGGTGGACCAGCCGGGCCACCGTGGCCAGGGCCGGTTGGGGCAGCGGTTCCAGCAGTTCGAGGAGGAGGTCGGCCGCCAGAGCCTGGTCGTTCTGCTTGGCGGATGCCTGGGCCCGCGACACCGACCTCAGTCGCTCGACCGGATCCAGTGCCCCGATCGGGAGTCGGACGAGCATGGCCGATACCGCGTTCCCGAGCTGGTGGTCACCATGGTGACCCGCCCCCACCGGCACCAACACCTGCACAGTCCGCCCTTCGGTCTCCTCACCACGCGCCGACAGGAGGCAGCCGACTCCGCCCGCCACCGCCGTCAGCAAGAGATCGTTGATCGTCACCCCGAACTGCTCGACCACTCCGCGCAACTCGAGAAGCGGTTGGCGAACGAATGCCACCTGCCGACGCTGGCCGACCGGGCCGTTGAGCGAAAGGGAGGGCGCGACGCTCTGCCAGGTGAACAACTTCCTCAAGGCCTCGGCGTAGTGGGAAACGTCACGACCGGCGCTCACGGGACGGCGCAAGGCGCCGAGCCCGGACGTGGCGACGCGAAGCGGAATCGTGGCGCAGCGACCGAGGTCATGGGCCACGACAGACCTCTGCCGTGGAGGGGGTGTGGGGATCCACGGGTCGGGGGAGGGCTCGGACCTGGTCGGATGGCGATCGAGATCGAACAGCACGGTCACCAGTTCCACTCCGGCAAGTCCGTCCGCCATCGAATGGTGGAGCTTCTCCAGCATCGCCACCCGACCATCCTCGAGGCCGTCGATGAGCCAGATCTCCCACAACGGTCGATCGCGTCGGAGCGGACGGGACATGAGCTCGGCGCACAGGTCCCTCAACGATGCTTCGGTCCCCGGCGACGGGAGGGTCGTCTCTCGAACGTGGTTGGCGATGGCGAAGGCCGGATCGTCCACCCATAGTGGGGCTGCCATCCCGAACGTCATGAAGCGCACACGCCGTCGCAATTTCGGGACCAGGTGCAGTCGGTCCTCTATGGTGGCTCGCACCGCGTCTGTTCGGAGCGTTCCCCGGCCGTCGCGTAGAGGTGCTCCCTCGAAGATCCCGATCGAACCCATGTGCATCGGCGTCCGCTCCGACTCGACGTACAGGAAGCCCGACTCGAGCGGAGCGAGGGCCTGGGCCATGGATCTCACGGCCGGTGCCCATCGAGCCGGCGACCGAGGTGGAGCACCTCTTCGAAGCCATCGTTGAGGCAACTGGCCAGCTGTCGACTGTCGGGGACGGCTGCGCTGTCCACCGCGATACCTATCGATGCCCGATCGGCCGACGTGACGAGGGAGACATTCACCGCTGCCCCCGAGGGGGGTGCAAAGGCGTACATGTGCACCACCCGAGCACCGGCCAGATAGGTCTCGAAGGTCGGGCCGGGGATATCGGTGATGCACATGTCGACGCCCTTGAGCATCGAGCCCCACATGGCGGTGACCACGGCATTGGGCACCTTGTCGAGTCCGGTGGCCAACACCTCGCTGAGCGCCAGCCCCGGCGCATGCTTCCACGACGCGGCAATTCGCTGTACTCCCCGGACGCACGCTTCCGAGTCTTGTGGTGCCGGGACGACGAAGCGGGCCGGTACGAAGTGGTTGCCACCCTCGGGGTCTCCGGCCGATCGCACGTTGACCGGCATCAGGGCCCTCAGTCCCCCGAGGGTCACACCGTGGACGTCATGGTAGAGGGTGACCCCGCGGACGACGGCGGCTACGAATACGTCGTTGAGCGTCCCGTCGACGGCCGTGGCCGCCTGGCGCAGGGCCTGCACGGGAAACTCGAGGGCCTCGAACGTTCGCTTGAAGCCGCGTTCGGTCATGATCGGCGAAAGCGGTGTGCCGGCCGGAGCAAAGAGGCGAACCGCGGATGCGGCCGTGGCCATCGCCTGTCCCAACCCCTCGATCGGGTGCATCGAGACGTGCAATCCGGTTTCGATGACTCGCCGCGGGGTGAGCACACATCCCGTTGGTCCGGGAGTCGTTCGCCTCGCCGCGACGTCGGGAACCGGGGTGTGGTCAGATGCCGGGTGGCGAGCGCTGTCCAGGAGGTGCAACAACACGGCGACACCGCCGACACCGTCCACGAGCGCATGGTGCAATTTGATGACCAGCGCGGCACCATCCCCATCCACTCCCTCGACAACGACCGCCTCCCAGGGCGGCAATTCCGGGTCAAAGCCCACGGTTCCCATCACCTGGGCCAAGTCCAGCACACCCCTGAAGGTGGAGCCGACCGGCAGGGACATGCGCCGAAGGTGGAGATCCAGATCGAAGCGGTCGTCGGTCACGAATTGGGGTCTCCCACGCCCCAATGGTCGGGACTTCGCCCGCGACCGGAGCCTAGGGACGAGGTCGACGAGGGCCGCCACGCGGACACGCACGTCGGTCCAACAAGGGGCACTGTCCAACGCCAACACGGCGACGATGGTCGGTCTCAGCACCGGATCTCGGCCGACCGTCCACAGCAAGGCGTCGGAACCACTCATCGTGTCTGTGACGCGTTCGGCTTGGTCGACCATGGCAACTCCCCCAAGCCATTGTGCGCCCGGACAGAGCAGACAACCAGTGCCAAAAGTCCCTACGGTCGCTTACCACTCAGGCCCGGCCGCCACGGTGGTCCATGGGGGTACGGGACCTTTGTAGCGATTCGAAGACCTGAACCGAGTGCCCTCCGCAGGGGCCTGCCCGCCGGCTCGGAAGTCGGATACGCAGTCCGCCTGCCGACCGGAGACTCCTGACGCATTGGGCAGGTCAGCTCCGGGCAGATCGGGGGTGGGTCGAGTACGGTCAGTCTGCTCGATGTGAACGGCACGTCGATCTGAAGTCCGGCTGAAAGGGAAGAGGCTCGATGGCCCGTGACGAGCACCTGCGACTCATTGCCTCGGTCCCTCTGTTCAAGTACTGCACCAGGAGCCAGTTGCAGGAGATCGCCAAAGTGGCCGACGAGATCATCCTTCCCGCCGGTATGGTCCTGGACCGTCAGGGTGAGATCGGCTTCGACCTGCTCATACTCCTCGATGGGACGGCAACCGTGACGCGAGATGGGCACCATGTGGCCACCGTCACCTCCGGGGACATCGTAGGAGAATTGGCCGTCATTTCGGGACGTCCCCGCAACGCCACGGTCGTAGCCAAAACGGAGATTCGAGTTCTGGTTCTCACCCGCCGGGGCCTCGACCAACTTCTCGACGACATACCCGGTCTGGCCAAGCACCTGCTCTACGAGGTCACGGCGCGGCTGGTGGAGGTCACCCCGGAATCCGCGCCCTAGGTGGCACCATCTTGACTGCTCGTCGAACGCCCGTTGCGAACCGCCGGGTCCGGTCACCGGCCGGGGCGGGCCTGATCCACACCGAGCTCCCTGGCGAACTGCCCGATCAGCCCTCCGCCGGGGGGTTCACCACGATTCGTCGGGGGCGGAATGCGATGGTGTATCGATCCTCTTGTTCGTTGACAAGCATTGCTTCATCGACGCAGTAGGCGTTGGCCAGCTTCCGTACCGTGGCCTTATCCCGGTCCGGCTTCACCTCGGCTTCGGCGCGCACCTCAACGGTCCGAAACGAGTTGCCGGGATCGATGATGAAGAGAGCACAGTTCGGATTGCCAACCAGGTTCTTGTTGGCGGTCGGACGTTGTCGATCCGACGAGTTGGCCATCGTCGACGAGGTACCAGATGGCCGTCGACTGCGGTCGGCCTCTCGAGTCGACGGTGGTGAGCGTGGCGGTCAGGGGCCTGGTCAGCAGGTCGCGGTGGCTCTCGGGTAGTGCATCGACGAACGTCGGCGTCCCACCGGGAGCGCTCGACAACGATTGTAGGGGGAGGGCACCGACTCCGGTCCCTACCTCAATGACTCCGTGTCGATGCACGGGGCCGGATCTCCCCCTCCATCTCGGGGCTCGAGGCCACGGCGAACTGGACGATCTGCGGATCGGCAACGTGTTTGTCTGTGCGTTCGGTGAGTTGTCGGGAGGCAACAGGGAACATGCGCTTGTCCGTGGCCGGTGACCCCTCGTCGAACGCGGAGTGACGCAGGTCGCTCTCGTCGCCCAGCCGGCTTCTGGCTCGCTGGGGAAGCACCGAGTGGAGGCGTGAAGGCGTAGCATGCCGATGGATCCGAAAGGCGCGGCGAACGGGACCGGGTACGTGCACGCCGGAATGGACGGACAACGGCCGGCGTAGGGGGTGGCGACAGTGGACCGGAGACTTTTCCTCAAATTGCTGGGGGCAGGAACGGGATCGGTGGCCCTGGCCTCGAACGGGGGCCGCTTTCTGACGCCGGCTGCAGCCCAAGCCTCACCGTGGAGTGATGCCGCCGACGCGTGTCTCCGAGTTCGTTGCCGATCCGCCCTTCTCGTTCAACTATGCCGGAGAGCCGTCGGCAAGTCTCCTGCCCCAGTGGCGGACGGCAAGGCATACCGTCAGCTCCTCGCCGGGGCGCTCGGAGGAACTGGTCACGTGGCAGGCACCGTCCGGAGAGCTTCAGGTCCGGGCCGCTGTCGTCGTCTACGAGGGCTACGGGGCCACCGAATGGACGGTATCCTTCGCCAACCCTTCATCGACCACCTCGCAGCAGTTGAGCTCAGTGCTGGCCGCCGACACCGTCATCAACGGGTCACCCACGGCACCGTTCGCCCTTCACCATTTCAACGGCAGCTACCAGCAAGCCGATGATTATGCTCCGCAGACATCCCCGCTTACGCCGGGCAGGGCGCAACTCCTCTTCCCTCTGGGGGGTCGGCCATCGAACGGCACGTGGCCCTATTTCAACATCTCTTGGGGCAATCAGGGGGTCATGGTCGCCGTCGGATGGCCAGGGCAATGGACCGCTCAATTGCTTATCGACGAAGATGAAGGCCTGTGCCTCAAGGCCGGAATGACGTCTGCCGACCCGTTGGTGAACCCGTACGGGGACATCGCTGAGGCGATGCCCTTGGACACCTACTTGGAAGCGGGCGAGGAGGTGCGGACCCCCCTCGTCGTCCTCATGCAGTGGAGCGCCGACAGCTGGCTGTTGGCGCAGAACAAGTGGCGGCGATGGATGACCGACTACAACCTGCCGCGCTTCGGGGGGATCCTGCCGACACCGATCATCCCCACGACCGGCAGCCTGAGCCTTCTGCCCGACCAGTCGGAAGAACTCTCCGCCATCGACACCTACGCCCGGAAGGGGACCACGCGGGACCGCGGCGGCTTCTATACCCATTGGTGGGTGGACGCAGGCTGGTACGCCATTCCGAGCTGGTTGCCACAGAATTGGTCCAATGGCGTCGGGGACTGGTACCCGGACCCAACGCGATTCCCCGACGGCATGCGGCCGACGTTCCAGCGGGCCATGGATCATGCCATGAAATCTCTGTTGTGGAGCGAGCCGGAGCGGGTGGGAGTCGGCACCGAATTGTTCAACGACCACCGGGATTGGCTCATCCCACCACCGGACCCGATCTCTGACCCCAGCTTCCTCCTCGACTTCGGCCACCCCGATGCCTGGGCCTGGGCAGTGGAGCGCTTCGACACCATCATCACCGACCAGGCCGCTCAGGGCCGTCAACTGGACGTGTTCCGTCAGGACTTCAATCTGGACCCGCTCGGTTACTGGAACGCCACGGACGAGCCGGGACGGATCGGCATGACGCAGGTGAAGCACGTCACCGGCCATCTCGCCTTCTGGGACGAGTTACGAAAGCGCCATCCTCACCTTTGGATAGACAGCTGCGCGTCGGGTGGCCGGCGCAACGATCTCGAGACGATGCGCCGATCGGTCCCGCTGCTGCGAAGCGATTACCAGTTCGAGCCGACCGGCAATCAGTGCCAGACCTACGGCCTCTCCCTCTGGCTCCCCTACTACGGGACGGGGGTGGGACCTCAATCCACCAACGGCGGTGCCTGGGGTCCGGGTCAGTATGTGGTCCGCAGCTCACTGGCCCCGTGCTACGCGTCGAGCGTCGACGCCGTCACCGCGAGCGAGGAGGACTGGGTGCTCCTTCGCACGATGAACGAGGAGTTCCTACGTATCCAGGACGACCTGTTGTACAGCGATTTCTACCCCCTGACGGAGTTCAGCCTGGAGAACGATGTATGGATGGCACTCCAATTCGACCGCCCGGCGGCGGGGAGCGGTGTGGTTCTCGTCTTCCGACGTCCCGACGCCCAGGCGGCAACCATGCGATTCGCCCTGCAGGGCCTGGATGCGGACGGGCACTACCAGATCGAGAATTTCGACCTGGACGGCGAGGAGCTGGTGACCGGAGCGGGCCTCATGCAACAGGGCCTGGAGATCTCGCTCGTGGAGGCGCCGGCTTCGGCCATCGTGCACTACGAGCGTCGGACCGGTGGGTCGAAGATGGCAGCGGCACGCCGTGAGCGTCATACTCCCCGACCGAACGGGGAAGCGGGCGAGGCGCATCCAGGTCGTCCAGTGGCAGGTGACGGCCGCAGGCTGTCTGGGCCACGACCCCGCCCCGACGGGACACCTCCCTCCCGTCCTCCACCCGAGCCTGGTCGGTCAAGGCGCTGAGGCCGTGGACTGCTGGTACCCGTTGTCCTTCCTCATCCTGACTGATACGCCACGGTCAGGCTCACCTTCTTCGTACGGCCGGCGCCGATCTTCACCGTGGTGGCTTGAGTGCCGGTGTAGAACGAGCCGTTGCTGGCGAAATAGCCCGAATAGAGGAGCCATGTCCCCGGGGGCAGTGTGCCGATGGTGTCCACGCTCCCGGCGTCCGCGCCCTGCACGCACTCGATCGGGACACTGATCCCGTCATAGGGATCGCCACTCGGGCAGGCCAGCAATTCGGTCTCCTCGATGGTGACTCCAGCGGGAACTCCGGTAACCGTCACCGTCGCCTCCAACTTGGCGGGCTTCACGTAGGGGATGACGAAATTCACTTGATCGACGACCCCGGCCGACACCGTGACCGTCTGGACCGGACTGAGGAACTGACCGGCGAAGCCTCCGAGTTCGTAGAAGCCGGCGGCACCCCACTTGCCTGGCGACAGCGCCAGTTGGTACGTGTCCCCGGGACCGATGAAGGTGTAGGAGGGTTCAGCGCAGGCCGTTCCGGGCGTGCTGACTACCGGGCACGCCCCGGCACCCTCGAGTGGAGTCGTGAAGCCCGGAGGAGCGCCGGTGATGGTGACGGTCCCCTCCAGTGCCCCGTCGACCGGTGTCTGATAGGCCACCGATGGACTGTCGGTGACTGATCCACCCTTGGGCAGCCTCACCGGGGTCGGAGTAGCGACGAAGGTGAGCCCGAAGACGGTCTCGTAGCCCACGTACAGGAGCCAGTTGCCCTTGAACAAGGTCGGGAGCGAATAGCTGTCCGAATTCTCGACGTAGTCGGAATCGCAGAACTGGGACGGGATGCCACCCACCAACGGCTGCGACGAAGGACAGGCGGTCACAATGAGGGTCTCGAGCGTGATCCCGCTCGGAACGCCGGAAACGGTGACCGTGCCAGAGAGTGTGGTCGGGGCCTGGTACCGCACCGAAATGTTCTGCCGGACCGTGCCTCCCCCGACGATCGAGACGGTATGAGCGTGTCCGATGTACGCCCCACCTTGGAATCCGAGTTCATAGAACTCGTACACCTCCCAGGTACCGGCTGGAAGTTCGAGGGTGTAGCTCGCTCCCGACTCGGCCAGGGCGATCTGCGGCGCGGCACAAAAGGCGGTCGTGGCGTCCGGTGTGCTCGTGCCGGGGCAGGCGGCGAGCCCGACCTCTCCCTCAAAATAGGCAGGGGCGTCCCGTATGACCACGTTTCCGGTAAGCACCCCGTCGGCTCCGGAGGAGGTAGCTGCCTGGCCTGAACGGTGCGTGACCGACCCGGCTGCCCCGGCGACGCCGAAGGATCCGAGCAGTCCGAAGACCGTCAGCGCGCAGGCCACCAGAATGGGCGAGGAGCCCATCTGGAGGCGGGCAGGGTTCCCCCTTGCTGCCCCCGAGATTCGGCCGCTGGCCGTCTCGCACCGGGGTGCCCGCCGAGAAGAAAAGGATCGAAGCATGCTCTGCTCCCTTCACCGAGGGCCTACTGTAGCCAGCCGGGCAGAAAGGGGAAAAGGCCTGTTCAGGGAAGGAGACGGCGGGATTCCGGACGGGAGGCTAGGCGGATTGGGTTTCGTCTGCCGGAGGGCGGTCCCAGGCCACAAGGCGGACGGTTGCCATGATCGGGATTTCAGCGTTGATGATGGGTGGCCGACCCCAGGCGCCTTACCGGAACGCGCGGTACGGATACGCTCGGATTGCCGTCGACATAAAATCGCCAATCGAGATCTTGTCCCGCAGAAATGCCGACTCGAGGGCTTCTGGAGTACGGAAGCGCACTGTGGTCGTCGAGGATGCGAACCTTCCCTACAACGAGATCCGTATTGTTGTCGGCCCGAGTCAGATCGAACGCCTTGCACAGCCGACCGGGCCCACTACACAGTCGCCGATCTGGTCCTTTGGGATCCCCTCGATTGGCTCTCATCACTTCAACCCCGGTGAGCGGCTCCAATGCTCGGATGAGGACGCCGGATCCGACGCCCACCGGCTCACACACCACATTGGCCAGGTAGTTGACCCCGTACGTCAGGTACACCTCGAGGTGTCCCGGCGGACCGAACAACGTTGCGTTACCTTTTCGGATTCCCCTGAAGCCGCGGCTTGCTGGTTCGCTCTCGTCATATGCTTCCACCTCTACGATGCGACCGCTCAGCGGTCCATACGAGAAGATCTTTCCGATGAGACCCCCGGCAACCAACTGAGCGGGTCGCTGGTAGAACCGGCGTCTAAGCGTCTGAGGCTGAGCCACCACCACTCCCCGTTGACAACGTCATGCTGCACTCGGCCCGGGTCTGCGAGCCGCTCGGAGAGGGCACGCTCGCCAAACGCCTACGTGCCGATGGCATCAGGAATGTTGCGAACACGACGGAGTTGCCGCCGGTCCTCGAGCCGCCACTTCGTTCGTCGTAGTCACTCACGGTGGAGGTACTAACAATTCGCCAGATCGACGTCAATCCGGGCGCCCGATCGCTCGATGGCTGCCTACCATCAGCCCATGGACACGTCGGCGGCTCGGCAATCGGGGCCGCCCGGTCCACACGACCGTCGAAGCTCAGCGGCTTGTCACTTCGATGCTCTCGACCGAATCGCCGCGTCCCACCAGAATCGTGGTCACCATCTCAGGCGGGAACAGACCGTGTTCCACCACGCCCGGCGTCGACTCGAGCCTGGCCGCCAGTCGGGCCGGGTCCCCCACCGCGCCAATGAAATCGGCAATCACGCCGCCATCAGGGCTCCTCGGCACGTCGCGAAGGCGCACCTGGCCCAGCCGTTCGAGCGTCGACTCGAGACCGAAGGCGACCAATTCCAAGGGAATGGGGGCATGGAGGGTCTTTACGGGCTTTGTGGAGTCGGCGATCACCACAAAGCGCTCTGCCGTGACGGCCACCAGTTTCTCGCGGGTGTGAGCCGCTCCGCCCCCCTTTACCAACCATCCCTCAGAGCTGATCTGGTCGGCACCGTCGATGGCGAGGTCGAGGTGGTCCAGTGTGAAGGGCTCCACTGAAATTCCGAGCTCTCGGGCCGCCTGCTCCGTGTGGGGCGACGTGGCCACGCAACGCAGGTACAGCTTTCGCTTCGCCAGTGCGGGCAGGAGGTGGGCCACCGTAGAACCGGTGCCGAGTCCGACCCGCATGCCGCCCTCGACCATCGACGCCGCGGCCTCCCCGGCCAGCTGCTTCTCCCTGTCGACATCGACGTTCACCACTCCTCAGAATGGGTCAAGGCTCCTGATCCCGCAATTCCGACCACCCGACATGTGCCGAGACCATTGAGCCGGGGGCGAAGCGCCCATCGGTCGTGCCCTGCCACCCAGGCGAACGCACGCATCGCCGGTAAGCGGTGGCCCGATCGGGGGTCTCCGAAGCGATCAGCTCCCACCGATCAGTGACCGCGCCTCTGCGAGGCCGACGACGAGGTCGTGGAGATCGCCGTCCACCTCGAGTCGATCCGACTGGTCGATCCCGCCGACCTTCACCGGCTCGAATCCGGCAATGCGGATCAAGCGCTCGACTTCCTTGCCGGCACGGTCGTCGTCGGTGGCGTAGAAGAGGACGGCCGGCTCCGGTGACCGGTGGCTAGAGGCCTCGAAGAGATGGCCCGACATGGTTCCAAACGCCATGGCCACACGCGCCCCCGCCGGCAACCACCCGGCTACGACCGGGCCCGAGGATTGCCCGTTCGGCAGGACGCGTGAGACCTTACCTTGCGCGTCCAGGCTGAATGGATTGCTCGGAACGACCACGAGCTTGTCGGCCAGCGGGTCGGCGATCTCGTCGATGACGCTCTTCAGCACGGTGAACCGCAGCGCGAGGACGACAGCATCGGCACCCAGCAACGCGTCCCGGTTGTCGACGGCGACCAGAGCAGATCGACCGATCTCTGCAGCAAGCTGTCGCGCCGATTCGGTATCGGCGCTCGAGAGCCGCAGGGTCTCGCCGCCTGAAGCGAGCTGGCGGGCGATGACCGATCCGATCCCTCCGGTGCCGATGATCGCGGTAGTCATGACCGGAACCTCCTCAGCGTCACGGTACTAGCGACGGCGGCCCGGGGCGCCATCGGCCCGAGCCGTCCCACCGATGATCCCAGCGCTCACTCCGACCCCCCACCGGACGTACTGGACGGTCAGGACCACGCCGACCAGTCTCCCTTGGGGTCGGTGGTCTGTCCCACCTCGATCAGGTACCCGTCCGGATCGCGGATGTAGCAACGGATCTCGTACTGGTGCTGCTTCGGCGGAGTCAGGAAATGAGCACCGCGAGCGCTCCATTCGGCGTACACGGCCTTGATGTCCTTGACCCGGATATTGAGGAAGCTACTGACCCGGTCGGGGTCACGTGGCGTCTCCAGAGTGACCGTGGGCTTGTCATCGGTCGGGCCTCCGCCGACATTGATGATGATCCAGCTGTTGGCGAGTTCCACATAGGTCACGTCTCCGGAGAACACCACCCTGCCGCCGAGCACCTCGGTGTAGAAGCGTCGAGAGCGCTCGACATCGTCCGAGACGATGAAGTGGGCCAGCACAATATCCTCTGCGGGCGGTGTGGGTTCGGCCATGTGGCACCTCCATTGTTTGGGACTCACGCTTACGGCGGGGACTCCAGCCGATACCGCGATGAGCCCGGCATTCACACTCTCTTGCCACGACGCAGCTAGAGGCCACCTCGTTTGATCCCGACGGACTTGCCTTCGGTGAACCGGATCGGTTCATCGAGCGTATCGACAAGGAACATCTCTCGGTCTCCACGATCCCAGGCCTCACGAAGCCCCGGTGCGTCCAGATCAAAATCCGGCCGGGTCTTCTGTAGGACCGCTCTCAGATCCACGTGCAACTCGTGCATGGTCGGTCGTCCCCAGTACCAGTAGCCGTTGTAGATGCTGTGGATCCGAAGCCCGGGCTCCAGAACAAAGGTGTGAGGGATCATGGGATTGTGGGGATCCGTGAATTCCTCGATATCGAGGTCGTGTTGCACAGTTCTCTCCGGGTCACCCAGGAACGGCCACGAAGCGCCCAGCGAGTCGCGGAACTCGTTGAGGTTGAGTGGGTTGTCCGTGCAGATGACCACTAGCCGCGTGTATGCGACGCGGAACTCCGGATAGCTCTCCGTCAGGTTCCTGAGAAAACGGTGTTCCTTCGGATCGTACGATCCTCGGGACAGATGGAGGACCATCGGGTTACCGCCCTGGAGCTCGGAGAGCTTCCGAAGAACTCCAGCCTGGTCCTCGAGCCGGTAGTCAGGAAAGACGGCTCCGATGACGATGTCTTTTCGCAACCTACCGCCCTCTTCGATTTCGATCGGCGCCGGTACCCCCGCTGTTTCTCCCGGCGTTTGGCCCGTGGTGCTCCGAGGTGCTCATCGTGTCCTCCCGTCGTTGCTCCGTTTGATTGTCGCGCCTTCTCCCGACGATCGCACCTCGAAACCGAGAGCCGGGTGCCCGGCCTCGGACGGGTCGAGGGCACACCTCCGGCCGACTGATCCACAGGTACCGCCGAGCGGCGCCATAACGTCGGTCGCAACCCTCTGGGAGTCGCCCTTCACCGAAGAGGCGTTGGCCCTGGCCGGCCGGTGCCCGCCGCTGGACCTGGTCATGCGAGGGCGGCGTGCAGAGGACCGAATCCGGTTCGGCAACGGCTGGGCTGACCGGGGATGAAATGGGCTTCGAGCTGGTATTTCCTTGACATCGATCTGCGTCGATTTGCACTACTTCTCAACCTCGGTGGGACGAAGAGGGGCGAACGTTCGCAACGGCCAGTCGGCTTGGAAGGCGATGATCTCCTTTCGTCGTGTGCCGGCGACTACCAGAGCCCTCTGAGACCGACGTCGACTGCGTTGCCGACCGGCATGGATGCGACGGGCATGGGGTAGTCGACCCGGCTGCGTACCGGCCGCATCTCCATGAGGCCGTCGAGCTTCGGAGGAAGAAACCGGGTTCGTTGGGCGTAGGAGTGCTCGTCCGTCCACCCGCCAGGATCGCCATGGTGATATCGCAGCGGCGCGTAGATATGGAGATGGCTCCGTGCGCGGGTCAGGGCCACGTAGAACAGCCGCCGTTCCTCATCGACGCCCTCCGCAGTGCCAGTTGCCATGTCGGAGGGAAACGCACCGTCGGCAGCATGGATGAGGTGCACCACGTCCCATTCGCCACCCTTCGCCGAGTGGACGGTGGACAGGGTGAGCCAGTCGTCGTCCAACGAAGGCTTTCCGGCCAGATCGCCCGTCGAACTGGGCGGATCAAGGGTCAGGTCGGCGAGAAAGTTGTCAAGGTCGGGGTAGTCCCCGGCCAGCCCGGCCAGGGCACCGAAATCGGCAAGACGCGGCTCAGGACGATCATAGATTCGCCTGATCATTGGCTCTAGAACGCCAGAGAGGAGCTCCACCCGGACTCCCACAGGAAGACTCTGGTTCCGACATCCAGCCAGCCCTTCGGCGATCCTCCGTAGCTCGACGCCCGAACGGTGGTTCGGGCAATTGAGCGTGGGATCGGAGCAGAACCTATCCAGTGGATTCGGATCGGCAAAGCCAATGTCCCGCACTCCAAGCTCTTCCATCATCCGGCTCGCCGACTTGGGACCGATTCCGTCCGCCAGCTGGAGCACCCGCAGCCAGGCCAACTCATCCCGCGGGTTCTCCACCAGCCGCAGTCCAGCGAGCAGATCGCGAATGTGCGAGGCCTCCAGGAATCTGAGTCCCCCGTACTTGACGAAGGGAACGCCCCGCCGGCCAAGCTCGACCTCTAGTAGGTCGCTGTGGTGCGAGGTTCGGAACAGCACGACCTGATCCTTGAGCGCCTTCCCCGACTCATGGTGCTCGAGGATCGTTGTGCACACGGCTTCCGCCTGACACTGCTGGTCTTCGCACGTGGCCAGGACAGGGCGCACTCCCCCACCCTCATCGGTCCACAATCTCTTACGGTGGCCCTCGGTGGCATCAGCGATCACGGCATTGGCCAGTTCGAGAATGGGCCGAGTGGACCGATAGTTCCGTTCCAACGTGACGGTCGTGGAGCCGGAGAACTGTTCGGAAAAGTCCAGAATGTTGCGGACCGAAGCAGACCGAAACGAGTAGATCGCCTGAGCATCGTCGCCGACAACCGTGATTCTGGCGTCCACCGATCGGAGCGCCCTAAGGACATCGGCTTGCACGATGCTGGTGTCCTGGTACTCGTCGACGAGCACGTGGTCGAACATCGAAGCAAGGACGGGGCCGATGTTTGGATCCCTGGCCGCGGCTCGCCAGAAGAGCAGAAGGTCATCGAAGTCCAGTAGCTGCTGGGCCCGCTTCCGGTCGGTATACCCGGTAAATATCGCCTTGAGCCCATCGATGTCCTCTGCACACCACGGGAAGTCACGGGCGACCGTCTCCTCCACGCTCACTTGAGAGCTGACCACACGTGCGTATATAGCTGCCACGGTCGAGGTCTTCGGAAATCGACGGTGCCGATCCGCGGCAATTGGCGTCCGGAGGAGGGCGAACAGATCGCCGACGTCCCCCGGGTCCATGACCGTGAAGCCCTCGGGCAAGCCGAGCGACGAGCTGTAACGACGCAACATCCGGTGGGCTACGGAGTGAAAGGTCCCCGCTTCGACGCGTCTTGCAACCCTGGGATCCACCAGCTGGCCAGTCCGTCGGATGAGCTCGGATGCCGCCCGACGGCTGAAGGTGACCAGCAGTATCCGCTCGGGAGGTGTCCCGTGTTGGAGCAGGCGTGCAAGCCGGCTGACCAGGGTCCGGGTCTTTCCGGTGCCGGCACCAGCGATGATACGGAGGGGTCCGCCGTCATGATCGACGGCCCTGCGCTGCTCGGCGTTCAGCCCGAAGGCCCATGTGGGTGCTGACTCGAGGAACGTGACCACGGTGCCAGGTTAATCCATGTTACGAACACCTGTTCGCACCGCCTCAACCGGCCAACCCTCTAGGAAGAAGCAGGCACCGGCTAATTGCTCTTCCGGGGCTGATGGGCATAGCACGCGATCCGTTCGACCCGGAGGGAGAAGCCCGCATCGACGAGTGCGGAACGAAGGCAGTCCCGCTCCCTGCGTAGGTTCTCGATCTCCGTGAACAACTGACCCACAATTCGGTTGCCGTGCTCCACATCGATCGGGGTGGAGTCATGATCTTCATCCGCTGTCTGCGCCGATAGTTGCTGCAAAGCCATGGAACAGTCATCGAGACAATCGGCCCGGCACTTGAGGTCGGATGGCGATACGACGCCCTTGCTCGCCGGGCGGTGCAGTAATTCGTCAGAGCCGACGGATCCTTGCCGGCGGGCCAAGAGCGGTTCGGTGGCCCAAGTCTGAACTGAGACGTGGCGGGCATCGTCCGACTCTCCGATGCGTGGCCGGAGCTCCTCGGTCAAGGAATGGCTGCTATCCGCCGATGAAAGGAGAGGAGGGGCGTTGAGCGCATGGGAGACACCATGGACCACCACCCCGAGTCCTGCATGATCTGCTCGCGCGGCGACCGAGTGAGGTTCGACGCCGAGACTGGCCGCCACTTCGTTCCCCACTATTGCGAGGCCGCTTTCCCTCTGTTCAAGCTGTACCCGGTCGTTCCCGAGTCGGTCTGATCCGCGGCATAGCGGCAACCGGGGTTATGAGCCGTCTGAGATTTACTGCACAAGCCCTCCCAATCCTCAGCAACATGCCAGGTGCTCCCCAGGACATCCTTTGCCGTAATATGATCCCATTATAGGAAACCCGCGCACTCTCGGATGGAAAGTCACTGCCGTCGCTCTGGCCGTTGGAGTCGCTGCGCTCCTCCCGGTGGTTAGTGGCGCATCAACTGCCCCGGCTGCGACAACGACCCGTGCGACGGGGACATGACTACGACCGTGGTGAGGGCCAACGGGTCGCGCTCAGTCCGCGCTGACACCGTCCCGGCCAAGCGTCGCTTTGACTGCTTCTACCTGTATCCGACGAACAGCATCGAGTCGACGGTGAACTCCGACCTGACCATCCAACCGTCCGAAACATCGAACGCCATGGACCAGGCATCCCGTTTCTCCAAGCAGCGCAACGTGTGGGCTCCCATGTACAAGTCGGTCACTGTCAACGGACTGGCCCAAGCCAACAGCACCGATCCTGGGGCCTACACCGTCGCCTATAACAGCGTGCTCTCGGCCTGGACCGACTTTCTGGCCTACTACGACGACGGCGCCCCGGTCATCTTCATCGGCCATTCGCAGGGATCGATCATGCTGATCAAGCTCCTCGAGGCCCAGATCGACCCGAATCCCACGCTCCGAAGCCTCATGGTGACGGCGATCATCGCCGGGGGCAACGTGACCGTGCCGACCGGCAAGACGGAGGGAGCCACCTTCCAGAACATTCCGATCTGCACGGCGTCCGATCTGAGCGGGTGCGTGATCGCCTACTCCTCCTTCCCGTCCCAACCCCGTCCAATGCCAACTTCGGTATTCCCGGTCAGGGCATCAGTCTCAACAGCGGGCAGACCGCCACCAATGGGGTCCAGGTGGCATGTGTCAACCCGGCTGACATCGGCGGAGGGACCGCCGATCTCAAGACCTACTGGCCGCTGAGCCCACCGATTCCGATCCCGTCGATGGTTCCGCCCGCACCTGCGGTCACGACTCCATGGATCGAGTACCCGAACCAATACACGGGCACCTGTGAGACAGCGGGTAATGCGACGTGGCTACAGGTCACTCCTGTCGGGTCGAAGAAGGACACCCGGCCACTTGTCACTGAGATCGCCGGAACGACGTGGGACTACCACTTACAGGACATCAATCTGTCTCTCGGAAACCTCGTCGCAGACGTCCACAGCGCCGAGGTTGCCTACTCGGGCTAGTCGCGTAGGGGTGGGTGCCCCACATCACCGGCTCGGGGCGCGTTATCCAGGAGACCGGAACTCACCGCTTCCTCGGACAACCGTCGTCTTACACTGCGGCAACACAGCTGATCTCTACGACGGCTCCCACATCGAACAACTCGGTGACCCCGACTGCTGTCCAAGCGGGATAAGGGTCATGGAGGAACTCCCCCGCTATCGCGAGGAGGACTTCGGCCTGAGCCCGAAGCCCAACGTGATATGAGTTGAGTTCGACCACATCTACCCAACTCGCGCCGCCCTCTGACAGTGTGGCGCTGAGGAGACGAAAGGTCTGACGGATCTGCGTCTCAGGGTCACCGGAGAAGCTCCCGTCAGGGTCTTCGCCGGTATGTCCCGTCACGTAGAGCCGGTTACCTTTGCGAACTGCCGCCGGAATATGGGTGGACTCGTAGAAGCCGGTCCAATGTTGTGGCACGAAGCCATTCCGCATCGCTTCTTCCATCTTCACTCCAGGCCCGCAGGCAACGTTGTGCGGCGAGAATATCCACGATCTCTGCCACCCGCACTGCTGACAGGAGTTCCGATGCCGACTACGAGAGTGTCCCTGATCGCCGGATGGGTGGGACAGCCCTACTGGTCGATCTGGATCGTGACCACGTCGCCATCAGCCAGGTCAAACCTGTCCCGAAGGCGGACTGCCGCTCCGATCTCTACAACCTTCCGATCATGGTTACCGGTCCCGGCCTCGTTCTGGTCGGTCCGAAGGATGAAGGCAGGGAGTCCCATAAACCTGCAGGGGACGATGTTCATGCCTACTCGGCCACCCAGTGCAGCGGGCGGCAGCCGTAACGGTGGAACCGCGGGGAGCCGATACTCCTCATCCAGTGCCACGTTGAGGCTTCCCGGATAGAGCCGAACGCCAGTGCACTGCTCGTACAGGTCGCCGTACTTGATCATCCACTGAGTGAGATCACCAATGCCACTGGTCACCCGGCCTCGCAGAATCGTCACTTCCCGAGATTGGCAGATAGTTTCATTACGGACAACAACCCAAAGATGTTGTGGCCTGCACCCGAACGCCGGGACCGGGGCGGTTATCGACCTGCTGCTGATCGGCCACACCGGTACCACTGATTGCCCGGCAGATGTGGTCCTTCGCTTAGCACAGCCTCCATTGGCCTACCCTTTTGGTGATGGAGCGCCGTCCCAAACTGCCCCGTTTGGCCCAGCAGCTGGCTGCGCACCAACCACTTTTCGGTCTGCAGGTTCATACCCCTCGGCTGACACTCCGGATGCCCACGGACCCTGAGCTGATTCAGCTCTTGGAGGTCATTGGAGGGGGGATCCACGACCCTTCGGTCATGCCGTTCCGATTCGGGTGGACTGATGTGCCGTCACCACAAAGGGAGCGAGAATCCTTAGCCCACTGGTGGCAAGGACGAGTTGACTGGCGTCCCACCAACTGGCACTGGTGCGGGGCGGTTCATGTTGGTGACCAGATCGTCGGTGTCCAAGATCTGATTGCCAAAGACTTCCCTACGCTCCGAGAGGTGAGTTCGGGCTCATTCATCGGGCTCGAACACCAGGGAAACGGGATTGGCAAGGAGATGAGGGCGGCTGTTCTTCATCTGGCGTTCGCTGGACTGGGCGCTACCCGAGCCTATTCCGGCTACATCGAAGGGAATACAGCTTCAAAGCGCGTGTCGGAGGCCCTTGGGTACGTCCCAAACGGATACTGCACCGTCATGGTTCGAGGTCAGGCGATTCGAGAGATCAACCTGGTGCTCGAAAAGAACGTCTGGGAGTCACGTCGACGGGACGACATCAGCATCGAGGGCCTTGCTGATTGCCTCGAACTGTTCGGAGCCAGCAAATCGGTCGAAGAATAGTTTCGAGTCGGCTGCCCCCTACCACGGGTCGGCGGCGGTTACTGAATGTGGCTGACCGGCACCATGGGCATAGCTCTCTACGGCGTGGAGGCACGTTGCCGGATCATCATTACGGCTCACCACCGACGTACCCACGATCGCCGGGCATGGGTTGCACTTTGACTCCGGCGGCAGTCAGGAACTGGCGGATCTGGGAGGCGTGTTCAAGGAGGTGCAGGGGCATGCGGCCGACAATCACTCCGTACAATGTGCTGTGGTAACGATGGGCGGCAGGGAGTGGCCGAGCTGCCGCGTCTTCGGTAAGCCCGTCAAGGGTTTGGCGAACCCTCTCGCGGCAGTAGTCGACGTAACCGAGCAGTTCGGCCTTCGTGAACATACGTTTGGGAAAGGCGTAGGTGTTCTCGTCAAAGGGTTGTGGCGGTTCCCACGGCTCGAACTCGGCGCTGAGGTCGTAGTCGAGGGTTGACAGCGCGTGGTATGCCAGGAACCAGGGGGCTGAGCCGTGTAGTCCTCCGTGTGGCGTCGGACCCGTGGGCGCTTCGTCCGGCCACAGGTCCGTCTCCCACAGATCGTCGGGACAATCTGTAAGTGCTGCCACCATCAGCCGCAGAGCTTCTTCGAAGTTGCTGGCCATGCTCTGCACAAACGGATTCGCCACGCCTTACGTAATAGCGCATATCGAAGGATATGGGGAGCGGCAGACTATGCCATGACGGCTTTCGTCATCCGTGCTGAGGGTGTCCCCAAACGATGCCGGCTGGGCAGCGACCGTGGAGCTGTGTTGCGGCACATCAGCCAACTAATGCATATCGATGGGAGAGCGCTGTCAAATCGCGATGGTGTCTGCGATCCCGGCTCGATCTATTGGAGTCTTCAGTTGTGCCACTCTTGGATTCTGGTAGAACACGGGCACGTCTGCCCGACACCTTACCTAGATCGCCGGATGGGTGGGGTAGTGCGCCACGTCGGGAGTACGCTTGCCAAGTCGGTAGAAGGGCCGGAGGATCATGAGCGAAGCGAATCCGAAGGGATACAACTTCCAGGTCCGAGTGACCAGTGGTCATGAGGCCGAGGCCAAGGCGGCCGAGATGGCGAAGAAGCCAAATCGGCTAGGAATGCTCATCGTGAAGCTGTTGGGGGGTAAGGGCAAGCAAAACTCGCACTAGCAACGGGATGGGTATACCGGAACACCGGGTGCGCGACCCCCGCTCGGCACGAGTGGGGCAGGCAATCAGGCGGGTCATCTTTCGAGGCGACGGACATTCTCGACCCCTGCCGGAGCATTCCTCAGTCGAGCAGCGAGTAGGTGTTCTCGAACTCGTCCTGGACAACGGAGGCCAGGTGGTCGGACGTGTCCACCACCAGCTCATCGTCCAGGATGCGGGTGCGGTAGGTCCAGCCTCCGGGGAGGTCCAGACGATCACCTAGGGTCACGAGGACCTCTTCGTTCATCTCTGGGTCGACGGCGACGCAGCGGGCCTGCATGACGTAGACGAACCCCTCCGGGTCGACCAACTCGAACACACGGCTGCCTGCGTCGAAGAAGAAGACGGCTCGGCGGTCGACGTAGCGGACCGTATACGGGATCTGCGCCGGCTCGTTCCCGAGGTTGAGCACGGCGATGCGGCGCATCATGATTCCACCGAACTCCCGCATCACCGGCTCGATAGGCTGGGCCTTGGAGCCGAGGCCGTCGAGCATCCAGTAGCGAGGGCCGTTGAGCTTGACCAGGACAGCCTTCATCTCCTTGGCGATGGCGTCGGCGTCGAGCCGCTCCCAGAGCCCTTGAGGGCAGTCGTTGAGCATCTGCGTGCCGTAGACGTGAGCCTGGATGCCTTCATCGGTCAGATAGGCGGCTAGGACCTCGCCGTAGCGCTGGCCGCGCTGTCCATCGATGAGACGCTGGGGGAGGTCGGTGGTCATGGATGTACGCCTTTCATCGGACCTCCTCGCCTTTCCTCCTCGATCTGGGTCCGTTACCTTGGAAGGTGTCGGTTACTAGTGACAGTAGTTGGACCTCCGTTTAGGCGCCGCTCGGGCCCCGGACGTGCGGTCTGTCTCGGACCCCCGGCGCTCCTGCCAGTGCCACCTATCGCCGGGTGGGTAGGGCACACCGGTACTTTGATGGGAGGCCCCGACTGCTGGATCAGTGGGCCTCGTCGGGCACGTCGGCTGACCAGCGCCTCCACTCGTTCATTTCGCCACCCTTGTAGTCAACCCGCCAATCCTCCAACGGCCAAGACCACTGATTGATCGTCAGCTTCACACCCAGTCTGATTTTCCAGGCGAGCCACGCTCCTATACCCAGGCCGAGAATCCCAAATATCAGTCGGAAGGACTGCCCTCCGGGGGAAAGCGACTTGACCAAAACATCGATGCCAGTGACTAGACAAACCAGAATAACTGCGGCAAGGACCGCTAGCCCTCGTACATCCTTGCGGCGTCCCTGTGCAAAGGTCTGAGTACTGCCGCCAGGAGCGTGGATCGTAATACCACCACGGGGCAGATCATCAGGACTATCGGTGCATTCTCGAATCCCGATCCGTCGGACTCCAAAACCCTCAGAGTCCCTGACCCCCAACCCAACCAAGATCAGCGTCGGCTGACCGGATCGAACGTCGATGGCAAGCGTTTGGCTTTCCGAATCTCCATGCACCACCCGGATTTCATGCCTGCCCGGTTCTGCAGAAATCGAGCGATAAGACGCCCCACCCACGCGACTGACCAGTGCCCCGTCGAGGTAAACCGGCCATCGACGCCAGCTCGTCCCTGGTGCGGGATATGTGCGAAAGATCTGAATCGTCGCCATGTTGGTTTTGAAATAGTACGCCGAAGCGGGCGAGTCGCTCGTATCCCCTGCCCCAGTTCGCCGGGTGGTGGTCGGTTATCCGAGCTGGACAACCGGACACCTGGGATAAGGGGCCAGGAAGCATCTGCGCTGATTCGTTGACGGCCCGATTTCCTCAGCGTTGCAGTCCGCCGCCGACATCACGACCGGTCCGTGCGATGCGGACGTGGGTAACGGCTGGTGAACAAACGCGCTCGATACAGCGATAGTTGCTCGCACTGGGGCCGAGATCGTCGAAAAGTCGTTCTCCGCTACCCAGCAAAACGGGCACAATCACCAAATGCAGCTCATCGATGAGCGAGGCACGAAGGTACTGCCTGATGGTGGCTGCCCCACCTCCGACAAGGACATCCTGGTCACCGGCGGCTTCGATGGCTGCACCGAGAGCTGCCTCGATCCCCCGGTGAACGAAATGGAAAGTTGTTCCCCCCTGCATTTCGATCGGAGCATGCGGTTGGTGAGTAAGCACGAAGACCGGGTGGTGAAAGGGAGGTTCTTCTCCCCACCAGCCAGTCCACTCGCTAGTACCCCACGGTCCTCGAATCGGGCCGAACATGTTCCGACCCATGATGGTGGCCCCCACACCAGATTCCCGCTCCGAGAAGAAGTTGTCGTCCAGTCCCTCGGCTCCACCTTCCCTGCCGATCATCTGACTGCCGCTGCGAGTGGCGAAGATCCATTCATGGAGCTGGGTACCTCCGACGCCCAGCGGATGATCGAGATCCTGGTGGAGCCCCGCTCCATAACCATCGATCGAGATCGAGAAGTTGCGGACGAGCAATCTAGACATTGACTTCTCCTACTTTCTCTCCATCGCCGGACCCACCACTTTACGGTCGCGAGATAGCAACAAACCGATGGAGTGCCCCACATCACCGGCAAGGTGATCCACAGTGCCATTTTGCAAACGCGCCCTCTGTTCGACGGTTTGCCACCGAAACTCTCGCCGATAGAACTGGTGGGGCAGTCGTCGTAGTTTAGATCAGTTGGTTTTCGCATCCCTTGCCAAACGGGTCTGATTCCGCCGGCGCCAAACGGCAACTCCCAGTACGGCCGCGGCGGCGAGACCGAGTAGCGGAATTGCAGGTACTTCAGGAGTTATTGGTGGGGGGCTACCCGGTAGTCCGCCCGGGCCTTCGAAGGCGTCGATTTGGTTGCCAGCCGGAGCGAGGATCAGACCGTCCGCCGCCGGGATGTCGGGGATTCGGTCAGCGAATCGATGCAAGACGAAAGCGCGCTTGCAAGTCTCGATCTCGCCGAGCCGGAGAGCTTGCGGAGCATCTGCTCCTCCACAGCGTTGACTGAATTGTCGGCAGATTTCAGAGTGCGTCTGCCCGCCTCAGTTAGTTCAGCTTGGAGGACGCGGCGGTGCTGCGGATGAGGACGCCTCACCACGAACTGGAATCTCTCCAGCTCTTGTAGCACGGCGTGCATGCTCTGTGGCGTCACGAATGCCCGACGAGCGAGATCGGCATTCGAGAGCCCGGGCTCTTCATCCAAGGCGGTGAGGACGGCAAACTGGGTCACCGTGAGATCGTGAGAACCGAGAGCATCGGCCATGGCGTCGTGCAGGACCGTCTGCGCCCTCTTTATCAAGTAGCCCACCCTGGCCATCGTGACCTGGTCCACGCTCACCTCGCTATCAGTTTACCTGATACACTGTCAGGGTACCTGATACATGGTACCTGATCCCACTTACAGACAAGGACACTCAATGACCGCACTCGGCCCTGACTTCATCGCTCTCCAGGTTCGCGATCTGGAGGCTTCGGCAGCCTTCTACACCGAGCACCTTGGCCTCGTCCGTGCCCCGGTGAGCCCCGACCACGCCGTGGTATTCGCCACGGAGACCATCACATTCGCTCTCCGGGACCCACTCGTCGATCTTGAGGCGGTCGAGCACCTCGGCTGGGGAGTGGCCATCTGGCTGAAGGCGGACGATCCGCAGGATCTGCACGATGCAATGGTTATCGCCGGAGTCCCGATCCTGGTCGCACCTTTCGATGGACCTTTCGGTCTCACCTTCACCTTCGCCGATCCCGACGGCTACGCCGTGACTATTCATGGCTGAGATCACTCCCGCCACAAACTTTGCTCTCTACCCGAGGGGACCGTATTCGTTGGCGGCATCGATTCGGTACCTCGAAGGATTCGCTCCAGCTGCCTACGACAGCGAGTCAGCCGCGAACTTGGAGATGGCCTTCTGCGTCGACGGTTACTGGGACCCAGTGGCGGTCCGCATTCACGAGGAAGCCGGTGCGGTTCACGGCACGGTCCACGGGGGCGAGACGCTTGACCCAGCGGTAATCGTGGCGGCAGTCGAGCAGGTCGAGCGGATCCTCTCGCTCGACGTCGACGGTCGTGGCTTTCCGGACATCGCCCGTAAGGACCCAGTAGTCGCTCATCTCCAGTCGAGGTATCCCGGGCTCCGCCCCGTATGCTTCTGGTCGCCCTACGAAGCAGCAGCGTGGTCGGTGATCGGACAACGAATCCGAATCGTGCAGGCAGCCGCAATCAAGGCTCGCATCACCGCCGAACACGGTGAGACCATCAACGTTGGCGGTCGAATGGTTCGCGCCTTCCCGAACCCAGCCAAGCTGGCCCAGCTGTCTACGATCGATGGGTTGAACGAGACCAAACTCCAGCGCCTCCGAGGTGTCGCCGAGGCCGCTGTCGGGAGAACCCTTGGCGCCGCCCGGCTGAGGTCACTCCCACGTTCCCAAGCCCTTGACGAGTTGATGGCCATTCCCGGAATCGGCCCGTTCTCGGCCGAACTGATTCTTCTCCGCGGCGCCGGTGATCCGGACTTCACGCCCACCGCCGAGCCGCGCCTCGCTCGAGCAATGGCGATCGCCTACGCCATAAAGGCAACGCCCGGTGCCGCCAACATTGCCGAGATCAGCGAGATCTGGAAGCCTTACCGCACGTGGGTCGCGCTACTCCTCCGCATCATGCTCGAAGACGAGACCCATGAAATCGCAGGACAAACCATCACCAGGACGCGGGGACTGTGACCCCGTGCGGTCTCTACAGGAGTGCTGGGCTCAAGTCGAGCTTCCTTCCCGGGCGCCCACAGCTATCACCGATCGAGGTCATGTAGTACTTCGCAGTTAGGTTTCACCCACCACAGCGTCTAAACAATTAGCCGATCAGTCGAACCGTTTGAGCCACAGTGCCGGGCGGGCTCAGACTGACGGTCAAGGCATCACGCCCCTTACCCGAGGCCGAATCGAAGCCAAGTACACAACGGAAAGTACGACTCCAACGATTCCGGTGAAGAGCCAGAACAGCAGTATCAACGCAATCCACATGCCCTTTGACGAGCCAGCCGCTGTGAAAGCGCCCGTAGGTCGTGAAATCGCATCGACCAGCACCCAGATCGGAAGGACGAGCCCTACAAGTCCGATCAGGAGAACGAATAGGCCGTCCAAACCAAATATTACGCCGTTCACACTTACCTCCAGATCAGCTATGCGAACCTACACCCAACCCGCCGGAGTGTCCCTGATCACCGGGTGGGCGAAGCAGGCTGAGCGGTGACAACGGACATGTCGTAGCCTTCCGAGGCTGCCTCAATTGGGGTGGTCAATCAACTGACATGAGCTGCCAACATGAGTGTCACTGTTATCGCCCACTTTCCCTGTTGACGACATCGCCAAGGCGATCGAGGGTCTGCAGGCCAACGCCGCGCTCCTCGAAGAGATAACCGAGGACACCAAGAGGGCTGAAATTCTTCATCACCGATTTGTCGCTGGAGCCGCCGAGCTCGTTGTTATCGATGAGTGGGAAACCGGCGAGCAGTTCCAAGGCTTCTTCGAGGGGAACCCTAAGGTCGAACGGGTCACTTCTGCGATCGGTGTCACGGGTCCTCCTTCAGTCACGGTGTACAACTCGTTCGAGGCTGCCGGAGCCATGTAAGGGCTGCAGCGTCACTCGGCCAGAAGACAGCCGGTGCAGGAGGGAAACAAGGACGTGCCTTTGCCGTTCGCCCCAGAGGTGCCGGTGCACGCTGTCAGCCGGGGTGCCATTTTGGCCCAACAACCACGGCTGGGGCCGGTGACCGTGACCGTGGCTGCGAACAACATGAGCAGAGTGCGGTGGTCCCGCCCGATCCCATCTGCGACTGGATGACCCGGTTCATTTGGCTCTCCGCCACCCGACCGGTCGACGCACTGCCCCCGTGGGCAGCACGGCCCAGCGGAAAACATGGCTGTCTGGTTCAGCGAGTGGTCATCTTGGCCAACGCAACTGGCCGACCATCTGGGTCTGCAACAACCAGGAATCGCCCCCAGGTGGCCTCCTGGGTGGGCCAAAGGATCGGCATGCCGGACTGCCTCGCTTCCTCCTCCCAGGCGTCGGGGTCCTCCACGTTGAAGCGCACGGACGCCGCTCCAGCCTCTGTCCCCGCTGGGAAGATGCCTCGCTCGTCGTGGCCTCGGTCGTTCCGGTGCAGAACGATCTGCCCGGAGGGCCCTCCGACAACGACGATGATCTCATCCTCAAAACGCACGGGAAGCCCGAGAGTGTCGCCGTAGAACGCCTTCGCTTGGCCTAGGTCGCCGACGTACAGAATCAGGCTGTCGTAGCGGTCAACTTTCATGTGCATAATCCTACCGAGGCGATTGGTTTTCCTGCTCCCGATGGCCGGGTCTACGGCGCTTCGTCAGACGGTGGGTCACTCTGAATCGAATCCGTCAGGTTTTGGAGAATCTCGTCTAGGTCCCCATCGCGGTGGTGAACTTCGTGGTCCTCTGCGGTGTGCTGGTCTCCGTGCTCCTCCCCACCAGCCACTGCCGTGGTCTGATGAGTCCACGGCCCATCGTCCCGCAGGAAAGGCACGACCACCGATGCTGGGTTCCCGCTTTTCCGCCTGCCTCGATGGTCACCTGCTTGGCCATATCCTGAGCGTACCCGTCACCGGGCCGGCGTCCGTCGGCCGTGGTCGGCCGGCCCTTCCAGTCACATATTGACAACGGCACACCCGTCACGGCGCCACCAAAAGGGACGCAGCGGTGTCAGGCGCATGGGGGATACGGTGAACGCCGTGGATCTCCCAGAGCTAATGGTCGGGGACGCCGGCGAATGGCGAAGGTGGTTGAGCGCCCATCACACCAATTCACCGGGTGTCTGGCTGGTACTGGCCAAAAAGGGAACGGTCACTCCGACAACCCTCTCGTACGACGAGGCGCTTGACGAGGCGATCGGCTTCGGCTGGATTGATGGTCAATTAGGGCGTCGCGACACCGCTACGTTCCGACGACGTTTCACGCCTCGAAAAGCCCGTAGCCCGTGGTCTCAACGGAACGCTGCCATCGCTGAAAGGCTGATCGCCACCGGCCGAATGCATCGATCCGGTGAAGACGAGGTGCGGCAGGCGAAAGAGGACGGTCGATGGGAGGCCGCCTACGCCGGGCAAGCCAGCATTGAGATGCCGGAGGATCTCGCCGCTGCCCTGAGTGCCGATCCTCGCGCAAAGTCGATGTTTGAGACGCTCACGAGTGCGAATCGGTACGCCATCCTCTACAGGATCGGGAACGCCAAGAAACCCGAAACCCGCTCCAGGCGTATCGGCCAGTTTGTCGAGATGCTGGCCCGAGGTGAGACGATCCACCCCCAGACTCCATGATCACCCGAGAAGAAGATTCAGTGCCGACGGAATGTCCCACATCGCCGGGTCAGCAGCGGTTATCAAATCGGAGAATCGGCAGATGCGGGCTGCGGTCCTATTTAAACGCTTACAGCCCCCTACTGTTAGCACACACCTCGTCCAGTCGCTCCAGCGTTTTGGTCATGCCCGCCAACCATGCGTTGCCATCATCAACGGCCTTTCGGACGCCCTCGGGGGATTCCGTGCAGTCGTAGGTTTCGGTCACCACAGTTGCATTCGGTCCATCCGGGATGAGGTCATACCTCCAGAGGGATCCGTTCCGGGCGAGTTCGGGGTTGCCAGGCTCCCAAGCGATGCACCGGTCCTGCTCGAACGCCACGATGCGGTTATGCATTTCGTAGTCACCCATTGCCGTGAAGTACATCTTCGTGACGAATACGTCGCCGACGCCGGCGATGACCTCATTGCTGGCACCGGTCCTCAGCATCTCTGAGCCATCGAACTCCGGGTGCCTATCTGGATGAGCCAGAAGCTTGAAGATGACGCTGGCTGGAGCCTCAATTCGCCGTGACACTGACACGGGTCTACAGTCGTCGATTCCCATCGTGGCTCTCCCATGTCGGTTCCTGTACTCACCAAGCTAGCCGTGGCACTGGGCCTCAGACCCGTAGGTCAAGGGTATCCCTGACCTCCGGGTCGTGGGCGGTTATTCGTGGGCAGTCATGAGCCTGCCGTTGACCCACCCTGAAGGAAATATGAGTGTAGCCACCAGGACGACATTCCGATGATGAGTAGTGCGGAGTCTGCCGGCAGATAGTCAACGGGAGCAACCACCACTTCGATGCCATCGGGATGGTCGCGGCGAAAATGCTGACCGCGATTCCGATAAGTCAAGACCCCCTCGCCCGACTCGTCGATTGCCGTCATGACAGCGTTTCTCTTGTTCGCACCTGTGCCTACACAACTCCCGGCGGGCGTGACAATACGACGGGCAGAACATGGCGACCTTGGCACCGTGATCGACATCCTGGCTGACACCACAGGCTGGTTGAAGACAAAGGGTATCGTCCAATGACCGGACCGTTTTCCTCCGTCGGTGGTCATCACCGCCATGGACGCCGCAGGCGTGTATCTCGTAACAAAAGGGGCGGAGACTGTGGCTACGGTCACACTGCTGTGGCACGATCCTTCGTTCTGGAAAGAGCGTGAAGATGCTGCCTTCGTCCACAGATTGGCTGTTCGCAGGGGGCACCCAGGTCTGGGGCGGAGTCTGCTCGACTGGGCGGCCGATCAAGCGAGATTGAAAGCCGCCCCTACCTATGCCTGGACTGTCTGAGTACGAACCAGAGGCTGTGCCAGTACTACGAGGATCTGGGATTTCGGGCGGTCAATGAGGTGACCGGACCGAGCGAGCATCCGCATAGCGCAGCTCATGGCGCATGGAGCGCCATTCTCTTCGAGAAGTCGATTCGGTAGTGCCAGGACTGTCCTCCAACGCCGGGAGCGGGGCGGTTATCGACCGCCACTCAACGGCACTTTCGGGCGAGGGCTCCTCCGCACCTGGCGGGAACGGCGTTCCGCCCCATGGTCGGGGGTTCCCCCGACCACCGAGTAGGCAGCGTCCGATAAAGGACCTCAATCGCCCTTCTCAAGCTCGGCCACGCGCGCCGTGAGTCTGTCCAGGAACGCAGCGAGCATCACCAGGTCTTGCTGAATGGCGTTCGTGATCCCGGCGATGAAGTCCACGTAGTCCTTGACCGTGAGTGGACCCGCACCCTCAACCAGGGTTCTCAGGTTGAGTTCCGACAGCTCCTTGGCATCCCGGAGGTGATCGATGACCTCCTTCGCAATGGGACCCATTTCCGGGTCGGTTGCCATATCTTCGAGTATGACAGAGCAAGAGGCCACGCGGGCCGACCGCTGGGCGCATTACCGGGGACCAGCCACGACGAAAGGGCGTATTCGCCGGAGCCTAAATAGCGGGGCGCTCGCACTCCGGCTCATAGGTCCGCCATCGTCCTTCGGCCTCTTCGAGTCCGGAAATGCGTTAGTGGGTCTTGGGCAGATCTTCCCTCAGCCCTTAGAGGCCATCACCCCTGTCACCGAACGCCGGGACTGCGACGACGGCGACACTCCGGCGACGCCGAAAAAAGCTCAGGCGTTCTTCCCGGCTGCCTTATCGGACTTGAACTTGCGGTGTTCGGCGAGAATGTGCTCGTGCGTCGCACCGTGATTCGGCACATCGGGGTGATGGTGCTTGCAGAGAATATAGGGCGTGCCCTCTAGGGCATGGTGGCCGATCCTCCAGCAACCCTTTGTGTGGCAGTTCACCTTGCGCATGCCGGTATAGACACCAACGCACACGGCACTGATCAGGGTGGCCTCTCCCAGGTCGGAGCCGAACCCGGACCAGAAGTTGTAGTACACGTCTGGTCCGCCATGGAGGGTCCCCGTGTGAAGCGCGAACCAGTGGCGGAGAGCGCCGATCAAGGCGATGAGGAGCGCTACCAGTACGATCATGATGAGAGCTCCTGCAACCCAGGCCGCTCTATTCCCCGAGTTGTCGGGAGGGAACGCGGGCGTCAGCGTGCCGGGGGATTCGCTAGGGCTGGCGGATTCCGATATCTCAGTCATGGTCCTTGATCGCTCCCCGAAATGCACCCGTCGGCGCGCTGCTCTACCGCTATTCTGCCGTTGCGAGTCTCCTTTGACGCGGACCTGCCCCCGAACACCGGGTCAGTGGAACACCGTTGGAGTGACCAAACTTGGCGTTCACGATGGTGATCCGCTGGTCGTTGACCTCAGGTCCAGGCCGATCACGTCTTTGGACGGCCCATGGGACGCCCTCGCCGGACCTTGTGGGCTGCCCGACTGGTTCGGTCGAACACTGGACGCATGGAACGACACCGTTGGCACCGGTGCGATCTCCGCCGTGCTGGACGCTCATCCCCACCTGACATCCGGGTGCTCGGCAAAGGCCTCTTTGCCCCCGACAATGCGGATGGAGTCTCGTTCATAGAGGTGACCGCTGGCACGGGTGAAGGCTGGGTCGAAATCGAAAAGTGACCCACAACAATGACAATGGCCTTAAGGATCCACCGCTTCGCAGCTGGTCCTCAATAGCTTCGGGAGCACTGGGAGATTTGGCCTGACTTGGAGTCATGAGCCGCCTTCGGGCGTCGTCGGCCGAGCTCTTCCAGCGGCACATTGACAACGGCACGCCCCGTCTCTGAGGTTGGGTGATTGGTCAGGATTGCTGGAACAATCCGGACCGCCCGTCACTCCGATCAAGGACGGCCGTGCCACCCCTCAACCGCTAAGGAAGGAAGGGATGGCCATGACCATCGTAGAAGCTGCACTCGGGATCACGGGTGGTGTCGATACCCACCTGGACAAACACGTAGCTGCTGCACTCGATCCCCTGGGGAGACTGGTCGGCACCGAGTCGTTCCCGGCTGATGCCGGGGGCTACAAGGCGCTGCTCGGCTGGCTCGAGGAGTTCGGCCAGGTGACGAAGGTCGGGGTGGAAGGCACCAGCTCGTACGGCACCGGACTGGCTCGGTTTCTCCGCCGCCACGGAGTCGAGGTGGTCGAGGTCGACCGGCAGAACCGGCAGGCCCGACGTAATCAGGGCAAGTCCGACCCGTTGGATGCGATCGAGGCGGCCCGTGCCGCCATCAGCGGCAGAGCGGCCGGCTCCGGCAAGACCAAGGATGGATCGATCGAGGCCATCCGGGTGTTGGTGGTGGCCAAGCGTTCGGCCCGCCAGGCCCGGGTGAAGGCGATCACTCAGATGCGCCACCTGGGATTCACCGCTCCTGACCAGCTGCATTCCCGGCTCAAGGGCCTGAGTGTGTCGGCGCTGGTGGCAGAGACACAGTTGCGGCCCACCCGATCGACCGATCCAGTCACGGCAGCAACTAAGGCATCGCTCTCCTCACTGGCTCATCGGATCAAGTCTCTGGATGTCGAAATCGCCGGGCTGGACGAGAAGATCGAGCCCCTCATTGCCGCCGCTGCACCGGACCTGTTGGCTCTGTTCGGCGTCGGTCCGGACACTGCAGCCTCCTTGTTGATCGCCGCCGGCGACAATCCCGAGAGGCTCCACTCAGAGGCAGCCTGGGCTCATCTTTGTGGTGTGGCACCGGTGCCCGCCGGTTCGGGGAAGACCTCGGGACATCTCCGCCATCATCAGGGCGGCAACCGGCAGGCCAACAGCGCCCTGTGGCGCATTGTCATGGTCCGGATCGCCCACGACCCCGAGACAACCCAGTATTTCGAACGCCGAGTGAAGGAAGGACGATCCAAGCGGGACGTCATCCGGATCTTGAAGCGCTACGTCGCCCGTGAGGTCTATCGACACCTTCCTCGCGGCTGAATCTCCGAGCCGTGGGTCTGGCTCCCCCCACAACTGTCGTCCTCTCGGACTGACTATCCAGCGACCCGCCGACCCACGACCCGGAACGAACGATCAACGAGACGCGTGACTTCGTAAGAGCATGCCCTCGCATCACGAGTGGCTCGTCATTGTTCTGTCCGCTGTCTTCACTCCGGAGCCCCGAATAAGGGCTTGACATTGATAGGAGCGTTCGCCGGGAGAGAAGCGATTATCGACCTGCCCTCGACCGGCACTTTGGTGGCACGCGTCAGGTCGCACACGTGAACGGTTCTGACCACTCGATCTGCCGGGCAGCCTTCGGCAGGGACGTCGCACAGCCTCAGTTGTATAATGGATTGATTGTAAGGGGGGCTGCACCATGGTGCCGAAGACGTGGGCGATTGCGATCATGCGCCTCCATCTCCGGGGCCTCTCGCTCCATTACCGCCGAATCAGGCTAAAGGCTGCCGCTGTCTTGCTTGCAAGAGTAACTGGTGTTCTCGGTCTGATTCTGGGGCTCACCTTGTTGTCATTCCCGGCCGGATCGGTAGCGGCCCGCACGCATTCTCAAACTTGGCACAGTCAGGCTGTTCCCTCTGAAGCACCAGATCTGATCGGTGATTCGTGTCCATCAACACTGGACTGCTTTGCCGTCGGCTGGTCCGACTTGTCAGGTACGCCGAGTGCCCTCATCATTGCCACCACCGACGGAGGCTCACAGTGGGGCGATCAGGCCATCCCGTCGGGAGCATCGCAGCTTAATGGCATCTCTTGCGCATCGACGCTCGACTGCATTGCAGTGGGTTACTCGGGTGGAAACCCCGATTACTCGCCAGCCGTCGTGGCCACCACCAATGGGGGCTTGACATGGACTTTTCAAGTGGCCTCCATGGGATCCTTCGAGCTGAATGCTGTCTCCTGCCCGAACAGTTCCGATTGCATCGCTGTCGGAAACACCAGCTCGTATGGAGGAGTGAGCATCACGACCACGGACGGTGGACTGACGTGGACGAACGATCCCCTTCCGTCGGGGATTGAGGCACTGTTTGGCGTCTCGTGTCCGACCGCCTCTGATTGCACGGCTGTTGACGGAAACACCGTCGTAGCGACCACGAGCGGTGGATCGACTTGGCATACGCAAAGCGTGCCGTCGAATGTCGTCGATCTGAGTGCGGTTTCGTGTTCCTCGAGTTCCAGCTGCACTGCCGTCGGAAGATCGAGCATCGGTAGCCTCATCATCGGGACGAGCGACACTGGTCAAGACTGGTTTCCGCAGAGTGTTCCCCCCGGTATCGATTTCTCACCTGATGGCGGTGTTTCCTGCCCGACGACCTCCGTCTGCGCTGCCGTGGGCCAATCATCCATCAATGGCAGCGCCGCCATCGTGGGCACAATCGACGGCGGGAGAACGTGGTCCACCCAGAGCATTTCCGTCCCTGCTCTCGATTCACTTACAGGAGTTACCTGCGCTTCGCCTACCTTTTGCACAGCCGTGGGACGGAATGACATCCTCAACCGAGGAGGTAGCTCACAGTCGGATTCGGGCCCCTACTACCTCGCCCTCGGCGATTCCGTCCCGGTGTGGGATGGTCCCAACTCGTACCCGAATCTTCTTCTTCAGAAGTTCCAATCGAGCTACCCGGGTCTGCAGCTTGTCAACCTCGCGGTGTCCGGGGAGACGACGACCTCGATGCTTCAAGACGGTCAGTACGCCGAGGCGGTGCAGTTTCTGCACAGCGAACGACGGAAGCTGGCGTTCGTCACCATCGACATCGGCGGCAATGATGTCGAGGGCTGTGCTCTGAGCACGGATCCCCAATGTTTTCCTCGAGCCGAGGCCACCATGGAAAAAAATCTGGAGACGATCCTGATCGGGCTCCAAACAACGGCTCCTCGTGTCCGTATTTTCGGCATGTCCTACTTCGATCCCGTCCTCGGCCTCTGGCTTTCCGGCGGATCGCTCCGCCAGCAGGCGTTGGCAACAATCCCAGAAGTTGTCACTTTGAACAACGAACTCGATTATCTGTACGGGCCTAGCAAAACGGCCAACGTCCAAGGAGCGTTCTCAGTCACCGATCTCAAGCACGTCGCCTCACAATGGGGAAAAGCGCCGGTTGACGTCGTCGACGCCTGTTCATGGCTCGACATTGAGTGTCCCAATTTCGGTGGTGACGACCCGAACGACGAAGGAGCCGTCCAGATCGCGTTGGCATTCGAGAGCGTTATTGAGGGTCAAGTCTCGCGTCTCGTCATCCATACCCACCGCCTCCCGAACGGTCACCTTGGCGCGCCCTATGAGGAGGTCGTGTCGGCGGCTGGAGGTGTTCCTCCGTATGCATGGACGTTACGTCACGGCTCGCTACCACTGGGCCTCACGCTCGACTCGGCAACGGGAGAGATTTCTGGCACACCAACTGGGCTGGAGACCGCTGCTTTCACCCTCCAACTGGCGGACTCGTCGAAGCCACTGAAGGTAGTTACCGATCCGCTTTCGATCACTGTCAGGCACTGAAACAGCTGGGCCGGGTCCCTTCCAACAGTCGGCGAGGAAGCCGTTGCGCTTTGGAGGTTGTGCTCCGTGGCGTCATTTTGCTGCGTTGACGCGTCGGCGTCGCATCCCCTGGCCGGCTGTAACTACTTTCGTTGTTGCAGCAGTCCTCATGGCCATCGGTTGGCCGCTGATTTCCGCGGTCTGAGGCTGTCCCATACCGGGTCAGAAGCGCTTAAGGGTTGTCCTTGACTGGCACCGGTGGCCCGCGAAAAAGGCCAAGTGCGTCCAAGGTCACCGCTTTGGACATGGCGTTAGGACTTCGCTCCCCTTCTCAACGCGCTCACAAATCGCCATAGCAGCCCGGCTGGCGGACATAGTGGTGTTGTCGATGACGTGGCCCTTGTATTCGCCGAGATCCGAAAACATGCTCCACAACATACGGATCGGTTCCGAGTCGGCTAAGGGAGGATGTCCGGGGACCTTTGCGAGTTGTGGCCTATTTTGAGTTCGTTCGAGGCACTTCTCAATGCCGGGTCGGAGAACAACGTAGTGAGTCCGAATCTGATACCCGTCGAGTTCATCTCGGACTATATCGAGATACCAAGGGCCAATGATGCCTTCGATCACCGTAAAGTACCCACCCGCAACCAAACGAGCAGCCATAGCGATAGATGACCGGATGACGGCTTGGTTTTGCGGATCGGATTCGGGCTCCCACTGTCGTATGAAACCGTTCACGATCGTGGTGTAGGCCCAATCAGAGTGGATGCAGGCAGACCGGTCGTATTCCGCCGCTACCAACCGCCCAACGGTGGACTTCCCGGCTCCGGGCGGGCCGGTCAGGATAACGAGGATTCCTTCATCCACGCATCGCACCCTAGCGATTTCATCGTCGGCATCGTGCCGAAATGAGCGGTTTCGATGCCCATCCTCATCAAGCGGTGCTCCAGATCGCCGGGACGGTGGGACGGTGGGACCTGTCATCCGGCTGTTGCTAGACGGTCGAGCTGCTCCAGTGTCGTGACGTGGTGGTACTCGCGCCCTGGTGCGTATTGCTCCACTAGCTCAATGAGCTGTGGCTTGAGGTTCTGATCCACGTGCCAGATCGTTTCGAAGAGTCGTCGAGTTATCAACAGATCATCGCAACCATCCACGGGATCGCTCCGCGGTTGGCCCTGAGCAATGGCGATTTGGCGCTCCGCCGCCAGCCAGAAGTGCATCCATAGGGGTAGGTCCACAAAGATGAGCGTGTCCGAGCGGTCCATTCGTTCTCCAAGTGAGGACCAAGGCCCCCAGCCGTCGATGATCCAACGATCACTCGCCATCACTGAACGAATCCGCTCCACTACGTCTTGGTCGGGCGCAGGTTCCCAACCGGGAGTCCATTGAATCTGATCGATCGAACACCACGACAGATTGTGCCGCTCAGCAAGGGCTCGAGAAAGTGTCGACTTGCCGCCTCCGCCGTTCCCAACAACCACCGCTCGAGTCACTTCATCATCGTAACAATGGACATAGCGAGTCTGCCGCCCCGCTTCGCCGGAGCAGGGGGCGTTCCTCAGGTTCAGCCACCACCGTTTAGTCGAACGCGGAATGCCCCACATCGACTCGATGATGGCGAACTTCATGGAGCGCGAACCGGGCGAGCAGGGCAATGTCGAAGAGTTCGTCCTCCAGTCGAGTTCCTTCACGCACCCAGGCATCTGACGGCAACGAGTCGAGCATCTGGGCGAAACGTTCAGCATTGGCACAGATTGCCTCGGCTAGATCCCTTGGATCCTCCTCGTTATATCGACGGTCGATGACCGCAGCCTCCTGATCTTGATACTCGAAGTGCGGATTCTCTACGTCAATCGTGAGTTGTATACGATCGGCAATGAGCGTCAGCGTGTCGCGGACATGACCTGCATATTCGAGTGCCGACCACACCCCGGGTGCAGGACGAGTCGAGTGCGACGGCGTGTCGCTGTTTGTGGTGAGCAACTCGTACCATCGTCGCGCTTCCTCGACGATGGCGACGCCGAGTTCGCCCTCCTCAACGGAAGAGGCCACCAGTCCGCACTCGGAGCAGGAGTCATCGCGGACGATAAGGAACCAGCGGCTCGCCATGGACCTATGGTGGCTGGTTGCGATACTCGAAGGGAAGGGTTACCCTCCTCCGACTCAGCATAACGCCGTGTCGGCTCGCCGGGGGGCCTCACGACAATGACAATATGAGCGTGGGCGGTTGTTGACCTGCCACCGACCGACAGATCGGTGACAGTGGCATTGCTAGATTCGACCTGTACCCAGCGGTGAGAGACAAGCGAATGGCATCCTTCATCAAGTACGTCACCTTCGATTGTGCCGACCCCCGACTACTTGCAGCATTTTGGTCAGAAGTCACCGGCTATGTATCGCTGATTCAGCGGGATGACTTCGCCGCACTGGCGGCACCAGACGAGCGAGGCGTCCGAGGAATCTTGTTCTGGCAAGTTCCGGAGCCCAAAACAGCGAAGAGCCGCATACACGTCGATCTCGCGTCGAAAGAACCTGAGGCTGAGATTCAACGAATGGTCGGCCTTGGTGCCACGATGGTGGAACAGCGAGAAGGCAATGGAGCAAGCTGGACAGTAATGCTCGATCCTGAGGGAAATGAGTTTTGTGTCGGGTGAGTTCGTCTGGCCGGGCAACTCTGTGAGCCAGTCGCACAGGCGAAGCACCATGCTCCCTGTTCTCGGGATCCATGCCCTTCCACTCTATGGGAATGGATCGCTGCGAGGGTTGCGGATTTGAGTACGACCTCGGCAAAGCACAAGTGACCAGTGCGGCCATACTCCAGGGTTCAGAGGAGTTGGTCTTCATCCTGCATGACAGTGCCGCAGATCTAGCTTTGAGGCGAGAGCCACACACTTGGTCACCGCTCGAATATCGCTGCCACGTCCGTGACGTCTTGATCGTTCAGCGTGAGCGGGTACTTGCTGCTCGGAGCCTGGACCGACCATCCTTCAACCCAATGGGTTCGAGAGGAACGGGTTCAATATGACGGCTACGCCGATCAGGACGTCACTGACGTTGCTCGCCGGCTCAGTGACGCCGCCCTGCTATTTGCAAACGTACTCTCCCGACTCCACGTCCATCGTCTTCGGACCGTAGCAGGATCACTGCCCCAGATCGCTAGTTGGATGGGGCAGAAAGACTCTTAGTTGCCTTCGACCGATCAACAGGCGATTCAGCCTGCGAGGTTCCCGGTCAGCAGCTACACCATGAGTGGAGAGTGCGTCCAACACTTGCTCTGGTTTGGACATGGGTCTTCCAGGGGACCATAGGTAGCCGAAGGCCAAACTGAATCCTGGATCGATCAACGAGGATGTTGAGAAAGAGCCAACCAGTCGCTTCGATTACCTCAGCGGACTCAATGTCAGAGTATGGCCAGCTCCAAGGCCCGACAAATCGAGGGCTGGCCCGCTTCGGTCGGCTGTCACGGTCAACCCTCCAAGTCCGGATTTCGGCCGCTGACAGATTGATCGCCACGGTGGGTGGCACTCTGTCCCCGAAACGGCCCGGGGCGATCTGTCAGTTTAGGTTGACACATCCACAGTGTCAGTCCATACTGACAGACATGGACATCGAGAGCCTCAGCATGAATCTCTCGTCGGATGACCCGGGGATTGGGCTACGCGCCTCGTTGGCGCTACATCGCCTGGCTGAGAGGGTCGAAGCGAGCCACGTCGCGTCGGCTCGGGAAAAGGGTTGGTCGTGGCAGCAGATCGGAGACGCCTTGGGCGTCACCCGCCAATCCGTGCACACCAAATACAACAAGGAGTCATCATGACCACCGAGTCCGCTGCGCCGGAGGTGCTGCACCCCTGGGCCATCTACCTACAGGCCAGTGAGGAGGCTCGCCGCCGAGGTGATCGCCGGACTGGCACCGATCACATCTTGCTCGCCTTGATGGAGGATCCCTCGATCGAAGTCGCCTTGGGCGTGAGCCTGCAGCAAGCCCGCCAGGCCCAAGAGTCGCTCGATCACGAAGCCCTGGACGCCCTAGGTCTGGGGTCCGGTGCCGACGCGCCCGAACTGCCGATGCGCGCCGTGCCCAAGAAGCCGAAGATCAGAGACGTCGCGCAAAAAGATCGCCTCCGCCCGACCCCCGCAGCAAAGAAAGTGCTTCAGAATGCGGTCAAGCCCAATCGCCGGAAGACCCAGGTCACGGCCCAGCAGGTGCTGGCCCAGCTCCTCACTCTCCAACCACCGGAGCCTGCGGCCGTGCTGCTCGGTGCTCTCGGCGTGAACACGTCAGAGGTTCGGCGCCGATTGGATGCGGTCGCGCCAGACAGCTGAGTCCCCGGCGACATTCATGACTTCGAGCGAAGGTGCCCCAATTGGGGGCTGTGTCCTCAACCGGTCATCGCAACGGCAACGGCGAACGCCTTTGGTTGTGTCACTCAATCGACCGTCTGTCGATTGAGTAAACCTGAGAGAAGACTGAGCCAACCGCCCCGATAATCAAGATCAACGATCGGTGAATACGGCCGGCACCCTGACGCCGCGCCATCAAGGCCGCCTCCGACGCCATCAGGGCCGCCTCCATCGAGCGCTTCTACAATTCAGACCGCCGACACAGCTCGCTCTGCTATCTCACACCGAACGAATTCGACGATTTACACTCAACCACCGTCCAGCCTGCCACTTTGTCCCGAAAAGTGGTCCACCGAATGGGGTCAAGCCCACATGGAGCGGACGACGGGATTCGAACCCGCGACCCTCACCTTGGCAAGGTGATGCTCTACCAACTGAGCCACGTCCGCGTGAGGCTCACACACTAGCAGTTTGCCGGTCGCGGCCCTTGGGCTCGGCCCTCCGTCAGCGGGAGCACCCTCCGCTCGCTCGACTCCGTCCCGCCACCGGCAAGCCGCCGTCGACAGTCCGTCTATGCAGGGAGTTCGGCGTGCCACCACGGCACCGGCCGGTCGCGCCGATTGGCCGCCGCCGTCAGCTCCGACAGGGCGTCGACCATACCTTTGGTGATGGTGTCGATGTCCGGAGCCAGGTCGCGGCACCCCTGTACCCCGACGTACAACGCATCCAGATAGGAGAAGACCGTCACGTTCACCCCCACGCCCTCGATGATCGGCCCCAGCGGGTACATGGCCTCCATGCGGGCTCCGGCCATATAGAGGGGGAAGTCGGGACCGGGGACGTTGGAGACGATGAGGTTGAACGCCGGTGCCACATGATCAAAGAGGCGCAGGTTGGTGACCAGACGGGTGAGCCTGGTGGCCACCACCGGAAACAGCGCCTGCGCCCATCCGCTGAACACCTCGGAGCCGACCACCCGGTTCCGCTCCTTGGCCGTCCGGCTCTCCTCCTCGATGTGCTGCAGCCGCTCCACCGGGTCCTCGATGACGGTGGCCAGCGATACCAGCATGGCCGTGACCCGGTTGCCCAGCGTGCCGTCTTCGTCCGCACTGCGCACCGATACGGGCACCATCCCCACCAACGAGCCCCCCGGCTGCTCGCCCCGCTCGGCGAAGAACGTCCGCATCGCTCCCGAGGTGACGGCCAGGACCACATCGTTGGCCGTGCCGCCGAGCACTTCGCGGATCCGGCGGACGTCGGCCAGTGGAAGGGTGGCGAAGGACACCCGCCGGTGTGGTGAGATGGACCGGTTGATCGAGGTGCGGGGAGCCTCGAATGGGGACGGGGGTGCCGGGTCGGCAGTGTCACGGTTCCAGCCGCCCAGGCCCCGCGCCACCCGGACGGTTCTCGACACCGTGCGGACCACGGAGTCGGCATGACCGGGCAGCGAGCCCAGCACGTCTCGCCATCTCGCCACTTCGCCCGGCACGGGCTCAGGGGACCACTGGGGATCGCCGGCGCCGGCCGTATGCACTCCGGGTGAAGGCCGCCCTCCGGCCCCGGCGGTCCGTCCGAACAGCGGGACGGGGGCGGGCATCGAGGACAGGTCGAAGAACGCCGCCATCACCTGGGCCCCGGACACCCCGTCGATGATGGAGTGGTGCACCTTGGGGATGAGGGCCAACCGTCCGCCCGCCAGCCCCTCGACCACGTGGAACTCCCACAGCGGACGGCGGCGGTCGAGCGGCCGGGACGACAGGTCGGCGGCCAGGTCGGCCAGCTCCCCCAAGCCCCCCGGACTGGGCAGGCTGGCCCGCCGCACGTGGTACTCGATATCGAAGTCGGGGTCGTCGACCATGGCCGGATGCTGGAGCCCGAAGGGGACCTCGACCATGCGCTTGCGGAACGGCGGCACCAGGTGCAGCCGGCCGGCGATCAGGTCCCGGACGGCGGCGAACTCCACGCCGCCTTCCACCCCGGTCGGATCGAAGATCAGGGCGCCGAGGATCTGGAGATGGGTGGTCGGCGACTCGAAGGCCAAGAAGCCCCCGTCCAGACCGGTCAGCCGTTCCATGGACCTAGCGACCGGTGGACCCGAAGCCACCGGTACCCCGCTCGCTGTCGGACAGTTCGGTCACCTCGGCGAAGGCCGCGGTCTCCACCCGTTTGACCACCAGCTGGGCGATCCGGTCCCCCCGTTCGACCAGATAGGCCAGCTCGGGATCGGTGTTGACCAGCAACACGGCCACCTCGTCCCGGTAACCGGAGTCGATGAGCCCGGGGGTGTTCAAACAGGTCACCCCGTACCGCAGGGCCAAACCGCTACGCGGTTGGACGAAGCCGGCGAATCCGAACGGGATGGCCAGGGCGATGCCGGTCGGGACGAGGGCCCGACCGCCCCCGGGGGCCAGGGTCGCCGGGGTCCGGGCCACCAGGTCGGCACCGGCGTCGCCGCTCCGGGCGTAGGTGGGCATCGGGAGATCGGGATCGAGCCTCATGACCGGCACCGTGATCGTGGTGGCATCAGGGCGCGCCACCACCAGCACCTCGTCCGTCGCCCCGTCCACGCCGCGCTGTGATGCCGGGACCACCGGACTCCTCCACTTCTTCCCGTGGTGACGCTACCGCTCCGGGCGAACCCCCGGCGAGCCGGGCCGATATTCCCCCGACCCACCTCCCCGCGGAGGGGCTCCCGTCCGGTCGGGTCACCGGGGCTTCAGACCTGACGCGTCGTCAGATTTCCGGCCCTGCCCCGAGCCGGTAGCGTCACCGACGTGCTGGTGTGGATGGACCTGGAGATGACCGGACTCGACCTGGTGCGCCACGTCATCGTCGAGATCGCCACGCTGATCACCGACGACGACCTGGAGGTCGTGGCCGAGGGCCCCGACCTGGTGGTGGCGGCCTCGCCCCAACAGCTGGCCGACATGGACGACTTCGTCGTGGCCATGCACACCAAAAGCGGTCTGCTCGCCGACATCGAGACCTCGACCACGACGCTCGAGCAGGCCGGATCGGCCACCTTGGACTTCATCCGCGCCCACGTGCCCAAGCCCCGGACGGTTCCCCTGGCCGGGAACTCCATCGGGACCGACCGTCGATTTCTCGCCGCCCAGCTGCCCGAGATCGAGGAGTACCTCCACTACCGGTCGGTCGACGTGTCGACGGTCAAGGAGCTGGGCCGACGCTGGTACCCCGACGCCATGGAGCACGCCCCGGTCAAGGCCGGCGGCCACCGGGCCCTGGACGACATCCGTGAGAGCGTGGCCGAACTGGCCTACTACCGCACCGCACTCTTCAAGGAGCCCGCCGCCCCCTGACACGGGGCTCACCACGCACCCGCACCGACGGATGCGAACCCCAACCCGGCGCCGGCGATCGCCCACCGTCGAGAGGAGTAACCATGGCCGAACCGGCCGAGCCACAACCACATGCCTCCCCCGGGCCACAGACCGGCCTCACGCTGGCCGAGGCCACGGCCACGCTGACCGCCCCCGATCAGAGCTTCGAGATGGTGACCGAGACCATCCGCGGCATCCCCACCCGCACGTGGAAGAAGGCGCCGCCCACCCTGCGGTCGGTGCTCGAGCTCTCCGCCTTCCAGGGCGGCAAGGACTTCCTGGTCTACGAGGACGAGCGGATCACCTTCGACGAGCACTTCCGTGCCGCCGCCGGACTGGCCCACACGCTGATCGACCGGTTCGGCGTGACCAAGGGCGACCGGGTGGCCATCGCCATGCGCAACCTCCCCGAGTGGGTCATGGCCTTTTGGGCCTCGATCGCCGCCGGAGCCGTCGTGGTCCCGCTCAACGCCTGGTGGACCGGAGCCGAGCTGGCCTACGGCCTCGTCGACTCGGGGACCTCGGTGGTCTTCGTGGACGAGGAGCGCAGGGAGCGCATCCTCCCCCACGTGGGCGAGATGCCGGCTCTGCGGGCCATGGTCGTCTGCTGTGAGGAGCCGGCCCCCGGGGGCGGTCGTCGTGCCGCCGGTGGGCTCGAGCGTGGACAGGACCGGCGGGGCACCGCTGCCCGTGGTCCCGTTCGACGAGCTGACCGCCTCGTTTCCCGAGGTGGTCACCCTCCCCGAGGTGGACATCGAGCCGGACGAGGATGCCACCATCTTCTACACCTCCGGGACCACCGGCCGGCCCAAGGGCGCGGTCGGGACCCATCGCAACAGCGTCTCGAACCTCATGAACCTGTACTTCGTGGCCACGGCGGGGACCCTGCGCCGCACCGGTCCCATGGCCGATGTGAGCGCCGGGGGCCAGAACGCCAACCTCTTGTCGGTCCCGCTCTTCCACGCCACCGGGTGCCACGCCGTGCTGGTGAGCAACACCGCAGCCGGAGGAAAGCTGGTCATGATGCACCACTTCGACCCCGAGCGGGCCCTGGAGCTCATCGAACGGGAGCGGATCACCATCTTCGGCGGTGTGCCGGCCATGGTCATGCAGGTCATCGACTCACCGGACTTCGCCCGCCGGGACACCTCCTCGGTGCGCTCCATCTCCTACGGAGGGGCACCGTGCCCGCCCGAGCTGGTGCGCCGCATCAAAGAGCACTTTCCGGGCGGGGCCCCCGGTAACGGCTACGGCCTGACCGAAACATCGGCCATGACCACCATGAACACCGGCGACGACTACGTCCGCAAGCCCGACAGCGTGGGTCCGCCGGCACCGGTGTGCGACGTGGCCGTGGTTCCCGAGGAGTACGACGAACCCGAGCCGCCGGCCGACCAGTCGGTCGACCCGGCCCGGACCGGCGAGCTGTGGATCAAGGGCCCGAACGTGGTGCGCGGCTACTGGAACCGACCCGAGGACACCGCCCGCTCGTTCACCCGGGGTTGGCTCCACACCGGCGACGTGGCCCGCATCGACGAGGAGGGGTTCGTCCACATCGTCGACCGGGCCAAGGACATGATCATCCGCGGCGGCGAGAACGTCTACTGCGTGGAGGTGGAGGCGGCCCTGTTCGAGCATCCCGCCGTGGCCGACTGCGCCGTCATCGGGGTGCCCCATCCGGTGCTGGGCGAGGAGGTCGGCGCCGTCGTCGTGCTCCGCCCCGGCGAGGAGGTCGGGGCCGACGAGCTGGCCCGGTTCGTGGGCGAGCGCCTGGCCGCCTTCAACGTGCCCTCCCGGTTCTGGTTCCGGGCCGAGCCGCTCCCCCGCAATCCCGCCGGCAAGGTGCTCAAGCGGGAGCTCCGGACCGAGCTCCTCGGGGACGGTCCGTCGGGCTGACGCCCCGACCGGGCCGGGGCCCGCGGCCTCAGGACCCCGAGGCCAACCGGCGGCGGGTGACGGCCACGTCGTGCGCCATCTGGGCCTTGAGCTCCTCGGCCGAGTCGAAGGCCACCTCGTCACGCAGGTGGGCCACGAAGGACACCCGGGCCTCCTCCCCGTAGAGGTCGGCGGAGAAGTCCAACAGGTGGGCCTCGACCAGCAGCTCGCCCTCGGTCCCGTAGAAGGTCGGGCGGCGTCCCACCGAGATGGCGGCCGGCCAGGTCGACCCGTCGGGACGCCCGTACCACCCGGCGTAGATCCCGACAGCCGGAAGGCAGATGGCGGCCGGGCACGCTCACATTGGCCGTGGGGAACCCCAGCTCGGGACCGCCCCGGTGATCGCCGTGGACCACCTCGCCCCGGACCTGGTGGGGCCGGCCCAACAGGGTGGCCGCCTCTTCCACCCGGCCCTCACCGACCAGGGCCCGTATCCGCGTGGAGGAGATCGGCTCGCCCACCCCGCCCGGGCCCCGCGGTATCGGCCCGCAGGGAGACGCCGTCCACCTCGAAGCCCGGCGGTGGACCCCATCTCACGCAACAGGGCCACGTTCCCCTTCCGTCCGTGGCCGAAATGGAAGTCCTCGCCCACCACCACCAGTCGGGCGTCGAGCCCCTCGACCAGGACCCCGTCCACGAACTCCTCGGCCGTCTCGTTGGCCCGCTCGACGTCGAAGCGGATGACCACCGTGCGGTCCACGCCGGCCGCGGCCAGCAGTTCGAGCTTCTGGTCGAGGTCGCAGAGGAGGCGGGGTGCGGACTCCGGGACGGACCACGGCGGCCGGGTGACGGTCGAAGGTCACCACCACCGTGGTCAGACCGTCGCGCCGGGCCCGGTCGGCCAACTCGGCCAGCAGGGCGCGGTGACCGAGGTGCACTCCGTCGTAGGCCCCGATGGTCACCGCCGATCCCCCGTCCGGAGGGACGCAGGCCGAGACGTCGGTCACGATGTCCATTACCGGTGAAGGCTACTGCCGCCGCCGCCAGCACCCGGTGCGGCCGACCCCGGCCCGGGCGCCACGGCTGGCCGTCATCCCGCCGCCTGGAGGACCACGGCGGGCCGGATGCGGTCGGTCTCGGTGGCCTCGTACACGGCCAGCAGCCGGTGGCCTTCGTCCACCAGGCCCCACGGACCGTCCCCGGTGACGCCGAGCGGCACCCGGTCGAGGGCCAGTCCGCGCCCGATGTGGCGCTGGACGTCGGTGCTGACCACCACCTGGTCCAGGTCCCGCAGGGCCTGGGCCGGGGTCAGCACCACGGCCGGGGTCAGCTCGTCGACCAGGCGGGCGTCGTCCGTGGTGAACGACCCGATCCGGGTGCGTCGGAGGTTCCGGAGGTGGGCGCCTCCCCCCAGGGCCGTGCCCAGGTCGGCGGCCAGCACCCGGACGTAGGTGCCCGACGAGCACTCGACCTCGATGCGGAACACACCGGGCGCCAGGCCCGGGGCCACGTCGAAGCGGTACACGGTCACCGGCCGGGCGGCCCGGTCCACCTCGATTCCCTCGCGGGCCAGGGCGTGCAGCCGGCGGCCGCCGACCTTGACGGCCGACACCATGGGCGGGATCTGCTCGATCGGACCGGTCAGGGTGGCCGCCGCCGCCCGCACCTCGGCCAGGCCCACCGCGCCCATCTCCCACGTTCCGCTGACCTCGCCCGAAGCATCGAGCGTGGACGTGGCGGTGCCGAGGACCACCTCGGCCTCGTAGGTCTTCGGCAGCGCGGTGAGGAAGCGCATCAGGCGGGTGGCTCTCCCGAGGCCCACCAGCAACACGCCGGTGGCATCGGGGTCGAGCGTGCCGGCGTGACCCACCCGCCGCTGGCCGAAGATACGTCGGCACCGGGCCACGACGTCGTGGGAGGTCCAGCCGGCCTCCTTGTCCACCACGGCCAGCCCGTTCACACCTTCGGCCCCGGAACCGCTCACCGGTCCGACCCGTCGGCGTCGCCCACTTCGGACTGTGGGTCCCGGATCCTGCGGAGGACCTCCTCCACCCGCCCCCCGGCCACCACGGCCGGGTCGACCATGAACTCGAGCTGAGGGGTCCGCTTCATCCGGACCTGGCGGCCGACGGCCCGCTGCAGTTGGGTGCGGCGCTCGGCCAGGGCCTCGGCCGAGTCGTCCGACAGCGAGCTCAGATAGACGGTGGCCTGGCGCAGATCGGGTGCGGTGTCCACCGCGGTCACCGTGACCAGCCGCAGGCGCTCGTCGGCATCGGCCAGCCGCTCGAGCTCTTCGGCAACGATCTGGCGGAGCACCTGGTTGACCCGGAGCGACCGGGGGTACGGTGCCGCCCCCCGTTGGTCATGCCGACGACCTGACACTGCTCCTCCGCTCCATCGGTCACCCGGACCGGCGCCGTCCGACCTGGACGGGACCGGCCACACCGCCACTAGGTGCGGGGGATCTCCCGCTCGTCGTAGGTCTCGATGACGTCGCCGGCCCGCAGATCCTGGTAGTCCGACAGCCCGATCCCGCACTCGAACCCGGCCTGCACCTCGCGGGCGTCGTCCTTGAACCGGCGGAGCGAGGTGATCGCCCCCTTCCAGATGACGGCGCCGTCGCGCAGGAAGCGGACCTTCGACCCTCGGGTGATGACGCCGTCCCGCACATAGCAGCCGGCGATGGCACCGACTCGGGGGACCCGGAACACCTGCCGCACTTCGGCCTCGCCCGTGACGATCTCCTCGTACACCGGCGACAGGAGTCCGAGCATGGCGGCCTCGAGGTCTTCGAGCAGCTTGTAGATGATCTCGTACAGCCGGATCTCGACGCCGACCTTGGCCGCCATCTCGCGGGCCCTCCGGTCGGGCCGGACGTTGAACCCGATCATGGTGGCCGACGACGCCTGGGCCAGCTCCACATCGGACTCGGTGATCCCACCCACCCCGCGGTGCACGAAGCTGAGCTTCACGTCGTCCCGCTCGAGCTTGCGGAGACTTTCGGTGACCGCCTCCAGCGAGCCCCGTACATCGGCCTTGAGGATGAGGTTGAGGGTGGCCGTCTCGCCCCGTTGGATCTGCTCGAACAGGTCCTCCAGCTTGGCTCCGCCCAGGGCGGAGGTCGCCGCCGGCACGTGACCGGCCACCCGGTAGCGGTGGGCGCGGGCCTCACCGATGGTACGGGCCTGGGCCAGTTCGGGAGCCACCCGGATCTCGTCTCCCGCCTCGGGCGGCTCGGAGAACCCGAGCACCTGGACGGGGGTGGAGGGGGGCGCTTCTTTGATCTGCTCACCGTGGTCGTCCACCAGGGCCTTGACCTTCCCCCAGGCCGCGCCGGCCACGATGGGATCTCCGACCCGGAGCGTGCCGCGCTCCACGATCACCGAGGCCACCGGGCCCCGGCCGATCTCGAGTTCGGCTTCGAGGACCACGCCACGGGCCCGGCCCTCCGGCGACGCCACCAGCTCCTCCACCTCGGCCACCAGGATGATCTGCTCGAGGAGGTCGTCGATGCCGAGGTTCTGCAGCGCCGAGATCTCGACGGTGATGGTGTCGCCGCCCCACGCCTCGGGGACCAATCCGTGCTCGGAGAGCTGCTGGAGCACCCGGTTCGGATCGGCCTCCTCACGGTCGATCTTGTTGACCGCCACCACGATGGGGACGTCGGCGGCCTTGGCGTGGTCGATGGCCTCGACCGTTTGCGGCATCACCCCGTCATCGGCCGCCACCACCAGGACCACGATGTCGGTCACCTCGGCCCCCCGGGCCCGCATGGCGGTGAACGCCTCGTGGCCCGGAGTGTCGATGAAGGTGATCGGATGGCCGTTCCAGTCGACTTGATAGGCCCCGATGTGCTGGGTGATCCCGCCGGCCTCGCCGGCCACCACGTTGGCCGAGCGGATCCGGTCGAGCAGCAGGGTCTTGCCGTGGTCGACGTGGCCCATGACCGTGACCACCGGTGGGCGCGGACGGAGGTCGGCCTCGACCTCCTCCTCGTCGTCGTCGTCGAAGAACTTGGCCAGGAGCTCGGCCTCCCGCTCCTCGCCCGGGTCGACCAACCGGATGTCGGCCCCGAGCTCGGCGGCGAAGAGGTCGATCATGTCATCGGTGAGTGACTGCGTGGCCGTGACCATCTCCCCCTGCAGCAGCAGGAACCTGATGACGTCGCCGGCCGACCGGTTGAGCTTCGGGCCCAGGTCGCGCGCGGTGGAGCCGCGCTCCACGATGACCTCGGTGTCGGGGACCGGGGCTGTGGACGGCATGTAGGCGGTGAGCTGGGTCGGCTCGAGCTCTTCGAGATTGCGGCGGCGGCGGCGGGGCCGGCGCTGATTGGGACGACCGCGACCGACGCCGGGACCACCCCGGCCTCCGGGGCCACCGCCAGGGCCGCCCGGACCCCCCGGACCGCCACCCGGACCACCGCCGGGCCGTCCTGCGTAACCGCCACTGGAGCCGCCACCGGGGCGACCTCCGAAGCCTCCTCCTCCACCCGGGCCGCCACTACGGGTGGCGCCCCCTGGACGGGTTCCACCCGAGCTCTGACCGCCCGGACGTCCGGCGAAGCCACCGGGACGCGGACCACTGGCCGGGGGCGGGCGTCGTCCGCCGGCACCGGGCGGGGGCGGAATGGGCTTTCCGGTCACCGAGCGGGGCGGACCACCCGGGGGCGGTGGGATGGGTCGACCCGACGCGCTGGTCGGGGCGTGTGTCGGGGCCGAGGGTGGCTTCGGCGGGCCTCCGGTCGTCGGGGGCGAGGCCGGGCGGGTCGGGGGTGCGGTCGGGCGGGTCGGGGGTGCAGCCGCCGGGGCCGCAGCCGCCGGTGCTGCCGGGGCCGGGGGCGGAGCCGGAGCTGCCGACACCGGCTGGGCCGGAGGGGTGGGGGGCGCCGGTCGAGCCGGGGCCGGAGCCGCGGCGCGGGCCGCAGGAGCAGCCGGCACCCGGGCCGGTGCCGCCGGCACCTGTTCGGAGGCCGGCCGGCTCGTGACCAATCGGGACCCCGACCGCTTGACCGGCGGTACGGACGGCGTCGCCGGCAGGCTCGGCGCCGGTCCGTCGCTGGACACCCGGTCCGGAGCCGGTCCGGCCGGTGCGGTGGGATCGGGGCTCGGAGCCCGCTCGGGGCTCGTGGCCGGCTCGACCTTGGCCGCTGCCGCCTTCTTGCTGGCCGGGGCCTTCTTGGCCGGCGCGGCCGGCTCTTCGGGCTGCACCAGACGGCGGAGACCCTCACGGTCGGCCTTCCGTCGGGCGCGGTCGGCTTGGGCGTCCTCGATGGACGACGAATGGCTCTTGACGCCCATACCGAGCGACAGGCACAGATCGAGTGCCTCTTTGTTGGTCAGACCGAGCTCATGTGCGAGCTCGTAGACGCGGATCTTCTTCGGCAACGGCTGTTACTGCCCTTCCTTCACGTCGTAGGTGCCGATACGCACATACGACCCTCTATCCTCGCACATCACAGGACCGAACCCTCCGAGCCCTGGTCGGACATCAGAGCGGAGCGCAACCGGTCCACCTGTTGGCTCTCGACCGGTCCCCGCAAGGCCCGCTCGAACGCCTTCCGCTTCTCGGCCCGGTCGATGCAGCCGGGCGAGTCCCGGCACAGCCAGGCTCCCCGCCCGGTCCCGCCCCGACCCACCGCCAGGGAGCCGTCCTGGAGTCGGACCACCCGGACCAACCCGTCGACCGATCCCGTCCGTCGGCAGCCGATGCAGGTCCGGACCGGCGCTATGCCGAACCGTCCTCGCCCCCGTTGGCCACGGAGGCTTCCACCGGCTCCGGAGCCGGGGCGGCTTCTGCCCCGTCGGCCGACTCGGCCGTCTCGACCGCCGGCTCGACGGCCTCCACCGCGGCGTCCTTCTCACCGGCATCAGCCGCGGCGTCGGGAGCCGGGCCTTCGACCCCCTCGGCCCCCTGGGACCACTCCGAGGCCGACACCGCGGTTCCACCCTCGGCCGGCTGCCAGACCATCTCGCCAGCCTCGTTCTGGACCCACTCGCCCTCGGCCCACTCCTCGCCGGCATAGCCCGACTCCTCTTCGGCCAGCTGGGTCTCGCTCTTGATGTCGATGCGCCAACCGGTCAGACGGGCGGCAAGGCGCGCGTTCTGTCCCTCTTTGCCGATGGCCAGCGAGAGTTGGTAGTCGCTGACGATGACCGTGGCCGTGCCGGTGTCGTCGTCGAGGCGGACCTCGCGCACCCGGGCCGGAGCCAACGCCGACTGGATCAGCTCCACCGGATCGTCGGAGAAGGGGACCACGTCCACCCGCTCGCCGCGCAACTCGTTGGTCACCATCCGGACCCGCGAACCCCGGGCGCCGACACAGGCCCCGACCGGGTCGACATTCGGATCGTTCGACCAGACGGCGATCTTGGTCCGGTGGCCGGGCTCACGAGCCGCCGCCTTGATCTCGACGGCACCGGAGGAGATCTCCGGCACCTCCAGCTCGAACAGACGCTTGATCAGACCGGGGTGGCTGCGGCTGACCACGATCTGGGGTCCCTTGGTGGTCTTGCGCACCTCGACGATGTAGGCCTTGAGACGGGCCCCGTGCTCGTAACGCTCGTAGGAGACCTGCTCGGCCTGTGGGAGCAGGGCCTCGACCTTGCCCAGGTCGAGCAACGTATAGCGGTTGTCGGTCTGCTGGACGATGCCGGTGACGATGTCGCCCTCGCGGCCGGCGTACTCCTCGTACTTGAGGTCCCGCTCGACTTCGCGGATCCGCTGCAGGATGACCTGCTTGGCCGTCTGCGCGGCGATGCGACCGAAGTCGTCCGGGGTGTCGTCCCACTCCCGCGTGACGTTCCCGTCCTCGTCGAGCTCTTGCCCGTAGACGCGGATCTCGCCGGACTCGGGATCGATGGTGACCACCGCCTCCTCGGCCGCGTCGGGGCGGCGCTTGTAGGCGGCGACCAGGGCGTTGGCCAAGGCATCCAGCAGGGTTTCCACCGAGATGCCCTTGTCGCGCGCGATCTGGCTCAGCGCGTCGAGGAACTCGAAATTGGGCTTGCTCATGGGGTTACGACCTGCTTCCTCTTCTTCGTGTCCGTCGTAGGCGTCGCGGCTCTGTCCGACGCGGGAGCCGCAGCCGTGCTCCCACCCGGGCTCCGCGTCGGCCCCCACACGAACACCGTCCGCGCCTTGTCGATGTCCGAGTACGCCAGGGAGACGCCGCCTTCGGGGCCGCCGTCGACGGACAGGCGCAGGCCGTGCTCGTCGGCCGCCGCCAACACCCCGCGGAGCCGACGCTCACCGGGCACCTGGGGCCGCGTCTTGACCGTGACCGTCTCGCCCACGGCCTTGGCGAAGTGAGCCGGAGTGCGAAGGTTCCGCTCCACCCCGGGGCTCGAGACCTCGAGGGTGTAGCGACCGGGGATGGGGTCGAGATCGTCGAGCAACGACGACACGGCACGGTTGGCGTCGGTCAGGGCCTCGAGATCCACTCCTCCGTCGCGGTCCACCGTGACCAACAAGACGCCGGATCGCAGCTCCACGTCCACCAATTCGAGATCGGCCGCGGCCAGCACCGGCTGCAGATGGGCAACGAGTTCCTCCACCATCTTCGCTGCCTCCCTTCTGGCTTCCGTGCTCTCGATCCGATCGCATGTCACGCGTCGTCACGTCTGTCCTCTGTCACTGTCCCTACTGCTGTCACCGCCCTGGCCGGAGCGTTTCGGACCAAAACAAAAGCGTGGGCTGTCCGCCCACGCTTCCCTCAGCGTCACTACACTCCGACCGAACGGCAGATCTAAAAGTATAGCAGTGACGTCATCGAGCCGTGAGCGGCTTGACGTGCAGTTTCGCCGATTTCCCCCCTGTGGACAACCCCCGGCCCACGGGCGTTCGGCATCACGCACCCGCCGGACCCGCCACCGGGCTGTCGAGGGTGGGATCGCCTCTCGCCGCCGGTCGACCGGCAGCTGACGGCCGGCCACCGCGGTAGTCCGACTAGGAGGCCTCGGGCTCGGTCCCGAACTTCTTCCGGATGAGATCCACCTTGGTCTCCGACGCGTTGGCATCCTCACCCTTGGCGTCGATCAGCGCCCTCCGATCGGCCTCGGCCTCGGCCTCGGCCCCGGCATCGGCCGCGGCCAGCCGGGCCTCCAGCCCTTCGGAGACCAGTTGCTCGGCCTCGGCCACGAGGGCGTCCACCATCTCGTCCTCGGGGACGACCCGGACGATCTTCCCCTTGATGAACAGGTGTCCCCTCCGCCGCCCGGCGGCGATGCCGAGGTCGGCCTCGCGGGCCTCGCCCGGACCGTTGACCACACAGCCCATCACCGCCACCTGGATGGGCAGGTTCCGCTCCTCCAGGGCGACCTGGGCCGCCTTGGCCACGGCGATGACATCGATCTCGGCCCGCCCGCAGCTCGGACAGGCGATGAGGTCGAGGCCCTTGCGTTCACGCAGCCCCAGGGCCTCCAGCAGCTGCCGGCCGGCCCGGGCCTCCTCCACGGGGTCGGCCGTGAGCGAGTACCGGATGGTGTCCCCGATCCCCTCGGCCAACAGCGTGGCGATCCCCGCCGTCCCCTTCAACAGCCCGGCCGGCGGGGGGCCGGCCTCGGTCACCCCGAGGTGCAGCGGATGGTCGAAGGTCTCCGACGCCAGCCGATACGACTCGATCATGAGGGGTACCGAGGACGCCTTCACCGAAATCTTCACGTCGTCGAACCCGACCTCGGCGAAGTAGGCCAGCTCCATGCGGGCTGACTCCACCAGGGCCTCGGGCGTGGCGCCGCCGAAGCGCTTGTAGAGATCCGGGTGGAGGGAGCCGGCGTTGACCCCGATCCGGATGGGCACACCCCGGTCCTTGGCCTCGGCCGCCACCTGCTTGATCTCCGCCTCCTTGCGCAGGTTGCCCGGGTTGAGGCGCAGGCCCTGCACGCCCGCCTCCAGAGCGGCCAGGGCCATCTCGTGGTGGAAGTGGATGTCGGCGATGATCGGCACCGGCGACCGGGGCACGATGCGGGCCAGTCCCTCGGCCGCCGCCTCTTCGTTGCAGGTGCAGCGCACCAGGTCGGCTCCGGCCGCGGCCAGGGCGTAGATCTGGGACAGGGTGGCCTCGGCGTCGGCCGTCTTCGTGGTGGTCATCGACTGGACGGTGACCGGTGCACCGCCCCCCACAGCCACCCCTCCGACCTCGATACGGCGGGTGGGCTTCCGCTTGGTGGTGGTCCAGGCCGTGGCTCCCATGGGACCCATGCTAGGGCGCCGGCCGCCGGCTCCACCGGCGCCTCAGCCGAAGGGGTTGGCCATCGGATGGAGGATGTCGGTGAGCAGGGCGGGCAGGATGAGGACACCGAGGAACGCCAGCATCAGCCAGGTGAACGGCATCAGCTTGGCCACGTCGGCGTGGTAGAGCACCTTGCGCCGGCCGGTCCGGATCTTCTCGTACACGGCGATGGCCACGTGGCCTCCGTCGAGCGGCAGCATGGGGAAGAGGTTGAAGATGCCGAAGAAGATGTTGATGGCGATGAGGATGTACAAGAACTGGCCGATCCCGGCCTGGAGGGCGTCGGTGGCCGTGGCACCGACGCCGATGATGGACTGGACCCGCGTGCCGTTGGCCGCGGCCTGGCTGGCGGCCTTGGCGCTCGTCACCTGATGGAATCGCTGGGCCACCGCACTCGGCGAGAAGAGATGGACCACCCCCACGATCGAAGCCCACCCGTAGTGGACGAGGTCGGCACCCGTCGACCCCAGGGCGTGCAGCGCGGACCGCGTCTCCACCGGCGAACCGAGGCTCACCCCGATGACCCCGAAGGGGGCGTGGCCGGACGGGCTGTCCACCCCGGACTCGTGGTCGACGCGTCCGTTGGCCGGGGTCACCGTGAGCGTCGTGGGCCGTCCCTGACGATCCACCACCATGGTGACGGGCTCACCCGGATGGTCCCGGATGGCCGCGGTGAGGGCGTTGACGTTCCCACCGATGGCGACGCCGTCGACCGAGGTGATGACATCCCCGGCCCTGACGCCGGCCCGGGCCGCGGGGCCGGGCGCCCCACCCACGGTCGACACCCCTTGGACCTGCACCTGGTCGGAATTGGGCACTCCCACGAAGGCCAGGAGCACCCAGAGCAGCACGAAGGCCATCAGGAAGTGCATGGCCGAGCCGGCCACCGCCACCAACAGCCTCGAGTGGAACGGCTTCTCGCGGTAGACGCGGGACTCGTCGGCCGGGTCGACCTCTTCGAGGTTGGTCATCCCGGGGATCTTCACGTACCCGCCCAGAGGAAGCGCCTTGATGCCGTACTCGGTCTCCCCCCGCCGGAAGGACCACAGGCGCGGCCCGAAGCCCACGAAGTACTCGGTCACCTTCATGCCCCCGCGCTTGGCCGCCAGCAGGTGGCCGAGCTCGTGCATCATCACGATGACGATGATCGAGGCGATGACCACCACGAGGTCGAGGTGCCCGGTGGAGGCCCCCACGATGACGATGAGCACGATGGCGGCGATCAGTTCGCCGGCCGAGCGCCAGGGTGACTTGACCCGGACGGACGGATCTTCGACCGGGGAGGGCGGGGTCGGCCCGGCGTCAGGCCCGTCGTGGGCCGGCGGGCGCACCTCGGTCGTGCTCATGCCGCCGCCTCACGGCCGGAGACCACCAGCTCGGCCAGGCGCCGGGCTTCGGCATCGGCCTCGAGGACGTCCTCCACGGTGCGCGGTGCCACGGTCGTGCCCATCGGTGAAGGGGCCGAGGCGTCGTAGCGGTCGAGGGTGCCGGCGACCACCTCGGCGATGGTGGCCCAGCGGATGCGGCCGGACAGGAACGCGGCCACCGCCACCTCGTTGGCCGCATTGAGCCACGCCGGGGCCAGGTCCCCGGTGCGGCCGGCCTGATAGGCCAGGTCGAGGCAGGAGAAGACGGTCCGATCGGGCTCCTCGAACTCGAGTGGCGGGAGCACCGTCCAGTCGATGGCCCCGAACGCCACCGGCAGCCGCTCCGGATAGGCCAGTGCGTACCCGATGGGGAGCCGCATGTCCGGCAGGGAGAGCTGGGCCACGGAGGCGCCGTCCACGAACTCCACCATGGAGTGGACGACCGACTGGGGATGTACCACTACGTCGATGGCGTCATAGCCCACCCCGAACAGCTCGTGGGCCTCGATCACCTCGAGCCCCTTGTTCATCAGCGTCGAGGAGTCCACCGTGATCTTCGGCCCCATGGTCCAGGTCGGATGGTCCAGGGCGTCGGCCACCGTGACCGCGGCCAGGTCGCGGCGGGAGCGTCCCCGGAACGGGCCTCCCGACGCCGTGAGCAGCAGTCGGGACACGGCCCCGGCGTCACCGGCCCGGAGGCACTGGTGGACGGCGCAGTGCTCGGAGTCGACCGGGATGATCTCGGCCCCGGGCGTCCGCCTCGACCGCTGCACCAGCGGGGCTCCGGCGATGATGGACTCCTTGTTGGCCAGCGCCAGCCTGCGGCCGGCGTCCAGGGCGGCCAGGGTGACGTCCAGTCCGGCGAAGCCGACCACCCCGTTGACGGCCACGTCGGCCAGCGTGGCGATCTCGGCCAGGCCTTCGGGCCCCGTCACCACGTCGACACCGGGCTCCAGCCGGCCGGCCAGCTCGGCGGCCAGGGAAGGGTCGCCGATGGCCACCACCCGGGGCCGCAGTCGGGCCGCCTGGGCCACGAGCTGATCGACCGATCGGTGGGCCCCGAGCGCCACCACGTCGAAACGGTCCGGGCAGGCCTCGATCACCTCGATGGCCTGGGTGCCGATGGAGCCGGTGGACCCCACCAGGCTCACCGTGGCCGCAGGGCCGTGCTCCGGGCCGACCGCCGGCCCCGGGACGACGGTGCCGGTCGGCCGGTTGCCCCTGGCGGTGCGAGTCATCCCTCTAGCCTGCCCGACTTTCAGGCAATGTTGAGGGCGCGGACCAGGTAGTAGGTGGCGGGCAGGACGAAGAGCAGGGCGTCCACCCGGTCGAGCACACCGCCGTGGCCCGGCAGCAGGGTGCCCATGTCCTTCAGTCTGAGGTCCCGCTTGAGCAGGGATTCGCACAGATCGCCGAGCGGGGCCACGACGGCCACCACCACGCCGAGAAGGGCGGCATTGGCTGCGCTCCACGGGTGGATGGAGCCGACCACCACGGTCGAGAACAGGATGGAGAACACCGCCCCACCGAACAGTCCCTCCCAGGTCTTGTTGGGACTGATCTTCGGAGCCAGGGGCCGACTGCCGAGCCAGCCACCGATGACCAGGGCCCCGATGTCGTTCGCCACCGTGGCGATGATGGCGCCGAGGAGGAAGGCGATGCCGTGCCGGTCGGGGAAGGCGGATGGTGACAGGAGGAGCCCGGCATAGGCACCGAGCAGGGAGACCCATCCCACCGTCAGCAGGGTCGCCGCCGTACCGGCCACCGGTGATCCCCGCTCGATACCGAAGAGATACCAGATCAGGGTGAAGGCCGTGATCAGCACCAGGACCAGCGGAAGGGCGGCCACACCCTTGACGTAGGCCCCAACCATCAGGGACACCGTCCCGGCCAGACCGAGCAGGGTGGCCGGGTGGTAGCCGGCCCGACGCAGGACCCCGAAGCACTCACCGGCCGCGAACGTGACGACGATGAGGCTCAGCACCAGCGATGGCACCGTTCCGAGCTTGAAGGCCAACAGGGCGACCACGGCCACGGCGATGCCCGTCCCGACCCGCAGCCCGATGGAGCTGTTCCGACCCCGGGCATCGGTCGCCGGACGTCCGCCCCCGCCGGCCGGTCGTTTCCGCGCCGGTGCCGGGGGACCTCCTCCGGTCGCTTCGACCCCGCTGGCCGCCGGACGCGGCGGTGCCGGCCGTCGAAGGATCCGTCGCGGTCTGGAGCCGGTGGCCGCGGCGGCCACCACGTCGGCACCGGAGGCGACGTCGGCGACGTCGGCGGGGACCTCGGTGCTCCCCGACCCGGCCACGTCGGCGTCGCGTCCCGCCGTCCGGTCGGCAGCGGCCAACTCGGCCACACCCCCCCGCTTGCGGCCGGCCCCGGGGACCTCGGTCACGGATGCGCCGGGGGGTTCGGCGGCCAGTGGCGCGTCGGTCGGCGCCGCCACGTCCTCGGGGCGTTTGGCCCTCATCCGGGCCGGAAGCAGACCGGCCCGCCGGGTGCGACCCAGTCGCGCCGAACCGGTGGGCCGGGTCGTTTCGGCGAACAGCTCCTCCTCGGCCGGCTCGTCGGCCGTCATGGACACGTCGGCAGGATCCAGCCCGACCCGCCCCAGTCCTCCCCGCCGTGCCGGAGCGGCCGTGGACGCCGCGGCCGCGGCCGTCCGCGGCGGTTCGGACGATGAGGACCCGGACGGCTCGGACGGTTCACCGGCGACCGGTCCGGCGCGCTCGGGTTCCGGTGCGCCCGCAGGGGCTGCCGACGACGCCACCTTCACGCCGCCCGGCTCGGTGATCGGGTGGGCCGTGGCCGACTCCTGGTCGTCATCGGTGGCGTCGGCCCGGGCGCCCACACGTCGGACCGGTCCTGTCGGGTGTCGCTGCTCCGCATCGAGATCGAACTCCCAGGGGCGCCGCTCGACATCGGTGCCGTCGGTCTCGTCCAGCGACCCCAGGGCCACCTCGTCGTCGGCGAACATGGCCGGCTCGAACTCCTCGTCATGAGCGACCCAGTCGGCGTCCTCCTCCCGCCAACTCGGCGCCACGATGGCGGGACCCGTCGAGTCCTCGCCCGTGTCCCGCGACAGCACGGCCGGGACCTGCCCCGTCGGAGGTTCGGTCCAGTGCGGCAACTCGGTGGGCGTGGCCGTCCCGCTGGGAACGGCGGTCTCACCCGGCTTGACCGGGTCGACGACCGGCCCGTCCCCTTCGAGCTCACCCGGCTCGTCGGTCAGGTGCACCGACGGCTGGTCGAACAGGCTCCCCGCCACCGGCAGGGACTCCTCGGGACCCTCGTCGTCCCCACCGTCCCCACCCTCCGAGAGCCTCGGCACCACCGGAAGCTCTCCCGTGATCTCACCGGCGGGCTCGGCCCCGACGATTCGCACCCGGTCCGTCGACGGTCCCGTCTGCTCGTGGCGCGTCACTGGGACGTCGGTCCTCGTCACATCGTCCTCTCGGTCTGGGCCGTCGTCCACGTCGTTTGTTCCTTTGGTCCACCGGGCCGGAGACGGTCCGGCCGATGTCAGATCTCGAGGAGCTCCTGCTCCTTGTGGGTGAGCAGCCGGTCGATGGCGGCTACATGGTCCTGGGTGATCTTGTCCAGATCCTTCTCCACCCGCTCGAGCTCGTCGCTCGACAGGTCGCCGTCCTTCTGCAGGGCGTCGAGGTCGTGGCGGGCCGATCGACGCAGGTTCCGCACGGTGACCCGTCCCTCCTCCGCCTTCTGCTTGACCACCTTGACCAGCTCCTTGCGACGCTGTTCGGTGGGTATCGGAAACGACAGCCGGATCACGTTCCCGTCGTTGGAAGGCGTGATGCCGAGGTCGGAACCCTGCAGGGCCTTCTCGATGGCACCCATCGAGCTCTTGTCGTAGGGCGACACCACCAGCAGTCGGGCCTCGGGGACGCTGAAGCCGGCCAGTTGGCGGAGCTCGGTCTCGGTGCCGTAGTAGTCGACCTTCACGTGCTCCACCAGCGCCGGCGTGGCCCGTCCGGTCCGGATCGATCCGAACTCCGCCTGCGCATGGTCCACCGCCTTGGCCATGTGCTCCCGCGCGTCGGAAACCACCATCGCGATCAGGTCGTCATCCATTTGCGGACCAGCGTAGCCAGCGGGCCCGGCGGCCACCGGATACCCGCGCCAACTGGGCCTTCACCGGACCAGGGTCCCGATCGCTTGTCCCCCGAGCGCCTTGTGGATGTTGCCCGGCTCCATCAGGTCGAACACCCGGATGGGCAGACCGTTGTCCATACAGAAGGTGATGGCCGTCAGGTCCATCACCCGGAGGTCCTTCGACACCACCTCCATGAACGAGACCTCGTCATAGCGGGTGGCGGTGGGGTCGAGGCGGGGGTCGGCGCTGTAGACGCCGTCGACACCTCCGTGCGTTCCCTTGCACAGCAGTTCGGCCTCGATCTCCGCCCCCCGCAGGGCCGCCGACGTATCGGTGGTGAAGTAGGGGTTGCCCATGCCCGCCGCGAACAGCACCACCCGGCCCTTCTCGAGGTGCCGGATGGCCCGGCGCCGGATGTAGGGCTCGGCCACCTCGGCCATCTGCACGGCCGACAGCACCCGGGTGGGCTGGCCGTGATGCTCGAGGGCGTCCTGGAGGGCCAGGGCGTTGATGACCGTACCGAGCATCCCCATGGTATCCGACGTGGCGCGGTCCATGCCGGCCCCAGCGCCGGTGGTCCCCCGCCAGATGTTGCCGCCACCCACCATCACGGCCAATTCGAGATCGAGGTCGTCCCGGGTCGATGCGATCTCGACGGCGAGCTGTTCCACCACGGCGGCGTCAATGGTCTCGTCGGAGGCCGACGAAGCCAGGGCCTCGCCGGACATCTTCAGGACGATACGCCGTCGTTCACCCACCGCGGCCTCAGTCGCCCACCACGACCTGGGCGAACCGCGTCACCTTGGCCGTCCCCAACAGCTTGGCGATGGTCTGCTTCTCGTCTTTCACGTAGGCCTGGTCGAGCAGCACCCGCTCCTTGTACCAACCACCCAGGCGCCCCTCCACGATCTTGGGCAGGGCGGCATCGGGCTTCCCCTCGTTCCGGGCGATCTTCTCCACCGTCTCCCGCTCCGCCGCCACCTCCTCCTCGGGGACTTCGTCCCGTGAGATGTAGATGGGGCGGGCGAAGGCGATGTGGGCGGCGACGTCGTGCGCCAGCTCGGCCGACCCGCCGACGAGGGCCACCACCACGGCGTTGACCCCCCGCCCGGCCTGGTTGTGCAGATAGGAGTCGACGACCCCGTCGGCCGGGGCCTCGATTCGCACCACCTGGCCGACCGAGATGTTCTCCTGCAACGTCACCTTGAGGCGCTCGATGTCCTCGCTCCGCTCCTCGACGGCGCCCTCGCCCTTGGCCGCCACCAGGTCGGCCAGCGACGCGACCAGCGCCACGAACTCGTCCGATTTGGCCACGAAGTCGGTCTCCGAGCGCAGTTGGACGATCGACACCGCGCCGTCGGCGCTGCCCACGGCGACGGCCCCTTCCGAGGCGTCGCGGTCGGCCCGCTTGGACTGGCTGGCTTTGCCCTGCTCGCGCAGCACCGTGATGGCCCGATCGATGTCCCCTTGGGCCTCCTCGAGCGCCTTTTTGGCGTCGAGCATTCCGACCCCGGTCAGCTGGCGGAGCCTTTGGACGTCCTTGGCAGTGAAGTCGGCCACGATCAGACCTCCTCGGCCGGCGGTGCCGTGGGCGCGGGCGGTTCCGTCTCGGGCGCGGCCACCGGAGCCGCGCTGGCCGTCGGTGAAGTCGTCTCTCCGGGGGCACCGGAAGCGTCGGCCGGGGCCGGGGCCGGGGGCTGCGGTGCCGGCCGCCTCCACCGGGGGCGCTGCTGTCGGCTCGGCGGCATCGGTGGCCGCGCCGACCGGCACCAGTTCGGGCTCGGGCTCGTTGGTGGGTGTCACCGCCGTGGGAGCGGCGGGTGCCGCCGGCGTCGGGGCCGGGGCCGCGGGAGTCCCGGCCGCGGGCGGGGCCGGCCGCTGCTGGGCGATGAACCGGCCCTCCACCACGGCGTCAGCCACCACCCGGCAGAGGAGCGCACCGGAGCGGATGGCGTCGTCGTTTCCGGGGATGACGTGGGTGATCACATCGGGATCGCAGTTCGTGTCCACGACGGCCACGACCGGCAGGCCCAGCTTGTTGGCCTCGGTCACCGCGATGTGCTCCTTTTTGGTGTCGATGACGAAGATGGCGTCGGGGAGGCGGTCGAGGGAGCGGATGCCCCCGAGGTTGCGCTGGAGCTTCTCGAGCTCGCGGGTGTGGCGCAGAGCCTCCTTTTTGGGCATGGCGTCGAAGTCACCGGCCTTCTGCATGGCCTCGAACTCCTTCATCCGCTTCACCCGGGTCGAGACCGTCTGGAAGTTGGTCAGCATGCCGCCCAACCAGCGCTCGTTGACGTAGGGCATCCCGCAGGCGTCGGCGTAGATGGCCACCGGTCCCTGGGTCTGCTTCTTCGTGCCCACGAAGAGGATGGTGCCGCCCCCGGCCACCAGATCACGGATGTACCCGTAGGACTCCTCGATCCCCTGCATGGTCTGGCGGAGGTCGATCAGGTAGATCCCGTTCCGCTCCCCGAGGATGAACCGGCGCATCTTGGGGTTCCACCGGCGGGTCTGGTGCCCGAAGTGGACGCCCGCGCCCAGCAACTGCTTCATCGTGACGACGGCCATGTGACTGCTCCTTGTGACGGTTGGTTCCTCCCGACCACAACACCCCGACAGAGGGCGACCGTGGACGCGGCCGGGCACGGCTTCGATACCGCTCGATTGTCCCGTCGGTTGACGAGACCCCACCATGGTAGTGCGCCGGCCCCGGGCGCTCCACCCCGCCGGGTCCGCCCGGGTCGGCCCTTCAGCCCGTGGCCGAGGTGGGCACCCTCTTTTTGGCCTTGGCGCCACCGTTCCCGCCCGATGCACCCTTCGGCTCGGCCGGTCGACGTCCCGCCGCCTCGGGCCGGTCGGCCAACTTGGCCCGGAGCTGCAGCACCGCCTTGGTGTGGATCTGGCACACCCGGCTTTCGGTGACGCCGAGGATGTCGCCGATCTCGGCCAGGGTGAGACCTTCGTAGTAGTAGAGGGTGAGGACGGTCTTCTCCCGGTCGGCCATCTGACTGACGGCCTGGATGAGCGCCTCTTTGGTCTCTTTCACCTCGAAGGTGTCCATCGGCCCGGCCGTACTGTCGGGAAGGGTCTCCCCCAGGGTGGAGCGGTCCGAGCGGTCCCCTCCCCGGAAGACCTCGTCGAGGGCCACCACGCCCACGAAGGAGATCTTCCTCAGCGCGGTCTGGAACTCGGCGTCGGTCATCTCGAGATCGGCGGCCACCTCGGTGTCCGTCGGCGTCCGGTGCAGCGTCGCCTCCAGCTTGGAGTAGGACTGCTCCACGGCGCGGGCCTTGGCCCGCACCGATCTGGGGACCCAGTCGATCGAGCGCAACTCGTCGATGATGGCGCCTTTGATCCGGGGGATGGCATAGGTCTCGAACTTGATCTTGCGTGCCGGCTCGAAGCGCTCGATGGCATCGATCAGACCGATGATCCCGTAGCTGGCCAGGTCGGCCTCGTCCACATGGCGCGGCAGTCCGACCGAAACCCGGCCAGCCACGTACTTGACCACTGGTGCGTAGTGGATGATCAACTGATCGCGCAGGGCGCGGTTGCCGGTCTTCTTGTACTCGGCCCACAGGCCGTCGATGCCGTGTCCCGCCGTGTCCAGTTTGGTAGCCAATTGTCCCCTTAGGCCCGCGGATGGGTGCCCGCATACACGGTGAGCAGCCGCTCTTTGCTTACATGAGTGTAGACCTGTGTGGTCTGCAGGCTGGCGTGACCCAGGAGTTCCTGCACCACACGCAGGTCGGCGCCACCGTCCAGAAGGTGGGTGGCGAAGCTGTGCCGGAGGGCGTGGGGGTGTGTCGGAACGGGCGATCGCCGGTCGAGGAGGCGCCGAACGTCCCGGGGTCCGAGCCGGTTCCCCCGGCGGTTCACGAACAGGGCCCCCACCGGGGTCTCCGCCACCATCAGGGTCGCCCTGGGGCCGTTCAGCCAGGTCCGGAGGGTGTGGGCACAGCGTTCGTGGATGAGTACCTGGCGCTGCTTGGATCCCTTACCGGTCACGGTGACCACTCTCCGGTCCAGGTCGACATGGCCGACGTCGAGGCCGCACAGCTCGGCCACCCGGATGCCGCTCCCGTAGAGCAGCTCCAATACGGCATCGTCCCGGCGGTCGATGGCGGTGGGCGGTCCCGATTCGGGCTCGGCGGCCGGCTCGAGCAGCTGGTGCAGCTCGGCATGGCCCAGCACCCGGGGAAGGCGGGAGTCGGGCGACGGGGCCGTCAGGCGACCGGCCGGGTCGGTGCCGATCACCCCGCGCTTGAGGCACCACGAGAAGTACGAGCGGAGGGAGGCGGCGGTGCGGGCGATGGTGGCCCTGGCGTAGCGACGGGTGGCCAGAAAGGCCAGGTACCGACGGAGCATGATCCGGTCGATGTCGGCGGGTCCGTCGGCACCGGCCCGGGTGGCCCACTCGGCGAACTGCGCCACGTCGGTGGCGTAGGCCCGGACCGAGGCCGGCGACAGTCCGCCCACCGAACGGCGGTAACCATCGATCTCCCAGGGCACGGAAAAACAGTACTGGCCGGGCGGCTCCGGATCGCTCATCCCGGTCGCGCGTCCGGGGCCCGGGACGCCTGCGACCATCCCCCACCTGGCCGTCCCCAGGACTATCGTCGGGGCCGCGCCTGCCGCCGTGCCCCGTAGTCGTGCGTCGGCCCGCGAGCATCATCCAGCTGTTCGGCGAGTCCGGCAAGGGGCCGTCGGGCTCTGACGCAAGGGGGAAGTATGTCTGACCGAATCGACCGCCGGTCCTTCCTCGCCCGGGGGGCGGCCACCGGCGCCGGACTCGCCGTCATCTCCGCGTCCGGTGGGCTGCTGGCCGCCTGCAGCTCCGGCTCCGGTTCGTCGTCGGGCTCGTCCACCGGGACCCACCCCGACGGGGTCTCCACCGCCTCCCCCAAACCCGGTGGACACCTGATCTTCGGAGTCGACGCCGAGGAAAAGGGGTTCTCCCCCACGTTGGGCACCTTCGACGAGGTCGGGATCCTCTATGCCCGCACCGTCTTCGACCCCCTGTTGATCCTCGGGGCCGACGGTACCCCCGAGCCCTACCTGGCCGAATCGGTCACCCCCAACAGCAACTACACCGTGTGGACCATCACCCTGCGCCCCGATCTCATGTTCCACAACGGCACCCCCTGCGACGGCGCCGCCGTGGCCGCCAACTTCGAGGCCCACAGGATGTCCACCCTGACCGGTCCGGCGCTCAAGAGCGTCGCCGCCGTCGCCGCCACCAGCCCGCTGGTGGTGACGGTCCTCATGAAATCGCCCTGGGTCCCGTTCGACTACTACCTGACCGGGGGCATCGGCGGCCAGTTCGCCTTCGTGGCCGAGCCCACCTGGTTGGCCAGCGGCAGCCAGACCAACCCCATCGGGACGGGGCCGTTCGTCTTTCAGGAGTGGGAGCCCAACGACCACTTCACGGCGACCAAGAACCCCCACTACTGGCGAACCGGCCTCCCCTACCTCGACAGCATCACCTACAAACCCATCATCGACCCCGAGGCGCTGCTCAGCAGCCTGAACTCCGGTGTGGTGGACATCATGCACACCGACGTGCCCGAGGTGATCACCTCGCTGCGGGGCGCCACGTCGCTGGGCTACATCGATGACTCGAAGAACGTGGCCGGTGAGCCGGACATGGGTTGCATGCTGCTCAACCTGTCCAAGGCGCCGTTCGACAACCTGAAGCTTCGACAGGCCATGGCCTATGCCATCGATTCGGCCCAGTACGTGGAGGTCATCGACAAGGGGGTCAACGCCACCTCGAACGGCCCGTTCGCCACCGGGTCTCCGTACTACGTGGCCGACAACGGCTATCCGGTCTACAACGCCAGCAAGGCCATGAGCCTGGTCAAGGAGGTACAGCAAGAGACCGGCCAGCCGGTGTCCTTCACCCTCAACCACGTCCCCGATCCCGTGACCACCCGGATCGCCGAGTACCTGCAGGCGCAGCTGCAGACCGTCGGCATGCACGTCACCCTGGCGCCGATCCAGCAGGCGGACATCATCAACACCGCCCTCCTCGGCACGTACGAGGCCCAGGTATGGCGACAGTTCGGCGCGGTCAATCCGGACATGAACTACATCTTCTGGAGCCCGACCAACGCCGACACACCGGTGTTCTCGATCAACATGGCCCGCAACACGGACCCGGCCATGGAGGTGGCCCTGCTCGAGGGACGACAGTCGCCGTCGCGGAGTGACCAGATCACCGCCTACCAGGACGTCAGCAAGCTGCTGGGCGCCGACATCCCCTACGTCTGGTACGACCGGACCGTGTGGGCCATCGGGGCCGAGTCCAAAGTGGAGAACTTCGCCAACCCCAGCGGGCCGGACGGCAGCAAAGCCTTCGCCCTGATCGGCGGGGCCATCTGGCCCACCCAGATCTGGCTGAACTCCTGACCGCGGCGGACCACCGCGCCTCCGGCGGGCGGGGTGGTCGTGCCATGATCGGACTATGAGTCGCATCCTGATCGTCGAGGACGACGAGCGGATCAGGTCGTCCATGCGCCTCGCCCTGGAGGACGAGGGCTACGTAGTCGAGGACGTGGCCAGCGGCGAGGAAGCCGTGGAACGCTTCGGCGACGAGCCGTTCGAACTGGTGCTCATCGACTTGATGCTCCCGGGCATCGACGGATTCGAGGCGTGCCGAACACTGCGTCGGCACAGCACCGTCCCCATCATCATGGTCACGGCCCGGTCCGACACCCACGACGTAGTGGCCGGCCTCGAGGCCGGGGCCGACGACTACGTGACCAAGCCCTTCGTGGCCAAGGAGCTGGCGGCGCGCATCCGGGCCCTGCTCCGGCGATCCCGACCCGACAACGGGCAGGACTCGGTCATCAACTTCGGTGACGTACAGATCGAGCCCGATGCCGGCGTGGTGCGCCGTCACGGCGAGGAGGTGCACTGCACCCGGACCGAGTTCCGGCTCCTGTGCGAGCTGGCCGACCACCCGGGCAAGGTCCTCAGCCGCGAGCACCTGCTCGAGCAGGTGTGGGGCTACGACTACTTCGGCGACGGTCGCCTCGTCGACGTCCACGTTCGACGGCTGCGCACCAAGGTGGAGCCGGACCCGGCCAATCCGCGGTTCATCCTCACGGTCCGGGGCATGGGCTACAAGCTGGCGGTCTGATCCATGTCCCGGGCTGATCCACCGGCCACGGCGGACCCCGACAGCCCCGTGCCCGTCGGCGGCCATCCCATGGCGCTGGAGAGCCCGTCGCGGCGGGGCCGCCGGGCCCGGCTGTCGAGCAACCTCGGTCTGCGGGCCCGGGTGACGGCCACCTTCGCCATCGGGGCCTTCGCCCTGTCGACCATCATGGCCGGCATCACCTATTTCGCCGCCCGGCAGAGCTTCCTGAGCGAACGCCAGGGCGCCGACCAACGCCAGGCGTTCGCCAACGCCTCCCTGATCCGGAACGCCCTGCGGTCGCCCAGTACGCAGGTCGACCAGCTGCTCGGTTCGGTCGACACGTTGCCCGGCTCCCTCTCCGTGCTTCATACGCAGGGCAAGTGGTACGCCACCTCGATCCCGGTGGGACAGAGCGCCATCCCGGGCCGGCTGCGCACCATGGTGCTCGAAGGGACCCCGGCCTCACAGTTCTTCTCCGTCGGGAACGCGCCGGCCATCGTGATCGGGGTGCCACTGCCGGCCGAGCAATCTGCCTACTTCGAGGTGTTCTCGCTGGACGAGTTGGCCAGCACGCTGAGAACCCTGGCCTTCGCCCTCGCCGCCGCCGCCCTGGTCACCACGTTGGCCGGTGCTGCCCTCGGGCGCTGGGCCAGCGGTCGGGCCCTCCGCCCGTTGGTCGGCGTCACCGACGCCGCCGTGGCCATCGCCGGTGGCCAACTCGACACCCGTGTGGAGGCCGGGGAGGACATCGACCTGCAGGACCTGGCGTCGTCGTTCAACCGCATGGCGGCAAACCTCCAGGAGCGGATCGAACGGGAAGCCCGGTTCACGTCGGACGTCAGCCACGAGCTCCGTTCACCTCTGACCACGCTGTCCGCCACCGTCGGCGTTCTCGAGGGACACCGCAGCGAGCTCAGCCCCCGGGCCCGGAGCGCACTCGATCTCCTCGACGGGGACCTGAAGCGGTTCACCCGCATGGTGGACGACCTGTTGGAGATCTCCCGGTTCGACGCCGGTTCGGCCGAACTGTCGCTCGACGAGGTGGACCCCGGGGAGCTGGTCCGTCGGGCCGTCGGCGCCTCGGCTCCCGTCGGCGAGGACGGACACCGGGCCCCGGTGGTGTTTCCGGTCGAGGTCGAGCCGGATGTGGACGGGATCCGACTGCGGGTGGACAAACGTCGCTTCGAGCGCGTCATGGCCAACCTGGTGGAGAACGCCTCCCTCTACGCCGGAGGCGTGACCCGGGTCGTCGTGGCCCGCCACCCGTCCGACGTCGCCGAGCCGGCCCGGAGCATCAGGGTCATCGTGGAGGACCACGGCCCGGGCGTCCCCGAACCCGAGCGCGTCCTCCTGTTCGAACGCTTCTACCGTGGAGGGCGGGCCGGTCGACGGGAGTCGAGCGACGGTACCGGACTGGGACTCTCCCTGGTGGCCGAGCACGTCCGCCTCCATGGCGGCGCCATCTGGATCGAGGATGCACCCCAGCGCGGGTCGAGGTTCGTGGTCGAGCTCCCCCTGGGACCGGGTGATGGCGAAGGGGACACGGCATGAGCCGCCGGCCCCGCCGGTGGCAGCGGTGCGGAGCCGTCCTGTCGGCGGTGGCGGTGGCGGTGCTCACGGCCGCCTGCGGGATACCGGACTCGGGCGGACCGACGGCCATCGCCAAGGCCGACGTGCCGTTCGACCTGCTGAGCCCGGACGGCCCGAGCACGGTGACCCCCACCCTACCGCCGGCGGTGACCGTGTCCGAGGTGATCTTTCTGGTGGCGCCCACCCAGACCCTGGTACCGGTGTCCCGCAACATCCAGCTGCCGGCCTCCCTGACCGAGATTCTGGACGCCCTCCTCGAAGGGCCCACCTCGGCCGAATCGCAGTCCGGCTACCAGACCTTCCTGACCGGCAGGCAGATCCGGGTGTCGGCCAAGGTCGCCAGCGGGATCGCCACCGTCGACTTCAGTGCCAATCCGGTGCAGCTGGTCGGCAACAACCAGACCCTGGCCATCGCCCAGGTGGTCTTCACGGCCACCCAGCAGCCGGGGGTCACCGGGGTGGTGTTCGAGATCGACGGACAGCCGACCGATGTCCCCACGGCGAGCGGTGCCGAAGTGCCCGGCCCCGTCGATCGCACCTCGTACGGACCCGAAGCACCGTTCTGAACCGCTGGCCCCTCCCGGGGTCGGCGGTTCCGTGGCGGCTGGATCAGGGGGCGATCTCCACCGCCCACGGCATCCGGGGGGCCTCGGCCCAGAGGTGTTCGAGGTCGTAGTACTCACGGGCCTCGTCGAGGAAGACGTGCACCAGAAAGTCCCCGTAGTCCATCAGTACCCAACGGGAGTCGTCGAGGCCTTCCACCCGTAGCGGTTTACGTCCGTACCGCTCACCCACCTGCCGTTCCACCTCGTCGACGATGGTCTTCACCTGCCGGGAGTTGCGACCACTGGTGATCACGAAGGCGTCGGTGAGGCCGAGGAGCTCGCCCATGGCCAGGATGACGGTCTCGTCCCCCGATTTGGCGTCGGCGGCACGGGCGGCGGCCAGACTCTCTTCGGGGACGGTCGGGTCATCGTGGTCCACCACGGGAGCGGCACTGATGGAAGTCAACGGTTGCCTCCTTCTGACGCCGGGGCGTCTCGGGTCTCGAGGGCGGGTGCGGGTGCGGGTGAGAACGTCACGGCGTGGGTGTCCGGCGGCGGCGCCGACAGGGACAGATCGGTCTGACCTCCGGTGGTGCGGGTCCGTGCCATGTCCACGATCAGGATAGTGAGGGCGAGGCACACGGCAACCACCACGGCACAGACGATGGCCAACCGTCTGCGCTGGCGCCGGGCCGCTCGTTGGGCCTTCCTGTCGGCAACCCTCGAGGTCGGCTGGGGCGTCGGTGTCGCCGTCGGGACCTCGGAGGCGGTCCCTCCCTCCCCGGGGACGATCGGCGCAGCCGGTGCGTCGGCAGCGGGTTCGGGGGGCTCTCCGGGGCGGGGAAGCGAGATCGGGAGCGGCTGCGTGGAGTCCGGTGGCGTCTCAGACTCTGTCCGCGTCGTCCGCACGATCATCTCCCCGTAGCGTACAGACCCCGCTCGACCATGCAACGGATCACTGCCTCGGGGACCAGGCCGTCCACCGGCTCGCCTCGTTCCAGCCGGCTCCGCAGCGCGGTGCTCGACACGTCGAAGGTGGCCGCCGGTACCGCCACGGCGCGCCAGCCCGGCGGCGGATCCTCGGCCGGTACCCCGGGCCGGCCCACCACGGCCAGAGTGACCAACTCACGCAGGATCGGCTCGTCCTTCCAGGTGGTGAGACCGGACACCACGTCGGCACCCACCACCAGCGTGAGGTCGGCGTCCGGTTCGATGTCCTGCAGTGCTCGCACGGTATCGATGGTGAAGGACGGCCCCCCTCGGTCGATCTCGATCCGGCTGGGCTCGAGACCGGGCCACTCGACCGCCGCCGCCTCCACCATGGCGTAGCGGTCCTCGGCCGGGGTCACGGGCCGGTCCCCCTCCTTCTGCCAGGGCTGGTTGGCCACCACCAGCAGCATGCGGTCCAGGTCCAGGGTTCGGCGGACCGACTCGGCCAGCTCCAGATGGGCGGTGTGGATCGGGTCGAAGGTACCGCCGAATACGCCGATGCGCGGGCCGTCGGTGCCCACTCCTAGGTACCGGCGAGGTGGGCCACCACCGGTGCCATGGCCTCCAACTCTGCCTCGTGGACGACGATGTAGGAGAAGCCGAACTCCTCCCGTCGCCGGAGCAGGGTCTCGACGATCTGGTCGGTCGTGCCGATCAGGGCGATCGGTGACCCGCCGACCTGCTCGGGAGTGACGGACATCATGGCGGCCAGACGGGCCACGGCCTCGTCGCGATCGGGAACGACCTGCACCAGAAAGGTCAGGCACTGGAGCTCCAGCTGGTCGAAGCGGGCGCCCGCCGCCTGCCGGATCCACGTGATGCGTTGGTTGTAGTACTCGGCGGACGTGGTCTCGAGCACCTCGGGGCCGATATAGCCGGCGGCCAGGCTCGGGTTCACCCCGACGATGTCGGCCTCGCGGGCGGCGATACCGAGCACCCGTTGCCCTCCTCCCCCGATGATGACGGGCGGATGGGGGCGCTGGACCGGTAGCGGTGAGCCGACGGCCCCGCTCACGTGGTAGTGCTCCCCCCGGTAGGTCGCTTCGCCCGTGGACCACAGGGATTTGAGCACGGCCAGGCTCTCTGCCATCCGGCTGATCCGGATACCGGCAGTGTCGGCCACGATGCCCGACTGCTCGTAGTCGCTGGTCATCCAGCCGGCTCCCAGGCCGAACTCCACCCGACCCCCGGAGAACAGGTCGAGCGTGGCCACCTCTTTGGCCAGCACGACCGGATGCCGATAGTCGTTTCCGAACACCAGGGAGCCCACCCGGAGGGTGGTGGTGGCCTCGGCGGCCACGGTCAGGGCCACGAGTGGTCCGAACTGGTCGTCGAAATGGTCGGGGATGAACAGGGTGGAGTAACCGAGATCCTCGATCTTGCGCGCCATGGCCCGCCACGACGACCCGGTGCCGGCGTTGGACAGCTGCACACCGAACCGAAAATTGGCCATGGCCCGAGCCTAGGTCGGGAGGCTTTACGCTGGTGGCGTGGCTCCAGACTCCGCACCCGACCCCTCCCTGACGGCGTGGGCACCTGATTCGTGGAGGTCGCGGCCGGCCGCGCAGCAGCCGGTGTGGCCCGACGAGGGCGAGTTGAAGCGCGTGCACGCCCAGATGTCGGGACTCCCGCCCCTGGTCTTCGCCGGGGAGGCCCGGCACCTCACGCGGAGCCTCGGGGCTGCAGCCGACGGGCGGGCCTTCGTCCTACAGGCCGGGGACTGCGCCGAGTCGTTCTCCGAATTCAGCGCCGACTCGATCCGCGACAAGCTCAAGGTCATCCTGCAGATGGCGGTGGTCCTGACCTACGGGGCCGGGGTGCCGGTGGTCAAGCTGGGCCGCATCGCCGGACAGTTCGCCAAGCCCCGCAGCTCACCCACCGAGGAGATCGACGGCCGGGTCCTCGACTCGTTCCGGGGTCACATGGTCAACGACGACCTTCCCGAACCGGGTGCCCGGGTGCCCGACCCCAACCGACTGGTGTCGGCCTACCACCAGTCGGTCTCCACCCTCAATCTGCTGCGGGCCTTCACCAAGGGCGGATTCGCCGACCTCAGCCAGATCCACGCCTGGAACCAGGAGTTCGTGGCCTCCTCCAGCCAGGGACAGCAGTTCGAGGACATCGCCGAGGGCATCGACCGCGCCCTCCGGTTCATGGCTGCGTGCGGCATCAACCTGACGGCGGAGGACACCCTGCACGAGGTGGACTTCTGGACCAGCCACGAGGCGCTGATCCTCGACTACGAAGAGGCGCTGACCCGCCGGGACTCATTGACCGACGAGTGGTACGACTGCTCGGCCCACATGCTGTGGGTGGGCGAACGGACCCGCCAGTTGGACGGCGCCCACTGCGAGTTCCTCTCGGGCATCCACAACCCCGTGGGCTCCAAGGTCGGGCCCTCGGCCGGGCCGGACGATGTCGTCGGCCTGTGCGAGCGCCTGAACCCCGACCGGACCCCGGGTCGGCTGACACTGATCACGCGCATGGGAGTCGACCGCGTCGAGACCGTGCTCCCACCGCTCCTCCGCGCCGTTCGCGACGCGGGCCACCCGGTGGTGTGGGTGTGCGACCCCATGCACGGGAACACCTTCACGGCCGAGGAAGGGCGCAAGACCCGGCGCTTCGACGACATCATCGGTGAGTTGAAGGGATTCTTTCTGGCCCACCGGGAGGTCGGCACCTGGCCCGGCGGGGTCCATGTGGAGCTGACCGGCGACGACGTCACCGAGTGCCTCGGCGGAGTCGAGGACATCGTGGAGGACCAGCTCCACCAGCGCTACACCACCGCCTGCGATCCCCGCCTCAACGGCCGTCAGTCTCTGGACCTGGCGTTCGGTGTGGCCGAACTGCTCCGGAGCTGATCGGGCCGAGGGCGGCTGCTGCCTTCCGGGCACGGGGTGCTGTGAAGTTTCTGGGAGTCCCCTGAGCTTCACGACAGGTTGTTGACCGGACCCACCGCAGCATGGAGACTGGGCGCCCCGGGGCGCAGGATCCGCGGCGACATCTCGACGTCGCCTCGAGCCACGGCCTCGGAACCGCCCGCACAACCCTTGGAGATCTCTTTCACCATGTCCGTTCCTCCGACCCGCCCGACGGAGCTCCACCCATCCGATCGTCCGGTGAGGCGAAGCCGCCGGAACTCGGGGCGGAGGGCAGTTGTCGCCGCAGCGGGTGTGCTCTGCCTGTTCGCCGCACTGCTGGTGCCGGCGGCGGCGCGGGCTTCTGCCGCCACCGTGTCGCCGAACGTCTCGTCGGCGTCGGCTTACTGGCTGGTGGCCTCCGACGGCGGGGTCTTCTCCTTCGGCGGTGCGCCGTTCTACGGGTCCACCGGCAACATCCACCTGAACAAGCCCATCGTGGGCATGGCTGCGGCCGCTGCCAGCGGTGGCTACTGGTTGGTGGCCTCCGACGGCGGGGTCTTCTCGTTCGGGAACGCGCCGTTCTACGGCTCCACCGGCAACATCCACCTCAACCAGCCGGTGGTCGGCATGGCCGCCGCCCCCAACAACGCCGGCTACTGGCTGGTGGCCTCCGACGGCGGGGTCTTCTCGTTCGGGAACGCGCCGTTCTACGGCTCCATGGGCAACAAACACCTGAACCAGCCCATCGTGGGCATGGCCGTCACGCACGACGGGGGCGGGTACTGGTTGGTGGCGGCCGACGGTGGGATCTTCTCCTTCGGCGACGCTAATTTCTACGGCTCGACCGGCAACATACATCTGAACAAGCCCATCGTGGGCATGACGGCCACTGCCGATGGCGGGGGCTACTGGTTCACCGCCTCCGACGGCGGCGTGTTCGCCTTCGGCGATGCCGCCTTCTACGGGTCGTTGGGAGGCGTCCCCCAGAGCCGGCCCATCGTGGCCATCACCGGCACCGCCGACGGCGGGGGCTACTGGTTCACCAACAACAACGGGGCCGTTTCGGCGTACGGTGACGCCACCTACTGGGGTTCCGCTCCCCAGATCCTCAACCGTCCCATCGTGGGCATGGCCCAGGCCGCGGGCACGGGCGCCTTCAGCGGCTCGCCCTTCCAGTCCGGGTCGTACGGATACGACATCTCCAACTACCAGTGCGGCAATCTGCCTCCGCAGCCCCACACCATCGGTGTGGTCGAGGTGGTCGGTGCGTCCCTGGGGGCCGTCAACCCCTGCCTCGCCGCCGAAGCGGCCTGGGCCGGCGGAGGACTGAACCTCTACGCCTACCTCACCTACGGGACCGCCAGTGCCTCCGCCGATGGGGCCTGTGCCTACACCGCCTCCAGCACGGCCTGCAATTTCGGCTTCAACACCGCCGTCGACGCCTTCGACAAGGCCGAGGCGGCCGGGGTGAACACTTCGGTGGCCTGGTGGCTGGACGTCGAGGACCCCTCGCTCGAGGCCAATCCCGCGGCCAGCGCCGCCCTGGTGCAAGGAGCCATCGACGGCCTGCACTACGCCGGCCTCAACGGGGTCGGCATCTACGCCAGCCCCGGCCTGTGGACGAGCCTGGTCGGCGACTACAGCCCCCCCGTGCCGTACTGGGCCGCGGACTGGGGACCGAACCCGGCCACCACCTGCCAGGGTGTGAAGGCCCAGTACTCCGGCCTGCCGGCCGGGCCGGTCCAGATGGTCCAGTACAGCTCGCCCAGCTACGCCACGCCCTATGGCGGCATGGACACCGCCTACGACAACGACTACGCCTGCTGACAGGCCGGTCCTGACGCCGGCCGCTCCGAGCGGGCCTCAGCCGGCGATGTCGAGCACGGCCAGGTGCGAGGCGTCGTTGTAGGCCAACAGGCGCCAGTAGCCGCGGTCCACCTCCCAGGTGGTCAAGGAGGCGTGCCGGGTCCGCAGCTGCAGTCGGGCCCCCTCCAGGCCGCCGGCCACCGGCACTTTGGCCAGGAGCGAAGCCTCGATCACCCCGGCGTGGCAGGCCACCACCACCAGCTGGCCCACATGGCGGGCCGACAGGATGTCGAGCATGCCGGCCACCCGGTTCACGAATCCCGCCCAACTCTCGCCTCGGGGGGCGATGGGCTGGTGGGGATCGGCGTCCCAGTCCAGCACCCCGAACCGCTCGGTGAACTCGGCCCAGCCCAGGCCGTCGGCCTCGCCGGGGTGGAGCTCGCAGAGCCCGCACTCGGTCACGGTTCGGGGTGGTTTGGGCGTGACCCCCTCGGGGTCGTCGGCCACCAGGGCCGGGGCCACCAGCTCGGCCGTCTCGATGGCCCGGGGCAGCACGCTGGCATACAGGACGTCGGCACCGGCCAGCTCCCCGGTGAGGGCCAGCCGGTCCCGGAGCAGGGTGACCTGCCGGCGTCCGAGCTCGGTCAGCCCCTCGCAGCCGATGGGGCCGCCGCAGACTCCCGACACGTTGCACACCGCCTCCCCGTGACGTATGAGGACGATCCGGGTGGCGCCGGACACGTCCGTCCCTACCGTCCGGATGCCCGCCGGCACACGGCTGGAGGCCACCGGTCGGCCCGTGGCCTGCCCCCCGGCTCCGGCCAGACCGTCAAAACCGGCGGCACCACCGGTCACGCCAACTCGCCCACGAACTGCTCGAGCTGGCGGAGGGTGCGGCACTCGACCACGTCGTCGCAGTGCACGGCGTACTCGCCGACGATGGAATCACCCGAGTTCCAGTAGGCCCGGGGCTCGGGATTGAGCCAGTAGACGTGGCGGGCCCTGGCCTGCAGCTCCTTGACCACCCAGGCCTGGGAGGCGTGGTAGTTGTTTCGGGCGTCCCCGAGCAGCAACACGCTCGAGCGGGGCGTGATCTCCTCGCCCCAACGCTCCCAGAACACGGTGAAGGCGTGCCCGTAGTCGGAGTGGCCGTCCACCCAGATGACGTCGGCCTCGGTATTGATGCGGTGCACGGCCTGGGCCGTGTCGTCGACCCCGTCGAAGAACCGGCTCACCTCGTCGATCCCGTCGATGAAGACGAAGCTGCGCACCTTGGAGAACTGGGAACTGATGGCGTGGACCAGGTGCAGCGTGAACCGGGCGAAGGACGCCACCGACCCGGAGATGTCGGCGATGACCACGATCTCCGGCTTGGACGGGCGGGGATAGCGGAACTTCGGCTCCAACGGCACCCCACCGGTCGACAGCGAGTGGCGCACGGTGGAGCGGAAGTCGAGTGGGCCCTTGCGGCCGTGGCGGCGCTTGCGGGCCAGTCGGACGGCCAACTTCCGCGACAGCGGCACCAGCGACTTGCGCAGGGCCACCAGCTCGTCGCGGGTGGCGTGCATCACGTCGATGTCCTCGGGCAGGGGCTTGCGGATCGACTTGGCCAGGGCCTCGCTCCCGCGGTCGGCCACCAGCCGACGGCGGATCTCGTTCTCGATCTCGAGCCTGAGCTGGTCGATGCGGGACTGGAACTCGTCGCGGAGCAGCCGCTCCTCGAGGGCGGTCAGGGTGACCGGCGGGGCTCCGTCCGCGGCCGACGGGTCGAGGTCGAGGGCCGAGGTGGACGCCTTGGCCTCGGCCATCAGCCGCTCCAGCACCCCGTCGAGGTCGAGGTTCCGCAACGTCCGGTAGAGATAGTAGGTCCCGCCCACGGGGCGACCGGCCTCCATGCCGGCGAACCGGCTCACCGCCTGGCGGGCCACGGCTGTGACCATGGCATCGTTGGCCTCCAGCAGGGCCTTGTAGAGCAGGTCGGCCAGCTCCTCGGGGGTCATCCCCTCCCCGCCTCCGCTCCCCCGGCCCCGGCCCTGGCCCCTCCGGTCGCCCGTGCCGGCAGCGCCGTCGTCGTCGTCGGAGTCGAGTTGCCCGGGACCCGACTCGTCACCGTCGATCCGGTGCTCGGGACCCCGCAGGGAGAAGTAGATCTCGAAGGCGGTCTCGAAGGTCCGCCAGTGGGACGACGACTTCACCAGGCTGGCCCCGAGGGTGTACTTGAGGGACTCCCGGTCCTCCATGGGTACATGGCGCAGGGCCTCGGCCGCGTCGAGATGCTCGGTCAGGGACACCGGGATGCCGGCGGCGCGGAGTTCGCCCACGAAACCGGTGAGAAGGTCGAGCATGACGGGTCCCCTCGACCTCAGTCGGGGGATTCCACCCCGGCCAGCTCCTTGGCGGCGCGCTCGATGTCGGTCTGGTACTTCAACAGGATGTGGAGCGTGTCCCGGGCCTGCTCGGCGTCGATGGACTCCACGCCCAGGACGACCAGGGTGCGGGCCCAGTCCAGGGTCTCCGACACCGAGGGGTCCTTCTTCAGGTCGAGCGTGCGGATGGACCGGACAATCCGGGCCACCTGGTCGGCCAGCGACTGACTGATCCCCGGCACCCGGGTCTCGATGATGGCCCGCTCGCGGTCCAGTTTGGGGTAGTCGATGTGCAGGTAGAGGCACCGACGCTTCAGGGCTTCGGACAGCTCGCGCGTGTTGTTGGAGGTCAAAAAGACCAGGGGGATCTGCGTGGCCCGCACCGTCCCCAGCTCGGGGATGGAGACCTGGTACTCGGAGAGGATCTCGAGCAGCAGGGCCTCGGTCTCGAGCTCGACCCGGTCCACCTCATCGACCAGCAGCACGACCGGTTCGGGCGACCGGATGGCCTCGAGCAGGGGGCGGGTGAGCAGGAACTCCTCGGCGAAGATGTCCTCTTCGAGCTGCTCCCACGACTGGCCGGAGTCGGCCTGGATGCGGAGCAGCTGCTTCTTGTAGTTCCACTCGTAGAGCGCCTTGGACTCGTCGAGGCCCTCGTAGCACTGCAGCCGGATGAGCCGGCTCCCGGTCAGGCGGGCCACCGACTTGGCCAGCTCGGTCTTTCCGGTTCCGGCCGGGCCCTCCACCAGCACCGGCTTGGCCAGACGGTCGGCCAGGAACACCACGCCGGCGATACCGTCGTCGGCCAGGTACTCCACGCCGGCCAGGCCCTGGCGCACGGCGTCGATGGAGTCGAAGCGGGGCGGCCCGGCCACCGGAAACCCCGAGGAGATCTCGCCTGAGGAACGGAGCGGAGCACTCGGGTCGACCAGGCCGGTCACGACCGGACCTGCCCGGTGCCGGTGACGATGTACTTCACCGATGTCAACTCCCGCAGTCCCATCGGCCCACGGGCATGGAGCTTCTGGGTCGAGATCCCGATCTCCGCCCCCAGCCCGAGCTCCTCGCCGTCGATGAACCGGGTCGAGGCGTTGACGAGCACGGCGGCGGCATCCACTTCGGAGGTGAACCGGTTGGCGGCGCCCAGGTCGCCGGTGACGATGGCCTCGGAGTGGCCCGAACCGAACCGGGCGATGTGGTCGATGGCCCGATCGAGGTCGTCGACCACGGCCACGGTGACGGAGAGGCCCAAGAACTCGGTGGCGAAGTCCTCGTCGGTGGCCGGGCCCGCCCCGGTCAGGACCGCCCTGGTGGCGTCGTCGCCCAGGATGGTCACCTCGGACAGGGCGGAGGCCAGTCGGGGAAGGAAGGCGCCGGCCACGTCCCGGTGGACCAGAACCGTCTCGGCGCTGTTGCAGACCCCGGGCCGCTGGCACTTGGCGTTGGCCACGATGGACTCGGCCATGACGAGGTCGGCGGCCCGGTCCACATAGATGTGGCAGTTGCCCGCCCCGTCCAGGACGTAGGGCACCGTGGCATGCCGGCGCACCGAATCCAGCAGTGACGGACCGCCCCGGGGGATCAGGCAGTCGACCAGGCCGTCGAGCTGCATGAAGGCCACGGCCGACGTGCGGCTGGTGTCGGCCACCAGGCCCACGGCGTCGACGGGGAGCCCGGCCTTGTCCAGGCCGTCGCGCAGGGCGGCGGCGATGGCGGTGTTGGACGAGATGGCCGACGACGAGCCCCGCAGCAGGGCGGCGTTACCGGACTTGAGGCACAGCCCGGCTGCGTCGCTGGTCACGTTGGGCCGGTTCTCGTAGATGATCCCGATCACGCCGAGCGGCACCCGCACCCGCTTCACCCGCAGCCCGTTGGGTCGGACCCATCCCTCGACGATCTCACCGACGGGATCGGGTAGAGCCGCCACGTTGCGGAGGCCCTGGGCCATCGACCGGATCCGGCGGCCATCGAGGCGCAGACGGTCGAGGGAGGTGGCGTCGGCCTCCTCCCGCTCGGCCCGGTCCACATCGGCGGCATTGGCCTCGACGATGGCGTCGATCCGCTGCTCGAGCAGGTCGGCGGCGTGGAGTACGGCCTCGTTCCGGGTCGCCGACGAAGCCAGAGCTACCACCCGGCTGGCGTCCTTGGCCCGTCGCCCCAGTTCGACCATCGGGGTGGGTGGGCTCGATTGCACCGTGTCAGCGTACTTGCCGGGCCGTGGGGGTCGGTGCCCGGCACTGGCCGGCTCCTAATCCAGGACCACCAGATCGTCGCGGTGGACCACCTCGGCGGCGACGTCGTCGGGCAGTTCGTCGGACCGTCGACCGGCCCACCGGGCCACCACCGCCGCCGGCTGGCCCACCAGGCCCTTGGCGAAGATGCGGCCCTCCGGGTCGGCGATCTCGACGGCGTCGTCGGCCGCGAAGTCGCCGCGGGTGGACACCACCCCGGCCGACAGCAGCGAACGACCTCGTTCGACCAGAGCCCGCCGGGCCCCGGCGTCCACCACGATCGTCCCCGAGGCCCCGACGGCGAAAGCGATCCACAGCTTGCGGGCCGGGAGCCGGCGCTCCCGGGGGCGGAAGCGGGTCCCCACACCGGGCGCCGAGCCCAACACCGCGGCCAGGACCCCGGGTCGGGAGGCGTCGGCGATCACCGCCTCGACTCCCGACCACACGGCGATCTTGGCCGCCGCCAACTTGGAGCCCATGCCTCCGCTGCCGACCGCCGAGCCCGGGCCCCCGGCGATCCGTTCCAGCTCGTGGTCGATCTCGACCACCTCCTCGATGAGGGAGCCGGCGTCGGTCCGGCGCGGGTCCTCGGTCAAGAGTCCGGCCGTGTCCGTCAGGAGCACCAGAACCTCGGCCCTGACCAGGTGGGCCACCAGCGCGGCCAGCCGGTCGTTGTCGCCGAACCGGATCTCCTCGTCGGCCACGGCGTCGTTCTCGTTGACGACCGGCACCACACCCAGCGCCAACAGTCGGGAGAGGGTCTGGCGGGCATGGAGATACTGGCTCCGGTGCACGAAGTCGAGCGGGGCCAGCAACACCTGGCCGGCCATGAGGCCGTGCCGCTCGAGGGAGTCGCTCCACACCTGCATGAGCCGGTGCTGTCCGACGGCCGCCACCGCCTGGAGGGTGGCCGGATCAGAGGGGCGCCGCTCGTCGGGAGCCAGGGCGCTCCATCCGGCGGCGATGGCCCCGGACGTCACCACCACCACACGCCGGCCCGAGGCCCGGGCCTCGGCCACCTCGCCGGCCAGCTTCTCGATGGCGCCGACGGCCACCCGACCTGATTCGGACGTGACCGACGACGAGCCGATCTTCACCACCACGGTCCCGGCGGCGCCGACGGTCGGACCGGCGGTGGCGACGCTCATGACCGGCGCCGTCGCGAGCCCGAGTCCCCGGTGAACTCGGGCTGGTCGCGGTACCAGACGAACGAGAGCTCACCGATGTGGACCACATCGCCGTCCTTGGCGCCCGCCCGGGCCAGGGCCCGGTCGACGCCGATCCGCCGCAACCGGCCCTGGACGTAGTCGGCGGCCTCGTCCGTGGTCAGGTCGTTGAGGGCCACCGCTCGCTCCGCCACCCGGCCCACCACCCTGAACACCCCCGCCTCCAGACGTTCCACCGCGAAACCCTCCGGCAGCGGCCGGTGGATGACGATGCCGCCGTCCCCCTCGGGCTGGGACGTCCGAGCCTCGGACACCAGCTGGGCCAAGCGTCCGACCAGGTCCTTGATGCCCTGACCGGTCACGGCGGAGATGACCAGGTCGGGCCGGAACGAACCGGGCCCGTCCCCGGTGCCGCCGGCGGTGTGGGCCATGTCGGCCTTCGAGCCGACCACCACCCTCGGCCGGTCCAGCAGGTCGGGCTGGTAGCGGGCCAGTTCGTCGAGGAGCACCCGGAGCTGCTCGACCGGCGCCGTGCCGGTGACCGGCTCGAGCTCCACCAGGATCACCAGGACCCGGGCCCTTGTGATGTGGCGGAGGAACCGGTGACCGAGTCCCTTCCCCTCGGCCGCACCCTCCACCAGGCCGGGGATGTCGGCCACGGTGAAGTCGGTCTCGTCGTCGACCCGGACCACACCCAGGTGGGGTTCGAGCGTGGTGAACGGATAGTCGGCGATCTTCGGCTTGGCCGCCGACACGCGTGAGATGAGCGTGCTCTTGCCCACGTTGGGCAGCCCCACCAGGGCCACGTCGGCCACCAGGGCCAGGTCCAGGTCGTACCACTGCTCGTGGCCCTTCTCCCCCTGCTCGGCGAAGGACGGGGCACGGCGCCGGTTGGAGAGGAAGCTGGCATTGCCCCGGCCACCCCGGCCCCCTTCGCCGGCCAGCCAGCGGTCCCCGACCGTGGCCAGATCGGCCAGCAACAGCCCGCCGGGTCCTTTGGCCCGCGTCCCCACCGGCACGGGAACCTCGAGGTCGGCCCCGCGAGCCCCGTGCTTCTTCTTCCCGCCCCCGTGGCCTCCGTCGCCACCGCGCCGGTGGGGGTGGTCCCGGAATCCGAGCAGGGAGGACTGGTTGTGGCTGGCCACCAGCCACACACTGCCGCCCCGGCCGCCATCACCCCCGTCGGGGCCGCCCCGGTCCACGTGGGCCTCGCGGCGGAAGGACACGGCGCCCGCGCCACCGTCACCGGCCTTCACGTGCAGTTGTGCCTCGTCGACGAAGCCGGTCATGGGTGGATCCTACCGATCGACCCCTACCGCCCCCGGGTCCGGGCCGATCAGACGTCGACCAGCAGGGTCCCCCGGAGCGTGACCACGGCGTCGGTCACGCCGAGGAACTCGGCCAACGCCGCGTAGGTGCCGTACTCGGCCCGCATCGAGGCGAGGAACTCCTCCATGGTCTCGGGCAGGACCTGGAGCACCGCCGGCGCATACCGCTCCACCTCGTCCACGGCGTCCGGGTACTCCGCCTTCAGCCGGTCGAGGAGTCGCTCCATGGCCGGACCGCTGAGGGCGTAGTCCTCCACGATGACCTCGTCGGGGACACCCAGGAAGGCCAGCACGAGGGCCGAGATCACACCGGTCCGGTCCTTGCCGGCGCTGCAGTGGACGATGGCGGGGAGCGCGTCCTGCGAAGCCAGGGCGGCGAAGGCTCCCGTCAGGGCCGGAGATCCTTCGGACACCATGAGCGAGTAGCGCTCGGCCACGTAGGAGGCCTCGCGCCACGAAGGCATCTCCTCCAGCGTGGGGAGCACGTCGGTGAGGGGTAGGTCGACGTAGCGCACCGGGACTTGGTCCACCGGAAACCGGCCCCGCTGCTCGGCCTCGTCGACCGTGCGCAGGTCAACCACCGTGTTCACCCCGAGGTGGCGCAGCTGGGCGTGATCGGCCTCGGACAGCCGGTTCAGGCCGTCAGCCCGGAACAGCCGCCGCCACCCCACCTCGAGGCCGTCCTCGGTGCGGTAGCCGCCCAGGTCCCGGAAGTTGACACAACCGTCGAAGACCAGGGTGCGGTCGGGGTTCGGGGAGTCGGTGCCGGGGACGGACATGGTCCTGGCGAGCGTACCGGCTCGCCGGCGGCGGCCACCGCGGCCACCGGTGAACGTTGTGTGTCAGCCGCCGCCGACCACGTCGATCAGCTTGCGGCCCTTGCGGTTCGTGAACTGTACGGTTCCGTCGGCCAGTGCGAAGAGCGTGTCGTCGCCGCCCTTGCCCACGTTCACGCCGGGATGGAACCTGGTGCCCCGCTGGCGGACCAGGATGGCCCCTGCCCTCACCTCGGTGCCGCCGAACGCCTTCACGCCCAGCCGCTGGGCCGTCGAGTCGCGGCCGTTGCGCGTGGAACCTCCACCCTTGGTCTTCGACATCGGAGTTCTCCTTGTGCTCGTGCGGGCCGGGTGTCAGCCGGCGGCGATGGCCGTGATGGCGATGGTCGAGTAGCGCTGGCGGTGACCCCACCGGGTGCTCTGGTTGGACTTGCTCTTGTAGGTGAAGCCCCGGATCTTCGGTCCGAGCTCCTCCCCGACCACCGTGGCGGTCACCGAGGTGCCCTGCAGCTGGGCCGGGGTGGCCAGCACGGTGTCGCCGTCGACCACCAGGACCGGGGTGAACGTCACCTCGGCACCGGGGGACTCCCCCAACAGCTCGACGCGGAGGGTCTGGCCCTCGGCCACCCGCTCCTGCTTGCCACCGGTTTTGATCACTGCGTACATAGGGATGCGACGTTACTACAGGTGACCTAGAGCTCCGGATCGTCAAAGACGATCCCGCGCCCGCCGCAGACCTCGCAGGTGGTGGACATCGACTCGATCAGCCCCTCGGACACCCGCTTCCTGGTCATCTCGACCAGGCCCAGCTCCGAGATGTCGAAGACCTGGGTGCGGGTCTTGTCCCGGGCCAGGGCCGAGCGAAGGGCGCTTCCCACCTTGTCGCGGTTCTCCCGTATCTCCATGTCGATGAAGTCGATCACGATGATGCCGCCGATGTCCCGAAGTCGCAGCTGGCGGGCCACCTCCTCCGCGGCCTCGAGGTTGTTGCGGTAGACCGTCTCCTCCAGGTTGGTGGTCCCGACGTTCTTGCCGGTGTTGACGTCGATGACGGTGAGCGCCTCGGTCCGGTCGATCACGAGCGAGCCTCCCGACGGGAGGAAGACCTTGCGGTCGAGCGCTTTGTGCAGCTGTTCGTGGACGTGGTACCGCTCGAACACGGGCAGCTGCTCCGCCTCGGGGTCGAAGTACTCCACCCGGTCGGCCAATTCGGGGTTCACCGCGCCGACGTAGTCACGGACCTGCTCGTAGAGGGCCAGGTCGTCGATGACCACGGCGCGGTACTCGCGATTCAGCTCCTCGCGGATGACCCGGACGGCGATGGCCGGCTCGCGGTACAACAGGGCCGGTCCCTGGCCCTTGATGGCGGCGGCGGCAATGCCCTCCCACTGCTCCAGCAGGCGGCCGACGTCGTGGGCCAGTTCCTCTTCGCTGGCTCCGGCCGCGGCGGTCCGGACGATGAGGCCGTGCCCCTCCGGTCGGACGGCGTCGACGATACGGCGCAGACGCTTGCGTTCCGCGTCCTCCAGGCGCTTGGAGATGCCGTAGGCGGTGCTGTTCGGCACCAGTACGACGAACCGTCCTGGCAGCGAGACCTCTTGGGTGAGCCGGGCCCCTTTGGCCCCGATGGGATTCTTGGTGACCTGGCAGAGGATGGTCTGGCCCGGACGGAGGAGCTGCTCGATCCGGGGCTGGCCCGAAGAGGATCCGGACTCCACGTCATCGACGTCGTAGCGGACGTCACCGTGGTAGAGCACGGCGTTCTTGGGCGTACCGATGTCGATGAAGGCCGCCTCCATACCGGGCAGCACGTTCTGGACCCGGCCCCGGTAGATGTTGCCGTCGATCTGGGTGGCGTCGTCCGAGGCGCGGGAGACGTAGTGCTCCACCAGGGTGCGCCCCTCCAGCAGGGCGATCTGGGTCATTTCGGGACGGACGTGCACACAGATCATGTAGCGCCCGACCGCCTTGCCCCGGCGTTCACGCCCACCCCTACGACCTTCGGGCTTGGCCCCGGTGCCGGAGCGGGGGTCCCCGACCGGCTTCGGCCCCGCGGGCGGCCGAAGCCTTGCCGGTGCCGTTGCGCTGGCGGGGGCGGGTGCCACCACCCGACCGGCCCGGGCTCCGCCCGGCCGTGGCCGTACTGGACCGCGCCCCGTCGGCCGGGACGGCAGTGGCGACATCGGCGTCGCCGTCGGAAGCCGGCACCCGGGCCGGCCGGCTGTCGCCGATCTTGGGTCGCTCCGTCACGGCGCGGGGCGGAACGGGAGCGGCGCCACCAGCCGTTGCCCCACCGGCCGGTGCACCGGGAGCGGCCCCGCCGGCACCGCTGGGCGCGGCACCGGCGTCATCGGACGCCGCGCCGGCAGACGCCCCTCCGGCTGACGCCCCGCCGCCGGGCGGAACGGGAGCGGCTGCGGCCGTCCCGGTGCAGCTGAGGCCGCCGTCTCCGCTCCTTCGTCCGCAGCGTGGGCAGCACCACTCCCCGACCGGCCCCGGCCGCGGCCGCCGCGTGACCCCCGGCGCCTCCGGTTGGCACCGTCCCCGCCCGCCTGTTCTCCCCGCGGCCCGGTACCGGTACCGGGCCCGTTCACCGCAGCGTCGGCGCTTCCGGCCTCGGGACCCGGTGCGCTACCGGCGCGGCCGGACCGACCGTCGGTGCGGTCCTTGGATTCTGGGGCCGTGTTCTGTCCGGCCGTCTTCTCTGAGGCCGCGGTCGACGATCCGGGCGTATCCGCCGGGACCTCCACCGGTTGCCCGGTTGCTCCATCTGCCATCGAATTCCCTTCCGATCCTGCTCATGAGGCACGCTCGAGGGCGTGCCCGGCGCGGTCGACCCCGACAGGGCCTCCCCGATGTTCGAGGGGCTCCTCCCGTCTGCCGTCGCGCTCGATCCACTGTTTCGTTCTACAAGCCCGGCCCAGGACCGGGGTTCCTCGGCTCTCGTCGCCCGGAGTTGCCTCCGGCGATGCCGTTGCTGCTATCAGGCCCCGGACCAGCTCGATGGGCCGCGACGCCCGGGGCTGGGTGGCCAGCTCGGCCACCACGGTGACCGTGCCGGGGCCACCCCGTGCTCGTTGTCCCGTTTCGACTCCGACCGCCGTCGTCGGGCCCCCGTCCGGGGCATCGCACACGGCCAGAGCCAGCACGGACGGGCGCAGATCGTCGCGCTCCTCACGGCCCTTGCGCTCCCGCACGATGGGAACGGACTCCGCCGCCAGCAGGGACGGCCACCCGGCTCGGCCAGATCGGCCCGCGACACCCCGCCGAACTCCATGGTCCACGAGCAGGACGTGACGACCTGCTGCAGCGATTCCGACCGCCGCTCCACCACCGCCGCCTCCTCCACCACGATACCGGCCGGCAGGAGCCCGGTCAGCCCGGCCGGAAGTCGGGACACGTCCACCTCGGCCGTCTCGGGCCGGTTGTCGTCGAGGACCACGTCGAGGTACTCGGCCAGGGACTCGCAGCCGGTGGGCAGGGCCAGCCCGAAGCTCAGCTGGGGCCGGGGGGAGAATCCCTCGGTGTAGGCCAGGGGCAGTTCGGCCCGGCGCAGCGCCCGCTCCCACATCCGGGCCACATCGCGTTGGCTCGTGAACCGGATCTTGCCGAGCTTGGCGAAGCGGAAGCGAATGCGCATCTCAGCCTTTCCCCCCTCCGGCACGAACCGCTGTCTCCCCATCCGAATCCGGGGCCCGAACGGCGCCGGACGGCGCCGTGGTGAGGAATCGTACCGGTACCTGGCCTCCAGTTGAGAGATCCTGGCCCGTCCCCTGGCTGCCGCCGGCCGGCGGCACGGCCGAGGCCACGACGTGCTCGATGCCGAATCCGGTACAGGCGCCGCAGTCGTAGCAGGGGGTCCACCGGCAGTCCTCCAACCCGTGGTTGGCCAGGGCATCGATCCAGTCCTGCCACAGGAAGTCGCGGTGGAGGCCGGCCGACAGGTGGTCCCATGGCAGCGCCTCGTGCTCGGTCCGGTGGCGGTAGACGGTGTCCTCGAGCGACATGCCCGTGGTCGGCCAGAGCCTCGGTCCACAGCGCCAGGTCGAAGTGCTCGCTCCACTCCTGGAAGGTGCCGCCCCGACGCCACACCTGCTCGATGACCGCCCCCATGCGCCGGTCGCCGCGGCTCACGATCCCCTCGGCCGCGGTGGCCTTCGGGTCGTGCCAGCGGATGGTCAGTCCCCGCACCGGCCGCGCCGCGTCCGCGGAGGAGGTGGACCTTGCGGGTCAGCTCCTCGACGGTGTTCTGTCCGAACCACTGGAACGGGGTCTGGACCTTGGGCACGAAACCGCCCACCGAGGCCGTGACGGTGACCCCTTTGTGGTAGCGCTTGCCGATGGCCACACACTGTTTGGCCAGGGTCACGATGCCCAAGGTGTCCTCGTCCGTCTCGGTCGGCAGTCCGATCAGGAAGTAGAGCTTGACCCTCTTCCATCCCTGGCTGAACGCCGCATCCACGGCGGCGTACAGGTCCTCCTCGCGGATCAGCTTGTTGATGACCTGGCGCATCCGCCAGGTGCCGCCCTCGGGGGCGAAGGTCAGGCCGGTGCGCCGGACCCGCTGGATCTGGGCCGCGGTACCGACGGTGAAGGCATCGACCCTGAGGCTGGGCAGGCTGACCGAGACCTGCCCCGAGCAGGACGGATCGTCGATGATGGACGTGACGGTGTCCTCGATACCGGAGTAGTCGGCACTGGACAGCGAAGTGAGGGCCACCTCGTCGTACCCGGTACGGGCCAGGCCGTCCATGACCATGGTCCGGACCTGGTCGGCCGGCCGTTCCCGGACCGGCCGGGTGATCATCCCGGCCTGGCAGAACCGGCAACCACGGGTGCAGCCCCGGAACAGCTCCACGTTGAGGCGGTCGTGGACGACCTCGATGAGCGGCACCAACTGCTGACGCGGGTACGGCCACTGGCCCAGATCGGCGATGGTCCGCTTCTCCACCCGGGGAGGGGTCTCGGGGAATCGTGGCGAGGTGCCGACCAGACGGGGCCGGGCCCGGGTGACGGATCGACCGGCGCGCCGGTCCGGCCTCATAGCTGGCCTCGTAGCAGGAGGGGACGTAGACGCCGTCCAGCCGGGCCAGGGCCCGGAGCAGGGCCTGGCGGTCGCCCGGCCGTACTTGCGGCCCCCGGGCCCCACCGTGGCCACGGTGGACGGCCAGCACCTCGTTGATCTCCCCGACGGCCTCCTCCCCGTCTCCCAGCACGAAGCAGTCGACGAAGTCGGCCAGCGGCTCGGGGTTGAAGGCGCAGTGGCCCCCGGCCACCACCAGCGGGTCTGCCACCGTGCGTTCGGCCCCGTGGAGGGGCACGCCGGCCAGGTCGATGAGGTTGAGCACGTTGGTGTACACCAGCTCGGCCGAAAGGTTGAAAGCCAGCACGTCGAAGGACCCGGCGGCCCGATGGCTCTCGAGGGAGAACAGGGGCACCCCCGCCGATCGCATGGCCGCCTCCATGTCCACCCACGGGGCGTAGGTCCGCTCGGCCACGGCGTCGGAACGCTCGTTCAGGATCTCGTACAGGATCTGGAGGCCCTGATTGGGGAGCCCGATCTCGTAGGTGTCGGGATAGATCGAGCAGCCACGCCACCGAACCGGCGTCGTAGGCCGGGGTCTGGGCACCCAGCTCCCCGCCGATGTAGCGGGCGGGTTTGGTGACCTGGGACAAAAGGGGCTCAACCCGTGGCCAGAGGGACTGCATCTCCCCCGCCATCCTAGGTCCGCTCTGGCCGGGGCCGGTGCCGGGGTCGGAGCCGGGACCGGGCGGGCGGTCAGCCGTTGGGCGTGGCCGTGGACGTCGCGGTGGTGGAGCTGCCGGTCGAGGCCGTCGTGGTGGTGGTGGCGAGCGAGGGCGGGGTCAGGGGGACGGTGGACTGGTACACGCTCTGGCCTGGGGGGATGGCCGCCGGGGTCACCGGGTGGGCCGCCAGGTAGCTGAAGATCTGGCCCACCACCGGGGCCGCGGCGGAAGCCCCGTAGCCGGCCTGGTCGATCACGCACACCACCAGGTACTGGGCGGCCGAAGCCGTGGGTCCCCAGCCCACGAACCAGGCCGTGGGCTCCTTGCCGATCTCCGTGTCGGCCGTACCGGTCTTGCCGGCCAGACCACCGGGGAAGCGAGGCCAGGCCGGGCACGCCGTAGGCCGTGCCCTCCTTGGAGTTCACCGCGCCCTCGAAGCCGGACAGCATGGCCTGCTGATTGACGGGCGGAAGGTTCACGTGTCCGGTGACCTGCGGAGAGACCTTCTTCACCACCTTGCCCGTAGGGGAGACGATGGCCGCCGCCACCTGGGGGGCGTAGCGGGTGCCGCCGTTGGCGAAGGTGGAGTAGGCCACGGCCTGCTCGATCGGCGTGATCACCGTGGCCCCCTGGCCGAAGGCCATCTCCACGTTGTCCCCCGTGTACCAGGTGGTGTTGGGGAAGGCGACGGGGCTCTCGGCGTGGAGCTTGTCCCGTTCGGTCTGGCTGTCGACGCGGCCCTGGGCCTCGCCGGGCAGGTCGATGCCGGTCAGTTCGCCCAGGCCGTACTGGTTGGCCTGGTCCTGAATGGGGGTGGCCCCGAAGGCCGGGTTGCCCCGGTCGTCGTAGAACATGGCACCCAGGTTGTAGAAGAAGTCGTCGCTCGACACCGTGAGGGCGGTGGAGACGTTGAAGGCACCGGTGGCGTCGCCGTCATTGTTGTGGAGGATGCACGAGGTGCTGTTGTACTGACACCCGGGCACCTTGAAGGTCCCGTCGTCGTAGTACGAGTAGCTGGGGGTGATGAGCCCGAGGTCGAGGGCGGCGGTGGCGGTGTTGAGCTTGAAGGTGGATCCCGGGGTGTACAGCCCGTCGATGGCCCGGTTCAAGAGGGGCTCGTTGCTGGACTGGTTGGAGAGGCCGGCGTACTGGGCCGACGTGATCCCGCCGACCCAGATCGACGGGTTGTACGTGGGGTAGGACGACATGGCGTAGACCGCTCCGGTCTGGGGGTCCATCACCACCACCGCTCCGCCGGTGGCCGCCGGGTAGCAGCCGGTGTGGTTGTTGCACAGGGGATCGCGTGGTCCGCCGCAGTTGGGTGATCTGGGTGGCCAGGGCGTTGTCGGCCACCTGCTGGAGGTTCGTGTCGATGTTGGTGACCACGTTGTCGCCGGCCACCGCCGGGGTCGTGCTCGACCGTGCCCGCCACCTGGCCCTCGGGCGTCACCTCGAGCTCCTGGCGGCCGGGCGTACCCCGCAGCTGCGACTCGTACTGGTACTCCAGACCGGACTGGCCGAAGGCGTCACCGGCCTGGTACCCCTGGGAGGCCCGGGACGCCAGTTCGGTGCCGTTGATGGTCCCGACGTAGCCGAGGACTTGGGAGGCCGGATAGCCGATGGAGGCCGGTCCGGGCAACTCGACCTGGGGATACTTCCGCTCGGTGGTCTGGACCGAGGCCACGCCGGGGAAGTCGTCTCTGGTGCTCGCTGATGTACAGGATGTCGGCCAACGGGGCACCGGTCAGCACCGGCACCGGCTTGTACAGGCTGTAGCGGGTGTCGGCGATGGTGGCCTGGACCTGCTGGGGGGTCTGCCCGATGAGGGCGGCCAGGCGGCCCACCACCTCGGGGTGCTGCTGGGCCGCCATGCGGGACAGGGTGATCTGCTCGACCACCTGGTTGGAGACCAGTGGGTTCCCGTACCGGTCGAGGATCAGGCCCCGGGTGGGATCGATCTGGACGGCCCGGATCTGGTTGACCGACACCGCCTGGGCCGCCGCCGGTCCCTGCGAGCACGGTGAGGGCCCACAGCCGCAGGCCCAGCAAGGCGAACAGGCCCACGACGACCAGGCCGGTGATCCGGAGACGGAGCCCCGGGCGCGACGCGCTGGTGTCCGGGGCGTCCAGGATGGACTCGACCGAGAACCGGCTCTGCCTCATCTTCGGCTGCTTGGTCCGCTTGCGCCGGGGGTTGCGGTCCTTCTCCGAGCGGAGGTACCGGTGCGAGCCCTTGAACGGGTGGCGGAGGGAGCGGCTCACGGGGCCCCAGTATCCCAAGGCCGGGTCGAGCCGGTGTACGCGGCCCCGGTGCCGCGGTCATCGCAGGGTCCCGGAGGAGACGGTCGAGGTGGGCACGCCTTCGGTGGAGGCCTGGGGCAGGGCCCAGTTCACCAGGCGGAGCGCCGGAAGGGCCAGCACCGCGTTGACCACGCGACACCACCACCACGATCTGGGTCAGGTCGACGTGGAGCATCTGGGGCTGGCCCAGGACCGACCCGAGCAGGGCGTAGAGGACCTCGTAGACGGCGCTGCCACCCAGTGCCACCGTGGGCGCCAGCCACCAGGCCGTGCGGTCCAGGGCCAGGGTCGTCACCCCCACGGCGAAGCCGATCAGGCACCCGACCAGGGCCGACAGGCCGAACGGGGTGGGGAGGAAGAGGTCGGCGACCAGGCCGGCGCCGAACCCCATGGACGCCCCGCTGCCGGGGCCGCCGACCAGACCGGCGACGATGGGGAGGAGGATCATGATGTCGGGATGGATCCCCCCCACCCGGAGGTCCAGCATCACGGTCTCCTGTACCGTCACGAACAGGGCCACCACCAGCGTGACCCGGGCCGCCTCGCGGACCGTCACCGGGGCCCGCTCACGTCGACGGCCCGTACTCGAGGACCGACACGTACCGGAGGTGGGCCAGATCGGCCTCCGGCGCCAGGGTCACCGACTCCTGATTGGCGGTGGTGCCGTTGACGGTGGCCACCACCCTCGCCACCGGGATGCCCCCGGGGAAGTCGGCGTTGGGCAGCCCGCTGGTCACGAAGACCTGGCCTGCCTTGAGGGACGTGTTGGTCGGGATCAGGCCGGCGGTGAGGGGCTTGCCGGCCCCGTGGCCGCTGACCACCGCCAGTTGGTTGACCCCCGGGCCGTAGCTCACGCCGACCTCGGACTGCCCGTCGGTGATCAGACGCACGGTGGCGGTGGAGTGGTTGGCCTCCACCACCTGACCCACCAGGCCGCCCAACCCGACGACCGGCATGTTGAGCTGCACTCCGTCGTCCCGGCCGACGCTGATGTCGATGGTGGCGGCGAAGTCGCTGGTGGAGAAGTTGGTCACCTCAGCCGGCACCGTCTGCAGGTTGCCCACGAAGGGCAGGTTCAGCAGCGCGGTGAGCTGCTTGAGTCGCTGCTCGGTGTCGCTCTGGGTGGCCTGGGCCGCCCGGAGCTGGTCGATCTCCTGCTGGAGTTTCTGGTTCTGCTGGCGGACCGAGCCGTAGTGGACGGCTCCGGCCAGGAAGCTGCCCACGGGCTCGACGATGTCGTCCACTCCCGAGCGGACCGGGGCGAAGGCGTCGGAGGCCACCGACTTGACCCCGGAGGTGATCCGGTGGAAGCCACCACGGGCGTCCAGCGTGATGATGGTCACCGAGGCCAGGACCAGGATCAGCAGCGTGGTGCGGGGACGGCGGGAGCGCCGCGGCGTCGCCACAGGAGACGAGCCCCCCAGTCGGTCAGCGCGCCGAGGAGGTTATGAGGACCTGCTTGAGGGCCTCGAACTCCTCGAGGCACTGTCCACTGCCCGTGGCGACACAGTTGAGCGGATCGCGGGCCACCACGATCGGCATGCCCGTCTCCTGGGTGAGCCGGCTGTCCAGGCCGTGCAGGAGCGCACCGCCGCCGGTCAACACGATGCCCTGCTCCATGATGTCGGCCGCCAACTCCGGCGGCGTGCGGTCGAGTGTGACCTTGACGGCGTCGACGATGGCCGAGACCGGCTCGTCGATGGCCTTGCGGATCTCCTGCGTCGAGATCACGACCGTCTTCGGCAACCCGGTCACCAGGTCACGACCGCGGATCTCCGCATGCAACTCCTCCTCGAGCTCGTACGCGGAGCCGAGTGCGATCTTGATCTCCTCGGCCGTGCGCTCGCCCAGGGCCAGGCTGTACTCCTTCTTGACGAAGGACACGATGGCTTCGTCCAGTTCGTCCCCACCGATCCGGATCGACTGGCTGGTGACGATGCCGCCGAGGGAGATGACGGCCACCTCGGTCGTCCCGCCGCCGATGTCCACCACCATGTTGCCGGTCGGCTCGTGCACCGGGAGGCCGGCACCGATGGCCGCTGCCATCGGCTCCTCGATGATGTAGGCCTTGCGGGCCCCGGCGTACTCGGCCGCCTCCATCACCGCCCGCTGCTCGACACCGGTGATGCCCGAGGGGACACAGATGACCATGCGGGGCTTGGCGAAGCGCCGCTGGTGGACCCGGTGGATGAAGTACCGGAGCATCTTCTCGCAGATCTCGAAGTCGGCGATCACGCCGTCCTTCAACGGCCGGATGGCCTGGATGTGGCTCGGCGTCCGGCCGATCATCCGCTTGGCCTCGGCCCCCACGGCCAGAGGACGGCCGTCCTTCACGTTGACCGCCACCACCGAGGGCTCGTTGAGCACGATGCCGCGTCCCCGTACGTAGACCAGGGTGTTGGCGGTGCCGAGATCGACCGCCATATCGCGGCCGAGAAGAGAGAAACTGTTGTCGCGCATCAGAGATGCACTCCTCCGTCGATGTTCTGTCGGGACGTACCGAGAGCGCGCGATCGCACCGGAGTTGGGTCGTACGCGTGCCTCCGGGACGGCCGCATGTGGGCTCAGGCTACGGGAATCGAGGGGTGGGCACAAGGTCGGGCCGGGGTTTCTTCCCGTCCGGAGGCCACTCCGGTCACCCGAACCGGTCCCGTTTCCCCCTCGATGAGCCCCGTCCGCAGACGCCCGAGGGTGGCTCCGTGGCGCTCGGAACGCCGTGATCCGGTGCCGCGGTCGCGGGACCGGGGTTCAGGCCAGACCGGGAAAGAAGAGCTCGATCTCCCGTGCGGCCGACTCGGGAGAGTCCGAGCCGTGGATCAGGTTCTCGCTCATCTCGGATGGCCAGATCGCCCCGCACCGTCCCCGGGGCGGCCTCGAGCGGGTCGGTGGCCCCCATCAGGGTACGAACCACCCGATAGGTGTCCTCCGGCCCTTCGACCACCAGCGCCAGCACCGGGGAGCGGGTGATGAACAACACCAGGTCGTCGAAGAACGGCTTGCCCCGGTGCTCGGCATAGTGGGCCCCGGCCAGTTCGGCGGTGATGGTCCGGAGCTCCGCCGCCACGAGCACCAGTCCCTTGCGCTCGAGCCGGCCCACGATCTCACCCACCAGGCCGCGTTCGACGGCGTCGGGCTTGCAGATCACCAGTGTTCGTCCCACGAGCGAGGCAGGCTAGTCCAAGCCCGATCCCCGGACGGAGCGGCCCGAACCGGGCCCGTCAACGGTCAGGCGACGTCGGGTACCAGCAGCCGCCGGGCCTCGGCCACGACGTAGAGGGATCCGCACACCACGATGCGGTCGTCGGGCCCGGCCCGACCGACGGCCAGGCCCACCGCCTCGCCGGGCGAGGTGGCCACGGCGACCTCCATGCCCAGTCCGAGGGCGGCCTCCGCCACCACTTCGGCCGGCAGGGCGCGGGGGGAGTCGGGAGCACAGGCCACCACCGAGCGGATGCCGGTCGTCACCAGGGCCTCGAGCATGGCCACCGGATCGCGGCCCGACAGCATCCCGACGACGGCCTGGGCCTCGCCGTCGACGGCGAACTCCTCGGCCAACGACCGGGCCAGGGCCAGCATGCCGGCCACGTTGTGGGCCCCGTCCACCACCACCAGGGGATGACGACCGATCACCTCGAGGCGCCCGGGCACCCGCACCCCGGCCATGGCTTCTTCGACCACGTCCTCGTGGAGCGGCGACCCGAAGAAGGCCTCCACCGCGGCCATGGCCGCGGAGGCGTTGTCGCCCTGGTGGGCACCGTGGAGCGGCACCAGCAGCTCGCCGTAGGCGCCGCCCGGGGTACGCACGTCGATGAGACGCCCGCCGACGGCGATCCGGTTGGACGTGCAGGCGAAGTCGTCGACCGCGTACCCACACCTCGGACGACCCGGCCACCTCGGCGGCGAGACGCAGCTGGGCCACCAGGGTGGGATCGGTCTCACCGATGACCACCCGGCTGCCGGGCTTGAAGATGCCCGACTTGTCGGCGGCGATGTCCTCGAGCGTGGGGCCCAGCACCTCGGTGTGGTCGAAGCTGATGTTGGTCACCACGGCCACCTCGCCGTCCACCACGTTCGTGCAGTCCCATCGTCCGCCCAGTCCCACCTCGACCACGGCCACGTCGACGGCCTCGTTGGCGAACCAGGCCAGTGCGGCCGCCGTGAGCAGCTCGAACCGGGTCGGGCGCTCCTCCATCAACTGTTCGATCCGCGCCAGGGACTCGAGCTCCTCGGTGAAGGCCAGGTCGTCGATCGGCTCGCCGTTGCGGGAGAGGCGCTCGTTGACCCGGCTCGAGGTTCGGGCTGGTGTACGTGCCGACACTGAGGCCCTGTCCGCCCAGCAGGGCCGTGGCCATGGCCGCCGTCGAGCCCTTGCCGTTGGTGCCGGTGATGTGCAGCGACCGGATAGGCCTGTTCCGGATTGCCCAGCAGTTCCATCAGGGTCCGCATGCGGTCGAGACTGGGCCACGGAGCGCCTCGAGGGCATGCCCGACTCGAAGTCGATGTGGGAGTCGAGCCAGGCCAGCGCCTCGGGAAGATCGTCGAAGTTCACAGGGTCGGATGGGTCGACCCGGTCACGCTGGACGTGCCGGGAGCGAGCGCGCGGACGGAGCCTTAGGAGGCGGCCCTACGGCTCCGGGTGGATTTGGCCGGAGGGCTGTTGAGCGGCACCAGGGTGGGATGGACCTTGTCCAGCACCACCGCCCGGTCCACCACGCACTTGGAGATGTCGGTCCGGCTGGGCAGGTCGTACATCACCTCGAGCAGCACCTCCTCGAGGATGGCGCGGAGCCCCCTGGCTCCGGTACCCCGCAACAGGGCCTGCTCGGCCACGGCCTCGAGTGCGTCCTCGGTGAGCTCGAGCTCGATGTGGTCCAGCTCGAACGTCCGACGGTACTGACGGGTCAGGGCGTTCTTCGGTTCGACCAGAATCTGGATGAGGGCATCCTTGTAGAGGTGGGACACCGCGCTCGACCACGGGGAGCCGGCCGATGAACTCGGGGATGAGACCGAACTTCATCAGGTCCTCGGGAAGTACGTGGCGCAGCAGCTCGGAGTCGTCGCGCTCAGCCGCCTTGCGGACCTCGGCCCGGAACCCCATTCCCTTGCGTCCGATCCGGTTCTCGATGATGGTGTCGATGCCGGCGAAGGCGCCACCGCAGATGAACAGGATGTTGGTGGTGTCGATCTGGATGAACTCCTGGTGTGGATGCTTTCGGCCACCCTGGGGCGGCACCGAGGCCGTCGTCCCTTCGAGGATCTTGAGCAGAGCCTGCTGGACTCCCTCGCCGGACACGTCGCGGGTGATCGAGGGGTTCTCCGACTTTCGGGCGATCTTGTCGATCTCGTCGATGTAGATGATCCCGGTCTCGGCCCGCTTCACGTCGTAGTCCGCGGCCTGGATGAGCTTCAAGCAGGATGTTCTCGACGTCCTCGCCCACGTAGCCGGCCTCGGTCAGCGCGGTGGCGTCGGCGATGGCGAACGGCACGTTCAGCATGCGGGCCAGGGTCTGGGCCAACAACGTCTTGCCGCAACCGGTCGGCCCCAACAGCAAGATGTTCGACTTGGCCAGTTCGACCTCGTTGTCGTGGGTTCCGTTGCTGCCCGCCTGCACCCGCTTGTAGTGGTTGTAGACCGCCACGGACAGGATCTTCTTGGCGTACTCCTGACCGATGACGTAGTCGTTCAGGAACTCGAAGATCTCCTTGGGCTTGGGCAGCTCCTCGAACGACAACTCGGTGGTGTCGGCCAGTTCCTCGGCGATGATGTCGTTGCACAACTCGATGCACTCGTCGCAGATGTACACACCTGGCCCGGCGATCAACTTCTTGACCTGCTTCTGCGACTTGCCGCAGAAGCTGCACTTCACCAGATCGCCACCGTCTCCGAACTTCGCCACGTCGGTTCCTCGTGTCCTTCTGTCAGCGGTCCTGAATCAGTGGTACAACCCTAGCGGTTGGCCCGCACCGGAACGGTACCCAACGCATCGACGGAGTCCCGGGCCTACGCCGCGCCCACGGCGCCGATGGCCACCGAGTCACGGGCCGTGATGACTTCGTCGATCAAGCCGTACTCCACGGCCTCCTCGGCCGTCATGATGAAGTCCCTGTCGGTGTCCTTGGACACCCGCTCGTCGGTCTGTCCGGTGTCGGCGGCCAACATGCCGTTGAGGAGATCACGCATGCGCAGGATCTCCTTGGCCTGCAGCTCGATGTCGCTGGCCTGGCCCTCCACGCCGCCGAAGGGCTGGTGCAGAAGGATGCGGGCGTGGGGAAGGGCGAAGCGCTTGCCGCGGGTGCCCGCTCCGAGCAGCACCGCCGCGGCCGATGCGGCCTGGCCGAAGCAGAAGGTGGACATGTCCGGCTTGATGTACTTCATGGTGTCGTAGATGGCGAACAGCGCGGTGATGTCGCCACCGGGCGAGTTGATGTAGAGGTGGATGTCCTTGTCCGCCTCCTCGGACTCGAGGAAGAGCAGCTGGGCGCAGACCAGGTTGGCCACCGTGTCGTTGATCGGCGTCCCGAGGAAGATGATCCGCTCGCGGAGGAGCCGGGAGTAGAGGTCGTAGTTCCTCTCGCCGCGGCTGGTGGACTCGACCACCCACGGCACGCTGTAGGCCTGAGCGTTCATCTCGCTGGTTCCCTCCGTGACACTCACTCCGAGTCCTCCTCACCCTGATTCACCAACAGGTCGTCCCGTGACACGGGCTTCCCGTCCTCGTCAGTCAACTCGACATTGTCGACGAGCCAACGCATGGCCTTGGCCTTGCGTCGATCCGAGCGTACTGCCGGAAGTCGTCCGGCCCGTTCCAACTGCTCGCGGACCTCGTCGGTGCCCATCTCCAGCCGCTCGCCCATGGCAGCCAGCTCCTCGTCGAGCTCCTCGTCGCTGACCTCGATGGACTCCTCGTCGACCAGGGCCCTCAAGGCCAGGTCGACCTTCACGCTCTGGAGCGCGCCGGCTCGAAGTTCGGCCAGGAACTCCTCCTCGTCGCGTCCGGTGGCCCCGAGGAACTGGCCCAGGGTCATTCCCTGGCTCTCCAGCCGATGGTTGAGGTCGTGGATCCGTTCCCGCAGCTCCTCCATCACCAGCTGCTCGGGGATCTCCTCGGTCACCAGCTCCACCAGCGCCTCGGCCGTCTTCTGCTGCAGGGCCATCTGGGCCTGGGCCAGGTGCCGCTGCCGCAGTCGCTCTGCCACGTCGGCCCTCAGCTCCTCGGCCGTCTCGAACTCGGACGCCTCGGAGGCCCATTCATCGGTGACCTCGGGAAGGACCAGCTCCTTCACGTCTTTGACCAGGACCCGGAACGAGACCTTCTGCCCCAGTGCCTCGTGGCTGGAGTCGAAGGTGAAGATGTCGCCGACCTTGGCCCCCCGCAGCTGGTCGTCGAGCTCGGGGACCACCGTGCCACTCCCCACCTCGTAGAGGAAGTCCTCGGCGTCGAGGTCGCTGTCGTCGGCGCCATCGCTCAGCTGGGCCCGTGTGCCGTGGATGTCGATCGTCAGCTGATCGCCGTCGCGGGCCGGACGGGACACCTCGACCAGCTCGCCCGAGGTGGCCCGCAGGCGATCGATCTGCGAGTCGATCTCGTCCTCGGCGACGTCCAGGCTCGGGACGGTGATCGACCAGGCCCTGATAGCCGGGGATGGCCACGGTGGGACGGACCAGCACCACGGCATCGAACGAGACTGCACCGGATTCGTCGCCGGAGGTGATGTCGATCTCCGGCTGATCGATGGGATCGACCTCGGTATCGGTCACGGCCCTGGCATAGAAGTCGGGAAGCGCCTCGCGGAGGGCCTCGCCCCGAAGGGCGGCCGCGCCACCCATGCGGGCCTCGATCACCCGTCGCGGCACCTTTCCGGGCGGAAGCCGGGGACCCGAACGTCGCGGGCCAGGCGGCTCATCACCTCGTTGAGGGCTTCGTCGATCTCACCCTCGTCGATCTCGACGGAAAGTCGGACCTTGTTGCCCTCCTCGGGCGCTGCTGTCGCTCGCATACGGAATTCCGAGTGTACTGGCCCCGGGGGTCTGCACTTTCCCAGCCGACGACGCCGCCCGTCCGAGGGTCCCATCGGCCCAGGGCACAGGCGGTGTCACCGGTGATCGTCGGGGCAGGGACGTCGTTCAGGTCATGAACGGCATGCCGGCGATGACCCGCCGGCCCATGTCCGCGTCCCCCTCGACGTCGACAAGGCCGGAGGCGACCGCCTCTTCCGGCGCTGTCCGTCCGAAGGACAGCCGCCAGAAGGTCTGCTGGTTCATGGCCAGGGTCACGGTGGGCGTGTCGGTCCGATGTCGAAGGGTCTTCGGGCACGGCCCGCCCACGGTGCACCGTCACCCCGAAGCGACGACCCAGCGAGCCGACGACCACGAACAGCACGGCGGACCCGTCGGGCGGTGCGACCCGCTTCCCCACCACGAAGGCCATCGTCTGCTGGCAGCGATCGAGCACGACGGCCTCGCCGACGCCGTCGCGGCCGCCGGGCCGGCCCAGGGCCCAGCGGACATCCTGCTCGTGGGCCCAGGTGTCGACGATGCGGGTGGACCATGAACTCGCGGTACGGCACGTCACCGAGCGGGCTCCACCCGACCCGGTCGAACTCGGCCGTGCTCAGCGTGGACAGGGCATCGAACCGCCGGTTGGCGGTCTGCACGAACTCGGCCAGTACCTCGGGTCCGGGTACCCGCCGGCGGGACTCGACCCAGGCCTCGTTGATCTCACCGAAAGGGTTGCGGACGTGGGCGGGAACCTCGGCCAACGACGGCGGGGACCGGTCGCCCAGCAGCATCCGTTCGATCCCGATGAGATGGGACAGATGGTCCTTCACCGTCCAACCGGGACAGTCGGTGGGCAGCATCCAACCGTCGTCGCTCAGCTGCCCGCACGCGGCGGCGATCGACGTCCACACCTCGGCCAGCCCATCGACGACCGGCTCGGCTTGTCCCGGCGGCTCTGGCATGCACGTGCGCCCGATGCCGCAACCGGCCCAGGCCGGAATCAGGGCCGGGTAGAGCGGCCTCGATGGCATCGACCACTTCTGGAGCCTCGGGATCGACCATCGGTCGGAAGCGCTGCAGGATCTCGCCGCCGGGCGACACCAGAAACTTCTCGAAGTTCCACTGGATGTCCCCGGCTTCCCCGTCGGCGTCGGGGAACGCCACCAGCTCCTCGTAGACCGGATTGCGATCCTCGCCGTTTACCTCCACCTTCTCGAACATGGGGAAGGTCACCCCGTAGGTGGCGGAGCAGAAGGTGGCGATCTCTTCGGATGAGCCGGGCTCCTGCTCGCCGAACTGGTTGCAGGGGAACCCGAGGACGGTGAAGCCCCTGTCGGCGTAGGTCTTCTGCAGTCGCTCCAGCCCCTCGTACTGGGGGGTGAGCCCGCATTTGGAGGCCACATTGACCACCAGCAACGCCTTGCCGCGATAGTCGCCGACCGAGGCCGGATCGCCGTGCAGGGAGTGGAGAGGAGGGTCGTAGATGCTCATGGGGCCAGTGTAGAGGCCCTGGTCACCGGCGTGCCGGTCGGAAGTTCCGGCCGCCGGGTCGATCCCGGTCGAGCGGATCCGTTGGACTCGGGCCGGGCCCGCTCAGCCGCGGCGCCGACCGGACAAGTGGGCGGTTAAGAATCCCTGCACACTGGACGAAGATAGTGGGAGGTGGAGCGCAGGTTAGAGGCGTGGAATCCGGGCCGAGGGGTGAATGACCAGCAATGTCCATCGATGTGCCAGAGGCGAAGTCTGAGACCGGCAACGGGCGTACCGTCTCCGGCCCGGTCGTCCACGTCCTGCTGGCCATGGTGCGTGCCCACGGTGGTGAGTCCGGCGTAGCCCAGACGCTGGCCCTGGCCGGCGAGGAGCGGCCCTTCTCCGAGCTCGGAGACACCACGCGGTGGAGCACGCTGGCCCAGGCCGTGGCGCTCCTCGACGCCGCCGCGCTGGCCACCGGGGACAGTGCCATCGGGCTCCATGTGGGCGAGGCCCTCCTGTTCATGCCCGAAGACCAGGACCAGGCGGACCGCCTTCGGGCCCTGGGGTCCACAGGAGAAGCCCTTCGGCACTTCGAGCCGCTGGTCGAACGGGTCGAACGGACGTCCAAGGCCGCCGTGGTGGAGGTGGCGACCGATCACGCTCTGATCGAGATGGTCCCGCGGGGAGCCGAGGGGCGCCATGCCCATCTATGTGAGATGACACGCGGCCTGCTCTCCCAGGTGCCCGTGCTGTTCGGACTCGACCCGGCCATCGTCACCGAGACCGAGTGCAGCGCCCGGGGAGGCCGGCGCTGCCTGTATGCCGTCAGCTGGGAGGAAGGGGGGCCTGACCATGACCACGCTCCCGCTCCCGCTCCCGCCGTCGACCGCGATCCTGCATCCGTACCCACCGTCGACGCCGGGGCGGCACCCGACGGACCGGTCGGTGGCGAGCCGGACCCCGCCGACCCCGCCGTCGAACTGCGGGAACAGCTGGACCGGATGAGCCTGCTGGTCGGCGGGGCGTTCGCCACGTCGCTCGACCTGCCCTACGACAACGTCGACGCCGTGTTGGCCGACGTCGCCGCACGGGCTGACGCCGTGGTCTCGTGCCACCGCTTCCTCCTGATGGTCCGGGTCGGGACCGAGTCACCGATCCAGATCCACTACCGGGGCCTGGAGAACGACGAGGCCCAGCGTCTGGCCGTTGACCTCTGGAGTGGCCGGCCCGACGTCGGTTCGCTCATCGTGGTGGACATCGTCTCGGGCCGGGCCCGATACGGACGACTGGTGGCGTTCCCTCCTCCCGACTCCTCGTCATCCGAGGAGGAGTCCCAGCTGCTCGCGCTCTTCGCCGAACATGCCGCCACCGCCCTCGACATCTTCACTGTGCTCACCGAGGCCGAGAGGAGCAATGCCACGGCCCGGACGCTGCTCTCCTTCTTCGAATCCCTGTCGCGGGTCACCACGCTCGGTGAGTTGGTCCAGCTCGTGGCGGACACGGTCCCGGCTGTGACCGGCTGCGACCAGTCCACCGTCTACCTGTGGGAAGCCGAATCCGGCCAGCTGGTGCCCCGGGCCCGGACGGCCGGCATGGAGGATCCCAGTGCCTACCAGGGGCCCATCGTCCCCGTGTCCGGTCCCGGACTCCCCGGGGCCGGGTTCGGCACGTCTCGGCCCGGACCCGGGTACGACGGAGCCGCTCAGCGTCCGCACCGACATCGACGTCATCGGCCGCATGATGAGCGGCCGTGAGGTGATGGTCCTCGACTCGTCCACCGACGATCCCTTCCTTCGGAACCTGTTGGACCGATCGGCCACGGCGGCGTCGGTGATCGCCCCTCTCTTCGCCGCAGGGGAGTTCCTCGGCGTCATCGCAGCCAACTTCGGGGAGCTCACCCCCACCGCGTCGATCCACGACCCCGGCCTCCACGAGCGACTGTCCGGCCTGGCCGACCAGGCCAGCACATCGGTCCAGAACCTGGACCTGCTCGAGAAGGTCTCGCACATGGCGTGGCACGACGCGCTCACCGGGCTGCCCAATCGGCGGCTCTTCGAGGACCGGGTGCAACAAGAGCTGGTCCGGTCCCGCCGCGTGGGTGAACCGGTCTGCATGTTCTTCGTGGACCTCGACCACTTCAAGACGGTCAACGACACCATGGGCCATGCGGCCGGCGACGACCTCATCCGCCAGGTGAGCCAACGTCTGGTCGACACCGTCCGGCAACAGGACACCGTGGCCAGGGTGGGCGGGGACGAGTTCGCCATCCTGCTGCCGGGGCTGGCCGACCAACTGTCCATCGACCAGCTGGCCCGACGGTCGCTGGAGGCGCTGAGTACGCCGTTCCTCGTCCGAGACGAGGAGGTCGAGACGTCGGCGTCGATAGGTATCGCCATGGCTCCCGAGCACGGCGACACCTATGACGAACTGCTCAGCCGGGCCGACGAGGCCATGTACCGGGCCAAGGATCGGGGTCGCAACGCATTCCAGATGTACGCCGGCTCACTGGTGACGGCCCGCGGCCGTCTGGCCGTGAGCGAGGAGGATCTCTATTCCGACCTGGTCCACGCCCTCGATCACGAGGAGTTCTTCCTCGTCTACCAGCCCTATGTCGACCTCCGGACTTCGGAGGTCGTCGGCGTCGAGGCACTCGTCCGCTGGAACCACCCCAACCTCGGCGTCCTCGAGCCGTCGTCGTTCATCTCGATGGCCGAGCGGAGCAACATCATCGTGGCCCTGGACACCTGGGTCCTCGAGCAGACCTGTCGACAGGGTCGTGCCTGGAGGGACGCCGGACTGCCGCCGCTCCGGCTGTCGGTCAATCTGGCCTCGCGTGACCTGTCCAACCCACAGCTCTTCGTCAACATCCACCGAACCCTGCTCGAGACAGGAATCGACCCGTGGCTCCTCGAGCTCGACATCACCGAGCGGGTGGTGCCGGACCACTCGGAGCCGGCCCGCGACACCATCGAACGCCTCCGCCGACTCGGCGTTCGGTTCACCATCGACGACTTCGGGACGGGCAACTCCTCGTTGGACCGGATCGGTGCGTTTCCCGTCAGCACGCTCAAGATCGACCAGTCGTTCGTCCAGGTCCTCGGTCCCGACGCCGAAAACAACTCCCTGGTGTCGGCCATCATCTCCATGGCGGCCCGGCTGGGCATGGACTGCGTGGCCGAGGGCGTGGAGACATCGGTACAGAATCGGGTGCTGCTCCAGCGGGGCTGCACGACGGCTCAGGGCTACTTCTTCAGCCCGCCGCTGCCGGCCTCGGACATCGAGGTGATGATGGTTGACATCGCCAATGGAGATGGCACGCTCACCTTCGGCGACGTCTCCGACTGAGCGGGTTCCGCCCCGGCCGTGCTCCTGCGCTGCTAACTATAGTTAGCAGTTCTTCGACCTATCCCCCCGTCCCCCGGTCGGGGCCGATACGTTCGGATTCATCCAATCAGCGGATGGACACCGCAGAATCACGAGGAGAAGCCATGTCGTCGTACGAGGGATACTGCGTGAAATGCCGCGAGAAGCGGCAGTTCGAAGGCGAAGAGGTCGAGATGGCCAACGGCCGTCGGTCGGCCAAGGGCAAGTGCCCGGTGTGCGGAACCGGAATGAACAGGATCCTGGGCAAGAAGGCCTGAGCCGTACCGCCCCAGTGCGCCCGTCGGCAGCGCATCGGGGCAACCATCGACGTTCGGCAGCTCAGTTCGGTTGTTTCGCCCGCTCGCTCCTGAGGGAGAGGGCGCTGATGACGGCGCCCTCTCGCAACCCCCAGTCGCTCACCACCAGTCGCTGGAGTCTCAACTGCTCCACCAACGTGGAGAGCACGACCGCCCCGATGGGCAGCAACGGTGCCCGCTTGGCATGGATACCGGGCAGGGCCAACCGCGCATCGAGGTCGAGCGTGGCCAGGCGGTCGGCCAGTTCGTGCAGTTGACCGGCCGGGAGTTCGACTTGGTTGACCTGGACCGAGGAGGAAGACCCGTGGGGTGCGAGGGGCCGGTGTAGCACGACGGCCAGCCGGGCCAACGCACGGATCGTACCACCACTGGCGATGACCCTGGCCCTGGCGTCGGGATGGCGCTCCAGCATCGATCGGATCGGGTCGGATCGGGCCAGGGTCACCTCGGTCACCGCCACTCGATCGGCAGGGGTCAGGAGCTCGCCCGTTCCCAGCTCTCCCCGCAGCCGGGCCGTGCCGAGGGCCACACTGGCCACGTCGGACACCTCATCGATCGTGCCGATCCCCGCTTCGAGGCTGCCCCCGCCGAGATCGAGCCCCAACACCGGATCCCTACCGACCCAGACCCCTGCCCGCTGCCCCAGAAAGCACAGGCGGGCCTCCTCCTCACCGGTGAGGAGGGTGATCGAGCAGCCCAGGACCAACTCGAGGCGGCCGATGAGCTTGGTCCCGTTGGCCGCGTCACGCAGCGCCGCCGTGGCCAGCGCCACCACCACATCTACCCCGGCGTCGTCGGCCGCCACCCGGAGGCGCCGAACCGCCCGCACAGCCGTAGCCGCCCTGTCGGCGGGAACGCCGCCGGTCCGGGCCACCTCGGTCCCGAGGTGCAGAAACGAACGGCGGCGCAGCACGGGGGTGATAGAGCCGTCACGGGTGGCGTCGACCACCATGAGGTGGAACGAGCTGCTGCCCAGGTCGAAGACGGCAACTCGCACGGTAGGCATCGGCGTGACGCTATCTGCTCCAACCCACGGCGAGAAAAGCGGACCCACCGGGCGTCGCTCCGCTGGGACCGGCAGGCACCCTCGGCGGGTAGCGCTGGCCCGAACAAGGCAGTGTGCGTGGCGGGATCGCCTACGCTGTGCAAGCGGCCTCTGATGCGGTGACGGGAAATGACCAGCTCAGAGTGCACATGCCACGGGACGTAGCGCAGCTTGGCAGCGCGCCTGCTTTGGGAGCAGGAGGTCGCGGGTTCAAATCCCGCCGTCCCGACCGTGGGCTCTCGACAAAACTCCGGGAGTCCGACCGACAAAACCCAAAGCGGGGGCAGAGATGGCTGAGCAATTTGCAGGCAGAATCCACCTTCGAAGGTGACGGGCCGAATCTCAGGCGATCTCCCCTGTAGCTCCGGCTACCGGGAGCGGAAACCACCTGCCAGCGGCCGCGCCGGGATCGCTCGCGGGGCAGAACTCGGTGGCAGTGGACCTTCAGCCCGCCGAGGGTGGGCGCGATCTTCGGCAGCTATCGCGGGGGCTTTGGGCCTCCAGATGGTCGCCGGATTCGCCCGACGGCGTCGGCGGCGAACGGGCCGCTCGGCCGATGTTCGCAGTCGGTTGGCCCGGAAGGCGAGGATCTTGCGGACGTTGGCCGCCATGAGCAGGAAGGCAACAATGAGACTCTGAGCCGCCCGCCCCATCACTCGACGGCGACCGGCCTCGCCGAGCGCCTCGTGGGCAGGATCCTTGACGAACCCGTTCATCCCCTCGTTGGCGCTCCGGATCGACCGATACCTTTCATGCCACTCGGTGCTGCCGAAGTGGAGGGGCTGGCGGAACTTGACCCCTTCTGTCGGCGGGAGGGTGATGGTGTCCTGGGAACAGCAGGCCGGGGGATGGCTCCGGAGTTCGGGAGACGGGGAGATGCGCACCCGGACTCCCTCGGCCTTACGTTCAGACTTGGGCTTCAGGGGACAGCGGGCGACCGGCTTAGCCCCGGCTGCTGGGCACTGAAGGCGGACATAGCCGTCGGCATCGGGGGCCGTCTTGGGGCGGGCCCGGAGCTGGCGCCGCTCCTCGATCCGGGCCTGGTAGGTCTCCTCGTCGATCCGGTGCTCCCGGTAGTCGATGGTGGCGTTGATGAGGTCCTTGGGGATCGAAGGGCAGTAGTAGGCACCCTCAATGAAGAGGAAGCCCTGGTAGCCACCCTTCACCCCGAGCTGGTCCGACTTCAGGTCATAGACCGGTTGGTAGCCCATGGCTGTGACCGGACCCTGGAAGTCCTCCGGCTTGGCGGACGAGTAGGCCCGGTCGGCGACCAGGTAACCGGCCGGGTGGCCTCGGCTGCGCACACTGGCCAGTGCAACGACTCCGTGCTGTCCCGGACGTTGACCAGGCGTGTGCAGGGGGGCCATCCCGAGCGCCACACTCGGGACGTCAGGGTTGTCCGGATCATCCGGAGCCGTGACCACCAAGGTGGCCTCCCGGGCCCAGAAGCTCTTGTCCGATCCGTGCCGGCCATCGCCGTCGTCCCGGGCATCGCTCTCACGGGTGTAGTAGCCGGCGTCGGGATCGGCGGAGTAGACCTCAACCGCCCGGGCATCCCGCTTCCGCCCACCCTTCGCGTACTTGGTGGCTCGGGCGAACGAGCGCACCGGGGTGGCGTCGACACCGACCGTCCCCTTATAGGCACGACGGACGTCGCGAGGGAGGAGCGAGAAGCTGGATTCGAGGAGGCGGTTCAAGATCTCGACCAATCGCTGCTCCCGTTCGTCCCACTCCTCCTCACTCCGTCGGGCCCGGTTCTCCTCGGTCCGCCGGACGAAGGTCTCCTGGTCCAGCCGTCGGTTCTTGGGCGACGGAGACGAGTCGATGAGGTCCTCGATGGCATGGAACCGGGTGCGCACGTTGCGGTAGACGGCCGACCAGGCCTGGACATTGTTCGGGGCTGGCGGCTCGGGGATGCCCAGTCTGGCCTGCCACTCCGGGCTCATCTGGCGGAACATGACGTCGCAGACGCTCATCAGCAAGGGCGGCTGATCGGTCAGGACGCAGACAGCAAAGCCGACGAGGAGGGCCCGCATCGGGAACGTGGCCGGGCGACCTCCCGGCCCGCGGCGCTCCTCGGATTTCCACCCCTCAAAAAGGTCCACGACACCCGAGCTGTCGATCAACCGGACGGCCAAACGGAGAGCGGCGTCATCGACGACCCGGCGCGTGCTGACACCAAGGTCGAAGCCGGCGTCGTCCCCACTCGGCTGGGGCCCAGGAGCGGACTCGAGGGACTCGATCACCGCTCCCCCGCCTCCCGGAGCTGACGCCGCCCCTCGTCCTGGGGCAGCGCGGTGGCGTACTGCTGGTAGCGAACCAGCTGGTTGACATCCACGCCGGCAGCCTCGGCCAGTGCACCGAGCTGGGTTCCGGACGAGAGGTGGGTCACCACCCAAGTAGTCCGGAGCCGGTTCATGTTGGGTCGGACTCCCCCGTCCTTGGCACATTTGGCTAGGTAGTTGGGGATTGAGCGGTGGGAGAGGGTCCTCCGCCCAGGCAGGAATACCTGCTGCGAGCCGGCTACCCGACCGATACCAGCGATGGCGTCCTCATAGTCTCGGAGGGCCGGAACGGATCGGGGCTTTTCCCCGTCGACGTGTACCAGGACCCCCTCCGAGTCGACAGTGATCTGAGTGCCGAGCATCCGGTTGATGTCCTTGCTGGTGAGCCCAGCCCCTAGGGCCAAAGTGAGCAGGACGGAGATGTTGTGCCGTCGGCTCTGGGTCGAGAGACCCCGGGCCCAGGCGAAGATGGCACTGATCTCGGCGTCGGTGTAGGGCGCCTGGGGGTCAGACCGCGGGATGACGAGCTGCTTGGGCGGATAGAGCTCGGGGCACAGGGTTCGGCCGGCATCCTTCAGCCAGGTGCGGTAGTTGTGGCGAGTACCCGGCTTGTACTGGGCGCACCCCTCGGCACAGAACCGGTCGACGACGTCGGGGTGGAACACCGACTCCAAGGTGATGGGATAGCCCAGGGTGTCGACCCACACGACGAGATGGGTGACGATGGTCATGAGCGTCATGGCCGTAGTCACCGTGTTCGGCACCGCCTGTTCGACGGCATCAGTGACGAAACCCTCGATCCGGGACCACAGCTCGGGCGGCAACGAGTTCGGGTGGAACTTTTGGATGGCGGCGCTCACCGAGTCGCTAGGGCGGATCGGCTCGCCGGCGTAGCTCGGGAGATCTCGCTCGGCCAGGAAGGCAGCGAGGCCCCCGCCCCTCGTGGCGGAAGGAATGAGCCCTGCGGACCCAGGTGAGCTGCCGCTCTCAGCACCCCTGCCCTGTCGGTCTTGGTACTCGTCCACGGATGCCTCAGTTCAAACGACTGTTGCTGCGCCTTGTGGCGCCTGTCGCTATCCCTGCGTGGACACGGTGTTATCGCCCGGTGCTCCCCGATGATTCCGAGGAGCCTCGCACCCGAACGGCGGGTCACTGAGAAGCTGAACCAGTTGTACCAAAGCTCGATCTCGGAATGGTGGACTGCTTCCAACCCCTGCAGAACACTGCTTCTACCAGGACAAATATCGCTCCGGGGCTGCTTGGTCGATAAACCACCGATCGACCAGGTCACGATCGTCCTCATCCCCGTCCGGCCTTAGGCCGCTGCACGAATTTCCTCCCTCAGGGAACACCACTGACAAGTGGGAGAGGGTTCAGGAGGGTCGTCCTGTTCCAGCACCGAGACCACCTCGCCGAGAAACGCCACGAAACCCAGATCGTCACGCGGTACCTCAATCCACTGGACGGGTCCGAAGAACCCCGCCCTCCCCCGGTCGGCCTCATAGGTGTCGGGCAGGAAGCAGAGCAGCCCGAGCGAGCTGACCGTCTCGGCTCGGCCACTGGAGGGGTGCTCGAGAGCCATGGCGTAGGCGTGGAGCTGGCGGCCGTAGGTGGCGACGTGGTCGGGCTTGGGGATCGTGGTCTTGAAGTCCACGATCCCCTTGGTCCCGTCATCGCAGTCGACGAGCACGTCGACCCGGCCCCGGATGAGGCAGGTCTTGGAGCTGCCGGGCACGAGCAAGGGTGCCGATTTCACCCAACGGTCTCCCCCACCGATGACTCCTTCCGGCATGCCCTGGAGCCACGATCTCGGCCCGCTCGCCCAGGTAGTGGTCCTTCATGGCCCGGTCGATCCGACCGAACACGCTCGGGAAAGGGGAGCGGGGTCGGGGCTGCTTCCGCGGCAACCTTCAGGTAGAAGCAGCGAGGACAGTCGTCCCAGAGGAAGGCGAAGTCACTCGGACTGAGCGCCCAAGGCGGCTCTATCCAGGTCCCTCGAGCCCAGCTGGGCCCTTTGGGCGCGACTTACTAGTGTTGGCCACGTCAGTACCTCCTAGTAGGTGCTGTCCACGGCCCCGGGGTGTTAGCGCACCGCCGGGGCCCTGCATACGTTCTTCGTCAGACTACATCTGCATATGATCATAGTCAACCCACCTTGGTCACACCGGGTGTCTACGGTGTGACACATGGCTAGAAGAGTTGAAGTGGATCAACTGGTAGGGGCAGCGGAAATCGCAGACCGACTCGGGCTAGCAGTACCTCAGACAGTTCACGATTGGCGCCGCAGGCACGCCGACTTTCCACTTCCCGTTGCCGTCCTAAGAATGGGGATGGTGTGGAATTGGCCCGATGTAGCTAGGTGGGCAGAGCAGACCGGCCGGATTCACCCCGACTCGGCAACGGGGCAAGCGTGACAACATTCGTGTGAATACCTCAGCTCTGGAGGCTGAGGCTGCAATTGGTCGCCGACCGAGCTACGAGTCTCTGAAATGTTCCGGGAGGGTGATCAACCTTCGGGGCGGTCTCGACCCTGGGGATCCGAAGGCACCGCATTCACTACAGATCCCGAACGTCGCCGGTCATGCCGGCATCTTCGCCCTTCTGGCTGACGATGTTGGCCCAGTCGCGGGGGCCAGTGGCTTTGACTGAGATCTGGATGTGGCTGGCAATTCCGTCATCGACGCCCCGAGCCAACTCGTCGAGCGCACGCCACACTGCCTGACGCCTGATGGCGTCGGTGAGGCTCGCTGTGAGGCTGAGCGTCACCTGGGCGTCGGGTTCCGCCGACGGCGGCGGAATGACTGTGGTGCCACCGTCGGCCACTGCTGGCGTGGCAATGATTTCCCCGCTGAAGGTGTCTCGATCTTCTCCGACCTGACCCTGCGGGGGGTGGGCGGGATTCGGCAGGGCAAGATAAAGGCTGGGAACGAACTGGATGTCGCCGGCCGCGGTAACTTCGCGGTCTGCACCGTCCTTAGCGCCGACAATCCGGAGGTCCCCTGCGAGGATGGCCTCAAACATAGCGTTCTTGAGATCCACATCACCTCCCCACAGAAGCGGTTTGCGGACAGTCTGCCAGAACTGATTGCGAACCTCATCGAGCGGGACCCCATAGTCGCGACTGTCCAGATTCGCGTTAAGCGCCTTGGCTCCGAACTCGCCCCGGCCAACTGCGCGATCCTCCTCCCGGAGCTTGCCCCACACCGTGGCACCACTAAGTGCAGATTCAGCAGCTTGATCAAGTCGAATAGTTTTCAGAACCTTTGAACCTTCGTCATCGCCAGGAGCGAGATATGCAACGTGCTGATAGGTCTGCAGAATCTTTCGCTTGAGGTCGCTGACGTACCTCCGTTGTTCGCCCTGCACCTTCGACATGAGATCCTCGTCGCTGCGCACCTGATCAATCTCTGCGACGCGCTGCCAGGCAACAAGATCGGTTGCCGCTGCTCGAGCGACCTTCCGGGCCTGAGCATTTGCGAGTGCAAAGACCAAACTGGCAGCCCACTGCACGGCGAGCGCCCCGCTCGCCACACCGGTTACGTGCCGGATAGCCTCGAGGGCCTCGGCCTCATCCCCGTTGCCGAGGCAGAATGCGGCGTGGTCAAGTGCCACAAGACGGGTCCTCGGAATATCGAGGTGTATGTCCTTCTCAGCGGTCGTGAACGGCTGCGATAATGCCTCCACCGGGGGGACGCCCACACCAGTACGCAGCAGCCGAGTTACAGCAAAGGGCCCAGACTCGTTCTGCTCACGAAGGATCACCTCGGTCATTTCGTAAATCGCATCGTCGCGATCTTTACTAGTGACGGACGCCCGCATGGACCTGAACCAGAGCGGCAGAGTCTGTTTCGACGAGAGGAAGTATCGCTTGGGTTGGCCACCGGTGCCCGGTCGTTCCTCAATTGCAGCTAGGCCATGGTCCTTGTCGCAAAGTTCTTCGAGAAGCCCTTCGGCATCAGCGTGAGCAAACGAAACGTCGGGGACAAACATTGCAGCCTCGAGCTCGTTCTCGGTGGCGCCGAGGCGACCTCCGGCTCGTGTTCCGACGACGGAGTAGAGAAACAGGGCGGTCGCTGCACGTTCGGCGGCCCGAGGGTTGGCCTTAGCGAAGAGGGCGGTGCCCTCCTGGGCTTCGCGATATCGAGTTCACGTGCTGAGCCATTCTCGTCTGACTGGTCAACGACGTCATTTTCGGCAATACCTCGGTAGTTCGATTGGTTCTTCGGGTCAAAATTAGGCCAGAGCCGATAATCGCTTCCCGAACAGCGCTGTCGGACAGCACTAGATCGCCGGGTCCAATTACGGATGGGGGCCCACTGATTACGGTCGGCACGGGCAGCCTGCGCGTTTGCAGTGGCAGCAAAAATACGGATCGTAGACCGGACCTTCTGGTAGCCAGCGAGTACCGACCACTCTTCTTCGACCAGCCGCACCAGATCAGGATGGAATGGATAACAGCGATCGACTTCGGCCCCGAATGATGCTCGCCCGTTCTTGTAGAGATGGCTGAACACGTCGTTCTTCCATGCCCCCGCGATTGTTGCGTCAATGAGTTCAAATACGCCCCGCGTGGATGAGACAGTGGGTTCCTTGGCAAAGAGGCGCCGGCGCAGGATGGCCACGAAATCGGTGTTCGCGGTGACGGTGGCAGGCATGCCATTTCTTTGAAGACCGCTTTCAAGCTCCACCCGGTCGGCCTGCGCGGGGCCAGAGAGCGACATCGGGTCAGTCTCAGAGTCGATCATCACGACCACCATGGCGCAGTTGGGGACGTCATTGATTGTGTCGAAGAGTGCCTTCAGGAATCCCATGTCCTTGGCGCGCAACTCTTCAATATCACCCCGCGACAGCTGACGCACGTAGTCGAGGATTTCGTCGACAAGGATGAGGACAGGTCGCCCGACCGCTGATCAAAGCGTCGGCGATAGTTGATTTGTCCGAGTAGTGGGGCCCGAATTCAGCTATACGTCCCATATCACCGTCGAACATGCGCCACAGCATCCGCTCCCATAGCGTTTCGGCCGGACCGTCCTCGAATTTCTTAGGTTCTCCCGGCACCATGTCATCGCAGCAGAGCACGACAACCTTTGGGTCATTGAGATTCTTGGGGATTGCGGTTCCAGCGATCTTGTCGGCGGCGGCATACGCAGCTTGACCGATATCGGTGGCGGCGAATTCAGTTGGGTTAGCAGCCATATGGTACAGCCCGATGAGACCGTGGCTCTTGCCGCCGCCCATCGCCTGATCGAGGCGACGAAGCGCCGCCGTACGGAGATATGTCTCGTCTGGACCGGCTAGTCGGACGGCGATCTTGGCAAGTAGATCGGCAAGATTGTCCGACGGATGGGTGATCTCGCCGTAGTAGGTCGGGTCGGCGTATGCCACGTTCTTGAGGTAGACGGCGTTGTAAAGTGACATCGTGACATCGTCTATCGATCCGTCAGCGTCACGGATCTCCTGACGCAATGGCATCGCCTGCCACCACGGGGTCGTCTTGGTTGCCATCAGTCCTCCTGGCCGAAGCTCAATTGCATCTGAAGGTTCGGCACAAGCGCCGCTTCCCCCTGCTGTCGTCTTTCTGCCACGTTCGCTGCTGTGCGAGTTGCGAGACCTCGCCGGTTGCGAGCGAGGCTGATCCACGCCTGACGGTCAGCATCGCCCTCGGGAAGCCGCGAGGCCAGATATGCCATTGCGGCGAACATCTGATGGTCATCGGCGTCCTCACGACCTGAGACGGCCATAATCTCAGCAACCGCGTCAAGCCCCTCACCCCAGGCACGGGCAAGGGCTAGGAGCACATCGATCAGCGGGGAACTGTCAGTGATTCTGGACTTTACTTCGCTTGCCATTGCCAGACGCACTCCGCCTTTCGCCGCGTGAAGTACGCCCCTGAGATCGTCGAGTGTCAGCTCTGCAGCCATGGCCTGCCATCTAGCATCGCTCTTCGCGGCGACACTGCGCCCGTGAATGCGCGCCCGAAATAGGGCAAAACGTGTCACCGCATCGAAGTCCGCGAGCGGGACATCTTCGACCTGGATGGAAATGTGCTCTTCCACAGCCTGACGAGCCGTCTTGACGAAGTCGAGTCATCAACGGGTTCACCTCGTGAATCAACACCTCGGCGTAGCGGCCGGCGACCTCCATTGCCGGACCCGCTGCGGCCATTAGCTGATCGGTGAGGGCGAGCCCGTCTTGCTCCCACTGGACGACACGATTGAATACTTCGGCGCGGATCTCTGAACGGACATCCATTGCCTTCCCAACTGGACGGCTGGGCGTCGCAGGTCGGCAGGACATTGTGAGGGTGGTGGTGATGTTGGCCGAGCCCTCCTGCCCACCGCCCTCTGTTTGCGCAGGCCAGGAACCGGTGAGCACTAGTCCAGCCTTGTCGATGACGCCCAATAATCGGCGCCAGACATCAGGGTCACCATGACCAAAGACGATCGTGACGATGCCGTCCTGTTTGACGACACGATTGCACTCGGCGAACGCACGGGCCAGACCGGTGTCAAAGAAGTCCGGGGTGCGATGATCCTCGACGTCCTTTGTACCCCGGTAGACGACGAGCTCCTCGCCCTTCTCCTGGCAGCCACCGCTATCGGCAGTAATTGCCACACTTGTGTCGATCGCCGACATCGATCGTTTCAGCCACACGTAGAAGTAGTCCGATGAATCGGCGTAATTGATCATGTCATCGTATGGCGGGTCAGTGACACCGCGTCAAGCGACTGGTCTCTGAGGGGCAACGACATCGCCGAGCCTCGCTCAATGCGTCCAATGCCGATGCCGGGCTTGCACAGAGACGTGAGGATCCGCGGGGCATCTTTGGACAGCGATGCCCAGGAGCCGGGACCAACCAACCCGACTTCGAAGTAGTCGTATGAGAACCCAATACTCGACTCATTGAGGCCGAAGATGTTGTTGACCTTCTGCGTGCCAACTTCCAGTACGACGCCGCGTGATGACCTCATGAGTTTCCTCACAAGGACTGCGGACGTGTACCCCGACAATGCGGCTGCGTAGTGACGCGAGATGCGCGCATTCTCCAGTTCTGGTCCTAGCTCGGAAATGATCCTGCGCCAGTCGCACGAGCCCAAGAGTCTGGCGCTCGTTACAAAAGTCCCCGTACGTCCGGGCGCCGTAGATGAGTGGCTGGATGGTCCGAGTGTTCCCCGGCGGGATCACTTCATCGGGCCGAGCAGGAAGATCCCCGAACCCCGGCTCCTTCGCCAGAGCGCCAACAGCGGCATGCGTCGCCGCCAATTCTTCCGGGGTGGGCACTCGATACCGCTTGCCGACGTGCCCGTCGATCTCTGCCGTAACCAGAAGTGCATCCTCACCAAATCCACTAGCCATCAGCCGGGTGTGGACATCCTTCGGGTGCACGTGACTACAGAACGGGCAGACAACGACCTTTCCACCCGAGTCATACTTGTGCTTCCCCGGCGCAACGACTCGAGTCGGGGCGCGCGTGGGCGGCCCGTCATGCACCACCACCGAGAACTCTCCTGATGCTTGATCAGCATCGATAAAGTAGCTCTGGCCTGGATCTCCCTTCTTCGGCTTCGGCCGCCGGAGTTCTAATGAACCCACTAAGGGGAAACGCCGGCTGCACTCCTGACACGGAAGCGTGATCGCCCATAAGTAGCCCCAGGGCTGGCGGCCGTCGGCGGACGGGTAGAACTCAGCCATCGCAGTCTCGAAGCGCCGACCAACCTCAGCGAGCACCGCACTTACATCCTGTGGCAAGCGAGCACTGAGCGGATTGTGGGCGCCGTCGACAAATGGAAGCTCTGGTTCGTTCGACCAGTCGCGGAAGGGGTAGTCAGCCAGCAGCTGCCCCGCAAGGGTCGCCACTGGTGAGTAGTCGATGCCCTGGGCCCGAGTGCCGAGCTTCACAGCCTCGAGCGGGATCATCGCGCGGCCCGAGAACGGGTCGAGAATGCGCGCACCTCCGGCGTACAGGTCGGCAAGGATGTGACGAAGTTTCCCGTCTGCGTCTTCGCGCTGCCGATCACGGTCGCGATCCGACAGACTCGCGGCACAGGCATCATCGGCCTGTTGGCCTGCGTCGAGACCCACCAGAGACTGGCGCACCAGCACCTGGAGCCGTCTCTGTTCAGCTTCGTCTTCGGGCCACGGGAGCAAACTGGTGAGCACCGCCGCCTTTGCCTGAGCGAGGGGGCGCGCGGCGAACCACGTGAATAGAGCCTTCTCGGCATTGCCGCTCCCCCAGCCGCCGGACGAGGCCTCACTCACCTCAGCGCTCGGGAACCAGCGCTCGATCATCCTCACGTCGCGTTCTCCTCGCGCTGACCGGCCAGGTCGGAGCCGTTGATATGGACGGTTCCAAGTTCGCGCATCGCGCCGGCGAAGGTGCTCGCCGGATCGCAGTAGATGCCATAGACGCGGCCGCCATCCATGCAGCGGTCAACAACGTAGATCCAGTAGTCGCTTGACAGCTGCGAGGCAATGAGCACCTCATTTCCGGTGAGGCTGACACCGGCAGAGCTAGCGTTCTCCCAGATCCCCTTCACCTCGACGCAGCGTTGCTGGTTACCCCTGGTGGCAAGCAGGTCATAACCGCGGTCCTCAGTGTGAATGTCCGCTGACACGCCAGCTGGTGGAGCGTAAATGCTCGGCAACGATATTCATGGCGATAGTCTCACTGTCCTGTTCGGTCGGCTCCGGCGGGATTCCGCCGGCAAGCACCCTGGCCCAGCCAACGCGCGGACTTTTCGCACGCTGAATTCCGTCAACCTACGCAGTTCGTCGAGGCGCTTGTCAGATAAATGGGTGAGCCGTCTGCGTTCTTTGCGCCGTTGATCCGGGTCCTCGATGTCGCGAGTCATATCCGTGGGAAGTCGATCGAGGCTGCGCTGCGCCGTCTCCCTCCATCGGGACAATTCTTGAGTCTTGTTGGCGGCGAGCTCTTTGGCGTGACGATTGGCAATCTCGTCGGCGTCAGCAGCATGAGCGGGTGGAGTCCCCCTGCATTTCCTTCGAATGCGGTGAGGTCGGCGAGCTTCTCCCACCGGATGGCTCTGGCGCCGATTTCGTCACTTCGCACGAGAATTCGCTGCTCAGAGGTTCGACTGCCAGTGCCCTCCTGGAACTCGACCACGAACGCGAACAGGTCGTATGGAGTGATGGATGTCGAGTCGCGGAGGCCACCCCCGCGAAGAAGGTCCCGCTCGGCAGCTGCGCTAACTGCGTCGACCAGGTCGCGAAAAGCGGGTTCAGCCGGTCCGAGGGGTATGACGTGGGTTACGGACCCACCCGACTCTACGATGCGCTCGAGTGCGGTGCCGCTTGTAGCCACTGTTGCCTCAATGCCAGGTCCGAGCGCAGCCGGAAGCAGGTCGGCGCCGAGACGTCTCAGGATGTAAACGCCGTCGCCGCCACCAAGCACCGATGCTGTTGCAATCCATGTGCCGGTCGGAACAAGAACTCGAGTTAGGTAGGCCTCCACAATCTTGGGATTGACCCGCTCGAGCGCTTCGGCATTCAGTCGCTCCGACGCTGCCGCAACGTCGAGCCGGGTCGCCATCAAATCGTCAGCTGCTCGTGTGTGCTGAGTCGCTGCCTTCAGCCGAGCGCTTGTCATAGCACGGGCGGCTTCAAGTGCCGCTCTTTCTCGCCGTGGAATACCGGGGACAAGCTTGCTCGGGTCGAGATTGACATCGAGTTCCCCCGACGAGTTCAACGACGAGGCTCAGGCTGTCGAACAGCTTCCCACCGAGCTGATTGGAAGACAGCGACGAGGTTGTCGAGGAGAACGGATAGCACTTCGCCTTCTTCGGTGTCGGTGGCGATGAGATTGTAAAGCTTGACGTCCCGGTCCTGACCCACCCGGTGAATTCTGCCCATTCTCTGTTCTATGCGAACAAGGCTCCATGGAACGTCCCAGTTCGCCAGTACGCGGGCGCTCTGAAGGTCGATGCCTTCATTGCCGGCATCGGTGCTCACGAAAATCTCGAATTCGCGCCGCATGAACCGCTCACGGATGTCGTCACGAACGCTTTGGGAGTCTGCTCCCGAGTAGCGTTCGGCGCCGAAGCCCGTCTCATGAAGTCGTTCGACGAGCCAGGATGCTGTGTCGGTGAACTCAGTGAATACGACGGCCTGTTCGCCTGCGTCGGGCCGGATGCCGTTAACAGCGAGTATCTCATCGATAAGCGGCTTCCACTTCGTTGAAACCAAGCGCCCATCAGTGGCCAACTGGATACGTTCAAGTAGATCCGAAATCTCCCGCTTCTCTTCTCGGGACGATCGAGATGTCTCTACCAGGATGCGGCGCTCTTCGACCTCAGCTTCGTCGTCGAACTCGCCACTGTCGGAGACCTCCGACGGAAATGCTGTTCCCATGCGCTCCCGACGACGCTCTAGCGTGCAGGAGAGGGCGTGAAGCGACGAGGCTGCACGCTTGCCGTACACCATACGACCGAGCGGAATGGCATTGGGGGGGAAGTAGCGATCCACTAGGTCGAGCGCCTCGCCATAAAACTGACGCTCCAGGGGCCCAAGAGTCACCTTCATGTTGAACGCTTCCCGACCTTTGAACAACGGGGTAAGGCCATCGCGGTCGACTAGCTCTTCCTTGATGCGTCGCGAAAGTGCATCGGTCCGGGCTTGTAGGAGCGAACTCGTCGCTGCGCTCCACTGCCGGGTACACCTCGGGATCCACAAGGTGAAGCAAGGCCCTGAATAGCCACTCTTTGCCACGGTGGGGCGTTGCCGTCATGAGCAGCGCCCGGGGGGTGCCCCGGGCAAGTAGTCGACCAATCCGGTAATAGCCCTGCGCTGTCGGCGTTAGCCGGTGGCTCATCGAAGATCACAAGATCCCAGCCGGCCCGATCTGGACGGATCTCCTCCTGGACCGTCGGGTTCACTGATGCGAGGTCTAGCGACACGATCCACGTGTCACGGTCCGGGCGCAGTGGGCCCTGCGACACGACTTCAGCCGTGATGCGCTCGGGCGCTCCGCCAAAGAAGTGCCGGAAGTCGGCCTGCCATTTCGACAGAAGGTGAGCGGGGACGACAATGATCGCTCGCCTTACTAGTCCAAGCCGCTTCATCTCCCGCAGGTACAGGCCTGCCATGATGTCTTACCTGTTCCGGGCTCATCTGCCAGCAGGAACCGGAGCATCGGCTGTGGGAGCATCCAACCGAAGACGGCCTCGTCCTGGTGAAGGTAGGGCTTGAGAGGAGTCGACGACAATGCGGTCGCTTTTGAGGTATGGATCGCCTGCTTCATCCACTCTGACCAAAATCCAGCCAGCACCTGGGAAGAGGCACCGTAGCCATCCTCCTCGAGCACCTCGATGAACGCCTCGTTGTCGCCGTTCACGTCGAGCCGGATTACGTTCCCTGCATCATCGAGGACGTAGAGGCGCACGTCGCCATCACGCTCGATGACCTCATCGATGACCACGCGGGACCCAGACCCCGGTGGTCGGACCCGCATCCCCTGCCGGAACCTGCTCATTGAAGTGAGATGCTCTGATGTTCCGACGGGAAATGCGGGGGATGGCTGGCCAATGCAACATCGCACGATGCAGCACGTCGTGATCGCGGGCTCATTTCACTGCACTTCCAAGTAACTACACCAGCCGCCCGCAAGATGTTCCACCAATGGCCACGGGTCGGTAGCCATTGTGACAACTCGGTTCGGCTTACAAGTCATAACTGCTCGAAGACTGGGTGACATTCCCAGTTCACCGAACAATCGTACTGGAAGTAACGGGGCATAACGAGTGTTGACGGAGTGGGTGAAGACTCCGTCCATTCCCGCACAATCCATTAACGTGCCGCAGTGACTCCTCTCAAACAGCGAATTGCGGCATCTTAAGCATGCCCATGCCGGATACTTCCGCTACTTTGGTCCTCAGCTACGAATCTGACACACGTACGGCCCACTGGTGAACGAAGCTCAGTCGGTCACGATCGGGACAGCGCAGATGTAGCAAGATGTAGGCGTGTTCTCTGAACTTCGTGCAACCAACTTCAAATCTTGGGGACGTGTCACCCCAAAGTCGCCTCCTATCC
>CAVOWT010000004.1:0-269455 GCA_963700235.1 uncultured Acidimicrobiaceae bacterium
GTCCGCAAGGGCCGGGCCACCAAGCCGACCAAGTCCAAGACACCGGCCCTCCGGGGAGCACCCCAGCGACGGGGCGTGTGCACCCACGTCTACACCCACACCCCGAAGAAGCCGAACTCGGCCCTCCGCAAGGTGGCCCGGGTCCGCCTCACGAGTGGCCTGGAGGTCACCGCCTACATCCCGGGCGAGGGCCACAACCTGCAGGAACACTCCATCGTGCTGGTGCGCGGCGGACGGGTGAAGGATCTCCCGGGTGTGCGCTACAAGGTGATCCGCGGCACGCTCGACGCGTCGGGCGTCCGCGAGCGGAATCAGGCCCGTAGCCGCTACGGCGCCAAGAAGGAGTCCTGACGTGCCCCGCAAAGGTCCTGCCGTTCGTCGTGAGCTGATGCCCGACCCCGTCTACCACTCGGTACTGGTCACCCAGGTGGTCAACCGGGTGCTGAGCCGGGGCAAGCGCACGCTGGCCGAGCGAATCGTCTACGACGCCCTGTCCGACGTGGCGGAGAAGTCGGGGAACGACCCGGTGGCGGTCCTGAAGAAGGCCGTGGAGAACACCCGTCCCGAGCTGGAGGTCCGCAGCCGCCGGGTCGGTGGCGCCACCTACCAGGTGCCCGTCGAGGTCCGCCCCCGCCGGGCCACCACGCTGTCCATCCGGTGGCTGGTCGGCTACTCCCAGCAGCGGCGGGAGAAGACCATGGCCGAGCGTCTCTCCAACGAGATCCGCGATGCCGCCAACGGCATCGGAGCCGCGGCCAAGCGCCGCGAGGACCTGCACAAGATGGCCGAGTCCAACAAGGCCTTCGCCCACTACCGCTGGTAGGGAACCGGCCCGAGCGGCCCCGTCCCCCGGCAGCGGCCCCGACCGACGAGCACTACCCGAGAGCTGATCAACCATGGCTGAAGCGAGCACCCGCCACCACCCCCTGGCCAAGACCCGGAACATCGGGATCATGGCCCACATCGACGCGGGCAAGACCACCACCACCGAGCGGATCCTGTACTACACCGGCAAGAACTACAAGATCGGCGAGGTCCACGAGGGCCAGGCCACCATGGACTGGATGCCCCAGGAGCAGGAGCGGGGCATCACCATCACCTCCGCCGCCACCACCTGCATGTGGCGGGACACCGTCATCAACATCATCGACACCCCCGGCCACGTGGACTTCACCGTCGAGGTCGAGCGTTCGTTCGGCGTCCTCGACGGAGCGGTGGCCGTCTTCGACGCCGTGGCCGGGGTCGAGCCGCAGACCGAGACGGTGTGGCGCCAGGCCGACAAGTACGCCGTCCCCCGGATGTGCTTCATCAACAAGATGGACCGGACCGGGGCCAACTTCGAACAGTGCGTGGAGATGATCAAGGACCGTCTCGACGCCACCGTGGCCGTGGTGCAGCTGCCCATCGGCGCCGAGGGTGGGTTCCGAGGTGTGGTGGACCTGGTCCACATGCGGGCCCTGGTCTGGGACGACGGCATGGGTGAGGAGTGGACCGAGGAGGAGATCCCGGCCGATCTGGTGGAGGCGGCCGAGGCGGCCCACCACCAGCTCATCGACGTGGTCTCCAACCACGACGACACCATCATGGAGAAGTACCTCGGGGACGAGGAGATCACCCCTGAGGACCTCCTGCGGGCCATCCGGACGGTGACCCTGGGGAGCTTCGCCGTCCCCATCCTCTGCGGATCGGCCTTCAAGAACAAGGGTGTCCAGCCCATGCTCGATGCCGTGGTCGACTACCTGCCCAGCCCCCTTGACATCCCGCCCACCATGGGCACCGTCCCCCGCAAGGAGGGTGTGACCGTAGAGCGGGCCCCGGACGACACCGCCCCCTTCTCCGCCCTGGCCTTCAAGATCATGACCGACCCGTACGTGGGGAAGCTCACCTACCTGCGGGTCTACTCGGGCACGCTGACCAAGGGCTCGGGCGTGCTGAACTCGACCAAGGACCGGAAGGAACGGATCGGCCGCATCCTGCAGATGCACGCCAACACCCGTGAGGACCTCGACGTCACCTACGCCGGTGACATCGTGGCCGCCGTCGGGCTCAAGCAGACCACGACCGGTGACACCCTGTGCGACCCGGACGATCCGGTCATCTTGGAGTCACTGACGTTCCCCGAGCCCGTCATCCACGTGGCCGTGGAGCCGAAGACCAAGGCTGACCAGGACAAACTGTCCAGGGCCCTCTTCTCGCTGTCCGAGGAGGACCCGACCTTCCGGGTCCAGTCCGACGAGGAGACCGGCCAGACGGTCATCTCGGGGATGGGCGAACTCCATCTCGAGGTGCTGGTGGACCGGATGATGCGTGAGTTCAGCGTCGACGCCAACGTGGGCAAGCCCCAGGTGGCCTACCGCGAGACGGTGCGCAAGAAGGTCGAGAAGGTCGAGCTGCGCTACGTGCGCCAGACCGGGGGCAAGGGCCAGTACGGGCACGTGGTGATCACCCTTGAGCCCACCGGCCCCGGCGGTGGCTACGAATTCGTGGACAAGATCACCGGTGGGGTGATCCCGAAGGAGTACATCCCCTCGGTCAACCAGGGAATCCAGGAGTCGATCACGTCCGGGGTGCTGGCCGGGTACCCGACCGTCGACATCAAGGTGACCCTCACCTACGGCTCCTACCACGACGTGGACTCCTCGGAGATGGCCTTCAAGATCGCCGGGTCCATGGCCATCAAGAAGGCGGCCAATCTGGCCGATCCGGTGCTTCTCGAGCCGGTCATGGCCGTCGAGGTCACGACCCCCGAGGACTACATGGGCGACGTGATCGGCGACCTGTCGGCCCGTCGGGGCAAGGTCGAGGGCATGGAGCAGCGGGGCAACAGCCATATCGTCCGGGCACAGGTACCACTGAGCGACATGTTCGGCTACGCTACTGACCTGCGCTCGCGGACCCAGGGACGGGCGACGTACTCGATGCAGTTCCACGCGTACAACGAGGTCCCTGAGTCGATCGCCAAGGAGATCATCGCCAAGGCGCGTGGAGAGTAGGAGTGAGCGAGGCGCAGGCAGCTGCGCAGCGTAGGCGGCACGCAGCCGGGGTTCTGCCCGGGGTGCCGTCCGAGTCGTAACCGAAGGTACCAACCGACGTCCAGCCCAGTGCCCCGGCACGCGGTAGCAGCTGTGCGATGGGGACCTTGTTGTAGCAGCACCAGGCAGTAGAGGCAGCAACGCAGCACCACCGACACACGGAGAATGACGACAGGCAACCGCCTGCGTCGTGGCGGGCCCGAGGGGGTACCGTCCGAGATCAGGGAGCATTACCCCAGCCATGGCCAAGCAGAAGTTCGAGCGCACGAAGCCCCACGTGAACGTGGGAACGATGGGACATATCGACCACGGTAAGACCACGCTCACCGCGGCCATCACCAAGGTCCTGCACGACAACGACCCGACCACCAACTTCACGCCGTTCGACCAGATCGACAAGGCGCCGGAGGAGAAGCAGCGGGGCATCACCATCTCGATCGCCCACGTCGAGTACGAGACCCCGAACCGGCACTACGCCCACGTCGACATGCCGGGCCACGCCGACTACATCAAGAACATGATCACCGGTGCCGCCCAGGTGGACGGGGCCATCCTGGTGGTCTCCGCGGCCGACGGCCCGATGCCGCAGACCCGCGAGCACGTGCTCCTGGCCCGCCAGGTGGGCGTCCCCTACATCGTGGTGGCGCTGAACAAGGCCGACACCGTCGATGACGAGGAGCTTCTCGACCTGGTCGAACTGGAGGTTCGCGAGCTGCTCAACGAGTACGAATTCCCTGGTGACGACACCCCGATCGTCAGGGTCAGTGCCCTCAAGGCTCTGGAGGGCGATGCCGAGTGGAGCGCCAAGATCACCGAGCTGATGGAGGCGGTGGACTCCTACATTCCCGAGCCCGAGCGCGATGTGGAGAAGCCGTTCCTCATGTCGATCGAGGACGTCATGTCGATCACCGGCCGTGGCACCGTGGTGACCGGCAAGGTGGAGCAGGGCATCGTCAAGGTGGGCGAGGAAGTAGAGATCGTCGGGCTGCGCGACACCCAGAAGACCACGGTCACCGGTATCGAGATGTTCCGCAAGCTGCTGGACGAGGGACGGGCCGGGGACAACATCGGCGCCCTGCTGCGGGGGACGAAGAAGGAGGAGGTGGAGCGGGGTCAGGTGCTGTGCAAGCCCGGATCCATCACACCCCACACCAAGTTCGAGGCCACGGTGTACGTGTTGAACAAGGACGAGGGTGGCCGGCACAAGCCGTTCTTCACCAACTACCGCCCGCAGTTCTACTTCCGGACCACCGATGTGACCGGTACCATCACCCTGCCCGAAGGGACGGAGATGGTCATGCCCGGTGACAACACCGAAATGACGGTGGAGCTGGGCAAGCCCATCGCCATGGTCGAGGGGCTCCGGTTCGCCATCCGCGAGGGTGGACGGACGGTGGCTTCGGGCCGGGTCACGAAGATCCTCGAATAGTCACTCCGCCGACACCCACGAGAGGACGCCGTTACCCATGGCCGCAGAGGGCCCCCGCCAGAAGATCCGGATCCGCCTGAAGGCGTACGATCACGAAATTCTCGATCAGTCGACCGAAAAGATCGTCCAGACCGTGCTGCGCACCCAGGCCAAGGTGCTGGGGCCCGTGCCCCTGCCCACCGAGAAGCACCGGTACACGGTGATCCGCTCGCCCCACAAGTACAAGGACAGCCGCGAGCACTTCGAGATGCGGGTGCACAAGCGCCTGGTGGACATCGTGGAGCACACCCCGAAGACGGTGGACTCCCTGCAGCGGCTGGACCTGCCGGCCGGGGTGGACATCGAGATCAAGATCCAGACCGTGTAGCTCTGGTCGGGGACCATCGGGGCGGTCGTCGAGGACCGCCGCCGCCCTCGTTGTCACCCCGGCACGGATGGTATACAGTGATCAGTCGGCCCGATTCCGGGCCAAACCATGTGAGAAGGACGTGTTCGAGCGCCCGCGGTAGGACGGCGGGGACCTTGGACCACACCAGGCGAGCGCTCCGCTCGGGATCCTCCGAGCGGAGCGTCTGCATGCAAGCCGATGCGGTCCGTACCCTGACCCGTCTGCCGAGCCGGGTGCTGGACGAGGTCGGAAACCGAATGGAAAGTCGCAGTGACGCAGTACCGCAGTACCGATCGACGCCGGCCGGCGTCGGGACGAGCAATGAGTCGAGACGGAGAAGCTCCAGTGGCCACCAAGGCGATCGTGGGCGAAAAAGTCGGAATGACACAGATCTGGGATGACCAGAACCGGGCCGTACCGGTGACGATGGTGCGCGTGTCACCGGTCCGGGTGGTCCAGGTCAAGACGCCGGAGCGAGAGGGCTACTCGGCCCTCCAGGTGACCTGGGGCCACCGGCGGGCGTCGACCCTGACCAAGCCCGAGCAGGGTCATTTCGACCGGGCCGGGCGTGGACCCGGGCCGCCGCCTGGTCGAGCTCCGGCTCGACGATGCCGCCGACTACGAGGTCGGACAGGAGCTGACCGCCGATCTCCTCCAGCCGGGGGAGCTGGTCGACGCCATCGCCGTGTCCAAGGGCAAGGGATTCGCCGGGGCCATGAAGCGTCACAACTTCAAAGGACAGGGCGCCTCCCACGGCAATCACAAGAAGCACCGCTCACCGGGCTCGATCGGTGCCTGCGCCACTCCGTCCCGGGTGTTCAAAGGGACCCGAATGGCCGGAAGGATGGGGGGCCAGCAGGTCACGACCCTCAATCTGGAGATCGTCCAGGCCGACCCGGAACGCCAGCTGATCCTGGTCAAAGGAGCGGTACCCGGTCCCAGGGGCGGGATCGTGGTCCTGCGGGACGCCATCAAGGCGCCGCTGGTCAAGGGAGGGAAGGCGTCGATGAGCCAGGCCACCGAGACCATCGACCTCGAGACGGCCAGCCCGGCCCAGATCCGCCGGTTCCTGCGGCCCGTCCCCCTGCGCCGGACGGTGACCCGCCGCTCGACCGACGGAGCCGAACTGGGCGACGTCGAGCTCGAGGCGTCGATCTTCGGGATCGAGCCCAACCTGGCCGTGCTCCACCAGGTCGTCACGGCCCAGCTGGCCGCGGCCCGTGCCGGCACCCAGTCGACCAAGACCCGGGCCGAGGTACGGGGCGGCGGCGCCAAGCCGTTCCGTCAGAAGGGCACCGGCCGGGCCCGTCAGGGCTCCACCCGCTCGCCCCAGTGGGTCGGCGGCGGCGTGGCCCTCGGACCCAAGCCGCGGTCGTATGCCCAGCACACACCCGAAGAAGATGATCCAGCTGGCCCTGCGCTCCGCCCTTTCTGATCGGGCCTCCCAGGGCCGGGTGGCCCTCGTGGACGCCTGGCCGTTCGAGGTCCCGAGCACCAAGGCGGCCATCGCCGCCCTCGAGGCCCTCGGCCTCTCGGGCCGGGTGCTCGTGGTGCTGGGCGACGAGGACGGCTACGCCGACCGCTCGTTCGGGAACCTGCCCGAGGTCCAGACCATCGTGGCCGGCGAGCTCAACGCCTACGACATCCTGGTGAACGACTGGGTGGTCTTCACCGACGAGACCCTGCCCGGGAGGCGTCCGGGGCAGCCGAGCACCGCCGCAGGCCGCCGCCGAGGCCCGGCGCGGCCGACAGCGAAGACCGCCGGGGCCACCGACACCGACGCCGGCGAAGCCGATGCCGACACCGACGACGAAGAGGGAAGCGGGTCATGAGAGATCCCCACAACGTGCTGCTCCGGCCGGTGGTGTCGGAGAAGTCGTACGCACTGATGGACAACAACGTGTACGTGTTCGTCGTGGACCCGTCGGCCACCAAGATCGACGTGCGCCACGCCGTGGAGCAGGCCTTCAACGTCCGGGTGGACAGCGTCAACACCCTCAACCGGAAGGGCAAGACCAAGCGGAACCGGAAGAACAACTCGCTCGGTCACCGTCCCGACACCAAGCGGGCCATCGTCACCCTGCACGAGGGTGACTCGATCGACCTGTTCGAGAACTGAGAGACCGCGACCAGACCATGCCACTCCGTTCACGCAAGCCCACCAGCGCCGGCCGGCGCTTCCAGACCGTCTCGGACTTCTCCGAGATCACCCGCGACCGGCCCGAGAAGTCCCTGTTGGCCCCGAAGCCCTCCACCGGTGGTCGCAACAACTACGGTCGCAAGACGTCCCGCCACCGTGGCGGCGGGCACAAGCAGCAGTACCGCGATCATCGACTTCAAGCGGGACAAGGACGGCGTGCCGGCCAAGGTGGCGGCCATCGAGTACGACCCCAACCGCAACGCCCGCATCGCCCTGCTGCACTACCTCGACGGCGAGAAGCGCTACATCCTGGCCCCGGCCCAGGTGTCGGTGGGCGACCGTGCTGCAGTCCGGCCAGGGCGCGGAGATCCGGCCCGGCAACGCCCTGCCGCTCCGCTACATCCCGGTCGGCTCGGTCGTCCACAACGTCGAACTGCGGCCCGGCGGTGGGGGGAAGATGGCCCGGGGCGCCGGCATGAGCGTCCAGCTGGTGGCCAAGGAAGGGGCTTTCGCCACGCTGCGCCTCCCGTCCACCGAGATGCGCCGGGTGTCCATCGACTGCCGGGCCACCCTCGGCACGGTGGGTAACTCCGAGGCCGAGCTGATCAAGATCGGCAAGGCCGGCCGTAACCGCTGGAAGGGCAAGCGCCCGCAGACCCGTGGCGTGGCCATGAACCCGGTCGACCACCCGCTGGGCGGTGGCGAGGGCAAGACGTCCGGTGGGCGCCACCCGGTGTCGCCATGGGGCCAGCCCGAGGGCCGCACCCGGTCCCGCAACAAGGACTCCGACCAGATGATCGTTCGCCGACGCCGCACCCGCGGCGCCCGGCGATAGGGAAGACAGAGGGAACGCCACGCCATGCCCCGCAGCCTGAAGAAAGGTCCGTTCGTCGACGACCACCTGCTCAAGAAGGTGGACGCCCTCAACGCGGCCGGGGACAAGAAGGTCATCAAGACCTGGTCCCGCCGCTCCACCATCATCCCGGACATGGTCGGCCACACCATCGCCGTCCACGACGGCCGCAAGCACATCCCGGTCTACGTGACCGAGTCCATGGTCGGTCACAAGCTGGGCGAGTTCGCCCCCACCCGAACCTTCAAGTTCCATGCCGGCCAAGAGCGGGCGGGGAGGCGATGACATGCCCGGTGTGAAGACCAACGAGCGTCCGGGGACCCGGGCCGTGCTGCGCCACAGCCGGATGTCCGCCTCCAAGGTGCGCCAGGTCCTCGATCTGATCCGCGGGCGAGGACGTGGACCGGGCCGCCGAGATCCTGTCCCTCGGCGACCGCGAGGCCGCGGTGACGGTGGGCAAGGTGCTGGCCTCGGCCGTGGCCAACGCCGTCCACAACGACGGCCTCGATCCCGAAGAGCTGTACGTGTCGGCCTGCTTCGCCGACGAGGGCAGCACCCTCAAGCGGTGGCGGCCCCCGGGCCCGGGGCCGGGCCACCCGCATCCGCAAGCGGACCTCGCACATCACCATCATCGTGAGCCGGCTGCCCGAGGACCGGATCGCCCGGCGCCGGGCCCGCCAGGCGGCGAACCACGTCCCAGCGGTCGCGCCGGGTGGCCGGCTCGCGCCGGCGCCAACGGGCCGAGTCGGCTCAGACGGCGTCTCCGGAGGTCGCCGACCACGACACCGGAGCCGAGGCCTGGGCCGAGGACAGCCGTCCAGGCCGACGACGTGGTCACCGAGACCGAAGCCGGTCCGCTCGAGGAGTCCGACCTCGACGCCGACGCCGAGGCCGACGGGGCCACCGACGTCGATCGGACGACGACGTGGTCACCGAGACCGAAGCCGGCCGCTCGAGGAGTCGGACCGACTCCGGGATGAGACGAGGATCGAGACCGGGACCGAGGACGACACCGACGGCGATGCCGCCGAAGAGAAGGGCAATTAGATGGGCCAGAAGGTCAACCCCTACGGGTTTCGACTCGGCGTCACCACCGACTGGAAGTCGCGTTGGTTCGAGGAGCGCAACTACCAGAACTGCGTGATCGAGGACTGGGAGATCCGCGACTACCTCATGTCGCAGCTCGAGTCGGCCGCCGTCAGCCGGATCGAGATCGAGCGGACCCGGGACCGGCTGCGGGTGGACATCCACACGGCCCGTCCCGGCATCGTGATCGGCCGGCGCGGGGCCGAGGCCGACCGCCTGAAGAAGAAGATCGAGGAGATCACCGGGCTCAACAACCGGATCCAGCTCAACATCCAGGAGATCAAGCAGCCCGAGCTGGATGCCGCCCTCATCGCCCAGGGCATCTGCGACCAGCTGGCCCGCCGGGTGGCCTTCCGCCGGGCCATGAAGCGCTCCATCCAGACGGTGCAGAAGGCCGGCGCCCTCGGGGTCCGGGTGCAGTGCTCGGGTCGCCTGGGCGGCTCGGAGATGTCCCGCAAGGAGTCCTACCGCGAGGGCCGGGTCCCGCTGCACACCCTGCGTGCCGACATCGACTACGGATTCCGTGAGGCCAAGACCACCTTCGGCCGCATCGGGGTGAAGGTCTGGATCTACAAGGGCGACATCCTCCCCTACAAGATCTCGACCGAGGACAAGATCACCCGTGAGGCGGCCATGGCCGTGGGCGAGACCTCGGGGCAGGGCGGGGATGCACCCCGGCGCCTGATCACGGCCGGCGGCGGCCGTCGCCGGGCCGAGCAGGGGGCGCCGGGCAGCGTGGTCACCGTCGACGCCGACTCCGACGGCGACACCGAGATCCCCGAGGGCCTGGTCGACCGCTCGACGGCCGACATCGCCGCGCCGCCGGCCGTGCCCGACGAACTCGAGCGCATCCTCACCGAGGACGAGGAGATCGAGCGCCGGACCCGCGAGCACCACGAGACGCCGCACTTCCGCAAGGAGGTCGACTGACATGTTGATGCCCCGCAAGGTCAAGTACCGCAAGCAGCAGCGCGGCCGCATGAGCGGCAAGGCCAAGGGCGGCAGCGACGTCACCTTCGGCGACTTCGGCATCCAGGCCCTCGAGCCGGCCTGGTTGACGGCCCGCCAGATCGAGGCGGCCCGAATCGCCATGACCCGTCACGTGAAGCGTGGCGGCAAGGTGTGGATCCGGGTCTTCCCGGACCGTCCGGTGACCCAGAAGCCGGCCGAGACCCGGATGGGCTCGGGCAAGGGCAATCCCGAGCACTGGGTGGCCGTGGTCAAGCCGGGCCGGATCCTGTTCGAGCTGGCCGGCGTCGAGCCCGAGCTGGCCAAAGAGGCCATGGACCGGGCCATCCAGAAGCTGCCGTTCAAGGCCCGCTTCGTCATCCGGCCCGGCACCCACGGTACGCCGGAGGTGCAGGTCTGATGGCCACGGCCGCAGAGATCTCCGAGTACGACACCGAAGAGCTGGAGCGCCAGCTGGGCGAGACCCGGCGTGAGCTCTTCAACCTGCGGTTCCAGCTGGCCACCGGCCAGTTGGACAACTTCTCGCGCATCAACCACGTCCGCAAGGACGTGGCCCGCATGATGACCGAGCTCCGGATCCGCGAGATCGGCGAGGCCGAGGGCCTCGAGCTGGAGGATCTTCCGGGTCACCAGGCCGCGGCCCGGCGGCGCTCGGAGGACGAGGCGCTGGGGCGGGACAAGACCACGGCGTCGGAACGGCGGGCCGCGGCCCGGGCCGCAGCCGAGGCCGATGCCGCGGGCGACGATGCCGATGCCGATGCCGCGGGCGACGATGACGATGCCGGGGCCGAAGGAGGTCACGGACGACGACAGCGCCGGTATCGACGAGGACGAGTGGGCCGAAGAGGTGGCCGACGACGACGGCATGGCCCTCTCCGGTGACGAGGTCGACGAGGTCGACGGCGCAGACGATGCTGAGGAGAAGAGCTGATGGCTGACGAGCAGATCGTCAACGGGGCCGATCGGGCCAACCGCCGCAAGGTCCGCGAGGGCCTCGTGGTGTCCGACTCCATGGACGCCACCGTGGTGGTGGCGGTGATCGAGCGGGTGCGCCATCCCCGGTACGGCAAGACGGTGCAGCGGACCAAGCGGCTCTACGTCCACGACGGCGACAACGCGGCCAAGGTGGGGGACCGGGTCCGGGTGGTGGAGACACGCCCGCTGTCCAAGCTCAAGCGCTGGCGTCTGTCCGAGGTCCTGGAGCGGGCCCGATGATCCAGCAGGAATCCCGACTTCGGGTGGCCGACAACTCCGGGGCCAAGGAGGTGCTGTGCATCAAGGTGCTCGGTGGCTCGCGCCGCCGGTACGCCTCGATCGGGGACGTCTTCGTGGCCACGGTGAAGGACGCCATCCCGGGCGCAGCGGTGAAGAAGGGCGACGTCGTGAAGTGCGTCGTCGTCCGCACGAAGAAGGAGAAGCGCCGTCCCGACGGGAGCTACATCCGCTTCGACGAGAACGCCGCCGTGCTCATCAACGACCAGCAGCAACCTCGCGGGACCCGCATCTTCGGCCCCGTGGGGCGTGAGTTGCGGGACAAGCGCTTCATGCGCATCGTCTCGCTGGCACCGGAGGTGTTGTAGATGCGAAATTCGCAAGGGCGACAAGGTCCAGGTGATCTCGGGCAAGGACCGTGGCAAGCAGGCCAGCGTGGTCCGGGCCATTCCCTCCGAGGGAAGGGTCATCGTCGAGGGCGTCCACGTGGCCAAGCGGCACGCCAAGCCCACCCGGGCCACCATGCAGGGAGGCGTCATCGACAAGTTCATGCCGGTGTCGGTGTCCTCGGTGGCCATCGTGTGCGGCAACTGCGGCCCGACCCGCATCGGGATGCGCATCGACGAGCAGGGTCGCAAGCTGCGGGTGTGCAAGAAGTGCGGAGCTGAGCTGTGATGGCGGCCTCGGCCACGGCTACGACGAGCCGTCCCCGCCTGAAGGAGCGCTACGACCGCCAGGTGCGGGCCGAGCTCAAGGACTCCCTGGGTCTCGACAACATCATGGAGGTCCCCCGGCTGAGCAAGATCGTGATCAACATGGGGGTGGGCCGGGCCACCCAGCAGAAGTCCCTGATCGAGGGGGCCATGCGCGACCTCGAGATCATCGCCGGCCAGAAGCCGGTGGTGACCCGGGCCAAGAAGTCCATCGCCTCGTTCAAGCTGCGCGAGGGACAGGAGATCGGGGCCAAGGTGACCCTCCGCGGCGACCGGGCCTGGGAGTTCCTCGACCGGCTGCTGGCCATGGCCATCCCCCGCATCCGCGACTTCCGGGGCCTCTCGCCCCGGTCGTTCGACGGCCACGGGAACTACACCTTCGGGGTCACCGAGCAGCTGATCTTCCCCGAGATCGACTACGACCGCATCGACACCACACGGGGCATGGACATCACCATCGCCACCACCGCACGTACCGACGACGAGGGCCGGGCATTGCTGGCCGCGTTCGGCTTCCCCTTCCGACAGGAGAACCAGTAACCCCATGGCAAAGAAGGCACTCATCGAAAAGCAGCAGCGCACTCCCAAGTTCAAGGTGCGCGGGTACACGCGATGCCGCCGGTGTGGCCGGCCCAAGTCGGTGTACCGCAAGTTCGGCCTGTGCCGGATCTGCCTGCGAGTGATGGTCCACGCCGGAGAGATCCCCGGCGTGACCAAGGCCAGTTGGTGAGAGGAGGCGACGAACGATGACGATGACCGACCCGATCGCCGACATGCTGACCCGCATCCGCAACGCCAACACCGCCCACTTCGACACGGTGAAGATGCCCGGATCCAAGCTCAAGGAGTCACTGGCCGCCATCCTGGCCAGCGAGGGCTACATCGCGGGCTACGAGGTGAACGAGGATCCGGGCAAGCCGGGCAAGACCCTCGAGATCACGATGAAGTACTCCCCCGACCGCGAGCGGACCATCTCCGGCATCAAGCGGGTGTCCAAGCCGGGGCTGCGCATCTACGCCCGGGCCGACAAGATGCCCCGCGTGCTCGGGGGCCTCGGTGTGGCCGTGGTGTCCACCTCCAAGGGCCTGATGACCGACCGCGAGGCCAGGAAGCGTCGCATGGGCGGCGAGGTGCTCTGCTATGTCTGGTAGCCGCCGTCCTCCGCGCGCCGACCGGACCAGGGAGGTACCCGCTGATGTCCCGCATCGGACGTTCCCCCATCGCCGTGCCCTCCGGGGTGTCGGTGGCCGTGGGCAACGATCACACCGTGACGGTCAAGGGACCCCAGGGCGAGCTGGCCCGGTCGGTCCCCGCCGCCATCACCGTCCGCCAGGACGGCGACATCCTGGTGGTCGAACGCCCCGACGACCAGCGCCAGAACCGTGCTCTGCACGGGCTCACCCGCTCCCTGGTGGCCAACATGGTGGCCGGCGTGACCGACGGCTTCTCGAAGGAGCTGGAGATCGTCGGCGTGGGCTACCGGGCCACGCCCAAGGGCCCCGCCGCGCTCGAGCTGGCCCTCGGCTTCTCCCACCCGGTCCAGGTCGAGCGCGCCCGACGGCGTGACCTTCGAGGTCCCCTCGGCCACCCGGATCATCGTCAAGGGGATCGACAAGGAGAAGGTCGGCCAGGTGGCCGCGGACATCCGCAAGCTGCGCAAGCCGGAGCCCTACAAGGGCAAGGGCGTCCGCTACCTGGGCGAGCGGGTCGTGCGCAAGGCCGGAAAGGCAGCCAAGTAATGGCCCGCACCGATCACAAGCTGGAGCTGCGCCGCCGTCGCCACGCCCGGGTGCGGCGTCGGGTCCACGGATCGGCCGAGCGTCCCCGCCTGGCCGTGTTCCGGTCCAACAAGCACATTTCGGCGCAGTTGATCGACGACGACGCCGGCCGGACCCTGGCCGCAGCCTCGTCCACCGAGGCCGCGCTGAAGTCGGCGTCGGGGGGCAACATCGACGGCGGCCGGCAGCGTGGGCACGCTGGTGGCGTCACGGGCCAAGGCCGCCGGCATCACCACCGTGGTCTTCGACCGCGGCGGTTTCGCCTACCACGGGCGGGTGGCCGCCTTGGCCGATGCCGCCCGTGCCGAAGGACTGGAGTTCTAGGACCATGGCCGTCAACGATCTGCAATTCGAAGAGCGCACCATCCGGGTCAACCGGGTGTCCAAGGTGGTCAAGGGTGGCCGCCGGTTCTCCTTCGCCGCCCTGATGGTGGTGGGCGACGGGAACGGCAAGGTGGGTCTGGGGTACGGCAAGGCCAAAGAAGCCGGGCTGGCCGTGCAGAAGGGCATCGAGGAGGCCCGCAAGAACATGTTCGACGTGCCGCTGGCCGGCAGCACCATCACCCACCCCATCGTGGGGGAGAGCGGGGCCGGACGGGTCATGCTGAAGCCGGCCGCCCCCGGTACCGGGGTCATCGCCGGCGGCGCGGCCCGGGCCATCCTCGAGATGGCCGGCATCCGCGACATCCTGGCCAAGTCCCTCGGCTCGTCCAACGGCATCAACGTGGCCCACGCCACCATCGCCGGACTGAAGGGCCTCAAGCGCCCCGACGAGATCGCCGCCCTCCGGGGCAAGTCGGCCGACGAGGTGGCTCCGGCCGCCATGCTCCGGGCCTACCGCGAGCGCCGGCGTGAGAACGACCTGTTCACGGAGGTGCACTGAGATGGCCGCCCCTCCGACCGCCGACGACGCCACCGGTGCCTGGCTCCGGGTCACCCAGGTGAAGTCGGCCATCGGCACCAAGCCCAAGCACCGGGGCACACTGCGGGCCCTCGGTCTGCGGGGCATCGGCCGCACCAACGTGCTGCCCGACCGCCCGGAGATCCGTGGAATGCTGGCCCGCGTCCCCCATCTGGTGGACGTCACGCCCACCGAGCACGACGAGAAAGGCTGACCATGAAGGTCCATGAGCTCCGACCCCCGGCCGGCTCCACCCGCGCCCGCCGCCGGGTGGGTCGTGGTATCGCCGGCAAGGGCGGGAAGACCGCCGGTCGCGGCACCAAGGGGCAGGGCGCCCGCGACACCATCCCGATGGGGTTCGAGGGCGGCCAGCTGCCGCTGATGCAGCGGATCCCCAAGCTGCGGGGCTTCACCAACCCGTTCCGGATCGAGTACACGCCGGTCAACGTGGGTGCGCTCGAGGGCATCGAGGGCGACTCCATCGACCTGGCCGGGTTCGTCGAGCGGGGCCTGGTCCACAAGGGCGACCTGGTCAAGGTGCTGGGCGGGGGTGGACTGACCCGCGCCGTCACGGTGGAGGCCCACGCCTTCTCGGCGTCGGCCGAGGCCGCCATCACCGGAGCCGGGGGGTCCGTCACGGTGGTGCCCCTACCGTTCGGCCATGGCCGCCCGCCGGCACAGGGCAACGCCCTCACCAACCGGTAGCATCGGCCCACCGCGGCGTCGAGGAGCCCCATGCTCGCCAGTCTGGCCAACATCTTCCGGATTCCCGACCTTCGCAAGAAGGTCCTCTTCACGCTGACGATCATCGCCCTGTACCAGTTCGGGGCCAACGTCCCGGTCCCGTTCGTCAACTTCTCCAAGGTGGCCCAGCTGACGGCGGCCTCGAAGTCGTCGGGTGTGCTGGGCTTCCTCAACCTGTTCTCCGGCGGCGCCCTGACCCGCATGGCCGTCTTCGGCCTCGGGATCATGCCGTACATCACCTCCAGCATCATCATCCAGCTGCTGGCCACGGTGATCCCCAAGCTCGAACAGTGGCGTGACCAGGGGGCGGTCGGCCAGAAGAAGCTGACCCAGACCACCCGGTACCTCACCGTGGCCCTGGCCCTCATGCAGTCGACCGGCCTCGTCTACCTGTTCCACAAGGGCGGGGGAGGGCTGTTCGGTACCAGCCAGAACGTGGACCTCATCCTCAACTACTCCATCTGGCGGGCCGCCTTCATCGTGATGACCCTTACGGCCGGGACGGCCTTCGTGATGTGGCTGGCCGAGCTGATCACCCAGCGGGGCATCGGCCAGGGCATGTCCATCCTGATCTTCGCCAACGTGGTGGCGGGCATCCCGTCCGGGCTGAACACCGTCCTCCAAGAGGGCGGCCGGATCAAGTTCTCGGTCATCCTGTTGGTGTCCCTGGCCCTGTTGGTCCTGATCGTCTTCGTCGACCAGGGCCAGCGCCGTATTCCGGTCACCTTCGCCAAACGGGTGGTGGGCCGCAAGATGTACGGCGGCTCGAACACCTACATCCCGTTGAAGGTCAACCAGGCCGGCGTGATCCCCATCATCTTCGCCAGCTCGGTGCTCTACATCCCCGTGCTGCTCTCGAACATCATCCCCTCGGCCGCCTTCAGGAGCTGGGTCAACCACAATGTCACGCCGACCAGCCTCTTCTACATCCTCACCTACTTCATCTTCATCCTCTTGTTCACGTTCTTCTACGTCTACGTCGCCTTCGACCCCCACCAGCAGGCCGACATCATCCGTAAACAGGGTGGCTACATCCCCGGTATCCGCCCCGGACACCCCACCGAGCGCTACCTGGCCCACATCCTGAACCGGATCACCTGGCCCGGAGCCCTCTTCCTCGGGGCGGTGGCCGTCACCCCGTCCCTCCTGATGGCGGCCTGGAGCATCACCAGCTATCCGTTCTACGGGACGACCCTCCTCATCGCAACTGGTGTGGCTCTCGAGACGATGAAGCAGATCGACAGCCAGCTCATGATGCGAAACTACGAGGGCTTCCTCAAGTAAGTGGTACCCGGAGCCAGGCTCATTGTCCTCGGCAAACAGGGGGCAGGGAAGGGGACACAGTGCGTGCGCCTCTCGCACCACTATGTGGTGCCCCACGTCTCGACCGGGGACATGCTGCGCGCCGCCGTCAAGCAGGGGACGGCCATCGGACTCAAGGCCAAGGACCAGATGGACCGTGGAGAGCTGCTGGGGGACGACCTGATCATGGAGATGGTGGCCGAACGGCTGGGGGAGAGCGACGTCAGGGCCCGGGGGTTCATCCTCGACGGGTGCCCCCGGACGGTGGCCCAGGCCGAACAGCTGGCCTCGGTGCTGGCCCCCTACGACCTGGACCTGGCCATCGACATCGAGATCCACACCGGCCAGGTCCTGCGCCGGCTGGCCGCCCGCCGGGTCTGCATCGACTGCGGGGCCAACTACTCGCTCTCGTCCCCCCCGCTCATCAACTGGACGTGTGACGTCTGCGGCGGTGAGGTGGTCCAGCGTGAGGACGACACCGAGGAGGCCATCGAGCGCCGGCTGGAGCTGTACGAGCGCCAGACCGCCCCGCTCATCGAGTGGTACCGGTCCCGGAACCAGCTCGAGACGGTCCCGGGCACGGGATCGCCGGACGCGGTGACCCGACGGATGGTCAAGGTGATCGAACAGCGACGGGGGAAAAAGGTTGGTTGGCCGGTATGAGACGGAACGCGGACGAGTTGGTCAAGATGCGCAAGGCCGGACGGGTGGTGGCGGAGATCCACGAGGCCACCAAGGCGGCCATCCGCCCCGGCGTGTCCACCGCCGAGATCGACCGGGTGGCCCGCCAGGTCCTCGAGAGGCGCGGTGCCACCTCCAACTTCCTCAACTATCACGGGTTTCCGGCCGTGGTCTGCACGTCCCCCAACTCGATGATCGTCCATGGGATCCCTTCGGAGTCGGTGGTCCTCGAGGAGGGGGACATCATCTCGGTGGACTGCGGGGCCATCATCGAGGGCTACCACGGGGACGCCGCCTACACCATCGGGGTGGGGGAGGTGACTGACGAGGCCACCCGTCTGATGGAGGTCACCAAGGCCAGCCTGTTCGCGGGGATCGACCAGCTGCGGCCGGGTAACCGCCTCCACGAGGTGGGCCGGGCCGTCCAGGAGGTGGCCGAGCGGGCCGGGTTCTCGGTGGTCCGCGAATACGTGGGCCACGCCATCGGCACGGCCATGCACGAGGAGCCCCAGGTGCCCAACTACTGGCCCGGGTCGGGTGGGCCCATGCTCAAATCGGGCATGGTCTTCGCCGTGGAGCCCATGGTCAACGCCGGGGGGGCCGGCACCGCCCAGCTCGACGACGGGTGGAGCGTGGTCACCGCCGACGGGCGACTGTCGGCCCATTTCGAGCACACCATCGCCGTGACCGACGACGGCCCGGAGGTGTTCACCGTCCTGTGAGCCCGACCCGGGCCTCGACCCGGGCCGTTACCCGACCCGAGGCCCGACCTCCGACCCGGGCCTCGACCAGGCCGGCCGACTCAGGTCGGACTGGCAATTTGGCGTCAACGGGCTAGACTGGTCGTTCGGCTGGCCACGAGTAGGTTGTGGCGTGCCGATCCCGCTCCCGGTGGCGCTCCTGAGGCGTGCCCCCGATTGCGGTGCGGACGGACGACCGAGACGTCGTTCGACGCACGCTCGGCCCGGCCGAGCGGACGAGAACGACAGACTATCGAGGAGATTCACCTGCCCAAGCCCAAGGAAGATGCCATCGTGCTGGAGGGGACAGTCGTGGAGCCGCTCCCGAACGCCATGTTCCGTGTGGAGCTCGAGAACGGTCACAAGGTACTGGCCCACAGCTCCGGAAAGATGCGGATGCACCGCATCCGCATCCTCCCCGGCGACAAGGTACAGGTGGAGATCACCCCCTACGACCTGGCCCGGGGCCGGATCACCTACCGGTACAAGTAGGCCGGTGCGTCCGCTAGGAGGCGCCCCGACAGGGTGCCGGCGCCGGACGCCGCGGCCGGCAGCAGGACCGTCGGCCGGTCGGGGACAGGAAGTGCCGGCCGGTCGGGGACAGGGAAGCGTCGAGGACAGGGAAGCAAGGAAGAAGAGCGTGAAGGTACGACCCAGCGTCAAGCCGATGTGTGAAAAGTGCAAAGTGATCCGCCGGCATCGGCGGGTCATCGTCATCTGCGAAAACCCGCGCCACAAGCAGCGCCAGGGCTGATGCACGCGGATCAGGCGTAAGAGAGAAGGAAGACCACGTGGCCCGCATATCCGGCGTCGACATCCCCCGCGAGAAGCGGTTGGAGATCTCGCTCACCTACATCTTCGGCATCGGCCGGACCACGTCGCGACAGATCTGCGCGGCCACCGACACGAGCCCCGACACCCGGGTACGGGACCTCACCGACGAAGAGGTGACGCCGGCTCCGCAACTACATCGATGCCTCGCTCCAGGTGGAGGGGGACCTCCGCCGTGACGTGTCCCAGGACATCAAGCGGAAGATGGAGATCGGCTGCTACCAGGGCATCCGTCACCGCAAGGGCCTGCCCGTCCACGGCCAGCGCACCCACACCAATGCCCGCACCCGCAAAGGACCGAAGAAGACGGTCGCCGGAAAGAAGAAGGTTCGCAAGTAGATGGCCAAGACCACCAAGCCGACGGCGTCGGCCCGTCGCCCTCGCAAACGGGAGCGCAAGAACATCACCTTCGGCGTGGCCCACATCAAGAGCTCGTTCAACAACACCATCGTGTCCATCGCCGATCCCGAGGGCAACGTGCTGGCCTGGGCATCTGCCGGCAACGTGGGGTTCAAGGGGTCGCGCAAGTCCACACCGTTCGCGGCCCAGCTGGCGGCGGAGCAGTGCGCCAAGAAGGCCATGGAGCACGGCGTGCGCCGGGTCGACGTCCTGGTGCGTGGACCGGGCTCGGGCCGCGAGACGGCCATCCGGTCGTTGGCCGCGGCCGGCATCGAGGTGGCCGGCATCAAAGACGTGACCCCCATTCCCCACAATGGCTGCCGCCCCAAGAAGCGGCGCCGGGTCTAGGGCGGGGAAGGAACTCGAGATGGCTCGTTACACCGGACCTGTCTGTCGGCTCTGCCGGCGTGAGCGCACCAAGCTCTTCTTGAAGGGCGAGCGCTGCTATTCCATGAAGTGCCCGGTCTCCGAGGCGGTGACCGACCGCCACAGCCGCGCCTATCCCCCGGGTGAGCACGGTCGTGACCGTATGCGTCAGGGCTCCGAGTACCTGGGTCAGCTGCGTGAGAAGCAGAAGGCCCGCCGCATCTACGGCCTGCTGGAGCGGCAATTCCACAACCTCTACGTGGAGGCCAGCCGGGCCCCGGGCATCACCGGCGAGAACCTCCTGCGCATGCTGGAGCAGCGCCTCGACAACGTCGCCTTCCGGGCCGGGTGGGGCGCCAGCCGCTCCCAGGCCCGTCAGTTCGTCCGCCACGGCCATGTGCTGGTCAACGGCAAGCGGGTCACCATCCCGAGCTACCGGGTCCGCCAGGGTGACGTGGTGGCCCTCAAGCCGTCCTCCCGGGAGCTGTTCCATGTCCGACGCAACATGGACACTCTCGATCGGCAGCTCCCGCCCTGGTTGGAGACGGTGGGCGACCGCTTCGAGGTCCGGGTGTTCTCGTTGCCGCAGCGGGAGCACATCGACGAGCCGGTGCAGGAGCAACTCATCGTCGAGCTCTACTCCAAGTAACCGAAATCACCGACCGACCACCGACCGAATCCGCACGACCACTACCGACTCTGTACCGCAGACTGCCGAGGAGCCCTGATCAGCATGCTCATCATCCAACGACCCACCGTCGAATCCATCGGTGAAGAAGAGGACAACCGCCAGCGGTTCGCAGTCGGCCCGCTCGATCCGGGCTTCGGCCACACGCTGGGCAACTCCCTCCGGCGCACCCTGCTGTCGTCCATCCCGGGCGCATCGATCACGCAGGTCCGCTTCGACGAGGCCCTCCACGAGTTCACCACCCTGCCCGGGGTGAAAGAGGACGTCACCGACCTCATCTTGAACCTGAAGGACATCCTGTTCCGGGTGCACAGCGAAGAGCCGGTGACCATCCGCCTCGACAAGCGGGGGCCCGGCGACGCCACGGCCGGCGACCTCCAGGTCACCGCCGACGTCGAGGTGCTGAGCCCCTCCCAGCACATCGCCTCGCTCAACGGCAAGGGACGGCTGGCCGTGGACCTGACCGTCGAGCGCGGCCGGGGCTACGTGTCGGCGGACAAGAACAAGCGTTCCGCCACCATCGGCGTGATCCCGGTGGACGCCATCTTCTCGCCGGTCCGTCGGGTGGCCTTTACCGTCGAACCGGTCCGGGTCGAGCAGTCCACCGACTTCGACCGACTGGTGCTGGACATCGAGACCGACGGCTCCCTCTCGCCGCGGGAGGCCCTGGCCTCGGCCGGGGACACCCTGCGGACCCTGGTCGGACTGGTGGCCGACCTCGAGGACGAGCCCATGGGTCTCGAGCTGGGTGAGGTCGGTACCGTCGGCACCGGCTCCCCCGATCTCGACCTGCGCATCGAGGACCTCGACCTCACCGAACGGCCTCGGAACTGCCTCAAGCGGGCCCAGATCAACACCATCGGCGAACTGGTCGACCGCACCCTCGACGACCTGTTGAACATCACCAACTTCGGGCAGAAGTCCCTCGACGAGGTGCTGCAGAAGCTCGACGAGCGGGGCCTCTCCCTGCGGGTCAAGGACTGAGGTCGCAGACATGCTCGGCACTCCGAAGAAGGGCCGGCGCTTCGGCGGGAGCTCGGCCCACCAGAAGGCCATGATGGGGAACCTGGTGGCGTCGCTGATCGCGGCCGAGTACCTGGTGACCACCGAGGCCAAGGCCAAGGCGGTGCGCCCGGTGGCGGAGAAGGTGATCACCGCCGCGGCCAAGGGCGGCGTGGCCCGCCAGCGCAACGTGGTGGCGTTCATCCGGGACAAGGACATGGCCCACAAGCTGTTCGAAGAGATCGGGCCCCGGTACGCCGAGCGCCCGGGCGGGTACACCCGGATCCTCAAGCTGGGCAACCGGTTGGGTGACAACGCGCCGATGGCCCGCATCGAATTGGTGTGAGCCCCACCCCCCGGTCCGGGGGGTCGGACGACGGGCCGGTCCGGTGGCGGCTGACCGTGGCCTACGACGGCACGGGATTCCACGGGTTCGCGGCCCAACAGGGCCAGCCGACCGTGGCCGGCGCCCTGGCCGAGGCTCTGGGCCGGGTGATCCGGACCCCGTTGTCGCTGACCTGTGCGGGAAGGACCGACTCCGGCGTGCACGCCCTCGGCCAGGTGGTCCACTTCGATGTCCCGGCCGACCGGTCGGACGCCGTCGACCCCGCCGCCCTGGTGGCCTCCTGCAACAGCCAGCTGGGGCCGGCCATCGTGGTGCGGGACGCCGGGGTGGCCCCGGCCGGGTTCGACGCCCGTCGGTCGGCCACGGGCCGCCGCTATCGCTACCTGGTCGTCAACGCCCCCGTGCCGGACCCGCTGCTGGCCGGCCTGGCCTGGCACGTGGCCGATCCCCTCGACCTGCGGTCCATGGCCGCGGCGGCCGACGCCCTGCTGGGCGAGCACGACTTCCGGGCCTTCTGCCGACGGGTCCCCGGTACGACGGCCGACGCTCCGATCCACCGCCGGGTGCACGACACGGCGTGGACCGAATTGAGCACGTCGGAAGCGTCGGACGCACCCGGATCGACGAGGAACCGCACCCCTGTCGCCGGCACCACCCCGGCCCTGGTGCCGGCGGCCGGGCGGCTCCTGGCCTTCGAGATCGAAGCCAACGCCTTCTGCCACCAGATGGTCCGGTCCCTGGTCGGCACCCTGGTCGACGTGGGCCGGGCCCGGAAACGACCGTCCGACATCCTGTGGATCCTGCGCTCCGCCGACCGGCAGCAGGCCGCGCAACCCGCTCCTCCCCACGGTCTGACCCTGATGGCGGTGCGCTACGGACCGTGACCGGCTTGCCTGGAGGGGTCGATTGGCCGTATCCTGGGCAGTCGCCGGGTTGGCCAGGTCATCCGATGGGCGGGCTTGACCATCTCTCACAGGTGGTCCGGATCGGCGGCAACCGCAGGCCCCGCACCGATCGGTGCCTCACTACCCGGCACCAACTTGGACAAGGAAATCTCGTGCGCACGTTCTCCCCGAAGCCCGCTGACGTCACCCGCGCCTGGTTCATCGTCGATGCCGACGGACTGGTGCTCGGCCGCCTGGCCACCGAGGTGGCCCGGGTGCTGCGCGGCAAGCACAAGCCGACCTTCTCGCCCAACACCGACATGGGGGACCACGTCATCGTGGTCAACGCCGACAAGGTCATCCTGACCTCGGGCAAGGCCGAGGCGAAGATGTCCTACCGGCACAGCGGCTATCCGGGCGGCCTGACCGCCACCAGCTACAGCACGCTGATGGTCGACCGGGCCGACGACGTCGTCCGCAACGCCATCGTGGGCATGCTGCCGAAGAACCGCCTGGGCCGGCAGATGGCCACCAAGCTCAAGGTCTACCGGGGCGCCGACCATCCGCACGCGGCCCAGTCCCCCGACCCCCTGGAGATCCCCGGTGCCCGTCGCACGGCATCGGCCCGGAGCGGGGCCTGAGGCCCCCCGGGACACACACGACAACGAACGCAAACGAACGCGAGGAACACGCTGTGGCCAACACCGCCCCCACCTGCCAGACCACCGGACGCCGGAAGCAGGCCGTGGCGCGCGTCCGGGTCCGTCCCGGCCAGGGCGCCATCACGGTCAACGGCCACACCTTCGAGGAGTACTTCACCTCGGCCACCCACCGGATGATCGTCACCGAGCCCCTGCGCCTCACCGAGACCACCGAGTCGTGGGACATCGACGTGACCATCGACGGGGGAGGTGTCTCCGGACAGGCCGGTGCCTTCCGGCTGGGCATCGCCCGGGCCCTGTGCGAACTGGACCCCGAGCTCCGGGCCTCCCTGAAGAAGGCCGGGTTCCTCACCCGGGACGCCCGTGAGAAGGAGTCGAAGAAGTACGGCCTGAAGAAGGCCCGCAAGGCTCCGCAGTACTCCAAGCGGTAGGCGTGGTCACGGCCAGGTTCGGCACCGACGGTGTCCGCGGTGTCGCCAACGTCGAGCTGACGCCGGAGCTGGTCCTGGCCCTCGGTCGGGCCGTGGCCCGCTCCATCACCGCCGCCACCTTCCTGATCGGACGCGACACCCGTCGGTCCGGCCCCCTGCTGCAGGCTGCCCTGTCTGCCGGCCTGGCCAGTGAGGGCGCCGACGTCGTCGATGTGGGCGTCCTACCCACGCCGGCCCTGGCCTGGCTGTCAGCCGATCGCGACGTGCCCGCCATCGTGATCTCGGCGTCGCACAACCCGTTCACCGACAACGGCATCAAACTGTTCGCCGCCGGCGGGGCCAAACTCAGCGTCGAGCTGGAGGCCTCGATCGAGCGGGAGCTCGACCGCGTCCTCGACCCCTCGGTCAAGGGACCCCGCAGTCTCGAGGGGCACGGCGTGGGGCGGCTCCTGGCCGAGCCCGGGTTGGGCCGGACCTACGTCGAGAAGCTGACCGCCCAGCTGGAGGGACGGCGCCTCGACGGGCTGCGCGTGGTGGTCGACTGTGCCAACGGATCGGCGTCGGAGCTGGCGGCCTCGGTCTACGATGACCTCGGAGCCGACGTGGTGGCCATCGGCTGCGAGCCCGACGGCACCAACATCAACCTGGGCTGCGGATCGACGGCCACGGACACCCTGGCCCGAGCCGTGGTGGAGCATCAGGCCGATCTGGGTCTGGCCCTCGACGGCGATGCCGACCGCCTGCTGGCCATCGGTCCGGACGGTGTGCTGGTCGACGGCGACGAGCTCATCGCCCTGTTCGCACTGGACCTGGCCGGCCGGGGGCAGCTGGCCGGCAACACCGTCGTGGTAACGGTGATGACGAACCTCGGTTTCCGTCTGGCCATGGAGGAACGGGGCATCGTCGTGAAGGAGACGCCGGTGGGCGACCGCCACGTGCTGGCCGCCCTGGACAAGGACGGTCTCTCCCTGGGCGGGGAGCAGTCAGGTCACATCATCTTCCGGCGCCTGGCCACCACCGGTGACGGCCTGCTCACCGGGCTGGTGCTGGCCGACCTGGTCGTCAGGTCGGGCCGTCCGCTGACCGAGCTCCTCGAGGGTCTGGTCACCCGGGTGCCGCAGGTCCTGGTCAATGTGGCGGTGCCGAACACCGAGCTGCTGGACGGGGCGGACGCGGTGTGGTCGGCGGTGGCCGAGGAGACGGCCCGGCTGGGAGATGCCGGCCGGGTGCTCCTGCGCCCCAGCGGCACCGAACCCCTGGTCCGGGTCATGGTCGAAGCCAGCGGGGACGGTGTGGCCGAGGCCATTGCCGAGCGCCTGGGGAAGCTGGTGGGGCACGAGCTCGCCGCGGCGGCAGCCACCCACGGCTGACCGTCGGCCCACGACCCGGGCGGCCCAGGCGGCCGGAAGGGGCCACTGTCCCCAGGCGGCCGATGCGGCCGATGCGGCCGGGGGCGGCCCGGGCGGACGATGAACGTGGGAACCACCGGGACGGCGCACTAGCCTCGAACCTCATGTGCGGCATCATCGGCATCACCCGGTCGACGGATGGCCACAACGGGGCGTCAGGGTCACCGCCGACCCAGAGCCAGGGTGACCACCCGGTGCTCGACGTCCTGATCGAGGGGCTCAGAAGGCTCGAGTACCGCGGCTACGACTCGGCCGGCGTGGCCCTGGTCGGGCCGACCGCCGCCGACGGTCTGTGGCGGGGGAGGGCCGCCAACGGCACCAGTTCGCTCGGCGATCTGGTCAAGCTGACCGAGCGGGCGCCCGTGGGGGCCACGGCGGGGATCGGCCACACCCGGTGGGCCACGCATGGGCGCCCCAACGAGGAGAACGCCCATCCCCACCTCGACTGCTCCGGCCGGTTGGCCGTCGTCCACAACGGCATCATCGAGAACCACGTCGAGCTGAGCGACGAACTCCTCACCGCCGGGCACCGACTCAAATCGGAGACCGACACCGAAGTGCTGGCCCACCTCATCGAGGACGAGTTGTCGGCCCGTCACGAGTCCGGGTTGACCGGGGCCGTCCGTGCCGCGCTGGCGTGGGTGAGGGGGGCGTTCTCCCTGGCCGTGATCTGGGCCGACCAGCCGGACCTGATCGTGGCGGCCCGGAGGGTGTCCCCGCTCCTGTTGGGTGTCACCGACGACGCCGCCGTTCTGGCCTCGGACATTCCGGCCATCCTGGGTCTGACCCGCGAGTTCTTCGTGCTCGACGACGACCAGGTGGCCGAGCTCCGGCCCGGCTCGGTGCGGGTCACCACCTTCGAGGGCGAGGAGGTCGAGCCGAGGAAGCTGACCGTGGCCTGGGATCTGGAGGCGGCCCGCAAGGACGGGTACGACGACTACATGAGCAAGGAGATGCACGAACAGCCGCGGGCGGTGGCCGACACCCTGCTCGATCGGCTGCTGCCGGACGGCACGCTCTCCCTCGACGAGGTCCACATCACCAACGACGAGCTGCGCCGGGTCAACAAGGTGTTCATCGTGGCCTGCGGGAGCAGCTTCCATGCCGGCCTGATGGCCAAGTACGCCATCGAACACTGGGCCCGCCTGCCGGTCGAGATCGACATCGCCAGCGAGTTCATCTACCGCGATCCCGTGCTCGACTCCACCACCCTGGTCATCGGCGTCAGCCAGTCCGGCGAGACGGCCGACACGCGGATCGCCATGGAGGAGGCCCGCCGCCAAGGGGCAAAGGTGCTGGTCATCTGCAATGTGGTTGACTCGTCCCTGGCCCGGAACGCCGATGCCGTCCTCTACACCCGGGCCGGTCCGGAGATCGGGGTGGCCGCCACCAAGACCCACCTGGCCCAGATCACCGCCCTCGAGATCCTCGCCCTGTACCTGGCCCAGGCCCGGGGGACGCTGTCGCCCAACGATGCCCGCGCCCTGTTCGAAGCCATGGACGTGCTTCCCGAAAAGGTGGCTCTGGCCCTCGAGCGGTCCGGCGACGTCGAGGCCGTGGCCACCCGCTACCGCGACTCCCCCTCGTTCATGTTCCTCGGTCGTCAGGTCGGCTATCCGGTGGCTCTCGAGGGCGCCCTCAAGCTGAAGGAGCTCTCGTATCTCCGGGCCGAGGGGTTTCCGGCCGGCGAGCTCAAGCACGGCCCGATCGCCCTGGTCGAGCCGGGGACGGTGGTCATCGGCGTGGCCACCCGCACGCCGACGTGGGAGAAGATGATGAGCAACGTCACCGAGGTCAAGAGCCGCGGTGCCACGGTGGTGCTCGTGGCCAACGACGGTGATGACGAGACGGCCCGACAGGCCGACGCCGTGCTGTGGGTGCCGGGGACCGAGTACCTGTTCGCCCCGGTGATCGACGTGGTGCCGATGCAGCTGTTCGCCTACCACCTGGCCCGCCTGCACGGTCTCGACGTCGACCGACCCCGCAACCTGGCCAAGGTCGTCACCGTCGAGTGAGCGAACCGAGCACCGCCGCATCCCTGTCCGGGCTGGGGCACGAGGCCGCGGTGGCGCTGGCCGGACAGGGCACACTGACCGGACCGGTGGTGGGGGTCGGCGTCGATGCCGTCGACGTGTCGCGGTTCCGCCGGGTGCTCGGCCGCCGGGTCCACCTGGGTGAGCGGCTGTTCACCGAGGGGGAGCGGGCCTACGCCGCCGCCGCCGCCGACCCGGTGCCGCGGCTGTCCACCCGGTTCGCGGCCAAAGAGGCGGTGATGAAGGCCCTCGGGGTCGGCCTGGGCGCCTTCCCCTTCCGCGACGTCGACGTGGTCCGGATCGGGCTCGACCCGCCCTCGGTGGTGCTGCACGGCGCGGCCGATGCGCTGGCCCGTCGGGCCGGGGTGGGTCGGTGGCACCTCTCCCTCACCCACACCGACCAGGTTGCCATGGCCCTTGTCGTGGCCGAGAGGATCGCGGCCGAGCGGATCGGGCCCGAGGGGGTCGGACCCATGGCGGATCAGGCCGGGGGGGTCGGGCCGGTGTCGGTCGGGCCCGAGGCGGAACGGGCCGACGGGGTCGGCGTGTCAACGGCCACGAAGCCGTAGCGTCGATCGCCATGCAGCCCGTGCTCACCGTCCCCGAGATGAATGCCGTCGACGCCGCGGCGCTGGCATCGACGCCCCTGGACGTGCTGGTGGGCCGGGCCGGTCTCGCCGTGGCCCTGGCCGCACTGGACCTGCTCGGTGGCGCCTACGGCCGTCGGATCGAGGTCGTGGCGGGCAGGGGGAACAACGGTGCCGACGGCCGGGTGGCGGCGCAGGTCCTCTCCTGTCGGGGGGCGCGTGTCCGCGTGGTCGAGGCCGGCGCGGTGGCCGCCGTCGGACCGGCCGACCTCGTCGTCGACGCCGCCTACGGCACCGGCTTCCGCGGCGAGTACCGGGCACCGGCACTGGTGCCGGGGACGCCGGTGCTGGCCGTCGACATCCCGTCCGGGGTCGAGGGCGACACCGGACGGGCGTCGGGCACGCCCTGGGCCGCCACCCGGACGGTGACCTTCGTGGCCCTCAAGCCCGGTCTGCTCCAGGGCGACGGTGCATCCCTGGCCGGACGGGTCTCGGTGGCCGACATCGGTCTGCCCACCGGTGAGGCCCACGTGTCGGTCATGGACGACGGTGACGCCGGGACGTTCCTCCCTCCCCGAGCGCGGGACGGACACAAATGGTCGGCCTCGCTACTGGTGGTGGCGGGCTCGCCGGGTATGACCGGAGCCGCCGCCCTGTGCGCCACGTCGGCCTACCGCTCGGGCGCCGGCATGGTGCGGCTGGGTGTTCCCGGGGGCGAGCTCTCGGCCACCCCGGCCTCGGAGGCGGTGGGCGTGAGCCTGCCCGCCGAGGGTTGGTCGACCGACGCCCTCACCGCCGCGGCGCGCTGTTCGGCCCTGGTGGTGGGCCCGGGTCTGGGCAGGGACCCTTCGACGGCGGTGGAGGTCCGGCGCCTGGTGACCGAGTCGCCGGTGCCGGTCGTGGTCGATGCCGACGGGCTGTTCGCCCTCGGCCGGCTCGACGGTCCGGACCACTCGGGATCGCTCGGCGCAACCGGGGCCCGGTCGGGCCTCGTGCTCACTCCCCACGATGGGGAGTACGCCCGGTTGATGTCAGGTCCGCCCGGCCCCGACCGCATCGGGGCGGCCCGGGCCCTCGCCTCGGCCTCGGGGGCCGTGGCCCTGGTCAAAGGACCCACCACCGCGGTGGCCGACCCCGGCGGTCGGGTGCTGCTCGGGCGGACGGGCACCCCGGCGCTCGCCACCGCCGGCACCGGCGACGTGCTGTCCGGCGTGATCGGGGCGTTCCTCGCCCGTGGTCTCGACCCGCTGGTCGGGGCGGCGCTCGCTGCCCACGTGCACGGGCGCGCCGGGGCGCGTGGGAAGGGGGAGGGCCTGATGGCCGGCGACCTCCCGGACCTGGTCGCCCAGGTACTGACGGAGCTCGGCCCGACCGGGCGGTCCGACCGGTCCCGGCCGACGAACGGCGTGGTGCGCACCCTTGGCTGAGCGTTGGCGGCCGGCCTGGGCCGACATCGACCTCGACGCCGTGCGACACAATGCCGGCATCCTGGCCCGGTTGGCGGCACCGGCCCAGCTCTGTGCCGTGGTCAAGGCGGACGGCTACGGGCACGGTGCCCTGGGCCCGGCCCGCGCTGCGCTCGAAGGAGGCGCCTCCTGGCTGGCGGTGGCCCTGGTGGAGGAGGGGGTGTCCCTGCGCCAGGCCGGGGTCGAGGCGCCGATCCTCCTCCTGTCGGAGCCCCCGCTCGAGGGCATGGCCGAGGCCGTGGCCCGCCAACTGGTCCCGACCGTGTACACGGAGGAGGGCCTGGCCGCGCTGAGCCGGGCGGTACGCGGTGTCGGGGGTCCGCCGGTGGCCGTGCACCTGAAGGTCGACACCGGCATGCACCGGGTGGGTGCGGATGCCTCCGAAGCCGGCCGGTTGGCCGACAGGATCGCCGGCGATCCCCACCTCGAGCTCGGTGCCCTCTGGACCCATCTGGCCGTGGCCGACGGCGCCGATGCGGTCGACCGGGAGTTCACCGAGGCGCAGCTGGAACGGTTCGACCACTCGTTGGCCGGCCTGGCCGCGGCCGGCCACCGTCCGGCAATGACCCATGTGGCCAACACCGCCGCCACCGTCGCCTTTCCCGCCTCGCGCCGTGCCATGGTCCGGTGTGGCATCGGCGTCTACGGCGTGGCACCGACCCCGGCGCTCGAGGTGCAGCTCGGGGCGGCCAGCGGGGGCGAGCAGCTCCACCCGGCCCTCTCGCTCCGGACGCGGGTGACCTACGTTCGCGACCTCGACCCGGGCGAGCGGCCCTCGTACGGGCGTCGTCGGGCCCTGAGCCGGCGTTCGACCGTGGCCACCGCCCCCATCGGGTATGCCGACGGCGTCCCCCGGCGCCTCTTCGACCAGGGTGGGGAGGTGCTCATCGGTGGGGTCCGACGGCCGCTGGCCGGCACGGTGACCATGGACCAGATCATCGTCGACTGCGGACCGTCGGGTTCCGACCCGGTGGCCGTCGGGGACGAGGTGGTACTGATCGGCCGCCAGGGGAACGAAGTCGTGACCGCCGACGAATGGGCCGATCTGCTCGGCACCATCCCGTACGAGGTGCTGTGCGACATCGGCCCGCGGGTGCCCCGTCTGATGCGGGGGGAGGGATCGGAACCGACCGACTGAACCGGGCAGGGGAGACCCCGGCCCGGTGAGCGGTACCATGCGGCCGTGGCACCGGGCACCGATCTGGCCGAACTCGCCCGGCTGGCCGCCGACTGCACGCGGTGCCCGCTGGCCGAACACCGGACGCAGGTGGTCTTCGGCGTCGGGGATCCCCACGCCGATCTCCTGTTCGTCGGCGAGGCTCCGGGACGCGACGAGGACCTCCAGGGCGAACCGTTCGTGGGGCGGTCGGGCCAGCTGCTCGATCGTCTGGTCCTCGAGGAGCTGGGCGTGGACCGGAGCCGCTTCTACATCGCCAATGTCGTCAAGTGCCGTCCGCCCGACAACCGCGATCCCCGGCCCGACGAGATCGCCTCGTGCCGACCGTACCTCGATGCCCAGCTCGGACTCATCGGGCCCCGGGTGGTGGTGACGCTCGGCAACTTCGCCACCAAACTGCTCCTCCAGACCGATCTCGGCATCACCAAGGTGCGAGGTCGCTCGTACCCCATGGAGGCCTACCAACTCGTGCCGACCTACCATCCGGCCGCCGCCCTGCGCTCCGGTGGCGTGGTCCTGGCCGAGATGCGGGCCGACCTGGTCCGGGCCAAGCAGCTGATGGGCTGGAACACGTGAGCGAGCGACTGGAACTGGTCACCACGGACGCCGACCAGACCCGGTCGCTGGCCCGGGCGATGGCCCGTCTGTGCCGGCCCGGGGACATCGTGCTCCTGGCCGGCGACCTGGGGGCCGGCAAGACCACGTTCGCCCAGGGCTTCGGCGCCGGACTGGGCATCGACGAGGTCATCACGAGCCCGACCTTCACCCTGGTCCGCCAGTACCCGGTCGAAGGGGGTGCCGGTCCGGACGGCGTCGAACCCGGTATCCGCACCCTGTTGCACGCGGACGTCTACCGGCTGGACCACCTGGCTGAGATCGCCGACCTCGGTCTCGGCGAGCTGGTGGAGGATGGCGGGGTGGCGCTGGTCGAGTGGGGGGACGCGGCCCGGCCCGTCCTCGGTCGGGGTTCGCTCTCCGTCCGTCTGGCGGCCTGCGAGGACGACGAGGACCGCCGACTGGTGACGATCGAGAGGCCGGACGACGCCTGGGCGGCCCGCTGGCCGGCGGTGCGCGCTGCGGTCGGGCCGTGGCTGGCGGCGCCATGACGCTGCTGGCCATCGAGTCCGCCACCGACACCGTCGGGGTGGCCCTTTTCCGTGACGACGGCGGTTCGGCCGAGCGGGTGCATGAAGGCGGGCGGACCCACGCCGAACTGCTCGCCCCCGCCATCGAGGAGGTCTGTGCCGTCTCGGGCTGCACGGTCGGGGACATCGACGCCATCGCCGTTGACGTCGGACCCGGCCTGTTCACCGGTCTGCGCGTCGGAGTGGCGACGGCCAAGGCCCTGGGTCAGAGCCTGGGGATCGGTGTACTGGGTGTGTCCAGCCTCGACATACTGGCGGCGGCGGTGGTGGACAGGGTGGCGGCCTCCCTTTCGGGGGCGGACCGGGGATCCACCCCCCGGGTCGGGACGGTGGCGTCGGTGATCGATGCCCGCAGGGGCGAGGTGTTCGCCGCCGTCTACCGGTTCGACCGGGAGCTCGGATCCCCCGGAACCCCCGGATCGGCGGCGGGGAAGCCGGACGGTGAGCCCGTGGACCCCATGACCGTCCGCATCGACTCGTCCGAGCCCATGGCCCCGGAGGCGCTGGTGGCGTGGCTACTCGATCTGGCTGCCCGGGAGGCCCAGGATGACCGAGCGGCCGGGCACAACGGAGCGGCCGGGGACGGGGCCCGGGTGATCACGGTCGTGGGCGACGGCGCCGTGCGCTACCGGGACCTGTGTTCGATCCACGACGCCCTGGACCTGGCCCTGGCCTCCGAGATCTCGTCCCCGCCTCCTCTGGCCCTGGCCGGACTGGCCCGTCGCCGCCTGCGGCGTGGGATCGAGGCGGTTGCCCCCGGAGCACTGGTGCCCGACTACCGGAGGCGGGCCGACGCCCGGATCAACTGGGAGCAGCGCCCGACCCGCGCACCCGGGCCGACCGGCGGCGGCGCCCGATGACACCGATGGACCGGCCGTCCGTCGATCCGGTCACCGAGCCGAGCGGGCCGGTGGACGTGATCATCGCCCCCATGAGGACCAAGGACCTGCGCGGGGTGCTGCGGATCGAACAGGCGGTCTTCCCGCAACCGTGGTCGCACCGACTGTTCGTGGAGGAACTCTCGCAACGCAAGTCGCGGTCCTACCGCGCCGCCTGGGTGGGACGGACCATCGTCGGATTCGCCGGCCAGATGTTCATCGACGACGAGTCCCACGTGAACAACATCGCCGTGGATCCCCGCTGGCAGGGACGGGGGCTGGGCGCGGCACTCCTCGTGGACCTCGTGCACACCGCCCTCGGCCGAGGGGCGCGCCATCTCACCCTCGAGGTCCGGGTGGGGAACGACCCGGCCCTGGCCCTCTATGCCCGCTTCGGCCTGGCCCCGGTCGGGGTCCGTCGCAACTACTACCCCGCCACCGGGGACGACGCCCTGGTCATGTGGGCCCGGGACATCGACTCGGACTCGTATGCCGAACGGCTGGCGGCGATCGAGTCGGCACGACCCACGTGGCTGCACGTGACCTCCCGTACCTGAAGGGAGCCGACCGGCAGAGGCGCCCGACGGGTCGAGAGGCGCGGCCCTGGTGCCCGCGTGGCGGAGCCCCCGATAGTGTCCGGACGTGGCCGACCATGGTGCGACGCGGGTGCTCGGCATCGAGACCTCGTGCGACGAGACCGCGGCTGCGGTCGTCGACGGCGGCTCGGACATCGTCTCCTCCGTCGTGAGCAGCCAGATCGACCTCCACGCCCGGTACGGCGGCGTCGTGCCCGAACTGGCCGGGCGGGCTCACGTGGAGTTGCTGACGCCGGTGCTGGCCGAGGCCCTCGAGACGGCCGGCTCGGATACCTCGGGCACCGGAATCGATGCCGTCGCCGTGACCTACGGGCCGGGTCTCATCGGCTCCCTCCTGGTGGGTCTGGCCGAGGCCAAGGCCCTCTCCCTGGCCTGGGGGGTCCCGCTGGTCGGGGTCAACCACCTCGAGGCCCACCTCTTCGCCTCCCTCCTCGAGCAGCCCGACCTGGGCTGGCCGCTGGTGGTCCTGCTGGTCTCGGGAGGCCATACCCTCCTCGTCGAGGTCACGGAGCCGGGGCGTTACCGGCTGATGGGCGGAACCATCGACGACGCCGCCGGCGAGGCCTTCGACAAGGTGGCCCGCTACCTGGGCCTCGGGTACCCGGGGGGCCCTGCCATCGACCGGATTGCCGACCAGGGCGATCCAACAGCCTTCGCCTTTCCCCGGTCGTATCCCGGGGACGGCTACGACTTCTCGTTCAGCGGGCTGAAGACGTCGGTGGTGAGGGCGGTGCAAAGGCGGCCCGAGGCCGAAACCGCCGATGTGGCCGCGTCGTTCCGGCAGGCGGTGGTGGACGTCTTGGTGACCCGGTCCCGCCGTGCCGCCGCCGATGTGGGTGCCACCGCCATCTGCCTGGCCGGGGGCGTGGCCGCCAACGCGTTGCTGCGGGCGACGGTCGAGGAGGTCTGCGCCGCCGACGGTCTCGGCGCATTCCTGCCCGGTCGGGCCCTGTGCACCGACAACGCCGCCATGGTGGCGGCGGCCGGCTGGTGGCGTCTGCGGCACGGCGGCGCCAGCCCGCTCACCCTGGGTGCCGATCCCAATCTCCGGTTGGTGGCCACGGCCTGAATCCGGCCCGGCGGCGGCCGGATGCCCGCCCGGCGACGGCCTCGTGCCGGTGGCATGATCCGGGGTGCGGGGGGAATCCGTTGGCACTCGACACTGCCGGTTGCCAAACCTTTCCGATATCGCTACCATTAGCACTCTCAACCCTCGACTGCTAACGCGTGCCACAGGAGGCCCGAACCCATGAGTCTGCATCCCCTTGACGACCGCATCGTCGTCCGCCCCGGCGAGTCCGAGGAGACCACCGCATCCGGTCTGGTCATCCCCGACACCGCCAAAGAGAAGCCCCAGCAGGGCGAAGTCCTCGCCGTCGGCCCTGGCCGCCGGGCCGAGGCATCCGGTGACCTGATCCCTCTCGATATCGCCGTGGGCGACACCGTCGTCTACTCCAAGTACGGAGGGACCGAGATCACTTCCGACGGCGAGGATCTCCTCATCCTGTCCAGCCGCGACGTTCTGGCCAAGGTAGGTAAGTAATGCCAAAGATTTTGAAGTTCGACGAAGCCGCCCGTCGCGGCCTCGAGGCGGGGGTGAACAAACTGGCCGACACGGTCAAGGTGACACTCGGGCCGAAAGGTCGCAACGTGGTCATCGAGAAGAAGTTCGGTGCTCCCACCATCACCAACGACGGTGTGTCCATCGCCCGCGAGGTGGAGCTCGAGGACGTCTTCGAGAACATGGGCGCACAGCTGGTGAAGGAAGTGGCCACCAAGACCAACGACGTGGCCGGTGACGGCACCACGACCGCCACCGTTCTGGCCCAGTCCCTGATCAAGGAAGGTCTTCGCAACGTGGCTGCCGGCGCCAACCCGCTGGGGCTGCGCAAGGGCATCGACCTGGCGGTGGCCGCCGCGGTGGCGTCCATCAAGGAGCAGTCCAAAGAGATCGACTCGAAGACGGAGATCGCCCAGGTGGCCTCCATCTCCGCCGCCGACTCGGCCATCGGGGAAGTCCTCGCCGACGCCATCGATCGGGTGGGCAAGGACGGCACGGTCACGGTGGAGGAGTCGAACACCTTCGGGATCGATCTCGAGTTCACCGAGGGGATGCAGTTCGACAAGGGCTACCTGTCGCCGTACTTCGTGACCGACGCCGAGCGTCAAGAGGCCGTCCTCGACGACCCGCTGATCCTCTTCGTCAACCAGAAGGTCAGCGCCGTTCACGACCTGGTTCCGGTCCTCGAGAAGGTCATGCAGACGGGCAAGCCGCTGCTGATCGTGGCCGAGGACGTGGAGGGCGAGGCGCTGGCCACGCTGGTGGTCAACAAGATCCGGGGCACGTTCACCTCGGTGGCCGTCAAGGCCCCCGGTTTCGGTGAGCGCCGCAAGTCGATGCTCCAGGACATGGCCATTCTGACCGGTGCCGAGGTGATCTCCGAGGAGATCGGCCTCAAGCTGGACACCACCACGGTGGATCTGCTGGGTAAGGCCCGCCGGGTCATCGTCACTAAGGACGAGACCACAATCGTCGAAGGCGGCGGCACCGAGGACCAGGTCAAAGGTCGGATCGCCCAGATCAAGCGCGAGATCGACGACACCGACTCGGACTGGGATCGCGAGAAGCTGCAGGAACGGCTGGCCAAGCTGGCCGGCGGTGTGGCCGTGGTCAAAGTCGGAGCGGCCACCGAGGTGGAGCTGAAGGAGAAGAAGCACCGGATCGAAGATGCGCTCTCCGCCACCCGCGCTGCGGTCGAGGAGGGCATCGTGGCCGGAGGCGGTACTGCACTGATCCGCTCCCGCGCCGCCGTACTCGCCGTGGTGGACTCCCTCCACGGGGACGAGGCCACCGGCGCATCCATCGTGGCCAAGGCGCTCACCGCACCCCTCCACGCCATCGCCAGCAACGCCGGGCTCGAGGGTTCGGTCTACGTCCGCCAGGTTGAGTCGGAGACCGGGTCCATCGGTCTCGATGCCTCCACCGGCGAACTGGTCGACCTGGTGAAGGCCGGCGTCATCGACCCGGCCAAGGTGACCCGCTCCGCTCTGCAGAACGCCGCCTCCATCGCCGGCCTCCTGCTGACCACCGAGGCACTGGTGGCCGACAAGCCGGAGAAGGCGGATCCCGCCGCTGCCGCTGCCGCTGCCGCCGCCATGGGCGGGGGCATGGGCGGAATGGGTGGCATGGGCGGAATGATGTAGTTACGCACCGGCTCGGTCTCGAGCCGGATGTGTCTCCCGATCGGCCGGTCCTTCTCGACCGGCCGATCGGCGCGTCCGGAGCGTGGGGTGAGCCATGCCCACCGAGTGGGCCCGGGAGCCAAATTCGAAATAGCTATACATCGTATAGACGCTGTGTATGTCTCGTATAGCTATTTCGGAAAACGGTCCAGGCGGTGCGGCCTCGACCGGGCGGAGCGTCCAGGCGTCGGCGGTGACGCAACCGGGTCCCCGACCCCTAACCTGAGAGCCTCCATGGACCCCCCTCCCGTTCCCACGACCTCCGAGCGGTCGATCCCGCGCCCGCCGTCCCATCGCCAAGGTTCCGCGGCCCCGTGGGCCGGGCTGACAGCGGCACGAAGGGGGGCACTGACGCTCGACCTGGTCCGGAAGGCCCTCGACGAACGACGAAGCCGATCCGGGCTGAGTCACGAGCCCTGGCCGACCCTGGCCGGTCAGGTGGTGGGCGGAAGCCCGGCCGCAGTGCTGGTGGCGCTGTTCGAAGAGGAGGGCTTGGCCCGGGTGATCCTGACCGTCCGATCCGACCGCCTCCGTTCCCATCGGGGAGAGGTGGCGTTCCCCGGCGGACGCGTCGAACCCGAAGAGGGGGTCGTCGATGCCGCTCTCCGTGAGGCGGTGGAGGAAGTGTCCCTCGACCCGTCACTGGTAACGGTGATAGGCGAGCTCACGCCTATGCCGACCGTGGCGTCCAATACGGTGATGACTCCGGTGGTGGCCGCCCTCGGCCGGCGCCCCGAGCTGATCGCCAATCCCGCCGAGGTGGCACGCGTGTTCGACGTGGCCCTGAGCGATCTTGCCGCCGACGGCGTCTTCCACGAGGAGTGGTGGTCGGTGCCCGGGCGCCTGGCGGGGCTGGGCCTTCCCGACAGTGAGTTTCCGGTGTGGTTCTTCGAGGTGGCGGGTGAGACCGTCTGGGGGGCGACGGCCCGGACCCTCATGGAGCTGGTGTGCCTGACCCTGGGCGTGCCCTTCCCGTTTTCACTCCCTGCGGAGGACGTCGTCGACTGACGGACCTGGTGGCCCGGCACCGGACGCCCACGCCCGGTCGGGCCGGCCGAGGACAGGGACCAACACCGACGGCCCAGGCGGTATCGTGGGGTGCAGTCGGTTGGCGAACGGTCGGAGTCGTCACCGATGGGAGGTGTGGAGAACTGCGAACGTGGTCCGGAGGAGAGTTACGTGGCTGAGCTAGAGATCGGCATCTTCAAATCGGGTCGGAGGGCTTACGGGTTCGATGACATCGCCATCGTCCCGAGCCGACGGACGCGTGACCCCGAGGATGTCGACATCAGTTGGGAGATCGACGCCTACCAGTTCGAGCTCCCGTTGATGGCGTCGGCCATGGACGGTGTGGTCAGTCCGGCGACCGCTACCGAGATCGGGCGTCTCGGAGGACTCGGCGTGCTCAACCTCGAGGGTCTGTGGACCCGCTACGAGGATCCCACCCCTTTGTTCGACGAGATCCGCGAACTTCCCGCCGAGAAGGCCACGGCCCGCATGCAGCAGATGTACGCCGAGCCGGTGCAGCTGGACCTGGTGGCCGAGCGGATCAAGGAATTGAAGGCCGCCGGCATCACCACGTCCGCCTCGGTCACCCCACAGAAGACCGAGCTGTTCGCTCCGGCGCTGCTGGCGGCCGAGCTCGACCTCCTGGTCATTCAGGGCACGGTGGTATCGGCCGAGCACGTGTCGAAGACCTCGGAGCCCCTCAACCTCAAGCGGTTCATCCGTGAGTTCGAGATTCCGGTCATCGTCGGTGGCTGCGCCTCCTATCAGGCCGGCCTCCACTTGATGCGGACCGGTGCCGTGGGCGTGCTGGTCGGTGTGGGACCGGGCAATGCCTGCACCACCCGGGGAGTCCTGGGGATCGGCGTACCCCAGGCCACCGCCATCGCCGACGTCGCCGGTGCACGCATGCGCCACCTCGACGAGACCGGTGTCTACTGCCACGTGATCGCCGACGGCGGCATGTCCAAGGGCGGCGACATCGCCAAGGCCGTGGCGTGCGGAGCCGACGCCGTCATGCTGGGATCGCCACTTTCCTCCGCTGTCGAGGCCCCGGCCCGCGGATATCACTGGGGCATGGCCACGTTCCACCCCACCCTGCCCCGCGGCGCGCGGGTCAAGACGACCACCCGGGGAACCCTGCAGGAGATCCTGCTCGGCCCGGCCCATGAGAACGACGGCCGGATGAACCTGTTCGGTGCGCTGCGGACGGCCATGGCCACCTGCGGGTACCAGACGGTCAAGGAGTTCCAGAAGGCCGAAGTGATGGTGGCTCCCGCCCTGCAGACCGAGGGCAAGGACCTGCAGCGCTCGCAGGGTGTCGGCATGGGCCATTGAGCCCTCCCGCCGGGCCAACCGGCGCCACCGGCCCCGCCGGCACCGCTGAGCCCGGCGACGGACCTGTCCTGGTCGTCGACTTCGGCGCCCAGTACGCCCAACTGATCGCCCGCCGGGTGCGCGAGGCCCACGTCTATTCGGAGATCGTGCCCCACCGTTCGACGGCATCCGAACTGATGGCCCGCCACCCCTCGGGCATCATCCTGTCGGGCGGTCCGAAATCGGTCAACGAGACGCCGGCACCGAGTATCGACCCGGCCATCTACGACACCGGCATTCCCCTTCTCGGCATCTGCTACGGGGCCCAGCTGCTCACGCAACAGCTGGGCGGCGAGGTGTCGCGCACCGGCCGGGGCGAGTACGGCCGGACGTCGCTCACCGTCTTTGGGGCATCCCCGATCTTCGTGGACTGGGCCGGCGACGGCGAAGTGTGGATGAGCCACGGGGACGCCATCACCCGAGTTCCGGACGGGTTCGTGGCCACGGCCGCCAGCCCCGATGCCCCCGTGGCCGCCCTCCATGACGCCGAACGGGCCATCTACGGGGTGCAGTTCCACCCCGAGGTGGTCCACACCGAACGCGGTCGGGACCTGTTGGAGAGGTTTCTCTATGACGTGTGCCACTGCCCGCCGTCGTGGACCCACACATCGATCATCGAGTCCCAGGTGGAGGCGGTCCGGGCCCAGGTGGGGACGTCGCCGGTCCTTTGCGCGCTCTCGGGTGGGGTCGATTCGGCCGTGGCCGCGGCCCTCGTGCACAAGGCCATCGGGGATCAACTGACCTGCGTCTACGTGGACACAGGCCTGATGCGGGCCCACGAGAGCGAACAGGTGGAGGAGACCTTCCGTCGTCAGTTCCACATCGACCTGGTCCACGTGAAGGCTGCCGACCGGTTCTTCGAGGCGTTGTCCGGGGTGACCGACCCCGAGGGCAAGCGCAAGATCATCGGGGAGCTGTTCATCCGGATCTTCGAGGAGGTGGCCCGCGATCTGGTCGCCGACCAGCTCGATCCGTCACCCCGTCCCGCCGGTGCCGGCCCTTCGGGGTCCACCGACCGTCCCGCCGGCTATCTGGTCCAAGGCACGCTCTATCCCGACGTCATCGAGTCGGGATCGGACTCCGCGGCCACCATCAAGTCCCATCACAATGTCGGGGGGTTGCCCGACGATCTCGCCTTCGACCTGGTGGAGCCTCTCCGCCTGCTGTTCAAGGACGAGGTGCGGGCCGTGGGTGAGGAGTTGGGCCTGCCCCACGAGATCGTCTGGCGCCAGCCCTTTCCCGGGCCCGGCCTGGCCGTTCGGATCGTGGGCGAGGTCACCCCCGAGCGGGCCGATATCCTCCGGGCCGCCGACGCCATCGTGGTGGAGGAGATCCGCCGGGCCGGGCTCTATCGAGATCTTTGGCAGAGCTTCGCCGTCCTGCCCGCGGTCCGTACCGTGGGCGTCATGGGCGACGGGAGGACGTACGCCTATCCCATCGTCATCCGGGCCGTGACCAGCGACGACGCCATGACGGCCGACTGGGCCCGCCTGCCGTACGACCTGTTGGAACGGCTCTCCTCCCGTATCATCAACGAGGTGGAGGGTGTCAACCGAGTGGCTCTCGACATCACCTCCAAGCCGCCCGGAACCATCGAGTGGGAATGAGCACCGTGGAGGAGAACGGGGCACCGCCCACCGGAGGGGACGAGACGCGGCCCGCCGTTCCGAGGCAGCGGAGGGACGGTTACCTTTCCGTCGATGCCGACGCCCTGCTGGAGGGTCTGACCGGTCCACAGCGCGAGGCGGTGACCCACCGGGGCGGACCCCTCCTCATCGTGGCCGGGGCGGGATCGGGCAAGACCCGGGTGCTCACCCGGCGGATCGCCCACCTCATCGCCACCGGCGATGCCGCGCCGTGGCAGATCCTCGCCATCACCTTCACCAACAAGGCGGCCGAGGAGATGCGCAAGAGGGTGGCCGAGCTGGTCGGGCCACGGGGTCGCCGGATGTGGGTGTCCACCTTCCACTCGGCATGCGTGCGGATCCTGCGGGCCCACGGTGACCGTCTCGGTTACAAGGGCTCGTTCACCATCTACGACGACGCCGACTCCCGCCGACTGGTCGAGATCGTCTGTCGCGAACTGGACATCGACACCAAGCGGCTCTCGCCCCGCTCCATCCTGGGCCAGATCAGTCAGGCCAAGTCACGTCAGCAGGGACCCGAGGAGTACCGCGCTGCGGCAGTGACCATCTACGACCGGCGGATCGCCGACGTCTTCGACCGCTACCAACTGCGGATGGTCGAGGCCAACGCCATGGACTTCGACGACCTGCTGCTCAACACGGTGCGCCTCTTCCGCCTGCACCCCGACGTGCTCGAGCAGTACCGGACCCGTTTCACGCACCTGTTGATCGACGAGTACCAAGACACCAACGCCGTGCAGAACGCGCTGGCCGTACTGCTGGCCGGCGAGCACCGGAACATCGTGGTGGTCGGGGACAGCGATCAGTCGGTCTACCGGTTCCGCGGGGCGGACATCTCCAACATCCTCGACTTCGAACAGGCCTTCCCCGACGCCACCACCATCACCCTGGATCAGAACTTCCGATCCACCCAGACCATCCTCGACGCGGCCAATGCCGTGATCACGAACAACGTGTCCCGCAAGCCGAAAACGCTGTGGACCGACGACGGTGAAGGGGAGAAGGTCGTCCGTTACCGGGCCGAGGACGAGCACGACGAGGGTGAGTGGGTGGCACACGAGATCCTCCGGCTCCGAAGCGAGCAGGGGCTGCGTTGGGGGGACGTGGCCGTCTTCTACCGGACCAATGCCCAGAGCGCGGCGCTCGAGGAGGCCATGGTCCGCGCCGAGGTTCCCTACAAGGTGGTCGGCGGCACCAAGTTCTACGACCGGCGCGAGGTCAAGGACGTGATGGCCTACTTGAAGGTACTGGTCAACCCGGACGACGAGATCAGTTGGCGCCGAATCGTCAATGTTCCCAAGCGTGGCGTGGGCGAGACGTCGGTGGCCAAGCTGTCCGGATGGGCCGGAGCGCACTCCGGTTCCTTCGGCGATGCGGTGGCCGCCGCCGCCGAGGTCGGGGTGGGCGGTAAGGCGGCCACGTCACTGGTCGAGCTGTCGGCGCTACTCGACCGCCTCCGGTCGCGGATGGCCGTGCCACGCCTCACCGACGAGAACGGCCAGGCTGTCGACGCCAACGACCCCGACGCCAACGACCCCGGCGATGACGACCCCGGCGATGACGACCCGGCGATGACGACCCGGCGATGACGGAGCCGGTGATGACGGAGCCGACGTCGGGGTGTCGGCGGAGACGCTCGAGCCCGGAGAGCTGGTTACGGCGGTGATCGAGCAGACGGGCTACCGGAGCGAGCTCCTGTCTGAGGGCACCATCGAGGCGCTGGGGCGAGTCGAGAACGTCGACACCCTGGTGGGCATGGCTGCCGAGTACCGGACGCTGGGCGAGTTCCTCGAGGCGGCTTCCCTGGTCGCCGACTCCGATCAACTGGACGGCGACGGGACCAAGGTGTCGTTGATGACCATGCACATCGCCAAGGGACTGGAGTTCCCGGCCGTCTTTCTGGTGGGCATGGAGGACGGCATCTTCCCCCACCTCCGCTCCCTGGGTGATCCGGTCGAGCTGGAGGAGGAGCGACGTCTCTGCTACGTGGGCATCACCCGGGCCGAGCGTCACCTCTACGTCTCCCATGCCTGGAGCCGCATGCTCTACGGGCGGGGCACCAGCAGCATTCCGAGTCGGTTCCTCAGCGAGATCCCCGACGAGCTGCTGCGCGATATCGCCGGCGCCCCCAGTCGGTTCGGCGGTGGCTTCGCCTCCGACCGGAACGGGGGCCGGCACTCGACCAGCGAGGACAGCGCGGGCACGCCCGGAAGGAGCGTCTTCGGCCGGGGCGAGGCCGGTGGTCAGGGGGAATTCGATGCCAACGGGCGTAGGCGTCGAGCGCCGGCCTCGAGCGGGGCCGAGCAGCTGGGCCTCGAACCGGGCGACAGGGTGGTCCACGGCAAGTGGGGAGAGGGCAGCGTGCTGGAGGCTTCCGGCCCCGGTGAGGACGCCGAGGCCGTAGTCCAGTTCGGTTCCGTGGGTCGCAAGAAGTTGCTGCTGCGGATGGCTCCGCTCAAGCGCGCCTGACGGCTCCCCGCCCGGCCGTCAGGGAACAGGGGTGGCGGCGGGTTCACCACGAACGGCCTCGGCGACAACCTGGGCCAGGTGCCTCCGCCACACTTCGGGATCGCTTTCGACGAGTGCCGGCCGACTTGCTTCCAGCAGTTGGGATCGGAGCGCGAGGCTCTTCAGTGCCGACCGGATCTTTTCGACGAGCTCGCCGACGTTGCCGGCCCGGACCAATGCCCGCTCGTCGACGAGAATCTCTCGGACGCCACCGGTTTGGAATGCGATGCTCGCCACTCCGGCCGCGGCCGCTTCCAGCAGGACCAGTCCGAGGGGCTCAATCCGACTGGTCAGGACGAAGAGGTCGCCGGACGCCAGGTAGGGTCCCACGTTCTCCCGCTCTCCCATCCAGTGAACCCGATGCTCCAGGCCCCGCTGGCGCGTCTCGTCCCGGAGGAACCGAAGCTGGTCTCCCGCACCGATCCACATCCACTCGACCCGTCGACCGTCGACCGTCGAGAGTCTCTCCGCGGCATCCAGCCAAAGGTCCGGCCCCTTCCACGGAGCGAGGCTCCCACAGCCGACGACTCGAACACTGCCCGGGGTCCAGGGCACGTCGAGGAGCGGGGTCGCCTCCACCGACTCCACGGACTCCAACGGGTCCATCGGCTCCACCGCCCGGGTCGGGCCGAGGAGGACAGGGACCGATCTGCCGCTCAGTTGTTCGAGCTCCCTGGCCGTGAACAGGGAGGGGGCAGCCATCGGGAGTGTCCGAAGGTCGACGCCCGACCGGCGCAGCGCCCAACCGGAGAGGGGCTGGGCTTCGTGAACATGCAGGACGACCGGGATGTGCAGCTGCTGGGCGACAGCCGCGTAGTCGGCGCTCATGACGGTGCTGGCGTAGACGAGATCGGGACAGGCCTCCCTGATCACCGAGCGAGCGATAGCTCGGTCGATGGTGGGAACGAACTGGTCCAGGGCCCGCACCCGGGAAATCCTGCGACATTGAGACAGGCGCGGCCTCGGCGCCTCCAACAGCACATCCGAGTGAGAACGGAGATCGGGGCTCATCGGACCCGGCGTCTTGTTGACGACGACTAATTCCGTGCCGAACTGGCGGAGCACCGGTAGAGCCTCCACCAAGGCACGAACGGCTCCGGTTCGTGATGCTTCGTGGGTCACAGCCAGGACCCGCACCGCTCCGTCCCCGATGCCTGGTCGGAGTGGCGGCATAGTTTCATCATCGGCCCCGGGCGGGCGTTCCTTGATGCATGGCCACCGGTGGTGGGATCCCGTTACTGGAGCCCTCAGCCCGGCATGCGCCGCCAGACGGCCCGGGGTAGGTGGCGCATGACGCCGAAGACCCAGCGCAGGACGGGCGGCGCGTAGACCACCGCCGCCCCGGACTCGATCCCTCGCACCACGGCCTCGGCCACGGCGTCGGGCGTCGTCGAGAACGGCGCCGGGGTCATCCCCTCGGTCATCCGGTCCACCACGAATCCCGGGCGCACGATCATGACGTCGGCCCCGGTACCCACCAGGGCGTCGGCCAGGCCCTGCGAGAAGGCGTCGAGCCCCGACTTGGAGGATCCGTAGATGAAGTTGGCCCGCCGGGCGCGTTCGCCGGCCACCGACGAGAGCACGACGAGCCGGCCGTGGCCCTGGTGGCGCAGCCGTCCCGCCACGGCCAGCAGGGCCGAGGCCAGACCGGTGAAGTTGGTGGTGATCACCGCAGCCGCGGCGGCCGGATCGAGCTCGTCGGACTGCTGGTCCCCCAGCACCCCTGCGGCTGCGATGACCAGGTCGAAGTCGCCGAACCGGTCGAAGACCTCGTTGGCGAAGCCTTGGTGGCGGTCGGACTCGGTGGCGTCGAAGGCCACCGCCTCGACGAGGTCCGCGCCGGCGGCCTTGGCCCGGTCGACCGCCTCGTCGAGGCGGGCACCGGCCCGGCCGGCCAGCACCACGGTCCGGCATCGGGCCGGGACCAGTCGGGCCACTATGGCCTGGGCGATCTCGGAGGAGCCCCCGAGTACGAGCACTGACTGGGGTCGCCCGACGGCGTCGATCATGGTCCTGTCCGTTCTGGAGTGGGCTTGCTGGCGGTCACCGGGGCGCGGGGCTCGTCCCCTCGGGTCGTGCGTCGGGAGCGCTGGGCCGGGGGCCGGCCCAGGGGCCGGCCCGCACCACCGACGCCATCGGCACCTCTCGCACCCCCCGTGGACAGCGCACGGTCGTGACACAGCCCGAGGCGGCGCCCCAGATCGGACCGTAACACTCCGGCGGGGTCGACCCGGTCCCGGGTGGCCAGCCACTCATCGACGCGCGGGTACATCACACGGAACGCCTCCGGCGAGACCCGCGAGTCCTTGGCCAGGTAGACACGGCCTCCGGCCGACATGACGTGCCGGTCCAGATCGTCGAGGAGGGCGTCCAGGGCATGGTGGCCCACCGGGAGGTCGAGGGCCAGCGTCCAACCCGGCATGGGGAAGGAGAGGGGACCGGGGTCCGCCGGTCCGAACCGCTTCAGTACGGCGAGGAAGCTGGCCAGCTTCAACCCGGTCAGGCGCTCGATGATCGTGCGGACCGTCTCGCCGGCCGCGTCGGGCACCACGAACTGGTACTGGAGGAAGCCTTTCGGCCCGTAGAGGCGGTTCCACTGGCCGACCCCGTCGAGGGGGTGGAAGAAGCCGGCCATGTGGTGGGGCTTGCCGACCTGATGGGTGGGAGCTTTTCGGAACCAGAACTCGTTGAAGGCCCCGACGGTGAGTGGGTTGAGCAGTCCGCTGGGAGCGGTGATCGGGACCCGGGCCAGCGTGTGGGGAGCGAAGGCCCGCGCCCGGTCGGGCGATCGCCGAAGGCGCTCGGGTAGGTCCTCGAGGCGGGCGTGGTCGCCGCGGGTCAGTACCGAACGCCCCAGGCGGCTTCCGGTCGACTGACAGTCGACCCAGGCCACCGAGTAGCGGTAGGCGGCGTCGCCGGTGAGCATCTTGTCCATGACCTCGTCGAGGTCGGCGGCGCGCTCGGTGTCCACCAGCATGTAGCTGGTCTCGACCGGGATCATCTGGAGGGTGGCCTCGGTAATCACCCCGGTGAGGCCCATTCCCCCGGCCGTGGCCCAGAAGAGATCGGGCTCGGCGTCAGGCGTGACCGTCACCGTTCCCACCGGGGTCACGAGGGTCAACGAGAGCACGTGTGAGCAGAAGCTGCCGTCGATGTGGTGGTTCTTCCCGTGGATGTCGGCGGCGATGGCCCCGCCCACGGTGACCAGGCGGGTGCCCGGTGTCACCGGCACGAACCAGCCGAGCGGAACGAACCGCTCCATCAGGGTCTGCAGGCTGACCCCGGCTCCGACGCTCGCGACGCCGGCGTCGAGGTCGACCCGCAGGATGGCGTCAAGCCAGGTGGCGTCGAGCACCGTCCCGCCGGCGTTTTGGGCCGCGTCGCCGTAGCTGCGGCCCAGACCCCGGGCGATGAGGCCGCGACGGTCCGCCGTCGGGGTCGCCGCCGGGTCTGCGGTCGGATCCGCCGCCGGGGTCGCCGCAGTGGACATGGCCTGGTCGACGATGTCGGGATGTACGGCATGCACCACGTCGGCGGAGGTCGGGGCGGTGCGGCCCCACCCCGTGAGGAGGGACCGTCGTCCTGTCGGCGCGCTCATGTGGCGTAGACGCCGGCGGCGAACAAGGCCACCCAGCAGAGGCCGTAGACCTGGAGCCGGTGGTCGTGTACGGCCAGGTCCTCGGGGGCGGCCCCCTCTCCCGAGTCGAGGAGGAGCATGACGTGGAGGAGGGCGATGGTGAAGGGGATAACGGTCAGTTGGAACCAGATGGGGTCGGCTCCCCGGTGAATCTGACTGGCCCGGTCGAAGGCCCACAGGCAGTAGGCCGTTACCGTCACGGCTGCCGAAAGGGTCCGGACCGATCGGAGGAAGGAAGGGGTGTAGAGGCCGAGAGTCGGTCGGATGGGGCCGTCGTCAGCCCGGTGCTCGGAGAGCAGCTGTTTCTCACCCGATCGCTTGCCGGTCACGATGAGCAAGGACCCGAACGACGCCACGATCAGGAACCAGTTGGTCAGGACCACGCCGGTGGCCACACCACCGGCCACGGCGCGCAACACGAAGCCGGCGCTCACCGCGGCCAGGTCGAGGACGGGCTCGTTCTTCAGACCGAGGGAGTAGCCCACGTTGATCAGGACGTAGACCGCCATGACCAGGGCCAGGTGCCATCCGGCCACCACTTGGCCCAGCCCGATCGACAGTCCCATCAGGACCACGCCCATGACGACGGCCAGGGGCACGGTCACCACGCCGGCCGCCACAGGCCGGCGCTGCTTGGTGGGATGGGCCCGGTCGCCCGCGGCGTCGAGGGCGTCGTTCAGGCAGTAGGTTCCCGAGGCGGCCAGGCAGAAGATCCCGAAGGCCGCCGCAGCGTGCCAGAACACGGAATGGTGGAAGAGCGACCCGGCCGCCGCCGGCGCCACGAAGACCAGAAGGTTCTTGATCCACTGACGCGGCCGGGCCAGCTGGACCAGCCCCACGGCGAGGGACGTCGGTAAGTCCGGCCTCGGCTGCGCAGCGTGCTCATCGGGTCGGTCCACAGCTTCAGCCGAAGTGGTCAAGGCGTCCTCTCGAGGCTCGGGTTGTGCCGTGGGCGCCGGAGCGAAGGTACCACGGACCCCTAACAGGCTAGGGCCTGGATCCCCCCGGGCCGGGTCTCTCGGATGGGAGCCGCCCGCCGCCCTCGGTGGCCAGATGGGCCTGGGTGGCAGTCTGCGCTTAGTATCTGGCTCCGTGAAGCGCCCCTATCGAGTCGTGGTGGCCAAGCCCGGGCTGGACGGGCACGACCGTGGGGCGAAGGTCATCGCCCGAGCGCTTCGGGACGCGGGATTCGAGGTCATCTACACCGGTCTGCACCAGACGGCCGAGCAGGTGGTGCAGGCCGTCGTCCAAGAGGACGCCGACGCGGTCGGGCTGTCGTTGCTCTCCGGGGCGCACCTGACGTTGGTGCCGCGTGTCATCGAGGGCCTGGCGGAACAGGGTCGCGGCGACGTCTTGGTGCTGGTGGGGGGGATCATCCCGGCGGCGGACATCCCGGTCCTCAAAGAGCTCGGGGTGGCCGAGGTCTTCACTCCCGGAGCGCCGCTCCCAGCCATCGGCGCCTGGTTGGGCGAGGCCCTCGACGAACGGGAGAGCAGAGAGGCCGGCTGACATCGATCCGGGGCCCCGTAGCCACAGCACACGGCCCGCACGACCACCGATCCGCCCCGACCGGTGACGGGGCCGGTCTCCCCACCCCATCGGGGCACGGGCGGCAGCATCGGCTCTGGGGTGGTCGCACCGAGCAGAAGCAGCAGCACGAGCAGCACCGAGCAGCACCGAGCAGCACGAGTCGCACCGAGCAGAAGAGAGAGGAAACGGATCCAGTGGATCTTTTCGAGTATCAGGGTAAGCAGTACTTCGCCCGCTACGGCATACCCATCTCCAAAGGAGGTGTGGCCGACACGGTCGAGGAGGCCGTGGCACAGGCGGAGGCGTCGGGGTACCCCGTCGTGGTCAAGGCCCAGGTGAAGGTCGGAGGCCGAGGCAAGGCCGGTGGCGTCAAACTGGCCGACGACGCCGACGAGGTTCGGCTGCACGCCGGGAACATCCTCGGCCTCGACATCAAGGGCCACGTGGTCAAGCGGCTGTGGATCGAGCATGCCTCGGACATCGCCCGCGAGTACTACGCCAGTTTCACGCTCGACCGGAGCGCCAAGAAGCACCTGGGCATGCTCTCGGCCGAGGGTGGCGTGGAGATCGAGGAGGTGGCGGTCACCAACCCCGATGCCATCGCCATCATCCACGTCGATCCGGTCGACGGGCTCAGCCTCGAAGCGGCACGGAGTTGGGTCGACCGGGCCAACCTCGACGAGGTGGCCCGCGAACAGGCCGCAGAGCTGCTGGTCAAGCTGTACACCTGTTACACCGAGGGTGACTGCGACCTGGCGGAGATCAATCCCCTGATCCTCACCCCCGACGACAAGGTCCATGCCCTCGACGCCAAGGTCACGCTGGACGCCAACGCCGCCTTCCGGCATCCCGAGTGGGAGGAGTTCGAAGGGAGCGACGTGGAGGACGAGCGCGAGACCCGGGCCAAGGAGCGTGGGCTCAACTACATCGGCCTGGACGGCTCGGTGGGCATCATCGCCAACGGGGCCGGTCTGGCCATGAGCACGCTCGACGTGGTCAACCAGTGCGGCGGCTCGGCGGCCAATTTCCTCGACATCGGGGGTGGGGCCAACGCCGACGTGATGGCGGCGGCCCTCGAGGTCATCAACTCCGACCCGGCGGTCCGATCCATCTTCGTCAACATCTTCGGCGGGATCACTCGGGTGGACGAGGTGGCCAAGGGCGTCCTCGAGGCTCTGGAGCGGGTCGAGATCAGTTCGCCGATCGTGCTCCGGCTCGACGGCACCAATGCCGTCGCCGGCCGCGAAATCTTGGCCGAGCATCTCTCCGATCGCCTGGTGGCCGAGCCGACCATGCTCGATGCCGCCCGCCGCGCCGTCGCTCTGGCAGGAGGTCACTCATGAGCATCTTCGTCGACGAGAACACCAAGGTCGTGATCCAGGGGATCAGCCCGACCAGCCAGGGGCTGTACCACGGGCTCCGCAACCGGGCCTACGGCACCAAGGTGGTGGCCGGTACCAATCCCAACCGGGGAGGGGAGGAGATCGAGGGGATCCCGGTCTTCGCCACCGTGGCCGAGGCGGTCGAGGCCACCGGCGCCGATGCGTCGTTCATATCGGTGCCACCCCGTTTCGCCGCCGACGCCATCGTCGAAGCAGCGGCGGCCGGCGTCCCCTTCGTGGTGTGCATCACCGAGGGCATCCCGGCCAGCGACGAGGCCCTGGCCTATAACCGGCTGGTGCGGGAACACCCCGGCACCCGTCTGCTCGGCCCCAACTGCCCGGGGATCATCTCCCCGGGCAAGTGCAACATCGGCATCACCTCGGGGGACATCGCCATGCCCGGGGGCCCGGTGGGCATCGTCAGCCGTTCGGGCACGTTGACGTACCAGGCCCTCCACGAGCTGTCGCAACAGGGCGTCGGCCAGACCACCTGCGTGGGGATCGGAGGCGACCCGGTCCCCGGCACCAGCTTCATCGACTGCCTGAGAGCCTTCGAAGCCGACCCCGATACCAGGGCCATCATGATGATCGGCGAGATCGGGGGCTCGGCCGAAGAGGAGGCAGCCGAATTCATCGCGTCGTCGGTGACCAAGCCCGTGGTCTCCTATGTGGCCGGGGTGACGGCGCCACCGGGCCGGAAGATGGGTCACGCCGGCGCCATCATCTCCGGGTCCAAGGGGACGGCCCAGGCCAAGATGGAGGCACTGTCCGGGGCCGGAGTCACCGTGGCCCTCAATCCGACCGAGGCCGGGGAGGCGATGGTCGACGTCGTCCGGAAGCTCGGCTGAGCGGGGGCCCCGTCGCCGCCGGGGCAAAGGTCCACCGGGCCGCAGGCGTTCTCCGAGGAGACCGAACCGGGCCGGAAACCCGAAAATTTCCCTTCGGAATTGCCCCGGCGATGCCGATATCACACTCGCGAGGGGCATTCCCTGGGCAGGGGGGACCGAGCGACGTGGGCCCAGAGCCGGAGGCAGGCCGGCCGGGCCACGTCGCCCCGGTCCCTTCGGCCGGAACGGTAGCACCGACGCTCGCGGTCCCATCGGGAGCGCCTCTGGCCGCGCGAGCGTCGACACTCTGCGGCGCTGATATCGTGCGCCGGTGGGCCCCGGCGAATCTTCAGACTCCTCGCCGTCCGTCTCCGGCGACGTGCGGATCGGCGTGCTGGCCTCGGGGAGCGGCACCATCCTCGAGGCCATCGTGGCCGCCGGACTGCCCGTCTCCATGGTGCTGGTCGACCGGCCGTGTCGGGCCCGCGACGTCGCAGACCGCTGCTCCATCCCCTGCGTGCTGGTCGACCGCTCGGCCTTCGGCGGCTTCGGCCCCGGTTTCGACCGTGACGCCTTCACCGAGGCGGTGACGGCCTCGCTCGAGGACGGTTCCGTCGACGTCGTGGTCATGGCCGGCTTCGGCACGGTGTTGACCGAACCCGTCCACCGGGCCTTTCCCGAGCGCATCCTCAACACCCACCCGGCCCTGTTGCCCGCCTTCCCCGGATGGAATGCGGTGGCCGACGCCCTGGCCGCCGGCGTGGCCGTCACCGGGACCACCGTCCACATCGCCACGGTCGAGATGGACGCCGGCCCGATCCTGGCGCGGGCCGAGGTCCCGGTCCTGCCCGGCGACACCGAAGCCACCCTGCACGAGCGCATCAAGTCGGTGGAGCGCACCTTGTACCCGGACACCATCCGCCGGTTCGTCGACGGGTTGGCGGCGCCGGTGGGGGATGGGCCAGGATCATCGGCGGAGGTTGCGCCATGAGGGCACTGCTGTCCGTCTACGACAAGACCGGGGCTATCGATCTGGCCCGGGGTCTCGTCGATCTGGGCTGGGAACTGATCTCGAGCGGAGGGACGTCGGCGGCGCTGGCCGACGCCGGCATCGCCCACGTCGAGGTGGCCGACCTGACCGGCGCCCCCGAGATGCTCGGTGGCCGGGTCAAGACCCTGCATCCGACGGTCCACGGCGGCATCCTGGCCGACCGCTCGAAGCCCGAGCACCTGTCCGACCTGGAGCGTCTGGGCATCGCCCCCATCGACCTGGTGGTCTGCAACCTCTATCCCTTCACCTCCGACCCGTCCATCGAGCTCATCGACGTGGGGGGGCCGACCATGGTGAGGGCGGCGGCGAAGAATCACGCCCACGTGGGTGTGGTGGTCTCACCCGGCGAGTACGGCACGGTGCTGGACGAGCTGCGCCAGCACGGTTCGCTGACCGACGGTCACACGGCTCCGGCTGGCCCGCGACGCCTTTGCCCACATCGCCGCGTACGACGCCGCCATTGTGGACTGGTTCGACGAGCTCGGGGCGGCCGAAGGAGCGCAGGGCTCGGACGACGATGCCGTCATCCTGCCCCCCTCCATCCATCTGGCCCTCGAGCGGGCCGGTTCGCTCCGCTATGGCGAGAACCCCCACCAGCACGGAGCCCGCTACCGGATCGTCGGCCGGCACTCGTGGTGGGACGACGTCGTCCAGCACGGTGGGAAAGAGCTCTCCTACCTCAACATCTTCGATGCCGACGCGGCGTGGCGGCTCGTCCACGAGTTGGCGGCACCAGAGGACCGACAGCTGGCCGTGGCCATCATCAAGCACGCCAATCCCTGTGGAGCGGCACTACACGCCGATCTGGTGACCGCCTATGAGCGGGCGCTCGAGTGCGATCCCCAGTCGGCCTTCGGGGGCATCGTGGCCATCGGCGGCCCGGTGACGCCGGCGGTGGCGGAGGCCATCGCCGCCGGTCCGCAGGCCGATGTGATCATCGCCCCGTCCTATGACGAGGACGCGCTGGTCCAGCTGACCTCGAAGCGCAAGGCGACCCGCCTGCTGTCGGCACCATCCCCCGAGCCGCTGGTGCGTCAGTTCCGGGGGCTGGGAGCCAGCGTGCTGGTCCAGGACGCCGACCGCTTTCTCATCCCGCCGACCTCGTGGCAGGTGGCCACGACCGCACAGCCCAGCGAGGCCCAGTGGCTCGACCTGGCGCTGGCCTGGAAGGTCTGCGCCCGCACGACGTCCAATGCCATCGCCATCGTCTCGGGGGGCCAGGCCGTCGGGGTGGGGGCCGGCCAGCAGTCACGGGTGGTGGCGGCCGAGATCGCCGTGGCCAAGGCGGGATCCCGGGCCGTGGGCGCCGCCGCGGCCAGCGACGCCTTCTTCCCGTTCCCCGACGGCCTGCTGGTACTGGCGGATGCCGGTGTGTCCGCAGTGGTGCAACCGGGCGGATCGATCCGGGACGACGAGGTGATGGCGGCCGCCGACGAGGCCGGCATCGCGGTGGTCATGGCGGGTGGCGAGCGCCACTTCCGGCACTGAGCCGATGACGGCGACGCTGCTCGACGGTGAGCTGTTGGCGGCCAAGATCCGGTCCGAGGTGACCGACCGGGTGGCCCGGCTGCGCAGTGAGGGCGTGGTCGTGGGCCTCGGAACCATCCTGGTCGGCGACGACGGTCCGAGCGCCCGCTACGTAGCCATGAAGCACGACGACTGCGCCGAGGTCGGCATCCACTCGGCGCACGAGCACCTGCCGGCCGATGTGTCGCAGGCCAAACTCGAGGCGGTGGTGGCCAGATTCAATGCCGATCCCGAGATCCACGCCTATCTGGTGCAGCTTCCACTTCCCGCCGGCCTCGACGAGGAGCGGGTGCTGTTGGCCGTCGATCCCGACAAGGACGTCGACGGCCTGCACCCAGTGAACCTGGGGCGGCTGGTCATGGGGGCCAACGGCCCGCTGCCCTGCACCCCCGCCGGCATCGTCGAGCTCCTGCACGCCAACGACGTGCCCGTCGAGGGCCGGCACGTCGTGGTCATCGGACGCGGGCTGACCATCGGGCGGCCCCTGGCCCTCCTGTTGGCCATGAAGCGTCCGGGTTGCAATGCCGCGGTGACGGTCGTGCACACCGGGGTCGACGACCTGGCCGGCCTGGTGCGACAGGGCGACGTGGTGGTGGCCGCGGCCGGAAAGGCCGGGCTGGTGACCCCGGACTGGATCAAACCCGGTGCGGCCGTCGTCGGCGCCGGCACCTCGTGGGAAGGGAGAAAGCTGTTGTCCGATGTCGACGCGTCCGTGGCCGACGTGGCCGGATGGATCACCCCCCGCATCGGAGGGGTGGGGCCGATGACCCGGGCCATGCTGCTGACCAACGCGGTACGAGCGGCCGAGCGGGCGGCGTCGTGAGCACGATGCCCGAGCTCGAGACCGACCATCGCCCCTGGGGCACGTACACCGTGCTGGACGACGACGGCACCCACAAGGTCAAGCGCATCGTGGTGCACCCGGGCAAGCGCCTGAGCTACCAACGGCACACGCGCCGGTCGGAGCACTGGTTCATCGTCCGCGGCCGTGCCGAGGTGACCCTCGACGGTCGGGTCGTCAAGCTCGAGGCCGGCGATTCGGTGGACATCCCGGTGGGCACCGACCACCGGATCGCCAATCCCGGCCAGACGGACGTGGTGTTCGTCGAGGTGCAGCACGGCGAGTACTTCGGAGAGGACGACATCGTGAGGCTCGAGGACGACTACGGGCGGTCCGACCGGTGACGGGGACCGTCCGAACGCCGCGGTTGCCCCGGTTGCCGCGGGGCCGGGGAGCGCGGCTGGCGAGGGGCGCGGCCTCGGGCCTCGTGGTGGTGGCTCTGACCCTGCCCGGCCCCCTGCTGGTCGGGCCGGATGTGGCCGGGGCTGCCCACCGGGGTGCATCGGTACTCCTGGCCGACGTCACCACCTCGACGGTCGAACCCACCACCACGACCACGCCGCCGACCACCACCACGACCACGCCGCCAACGACCACCACCTCGACCACCGAGCCGAGGACCACCACCACGACCTCGTCCAGCACCACCACGACCACCCAACCGCTCGTCAAGAACACCTCGTCGAAGACCCCGTGGGGTTTGATCGTCCTGATCGTGGTGCTGGTCCTGGCCATCGTCGGCGTCATCCTGGCACTGGCGGCCCGGCGACGGCGAGGCGTGGAGACGACGTGGCGGAAGGCGGTGGTACCGGCCCTCTCCGACGCCCAGCTGGCCCGGGAATCGTTGCTCTCCGGCAATGGCGCCTCCGACGATCCGGAGATCCGGGGCGCGGTGGCCGTCCAGGTGGAGCGGGCCGCCGTGGCGCTCGAACATGCGGTGCGGGGAGCGCCGGACCCCGAGGCCGGAAGTCTGGCCACGTCGGCCGCCGGAGCCCTGCGGGGTCTGGCCTTCGCCATCGAGGCCGATCGGCTGCTGCGGCACGGGACGGCTGCGCCGTCCGGGATGCAGCTGGCCCAGGCCGACGAGGCCCGCCGGGCCCGCACGGCCGAACTGAACTCGGCGCTGGTCAGGCTGTCCACGCGGATCGGGTCGGCACCGGGTTGACCTGACCATCCGACGCTCCATCCGGGTGCGTCGTCCACCGGCCACCGACCGTGGCCTTCCCCGGTGCCGGGATCGGTCTCGGCGGTAGGCTTGTCCGGCCATGACCCGCATCGCCGACCTCCTGGGCAAGGGGAGGACCTACTCGTTCGAGTTCTTCCCGCCGAAGTCGGACGCGGAGCAGACCACGCTGGTCAGGACCCTGCGGGACCTCGAGCCGCTCGGGCCGTCGTTCGTGTCGGTGACCTACCGTGGCGGTGCCGAGTCGCGCCAGCGCACCTTCGACCTGGTCACCGGCATGCTCCGCACCACGACGCTGGTTCCCATGGCCCACCTGATCTGTGTGGCCCACACCCGCCTCGAGCTGGCGGAGATCCTGGTGGCCTACCGGTCGGCGGGCGTGGAGAACCTCATGGCCCTCGGGGGGGATCCCCCGGCCGACCCGGACGAAGGCCCCGGTGAGCTGGTCCACGCCTCGGAGCTGGTGGAGCTGGCCCACGCCATAGGGGGCTTCTCCGTGGGCGTGGCCGCCCAGCCCGGCGGCCACCCGCACTCGCCTGACCGGACCACCGACCGCGACTTCCTGGCCGCCAAGCTGGCACGGGCCGACTTCGCCATCTCGCAGTTCTTCTTCGAGGCGGCGGAGTTCACCGGCCTCGTCGCCGATCTCGCCGCCCGCGGTGTGGACAAGCCGGTGCTGCCCGGCATCATGCCCGTCACCAGCCTCAGCTCGATCCCCCGCATGGCCACCATGGGGGCGGCGGTGCCGGAGTGGATGGTGGAGCGGCTGGTGGAGGCCGATCGACGGGGTGGGAGCGAGGCCGTCCGCCACGAGGGCGTCGTCATCGCCACCGAGCTCTGTGACCAGCTGCTGGACGCCGGGGTGCCGGGTCTGCACTTCTACACGCTCAACCGGTCGAGCGCCACCCGCGAGATCTACTCCGCCCTCGGCCTGGCCCAGCCCTGAGCCGGCCTCCCTGAGGCGACCGGAGGGCCCGCCCCCGGTTGGCGAGGGTGCGGGGGGGTGCCGATAGGCTGCCCGGCATGCCCGATCTCATCACCCAAGGACCCGACGGAGCCCTGCACGTGTCCGACAACCCGATCATCCCCTTCATCGAAGGGGATGGCACCGGGGTGGACATCTGGCCCGCGGCCAAGCTGGTCCTCGACGCCGCCGCGGCCAAGCACGGCAGGACCGTGGCGTGGAAGGAGGTACTGGCCGGGCAGAAGGCCTTCGACGAGACCGGCGACTGGCTGCCCGAGGAGACCGTCGACACGTTCCGATCCCACCTCATCGGGATCAAGGGTCCTCTCACCACCCCGGTGGGGGGCGGGATCCGGTCCCTCAACGTGGCCCTCCGGCAGATCCTCGACCTCTACGTGTGCCTGCGCCCGGTCCGGTGGTTCACCGGCGTGCCCTCTCCCGTGCTCCATCCCGAGAAGGTCGACATGGTTATCTTCCGCGAGAACACCGAGGACATCTACGCCGGGCTCGAGGCCGAGGCCTTCACCCCCGAGGCGGCCAAGCTCTCGACCTTCCTGCGTGAGGAGATGGGGTGGTCGATCCGCGAGGGATCCGGTATCGGGATCAAGCCCATCTCCGAGTTCGGGTCGAAGCGGCTCATTCGGGCCTCCATCAACTACGCCCTCTCCCACAGCCGCTCCAGTGTGAACATGGTGCACAAGGGGAACATCCAGAAATTCACCGAAGGCGCCTTCCGCAACTGGGGCTACGAACTCGTGCGCGAGGAGTTCGCCGATGTCGCCGTGGGATGGGACGACTGCGGCGGCAAGCCGGGGGACAAGTTGCTGGTCAAGGACAGCATCGCCGACATCACGTTGCAGCAGGTCCTGACCCGCCCGGAGGAGTTCGACGTGATCGCCACCACCAATCTCAACGGTGACTACCTGTCCGACGCGCTGGCCGCCCAGGTCGGGGGCATCGGGATCGCTCCGGGTGGCAACATCAACTACACCACCGGCCACGGCATCTTCGAGGCCACCCACGGGACGGCGCCCAAGTATGCGGGACTGGACAAGGTCAATCCGGGGTCGGTCCTGCTGTCGGGAGTCATGATGTACGAGCACCTGGGTTGGACGGATGCCGCTACCGACATCGTGGGCGCCCTCGAGGCCACCATCGCCGACAAGGTGGTCACCTACGACTTCGCCCGCCTGATGGACGGGGCCACCGAGGTCAAGTGCTCGGAGTTCGCCTCGGCCATCGTCGACCGCCTGTAGGGCGCCCCGGGGGTCACCGTCCGGGGCCAGGTTCGACCGGCCGGAACCCGTCCGATTAGCCTCGGCCCCATGGCAGCCAAACCTCCCGTTCACGTCACCGTCACCGGGGCCGCAGGCCAGATCGGCTACTCCCTGCTGTTCCGGATCTGCTCGGGCCAGCTCCTCGGCCCCGATCAGCCGGTCATCCTCCGCCTCCTCGAGATCGAGCCCGGTATGAGGGCTCTCGAGGGTGTGGTGATGGAGATCGACGACTGCGCCTTCTCCCTGGTTGCCGACGTGGTGACCACGACCGACCTCAACACGGCCTTCGACGGCACCTCATGGGCACTGCTGGTCGGTTCCATTCCCCGCAAGGCCGGGATGGAGCGGGGCGACCTGCTCACGGTGAACGGGGGGATCTTCGGCCCCCAGGGCCGCGCCATCGCCGCCAGTGCCGCTGACGACGTGCGGGTCCTGGTCGTCGGCAATCCCTGCAACACCAACTGCCTCATCGCCCGGGCCAACGCCCCCGAGGTGCCCGACGACCGATGGTTCGCCATGACCAAGCTCGACGAGAACCGGGCCAAGGCCCAGTTGGCCCGCAAGGCGGGGGCGCCGGTGGAGTCGGTGACCAATGTGGCCATCTGGGGGAACCATTCGGCCACCCAGTTCCCCGACTTCGCCCATGCCCTGATCGGCGGGAAGCCGGCCGTTGAGGTCATCGACGACCAGGACTGGCTCCGGGGCGATTTCCTGACCACCGTCCAGAAGCGGGGCGCGGCCGTCATCGATGCCCGTGGGCTGTCCTCGGCGGCGTCCGCGGCCAGCGCCGTCATCGACTCGGTGAACGGCATTCGACTCGCCACCCCGGGCGACGACGTCACCTCGCTGGCTGTGGTGTCGAAGGGGGAGTACGGCGTACCCGAGGGTCTACAGTTCGGTTTTCCGGTCCGGACCAACGGCTCGGGGGGATGGACCGTGGTGGAGGGGCTGGCCCACGACGAGTTCGCCGCCGACCGGATCCGCATCACCACCGAGGAGCTCGAGGCCGAGCGGGCCGATGTCGCCGGGCTCCTGCCCTGACCGGTCGACAGGAGACGGTGCCGGCTCCGCCGGCCTAACCTGAACGGTATGTGCCGCAACATCACCACGCTGCGCGGGCTCGAGCCGCCACCCACGACGGAGGAGATCGAGGCCGCCGCCCGTCAGTACGTTCGCAAGGTCAGCGGGGTCCAGACCACCTCCGTGCACACCGAACAGGTCTTCGAGGAGGCGGTCCGACGGGTCACCGAGGCCACCACGGCACTGCTCGAGGCGCTGCCCGCCCGTCGCCAGCCCCCGCCCACCCTTCCGCCGCTGCGGCGCCGGGCCCGCGCTAGCTGACCGGGACCGTACCGGCCGAGGGGTCCCTGAACGATCCGCCGCCCGTCGGCCACCGGACCTTCGTGGCCCAGCCGAGCTGCTCGAACCGACGGATGAGCCAGGCCGAGGGATCGATCATGCCCCGTCGTGCCCCGTGCCGGGCCCACGAGGGATGGGCGTGGTGGATGTTGTGCCAGTTGTCTCCGAGGGACACCACCGCCAGCGCCCACAGGTTGGTGCTCCGGTCCGACGTCTCCTCCGGCCGGCGGCCGAAGGTGTGGCACAGCGAATTGACCGACCAGGTGACGTGATGGAGGAGTGCCATCCGGACCAGGCCGGCCCACAACAGAGCGGTCAGGCCCCCCACGAGGGTGCCCGACAGGGCATAGCCGATCCCGAGCGGGATGGCCAGAGATGCCGCGGCCAGGACGGGGAAGAGCCGGCTGATCCGTTGCAGGTCGGGATCACCCAGTGTGTCGGGCGCGAAACGGGTGGCACAGGAGGCGTCCGAGACGAACAACCAACCGACGTGAGAGAAGGCCAGGCCGCGTAGGAGCGCGGTGCCGTGGTCGCCGTAGCGGTGGGGGGAGTGGGGGTCTCCCGAGCGGTCGGAGAACATGTGGTGACGGCGGTGGGTGGCCACCCAGCTGGTCAGCGATCCCTCGACCGCCATCGAGCCCATGACGGCCAGGGCGATCTTGAGCACCCGACGCGGACCGAAGGCGCGGTGGGTGAACAGACGGTGGAAGCCCACCGTGATCCCGAAGCCGGTGATCAGATAGAACACCGCGGCCATCACCACGTCGGAAACGTTGACGGCGTGCCCCCACAGGAGGGGGATGAGGACGGCCAGGGTCACGGCTGGTCCGGCCACGATGGCTACGGTGACCACCTTCTGGGCCGGGTGGACCACCGGTGCCGTTTCCTGTTCCGGAAGGCGGGTCGGGTCGCGAGCCGTCATCGGCTCGGGTGTAGCAACGAGCGAACCCACTGGACCTCCGGCGGGGCAACGTGCCGAAGCACGAAACGCACTGCCTTGCCCGACGTCCTCAGGGGGCTACGCGATCGCCCTCATCATACCCGTACCTGTCGGGTTCGTGGGGGCGCGACGGGGAACCGGGGGAGGTTCCCACTGTCGTCGGGCCTCGCGGTGTGGCACGGTGGGCCGGTGCCGGACTACGAGCACTTTGCCCGCTTCTACGACAGAGCCATGGACGATCCGGCTCCGAGGGGTGCCCGCGTCCTCGGGTCGATCGAACGGTACCGCCCGGATGCGGCTTCGGTCCTCGAGCTCGGCTGCGGCACGGGATCGATCCTCGACCAGCTGACCTCGCTGCCTTCGTTGACCGGCATGGACCGCTCGCCCGAGATGCTGGCCGTGGCCAGCACCAAGGTCCCCGGGGCCCGGCTGCTCCTCGGGGACATCGAAGAGTTCTGGCTGGGTGAGCGGTTCGATGTCGTCGTCTGCGTCTTCGACACCTTGAACCATCTCCTCACCTTCGATGCCTGGCAGTCGATGTTCGACGCCGTTGCCGACCATCTGGTCGACGGCGGCCTCTTCATCTTCGACGTGAACACCGTCGGGGAGTTGCGCCGCCTGGGAGAGGAACCGCCATGGGTGTTCGACTTCGACGGAAACGTGCTGATCATGGACGTGACCTTGGCCGAGGACGGGATATCGGACTGGGACATCCGGATCTTCGAACACGTGCGGGGCGAGTGCTTCACCCTCCACCACGAACGGATCGGCGAACTGGGTGTGAGCCTCCGACAGATCAAGGGCGCCCTCTCGCCCCGATTCGACCTGGTGGAAGAGACCAGTGAGAGCGGCGACACGCCGACCGACAGCTCGGTCAAGGCCTACTTCACCTACCGTCGCCGCCCCGACGCCGTGTCCTGAGCGGGCCTCTCTCGATCCCACTCCGGTCGGGACCGGGCCGCTACCGTAGGCCGGCGATACCCAACCCACGCCCGGACCGTTGCGGCCCAGGCCACCATGAGGAGGTCGCGGATGGGACGGACCACGGGCTGCACGGGATCCGACGCCGTCGGTCGCGGACCGGACGGGTGGCGCCGTCCACGTCGGTGGAGCCTGGTGCTGGTGGCCACCGCCCTGGCGCTCTCGGCGTGCAGCCTCCACATCTCCAAGAACGGGGTCAGTGGGAACGTGTTCGGCCATCACTTCTCGGCGGCCAAGGGAGCACTTCCGTCCGGCTTCCCGTCCAGTGTTTCGGTGCCCGACAGCTCGCGGGTGCTCTACGGCGGTGGCACCGACAACAACTGGGACGTGGGTTTCGCCGTCACCGGCTCGATCACGTCGGGGACCTCGGCGTACCAATCGAAGATGCAGGCGGCCGGCTACACCATCAGCAACGTGCAGTCCGGAACGACGCCGGTCACCGGTACGCCGTCGAGTGGCCCTTCGACCACGGTGACACTGACCGGATCGACCTTCACGGCCAAGAATTCCCAGTGGACGGTGGAGGTGGTATCGGGGACCACCTCTTCCAAGGGTGGGCCGCTCAAGGCCGGTGAGTTCGCCATCAACATCACCGTGCTGCCGGCGTCGGAGACCACCACGTCCTCGCCCTGACGGCCGGCACACCCGACGGCCGCTGTCATGCTGGAGCCATGGCCGCGCTTCCCGAGGTGCTGCCGGCCGGAGCGGTCGAGCTCCGACGGTGGCGCGTGTCCCATCTCGACTGGGTCCTTTCCGCCGTGTCCTCCAGTCTCCCGGAGCTGCAGCGATGGTTGCCGTGGGCCCGGGCCATGCCGACCGCGGACGAGGAGCTCGTCGTTCTCGAGGAGGGCGAGGCCGACTTCGACGCCGACCGCCAGTGGGCCTACCTACTGTTCGAGGTCGGCTCCGATGAGATGGTGGGAGGGGCCGGACTCCACCGGCGGGACGGTCCGGGCACCGTCGAGATCGGCTACTGGGTCCGTACCGACCGGACCGGACGGGGCTACGCCACGGCGGCGGCCGACGCGCTCACCGAGGCCGCCTTCGCCCACCTGGCCGACGTGCACCAGGTCGAGATCCGCATGGACGAAGCCAACCTGGCCAGTGCCGCCATTCCCCCCAAGCTGGGTTACGAGCCGATCGGGCACCGGGGTCGCGCCGTCGTGGTGCCGGCTCACACCGGACGTGGACTGGTCTGGGTCCGACGGCGCCGGCACTGACCCCCTGCCGGGTCCACCGGGCTCGCCTCACACCCCCGAGAAGAATTCGACCAGGGCGCTCCCCACCTCGGGGCCGTGCGTGAATATGCCCAGATGGCTGGCCCCGGCGATCTCCACGTACCGGGCCCCGGGGATTCGGGCCGCGGCCTGGCGGGCCCGCGCCGGGGGCGAGTCGATGTCGTGCTCGAAGGCCATGATCAGGCACGGAACCGGAATGGTCGACCACGCCTCGGTGCGGACGCGATCAGCGGACCAGGCCAGGCAGGCCTCGTACTGGCCGAGCCGACCCGGGTTGGGCCAGGCCGGTTGATCCTCGAGCACGGTGAGCCAGGCCTCGACCACCGCGTCGTCCTGAAGCTCGTGGTTGGGCAGGTACCGCAGTGTCTCGGCCGCTTCGTACAACGACGGCATCACGTAGTCCAGTCGGGCCAGGTCGCGCTCCACCGTGGTGATGGTCATCTCCCAGGCCGTCCCCTCGTTGCAGCTCCCCATGAACACCGCTCCGCGTATCCGGTCGGGGTGTCGGATGGCCAGGGACTCGGCCACCCAGCCGCCCATGGAGTGACCGGCGATGCGGACCGACCCCATGTCCAGGTGGTCGAGGAGGCCGATGGTGTCGGCGGCCATGGCGTCGATCGAGTACGGGGCGGGAGGTGAAGAGGACGGGGACACCCCGCGGTTGTCGAAGGTCACGACCTGGTATCCCGCCGCGGTGAGGACGGGTACCGCACTCAGCCTCCAGGCCAGGGCGGGCTGGCCGCAGCCGGCCACCAGTACCACCGGCTCCCCGTCGCCGAAGACGTCGTAGGCGATGGTGGCCCCGCCGGTGTCGACCTCTGGCATCACGACATAGTGTCCCCTCCGGCCGGTAGGGCACAACCGTCCGGTCCGGCGGACCCGCGACAGGGCGTTCGGGTACCGTGCAGTCCATGATCCCCGATCACTACACGTTGGGTGGCTCCGATGTCTCCGTCCCTCCGCTCGGCGTGGGCACGTGGGCCTGGGGCGACCGGGCCACCTGGGGCATGGGGGGCTACGACACCGGGCTCACCGTCCACTCCATCCGCGAGGCGTGGGATGCCTCCATCGACGCCGGAGTGACCCTGTTCGACACGGCCGAGGTGTACGGCGGTGGCGAGAGCGAGCGCATCATCGGCAGGCTGTCGGCCGGCGATCCCGGGCGCGCCTCCTCGTCCGTCGTGGCCACCAAGTTCATGCCCTCGCCCTGGAAGGTGCAGGTCGAACGGGCTCTCCTGTCGTCAGTGCGCGCCTCGTTGGATCGGCTCGGACTCCCCGCCGTCGACCTCTATCAGATCCACGGCCCCATCAGCCTGCGCTCGCACAACGCCCTGGCCGACGCCCTGGCCGCCGCCCACCAGGCCGGCCTGGTGCGGGCCGTAGGTGTCTCCAACTACTCGGTCAAGGAGACCAGAGCCATGGCCGCCGCACTGCAGGCCAGAGGCATGAGGCTGGCCACCAACCAGATCGAGTTCTCGCTGCTGCGCCGGTCGCCGGAGACCAGCGGGTTGCTGGCGGCGTGCAAGGAGTTGGGCGTGGTTCCCCTGGCCTACTCACCGATCGGCCAGGGCCGGCTCACCGGCAAGTACTCGGCGGCCAATCCACCCCGGGGCAATCGACAGTTCTCCAACCACCCGATGGCGGTCGTCGATGGCGTGGTGTCCGAGCTCCGGGACATCGGTGAGAAGCACGGCGGGAAGGTGCCCAGCCAGGTGGCGCTCAACTGGGTCATGACGAAGGGTGCCATCCCCATCCCCGGGGCCAAGAGCCGCCACCAGGCCGAGGAGAACGCCGGGGCGCTGGGCTGGAGTATCGACGACGAGGACGTGGCCCGTCTCGACGGCGTCGCCCTGGCCGGCATCCGGAACCTGCGGAGCCGGCTCTGGCAGCACGGCTGATCCCGCACCGGGTCGGCTCGGACCGGGCCTCTCGTCAGGACTCGTGAGAGATGTGCAGTTCGACGTGCATGGAGCCGAGGATCCACAGACCGTGGCGCACCCCGTTCGTCGCCCACTCCATCAGGACGACGCCGTGGCCGGACCTGGTCCCGGACGGAGCCAGTGCGGCGGCGATGGGATTCGGTACGTACCCGACGCGTCGGCCGTCGGCGACGACGGACAGAGGCGCCCGGTCCTGGGCATTGGCCGGCTCGGGTCTGATGTCGACGCGGCTGCCGGCGGCGAACTGGGGGAGTTGGAGGGCGTCGTCGTGGAAGGAGACGCCGGTCACGGCGGCATAGAAGACCCCCGGAAGCACCGGTGCGTCGTGATCCTCGTTGAGCTCCTCGGTGTGCGCCGGATCGAGGAACGGGGTGAAGCCCGTGCCGACGGCCTCTCCGTCGGCCAGCTCGACCGTCCGCTGGCAGTGGACGAGGTAGATGGGCAGGACCACCCCGTCGTGCGTGCGTCGCTCACGCGCCACCGGTCACCTCGACACCTCCTGCCGCACGCTCCCAAACCAGCCTGATCCGTTCGGTCGACCGGGTTCGGTCTGCACGCTAGGCGGGAGTGAGCTCGATCCGGTTGCCGAAGGGGTCGTCAACGTACCACTGGGGCCGGCCCGGCACGTCCTCGGCCCGCCGGGTCGGGTACCCCGCCTGGTCGAGCTGGCCGCAGAGGTCCCCGAGACCGGCCACCACCAGGGCGGGGTGGGCCTTGCGGGCCGGCCGGAACTCCTCCTCCACCCCCAGGTGGACCTTGGCCGGGCCCAGCTCGAACCAGCAACCGCCCCGGGTGGCCAACTCGGGGGGCTTGGGGACCCGGGGGAGGCCGAGCACGCCCTGGTAGAACGCCTCCGCCCTGGCCTCGGCCTCAGGCCCGGCCGGCATGGCCAGCTGTACGTGGTCGATGCCGACGATCCGGTGCCGGGCCGCGGTCACCGTCGATCCGCTCCGTTGAGCGGACCACGGAGGTCGCGTCGGAGTGGGTGGTCGGCGGGCACCTCGACCAGGTTGATGCGCACCCCGTCCGGGTCGTGTATCCATGCCTCGATCAGGCCCCAGGGTTCGAGGGCGGCCGGGCGGGACACGGGGACGCCCCGGTCGGCCAGTTCGGCCAGGGCCTCGTCGACGCTCCGCACCTGCAGCCACAGCGCCACGGCGCCGGTTCCGGCCGGCATGGTGTCCGTCCCCACTACCTCGATCAGGCCGCCGCCGGCGAAGAAGACCACGCCCCGTTGATCCCCGCTGCCGAATTCACGGGCCACGGCCAGTCCGAGGGCGGAGCCGTAGAAGGCCAAGGACCGGTCGAGATCGGTCGGCCGGATGATGGTCCTGCTGGTGAGCACTTCCATGCTGGTCCTCCGTCGGCATGCCGAGGCACGCTCTCGAGCGCGTGCCGCGACCGGCATCGCCTTCCCGGGCACCGTACACCGAGCCGCCGGGATGCAGGCGGCCCTCAGTAGGTGGTGGGTGGCGCCGGGGCACCCGACGCCGACCGGGCCGCCGCCAGCAGGCTCTGGGCCTCCACCAGCACCGACAGGTCCCCCCGCACCCTGATCCGCCCGGCGTTGAGGGCGTCGGCGGGGGAGAGCTCGCCCCTCGACAGGGAGACGGCGTCCCCGTAGGAGACTCTGATGGTCACGTCGGGCTTCGGCGCCGGCGGGTGTTCGGAACCGGCACCGTCCGCACCGTCGGCACCGTCGGCGGGATCCAGGCCCAGGCGGATGAGGCCACCATCGACCGTCATGACCAAGCGGACGTCGCCGTCGGGTCCTCCTGCCACCTCCTGGACCACGGTCACGGGTCGGTCGAGGACCGCCGGTCCGCCGTCCGCCCCGGGGTCGGCGGGGGCCACGTCAGCGAGCATGGCGTTCTGATCCGTCACCCACGAGGGGCTCAGGAACCGGGCCATGCCGCAGTGCTCCGGATGCGTCGGGGCGTCCCGCAGCCGCAGCCGCAGCCGCAGCCCGGCGTCGGTTCGCGGACGCCGCTCACCCTTCCGATGTGGTGTCGGCGCCAGAGGTCACCGGTACGGCACCGTCATCGGAAGCCGCCGGTTGCTCCGAGTCGGCCGGGCCGCCCGGGCGCTCGGGGCCAGGGATGCCGTGGACCCCGGGAACCGGTTGGACGGCGGCGGCCCCCCAGGCCGGCGCACCCGCGGACGCCTCGGCCGGTGACCGCTTCTTCCGCTTGAGGATCTTCCGACCCAACCACGCCACCGGGTCGTACTGGGCATCGACCACCCGCTCCTTCAGCGGGATGATGGCGTTGTCGGTGATCTTGATGTGCTCGGGGCACACCTCGGTGCAGCACTTGGTGATGTTGCACTTGCTCAACCCCTGCTCCTTTTGGAGCAGCTCCCTGCGGTCGTTCACGTCGAGCGGGTGCATCTCGAGCTCGGCGGAGCGGGCGAAGAATCGGGGACCGGCGAATGCCGTCTTGTTCTCTTCGTGATCGCGGATCACGTGGCAGACGTCCTGGCACAGGAAGCACTCGATGCACTTGCGGAACTCCTGGCTCCGCTCCACATCGATCTGCTGCATCCGGTAGCCGCCGGCCGCGACCTCGTCGTCCGTCTTGGGCCTGGGCGTGAACGCGGGGATGCGCTTGGCCACCTCGTAGTTGTACGAGACGTCGGTGACCAGGTCCCGGAGGATGGGGAAGGTCCGCATCGGGGCCACGGTGACGGTCTCGCCTGCAGGGAGGGTGTCCATCCGGGTCATACACATCAGGGACGGCCGGCCGTTGATCTCCGCCGAGCAGGATCCGCACTTGCCGGCCTTGCAGTTCCACCGGCAGGCCAGGTCGGGTGCCGTGGTGGCCTGCACCCGGTGGATGACGTCGAGCACCACTTCGCCCTCGACCGCGGGCATCACGTAGTCGACGAACTCGCCTCCACTCTCATCGCCGCGCCACAGCCGCATGGTGACCTCGTCGGTCGGGTCGGCCGCGTGGGCCGTGTCGGTCATGTCGGATGGGCCGGTCGGGTCGGATGTCACGGGTTGCTCGGCCATCACGTCGTCTCCTCGAACAGTTCCTTCAGATCGTCGGGCATCACCGGGATGGGCTCCGGCGTGGCAGTGATGGTCCGGATGGAGGGGGTCCCGCCGACACCGCCCGTATCGTCGCTCTTGATCCGCTGGACGAAGTTGACGGTTCCCATCTCCGCCACCGGCTTGGGGAAGTCGTCGCGGGTGTGCCCGCCGCGGCTCTCCTTGCGGTTGATGGCTCCCAGGGTCGTGGTGCGCGACACGCTGAGCATGGACGGCAGATCCGTAGTCAGGTTCCAACCCGGGTTGTACTTGCGCCCGCCGCTCAGCGACACCCGGGTGGCCCGGTCTTCGAGCTCGTCCAGCTTCCCTATGGCCTCGTCGAGCTCCGAACCGGTCCGGATGATGCCGACCAGGCTCTGCATGGTGGCCTGCAGGTCGTGTTGGATGTCGTAGGGGTTCTCCCCGTCCTCGCGCTCGAACGGTGCCACCGCGGCCGCCATCGTCGAGGCGATCTGACCTTCGTCCACGGTCACCGGCCCGGAGCGGTTCGAGGCGAACTCGGAGGCACCGATCCCCGCCCGGCGCCCGAACACCAACAGGTCGGAGAGCGAGTTCCCTCCGAGGCGGTTGGCCCCGTGCATGCCTCCGGCCACCTCACCGGCGGCGAACAGGCCGGGCACGGTGGTGGCGGCCGAGTCGGCTTCGACCCGCACGCCGCCCATGATGTAGTGGCAGGTCGGTCCGACCTCCATAGCCTCGGCCGTGATGTCCACGCCGGCCAGCTCTTTGAACTGGTGGTACATCGACGGCAGCCGTCGACGGATGTCCTCGGCCGAGCGCCGGGTGGCGATGTCGAGGAACACCCCGCCGTGGGGGCTGCCCCGGCCGGCCTTCACCTCACTGTTGATCGACCGCGCCACTTCGTCCCGGGGCAGGAGTTCCGGCGGCCTGCGTCCGGCGGAGTGGTCGTCGTACCACTTGTCGCCCTCGTCCTCGGAGTCGGCGGTCTCGGCCGCGAACATCGGGGGGATGTAGTTGAACATGAACCGCTCGCCCTCCGAGTTGCGCAGCACGCCACCGTCGCCGCGCACCCCCTCGGTGACCAGGATCCCGCGGACCGACAGGGGCCAGACCATGCCGGTCGGGTGGAACTGCACGCACTCCATGTCGATGAGGTCGGCACCGGCCCACAGCGACATGGCGTGCCCGTCCCCGGTCGACTCCCAGGAGTTGGAGGTGTAGGTCCAGCTCTTCCCGACCCCGCCCGTGGCCATCACCACCGCCTTGGCCGTGAACACCACGAACTCACCGGACGGCCGCCAGTAACCGACCAGTCCGGAGACCGTACCGTCGGAGTCGTGGAGCAGGCGCAGCACCTTGAGCTCCATGAACACCTCGATGCCATCAGCCACTGCCTTCTGCTGCAAGGTCCGGATGAGCTCCAGCCCCGTCCGGTCACCGATATGGGCGAGCCGGGCGAACCGGTGGCCACCGAAGTCCCGCTGGAGGATCAGACCGTCCTTGGTCCGGTCGAACAGGGCACCCCAGTCCTCGAGCTCGCGGACACGGTCGGGGGACTCCTGGGCGTGGAGTTGGGCCATGCGCCAGTTGTTGAGCATCTTGCCGCCGCGCATGGTGTCGCGGAAGTGCACCTGCCAGCTGTCCACGTCGTAGACGTTGCGCAGCGCGGCGGCCACGCCGCCCTCCGCCATCACCGTGTGGGCCTTGCCCAGCAGCGACTTGCACACCAACGCGGTGCGAAGGCCCTGGGAGCGTGCTTCGATGGCCGCCCGGAGGCCGGCCCCGCCGGCGCCGACGATGATCACGTCGAAGTCGTGGGTCTCGTGCTCGGTCATGGGTCGATACCCCTTAAAAGTGGAAGCCGTAGTCGTGGATGGTCCCGCTGGCCACCAGGCGCACATAGAAGTCGGTGAAGGCCACGAAAACCAGGCTCATCCAGGCGAACAGCATGTGACGGGCGTTGAGCGGTGTGACCGCCTTCCAGAAGCGGTGCCGGATGGGCGACGCCGAGAACTGCTTGACGCCGCCACCGCAGAGGTGTCGACAGGCGTGGCAGCTCAACGAGTACATCCAGAGGAGGGTGGCGTTGATGACGAGCACCACCGTGCCCACGCTGATCCCGATGCCGTAGCCGGGTTGCCGGAAGGCGACGATGGCGTCGATGGTCAGGATCACGTTGAAGACCAGGCCGGCGTAGAAGAAGTACCGGTGGATGTTCTGGAGCAGGAGGGGGAACCTCGACTCGCCGGTGTAGCTGCCGTGGCCGTCGGAGACCGCGCACGCCGGTGGTGCCTGCCAGAACGACCGGTAGTAGGCCTTGCGGTAGTAGTAGCAGGTCAGGCGGAACCCCAGGGGGAAGATCAAGATCAGCAGCGCGGGCGAGATGGTCCACCAGGTGATCACCGTGCCCGGGTGGCTACCGGGGACGCAGCTCTCGGTCAGGCAGGGTGAGTAGAACGGTGAGATGAGGTCGCGGTGCAGGCCGGCACCGGCGTAGTAGTCCTTGTTCACGAACGCCGCCCACGAGGCGTAGGCCACGAACGCGGTGAGTACGGTCACCGTCACCAGTGGCTGGACCCAGTACCGGTCGCGCCGCAGCGTCGGCACGTCGGGCCCGCCTCGGGCCCCTCCAGAACCACCGGGGTGACGGCGGCGTCTGGGGTGAGTGGAGCGTCTTCTACCGTGGTCACGTCGTCTCCCTCGTCCTTGAGTCTTGTCGATGCCGCCGCCGGTCTTGTGGTGACGACGCTGTGTTCGCACGGCGGACCGCGACCGATCTACCGGCCCAGGGTAGCCAGTCGCTCGGCAGAAGTCGAAGACATGTTTGGTCTTGCCGCCATAGTCTGTAACTATGCTCCCGGCAGTCCATCAACTCCGGTACTTCCTCGCCGTGGCCGAGGACGGCCAGTTCACGAAGGCCGCCGAGCGGTTGCAGGTGGCTCAGCCCTCGGTCAGCGCCCAGATCCGGCGACTCGAGAAGCTGCTCGGAACCCCGCTCTTCCATCGTGGCCCGGGCCCGGTCTCGTTGACGGACGCCGGCGCCACCCTGTTGCCGATCGCCCGGCGCGTGGTGGCCGACCTGGTGTCGATCGAGGACGAGATATCGGGGCTCGAGAAACTGCTCACGGGGCACGTGGCGGTGGGCGCCACCCCGAGCCTGAGCGCCACACTCCTCCCGAGCGTGCTCGGGCGCTTCCACCGCCTCCATCCGGGTGTGGCCATCAGGGTGTCCGAGCAGGGATCCCCTCAGCTGGAGGACGAGCTCAGGGAGGGAACCCTCGACCTGGCCCTGGCCATCGCGCCGGTCCAGTCGCGTGGACTGGTCAGTGTCGCCCTGGCCGAGGAGGAGTTGGTGGTGGTGACCACATCAGACCACCCGCTGGCCCGGAGCCGATTTGTGACGGTTCCCCAGCTGGCCGAGCATCCGCTGGTGATGTTCAGGCCCGGCTACGACTTGCGCACGTCGACGCTGGCATCCTTCGCCGAGCACGGTGTGGAGCCGAACGTGGCCGTAGAGGGCGGCGAGATGGGGAGTGTCCTCGCTCTGGTGGCGGCAGGGCTCGGGGCGGCCGTGGTGCCGGGCATCGTGACCACGGGCGAAACCCGGCTCCGGGTCACCCGTTTCCGCAAGCCGCCGCCCACCCGCACCATCGCCCTGGTGCGGGTGGGCGACCGCGTGGCCTCGCGGGCGGCCGAGGCACTGGCCACTGCGTTCACCGAAGGGATCACCGCCTCGGGGTGGCCGGGTTCGATGCCGCAGGGGATGAAGCTCCTCCGGTGAGCCCGGGATGCTTCCCGCGGCCCCCGCGTGCCGTCCGACGCCTGATCGTGACCGGCAGGAAGCCGGCGGTCGGGTCACCCACACGCCGCCATGACGCGGTGCCCCCGATCCGAGGGGCCGCCGCACCACGGCCGGATCGTCCCGCGTAGGCTCGCCCCATGACTTCGCCGGAGCCCACAGAACCCTCGGATGCAGCCCACCCGGTCCTCGAGCTGACCGCCCGACTGACCCCTCCCCCGGATATCACCACGCTGGGCCGGCTGCGTGAAGCCGGGTGGAGATCGATTCCGGTGGCCGAGGAGATACGGCGCAACGCATCGGCCCGCATCGCCGCCGGTCAGCCCCTCGTCACCGGGGTGCTGGGCTTCGACGACACCGTCCTGCCCCAGCTCGAGAACGCCGTGCTGGCCGGTCACGACGTGATCCTGCTCGGGGAGCGGGGCCAGGCCAAGACCCGGATCATCCGGTCCCTGGTCGGACTGCTCGACGAGTGGCTCCCCGTCGTGGCCCATTCGGAGATCAACGACGACCCGTTCCATCCGGTCTCCCGCTTCGCCAAGGACCTCGCTTCCGAAACCGGGGACGACCTGCCCGTGGCGTGGGTGCACCGAAGCGACCGGTACGGGGAGAAGCTGGCCACCCCCGACACCTCGATCGCCGATCTGATCGGCGAGGTCGATCCGATCCGGGTGGCCGAGGGCCGCTACCTGTCGGACGAGCTCACCATCCACTACGGACTGGTACCCCGGCTCAACCGGGGCATCTTCGCCGTCAACGAGCTCCCCGACCTGGCCGAGCGGATCCAGGTCGGCCTGCTGAACGTCCTCGAGGAGCGCGACGTGCAGATCCGTGGCCACCGGGTCCGGCTTCCCCTCGACATCGTGCTGGTGGCGACGGCCAACCCGGAGGACTACACCAATCGCGGGCGCATCATCACGCCGTTGAAGGACCGCTTCGGTGCCCAGATCCGTACGCACTACCCGCCCGACGCCGCCACCGAACTGGAGATCGCCGAGTTGGAGGCCGATCTTCCCGGACGGGGGCACGCCGAGGGCGACAGGGGTGACGGTCCACGTGTCGAGATGCCGGCGTTCATGGCCGAGGTCGTGGCCGAGCTGAGCCAGTTGGCCCGCGAGAGCCCCCACCTCAACCAACGCTCGGGCGTGTCGGTCCGCCTGACCATCGCCAACTACGAGACGCTGGTGGCCAACGCCACCCGGCGGGCGCTCCGCAACGGAGAGGACGAGGCCGTTCCCCGGGTATCGGATCTCCAGGCGCTGGTCTCGTCCACGCAGGGCAAGATCGAGATCGAGTCCCTCGACGAGGGGCGGGAGGAGATCCTCCTGACCCAGCTGGTGTCGGCCGCGGTCCTGTTGGTCTACCGGCGGCGGGTGGTCCTGGACGATCCGCACGGAGTGGTGGGGGCCTTCACCGCGGACACCGTGGTCCACGCCGGCGACGACCTGCCGGCCTCGGCCTATGCCAACATCCTGAGCCAGATGCCCTCACTGTCGGCCCCTGTGCTGAGCCTCACCGGCGGGTCGGAGGACCCCGGCGTGGTGGCCAGCGCGGTGGAGTTCCTGCTGGAGGGGCTGCATCTCACCAAGCGCCTCAACAAGGAGGCCGCCGGCGCCCGGGCCATCTATCGTGGTCGCGGATGACCTGGCGCTTCGACTACCGCCGGTGGGACGGATCCCAGGAGTCGCTGGTCGACGACGCCGACTCGGTGCTGGCGCAGCTCACCGACGACGTCCTGGCCAACGGCGATCTCCACGAGGCACTCCAGCGCATCCTGAACCGGGGGTGGGAGACTCCGGACGGCGAGCGGGTCCAGGGTCTCCGCGAGCTGCTGGACGAACTCCGCCTCGAGCGGGAGGACCAGCTCGACCGGGGCGACCTCGGAGGTGCCTACCGCGAGGTGGCCGAGGAGCTCCAGCAGGTGCTGGCCGAGGAACGGACCGGCATCGAGCAGCTCCAGGCCGACGCCCACGCCTCCGGCGATCAGCGTCGACAAGAGGTGACCGACGAGGTGGCCGCCGAGCGACGGATACAGCTCGACCTGCTTCCGAGTGACCTGGCCGGCACGGTGCAGGGACTGCAGAGCTATGAGTTCGTTTCGTCCGAGGCCCGCCAGCACTTCGAGGAGCTGATGGAGCGCCTCCGCCAGGAGGTGGCCAAGACCTACTTCGATCAGATGTCCGAGGCCCTCTCCAACCCCGACCCCGAGCAGCTGGCCCGCATGCGCGACGCTTTCGACGCCCTCAACCGCATGATCGAGCAGCGGGAGGACGGCGAGCCCATCGATCCGTCGTTCGAGTCGTTCATGGAGCAGTACGGGGATCTCTTCCCCGGTGATCCCGCCGATCTCGACGAGCTGTTGGAGCAGCTGGCGGCCCGCCTGGCCGCGGCCCAGGCCATGTGGAACTCGATGTCTCCCGAGCAGAGGAGCCAACTCCAGGGCTTGGCCGAGTCGCTGCTCGAGGACATGGACCTGAGGTGGCAGGTCGACCGGTTGGCCGGCAACCTCCAGCGGGCCTTCCCCGGCGCCGGCTGGGATCAACGGTTCCGCTTCAGCGGCGACCAGCCCATGGGCATGGGTGAGGGGACCGACGCCGCCGGCCGTCTGCGCGACCTCGACGAGCTGGAGAACTTCCTGCGCTCCGCCACTTCGCCGGCCGCGCTGTCCGAGGTCGATCTGGACAAGGTGCGTCGGCACCTGGGCGAGGACGCGGCCCGGTCACTGGACAGACTGTCGAAACTGACCAAGCAGCTCCAGGACGCCGGGCTCATCGACCAACGCGAGGGCCGATTCGAGCTCACCCCCCAGGGCATCCGGCGGATCGGGCAGCAGGCCCTGGCCGATCTCTTCAGCCAGCTGACCAAGGACCGGGTCGGGAATCACCACACCACCTGGACCGGAACCGGTCACGACCGCGAGGAGACCACCAAGCCCTACGAGTTCGGGGACCCGTTCAACCTTGACCTCTCCCGTACCGTCCACAATGCGGTCCGCCGCGCCGGCAGCGGGGTGCCGGTCCGACTCTCGCCCGACGATTTCGAGGTCATCGAGACCGAGGCCCTGACCCGCTCAGCCACCGTGCTCCTGCTCGACCTCTCCCTCTCCATGCCCATGCGGGACAACTTCGTCCCGGCCAAAAAAATGGCCATGGCCCTGCACACGCTGATCTCGACGAGGTTCCCGCGCGACTACCTCGGGCTGGTCGGGTTCTCGGAGGTGGCCCGGGTCATCGAGCCGGAGGACCTACCCACCGTCAGCTGGGACTACGTTTACGGGACGAACCTGCAGCACGGGCTGATCCTGGCCCGCAAGATGCTGGCCCATCAGCAGGGCACGAAGCAGATCATTCTGGTGACCGACGGAGAGCCCACCGCCCACGTGATCCCCTATGAGGGCGGTGTGGGCTACGACGTCTACTTCAACTACCCGCCGGTACCCCAGACGCTCGAGGTCACCCTGGCCGAGGTCATGCGGTGCACCCGGGCCGGCATCACGATCAACACCTTCCTGCTCGACCCCGATCGCGGTCTCCAGGGGTTCATCGAACAGCTGGCCCGCATCAATCGGGGCCGGACCTTCGCCACCTCGCCCGATGAGCTGGGCGACTACGTCCTGGTCGACTTCCTGGCTCACAAGACGACGCTCCGGACCCGCGGCCGCCGGGCCGGCTGAGGCCCGGGAGCGGTCGGGTCGGGGCCGATCGTCGGATCCCGACGATCTCCGACCGACGAACCCGGGCGCGACGACTTCCCACGTCAGCGGGGGTGCGCGGCGGTCGGATCGGGCCTCGGACGGTCGAGAACTCCTGTTCACGAACGGAATCCCCTTGCGTTTCCCGCTCCGATAGGGAAAGATGACATATCTGTAGTTACATCCGTGCTATGCGGTTGCGTCCGGGACCGTGTGGATGAGTGGGAGGGAGACCTGATCAATGGACATGGTGTCATTGATGTACGGGCCCCAAGAGCGAAGCTGGCAGACCAGGGCCAATTGCATGGGGGTCGACCCCGATCTGTTCTTTCCCGAGCGGGGTGCGTCCACCCGCGAGGCGAAGGAGGTGTGTCGGGGTTGTGTGGTTCGTGAGGACTGCCTCGAGTACGCCCTGGCCAATGGTGAGAAATTCGGGATCTGGGGTGGCCTGTCCGAGCGGGAGCGTCGTCGACTGCGCCGCCAGCGGGCCATGCAGCGCCGGGCCACCGCCAGCGCATCCTGACCCGAAGACGTCCGCCCGATCCTCGATCAGCCTGGCGCCGGTCCGGCCGGGGCCACAGGGAAGCCGTGGTCGGCCATCCGCGCCTCGATGGTCCGTTCCTCGTCCAGGTCGAGCTCTCCCCACCGGGAGCGCGGCACGGCCCGCAGGGCGGCGTCAGGTAGGAGGCCGACCAGTTCGGCCCGGATCACCGAGCACCCTTGACGGCGTGCTCCTTCGGTCACGACGTCGTAGCGGTCGGCGATGGCGGCCCGGGCCGGATCGATCAGGTTGAGACTGACCTGGGCCCCGGCCGCCACGGGCAGACCCAGGCTCCGCACCGCCGGTCCCCGTAGGGACGCGGCCAGCGATCGGGCCACCGCCAGTGGTACGGAGCCGTCACCCCCGGCACACGAGATCCACACGTTGTAGGCGATCAGGGGTGGCCGGGCACCGACGGCCGACGCCCCCGCCGTCGGATGAGCTTCGGGCGGTCCCGTGTCCGGGGGCAGCGATCCGAACGCCGTGCGGCGGACTTCGGGGAGCGAGCGTTCGGGCCCGTAGAAGAAGCACGGAAGTTCGAGGGTGGTGCCGGCCCAGCGGGCGAACCGGTCGCGGGCGGCCACGGCGTCGGCCAGTCCGCCTCGAGCGCCGCCCGACGGGAGGGGCACGAACGGGACCACGTCGAGGGCGCCGAGTCGCGGGTGGACGCCCCGATGGAAGCGCAGATCGATGGCGGCCACTGTGGCCACGGCCACGTCCCTTACGGCGGCCTCGACCGCGGCCAGGGGACCGCCGAGGGTGAGGACGGATCGGTTGTGCTCAGGATCCGTGTGCACGTCCAAGAGGTGCGGTCCGGCCGCGTCGCCGATGGTCCGAACCACCAGCGGATCACGACCCTCGCTGATGTTGACGACGCACTCCGCCAGCGTCCTCCGCCCCGTCACGTCAGGGGCGCCCGCTCACGGTCAGACGGTCACGGCGCGGCCGACCCGACGCCGACGCAGGATGCGACGCCGTTCACGCTCGGACTTGCCGCCCCAGACTCCGTGATCGACTCGCTCTTCCAGCGCGTACTGCAGGCAGGCGTCGGCCACCGGGCATTCGGCGCATATCCGTTGAGCCGACTGCACACCCACTCCGTCGCTGGGAAAGAAAATGGCGGGAGAAAGATCCTTGCACTTCCCTCTGCTCATCCAGTCCGTATCCATGATCCCTCCGTCGATCTCGAGGCGGCTGAGGTGGGCTCCGAACACGTCCCGCCCACCCTGGGCTGCTGCCGTCCGCTGCACCACTAGTGTCGCATTTCGAGGTCTCGGATAGTGCGAAATGAGCCGGTATTGACGGAATCCTCACAATATTCTTATGAGGCACCAGGGCCTTCTTATGAAGGCCCTGACCCCCGTTCACCCGCAGCAGGTCCTGGCCTACCGGACGACTTTGCCGACGAGCCATCGTCGAACCCCCAGAACGTTCCTTCGCTGTCGCTGGCGCCGGACGGCGAGGGGATGAACGGCGCGCCTCCCCTCCCCCCTCCGCCACCACCGAAGATGAGTCCACTGGCCGGTTTTCCCCCCGGCGGGGCGCCGGGCGTGATGCGGCCGGACGGCCCGTTGGGAATCCCCTATCCGTCCTGGGGTTCCATCCCGACGTATCCGGGGTATCCAGGCGGATTCGGCCCTCCGGAGCGGCCCCCCGGCGGGCCCTACGCGTACCCCCCGATGCCTGTGGCCGCGCCGCGGGTGGTGCGGCACACCCTCACCCCCCGGACCTGGACGTGGGTCGTGCTGGTCACGGCGGTACTGGCGGCCGTGGTGGGGGGTCTGGTGGGCGCGGTCGTCGGCGCCGGGAGCCAGAAGACCATCGTCGAGAGCTTCTTCCCCAACCGGAGCGCGCTGGTCCATCCCCAGGACGTGCAGGCGGTGTTGGCCAGGGTGGAACCGGCGGTGGTGTCCATAGACAGCGACTCCGACGGCAGCGGTGGCTCGGGAGGGGACTTCGTGGAGGCGGCCGGCACCGGCATGATCCTCACCGCGGACGGCGAGGTCCTGACCAACAACCACGTGGTCTCGGGGGCCTCGTCGGTCACCGTGACGCTCTTCGGTCAGACCAAAGCGCTCCCGGCCCATGTGGTGGGGACGGACCCGGGTGCCGACGTGGCCCTGGTGCAGATCGACCATGCCGCCGGCCTCCCCACGGTGACGTTGGGTGATTCGTCACAGACCCGCGTCGGTGACTCGGTCCTGGCCATCGGCAACGCGTTGGCGTTGTCGGGTGGGCCGTCGGTGACCGAGGGCATCGTTTCGGCGGAGAACCGGACGCTGACGGCCCAGAACGACAGCGGGCAGACCGAGAACCTCACCGGCCTGCTGCAGACCGACGCCGCCATCAACCCCGGAAACTCCGGCGGGCCGTTGGTCGACTCGCAGGCCGAGGTGGTCGGCATGAACACGGCGGTGGCCTCGAGCACATCGGGCAACGCACCGACCCAGAACATCGGGTTCGCCATCACCGTGGACTCGGTCAAGCCGCTGCTGGCTCAGCTCCGCCGCGGCGGCACGGGAGGAGCGGGCGCCCCCTCGGCCCCGGCCGCCCCGGTCCTCCCGGTCAACTCGGCCTATATCGGGGTCACGGTGGGCTTGATCACACCGGCCCTGCAGGAGCAGGACCACATCACGCCGTCCTCGGGCGCGCTGATCCTGTCGGTGCAGCCGGGCAGCCCGGCCGACACGGCCGGCCTGCAGGTCGACGACGTCATCGTCTCGCTCAACGGGACGGCCATCGCCAACCCCACCGAACTCCACGCGGCCATCCATCCCCTCAAGCCCGGTGACCAGGTGGCGCTCGGCGTCTACCGGGGCAGCCGGAAGATCACGGTCGAGGTGACGCTCGGTGTACTCCCGGCCGGCGGGTAGGATGCGTTGTTCCACAACCCCAGGAGGATCACCGCCATGACCCCGGTCACCGACGACCCGACGCTCCCCGAGGAGCCGGAGGAGCCTCAGCCGCCGGTCGGCCACGTGCGGGTGGTGTACCTCGGTCCTGTGGCCCCGCACTGGGAGGTCCGTTCCGATTTCGGCGAGCCTGCTCTCATCGAGGAGTTCCGCCGGCGGACCATGGCACGCCTGGTCCTGCTGCCGCCTCACGACCCCCAGTACCGCCGCAACCGCGAGCGGGTGGTCCGCGACGCCGAGCGGGAGAACATCCTGCTCGACTGGGATCTGGGTGTGCCCGAGGAGGAGGCGGTAGCCGCCCCTCCGACCGAGCCGGCATCCGACGAACCGCCAGCGGACACCACCCCAGCCGCCGGCTGATCCTTCCGCCGGCTGATCCTGTCGCCGGCTGATCCTGACGTGCAGTACCGCCCGGGCTGGCTCAGCCCGACGGGGGCTCGTCGAGCTCGGGGAGGCTGATCCGTTCCAGCCACAGGCCAGGGGCGTCCACCTCCGGCGGTGTGGGGAGATTGCGATCCGAGGTCCACAGACGTGACAGGCCCTCGTCGCCGGCACGCTCGAGCACCCCGCTGACAAAGGACCTGCCGCGGTCCACCTGGGTCTGGTCGAGGTCCAGTCCGAACAGGGCGCCGGCTGCCTCCTCGCCCTTGCCGCGCTCGATGCGGCGCCGATACCAGGCCTCGGCCAGCTGGGCGTGCGACCCGACCAGCTTCTGCCCGACGACGGTGGCCACGTGGTCGGCGTAGGCATCCACCACCACCGCCAGCGAGGTGAGCTGGTCGGAGGATCGGCGCGACTCGGGCGTCAAGAGCTCACCCAACAGAGCCTCGGGATCGCCCAACATGCCCTGCAACGACTCGAGGTCCATCCTGCTGCCGTCGAGCCCCCCGGGGTTCCCCAGGGCGCCGAGGCGGCCGGTCAGGTCCTGGGTGGCCGCCGCCGACGCTTCGGCCAATGCCGTCAGCAGCTCCTCCAGCCGAGAACGTATGGCCGGGCGGGTGAGCACCGAGTTGGAGGCCAGCTCGCGGGCGCAGACCCACAGCAGGGCCTCCTCCTCGGGCAGGCTCCAGTCGGCGGCGAACGAGGCGATGTTGGCGGTGACCAGTACCAACTCGTCCGAGGGAGCCCACGGGACGGCCAGCGGGTACTGGCCGAGCGCCCGTTGTGAGAGGTGACCCACCACGGAACCGACCTGCAGACCGAAGAACATCGGTCCGATGGCGGTGGCCCACTGGCCCAGCAGATCTCCGATGCCGCCCATCGGGTCGGCGTCGGCAAAGGGATCGCCGGGCGAGACGTCGTTCGAAGGTCCGGGCGCGGGCATCGGACCGGGTGCCGGTGTCATCGCCGTCAGCAGGGTCCGCCACGACTCGAGTGCCCGCAAGGTCCAGTCACCGTGGCCCACCGGCACGCACGTCAGCCGGCGGCCGTCGGGCGAGACGGGCATGCCGGTGGCCTCGATCACATTCAGCTCGGCCACCCGGGCCAACTGTTCGAGACGGATCCGGTGGGTCGGATCGACGTTCGGCTCGGCAGTGCCGCCCGTGGCCACGTTGAGGGCGAAGGAGCGGGTCATCTCCCACTGGTTGGGCGCGTTGGTCCCGAGCATGTTCATGAGGTCGCCGAGCAAGGATTGGAACGGATTGCCCGCGTCCCCGGGTTCGGGCGGTGCCATGCTGTCATGCTACGGCGAGGAGACGCTCCCTGGTGCATCGGCATCGGGGTCCACGACCTGCACCGACCTCGTCAGCGACTCCCCAGCGCGCACGAAGGTCACGGTGAGCGTGGATCCGGGGGGATCGGCGTAGAGCCAGTTCTCCAGCTCGGCGGCGGACCGGATGGGGGCGTGGTCCACCGAGGTGATCACGTCCCCGGCCTGCATGCCGTCGGCCGCCGCCGGCCCGGTGGGATCGACCGAATCCACCTCGGCCCCGGCCGGTGATCCCGTTCCCGAATCCCCCGGGTCCACAGTGGCCCCGATCGACCCCTTGTCCACCTGGCCCAGGGTCACCAACTCCTCGGCCACTCCGTTCACCAGCTCGGAGGGCAGGAAGATCGACAACGAGGACGTCCCGCTCGGCGCCACTTCTTCGAGCATCCCGACGACCTGACCGTCCTTGTCGATGAGCGGGCATCCCACGTCGTCGGGGGAGAGGGGGGCGGCGATGGCGGTGACGGCGAAGTCCGAGGTGAGGGGATCGAGACCCAGTGTCTGCCCGGCCGACTGGACGGTCCCGGCGTAGACCACCGGTAGGGGAGCCGTGCTGCCCCGGCGGGCCGGTGAGACAGCCATGGCCACGGCCGTCGATCCGGTGGGGGGATCGGCGTCGTCGAAGGTGGCCACGGGGAGATCGTCGGAGATGTGCAGAACGGACAGGCTCGATGACGGGTCGGTGTCTACCCACTGGGCCGGCTGGCTGAAGCCGCCGGCCTCGGTCACGGTGATCGACCGTGCCCCCTCGAGACCCTTTGCCGTGGTCACGACGATGTTCCCGTACTCGACCACCAGGCCGGTGGCGAACGACGTGCCGCGGGAGGAGGTGATGGTAAGGGCCACCGTCGATTGGCGCACGGAGGCCAGCATGGAGGCGAGGACGCTGGCCGGTGCCATCCGGGCCACGCCGGCTTCGGTCGTGGGCGCGCTGGTCAGGGAGGCCACGTCGGGCACGGTGGTGGCCTCCTGTTCGGGACCGTTAGTGGTGGTGACCATCAGGCCGGCGGCCACCAGGGCCACGATCACACAGGCGGTCGCCCCTCCCACCAACCAGGGACCGGTCCGGTCGCGACCCTCGGTCCGGGGGAGACCTTGGGGAGAGGGGAGCGTCCCTGACGACGCCGACTCCGACGGGTGGCGCCACAATCGGTCGTCGGGGGGAATCCAACCCCGCAGCGCCTCGCCGTCGACGTCATCCCCCCACTCGTCATCGGGATCACGTCCCGATGCACCCAGGTCCTTTCCGTCCACGGGCCAGAAGGTTAGTGACGGTGGGCCGAGTTGGTGCGTCGCCCCATCCGTATCGGCCGGCTCCGCGGTCCGAATCGGGCCGGGCAGACCGGGGACCCGACAGCCGGGACCTACGATGACCGGGTGGCTCGGGACCTGGCGATCGACCTCGGGACGGCGAACACCCTTGTCTATGCCAAGGGTCGGGGCATCGTCCTGAACCAGCCGACGGTGATCGCCCTCAATACCAGAACCCACGATGTCCTGGCTGTGGGCAACGAAGCCTGGCAGATGATCGGCAGGACACCCGGGTACATCGTGGCCGTCCGTCCCCTCCGCGACGGCGCCATCACCGACTTCGACATCACCGAGCGGATGATACGCCTGCTGCTCCGTCGGGCCGGTGTGACCAGGATGAACCGGCCCCGGGTCCTCATCTGCGTTCCATCGGCCATCACGTCGGTGGAGCGGCGGGCGGTAAAGGAGGCGGCCCGCCGGGCCGGGGCGTCGGCGGCCCATCTGATCGAGCAGCCGATGGCCGCGGCCATCGGAGCGGGACTGGACATCCACGAACCGGTGGGGAACATGGTCGTCGACGTGGGCGGCGGCACGACCGAGACCGCGGTGATCTCCCTCGGGGGTGTGGTCGCCTCACACGGCATCCGGTGCGGCGGCTTCGACATGGATGCCGCCATCCAGCAGTACGTCCGACAGACGTACGGGATCGCCATCGGTGAGCGTACGGGCGAGGAGCTCAAGCTGGCCGTCGGCTCTGCCCTTCCCTACGCCGACGAGGTGAAGGCCGAGGTGCGCGGCCGCGAGATCGTGAGCGGCATGCCCAAGATGGTGGTGCTGTCGCCCGAGGAGATCCGCCAGGCTCTGCGGGAGCACGTCGACCTGATCGTGGCCACCGTGGTCGAGTGCCTGGGGGAGTCTCCGCCCGAGCTGGCCCAGGACATCATCTACGAGGGCATCCACCTGGTCGGGGGTGGAGCCCTCCTCCGCGGCCTGGCCAATCGGTTGGCCGACGAGACCGCGGTGCCGGTGCATCTGGTGGCCACGCCCCTCGAGTGCGTGGTCCTCGGGGCCGGCATGTGCCTCGACTCCTTCGACAGCCTGCGCCCGATCTTCGCCGCCGCGGAGTCCTGACGACCCGGTCACCCCAGGGCCAACAGGTCCTCTGCCACCTGGCGTACCTGCCAATCGCGATCATCGAGGCACCGTCGGAGTGCAGCGTCGACGGCAGGGCCCTCGAACGCGGCCAGCGCCACCGCTGCCCGTCGGCGCACGGCCGGCTTGTCACCGAGGGCGTCCAGGATGGCATCGAGCCCAGCAGGGTCGCCGATGGCCCCGAGCGCGGCGACGGCGGCCTCCCGGCACAGCGGGTCGGCGTGCCCGGTGCCCGCCGGGGCCAGCGCCGAGAGGGCCGGCACCGACGATCGTTCCGCCCGTTCCCCCAACGACCATGCCGTCATCTCGACCACGGACGGGTCGGCGTCGCCCAGGCCGTCGGCGATGGCCACACCGGGCCGGGTGGCGGCCAGCTCACTGGCCCTGCGGCGCACGGAAGGGGCCGGGTCGACCAGGGCGGCCCGGATGTCGTCGTCTTCCAGAGTGCCCAGCCGGTCGAGGCCACCCAGCGCCGTGGCCCTCACGGCCGGGGCGGAATCGGAGAGGGCCGAACGGACCAGGCTCTCGTCTCCGGTGTGCCCACCGAGAGCCACGGTCCGACGCCGCTCCATGACGCTGGAGCGGTCGGGTTCCGTGGCAGGCTTCGGGGCGTCATCGGCCCGGCCACGAGACGCCGGCCGGTGCGGCGAATCAGGAGCGACCACCCCACCACTATGACCGAGGATCACGATCACATGGGTCCGGAGCCGGGTCCGGAGCCGGACGGCGGCGCCGAAGCCACCCCGCTGTCGGGCGTCGACGTACCGATGACCGTGCCGGGGGCGGCACTGGTCGACGCCGAGCCCGCGAGGACGGCTCCGCGGGGCCGGCGACGCTGGTGGCTCTGGACCATCTTCATCGTGTTGGTCCTGGCCGTGGTGGTGGCGTCGCGGTGGAACCTCAACTACTACGCCCTGCTGCCCGGCCAGGCCCAGTCCGTCCAGCAGTACATCACCGTCCCGGCCGACAAGAGCCATCCCGTCACGCACCCCGTGCTCCTCACCGACGTGGAGATCGGCCGGGTCACCGCCCTGACGTACCTGTTCTACCGGCTGCAGAGCGACTCGGCCCTCGAGCAGGTGGAGGCGGTGACCGGAGGAACCCCTCCCTCACAGCTGAATGCCCAGGGCACGCTCGAGATGTCCCAGGCCGAGGACGACGCCAAGGCCGCCGCGCTGACCCGCCTCGGGTACTCGGTGCCGGCCACACCCTCGGGTGCCGTGATCTTTGGCACCTACCCCGGCACTCCGGCCTATACGGCCCTGTCCGTGGGGGATGTCGTCACCGCCGTCGACGGCGTGGCCACGCCGACGGCCCAGGCACTGGTCACGACGCTGTCGCGTTACCACTCGGGTGACACGGTGCGGCTCACGGTGCGCAGGGGCGGTACGGCACCGCCGGCACCGGTCTCGATCACCCTGAAGTCGACCGAGGTCGACGTGGGCGGAGGCCAGATGGTCCGGTTGGACCTGGGTATCCAACCCGAGGACCAGGTCGACTTCACCTACCCGTTCAGCGTGAACATCGACGTGACCAACATCGGTGGGCCGTCGGCCGGACTGGCCATGACCCTCGGCGTCATCGACGCCCTCACCAGTGGTTCGGTCACCGGAGGCCGGACGGTGGCGGCCACCGGGACCATCGACAGCCAGGGCGATGTGGGCGACGTCGGCGGCGTGGCCCAGAAGACCGTGGCCGTCGAGAACGCCGGGGCCTCAATCTTCCTCGTCCCTCCCCAGGAGTACAAGGTGGCCCTGTCCAAGGACCGGCCCGGGCTCAAGATCTACGCCGTTTCCACCTTGGATCAGGCCCTCGAGGTGTTGGCCGCGCACGGCGGTGCGGTGCCCCCGGCCCCCCCGACGACGGCCGTCCCCCCGGCCCCTGCGGGATGACGGTATCCGGGTACCGGCGGTCGTAGGCTTTCGGCCATGTCCGAGGAACGGTTGCTGTCCATCTCTTCCTCGTCCCACCTGAGTCCTGACGACGTGGCCCGGCACTCGTTCGGTACGGTGCGCCGAGGCTTCGACCAGGGTGAGGTACGGGCCTATCTCGAGTCCATCGCCACCGGGCTGAGAGGGCTGGCCGATCGCGAGCGCCAACTGCTGGACGAGGTGGACGCAGCCGAGGAACGTGCCCGGCACCCCGTGCTCGACGATTCGACGCTGACCTCGGCGCTGGGCACCGAGACGGCCCGGGTGTTGCACAGCGCCCACGAGGCAGCGGCGGAGTTGGTGGCCAATGCAGAGGCCGAGGCCGATCGGCTGCTCACCGAGGCGCGCGACGAGATCGAGCAGAGCCGGACACAGACCGAGGCTCGGTTGGCCGAGCAGTCGAGCGCCAGCGAGGCCGCGGCCCAGGAGTTGACCGAGTCCACGCAACGTCAGGCCAACGCCACCTTGGCGACGGCCCGGAACGAGGCAGATGCCCTGCTCGATCAGGCCCGCGAGGAGTGCCGGTCCATGGTGGAGGAGGCCCAGGCCCTGAGGGCCCGGGTCCTGGGCGATCTGTCCAAGCGGCGAAAGGTGCTGCACGCACAGATAGAGCAGCTGCGGGCGGGGCGGGAGCGCCTGGCCCAGACGGTTCTCGACGCCCGCCGGTCCGTGGACGCCATAGCCGGAGAGCTCTTCAGCGCCGAGGACAACGCCCGTCTGGCCGCCGAGTCGGCCGGTCGGGAGGCGCTGGAACGGAGTGACGAGGTCACTCCGGAGGAGTTGGCCGCCCATCTGCTGGCCGACGAGCACGAGGCCGCGGTCGAGGCCGGTCTCGAGCCTCCTGCAACCGGTGCTGCTCCCGCGTCGGGCGTCGAGGAGTCGGGGACGCCCGAGGTCGGTGGCCCCGCCGACGCCGGTGACGAGGCGGACGTCGAAGCGGCGGACACCGACCCGGCGGTCGTACCGGCGGCCGCAGAGGTCGACGAGCTCTTCGCCAAGATTCGCGCCGCTCGACTCGAGGACGACAAGCCCGGAGCGGCGCCGGGGAACGGGGCACCCGAGCCCGGCGGCCGTGTCACCGGCGACGTGTCACCGGCCGATCCGGTGGTGCCCGCAGAGACGTCCGAAGACGGGGGCGGAGACGAACCGCCCGAAGAGCAGCATCCACTTGCCCTCCGCCGCGACGAGCTCATCGAACCCATCGTGACCACCCTGGCCCGCCGTCTGAAGCGGACCCTGCAGGACAGCCAGAACGATCTGCTGGACCGCCTGCGGTCGAACGGCTCCCAGTGGTCCACCGATCTGCTGCCCGACGAGACCGAGCACCTGGACACCTACTCCACCGCCTCACTTCCCGCCCTCGAGCAAGCCGCAGCCGCCGGGGTCTCGTTCGCCGCGATCCCCGGTGCCATCGGACCCAAGACGGACGCGCTGGTGGCAGTGGCCCACCAGCTGGCTGAGGCGGTGGTGGGCCCGTTGCGCCGGCGTCTGGCTGCCGGGGACGGCCTCGATGACGCCGAGGAGTCCGTGGTGAGCGAGCATGTCGGCTCGGCCTTCCGAGAGTGGAAGGGCGAACGGATCGAGCGCCTGGCCGCCGACCACGTGGTGGCGGCGTTCTCGACCGGAACCTTGGCGGCGGCGGCAGCCACCGACTCGGCCCTGGTGGAGTGGGTGGCCGTCTCGGGCTCGGAGGATCCTCCCTGCCCGGATTGCGAGGACAACGGGCTGAACGGTTCCCAGCCCCCCGGTGATGAGTTCCCCACCGGGCACCGGCATCCACCGGCCCATCCGGGCTGTCGATGCCTCCTCGCGCTTTCTGCCACGTAGGCTGCTGCCGTGCGTCCCCCCACTGACATGCCTCAGACCCCGCGCCCGGCCTCGCATCGGCGGCGTCGTTGGATCGTGGCGGTCATCGTCATCGCTGTCATCATCATCGCCTCTCTCCGCACATTCGCGAACTTCTACACCGATGCCCTGTGGTTCTCGTCGGTCTCCCTGCACTCGGTGTGGGTGAAGCTGTTCGAGATCAAGTTGGGCTTGATGGTGGTCTTCGCCCTGGTCTTCGCAGCCATGTTGATGGCCAGCCTGCTGGTGGCCGAACGTCTGGCGCCCAAGGGGCCTTCGCTCGATGCCGAGGACGAATTCGTGAAGCGGTACCAGGAGCTGATCGGGCCCTACTCCCGCTGGCTGCGGCTCGGCGTGGTCGTGATCCTCTCCCTCATCATCGGGTCCCAGGCCATCGGACAGTGGAACAACTGGATCCTCTTCCGCCACAGCACGCCCTTCGCCGCCACCGATCCCCAGTTCCACCGCAATGTGGCCTACTTCGTCTTCACGCTCCCCTTCGAGCAGTTTCTGGTCCACTGGACCCTGGTGGCACTGGTCATGGTGTTGCTGGTCACCTTGCTCAGCCACTATCTGAACGGTGGGATCCGCATGCAAGGGCCCCGACCGCGGGTCCGGCCCGCGGTCAAGGCCCACATCTCGGTCATCTTGGGGCTGCTGGCCCTCGTCAAGGCGGTCGGCTACTACCTGGCCCGGTTCAGCCTCGATCTCTCCAGCAACGGCTACAACCAGGGCGCCGACTACACCGACGTCCACGCCCGGCTCCCCGCCCTCGAACTGCTCATCCTGGTCTCGCTGGCCGCGGCGGTCCTGCTCATCTACAACATCAGGCGTCAGGGGTGGGCGCTGCCCGCGCTCGGTGTCGGTCTGTGGTTCCTGGTGGCGCTCACCGCCGGCGCCATCTACCCGGCTGCCGTCCAGGCGCTCAAGGTCAACCCGGCGCAGAACACGCTGGAGCGCCCGTACATCCAGCGCAACATCGACGCCACCCGCGCCGCCATGGGCCTCGACCATGTCCAGACCATCCCGTATCCGGCGTCCTCGACCCTCACGGCGGCCCAGCTGTCGGCGAACAGCGACACCTTGGCCAACGTCCGCCTGTGGGATCCGACCCAGACCCAGCCCACCTACGACAAGAAGCAGGACATCCGCAGCTACTACCAGTTCAACACCCTGGCCATCGACCGCTACAAGGTGAACAACATCGAGACCCCGACCGTGGTCGGGGTGCGGGAGATCAACGACGCCGACCTGCCGTCGACCTCGTGGGTCAACACCACGCTGCAGTACACCCACGGGTACGGCATGATCGTCTCCCCGGCCAACACGGCCACCAGCGCCGGCGACCCCCAGTTCGCGGTGGAGTCGGTGCCGCCCGTCTCCAACAGCGGACTACCCACCATCAAGCAACCTGCCGTCTACTTCGGGCTCAACAACTCGGGCTACGTGGTGGCGAACACCAAGCAGCCCGAGATCGACTACCAGCTCCCCAACCAGACCAACGTGGAGACCCACTACACGGGCGACGGGGGAGTGCAGCTCTCGAACTTCTTCGACAAGGCCATGTTCGCCATCCGCTTCAGCGACTTGAACCTGATCATCTCCAATCAGATCACGAGCAAGTCCCGCCTCATGTTCGACCGGGGCGTGCAGGCTCGGGTGGCCAAGGCCGCACCGTTCCTGAGTCTCGACGCCGATCCGTACCCGGTGCTGCTCAACGGCCGCATCGACTGGGTGCAGGACGCCTACACCACCACCGACAACTATCCGTACGCCCAGAACGCCGACACCAGTGCCCTGCCCGACGGGAGCGGCCTCAACCAGAATCTCAACTACGTCCGCAACTCGGTGAAGGTGCTGGTCGATGCCTACACCGGCAAGATGACCTTCTACGTGATGGACCCCAGTGACCCCATCATCCAGACGTACGAGAAGGCCTTCCCCGGCATGTTCACCCCGGGCTCGAAGATGAGCGCCGCGCTCCGGGCCCACCTCCGGTATCCCGAGGACATCTTCACCCTGCAGACCACCATGTACGGGAAGTACCACATCACCAACGCCCAGAGCTTCTACAGCGCGGCGGCGGCGTGGACCCTCTCTGCCTCTCCGGGCTCGGGATCGCCGGCCCAGGCTCTCCAGACCACGTTGACCACCAACGCCCAGGGCCAGGAGGTCTCGACGGGCCAGTTGGTGCGCATGTCCCCCATCTACCAAGAGATGCGGATACCCGGTCAGTCGCAACAATCGTTCAACCTGTTGGACGCCTTCGTGCCAGTGTCGGGGCAGAGCCAGATCCAAACGCTGTCCGGTTTCATGATCGCCGGGTGCGACCCCGGGCACTACGGCCAGCTGCAGATGTTCGTGACGCCGCAGGACAACCCGGTCGACGGACCCTCGATCGTGGCGGCGAGGATCGATGCCAACCCGACCGTCTCCCAGCAGATCACACTGCTCAACTCCGAGGGCTCGGCGGCGCTCCTGGGCAACGTGCTGATGATTCCGGTGGCCAATGCCCTGCTGTACATCCAGCCGCTCTACGTGGAGTCGGCCCGCAACGCCTTCCCCGAACTGCAGCGGGTCATCGCCGTCTACGGCAACCAGGTCCAGATCGCCCCGTCGCTGTCGGCCGTGCTCTCGCTGGTGTTCGCCGCCCCGGTCTCCACCTCTCCCAACGACACCAATTCGAGCGGCGGCCTGACGCCCCAGGTCCGCTCGCTCCTGAATGCCGCCCAGCAGGCCTATGAGCAGTCCCAGACCGACCTGAAGGCCGGCAATCTGGGGGCCTACCAGACCGACATCCAGACCCTGGAGTCGAATCTCCAAGAGGTCCAGCAGCTGACGGGGGGCACGGTCGGGAACGTCACCACACCGTCGTCGAGCACGACGACGACCACGCCGTAGGTTCCCCCCGGCCCCGGCCCCGGCCGGCCGGCCCAATCCGCAGGGTGCGAGGGTTGGGACGTGAGCGCCGGCAAATCCGGCCGACGGTGCCGGACGACACCCGTCTGCGAAGTGGTAACTTGGTGGCTCGCGACGCGGGGTGGAGCAGTCTGGTAGCTCGTCGGGCTCATAACCCGAAGGTCGTAGGTTCAAATCCTACCCCCGCCACTACTGTGATGTCGCGCGACATAAGCAACGATGTCGCGCGACATCGTAGACGACCAGCTCAGGGCGTGGGCTGGTAGTCCTGATTTGTATCGAGGGTGAGTTTTCGGAGCGGTGACCCGTCGGCTCCGAGGACTTTGACCTCGCGCCCGGCCACCAACAGCACGACGCGCCAGCCGGCATAGGGCCGTCCCACCCCGATGTGGTGGAGGCGTCCCCGGTAGCGGAGCGTGACCGTGCCGTTCTTGTTGACCTTGTCATTGCGGACCCGGTATCCGGCACTGTCGATCTTCGGGCCGAGAGGGTGGCTCTTGTCCCTCGCCGCGAACGCCTCGGCCGGCGTGCGACGGCCGATGGCTCGATGCGGGCGCACGGTGTTGTATGAGGTGACGAAGCGGTCGAGTTGGCCCTGGAGCTGTTTCTTGGTGGTGGCCGGGTCTTGTTTGGCTAGGTACTTCTTCATGGTCTGATGGAAGCGTTCGACCTTGCCCTGAGTCTGGGGATGGTAGGGACGCCCGTGTTTGGAGGCGATGCCGAGCGAGAGCAGCTCGGCTTCCATGTCACCCACCCCACCGCCCTTGGACGCGGTGAAGATGGCTCCGTTGTCGGTCAAGAGCTTCTCCGGATAGCCCCATTGGCCTGCGGCTCTGTGCAAAGTCCGCACCACGTCAGAAGAGTGGGTGGACACGAAGACCCTGCTGGCAACGCACAGTCGGGAGTGGTCGTCGATGATGTTCAGCACTTCGTAGACCACCCCGTCGGCCACCTCGACATGGGTGACGTCGGCCTGCCAGCACTCGTTGGGCAGCTCAGCGCAGAAGCGCGTATAGGAGCTCTTTGGCCTCTTGTGGGGCTGGGGTGTGACAAAGCCCCGGGCCTTCAGCACCCGCCAGATGGTCGAGGTCGAAGGGACGTCGGGGTGGCGGCGGGCCAGATGGCTGCGGATGGTGTCGGCTCCGGCGTCAAAACCGGCATCGGCCAACTCCTTCCGCAGGGCCACGATCTCCTCTTCGTAGAGGTCGACGATCCGGCCCGGCGATCGGTGGGGTCGCCGGGAACGCGGCTCGAGTCCGGCCTCCCCTTCGCGTCGCTGACGGGCCAGGCGCCGGTAGAGCCAGCTGCGGTCCATCTCGTAGGCCCGAGCCAGCTCGGCGATCGGCCGGCCTGTCCGCAGGTGCGTCTCGATCACAAATCGGCCCTTGTCCATGAAGCGACCCTCCCGCTCGGTGTCGCTTATGTCTTGACACATCCGAACCTGCAGGTGTGGCTTATCTCATGAACTCAGGCACTACCCCCGCCACTACCAGCCGTATCCGTAAGGGTCGGCTTAGCAGTAATGGAAGTCCCGGTTTCCCCAGCGGAGGCCGGGATTTTCCGCGTCTGGGGGCGGCTTTTGGGCTCCTCGGCCCAGGATGGCCGCGACGGGGCTGGCCGGGGTGGATGGTCCGGGATTCGGGCGCGAAAAAGCGCCCCGAGCCGGCTGGTGAGCCGAGACGGGGCGCCATCTACCAGGACCCTGGGGGCCTGGGGTGAGGCAGAGGAGCGGGGTGGGCCTAGGGGGCGTGCCGATGGGGTGTGCCGAGGAACTCGAGGCCCTTCGGGCCCTTGGGTGAGGCTTCCCGGCGAGCGGCTTCAGCAGCCTTAGTGACGGTGGCCAGCTCGGGAGGGAGGGTCTGGGTGGGCTGGGCCGAGGGCAGTGCCCGCTCTGGGTCCTTGGACTGTGGGTTCTTCTCGGCGAGGAGCTTCATCCGGGCTTTGTGGGTGCGTTGGATGTGGAAGTTGTGGGCCATGACGGCGAAGGTGGCCACGACTGACTCTCGGGCCAGGCCGGTGAAGTGGTGATAGCCGTGGCCCCAGTTGACCAGGGCCAGGGCTTTGATGATGCCGTAGGACCCTTCGACCCGGTTGCGAGGATTCCAGAGGTCGGACCACTCCCTGGAGCCGAACACCGTGTCCTGGTAGAGCCCGAGCTCGGTGCGTGAGAAGGTGAGGGTGGCTTGCGTGCAGCACGGCGGGCGGGGCTGATTCGTCTCGGGGTCGATGACGGCGTGACCCCGGGCATCGACACAATGCTCGCAGCCTCCGGACTTGGTGGCCTTGGCGAAATGGGGAGCACGGAACTGGCGGGAGCCGTTCTTCTTGTAGGCGCCGTTGGGCTTCATCTCGAAGGGGGCACGAAAGTCCACGAGATCCTGGTGTTCTCGAGCTCCCTCTTGGTGAAAGGGAACTTGGGGAAGTCGAGATTGGCCAGATCGTCGGGGATGCAGCTGCAGTAGGGACGGCCATCGACGAAGGTGTTGGACCGGATGCTCTTGCGACCGGCCTGGTTCTGACGATGCAGCCGGAAGACGGCCGAGCCTCCAAGCGCCCAGATGGGCAGCTGCCAGTGGGCCACGTTGGGGCCGTAGGCCGGGTCGGCCACGACGTAGCCGATAGGGCGTGCAGTGCGAGCCTCGGCGATGGCAGGGTCACTCGCACGGACATCGTGGAGGCTGCGAAGCAGTGGGGTGATGGCCGGAGCCGGGAGGGCATTGGCCGGGGTCACGGCCAGCGCCTCAATGACCGAGCGGGCTTGGGGGTCGGTCACGGTCAGGGTGTGCGTGGCGTAGCCGTGGACGGCCTTCCTCGGATTGTTGTGACCGATCCAGGCGGCACCTCGGTGCTTGCGAGTGCGCTTCCTTTGAGCGTCGGGCCGGGTAGCCTGGCCAGTGATTGCGGCCTGGTCAGCCCTGGCCTGGTCGGCCACGACCTGGGCGTCACCGGCTGTCCCAGCCCCGCCACTGAGCTCCCCGTCATCGACCGCCAGGTGCTGGTGGAAGTATGAGCCGCGTGCACGTGGTCGAACTGGTCTTCGCCATCGGATGGGCTGCGTTCTGGATCTACTGGCTCGTGGCCGCCTTCTCCATGAAGTGGGGCCGCGTTTCCTGGTCCCACGAGCTGCGCATCAGGGTGGTGGTCGCCGTCCTGGCGATCCTGTTGCTTCGCGCCGGAGCCTTCCGAGCCGGCGGCCTCAATTCGGATCCTTGGCGCACCGGCGTCGGGTCTTGCTCTTTGCGCTCGGGCTGGGGTTCGCCACCTGGGCCCGGCTGCACATCGGGCGCAACTGGGGCACGCCGATGTCGCAAAAGGACGATCCGGAGCTCGTGACCCGCGGCCCCTACCGCCCGGTTCGCCATCCCATCTACTCGGGCATCCTGCTGGCGGGCCTCGGCACCGCGGTGGCGCTGAACTGGCTGTGGCTTGTCGCCATCGCCCTGGCCGGGGTGTACTTCGTCTACAGCGCCACCGTCGAGGAGCGTTACCTGACCGAGCAGTTCCCTGACGCCTATCCGAAGTACAGGCGCTCGACCAAGATGCTCGTGCCCCTCATCTTCTGACCGGACTCGGTCGCCTGTTCAACGTCAACGACGAGGTCACTCCATGGCATCCGCTCGAGTCAGGTGTGCCCTGATCGCCACCCCGGTGTGCTCACAGATTGCGCGGACCGGGCCCTTGTCGGCCGAGGAGATCGTCAGGGTTCACGAGCTTGCACAATCCGAGTGAAAGACATCCACAGCCGATGCAGCCGGTGAGGCGATCCCGTAGGTGCTGCAGGCCGGTGATTCGTCGGTCCAGGTCGTCGCGCCACGCAGCGGAGAGCCGCTCCCAGTCACGGCGGGTCGGGGTGCGGCCATCGGGCAGACGGTCGAGAGCGTCCTTGATGCGCCGGAGGGGAATGCCCACGGCCTGGGAGGCGCGGATGAACGCCACCCTGCGCAGCACCTCCCGCGGGAACCGCCGTTGGTTCCCTGCCGTGCGAGTGCTGTGGATGAGGCCTTCGGCCTCATAGAAGTGGAGGGCCGACACGGCGACGCCGCTGCGAGCCGCTACCTGGCCCACGGTGAGTTCGCCCGACACGGGCGTGACGTTGGACATCCGACTTGACCTCAACCTTACTTTAGGTTCTAGCCTTCATCGTATGACATTCAGCCACGCCGAAGTGCGGTTCCTGACCCGCCAGCCCCGAGGCCACCTGGCCACGATGGGGCCGAACGGGACTCCCCAGGTCAAGCCCCTGGGCTTCACGTACAACCCGATGCTCGACACCATCGACATCACCGGGTTCAACATGGGTGGCAGCGCCAAATTTCGCAACGTCCAGGAGAATCCGAACGTCGCCTTCGTCGTCGACGAGGTCACAGAACAGTCCATGGAAGGTGCCCACTTCCTCGAGGTCCGCGGTGTGGCCGAGACCGCGGTGGGGACTCACGACCCGCAAGGCCATCTGGCACCCGAGATCATCCGGATCCATCCGAGACGGATCGTGTCGTTCAACGTCGACCCCGACCACCCCGGCTTGGTGGCCCGCGACGTGACCCCGGCCGACCTGGGGAACGAGGTGGCTTGACATGCGCGCCGTCGAGGTGGCCCGCTTCGGCGGTCCTGACGTTCTCGAGTTGCAGGAGCTGTCGGATCCCGTCCCGGACCTGGGACAGGTCGTGGTGGCGGCATCGGCCAGTGATGTGCTGTTCGTGGACACCATGATCCGTTCGGGCAGGGGTGCGGACTACTTCCCGATCCGGCCGCCGTACGTGCCGGGCAACGGCGTGGGCGGCACGGTCGCCGGCGTCGGCGCCGGGGTCGATGCCAGCTGGCTGGGACGGCCCGTGGTGGCGCACACGGGCGGGGCCGGAGGTACCGGCGGCTACGCCGAGATGGCAGCGGTCGACCTCGAGGCCTGCGCCCCGCTACCCGACGGAGTCGACCTCCTCGATGCCACCGCCGTCCTCCATGACGGCACCACGGCGTTGCGCGTTCTGGAGACGACGGCGCCGCAACAGGGGGAGTTGGCCCTCGTGCTCGGTGCCGCCGGAGGCATGGGGATACTCCTCGTCCAGCTGCTGGTCGCCCGGGGAGTGATGGTGGTCGGTGCCGCCCGGGGGTGGATGAAACGTGACGTCGTGTCGGGAGCCGGGGCCGCGGCCGTCGAGTACGGCGAGGCCGGCTGGACCGATGCGATCCTCGACGCCACCGGTGGGCGCCGCCCGACGCTGGTGCTCGACGGGGTCGGCGGCACGATCGGCGGAGAGGCGTTCGGGCTGCTCGCCGATGGTGGACGGTTTTCGGCCCACGGCACCTCGAGCGGCTCGTTCGCAACGATAGATCCCGCCGAGGCGGAGCGGCGCACTGCGACGGTGACCACTATTGCGGATCTCCAGTACGGCGAGGATGACCGCCATCGGCTGCTCCGCGCCGTTCTGGCCGAGGTCGGCGCTGGACGCCTGGCCCCACTCGTGGGCCAGACCTTCTCACTGGCAGAGGCATCGAAGGCACATCTGGCCATCGAATCCCGTGAGACCGTGGCCAAAACGATTCTCCTCTCGGATGTCTGATACCTCCCGAGTACCCGCCCCCGCTCCGGGACCGGTCCGGTATGCACCGGAACGCCCCGCGTAGAGGTGGGCGCCCGGGTCACGAGGTTGCCGTCACGGCCTTGATGATCACGGCATAGAGATCGTGCCAGGTGGGTGACTGGAAGCCTGCGGCACCAAGCAGCCGGTTGGCCCGGCCCTTGGTGCGCGCCTTGCCGCGGCGGCCCACGAACAGTGTGGGTGTGAGCCAGAGCGAGAACTGGTCGACGAGGACGAGACGTCCCCCGGGTCGGAGCACCCGTCTGCACTCGCGCAGGCCTCCTTGCTGATCGGACCAGTGGTCGAAGGAGGTCGAGCTCACGACCAGGTCGAAGTGGCCGTCGGGGTAGGGAAGCTCTTCCGCCACTCCTACGGAGAAACGGAGACGCGGGTCGTCGGCGAACGCGGTGGCGGCCTCGATCATGGCCGGTGCCGGGTCCGGCGAGCCCGTCGGCTTCGGGGCAGCGGCTGGCCAGTGAGCGGAGGAGGTACCCGGTACCGCACCCGACGTCGAGCAACCGCTGGGGGCTCGGTTGGGCCTTCAGCGTGAGATCGGCGGTCCGGTCGGCGATCTCATGGTGCAGGCGGCCGAGCCAGCCCTGTTCGTAGCCGGCGGCCCGGGCCTCGAAGGCGGCGAGATCGCGGTCAGGCGGCATGCCAGAAGTCCTGCAGCCCGGTCGGCACGCAACGCAGATCATGGTCCTCGAGCAGCCAGACCCTCGGGTTCGGCTTCCGCACGGGCCCGGGGTCCCCGACCCCGGGGCGTGCACCCTACCGCTGGGGCACCTGCCACCGACGATCGCTACATTCTTGGCATGAGGGGGGCCGACCCCCTTCTCGGCCCAGGAGCGTCTTGTGGACAACAGGTTGGAGGTTCACCGCGACATCGCGGCTGAGCCCGAAGAGGTGTATGCCGTCATCTCGGACGTGACCCGCATGGGCGAATGGTCCGAGGAGTGTTACGCGTGTGAATGGCACGAAGGCTTTGATGCCGCGGTCGTCGGTGCCACCTTCGACGGACACAACCGGCACGGCGCTCATGAGTGGACCACTCAGGGGCGTGTCATCGAGGCCCGTCCGGGACGTGCTTTTGCGTTCGAGTGCTCGATGATGGATCTTCACTATTCGACCTGGGGATACCGCATCGAACCTGCCCGTTCGGGGTGCACCGTCACGGAGTGGAGCGAAGATCTGAGGCCTGAATCGGTCCTCGAGTTCAGTCGCCAGGTCTCCGGCGTGGACGACCGAGCCGGTCGCAACCTTCAGACCATGGCTCTCACGCTCGAGCGTCTGGCTGTGATGCTCGAGCGCGAGCATCGTGGGGAGCGAACCCGACCGCCCGTGGGCAACACCCAGGGAGCAGAGCGAGCACCATGAACCTCACACCCTTCCTGCTCTTCGACGGAACGTGCGCGGAGGCCATGGCCTTCTATCACTCCTGCCTCGGTGGCGAACTGTCCGTTACGAGGCTGGGTGACACCCCGATGGGGGACCAGGCGCCACCCGATCAGCGGAAGAAGGTGGCCTATGCCCATCTGAAGGGTGGCTCCGTCGAGTTCTCCGCCACCGACTGGATGCATCCCACCCGAGTACCCACTCCGGGCAACACCGTCGCCATGTACCTTCAGGCTGAGGACCGGGGGGAACTGCAGGCGGTGTTCGACAAGCTGGCCGTCGGCGCCGACCCGGACCTGCTCGACGAATTGCGGGACATGCCGTTCGGCATCTACGGACATCTGGCCGACCGTTACGGTGTGCACTGGTTCTTTCGAGGGGAGTCCGGAGAGGACGCCACTCCCGCCGGGTGAGACCGACCACCCTTCCGTCCACGAGGAGCTGCAGGATGCTGCCTACGCCGCCTTGGCGTGAGACCTCCCTCGTGCGATCACACTTCGGAAGCGGCGGGACCCGCACCCCTCAGGGTCGGGTGGGCATGTGGGCATGGGACCCGAAGGCCGGGGCAGATCGGTGGATCACCAAGGCCACGCTGGTCCGGCTCAGCTCCGTCGGGGTGACCAGCTGAAGCGTCGGAGCGCGACCACCGTGGCAACCGCTCCCCAGATAGCCACGATCAGCAGATCGTGCCAGGCCCACGGCGAGACTCCGGGCTGGAACTCGAACGGCGCCGAGACGGCCAGGATGAAGTGGCGCACGGGGAAGTAGTCGGAGAACGTAGCCAGGCCCGAGTGGGCCCTCAGCGGGAACCACAACCCGGACAGGAACAGCAGCACGAAGAACACGATGCTGGTCACCGGCCCCGCCGCCTCCTGATTGGGGATCACCGTGCTCATGGCCACTCCCATGGCGGCGAAGCTGGCAATTCCGACCAGCAGCACGACCACGAACGCGGCCATCGATCTGGGCAGATGGACCCCGTAGCCGAATCGGCCGATGACCAACAGCAGTATGACCTGGGCCACGGCGACGATGGCCGTGCTGATGAAGATGGCGATGATCAGTGCCCAGGTGGGGAGGGGGCTCAGGCGCAGCCGCTTGAGCAGCCCGGTCTCCCGTCGCACGACGAGCGTGACGGCGAGGGTGGTGAAGGCGGCCGCCATGACCCCATAGGCGACGAAGCCCGGGACGTAGTAGTCGACCAACTTGATGTTCCCCAGATAGCTGATCCGTGAATTGCCGGCACTGGCACCGAGCAGGATCAAGAAGACCACCGAAAACCCGACCGTGAACGCCGCGCCGATGCGGTTGACCCAGAACGACAGCTGTTCGTATCGGACCATGTGGGCGATGAGGCCCACGTCGCCCAGACGCCCGGGCTCCGCAGCGTCCGTGGTCGTGCGCCCCTTCACCGGTCTCGCCCCTCGGGGTCGTCGGTGTTCGACCGGGTCAGGTCGAGATAGATGTCCTCGAGCGTGGTCCGGGTGACACTGAGGCCGCTGAGGTCGCCGCCGCTCTCCAGGGCCCAGTTGAGGATCCGGGCCAGAACCGCCACCTCGTCGCCGGTGGCGATCTCGACCGTCCGGCCCTGCACCGTCGAGGGTGCGACGGGCAGGCCGGCCGGGTCCACATCGTCGGGAAGGGTGAAGCGGATCGTGACGCGCCCGTGGTCGCGTCCCCCGAGCGACGCCGGTGCCCCGGTGGCTACGATCCGCCCTCCGGCCAGCACGGCCACGTTCTGGGCCAGCGCTTCGACCTCGTCCATGTAGTGGCTCGAGAGCAGCACCGTCGTGCCCTCGGCTGACAGCCTGCGGATCAGGTCCCAGGTGGTGCGACGGGCGGCGGGGTCGAGCCCGGTGGTGGGCTCGTCGAGGAACAAGAGCTCGGGATTGCCTACGATACCGAGACCCACGTCGAGGCGTCGTTGCTGGCCGCCGGAGAGGGACTTCACCTTGGCGTCGGCCTTCTCCTCGAGCCCGACGAGCTCGAGGACCTCGCCCACCGGGCGGGGTGACGGGTAGAAGCCGGCGTTGCGATCGAGGACCTGACGGACGGTGAAGAACGGTTCGACGGCCAGTTCCTGGAGGACGATCCCGAGTCGCGTGCGCAGCCAACGCTGCTGATGCCGCTCGCCCGGATCGATCCCGAGGACCTGCACCGTTCCGTCGTCTCGGCTCGTGAATCCCTCGAGGATCTCGATCGACGTGGTCTTGCCGGCGCCGTTGGGGCCGAGGAGTGCGAACACCTGGCCCGTTTCCACTTCGAAGCTCACGTCGTCCAGCGCACGAACGGGGCCGAACGACTTGCGCAGCCCCTGCACGCTGACTGCGGTCACCATTGCTCCGTTCCTGGTCCGTCCGTCGGCCGCCGTCCCGATGTCATTACACTGTTCTAAACAGTAACTGTAACAGATAGGATTTTTGCATGGCTGGCCGAGCATCTCCCGAGATCCCGACGGACCGGGCCGGTTTCTTGCTGTCGAGGGTCGGTACGGCCGTGCAGTCGGGATTCAAAGCCGTGTTGGCCGGATGGGACGTCCGACCGCTCCACTTCCTGGTACTGAGCGCCCTCGGGTCCAGCTCGGGCTCGTCGCAGCAGGACCTGTGCCGGATGCTGGGCATCGACAGCGGAAACATGGTCGAGTTGCTGGACACGCTCGAGGCCAGGGGGTACGCCCGCCGCGCGCCCCACGCCCGCGACCGGCGCCGACATGTGGTCTCGATCACGCCGAGCGGACGGACGACACTGGCTCAGATCACCGGAGCGATCGACGAGTACGATCGCCACTTCCTGGCTCCACTCGGCGCCGACGAACGCCGTCAGCTGGTAGCGCTCCTGGCCAAGCTCTATGCGCCGACCACAGAGGCGCGGGGCGGAGGTTGGGTGGCGGCCGCGTCGGCGCATCCACGGGTTCCCTGATCCATGAGGTGAAGGTGACACCGCCGCGTGATCCCTGAAACCCCCGTTGAGTGAGCCGGTGATGGCCGGACCGGGCAGGCAGGGCCGGCCCGTTCCGCCGTCACGCTTCCCGCCACCACCGTTCCGACAATCCTGGCCACCGTCACTCAGCCGGTCCGGACCGCTGCTTCCGCTGTCCGGGCGGTACCGGCCGAGGTCACCGACGTCGCTCGATCAAGGGTCGGTTCGCTTCCGGCCGTCCCGGCCGCGGCTGCGAAGACGACCGGCTCTCTGACCGCCCCGGTGCTCGGAGCTGCTCGCACCTCTATCAAGCGCGCCGTCGCGGTCGGATCGATCGCACTGGCCGTCACCCTCGTCGGGCTGGGGACTACCGGAGTGTTCGCTTCCAGCGCTCCGGCCCTGGCCAGCACGTGCCTGGGTCCGACATCGTCAGCAGCACAACCCCAATCTACCGGGGGAGCCCCGTCGACCGGCACGGCATCCGCCGCCGGCAACGGCCAACCCTCGGTGCCGGCGACCACCGGAACCCCGAGCCGAGCAAGCACGGGATCGACCGGTACCCCCGGAACGTCGGGGTCGCCGTTGATCGACACCAACGCCCCCGTCGACACGACCGGCAGTGGCACCGCCGGTGGGAGCTCGGGTGAATCGGGGACGCTGGTCAACACCAACGCCCCTGTGCAGACCGGAAGCCCCGTCGGCACCGGAACGTCGGGGTCGCCGTTGCTCGACACCAACGCCCCCATCCAGACGAGCCCGCTGTCGTAGGTCCGAGCTCGGCACACACCCCGTCCCTGGCGACAGGGCGGGGTGTGTGCCCCTCCGACCCGTCGGCCCTCTACGCCCACGACAGCCGAGCGGGCCGGTGACCCGGACACCCCTGGAGCGGGTCCATGGTGACCGGTTTTCCGCCTCGTCTGCGCAGGGAACGAAGGGAGATGATCGCCATCAGCCACTACCCGATCGAGGAGATCTTCCTGCAGCAGCGCGACGGTGCCCGTTGTGGCTGCCAGGTGTGTGCGGTCGCAGTCAGGCTGAATCCCTCGTCCGATCCAGGCTGGTCCAAGGGGCCGGCGGCCCACGCTGGGCTCGCGCCGGCTCCCACCATCAGACGCATCGATGTCGCTCACCCGAGAGGAGGTGAGAGATGAGTACTGCGAAGATGGCCCCCACGGGGCAGAGCCAGAAACCGGTCGGACCGAGCCGGGTATCGTCCGGACGGAACCAGCCGAACGTCGATCATCGACAGGTGGACGTGGGCCACGTCTGTCCGGTCTGCAGTTCGGGATCGAGATGCCACGACCTGGTGGTCACGGACGAGAACGGTGAGTGGCAGATCCGATTGGCTCGACACTGACGGCTTCAGCTGTCGGCCGCATCGGACGCGTGGGCCTGAGACCGACGGCGTGGAGACGGCCGGCCGCCACCACGACCGTGGTTCCGTAGCGTCACGGTTCGAACGCTCTGTGCGGCAATGAAACCGCCATCGGTAGGTGTACTGGGCTGCGACACGCGTCGGTCCGCGCTGGTAAGACCCACCTCTGGAGGGTACGGTGCCATGGATGGAGCGGGGAGTTTCGCAGGAGTCCGGGGTCCGGAGGGGATCGGCTGCCGCGTCCCGACGTTTGTTCTCCGCCATCGTGATCCTGGTGGCCGTGCTCGTTCCGCTCACCTTCTGGCAGTCCAGCGCCTCGGCGAAATCAGCCGACGCATCGGGGGCGCCGCACACCGCACCGACAGGTAGCTCTGCGAGCGCCCCGGTGACCTTGGATGCCAAGCAGGTGGCGGCGGCCAAGTCGGCCAAGCCGGCGAAGTCGATGTTCCCGGCCACGGGCTACTTCACCACCGGCAAGGACAAAAAAGGTCGCTGGTACCTCGTCACACCACAGGGGAACCCGTTCTATGCCTCCGGTGTCGACGACGTCTCCATCTACGGGGCCGGCACCGACCAGGTGACGGGCCAGGACCCCTATACCGAATGGGAGCAGAGCCAATACCCGAATACGGCGGCCTGGGCCACGGCGACGGTGGCGCAACTCCGTTCGTGGGGGTTCAACACCCTCGGGCCCTACTCGGACGACGCCGACCTGGGGTCGCAGATGCCGTACGAGGTCCAGCTGTCCATGGCCGGTCTCGACGACGACTGGTTCGACCCGTCGTTCGTGACCCAAGCCGACCAGGTGGCCGCCACCCAGGTGGCGCCCTTGGCCAACGACCCCAACGTCATCGGTTACTTCACCGACAGCGAACTCGACTGGGGACCGCTGCTCGGCAGCGGCAGTTGCACCTACACGACGGCGCTGGCGTGTTATCTGAACCTGCCGGCAGGTTCGCCGGGCCAGCTCGAAGCCGAAAAATACGACAACCCGCCGGATCCCAGTGGGTTCGTCCTCGACCTGGCCGACCGGTACTTCTCGGTGACGACGGCAGCCGTCCGGATGTACGACACCCACCATCTCATCCTGGGGGTGAAGGCCGAGGGGCAGGAGCTCGAGCCCAATGTGCTGGAGGCGGCGGCGGCCAACGGGGTCAATGTGTTCAGCGTCGAGGACTACGTGCTGTGGCCCGGCTTCGATCAGGCGGCCCAGAAGTTCGGTACCAACGAGGGTGATCCCTACATCGCGCTCGATCCGAGCCTGGCCGGTTTCGCAGCGGATTTCAACGGTCCCCTGATGATCGGCGAGTACTCGTTCATGGCGTACCAACCTCAGACGCCGGACACGTTGCCGGGCATCTACGAGGTGGCCCCGGACCAGCCGACCCGGACGTCCGAGTACGAGAACTTCGTCGCGCCCTTGTACGAGGACGCGCCGTGGATGGTCGGCGACGACTGGTTCCAGTACGTCGACGAACCGGTCAACGGGCGCACGGGTGACGGCGAGAACGACAACTTCGGACTGGTCGACGTCAACGGCAATCCCTACACGGATCTGGTGGCCGGCACCCAGCTCATGCACAATACAGTCGCCGATCAAAAGCTCGATTCCGGTCCGATCTGCGACTCGTGGGCCAATTCGGGCTCGGGAGTGACCTGTACCGCCTACATGCCCACCCCGACGAGTACCCCTCTGACCATGGTCACCACCTCGCTGCCCGGTGGCACCGTCGGGACGAGCTACTTCTTCGGCGGTGTCTACGCCGCCGGTGGCACTCCGGACTACACGTACACGGTCACCCAGGGAACCCTTCCCAAGGGGTTGAAGCTGGCCCGCACGACCGGTCTCATCACGGGCACGCCGACGGTGGCCGGAACGTCCTCGTTCACGGTTCGGGCCGAGGATTCGGCCGGGTCCACGCCGGTGTCACAGGCGCTCTCCATCACTGTCGCCCCCGATGTCAAAGTGTCCGTGACGACCACCACGCTCAAGGTGGGTAAGGACAACAAGTCGTACTCGGCGAAGTTGGCAGCCACCGGCGGTACGTTGCCGTACACCTGGTCGGTCACGGCCGGCGCATTGCCGACCGGCCTGACGCTGAGCTCCGGCGGAGCGATAACAGGCACGCCGACGGCGTCTGGCACGTCCACGTTCACCGTCCAGGTCGTCGACTCGACGAGTCCGGCCGAAACGGCATCGGCCAACCTCACCCTCACCGTCGATCCGGCCCGCTGACCACGGACCGGTCGGGCATCGGGTCGTAGGCCCGGGCCGGGCCACCCGGCGAAGCCCGGCCTCGTCTCGCCTCGCCGGCTCTCCCCCCACGCAGAGACCAGGGCTGGTAGGGCCCGGTCAGCCGGTGCCGGTCGTTCCGTCCGGGCCCGGCGCCCCGAGACGGCGCGTGAACCCCAGGGGCACGACCAGATCGGCGGGGGACAGGGCGTCTACCGACGAGTGACCCATGCCGAGGACGGCGGAGTCGAGCCCCGCCCGCAGGAGGTCGAGCACGTTCTCCACGCCGGCCTGCCCGTTGGCCGCCAGGCCCCACAGGTAGGCGCGCCCGATCATCACCGCCCGGGCCCCGAGGGCCAGGGCCTTGGCCACGTCGCTCCCACGCCGGACGCCCCCGTCGAGAAGCACCTCGACCTGGTGGCCCACGGCTTCGGCGATGACGGGCAGGGTCCGGATGGTGGCCGGCGTGCCGTCGAGGTTGTTGCCGCCGTGGTTCGAGACGGAGATGGCGGTCACCCCGGCGTCCACGGCCCGCTTGGCATCATCGACCCGGACCACCCCCTTCAGCATGAACGGGCCGTCCCACTGCTGGCGCAGCCAGGCCACGTCATCCCAGGTGGGTGGAGGGGTCTGCATCCACTTCCCGTAGGCCCCGAAGAAGGTCGGCGCCGGTTCGCCGGGCCGGGCCAGGTTGGGAACGGTCAGGTCGGGGAGCGCCGAGGAGCGGGCGAAGTCGCGTAGCCATCGTGGCCGTCGGAGGACCTCGGGGGCGAAGCGCAGCGCGGTCCTCAGGTCGATCTGCTCCGGGATCACCGGGCTGCCCCAGTCGCGCCCGTTGGCGAACGACCAGTCGAAGGTGGCGATCAGGCCCACGGCCCCGGCTGTGCGGACCCGCTCGAGGCGCTCGGACATCTCGTCGCGGTCCCCGACCCAGTACGTCTGGAAAAAGGTCTGCGGGTTGGCCGCCGCCACCTCCTCGATCGGCTTGCTGGCGAAGCAGCTCAGCCCCATGATCGTGCCCCGTGCCGCCGCGGCCCTGGCCACAGCCACCTCACCGTCGGGATGGACGGCCTGGACCCCGGTGGGGGAGATGATGACCGGAAACGAGACGGGTTGGCCCATGACCGTGGTGGCCAGGTCCCGCTTCGCACACAGGCCGGCCACGTGGGGGGCCAGGCCGAGCTCTCCGAAGGCGGCGACATTGTCGTCGACGGTGAGCCCGCGCTCGGAGCCGGCCACGAGGGCCATGTACACCGACGGGGGAAGCCGCCGCTTGGCCCGTCGCTGGGCTTCGGCCACCGTCTCGAACCACGGGTTGCTCATGGCCTCGTCACCGGATGGTGGCTCCGGCATCGATGGTGAACTCGAGTCCCGTGACATAGCGGGAGTCGTCCGAGGCCAGGAACAGCACGGCCTCACTCACGTCCCGGGCGGGGATGGCTGTGACCGGAAGGGAGTTGTCGAAGATCCCCCCGAGGGCGGGATCGAGGTCGATGAGGAGCTGGAGGCCGCCCAGTCCGGCCAGCATCGGTGTGATCACCCCGGTCGGGTGGACGATGTTGACCCTGATGCGGTGCCGGGCCAGCTCGTGGGCCAGGGACCGGGCGATCCCCACCACACCGTGCTTGGAGGCCACATAGGGGGCCAGGAAGGGGAGCCCTTTGATCCCCGCCACCGAGCTGGTGGCGATGATCGATCCGCCACCGTTGGCGATCAGGTGCGGTACGGCGGAGACCATGGTGTTCCACACGCCGGTGAGGTTGGTGTCGAGCGTGTCCTTCCAGATCTCCGGGCTGACCTCGTCCCACGCCTGGACGGTGCAGATGCCGGCATTGGCGCTCACGATGTCGAGCCGGCCCAGCCGGGCCACTCCTTCGTCGACCGCGGCGCCGAGGGATTCCGGCTCCCGGACATCGACCCGGCTGGCCACGATGCGCCGGCCCTGCGCCTCGACCAGTTCCACGGTCTCGGCCAGGTCGTCGGACGAGGCCATCGGGTACGGGACCGACGGATAGTCCTCCAGCGAGTCCACGGCGATGATGTCGGCGCCCTCCTCCGACAGCCGGACGGCATGACTGCGGCCCTGGCCGCGGGCGGCACCGGTGATGAACGCCACTTTTCCCTCCACGCGTCCGCTCACGACCCCCGAACCCCTCGGTCGCCGACTCCGTGCTCCACCCCTCGGATAGTAATGGCACTGAGTGCCAATTACAAGCGACCGCCGACGGGGCACCCGAGGATCTCCGGTGCCGGCCGAATACGTGCCCACCAGGACTTAAGGTTGTCGTCCGGCCTGTCGATGTGATGCCATGGCTCTGCGTGACGAGCACCGTGGCGAAGAGCCGGGCAGCCCCTTCGCGGTGCGGCGCGCCATCGAGTACCTGTGTGAGCCCGGGGTGGTGGAGACCCTGGTCCAGCCCGTGGTGCGGCCGGCCGACCAGCTCATCGTGGGGTACGAGGCACTGGCCCGCATGCCGCTCGACCCGCTGCGGCCGCCTGACTGGTGGCTGGCCAAGGCGGAAGAGGTCGGGATGCGGGTCGACCTCGAGATCGCCTGTCTGGCCGCGGCCGCCCGCCTCGGGCCCGCCCCCGAGGACCGGCTGCTGTTCGTCAACCTGAGCCCCTCGCTGTTGGCCGTGCCGGCCGCCATGGACCTCCTCGACCGACTGCCCCAACGCCTGGTGGTCGAGCTGACCGAGCAGGAGGCGGTCGAGGACTACGACGGGTTGCGCCACGACCTCGAGCCCTGGCTGGCCCGGGGCGTGAGGATCGCCATCGACGACGCCGGGGCCGGCTACTCGAGCCTGCGCCACGTGATCGAGCTCACCCCCGACTTCTTGAAACTCGACCGCGAACTGGTCCGCGATCTCGACCGCGACCGGAACCGCCGGGCTCTCGTCGAGCGCCATGGCCGCCTTCGCCGCCGAAGTGGGCACCAGCGTGATCGCCGAGGGCGTCGAGACCCTGGCTGAGCTCGACGTCCTGCGAGACGCCGAAGTGGATCTGGTGCAGGGGTACCTGCTGGCCCGACCGGGATCGCCGTGGCCGGCCGTGGCCGACCGTGACCAGCCGCCTTCGAGGCCGGTGGCCCGCATGTGGGGATCGGGCCAGGCCGCGGCCGAGGCCCGACTGGTCGAGGCGCTCGACCGGGCGACCGACTCGCGGCAGGCGTGCTCCTCAGTGGTCGAGCACCTCTTCCGGCAGGGCCAGGTCATGCCCAGTGCCTATCTCGAGCGCCACGAGGAGCTCCGCTGCGTCGCCCAGCGCGGCCTGTGGCAGATCCTCGACGGCATGTCCGGCTCGGCCGGCATCACCGGACGCACATGGAAGACCGGGCAGCCCGTGGTGGTGCCCGACGTCGCCAAAAACCCGTCGTATCTCGAGGCCATCCCCGGGGTGGTGTCGGAGATCTGCGTGCCCATCACGATCGGGGACAAGACCATCGGCGCCCTGAACGTCGAGTCGCTCACGCCATTACCGAGCGGCATGCTCGACCAGATGGTGCGCTGCGCGGGGCTTCTGGCCGACCGGCTGCACGTGATCGGCGACCACCTCGAGGAGTCGTCGTGGGACCGGACCGTTCAGGCCTCGGTGGCCATCTCGGGTGTCCCCGATTCGGCGCAGATGCCCGACCGACTGCTCCGCTGTCTGCGGGGGGCGTCCCGTTTGGACTCGGGCACCCTCATCGTGGACGGCCCGGACGGCCCGTCGGTGGAGGCGGTGGCCGGTCCGCTCGGAGAGGCGCTCATCGACCTGACCACGGCCGAGCTCTACTCTCTCTCGTCGCTGGTGAACGACATCCGCTCCTGCTACACGGGAGGCGACGCCCTGGGTCGGGGATTCGTCGGGACCGACTCCCTGCGCCGTGCCGGCGCCAGGGTGGTGGTGGTCCTCCCCCTGTGGGCACAGCGAGCCCGGCTCGGCAGCGTCGTCCTGGCCCACTCCCGTCCGCTGCAACTGAGTGGCGAGGAGGTGCGACCGCTCGAGACCCTGGCCGATCATGTGGCCTCGGCCATGGCCTCCAGGCGTCGGGCGCAGGTGCCGCAACCCCCGCCGGCAACGTGGGACCGACGTGTCGCCCGGCGCCGGGGCGGCCCCCTGCCCAGCCGTTGGGAACGCCGCGCCGTTCCGCCGGCCGGTCCATCGCCGTCCGCGGACCCGTCGGCGGCGTGGTCACCGGCGGACTGACCCGACCGGCGACGCTCACCGGTCGACCGGTACCATCGGTCGACACCGGCACGCATCGATCGCCGACGCCCGGTGGGGAGACGCCATGACGGACGCCGAGGAGTTCTGCCACCATCTCGACCAGGTCCAAGAGGTCGAGCCCTCCTCGGAAGGGTGCGAGGACTGTCTCCGCCTGGGAGGCCGGTGGGTCCATCTGCGGATGTGCCGGATCTGCGGCCACGTCGGTTGTTGTGACAACTCGCCGGGTCACCATGCCACCGACCACTTCGACGAGACCGGTCATCCCCTGATCCAGTCCTACGAGCCGGGCGAGGAGTGGTGGTGGTGCTACGTGGACGAGTTCGCCTTCGAGGTCGAGGGAGCTCCGAACTTCCAGCACCCCTGAGACCGAGCGGATACCGCGTCGGTCCCGACCGGTCACCTCGGCGCCGGGGTCGATCTCGCTAGGGTCAGACCACCTATGGCCTTGCCCCGAGTAGCCGTCACGCGCCGGTCGGCGCTCCGCAGCCGCCTGTCCCCGGCCGTGGTCCTGGCGACGGTGGCAGCGGTGCTGACGGGATGCTCGGTCTTCACCACCCCCGAACCGGCCCCGGTGGGCGGCTCGTCCCTGGCCCCGACCGGAACGATGGGGTACGTGGTGTGCTCCAACGCCGTCACTCCGGTAGAACTGGCCACCCGCACCGCCGAAGCCCCGATCCCGCTGCCGATCTCGGGATCCCCGGTCCTCGGCGACTTCGCGGTGGCCACCTCGGCCGACGGTCGCTGGGCCTACGTCGTGACCACTGACGGCGTGGTGCCCGGAGCGACCGTACCGTCCACCCGTGCCCTGCCGGTGACTACGCCGTCCAGCCCCGCCTCGACGGCGGCCACGACGACGGCCACGACGGCCACGACGAGCCCGGGCGGGTCGAGCGCCGGGTCCGGAGGGCAGAACGTGGTCATTCCCATCGACCTGGTCTCCCAACAGGCCGAGCGCCCCATCGGGATCCCGGGCCAGGTGGGGACCCACGCCATCGTGGTCCTCCCCGGCGGGCGGACGGTGTTGGCCGCCAGCGGGAACTCCATCGTCCCCATCGACGTGTCCGACGACCAGGTGGGCACCCCGCTCGACCTCGGGGCGGGAAACACCGTCTTCGGGATGGCCCTCGATCCACAGACCAGCACCCTGTTCGTCCTGGTGGCCGGAGGGGTCATCCCCGTGGACACCGCCAACCTCACCGCCGGGTCGGAGATCCCCACCGGCCTGGCCGTCTCGTCGGTGTACTCGCCCCACGGCATCGTGGTGACCGACAACGGCGTGACGGTGTACGTGGTGGGCCAGGGGGCGCCGGACTTCGGGGGACGCGTGCTCCCCATCGCCGCCGCCACCGGTGTGGTCGGGACCCCGACCAGCTTCGACTACTACGGGATCGCCGATCCGGCGGCCCTGACCGACTCGCCTGACGGAAGCCTGCTGTCGGTGGTGGACTCGGCCAACAATTGGGTCAACCCGGTGCCCCTGGCCACCTTCTTCACCCCGCCCACACCGGTCCGCCTACCCTCGGCCGGTACCGGCGGATCCAGTTCGGGTTCCGGCCACCCGACCGACATCGTGCTCGGCCCGGGCAGCACCGGTGCCTTCATCGTCGAGGGGTTCGACGCCGTCCTTCCCTATGATCCCGCCTCGGAGACCTTCGGCCGGGCCATTCCGGTGTGTTCGGGAGCATCGTCCATGGCCGTGGCTCCCTCGCCCTGAGCCACGGGTGCCGGCCCGATCTTGATCCCCGAGGCCCGTAGGGCCTGCGCGGCATCCTCGGACCGGTAGGCGGCCGGGGGTTCCCCGGCCGCGGCCAGCAGCTCGTCGAGGGCCAGCGGAACGCCGGCGGTCAGGTTCCACAGCTTCGGGATGTTCTCCGGGCTGGCGATGATGCCCCAGTAGAGGACACCGCGGTAGCTCATGATGGTGATGTTCACGCCCATCCCGTCCATGACCGGACCCAACGGGAAGACGGCCTCGAGGACCGCGCCTCCCAGGTACAGGGGGACGTCGGGCCCGGGGACGTTGGAGATGACCAGGTTGGCGATGGGCCGATGGTGGTCGGCCAGCCGCATCCGCGAGTAGAGCCGGGAGGCGTTGGCGAAGAAGTTCGGCGTGGCGTGCTCGGCCCAGGTGATCAGGGTGTCCTCGCCGAGGGCCTCGTGCTCCTCCTTGGCCCCCTGGGTCCCGTCGTGGATGGCGTCGAGCCGGGCGATCGGGTCGTCGACCTCGACCGGCAACTGCACGAACATCGTCGACACCTGGTTGGATCCGTGCGAGTCGCCGAGGTCGGAGCGGACCGAGACCGGGACCACCGCCACCAGCGGTTTGTCGGGGAGCTCGTCGCCCTCCATGAGGAACGACCGCAGAGCTCCCGTGCACACGGCCAGGACGACATCGTTGATGGTGGTGCCGGTGGCCTTTTTCAGCCGTTTGACGTCGTCGAGCCCGATGGCGGTCATGGCTACACTCCGCCGCCAGGTCAGTGATCCGTTGAACGAGGTCCGCGGGGCCGAGAGCGGGCAGAGCGGCCTTGGCCCGGGGCGCACGGTTCCTCGGCTCCAGGCGGACCCTCCGGACGTCGAGCACCCGCTGGCCGGTTCGGATCAGGTCGCGGGTGATGTCGAGGGGCCGGTGGGCCCGGCCCACCAGCGCCTGGGCCACCAGCTCCAGCCCTGTCGGCACGCGCTGGTCGACGTCCTGCTCGGGTGGCAGGGCCGCGGGGTCGGGTTCGGGCTCGAGGTCGAACAGGACCGAGAGGAGGGCGGCACCGGAGACGCCGTCGACCGTCGAGTGGTGCATCTTGGCGATGTAGCCGATCCGGCCCCCCGCCAGTCCCTCCACCACCCACATCTCCCACAGAGGCCTCGACCGGTCGAGCGGCCGGCCGGCGATGTCCCCGGCCAGGTCGGCCAGCTGGCGGAGCCCGCCCGGACGGGGTACCGCGGCCAACCGGACGTGGTAGTCGATGTCGAAGTCGGTGTCGTCCACCCAGACCGGGTGGCCGAGCCCGAACGGCACCTCGACCAGGCGTCGGCGGAGCACGGGTGCACAGGGGAGCCGGGCAGCGATGGAGCCCTTCATCCGGTCGAACGAGTAGCCGCCCGGGACCGTCGACGGATTGAACACCAGGGTCAGGGCCACGTGCATGTGGAGACTCGGCGTCTCGAGATAGAGAAAGCTGGCGTCGAGGCCGCTCAGTCGTTCCATGACTCCCTCCCTTGTTCCTCGCGTCCCATCGGCCGTCCCCTCCGGTGCCCCTCCCCGTCCCCCTGACCCGATGGCTTCACGGAAGCGACCGGAGCGTGTTGTATGGAGGGGTGGCCTGGGTGTTCCTCGCAGTCAGCATTGTCTTCGCGATCCTTGTGGTCAACGCCCTCTTTCCCGTCCGCCGCGAGCCGTTCACCGTGGCCAGCTTCGCCATGGGCTGGATCCCCGGGGAGCTGCCCCTGCACGTCGGGTGCCCTCGAACTGGCCTGTCTGGTGGCTTTCGGCCTCAACGGCGCCTTCGACAGCTGGCCCGGGTGGGTGGCGCTGGCCGTCACCGTGGGGACGTGTGCCGGTTTCGTGCGTCTGGCCGTGGTGGCCGGCCACTCCAAGGTCCTCGTGGACGAGGCCCTGGATCAGGCCACCGGCGGGGCCATCAGCGCCGCTGACCTGGACCTCCGTCCGGCATGGAACCACTGGTGGCGCCTGGTCATTGCCGTGCCGTTCCGCCTCCGGGGCATCCGGAGGGCCCGGAACATCGACTATTGGGGCGACGGCAACTACCGGCACAAGCTCGACATCCTCACCCGCCGCTCGGTGGTCCCCGAGGGGGCGCCGGTGCTGATCTACATCCACGGGGGGGCCTGGACGATCGGTGACAAGCGCCAACAGGGCATCCCCATGATGCACGAGCTGGTCCAACGGGGCTGGGTGTGCGTGGCCATCAACTACCGGCTGAGCCCCCGGGCGACGTGGCCGGCCCACATCGTCGATTGCAAGCGGGCCGTGGCCTGGGTCCGCCAGCACATCGCCGAGTACGGGGGTGACCCGGGCTTCATCGCCGTCTCGGGCGGATCGGCCGGGGGCCATCTCTGCTCGCTGTTGGCCCTGACCCCCGACGAACCGGAGTGGCAGCCCGGCTTCGAGGAGCTCGACGCCTCGGTGGACGCCTGCGTCCCGTTCTACGGCGTCTACGACATGACGGGCCATCCGGACCGGTCTGGGGCCTACGGCGACGGGACCCTCGACCTGCTGGAGCGCCTGGTCATGAAGACCACCATCGCCGACAACCCCAGACTGTTCGAGCAGGCGTCCCCCGACCACCGGGTCACGCCGGCGGCCCCGCCCATGCTGGTCTTCCACGGGACGAACGACACCCTGGTGCCCCTGGCCGTGGCCCGGGACTTCGTGGCGCAGCTCCAGCGGTCTCGGAGGCCCCGGTGGCCTACGTCGAGCTCCCCAGGGCCCAGCACGCCTTCGAGGTCCTGGCGTCGATCCGGTGCCGCCACACCACCATGGGGGCGGTGCGCTTCCTCGAGGGGGTGCGGATGCGCGGTCGACACGCTGAGGCCCACGGGGCGGTCGCGGCCGCGTGGCCGGAGAGTCGGCCGGAGCGCCCCTGGACCTGGCGCTGCAGGCACAAAGGCGACGGTTTCTGACGTAGAGTCACATATTCGAACGGCAGGGGCGGCCAGGCTGTTCCTGCGCCATAGTCAAGGGGGAGCCTTGGGGTCTGCACTGTCGAGGACGCGGGTGGCCGCGCTGAGTCATGGTGGCGCTGGTGGCGGCCACCGCAGTGGCCTGCAGCTCCACCAACTCCACCTCCACGGCCGGCTCGGGTGGCAGGGTCGGGCAGCTCGAAGATTCCGTCCAGCGCCTTCAGCGACCACACCGGCCTCACCTCGAACTCGGTCGCGGATCGGCAACGTGTCGACGCTGGCCGTCGGCGGGCCTGTTCAAGGGCGCCTGGTCGGCACCGAGGCCTACGCCGACTACGTCAACTCGACCGGTGGGGTCAACGGGCGGAAGATCGTCGTCGACTCGCGCCGACGACGGGTTCAGCGGCGCCGGCAACAGGCAGGCCACCCAGAACGCCCTCAACAACGACTTCGCCCTGGTCGGAGGGTTCTCCCTCCAGGACAACTTCGGCGGCCTGGTGCTGAAGGCCAACCCGGGCATGCCCGACGTCTCCGTGGTGCTCGACTCGGCCACCAACAAGCTTCCCAACGTCTTCAGCGCCGTCCCGCTCGACGGCGGATGGGGGAGGGTCCGCTCCAGTACTTCAAGAAGAAGTTCCCCAAGGACGCCGACGCGGTCGGGCACCGTGGTGTCCAACCAGGCGTCGGCCGAGACCGACTGGGTCGGGGAGAAGTACGCCCTGGAGAAGGTGGGCTACAAGGTCGTCTACTACCCCACCATCCCGGTGACCCAGACCGACTTCACCCAGAACGTCATCGCCATGCGGAACGCCGGGGTGAAGATCCTGTTCATCGACCAGCTGCCCGCAGAACTACGCCTCGGCCCTGCTGAAGAACCTGGTGCAGCAGAACTTCCATCCCCAGGTGGTGCTGGGCGCGGCCAGCTACAGCAACGTCCTGGTCGCCGACCGGGGGCCCGGCCGCGGTGGACGGGGTCGTACTTCGACCAGAACGCCTCGCTGTACCTGGGCCAGGACGTCGGCGGACATCCCGGCCGTGGCCCTGTTCCACCACTGGGTGCAGGTGGCCTCCCCGGCTTCAACGCCGACCTGTTCACCCTGTACGGCTGGCTGTCGGCCGAACTCTTCGCCCAGGCCCTGAAGAACGCCGGGTCCGATCCCAGCCGGGGCTCGCTGCTCCAGGCGCTGTCCAAGATCACCTCGTTCAGCGGCGACAACATCATCGCCACCAACGACCCGGCGGCCAAGACCGTCGGGAACTGCTACATCTGTCGCCCAGATCGTCAACGGGGAGCTACAGCGGCTGGACGACCCGCCGGTCTCCAGCAGCACCAATGGCTACCGTTGCGACGACCAGTACATGACTCCGCCGGGGTCCTGACCGGCCTGAGCGCTCCCGGAGGGCATGACGTGAGTCATCGGGGGACGAGGACGATCCGTGAGCAACTTCCTGCAGTACACCATCTTCGGGGTCATGCTCGGCGCCGGCTACGCCATCGCGGCCACCGGCCTGGTGGTCACCTACACCACCTCCGGGGTGTTCAACTTCGCCCAGGGGGCGGTGGGGATGGTCGCCGCCTTCTGCTACTGGGAGCTGGTCTCGGCCCACAACGTGCCCGGTCCTGCTGGCCCTGGTGATCATCCTGGTGGTGGGGGCGTCCATCGCCGGGGCGCTGGTGGAGCGGGTGCTCATGCGGCGTCTCCACGGGGCGTCGGCCGAGCGCCCGGTCATGGTGACCCTCGGCCTCCTGGTCATCCTGACCGGCGTGGCCACCCTCGATCTGGAGCCCGACCACCGAACGCCAGGTGAACAACATGGTCTCCGGCCAGTTCCGCCTGGTCGGGATCAACATCCAGTACCAAGAGGTGCTGATCATCGGCGTGGCCCTGGCCGTGGCCATCGGCCTGCGGGCGCTGTTCTACTCCACCCGCACCGGCGTTCGCCCTGCGTGCCGTGGTCGACGACCCCGAGCTGCTGGCCATGTCCGGTGTCTCGCCCAACCGGATGAGCCAGTACGGCTGGATCCTCGGGTTCATGATGGCCGCCCTGGCCGGCGTGCTGCTGGCCCCGACCCAGACCACCGGGATCAGCATCGAGGCCATGACCCTGCTGGTGGTCAACGGCTACGCCGCCGCCATCGTCGGGCCGGCTCAAGAACATCCCGGTCACCTTCGCCGCCGCCATCGGCATCGGGCTGGCGGAGAACTACGTCATCAACTACATCCTCCCCACGTCCCCCAGAACCTGGTGCCCGACATCACCTACGCCCTGCCCATGGTGTTCCTGTTCATCGCCCTGGTCACCCTGCCGTCGGTGCGGCTCCGGGCGGTGGGCCGCCTGACCACCATGCGGGCGCCCCGGGTGGCCGGCGGCGAGGAGTCGCTGGTGGCCGGCGCGGTCTTCTTCGTCGTGGCCATCGTGGCCGCGGTGGTCTTCGACAACACCGCGGTCAAGGGCACCACCCTGCTGACCTGGGCGGCCTGGTGATGACCCTCGGCATCGTCGGGCTGTCCCTGGTCCTGGTCACCGGCTACTCGGGCCAGGTCTCGCTGTGCCAGTTCTCCTTCATGGGCATCGGGGCCTTCGTCATGGGCAAGATCGCCGGGGGCGGCTCGCTGCTGGGCCTGCTGGCCGCCACCTTGGTCTGCGCCGGCATCGGGGCCCTGATCGCCCTGCCCGACCATCCGGCTGCGCGACCTGTACCTGGCCCTGGCCACCTTCGCCTTCGCCGACGCCGTGGCCCAGGGGTTCTTCCCCGACAGCCACATCTACGGCAGCGGAGGAATCACCATCGGCCGGATCGTCCTGCCCGGGGCTGTCCTTCGGCAGCGACAGCGCCGAGTTCCTGCTGGTCACGCGCGTTCTTCGTGCTGGCCGCCCTGATGGTGCTGGCCATCCGCCGCAGCCTGTTCGGCCGCCGCCTGGTGGCCCTCAACGACTCACCGGCCGCCTACGCCACGGTGGGCCTCAACATCGGCGTCACCAAGGTGGCGGTGTTCGCCATCGCCGCCGCCATGGCCGGGCTGGCCGGCGCGCTCTACGGCACGGTCCAGGGCGTGGTCGGCACCACCGACTTCGACATCTTCCCCGGCATCATCTTCGTGCTGTTCGTGACCATCTGGAGCATCCGCACGGTCTCGGGGGCCTTCCTGGCCGCCGTGACCTACGTCGTCCTCAACCAGATCTGGCCCAACGGCGTGGGGCTCTTCGCCGGGGTCGGGATCATCCTCATCGGCCGGGCCGCCGGCGGCATGCTCGGCATCGAGGCCCTCCAGTTCCGGCTGCCGTGGGTCGCGCCGGCCGCCCGCCGACCCCCTCGCCGTCGGCGACGTGCCCGTGGGAACCGCCGCCGTCATGCCAAGGGATGACCCGTGCCGCCGGTTGACGGGAGCGACGGGGGAGCGGCCGTCCTCACCGTCTCGGAGGTCGCCGTCCGTTTCGGCGGTGTGTCCGCCCTGAGCGACGTCAGCCTGACGGTCCAGCCGGGCACGGTCACCGGCCTGATCGGCCCGAACGGAGCCGGCAAGACGACCCTGTTCAACGTGATCAGCGGCCTCCAGGCTCCCGACCGGGGCACGGTCCACCTGTTCGACACCGACGTCACCGGCATGAAGCCCCACCGGCGGGCACGTCTGGGTCTGGCCCGTACCTTCCAGCGGCTCGAGATCTTCGGCACGCTCACCGCCGGTGAGAACGTCCAGGTGGGACTGGAGTCCACGGTCAAATGGTGGGAGTGGCGCCATCTGCGCCGGTCCATGCCGTGGAAGCGGCGCCGCAGCACCTCGGCCGGCAGCGGTAACGGCCAGTCCCGCTCCGGATCCCGGCCACCGCCACCTGTGACCGGCTGCTCGACGGGGTCGGCCTCGACCGGGCTGGGCCGACGAGCAGTCCTCGAACATGTCCACCGGACTGGCCCGCATGGTGGAGCTGGCCCGGGCCCTGGCCATCGGGCCGAAGCTCCTGTTGCTCGACGAGCCCGGATCAGGGTTGGACGAGGCGGAGTCGAAGGCGCTGGGCGGGCTGCTCGCCCGCCTGGCCGCAGGCGGGATGGCGGTCCTGCTGGTGGAGCACGACATGGAACTGGTCATGCGCATCTGCGACCACATCTACGTGCTCGACTTCGGGGACATCATCGCCTCTGGGCCGCCCGACGCCATCCGCAAGGACCCGATGGTCCAGGCCGCCTACCTGGGCGAGCCACGTCCGGAGGGGACCCCGACCACCATCGTGGCCGACGCCCAGCGTGGCCGAGGTCCACGAGGAGCTCGCCGCCGGTCGCACGCCCAGGCGGGTGCCCTCCACGTGCAGCCGGTCCAGACGCCGACGAGCCACCGCCGCTGCCGCCGACGACCGGACCGTCGCCGCGGAGCCGCCCGGATCGCGACCGACCACCGCCGGCCGAGCCGCACCCGCCGGTGACGCCGACACCGGTACCGCCGCAGACGAACGGGACGCTCACGCCACCCCGCCGAGCATCGTCGTCAGCGACCTTCGGGCCGCCTACGGGCGGATCGAGGTCCTCCACGGGGTCGACCTGGTGGTGCCGCCCGGCAGCGTGTTCGCCCTGCTCGGACCCAACGGGGCCGGAAAGTCGACACTGCTGAAAGTGATCAGTGGCCGCATGCGCCCGAGCCTCGGGCGAGGTGGTCATCGGGGACACGCCGGTGGGCAAGAGCCCCAGCGAGAAGCTGGCCAAACGGGCATGTGCGCCGTCCCCGAGGGACGGGGGATCTTCCCCAACCTGACCGTGCGCGAGAACCTCCGCATCTGGACCTACCGGGGCGGCATCACCATGAAGGACGTCGAGGCGAAGACCTTCGCCGCCTTCCCCCGTCTGAAGGAGCGGCGCAAGCAGCTGGCCGGCACCCTCTCCGGTGGTGAGCAGCAGATGCTGGCCATCTCGCGGGCCCTGGTCACCGACCCCAAGGTCCTGCTGCTCGACGAGCTCTCGATGGGTCTGGCCCCCCTCATCGTGAACGAGCTCTACGAGCTGGTCGGCCGCCTGGCCGCCCAGGGGATGACCATCCTGCTGGTCGAGCAGTTCGTGACCACGGCCCTGTCGGTGTCCACACGCGCCGCCATCATGGTGCACGGCCGTATCGAGCAGGAGGGGACTCCCCGCGAGATGGCCGAGGCCGCCCTCAGCGTGTACCTGGCCTGATCGTCCCGACCGCACCGGCTCACTCCCGGTCGGCCAGCTCCGGACCGACCACCGCCGGGTCCCCTTCGGCGGTGACCAGGTTCGACCACCCCGCCAGCGTCACGGAGGTCCTCCTCGGCCGACCGGAGGGCGGCGATGCGACCGGCGGTGTCGGCCACGGTGAGCGTGGTCACCGGCCAGCGCATCGACCGCTTGGCCTCCGTCTTGGCCTTGCGGACCTGACCGAGGACGTCGCTCGCCACCTCGAGCCACCGATGCCGTCGGATCCGGGCCGTCCTCGTCGGGCCCGTCGGCCCGCCACTCCGAGTTCGCCCGGCGACGGGCCAGGCGGCGGTGTGGATGGAGCCGGCCTGCCACCACGACCACACCTCCTCGGTCACGAAGGGGAGGACCGGGGCGAGCAGGCGGAGCTGGACCGAGAGGGCCAGGGCCAGGGCCGCCTGGGCCGAGGCCGGACCGGGTCGGCCGGCGTCGCCGTAGGCCCGGGTCTTGACCAGCTCGAGGTAGTCGTCGCAGAAGGACCAGAAGAACGCCTCGGTGCGCTCGAGCGGCCCGGGCGTAGTCGTAGGCCTCGAAGGCCTGGGTGGCCTCGTCGACCACACCGGCCAGCCGGGCCAGCATGGCCCGGTCGAGCGGGGCGGTCACCGCCTCGGGCCCGGGGACGACGACGACCGTCCCGTCGTCGTCGGCCATCCGGCCGAGCGCGAACCGCGAGGCGTTGAGGATCTTGATGGCCAGGCGTCGGCCCACCTTCATCTGGCCCTCGTCGAAGGCCGTGTCGGTGCCGGGCCGCCCGCCGGCCGCCCAGTAGCGGACGGCGTCGGCGCCGTGCTGCTCCAGCAGGGGCAGCGGGGTGACCACGTCGCCCTTGGACTTGGACATCTTCTTGCGGTCGGGGTCGAGCACCCACCCCGAGATGGCCGCGTCGGTCCAGGGGAGCACGCCGTGCTCCAGCTCGGAGCGGACGACCGTGGAGAACAGCCAGGTGCGGATGATCTCGTGGGCCTGGGGCCGCACGTCCATGGGGAAGACCCGGGCGAAGAGGTCGGGGTCGTCCTCCCACCCGCCGGCGATCTGGGGGGTGAGCGACGACGTGGCCCAGGTGTCCATGACGTCGGGGTCGCCGACGAACCCGCCGGGCCGCCCCGCTGGGCCTCGGTGAACCCGTCGGGCACATCGGTGGACGGGTCGACGGGCAGCCGGTCCTCGGCGGCGAAGAGCGGGCGGTCGAAGTCGGTCTCGCCGTCGTCGTCGACCGGGTACCAGACCGGGAACGGGACCCCGAAGAACCGCTGGCGGCTGATGTTCCAGTCGCCGTTGAGGCCCTCCACCCAGGCCCCGTAGCGGTGGGCCATGTAGGGCGGGTGCCAGCGCAGCTCCTCGCCCCGGGCCAGCAGCCGGTCGCGGAGGGCGAGGGTCAGCACGAACCACTGCCGGGAGGAGACGATCTCGAGGGGACGGTCGCCCTTCTCGTAGAACTTGACCGGGATGGGTGATCGGGGTCGGGCTCGCCGATCAGGTCACCGGACTCGGCCAGCAGCTCGACGATGCGGGTCTGGGCCTGTTGACCGTGCGGCCGGCCAGCTCCCCGTAGGCCGCCTCGGCCCGGTCCGGCGTCGTCGGACTCCCATCCCTCCGTACCCCACGACACGGGCAGCAGTCGGCCGTCCCGGCCGACGATGGTCCGGGTGGGAGGTGACAGCTCGCGCCACCACACCACGTCGGTGGTGTCGCCGAAGGTGCAGACCATGGCGATGCCCGAGCCCTTCTCGGGGTCGGCCAGCGGGTGGGCCGAGCACCGGCACCCGGCACCCCGAACAGCGGCGTGGTGACCTCGGGTGCCGAAGAGCGGTCGGTAGCGCTCGTCGTCGGGGTGGGCCACCAGGGCCACGCAGGCGGGCAGCAGCTCGGGCCGGGTGGTCTCGATCTCCACCGCGCCCGTCGTGGCCGACCCGGGGGAAGCGGAGCCGGTGGTAGGCGCCGGGGCGCTCGCGGTCCTCCAGCTCGGCCTGGGACACGGCGGTGCGGAAGTCGACGTCCCACAGGGTGGGGGCGGTGCGCTGGACCGCCTGGCCCCGCGCCGCCAGCCGCAGGAAGCCCCGCTGGGACACCCGCCGGGCCCGCTCGGAGACGGTGGCGTAGGTGTGGGACCAGTCGACCGACAGGCCGAGCATGCGCCAGAGGTGCTCGAAGGCCTGCTCGTCCTCGACGGTCAGCCGGTTGCACAGCGCCACGAAGTTGGGCCGGGAGACCGACACCGGCTCCTTGCCGGGCTCGGGCCGGCGGCTCGAAGTCGGGGTCGAAGGGGAGGCCCGGGTCGCACCGGACCCCGAAGTAGTTCTGCACCCGGCGCTCGGTGGGGAGCCCGTTGTCGTCCCAACCCATGGGGTAGAAGACGACCCGGCCCCGCATCCGCTGGAATCGGGCCACGGCATCGGTGTGGGTGTACGAGAAGACGTGGCCGATGTGGAGCGATCCGGACACCGTGGGCGGGGGGGTGTCGATGGAGAAGACGCGGTCCCGGGTGGCGGACCGGTCGAAGGCGTAGGTGCCGGCCTCCTCCCAGCGTGCCGACCAGGCGGTCTCGAGGCCCTCGAGGCCGGGCTTCTCCGGAATCCCGGCCGGCCCGACCCCCCGGCTGGTCGATCCGGTCGCGTCAGCGTTCATGATCGGGTTACCGTACCCTGCGTGCTGCAGCTCCACGACACCGCCACCGGCGCCGTGGTGCCCCTGCGCCTGAGGGAGCCGGGCCGGGTGTCGCTGTACGTCTGCGGGCCGACGGTGGACGGCGTGCCGCATCTGGGCCACGGCCGGTTCTCCCTGGTGTTCGACGTGCTCCGCCGCTACCTGCTGTTTTCGGGGTTCGACGTGACCTACGTCTCGAACATCACCGACATCGAGGACAAGATCATCGCTCGGGCCGAGGACGCGGGCGTGTCCATCGCCGAGTTCACCGCTGCGAACGAGACACTGTGGTGGGAGGTGATGGATGCCCTGGGCGTGATGCGACCCGACGAGACCCCCCACGCCACCGCCTATGTGGACCGGATGGTCGCCCTGGTCGAGGAGCTGGTAGAGCGGGGGGTGGCCTACGAGACCGACGACGGGGTCTATCTGTCGGTGATGGATGTGCCCGGCTACGGGCTCCTGGCCCATCAGCCCCTCGACTCTCTGCGGGTCGGTGCCCGGGTGGAGCCGGACGTCGAGAAGCGTTCGCCGCTCGACTTCGTGCTGTGGAAGAAGGCCAAGCCGGGCGAGCCGAGCTGGGAGGCGCCTTGGGGAGCGGGTCGTCCGGGATGGCACACCGAGTGCGTGGTGATGTCCCTCGATCTGCTGGGCGACGGCTTCGACCTCCACGGGGGCGCCATCGATCTGATCTTCCCCCATCACGAGAACGAGCGGGCCCAGGCCGTGGCCGTGGGCCGCGAGTTCGCCCGGCACTGGGTCCACAACGGATGGGTGACCATGGACGGCGAGAAGATGTCCAAGTCGCTGGGCAACTTCACCTCGCTGACCGACCTGTTGGAACGCAGCGACGGCCGGGCCTACCGCCTGCTCGTGCTCCGGTCCCACTACCGGTCACCCATCGAGGTGACCCCCGAGACCATCGCCGACGCCGAGTCCGGTCTGGCCCGACTGGACGAGATGGCCCGTCGCTTCGGGATCGGTGACCTCCTGGCCGACGGTCCGGTGGTCGACCCGGCGGTCGCCGAGCCGCAACGGGACGACATCGACGGCGCCGCCGTGGCCCGCTTCCGGTCCCGGATGGACGACGATCTCGACACACCGGGTGCCCTGGCCATCCTGTTCGAGCTCGTTCGAGCGGCCAACAGCGCCGCCGATGCCGGCGACGCCGACCGCGGCCGGGCGGGCCGCAGGAACGGCGGCTCTCCTCGGCGCCTCCTTCGGTCTGGCTCTCGGATCGGGGGGACCGTCCGAGGTCGATCCGGCCACCGCCGAACTGGTCCGGCGCAGGGACGAGGCCCGTTCGGCACGCCGATGGGACGAGGCCGACACTCTCCGTGGCCAGCTGGAAGCATCGGGGTGGGTGGTGGAGGACGGGCCCGACGGAACGCGGATCCGTCGTCAATGAACACCGCGTGAACACCCGTCCGGAAGGGCCCTCACCAGTTGATTCTCGGGGTGAGGCTGGTAGCGTTTTCCATCTCAGGGATCCCTCGGAATCCGCCCGTAAGCGAGTCGGGATCGGGCCGGCGGTCCTGTCGGGACCCGCTGTGCATGCAGCGTGTGGAGGAAAGGGGAATGCCGCCGTGGCTTCCGGAACAGTCAAGTGGTTCAACGCCGAGAAGGGCTTCGGCTTCATCTCACAACCGGATGGTGGGGCCGATGTGTTCGTGCACCACACCGCGATCCAGATGAATGGATTCCGCTCTCTCGAAGAGGGCCAGGCTGTGGAGTTCGATCTCCAGGAAGGCCCGAAGGGGCTCCAGGCCGTGGACGTGCGCCTGGCCCAACCGGCCTGACCCCCGACCTCTGACACCGGCCCGGGTACCAGCCCGGGGCGTGGCTCGCGCCACCTTCGGGCAGGGTGCAGGTGCGCCGCGCCCCCTGCTTCCCGTATGGGGCGGGTTGGCCGTCCCCTCCGCCTGCCGCGGCTCCCAGATTCGCCGGGCCCAGGGGCTGGCGTAAGCGCCTCGATGTGGTTACTATTGAGTAACTACGAAGGATGCGCAGGTCCGTGCCAGCCAGGGGCCAGGGTCGGCGCTCCTCGGGGGACACCCGGCGCCCGTCATCGAGCGCCAACCGATCGGGAGAGGCCCCCGGGGCCGGAACGGAGCAGGGACAATGGGCGACTTCACTCTCGAACTCAACGAGGACCAGATCCAGATCCAGAAGTGGGTCCACGATTTCGCCGAGAACGTGATCCGGCCCGCCGGCCACGAGTGGGACGAGCGGGAGGAGACCCCGTGGCCGATCATCGAGGAGGCCGCCCGGATCGGGCTGTACTCGTTCGACTTCATCTCGCAGGCCTTCTTCGAAGAGACCGGACTGCTCATGCCCATCGCCAACGAGGAGATGTTCTGGGGTGACGCCGGTATCGGCCTGTCCATCTTCGGTTCCTCGCTCGGACTGGCGGGGATCGCCAGCAACGGGACGACCGAGCAGCTCATGGAGTGGGGGCCCCAGTGTTTCGGGACCCCGGAGAAGATCCAGATGGCCGCGTTCGCCGTCTCCGAGCCCGACGCCGGCTCGGACGTGTCCTCGCTCCGGACGCGGGCCGTCTACGACCAGGCCAAGGACGAGTGGGTCCTGAACGGCACGAAGACCTGGATCACCAACGGCGGCATCGCCGACATCCACGTGGTGGTGGCCTCGGTCGATCCGGAGCTCGGATCGAGAGGGCAGGCCAGCTTCATCGTGCCCCCCAAGACCCCGGGGCTTTCCCAGGGCCAGAAGTTCCAGAAGATGGGCATCCGGGCCTCCCATACCGCCGAGGTCATCCTCGACGACTGCCGGGTACCGGGGCACTGCCTGCTCGGAGGCAAGGAAAAGCTGGACGAACGGCTGGCCCGGGCCCGAGAGGGGAAGCGCTCGACCAGCCAGGCGGCCATGAAGACCTTCGAGGCGTCACGTCCGACGGTCGGCGCCCAGGCCCTCGGGCATCGCCCGTGCCGCCTACGAGTATTCGCTCGACTATGCCAAGGAGCGCAAGGCATTCGGTCGGGCCATCATCGAAAACCAGGCCATCGCCTTCAAGCTGGCCGACATGAAGACCCGTATCGACGCCTCGAGACTGCTCATCTGGCGGGCCTCGTGGATGGGTCGCACCGGCAAGGAGTTCACGGCCGGCGAGGGTTCGATGTCGAAGCTCTATGCCGGGGAGACCGCCGTCTATGTGACCGAAGAGGCCATTCAGATCATGGGCGGCTACGGCTACATCCGCGACCACCCGGTGGAGCGCTGGCACCGCGACTCGAAGATCTACACCATCTTCGAGGGGACCTCGGAGATCCAGCGGCTGATCATCGCCCGGGCCATCTCCGGAGTGCACGTCAACTAGGCCGGGACCGACCTTGTCCCCGCCAGGGGCCGCCAGCCATGCCCCTCTCGTGACCGCCGGCGGACGGGCGAGTGTGGTCTGATCGTGACCCGCCGGTTCAGGCCAGCCAGCGAGGTAATTGTTCGGGCCTCTTCAGAATCGACACCGGAGCTGATCGCTCCCCGGGTTCGGCGACGGGTCCGAACGGGTCGGTCTGGGTGCGCAGGAACACCAGGGCCGCGGAGACCCGGCGATCAGCGGCTGCAGAGTTGAACGGTCCCAGTTTGAGGAATATTGCGGTGATCCCCTTTTCGATGGATTTCACCGAAATGTGCAGCTCGTCGGCGATGGCCCGATTCGAGAGGCCGTGTGCCATCTGCTCCAACACGTCGACCTCCCTCGGGGTGAGGTCGTCGATGCCCACGACATCGCCGCCGTCGAATGAGCGAGTCGACCACGCTCGGGTCCAGGATGGTCTGGCCGGTGCTCAGTTGTCGAAGCGCACTGAGCACCTCTCCGATTCCGGGGAGCTGATCGTCCAGGAGAAAGGCAACGCCTGAGGAGCCTCCGCGGAGAATCTCCAGGGCGAACTCATTGGTGCGGTCGGAGATGACCACGATGCTGACGTTCGGATGGACCTGTCTGAGGCGCCGGGTGGCCGCAGCGGTTGCGGCTGTCGTGACCACTTGGGACCGGATACTGATGATCACGGCGCGGGGAGCCAGCTCGTCCACCATCGTGGACAGTTCATCGAGGTCACGGGTGCGGCCGATCACCTCGACATCGGGAACGTCGGACAGGAGAGAGTCGAGCCCGTCGCCGATGAGAAAGCTGTCGGAAGCGAGTACCACGGTGATGAGATCTTGATCTTCAGACATCCGCGAGCGCCTTTCGCCGAGGGTCATGCAGATCTCAGAGATGACCGATGGGAACAAGGGCCACAGGAGCCGGGGCAACCGCCGGACAGGTCATAAGGTCTGATGTAGAGAGTAGGCACAGAAACGGTGCTGTCACAGCGAGGCCCCCGGGCCACGGGTTTTGGCCCAGGCATGGGCGGGACGCCGACCCCCCGGGTGTTTAGGCTCCACCCCCGGGTCACCGGGCCCGTCGTCGGGGGGGGGGGTTGAACCTAACGGACGCTTTGACTCCACCCCCAGCAGTCGACTGCACACGTGCGTTCGCCGGATGCCCCCCGACGCACTGCGCGAGGATTCCAACTCGCATCCTGCCTGATTGCAGTCGGACCGACGTGCACGAGCCCGTTGCCCTGGTGCATGGGATGTCCTCTTTCGTAACGATGTCACGAAAGGCGATGTTCATGAAGACCCCCGGTTTCAGATCCCAACCCAGAAGTGCGACCACGTCACGTTCGCGGCCTTCGAGGATCGTGATCCCGAACCTGGGCTTCGCGCTCCTCGCCACCGTGGCGGCGGCGTGCGGTACCACCTCCGCAGCTCCGAAGGTGACCACCGGGGCCAAAGCCACGCGTACCTCAGCCAGTCGGGGAACGGAGACAAGGTCCTCACCTCGGTGACACTTCCGAAGGTATGGACGACGACGTGGAACTTCGACTGTCAGACACCGGCCGCGGCTGGGAACTTCGTGCTAACGAGCACCAAGGCGGGAGGAGCTCCCGTCAGCTTGACCAATCGACCGGGCTCGGCGACGGCGGCCACAAGCCGTCCACCTTGGCAGGAAAGTACAGCTTCGTTGTCAAAACCACCTGTGGATGGAACGTGTCGGTGGCGCCCACCCCGACTCCCGATGTCGCTCCCGTGAAGCCTGCCGTCACCACGACCACCCTGCATCTGAAGTCCGCGCCGACCCCGACCACGACACCACCGGTCAAGTCCTCGACATCGAAGAAGTGAGCGTCGACGCCACGGTGTCGGCGAACCGCCGTCGAAGCCCGCAGACGGTCCGAGCGATGATCCAATCATTCCGACCGACGTGGGTGGGTAACGAAAGCCGGACGTGAGGCAGGAACGTTCGAGGCCGAACCATGGAGTTCACCGGCCCGGGGTAACGGGGCGGTCACAGAACCCGGTCCTACTCGCATACCGCAGGGCCTCCAGGCCCCATGAGACAGCGGTTCACAGCCATCTCGCCGGAATGCTCCATGGCGCGCCCCGGTCGGGTGGGATATGGTGCGGTCAGCCTTTGGCAGTAAGGGTGGCAGACGAGGGGTGGCGGAGTACCCGTGCCCGACTTGTACCGGTTCTTGCCCAGGATTGCGCCTGATTCGCACGAGGCCGGGCGATGACGCAGACGGCGGACCGCCAGCTTTCCGAGGTGCTGAGTGAATTTGCCCGCACCATGCTCACCGAGTTCCCGATCCAGGGCATTCTCGAGCACCTGGTACGGAGGATCGTCGATGTCCTGCCCATCAGCGGTGCCGGGGTCACCCTGATCTCTTTCACCGAGGCTCCTCACTACGTGGCCTCCTCCGACCCCTCGGCACTCCGATTCGAGGAACTGCAGACAGAGCTGAACGAGGGTCCGTGCCTCGGGGCCTACACCACCAACGAGCCGATCATCGTTCCCGACCTCCAGCTGGACCATCGGTTCACGAGGTTCTCGCCGATGGCTGTCGAAATGGGGCTGGCCGCGGTCTTCACCTTTCCTCTCCGACAGGGGTACAAGCGTCTCGGAGCACTGGACCTGTACCGCAACACCACAGGTTCACTGAGTGCGGAGAACATCGCCATGGCCCAGACCCTGGCCGACGTGACGTCGGCCTACCTGGTGAATGCCCAAGGTCGAGACGATCTCGAACACGCGTCAGCCCGTTCGCACGAGCGATCCGTGCACGATGCTCTGACCGGTCTGCCCAACCGGATCCTCCTGCTCGAGCGAATTGAGCATGCCATCGTCCGAAGTGGACGCTCGAAGAAGGTGGTGGCCGTATTCTTCATCGACCTGGACGACTTCAAGGAGGTCAATGACACGTATGGCCACCAAGTGGGCGACGAGCTGCTTGTCGCCGTAGCCGAGCGGATTGCCGTGGCACTGCGCCCGGCTGACACGTTGGCGCGCCTCTCCGGAGATGAGTTCGTGATCCTGTGCGAGGAGCTCGACAACCTTTCTCAGGTCGAGATCGTGGCGTCTCGGATCACCGAGGTGCTGGCGATGCCGTGCACGCTGTCTGCGGCACAGGTCACGATTTCGGCCAGCATCGGTGTGGCGTTCGCAGGACAGGCCAATCACGATCCCGACCAGCTGCTGCACGCGGCCGACGTGGCAATGTACCAGGCCAAGCGAAAGGGGGGTGGCGTACATCAGATCATCGATCTCCGTTCGGACTATCTCGACGAACACCATGGCGGCCTGCTCAGCGGACTCAGCAAGGCCATGGGGCGGGAGGAGCTCCGTCTCGTCTACCAGCCCATCATCCGCACCGCCGACCGAAACATCGAGTGTGTGGAGGCGCTCCTCCGTTGGGACCATCGTTCACGCGGTCCGGTCATGCCGACCACGGCCATCCCGTTGGCCGAAAAGGCCGGTCTGGCCGGCGAGATCGCCGAGTGGGTCCTGCGGCGCGCCTGTATCGACCGGAAGCGTTGGAGCGAGCACCGCGACGGGACCGTGCAGATGTCCGTCAACATGTCCGCCCACCAGATCATGGGTCCCGATTTCGTATCAATGGTAAAGGGAATACTGGCCGAAACCGACACCAATCCTGCCCTCATCACCATAGAGATCACCGAGGGAGCGTTGATCAGCGACGCCCATCGCGCCCTCGTCGTGCTCCTCGAGCTGAAGAACCTCGGACTACGCCTGGCCCTCGATGACTTCGGTACCGGCTATTCGTCTCTCAGCTACCTCAAGCGCTTCCCCATCGACGTAGTCAAGATCGACCAGAGTTTCATCACCGACCTCGATCGAGACCGGTCGAGTCACGCCATCGTGTCGAAGACCATCGAATTGGCTCACCTGCTCGGCCTGACCGTGGTCAGTGAAGGGGTGGAGACAGGGGCACAGCGACAGATCCTGGCCGAGTTGAGGAGCGACTTCTGTCAGGGTTTCTACTTCGGACAGCCCATGTCGCCCGATGCGCTCAGCGCCGTGATGGGTTCGTAGATCCCGGACGTCATCACTCACGCACCATGGAGTCCGTGTCGGCGCGTGTGGGGGTTTCGCCGCGCCCGTCGCCAGCCGGTACCCCATGCGATTCAATGGTGGCGTGGCCACCCCATCCCAACTCGAGAAGGCACTCAGCCGGGGAGACGGGACGGTGACCGCTTTTCTGGAGCGCCTGGTCGGGGAGCCCGTCGATGCCCACCGGACGCGCCACGAGGTGGGCAGGGCCGGGACGTCGTCTGCCCTGCAGGTGGCGGCAGGACACCCGTTGCTCAGTCGGACGGCGGTGCTCCAGGGTCGGACATCGGGCCGGGCCTATGTCTACGCCGAGAGCGTCCTCGTGCCCAGCCGCCTCTCCGCCGACTTCCGTCTGCGACTCGACTCCACGTCTGATCCGATCGGCCGCATCCTCGACGATCAGGCCATCACCGTGACCCGGGTGCCCCTGTCCGGGCCGGACCGGGTGGACGTGGGTGGACGGACAGGAACGCGACCGACGACAGGCGACTTCCTGCTGAGCCGGTCCTATCGGATCGATGCCGGGGGAGCCCCTCTGATGGTGATCGCAGAGTGGTTCCTGCTTTCGTTGACGAGGTTCCTCCCCGTCGAGCCGCAGTAGGGCTCAGGTCTGCGGGAGCAATCCCCGGACGTAGGCGGCCTGACCCACGTGCTGCAGGTCGTCGACGACCACGCTCACCAGTCGTACGCCCATCGTGACCGGCGGGTTCCACGCCTCGTCGACCACCCGGGTGAGGTCGGACTCGGCCAGCGATCCGACGAACCCGAGCGTCTTTTGGTGGACCTGCTCGTAGTACCCGAGGAGCGACGCGGCATCGGCGATGACCTTGGCCACGGCGTCGGCGTCATGGCCGTAGCCGGTGTCGGCGGCGTCCAGGGGCAGGGCGAACCGATCAGCCCATCCGGCATCCATCCACACCTGTGGTCGTCCGTCGAGATCGGCGACGTGATCGTCCTGGATCCGGGTGAGGTGCCACACCAACCAGGCGATGGAGTTGGACTCGGCATCCGGGCGGTAGGCCAGTTCATCTTCGGAGAGGCCGGTGACAGCCGGGTACACGGAGTCGCGGATCCGCTCGAAGGCGTCCAACAGTACGTCGATGCTCGTCATGGGTGATCTCCTGGGTCCGGCGTGCCCAGCACGATCTCACGTCGGACCGGTCCGGGCAAGGGGGTCGACCAGCGGACCAGCGGACTCCGTCGGCGAGTAGCGGGGGGAGGGGGGTGGCATCGGGCTTCCACCGGGGTGGACCACACTGGTGCCATGGAACCATCCCGGTCGACCGAGGATCCGCGCCCACTAGTGCTCCTCCTCTGTACCGGCAACGCGGCCCGCTCGGTCATGGCCGGCGCCATGCTGCAGACGGCACCGGTGCGAGTCGTGACGGCGGGAACCCATGTGGTGGAAGGCCAGCCCATGAGCCGCCGGACCCGGGACGCCCTGGCCTCGGTGGGTTTGGCTGCCACTGGGCACCGGAGTCACCAGCTCACCGACGGGGACGTGGCCGACGCCGATGTCATCGTGGCCATGGCCGGCGAGCATGTGGCCTACATGCGCCGCCAGTATCCCGAAGCCGCGTCCAAGACCGCCTCGATCAAACGACTGTGCCGCGACCTGGCTCCGAGTCCGGGCCCGCTGCCCGAACGGATAGCGGCACTCCGTCTGGCCGACGCGCCCATCGAGGGCTGGGAGGACGTCGAGGATCCGGCCGGTTGCGACGACGAGGTATACGTCTCCTGCGCCAAGGAGTTGGCCGGACTCACTTCCGAGCTTCAGTCCAGACTGGCCTGATCCCCGGACGTCCCCTACGCCGGGGTCGTCCGACCGAACCGGGTTCCGACCGGTCGGATCAGGACTGGTGGCTCTTGGCGAGCTGGGGGTGGCGCAGTGCGATGTTCGAGCAGGCCTCGCACACGTCGTCGGGTATCACGCCGGCCCGCATGAGGTAGCCGAACACGATGCAGCCGAGGCAGATCCCGAACACCGATTCGAGCAGGGCCGCCACGGCGAGCAGGGCCAGGACCACCGAGGCGGCGGTGGCATAGCCGAAACCGAACCAGAGCACGAGCGCCGTGGTCGAGAAGACCACGCCGATGGCCTGGGCGAACCGCTTCGGTGGGCCGGCCACCGGCTTGGGGCCCCAGGGCAGGCGGGGGGCAACCACCCGGGTGGCCACCTGGCCCAGTGGGCTGAGTGTGGGTCCCGTCACTACCCGGGCCCAGAAGCCGTAGGCCAGGGGGACGAGGATCCACGGCTGTTGGAAGGCGATGGCCGCCAACGCCATGCTGAGGGCGCCAGCCGCCACCGTCCGGGCCGCATACTCGTTCACCGGGTTCGGGAAACTGAACACCCACATAGTTTATCGGTTCGATCAGCTATTCGCTCCCGGGTCCCTCAGATCACGCGGCGGCGGAGACCGCTCCCTCCAGAAGGTGCAGGCCGTCGAGGCCTGGCAGCCGATCCACGCGGCGATCGATCCGCTCGGCCATGGCCTGCCCGTCGTGATCGCCGAACAGGTAGCGGCGGAGGAAGTCGACCTCGCCCTCGGGCACCACGCCGGTGCCCACGGGGGCCCAGAATCGGCGCAGGGCCCAGCGGGTCATCCGCTGGGCTGCCCGGCTGTCCCCCAGTCGGGACCGGGCCTGGCTGGCATAGAAGTCGATGTGGCGACCCTCCTGCTTCATGATCCGGCGGAGCAGCTCGGACAGGGTCGGGTGGTCGGCCAGCTTGGCCAGTCGGGCGTAGGCGGCCTGGGTGGTCCACTCGTTGACCGCACCCCATGTCATGTGGACCGCGGTGAGGTGCGGGGTGATGGCCGAGGCCAGCTGGAAGCTCAACGGCTTCCACTTCTCGCTGGAGGGAAGCTTGCGACGGAGGGCGGCGATACGTCCGGGTCCGGCCACCTCGTCGTGGGCCTCGAGGATCCTGGCGATGGCCTCCCCGTGCCAGAACTCCTCGTAGTTCCACAGGGTGAGGAACGTGGTCAGCTCGGGATCACGGTGGGCCCGGGTCACGAGCACGTCGCGGAGGTAGCAGACGGTGTGGCTCTCGACGTCGTGCATGTAGCGCAGGCATCGGAGCGCCGCCGGATCCAGGGGATCGGTCCGGAACGATTCGAAGTCGATGTCGTCGACGTCGACCTTCTTCGAGAGTGACCGGTAGGTGGCGATGTCGAAGCTCATGCCCTGTGTTCGTCGCCGGTCGCTCTCCAGATGACGGGTTGTCGGACGAGGCAGCTCCTGCATGTCCTCTCAACCTCTGGTGTAGTCCGTCAGCGGACGAGCATCGCTGGTCGGGCTGAAGGCGTTGGGTACGGGATACTGGCCCAGCACAAAGTTGAGGATGGCGGCGTGCTGCATCTCCACCGGTTGGATGCTGGCCGCCACCTTCACCGACGACGTGGCCTTCACCGCGCTGATGGCCGACTGGTAGGTGGCGGCGGCGATGTCCTCGAGCATGAGCGCCAACCTGGCCGCCCCGGTGACGTCGGTCACCTTGGCGAAGTCCTTGGTCACCGTGGGGACCAAGGCGGCGTCCGGCGTGGTGATGGCCGCGTGTCCGGCCGCCACGATGGCCGAGTTCCATGCCGCGGCGTGCTGAGTGTGCTGGGCCTTGACCGTGGTGACGAAGTTGGACACGGCGGGGGGTACCGTCCCCAACTTGCCGGCACCGGCTGCGGTCAGCACGTCGCCGTAGGCGGCCACTGCCAGATTCTCGAGGCTGGCCGCCAGGGCCGCCACGGCCAGGTCACCGGTCAGCGTTCCGGCCGCAGAGGATCCCGAGCCCGCTGCCTTGGTGGTGGTGGTGGTGGACGAGCCTGACGAGCACGCGGCCAGCACGGCTCCGCCGGCCAGAGCGCCGGCGCCGATGAGGAAGCCCCGGCGGCTGGTGCGGGACCGCTCGGTCCACTCGGTCAGGGCCCGGTTCATGGCCGGCATGCCGAGGTCATGGTGGATCTGCTCCAGGTCATCGGTCATCACCGTGAGCTCGTGCTCGGTGACAGCCATGGTTGCGGGACGGCGGTTGCGACGCTTCATGAGAGTGCTCCTTCAGTGGCCGGACGGGCCTGATCGGTGGGGTAGAACGCGTCGGGAAACCCGACGGATCCGGCGGCGGCGGGCAGAGTGGCCACGTTGCCGGGCGCCAGGGTGATCGACTGGGCCGCGTCGGCGTTCAATAGCGCCTGGACGGCCAACAGCACCGAGGCGTGCTGAGCCTCCACGCCCATGATGGACGCCGTGACCTTCTTGGCGTCGGCGTCGGAGAGGGCGGCCACGTCGGCGACGTAGGTCTCCGCCGCACCCTGCTCCAGCTCGAGGGCCAGGGCCACCACAGGCCCCGGTGAGGTGAGCCCGGGCACCGCAGCGGCGACGACTTTTTGGAGTGCGGGGTCCGGAGCGGTCTGGGCCTTGCCACCCAACCCGGTGATGGCGGCGTTGAAGGCCGCCAGGTGCTGCATGTGCTGCTGCATGGTGGTGGTGGCGAAGGTCTTGACCACCGGGTTGGCCGATGCTCCACCGATGAAGGGAAGGGTCAGTGCCGTCTTGTAGGTGGAGACGGCCAGCACCTCGATGGACGACGCCGTCTGCAGGATCTGGATGTCGATGGCAGAGGCGGCGAAGGCGGGCGAGGCGAACACCGACTCCAGAGCGCCGGCGATTCCGGCCGCGGCGAGAATCCCTCCGCCGAAGGCCGCTCCGGCCAGGAGCGACGAGCGCCTGGCCGCCACCGCCCGTGACCCTTCCAGGTCCATGTCACCGCGGGCCCGGGACTCGTGGCCCGTTTCGACCAGTTGCTCTAGCGCGGCCCCTGTGGCCACGGTGGCATCGTGATGGAGGTCTTCGGACTCCTCGATCAGCGATGCCATCACCTGGGGATCGATGTCGACGACTTCCGTCGACGATCCCGGTCGACCCATCTTCGGCCTACCTCTCATCAGCTTTCTCCTTTTGGTTGTGGTGCGGATGCGGTCGTCGGCGCCGAATGCGGGCGCGCCAGTCCGATCCACGGTGTGACGACGTCGGCTGCCGGGTGCGGGCCCCGGGGCGTCCCGGTGCCTCCCTGGCTCAGCTCGAGACCACGAGCGTCCCGCTCATGTACTGGTGGATCGAACAGATGTAGGGATAGGTGCCCGGGCTCTTCGGCGCGGTGAACGTCTTGGATTGACCGGCGGGGATGTCGCCGGTGTCGAAGCCCCCCTTGGTGGCGGTGAGGGTGTGCGTCACCTGATCCTTGTTGGTCACGGTGACCGTGGCTCCCGGCGCCACCGTCAGATCGGTGGGGGAGAAGGCGAAGTTCTGGATGGTGATGGCATCGGTCCCGCCGGATTTGCCGGACCCGCCGCCGGCCCCGCCTCCCGACAACGCCGCAGTGGAGGTCGTCGATGGGGACGGGCCGGCCGATGTCGAGCACGCTGCCAACGCCAACGCCAGCGCCATGCCGGTCAGGACCACCACGGCTAGGCGTCGCACCTGCCGGGGGCCCGGCGCCTGGGCGCCGGAACGGCCAGCGACGATCGGGGGAGGGGCATCGGTCATGTCTCTAGGTTCGGAGCCGTCGTGGATCTGGATGGCTGTCGTGGAACTGGATGGACGGATCGGACTGGCCGGCCGCCCTCAACGGCACCGGCCCCGGTTCGCCGTTGGTGGAGCCCGCCCCATCCGGTCCCGGCACCGGTTCCGAATACTCTTTCGTGATGGTCGACGTCGAGCATGCCAGCGACGCCAACCTGGTGGTGGCGGTGGGTCGCTGGCAGGAACAGGCCCTGGCCGAGGTGTACCGGCGTCATGGCGGAGCTGTCCACGCCCTGGCTCGTCGCATCCTGCGCAGTGATGCGCCGGCCGAAGAGATCACCCAGGAGGTGTTCTTGGACCTGTGGAACCGTCCGGAGAAGTTCGACGCCCAGCGCGGCTCGCTGCGGTCGTTCCTATTGGCGCGGACCCACGGGAAGTCGGTCGACTACGTGCGTTCGGAGACGTCCCGTCGCCAGCGGGAGGAGCGAACCTCCCGTGAGACGGCCACCGCCGGGTACGACATCGATCACGAGGTGTGGGACATGGCTGTGGCCGAACAGGTCAAAGAGGCGCTGGAGGCCCTCCCGGACGACCTTCGTCAACCCATCGAGCTGGCCTACTTCGGCGGCCACACCTATCGGGAGGTGGCCCAGATGTTGCGTCAACCGGAGGGAACGGTCAAGAGCCGGATCAGGTCGGGACTGGGTCACCTCAGGGTGAACCTGGCCGAGCGGGGCGTGCAACCGGCAGGAGCGGAACAATGAGCCCGCAGATCCCCGAACCCAGCCATGCCGACATCCAAGATCTCCTCGGTGTGTACGCGCTCGATGCTGTCGACCCCGAGACGGCGGCCATGGTCGAACAGCATCTGCAGCAGTGCGTGAAGTGTTCGACCGAGGTGGCACAGCACTACGAGGTGGCCGGCCTGTTGGCCAATTCGGGAGGCGCGTCACCGGCCGGATTGTGGGACAGGATTGCCAGCCAACTGGACAGCTCCGTTCCCCCGTCATGGGATCGCCTGGCCGAAAAATTGACGTCCGGCGACGGCCGGGACGACCGGTTGTTGGAGTCGGAGGGCGATGGAGCCGACGTGGTGTCGATCACGTCGGCACGTCGGAGCCGCTGGGCCCTCCGGGCATCCGTGGCCGTTGCCGCGATGGCCGCGGTGGTGGCGGTGTTGTTCGGAGTGCAGGCGAACCACCTGCACTCCCAGGTCAGTGCCATGCAGGCTCACCCGTTCCTGTCCGCGGCCGAACAGGCGGAACTGAAGCAGCCGACGACCAAACAGGTCACACTTATGTCCCATCGCGGCACACCGTCTCGGAGTGCGGTGACGGTGGTGCTGACAGATACCGGGACCGGCTTCGTGGAGAAAGACCGGTTGGATGCGCTGCCGGCGGACAAGACGTATCAGCTCTGGGGAGTGATCAGGGGCAGGACCATCTCGCTCGGGCTGTTGGGCCCGGACCCCTCGGTCGTCCCCTTCAGCGTGGCCGGTGACGGCTCGGTCGAGGCGTTCGCCATCACCGCCGAGCAGGCCGGTGGAGTGGTCCAGAGCAGCCATCAGCCCGTGGTGTCCGGCGAGGTCACGGCCTGAGCCGGCCGACCGACCCGTCAGAGCCTGCTCACGAGACCATGGCGGTGGCGGTCAGATGCGATGGACCTGGCGGAGGCCGGCCCAGGCGAAGTCGGCCAGCTGGGCGGCCAGTCGGGCCGACTCGCCATCGCTGGGTTCTCGGACCTGGGTGCCGTCGCGCACCCCGGGTACCCTGGTGATGGCGGCCTGGTCGAGACGGGCCCGTCGGGCATCGAGCCAGTGCCGGCTCGCCCCCTCGGCCATGCCCACCACGGCGTGGGCCAGTAGGAGGCGGTGTTCGGGGTCGAGCCCGGCGTCGATCAGCGAGCCGATCACCTCGGCCAACGTCTCTTCCACCCGCCGGAGGGCCGCACCCAGCTCCGTATCGTCGGGGGCGTCCCGTCCGTACAGGAGGCGGAAGGCCTGTTCGTTGGCCACCATCATCTCGAAGTACGCGGCGAAGCCCATCTCGACCTGCTGGCGCGGGCCTCCGGCGTTGGCGGTGGCTTTGACGATACCGGTGACCAATTCGCGGGAGACCACGTCCATCAATTCGAGGTACAACGCTCGCTTGGACTCGAAGTGCTGGTACACGAGGGGTTTGGTGACGCCGGCGGCCTCGGCTATGTCGTCCATGGTGGTGGCGGCGTAGCCGTGCTCGGAGAAGAGCGAGAGAGCCACGTCGAAGAGCTGGCGGCGACGGGCGTCGGCCGTGAGCCGGCGCCCGCTGGGCATCGCAGTGTCGGCCCGGTCGACCTCGGGTTCGGCCGAGTCAGCGGGCGGGCCCCCGAGCGCACCGGACATGGTCATCATCGTAGCCTCGAGCCAGGAAACCGGCCGGAGTGGCTTCGAACGCAACCCACCGCCCAGCACGGTTTCACCAGTTCGGCAGCGCGGCGGCGATCTTGTCGGGCAGATCGTGGAGCGCGAAGTGAGCCCTTGCCACAGCCAGGTTTCGGTCCAGCAGGCCCGGATCGGGGTCCGACAACCAGGACTCGAGAAGGTCCATCTCGTCGAGGCCGAACCATTCGAACCCGAACGCAGCTAGCTCGCGGGCGACCGGATAGGCCCCGATGGCCAGGGGTCGCCGATGGACGACCGATTCGATGGTCGGATTGCCGAACCCCTCCCACGTCGAGGGCAGTGCGACCACGTCACAGGCACGATAGGCATCACCGACTCCGATGGGTTCGCGCTCATCGGGTGAGCCCAGAATGACCGGGCATTTGGCTGCGGCCACCACGGCGGCCAACTCGTCTCCGTAGCCGTCCTCGACCGCCCCGAGCAGCCAGTAGACCGCGTCGAGCCGGGTGGCGACGTCGACTCCGCCGGCGATGTTCTTGCGCGGAATGGCCCGTGTCGGCTGCATCACGAGCCGATCATGGGCGCTGAGGCCAAGGGCCTCTCGAACCTTCCCCCGCACCGAAGCGCTTCCGTCGGCCCACTGTTCGGCGGCGGCTCCCGACGGCACGCCTCGGACCTCAAAGGAGTTGTAGATCGTGACGGCGGCGATGCCGCGGTCGGCCAGTTGGCGCAGACTCAGCTCGTTGATGGTCACCTGACTCCAGTGAGGATCGACCGGTGGTGGCGGGCAGCTCTCGAACCCGGCTCGTTGCCACGGCAGGTCGTGGTGGTGGAGCACCGCGGGGCGACCTACCAGGCAATCAGCCACGGCCGCGGCGGCGGCCGGGTTCAACGGAAGAGAGCAGAGGTTCTCGACCACCACCACGTCGGCGTCGGCGAGCACCGAGTCGAGCTCCGATCGGGTCGGAGGCACGTCAGCGCCGATAGCGAGTCCGGGAAGCCGATGGTCGACGGGACCGTCCCCGGCCACCGTGATGGTCGAGAACCCGAGGCTGGACAGTGCTCCCTGCCACTTCGCCGCCTCGATGGCCACACCGTCGGCGCCGCCGAGTCGGAAGGAGAGAAGGGCTGCGGTGGGTATGGCGTCACCGTAGTGGGCCTCGGACGGACCTCTGTCGCCGGTAGCTGGGCGCCAGGCCGAGCGTCGGGCCTCCGGTTCCCCTGGTTAGAACGTTCGAGAATAGATATACAATATATATCCTCCCGCGTGTATCTCATATATCTATTTCGAAAATTAAATTCCACGGGTCCCCGAGATGCGACCGCCGACGGCAGGAACGTGACTCGTGCGGCACCGAGATCGGACCCGAGCTCGGACCGGACAGCGGTGCGGCGCTCGGGTTAGCGTCAACAGGTGCCCGATGCCACCTCCGGACCCCCCGACCGGCCCATCCCCGAGCTGTTGGTCGGGCAACGAGGCGGCGTCCTCACCTTGGCCATCAACCGCCCCGAACGTCGCAACGCCATGACCTGGGACGTGATCAGTTCGCTGCGGACCGAGGTGGCACGAGCCAAGGCCGATCCGACGGTGCGGGTGGTGGTGCTGACCGGCAGCGGCGAGGAGGCCTTCTGTGCCGGAGCCGACCTCTCGGGCATGGTCCCGCGCCAGCCCGAAGGCTCGAACGACGAGTACGCCGACCACCACCGGGCCCGGGGCTGGTTGGCCGAGCTGTTCGAGGAGCTCTGGTCGCTGGGCAAGCCCACTATCGCCCGGGTCCAGGGCTGGGCCATGGCCGGAGGGTTCGGGTTGGCCCTGGCCTGCGACCTCGTCATCGCCTCGGATCGGGCCCGATTCGGGGCGCCGGAGCTGAACGTGGGGCTGTGGCCCTACATGGTGACGGTTCCCATGCTCCGGTCGATGCCTCCGAAGAAGGCCCTCGAACTGATGTTGACGAGCCGGGTGGTCGGAGCCGTGGAGGCTGAGCGGATCGGGTTCGTGAACCAAGTGGTGCCGCCGGAGCAGCTCGACGGGGCGGTGGCGGAGGTGGCCGCGGTTCTGGTCTCGAAACCTCCCGGGGTGATGAGGATGGGCCGCGATTCGTTCTACGCTGTGCTCGATTCGACGGCGAACGAGGCACTGCCCTACCTCCACGCCATGCTCACGGTGACCAGCCAGACGGCCGAGGCGGCCGAGGGGATCGCGGCGTTCACCGCCAAGCGGGCACCGGCGTGGCAGACAGCCGACGACAACGACCAGCCCTGAACCCCGAGGAGCCCACGAGATGGCGAAACGAGCACTGATCACCGGCATCACGGGCCAGGACGGCTCGTACCTGGCCGAATTCCTGCTCGATCGAGGCTACGAGGTGTGCGGCATGGTCCGTCGGTCGAGCACCCTCAACTTCGAGCGGATCGCCCACATCCAGGACCGCCTCACCCTGGTGGCCGGTGATCTGCTCGATGAGGTGTCGATGATCAACATCCTGCGGGACAACCACCCCACCGAGGTCTATAACCTGGCCGCCCAGTCGTTCGTGCAGACGTCGTGGAGCCAGCCGGTCCTGACCGGGGAGACCACCGCCCTCGGGGTGACCCGAGTGCTGGACGCCATCCGGATCGTCGATCCCGAGATCCGCTTCTATCAGGCCAGCTCGTCGGAGATGTTCGGCAAGGTACTCGAGGTCCCGCAGAGGGAGTCGACGCCCTTCTATCCCCGCAGTCCGTACGGAGTGGCCAAGGTCTACGGCCACTGGATCACCGTCAACTACCGGGAGAGCTACGACCTCCACGCGTCGTCGGGCATCCTGTTCAACCACGAGTCCCCCCGTCGGGGCCTCGAATTCGTCACCCGCAAGGTGACCCACGGCGTGGCCCGGATCAAGCTCGGCATCGACGAGAAGTTGTCGCTGGGCAACCTCGACGCCCAGCGGGACTGGGGGTTCGCGGCCGACTATGTGAGGGCCATGTGGTTGATGCTCCAACAGGATCGTCCCGACGACTACGTGGTGGCGAGCGGCAAGACCCACTCCGTCAAGGAGTTGGTGGAGCTGTCCTTCGCCGCCGTCGACCTCGACTGGGAACAACACGTGATGATCGACGAGCGGTTCCTCCGGCCGGCCGAGGTGGACCTGTTGGTAGGGGACCCGGCCAAGGCCGAGACGACGTTGGGCTGGAGCCGCCAGGTCGACTTCCCCGGCCTGGTCCAGATGATGGTGGAGGCGGATCTGGCGTTGGTCAAGAGTCAGCTGACCTAGCTGACATGCTCGACATCGCCGCCATCCACGCCGATCCACTCGGCCTTTTGGTGGCGTTCGGCGCTGGCATGCTCTCCTTCTTGTCGCCGTGCGTGCTCCCACTGGTCCCGGCGTATCTATCGATGGTGTCGGGTCTCTCGGCCGCCGAGCTGAGCGCCTTGGGCTCCTCCCCACGGTCGGCGACGGCCCCGGTGCCGGTGGCGGTGGGCCCGTCCGGTCTGTCCGATGTGTCCGGTGCTTCCGAAGAGTGGGACGTGCCGTCGGACGGGGGACCGACCGGCACCCGAACCCCGAGGGCCGAGGACCTGGTTCGAGAGCGCGCCCGGCTGCTCCGTGGCATCTTGGCCTTCATCGCCGGGTTCACGGTGGTGTTCACCATCCTCGGGGCCTCGGCCTCGGCCATCGGGAGGCTGTTCCTCACCCACCAGCGATCCCTCGAGACCGTCTCGGGCATTCTCATCGTGGTGTTCGGGACACTGCTGGTGGCCATGGCTGCCGGTGCGGTGCTGCCCGTGGCCCTGTCCGGTGAGCGCCGGTTCGTGGTCCGACCCTCGGTGCTCGGCGCCTGGGCGCCCCCGATCATGGGGATGGCATTCGCGTTTGCCTGGACCCCATGCATCGGACCGGTCCTGGCCAGCGTGCTGGCCCTGGCCGCCGGGACGGGGGGCTCGGCCACCGGTGGGATCGCCCTGCTGTTGGCCTACTCGCTCGGCCTCGGTGTGCCCTTCCTCCTCAGTGGGCTGGCCTTCGGGCGGATGACCGACATGGCGGCCCGGGTGCGGAGCCGCCTGCGGCTGATCGACCTGGTCGGTGGGGCGGTACTGATCGTCTTCGGAGTCCTGCTGCTCACCGGCAACGTGGACGTACTGTCGGCACACATCTCCAGTTGGCTGCACGACCTGCACCTCGACCGGCTGTCGGTGAGCTGATCCCACTGCGGCGGGACCCGGGTCCGGCCTGAGCCACCGGGTCCGGCCCACCACCGGGGCCCGCTTGGCCACGGAACCCCTGCCCCCGTACCATGGAGGTCGGCCATGGCCCCTGCTGCCCCTCCCCACCCGGCACTTCTCCTCCACGACGCCGTCGCGTTGTCGGGCCGGTTCCCCCTGCTCGCCGGCGTCGATCTGAGAGTGGCGCCGGGCGAAACCGTGCTGGTCGAAGGACCCAACGGGGCCGGCAAGACCAGCCTGCTCCGGGTCTGCGCCGGACTGGTGCCCTTGGCCTCGGGCCAGGTCACGGTGCTCGGCCTCGACCCGCTGCGGCACCGGAACGAGGTGCGCCGACGGGTGGGCCTGCTGTCACACGCATCCCACCTGTACGAGGACCTCACGGTACGGGAGAACGTGCGGTTCGCCGTGCGGGCGGCGGGGGCCGACACCGGTCGGATCGAACCTGCGTGCGAGCGGTGGGGCCTGACCGGTCGCCTGCTCAAGACCAGCGCCTCCAAGCTGTCGGCCGGCCAGCGCCGTCGGGTGGCGCTGGCCGTGCTGATGGCGAGGTGGCCCGAGCTCTGGCTCCTCGACGAGCCACACGCCGGGCTGGACGCCGGGGCCCGCGATGTACTCAACCAACTGATCGCCGAGGCCGGCAGAGTCGGGGTCACTGTGGTGATCGCTTCCCACGAGCCCGAGACGGTGGGCTCGCTCGCCAGCCGGGCGGTGACGGTGAGCGGTGGTCGGGTGACGGCCGAACGGACCGTGGGTGGCCCCACGGCCCCAACCGGTCCGTCGGCGGTCCGGCCGGCTGCGGCCCCCACGGACAGAGCGGGGGCGGTGGCGCATGTGGCGTGACTCGCTCCTGGTGGCGGGCAAGGACCTCCGGATCGAGGCTCGGTCACGGGTCGCCCTGTCCCAGGTGGCGCCCTTCGGGGTCGTGGCCCTGGTCATGTTCGCCTTCGCCCTCGGACCCGACCGCGCCCTGATGGCCCGAGGGGCACCCGGGCTCTTTTGGGTTGCGATCCTGTTCTGCACGGTGCTGGCCATCCAACGGAGCGTGTCGGTGGAGTCGGTGGACGGGGCCCGTGACGGCCTCCGCCTGTACGGTCTCGACCCCGCCGGGGTGTTCCTGGGCAAGTCGGCTGCCGTGGCTGCCCAACTGGTGGTGCTGGAGGCGGTGCTCGGGGTGGGGGTGGTGCTCCTCTACGGCGCCCACATCGACGTGCCGTGGCTGATCGTGGTGTCGGCCGTACTCGGCACCCTCGGACTGGCCGCCACGGGAACCCTCTACGGTGCCCTTTCGGCCGGCCTGCGGGTCAAAGAGACCCTCCTGCCGTTTCTGTTGCTTCCCATCGCCGCCCCGGTGCTGCTGGCCGGCACCCGCATCTGGCAGGCGGCCATGAGTGGCGGCACCCCAGCCGACGGGACACAGTGGCTCCGGCTGCTGGTGGTGTTCGACGCGGTCTACCTGGCTCTGGGCGTCGTGGTCTACGGACCGATTCAGGAGTCGGCGTGAGTCCGAACCAGGCCACGCCCCCTCCGCCCACGCTGTCGCCCCGGGCGGCATGGACGATCCGAATCATCGGGATCACCGCCGCGGTGGCCACCGCCTTCACCGTCTGGCTCGGCCTGTGGGTGACGCCGCCGGATGAGACGCAGGGAAATCTCGTCCGGCTGGTCTACATCCACCCCGGCGTGGCCTGGGTGGCGCTGTACCTGGCCTTCGGACTGGCTGCGGCGGCCAGCCTCTTGTACCTCTGGCCCCGCACCCGGTCCCTCTTCTGGGACCGCCTGGCCGCGGCCGCGGTGGAGGTCGGCGTGGTCTTCAATGTCTGCACGCTGATATCCGGGTCGATCTGGGGAAAGCCGACGTGGGGAGTGTGGTGGGCCTGGGACGCCCGGCTCACCAGCACGGCCGTTCTGTTGGTGTTGTTCCTCGGCTACCTGGCCCTCCGGCGGGTCCCCGCCGAGCCGGACGTACGAGCCAAACGCAGCGCCTTCGTGGCTCTGTTCGCCGCCGTGGACATCCCCATCGTCCACTTCTCCGTGCTGTGGTGGAAGACGCTCCATCAGGGGGCCACCGTGCTCAATCCCGACCTGTCGCCGACCATCCATGGGTCGATGGCCTGGACCCTGTTGCTCGGGTTCGTGGCCCTCACCCTGGTGTTCGTGTGGATGCTCCTCGTCCGCTACCGGATCGGGGTGCTCGAGGACTGGCTGGGCACCGGCGAACTCGACCTGGCCCTCCGGGAACGTCAGGCCGAGGGAGCGACGGTCGACGAGGACGAGGCGGCCTGATGGGCTACGTGGTCGCCGGGTACGTCATCGTCCTCGGCATCCTCTTCCTCTACGGCGCCCAGTTGGCCTGGAGACGCCGGCGCCTCACCCGCGCCGTGGCCCGCGTCACCGGGGCCAGCGGGGCCGCCGGAGCCAGCGGAGCCAGTGGCGCCGTCAGCGGACCGACCGGTGAACGAGCCGGTGGCACCCGATGACCACCGCCCCGCCGGTGCCACCGCCTCCAGGTGGCAGCGCCGACCCCATCGCACCCCGAACGTCGTCGCCCCTGGCGCGATCCAACCATCGGGTCCGCTACGCGGTGGTGGGCCTGGTTCTGGTGGGCGCCCTGGTGTTTCTGGTGGCCAAGGGAATCGGGACGGCGCTCAACTTCTACCTGCCCGCCGACCAGGCCGTGGCCCAGGAGGCCAGCCTCGGCGGCAAGACGTTCAATCTCGAGGGCGTGGTCGAGCCGGGTTCGGTCCACCCGACGGCCGACGGCGTGGACTTCGTGGTCACCTCCGGCGCCACCAAGGTGACCGTGGACAACACCGGGACCCCGCCCGAGCTCTTCCAGCCCAACATCCCGGTGATCGCTGTCGGCCACTTCGCCGACCAGGTGTTCGTCTCCGATCAGATCTTGGTCAAGCACTCGGCCGATTACATCGCCAAGTACCCGGGCCGGGTCACCGCACCGAACGGCACCAAGCGATGAGGGTCGGACCGGCCCACCGGCAGGGCGCGGCCGGCCCCCACCCGTGAACGCCATCCTGGGCCACACCGGCGTCCTGCTCGGTTTTGTCGCCGCAGTGGTGGGCATCGTGGTCATCGCCGTGGGCCTGGCCCGGGGCCGATCGTCGACCATGCGGAGCGGTCAGATCTACGCCCCCATCGTGCTGGCCGGCGGCGTGCTGGCTGTGGCGGCCATGGAGCACGCACTGATCACCCACGACTTCTCCCTCAGCTACGTGGCCGCCAACAACAGCCGGCAGACCCCGTGGCTGTACTCCATCACCGGCCTGTGGTCGGCCCTGGCCGGGTCCATCCTGTTGTGGGGTGTCGTGCTGGGTGGCTACGCCACGGCCATGGTGTGGCGGTTCCGGCGACGGTCGGGTGACCCACTGGTGGCCTGGGCCACCCTGGTGGTCTACGTGGTGGCGGCGTTCTTCTTCGGCCTCATGCTGGGACCGGCCGACCCGTTCACGCACGTGGTCGGCGCCATCCCCGCCAATGGTCCCGGGCCGAACTCGCTCCTCCAGAACAATCCGTTGGTCCTCATCCACCCGCCCATGCTCTACCTGGGTCTGGTCGGTTTCACCCTTCCCTTCGCCTTTGCCGTCGCCTCCCTGATCACCGGTCGCCTCGACGAGGACTGGCAGGGCGAGACCCGCCGGTGGACTCTTTTCGCTTGGGCCTTTCTCTCGATGGGCATCCTGCTCGGGGCCTGGTGGTCGTACCAGGTCCTCGGTTGGGGCGGCTTCTGGGGTTGGGATCCGGTGGAGAACGCAGCACTGCTGCCGTGGCTCGTGGGCACGGCGTACCTCCATTCGGTGATGGTCCAACAACGGCGCGGTCTGTTGCGGATCTGGAACCTCTCGCTGGTGGTGGCGGCCTTCAGCCTGACCATCCTCGGAACCTTCCTGACCCGGTCCGGGGTCATCGAGTCGGTGCACTCGTTCTCGGAGTCCACCATCGGTCCGCTGCTACTGGGCTTCTTCGGGGTCGTCCTGTTCACCGGGGTGGGCCTGATCGCCTGGCGGGGCGATCGTCTCCACTCGTCGGGCGGCATCGATTCGCCCATCAGCCGGGAAGGCGCCTTTCTGGCCAACAACCTCCTCTTCGTGGGATTCGCCTTCGTCGTCCTGTTGGGCACGGTGTTCCCTCTTCTCTACGAGGCTCTCAACCACGGCACCCAGGTCGGGGTGGGAGCCCCGTACTTCAACCGGTTCTTCGTCCCGGTGGGCCTGGCCCTGCTGTTCCTGATGGCCGTGGCCCCGGCTCTTCCGTGGCGCAAGACCACCGTCGAGGTGATGCGCGGCCGGCTGGCCGTCCCCGCGGTTTTCGGCGTGCTGGTGGTGGTGATCTGCGTGGTGGCCGGGGTGCGCGGCGTCGAGCCGTTGCTGGCCTTTGGACTCGGCGCTTTTGCCGCGGCCTCGGCCGGTCGCGCCCTCGTGCTCTCGGTCCGGGGTGCCTACCGAGGGGCTCGCACGGCGGGGGCGTCCCCGCACCGGGCCGCCCTGACCGGGTGGCGGGGTTTCGTGGGGCGGGCCAACGGGGGCATGGTGGTTCACATCGGCGTGGTGGTGGTGGCCATCGGACTGGCCGCGGCCACGTCGTACCTGCACCGGGGCCAGCTGCATCTGGCCCGCGGACACACCGCCACGTTCTCGGGGCACACCGTCGAGTTCGTGGGCACCCGGGTGGTCACCACGCCGTCGCACTCGTCGTACGAGGCGGTTCTGCGAGTCGACGGCAGGGGCTTCTTCTATCCGGCCGTGAGCCAGTTCGGGGCGGGAACGGCCACCGTGGGCACGCCCGCCATCGACTCCAGTTGGACCAACGACCTCTATCTCACCATCGCCACCAATCCCAGTGGGGCGGTGTGGTCGTTCGGGGTGGTGGAGCAACCCCTGGTCATGTGGCTGTGGGTCGGCGCCGGCATCATTGGCTTCGGCTCCCTCCTCTCGGCCATCCCGGGCAAGCGCCGGCGCCCGACCGATCCGGTGTCGGCCCCGGTGGTCGAGGCGGCTCCGCCCGTCCCCACCGGAGGCACGCCTCCTGTGGCCGGACCGGAGGACCGCCCCGAGGTGGCCGATCCGCTGCCGGTGGGGGCCGGCGACCCGTCATGAGCATGGATGTCGGGACCCACACCGACGAGCCGACGGCCGCCAGTCAGGCCGGCGGGCCGGCCCCCCGTGGTCGGGGGCGGCACACGGCGCGGTGGGTGGGTGTCACCGTGCTGGTGGTCGCGGCCGGGCTCATCGCCGTGCTGGCCACCCGGCCGTCGGCCACGACGGTCGAGGCCCGGAGCGCCCTGGTGGGCAAGGCGGCGCCGCCCATCGCCGGCACGACCCTCGACGGGTCCCGATTCGAGCTGCCCCGGTCGCCCGGCCACTACGTGGTGCTCAACTTCTTCGCCAGCTGGTGCGTACCGTGCCAGCTGGAGGGTCCCGAGCTGGTGGCGTTCCAGTTCCAGCACCAGCACAGCGGCACGGCCTCCGTGGTCAGCGTGGTCTTCAACGACACCACCGTCGGTGCACGCGCCTACCAGCAGAAGATCGGAGTCACCTGGCCCACGATGGTCGATCCCGACGATTCCATCGCCTTGGCCTACGGCGTCCGCGAGGACCCGACGTCGTTCCTCATCGCACCCGACGGCCGGGTGGTGGCTTCGATCTCGGGCGGGGTGACGGCCAAGGGATTGGACGCCCTCGTGGCCAAGGCCGAGGCCAACGGCTACGGCTCGTGACCGGTCGACGCTTTCCCCTGTGGACCACGCTGGGCGTCGTGCTGATCGTGGCACTGGTCCTGGGCAGCGTCCTCAGCTCGTCTCCGCCCGGTCCGGCCCAGCGGGCGGCGGCCATCGAGTCCGTGGTGCGCTGCCCGAGTTGCGAGGAGCTGTCGGTGGCCCAGTCCACGGCCCCCACGGCGGTGGCCGTCCGGGCTGCGGTCACACAGCTCATCGCCGAGGGTCGAACCGACCAGCAGATTCGTGACTACCTGGTCGACCGGTACGGTGCGTCAATCGTGCTCGACCCGCCGGCCAGCGGGTGGTCGTTGTTGGTCTGGCTCCTGCCGCTGCTGGCGGGACTGGCGTCCGCAGGCGTGCTGGCCGTGGTGTTCGTGCGCCGGAGACGTATCTCCGGTGAGGACGGCAATGACCGGCACCGGGGTGTTGCATCGGACCTGACCCCGGAAGCTGCCGCCGAGCGCCGTGAGTTCCTCACCCGGTCGCTGGCCGACGCCGACGCCGAATACCTGGCCGGGGATCTCTCCGACCAGGACTACCTGGCCCTCCGTCAGCGGGACCTGTCCCGATTGGCGGCCCTGACGACTCCGAACGGTGGGGGCTCCTCTGTCGGTGCCCTGAGTTCGAGCGCCACGCCGGACGGTGCCGAGCCGGTTGTGCCCCGCTCATCGGTGGCTGTCGACGAGCGGGCTTCGGGGCCGGGCGGAACCGCCGAGGACCTCCCGAGCTTCTCGACCGGGGGGGACCGGGGGGACCGACAGGTTCGACAGCGCGACCGGAGCCGGAGGAGCTGGTGGTTCCTGGCGGGAGCGGTGGTGTCGTTCGCAGCCGCCCTCGTCGTGGCCGTGAGCCTGTTCGCATCGGACCGGCAGCCGGGCCAATCGGCCACGGGGAGCTTCGCCCAGTCCCAGAGCCAGCAGATCGAGGAGACGCTGGCCCAGGCGGCCACCGACGAGAACCAGGGCCAGATCGAACCGGCCGCCCAGCTCTACCAGTCGGTCCTCGACCAGCATCCCGACAACGAGGTGGCTCTGGCCCAGTTGGGTTGGCTCGAGTACCAGACGGGCCAGCAGGGGAGCAACGCCTCACTGATCGACAATGCCCGGAACAAGCTCGTGACGGCGGTGCGGCTCGACCCGGGCGACTACGCCGCTCGTCTGTACCTCGGGACCCTGCTCTTCCAGCGGGACGGCGACGCGGCTGGAGCCGTGAGCCAGTACCGGCAGTTCCTGGCCGACGATCCACCGAAGGCGTTGGTGGCGCAGGCCACCCCGGAGCTCCGGGCCGCCTACCAGAAGGCCGGAGTGGCACTCCCGTCGCAGGTGGCCGCAGGCTGAGCCTCCGTCTCCGTCCGATTCAGCGGTGGGGCGGCGGTCGGCGGCGACCCGGGTCGAAGAGGGATCAGGGGACCAGCACGGCTTTGCCGCCGATGGTCCGGTCGATCAGGCCGCTCATCACCGTGGCGGCCTGGTCGAGGGGGACCGAGGCCGGGTCGACGGGATGGAGCCGGCCCGTGCCCACCATGTCCATGAGCTGGGCGATGAGGTCGCGGTTGCCGAGCGGGTCCTTGAACGTCCAGCCGCCCCAGTCCACCCCCACGACGGTGCGGTTGTTGAGGAGCACCTGGTTGAGCGGGACCGAGGCGATGGGCCCGGAGGCGAACCCGATGACACAGAACCGACCGAGGTGGCCGGTGGCCCGCAGGGCCGGCTCGCTTTGGCGACCACCGACCGGATCCACCACGACGTCTACGCCACCGCCCGACAGCTCCCGGGCCCGTACCTTCAGGTCCTCGGTCTCGTAGTTGATGGTGGCCTCGGCTCCCATGGACCGGGCCGCATCGAGCTTGTCGGCGCTCGAGGCGGCCGCGATGACCTTCCCCCCGAGGGCGGTGGCGACGTCGACGGCGGCCAGGCCCACCCCACCGCCGGCTCCGAGCACGAGCACCCACTCGCCCGGGGACAGGACGGTCCGGCGCGTCAGGGTGAAGAGCATGGTCGAGTAGCTCTGGATCAGCGACGCTCCCCGGGCGAAGTCGAGGCCGTCCGGCATCGGTACGACGGAGAGGGCCGGTACCACCGCCTGGTTGGCAAAGCCGCCGAATCCGACGAAGGCGATGACACGGTCACCGATGGAGATACCGCCGGACCCGGGGCCGACGGCCGAGACCTCGCCGGCGATCTCGCTGCCGGGCACGAAGGGGGTGGCCGGCTTGATCTGGTAGCGGCCCTGGCAGATCAGCCCGTCGACGAAGTTGACCCCGGCGGCCCGAACGTCCACCACCACCTGGCCCTCTCCGGCCGACGGTGGCGGCTGGTCCTCGACGACCAGCGTCTCCAGGGGCCCGAGTTCGTGACAGACGACGGCGCGCATGGGCAGAAGCTACCGCTTGCCGCATCCGTGCCCTCCCACATCCTCCGCACCCGTCACCGACACTGCGCCCGCCAGCCACGCCCGCGGCCGAGCCCGCCGCCGAGCCTGCCGCCGAGCCCGCCGCCGACCGGCTGTCAGCTCCGGAGGGCCCGCAGTCCCTGCACCACGCCGGCGAAGGACGCCTCGAAGGCCTCGATGTCGGACTCCGTGGTCGACCAGCCCACCGAGAGTCGGAGCGAACGCTCGGCGTCCACTCCCATGGCCTCGAGGACCGGTGACGGTTCGAGGGTCTCGGAGGAACAGGACGATCCCGAGTGGGCGGCCACCCCGGCCTGGTCGAGACCGAGGAGCACCGGTTCGGCCTCCACCCCCTCGATGCCCAGGCACACGAGATGGGGGAGCCGATGCACCGGGTCACCGAACTGGTCGACACCGGTCACCCCCATGGCCGCCTGCGTCAGCCGATCGGTCCATCCTCGAGCGACGGCCTCTTGACCTTCCAGCACACCGGATCGGGCCAGCACCGAGGCCACGGCACCGAAACCGATTGCGCCCGGCACGTTCTCGAAGCCGGCCCTCCGAGCCCGCTCCTGCTCCCCGCCGACCAGGAGTGGCTCGACCCGCAGTCCCCGACGCACGATCGAGCGCGCCGATGCCGGCCGGTCCCCCCAACTTGTGGGCCGACACCGACACCAGGTCGGCGTCGAGCGCACCGAGGTCGCAGACCACCCGCCCGGCCGCGGCGGCGGCATCCACGTGGACCGGCACTCCCCGGCGACGGCAGAGCTCCACCACCTCGGAGACCGGCTGGACCGTCCCCACTTCGTGGTTGGCCCACTGGCAGTGCACCAACGCAGCATCCTGCCCGTGGACCGCCGGGCATCGTCGGAGGGACTCGTCCACGGCGCCGGGGTCGATCCGGCCCCAGCCGTCGACGGCGATGGGCTCGACCGGAGCCGTGCGGGCCGAGGCGTCACGGACGGCGGAGTGCTCGACACCGGCCAGGACCACCGGACCGGGCCGCGACCGGAGCACGCCCCAGACCGCGGCGTTGATCGATTCGGTGCCGCCAGAGGTCAACACCACCTGGCGGGGTCGTACCCCGAACAGCTCGGCCACCTGTTCGCGGGCCCCTTCCAGCGTGGCCCGGACCATCCGTCCTTCGGTGTGGACCCTGCCCGGATCGGCGGTGACCCCGAGTTCGTCCCACTCGGCCATGGCGGCGCGGGCCTCGGGTCGGAGCGGTGTGGTGGAGGCGTGATCGAGATAGTGACGGGCCAACGGCCGGCTCGCCGTTCAGACCACCGCAGCGCAAGCGTCGTCGCCGCGGGCCCGCGACGACGAGAGCACCACCGGCACGGTCCCGCCGGCCTCTTCCCCGCACAGCCCGGCCAGCAGGCCCTTGACCATGCCACGGTCGACGGCACAGAGCACCGGGTACTGGGAGGCGGCACTGCCGAACGGGCAATTGTCCGCCACCACCGCGGTCGTGCTGCCCTGGTCTTCGGCATGGGCCGCGAACCCGTGGGCGGTGAGGGTGTCGGCGATGGCGTGCATGGCGGTGCGCAACGAGCGCTGCCCCTCCCCGGGTGACATCTGGCCGGCCAGGGTGCGGCCGTACTCCTCACCGACGCGCTCGGCCATGCCCTCGGCCGCGGTCGGACCGAGCAGTTGGAGCGCTTCCTGCAAGAGCAGGACCAACAGGTCGTCCCGTCGGGTGAGCAGGTCGAGGGTCGGATCGTTGCCGACGGCTCGGAACCGTTTGGACGGTCGACCGGCCCCGTGGCCCGCCGCCCGCTCCATGGTCACGTCCACATAGCCACCGGTGGCCAACCGGTCGAGGTGGTGGCGGGCCACATTGGGGTGGAGGGAGAAACGGGCGGCCACCTCCGATGCGCTGGCCCCCGGGTTCGACCGCACGTAGAGGTAGATCTCCCGTCGGGTCGGGTCTCCGAAGGCGGCGGTCACGGCGGTCACCGCGGCGGAGAAGTGACTGTCCGAGTCGGAAGAGTCGTTGGCCACGTCCGGCGATTCCGGGCGCGGCGCCGTGCCGATGGTCATGGACTGGCTGTCCGGGTCCGGTGGCACGTCCCCTAGTGTACCGGTGAGGCGAATTTCTCTGAGGAGCTGCTGGATGTCCATTGACGAGTCCCAGGTCACGGCAGCCCTGGCCGGGGTGACCGACCCCGAGCTGCGCCGTCCGTTGGGGGAGTTGGGCATGGCCGGCCCGGTACAGGTCAAGCGGAAGCGGGTGACCGTTGAGCTGGCCCTCCCCGTGGCCCACTATCCCCAGGTGGACGAGTTGGTGGACCGCGTGCGTGGGGCGGTGGGCGCTGTCAGCGGGGTCGACGAGGTGGCGGTGGAGGCGGTGGTGATGGAAGAGGAGCCCCGGGCCCGGCTCCGCATGCTGCTCCGGGGCGAGGCTGTCGAGGGCGGTACGCAACACGCCCCCGACGACCACGACCACGACCACGACCACGCCCACGGAGGCCAACTCGGCCACGAGGAGGGTCGCCCCAACCGGTTCATGCTGCCGCGCTCGAAGACCAGGATCCTCGGCATCTCGTCGGGGAAGGGCGGTGTGGGCAAGTCCTCGGTCACCGTCAACCTGGCCGTGGCCCTGGCCCGCCAGGGATTCGACGTCGGCATCCTCGACGCCGACGTGTACGGCTTCTCCGTCCCGAAGATGCTCGGTGTCACGACCGATCCTCTGATCATCGGAGACCTGGTGGTACCACCGACGGCCAATGGTGTCCGGTGCCTGTCCATGGGGTACTTCGTCCCTGACGACACCCCGGTGATCTGGCGGGGGCCCATGCTGCACAAGGCCCTCGAACAGTTCCTGGTCGACGCCTACTGGGGCGAACCGGACTACCTCTTGATCGACATGCCCCCCGGCACCGGCGATGTCACCCTCTCCCTCGGCCAGTACCTCACGAAGACCGAGGTCTACGTGGTCACGACGCCGCAGCCGGCCGCCGAGCGGGTGGCCCAGCGTTCGGCGTATGCCGCCCGCAAGCTCAAGCTGGCCGTACGCGGGGTCATCGAGAACATGAGCTGGTTCATCGGCGACGACGGGAAGCGCTACGAGCTGTTCGGGGCGGGCGGGGGCAGCCAGCTGGCCGGCGAGCTCGGGGTGCCGCTCCTGGCCCAGGTGCCCCTGGTCTCGGCCCTCCGGCAGGGCGGCGACGAAGGCGTCCCGATGGTGTCGGCGGCGCCGGACAGCGAGGTGGGACAGGTCTTCGACGCGCTGGCCACCACCATTGCCGGACTGGGGCCGGCCCGCGTCTACCGCAGGGAGCTCAGCGTCCGGTAGCCCACCGGCGCCTCACGTGGGGCTCAACCCCATCCGGACCGGGTGGGTGGCATGCCGCTGTGACCTCCGGGCCCCGGAACCACGCCGAGCACCTGGTGGATGGCCAGGCCGCCGTCGTCGAAGCCGTTGGCCGAAGCGGCCATGTACAGCCGCCAGATGTTGGCCCGGGGCAGGCCTACCAGCGACACCGCCTCGTCCCAGTGGTGCTCCAGATTGGACACCCAGTGATGCAGGGTCCGCGAGTAGTGCTCGCGCAGTGACTCCACGTCCCGCACCTCGAAACCGGTGCGCTGCATGGACCGGACCACCTCGGCCACGTCGAGCAGCTCACCGTCGGGGAAGACGTACCGACCGATGAAGGACCGCCGGGCCAGCACCGAGCCCCCCGGCTTGGAGATGGCATGGTTGAGCAGCCTGCCGGCCGGGGTCAGGAGCCGGTGCAGGATCTCGAAGTACTGGGTCATCCGCGCCGTGCCGACGTGTTCGAACATGCCGATGGACGAGATGGCGTCGAACTGCTCGCCCCGCAGGTCGCGGTAGTCCTGGAGGCGGACCTCCACCTGCCCCCCGAGCCCGGCCTCGGTCACCCGGCGCCGGGCTTCGTCCACCTGCTCTCGGCTCAGGGCCACGGCCACCACCTGGGCCCGGTAGTGGCGGGCGGCGTGAATGGCCATGGAACCCCAACCGCAGCCGACGTCGAGGAGACGGGCTCCGGGCGTGACGTCGAGGCCGAGCTTGCGGCAGATCAGGTCGTGCTTGGCCGCCTGGGCCTCCTCCAGCGTGGTGCCGGACTCCACGAACCGGGCGCACGAGTAGGTCATGCTCGGCCCGAGGACCAGGCGATAGAACTGGTTGCCCACGTCGTAGTGGTGGCTGATGGCTGCGGCGTCGCGGGCCGGGGAATGGATCTTGCCGGCCGGTTTGCACTCCTCGGCCGGCGCTGACGGCGGCGGTCCCAGTGCCCCCAGCCGGCCGGCCGCCGCCACCATGGCCGGGAGGGTCCGCAGGCCGAGCTGGCGCAGGTCGCGCCCACCGGCGCCGTGCAGTGCCCGCAACAGCTCGAAGAGATCGCCCTCGATGGTCAGGTCGCCGGAGACGAAGGCCCGGGCCACGCCCAGCTCCCCCGGGGCCCACAGGATCCGCCGCACGGCGTCGATGGAGCGGATGCGCACGATGCCGATGGCGTCCTCGGGCCCGATGCCGGTGCCGTCCCAGAACTCGAATCGAACCGGGACGGCGGTGCCGACGATGAGCTTGAGGAAAGGTGCCAGGACCTCGGCCGCGCCGCCGGCGACGGGCGGGTCGACCGACCGGGGAACCCGGGGCTCCGGTGCCGGGTCAGCAGCCGGGCGGGGAGTTCTCTCTGCGTACGACGCCCTCGACAGCTCGGTGACCATGCTGGACCTCCTCGACCGGGGGCCAAGGTTCCGGTCGGCTCCGATCCTATGGCGACCTGGACCGGACTCCACCACCGACCTCGGACCACCGACCCCGGGGCCGCTGCCGTGGTGACCCCCATGGCCGATCGTGCTTCTACAGGCCGGTCTGGGCCGAGATCCTCCCGGTCCGGACGGCACGCACCAACGCCTCGTAGTCCCGCTCGTTCTGATCGGCGTAGGCGCTCGAGAAGTCGGCGACGGCCCGGTCGAAGCGCTCGCCCTTCCCGAGGTAGGCGGCGATGGCGATCCAGTCGCCCGATCGGGCATGGGCGCGGGCCAGCGTGGCCCCGCACATGCGGGCGTAGGTGAGAGCCCCCGACACCTGCAGGGTGTCCACGTGGGCCGAGCCCTTCCAGTCGTGGAGTTGTCGGATGTAGTAATCGCGCCGGCGGCCGTCGATATCCATGACCCGCTGCCAGCCGAGGAAGATGTCGCTGGCCGTCTGCAGGAGGCGCTGGCCCACCACCACCCGCTGGCCCTCGTGCCCGTAGGCACTACGGCCGGCGAACTGCTCGAGCACCGAGGGCTGGGCCTCTTTGGCCTGCAGGATGAGCGGGTCCTTCTTGTCCACTCCCATCATCAGGATGACCCAGGCCCGCGTGCCCACCGAACCGACGCCGACCACCTTGCGGGCGGTGTGGAGGTAGCGGTACTCCTCGAGCGGATGGTGCTCGTCAGCCAGCGTCTTGCGGTACTTCCTGATGAGCTTGCGGATCGATCGTTCGGTCCGGTGCCGGGCCTCGTCCGACAGGAGCAGCTCCTCGACCGGCACGAGCAGTGGCGGGTCACTCACGAACCGGAGGTCGCCATCGACCTGTTCGGTGAGTCTGCGAAATGCACGGAGGTTGTCCCGGGTCCGGGCCTTGGCCACGTCCAGGACCGCGCCGGCCTTCTTCCCGAGGCGCCGGTCCTGGTCCTCGGTGCGGATCCACCCGAGCATCTCTTCGATCTCCATGTGGGAATACCACACGTCGAGGGTGCTCTGCTGGGCCGCCTGACGCATGCCCTGGCGGTACTCCCGCACCGCGGCCATCACCACCAGTCGTCGATCCGAAGGCGAGTAGCCGCGGTCGCGCCCGGCGATCTCGAAGCTGGCGGCCAGGCGTTTGACATCCCACTCCCAGGGCCCCGGCAGCGTCTCGTCGAAGTCGTTGATGTCGAAGATCAGCCGGCGCTCCGGCGAGCCGAACACGCCGAAATTCGAGAGATGGGCGTCCCCACAGCACTGCACGGTGATGCCCGCATCGGGTGTGGCGGCCAGATCGGAGGCCATGATCAGTGCCGCCCCCCGATAGAAGGTGAACGGCGACACCAGCATGCGCCCGTATCTGATCGGCACCAGGTCGGGAACCCGGGAGGCGGCCTGCTGCTCGAGCAGCGCCACCGGATCGGGGCGGTCCGGCTCTGGCTGCCAGCTCCCGTGCGCCGCCCGGGGGGCTGTCCGTCGGGCGGCGCGGCCCCGCTCGACACGTTCGGACCGGCTGGGGCGTTGGGTCTTCCTCACCGTGCGCGGTGGAGGCGGCCCTGCCTGCCCCTGGTCGCCCCGATCCACCCGGGCGACTCTACCGGTCGTTCCTCGGTGTCCGGCCGTCAGCGGTGTCCACAGGGGAGCTGGGGGTCGGACGATTCGTCAGCGCCGCGTGGTCACCCCGATGCCGACGGGGAGCTTGTCCGGGTCCCACCCGAGGAGGGCCACTGCCTGGCTGAACGCGAACCGATCGGTCATCCCGGCCACGTAGGCCACCGACGCCCGCACCGCGGCGGGCTCGCCCCCGCGCAGTGCGGTCGAACCGCCCCCGGTGGTGGGGATCAGGTTGGGGCGGTCACCGAAGTGCTCGACCAGGGCCCGCAGCACGGCCACCACCGATCGCCCTTGGGCCACCGAACTCGGTCGAAGGTAGATGTGTTCGTAGTTGCTGGCCCGGAAGGCGGCCAGGGCCTCGGCCTCGTCATCGCCCATGCCGATGGTGCCGGTCCGGAGGATGGCCGACACCAGGGCATCGATGAACGTCCCCAGCTGTTGGCTCCGCTGGTCGCCGCAGCGCTGACGGACCAGGTCGGGCAGGTCCGTCGGGGTCACGATCCCGCTCTTGACCGCGTCCTCGAAGTCGTGGCAGACGTAGGCGATGCGGTCGGCCCAGCTCACGACCTCGCCTTCGGGGGTGGCCGGCGCCGGGCGGGACCACGAATGGTTCCGGATCCCGTCGAGGGTCTCGTGACAGAGGTTCAGCGATCCGAGCGATACATCCGCCCCCCACGGCGCGTGGTCGAAGCCCCCGTCGAGGTACGGGGAGAGCGCATCCTCACTGGCGTGCCCGCCGGGACCGTGCCCGCAGTCGTGACCGAGGGCGATGGCCTCGGTCAGGGCGACGTTCAGCCGGCAGGCCCGGGCCACGCTGGTGGCCACCTGGGCCACCTCGAGCGCGTGGGTGAGGCGGGTCCGCTGGTGGTCATCGGGAAAGACGAAGACCTGGGTCTTGCCGGCCAGCCGGCGGAACGCCGTGGCATGCAGGATGCGGTCCCGGTCGCGCTCGAAGCAGGTCCGCCATAGGTCGGGTTCCTCGGGTCGCAACCGGCGGCCCGCACCCCGCCCACGGGTGGCGCCCGGGGCTAGGTCCGTCGCCTCGGCCGCCTCGCGTGCCAGGCGGTCGAACCGGCGCCCGCCCCCGTCGGCCGGCTCGCCGGCGGAGGCGCGGCTGTCGGCGTGGGCCAGGGTGATCCCCGGACCGCCGCCGTGGCCGGCCATGGTCGAGGCCCAGCGGCGGTTCCTCTCGTTCTCGCCGGTCTCACCGTTCTCGCCGGTCTCGCCGCTGCCGTGGCGGGCGAGAGTCTCCGGTTCGGCCCGCTCCCTTCTGGTCATAGACCCAGTGTGCACCACGGCTGCGACACCCGGGTGCCGGTGGCCTCGGAGGGCCTGGGTCGGTCGCCTCGGAGGGCCGGGACGCCGATCGCCGCGGACCTTGTAACGTCGGGGACGGCCGGTAGCCCGCCGGTGTCAAGCGGAGAGGAGCGTGCCAGGTGGACGTGCGTATCGGAATCGTGCAGTCGATGAAGGAGCTCGACATCGAGTTGCCCGAGGATGCGGACCGTCAGAAGGTCCTGGACGAAATCGAGGCGAAGCTGGCCGATGACGGGACCATCCTGTGGCTCACCGATCGGAAGGGCCGCCAGGTCGGAGTACCGGTGGCCAAGGTGGCCTACGTCGAGGTGGACCCACCGTCCTCCGCCCGTCAGGTCGGCTTCGGCGTCTCCTGATCCGACTCGATGGGGCCGTCGGCGTCGGCCGCCACCGGTGATGAACCGGCGCCGGCCATGAGCGCGCTTCTCGACCTCAAACTGGTCTTCGTCACCGGCAAGGGTGGGGTGGGCAAGACCACTGTGTCCTCGGCCCTGGCGCTGCTGGCCTCATCACAGGGGAAGCGGGTTCTGATCTGCGAGGTCGACGCCAAAGGCGACGTGGCCGGCTTCTACGAGGCCCCGCCCACCGGCTTCCACGAGAGGGAGATCCTCCCTGGGCTCTTCGCCATGACCATGGACACCGAGGCGTCCCTGCGCGAGTACCTGAAACTCCAGCTCCGGATTCCGATCGTGGGCCGCATCGGCCCGTTGGCCAAGGCCTTCGACTTCGTGGCCACGGCGGCGCCCGGGGTCCGCGAGATCCTCACCGTGGGCAAGCTCTGCTACGAGGTGCGGGAGCGCAACTACGACCTGGTGGTGGTGGACGCGCCGGCCTCGGGCCATATCGTCGGTCAGCTCTCGGCGCCACAGGCCATCAACAATCTGGTCAAGGTGGGACTCATCCGGTCGCAGACCGACTGGATGCTCGACATCCTCTCCGACCACAGCACGACCGGGTTGGTGGCCGTCTGTACCCCCGAGGAGATGCCGGTCAACGAGACCATCGAGTTGGCGGACCGGGTGAAGGAAGAGACCACGGTCCAACTTTCGGCGGTCGTGGTCAACCGGGTCCTGCCCGAGCTCTTCGGCCGTCAGGAGGAGGCGGTGTTCGAGAGCCTGGCCGGGCCGGTTCCGCTCCGCCGGTTGGGCGAACTGGTGGGTGGCGACGCAGGCCCGGTGCTGGACGCCGCCCGCCTGGCTGTGACCATGCGCCGCACCCGGGCCACCCATCTTGACCGGCTCCGCCAGGGCATCGACGTGGCCGTGCCCATGCTCTACCTGCCCTACCTCTTCACCCGTTCGCACGGCCTGCGTACCACCCGCCAGGTGGCGGCATCGCTGGGCGAGGAGTTGGGGTACTGATGGCCACCCCACGGTCCGGTCGGGGCGGCCGGGCCGACCGCTCCCAGGGCGCCGGCGACCGTCGCCGGGCGCGTTCTGGGTCGAGAGCGTCGTCGTTGGGGAGCGGTTCGATGGACGGCCTGTTGGCCACCAAGGAGATCGTCGTGGCCTGCGGACCCGGGGGAGTGGGGAAGACCACCACCGCGGCAGCGGCAGGAGTGATGGCCTCGGTCCGCCATGGCAGCAAGGTGCTGGTCCTCACCGTCGATCCGGCCCGGCGGTTGGCCGACGCCCTGGGACTGGACGGCATCGGCAACATCGACCACCGCGTGCCCGACGAGGCCTTCCGGGCTGCCGGCATCAAGCCCCGGGGTCAGCTGTGGGCGGCCATGCTCGACACCAAGCAGTCGTGGGACACGTTGATCCGCCGTCATGCCCCCGACGCGCGCACCAGGGACGAGATACTGGCCAACCCGCTGTACCAGAACATCTCGGGCAAGTTCGTCCAGAGCCACGACTACATCGCCATGGAGCGCCTCTACGAGATCCACTCGGAGAGCGATTACGACCTGATCGTGGTGGACACTCCACCCACCCGCAACGCCCTCGACTTCCTCGACGCGCCCCAGCGGATGGGCGACTTCTTCTCTTCCCGCCTCCTCAAGTGGTTGATCGTCCCCTACCGGTCACGCCTGGTCAATGCCGCCACCAAGCCCTTCTACCAGGTGGCCGACCGCATCCTCGGCACCGAGTTCCTGGCCGACATCTCCGAGTTCTTCATCCTCTTCCAATCGATGTACGACGGGTTTGTGGAGCGGTCCGAGTCGGTTGGCCGGCTCCTGGCCGACCGGCGGACCACGTTCATGGTGGTCTCCACCCTGGAGGCGGTTCCCTTGCGGGAGGCCGAATTCTTCGCCGAACAGCTCACCGCCCGGCAACTGCACCTCGGCGCCATCGTCCTGAACAAGGTGCTGCCCGACTATCTGCGCGGCAGCGCGGGCGCCGAGGTGGCGGAGTCGATGCGAGACCGGGCCGAGGAGCTGGCCGGCCAGCTGGTCCCGGCCCTGACCGAGGTGGACCCGGAGCTCGGCGATCCCGACCAGGTGGCCCGGGTCCTGACCGAGGTGGCGGACAGCTATCTCAACTTCCAGGTGGTGGCCCTCCGCGAGATGGAGGAGCGCTCGATGCTCTCGGTGGTGCCCGACGTCCTCGCCACCGTGCCCTTCTTCGACACGGACATCTTCGACCTGGCCGGGCTGGTCCGGCTGGGTGAGCAGATCTGGGAGTAGCGATCTGCCGGGTCGTTCCGCCCGCGGCCCTGCGATCTGCCGGGTCGTTCCGCCCGCGGCCCTGCGATCTGCCGGGTCGTTCCGCCCGCGGCCCTGCGATCTGCCGGGTCGTTCCGCCCGCGGCCCTGCGATCTGCCGGGTGGTTCCGCCCGCGGCCCTACGATGCACCAATGACCGACATCGTCGCTCCCGCGCTGGATGCCTATGCCGCCGAGCACACCACGGTGCCTCCGGCCCACCTCGAGGCGTTGGCCGCCGATCTCCATGCCACCTTGGACTTCCCCGGGATGATGGTCGGGCGGTTGGAGGGACGCTTCCTCGAACTGCTGACCTTCGCCCTCGGGGCGCGCTCGGTCCTCGAGATAGGGACGTTCGGTGGCTACTCGGCCCTCTCCATGGCCGCCGGCCTGGCTCCCGGTGGCCGCATCGTGACGTGTGAGCTCTCGCCCGTACACGCCGAGTTCGCCCGCCGTCACATAGCGGCCAGCCCCTACGCCGAGGCCATCGAGGTGGTGGTGGGACCGGCCATCGACTCCATCGCCAGCCTGGTGGGACCGTTCGACCTGGTCTTCATCGACGCCGACAAGTCCGGGTATCCGGCCTACTTCGAAGCGGTGTTGCCCAAGCTCTCGCCCCGGGGCGTGATCGCCGTCGACAACACCTTGTGGAGCGGCAGGGTGCTGGACCCGACCGACGACAGCGAGGACACGGTGGCCCTCCGGCAGTTCAACGACTCGCTGGCCGTCGACCCCAGGGTGGTCGTGGTGCAGACGACGATCCGCGACGGGGTCACCCTCGTCCGGCGGGCCGGGTAGGGACGCCGCCGTGTTGGACTACCACCTCCATCTCTGGCCACACTCGCAGCGCGAGGCCGAGACCACCATCGAGCAGGTGGCGGCGTACTGCCGGCGCGCCGTGGAGGCCGGTGTCACCGAAATCGCCCTGACCGAGCACCTCTTCCGCTTCACCCAGGCCAAGGACCTCCTCGGCGGATTCTGGGACGACCTGCCCGGCGAGGCCCTGCGGCCGGGCATGGCCGCCTACTGGGACCACCATGCCCACGTGGATCTCGACCACTACGTCGAGGTGGTCCAGGCGGTGAAGGCCGAGGGCCTGCCGGTGGTCCTGGGCCTCGAGGTCGACTACTACCAGGACCGCATGGACGACGTGGCCGGGCTGCTGGCCGGCTACCCCTTCGATGTGCTGTTGGGCTCGGTGCACTGGCTCGGAGCCTGGCGGTTCGACGTGCTCAACGACCCGTTGGTGATGGCCGAATGGGACGTCCGGGCCATCGATGCGGTCTGGGACGAGTATGCCCGGGCCATGGAGGAGCTCGGAGAGTCGGGGGTGTGCGACGTCTTCGCCCATCCCGACCTGGTCAAGGTGGCGGGCCGGGTCCCGACCGTGACCGACGAGTACTACGACCGGATCACCGAGGCCGCGGTCCGCTCGGGCATGGCGGCTGAGCTGTCGTCGGCGGGGTGGCGGAAGCCGGTGGGCGAGGAGTACCCGGCTCCTGCACTGCTCCAGCGGTTCGTCCACAGCGGCGTCCCGCTGACCACGGCGTCGGACGCCCACTCGCTCCCCGATGTGGCCGACCGCGCCGAGGACCTGGCCCAGCTGCTGTCGAAGGCCGGCGTGGCCCGTCTCCAGGGCTACCACCAGCGCCAGGCCTATGCCGTGGACGTCGCCGTGCCGCAGGGGAGCTGAGCGTGGCCACCCCGGCGGAACTGGCCTTCGAGCGCACCAATCTGGACGAAGGGCAGCTCGGCCACCTGCAGCGCCTGCTCGGTACGTGGGGGATCCTGGCCGACCTGTCCTTCTCCGACCTGGTGTTGCTGGCGCCCATGGACCCGTCGGCCGCCGATCCGGGATCCCCGTCGCCCGACGAGGAGGGCCAGCTGGTCATTCTGGGGCAGATGCGACCCTCCAACAGCGCCACGGTGGTCGAACACGACCTGGTGGGCCAGACGGTGGCGTCGGAGGATTGGCCGCTGGCCGTGTACACGGTCGATTCGGGCGAGGTGACCCGGGGAGAGGTGCTTCTCCAGGCCGGTGAGGAGCCGGTGCGCCTCCACTGCATCCCCGTGCGGTGCGACGGTTCGACCGTGGCGGTGCTGGCCCGGTTGGCGGCGGGCGCGGGGCGACGACCCGGCCACCTCGAACGGACCTACCGCGACCTGTTCGAGCGCTTCGCGGTGATGATCTCCGAGTCGACCTTCCCGTTCCCGAGCGAGGAGGTGGCCACCGAAGAAGCACCTCGCGTCGGGGACGGCGTCGTGGTCGTGGACGAGGAAGGGCGGGTGCGGTACGCGTCACCCAACGCCACGAACGCCCTCCACCGCATGGGGATGTACTCCCAGACCGAGGGCCGTCGCCTCACCGATCTCGGCATCGAGGAGTCCGCCATCGAGTGGGCCCTGGCCTCGGCCCTCCCGGTGGTCGAGGAGGTGGAGCGGCGACCCGACGTGACCGTACTGCTGCACTGCATCCCTCTGATGGCCGGGGACGTGGTCACCGGATGTCTGGTGCTGATGCGCGACGTGACCGACGTCCGCCGGCTGGACCGCCTGCTCCTGTCTAAGGACGCCGCCATCCGCGAGGTGCACCACCGGGTCAAGAACAACCTGCAGACCATCTCGGCCCTGCTGCGGTTACAGGCCCGCCGGCTACCGCGGGGCGAGGGCCGGGTGGCCCTGTTCGAGGCCGAGCGGCGGGTCCGCTCCATCGCCATCGTGCACGAGATCCTGTCACGCGAGCCGAGCGACCAAGTGCCCTTCGACGAGATCGTCACCTCTCTCATCCGGATGGCCGAGGACTCGGTGGTGCAGGGGCGCGCCCTCACCTTCGAGGTCACCGGCGAACTGGGGGAGGTGCCGGCCGACGTGGCCACCCCGTTGGCCGTGGTGCTGGCCGAACTGCTGCAGAACGCCGTCGAGCACGCCTTCAACGATGTCGGCGGCGACGACGACGTCGGGGGTGGCGACCACACCCGGGCGCCCGGGCGCGAGTCCATGTCGGCTCAGCCCCCGGGCCACATCCGGGTGCACCTGATCCACGACCCCACGGCCCTCACCCTCGAGGTGATCGACAACGGCTTCGGACTCCCCGACGGGTTCGACATCGATGCCACCCAGAGCCTGGGCCTGTCGATCGTGCGGGACCTGGTGCGGAGTCAGTTGGAGGGCACCATCACCATGCGCAACCGGCGGGAGGCCCAGCCCGGCACCCGGGGGACCATCGTGGCCATCGTGCTGCCGGCCGAGGGAGCCGACGGGGCGGAACTCTGAGTCGGCGTGGCGCGGGTCTGGGCGGTCAGGAGGCCCGACGACGGGCGGCCAGCCAGGCCTTGCGCAGCTTGCGGCGCTCCTCCTCGGAGGTCCCACCCCAAACGCCCGACTCCTGGTTGGTGGCCAGGGCGAAATCGAGGCAGGGCTCCTGCGCATCACACCCTCGGCAGACCCGCTTGGCCGCCTCGATCTGGTCGATGGCCGGTCCGGTCGTCCCGATGGGGAAGAAGAGGTCGGGCTCAGTGCTCCGACAGGCGGCGAGGTATCGCCAGTCACCGTCGTCCCACTCGACCGTACGGTTCCACATAAGAGCCACGATGCTTCCTCCGCTCCAGCTTCCGAGAGTTCCTGTTTGTGATCAGTTTCACATAGCTCGGCGCACGATGTCACCGGCCGTTCAGGTTTCGGTCACTAGAGTAATCACCGGCACCCTCGGGTGCAACAGGTTCCTGCGGCCCCAGGGCCCCCGATTCCCGCCGAAATCTGCACCCGGAGGCGACCGGTCCGAGGAGGTTCCGGAGCGATGACGGTCACGGCGGTCCAGGCCCATCGGGGCAGCCCCGACCCGGCAGGCGGCATCGGCGAGAACACGCTGGACGCGTTCCTCCGGGCCCTCCGGCTCGGGGCCGACGGGGTCGAGCTGGACGTCCGGCGGACCGCCGACGGGGCGTTGGCCGTCCACCACGACGCCGACATCGTCGGCCTCGGGCCGATCGGCGGGGTCACGGCTGACCGACTCCCGCCGTCGGTGGCGCTGCTGCCCGCCGTCCTCGATGCCTGTGAGGATCTGGTCGTCAACATCGAGATCAAGAACCTGCCCGGGGAGCCCGAGTTCGACCCCGGTGAGCGGGTGGCCCGCGACGTGGCCGAGCTGGTGGCGAACCGCAATCGGGTGGGTCGGGCGGGTCGGGTGGTGGTCTCCTCGTTCTGGCCCGGGGCCCTGGACGCCGTGCATCAGGCCCGGTCCGAGATCCCCACAGGCCTGCTGGTGGCCAGCTGGTTCGACCCGTCCGCGTGCGTCCGGGCCGCCCTCGACCACGGCTGTACCGCCGTCCATCCCCACGCCTCCCTGATCACCGGGGCCCTGGTCACCGGGGCCCACGCCGCCGGGCTCGCCGTTGCCGCCTGGACGGTGAACGACCCATCGCAGGTGGAGGCCATGATGGCCCTCGGGGTCGACACGGTGATCACCGACGACGTGACCATGGCCCTGGCGGCCCGGGACCGGGCCCCGGACGGGCAGCCCGCGACCGGCCCCGAACACCGGGGGCCCTGACCTGGGATCGCGGCCCGATTGGTCGAAGGGGCCGTTTTCAACAACAATGCACGCCCATGAACGTCGTTGTCTGTGTGAAGCAGATCCCCGATCCGGCGGCTCCGCCGGCATTGGATCCGGGGACAAAGAACCTTGTCCGAGCCGGAAAACTCATTCTCGACGACTCCGACTCCTACGGTGTGGAGATGGCTCTCCAGCTGGCCGACGCGGCCGGTGGCGGCGAAGTGACCCTGGTGTCGATGGCTCCGAACGGCGAGACGTCCGGGCTGCGTACGGCCCTGGCCATGGGGGCGGCCAAGGCCATCTTGATCAGTGACGAGACCCTGGCCGGCACCGACGCCCTCGGAACGGCCAAGGTGCTGGCGGCGGCCATCAAGCGGGCCGAGCCGGACCTGGTGCTGGCCGCCACCGAGTCCACCGACGGCTACACGGGCACCACGCCGGTCCAGGTGGCCGAGCTGCTGGGCCTTCCCTCGGTCACCTTCGCCAAGAAGGTCGAGATCACCGGCAACTCGGTCAAAGTGGAGCGTCAGACCGAGGCCGGCTACGACGAGGTCGAGAGCCCACTGCCGGCGGTGGTCACGGTCACCGCCGGGGTGGTCGAGCCCCGCTACCCGTCGTTCAAGGGGATCATGGCGGCCAAGTCGAAGCCGGTCGAGACCCTGACGGTGGCCGATCTCGGGATCGACGCCAGCCAGGTGGGATCCGTCGGGGCCCGTCAGGAGATCACCGATGTCGCCGACGCCGAGGCCCGGTCGGCCGGTGAGATCGTCGTCGACGAGGGCGACGGCTACGAGCGGGTCATCTCATTCCTCGAGCAGCTGAAGGTCCTCTAGGACCGGTAGGAGAACAACCACACATGTCTGTCGACAAGATCTGGGTCCTGGCCGAAGTGGCCGACGGGGCACCCATCACCACCTCCCTCGAATTGATCACGCGGGCCCGCGACCTGGCCGCCACGGTGGAGGCCGTTGCCTACGGCGACGCCACGGCCTCGGTGGCCGGCACGCTCGGCGAGTACGGCGTGACCACCGTCCACGATGTCGGTGACCTGGCCGGAGCCCTGCCCGGCCCACCGGTGGCTGCCACCATCGCCGCCGCGGTGGCGGCAGGCAACGGACCCGATGCCATCCTGTTCCCCGCCACCTACGACGGCCGGGACATCGCCGGGCGCCTGTCGGTCAAGCTCGACCGACCCGTCCTCACCAACGTGGTGGACCTCGAGGCCGGCGACGGCGGGCTGGTCTCCCAACATGCCGTCTTCGGGGGCAGCCAGATCCTCTCGGCCCGGTTCACCGGCGACGGGCCGCAGATCTTCGTGGTCCGGGCCAAGTCGTTCCCGGCCGAGCCCTCCGGGGGAGCCCCCGCCACGGTAGAGGCGGCCCCGCCGCCGGACACCGGGGCCACCGGTGCTGCCACCATCGTCTCCCGCCACGTGGAGGAGCGGACCGGGCCCAAGCTGGACGAGGCCGATGTGGTGGTGTCGGGTGGGAGAGGCCTGGGTGAGAAGGACCAGTACACGCTCATCGAAGAGCTGGCCACCCTGCTCCATGGAGCGGCCGGGGCCAGCCGGGCCATCGTCGACGCCGGGTGGGTTCCCTACTCCCACCAGGTCGGCCAGACCGGAAAGACGGTGAAGCCCACCGTCTATGTGGCCTGCGGTATCTCCGGAGCCACCCAGCACCTGGTGGGCATGAAGAACTCCAAGAACATCGTGGCCATCAACAAGGACCAGGACGCCCCGATCTTCTCCGTGGCCGACCTCGGGATCGTCGGCGATGTGCACAAGGTCCTGCCCCAACTGATCGAGGCACTGAAGGCACGCGGCTGAACCGTCCCTGCCGGGCGGGGTGGGGACGGTGATCGGGTCGGGCCCCCGCGGGCCGACGGATCCGCAGGGGTTCGTGTCCCCGACGGTGGGACGACGGTAGCGGACGAGGGGGGAGCACCTTTTTCGGGGATGGGCCGTGCCATACTGTGGCCTCAGCGTCCTCTCGTGCACAGATCCTCCGGGTGTGAACTCCACCTCCTACCGTCGCCGCAGTCGTCCGTCTCCCGACGAGAGGCTCGACGACGCGTCGGACCGGCCCGACGATTCGGTGACCGGACCGTGCCGTGCCTAGGCCGGTAGAGGGAACCAGCCCGTACCTGCCCGGCCTGGACGGCATCCGCGCCGTGGCGGTCCTGTCGGTGATCGCCTTCCATCTCAACTTCGGATGGGCTCCGGGTGGCCTGCTCGGGGTGCAGGTCTTCTTCGTCCTGTCGGGCTACCTGATCACCGATCTCCTGGTGGCCGAGTACCGCCGCCACCACGGAATCGGACTCAAGCAGTTCTGGATCCGCCGCGCCCGCCGCCTCCTACCGGCGCTCTTCGTGATGCTCTTCGTGACCGTGGGGTGGGCCACCCTCTTCGACCGGGGACAGCTGACCGCGCTGCGCAGCGACCTCCCGTCGGGCATCTTCTACTACAGCAACTGGTGGTTCATCTTCCAGCACATCTCGTACTTCGCCCGGTTCGGGCCACCGTCGCCGCTCGGGCACCTCTGGTCCCTCTCGATCGAGGAGCAGTTCTACCTGGTGTGGCCGCTGCTGTTGCTGGTGGCGATGCGGTACACGCAATCGAGGCGGACGTTGATCGCCGTCACCCTGGCCGCGGCGGCGGCGTCGGCCATCGAGATGGGCGTGCTGTTCGTCCCGAACGGCGACCCGACCCGGGTCTACGACGGCACCGACACCCGGGCCTTCGCCCTGCTGATCGGCGCGGCGCTGGCCTTCGCCCTGCCCCGCCGACAGAGCTTCGCCCCGGTGACGCCCAGTGCCCGGTGGCTGCTCAACGGGGTCGGTGCGGCATCGTTGCTCGGGATCATCGTGATGGTCTGGCACACCAACGAGTACGCCACATTCCTCTACGAGGGCGGCATGCTCCTGTTGGCCCTCCTCACCGCCCTCCTGATCAGCGTCACCATCCATCCCGGGTCCGACATGGCGACCATCCTCGGGTGGGAACCCCTCCGGTGGGTGGGCGAGCGGTCGTACGGCATCTATCTGTGGCACTACCCGGTCATCGTGCTCACCACGCCGGTGGACGCCCCGCCCAGTGTGGTTCGGGCCACCCTCCAGATCGCCGCCACGCTGGTGCTGGCCGCCCTGTCGTGGCGCTACGTCGAGCAGCCCGTCCGGCACGGCTCACTCGGTCGGCTGTGGGTACGGGTCCGCGACCACCAGTGGACCCGGCCCCAGCTCAAGCCGGCCGGTTGGCTCATCGTCGGCGGCGTGACCTTCAACGCCGTCATCTGCGTCCTCGGGCTGGTGGGGGTGGTCTCGGCCTCCGCCGCCGATCCGGATACCCGGGTCACGTCCATCGTTCCGGTGGTGCACCGCCATCCGCCGACGTCGGTGTCCACGCCCACCACCGCTCCACCGGCCGGACAGGGGATCACGGCGATCGGTGACTCCCTCATGGTCGATGCCGCCCCCTATCTCCAACAGTCGCTCCCGGGGATCGACATCGACGCCCAGGTCGGTCTCCAGCTGGACCAGGTCCAAGCCGTGGTGTCCCAACTGCGCTCCGAGGGGGTGGTGGGGAACCGGCTGATCGTCGAGCTCGGCACCAACGGGCCGTACTCCGCCGACCAGCTGGTGGAACTGCTCAACTCCCTCGGCCCCATGCACCGGATCGTCCTTGTGAACACCCACGTCCCGCGTCCCTGGCAACAGCAGGTCAACGCCACCATCGCCAGCGTCGCCCAGACCTACCCGAACACCGTGGTGGTGGACTGGAACACGGCCAGTGCGGCCTATCCGCAGTACTTCTATCCCGACGGGGTCCACCTGGACCCAGCCGGGGCCAAGTGTACTACGCGTCGCTCATCATCCAGGCCCTCGACGCACCGAAGCCGCGAGCGGCCAAGGCCCGAGCCGACCACCGACCGAACCCGCGAGCCGCCCACTGAGGAGTCCGTCGGCGCCCGCCCGCCGCGGCCCGCTCCTCACACGAGCGGCCAGGGGTACGGGGGCCGGTCCCCGATCGGTTCGGGGAACGTGCCCGTGTCCACCAGCCGGTCGATCCGCTGGACGAGGGCGTCCTGTTCGGCCTGGTCCAGCCACCGGGTCAGCTCGTCGGGCGGGGCCGACGCCAGGTGCCCGAGTTCCTCCAACAGTCGGCCGGGGACGTCCTCCCCGGCGTAGTCCCAGATGACCGTGCGCAGCTTGTGCTGCCGGTGGAAGCAGAGCCCGTGGTCGATGCCCCACAGGGTGTCGCCCTCCCCGAGCAGCACATGGCCGCTTTTGCGATCGGCATTGTTGGCCACGACGTCGAACACGCACATGGTCTGGAGGGTGTCGTCGTGTCGCCCCTCGTCGAACAGGGTGAAGTAGTGCTGCTCGTAGTCGGCCGCCACAAACAGTTGGAGCGAGCCGGGGCCGAACGGGCCGTCGGTGCGCTCGACGGTGGGCGGGACGAGGCCCCAGCCGAGCGACTCGGACAGGGCGAACGCCGCCACCTCGCGTCGATAGAGCCCGCTGGGGAAGTCCCGCAGGGACTGCTCACCGCTGGCCGGTTTGTACACGGCCTGGAGGAGTGACGGTGCCGGCTCCCCGCCCTCTTGCCCGTGAGCGTCCCCGCCCTCCGGGTCGTCGAGACTGACCAAAAAGGTCAGGTTCGAGCTCCACGGGAGGCGGCCGACGACCGAGATCGGCGACGAGGCCAGCACGTCGACCACGGCGTCGAGCCCGGGACCGGCCTCGGGGCTCCAGCCGCTCACACCGTCGGCGGACGGTGGCCGTTGGTCCGTGGGCACTCGTGTCCCGAAGGGTCGAGTGGTGACCCGCACAGCGGGCAGGGCGGGCGGCCGGACTCGACCAGCCGGGTGGCCTGGATGGCGAAGGTCGCCGCCTGCTCCCGGGTGATGGACAGCCGGGCGATGGCGCCGGACTCGTCCTCTCCGACCAGCTCTTCGATGACCAGCACCACGCGGTCCTCGGGTTCGTCGTAGGACACGCCGATGGTGCCCACCACCCAGGCCGGCTCGGCCGGCTGCTCCAGCTCGATCTCGTCGGGCAGGTGGCCCGGCCGCGACTGGTCGCGCACGATTCGGGCCAGGTAGTCGGCCACCACCGCCACCTGCTGCTTCTCGATCTTGAGCGTCAGGAGCGTCGGTCCCTGCCGGCACTGGAGCAGGAAGAGCCGATCGCCGACCGGGCCGACGGTGCCCACCGTGATCCGGTCCGGCGCGGAGAGGTCGTAGCCCTCGCTCATGCTGCCGTGCCGCCCGTCACTGTTCGGCGCCCGTGTCGCGTCTCGTTCATGACAGCGCCAGCTGGTCGAGGGTGGCGGTGGAGTTCACGGTAAGCACATGGGGCCCGGCCTGGCCGAAGGCCAGGGCCGATACCGAGCAGGGGGCCACCGTCAGCCGCTGGAACAGGTCGAGGGGGGTGCCGGCCGCTGAGGATACCGCGGCCTTGATGGGATCGGCGTGCGATACGGCCACCACGGTCTGACCCGGGTGGAGCCGGGTGAGCCGGGCCAGGGCCGAGGCCATCCGGGACTGCATCTCGAGGAAGGACTCGCCTTCGGGGAATCGGAACCCGCTCGGCCACCGCTGGACGCGGGTCCACTCGGGCTTTTTGGCCAGCACGCTCAGTTTTGCCCCCGTCCACTCGCCGAAGTCGCACTCGATGAGGCCCCGTTCGGTGCGGACCCGCAGTCCCAGCCGGCGGGCGATGGGCTTGGCCGTCTCGGCCGTCCGCTCCAGTGGTGAGGCGTAGACCGCCACCGGAGCGGTCCGGTCGCCGGCGGCCAGGGAGGCGATCCGGCCGGCCACCGCTTCGGCCTGGGCCCGCCCCTCGTCGGAGAGGTGGAGTCCGGGCGCCCGTCCGGGCAGCACCTTGCCCGTGGTCGGCGTCGTCCCATGGCGGACCAGAAGCACCACGGTGGGTCGGTTGAGGGTCGTCCTTCGGCTGGCCACGCCCGTTCACCGTACTCTGTCCCCCAACGGCCCCAACCGCCCGGCAGCCGTCGGGGGACCGCTACCGGGGCCGGCGGTGATCAGTCGGGCGAGTACTGCCCCGCCCCGACCAGTGGCCGCTCCGCCGGCTCGGGGACGGCGGCCGTGGGGGCCGAGTCCCGCGGCCGGGGACCTGCGTCGGGCAGCACCGGATCGTGGCTGTGGTCCTCGTAGGCGAGCTTCGACGGCCACCAGTTCCACCGACCGAGCAGGACCACCACCGACGGGACCAGCAGGGTCCGGACGAAGAAGGTGTCGAGGAGGATGCCGGCGGCCAGGCCGAGGCCGATCTCTTGGACCTGGGTGTCGCCGGTGGCGGTGAGCACGCCGAAGGTGCCGGCCAGGATCAGCCCGGCCGACGTCACCGTGGTGCCGGTGGCCTCCACGGCGCGGCGGACCGCCACCCGTATGGGCGCGTGGTGGGCCTCCTCGCGGATTCTGGTCATGACCAGGATGTTGTAGTCCTGACCCAACGCCATGATGAAGATGAACATGAAGAAGGGTAGGACGAAGTTGATCCCGTCCTGGCCCCCGATGAGCACGAAGACCAGCACGGCCAGACCCAGCGAGGCCAGGTACGACAGTCCCACGCTGATCACCAGGTAGAGCGGTGCCACCAGGCTGCGCAGCACGATGGCCAGCAACAGGGCCAGCACGATCATCACGATGGGGATGATGCTGACGAGGTCGCTGCCGGAGATACTTCCGACATCGGACGCCTGGGCTGCGTACCCGTTGACCCCGTTGGCGGTGGCTCCGATCGAGCGGGCCACGCCGGCGACGGCCACGCGGACGGCGGGGATGGCGTCGGCGGCCGCCGTGGACGTGGAGGGGCCGGCGCGCAGCTCCACCTCGAACAGGATGGTGCGACCGTCACTGCTGACGAACTGGCCGGAGCCCTGGTAGGCGCTGTAGACGGCCGGGGGGACGCCGATCCCGGCGGGAGCCGACACGGGCAGCTGGGCGGCCGGTCCGAGGCCTTGGAGCTGGGTGTGCGCTTCGGTCAGGGCCGTCGGCGACACGGTGGTCCCGTTGGCATCGAGGGCCCCGGTGACGTCCGAGAACAGGCCGGACCGGTTCAGACCCTTTTCGGCCTGGGCCAGGGCTTGGGGTTCGTTCCACACCGAGGTGGGCAGCCGGAAGAGCACCGTGGTGGGGTTGTCCTGGTCGGCCGGGAAGTCTGCGGCCAGCACGGCCTGGCCCTTGCCCGAGTCCGACTTGGCCGGGGCGGGCTGGTCCCCGAACCCGGTGGGGGCGTAGGCCAGCATCGACAGGGCGAGTCCGCCGAAGATGACCAGGCCGACCACCAGGGTCAGCACCGGTCGGGACACCACCTTGCCGGCGATACGTCCCCAGGCCCCGCCCTTGTGCTCGCCCACCTTCGGGATGCGGGGCCAGAACACACTCCCGCCCAGCACGGCCAGCAGTGCCGGCAGCAGGGTCAGGTTGGCCAGCAGCGCCACGGCGATCCCGATGGCCAGGGCCGGTCCGAGCCCCTGGTAGAGGCCGAAGGTGGCGATCACCACGGTGGAGAGTGCACCGATGACGGTCAGGCCCGAGAACGTGATCGACTCACCGACCTTGCACAACGAGAAGGACACCGCATCGTCGCCCGACCGTCCCCTTCGGAGCTCCTCGCGCACCCGGAAGATGAGGAAGAGGCCGTAGTCAGTGCCGGCCCCGAGGAGTACCACGGTCAGGAGAATGGGGGTCAGGTCGGAGACCTGCACGCCCAGGTGGGCGGATTCGGTGATGATCGGCCCCGAGGCGATCAGTGCCACGGCCGAGGGCAGGAGGGCCACGAGAGGGGCGAGGAGGGCCCGGAAGGTGAAGAACAGCAGGGCCACGATGAACAGGACCGAGAGGAGCTCGATCAGTGTCTGGGTGCTTCCGTTCTGGTTCTGCTGGTCCACCGACTCGGCCAGCCCGCCGGTGAGGTGCATGGACAGGCCCGGTGGGGCGCCCGACGAGGCGAACGCCGACCGGAGCTCGGACACCAGCGGGATGGCCACCTTGTTCGACGCCGACGAGGGGAGGGCCAGCTCGACGAGTGCTATCTGGGCCCGGCCGTTGGCCGACGTGCCCTCGTCCACCACCGCCGTCACCTTCGGAATCGAGCGCATGGCCTGCTCGGCGCGATCGACGGCGGCACGGTCCGCCGGTGTCAATGCACCTCGGGTCGACGCCACGTAGGTGACATCCGACCGGGAGGAGGACGAGAACGGCGACGCCAGCTCACCGGCCTTCACGCTGGCTGCGCTGGACGGCAGGAACTGGGAGTTGCTGCTCTTCTCCACCGTGGACAGGCCCGGAAGGCACATGACCAGGATCACGGTGACGATGATCCAACTGGCGATGATCAGCCAGCGGAACCGTACGGTGAAGCGTCCAAGTGCGGCGAACAAGCCGTGATCCTCCAATGGTCGTCGGCTGGACCCCACAGCCCGGACCACCGACTGCGGTCGGGGAGTCGCGCCCTGCCAGGCTTTCGCCAGGGTCCTTCGGTCATCGGTTCGTGCCGGGCCCTGCGGAGCACATTAGGCCCGCGGTGGGCACGTTTTCAGGGCCATAGGACCCGAACGGGAGGATTATTACGAGATTTTCACGTCGCTTCGGGCAGCCGGCGGGGCATGGGGACGGCGGTCTCCGGCCAGCGCTTCCTGCTGACCCGGGCCAGCCGGTGGAGCAGGGCGATGGCTCCGGGGTCGTCGTCGCCGGGTCGGGTCTCGATGGCGCCGTCGGCCAGCATCCCGTCCAGCAGCTCGCGGCCCTGATCGGTCCGCACCATGGTCAGGGTCCAGTCGTTGAAGGCGCCGATGCCACCGGTCGAGATGTCGGCGTGCTCGGCGGCGAAGTCGGGGCAGGAGGTGCAGCCCTCGCGGGTCCAGGCGTGGGCCTCCTTCAGGGGGATCTCGTGGTAGCCCCCGTCGCGGGTCCACACCTGGAACACGCCCTTGATGTTCATCTTGGCGATGTCGGCCCGGGCGATCCCGTACCTGGCCTCGAACAGCTCGGGGAAGATGGCGTCGTCGAAGGTCTTCGAGCACATAAGCCCGATGGTCAGAGACAGCCGGCGGGCGATCTTGCCGGCCTTGCGGGCCTTCATGACCGGGGCCGCCGACGCCTGGCACCCCATGCCCACCAGGGCGATGCGTTCGGCTCCGGCCTCGATGGCCTGGGGGTAGGCCATGGGATTGGCCGAGTAGGTGTACCGCGAGCCCGCCGCGGCCAGCACCTCGGCCCGGTTGGTGGCGACGCCGGGGATGGCCTTCCACGTGGAGCCGTCGCCCTCGAGCACCGAAACCAGGGCGGCGTCGATGATGTCGTGCTCCAGCGCCCAGACCAGCAGGGCGGAGACCAGCCCGCCGTCCTGGCCCACGTCGAGGACTTCCGGATCGGTGGCCCGGACGAGGAGGATGTCCGAGGACACCCCGGCCACCTCGTCGGTGGTGCGCTCGCGGGCGAACAGGTGGGTGTCGATCTCGGGCTCCCAGAGTCGGAACCTCGGACACGCCCGGGTGCACATGGTGCAGCCCTTGACCCCGTGCGTGCAGCTCTCCGGTCCGCCGTCGGCGTCGATGTGGAACGGCTTGTAGCGGCCTCCGGTGTCGTCGTAGGACAGGACGTCATACGGGCAGGCCACGATGCAGCCGGCACATCCGGTGCACAGGCCCGATGTCACGACTTCGGTGAAGAGCTCGGCCCAGTGCGGCTTTTCGGGGGGCATGGCCCAACCCTAGCGAGGCCCACCCGGCGGGTGGTGCGGTGGCGTTGGCTACCCTCGGGCCGTGCCCGAGCTGCCCGAAGTGGAGACCTACCGCCAGCTGGCCGAGTCGGCCCTCGACCGCACCATCGCCTCGGTCGCCAGCCCGGACGCCTGGTTCCTGAAGGGCGGCGTCACCGGGCCGGCCCTCCGCCGGGCCCTGGTCGGCCGCCAGTTCGTGGCGGCCCGACGGATCGGGAAGCTCCTGTTGTTGGACGTGGACTCCGGTCCGCCGGTGGGGATCCGGTTCGGGATGACCGGCAGCCTGGCCGTCGACGGTCGTATCGGTGTGGAGGAGATGTTCTACGCCCCGCGCCGCCGCAACCCGGCCTGGGACCGATGGAAGGTCCGCTTCGACGACGGCGGAGCGTTGGTGGTGCACGACCCGAGGCGCCTGGGCGGCGTCCACCTCGACCCCGATGTCTCGTCCCTCGGCCCCGACGCCGCCTCGATCAGCCCGAAGGAGTTGGCCGCCTCCCTGGGCGGAACGCACGTGGCCGTCAAGGCCCGGCTGCTCGACCAGTCACGGGTGGCCGGCGTCGGGAACCTCATCGCCGACGAGGTGCTGTGGCGCGCCTCGCTGTCTCCCCTCCGGCCGTCCGACTCGTTGAGCCCGGTCGAGATCCGGCGGCTCCACCGGCACCTGGGCCGGACCATCGCCGAGCTGACCGGGCGCGGTGGGTCCCACACCGGGGACCTGATGGACGAGCGCCACCTCGGAGGCCGCTGCCCCCGGGACGGAACCGAGCTGGTCCGGTCCACCGTGGGCGGGCGCACCTCGTGGTGGTGCCCCCGACACCAGGTGTGAAGACGGTCCCCGGTCAGGCCACGATCTCGGCCAGCACCTTGGCCGCGTGGCCGTCGGCCTTCACGTGGTACCAGGGCCGGACGATCTTCCCGTCGGCGCCGATGAGGAAGGTGGAGCGGATCACCCCGATCGACTTCTTGCCGTAGAGGGTCTTCTCCCCCCACGCCCCGTAGGCCTCGCCGACGGCGTGGTCGGCGTCGGTGAGGAGGGGGAAGGTGAGCCCGTACTTGGACCGGAACTTCTGGTGCTTCTCGGCGGTGTCGGCCGAGACCCCGAGGACCGCCACCTTGGCCCGGGAGAAGGCATGCAGGTTGTCGTTGAACTGGCACGCCTCTTTCGTACAGCCCGGGGTGTCGTCCCGCGGGTAGAAGTACAGGACGACCTGGCGGCCGGCGAAGTCCTTGAGGGAGACCTTCTTGCCGTCCTGGTCGGGCAGGGTGAAGGCGGGCGCCTTGTCGCCGGCGTCGAGTTTTCCCATGGTCGGCTTCCTTTCGTGGGTAGCTCCGGACCCGTTTCGTCCGGACCAGGACACAGGGTAGGTGCTTCGGTGCCGACGGGAGAAGTCCCAGGTGGAGAGCGTGAACAGCTCCGGCGGGGGTGATGGCGGTGGGGCGGGGGCTCCCCGGCGTCCGGCCCGAGCGGAGCAGCGTCCCCGGCCCTCACCCCGGGGTGCCAACGGGGTCACGACGGAGCCGGTTCCCTTGTTGACCTGGTGTAACGGGCGATACCGGGTAGACTGGTGTTCGTGGACGGCACGGTGCCGCCCACCGGGGTCTTCCTCATCCTGTTCTCCGAGCTGCCGACGCAGTCCGGACGATGGCCCGAGGCGGGCCCGCACGCAGTCGTGATGCACACGATTGTCGACGGTCGGCCTCCGGCCGTCACCGAACAGACGAGAGAGAGCTTCCGAATCCCATGACCACCATCGCCGATCCGCCGGATCGCGTCCTCGATTCCTCCGACCTCGTGTCGGTCGACACCGACAACCCGCCGACCTTCGCCTCACTGGGCGTCGAACCCTCCCTGGTCAAGGCCCTGGCCGCCCAGGGCATCACCACCACCTTCGCCATCCAGGCCATGACCGTGGCCGACGCGCTGGCCGGTCGGGACGTGTGCGGCAAGGCCAAGACCGGCTCCGGCAAGACGCTGGCCTTCGGCGTCCCGCTCCTCCAGCGCACCATGGCGGCCCGTTCGACCGAACCCGGTCGGCCCCGGGCCCTGGTCCTCGTACCCACCCGTGAACTGGCGGTGCAGGTGAGCGAGGTGCTCGAGCCACTGGCCAAAGAGGCCGGACTCCGGATCGCCGCCGTCTACGGTGGCGCCGACATCGAGCGCCAGGTCAAGAAGCTCCGACGGGGCGTGGACGTGATCATCGCCACGCCGGGCCGGCTGATCGATCTCGGTGACCGCGGCGAACTCTCGGTGGCCGACATCGAGACCCTGGTACTCGACGAAGCGGACCGGATGGCCGACATGGGCTTCATGCCCCAGGTCGAGTGGGTGCTCCGCCGGCTCGAGCGGGAACACCAGACCCTCCTGTTCTCGGCCACGCTGGACGGAGCTGTCGACCGACTGGTCAGCCGGTACCTCACCGATCCGGTCCTCCACGAGGTGGCCTCGGCCCACACCACCGTGGACGCCATGGAGCACCGGTTCCTCGAGGTGCACCAGATGGACCGGGTCAAGGTCTGTGCGGCCATCTGCCGGAACTCGGAGAAGACGCTGGTCTTCGTGCGCACCAAGCGCGGTGCCGACCGGTTGGTCGAGCAGCTCCGCAAGGAGGGGGTGAAGGCGGACGCCATCCACGGCGACCTCCGCCAGTCCAACCGGGAGCGGACCCTGAAGGACTTCAGCGAGGGCAAGCTGCCCGCCCTGGTGGCCACCGACGTCGCCGCCCGGGGCCTCGACATCGACATGGTGGACGTGGTCGTCCACTTCGATCCGCCCGAGGACCACAAGGCGTACCTCCACCGGTCGGGCCGTACGGCCCGGGCCGGAGAGGCCGGACTGGTGGTGACCCTGGTCCAGTGGAACCAGGTGCTCGAGATCGAGCGCATCCAGACCCGCATCGGACTCCGTTCCCCGATCGTGGAGATCTTCTCCAACGACCCGCGCCTGGCCGACCTGGCCGGTTGGAATCCGAACGAGGACTGAGCGCTCCGCTGGCCGGGCACCCGCTCCAGCCGGACACCTCTGCCCAGTCCCTCGCCCACCTGTTTCGAGGATGGCGCGCCGCCGCCGACATGGACGGGGGCCGCACCAGATCCCGATCGAGGAGGTCGCCGTGCCAGAGAACCATTTCGTCCCCGTGATGACGGTGGGCGCCGGCACCGAGGGTGTCGAGCGGATACTGGTGGTCACCGCCCATCCCGACGACGTCGACTTTGGTGTGGCGGGCTCGGTGGCGGTGTGGACCCATGCCGGCGTGGAGGTGGCCTACTGCATCGCCACCGACGGTGATGCCGGGGGTTCCGACCGGTCGGTGACCCGGGCCGACATGGCCGTCATCCGGCGGAGCGAGCAGGTGGAGGCGGCCCACACGGTGGGCGTCGGCGACGTGACCTTCCTCGGCTTCCCCGACGGTCGCCTCCTGCCCGACCTCGACCTGCGGCGGGCCATCGCCCGGACCATCCGACAGTTCCGGCCCGACCGGGTAGTGGCCCAGTCGCCCGAGCGCAACTGGGCCCGGATCTATGCCAGCCATCCGGACCACCTGGCCGCCGGGGAGGCCGCGGCCTGCGCCGTCTACCCGGACGCCCGCAACCCGTTCGCCTTTCCCGAGCTGCTCGACGAGGGTCTCGAGCCCCATACGGTGCCCGAGCTGTGGATCATGGCCACCGACCGGGCCGACCGGGCGGTGGACGCCACCGAGTTCTTCGAGCTCAAGCTGGCGGCGCTGCGCTCCCACCGGAGTCAGGTCGGTGACGGTGACCACCTCGAGGATCTCCTCCGGGGCTGGATGTCCGGCACGGCCCTGGCCGCCGGCCTGCCCGACGGACGCTTGGCCGAGGCGTTCCACGTCGTGGCCACGGGGTGATGGCCGAACCGGGGTCCTCCTCCGTCGGTGGGGCGGTCGCCGGCCGGACAACCCCACGGGCACCATGGGCCATCCTCCAGCACGTGGCGCACGAGGGCCCGGGCCTGGTGGCCGAGGCCCTGCGGTCGGCCGGACAGCCCTACGACCTGGTCCGGCTCGACCTCGACGGGACCGTCCCCGAGGCGGAATCGATCGGCGGTCTGGTCGTGCTGGGTGGGCCCATGGGGGTGCACGACGGCGATGTCCATCCGTGGCTCGCCCCCGAGCGGGCCCTGCTGGCCGCCACGGCCGACGCCGGCAAGCCCGTCCTCGGCGTGTGCCTCGGGGCCCAGCAACTGGCTGCCGCCCTCGGGGCCTCGGTGACCACCGGGCCGACGGCTGAGATCGGTCTCGGCCGGGTGGAGCTGACCGCCACGGGCCGGCTCGATCCGGTGCTGGGCCCGGAGTACGGCGGTCTGGCGGCCACCACCATCCCCTGCGTCCACTGGCACCAGGACACCTTCGACCTGCCCGACGGGGCCGTCCACCTGGCCGCCACGCGGCCCTTCCCCCACCAGGCCTTCCGGTGGGGAGACCATGCCTACGGCCTCCAGTTCCACGTGGAGGTCGACCGTCAGCTGGCCGCCGGTTGGGAGCCGTACCTGCCGTCGGGTGTCAGGCTGGACCCGGACGGTCTGGCCGAGGTGACGACGGTGGGGCGTCGACTGCTCGGACGGTTCGTCGAGCGGGCCACCGGCATCCGGGCCGGGGCACGACGCCCGGTGGCCGACGGTGGGGCGAGCCGTTGACGGCGTCCCCGAGCAGCATCGGCTCCGACGGCTCCGACGGCTCCGACGGCTCCGACGATGCCCACGGCTCCGACGATGCCCACGGCTCCCACGTCGCCGAGGACCCCGAAGGCCAGCCGGCCGGAGAGCCGACGAAGCCCGCCCTGCGCGGCGTCTTCCACGAGGTGGCCTTCTTCCTGTCGCTGGCATCGGGTGCCGCGCTCGATCTGGGCCGCCCCGACGACCGGCTCGACGCTGGTCATGGTGGTCTATGCCGTGTCCATCTCCTTGTTGTTCGGGGTGAGCGCCCTGTTCCACCGCCATACCTGGGGTCCGGTGGGACGGCGCCGCATGCGCCGGGCCGACCACTCGACCATCTTCATCGCCATCGCCGGTTCCTACACCGCGGTGGCCGGAATCGCCCTCTCGGGCTGGGCCCGCACCGCGCTCTTGTGCATCGTCTGGGGTGGTGCCCTGATCGGCATCACCCTCCGCCAGGTCTGGTTGGACGCTCCGAAATGGGTCATCGCCCTGCCGTACGTGGTGGTGGGTTGGGCTGCGGTGGTCGTGCTGCCCCAGCTGTACGCGGCGCTGGGCCCGACCGGGTTCGCCCTTCTGCTCGCCGGCGGCCTGGCCTACTCGGCCGGGGCGTTGGTCTACGCCCTCAAACGGCCCAACCCCGTCCCGGGGGTCCTCGGGTACCACGAGGTCTTCCACGCCTGCACCATCGTCGGCGCCGTCCTGCACTTCGTGGTGATCGCCCGGTTCGTCCTGCCCCTGGCCACCTAGCGCCCTCACCGGTCCGACCCGGACGGCAGGGGCTCAGCCGGCCATCTGGCGGAGCATGTAGGGGAGGATCCCGCCGTTGCGGTAGTATTCGGCCTCCATCGGGGTGTCGATCCGCAGCCGGGCCTCGAACTCGACCCGGCGCTCCCCGTCCACCGCCGCCACGTTCACGGTCTTCGGGGTGGTCCCGTCGTTGAGGCCCTCGAGGCCCGTGATCGAGAACACCTCGTGCCCGGTGAGCCAGAGGGTGGTGGCGCTCTCGCCTTCGGCGTACTGGAGTGGCAGCACGCCCATGCCGATCAGATTGGACCGGTGGATCCGTTCGTAGCTCTCGGCGATCACGGCCCGGATCCCGAGCAGTGCCGTGCCCTTGGCCGCCCAGTCGCGCGACGATCCCGAGCCGTACTCCTTTCCGGCCAGGACCACCAGGGGCACGCCGTCGGCCGCGTAGCGCTGGGCCGCGTCGTAGATGGTGGTCTCGACGCCGTCGGGCAGGTGGAGGGTGAAGCCGCCTTCGGTCCCCGGTGCCAGCTGGTTGCGGAGCCGCACGTTGGCGAAGGTGCCCCGCACCATGACCTCGTGGTTGCCGCGCCTGGCCCCATAGGAGTTGAAGTCGGTCCGCTCCACGCCCTTGTCGGCCAGGTAGTGGCCGGCCGGCGTCGTGGGCCCGATGTTGCCGGCCGGCGAGATGTGGTCGGTGGTCACGCTGTCGCCCAGCTTGGCCAGCACACGGGCGTCGAACACCTCGGTGATCGGGGCCGGGGTCATGGTGAGGCCTTCGAGGAAGGTGGGTCGGAGCACATAGGTGGAGTCGCGGTCCCAGCTGAAGGTGGCGCCGGTGGCGGTCTCCACCGCCTGCCACCGGTCGTCCCCGTCGAACACCGCGCCATAGCGCTGGCGGAACATGTCGGAGGTCAACGAGCCGCGGATGGCCTCGGTGACCTCTTCGGCCGAAGGCCACAGATCGGCCAGCATGACCGGCTCGCCGTCGGAGCCCGTGCCGAGGGGATCGGTGGTCAGGTCGATGTCCATGGTGCCGGCCAGGGCGTAGGCGACGACCAGGGGGGGCGAGGCCAGATAGTTCATGCGGACGTCAGGATGGATGCGACCCTCGAAGTTGCGGTTCCCCGACAGGACCGAGGCCACCGACAGGTCGTGCTCGTGGACGGCTTCGGAGACCCCGGTCAACAGGGGTCCCGAGTTACCGATGCAGGTGGTGCAGCCGTACCCGACCAGGTCGAACCCGATCCGGGCCAGCGGCTCGGTCAGGCCGGACCGGTCGAGGTAGTCCATGACCACGCGCGAGCCCGGGGCCAACGTGGTCTTCACCCAGGGCTTGGGGGACAGCCCGCGCTCGACGGCCCGTCGGGCCACCAGGCCGGCCGCCACCATGACCTGTGGGTTGGAGGTATTCGTGCAGCTGGTGATGGCCGCCACCACCACGGCTCCGTCGGCCACCTCGGCCGAAGAGCCGTCGGACAGCGAGGCCGGTCCCGAGCGCGCCTCCCGGCCGAGGGCCGACCGGTACGAGGCCCCGGCCCCGGCCAGTGTGACCAGGTCCTGGGGTCGGGAGGGTCCGGCGATGCTCGGGACCACCGTGGACAGATCGAGCTCGATGGTCTCGGAGAAGACCGGCTCCACCCCTCCGGCGACGTGGAACATGCCCTGCTCCTTGGCGTACGCCTCGACCAGGTCCACATGGTGGCCGTCCCGGCCGGTGAAGCGCAGGTAGTCGAGCGTCACGTCGTCGATGGGGAACATGGCGCAGGTGGCCCCGTACTCGGGGGACATGTTGCCGATGGTGGCCCGGTTGGCCAGCGGCACCGCGGCCACGCCCGGACCGTAGAACTCCACGAACTTCCCCACCACGCCGTGCTGGCGGAGCAGATGGGTGATGGTGAGGACCAGATCGGTGGCGGTGGTGCCCGCCGGCTGTTCACCGGTGAGGCGGAAGCCGACCACCGGTGGCAGGAGCAGCGACAGCGGCTGGCCCAGCATGGCCGCCTCGGCCTCGATCCCGCCGACGCCCCAGCCCAGGACGCCGAGTCCGTTGACCATGGTGGTGTGGGAGTCGGTGCCCACCAGGGTGTCGCAGAACGCCCGGCCGTCGTCGGTGGCGAACACCACCCGCGACAGGTACTCCAGGTTGACCTGATGGCAGATCCCGGTGCCCGGGGGGACGACCCGGAAGCCGTCGAAGGCCTGCTGGGCCCAGCGCAGTAGCTGGTAGCGCTCGATGTTGCGCTGGTACTCGATGTCCACGTTCTCGTCGAAGGCCTGCGGGCGGCCCGAGGCCTCGGCGATCACCGAGTGGTCGATCACCAGCTCCACCGGGACCAGCGGATTGACCTGGGCGGCATCGCCGCCGAGCGTCTCGAGGGCGTCGCGCATGGCCGCGAGGTCGACGACGCCGGGCACACCGGTGAAGTCCTGCATGAGGACCCGTTCGGGAGTGAGGGCGATCTCGGCGGCGTCCTCGTTGCCGAAACCGTGCCGCTCGGGGTGGGTGCCCCATGCCGCCACGGCCTCGATGTCGGCCGGTCGGACGGCCAGTCCGTCCTCGTGGCGGAGGAGGTTCTCGAGCACCACCTTGATCGAGTACGGGAGCCGGTCCACGTCGTACCGGTCGGCCAGGGCATGGATCCGATAGATCTCGTAGGTGGCATCGCCGACGGCGAGGGTGGCGCGGGCGCCGAAGCTGTCCGGGGCGGGGGAGGAAGGGGGTGACTGGGCCATGGGACCATTCTGCTCCCCCGGGAACGGCACGGCCATCCGGGGCGGCTCCGGCTCAGGTCCGGGTGCGGTACCTCCGGACGGCCAGGGGGATCAGCACGATCAGGAAGCCGACGGTCCAGGCCACCGATTGGATCACCCACGTGGCCGTGGGCCCGCCCAGCATCAGGGCGCGACAGGCAGAGACGGTGACGCTCACCGGCTGGTAGGTGGCGAAGCCCCGGAGCCAGCTGGGCATGCTGGAGACCGGCACGAAGGCCGACGAGATGAAGGTCAGGGGGAAGAGGATGGGAAACGACATGACCTGGGCCGTCTCGCTGTTGGGGGCCGACAGTCCGATGACGGCGAATCCCCACGACAAGGAGTAGGCGAAGAGCAGGATGAGGAGGATGCCGGCCAGATACGCCAGCACGCCGGTGGTGGGCCGGAATCCGACGGCGAACCCCACGGCGGTGATGATGATCACCGTGAAGACGTTGCGAACCATGTCGGCGCTGGTGCGGCCGGTCAGCACCGCCGATCGGGCCATGGGCAGCGCCCGGAAGCGCTCGATGAGGCCCTTCTGCAGGTCCTCGGCCAGGCCGATGCTGGTGCTCACGGCACCGAAGGCCACGGTCTGGACGAAGATGCCCGGCATCAGGTAGTTCACGTAGTTCTCGCCCGGGACCTTGATGGCGCCGCCGAAGACGTAGGTGAAGAGCAGCACGAACATGATCGGCTGGACCGTCGAGAAGAACAGCTGCTCGGGAATCCGGGTGAGCGCCAACAGGTTCCGCTTGGTGATGGTGAGGGTGTCCGACACCGCCCATCGCAGCTTGGCGGCGGCCGAATCCGAGTGCGGTGCCCCCGACATCGTCGGAGCGGTGATGGTGGTGGTCATGGGTGCTCCCCGGTCACGATGGGCATGGCTTCGGTGGCCGCCCGCCGCCGCCTCCGGCGTCGGCCCGACTGTTCCTCGTCCTCGGTGGACTCGGTCTCGTCCTCGGTCCGGCGGCCGGTCAGGGCCAAGAACACGTCGTCCAGGCTGGGCTCGCGGAGGGTGAAGGCGGTGGGTGAGATGCCGGCCTGGTCCAGCGACCGCAGTCCGGCCATGGCCGAGGTCGGTCCGTCGTCCACCGTGACTTCGACCACCGTGCCGTTGACCATCGGGGTGTGGGACCCGAGGGACCTGAACAGCTCGGCGGTCCGCTGGGCCTGGTCGATCCCTTCCAGCCCCACCTCGAGGACGGTGGCCCCGAGGTCGGCCTTCAGCTCGGTGGGCGTGCCCTCGGCGATGACCCGGCCGTGGTCCAGCACGGCCAGGGTGTTGGCCAACCGGTCGGCCTCCTCGAGGTACTGGGTGGTCAGCAGCACGGTGGTGCCCCCTGCCACCAGTTGCTCGATGACCTCCCACAGGTCATTGCGGCTCTGGGGGTCCAACCCGGTGGTCGGCTCGTCCAGGAACAGCACGGTGGGCCGGGCCACGAGGGCCGCGGCCAGGTCGAGGCGCCGCCGCATCCCGCCCGAGTAGGTCTTGAGCGGGCGGTCTCCGGCATCGGTCAGGTTGAACTGGTCCAGCAGTTCGCCCACCCGACCGGTGACGTAGGGCGTTTCCAGGTGGTTGAGCTTGCCCACCATCTGGAGGTTCTCCCGGCCGGTCAGGTTCTCGTCGACGGCGGCGTACTGACCGGCCAGGCCGATGAGGCTGCGCACGAGGCCGGCCTTTCTCACCACATCGTGGCCCAGCACCCGGGCCTGGCCGCTGTCCGCTTTGAGGATGGTGGTAAGGATCCGCACCGCGGTGGTCTTACCCGAGCCGTTGGGGCCGAGGAGGCCGAATACGGTCCCCTCCTCCACGCCGAAGCTGACGCCGTCGAGGGCGTGGACCTCGTGCTTCCCGGGGAAGGTCTTCTGGAGGCCTTCGGCCTCGATGGCATACGGCATGGACGGGCCTGACTGGTCGAGTGGGTATCGGCGAGTGGGACGTCGGCGCGGTGACGGCGTGGGCCAGGGGCGTGCACCGCCCCGGCCCTGCGACGTCCGCCACGACTGACGTCGGTGCATCTTACGGGGGGTTCCACCCCTCCCAGAGCACCGTTGATGGCGGGCCGGTACCCTCGGGTCATGGAAAAGGGAGACCAGGTGCCGGACTTCGAGTTGAAGGACGAGGATGGCAACCCGAGGAAGCTGAGCGAACTGGCCGCTTCCGGACCGGTGGTGCTGTTCTTCTACCCGGCGGCGATGACCTACGGATGCACCCACGAGAGCTGCCACTTCCGGGACATGAAGGCCGAGTTCGAGGCCGTGGGCGCCCAGAGGGTGGGCATCAGTGCCGACCAGGTGGAGAAGCAGAAGCAGTTCTCCGACAAGCACTCCTTCGACTATCCCCTGCTCTCCGACCCGGACGGGGCGGTGGCCACGCAATTCGGGGTCCGGCGCAAGTTCACCAAGCTGTCGCCGACCAAGCGGGCCACCTTCGTGATCGGTCCCGACCTGCGGGTCATCGAGGTCATACAGAGCGAGGTGCGCATGAACGTGCACGCCGACCGGGCCCTCGAGGTGCTGAAGGCCAACGCCACCGCCTGACGGATCGGGGACCAAGTGTCCCCGTCCGACCGGGGCTCCGATGGGAAGCTGTTGGCATGGACCCACGGTCGTCTTGCGAGCTCCGGTGAGCCCGGTCCCCGGTTCCGGTCGCATGGAGCAGCTGGCTCAGGCCGTGGCCGAGCGGGTGGTGAGCATCGTGATGGATGCCATCGACATCGACGCCCTGCTGGAGCGGGTCGACGTCGACGCCCTCGTGTCACGGGTGGACGTGGACGGGGTGGTCAGCCGGGTCGACGTGGACAAGCTCATCGATCGGGTGGACGTCGAGAAGATCATCGAGCGTGTCGATGTCGAGAAGATCATCGAGCGTGTCGACATCGACAAGCTGATGGAGCAGACCGAACTGGGCAGCATCATCGCCCGGTCGACCACCGGCGTGGCCTCCGAGGTCCTCGACGTCATCCGGGCCCAGGCCGTCGGGCTGGACGACTTCTTCGCCCGGTGGGTGAACCGCATCCTCAGAAGGTCGCCGGACGAACTCCCCCTCGGTCCACCCTCCCTCGTGATGCCGGCCCGGCCCCAGCTGACCGCCGGGGAGGTCTGATGCCGCCGACGTCGACGACCGAACCCGTCGAGGGGCGCCAGGGTCACTACGCCGGTGCGGTCAGCCGCCTGGTGGCGTTCGGCGCCGACGTGGGGGCGTCCTGGGGGCTGTTCACCCTGGGGGCGGCGGCACTGGCCTTCACCGTGCAACTGGTCTCGGGGCACAACTTCTCGCTGAGCAGCCACCAGATCGCCTCGCTCATCGCCGCGGTGATCTGGGAGTTCCTCTACTTCGCCTACCAGTGGTCCCTCAGCGGGAAGACCATCGGCATGGCCGTCCTCGGGATCCGGGTGGTCAGGACGGACGGAACACCGATCGGCCTCCGCCAGGCCGTCGTCCGGACCATCGCCCTCCCGTTGAGCATCATCGTCTTCGGTCTGGGGTTCCTCGGGATCCTCACCACCCGCGATCGCCATGCCTGGCACGATCGCCTGGCCCGTACGGCGGTCGTCTATTCGTGGGATGCCCGGGCCGCCCGGTTGCGCTGGTTGGCCAGACAGGACAAGAACACCGCGACCTGATCGCCGTGCCAAGGTGTCGGTCGTGCGAAACCGAACCGGGCGGACCGCGCTCGACGGAGGCGCCGGCTCGGAACCGGGGCGGCGGCCGTGAGCCGGCTGATCCCCCGGGAGCCCGAGGTGGTGTCGGCCGGAGCGGTACTGCTGCCGGGCTGGCTGGACCGCGAGGCCCGGGCATCGCTGGCGGCGTCGTGCCGGGCCTGGGGCGCCCGAGCCGGAGGGTTCCGGTCGCCCCGCATGCCCCGGGGTGGCGTCATGTCGGTACAGATCGCCTGCCTCGGCTGGCACTGGTATCCCTACCGCTACTCGCGGACGGTGGACGACGGGGACGGGCGTCCGGTGGCCCCGTTCCCCCCGTGGCTGGGAGACCTCAGCCGTCGGGCGGTCCGGGACGCCCGGTCGGTGGACGGGAGGATCATGGGGGACGGACCGGAGGGGAGAGAGGTCGAGGCCTTCCGGCCCGATGTGGCCCTGGTCAACTGGTACGGGCCCGGGGCCCGCATGGGGATGCACGCGGACCGCGACGAGCGCAGCCCGTCGCCGGTGGTCTCGTTCAGCCTGGGTCAGACCTGCACCTTCCGCTTCGGATCACCGGCCGGTCGGGGGCGACCCTGGACGGATGTGGCCCTGGAGTCGGGGGACCTGTTCGTATTCGGTGGTCCGTCCCGCCTGGCATACCACGGTGTCCCCGGACTGGTCCCCGGCACCGGTGACCCCGGTCTCGACTTGGACGAGGGACGGTTCAACATCACCGTCCGCCAGTCCGGCCTGAGCGACGGGGCCTGACGGATCGGCGGCGTCAGGGCCCCGGTCCGGTATCACCGACACGGCTCCCCCCGGAGGGACTGTCGACCTCGCCGTGCCTCGGCGGGAAGCGGATGGGATCGGCTTCGAACCGCAGGCGGCAGTGGTCCGAGCAGAAGTAGACGACGTGGCCGTCGTGGGTGGCCGAGGCCGGTGCGTGGCCGGTCTGGACCTGCATGCCGCAGACCGGATCGAGGGCGTAGCCCTGTCCGCCGCCCAGGCGCTGGCGATTCCGGTAGGCCCAGTACAGCAGCCCGAACAGGGCCAGAAAGACGAGGTTGAGGTACGTGGTGTAGTCCCACGAGAAGTGGGCCGGCGCAATTTCGGTGGTGCGGCGGGCCGGCACCAGCCCGGCCGCGGTGAAGATGCCCCCGGTGATCAACCCGGCGGCCGACATGACGGCCCAGAAGACAGCCAGCATGCGCAGGGTCAGGCGACCTCCGTAGTAACGCCGGTAGATCAGGAGGAGGGGGAAGGTGATCAGGTCGGCGAAGATGAACGAGATCACCCCGCCGAAGGAGATGCCCCCCGCCCACAACGACGCGGCCAGCGGGACGTTGCCGATCGAGCACACGAAGCTGATGATGGCGATGAACGGCCCGACCACGACATTCTCGAGGCTGGTCCAGAACCCGTGGCCGTGGAGGAACACGACGTTCCAGACATGGCTGGGCACGGCCACGGCCAGAAAACCGGCGACCGTGTAGCCGATCACGAGCTCCCTGCGGAGCATGGTCAGGTCGGCCATGGTGTAGGTGGCGGCATCGGCCCACCCGGCGGACGAGCGGAGCTTCGTCTTCCACGGCTGGGCCTGGAGGTTGACGTCCTCGGCCGGGCCATGGTGGTGGCCGTCGGTGGTCTCGTCCGTCAGACGCTCACGGGCCCGGACAACCAGCCGACCCCGGAGCCAGAGACTCCCGATCGCGGTGAGGAGGACGATCATGATGATCCCGCCGACGAACTCGCTGACGGCGAACTGCCATCCCATCAGCACCACCAGCACGATGCCGAGCTCGATCACCAGATTGGTCGATGCGAACATGAACACGCAGACGGCCACGAAATCGGCGCCCTTCATGAAGATGGACTTGGCCATGGCCGTGGCCGCGTAGGAGCACGATGACGAGACCATGCCGTAGAACGAGGCCCGGGCCACCGAGGCCGGCCGATGGTTGCCCATGGCCGACTGCAGGGACTCGCGGCTGACGAACGCCTGCACCGCTCCGGACAGCCCGAAGCCCAGGATCAAGGGCCAGAGCGTCTCCCAGAACATGAAGAACCCCTCGCGGAGGCTGCGACCGATGGTGTCGATCCAACCGGCGGTGGCCAGCAGCGTCATCGGGTCCTCGGGTCCGGCTCTCCGTGGTGGTTGTGGTGGCCGACGAACGCGGGGGTCACGAACGCACCAGTCTGGCGATGGCGGCCGTGGCCTCGTCGAGCTTCGCCGTGGCCTCGTCGCCGCCCGCGGTCACGGCATCGGCCACGCAGTGGGCCAGATGGTCGTCGAGGAGCTCGAGGGCGACCGACTGGAGGGCCCGTGTCGCCGCCGATACCTGCTCGAGTACATCGATGCAGTAGCGGTCGTCCTCGACCATCTTCTGCAGACCACGCACCTGTCCCTCGATTCGACGCAGCCGTTTCTGAATCGCCGCCCTGTCCTCGCGGTAGCCCTGTGCCACGCCGGCCTCCTGCTCTGTCAGTATACCCTATGGGGGTATAGCGTACCCGGCCGCGGCCCACGGTCGAGCGGCCCACAGAGCGGCAGAGCCGGGACCGGCACCGCCTGGGGACGGACGGGCAGGTCCTTCGGTGGCGGTGCCCACCGGGCGGTCACGGCGCGGAGCGGCGGGGCACGGGGATGTCCTCGATCAGCCCCCAACCGCCGCCGGAACCACCCCGCCTTTACCGGGCCGGCACCGTCCTGCACAATCGGACGATGAACCAGCGCCGTCGACCCAGCCCTCCCGTTCTCGCCGCCCTCCTCGTCGCCCACATCGTGGTGACGGCCCTGACCTGGCGGGACATCAGTCGGAGGAGCGATGAGCAGCTCCGGGGAAAGAAGTGGTTCTGGCGGGCGTTCAGTGCCCTCCAGATGGGCAACTCGGCCGTGTACTGGCTCGTGGGCCGCAAAGGGCCGGCGACCCCGCCGATCCAGATTGATTCGTGAACGCCGGAGCGGGAGGCTGCTACCGCCCCGCACCGGTCTCAGGCGCGTCGAAGGTAGCCGCGGGGGTTGAACGACACGAGAAACTTCTCCCCGATTGCATCGATGGTGAAGTCATCGGTCTCGGAGAGGAACGTGTCCAAAGCCTCCATTGGCCCTGGTCCGAAGTCCTGGTGGACGGGATGGCCGTTGAGCATGGTGTCCTCGACGATCAGAAGTTGTCCGGGTGTCACCATCGGGGCGTAGGTGCGGAGCTCGGCCAGCACATGTTCGGCACTGTGATCCGAGTCGAGGATGGCCATCACCACGGCCCCGTCGGGGATGCGGGCCTTCACCTGCTCCACCATGGCCGGGTCGACTGAAGAGCCCTTGAGGTAGGTGATCCGGGGATGAGCTTTGCGCCCGGAGTATCCAGGGATGTCGAGATCCCAGTCGTCTATGTCAACGGTGATGACAGCTCCGGATCCGAGCAGATCGAGAATCCCAGCCATGTAGAGGGCGCTCCCTCCGAAGGCAGTACCGCATTCGATGATGATGTCGGGACGATCCTTGTAGAGAATCTCCTGATACAGCCAGAGGTCGGTGGGGATCTTCTGGACCGGTACACCCATCCAACGGGTCTCCTTCCACGTGGCCCCCTGGTCCACCCGGTCTCCGGCGTCGTAGTACAACCGGAGAAACTCATCGGCGACGTCTTGTTCACTGGGCATGCGCCCAAAGTAGCCCTCGGCAGGAGTCATCGGCCGCCCGCATCCAGTCACCTCACGGAGGGGGTTGATTCCCGCCCCCCCGGAATTCCACTCGACGCCGGCGTGTTCTCCGCGGGCGTCCTCGAGCCTCCGAAATTGGTGCCCCCGGCAGGACTCGAACCTGCGCCACCGGCTCCGGAGGCCGGTGCTCTATCCGCTGAGCTACGGGGGCGTCGCACGGGCCTACGGCCCGGCCACCTGGCCCGGCCGTACCGGCGCCGGGGGCCAACTGTACTGCGGCGGCCGCCGATCACACCCCCGACCACCCGGTGGCCGTCCGCGGAGGACGTATCCTCGCACCAGCATGTCCACCCGAGACCAGCTGGCCCAGGCCATCAGTCGTGCTGTTGCCGCCGTCGCCGAGCGCGACGGGCTGGACCTGGCCGTCGACGCCGATTCGGTGCACCTCGAGCGACCCCCGAAACGGGAGATGGGCGACTGGTCGACCAACATCGCCATGGTCGGCGCCAAGCGGGCCCGGACCAACCCGCGTGCCCTGGCTGAATCCCTGGTTGCCGCGCTGGAGGCCGATCCGCCCCCGCACACCGCTCGGCATCGAGGTCGCCGGGCACGGTTTCATCAACTTCCGGCTCGACGACGGTTGGCTCTACGACGCCCTGGCCGAACTGCTGGACCAGGGGGAGGAGCGCTACGCCCGCCCTGACGTGGGCCACGGGGAACGGGTCCAGGTGGAGTTCATCTCGGCCAACCCCACCGGACCGATCCACGTGGGGAACGGGTGGTGGGGCAGCTACGGCGACGCCCTGGCCCGGGTGCTCGACCGCTCCGGCCATCAGGTCAGCCGCGAGTACTACGTCAACGACACCGGAGGCCAGATCAGAACCCTCGGGATGAGCGTGCTGGCCCGACGGGCCGGCCTCGACGTGCCCGAGGGCGGGTACGCGGGGGAGTACGTGACCGAGCTGGCGGCATCCTTCGACGGTCCCGAGGATGTGACGGCGGCGGGACGGTGGGCCGCGGACCGGATCCTCGAGCACATCCGGGCCACCCTGGCTTCCGTCGGGATCGTCTTCGACGAGTGGTACAGCCAGGCCTCGGTAGAGGAAAGCGGTGCCGTCGACGAGACCATCGAACTCCTGGCCCGACGGGGCCTGGTGTTCGAGCAGGACGGGGCCACGTGGTTCCGGGCCACCGAGCTCGGGGACTCCCGCCGATCGCGTCCTGCGCAAGTCCGACGGAGACGCCACCTACCTGGCCGGGGACCTCGCCTACCACCGCGACAAATTTCTGGTTCGGGGGTTCGACCGTGTCATCGACGTGTTCGGCGCCGACCACCACGGCCAGGTGGCCAGTCTGAGGGCCGGCGTCGAGGCCCTCGGGATCGATCCCGGTCGACTCGAGATCAAGCTGGGGCAGATGGTCTCGCTCATGGACGGAGACGAGGCGGTCAAGATGGGGAAGCGGGCCGGCAACGCCATCTCCCTCGACTCCGTGGTGGCCGACATCGGCCCCGACGCCACCCGCATCCTCAGCCTCATGTCCTCGCTCGACCAGTCCTCCACCTTCGATCTGGCCACCGTCCGCGAGCAGTCGGTGGAGAACCCCGTCTTCTACGTGCAGATGGCCAGTGCCCGTATCGGCGGGGTGGTCCGCAAGGCGGCCGAGCGCGGCGTGGTGCGGTCACCGCTGGCCGATGTCGATCTCTCGCTCCTGAGACACCCGCGTGAGCTGGAGCTGATCCGCTGTCTCGAGGAGCTGCCCGAAGTGGTGGCCGACGCCGCCGTGGACCGAGCCCCCACCAAGGTCACCACGTGGGTCCGGCGTCTGGCCGGCTGCTTCCACGGCTTCTACCACGATTGCCCGATACTGGCCGAGGACGTGGACCCGGCACTGACCCAGGCGCGCCTGTGGCTCGTGGAGGCGTCCCGCATCGGGTTGGCCATCGGTCTCGGGCTGCTCGGTGTTGCGGCACCGGAGGCCATGTGACGCCCTCCAGAGGAGCGGGTGCCGATCCGGAGGCGCCGGGCGGGGGCGATCCGGCGGCACCGGTGGCGCCCGCCCTGTTGCCGATGACGGCGGAGATCGGTGCCGACGGCCGCCTCCGGGTGGGCGGTTGCGATCTGATCGAACTGGCCCAGGAGTTCGACACGCCCCTCTTCGTCTACGACGAGGCCCACCTGCGCGCCCGGTGCCGGGACGCCGTCGAGGCGTGGGGCGACGGTGTGGCCTACGCCACCAAGGCCTTTCTCTGCATGGCCATGGCCCGACTGGCCCACGAGGAGGGCATGTGCCTCGACGTCTCCACCGGGGGCGAGCTCCACGTGGCCCTGTCGGCGGGCGTCCCGGCCGAACGGCTGGTGCTCCACGGGAGCAACAAGTCCGACGCCGAACTGGCCGCGGCGCTGGCCGTGGGCGTGGGACGGATCGTGATCGACTCCTTCGACGAGATCGACCGCCTCGAGCGGATCGTGCCCCTGTCCCGCCCAGGACTGGAAGAGACCGCGTCGGCGTCGTCGGCGTCGCCGACGGCGTCGTCGGCCGGGTTCCGGCCACGGGTACTGGCCCGCATCACCCCCGGTGTCGAGGTGCACACCCACGAGTTCGTGCGCACCGGCCAGGACGACTCCAAGTTCGGGTTCGGCCTGGCTTCGGGGGCAGCGGCAAGGGCCGTGGCCCGGCTCACCGAACTCCACCGGCAGGAGGTCGTCGAGTTCGTCGGGATCCATGCCCACCTCGGCAGCCAGGTCTTCGCGCTGGCGCCTTTCGTGCAGGCCATCGAGGTGTTGGCCGAGTTCTTCGCCCCGCTGAGCCTGCCCGAGCTGGTGGTGGGCGGCGGACTCGGCGTGCCCTACGTCAACGGCGAGGAGGCGCCGCCCATGGCCCAGTGGGCGGCCGCGGTCCGACAAGCCTGTCGCCTCGCCGGAATACCCGACTCGGTCCGGGTGACGGCAGAACCGGGGCGGTCGATCGTTGCCGCGGCCGGGATCACCCTCTACCGGGTGGGCACGGTCAAAGAGGTGGTCGGACACCGGACCTATGTCTCCGTCGACGGTGGGATGAGCGACAACCCCCGACCGGTGCTCTACGGCAGCGGGTACGAGGCGTTCCTACCCCGCTGCGCCGACGCGGCCCGGCCACTTCCCGTCCGGGTGGTGGGCAAGCACTGCGAGACCGGCGACGTGGTCGTGTCGGAGGGCTACGTCCCCGACGACCTCACCGTCGGTGACATCCTGGCCACGCCGGTGACCGGTGCCTACGGTCACTCCATGGCGTCCAACTACAACAAGGTGCCCCGGCCGGCCGTGGTCTTCGTCTCCGGGGGCCAAGCTCGGATCGTCGTCCGCCGGGAGACCTTCGACGACCTGGTGCGGCTCGACGTCTGATTGCGGGGATCACCACCGGCCAGGCGGTAGCGTGACCGGGTGACCTTGGCGCCCTCGTCCGAACGCGTCGTGCGCGTCGCCGTACTCGGTTGCGGGAACGTCGGGTCCGCTCTGGTCGGGATCCTGACGGACCGGTCCGATGCCCTCGCCGTCCAGAGTGGCGCCCGACTGGAGGTCGGTGGCATCGCCGTCCACGACCTGGACCGCACCCGCGGCGCCCACATCCCCCGCGGCCTGCTCACGTCCGACGCCGGGGCCCTGGTGTCCGACCCCTCGATCGACGTGGTGGTCGAGCTCATCGGCGGTCTGGTTCCGGCGGGGTCGCTGGTGAGGCAGGCCATCGAGGCGGGAAAGCCGGTGGTCACGGCCAACAAGGCCCTGCTGGCCTCTCCCGAGGGTGTGGCCCTGCGGTCACTGGCCCAACAGGAGGGCGTCGATCTGCTCTACGAGGCCGCCGTGGCCGGCGCCATCCCCCTGGTGCGGGCCCTGCGGGAGTCCCTGACGGGGGAGCGGATCCACCGCGTGATGGGCATCGTCAACGGCACCACCAACTTCATCCTGACCAAGATGAGCGAGCAGGGTGCCGACTACGCCGACGTGGTGGCCGAGGCCCAGGCGTTGGGGCTGGCCGAACGCGATCCGTCCGCCGACGTCGAGGGCTACGACGCCGCGGCCAAAGCCGCCATCCTGGCCGGCGTGGCCTTCGGCTACGACGTGGCCGCCGCCGACGTGATGCGCGAGGGGATCACCTCGATCCGGGCCGTCGACGTCGAATTCGCCGAACGGCTCGGCTACTCGGTCAAACTGCTGGCCATCGTCGAGCGGACCGGCGACGACGCCCTGTCGGTCCGGGTCCATCCGGCCCTGGTCCCGAAGTCGCACCCTCTGGCCGGGGTGCGCGACGCCTTCAACGCGGTGTTCATCGAAGGGGAGACGGCCGGTGAGCTGATGCTCTACGGCCAGGGAGCGGGCGGGCTCCCCACAGCCAGTGCCGTGGTCGGCGACCTGATCGATGCGGTCCGCAACCGGGCAGCCGGCACCACCGCGCCGACGCCGGAGCGTCTGCCGGCGCGGCTCCTGCCCGAGTCCGAGCTGTCGACGCAGTACTACATCAGCCTCGACGTCACCGATCGTCCCGGCGTGCTGGCCTCGGTGACCAGGATCTTCGGCGAGAACAACGTCTCCATCCGCTCCATGGAACAAGAGGGATTCGCCGGGGATGCCAGACTGCTCTTCGTGACCCACGTGGCCCGTGAGGGAGACGTGCGGACCACGCTGGCGGCATTGGCCGAGCTCGACACGGTGGAAGAGATCGGGGGATTCATGCGGATCGTCGGAGACGCCGACTCGTGACCGCCACGCGGGGCCCGGCCTGGCGCGGCGTCATCGAGGAGTACCGCGAGTTCCTCCCGGTGTCCGGGGACACCCCGGTGGTGACCCTGCTGGAGGGCGGCACCCCGCTCCTGCCCGCCCCCCGTCTGTCCGAAAGCGTCGGCTCCCGCGTGCTCCTGAAGGTCGAAGGGGCCAACCCCACCGGCTCGTTCAAGGACCGGGGTATGACGGTGGCCATCTCCAAGGCGGCCGAGGAGGGAGCCAAGGCGGTGGTGTGCGCGTCGACCGGGAACACGTCGGCATCGGCGGCGGCCTTCGCGGCCCGGGCCGGTCTCACCTGCGCGGTGCTGATCCCCGAAGGGCACATCGCGCTGGGGAAGTTGGCCCAGGCCCTGATCCACGGCGCGCGCGTCCTGCAGGTCCGGGGCAACTTCGACCAGGCGCTGGCCATCGTGCGCGAGCTGGCCGAGCGGGCCCCGGTCACCGTGGTCAACTCGGTCAACCCGTACCGGATCGAAGGGCAGAAGTCCGGGGCGTTCGAGATCGTGGACGAGTTGGGTGACGCCCCCGACGTGCACTGCATTCCGGTGGGCAACGCCGGGAACATCACGGCCTACTGGAAGGGCTACCTCGAGTTCAAAGAGGCCGGCCGATCCACCCGCCTGCCGCGCATGCTCGGCTTTCAGGCCGCCGGAGCCGCACCCATCGTGGAGGGCCACCCGATCGAACACCCCGAGACGGTGGCCACGGCCATACGGATCGGAAACCCGGCCAGTTGGTACGGAGCCAGCTCCGCGGCCTCCGAGTCCGGCGGAGGGATCGCCGCCGTCACCGATGAGGAGATCCTGGAGGCCTACCGGTTCCTGGCCAGCGAGGAGTCGGTGTTCTGCGAACCGGCGTCGGCCGCGTCGGTGGCCGGGCTGTTGAAGGTCGGCGTACCCGACGGCGTCGGTGCCGGCGGCACCGTTGTCTGCGTGCTGACCGGTCACGGGTTGAAGGATCCCGACATCGCCATCAGTCAGATTTCCGTGCCGACGGTGGTCGACGCCGAACTTGCCGCCGTGCTCGACGAACTGTCTCTCTGACCGACGTCTGGCGTCTGGCCTGTGCCGCTCCTTTGCACTGTGCGTGGCCGTTCGCCGTCCCCGGTGGCCCCGTGCCAGCAGGGCCGACGCCCGTCCGGATGCCCTCCGTCGGGCACGGTTGTTGCTGGGGTGCTCCGACCCCTGTACAATGGTCGTACCTTCGCTTCCACAACGTGCCCGACCGGGCTTGTGGGCGGGACTCCCTGAATCGCTTCTGATGACGCGACCAGCCCGCACTGGCGTCGGGGGGAAGAGCTGGCGAGAGATGATCTCGATTCCCGCGATTCCCCACCCTGATTCCCTGGCAGCTGGAATCACTCCACCTGCCAACGAGGACATGTGAAACGAGGAAGCCGATGACTGCCGAACAGCAGCTCGAGCGCTCGGTATTGGAGGGCAAGGAGCGCGACGAGCTCCACGCCATCGCACAGGCACTTTCTGTGAAGACCAATACCAGAACGAAAAAAGCCGACATGATCGATGGCATTCTGAAAGCCACGGGCGTGTCGATCGACGACAACACCGCCGGCAACGGCAGTGGACCAGCGGGCTCAGAGGCGTCCAGCGACGGCTCCAACGGCTCGGCCGGTGGAAGCCGCCGCACCAACCGCTCCAGCCGGACGGCAGGATCGACGGCCGAGGCCAGCAATGGCGTGGCCGCCGAGTCCAAGCCGGATGCTGTGGCGCCGAGCGGGCGACGGGGCTCGGCGCGTCAGCCGGCAGTGCACTCCTTCGGACCCGGCGACGATGCCGAGGCCACCGGCGGCTCCGTCGATCTGGACGAGGATTTCGGCGACACCGGTTCGGGGGAGAACGGCGACGATCGAGGCACCTCGACCGAATCGGGGGACGGCACCACCGGTCCCTCTGCCGGTCACACCGGCGGCTCCAACGGCTCACAGGGCGCTGACGGTGGCCGGACGGCAAGCCAGGCCGGCGGGGGCAGCCAGAACAACCGTAACAACCAGAACAACAACAACCGCAACAACCAGAACAACAACAACCGCAACAACCGCAACAACCAGGGCAACCGCAACAACCAGGGCGGCGGCGGCAACGACGACATGGGCAACAGACGGAGCAACCGACGTCGTCGGGGGCGCGAACGTCAGGGTGGCGGCGAGGGTGACCTGCAAGGTGCCGGCGGCCAGGACCAGCAGTACCAGGGCGAGCTGATCCCCGTTCGCGGTCTGCTCGACCTGCGCGACGAGGGCTACGGGTTCCTCCGCTGCGAGGGGTACCTCCCCTCGAACAAGGACGTCTACGTCTCCATCAGCCAGGCTCGCCGGTTCGCCCTGCGCAAGGGGGACAGCATCGAGGGTTCGTGCCGACCGGCCGGGAGCACGGAGAAATTCCCGGCGCTCCTGCAGATCGACACGGTGTCCTCGCTCGATCCCGAGGCCGCTCGGAGTCGCCCCCGGTTCGAGGACCTGACCCCCCTGTTCCCCGACGAACGACTGAACCTCGAGATGCCGGGCGAGAAGGAGAACATGACGACGCGGATCGTCGATCTGTTGTCCCCGATCGGCAAGGGGCAGCGGGGACTCATCGTGTCGCCGCCCAAGGCCGGCAAGACCACGGTCATGAAGCACATCGCCCACTCGATCGAGGCCAACAATCCCGACGTGCACCTCATGGTGCTCCTGGTGGACGAGCGACCCGAAGAAGTGACCGACATGCGTCGTTCCGTGAAGGGCGAGGTGGTGGCCTCGACCTTCGACCGACCGGCCGAGGAGCACACCGCGGTGGCGGAGCTGGCCATCGAACGGGCCAAGCGACTGGTCGAATCGGGCCGCGACGTGGTCATTATCCTCGACGGGATCACCCGGTTGGCCCGGGCCTACAACCTGGCCCAGCCGGCCACCGGTCGGATCATGTCCGGTGGTGTCGACTCCGGTGCGTTGTATCCGCCGAAGAAGTTCTTCGGTGCCGCCCGGAACATCGAAGAGGGTGGCTCGCTGACGATTCTGGCCACAGCCCTGGTGGAGACGGGCTCGAAGATGGACGAGGTGATTTTCGAGGAGTTCAAGGGAACCGGAAACATGGAGCTTCGTCTCGACCGTCGTCTGGCCGAACGCCGCCTCTACCCTTCGATCGACGTCAACGCCAGCTCTACCCGGCACGAGGAGCTGCTCTTCGACCGCTCCGAGCTCCAGCAGGTGTGGAAGCTCCGCCGGGTGCTCAACGCCCTGGCCAACGAGGGGAGCGCGGCGGCGGGCCTCGAGCTCCTCATGGACAAGATCCGCACCACCAAGAGCAACAACGAGTTCCTGGCCGAGATCGCCAAGGGTCCTGCCACCTGACCACGGTCGGGACACCGCCGGCCCACCGCCCGTATCCTGGGTTGTCTCGGCGGAATAAGCGCAGTCCCGGTTCCGTTACACTCGTTGCGCCGTGGACGGGTCGTCGTTCGGCACCCGGGACCGGCACCTACAGGAGAATCTCATGAAGACCGACATCCATCCTTCCTACGTCGAATCCTCGGTTCGCTGCTCGTGTGGCAACACGTTCACCACCCGGTCGACCAAATCCGAAATCCATCTCGAGCTCTGCAACGAGTGCCACCCGTTCTTCACCGGCAAGCAGAAGCTCGTCGACTCCGGTGGTCGTGTGGAGCGGTTCCAGCGCCGCTACGCCAAGACCGGCTCTCGGAAGAAGAAGGCTCCGCCCGCGTCCTGAATCCGGCGGCCGCTCCGGTAGGCGCGGAGGGACCGGTGTCGACCTTGGCGGGCCAGGGCCAGACGGGCCAGATGGAGTCGCCCGGGCCGGCGCTACCCTTGGCGGGTGTCCAACGAGCGGATGACCGGCCGCATGAAGGAGCTGGAACGCGAGTACGAGACGGTGCTCGCCCAGCTCAACGATCCGACGCTCTCCTCTGATCCGCAACGTCTGCGAGAGGTGTCGCGCCGCCACCGTGAGCTCGAAGAGGTGGTCGGGTGTTGGCGCCGTCTGGAGTCGGCCGAATCGGATCTCGGGGTGGCGCGCCAGATGGTCACCGACTCGGCAGGTGACGAACGGGAACTGGCCCAGGCCGAAGTGGCACAGGCCGAAGAGGACGTGACGCGGCTGGAAGAGGAGCTTCGCCTCCTGTTGGTGCCGCGGGACCCCAATGCCGGCCGCAACGTGATCATGGAGATCCGGGGGGCCGAGGGTGGTGAGGAGGCGAACATCTTCGCCAAGGACCTCTACGAGATGTACACCAGGTACGCCGCCCATCGGGGTTGGAAGATCGAGGTGCTGTCCTCCAGCCCCTCGGAGCGGGACGGCCTCAACGAGATCACCTTCGTCGTCAAGGGCGACGACGCATGGCAGCGCCTCGAACACGAGGGAGGTCCCCACCGCGTCCAACGAGTGCCGGTGACCGAGTCCCAGGGGCGGATCCACACGTCGTCGGCCGCGGTGGCCGTCCTGCCCGAGGCCGAGGAGGTCGAGGTGGCCATCGACCCGAGCGATCTGAAGGTCGATGTCTACCGGTCCACCGGCCCCGGGGGCCAGTCGGTGAACACCACGGACTCGGCGGTGCGGATCACCCACCTTCCCACCGGCATCGTGGTGGCCATGCAGGACGAGAAGAGCCAGATCCAGAACCGGGCCAAGGCCATGATCGTCCTGCGGTCGAGACTGCTGAAGGCGGAACAGGACCGGTTGTCGGCCGAGCTCTCCGAGCAACGGCGGAGCCAGGTGGGCGGAGGGGGGCGTTCGGAGAAGATCCGGACGTACAACTATAAGGACAACCGGGTCACCGACCACCGGATCAAACTGACCCTCCACAAACTCGACCGGATCCTGATGGGCGACCTCGACGAGCTGACCGACGCCCTCATGGCCGACAAGCGGTATCGACAGCTGGACGACGAGTGAGGCCGTGACCGTACCGGGCCCGGCGAACGGCGAGACGAGGATCCTCCATCCGGAACGGGCCTCCGAAGCCTCGGAACGATCGGAACGATCGTCCCTGCAGGAGTCGGTGGCGGCCCGGTTGGGCTCGGACCGCGAGGCCCGGTGGATCCTCGAACACGCCGACGGAGACCAGGATCTGGCGCTGGCCCTGACCGATCGCCGGGCCGGCGGCGAGCCCCTGCAGTACGTCCTCGGCCGGTGGCCGTTCCGCACCCTCGAACTGACGGTGGACCGGCGGGTGCTCATCCCGCGTCCCGAGACCGAGCAGGTGGTGGAGGTGGCCCTGGCTGCCCTGGCTGCCCTGGCGGCCCTGGTTGCCCGGGCGGCTCGAGAGGCCGGTGCGGGGCCGGGAGGAGCGGTGGGACGGCCGGCGGCCGGCCCCGTCTGTGTCGACCTGGGCACCGGGTCGGGGGCCATCGCCCTCTCCCTGGCCGTGGAGGGAGGTGCGCAATTCCCCGATCTCCAGGTGTGGGCCACCGACCGCTCGGCCGAAGCGCTGGCGGTGGCGGCCGGGAACCTGACCGAACTGGGTCGTGTCGACCGGGATGCGGCCTCCCGGGTGCATCTGTCCGAGGGCTCGTGGTTCGACGCGCTCCCCGCCGGACTGGTCGGGAGCGTGGACCTGGTGGTGTCGAATCCCCCCTACGTGGCCGAGGAGGACTATGACCGTCTCGATCCCGTCGTGCGCGACTGGGAGCCCCGCGGTGCCTTGGTGGCGGAACGCGGATCGGACGGTGTGACGGGCATGGCGGCCATCGAGCTGATCGTCGCCGGAGCCCGACGCTGGCTGCGGCCCACCGGACTCCTGGTGATCGAGATCGACCCCTCACAGGCCGCCGCCGCCTCCGCCGCCGGCCGCCGGGCCGGTTTCGACCACGTCAGGGTCGAGCGGGACCTGGCCGGACGGCTCCGCGTGTTCGTGGCCCGGTGACCGTGTGGCCGGGACGGCTCGTCCCCCTCGCCCCCGACGCCGAAGGCCTGGCCCTGGCCGTCGCCGCCCTCGAGTCCGGCTCGGTGGTGGGGGTCCCCACCGACACCGTCTACGGGTTGGCCGTGGATCCGACCCACCCCGGGGCCGTGGACCAGCTCTTCGCCCTCAAGCAGCGTCCCACCGATGTGGCGCTGCCCGTGCTGGTGGATGGCCCCGAACACCTCTCCCTGGTCGCTGGATCCTTGGACAGTGCGGCCCGGCACCTGGCCGAACGGTATTGGCCCGGGCCGTTGACCCTGGTCGTACCAAGGCGGCGGGGATTCACCGTCGACCTGGGCGGGCCACGTTCGTCCGGCCAGACGGTCGGCGTCCGGTGGCCGGACCACGACCTGGTCCGAAGGCTCTGCCGGTCACTGGGGCCCCTGGCCGTGACCAGTGCCAACCTCCACGGGGCCCGTCCGGCCACGTCGGCGCAGCAGGTGGCCGATGCCTTCGAGGGGTCGGGTGCGTTGGCCGTCGTCCTCGACGGTGGGCGGTGCGAGGGGATCCCCTCGACGGTCGTGGAGTGCCGAGGGCCGGCGTTCCGATGCCTCCGTGAGGGCGCCATCCCCTGGGCCGACCTGCACGGCCGTGACCAGCCCCGCCCGACCCCCCGGACCGACCGCTGACCCGATCGGCCGGGGCCGGGGACGGACCTCATCCATCCGCTACCATCGTCCGACGGGCCCCTGCTACCGCTGGAGGAGTGAGCTGTGTTCTCAACCATCGTCGTCGGAACCGACGGCTCGGACACGGCGAGCGCCGCCGTGGAGCTGGCCGTGCAATTGGCCCGCGAGCAGGGAGCCACGCTCCATCTCGTGGTCGGGGTGCACACGCCGGCCGCGGTGGCCGTACCCTCGGGCGGTGCCAACGTCTCTGATCCCGCCGGAGCAGGCCCCTTGCGGAGCGTGGCCCAGCGCATGCTGGAGGGCGTGGCCGGTGGGGTGGAGGGCCTCGAAACCGAGATCCACACCGAGGTCGGGGATCCGGCCGACGTGATCATCCGGTGCGCGGACAGGGTGGGGGCCGATCTCATCGTCGTGGGCAGCAAGGGGTTGCGCGGGACGAGGCGCATCCTCGGCTCGGTGCCCAACTCCGTGGCCCACAAGGCCGGTTGCCACGTCCTGATCGCCCGGACCACCTGAGGTCGGTCCCGGGTGTCCCGGGTGGTGAACCGGGGCCACGGGCCCCGGGGTTGACGGGTCCTCCCCGACGGGAGACACTGGAGTGATGGAAAAAGCCGCGCCCGCCGCCCACGACAGCGTATTCATTATCGACTAGGCACATACCCCCGACCGGTGTGTGCCCCTCGACCGTCCACCTGGTGGACGGTTTTTCAATTGCCGGTGCCGGTGGGATTGCCGATCCCGGTGCGGGAGGTGTCCTGTCGGAGGATGGACATCCACGGCGGCCGGGGTCCCGTGGGATAGACCTCGGAAGACCGGATCGGGACCGGATCGGGACCCGGCGCCGGCGGCCCGGCGTCGGCGGCCCGGCGTCGGCGAGTAGTACGAAGTGGACCAGAGCAGAAGGAACGTGACCAGTGGGTAGCTATCGGGTTGGATCAATCGGGGGGACGGCATCGGTCCCGAGGTGGTGGCCGAGGCCCTCAAGGTGGTCGACGCGGCCGGAGTCCATCTCGAGACCACCGAGTACGACCTCGGGGCCGACCGCTACGTCCGCACCGGTGAGATCCTCCCCGACGCGGTGCTGGAGGAGCTGAGGGGCCAGGACGCCATCCTGCTCGGCGCCGTGGGCCCCCCGGTCGGCTCGAACACGGTGCCCCCGGGGGCGCTCGAGCGCGGTCTCCTGCTCCGCCTCCGGTTCGAGTTGGATCTCTACGTGAACATGCGGCCGTTCTCCGGTGTCCCGGGGGCGCTCGCGCCCGACTGCGACTTCGTGGTCATCCGTGAGAACACCGAGGGCACGTACGCCGGTGAGGGCGGGTTCCTGCGGAAGGGCACGCCCTTCGAGGTGGCCACGCAGGGGTCGGTCAACACCAGGCACGGGGTGGAGCGGTGCGCCCGGTTCGCCTTCGATCTCGCCGAATCGCGACCCCGCCGCCAACTCACGCTGGTGCACAAGACCAATGTGCTGACCTTCGCCGGCGATCTGTGGCAACGCACCGTCGACGAGGTGTCCACGGACTTCCCCTCGGTGAACCGGGACTACAACCACGTCGACGCGGCCTGCATCTACCTGGTGGAGAACCCGGGCCGCTACGACGTGATCGTGACCGACAACCTGTTCGGCGACATCCTCACCGATCTGGCCGGCGCCGTGGCCGGCGGGATCGGCTACGCGGCGTCGGCCAACCTCAACCCCGACCGCACCGGCCCGTCCCTGTTCGAGCCGGTCCACGGTGCAGCCCACGACATCGCAGGAACGGGACGGGCCAACCCCGCCGCCGCCATTCGCTCGGCCGCCCTCATGCTCGACTTCCTCGGCGAGTCGTCCGCGGCGGAAAAGGTGACGCAGGCCGTCACCGACTTCATCACGTCGCAACCGAATCCGTCACTCTCGACCGCCGCCATCGGCGACGCCATCGCAGAAAGGCTCTGAGCCATGCCCCTGACCCCGACCGACAAGATCTGGATGGACGGTGAGCTGGTCGACTGGGCCGACGCCACGGTGCACGTGCTGACCCACACCATGCACTACGGCTCCGGCGTGTTCGAGGGCATCCGTGCCTATCCCACCGAGCGCGGGGTGGCGGTGTTCCGGCTGCGCGACCACATCGAGCGCCTGCTCACGTCGGCCCGGGTCTTCCTCATCGATGTCCCCTTCACGGCGGACCAGCTGGTTGACGCCACCCGCGAGGTCGTCCGGGTCAACGGGCTCGAGGACGGCTGCTACATCCGGCCCCTGGTCTACCTGGGCTACGGGGAGATGGGACTGAACCCCATGCCCTGCCCGGTGAACGTCTCCATCGCAGCATGGCCGTGGGGCACGTACCTCGGGGACGACGGGGTGGCCAACGGGGTGTCGGTGAAGATCAGTTCGTGGCGTCGTCACGATCCGAATGCCGTGCCCACGGCGGCCAAGGGGACCGGCATGTACGTCAACTCGTCCCTGGCCAAGGTGGAGGCCCTCAAGGCCGGCTATGACGAAGCCATCCTCCTGGCCCCGGACGGCAACGTGAGCGAATGCACGGGCGAGAACATCTTCATCGTCCACAAGGGTCGCCTGATCACCCCGCCCACCTCGGACTCGGGCGCCCTCGAGGGCATCACCCAGCAGTCGGTGGAGACCTTCGCCCGCGATCTCGGGTACGCCGTCTCCTACGAACCCATCATCCGCACCGACCTCTACACCGCCGACGAGGCGTTCCTGACCGGCACGGCTGCCGAAGTGGTGCCCATCCGGGCCGTGGACGACCGACCGGTCGGCAGTGGTCGGCCCGGTCCGATCACCCAGAAGCTCCAGCAGACCTACTTCGCCACCGTGCGCGGCGAGGTCGACCAGTACAAGGACTGGTTGGACTATGTCGACTGACGGACCCACGCTCAACGACGACTCCCCGGAGGGCGGACCGGCCCGTTCCGGCCACACGCACACCCACGGCCACACCCACAGTCATGGGGGCGGCACCCGCCACTCCCATCCCCTCACCGCCGGGCAGCGAGCCCACCTCCTCGGCAAGAGTGGGGAGGAACAGCCGGCGGCGGGTGGAGGCCACGACTTCGATCTGCCCGCGCTACCCGGCGCCGTGGACGTCTTCGACACCACCCTTCGGGACGGATCCCAACAGGAGGGGCTGTCGCTGACCGTGGACGACAAGCTCCGCGTGGCCGAACAGCTCGACCGGCTCGGGGTGACCTTCGTCGAAGGGGGATGGCCCGGGGCCAATCCCAAGGACGCGGAGTTCTTCGCCCGCGCCCCACTCGAGCTGTCCCTGTCCAGCGCCACCCTCGTGGCCTTCGGGTCGACCCGTCGCGCCGGCGTACGGGCCGACGAGGACGAGACGCTGCGCCATATGGTCAACGCCGGGACCGAGGCGGTGTGCATCGTGGCCAAGTCGTCCGAGATGCACGTGGTCGACGCCCTCCGCACCACGCTCGACGAGGCGGTGGCCATGGTGGCCGACTCGGTGGAGTTCCTCCGGGCCAACGACCTGCGGGTCTTCCTCGACGCCGAGCACTTCTTCGACGGCTACAAGGCCAATCCTGAGTTCTCCAAGCGCATCCTGCAGGCGGCCGAGGAGGCCGGTGCCGAGACGTTGGTGCTGTGCGACACCAACGGGGGAACACTTCCCTATGAGGTCGAGCGGATCGTCGCCGACGTGCTCGGGAGCTTCGAGACCCAGCTGGGAGTGCACTTCCACAACGACAGCGGTTGCGCGGTGGCCAACTCGTTGGCCGCCGTGACCCAGGGTGCCACCCACGTCCAGGGTTGCGTCAACGGCTACGGAGAGCGGGCCGGAAACACCGACCTCTCCGCCGCCATCCCCGACCTGACCCTCAAGTTGCGGGTCGACACCATCCCGAGCGAGCGCCTGCAGTTGCTCACCCCGGTCGCCCACCACATCGCCGAGGTCGTCAACATCGCCCCCAACCCTCAACAGCCCTTCGTCGGGGCATCGGTCTTCGCCCACAAGGCCGGACTGCACACCTCGGCCATCGCCCGTCGGTCCGACGCCTACGAGCACATCAGTCCCGAGCTGGTGGGGAACGGGACCCGGTTCGTCGTGTCGGAGATGGCCGGGCGGTCGGCGCTGGCCATGAAGGCGGACGAGTTGGGACTCGAGCTCGACTCGCAGGCCATGTCCTCGGTGCTGGACTCGCTCAAGAGACTGGAGCACGAGGGGTACCACTTCGAGGTGGCCGATGGATCCCTGGAGCTGTTGCTGCGCAGCTCGACCGGCTGGGTGCAGCCGTTCTTCGAGCTCGAGTCCTACCGGGTCATCGCCGACCAGGGAGCCAGTCTGTCCACCGAAGCGACGGTCAAGGTGCTGGTGGGTACGGAGCGCATCGTCGCCACCGCCGAGGGCAACGGTCCGGTCAACGTGCTGGACGGCGCCGTGCGGGCGGCCATAGGCTCGCACTACCCGGCATTGGCAGAGGTGCATCTGGTGGACTACCGGGTTCGGGTCCTCGATTCTGCCCGGGGCACCGGCTCGGTCACCCGGGTACTGATCGACTCCACCGACGGGGACCGCACGTGGACCACCATCGGCGTGTCCGAGAACATCATCGCCGCCTCCTGGCAGGCCCTCTCCGACTCGATCGTCTACGGTCTGCTCCATACCGGTGTGACCCCGACGGCGTGACGACGCCCGTCCGGGGACCTGTCTGAGCGATCCCGAGGAGCAATTCGTGACCCAACCCAGCTTCGTGCCGATCATCGAGGCCGACCAGGTGCGGCCGGCCTATCGGCTCGACGTACCGGCGATCTGGACCCAGTCCCGACCGTCCGAGGTGCGGGGCACCTCGCAGCCGGTCGGTCGCCTGTTCGGCAAGCCCGGGCCCGATCAGGGGTTCGCCCTCAAGCTCGCTCGCCGCTTCGAGGCCCGATTGGTGCTCGCCCCCGGGGACTCGCGTGCGGACTCCATCTCCGGATGCACGGCGGTGGCCATGCGCCGATGCGCCCGATTCGGACGCGCCCCGGCGGTGTACGACCTGGCGTTCGCCTTCACCCTGTGGGGCTTCCTGGGGGGTGCACCGGGTGATCTGGTCGAGGCGCGTGGACCACTCTTCCGGTCGGCGGCCCATCACTACCAGGCCCAGCGGGCCATCGCCGACTGCGTGAACGAGGAGGCGCTCCGCCTGAGCCCGGAGGTGGTGGCCGAGCGGATCGGGGAGTGGCGGGAGCTACTGGTGCTCCCCGACCACAGCTGAACCGTCACCGGATCCGGTCGGAGCGCGTCGGAGAGGGGACTGTGGACAGCCCGATCGCCGATGTGTCGGCCAACGGACGGACCTTCTCGGTCCGGTCGGCCGATCACCGCGGTGGCCGGCCGGTCATCCTGCTCCATGGGTTCCCGCAGAGCTCGAGGTGCTTCGCCCGCCAACTGCGGTCACTCGGCCAGGCGGGGTATCGGGCCATCGCCCCCGACCAGCGCGGCTATTCGGCCCGAGCCCGGCCGACCGGCGTCGATGAGTACCGCATCGTCGATCTGGTCGCTGACGTGATGGGACTGGCCGACGCACTGGGCATGGGAACGTTCGACCTCGTCGGTCACGACTGGGGCGGTCTGGTGGCCTGGTATGCCGCCGGGCTCCACCCCGATCGGATCCGATCCCTGACCTCGGTGTCGACGCCACATCCGCTCGCTCTGGCGGCCGCCCTGGGGGAGGGCGATCCGGACCAGACGCGACGATCGGCCTATCTCGATCTGTTCCGACAGCCCGAGGTCCCCGAACAGATACTGCTCGGGGCGGACGGCTCGGGGGAGGGGCTCCGCCAGGTCTACGCCGGCTCCGCGGTGGACGCCGACGCCGTCGACTCCTACGTAGGGATCCTGCGCCAACCGGGCGCCCTCACCGCCGCTCTCAACTGGTACCGCGCCAACGACATCGCCCATCCGGTCGAGCCCGGTCCGATCGTCGTGCCCACGCTGTACGTGTGGTCCACCGATGACATCGCTCTCGGACGCGTGGCCGCCGAGTCCACGGCTTCGTACGTAGACGGTCTGTACCGATTCGAGGTCCTCGACGGCGTGAGCCATTGGATCCCCGACGTGGCCCACGACCAGCTCATCGGTCTCCTGCTCGACCACCTGGCCGCCACCTGAGCGGGGAACGGTTGGCCGCCACCCGTCTGGGGGACGGACGGCCGCCCGTTGTGGGAGCTGGGTGGAGCGGTGGGGCGGGGCGGAGGTGGCCGGGAGGGCAGAAGGGGACCCGGTCCGGAGCGTCGGCCGGTACTTGTCAGCGACCCTTGCGCCGCTTCTTCTTGGAGGCCGGGGCTCCGATGGTGGCTCCGCCCACGCCGGGAGCGCCCTGGGAGCCGGCGCCGGATCGGGCACCGGCCATCGTGGGCCCCCCACTTCCCGCACCGCTGTTGCGCCGCTCTTCGCCGTCGTACTTCACCGAGATGTTGTCGGCCAGATGGGACCCCTGGAGAGCCTTCTGGAACAGGTCGGGGAATTGGGGGCCGACGTGGGTGGCCTTGGCCGGATCATCGTCCCACCGGCGCTTCGGCACACCGTCGAGACCCTGCATGGAGTCGACCGTCGGAATTTCGGCCGGAGCCTGGTCACGCACGGACGGATGCAGTTCGGGCGGGTACCACTTGCCGTCACTGGCGATCCACCAGCCCGGACCCTCGGGTTTGTCACTCATGCGGTTGCCTCCACCACTGTACGTGATATCAATAATGCTAGCCGTTGGCCATGGATAAGTCAGTGGAGACAATTGTCGACCGGTTTGCCGTCCGACTTGAGAAGCTCCTGCTCATCGGGCCTGGAACCGGTGGCGGCCCCAGCCGTCCGGGCCGGCCCCACGCCCGGGCGGGGGGCATTCGACCAGGTGAGGGCCGTGAGCGCCGGAGACCCGCCACCGGTGAGTAATTTGGCACGATGGATGTCCCCAACTTCGCCCTGACCGACACCCAACGACAGTTCCGGGATACCCTGCGCCGATTCGCTGAGGACCGGGTCGCGCCCAATGCGGCCGAGGCGGACCGTGACGCCGCGTTCCCCCAGAAGTCCTTCGACGCCTGTGTGGAGATGGAGTTGCCGGCCCTGGGCATTCCGGTCGAGTACGGAGGTGCCGGGGCCGATATGGTGACCCAGGCCATCATGGCCGAGGAGCTGGCCCGGGTGTGTGCGTCCACCTCCCTCACCATGTTGATCTCCAAGCTGGGGATGCTGCCGGTGATGAACTGGGGGACCGAGGAGCTCAAACGGACCTACCTCCCGCACGTGGCCTCGGGCGAACGGCAGGTGAGCTACTGCCTGTCCGAGGCCGACGCCGGCAGCGACGTGGCGGCCATGCGGACGCGGGCTGTGCGTGACGGAGACCACTACGTCCTGACCGGTACCAAGTATTGGATCACCAACGCCGGCATCTCGGATCTCTACACGGTGTTCGCCGTCACCGACCCGGACGCCGGGCGCGGCAGAGGTATCAGCTGTTTTGTGGTCGAGGCCGACTGGGGCGTCGAAGTAGCCCCCCACGAGGACAAGATGGGTCTGCGGGGGAGTCCCACGGCCGCGGTGTCCTTCGACGAGGTGCGGGTGCCGGCCGGCAACCTGGTCGGTGAGGAGGGAATGGGATTCCCCATTGCCATGCACACCCTCGATCGCAGTCGACCCACCATCGGCGCCCAGGCCGTAGGGATCAGTCAGGGTGCCATCGACTTCGCCGCCGGGTACATGAAGGAGCGCAAGGCCTTCGGCAAGGTCATCGGAGACCTGCAGGGCCTGCGCTTCATGCTGGCCGAGATGGCCATGCGCACCGAGGCGGCCCGGACCCTCATCTACCGGGCCTGCTCGCTCATCGACAGCACCGATCCCGAGGGCGAGCTCACGATGATCGGAGCCATGGCCAAGTGCTTCGCGTCGGACACCGCTATGGCCGTCACCACCGATGCCGTGCAACTGCTGGGTGGGTACGGCTTCACCAAGGACTTCCCCGTGGAACGGTTCATGCGCGATGCCAAAATCACCCAGATCTACGAGGGCACCAACCAGATCCAGCGGGTGGTGATCGCAAAGAAGCTGCTCGGCTAGGCCTTCTGGCCTTGACCGGTCGGGCAGAACGGGCCGAGGCGGACTGGGGTCCTACTGATCGGTGCCATTCCCTCGCGGTTCGGTGCGGTGCCACAACTGCGCGCCGACGGACGCAGGCTCGGCCGGTTTCAGCTGCTTCTGCCGGGGTTCGAGCATCGGTGGAGACACCCTGCCTCTACGATGGGAGAGTGGCGTTCCAACGCCCGACCATCGCCGACGTCGGCCTTGCGGTCGGCGAGTGCCTTTCCGAAGGGGACGAGTCGGGAGCTCGTGATGACCGGGCCCGCCTCAACCAGGTGAGCCGATCCGCAGGGAGCGGGAAGCGTGGGCGTAGCAAGTGGGTGCCTATCTGACTCTCTGGCGGCCAGTGTTCTCGAAGTCGGCAGCGAGCAGAACGCCTGGTCTGCCGAGTTCCATCCGGATCGATGGCCGCGTTGACCGGGCCCACGCCGGGGCGGTCGCTGACTGCCCCCGGATCGGCGGATATGCGAAATTGGCTCCATGGGCAACGACGGACATAGCGATCAGTTTCTGAACATCCCGCGACCGACGATCAGGAGCGCTCTATCCCTCCTTTTCATTGTCGCTGCTGTTGGGATCTTGACGTTCAGTATCAGGGCCTACGCCGTACAGGACTACATCGTCCCCTCGGGATCGATGCTCCCCACATTGCAGATTGGAGATCGAATCGTCGTCAACAAGTTGTCGTCCACTATCCACCGGGGCGACATTGTGGTGTTCAACCGTGCGCCCGGTGACCATGATCCTGAGTACCCGGTGCTTGTGAAACGAGTCATCGGACTACCAGGCGAAACGATCTCATCGATTGGCGACACGATTCTGATCGATGGAAAGCCCATTGCCCAACCATGGTTGCCTGCTCTGAAAGGCGCTTGCTATCAGGCAGCAGCCAACATTCACCCGACTGCCATTCCGATGGGGCAGTACTTCGTCATGGGCGACTGCCGTGGGATCTCGGATGACAGTCGCTTCTGGGGAACGGTTCCGGTCGGCAACATCATAGGAAAGGTCTCAGCGGTGATCTGGCGTCACAATCACCCTTGGATGCACTGGTTCTGACCCCGGCTGCCGACATCCCGCATCACTCGATCAGCAGGAGTGGCCACCGATCTCTACGCGACCGTCTCGACGTGCTCTACGTGCAGGCCACACTCGAGGAGTGCGGCGACGATGGCGTCGTGGTTCCGACTGAAGAACCTGAAACAGGCGGTACTGCCGTCCGCCCGAGCAAAGAGAGCGCTCCGTCCGTCGGTTTTCACCGAGGTGATCTCACCGAGCGGCGAGTACCATTCCGACCGCAGAGGCAAGGTCGAGATGAGCTCCACCCCATTCTCCCCGATTGAGATTCGGGCCAGGGGCCAACTGGTGGCGACGTCACCAAATGCTGTCGGTATGGACAGGCGAACTCCCATGAACGTGTGCCGGCTCGCCACGCGGATCGATGCTACTGGTCGAGAACGCGGCGAAATGCAGGTGCCGATGATGGCAAGCGATGCGACGGATGAGTTGAATCCGAGCTGATGCCACGTATGGAATGGACGCTACAAGCCGTGTTCGGCCAAGGTCTGCGGGCTGGCACCGCTCCCGGCTACAGCCCCTACGGCCCAGCAGTCGAGGCTGCTGACGCAGTAGACAGCGGCGAGCCCATTGGCCGGAGCTGGGACCAACGCCCAATCTCTACCATCCCAATGCTCGGCGAGACTCTGCAACGGAGGGCCGGTCCCCCCGCCACCTACGGCCCAACAATCAGAACTGCTTGAGCAAGTGACGCCGTCAAGCCCCTCGTTCGGTCGCCCGGCTAGATCCCGGCTGCCAAAGACGGACCAGGCGGTGCCGTTCCAGTGCTCGGTGAGCGTCAACTCGTTGGTGGAATTCTTGCGAGTCTTGAATCCCACCGCCCAGCAGTCAGAGCTGCTCACGCACGTAACCCGGCCGAGTTGATTGACCCGAGTGACGTTCGGAGAGGGGATGATGGACCAAGCAAGCCCGTTCCAATGATCCGTGAGCGTCGGTTCAGTGGTGCCCGGTACGCCACCGACGGCCCAGCAGTCTGAGCTGCTGGTGCAGGTCACTCCGAAGAGTTCGTTGTTCTGCGAGGGACTTGTGTCGGGAATACTGGCAATCGACCAGATCGTGCCGTTCCAGTGCTCGGCAAAAGTCTGAGCGGCCATCCCATTGCCACCCTGACCCACCACCCAACAGTCGGTGCTGGAAGGGCAGCTGATGCCGTAGATCAAAGCACCGGAACTGGGTGTGGCGATGGTCGACCAGGTCGTGCCGTTCCAGTGGTCTGCCAGCATGCTCCCATTGCCGTTCCCCACTGCCCAACAGTCGGAGCTGGTGATACAACTCACGGCGTTCAAGTCGAGACCGGCGCTGGGCGTGGCCACAATCGACCAGGTCGTGCCGTTCCAGTGCTCGGCAAGAGCGTGGGCGTCACCATCGGGGCCGCCTGGTTCCATGTTTCCCTGACCGACTGCCCAGCAGTCAGAAGAGCTGACGCACGTGACCGCCATGAACAGATTGATCTCCGACGGGCTCGTATCTGGAGTTGAAACGATGCTCCAGGAGAACTTGCCTGCGAACGTACCTGCGCCGACTGGCAATGGTGTAGCAACCAAACCGGCGATGAGCAGCCCAAGTGCCACTATGGCCACGCTCGGAAGGACTCGGACCAATGGTCGGGGCTGTCTCAGCGTGCCCTCCCTTACCAGAGACTAGATCGTCCCTTGTTACGGATCCGAAGCTGCCCCGGACATCGGACCCGACATCACACGGTCGGACCCGACATCACACGGTGTCGTGCGCGCGACTGTATGGAGTGGCGAACTTGGTGTCAATCGTGCCACCACGCCTTCCGGCCACGTGCCGGGTGGACGGCCGGGTGCTACCGCCTGGGTGCTCCTCGCCAGAGCGATACGCCACGACCGTCGACGATCGAGACGATCTGTTGAAACGGCTCGAAGGCCGGCGGACCGAGATTGTCTGCGTAGAGCAAGCCGTTCGGGCCCAGGGCGAAGAAGTCCGTGAAGATGAAGGTGTTGATACCGGGGACGCTGTTGACGGCAACGGTGGGGACCAGTTGGTCCCCTTCCACTTGTAGAACATCCTGGCCGTCGTCAACTTCGATGACATCGCCAGCCCCCCGTTGGACGATGGCGGTCGTGCCTCCACTCCGCCGGGCATAGCCCAGATACGTTGCCACTCCGTCCGGCGAGATCCTGAAGACCGACCATCCGTCAAAAGTCGAGGATGCGTAGACGTTTCCCTCACTGTCTACGGCGATCGAGCCAAATCCATCCAGGGCACCGGCCATCTGGACCTGGCCCGGGGGAAGGATTGCCGTCACGACGTGGAGCTGACCGGTGGAATCGAGGCGAAGGAGCTGCGAGGTCGTGCCATGTGCGGTGGCGAGGTAGAGCCCACCGTCGGGACTGAAGGCGATGGAGGCGACGGAACCGAGTGGTGCCGACAGCGCCGGTGTGCCATCCGCAACTGAGCCGGACCGGCCGTTCCCGGCGATCGTGTGAATGATCCCCTTCTGATCGATGGCCCTCACTCGGCTGCCGTCGGCAAGATAGAGGACGCCGTCGGGGGCGAACGCCATGGCGCTGACGTCCGAGAGTTCGGACTTTGTCGCCGGTCCTCCGTCCCCGGCGAACCCCGGTCTCCCGTTACCGGCCACCACCCGGAAGCGGCCGTCGTTGAGGCGCATGAGGACCTGGTGGCGTACCGGGTCGGACACGTACAGCGCTCCGGTCGCACCTACGGCGAGCGGGCCGGCTCTCTCGATGGGGACGATCGATCCGATGGGGGCACTCGTCGACGTCGGCCGGCCCGGGGTCGCCACCGTGGCACGAGGAGGAGAGTTCTTCGATGGGGACCCGATCGTCGCCGAGGTTGCCGCGACTCCCACAGTGAGAAGGACGACCACGCACAGCCAGATCAGGCGCCGACGTCTCTCCCGTTGCCTTGCCTCCTTGAAGAGCAGGTCGGCGTTCGTCGGACCATGGGGACCCGGAGTCCCCTGGACGGCGGGTGGTCCCTCTTGGACGACGGCCATAACGCTACTATCATTGGCGTTATGAGTTCTGTCAAGGCGCCGCCGGGGACGGATCCCGAGCGGTTGGTGCTGTCCGGGGTCGACCGTTCCGATCCCATGGCTCTCCACGATCAGGTGGCGGCGAAGATCCGCCGTGCCATCGCCGACGGCGAGGCCGACCCTGGAGATCGGATCCCTCAGGCCAGGGACCTCGCTGCCGTCCTCGGGGTCAACACCAATACTGTGCTGCGGGCACTCCGTGTCCTTCGGGACGAGGGGCTCGTGGAGCTCGGCCGTGGACGAGCCATCGTCGTCTCCGGTACGCCGGAGCGTGGGGCCGTCGTTGCCCGGCTGAAGGAGTTTCTCGAGTTCGCCCGGTCACAGGGCTATCGGCATGAGGAACTCCTTACGATGATGGAATCGCTCCCGTAGTTCCACACACTCGGGACGACGCCAAGGCGGAAGTCCTCCTGGTGAGTTGACCGGGATCTCCATCGGCACGGCTTGGACATCGCCCACCGCCCGCCGCCCGCCGCCTTTGATGCCAGCTGCTTCGCCCGGCGAATCACCGAATGCCGTGTCGGTGGGACAGACCGGTCGGTCTGGGGGCCGGAGTGGTCAGCGGGTACCTTTGGAAGCGTCGAATCTGAAGGAAGGGGACGGGAGCTATGGCACTTCGGGTAATCGGCGCTGGTCTCGGAAGGACCGGAACGACATCATTGAAGCAGGCCCTCGAACGACTCCTGGGTGGGCCCTGCTATCACATGCTGGAGGTCCAAGAGCGACCTGCCGATGCCGACGCCTGGGGGGACGCCTACGAGGGTCGCTCCCCGGCATGGGAGAACTTCTTCGACGGATATCAGGCGACCGTCGACTGGCCCGCGGCTCCGTTCTGGGGAGAGATAAGCAGGACGTTCCCGGACGGACTCATCCTCCTCTCCGTGCGAGACCCTGACGTCTGGTGGAGGAGTGTCTCCAGCACGATCTTCCCCGCGCTGGCGACGTACTTCGCCCCCGACGCGCCAGCCGATGGCTGGACCCGGATGGGACGGGGGATGATGACCACCTTCTCATCCGGATGGCAGGACGAGGTATCGGCGAAGTCGGCCTATCTCGCCCACAACGAGCACGTGAGAACGACTGCGCCAAAGGATCGCTTCCTCGAGTGGCGTCCAGAGGACGGATGGGAGCCGATCTGTTCCGCCCTGCATCTCGGGGTTCCCGATGAGCCTTTTCCACGCACCAACACCACCGCGCAGACCCGAGAGGACCTGGGACTGGACCCAGAGTAACGAGGGTTCCCCACAACCATCGGCGGCGGGGGCGCTCATCGGCCGTGGGCAAAGTGACATGTGGGGGTTGGGGCCCATGCCGGCTGGTGTGTGACCGGTGCTGTCGCCGGCATCAGGCCGATGCCGAACGTCGAGCGCGAACCGCCCCCGACCTTGACCTCAACGGTCCTGATCGGGGGCGGTCCGTACGTCTGGATCTCAAACGGGCGTCAACCCGCTTCGCTGAACGGCAATCTCAGTTGTTCTTGAGCGAGATCTGAGCGATCGGCAGACCGAGGACGTCTTCGTCTGCAAACCACCCGTAGCTGGGTCCACCCGTTGCGGTCGTGGCCTCTCCGGTGTTGACCACACTCGACCACACGGGTCCGGTCGGTGGCGTCACCGAGTAGGTGACGACAACCTGACCCGCCACGGACTGGAAGTCCTGCTTCAGGGTGTACCAACCGGCTGCGGTCAGTTCCTCCGCACTCGAGTTGCAGCTGCTGAACTGGTTGAGGTTGACGTAGAAGCCACCACCACCGGCTGCCGTGGTGCACATCGTGAAGCCGTTGTCATTCAGGTAGCTGCCCGACGTGTTGTTCAAGCCGACGTCCCAGTCCACTTCCTGGCCGGGATTGGCCGCCGCCCACGTGGGATCGACGTAGACCATGATCGACGAGGTGAATCCGTTCGTCGGGAAGGCAGCTTCTGAGCAGGAACCCCCGTAGCAGACATAGGGGCCCTCGCAGTAAGGGGTGTTCAGGCTGGCGTCATACCCGGGCGTCGGGCATCCGTTGATGGTGTCCTGGTCGAGGCCGGCACCGGTGATCCGGGCGAAGTTCTTCTGGCCCGCCGGGGACGGTGTGTGAGCGCCGTATCCGCCGTAGTTGTCATACGAAGGCTTGACGATGTCGATGGTGCCGTAGTCCGCCTCGTTCCCACCTTGGCCGTTGCAGCCCTGCGAGGGCGTACACCAGCCGTTGGTATTGGAGCTGAGTTTGTTGACGTAGTTGGGGATCTTTACCTTGACCGTCCTTGCTCCAGCCACCGAGCCCGACATACCGATCATCCCGATGCTCACTGTACCGACCATGGCCAGTATTCCGATGATCGAACCACCGGTCCGCCACTTCGAAGTCCGCCGAATCATGTAATGCCTCCTGTGTAGGTGTGCAGGCGCCCAGGTACATGCTGAGAGCCGACCCCGCCTGCTGGCAACGACCCGGTGGCACGTTAACGGTTTCTGCTCCTCGGTTCCATTGTCAAAATTAGCGAAGGTCGCATGGTCTCTTGATCCGTCGTCAAAATTGAGGTCATCGGTAGAGAAACGAGCTCGGGTGGTCCGGTCCGCGCCGGGTTCGTGACCTTTGGAGGAGTCCTCGGAGGGGAGTCACTGGCTACAGTCTCGCGATGAGTTCACTCGTTATCTTCTCGGTCGATGTCGGTCGTCTGGCCGCGTTCTACGAGGCCGTTCTCGGCGTGAGACCGCGGGCGGAACCTACCGGCGACCTGCGGCTGGTCAACGATCGGGAGGAGGTCGTGATCCACTCGATACCGGACGGGATGGCCAGAAGCGTCTAAATCAGTTCTCCGCCGCAACCCCGTGATGCCTCGCCCATCAAACCGGTATTCGATGTCGGCTCACTTGAATCGCTGCTGGATGTCGTACAGGCCAGGGGAGGGGTGGTGACCGATCATGAACTCAGCTTCGACGGGTTGACCCGGCATGACGTGCTTGATCCCGATGGGAACGGCATCCAACTTCGCTGTCGCACTGCGTGATCGCAAGCGTGGCTCCGGCGGCCAGGACCATCCTGGTCCGAAACGTAGGGACCTGACCGGTTGTCGAGCGGGCCTGTCGACACTTGCGGTCGGCATGCCGGGGTTTCGGTGGCCGAGCATTTGAGGACGTCGACGATGGACTACTCGAAATTGACGACGTCGTCGTCATATCCCGGATCTGGGACCTGGTCATCGTTGGCCATTCACATCCGGCGCCTGCCTCCGCCGACAGGAACCCCCGACCGAGAATGGTAATCTCAGTGATGGCATCCCGGTGCGAGCACGCTGGCGGTCGACCCACATCCGTTGAGCGAGACGGCAGGGTGCATCTGGGCAGTCGACGACCAGGGAGATCGAGGGCAGATGCCTGAGATCGTTTTGGGGGCGCACCGTACGCGACGTTCATCAACACCTTCCGCTGCGATCCACGCGACCACGCCGAGGTCGTTCACATCAATGTCGAGATCGTCGATCAGGTCGCTCCGACCTTTCCGGGGTTCGTTTCGGCGAGCGTACATCGCAGCACCGACGGAACCCGTGTCATCAACTACCTGCAGTGGGAGTCCGCTGAACACCTGGCCGCCATGCAACGCTCAGCGGAGTTCCAGGTGATCGCCCGCCAGTTCGCCGGTCTGATCGAGTTCGACCCCCATCAGTGCGAAGTGGAGCACGTGCGCGAGGCCGGGCCCTGACACCTTCTGGCGAGGGTCGCGCCCGGGCGTCCTTCGCCTTCGCTCTCACCGTCGAATGAGTGGCGTCCAAAAGATTCGGGTGGAATGACCGTGGGGCGTCCTCGCAACGATCCCCGTGGCCGACCGGAAGGGCGGGGAGCGTGACCGTGAACAAGGGTCGGGTGGAGGCCTTCAGCGACGGGATCTTCGCTATCGCCATCACGCTCCTGGTGCTCACCATCGCCCAGCCCAGCCACTATTCGCACCTGGCCACGCAGCTGTTGGACCGGTGGCCGTCGTTGGCCGCTTACGTGGTCAGCTTCCTGATCCTCGGGATCATGTGGCTCAACCACCACACCGTCTTCTCGTACGTCCGGCGGATCGACCACGGGTTCTTCTACCGGAACCTGGTTCTACTGATGACGGTGGTGTTCATTCCGTATCCCACCGAGGTCTTCGGAGAGGCCTTGCGAACCGGGGCGGGCGAGCGAACGGCGGCGGTGTTCTACAGCATCGTCATGACCGTCAATGCCCTGGCCTGGGCGGCCCTGTGGCTCCATGCCTCCACCGGACGGCGCCTGCTCAACGACGAGCTCCCAGAGGAGCAGCGCCGGAGCTCGACCGTCCTCTTCGTGGCCGGAACCGGGTTCTATCTGGTGTCCATTGGGATCGCCTTCATCAATCCCTATCTTTGTCTGGCCTTCCATGGTGCCCTGGCGCTGTACTACGCCCTCGACCCCATCTCCCGACGGCTCGAACACGACCGCTCCGGCTGACCTTGGGCCGGGGGTTCGGAGGTTCTGCGCCAGATTGCGCCTCGACGCTGGGAGGTTGCCTTCCAAGGTCGAACAGGTTACGTTCACCTCGGCGAGGAGGACCCCGCCTGGGAAGTTGGCTTCAGGGGGAAGGATGTCGAACCGCGGAGGTCGAATCCTCCTTGCGGTGGGAGCGTTGCTGGCAGTTCTGACTGTGGCTGCGCCGGCGGGGGCCCACACACCTCGACTGAAGACGCCCGGGCCGCCGACCTCAGTAGTCACCACACCGCGGAATCCGGTAACTCTTGAGGTGAGCTGGAACCCGCCAGTTTCTGATGGTGGAGCTCCCATCACCGGTTACACGGCCACCGCCTCCCTGCCGCACCAGGTGCAACCCGACGCGACGTGTACGACAACGACGAGTGTCACGTCGTGTTTCCTCACCAAGGATCTGAGTCCCCCCTATCGAGGCTGCAAGTGCGTCTACCGCGTCGCCGTCGTGGCGACGAATTCTGTCGGGACCGGTAAGGCGACCAACGTGAAGGCGACGTTGTCGGACGTACCTAACTGCTCGTACATCGGTCCTTACGCCTTCCTCACAACGGCGTGTTCAGTGGCCGACTGGTCTGGGCTGAACCTGCCCGGAGCCTGGTTGCTCGGAGCCGACCTGATAGGTGCAAATCTGAGCGGAACCAACCTGGGAGGCGCCTACCTCCCGGACGACCTGTCGGGGACCAATGTGAACGGCACCAACATGGCCGATGCCCACCTGTACGGGGTCGCGTCTGGTGGCATCACCGGAACGCCGAGCGCTTTGACAACGGGCTGGCTGTTGGTCGGAGGCTATTTGGTCGGGGACGCAGCTCAGATCCCAGGGGCCGATCTGTCCGGTGCCGACCTGGCCGGCCTCTACATGGCCAACGCCAATCTGTCCGGTGCCGACCTGGCCGGGGTCGATCTGACCGGAGCCGATCTCATCGCGGCAGATCTCACCAATGCGAACCTGAGCGGTGTGATCTGGTCCAACACCACATGCCCCGACGGCAGTAACAGCAACAACGATGGCGGCACGTGCGTGAATGACCTCCGATCCGACTGAGTGGTCGTAGACAGTACGACGCGTCGGGCCATCAGGACCGGTTCTCCGTTCACCCCGACTCGAGCCATTGGCCACATGGAGATGGGGCGCCCGGCCAACGGGGGCATGGTGTGGACCGACGTCTACAACCGGAAACATGGCTCCTGCTCTCGCCGGTGAAGGGCGATCGGTCCCAGTCGCCCCATCGTTGCCGCAGTCGCATTCCGGCGATGCGCGCCATCAGATCGAGCTCCGACGGCCAGACATAGCGAAACGGAGCGGAGAAGATCTCGAGCTCTCCGTCGACGACCCAGTAGTGATGGGATATGGCGATCTGAGTCGCCACGTCGTACTCCTCGAAGCCGAGGTGGGTGGGGGCGACGCTGAACGCATGGACCCTCTCGCCGGGCGGGAGCCGCCGCAGCTCGGGGACGTACACCTCGATCACGAACCGGCCTCCCCGTTCGAGGTGAGTCGCCACGTTGTAGAAGCAGGCGACCTGTTGGTCTTGGCTGGTGAGGTTGGTAATGGTGTTGCGCACGAGATAGGCCAGCGTGAATGTCCGAGTCACCTCGGCGGTCGAGAAGTCGCCGATGGTCACACCGATCTCCTCGGAACCCTCCTTGCTGCGCAGCTGCTCCACCATGGCCGGTGAAAGCTCGATCCCATGGACGGGTACACCTCGCCGACTGAGCGGCAGGGCGATCCGACCTGTGCCGATGCCGAGTTCTAGCGCCGAACCGGCTCCTGCCAGATCCGAGAGGAAGTCGACGGCCGGGTCGACCATCTCCGGGGTATGGAGATCAGGCCACTTGTCCTCGTAGCTCTTGGCTAGTCGCTCGTCGAAATAGTTCTCAGGCACGACAACAGTATGACAAGGGACCTTTGGTGTTGACCCGGCCCGGTGGGGACAGGTCGGGTGCGCCAAACTGAGGAGGGATCGAGAGGTGGAGGGTCATGAAGATAGCGATACTCGACGACTACTTCGATACGCTCCGGACACTGGAGTGCTTCGCCAAGCTGGACGGTCACGAGGTCACGGTGTGGACCGACCACGTAGATGATGTGGAGGAGCTGGCGAGTCGCCTCGCCGACACGGAGGCCCTGGTCCTCATCCGGGAACGTACCGAGATCCGGACACCCCTGCTGGAGAGGCTCCCGAGGCTGAAGCTCATCAGCCAGCGCAGCGTCTATCCCCACATCGACATAGAGACCTGCACGGAACTCGGCATCATCGTGTCCTCCAACCTCCACCAGGGGTCGCCCTCCTATGCGACCGCCGAGCTGACCTGGGGCTTGGTCATCGCCGCCATGCGGCGGATCCCCCAACAGGTGGCCTCCATGAAAGCGGGACATTGGCAGGATGGCGTGGGCCATTCGCTCCAGCACAAGACCTTCGGGATCTACGGCTACGGGCGGATCGGAAAAGTGGTTGCCGACTATGCCCGGGCCTTCGGCATGGACGTGCTGTTCTGGGCCAGCAGAGAATCACAGGAGAAGGCCCACACCGAAGGAGCAGTTGTCGCCCCGTCCAAGCAGTTCTTCTTCGAACAGAGCGACGTGATCTCGATCCACCTGCGCCTTGTCGACGCCACCAGGGGCATCGTGACGCGGGGCGACCTCGCCAGCATGAAGCCATCCGCGCTCCTCGTCAACACCAGTCGGGCGGGACTCATCGAGGAGGGTGCGCTCGTCGGGGCGCTCACTGCGGGAAGGCCGGGCATGGCCGCCGTGGACGTCTACGAGACCGAACCGCTCACCGACACCAACGATCGACTGCTCCAGATGGACAATGTCATCTGCACGCCGCACATCGGATACGTTTCGACCGACGAATGGGAATTGCAGTTTTCGGACGTATTCGACCAGATCAACGCATTTGCCTCGGGCCAACCGAACCACGTCGTGAACCCCGAAGTCTTGGACAGCCACCACCGACGGTGACGCCCGCTACCGGGGGCCTGATCGGCGCGTCACGAGTCCGGACTTCCCGTGACCGATGAACAATCAGACTCACCCGACAGCAGTGCGGTGCGGGCTAGTGACGACGACCACGTCGATCACCCGGACCGGCTAGAGGGAAGCGTGAGGGTTCGGAAGCGTGGCGGATATCCACGACAGGCCGAGGCACATTTCGTCCGATGAGCCGTCGCCCCACGTCACGAAGTGGGGCGGAGCCTTTCGGAGAATGGGGAGCTGCTGAGCGAGACTCGGATTGTAGGTACAGGTGACCTGGAGAGGTTCTCCAGCCGTGACGTGGACGGGCTTGGCCAGGTTGTAGGCCTTCTGGTAGTGGAAGTTGTAGTCGGGCACGTCGAGGACGGTCTGGGCCTCTGGAGTCCCAGGATTCAGGACGAGCTTGAAGCTCTGGCCGAGCAGATGCATATGGGCTTGGGACCGAACGATGTACCCGGTGCTGGAAGCCGGGAAGGTGCACGATGTCGAGTCCCCCGCTGGTGGTTCCGAAGGGTTGCGCCCGCAAGCTGCCTCGATGACATCGACGAACCCGATGGCACTCTGTCCGAACTCCTGGCCCTGGTGGGCCAGCGACGCTGCACGGTTACAGAGGGGGCCGGTGACACCGGCCGGACAGGGGAGATCCGGGGCTGCGAACGAAAGATCCAGCTTGAGTGGCAAGAGCGGCGTGGACATCGGCACCGTCTTGACCACGAGCTTGTTGGTGACCGGCTTGTCACCGACCAGCAGGTTGTAGTGAACCTGCATGATCACCATGGTCCCCGCCGGAAGCTCGATGCCTGTCCCTTTGGGGAGTTCGTCCACGCCGTGGCCGGGAGACCAGACGCTGAGAAAAGGGGTGCTCCCGATCTCGTTGATGGGTTCGTTGGGCAGGCCCGCCTCGCCGAAGCATGTCCACCCTTTCCCACCGACATTGGCCTTCTCCGCTTCTCCGACCAGCGAGGGGGGCAGAAGGAACAGACCGGCATGGTGATCCTCGGGACTGCCGGCGAAGAACTGGCTCGAAATAACGTACGAGTTCTTCTTGAGGTGAGGATTGAGCAGGGTGCAGTGGTAGTCGTCCGTGACGCCAAAGGAAGCCTTCGGACGATACGTCGGAGACGTGAGGGTGATCGTTTTGATAGGAGATGATGAAGCAGCCCCTGCCGAGGTGGTCGACTGTCCAGCGACGGCAACCGCGCAGCCGACGAGGACGAGAGCCCCCACTACGGTGCCCCATGTCCTGACGCTGGATCCGCGACGGCCTCGGCTGCGTTCCCGCCTGCGTTCCCCCATGTCCCTCAACTCCCGCTTGCGTAGAGGCCCCCTCGGCGACCTTACAGGAGAGGGGGAGCTGGTCGCTTGAGCCAGGGCGATCCGGGATGTCCGGATGCCGCCCGGTATCGCCAGGTCTCGCTCGGTTCGTGTCGACCCACTTGTTGTCGGTGTCCCCCGATACCGTTCCCAGGCCGGGCCGGCTCTGGGTCAAGACCCCGCTCAGCAGGTAGCGGGCGGTTGCCCGGCCACCTGCCAGCCGGGGGCTATCCGCCAGCCGGGGGCTGCCTCAGTCCGATGACGTTGCCTTCCGCATCCTTGAGCAGAGCGGTGAGCAACCCTCCTCCGACGTTGTTCGGAGATTGGAGAACGGAGGCGCCATCGCTGATGGCCGTGGCGATCGTCGCCTCGATATCCTCAACATCGAAGAAGCAGACAGAGCCGGTCCAGCCCTGGTCGTGCCCATTGGGAACGAGCCCGATCTGCACGTCGCCGAGTTGAAAACCGACGTAGTACGGCGAATCCGCCATCGGTTCGATTCCGAGCAGGTCGGTGAAGAGCTTCTTCGATTCGGACAACGAACCTGTCGGGTAGAGCACGGTGTTGGCTTGGGTCATGTCGTGTCATCTCCTTCCGGTTGCCGATCATCGCCGGATGTGGCCGGGCGGTCGCCACCGCGTTGAAGTGTACCGACGTGGGACGCGAGGGGCGACGCCCCGCGGAGGCGTTCCGGGGATAGGGGCTTTATCATCGAGCGAGTGGCGACCATGTCTGTGGGCAGGCAAATCAATGCGACACCCGCAGCCGTCTACGGGGCACTCACCGATGCTGGGCTGGTGAGCCGCTGGCGGGCCCCGGACGGCATGACCGCCACTGTGCACACCTTCGATCCGCGCCCGGGTGGAACATTCCGGATCTCACTCTCCTACGACGACGAGTCCAGGATCGGCAAGACAGCGGGGAACGTGGACACTTACCACGGATACTTTCGGGAGCTGGTTCCCGACCGTCGGGTGGTCGAGGTCATCGAGTTCGAAACCTCGGATTCCGAGCTGGCGAGCGAGATGACGGTCACGACGAGTCTGGAGGACGTAGGTGGACAGACAGAGGTCCTGGTCCTCTTCGACGGTCTCCCGGACGCCGTCTCTCTCGAGGACAACGCTGCCGGCACCGCCGCATCGCTCGCCAACCTTGCCAGGCTCGTCGAGGTGAACTGATGGCGGCACATCGTTCGGCTGGGTGGGTTCCGGACGTCCTCCCGAATCCCACCGGGGCGCAGGCACCCTTCTCGACCACTGAGGTCAGGTCCCATAGGGTCGCGTGAGTACCTCCATGTTGTGACCGGCAGGATCTTCGAAATAGAAGCCGCGTCCGTGGTTGTTGATGCGGTTCTTCTGCTGGTGCCCGGGGTCGGCCCAGTAGGTGAGGCCGCGCTCTGTGACTCGGGCGAAGATGGCGTCGAACTCCTCTTCGGTGACGAGAAAGGCGTAGTGATGGTGCTCCCGAGCCCCGCGGTCGTCGTAGTCGAGACTGACGCCGTTGGCGGTCTCGAGGCACAGGAAAGGCCCGAACGGCTTCGGAGCATCGAGCCCCAGGATTTCTGCCAGAAAGGTGGCGGACGCCTTCTTGTCCTGCACGGGAACGATGGTGTGGTTGAGCTGAACGGTCATGGTGCCTCCCGGGTAGATACTCCATTGTCGGACCTGTGAGGTCGGATGCGCTGGTCGAGTGCCGTGTCGGGCTGGTGCCTCCCCACCGCAGTTCTACTTGCGGGTGAAGGTGACGTGGGTGACACCGCTGGGAGAGCTGACCATCTCCACCTCGAAACGCCGCTCCATCCCCTCGAGCCCGTCCCACAGCCGTTCCCCGCGGCCCAGGACGATGGGGACGACCACGATGTGCATATGGTCGATGAGGTCGGCGTCGAGGAATTGACGGACGGTGGACGGACCTCCGCCGATACGGACGTCCTGTCCACCTGCAGCCTCCCGGGCCATCCTCAGAGCCTCGGCGGGGCCGGCGTCGATGAAGTGGAAGGTCGTGCCGCCCTCCATCTCGATCGATTTCCTCGGATGGTGGGTGAGGACGAACACCGGGGTGTGAAAGACCGGGTCGTCACCCCACCAGCCCTTCCACCCGTCCTCCTCCCACGGGCCGCGCTGTGGCCCGAACTTGTTGCGGCCCATGATCTCGGCTCCGATAGTGGGCCCCCAGTTGCTGGCCAGAGCTTCGTCGACACCCGTGCTTCCGCCCTGTTCACCATGCAACTCTCGGAACGTCCGGGTGCTGAAGAACCAGTCCATGAGCCGGCCCTCGGCGTGCCCGAAGGGTTGCTCGAGAGTCTGTCCCTCTCCCGTGCCGAAACCGTCGAGCGAGACAGCGAGGTTGTGGACACGGACCAGCGACATGGGAAGACACTCCTTGGCAATTGGCGGAACCGGCACGTGGCGCTCGGGCATGGAGACACCCACCGATGACTGCTAGTTAGTACTACCAGCTCGGCTCGGTCGTGGTCGATGGCGTTGGGTCGGCTCGGCCGGCGTCGCAGCGGGCCCTCGAAGGAAGCTAGCTTCGGAGGCCGACGGATCGAACGAGATGAAAGGGCCGTGTGCTGAAGGTCGTCATAGGAGAGATCCTTCCCCTGGCCCTGGTCGTGACTATTTCGCCGTTGAACATCATTCCGGCGATCCTCCTCCTCTTCACCAGCAGGCCCCTCACCAATGCCCTGACGTTTCTGGCGGGATTCGTGGGGGGTATCGCCGCCGTCCTCGGGCTGCTGATCCTCATCGGGGGTGCAGCCGACCTGTCGCCGGATTCGGGCCACTCGACTTGGGCCGGGATCGTGAAGCTGGTACTCGGGATGTACCTGCTGATCGCCGCGGTCCGGAAATTTCGAGGTCGGCCGAAACAGGGGGAGGAGGGTTCACTGCCGTCGTGGATGGATGGAATCAGCGGATACACCCCGGGTAGGTCGCTCGGCGCCGGCGCGGTACTCGGAGCTGTCAATCCCAAGAACATCGTCGTGGCGGTGGCAACCGCTGCCGCCATCGCCGCCGGCGGGCTGTCGGCCGGACAGCAGGTGGCGGCCAGCGCCGTGTACGTCTTCGTCGCCGTCCTGGGAGTGGCGGCCCCCATCGTGGTGATGCTCTCACTCGGGGACAGGGCACCCGGGGTGCTCGAAGGTTGGAACGCCTGGCTCAGGCACAACAATGCCAGCGTCATGTCGGTGTTGTTCCTGATATTCGGCGTGGTCCTGATCGGGCAGGGTGTGGCGGCGACGTAGGCGTAGCCGCAAGACGACGGTGGCGGACCCGAACTGTCTATCGGCGAGTTCAACCTCGTGCCGGTGCCCGAGCGCCAACGACGTCGCCGGAGGGCGTGTCGTGTCCACCGCGAGGGACACTCCTCTGACTCTTAGGGTCGGCCCCACTCCATTGCGTGGCACGAGCGTCCGATAATTGCTCGAGGGCGTTTCCGGTTTGGCTGGGCAGGCGAGTACGTCGAGATGTTCGGCACCTGCGGTCTCCGGATCCCACGATCGGAGCAAAGCACCATGAACCACTTGACCCGCCGTCCGTGCCCGACACGCACTGAAGCTCCGGTATGAGGCGCATTCGGAGCGTGCTCATGTCCGGATGTGTGCCCGAGGGGTCGGGATTGTCAGGATGAGCGTCGCTGCCTTCAGACCGTCCTGCGGCCTGGACAGCTCGGTCGACTGCCGAGTGCTCGTGGTCGAAGACGAAACGATCTGTCAGGACGTCGTACTGTTGATGCTGGAGTACCTCGGTTATCAGGCTGACGTCGCCAACGACGGCGTGGATGCCGTTTCGGCCGTGTGCGGAGCGTTCTACGACGTGGTGCTGATGGATGTCCGCATGCCCCGCATGGGCGGAATGGAAGCGACCCACCTGATCCGAACCGAATTGGATCCGACCGACCAACCGGTCATCATCGCCGTGACTGCGGACATGACGCCCCGGTGCCAACAGGAGTGCCTCCGGGCCGGCATGGACGGACACCTGGCCAAGCCCATAGGTATCGGTGTTCTGGCTGCTGTCCTCGAGCACCGGTTCCAATGGCAGGTGAGCCTCGAAGTAGTCCGGCCCGACCCGCTGGGATAGCCGGCCGGCAGCCGGGGTCGGTCGCCGCTTCCTACGACGCCGGAGCACTCGGGGCGCTCGTCTAGTTGGTGGCGCGGGACGTGGCGGAGCGGGCCGTTGCGCCGAACATGGCCTTGGCCGGATCCGGCGTCAGGCCTCCTCCTCGGCTCCCGCCGCCCCCATCCGGTCGGAGATGGCGTTGACCACCGTGGGGTCCAACAGTGTGGTGACGTCACCCAGGGACCGGTGTTCGGCGACGTCTTGGAGGAGCCGGCGCATGATCTTGCCGCTCCGGGTCTTCGGGAGCTCCGGCGTCAGGATGATCTGCCGGGGCTTGGCGATGGGCCCGATGGAGACCGCCACCGTCTCTCGCAGTTCGGCCACCACCTCGGCCGACTCGTCGTCGGTCTTGACCAACTCTCCCTTCAAGGTGACGAAGGCCACGATGGCCTGCCCCGTGGTGTCGTCGCTGGCCCCGACCACTGCCGCCTCGGCCACGGCCGGATTGCCGACCAGGGCGTGCTCGACCTCGGTGGTGGAGATGCGGTGGCCCGAAATATTCATCACGTCGTCCACGCGGCCGAGCAGCCACAGGTCGCCGTCCTCGTCCTTCTTGGCCCCGTCCCCGGCGAAGTAGACGCCGGGGAAACGCGACCAGTACGTCTCCCGATACCGTTCCGGGTCGCCCCAGATCCCACGCAGCATGCCGGGCCACGGCTCGGTGATGACGAGGTAGCCCCCCTCGCCGTTCCCGACGGGCCGTCCCTCGTTGTCGACCACCTCCACCGCCACACCGGGGAACGGGGTCATGGCCGCCCCGGGCTTGGTGGTGGTGATGCCGGGCAGGGGCGTGATGAGGATCCCGCCCGTTTCGGTCTGCCACCACGTGTCCACGATCGGGCACCGTTCACGCCCGATGTGGGTCCGGTACCACATCCACGCCTCGGGGTTGATGGGTTCCCCGACCGAACCCAGTAGGCGGAGGCTCGAGAGGTCGTGGGCAGCGGGGACCTCCTCGCCCCACTTCATGAAGGTCCGGATGGTGGTGGGGGCGGTGTAGAGGATGGTGACCTTGTACTTCTCGACGATGTCCCACCACCGGCCCCGATCGGGGGTATCCGGTGTGCCCTCGTACATCACCGAGGTCACCCCGTTGGCCAGAGGCCCGTACACGATGTAGCTGTGCCCGGTCACCCACCCGATGTCGGCTGCCGTCCAGCACACGTCGGTCTCGGGCTTCACGTCGAAGATCAGGCGGTGGGTGGCCGACACATGGGTCAAGTAGCCGCCCGAGGTGTGGAGGATGCCTTTCGGCTTGGCCGTGGTGCCGCTGGTGTACATGATGTAGAGCGGTTGCTCGGCGTCGAAGTAGTCGGGGGTGTGGACGTCCGACTGGGGCTCGACCGTCTCGTGCCACCAGTGGTCGCGTCCCTCCTGCCAGTCGACGGGCTGTTCCGTGCGGCGGACGACCAGGACGGAGTGGACGGCGGGACAGTCGGACACGGCCTCGTCCACCGCCGGCTTGAGCGCACTGGCCGCACCGCGGCGGTAGCCCCCGTCTGCTGTGATGACCAGCCGGGCATCACAGTCGAGGATCCGACTGCGGAGGGCGTCGGCCGAAAAGCCCCCGAACACCACGGTGTGGGGTGCCCCCAGCCGGGCGCAGGCCAGCATGGCCACCACGGCCTCGGGGATCATGGGCAGATAGATGGCGACCTTGTCGCCGGCCACCACGCCCAGTTCGGTGAGGGCGTTGGCCGCCCTGCACACCTCGGCTCGGAGGTCGGAGTAGGTGATGGTGCGGGTGTCGCCGGGCTCCCCCTCCCAGTGGAAGGCCACCCGGTCGCCCACGCCGGCTTCGACGTGCCGGTCCACGCAATTCACCGACACGTTGAGTCGGCCTCCGACGAACCATTGGGCGAAGGGTGGATCCCACTGGAGGGGCCGGCTCCACGGCGTCTCCCAGCTCAGGCGTTCGGCCTGACGCTCCCAGAACGCCACCGGGTCGGTCGCCGCCTCTTCGTAGATGCCCGGCTGGGCGTTGGCCACTTTGGCCAGCGACGGTGGCGGTGCGAAGTGGCGAAGCTCGTGGTGGAGGGCGGACAGGGCCTCCTCGGCATCCTCGCTCATCGTGCGGCTCCCTCCCTGGCGACGCTGGCCTGTCAGCTCGCGGCCGGGGGCTTGAACGTCAACGGCTTGCCTACGAACAGGAACGGTCGACCGGCCATACCGTTGATCACCCCGGCCGCAGAGGTATACCACGCCACTGCCGCAGTGACCACGCCGGCGATCCCACCGGCTTTGATCATGGAGGAGCTGGACGAGAAGTTCCCGATGATGAGGAGGACCTCGGTGATCTCCAGGGTCAAGAACACGCCGAACACGGCCTTGTTGACGAACAGGCTCCACATCAACATGTACGTGTTGAAGATCAAGAACGCCACCAAGACCCAGGCCTGGTCATTGCCGAGCTGTGCCAGGGTGGGCTTGGCCGAAGGAGCCACCAACAGGACATAGAAGGCGAACCCGAGCCAGAACGCGCCATAGGTGGAGAACGCCGTCGCTCCGAAGACGTTGCGATTCTTGAACTCCCACATGCCGGCCAGGAGCTGAGCCAGGCCACCGTAGGCCAGCGCGAACGCCACCCAGACATCCGTACCCCGGGTCCAATGAGCGTTGTTGACAGACAGCAGGAACGTGGTCAGCGCGAAACGCGGCAAGACCCAACGGAGCAGGGTCCGCCGGTGGCGGAGACGCCGTCACCTCGATGGACTGAACTGCCTCCGGTGTAGTACCGAATGTCGTTACCATCTGGGCACCTCCCCTGTCGGCCCGGACCGGATCCGGGTCGACGTCGCTGACACCTCGCGGTGAGATACCGGCGATCTTGCGGACGATGCACCGGCGACACAAGGAGTTCGGCGGGGACATCGCCGAAAGGACCCGGACCGTCGTCGAGCGGTCGATTTCGGGCGACGAGTGGTCCGGTCCGCAGCCTCCCCCGAGCGGGCCGGTGTGGACTGTGGCAAGGTGGGACCGCACCGCTCGGGACATGGGCGAGTGTCAAGCGTGGGGATGTCCGTTGAGACAAGCATGGTGGGTCGGCCCGGCTGGCCCGGTCGGCGCGGTCCTGCTGTTCGTGGGAGAGGCTCTGTGCGTCTGCCACGGGGATGGCCACCCCGGCACGTCGACCCGACGTGAGGCCACGTTCCCGCCCCAGCGGTTCGGAGTCCACGCGGAGGCGAAGGCCTCGTGACCGGCCTGTCCATCCTGGCCGTCGATGATGAGGCACCGTCGCTCGGCGAGCTCACCACTCTGCTCCGCTCCTCCACGCTGGTGGCCGAGGTGGCCATGGCCAGCAGCGCAACCGATGCTCTCCTCCGGCTCGGCGCCGCCCGCTTCGATCTGGTCCTCCTCGATGTCCGGATGCCCGACCTCGGCGGACTCGAGCTCGCCCGCATCCTGACCAGGTTCTCCCGGCCTCCGAGCGTGGTGTTCGTCACCGCCGACGAGAGCTACGCCCTCCAGGCCTTCGATGTTGGTGCGGCCGGATACCTCCTCAAGCCGTTGGACCGGGAGCGCCTGGAGCGGATCCTCCGAAGGGCGGCCGCGGCGGTGGGGGGTGACGTAGAGGGGGCCGACTTCGACACGGTGGCCGTCGAGTCGGCCGGGCGCACGACCATGGTGTCCAGACAGGAGATCACCTGGGTCGAGGCCGCCGGGGACTACGTCCGCCTCCACATGCGGGAAGGCACGAGTCACCTGCTCCGTTCACCGATCTCGACACTCGAGCAGCAGTGGATCGGCCACGGGTTCGTCCGCATCCACCGCAGCTATCTTGTGTCGGTTCGGGACATTCGTGAGTTCAGGACCGAGGCCGCCCACACCTCGGTGACCGTCGCCGGCCACCAGCTGCCCGTCAGCCGACGCCATCTCCGTGAGATGCGGGATCGCGTGGTCCGCCGGGCCCGGCCTCCCCTTCGGTGACCGACTCCACCACTCCACCAGTCCTGCTCGGCGGGTCATCGGGGCCCCGGTCAGGTCCCCCCGCCACCCCTTCGCCGTGACGTCGGCTCCACCACGACGTCGGGACGGTGGTCGAGCACGGAAGGGGAGCGTTGCGGTGGGCGCCTGGGTGCCACCGGTCCCGACCGCAGGTGCCGGCGGTTCCCGGTCCACGGGGCGGGCGGGGCCGTCAACCGGTCGGCCAGACGGTAAGCCACCGTCTCGTAGTTGACCCGCCAACCGCGGAAGTCCGGCCATGCCTCCTCCGCCGATCGCTCCATCGGGAACCCCACCTCCTCCAGCATGGCCACCGCCTCGGCGAACTCCTCGAAGGTGAGGGCGATGGGTCCCTCGGGACTGGGGTCGGGGTCGATGTCCCAGCCGAGTACCTTGCCCATCCGGTTGAGGGCGGTGAATCCCATCCGCAGGCACAGTCGCGACTGGGACGAGGCGCTGGCCGGTGCCGTGGCCAGATGCATGGCCGCCCCGTCCAGCACGGCGATGAGCCCCACCAGCCACGAGAACCACGGGTCGGGCGAGCGGAACAGGAGCATCACCGGGTAGGTGGTGTGGCTCTCGGCCAGGTCGGCCGACCACTCCTCCCACGCCGAGTAGAAGGCCGGCAGGGTGTCGATGATGCCGACCAGCTGGTGGCGGGCCAGCAGCTCGGGCCCCCAGGCCGGGACCCCGGCCCGGCTCTCCAACATGGCCACCAGGCTCTCGCGGCGGTTGAACGCCCCGTACAGCGCGGGAAGGTAGGCGATCTGCAGGGCCACGATGACCACCCAGGTGGCGCCGGCGGCGATGTCGACGGCTTGGTTGGCCCGACCGCTCAGATCGATGGTCCCGACAGTGAACACCGCTCCGGCCGCCTGGACCAGGGACGAGACCAGCGAGTGGGTCGTGCCCTCGAGCATGAGGGCGTAGCCGACGATGAACCACACGGCCCAGAACATCAATTGGGCGATGAGGGCCACCGGCGCCGTCGGGGCCAGCAGGGCGTCCTTCCCCTCGTAGGTCCGCGCCACCCGCGACAGGCCGAGGAAGATGATCTGCACCACCCGGTTGACCGCGGAGGACAGTCGTTCGAACCCCCGGGGTTCGCGGGGGAGCACGATGGTGAACAGGACGCTCGCCGCCGTCACGAGGACGACCACCAGCCCCACGGCGAAGAGGAGATCGTTCACCATGCGGAGGAGACAGGCACGTGCGCCGCCGGGCGGGCCGCCACGCCCACGCCGTCCGCGGTCCCCGGCCCCGGTTCGACGATGTCCGACATCTGCGCCATGGTAGGACCCCGGTTCGTCCCAGGCACGAGATCGTGGTCCGATGGAGTGATCGGGGCCCTCGGCCCGGTCGGGTCCGGTCGCCGGGCCCCGTTTGGTCCCATCGCACCGGTCGGGACAGGCTGGTGCGTCCGTCCGAGGAATCGAGGGTGCCGTGCCCGATGTGATCGACCTACCCGAGCAGAGCCGTTTCGAGCTGAACGTCGACGGCCGGGTGGCCGAGCTCGTCTACCGGGTCGAGGGGAGGCACCTGGTGCTGGTGCACACCGAGGTCCCCGAGGCGCTCGGCGGACAGGGCATCGGCGGGCGGCTGGTCCAGGCCGCCGTGGAGCGGGCCGCCGCCGAAGGCCTCACCATCGTGCCGCGCTGCCCCTTCGCCCGGCAGTGGCTGGAGCGCCACCCCGACGCCGCCGCCCGCGTCCCCGTCGATGGGGACGCGGGCCAAACCGGCCGGTAGCGATGACGGCTCAAACCCCCGGCCACCGGGGCCCCGGTGGCCCCGGTCGCACGGAGTAGAACCGGTTCTATACTCAAGAGGCCGCAATCCGGTCGTTTCCGCGGCATGGGCGCCGACCGGGCCTCCCACGACACCGACCACACCACCAGATCGAATCCTCAAGGGGGATCAGCCATGGCCCAACCAGTGATCGTCGACGCAGTGCGCACCCCCATCGGCAAGCGGAACGGGTGGATGTCCGGCTTCCACGCCGCCGAGCTGCTCGGCCACGCCCAGGTGGAGCTGGTCAAGCGGGCCGGGGTCGACCCCGGCGACGTGGAGCAGATCGTGGGTGGTTGTGTCACCCAGGCCGGTGAGCAGGCCTCCAACGTGACCCGCACGGCCTGGCTCAGCCAGGGCCTCCCCTACGAGGTGGCAGCCACCACCGTCGACTGTCAGTGCGGGTCGGCCCAACAGGCCAACCACTTCGTGGCCAATCTCATCAACGCCGGTGCCATCGACACCGGCATCGCCTGTGGCGTCGAAGCCATGAGCCGGGTGGGCCTCGGGGCCAACGCCTTCAACGGACCGGGTCGCTCCAGGCCGGAGGAGTTCCCCTGGGACATGCCGGACCAGTTCGGGGCGGCGGAACGGATCGCGGAGAAGTACGGGATCACCCGTGACGACGTCGACTGGCTGGGGTTCGAGTCCCAGCGGAAGGCGGCCGTGGCCGTGGCCGAGGGTCGCTTCGAACGGGAGATCGCCCCGCTCGAGGTACCGGTGATGGGTGCTGACGGCCCGACCGGCGAACGGGCGCTCGTCTCCAAGGACCAGGGTCCAGCGCGACACCACCCGGGAGGGTCTGGCCGGACTCAAGCCGGTCCTGCCCGACGGTATGCACACCGCCGGCAACAGCTCGCAGATCTCCGACGGTGCCGCCGCCGTGCTGTGGATGTCACAGACCAGGGCCGAAGAGGCAGGCCTCCGCCCCCGGGCCCGCATCGTGGCCCAGACCCTCGTCGGCTCCGACCCGTACTACCACCTCGACGGGCCCATCGCCGCCACCGCCGACGTGCTCCGCAAGGCCGGGATGACCATGGCCGACATCGACATCTTCGAGGTCAACGAGGCCTTTGCCTCCGTGGTCATGTCCTGGGGCAAGGTCCACGAGGTCGACTGGGACAAGGTCAACGTCAACGGGGGCGCCATCGCCCTCGGACACCCGGTCGGCTCGACCGGCGCCCGCCTGATCACCACCGCGCTCCACGAGCTGGAGCGGAGCGACAAGAACCTGGCGCTGATCAGCATGTGCTGCGGCGGCGCCCTGGCCACCGGGACCATCATCGAGCGGATCTGAGAGACCGGGCCCGACCCGCGGACAGAGCACGGCCGCCTGCGGAGCGGCGATGGCGGCGATGGCGTCGAGTCGGCGGCGGAAACGTGGGGATGAGGCGGGCCCGCTTGGGGTAAAAGTGGGGGATGCACATGTCGCCCACACGCCGCGTCCGCCTCCTAGCCACGGTCGGGATCGTGGCCGTGGTGTCTCTGGCCGGACTGGTGTCCGCCGCCGCTCTCGTGGCATCGGGACCGGCCCGCCCCCGCGTGGTTGCCTCCGACTGGACCACCTTCGACCAGAATCCGGGCCGCACCGGTGTCGACACCTCGGGCAGCTCGTTCTCGCCGGCCGCGGCGGCGTGGTCGTCGCCCACCTTCGACGGCCAGCTCTATGGCCAACCCCTGGTCTTCGGGAACCGGGTCTTCGCCGCCACCGAGAACGACACCGTCTACGCCCTGGCCGCCGACAGTGGGACGGTCCTGTGGTCCACACATCTGGCCACCCCGGTGGAGGCGACCAGCCTGCCTTGCGGTGACATCACCCCGACGGTCGGCATCACCAGCACCCCGGTCATCGACACGGCCCGTTCGGAGATCTTCGTGGTGGCCGACGAGGCGGCCTCGCCCATCGCCGCCCACCACCTCATCGGCTTGAACCTCTACACCGGGGCGGTCCTGTTGGACGAGGTCATCGATCCGCCGGGCACCGATCCGGCCGCCGAGCTCCAGCGCACCTCGCTGGCCCTCGACGAGGGGAGCGTGATCGTCGGCTTCGGCGGCAACGACGGCGACTGCAGCGACTACCACGGCCTGGTCGTGTCCGCTCCCGAGAACGGGTCCGCCCCCATCACCTACGTCGTGGCCAACCAGCCCGGCGACAGCCAGGGTGCGGTGTGGATGGGTGGGGCGGCACCCACCATCGATGCGCAGGGCAATGTGTGGCTGGCCACAGGGAACAGCGAATTCCACAGCTCCGGCGACAACTACGACGAGAGCGACAGTGTGCTGGAGCTGAACCCGGACATGCAGCTCGTCAACTCGTTTGCCCCGTTGGACTGGTACAGCGACAACAACTCGGACCTGGACCTCGGTTCGGGCGCCCCGGCGCTCCTTCCCAACGGCTTGGTCTTCGAGGTGGGCAAGTCCCAGACGGCGTACGTGCTCAACCAGTCCAACCCCGGCGGCGTCGGTGGCCAGGTGGCGTCCACTGCCAATTTCTGCTTCTCGGACGGCGGCTCGGCCGACCTCGACGGCACCCTGTTCGTCCCCTGTAGCAACGGTGTCCACGCCGTGACGGTTACGGCGACCGCCCCGGCCGCCACCTGGACCGCGGCCGCGGCGTCGGCCAAGGGTTCGCCCATCGTGGCCGGGGGCCTGGTGTGGTCGATCGGGGGCGGCAACCTCTACGGCCTCAATGCCGCCAGCGGCGCCGTCGCCGACCAGTTCGCCATCGGTGCCGCGTCGTCGTCCTTCCCGTCCCCGTCGGCCGCCGACGGGTTGATCCTGGCGCCCTCCTCGACCCAGATCCACGCCTTCGACGGACCGGCCGGTCTGCCCGGGCCGCCGACGGCGGCACCTTCGGCCACAGGGCCGGGCTACTGGCTGGTGGCCTCCGACGGCGGGGTCTTCACCTACGGCGGCGTCACCTTCTACGGCTCGACCGGCGGCCAGCACCTCAACCAGCCCATCGTGGGTGCGGCCTCGACCCCCGACCGCAACGGCTACTGGCTGGTGGCCTCGGACGGTGGCGTCTTCACCTTCGGCGACGCCGCCTTCTACGGCTCGACCGGCGGCCAGCACCTCAACCGGCCCATCGTGGGCATGGCGGCCACCCCGTCCGGCCACGGCTACTGGCTGGTGGCCTCCGACGGCGGGGTCTTCTCCTTCGGCGATGCCGCCTTCCACGGTTCGACCGGTGCCATGCACCTCAACCAGCCCGTGGTGGGCATGGCCGCCGATCCCACCGGCAACGGCTACTGGCTGGTGGCCTCGGACGGCGGGGTCTTCTCCTTCGGCGACGCCGCCTTCGAGGGCGGGACCGGTGGCATGCACCTCAACCGTCCCATCGTGGGCATGGCCGCCGATCCCGCCGGCAGCGGCTACTGGCTGGTGGCCTCCGACGGCGGGGTCTTCTCCTTCGGCGACGCCGCCTTCGAGGGCGGGACCGGTGGTATGCACGTCAACCGGCCCATCGTGGGCATGGCCGCCGATCCCACCGGCAACGGCTACTGGCTGGTGGCCTCCGACGGCGGGGTCTTCTCCTTCGGCAATGCCGCCTTCGAGGGCTCGGCCGGTGGTTCGGTCCTCAACCGGCCGATCGTCGGCATGACCGACGGGAGCGCGCTGCCGTAGAGGCTGTTGGTCACAGCATGTGGTAACTCCATCACAACTCCGTGGCCACACGGTGGGCCGGAGTAGAAACTAGAGTGCGTTCTCGCCGACCGACACCGGCGCCGACCGCCTCGAGCGATGCCCGAACCATCGGTGGCCGACCCGAGACCAACCGAATGAGGAGCACCGTGACCGGCACCGAACACCTGACCTACGAGCGCGTGGGCGCCACCGCAGTGGTCACCATGAACCGACCCGAGGCCAAGAACGCCCTGTCCGGACCCATGCTGGTGGGCATGGTCGACGCGTGGATGGAGATCGACGGCAACGATGACATCCGGTGCGCCATCCTCACCGGGGCGGGCGGGACGTTCTGTGCCGGCATGGACCTAAAATCGATGTCCGGGCCCGGGACGGAGTCCGTCCAGCAGCGCATGGCCGAGGATCCCGATCTCCACTGGAAGGCGCTTTTGCGCCACTACTCCCTGAAGAAGCCGTTGATCGCCGCCGTGGAGGGCTGGGCCGTGGCCGGTGGCACGGAGATCCTGCAGGCCACCGACATCCGGGTGGCCGGGGAGAGCGCCAAGTTCGGGGTATTCGAGGCCAGGCGGGGCCTCTTCCCGCTCGGGGGCTCCACGGTGCGCCTCCGCCGGCAGATCCCCTTCACCGTGGCCATGGACCTGCTGTTGACGGCGCGTGAGGTCTCGGCCCAGGAGGCCAAGGAGATCGGGCTGATCGGACGGGTGGTGCCGGACGGGACGGCTCTCCAGGGCGCTCTCGAGATCGCCGAGGTGATCGCGGCCAACGGCCCGCTCGCCGTGGAGGCCATCAAGGCCTCGGTCAAGGCCACCGAGGGCATACCCGAGGAGCAGGCGCTCGCTATCGAGCTCGAGCTCGGATGGCCCATCTTCGCCACCGAGGACGCCAAGGAGGGCCAGAAGGCCTTCGCCGAAAAGCGGCCCGCCAACTACCAGCGCAAGTGAGCAACCCGTTCGGGGACGACGCGCCCCCCGGTGACCTGCGGCGTCGACTGGCTGCGGCCATCCGCCCCATCATCACCATGAACGTGGCCGCCGAGCTCGACGATGCGGCGCTGACCGAGGCGGCCGAGGCCATGGAGGCCATCGCCGAGCGGCTGACGGCCCGGGCCGGCCCCAAGCGCACCCGCAATCAACCCGACCTGGCCCGTGCCGCCCAGGACTTCTTCCCGACCAGCCCGGTCATCGGCCTGGCCAACCCGGTCGCCCCGCCGGTCCGGGTGGCCGTGGTCGAAGGGGAGGACGGGCGTCCCGAAATCCGGGGTCTGGCCAACTTCGGGTTCGCTTACGAAGGACCGCCCACCTGTGTGCACGGTGGCGTCATCGCCGAGCTGCTGGACGAGGTGCTCGGCGCGGCCAACATCGTGGCCGAGCACGCCGCCATGACCGGCACCCTCACTGTCCGCTACCGCAGCCCGACCCCGTTGAACACCGACCTCCGGGTGGAGGCCCGCTTCGTGAGACAGGAAGGGCGCAAGATCTTCGCCTGGGGTGGCGTCTACCACGGGGACGTGCTGACGGCGGAGGCCGAGGGGCTCTTCATCGAGGTGCGGCCCAAGCAGATGCTGACCATCGCCGAGGCCAATGTGGACAGCGTCGACCCGGGGATGCTCAACGCCATTCGGGCCGAGGCCCTACGTGAAGGGGCGGCCTCCGACGTGCAGCGCGTCGTCGGCTCCCCGGCGACACGGGCACCGGACGAACCGGAGTAGCCCGGAGCCGGCCCGCCTCAGATCTTCTCCCGGCCCTCCCAGTAGGGGTCCCGGAGCTTGCGCTTGTAGAGCTTGCCGTTGGGGTCCCGGGGCAGGACGTCGGTGAAGTCGATCGACTTGGGTGTCTTGAACTTCGCCAGCCGGGTGGCGCAGTAGGCCAGAATCTCCTCGGCCAGCTCCTCGGACGGCTCGACGCCCTCGATGGGCTCGACCACCGCCTTGATCTCCTCGCCCCAGTCGTCGTGGGGGATGCCGAAGACGGCCACGTCACCGACCTTGGGGAAGCCCAGCAGGACGTTCTCGATCTCGGCCGGGTAGATGTTGGCCCCGCCCGAGATGATCATGTCGATCTTGCGGTCCCTCAGGAACAGATAGCCGTCCTCGTCGATCAGGCCCACATCGCCGACGGTGAAGAACTTGCCGATGCGGTTGCTCTTGGTCTTGCCCTGGTCCTTGTGGTACTCGAAGTCGCCGGTCTGCATGGACATGTAGACGGTCCCGATGACGTTGGGCTCTTCGACCCGGTTCCCCTGGTCGTCGAAGATGGCGATCTCCGATATCGGCCAGGCCTTCCCGACCGTGCCCGGCTTCTCCAACCACTCCTCCGCCGTGACCAGCGTGCCCCCGCCCTCGGAGGCCGCGTAGTACTCGTCGATGGCATTGCCCCACCACTCGATCATCTTGTACTTGACGTCGACGGGGCAGGGGGCGGCGGCGTGGATCATGTGCTGGAGGGACGAGAGGTCGTACTTGTTCCGGGTCTCCTCCGGAAGCGCCAGCAGCCGGTGGAATTGGGTGGGCACCATGTGGGAGCTGGTGACCTGGTACTTCTCGATGAGCTGCAGCATCTCCTCGGGTACCCACTTGTCCATGAGCACCACGGTGTGGAGGAGGTGGATGGAGGCGCCCGAGTAGCGGAGGACGGCCGTGTGGTAGAGCGGCGAACCCACGATGTGGACATTGGCGTCGTCCGGTTGGATGCCGAACAGGAAGAGGATCCCCGACAGGCCCAGGGCCGCCTCCTCGGGCGGGGCCCCGCTCAGCTTGCGGAACACCCCCTTGGGATTGCCGGTGGTGCCCGAGGTGTAGTTCATGACGTCGCCGATGGTCCGGTTCTCCGGATCGGTCTTGGGCTGGTTGTCGCGCATCCTGGCGTAGGAGCCGAATCCGATGATCTCCCCGACGGCGAAGCACCGAGACGACGGCAGCTCGGCATCTTCGGCCGCGTCCAGGGCCACCTCGGTGAACCGCTCGTGGGCGATGAAGGCCTTGGCGTCGGAGTCCTTCAGGATGTACGCCACCTCCGGGCCGATCAGGTGATGGTTGATGGGCACCAGGTACCACCCGGCCTGCAGAGCGGCCAGGTACAGCTCGAACACCTCGACCCCGTTGGGGAGGAGGGTGGCCACCACGTCCCCGGGCTTGAGGTTGAGCCCCCGCAGCCCGTGCACGACCTGGTTGGTCCGCCCGAGCAACTGCTCGGCGGTGTACTCGGTACCGTCGGGATCGACCAGGGCCAGCTTGCCCGGGTTCTCGTGCGCCAGTGCCCAAAAGCCGAAGTCGCCCATGGTGTTCTCAACCCCCTGCGCCGCGCCGCGGCGGATACGTGCCCGATGGACCGATGCCTTACCGGCTGTGACGGTGGCGCGCCCCGTGTGGCGCCGACCCGGTGGGGACGCTAGAACAGGTTCTCGTGCACGGTCAACCTCCGTCCGGCTGTGTCACGGTGTCGGCGCGCTCCGGGGGCTCCAGGGCTCCGGGGGCTCCAGGGGCTCCAGGGCTCCGGGGGCTCCAGGGGCCGGAAGAGCGAGGCACCGGGGCGCCGAGACGGAGTGGGAACGACCGAGGACAACGCGAGACACGCCGGAGTAGGAGAGGCAGCAGGCAATGAGTGATTTCCTAGAGGGAAGAGTGGTGGCCATCACCGGTGCCGGTGGTGGGATCGGTCGGGCCGTGGCCTTGGCCGCCGCCGCCGAGGGGGCCAGGGTGGTGGTGGCCGACATCGGCGTCGGCCTGGCCGGCGAGGACCCGAAGAGTGAGGTGGCCGAGGCCCTGGTGGCCGATATCGAGGCCGCCGGAGGTGAGGCGGTGGCCGTGGGGGAGAGCGTGACCACCCTGGACGGCGGGGAGAAGATCATTGCGGCCGGAGTCGAGCGGTGGGGACGGATCGACGGTGTGGTGGCCATTGCCGGCATCCTCCGGGAGCGGATGCTCTTCAACATGGCCGAGGACGAGTGGGACGCCGTCATCGAGACCCACCTGAAGGGCCACTTCACGGTGTTCCGGGCCGCATCGGCCATCATGCGCAAGCAGGAGGGCGGCGGCTCCCTGGTGGCATTCACCTCCGGTGCCTTCGCCGGCAGCGTGGCCCAGGCCAACTACGCCGCGGCCAAGGGTGGCATCGTGTCCCTGGTCCGGTCGGCCGCGGCCGGTCTCAACCGGTATGGCATCACCGCCAACGCCGTGGCACCCGTGGCCCGGACCCGCATGTCGGCCAACGTGCCGATGGATCTGGCCGAGATGGGCGATCCCGAGGACGTCGCTCCGCTGGTCGTCTACCTGCTGTCGGAGAAGGCCAGGCATGTGACCGGCCAGGTCTACACGTCGGTCGGTCCGAAGATCGCCGTGTGGAACCAGCCCCGTGAGGTACGGGCGGTCTACGCCGACGGCCGGTGGACACCGGAGGCCATCGCCGCCCGGCTGGACTCGACCGTGGGCCAGGAGCGCATGCCTCTCCTCGACCAGCTCGAGGCCTACCGCAAGGCCGCCGAGGCCAAAGCGGCGTCCGAGGCCAAGGCCGAAGCGGAGTCCGACGTCGGTTCGTGAGTCCTGCTGCGGTCCAGGTCGTCCGGTAGTCGGGTCGTCGGGTCGTCGGGTCATCGGGTCATCGGGTCGTCGGGTCGTCGGGTCGTCGGGTCGTCGGGTCGTCGGGTCGTCGGGTCAGGTCGCACTAAGTACGCAGAATTCGTTCCCTTCGGGATCGGCCATGACCACCCAGTCCTCGAGTCCGCTCTGCCCGACCGAGACGCGGGCCGCCCCCATGTCCTCGAGGCGCGCCACCTCGAAGGCCTGGTCCTCGGGCCGCAGATCGAGGTGGAGGCGGTTCTTGACGGTCTTCGACTCGGGCACACCGATCAGGAGCAGGGGGCTGACCTGACCGTGGTCGGGATGCCGGCTGCCGGGCTCGACCCAGACGTCACCGTCCTCGTCGGTGGAGTACTCCCATCCGAGGGCCTCCGACCAGAAGCGCCCGAGTGCCATCGGATCGGTGGCGTCGATGCTGATGGTCTCGATGCGCAGTGCCATGGTTGCCTCCTCGGGCCCACTCGGCTGGGCCGCGATCGCCGGGATCAGGGCCAGTGTGCCCTATTCGGAATGCCTGGGCCCGGCTGGTCTGTTCCGGCCGTTCCGGCCGTTTGTCACACCCTCCTGTGACACTGGGTCCATGACGGCAGAGACCGGTGTCACGACCAAGGCGTTGCGCTCGGCCGTCGAGGTGGTGGGGTCCTTTGTGGCCTCCTTCGAGGCCGAGCGGTACTCGGGGCCCGACGCCGCCTCGCTGGTGGAGGTGTTCTCCCGTCTGGAGCGGCTGGGGGTGGCCGGCAAGGCCAAGGCCGCGGCCCGGGCCGCCCGGTGCCATCCCGACCTGGCCACCGGACACAGGACCCCGGCCGAGTGGCTGGCCGCCACCACCGGGGACTCCGTGGGGGACGCCGTGGGCCTTCTGAAGCTGGGGGACGCCCTCAAGGACCAGCCCGGGGTGGACGAGGCCCTGACCCGGGGGACTCTGGCCCCGTCCCGGGCCCGACTGGTCTCTGACGCCGTCAGGGTCAACCCCGCAGCCGAGGACGACCTGGTGCGGGGAGCCGGCACCGACACCATGCGCCAGCTGAAGGACCGGTGCCTGAAGGCCAAGTCCGAGGGACGCTCACCGACCGACGAGGCCGCCCACCACCGCCGACTCCACCAGGACCGACGGTGTCGGACCTACACCGACACCGACGGGGCCTTCCGGCTGGAGGCCGTCCTGGCCCCGGTGGCCGGAGCCGAGCTCTCCGCCGTCCTCGACACCCAGGTCGACCGCATCTTCCATCAGGCCCGACGGTCCGGGGTGCACGAGACCCCCGACGCCTACCGGGCCGACGCCCTGGTGGCCCTGGTCACCGGACGGGGCCTCCTCGGGCCGCCGACCAGACCGAGGAAGGGAGGCGGCACCACCACCGGCACCGACAGCACTACCGCTACCGGCCAGGGTGCCGACACGGAAACCACTGACACCGACAAGAACGCTGGCACCGACAAGAACGCTGACACCGGCACCGACAGCACTACCGACACCGACACCGGTTCTGCCCCCACCGGATGCCGGTGCCGGGGCACGGGAGCCACCGTCCATGTGCGGGCCGACCTCTCGGCCCTGCGCCGGGGCCACCTCCTGGCCGGTGAGGTCTGTGAGATCGACGGGGTGGGCCCCATCTCCCTCGACCAGGCCGTCGACACCCTGGGCCGGGCCCTCTGCCACCTGGTCATCACCGACGGGGTGGACGTCACCACCATCTGCCGGCTGGGACGCAACATCCCCACCCCTTTGGTCCTGGCCCTGCTGGAACGGGACCGGACCTGTGTGGTCCCGGGCTGTGGGCAGACCAAGGGACTGGAGTTCGACCACTGGCAGGTGGACTTCGCCCTGGGCGGGGAGACCTCCCTGGACAACCTGGCCCGGCTGTGCCGCCACCACCACCGGCTGAAGACCCACCACGGCTACCGCCTGGTCGGAGGACCGGGGAACTGGCAGTTCCTGGCCCCGGAGTCACCACCACCGACACCACGGAGGAAACGACCGACACGACGACGGTCCACCACCAACCCTCCCCCCACCGACCCCGGACCCACCCTGTTCACCGACCGGGAGTGACCCCCACACGCCCCGGCCCGTGGCTGCAAGGCCAGGGCGGGCCGCGGCGCCGTTCAGACCATGGCTACGCCACCGTTGGGCCGCAGTATCTGGCCGGTCATGAAGCGGGACGCATCCGAGGCCAGGTACAGGACGGCCGCGGCGATGTCCTCGGGCTCGCCCACGGACCGCAACGGCGAACCTTTCTGCATGGCGGTGACCAGGGCGTGCTGCATGGCTTCGTCGACCCCTCCGTCGGGGAGGGAGAAGTACCCCGTCGTCATGCCGGTGATCACGAAGCCCGGGGCCACGGCATTGACCCGCACGTGCTTCTTGCCGATTTCGAACGCCAACGACTTGGTCATCTGGACCACCCCCGCTTTGCAGATGGCGTAGCTGACGATGTTGGGGCTGGGGGTGTCGGCAGCCGCTGACGATGTGTTGATGATGCTGCCCCCCTCGGGTTGGTCGACCATGATCCGCCCGGCCGCCTGGCATCCGAAGAACGTCCCCTTCAGGTTCACCGCCATGATGCGGTCGAGGTGTTCCTCCGGTTCATCGAGGAACGGCCCTCCCAACATGATGCCGGCGATGTTGCACCATACGTGGAGCCCACCATGGTCGGCCGCCACCCGCTGAGCGAGTGCGTTGACGTCCGCCTGGACCGATACGTCGAGGGCCACCCCCTCGCCGCGGCCGCCGGCGGCAATGATCTCGTTCGCGGTGGCCTGTGCCGTCTCGCCGTGGATGTCGGCGCACACGACAGTGGCTCCGGCGCCGGCCAGGGCCAGCGCGCTGGCCTTGCCGATCCCACTCCCGGCCCCGGTCACGACCGCCACTTTGCCGTCGACGCGGAATGATTCGATCAGTGCAGTGGCTTCCATGGCGTATCTGGACCTCTTCGTGCGTGTGAGCGGGTGTGCTTATGGCGCGGGAGAGGTTCCCGCGAACGGGAACAGTAGGTGCTGGGCGCCGGCCGGGACAGCCCGGGCCCGTACGGCCGATGGATCCCGCTCAGCTCGCCGAGGAGGCGGCGGCCACGCTCGAGTCGTCGAAGTCGTCTTCGGTGTCACCGGCATCGCCGTCGTCTTCGGTGTCACCGGCATCGCCGTCGTCTACGACGTCGACGTCGTCGACGCCCTCGACCACACGGCTCACACCGGCATCGGCATCGCCGTCGTCAGTGCTGTCGCCGGTGCTGCTGTCGGTAGCCTCGAAGTTGTCCCGGTCGCCGAAGCCCCAGCCGTCCCTATCGTCCGCCTTGGTGGGGGTGGGCAGCTGTTCGGCCGAGGCCATGGCCGCCTTCAACGCCTTGGACATGGCGGCTGCGATCCGCTTGTGCCCTTCGTCGTCAGGATGGATGGCGTCGCCCAGGTGTTCGGCGCCGATGACGGACTTACCGGACACCAGTGTCAGGGTCAGATCGCCGGAGGCGATCCGTTCCCGGGTAACCGATTCGATGGCGTCACGGATGTCGGCCAGCGTGGTCCCCAAGCGGTTCGGCTCTTCTTCGGCATCCGGGCGGACGAATGGGCTGGCCACGACGATCGGGGTGAAGGGATGACCTTCCCGCACCACGTCGAGGAAGCCCATGAACCCTTCGGCCACCATGCCGACGCTGTGGGGTATGCGGGTCCAGCAGCTGGCTCCGTAGGCGATGGAGATGACGTCGGCAGAGAGGCCGGCGATGTGCTCGGCGGAGACGATCTCGCCCCGCCCGGCCGCGGCGAAACCCAGGTTCACGACGTCGAGGCCGGCCTTGCGGGCGGCGATGGCCGCCCAACCCTGTGCCGGACCGGAGGCGATCCACCCCTGGGTGATGGCGTCGCCGTAGGCGATCCATCGTGGCTGCGCCGGGGCCGGGCTGATCCCCCCCTTCACCGCGGTGAGGGACTGCACCAGCGGCTGCATCCCCTCGGGGAGGTAGATGATGGCGGGTTTGTCGGGCGCGCTGGCGCCGAGGGACAGTCGGACCAATCCGTCGCCGAGGACCGCCTCCTCCTCGCACACCTTGCGACTGCCGCGCCACACCGAAAAGGTGATGCCGGCGCTGTCGCCCCGATAGCCGAGGTTTCCCGACGTGGTCCGGTAGGCCACGTCGACGGCCTCGGCCGTACCCACCAGCTCGAGCCGGACGCCGACCGGGACGGTGGCGGCATGCCAGATATCGGCGGGCAGTCGAGCGGTGTCGCTCGGGTTGGCCCGGGGGTAGGGCACGTCTCCTACCGAGGGATACGCGGCGCCCCGGATGAACGGTTCGGGCTGGACTGGGCGCGGGCTCACCGGCTGGCTTCCATGGACTGACTCCCCTCGTATGCCTACTCCAGAGCGATTTACCACTCTAAGTAGTGACATGACCACATTACCACTGAGCATGACATTCTTCATAGCCGTTCGGCCTGCGGATCGGTCCGGACCAGAGGTCGGCCCGACCGCCCGACGGTGTGCGAGGAGTGCGGGAATCGGCCGGTGTGCCGACCGTGACCAAAAGAAGATCCAGGCCAACGGGCATGCCGAGAAGATCGGCCGGGCCGGGTTTCCTGAGCCCGGATGGGTTGCGTAGCATGGCCCCCGTGCTTAAGGGATCGAGCGGCAACCGAACACCCCAATTACTACGCAACGTGACCATTCCCAACGACCGGCGGACCGACTGCGACCTTTTCGCCTCGTGAGCTCCCCGGAGCGGAGGCGATCGATCGGGGCGGTCCTGGCGGTGGCGGCGATCGTGTGCGGTGTGGTGTGGTTCGGACCGTCGGGCTCGTCGGTGGCCTCCGCTGCCGTCCCCCAGATCGCTCCGCACGTCTATCAGGGCGGCGGCGTCATCGGCTTCGGGGCGGCCTCGCCGTCGATCAACGCCCCCATCGGTTCGGCCCTCAGCGCCGTCATGGTGGGTATGGCCGCCGATCCCGTGGCGACGGCGGGACAGCAGGGCTACTGGCTCGTTGCCGCCGACGGCGGGGTGTTCGCCCAGGGGAGCGCGGGCTTCTACGGCTCACTCGGGGCCTTGAGGATCAACGCCCCGGTGGTGGGCATGGCCCCCACGCCGAACGGCAAGGGCTACTGGCTGGTGGCCCTGGACGGCGGGGTGTTCACCTTCGGCAACGCCAACTTCTACGGGTCGATGGGCAGCGTCAGGCTCAACCAACCGGTCGTGGGCATGGCGGCCACGGCCGACGGAGGCGGCTACTGGCTCGTTGCCGCCGACGGCGGCATCTTCTCCTTCGGTGACGCCAAGTTCTACGGATCGATGGGGGGAAGCCACCTCAATGCGCCGATCACCGCCATGGCCGCCACGCCCAGCGGCAACGGGTACTGGATGGTGGGGTCGGACGGCGGCATCTTCACCTTCGGCGACGCCAAGTTCTACGGGTCGATGGGGGGCACGACGCTCGCCGACCCGGTGGTCGGGATGGTGGCCACGCCGGGTGGTCTGGGCTATGTGATGGTGGCCACCGACGGTGGGGTGTTCACCTTCGGCAACGCCGGCTTCTACGGCTCCCTGGGGGGCGGCTACGAGGGGAACCCGGCCGATGTGCCCCCCATCGCGGGCATCGCCCTGTCCCCGGGCGGCCAGGGCTACTGGCTGCTCGAACCGGACGGCTGGTCCTACGGGTTCACCAATCCCCCCAGCGCGGCGGCGACCGCCACCACATCGGCCATCGTGTCCATCGCCAACAGCCAGGTGAACAGCGATCCCGACCGGGGCCAGTACTGCAACCCGTACGGGCCGTGCGAGGAGTGGTGTTCACTGTTCGCCACCTGGGTGTGGGAGCAGGCGGGCGTCCCCATCCCGCGGTATCCCTTCACCGGCAGCATCTACAACTGGGCCGCCGCCAACACGGCTGTTCTGCCGCCCACGGCCGTCCCGCTGCCGGGCGATGCCGTCCTCTACGGCACCTCGCCCTACTCCACCGCCACGTCTGTGCATGTGGGTCTGGTCGTGCAGGTGTGGCCGGACGGGGCCGTCGTGACCATCGAAGGCGATGCCGGCCCGGCCCCGTCGGGCTCGCTGGCCGTGGTCATCAACGGCCCCTACCTGCCGTCGCACTCGAGTACGTACAACGGGTTCCCCATCTACGCCTTCGCCGCCCCCTGATCGACCGGCTCCGAGCTCGGCTCGGGTCCGGTCAGCCTTCGGTCACCAGGGATTCGAGTACCCGGGCCCGGTGGTCGGCCGCCGACCCCCAGGAAGCGGCCAGCGCCCATGCCCGCTTCAGGAAGAGCTGGAGGTCACACTCCCAGGTGTAGCCGATGGCCCCGTGCACCTGCAGTGACACCCGGGCCGCTTCGGTGGCGGCATCGGACGCGTAGGCCTTGGCCACCGAGGCGGCCCGCGATGCATCAGGTTGCGCCTCGTCGAGGGCCCAGGCCGCGGCGTAGACCACCGGCCGGGCGAACTCGAGTTGGACCCGGGCCCCGGCCAGGAGGTGCTTCACGGCCTGGAAGCTCCCGATCGGCTTCCCGAACTGGTGTCGCTCCTTGGCGTATCCGGCGGCGATGGCGATCATCCGATCGGCCAGGCCGAGGAGCTCGGCGGCGGTGGCCACCCCGGCCCGGTCGGCGGTGCGGTCGATGGCGTCTCGGGCTCGGGGGCCCGCGGCCAACCGGCTGTTCTCGTCCGGTGCCCACTCCGGGATACCGAGGCGTCGGGTGGGGTCGAGGGATGGGACGGGCCGCACGTTGACCGCATCACCGCCGATGACGTGGATCTCGGGGCCGCCGCCCTGGTCCGCGGTCACGAGCACCAACAGGTCGGCTCCGGCTGCGGCGGGCACGACCTGCCCTGTCCGCGCCGGCCTCCCCGTGTCCCGGCCCGTGCCGACGGCGGCCGCGGCCCGGCCGGCGGCGATGGCCTCGAGCCAGGGAGCGGTCAGATCGGCCCGGCTCGAGCCCGTCCCGCCCAGCTCGGCCAGCTCGGCCAGCAGCGGCGCGGCGAGGGCTGTCGTCTCCATCAGTGGCTCGGGGAGGGCGACTCTTCCGGCCTCTTCGAGCAGGGGCACCAGATCGACCAGTCCGAGGCCCAGGCCACCGTGGTCCTCGGGCACGGTGAGCCCGACGACGCCAAGCTCGGTGAGCGTCGCCCACCGCGGCGTCCGGGCGGCCGGATGATCGAACGAGACCCGGAGGTCCTCGGTGGTGCACTCCTTGGCCAGGACCCGGCGCACCGCCTCTTGGAACTCGGTCTGCTGCTCGGTGAAGGCGAAGTGCATGGGGAGCCGGCGCCGTTCCCGATCAGCCCCGCGGCAGCCCGAGCATGCGCTCGGCCACCACGTTTCGCTGGATCTCGTTGGTTCCGGCATAGATCGGCCCGGCCAGGGCGAAGAGATAGCCGTCCAGCCAGGGCGCATCGATGCCGTCACCGTGGAACTCGGCCTCCGGCCCGAGCAGGGCCAGGGCAGCGCGGTGGATGGCCAGGTCCGTCTCCGACCAGTGGATCTTGTTGGCGCTGGCCTCCGGCCCGACGGATCCACCGTCCAGCACCCGAGTGGCCGTCCAGAGGGTGTTGAGCCGGTAGGCCTCGGCGTCCATCCAGGCCTGGGCCACGGCATCGGCGCTCCGGACGGTTCGGATCGGGTCGTCGGCGAGCCGCTCGATGTACAACGAGACCAGACGGGATGCGGCCTGGCTGTAGCGGGCCGGGCTGCGCAGGCTGAGGCCCCGCTCGGACCCGGCCGTGGCCATGGCCACGTTCCACCCGGCCCCCACGTCGCCCAGAATCTGGACGTCGGGGACGAACACGTCCTCGAAGAACAGTTCGGCGAAGCCGGTCTCCCCGTCGATCTGTGGGATGGGCCGGACCGTCACGCCCGGAGTGGCCAGGTCGATGAGGAAGTAGGTGAGCCCACGGTGGCGCTCGGCGGCCGGATCGGTTCGGAACAGTCCGAAACACCAGTGGGCGAGGGCCCCGCGCGAGGCCCAGGTCTTCTGGCCGTTGAGGACCCAGCCGCTGTCGTCGGCCGATCGCACGGCCTGGCTGCGGATGCCGGCCAGGTCACTGCCGGCGTCGGGCTCGGACCAGCCCTGGCACCAGATCTCGTCGCCGGAGGCCATGGCCGGAAGGAAGCGCTCCTTTTGGGCCTCGGTCCCGAACTCGAACAGGGTGGGAGCCAGCAGGAACACCCCGTTCTGACTCACCCGCAGTGGTGCCTGGGCCCGCCAGTACTCCTCCTCGAAGACCAGCCACTCGAGGATGCCCACACCTCGGCCCCCGTACTCCTCGGGCCAGGCGACCACCGACCACCGGTCGGCGAACATGGTCCGCTCCCAGACCCGGTGGGCCTCGAACCCCTCGGCGGTGTCCAGCGAGGGGAGCGAACCGGGGGCGGGGACGTGACGGGCCAGCCACGACCGGGCCTCGGCCCGGAAGGCCTCTTGGGCGGCCGTGTATCGCAGATCCATCGCTTGTTCCATGGTCGGTTCCGTCGTTCGGTGGTCGCAGGGGGCGGGTGCCGGGTCGGCAAGGGAAATCTGACACACCGCCAGATTTCCGGCAACCACGGAGGATCGGCCACAATGGTGTGATGCCGAACGCCGTGATCGTCGATGTGGTCCGTACCCCGGTCGGGAAGAAGAACGGCCGACTGTCCGGATGGCACGCCACCGACCTGGCCGCCCAGCCCCTCCGGGCGCTCATCGAGCGCAACGACCTCGACCCGGCCCAGGTGGAGGACGTGATCTACGGCTGCACCATGACCGTCGGTGAGCAGGCCATGAACATCGGGCGCAACGCGGCCCTGGCCGCGGGCTTCCCCGACAGCGTGCCCGGAACCACGGTCGACCGGCAGTGCGGCTCGGCCCAGCAGGCCATTCACTTCGCGGCCCAGGCCGTCATGTCCGGCGCCATGGACATCGTCATCGGCGGCGGGGTCGAGTCGATGAGCCGCGTGCCGATCGGTTCGACCACCGAGCATGGCCCGGGCGACGCCTACGGCCCCACCGTCCACGACCGGTTCCACTTCATCCACCAGGGACAGAGTGCGGAGGAGATCGCCCGGCGGTGGGGGATCAGCCGTGAGGCCATGGACCGGTTCGCCCTCCGTTCCCACGACCGGGCCGCGCTGGCCATCGCCGAGGGTCGCTTCGAGAACGAGATCGTGCCGTTGGCCACCCGGCGGGCCCACGTCGAGAACAAGGTGGCGGTGGCCGGCACCGACGAGGGCGATCCCGCCGGTGAGGGCCTGCTGACGTTCGACGAGGGTGTCCGGGCCGGCTCGACCTACGAGAAGCTGGCCAGTCTGCCCCCGGCCTTCGCCGAGGACGGGCTCATCACCGCGGCCAGTTCGTCCCAGATCTCCGATGGGGCCGCTGCCGTGCTGGTGATGTCCGAGGAGCGGGCGGGCCAGCTCGGACTGCGTCCCCGGGCCCGCTTCCACACCTTCGCCGTGGCCGCCAACGATCCGGTGATCATGCTCACGGCACCCATTCCGGCCACGACCCTGGTCCTCGAGAAGTCCAAGCTGTCCCTCGACGACATCGACCTGATCGAGATCAACGAGGCCTTCGCCTCGGTGGTCCTGGCCTGGGAACAGGAACACCACGCTGACATGGACAAGGTCAATGTGAACGGTGGGGCCATCGCCATCGGCCATCCGACCGGCGGGTCCGGGGCCCGCCTGATGGCCACCCTGGTCAACGAGATGGAGCGCACGGGTGCCCGCTTCGGCCTGCAGACCATGTGCGAGGGCGGGGGACAGGCCAACGCCACCATCATCGAGAGGCTGGGGTAGGCGCCTCCGGCACCTAGGTGACGAGCTCCGGCTCGCACCGGTGAGGGCCGATGGACCGGAGGGTCGACGTGTCTCTGACTATTCCGTCCGGACCGACTGGGATTCCTCGGACGCAGTGTCGTCGGAGGCCGCGGTGTCGGCCACCTCGGAAGCGGCTGACTCAGCTGACGCGGCTGACGCGGTCTCTGCAGCGTCCGACCCTGCCGACTCGGAACCTGCCGACTCCGAACCTGCCGGCTCCGAACCTGCCGGCTCCGAACCTGCCTGCTCCGGCTCCGACCCTGCCGACTCTGCCGACCCTGCCGACTCTGCCGACTCTGACCCGGCCGCCGCTCCGTCGGATACGCCCTCGCCGAGTTCTTCGGGCTCGGTATACGTGACGTGCTTGTTGAAGTCCACGTTGTCGGCCTGCGTCGGGCGGGACATGAGGTACCCCTGATAGAGATCGCAGCCCAGCTCGGTCACCCGCTGCAGCTGGACCGGTCGCTCGACTCCCTCGGCCAGGACCACCAGACCCAGCGCCTTGCTCAGCTGGACGATGGCGGCCACGATGGCTTCGTCGTTCTCGAAGGCACCCAGACCGTCCACGAAGGACTTGTCGATCTTCAGGATCTTGACCGGGAACCGCTTGAGTTGGGCCAGCGAGGAGTAGCCGGTCCCGAAGTCGTCGATGGCCAGTCCTACGCCCATCTCGTGGATGCCGCCGAGCATGGCGATCGACGCCGACGTGTCGCTCATCAGCATGCTCTCGGTGACCTCCATGACCAGCGCCTCGGGCGGCAGGCCCGAATCGGTCAGGGCCGCCTCGATGGTCTCCAACAGTTCGGGATCGCTCAACTGGTGGGCCGAGAGGTTGACGGTGATGTAGGCGTTCTCGGCGCCGGGTAGCTCGCGGCGCCATTTGGACATGGTCTGGCACGCCTCCCGCAGGACCCAGCGTCCCAGGGAGAAGATCAGGTCGGTCTCCTCGGCGAACGGGATGAACTCCATCGGACCCAACAGGCCCCGCGACGGGTGGTGCCACCGCACCAGTGCCTCCATGGCCACGATCCGGTCGTCCTTGACCGAGGCGATGGGCTGGTAGTGGACGGCCAACTCGTTGTGGTCGATCGAGTGGCGCAGATCGTCGTAGATCTCCAGTCGGGCCACGGACTTGGCCCGCAGCGACTCGTCGAACACCTCGACCCGGGACCGGCCCTTGTTTTTGGCCTGGAACATGGCCACATCCGCTTGCTGGAGGATGTCCTGGGCCGACTGGCGACCCCGCATCACGAAGGAGATCCCGACGCTCGACGTCACCACCACGTTGCGGCCGGTCGTGAGCTGCACCGGCTCGGAGAGCAGTCTCGAGTACTCGGTGGCCAGGCTCACCGCCACCTCGACGTCGCGCACGTTCCGGCACAGCACGACGAACTCGTCGCCGGAGAACCGACTGACGACGTCACCGCCCCGGACGGCCGACTTGAAGCGCTGGGCCAGGGCCAGCAGCACTTCGTCGCCGCTGGCGTGTCCGAACGAGTCGTTGACCAGCTTGAACCGGTCGAGGTCGATGAAGAGGACGGCCAGGTTGGTGCCCCGCTGCATCGACACCAGCAGTTCCCGTTCGAGCTCGTCGTTGAACAGCGACCGGTTGCCGAGGCCGGTGAGGGAGTCGTGATAGGCGAGCCAGTGGAGCTGGGCCTCGGCCGCCTTCCGGTCGGTGACGTCGTTGAACGAACAGACCACGACGGGCGACTCGATCTTGCCCGCGCCGGACAGGAGCCGCGAGCTGAGCGACAGCCATTGACGCCGCCCGCTGCCGTCGGTCACACCGATGACCACGTCGTCCTGGGAGGTGCCGGTGGCCAGCGTGATGGCGTGGGGGAAGGCCTCGGCCGACATCGGGTGTCCGTTGGCCTCGATGGCGATCGACGTCCCGGTGAAGATCTGATGACTGTGCCCGGCGCTCAACCGGTCGCCCAGGATCCGCCCGGCCGCCTCGTTGTGAGCCGAGACATTGCCGTTCTCGTCGAAGAGCACGATGCCCTCGCTGAGTGAGGCCACCACCGCCTCGTAACGCTCCTCGGCCGCCCGTCGTCCCGCTTCGGCCTGCTTGGCGTCGGTGAGCTCGGTGCACACCACCACCCATCCGGAGGGTTGGGTGTCGTCGTCGATCAGGGGATCGATCGAGACCAGCACGTCGACCTCGGATCCGTCCTTGCGACGGTGGCAGCGCTGACCACGCTCCAACACGGCGGCGCTGTCCGTTCGATTGGACGTGACCACCGCGGCGATGGAGAGGCCGGCCACCTCGGCCTCGCTCCATCCGTAGATGGCCCGGGCCGCCTCGTTCCAACTCTCGATCTTGCCCTCGGCATCGATACCGATGATGGCGTCGGAGACGTGGGCGACCAGGCTGGCCCGGTAGCGGTTGGCCGACTCGGCCGCCCGACGCTCGGAGATGTCCCGCATGATGACCTGGTATGCCGGCTCTCCGGCCCAGCTGGTACGGACGCTGGTGACCTCCATGACATTGACGGTGCCGTCGCTGGAGACGATGCGGGCCTCCCCGTGCTCGACGAACTGGCCGTCCTCTTTGAGCTGGGCGATGCGTTCGATGGTGTCGACGATGTCGTTGGGATGGACGAAGTCGGTGATCGGCCGGCCCAGGTGGTCGGTGATCGAACCGCCACCGGCCAGCTTGACGGCGGCACGGTTGCCGTAGACCATCCTTCCGTTCTGGTGCACCACCACCGCGTCGGGGGAGACCTCGGTCAGGAGCCGGTAGCGATCGACCATGCCGCCGAGCTCCCGCCGGAACTTCTCCTGGGCCGTGACGTCGATGACCACGCCCGTGTAGAGCATCGACGCGTCGGCCGGAGGATGCTGCGGTGGTTCGGGCACGATGGCCGGGGCGGCCCGGACGACCACGCTGTGGTCCACGCCGTCGGGACAGGTGAGCGTGACGCGGAGGTCGTAGTCGGCCATGGGGGTGCCCTGCCGGATGGGGGTGAGGATCGGGGCCAGAATGTTCTCGCCCAGATCGGTGCCGTCGATGCCGTCGATGCCGCCCGGGGTGCCCGCGGTCCCTCCGGGGTCGACTCCGGGGTCGACTCCGGGCGTCGATCCGGCGCCACCGCCGGCGGAGCGCTCGGTGATATCGCCGAGGTGGACGGAGAACCCCTGGGTCCCGGGTGCGAACCCGAAGAGCTCCTCGACGGGCGAGGACCAGATCAGGACGTCATTGGTGCAGTCGTAGATCCAGGTGACCGTCGGGAGGGCGTCGTTCGAGAGATCGACGTCGTGCGACAGCTCGAACGTCCGATCGGCGAAGATCGTATCGTCACGTTCGATGCGGTCGAAGGAAAGCGTTCGGTTCCGGTCCCCGAAGCCATTTGCCGTGACCATAGGCCCTCATCATCGGCTCAAGGCCAGATGACCTTAAGCCTGAACGCCGACCCGCCGGGTCGCAGATCGTAGGTGGACTACCTCAAGTCGGGCTCGGCGATGACCAGTGCCGAATTGAATCCTCCCAGGCCAATGGACGATTTGACCATCGGTCCCGGCAGGCGGGCGGTGAGGCCGTCTACGAGCCGTGGGTGACCCGGGGCCACCTGGCGGGGCGCGGGGATGAAGCCGGTCTGGAAGGCGTACAACGTGGCCAGGATCTCCACTCCCGAGGCTGCGGCCTGGCAGTGGCCGGTGAGCGGCTTCACCGAAAAGATGCCGTGCGCCTGCGGGAACAGCTCGTCGAGCACCTGGGCCTCGGCACCGTCGCACTGGGCCGTGCCCGGCCCGTGGGCATTGAAGTACGCCACCTCCGAGGGATCCACGCCCGAGCTCTCCATGGTCTCGCGGAAGCAGCGGAACACCTCGGCCAGATCGGGATTGATGCTCACGGCGTTGAATCCGTCCATGGTCATCCTGCCGCCGAGGACAGAGCCGTACGAGCCGCGGTCCTGCGTCGATAGCACCATGCCGACGGCGGCCTCCCCACCCGGGAAGCCCCGGCTCCCCTCCTGGAAGGGCCGGCAGGCATCCAGCGCCGGGGCGTCGGCCACGGCCACACCGAGATCACAGAAGCTCTTGACGGTCTGGCTGAGGAGGGACAGGTCGCAGTTGAGGAAGATGACATCGGAGGCGATACCCGAGTCGAGCCACGACTTGGCGGTGATGATGCCGGCGTTGCCGGACGAGCACATGGCCGACACCGACATGGACGGTCCGTGGAAGTCGTACTCCTTCATCAGCATGGCGATGACGGTGGAGGGCATCATCGTGACCCACTGGCGGGGTTCGGCCGATACGCCGCTGCGGTAGAAGTCCCTCCAGATCTCGGCGTCGCCGAGCACCAGGCTGTGCACCAGACCGACCGTCGGGCCCGGCTTCCACCCCCGCTCCAGCGCATCGGTGATGGCCTCACGGGCGGCGAACCGGACGGCCTGCATGAACCGGCTGGGCCCGTCGCGGCGGTCTCCGTCGGCGGTGACCTTGGCCACGTAGGCGGTCGCCTCCTCGCGGAACGCGGGGAAGCCCTCGGTGAGCTTCACGGCGCTCTCCCCGAGCAGGAATCCGTCCCAGATGTGCTTGCGGCCCCAGCCGTATCCGGTTACGGCGCCGACGCCGGTGATGTGGGCGGGACTTTCCCGTCCGAACCGACGGGGTATGCCGCCCGGGGACAAGAGCGTGCTGTTGGTAGGGGCGGTGGAGGAAATGGACTGGACAGCTTCCGACATGACGACTCCTCGAAGTCAAATTGTCCAGCAGGTCCACGGGTCGACAAGGTCGGCCCCTTGGATCCTGGGCAACTACTAGGCAGGTGGTTGGCGGGTGGCAAATGGGCGGGTGCTTCGGGCACCGATTATGGCCCATGTGGAACCCATGCACAATGGGTAGTTCGTTCATGCTTTCGAGCCAGGACGGGTCGAGTCCCGACGGCCTCAGGCTCGGTTATGGCACGCAGAGGGCCCGCGACCGGGGAGGATGCCGAAAAACACCGGCGTCGGTCTTGCTACCTGTCGGTAACATGCGCCGCCCGAATTGCCGGTTATGGGCGCGGCAACTTCGACACTATGGGTGGCGGCCGGATGACCCACCGGAGGACCCAAAGCGCTGCAGGACCTCCGTGGCCTCGGCCACGATGCGTCCGATCAGATCGGCCACCGATGGCAGCTCGGCGATCTCGCCCACCACCTGGCCCGTGGGCAGGACGCCGACATCGGTCCGTCCGTCCACCAGTGCGGCCTTGGTCATCATGGGAGCGTTGGCCGCCATCAGCACCTGGGGCCACGAGAGCTCGTTGCCCTTCTTCATGGCCCGTCCTTCGCGGAGCAGGTCGAGCAGCGAGGTGTCGGTCTGCGTGCGGAACGACTGGGCGTTGGACAGGGCCCGGGGCAGGTTCTGCAGCCACGGGGAGCGTTCCAGGTGGTCGACCAACGCCGTCCGGATGACCCGCTGCGGTGCCCCGTCGACCGCGGTGGAGACGACGGTGCCGGTCACCGGTGTCCCGAGGTAGATCTGCTTGACCCGGTCGGGCACGCGGCTCTCCTGCGTGAGCAGGAAGCGTGTGCCCATGGCGATGCCCGACGCACCGTAGGCCAGCGCGGCGACGAGTCCACGCCCGTCGAAGAACCCCCCGGCCGCGATCACCGCCACGCGGTCACCCACGGCGTCCACCACCGACGGGATGAGGAGCGAGGTCGGGACCGATCCGGTGTGGCCGCCGCCCTCGCCGCCCTGGGCGATCACCGCGTCGACCCCCCAGTCGGCCACCTTCTCGGCATGGCGACGTGCACCCACGGTGGGCATCACGACCAGACCGGCGTCGCGACATCGGGCCACCAACTCGGGATTCGGGGCTTGCGCGAAGCTGGCCACCCTCACCCCGTGTTCGATCATCAGCGCCACCCGCTCGGCCACGTCGGCGACGTCGGTGCGCATGTTGACGCCGAAGGGTCGGTCGGTCCGGGACCGGACGTCGTCGATGGCGGCCGCCAGTTCGCGAAAGGTCATGGTGGCCGAAGCCAGGATGCCCAGACCGCCGGCTTCGGCCGTGGCCGCCACCAGGCGCGGGCCGGCCACCCAGCCCATGCCGGTCTGGACGACCGGGAACCGGATACCGACGAGCTCGCAGAACGCCGTACGGAGGGCCGGATGCGGCGGAGCCGGGTCCTCCGGCGCCGTGGGGCCGTTGTCCGGGCTCATGACCGGATCTCTCGGTCGCGGAGGCTCCGTGGGTCCAACACGGTGCGTAGGAGGTCGAGCTCTTCGGGGGTGGGGTCACGGGTTTCGGGGAGGTCGGACGGCACCACCAACTCGAAGCCGGTGGCCTCGACGACCTCGTCGATGGTCACACCGGGGTGCACGGAGCGCACCCGCATGACCCGGTCCGGAGTCTCGAAATCGAAGACCCCGAGGTTGGAGACGACGTGGCGGATCTCGTGGTAGCGGGTGGCCGAGGGACCGGCTTCGGCGGCCCGGGCGTAGCCGACCCCGGACACCACGTCGACCTGCTCGACGAACGACCGGGTGGAGTGCTGGGGCACCCAGTAGCTCGTCGGGTGGTTGACGGTGTTCCCCGGGGCGCCTCGCACCCCGACCAACTGCGCCTTGGGTCGGGCCCACGTGCCGATGGCACTGATGTTCTGGTTGCCGGTGCGGTCGATCTGGGAGGCCATCATGATCAGGTTCCTCCGTCCCGACCACAGGGTGTCGAATACCTTCCGGTAGGGCATGTGCGACTCGAGGAGCCAGGTGGCCGGATCGTCACCGAGTGCCGGCACCCCATACACCAGGGCCGCGTCGCCGTCGGTGAGGACCAGGTCGGGAGCGAAGGTCATCCGGGCCAATCGGGCGCCGAGGGCCGGTGCCGTACCGAAGGCGCTGGCCATCACCTCGCCGTCGCCGCGGAAGACCTCGGCACAGGCCACCGCGCAGTACTCGGCCCGGGTCACGCCGCCGCCGCCGGGGCCCGGTGCCGTTGCGCTCATGATCTGCCTCCCTGGCCGGATGCGGCCTTTTCGGCGGCGACCCTCGCTGTCTGTTCGACGGCCGCCGCTTCCACCGCGCTCCGATAGTCCGCCTCGTCGACCTCGAGGAACCGACGGGCGAAGGCTGACCATGCGTCCGGATCGCCGGCGGCCACCACGTACTCCTTCTGGAACGCCTCGTCCCGCGAGTAGTCCGGCACACAGGCGGTGAAGTGGGCACCACCCGGCGTCTCCACCACGCCGTCGGTCAGGAGCCGGCTGATGCACAGGGTCTGGAGCGGTCCCTCCGATGCGAACTGGTCGGTGTCGACGATGCGCTCGGCGGTGACGAAGCGGCGATCGGCGGCGCCGAGGAACAGCTCGTCGAAGAACGGGTCCGGACCGAGGATCTGGCCCGACCCCTTGCGGTCGGCCCGATTGACGTGGACGATCGAAGCGTCGAGGTGGAGTGCCGGCATGGCCACCAGCTCCTCACCGTCGTCATAGGGGGATACGACGGTCCGCAGCGAGGGGTTGACGCGCATGACGTCGGATCCGAGGCCCGACCGGGTGGGGAGAAAGGGAAGACGCTGCGAAGCCGCCAGCAGCCCCAGGTAGAACATGCCTTCATCGATCTCCATGCTCTCGATGGCGCCGGTCTGGCGGGCCACCTTGAAGTGCGGGTCGGTGGGGATGGAGTCGAGCGTGACGAACCCGAACACGACCTTGGCCACCTTGCCGGCGGAGCACAACAGACCCACGTCGGGACCGCCGTACGACACCACCGTCAGGTCGGTCAGATCCGAGCGGAGTATGGCCCGGACGGCTGCCATGGGCTTTCGCCGCGATCCCCAGCCGCCGATCCCGATGGTCATCCCGCTGCGCAGCTCGCCGATGAGTTCGTCGAGCGAGAGTCGCTTGTCTGCCATCCACGTCCCCTATCTGGTGGTGTCGGCGTCGCGCTTCTCGACGAAGGCCGAGCGCTGCTCGTCGGCCACGCCGGCCACATGGAGCTCGTAGGTGAAGCCCTGCTCCAGCCGGTAGCTGGTCTTGACGTCGACAGGGTCGATCCCGTTGAGCGACTCCTTGGCCCGACGGAGAATGGTCGGGCTTTTGGCGGCGATGGACGCCGCCACCTCACGTGCCGCGTCCACGAGCTCGCTGCGGGGCACGACGCGGAGCACCGACCCGTAATGCTGGAGCTCGGCCGCCCCGGCCGGTTGGGCGGTGTACACCATGGAGCGCATCCGGTGCTGGGGGACCAGCCTCGACAGGTGGGTGGCGGCACCGAGCGCGCCGCGGTCCACCTCGGGCAGCCCGAAGGTGGCGTCGTCGGAGGCCACCACGATGTCGGCATTTCCGGCGAGGCCTACGCCACCTCCGAGGCAGAAGCCCTGCACCGCGGCGATCACGGGAACCTCGCACTCGTAGACGGCGGCGAAGGCGGCGAAGCACCCGCGGTTGGCCCCGATCAGCGCCTCGTCCCCCCGGGCCTGGATCTCTTTGATGTCCACCCCGGCACAGAACCCCCGTCCCTCGGCCCGCACGATGACCACGCGGTTGTCCGGTACCCGCCCGGCTGCCAGCACCTGCTCGGCCAAGCTGAACCAGGCGGCCACGTCGAGGGCGTTAACCGGCGGGTGGTCGATGACCACCTCGGCGATGCCGGGGGCGGCGTCGTGGGTCGTGATGGGCATGCACTGCTCCCGGGGTTCGGAGGCGCCATCCCCCCACCGGGTCCCGACCCGTGGGAGCCCTCGGGCACCCGGGAGTCGTCGACTGCGGAGCGGACACGCACTCGGCGTGATCTGATACAGCGTCAGGACAGTACCAGTCGGAGACCGGGAGGCAGCTGTGGCCACATTCGATTCTGCTGGCAGATCGGGGGAGCTCGACTTCAGTGGCCGGGTGGCCGTGGTGACCGGGGGAGCCAAAGGGATAGGCCGCGGGATCGCCACGGCGTTCCTGTCCGCCGGCGCCGACGTGGTGGTGTGCGGACGGAACAGCGTGGACGTGGCGGACCTTCCGAGCGCGACGGACCCCACGGGGACGGAGAGGCGGGCGGTGTTCGTGGCGGGAGACGTGCGGCAGGCCGACCAGGCCTCGTCGGTGGTGGACGCCGCGGTCGAGCGGTTCGGGAGGCTCGACACCTTGGTCAACAACGCCGGCGGTTCGCCCCAGGTGGCGGCAGCGGAAGCCTCACCCCGCTTTTCGGCGTCGATTGTGGCGCTGAACCTTCTGGCCCCCCTGTACTGCGCCCAGGCGGCCAACGCGGTGATGCAGGGACAGGACGAAGGAGGATCCATCGTCAATATCGCCTCGGTCAGCGGGGTTCGTCCGTCCCCGGGGACGGCGGCCTACGGCGCAGCCAAAGCCGGCCTGATCCACCTGACCCAGTCCCTGGCCATCGAGTGGGCCCCGAAGGTCCGGGTCAACAGCGTGACCGCCGGGTTGGTGGCCACCGAGGCCGCCGACGCACACTACGGGGGACCCGAAGGCATGGCCGCGGTGGCCGCCACGGTGCCGCTCGGGAGGTTCGGGACCCCCGAGGATGTGGCCGGTCTGTGCCTGGTCCTGGCCTCGCCGCTGGCCGCCTACGTGAGTGGCGCCAATCTGGTGGCCCACGGGGGAGGGGAGTGGCCGGCCTTCTTCACAGCAGTCCAACGGGCCACCGGGGGCTCTCCGCCCTAGGCGAGGCTCCGGTCCACCGAAAAAACGCTGTGACCTGGTTGTTTGCTGCTGCAACAAGGTGCGAAACTGCTCAAGTGGGACCCCGAGGTGGCCGATAACCAAAAGGTGCAACCAGAGAGGCTGTCCCGGGTGGCTGTGGACCGCAACAGGATCGACCCATGCGGTCCGGGATCGGCAGGGTCATGCTGACCCAGACCGAGCCGACCTTCGCGCTGGCCGGCTCACCCTTCCTCGAGTATCTGCCGGTGGTCGACCTCTCCACGGGACGCCTGCTCGGCATGGAGGCGCTCGTCCGTTGGCAGCACCCGACCGAAGGTCTCATCTCCCCCAACCGGTTGATCCCCTATGTCGAATCGAACGGTGACATCGGCCCGTTGACCCGATGGATCCTCATGGAAGCCTGCGAGCAGGCGTGCAGCTGGTCACCCAGCATCCAATTGGGGGCCAACTGCACCATCGACCAGCTCCGGCGGGGCGAGGTGTCCAGTGCGGTGGAAGCGGCCCTCGAGCAGACCGGTTTCCGGAGCGGTCAACTGACACTGGAGGTGACCGAGGACGCCATCGTGGACCCGGCGGCCTCCGCTGACTTGCAGAACCTGTCCCAGATGGGTGTCCAGCTCTCCGTGGACGACGCCGGCACCAACTGGTCGTCGTTCGAGCCGTTCAAGCGGCACTCGATCGGCACGGTGAAGATCGACGGGTCCTTCATCGCCGGGCTCGAGCCCACACAGGGCATCAACCGGCTCGTGGTGGAGACGGTCATCCACATGGCCCACTCCCTGGGGATGTCGGCCATCGTCGAGGCCGTGGAGTCCGTCTCCCAGGTGGAGATCGTCCAGTCCTTCAATGCCGATGCCGCCCAGGGATTCTTCTTCGCCCGGCCCATGTCGGGCGAGAACGCCGCCGACCTCGCCGGTAGCGCCGAGGTCCCCTACTTCTCCCGCACCGAGATCCGCACGCTGGTGCGCCCGGGGGAATCGGGGGCAGCACCGAGGCCGAGGTCGGAGTCGGGTCCGGCAGGTGATGAGGTCGACACCGTCGAGACCGACACCGCCACCGTCGAGACCGACACCGACACCGTCGAGACCGACACCGACACCGTCGAGACCGACACCGACACCGTCGAGACCGACACCGACACCGTCGAGACCGCCGTGACCGACAGCGACACCGCCCAGACCAACTGACGGTATCGGCCGTCCGACGTCCCGGGCCAGGTCAGGCGGCCTCCGTCCGAGCGCGTCGGACCACGCACGGTGGCGTGGAACGGCCTCAATAGGCGGATCGCCCGAATTGTTGTATACCTCTGGCCGTGAAACTCGCCGTCGTCAGAGAGTCGCAGCCAGGCGAGGATCGGGTGGCGATCGTCCCCGAGGTGGCCTCCAAGCTGGCCGGAGCGGGTACCGAGGTGGTTGTGGAGACAGGAGCGGGCGAAGCGGCCCGCTTCCCCGATGACGCCTACCGGCAGGCCGGTGCCATCGTGGTCGACTCCGCCGCCGCCGCCCTGGCCGGAGCATCGGTCGTGGCCCGGGTCCAGCCTCCGACGATCGAGGAGGTGGCCGCGCTTCCCGACGGGATCTCCCTGATCAGCTTCCTGCAGCCGGTAGCGGCGGCCGAGACGGTCAAAGCCCTGGCCGGGAAGGGCGCCACCGTCTACAGCCTCGACCTGCTCCCACGCATCAGCCGGGCCCAGTCGATGGACGCGCTCTCGTCGCAGGCCACGGTGGGCGGCTACCGGGCCGGGCTTTCGGCTGCTGAGCACCTGGCCAAGTTCTTCCCCATGTTCATGACCGCGGCCGGAACCGTCCCACCGGCAAAGGTCCTGGTGATGGGGGCCGGAGTTGCCGGGCTCCAGGCCATCGCCACGGCGCGGCGGCTGGGCGCCGTGGTGCGAGCGTACGACGTGAGGGCCGCAGCCAAAGAAGAGGTGCAGAGCCTCGGGGCCAAGTTCGTCGAGCTCGACCTCGAGACCCAGGACGGCGCCGGCGGGTACGCCAAGGAGCAGACGGCGGAGCAGCTGGCCCGGCAGCAGGAGCAGTTGGCGGCCGAGGTGGCCGCCTCCGACGTGGTCATCACGACGGCGCAGATCCCCGGTCGCCGGGCTCCGGTCCTCGTGACCACCGCCATGGTCGAGAGGATGTCCGAAGGATCGGTGATCGTGGACATGGCGGCGGACTCGGGTGGCAACTGCGAGCTGTCGGTGGCCGGCCAGGACGTCGTCCACCACGGGGTGACGGTGGTGGGCATGGCCAACCCGCCGGCCTCGATGCCGACCCACGCCAGTTTCCTGTACGCCCGTAACATCGCCAACTTTCTGGGCCTCCTGGTCAAGGACGGAGCGCTGGCGCCGGACTTCGGGGACGAGATCGTGGCCGGCACCTGCGTGGTCCGTAACGGCGCCATCGTGCACGGACCGACGGCGGAGGCCTTGGGGGTGCCGGTGCAGTCGCCGGAGTCCGAAGCGAAGGGAACGAGCTCATGAGCACCGGAATTCTCGAGTTTCTGACCGTGTTCGTGCTGGCTGCGTTCGTCGGCATCGAGGTCATCAGCGCCGTTCCCAGCATCCTCCACACCCCGCTGATGTCGGGCAGCAACGCCATCCACGGCATCGTGTTGGTGGGCACCATCCTCATCATGGGCAGCGCCCACGGTGCCGTGCAGATCACCCTGGCCTTCTTCGCCGTGCTGTTGGCCACCCTCAACATCGTGGGCGGGTTCGTCGTGACCGACCGGATGCTCGAGATGTTCAAGGCCAAGCCGGCCGAGCGTGCACCGAAGCGCGACACGGGACCGGCTGACGGCTCTGCCGACGGCCCCGCCGGCACCGGCGGAGCCGGTGGTGGTGCGGCGTGACCCTCAACACATGGATCGATCTGATCTATCTGCTGGCCGCGGTGGGGTTCATCCTGGCGCTCAAGGGGCTCAGCTCGCCCAAGCAGGCCCGTAACGGGAACCTGCTGGCCGCCGCCGCCGCCGCGCTGGCCGTGGGTTTCACCTTCGCCTACCCGTCGGTGCGGGCGCACAGCCTCAACCTCGTCCTGACGCTGGTGGCCATGGCCATCGGTGCCACCGTGGCCGTGCCGGCGGCGCGGCGGGTCAAGATGACGGCGATGCCACAGATGGTGGCCATCTTCAACGGGGTCGGCGGCGGGGCCGCGGCGCTTGTGTCGATCGTGGTGTTCCTCATCGAGGCTCCGGGAAAACCGGCGGTGTACCGAATCGCCGAGGTCCTCTTCGGGGTGCTGGTCGGGTGCGTCTCCTTCGCCGGCAGCGCCATCGCCTTCGCCAAGCTGCAGGAGCTGATGACCGGTCGACCGGTCACCTATCCGGTCCAACAGGTCATCAATGCGGTGGTGGCGGTGGTCATCGTGGCGCTGGCCATCGGCACCCTGGTCACCGGCAGCGTTCCGCTGCTCGTGGCCACGGCCCTGCTGTCACTGGTACTGGGTGTGATCTTCGTGCTCCCCATCGGGGGTGCGGACGTCCCGGTACTCATCTCCCTGCTCAACTCGTTCACCGGGCTGGCTGTGGCGGCATCCGGGTTCACCCTCAACAACAATCTGCTGATCATCGCCGGCACGCTGGTGGGTGCGTCCGGCATCCTGCTGACCCGGATGATGAGCAAGGCCATGGGCCGGTCGCTGGCTAACGTGCTCTTCAGCGCCTTCGGCTCGGTGGTGACGGCCACCGGTGGAGCCGACGGTTCGGGCGAGACCCGGACGGTGAGAACGGGGACCCCCGAGGACATCGGGGTGCTCCTGGCCTACGCCCGCAAGGTGGTGATCATCCCGGGCTATGGGCTGGCGGTGGCCCAGGCCCAGCACACGGCTCGGGAGCTCGCCGACCTGTTGATGGAGCGTGGGGTGGAGGTCTTCTACGCCATCCACCCCGTGGCCGGGCGCATGCCGGGCCACATGAACGTGCTGCTGGCCGAGGCCAATGTCCCCTACGATGAGCTCAAGGAGATGGACGAGGCCAACCCCGAGATGGCCACCGCCGACGTGGCCCTGGTGGTCGGAGCCAACGACACCGTCAACCCGGCGGCCAAGAACACGCCCGGAAGCCCCATCTACGGCATGCCCATCATCAACGCCGACCAGGCCGAGAACATCGTGTTCCTCAAGCGGTCGATGCGCCCGGGCTTCGCCGGAATCGACAACGACCTGCTCTTCGACGACAAGACCACCTTGCTGTTCGGGGACGCCAAGGACACCCTGACCAAGCTGGTGGCGGCGGTGAAGGACGCATAGACCGGACGCAGAGCCGCGGGCTCAAGCCAGGTCGCTGAGCTCTTCGGCCTCGGTGACGGCGGCGCTGTCGGTGTCGGTGGCCACCTTGGCAAAGACCATGACCCCCTGGCTGGTGGGCCGGGTGGACAGGACCGTGACCTCGACGGTGCCCTGGTCGACCAGGTGGGTGGCGTCGTTGACCACGACCATGTCGCCGCTGGGCAGGTACCCGATGGCCTGGCGGGGTTGACGCCCCTCGCGGATCAGCTCCACCGCCAGCCGCTCCCCGGGGAGATGGTCGGGGCTGAGACCGTGGGCCACGTCGCGGAAGTCGACGACCAAGACGTCCCAGCGGGCCGCCTCGTCGACGACCTTGCTCGAGCAGGTGCCGATCCGGAGGCCCACCCGTCTGGCCACGGTCAGCAGCTTGATGACCAGGTCGTCCACTTCGGGGACCTCGTCCCGCGCCACGTGAACGGGGACGTCCATCTCCCGGAGGGCTTCGATCGACTCCAGGCCTCTGCGGGCCCGACGCGAGCTGACGGGATCGGGGGCCTCGGCCACCGAATGGACGTGATCGAGGACGAATTGGGGGATCACCAGTCCACCGGCCAACAGACCACTGCGTCCCAGCACCATCAGGTACCGGTCCATGATGGCCGAGCCGTCCACGAGGAGGGCATGGCCCTGGGGCGGGGTGGCCGGCGGAGCCAGAATCGCGCGTCAGGCCCGCGGCGGCGACGATCTGGCGACCCTTGACCGAGCCCAGTCGCCAGCCCAGTGTGGCCAGGACCCACGACACCACCGACATCAAGAGGAGGGCGAAGCCCGAGCGGGCCAGCAGGAGGATGGGCAATCCGACCACCAGGCCGAGGAGCATCCCGGTGGTGGAGATCATCGAAGCGGCGAAGATCTCTCCCGGGGGGGTGTTCCGGAACAGGAACACCCCACGCGTGAGGCCCCGATCGATCAGGCGCCCGGCGGCCCCTCCCAGCACATAGCTGATGCCGGCGCCGAGGAGCAGGCCGACAACCTGGGCATGGGATCCGCCGACAGCGTGTCGGCCGATCTCGAATCCGGCGGCAGAACCGGCCAGGACGAAGAGGAGGCGGAAGACCTCGACGAAGAGCACGGGCCTACCGACCCGCTGGTTCGCTGTGGAGGGAGAACGAGTTCATGGTGGCCACACGGGTTCCGGCACGGACCGATGCCCGTCCCTGCAATTGTCGGAAATGGCCCAGGAATTCTTTAGTTACCCGCCCTTGGACTGACGCCCCCCATCGTCTAGATTGGGAGAGCCGGTCGTGAATATCCCCTTGTGCCTGGCGTAATAGTGCGGAGAGTGATACTCTAACCACTGACAGTGCGGTTCGTGCATGATGCCGGCTCAGCCGGCGTTCGCCGCTTCTCCATCCGAGAACCCCATGAAACCACCCCGCCGTCCTCCGAACCCCTATGCACGCGAAAGCGGTCCGGTCGTCGTCGGGGCCGTAGCTCTCCGACCCGCGGGCGATGGCCAGAGCCCGGACGCAGGCGACGGTGCCGTAGTCGTTCGGGCACCGGCCGACCGGCAGCGGTCCGACCAGGTGGATCTGCACGTCACCGATGCGGGGCTGATCGTCGGCCCGGCCCCGGGTACCTCGTTGGCCGTGCCGTCATTGCACCCATGGTCGTCCGTGGTCGCGGTGGACACCGTGGGCATGGCCCAGCTGCCCGACGGGTCGTCCGGTCGCGTGCTCGAAGTCGAACTGGCTGACGAGCAGTGGCGGGGCAACAACGGCCGGGTCCATTTCGCGTTGGCCTATGCCGACGTCGACCCGTTCCTCGATGCCGTGTCGGCCCGTACGGAGGGCGCCTCCGACCCATCGTCGCCCGAGCCCACCCGGTCCACCCGGTCCACGTGGGCTCCGTTGGGAGCGGTGACGGCCCTCGTCGGTGGGGCGTGGGCCGCCACGGCCGGCTGGGCCACCTCCTCGGGAAGCGGCGGGTCACGGGACGGGATCGGAAGACGGCACGTCGCCCCGATCATGGTGGGTCTCCTGGCCCTGGTGCTGTTGGCCGGAAGTACACGCCCCTTCGAGCACTCCGCCAGCGGTGCGGCCAGCGACCCCCACTCGGGACAGGCTCAGGATTCGGGCAACGGCGTCCAGGCGGCGCGGGTCCACGTCACCACGGACCTTCCGGCTGCCACCTCGGTTCCCGAGCCGGCCCCGCCGTCGCTGGCCAGCTCGGCGCCGCTCCAGTCCCACGAGATCTTCGGCTACGCCCCGTACTGGACGCTTCCCCAGTCGTCGGGGTTCGACGTCAAGGACCTGACCACACTGGCGTACTTCAGTGTGGATGCCAACGCCGACGGCACGCTGGACGAGAGTGGGCCCGGTTGGAACGGATACGAGAGTCAGGACCTGGTGAACCTGGTGGACCGGTCCCATGCCGCCGGCGATCGGGTCGTGCTCACCGTCACCTGCTTCAGCCAGAGTTCACTCGATGCCATCACCTCGGATCCGAACGCCGCGGCCCGGCTGTCCTCGGCACTGATCGCCGCAGTCTCGGCCAAAAACCTCGACGGCGTGAATTTCGATTTCGAGGGCGAGGGGAGTGCCGACCGAAACGGGCTGACCGCGCTGATCACCAGTGTGTCCAACTCCCTCCACGCCGCCAACCCCCACTGGCAGGTGACCATGGCCACCTATGCCAGCGCCGCCGCCGACAGCAGCGGCTTCTACAACGTGGCCGCGCTGGCTCCCGCACTCGACGGGTTCTTCGTCATGGCCTACGACATGAACAGTGAGTCGACACCGAGCGCCACCGCTCCGCTGGTGGGGGGGAGCTTCAACGACACCGAGGCACTGCAGCAGTTCACCGCGGTCGTCCCGGCATCGAAGATCATCCTCGGTGTGCCCTACTACGGCTACGACTGGCCCACGACCGATGGAACGAGCGGTGCCCAGGCCACCGGAGGTGAGTCGCCCCTGAGCTACAGCACGATCGCCTCATCGGGGCACCCCACGTACTGGGACCCGACCACGCAGACGCCGTGGACGGCCTACCAGGTGGGACAGCAGTGGCACGAGACCTACTTCGACAACCCGACGTCGCTGGCTCTGAAGGCCCAGCTGGCCAACTCGTTCCACATCGCCGGTGTGGGCATCTGGGCCCTCGGTATGGACGGGAACGATGCCGCCGACATGGCGGCGCTGTTGGGCAACGCGCCGCCGGCCAAGGACTACCAGACCGGACCCACCGTGACCCTCCCCCCGGGCTCGGGGTTCACCACGAACGCCATCTGGAACGGCACCTCCGTCGGCCTGTCGCCGGTGACACCCCCGCCCTCGGACGGTACGGCGCAGTTCGTCGGGACGGTCAGCGGTATCACCACCACGGCTCCCGCCCTGGCCTGCCTGCAGACCGGCCCTCCCCTCAACGTGTGGACCTTCTCCACCTGGCCGGGTCTCGACGTGGCCGTCGCCGTGCAGCCGGCCGACTGCGCCCAGGCCATGTTCACCTTCGTACCACCGGCTCCGACGCCGACCACGACCACCACGACCACGACGACCACGACCACGACCACCGTGCCTCCGACCACGACGACCACCGACTCCACGCCGTCGTCCTCGACCACGTCGACCACCGGTTAGGCCGCGGCGGCGGGGCCGCGGCGGCGGGGCCGCGCCGGTGGAGCGGGGGGGGCCTGGTGGATCCTGTGGTGTTCGGTCCTCCGATGGCGTGAGGCGGCGCTCCCACGTTCTGGTCAGGGCGTCGATGCTCCGGGCCGACGGCGGCTAATCTCGGCAGTCGCCCCGGGGGTGTAGCTCAGCTGGAAGAGCGCTACGTTCGCAATGTAGAGGCCGAGGGTTCGAGTCCCTTCACCTCCACCCGTTGTCGGATTTACAACGTTTTACCTGGTGGATGGCTATGTTTGGCATCCGATCGCTACCCGACGAACTGGTCGATGTTCGAACCCCTGCTGAAGTGGCTCATCCTCAGGCTGATCCTCGGTGCGCCAACTCGTGGTGAAGCCAGCCGTTCTCCCAGAAGCTGATGTCGCCACCTTGGTCGAGTAGGTACCGATGGGCAGCCACGAGAACCTCCTTTGCAATCGCCTCCACCGGAACAGACAGCGCATCCACGGTGGCCTGGCTGGCCGACCTCTACCGCGCCAACCTCGCCCCCTGGGTGGTGGCGGTCGACGGGAGCGTGCTCGAGTTCTGACCGGTCCCGGCCGGCGAGACCGCCAGGGCCGTGGCGAGCGCGGCGTCCACCACCAGCGGAGCGACGATCAGTCGCCTCGGGGTGATCACGGCCCGGTCACTCGGCCCGGAGCACCAGGGCGGTCGGGGTGCGAGCGGCGACCCGGCCGGGAACGGCGGCTACCAGGTTGGCCAGTACCAACGCCCCGATCGCCACGACGATCAACTGGACCACCGGCACCGTCGGATCGGGGACGGCGTAGATGTCCCGGGCGAACAGGTCCCACAACCACCGTCCGAGCGCGATGCCCAGCGGCACTCCGACCACGATCCCGACCACGGCCGCCACCGACGCCTGCGCGGCCACCGTCACCGCCAGCTGGCGGCGGGTGAAGCCGAGAGCCTTCAGCAGTGCCAGGTCACGCCGCCGGCGACGGACCGAAGCGGTCAGGGCCAGCGCGAGGGCGGCCGCGGCGGCGACCGCCAGTCCCCCGGCCAGGACCGCCGCGGAGGCGCCCCCTCGGCCATAGTTGACGATCTCGGCCGGCTGCTGGACCCCTTCCACCGAGAAGATGTCCCCCTGGCCTTGGGGATCGGCGGCCATCACCCGGTCGGCCGCCGTCACGATCCGCTGCAGCGACCTCCTGCCCTCGGCCGGTGTCACGCCCGACCGGTACGTGACCGCCACTAGGGACGGACCGTTCAAGTTGGGATCCGGGTTGAGAAGGACCTTCCGGAGCGACGGCGGCTCGATTGCCTGGCTGACGAGCGCCCCGATGCCCATCGACGGATGCAGCCCCCCCTCGCTGTCGCCGATGGCCGGCATGGTGGCCGACCCCACCACCTTGATTGGCGTCGGCGGGACATAGATCGGGTAGTCCTGGGGACTGCCGTAGGAGAGGGAGACCGTGTCACCGACGTTCCGGTGCAGGGCGGCGAGGGTGCCGGCGCCCAGCACCACCTGGTCGGTGGCGGTCAGATCGTGGCCGGAGAGGATCGGCGGCGCGACCCCGGCACCAGGCTGGACGAGCAGGGCCGGGACGGTCTGACCGTCGATCTGCACGGTGGCGAAGTTGTACCCCGCCCACCCGGCCACGTCGGGGTCGCGGTCGAGCAGCTTCTGCGCCGCCGGGGGGAAATTGCATTCGGACGGGCAGACGATGGCGTCGTCCCAGTTCCACCCGTAGAGGGCGGGGTGGGAGACGAGGGTATGGAACCCGCTGGCGAAGGTCAGGGTCGCCACCAGCACGAGGACCGCCAGTACGGCCCCGACCAGGACCGAGCGCACCGGCACCGCCGTCCGACCGCGGCCCGGCTCGAGCGCATGGCGCAGCCCGACCACTGCCGGCATGGGGAGACCCGCACCGGCCGCCGCACCGGCCACCGCCGACTGGTGCAGGACCGGTTCGACGCGCCGCCGCCGGGTCACCTGGCGCCAGGCCAGCACTACGCTGAGGGCACCGAGCACGACCACCAGCACGATGGCCCCGATCCCGAGCACCGTGCCGTCGAAGGCGACGCCCGGTGTCGGGTCGACGACTCGCGCCGGACCGAGTGGCGCGATCGGGGAGAGTGCGACCGCTACCCCGACCGCCAGGGCCGCCCCGGCCACGATCGACCCGAGCAGGCCGACCACCGCGGCCCCGGCGAGGTCAAGCGGGTTGGAGCCGAGGGACCGGAGCACGTCGAGATCGTCGCCGTCGTTCCAGAGGGACCGACCGATGGCCTGACCGGCAATGAGCAGCACGGCCAGGGCGGCGATGAGTCCGAAGACTCCGAGGGCGATGGCCTCGGGCTTGCTGGCCCGGAGCACCTGGCCCTCGGAGACCGAGGTCACGGTGAAGATGTACGTGTCCCCCCTCGGGGTGGCGCCGACGACCTCTCGCTCCACGTCGGTCACACCGGCTGCGCCATTCCGGAGCCGGAGCCCGTAGGTCGGATATGCCAAGCTCGCCGCGAGCCGCCGGGACAGCGCAGGCGTGAGGAGCACGGGCCCCGGGCCGTTGTCGACACTGTCATGGACGACCTGGTCGGGCAGGACCACCAGGCCGACGAGTTTGTCCGGAAACACCTGCGTCGGCCGGGTGGCCGGGCTGAACGTCGGTTCGATCACCTGCTGATCGGTATAGACGCCGAGGCGGACCGTCTCGCCCAGATGCCAGCCGAACTCCTCGGCTGCGGCGGCAGTGGCCATCATCTCTCCCGCTGCCCCCGGGTTGGCCATCCTCCCCTCAATGACCGTCGGCCGGTCCTGGGCGAAGTACTCCCCATTCCAGCTGCCCTGCACGGACCCGTCGTTGTTGAACGCCGAGGCTGACGGCAACCCGTCCCGCCCGACCGGTATCACGTTCATATAGGCAGTGAGGGCCACCCGCTCGACTCCGGGGAGGCGTGTCAGACGGGTGAGCAGGGTCGGGTCCAGTTCGTCGACCGGGTTCTCCCGATCGACCACGTTGAACTGGAGGTCCGAGGTGTTGCTGGCCGCCAGAGCGGCAGGGAACACGGCCTGGGTGCGCCGGGCACCGGCGATGGCCGCCATGGACACCCCCCCGACCAGACCAACCATGAGGACGACGGTCAGGTACCCACCCCACCGGCGGTGCCAGGTGGCCCGGAGGCGGTACCAGGCGAGGCCCGCGGGCCGACCCTTCACAGCCGTCCCCGCGACGGCGAGGGGCCGCCCCCGTCGTCCCACTCGGATCGCCCCGGTTCACCGATCATCCCGAGGGAAAGTATGCGCCATCGGCGGCCCCTTGCCGAGGAGGTCAGCCCGTCGATCTGCGGTGGTGCTAGTACGACCGGGTGTTCGGTGCTCTTCGCCACAACGGATTAGCCGGACAGTCGACTCTTCACCGCTGAACGGGCTCGGGCGACGACTGCTCGATCGTCGTGGAGGACACTGACGATGTTCGTACCGGCGAGAATGACACCGAGTTCGAATGCGATCTGTGCGGGGTCGGTGCCCGGCGGCAGTTCACCGTGCTCTACGGCAACCTTGGCTTCGCGCTCGAGCAGGTCCCGCCACTGCTGTTGGATACGGGCCACTTCGTCATGGACACGGCCGGGGCGCGCCCCGACCTCGGCCGAGGCGGCGACGAAGAAGCAGCCACCGGGGAAGATCCGCCGCTCCACATAGGAGAGGAAGCCGTCACATAGGGCAAGAAGGCGGTCACACCCTGGCTCGGTCGCATGCAACGCCGGCGTGACCACTTCGACGATGAAGCTGTCGCGTGCTGCATTGATGGTCGCCAGCTGGAGTTCCTCCTTGGAGCCGAACAGCGCATAGACACTGCTCTTCGCAATCCCGGTGGCGCCGGCGAGCCGGCCGATCGAAAGCCCTTCGATGCCCTCGATCGTCGCCAGCTGTGCCGCCTCTTTCACGATGCGGGCACGGGAACGCTCTCCGGGGGCCCGGGTCTGCTTCCTCGGTGCGTCCTCCTCTGGCATCGGCTCGTGTTCCTTCCTTCGCCCGTCTGGCCCTTGAATCTTAGACGCACGACTGTTTATAATCATTGTACGATCGTGCGTATAGAGAAGATCGGAGCAATGACCACCGTGAACTGGGAAGAAGCAGGTCGAGGCTGGGGGGCGCGTGCCGTGGAGTGGGCGTACCTGTTCGAGCCGTACGCTCGACCGGCAAACGAGTTGCTGTTCGACCGTTTAGGTATCGAGGATGGTGCGCGTCTCCTCGATGTCGCTTGTGGGTCCGGGTTCGCTGCTCATCTTGCCGCCGAGAGGAAGGCCCGGGTCTCGGGACTTGACGCAGCGGAGTCCCTGGTGACGATCGCGCGAACGAGAACCCCGAGCGGGGACTTCCGCGTCGGGGACATGTTCGACCTGCCATTCGCAGATGACAGCTTTGACTTCGCCACAAGCTTCAATGGGATCTGGAAGGGATGCGAAGGTGCGTTGGGCGAAGCTCGCCGGGTACTCGTCCCCAACGGTCGGCTGGGGCTCACCTTCTGGGGGCGGTTCGACAGTATGGGCCTCATGCCGTACTTCCTCAAGGTCATCGAGTTGTCGCCACCGGAACACGGGGTAGCCAACGTGGAGCACGGGGACACCGGGCGGGAAGGCGTCGTGGAGGAGATGCTGGCAGGTACGGGCTTCACCCCGTCGGAGCGAGGGTCCGTTGATGTCGTCAACGAGTGGCCTGACGCAGCAACGGCCGTCCGTGCATTGGCGGCGGCCGGACCGTCCGTCCCAGCGATCGAAGCGGTCGGCTACGAAGCGTTCTGTGAGGCCTTGCGTGAGGTCATCTCGCCGTTGTGCGATCGGGATGTCGGCGTCCGGATCGCGTCCGAGTTCGGGTGGATCGTAGCAAGTGCTGACTGATCTGATGCAAGTCCGGCAAAGACCGACGAACGCCGGAGAAACCGCGGGAATCGAGCGGCGATGACGGCCGATGAGCCGTGTGGTGACGAAGTATCTGCGCCGACGGGCGACGCGGCAAACGTCGGCTCCGTCACCTACGGTCGGCCTGATCGCTGACAACGTGTCGGAATCGAAAAACAGGGAGTGGTCCCATGACGCAACTGAGTATTCAGGAAACCCTGTACCCGGATCTCACTTGCTTCGGGTGCGGTCATGCCAATCCCGACGGTGTTCACCTGCGTAGCTACCGGGAACATGAGGTCACCGTGGCCACGTTCATTCCGCGCGCCGAATACGACAACGGGTTCGGGTTCCTCAATGGGGGGATCATCTCAACAGTGCTCGACTGCCACACCGCGGCCGTTGTGATGTGGGAAGCCGATCGCCATGGTTGGAAGGCCGACGAAGGGGCGCCGGTTCCCTTCATCACCGCTGGCTTCGACGTGCGATTCCTGCGGCCCACGCCGTTGGGACCGCCGCTGTCACTTCGGGCTGAACCCGTGGAGGTTTCTGAGTCGGCCATCGTTGTGAGTGCCGAGCTCGTCTTTGAAGACAAGGTGCGGGCAACGATGCTGGCGAACTGGTTGCGATTCCATCCTCGGTAGGACCAACGCCGACCAATTCGACCGTCAGAGAGGCGTTGCTCGCAATCGGTGCCTTAGGGCATACGCCGCAATACCGGCCGTCTCGTCCCGACGACGGACAAATCAGGTGCCCACTCGTGCCGGACGGGCAGGCGACATCGCAAGCGCTCGCGGAGGTTGAGTCTTCCCGTTTTGCCGTGACCCGGTGTCGCGGCACCCGCGCCCGCCTCGGGGGGCGCCGCCGAGATCGTTCGACGCCAGTTGGCCTCTGGCAGTGGTTCGAACATAGCCCCATCACTTCTGGAGCCGACCTTGCGAGGGGCCACCGGTACCCGAATTCGGCCCTGGCTCAGCCTTTCGCCACGCATTACCTCAGGTCAGCGAGCCAGGAGGGGTTCGAGTCCCATCACC
>CAVOWT010000005.1:0-379213 GCA_963700235.1 uncultured Acidimicrobiaceae bacterium
CCACCCGGTTCCGAATGGCAACGTCTTGTCTTTTGAGAGGCTTGGATCGGGATGTATCCGGGTCATGCGGAGTGTCGGCGACGGCGTCTGGTCATCAGGCCTTTGGTGTCGATAGTGGCGTCCGCAGTCAGAACTGCCACTCAGCGCGGCTCGAACCCCGGGGAACCAAGATCGGATTCGGCCATGCCGCCGGTGTCTCCGAGAACTGAACGGGTGGCGCGAGCATATGGACATCTCCGAGCGGGCTGGGTGCGTCATAGGGGCGAGGCTCAGTGAGCCGGCACTGTTCGTCAGAGCCGGCCAGGGCCGGGTCGACAAGGCCGAGCGACTGGCACCACATCGCCGTTCTTGTCAAGTTAACGGTGACATGCCACGACCCCCCTTCGGTGGCCCGCATGACCAGTGCGGCAGTAGCGCCGATGGCACCCATGTAGCCGGTGATGTAGTCGTTGATCAGGCTAGTGATGGGAAGCCGAGGTTCCACCTCGCTGCCTTCAGTGACCATCAACCCCGACGCCGCTGACCCGTTCATATCGAAGCCCCCTCGGTGCGCCCACGGACCAGTTGACCCGTAGCAGGTGACCGACACGTAGACGAGCCCGGGGTGTTCTGCCGACAACTGATGGGGCTCGAGCCCGTGGCGTTCGAGCGAGCCGCTGCGATGATTGTTGACCACGACATCGGTCGACGCGAGGAGCGAGTTCACCCGATCTTGTCCTACCGGGCTGGCGAGGTCGACGTAGGCACTGCGGGAGCCCACGTTGGCCTCGGCATAGATGAACTCGTGTTCGTAGTCGTTGGGCCGAGTGGCGCACAGCACATCCGCTCCATGCTCGGACAGTGTCCGACCGACCGTGGGGCCGGCAACGGCGTGGGTGAACGACAGTACGCGGATCCCGTCAAAGGGTCGCTCGGCGGATCCGAAGTCCCGCACTGGTGCGTCCCCGATGCGCTCGAGCCCGATGACCGGTTGGCCGGCCAGAAGTCCTCCCTGTTCATGGGCCAACCATTCGGCGGGGCTGCGCACAATGCTGATCGGCAGCCCCGATGCCGTCGCCGCGTCCTCCAGGTCGAAGGCATTCCACGTAGAGACGGCTGCGGCGACCTTGGCGGCGTCGGGGGGGACGTCTAAGAACCGACACCATCTCGCCGCCAGGTGCGGTAGGACGCCTGACGCCATCACCCAACGGCCGTCCGCTGTCCGGTAGGGAGTGATGAGGAAGGGGTTGTCCATCAGCAACGGGTGGGGTGCAGTTTCTCCGTTCAGCGTCGGCTGCCAGAAGGCTCCGGGGTTGATCCCGTGTACGGCCTGGCGCAGATCCAGTTCGAGGTGTTGACCGGGCCCTCGACGCCGGCGGTGAAAGGCGACCGCGGCAACCGCCGCGGCCATGATGGGAATGCCAATGCAGGCACCGAGACGGTGCGACGAAGGCAGGATGGGGTCTTGACCGGCCAAGGACACAACGGCCCCGGCTTCGGTCCGCGATAGCCCCACGTCCGACAGAAGGTCGTCAAGGGCAGCCGGAGGATCAAAGTCGCTTGGCCTGGTGCCGGGCGCCGATGGAGAGGTCGATGGAGAGTCAGCGTGTCCTGAGCTCACGGCACTGACCTCCCCGAGGTCCCGATGCGGTCGGAAGCACCATCGGCGGTGATGGCTGCCCGGACGGACCGTTGGACGACAGCGAGCACGTCCGGGCTGAGGCGGTCCATACCCCTCCGGTCGTACCACCTGGCCACCGCGGCTCCGACCATGACCCAGACGACGAGCCAGATGCTGTTGACGATGATGCCCCGGGTGAGCCCGGCATCCCCCCGGGCGTCGAAGTACAGGATCGCCCGCACCCCGCCGAGCACTTGCCGGAGCGGCTCGAAGCTGGCGGCGAATCGGAAGAACGACGGCAGTGCCTGCACGGGGATGGTGCCGCCCGAGGAGGCCAGAGCCAGGTAGACGAACAGGAGCATGGCGAGCAGTTGCCCGAGTGAACCGAATGCCGCGAACAGAGCCAGTGTGCCAGCCGCGATGACGATGCCCGTGAACGATAGGAAGAGCCAAAGTTCACCAACGTAGGGGGCATTCATGTGAAGGAGTCCTACGGCGACCAGCAGGAGGATTCCGGTCAAGATCGGCACGGCGACTAGCGTCACCGACCATTTCGTCAGGAGGGTTTGCCATCGGCTGATGGCGACCGGCATCCGTTGCCGCCATCTGGGTCCGACCTCGCTGGTGCTGTACCCCAGCGCGGCATCGATACTCGAGTTGACGAGAACTGCGCCCAGGAAGCCGCACATGAGCGCCAGGAGCGAGATGTAAAAGGCGCTCAGCCCGATCGCCGAATTCAGGGGGAGCGGACGGACCTGACTCGTCGCCACCGCAACGGGATTGGAGACACTGATTCCACCCTCGGGGGTACGGCCGAGCTTGGCGGCCTCCGCCGACAGGTTGCTCCCGATTGCCAGCGACACCTGATGGAGGGCCGGCAGGGCGACTCCGCTGGCCAGCTGTACCCCGGTGCCTCCCGCCCTCGGGTTGGTCACCAGCTGCACCGTCGGCGCGCCGGCCGACGCGGAGGCCAACCCGTAGGCGGACAGTAGGGATGCAGTGAAGTTCGGAGGGATGACGATGGCGGCAAAGGCCTCGTTGGTGTTCATCTGGGCCGTGGCCTGGGCGGACGAGACCTCCTTCAGCGAGAGCCGGCTCGTCACCTCGTGCGAGTGCAGCAGGTCCGAAGCTACCTGGGCTCCCAGATCCACCTCGCCTCCCCGTACGGTTCCCCCGCTGTCTTCGTTGACCAGTGCGACCGGCAACCCGCTCAGGTGTCCCCCCGGGTTGACGATCGCGCCAATGTAGAAGACCGTCATCAAGAACATCAGGACCGCTGCCAAGGTGATCGGGGCGAGCCACACGTTTCGCACTCGAAGCAGGGTCGACGCCCGGATCCGGGGAGCGGGACCGGAGATCCCACCCCTTTCATGGTCGGAGATCACGGTCCGTCCTTTCCGTGCTCTACTCGATCCGGCAGCAGGGCTCAGTGGTATCCGGCGGTCCGAACCGAGGACACGAGATTGTTCGGCAGTGCGGTGCGCGTTCATCGCGTATGTCCGAAGTACATGAGCTCCCAGATCGCCTTGTCTGCGAACTCCTCCACAAGTGCACCGGCGTGGAAGTACTGCACCCGACATTCGCCGCTGAATCGAAGGTAGGCACCGTCGAAGCGGACCAGTGTGGCTGCGAACCGCTTGAAGCCGTGGACGCCGTCGATCATCCTGTTGGTGGCCAAGTCCTCCTGGCGCGTGTAGGTCACGACGTAGCGGTCATCCCCGTCCTCATAGCTGTAGCGCAGGATGTTCGCCGCGGGCTTGCCGGTGTTCTCGTCGGTAGAGACGTCTTCTCGCGTGAAGGCGACTTTCGAGGCGTCGCCAGCAACAACACGTCCGTCCTTGGCGAGCATGAAGCTCACGATGGGCGCGTATCCGAACTTCTCGTGGGCCGTCTCGTAGGCAGTGATCACCGAGTACGGACCGGCCTGCCCGCGTGCCCAGTACCAGTCGTGGATGAGCCTGGTGAGGGGAGCGTTGCCCCAGTTGTGATCGTGGTAGCCGACGCCGGTGGTCTCGTGGACCTCGTTGCCGACGAGATAGCGGACTTCGACCCTGCCCTGTGGAACAGAAGGTAGCCAGGCGAACTCACGGGACCGATCGGCGCCGAAGTAGACATAACCGGTTGCCGGTCGCCACGGCGGGACCTGGCCGGTGAGCGTCACTTCGACGCTCACCTCGTCGATGGCGGCCGTGATGCGGTAGCGGTGCAAGTCTCCTACGAAGCGGTTTCCGGAGATGTGCACGTCGGCGTGGTCGGTCCCCGCCGAGTAGAGCTTGGGCGCATAGTGCTGCGTCTTCTGCAGGCTTCGGCCGTCGGGCAGGTCGAGGTTGATGCGTACCAGCGGGTCAAGCGGCTTCTGTGATTCGGTCACATCCTTGTTCATGAACATGACGACGAGTGCGGCGCCGTCGTCGAGGTGGGCGTCGAAGTACCACCATTCGAAGCTGCCGCGTCCGCCGTCGGTCCGGGCACCGTCCTCCCAGGGAGCGATGCTGTCCTGGGAGAGCCCCAGACGCCGGTAGTCGGAGTCGTCTGTGGCCCGCCCCGCCAGAGGTGTTGTCGAAGTGGTCATGGCCCAACCTTTCAATGTGAAGGAATCTTCGTTTTATGACTATGACGGACCTCCCTGCGAGTGTCAAGATCGAATATTCGTTTTTTATGGTAACGTCCCGATATGCCACGAATCAGCGCAGAACGACGTGAGGCGCGCCACGAGCAGATTCTTGAGGCGGCACGCGCCTGCCTCGACGAGCACGGCCTCGAAGCCGTCTCGATGGAGATGATCATTGCCCGGTCCGGACTTTCGACCGGCGCCGTCTACGGCTACTTCAAGGGCAAGGACCAGATCATCAACGCTGTCGTTGCCGAGGGGACGGCGGCCATGGCCGAGCAACTGGCCCCGGTCCTCATGAACCCTGACCCCCCGCCGCTTCCCCAGTTTGTCGGCCAGGTGTTACGAACCTTGGTCGGCTTCGGGCGCCACAAGAAGGGTGACATCGACCGCCTGCGTGTCGCCCTCCACGGGTGGAGCCACTCCCAGAGCGATCCCGAGCTCAAGGCCGCCACCCGGGCCTCCTACTCCGGATTGCGCAAGCTGTTCGCTGACGCGGTGAGGCGGTGGCAGGCTGCCGGAACATTCGATTCGACAACGGACCCCAATGCGATCGCGGAGTTGTTGACGTCGATAACTCTTGGGTTCGTGGCCCAACGAGCAATGGCTGGAGCAGCCGACGTACAGGCGCATGTGGATGCCTTGGAGGCGGTGAGCAGGGCGTTCGCCTGACCCGACGGGTGGCCCCTGTCGACCAGATCCAGATGAGATCGGCCCATCAACCCGCCAGCCTGCCGGCCACCTACATGGTCAGCCCATACGGGCGGCGATGTCGGCGGGCATGCCGGGCCCCGGTCGTACCTGAATTTCTGCGGGGTCGTGGACCTGGCCGCAGGTGGCACAGGTGGTCTGCACGGTGATCGGGTCACCGCAGACCGAGTGGACATAAAGAATCGGTGGTCCTGCGGGGGCCGCCCATCGGTCGCCCCATTCGGTCAGGGCAACGATGACGGGAGCCAGTTCGCGGCCCTTGTCGGTCAGCAGGTATTCGTGGTGGTCCGGACTCGAGGAGTAGCTGCGGCGCTCCATGATCCCTGCGCTCACGAAGCCGTCAAGGCGGGTCTTCAGGATGTTCGTCGCCACGCCGAGCCTGAGGAAGTCGTTGAAGCGGGTGGACCCGGCGAACAGCGCGTCCCTGACGATCAGCAGGCTCCACCGCTCACCCACCAGTTCGAGGGCCCTGGCGGCCGAGCACACCTGGGAGTCGTAGGTCTTTCCGAGCATCTTCCCAGTATAGCAAATTGCACTTGCATGATGAAAGTGACTTCCCTATAGTTACTTGCATGATGCAAGCCATTGGGAGATTCCCAGAAGCCGCAACCCGCAGGGAGGAAGTCATGACACTCACCGACAAATCAGTTCTGGTGACCGGGGCCAACCGGGGCATCGGGCAGGCGCTGGTGGAGGAGGCCCTGAAGAGAGGGGCGAGGCGGGTGTACGCCGGTACGCGTCAGGCGCTGACCCACCCCGACGAGCGCGTCACGCCACTGACCCTGGACGTGACCGATGCGGAGCAGATTCAGGCCGCAGTCGAGATCGTCGACTCTCTCGACATTCTCATCAACAACGCCGGCGTGGCGCCGTACGACGACCTCACCGATCGTGGCACGCTCGAACGGGCTCTCGCCGTGAACCTCTTCGGCCCCTACAGCGTGACACAGGCGTTCCTGCCGTTGCTGACCCGGTCGAGGGGAGTCGTCGTCAACAACGTATCGCTCATGGCCCTCGCCCCGTTGCCACTGACACCGTCCTACGCCATCTCGAAGGCGGCGGCGTTCAACATGACGCAGTCGCTGCGCACCCTGTTGGCCAGCGATGGCGTCACCGTCCACGCCGTCCTGACCGGGCCCACGGACACCGAGATGACCAGGGGTTTCGAGATCCCGAAGGCCAGCCCGGAGTCGGTGGCCCGAGCCATTGTCGACGGAATCGAAGACGGGGACGAGGACATCTTTCCCGATCCCATGTCCGCTTCCATGGCGGAGAGCTGGCGCAACGGCAGCGTCAAGGCCATGGAGCGCGAGAGTGCGGCGTTCCTGTCACCCCAGCCCGTCAACGCCTGAGCCAGACACCACATTCAGATCGACCGCGTAAGGAGAGAACCATGCATGCTCAACACTTCACTGCAGCCTTCACTGTGGACCAGTCACCCGAGGAGGTCTTCGCCGCCATCAATGACGTACGTGGGTGGTGGTCGGGAGACATCGAGGGGACCACCGACCAACTCGGTGCCGTGTGGACCTACCGTTACCAGGACGTCCACTTCTCGCAGCAGGAGATTACGGAGTTGATCCCCGCCCGACGGGTCGCCTGGCGCGTGTTGGACGGCTACCTCGACTTCACCCAGGACAAGACCGAATGGACCGGCACGGACATCACCTTTGCTATCTCCACGAAGGGCGACAAGACTGAACTCCGCTTCACCCACGTGGGACTGGTCCCCGAATTCGAGTGTTTCGACAACTGTTCGAACGCCTGGGGCTTCTATATCAACGGCAGCCTCCGGAGCCTGATCACGACGGGCAAGGGCGAACCCAACAAGGTCTAGGGATCCATGGGAAAGGCGGGGGGTCACCGAATCGCTACGGCGAGCCCTGTTTCCCCATCGCCGAACAGGTCGCCCACCGTGTCCGGTATGGGAATTCGGGTATTGGTCAGAGGACAGCCCTCGAATGGAGAAGACAATGACAGACAGGTGGCACATGCCCCGGACAACAAGGAAGATCGGTCGATGACGGACCATCGCATCGGAACCCGTGCCGAGTGGCTCGAAGCCCGGCTCGAACTGCTGAAGGCCGAAAAGGAGTTGACCCGTCTGAACGACGAGTTGACGCGCCGCCGGCGGGCGTTGCCGTGGGTGCTCCTCGACAAGGACTACACCTTCGACACCGAAGGGGGCGAAGCATCGCTCGCCGACCTGTTCCGAGGCCGTTCGCAGCTCGTCGTCTACCATTTCATGCTCGATCCCGACTGGGACGAAGGGTGTCCGAGTTGCTCGTCGCTGGCCGACGGATTCGACGGGACGCACCTCCATCTCCAGAACCACGACGTCGCCTTCACGGCGGTGTCCAGAGGGCCGTTGGAGAAGCTGCTGGCCTACCGTGACCGGATGGGCTGGAGCTTCCCCTGGGCCTCGTCGGCACGGAGCGATTTCAACTACGACTTCCACGTCACGATCGACGAAGCGGTGGCCCCGGTGGAGTACAACTACCGGGACCAGGCCCAGCTCGAGGCCGACAACGTCGACTGGCGCGGGTGGTCCGGCGAGCAGCCCGGCATGAGTGCGTTCGCGCTGGAGGACGGCGAGGTGTACCACACCTACTCCGCCTACGCCCGGGGCCTCGACCCCCTCTGGACCATGTGGCAGTGGCTCGACCGGGCGCCGCTCGGCCGCAACGAGGGCGACATGTCGTGGTTCCTCCGCCACGACCGATACGAGGCCAGCTACCGGTGACGGTGGCTCGGTGTTCGGTCAACGATCCCTGATCGCACCGAGCACCCGCTCCTCAATCGGCCGTCGACGTCTCCATGCTCCCCGCACGGGCGGAGGCCTGCCGGTCAGGATGGGGGACGGCTCTCAGAACATTGAGCGCTCCGACGACCAGGACGAGGACGGCCCAGATCTTCGGGATGTCCCCGCTCACCAGCCCGAAGATGGCGATGGCAACGAGGAGGAACCCCAACATCACGGCCAGTGCCGGATGGTGGAGGGACCGTGCAATGCGGGGTAGGAACACCATCTCGATTGCCCCTTTCTGGTTGGTTGCGCCACGTGACCGCGGTCGGTCGACACCATGGGCTCGGTGACGTCGGGGGACCTGTAGTCGTCGTGGACCCGGTGCGCCCCGAAACTGTTCTCACCAGTATCGGACGAACCCGTCCCATTCTGAAGGGAGGGAGCGCAGCCCGTGGGCACTTCGAATGGATGCCATGCCGCGAACCGGCAGGCAGCTACCGCCTGAGTTCCGCCACCTTCCCCAGCCACCCCAGCTTGTCCGGATTCCGCATGGCGTAGATGCAGACGATCCGGCCGTCCTCGACCACCAGGCTGACCGCGGTGGCCTGGTCACCGACGTCGACTCGGGCGCCCGGCATCCCGTTGAGCCAGGTGGTGGTGGTCACGAGGTCCGGAAGTTCCGCCAACCGGGCCAGAAACCCGGCCACCGTCTCGATGCCGGTGATCGGCCTCCGAGCGGCCGGGACGAGGCCCCCACCATCGGCGATCAACACCACGTCCGGGGCGAGCACCTCCATCAGTCCCTCTACGTCGCCGGAGGAGGCGGCGGCCATGAACTTCTCGAGGGTGGCCTGCTGCTGGATCCGGTCCACCTGCATCCGCGGTCGCCGGGCCGCCACGTGCTGGCGGGCCCGGTGCCCGATCTGGCGGACTGCGGCCGGTGTCTTGCCCACGACCTCGGCCACCTCGTCGTAGGGCGTCTCGAACACCTCGTGCAGCACGAACACCGCCCGCTCGGCCGGACCGAGGGTCTCCAGCACGGTGAGCATGGCGATCGAGACGTTCACGGCGAGTTCGGCGTCCTCGGCCACATCAGGACTGGTCGCTCGAGCTGCGGCTCGACGATCGCCAACGATCGATGTACTCGCAATTACGTTCTGCACGTGCAACCGGGGGTGATGGTGACCGCTGATTCCGGTCAGGGGAACGTGAACATAGCGGGAACGGACGCAGTGGTGTCGGCCCACTCCGACCAGGGAGACGTGACCATTTCTGGTGGATCCGGTGTGCTCCAGGCCTCGAGCGACCAGGGAAACGTGACGGTCATCCGGTCTGCCGCGGCATCGGTGACCGTCCATTCGGACCAAGGGGATGTTGCCGTCGAGGTGACCACCCCACCGAAACGGCTGACCGCATCTTCAGGACAAGGCAACGTCACCGTCGAGCTACCGAGGGGGCCGATCTCCTATCAGGTATACACAAGCTCGAACCAGGGAAACGTTTCCGACGGTGTCAACATCAAACCGGCAAGCCGTCGGGTCGTCAGCGCATCCTCGGAACAGGGCGACGTGACCGTCGGTTATGGCTCCGGGTGAGCCGAGGGCCGCCGACCGAGCCCGTCCCACCAGAGGGCAAGGCGGCGGGGGGCCGCCGACCGGGCCCGTCCCACCAGGGGGCAGGGCGGCGGGGGACCCCCGACGGGCACGTACCTGTACCCGTGCTGCGGTGGCCAACTTGGTACGGACGTGCGAGATCTGCCGCTGTCCCGAGGCAGCACGACGTGGCTCATCAGCACCTATGAAGCGCGATGAAATCTGAGATCTTCGTCGGTCCAATCACCGAGACAGGCGTGACAGCGCCAGCCGATCCCGGGCTGAGCACTGGTCGCCTTCTTCACGATCAAGGTGGGCACGTCACGAAACCCACAGTGTGGACAGACACGAAATTCTTCGTACTCGGTCATTGGCCCACCTCCGACGGGGTGGCTCGGTCCGTTGTGGCCAGTGTCGCGCACCACAGGTCACCGCAGGCATCACGAGCAGAGGCTGACATCGGATTGCAACATGGTGGACCGGTCGAAGCCGCGATGGCCTGGAGGATCGACCTCTCCGAGCATCCAGGGTCTGCCCGTCGGGTCGGCAGCCGAGGGTCCGATCGGGCCCTTGCGCCACCGCTACGACGCTCGCTGCTCCTGGGTCCGTTCGATCGACCACTCGTCGCCGCAGTCGCGGCACCGCAGGGTCACGCTATTGCCGGTTGGACCCGAGCCGCGGACAACGAGAGTCGGGACATCCATCGAACCGCAGCGCGGGCAGTGCTGAAACACCGGATGTTCGCTCATGTCGCCACCTCCGACCTTGAAGGAGTTGCGGTCTGTCGAGAAGCCAGCCTCGGCTCAGGATAACGACGTACGTTCGCCCCCGCTACCGCCGACATCCTCGTTGCATGATGGGGGAGTCCGACCGTTTTCCACAGAATGTCGCCACTTATTCACAGGAAGTGGGCCTTTCGATCCACAGTCGAGCCGTGTGAGGTTGGGAGCTGGTCGGGTCGCTGTTGCAAGGAGGTTGGCCATGACGAGGGTCCCTGAGTTCCACACGATCTTCCCGAGGACCGATGGCGCACAGAACATCTACCACGACCAGTCGGCGTGTCTGGTCGGCAAGAGCGTCAAGCCCGAGCACCGCCGGTACGGATCTGCCGGTTGGGCGAAATGTCAGACCTGCCATGAGATCGACGTGAAGCTCACCGGCGCGGCTTGTTCCGAGCGGCGCGCTCCTTGGCAGGTGGCGAATCCGATCTCGACGGAGCGCTGACCCGGTCCGCCCGCACCGGTGACCCGAACAGGTCGTTCCACGAGGGACGATCCGGGCGCGAGCGTGGTGCTAGTGGCGGAAGATCTGGACGGATGCGAAATCAGACCACTCCCGATTGCAGGTACGACACCGGAGCACCCAATCCTGGCCCGTAAACCCCGAACCGTAGATGACGAGTCTCGGCTCATCGGAGGATCCACAGTTCGGACATCCACGATCCGTCGGAAACTCGATCATGATCCGACCTCCACACGTGGCCCGGTGGGCCGAGCGACTTGAGGGAGCGCCTCGGACGGCGAGCAGTGGGAGACTCGGCGCCAGAGGCACTACATCCTCAGCGGCCGGACACGGCCCAAGGGCCATGCCGGACCACTACTGGTTGTACCACCGGCCCGTTGCCGTTCGGCGAAAAGACTCTTATCTTGCGATGAACACTTCGTGAGCAACTCCACCTGAGCGCACGGACGCCGGAAGGGCCAGGGATCCGATCCGGCCGTCGTCAGGGCAGTATGTCGGAGGCGAGGAACGTCACCGACATCCCGTGCAGCGGCGACAGGGTGATCTCGTCGAGGTGGACCCCTCCGTGGTCGCGGTGCTGTTCGTAGCGAACGGGAGCCCCGTAGCGGGCGGCGATGGCGGCAGGTCCGTCGACTTCGGGAACGGCCATGACGACGGAGTAGAAGCCCTCGCCGTGGACCGTGAGGAACTCGGTGAAGCTGGCGGCCTGATCCCCTCCCGCATCCACCGGCGACACGATCTCGATGCCGGCTTCCCAGTCGATGAGGACGCGCAGTCCCAGGTCGTCGAGGCCGACCTCGTAGAAGGACAAGCCCAGCTCACGCCAGAGCCCGGCGGCGTGATCCTGGTTCTCGGGTCGGACGCAGAAGACGACATGGTGCAGGCGCATGGGGCTGTCCCCGTTACCGGGCCGGGCTGGCCGAGCTGTCGAAGCTGTCGAAGCGCCCGGCGAAGGCGCGTAGCGGGAGATCCGCGCTGGTGACCATCCCGGCCGGTGCCGCGCAGATCGTCCGAATGGAGTTGAGGGCGGGCATGCCGGTGATGGTCATGCCGATGGAGGCGAAGTAGACGGGATCGTGGATGCTGGCCCCGACGGCCGGAAAGATCATGTGCCGGTTGACGATGGTCGGATCGCCGAGGATGGTGGTGATGTAGCAGCCCTCTATCTTCCAGTTCGGCTCGGTGTCCGGGGTCATCTGCCACTGCAGATGGACTTCGATCTTCGGTTCCCCCCCGACGATGCCCCTGAACTTGGCCATACTGGCTCCCACCGATCCTTTGGGCAGCGTCCACCATCCGAGATCCACGTCCTTGGTGCATGCTCCCAACTCGCACTCGAAGATGACGTCGTCCACTTCGACATCGAGGCAGTCGGCCATGAGATGGATGGAGTCGGCAAACACCGTGCAGCCCTTCTCGAGGAGTTCGGGGACCCTCGGATCGTCTATCGGGAGGCCATAACCGGTGTTCTTCCAGGTGTCGACGGAGTGGTGACACGAGACGTCCACGGACTCGAGCACGGTCAGATGGTCGATCCGGCCCATGCCCGCCGAGGCCACCACGGACAAGATCTGCGCCAGGCCCGGGTTCATGCCCGTGCCGTAGAAGGTCGAGTTGCCCCGGAGGCAGGCCTCCTCGATCATCTCGGTCGGCTTCTTGCCCGCCGGATCGGGAAAGTTGAGGTCGCGATGGTGGCCGGTGATCCAGTCCGCAGTGGAGACGACGTTGATCCCGGCCTCGAGCACCGTACAGAACAGGTCCATGTCGGGCCAGACCCCGTTGAAGTTCAAGCAGTCGGGGTGCAGGGCGAGGATGTCCTCGACGCGGTTGGTCCCCACCACCCCGACCGGTCCGATTCCGACGATCTCGCCCGCGTCGCGGCCCACCTTGTCCTCGGCGTAGCAGTAGAGGCCCACGAGCTGCAGATCCGGATGGTCCCCGAGCCGGCGGACCATCTCGCTGCCGACGTTCCCTGTGCCGGCCTGCACCACCCGGAGCGGTTGTGTCGTCTTCATATGCTCATTGCTCCTTTTTCGATGGCGTGGTGATCCGAGTCGTTGTCCGAGGACGGGTTCCGGACACCCGTTCTTCGTTCACAGGAGGTCCTTGATGGTCCGGAGCCCGGCCTCGTAGAGAACTCCCGGAAGCATTCCTCCATCGATCTCGATGGTCGTCCCGTTGATGAAGTCGGCCTGGCCCGAGCACAGGAACACGCAGGCCCGGCCCACCTCGTCCGGTTCGCCGGCCCTTCCGAGGGGCACATCGGAGAAGTAGCGCTCACCGGCGGGATCGTCCTCGGGGAGTACGAAGGCCCGGAAGTTGTCGGTCATGGTGGGTCCGAGGGCCAGGCAGTTGACCCGTGCCGTGGGACCCCACTCTTCAGCCAGGGACCGGGTGAGATGGTTGAGGCCGGACTTGGCCGCGCCGTAGGAGACCAGCGTGGGGGAGCCGGCCGGATGACCGGCGCCGCTCGAGATGTTGATGATCGAGCCCGTTCCGTCCTGGGTCTTCATCTGCCGGAATACGCGGATGGCGAACCACAGCGGGCTGACCAGGTTCATCTGGACGGCGAAGGCATGGAACAGCGCGGTGCGCTCGAAGTCGTCCTCGCTCCGCGGCGCACCCTGGATCTTCTGGACCAGCTCGGGAACGTCCTCGACATTCGGGGTCGGGAGAGTGCCGCCGGCGTTGTTCACGAGGATGTCGATGCGACCGTAGATGTCCACGACCCGCTGGACGAATTGGTCGATGGCTCGGTAGTCGCCTTGGTCACACACCCATTGGGCGGAACGATCGGCACTTCCGGGGACATCGGCGGCCGCCGGCAACGCCGCCAGCGGAGTACGGGAACAGCCGATGACCGTTGCCCCCTCGACCAGGAGCTGGCGGGAGATGCCCAACCCGACCCCTCGGCTCGTTCCGGTCACGACGGCAACCTTGCCCTCAAGCTCTCCCACCAGCGCACTCCCGATTCCCTGTTGTCCGACTCAGCAGAATATAAGCCGATGTCGAGCTGGTTCGCGGGGGTCTGAGGGCTTGTCTGGCTTGTCTATCCCGCCCGGACCGGCGTTCCCGCCCGGACCGGCGTTCCCGCCCGGACCGGCGTTCCCGCCCGGGCTGTGGGCCGGCGTGCCCCGGCCGGGTACCTCATGCGGACCGGGCCCGGTCCTTCGAGGCGGACGAAAGGGTGCGGTTCAGCGATCGCACCTGGCTGATCAGGTCGAGGGCGACCCGGTTGGTCCCGAACGGGTCCGAGATGATGACATCGGGGGTACCACACACCTCGTTGTAGATGAGGTCGATGTTGATGAGATTGGCCCCGTAGGGGTCGAATGCCATCACCTCGGCAGGACCGCAGACTTCGTCGTAGACGGGGTCGACGGCGACGAGGTTGGCCTCGTTGGCACTCCACCACGCGGCCTCGTCCCGGGCCCCCATCTCCGCATGGATGAGGTCCATGGCGTCCTGGTTGACCTTGCGGAAGTCGAACGACACCGAGTCGGGGAGGTTGCCCAACTCCTTGTACAGCTGATGGTAGGAGGCGAGCACGTCATCGAGTTGGAAGAAGTTCGTGACCCTTCCTCGGGCCCGGTGCGCGAACTGCGCATACTCCTGGCGATCGGACATCACCTCCCCGAGGAGGTCGGCCATGGCCACGGCATCGCCCGGAGCGATCAGACGACCGCACGGTCCCCAGACCTCGCCGCTGGGGGACACCAGCGGATCGGTGATCAGCTGGGCCATCCCACCGACATCGGTGCCGACCACCGGGATGCCTGCCGTCATGGCCTCCAGGACCACCACCGGTTGGCCTTCGTTGTAGCTGGGTAGCACCAACAGATCGAACTCGCCGAGGAATTCACGGACCGGCACCGTCCCCCGAAAGGTGATGTGGTCCTCGAGGCCCAGGTCCCGAGCCTTCTGGCGGCAGGCCTCGTAGTACTCCGGCGTGTGATCGGTCGGCCCGAGCACATCCAGATGAAAGTCGGTGACTCCTCGTTTCAGCAGCAGGTCGATCGTCGATATCAGGTCGATGAGGCCTTTGATCGGGACGACCCGGGCGATGTAGGCCAGGCGCCAGGCCCGGCCGGGTTGGGCCGCCACGATCTCCGTCAGCGCCTGCTGCCGCTGGTTGAAGACCTGATCGAACTCGTCGACCTGCATCCCGTTCGGCACGATGGTCGATTTCTCGATCGGCGACCCGAGGTCTGCGGCCTCGGCGATGGCCGCAGGGTAGAGATAGGTGATCACTTCGGCGCGGGGGTAGCAGAGGTGGGCCATCTCGATCCACCAGGCCATCCAGGCCCTCTGGTCCGGTGCCACGTCGAACTCACGCCAGTCGCGGTCGGTCAGCGGCAGGGCCAGGCTGCGGTCCAGTAGGAAGTTGACGGTATCCCGAACGTAGAGGTTGTGCTCGGTCAGCAGGAACTTCTTTCCGTGCTGGTGAGCACCCACGGCCCCCAGGACCGACGCGTAACCGGTGGTATGGGCGTGGTACACCCGGGCTTTCGGGAGCTCCACGCTCAACAGGGCGTAGGCCAACGAGAAGAATTCGCGCAGCAGCCAGAACGTGTCCGTAAACGGAAGGCCCAGAGGCCCGAGGCGCTGGAGCGTGACCGTCATGAACTCCTTCGTCCCGAGGATCGGCCACAAGGAGTACGACCTGGTGCGGGGATTCATGCCGGCGTCGTAGAGCGCCCAGAACGGCTCATAGTCGCCACGGGTGATGGCCCACAACGCATCGAACAACTGGTTCGACAGCTCGGTCCGTTCCGCCGACCGCATGCCCAGCGACTCCGCCGGTGCCAACATGAAGTCCTCGCGGTGGTCTTCCATGCTCAGGTACACGTGATGCACCCACTGCACGTTGGGCGGCATGCCGTAAAGGTCGCGCTTGGACCCCTTCGAGTCCCAGGCGATGTGGATGATCCCGAAGGAGACTCCGGGGTTTCCGATGACGATGTCGTGGATCACGGCCGAGACCCCGCCCTTGAGGTAGGGATACGTCGACTCGGCCACGATGGCCACGTCCACTTCGGCGTACCCGCCGATCGGGCGCGGCGCCAGGCGCGGATCCGCGATCGGGGGCGGGACGTCGACGACGGCCGCCGGGGCTGTGTTCCGGTTGGCTCCGGGCGAGTGTCGGTAGCGGCCCATGATCTTCCGGCTCACCAGGCCGTGGCGTGACGCCAGAACAGGCTGTACTCGGGGGATCGCCAGTGTTCAAGGGTGGTACGCAGGGTGAGCGCCACCAGAACGGTGTCGAATCCGATGAGGGCCAGATAGGGGACGACGCTGAACGGGAGGAAGGCGAAGGCGGCGGCACAGCCGACCAGGTAGCAGCCGCTGAAGATCTCGGCCGTACGGCTCTGGCCGATGTAGTCGAGCTTGTAGCAGAGGAGGGTCAGGATCATGGCCAGCCACGACGCGATGGCCACCGCCACCACCAGGGGGACCGAAGTCGGATGCACCTCGGCCACGGTCAGGGTCACGACCGTGGCGATGGCGACCCCGAGGAGGGCGCTACGGTAGAGCGATCGGGTCACGATGCGGTAGACGGTGCGCGACCGTTTGATCAGTACGTCGTACCGAGCCTCTTCCATGGCCCGGCGCAGCTCGGCGATGGAGGCGTCGAACCGGGGCGCCAGCCGGACGAAGTAGTAGTTGTACGCCAACACGGCCGGAAGCAGTGCCACGTAGACGGTCGTGACGGAGAACTGGGCGCCCTCCTTCAGGAACAAGAAGTACTTGTCGGACCAGAGCACCGCCCCCAGCAGCAGCCCGCGGACGACGTCGGTCATGACATCGCCGTAGTGGATCCGGACGGGTCGGACCATCAAGGTCCAGTGACGCCGCAACGAGATCAGCTGTGTCGCCAATCCCACCAACGGGGGGAGGAACCACAGGGCCGGTGCGATCAACAGGGCGGCAGTGACGCCGGCCCACCCGATGGCCCACACCCCTCGTCGCCGGAAGACGATGCTCGGTATCAGCGACTGGGCGAACGCCACATAGAAGACGCACAGGCAGAAGTAGGTGCCGAGCGCTTCGGCCGACCAGTGCGTGGACAGCTCGATCGGAATGGCGAACAGAACAGCGGCCGGAAGGCACTGCGCGAAGGTCGTCGGCCAGACCTGGAACAGTCGCTTGTTGATCTTGTCGGGCTGGTTGGCCGCCACATAGGGGGCCACGGCCCGGAAGAGGGGGAGGCACACGGCCTGGGTCAACCAGGGGACGGTGACGGACGAGGCCAACAGGAGCGTGGTCAGACGGACACCGCCGACCCCGGTGTTGTCGAGCCGACGACTGGCGATGGGGTAGGCGACGCTCAACATGGCGATCGGGGACAGGTAGAGGAGCATCTCCGTCCCTCCCCGTAGGAAGCGGAGGAGCTTGCGACGCAGAGCGCTGCCCGACTCGCCCAGCAGGAACCTCCGAACCTGGGTGGCGACGGCGACCACTGCGGCCGCGACGACGATCGCTCCCACCAGGCGATGCTGGGTGAAGAGCATCAGACCGTCGCCGACGAGCAGGCTGACGCCGACCAGCACGAGCGCGACCGTACGGGGTGGGCTCGGGCGTCTCGAATGCACCTTCTTCCCAGGGGGCAATGTCGTTCCAGGGGGCAATGGGATCCTCTCGGTGACGCGGGCCACACGAAGGTCTCGTGTCCGACCGCGCCGACTCGGGCGGCGGGACAGGTGGGGAGGGTCGGGGGTGGGGAGGGTCGGGGGTGGGACCACCCCATCGATCTCAGGCAGGCGACGTTCCGGCGATCACCTCCGATCCGTTCGATCCGTACCGATTCGCTCCGATCCGCCGGTCCCAGTTCGCGCCCCCCGGCCGCGATTCCAACGGACCCCGGAGATCGGGATCGGACCTTGGTGCGACAGAGGGCGTTACCTCCCGACCACCCTCCGCGCCGCGACGCCGACGACCACTGCTCCGGCGATGTGCAAATGCATCGTCCCGGCTGGAGTAGTCCATCGCCTGTCCCGGTCCTCGATCCGCTCGGTCATGTGCACGTTGTCGGCCGACGCCGACAAGCGGGCTCTCACGAACTGTAGCGATGTCGTGACTGCCCGACTAATGACGACACAGTCTGTTCACAAAAAAACCATCTTTGGTTAGCTTTTGAGCACGCAGAGCGATCTGATCATCACTAGATGTAGCGGTTCGGACCTGTATCCCCTGCCGGGCAATCGGTCCACGGTCCGTCGTCCCGCCGTCCGTCGGGCCCCCGGATTCAGGGACGCACGAAGAGCACGCCCTCGTGGGGAGCGAGCTTGACGTTCGCCGGCCACGGCGCCGTCCCGTTGACGCGACCGAGTGCCTTGGGGACCGGCAGCGTGACGGTTCGCCGGAGGTTCGAATTGAGATTCACCGCCGCCCATCCCTTCGTGAAGGCCCGCGACCACGCGTTGCCTCGTTGACGGGGCTCTTCAAGCGGGGTTCCGAGGTCGAAGTCGAGCTCCTCGATGAAGGGGGTGGCCGAGTAGCCGTCGTGGTCGGTGGCGGTGATCGCCCCGCCCTCTCCGCCCCCGAACACCCAGAAGGCGGCCAATCCGTAGAGGAAGTTCCTGTGCTCGTCCGACCCGTCCGAGGCTACGCGCATGATCGTGAGACCGGGACCGCGGACTTCGTCGACCTGAGCCAGGACCGTGTCCGGATCGAAGTAGTCGTCCGGTCCGTGGGCCAGCCACACCTCTTCGAATCCTCCGCCGTAGGCCGCATGCCTGCTCCACCGCCCTGGCTCCCGGTGGGATTCGGCGATGTTCGGGACCAGGAGCTTGTCCACGCCGTTCAATCGCTCGCCGGCCGAAATGACGAGGCCCTCCAGGGCCTGGCGGATGTCGGCCATGGTCCGTCCACCCTCGATGGGCGGTCGGAGCCCGTAGTAGTCGTCGTAGACGTCGTTGTCGGCCATCACGCCGTCCCACAGGGATCCCTCGAGCTCGTCAGCGACGTTGTCACACCAGCGTTCGCAGTACTCGGCGTCCCACACGGCCATCTGCCAGTGTTCCGGGTACGTGTCCCACTCGATCCGGGTGGTGCCGTCCTCGCGGTGGGCGAACCAGTGCTCGCCGGCCTCCTCGGCCTCGACGAAGCCCACACCGGAGCTGAGGATCGAACCGTTCTCGTACTCACGAGACGACGACAGACACTTGTAGCACAGCACCACCATGTCGGGGCGGGCCTCTTTGATCTGTCCGAGCGCTTCGGTCTCCCAGGGCTGGAGGACGGCGACCCCGTAGTGGTCCATGGCGAAGCGCACCTCGTCGTCTTTGAGGGGGTCTCCGTATCGGAGCCAGGCGCCGCGGTGGGTGGGCATGGCAGAACCCTAGCCAAGCGGCCGTCCTGTCCGGATGGACGCCTGGCTCAGCTGATTCCCACGACCGGCGCCGACAGGGAGAGCGCCCCGGTGGACCCTTCGAACGGAGCGTCGCCGAAGGAGAAGACACCGCCGTCGGAGGCCACCAGCCAGTAGCCCTGGCCGCCGGGCGAGGCCGCCATCCCCACGATGGGCCGGTTCAACCGCAGCGCCCCGGTGGACCCTTCGAACGGAGCGTCGCCGAAGGAGAAGACACCGCCGTCGGAGGCCACCAGCCAGTAGCCCTGGCCGCCGGGCGAGGCCGCCATCCCCACGATGGGCCGGTTCAACCGCAGCGCCCCGGTGGACCCTTCGAACGGAGCGTCGCCGAAGGAGAAGACACCGCCGTCGGAGGCCACCAGCCAGTAGCCCTGGCCGCCGGGCGAGGCCGCCATCCCCACGATGGGCCGGTTCAACCGCAGCGCCCCGGTGGACCCTTCGAACGGAGCGTCGCCGAAGGAGAAGACACCGCCGTCGGAGGCCACCAGCCAGTAGCCCTGGCCGCCGGGCGAGGCCGCCATCCCCACGATGGGCCGGTTCAACCGCAGCGCCCCGGTGGACCCTTCGAACGGAGCGTCGCCGAAGGAGAAGACACCGCCGTCGGAGGCCACCAGCCAGTAGCCCTGGCCGCCGGGCGAGGCCGCCATCCCCACGATGGGCCGGTTCAACCGCAGCGCCCCGGTGGACCCTTCGAACGGAGCGTCGCCGAAGGAGAAGACACCGCCGTCGGAGGCCACCTCCTGATACCCGGCGGCCGGACCTGTCGCCGACCCTGGGCACATGGCCTGGATGTCCTGGAGCTCCGACGCCCAGTACGTTGGAAGCTGCTCGTAGAGGATCTGGACGTCGCTCTCGTCAGTCAGATAGACGTAGGCCGAGTGCAGGGACACGGCCAGGTCCAGAGTCGCGGTGACCTGGGTCGAAGGCACGCCGGAGACCTGGCTCACGAACATGGTGGCCGGATAGTCGTAGACCCAGGATGGAGGTTGCGCATCGAGGAACGAGCTGTACGGTCCCTCGAAGTCGACCACGACGTCGCCGAGGCCCATATAGGACTGGTCCGGATAGTCCCCGGGGTTCAACATGACCAGGGCGCCGGAGTCGGTGGAGCGGACGGCGTCGGTGGCCTGTTGGTAGTACCCGAGCTCGGCGGCCGAACTGGACGCGTCGTCGAAGTAGATGTCGGTGATGTCGTACCAGCTCCGGTACTCGCTGACCTCCTGGTCGAGGTCGGCCATCGACAGTGATCCGTACGCGGTGTTGATGTAGCCGAGCAACTGCACGCCCTCGGACTGGGCGGTGTCGATCACCTGCTGGTACTGGGGGTCCGGGTCGGCGCCCGGGCCGCTGTCGGGATTCACGATGATGGTCGACCCCGGTGTGGCCGTGGCTAACGCCGTCTGCCACGTCGACCCCGGGTAGAAGTAGGCGGGGAGCAGGGACTGCACCGGACAGGTCTGGCTGTCGGCGCCCGAGCTTCTGGCCACCGGCGAGGCTCCTTGCGCCCGGCCACCGGCACCGACGGGGAGCCCACCACCCCAGCCGAGCGGCACGGCCACAGTCAGGGCCACGACCAGCACGGCGAGCACGTGCACCCGTGGCAGTTTCGGCATGAGGTGAGTATCGACGGTGGACGCCGTCGGCTGAAATCCGCCCCGGCCGTGGAGCCGGTCCACGCCTTGGTCGTCACCACCCCAGCCGGGGGGCCGCTCACGGCCCCCCGGATACCGCGGTGGTGTCACGTCGGCCCGGTGGCGATGTGGCACGCCGGAGCGGCGCTCCGACCGGGGAGCCCCCTACCGGCAGGGTTGCCGGTATCCGTCGACGCTCGAGTCGATCTTCGCTCCGTCGATGCCGGCGGCGTCGTCAGCAGGACAGAACTGACTGGTGCTCAGGTTGTACTCGGCGTTGAAGACACCCTTGCCGTTGGCGATGTACGTGCTGGCCTGTCCGCACTGGTTCCACTGATTGCAGTTCTCCGTCAGCAGGCCGTCGGCCAGTGGCTCCATGGTGGTGGCGAAGTGATCGCCGGTGTCGACCAGGTTTTTGGCGATCCAGCCCATCCCCAATCCGTGGATGTAGTTGGCCAGCGTGGTCAGGAAGGTCTGCTCGTTCGACTCGGTCAGCGGGAAGCCCGTGGACCCGTCGTACCCCGTATACGTCTCGTCGAGGTCGGTCTCGACGGCGTCAAACCCCTTGGCCCCGCACTGCTGTTGGATTTCGGCCTCGACGATGCTGACCGCGGTGGGGGAGGTGATGTTGACGAAGCGTTCGGCGGAGTAGCCGGGCAGGGTGTTGCCCAGCACGCCTGCCGCCTGTAGCTGATCGTAGTAACTGGTACCGATGCCCTCTTGGCTGGCGCTGTAGTAGTCACCGGCCGAGCCGGCCTCGATGTAGCAGATGACGTGATCGCCACGGGCGTGCAGGGCGGCGACCGTCGATGCCGGGTTGATGATGGCGTCGATGTCGAAGACCGTCGGAGCGGGTGCGGGGCTCCCATCGGGGAGGTAGTCGTTGGTGCCCATGTCCGAGGGATTGCTCAAGCTGAGTGGATGGTTCAGGACCCACTGCCACGAGACGTTGCCCACCGGTATGGACCACCACGTGGGCGTGCGGCGGCGGCGGCGGTGTGACGACGGCGTTGGCATTGCACGTCACCGTCACCTGCGAGGCCGACTGTGGTGTGACGGAGAGCGTGCCACCTGAACAGGTGACGGTGCCGCTCTGGCCGCCGGAGAGACTGAGACCGAGGCCCGCGGCGGTGGCGGCCCCGTACACGGCCACCAGAGCCAAGGGCACGGCGATGGCCGTGGCGACGAGGAGGCGACGGGAGACCTTGCCATCTCCTTCGGTGGTGCGGAAGCGAACCATGCTCGCTCACTTTCTTTCAGGGTTGGCCCCGCATCATTGATCTCGAGTCCCGCGCCGAACTCGAGGCGCTGGATCTCGACGGCGATGGGAGGCCTTCCGGCCAGAACTGGCTCGCCCGACTCGGCGAGGTACCACCATCTTGCAGGCCGCAGCCCGATCCGTCCATGTCGGAACGCCGATCGTCGGCACGACGTCACCGGGTTCCGCGTCCCGGGGGATCGAAGTCGCAGGTCAACTTCGATTCCCACGGACAGGACGGATCTACTGACCGCGGAGCGTGGTCGCCATTGGACCGCGTCGTGGGTCCCCCGAACGAGTGCCGGGGCAAGCCGATAAGTGGAGAGTCCTCCCCACTTAGGGCTAGCCTCCTCCAGGTGGCCGCTGCCGGTATCGAACCCGCACTCACCGCGGCAGGAGCTGCGCTGTGACGCGGCCCGCAACCGTCAGAGCATCGTCGACACCGCCCGCCGGTACTTTGCCAGCGACGGCCTCGACGTGCCCCTGGACTCCATCGCCCGACGCGCCGGTGTCGGAGGGGCGACGCTCTATCGGAGGTTCCCCCGACGGGACGACCTGGTCGAGGCGTGCATGGCCGACCGGATGGTCGCCTACCTGAACGCGGTCAGGGAAGCCCTGGCCGATCCCGATCCCTGGCAGGGATTCGTGAGCTATCTGACGACGGCGTGCGCCATGCAAGCCGGCGATCGGGGAGTGAACGATCTTCTCACGAGGACGTTTCCGACCTCCCGTCGGTTGGAAGGGCTTCGCCGACGGGCCCATGCATCCCTGCGGGAGTTGATGGAACGGGCTCAACGCCAGGGTGCTCTGAGGGGGGATGTGACCGTCGACGACATCCCTCTGCTGCTGTTGGCCAACGCCGGCATCGTTCGCACCACCTTCGGGACCGCACCGGATGCCTGGCGCCGTGCCCTGGGCATCACCATCGACGGCCTACGCTCAGAAGGTCGGACACCACTGCCGCCGGCCCCGACCCGTCGACAACTGCTTCGCTCTCTGGTCCGGGCGTCTCGCAGAACCAGCCAGTGACCACTACCTGAAGGAGCCATCCGTGTCCCATCCACTCCGTACCTTCTTCACACCACCGGTGCCGGCATGACGTCGACCACCGAGCCTTCCGTCGACGCCTGGTTGGCCGCCGCGTCCCACTCCCGTCGGCGACTGGCCGACATGGTCGAACCGATGACGGTCGAGGAGCTGTCCGGCCCGTCCTACGACACCGAATGGTCGGTGGCCCAGGTGCTCTCCCACCTCGGATCCGGCGCCGAGATCTTCCCGTTGTTCCTCGAGGCCGGGCTACGGGGGAAGCCCGCACCCGGGATGGCCGAATTCCAGCCGGTCTGGGACCGGTGGAACGCCAAGTCCGCCGGAGGACCAGGCGGCCGACGCCCTGGTGGCGGACCGGGACCTCCTCGACCGTGATCGAACGGATGGACGACGGGGAACGCCGGGAGTGGGGACTCATCGATGTTCGGCTCCGACCAACGGCTCGCCGACCTCCTCCGGCTCCGACTGGGTGAGCACGCCCTGCACACCTGGGACGTGGCCGTCATGCAGGATCCGAGCGCGCCGGTAGCCCCGGACGCCGTCGAGCTGCTCATCGACATCCTGGGTCCACTTGGTGGCCAGGGCCGGTGGCACCTCCGATCCGCCCATCCGGCTGGACGTCTCCACCGTCGATCCGGATCGTCGGTTCGTGCTGACCGCCGACGGCGAGGGGGCGACGTTGAGTCCGGCGGGACGAGTCCACGCCCCCGAGCGACGACCGGGCTCTCCGGCTCCCGGCCGAAGCGCTCATCCGTCTCGTCTACGGTCGGCTCGACCCCCTGCACACACCGCATGTCGAGGCCGAGGAAGGAGATCTCGATGCTGTCCGTACCCTGTTCCCGGGCTTTTGAGGTCGGCGGGCTGTCGACGGCGCCCGGGTCTCGCCCCCACGAGTTCGAGGAGATTCCCATGAGAGTGCAACTGACCGCCCGCGACCTGCCCGGTCGCATCGCCACCGGCGCCTACATCCTCCACGCCGGTCTCGACAAATGGAAGGGACCCGTCGAGCAGGCCGAAGCGGTACACGGCATGGCCGCCGGCGCGTATCCGTTCCTGCAGTCGGTCCCACCCACCCGGTTCCTGCGTCTGCTGGCCGCCAGCGAGGTGGTCACCGGTGCGCTGCTCTTCTCTCCGTTCGTGTCCAACGCCATGGCCGGATCGGCATTGACCGCCTTCTCCGCCGGCCTCCTCGGGATGTACGCCCGGACGCCGTCCATGCACAAGCCGGGCAGCATCTGGCCGACCCAGGCCGGTACCCCGGTGAGCAAGGACGTCTGGATGCTCGGGATCGGGTTGGGTCTCATGGCCGCAGGGTCTCGGAGGAAGGCCGCGACGCCGTCGCCATGACGGCGCAGGCCGGCCCCGCCCGAGCCGGGGGCGTCGGGGTCGTGCGTCGGGCGTCGAGCGTCGGCGTCGGGTCAGCTGTAGTGCCGTAGGCGGCTCCACGTGTTCGACCACGGACGTTTCAGGTCGGTGCACAGGTACACGTGTCCGTCCCACTCCTGATTGTGGATTCCGGCCCGGTTGGAGAGGGTGGCCACGACCCGGACGTTCCCGCAGAACTGCCGGAGGTAGGTGCCATAGCCGGTCACGTCGACCGGGCCCGGGGCCACCGCCAGCACCGTGGTGGCGGTGGGATCTCCGGGGCCCCAGAACCACTCGGTGTTCTGGCCGCTCACCGCGGTGGGCAGCACCGGTGTCCCGGCCCAGCTCGTTGATGGCACCGGCTTCGCCGTAGTCGGCCGTGAAGATCACCGCGTGTTCCCGTTGGTCGGGTCGGCAGCGATCGCCACGCCGAGTCCACCGTGTGGACGAGCTCGGGCCACCCCACCGTCTCGCCCAGATCCTGGTTGGCCCCGTAGGTCCAGCCGATGTCGCGGGCCGGCAGGATCGGCAGCACCAGGGGAAGCCCGACGACGGCGATCACCGTGGCCAGGGCCACCAGGCGCCGGAGTCGGCCCCGGCGGGCCTCCAACCAGCCTTCGATGCGGACCGCGCCGGCGGCCAGGAGCGCGGGGTAGGCGCCGGCCAGGTAGTAGACCTTGGCCCCGGTGGTGAGGGCGAACAGCACGAAGAGAAGGCCGTAGGCCCAGACGAGGGCCTCTCCAGGGCGGACGACCCGAGCGCCACAGGAAGACCAGGCCCACCATCCACATCCACACCAGGGCCACATTGGTCATGAGCAGCTGGCCCACGATCCAGGTGGGGATGTTCCCGAGCGCCGCCGTTCTCGTGGTTCAGGCTGTTGGTCATGGCGATGGTGGCCCAGTGGTGGCCGGCCTGCCACCAGAGGTCGGGGACGGTGAACACCGCGGCGATGGCGGCCCCGGCCACGAACCAACGGTTCACGAGTAGGGCCCGGCCTCCGCTGGCCACCAACCCGATGCACAGGGCCAGGGCCAGAAAGCCGATGCTGTGTTTGTTGGCCAGTCCGATGCCGAGGACGATCCCGGCCGGAATCCAGAGGCGGGGGTCGCCCGTCCGACCCAACCGGGCCACGACGAGCGTGAGCGCGGTCCAGAAGAACAGATCGAATGCCGTCGGGCCGAAGAGGTGGCCGGCTCCGATCAACGCCGGCATGGTGGCGACGGCGACGGCGGCGAGGAGCTGGGCCGATCGCCGGCCGCGTGAACTCGCGGGCCAACAGGCCGGCCAGCACGACGGTTCCCGCCGCGGCCAGCGCCGGCCACATCCGGAGTCCGGGCAGGGACATCCCGAAGACCCAGAGCGAGAAGCGGGCCAGAAGCGGTGTGCCGATGGGCTGGTCGACGTAGCCGGCCGAGAGGTGCCGGGCACAGTCGAGGAAGTACAGCTCGTCACGGTGGAAGCCGTACCGTCCGGACAGGACCATGAGGACGGCGAACACCACACCGGCGACGGCGAAGATCCTCCGGTCCACCGGGGCCAGTCCCGTGTCGGGGGCCGGGGACGCGATGGTGCCCACGGTGGCGTCGATCGTTGCCACCGTGGTCCCGGTCGAATCCCTGTCTCCGTCGTCCGATCCCGTCATGGCCCGATCGCCTCCGTCGTCCGGTCCCGTCATGGCTCGGTCGCTCCGATCGGCTCGTCGCGTTCCGCGTCGGCCCGTCGGCGTCCGTCGCCTCCGTCGCTCGGGTGGCCGGAACTCACCGTCGGGAACGAACGCCGCGCCGAGCAGATAGAGGACGCTGGTCCGTGCCTCGTCGTCCCCGATCAGCCCGCCGTCCCGGTCGTCCCTGCGGTGCCAGGCGAACCACGCCACGGTCTCGATGATGAACCGGGTGGCCAGGGCCGTGTCAGGGACGGCCCGGAGCAACCCCGACCCGATCCGCATCTCGAGATAGCGCTGCAGCTGGTCCACCTGGCCCCCACGGGCCTGTCCGAAATAGACGGCATCGAGCTCGGGGATGTCGATGGCGGAGCTCTCGATCAGGGCCAGCAGGACGTGGTGGTCCTCGATCACGGAGTAGAGCTCGTCGACGACGCCGGTGAACTCGCCGGTGGATGTCGGCGCACTCGTCGGTCGCCAGCGCCGCCCCGAGCACGGGGAACGTCGAGTTGCCTGCCGTCCACCGGGTGAGGGGCCGGAGCGTCTCCCCGGGTGCCGGCGTCGGGAGCGGCGTGGGCAGGTCGACGATGGCGTCGGGGTTGACGGCGTAGAGCAGGGCCAACTGGAACAGCGCCTCTTTGCCGGCGACGTACCGGTAGAGGACGCCATGGCTGAATCCGAGCTCGCGGGCGACGTCGGTCATGAGCGTCCTGCGGTAGCCCTTGGCCGTGAACACCTTGCAGGCGGCACGGGCGATGTCGGCCAACCGGCTGGCGGGCGCTCGACGAGGCATGGCCGAACAATATAACTGACTGAGTCAGTTATCAACCGATGTGCGGGTGCGCGGCGTGGATGGGCCGCCCTGGGTGTCCGCCGGCACGCGTCCCGACAGCGGGCGAGGCCATCCGGGTCCGCAGGATCGGCGCCACTGCCGTGTCGGATTCCCGCCAGATCGAGCAGGCGAAGGGGCGTACTCTGCCCTTGTGTACGAGGACTTCGACCGGTGCTACCGGGCCGTGCAGTCAAAGGACGCCCGATTCGACGGGTGGTTCGTGACCGCTGTCCTCACCACCCGGATCTACTGCCGGCCGAGTTGTCCCGGTCCGGCCGCCCTTCGCCCGTAACCTGCGTTTCCTGCCGACCGCAGCCGCGGCCCAGCAGGCCGGCTTCCGGGCCTGCAAACGGTGCCGGCCCGACGCCTCACCGGGGTCGCCGGAGTGGAACGTGCGCCAGGACGTGGTCGGCCGGGCCATGCGGTTGATCGCCGACGGGATGGTCGACCGCGAAGGGGTCACCGGGTTGGCCCGACACCTCGGGTACAGCACCCGGCAGTTGGAGCGGCACCTCGGCGCCGAAGTCGGCGCCGGCCCGCTGGCCCTGGCCCGGGCCCAACGGGCCCAGACGGCCCGACTGCTCATCGAGACCACCGGGCTGGCCTTCGCCGACGTGGCCTTCGCCGCCGGCTTCTCGAGTGTCCGACAGTTCAACGACACGGTCCGGCTGGTCTTCGCCTCCACGCCCACCTCGCTACGATCCCGGGCCCAGCGTGGTGGGGCTTCGGCATCGCCGGGAGCGCTCACCTTCCGGCTCCCGTTTCGCTCGCCCTTCAGCCCCGAGAACCTCTTCGGCCACCTGATCGCCACCGCCGTCCCCGGGTGTGAGGAGTACCGCGACGGGGCCTATCGTCGTACGCTCCGCCTCCCTGCCGGCAGCAGCGTGGTATCGCTCCGACCCACACCCGACCACGTGCTCTGCCAACTGGCCCTCGACGACATCCGCGACCTCCCCACCGCCATGGCCCGCTGCCGCAGGCTGCTCGATCTCGACGCCGACCCCGAGGCCGTCGTGGCCTCCCTGTCGGAGGACCCCGTCCTGCGGCCGCTGGTGGCCAAGGCGCCGGGCCGTCGCATCCCCGGTACCGTCGACGAGGTCGAACTCGCCGTCCGAATGGTCCTCGGCCAGCAGGTGTCCACGGCGGCGGCGCGCACCCACACGGCCCGACTGGTGGCCCGGCACGGCACCCCGATAGACGACACCGGCGGAGGGCTCACGCACCTGTTCCCCTCCGGTGGAGCAGCTGTCGGCCGTCGACCCGGCCACGCTGGGCGTGCCCGTGGCCCGTCAGCGGTGCTTCGCCGATCTCGTCGACGCACTGGCGTCGGGACGGGTGCAGATCGGCATCGGCGCCGACTGGGAGCGGGCCCGGCAGGGACTGGCCGGCATTGCCGGGATCGGAACGTGGACCGTCGAGATGATCGCCATGCGCGCCCTCGGTGACCCCGACGCCTTTCCGGTCACCGACATGGGCGTCCGGCGAGGGGCGGTCTCGCTCGGCCTGCCCGGCGCGGCCGTCCGGTCTGGCCGAACACGCCCAGCGATGGCGTCCGTGGCGGGCCTACGCCGTGCAGTACCTGTGGGGGTCCCTCGACCATCCGATCAACCATTGGCCACCGAAAGGACCGACATGAACGAACTCACGTCCCGCACCATCGACAGCCCCGTAGGCCCGATCACGCTGGCCGGCGACGGCAGGACGATCACGAACCTGCGCATGGTCGACCAGACGCACCCGCCGCCCGACCAGGCGGAGTGGCGCCCCGAACCGTCGGCGTTCCCCGACGCGGTCGAACAGCTCCACGCCTACTTCGACGGCGACCTCACCGAGTTCGACCTCGCCCTCGACCTGCAGGGCACCCCGTTCCAACGACAGGTGTGGAACGCCCTCATCGAGATCCCCTACGGCGAGACCCAGTCCTACGGCGAGATCGCCCAGCGGGTGGGGAAGCCGGGAGCGGCCCGGGCCGTGGGGATGGCCAACGGTCACAACCCCATCGGCATCATCGTTCCCTGCCACCGGGTGATCGGTGCCGACGGATCGCTCACCGGCTACGGGGGCGGGCTCGATCGAAAGCGGATCCTGCTCCAGCTCGAGCGGGACCACGACACCCCGCGCCTGGCCCTGTCCTCCTGATCGTCCGACCGCGGGCCGACCGTCCCGCTCCGTCCCTACAGTCCCGTCCCACTCCGTCACGCTCCGTCCCACTCCGTCACGCTCCGTCAGGCCGGAGGCTTTCCGCTCCTCAGCTCGCGGCGCCAGACGAGGCGGAGGGCGGTCCAGACGGCGTCGACGGCGCACACCTTGTTGTCGACCAGCCCCCGGGGAAGGGCCAGTCGCCGGACGGCATCGTCGGTCATGTCCGTCGCCATCGCCGGAGGACCGCTTCGGCCAGGCGATCCACAGGCCACCTGACGGGAACACCATCGAAGCCAGCGGGTCGAGCCGGCGTTCCAGTGTCCCGGCCTTCGTGACGAAGGCCACCACGACATCGGTCCGGCCCCGGGCCTGTCTCCTCACCCGGACGTCTCGGCGGGAGCTCCAGGAGGAGACCGGCCGGTTCGTCGAGGAGCGCCACCGTCGATCCCTCGTCGATGCCGAGCTTCGTCGCCAACGGTGTACCGGAGTAGCCCGCCACGGGCACGGTCAGACGTCGGCTCTGGGCTCACGACCACGCACGTCGGGATGGTAACCCGCCACCACGCACCTCCGTCGGCCGATCGACGCCACGACGACGAGGTCGCCGGAGTCTCGATCAGATGGCCGGGGCGTCCTCCAGCCGGGTCGCCGACAGGCCGGTCCGGGGTTGGATGATCCCGTCGATGAGGCCGTAGGCGATGGCCTCGTCAGGAGTCATGAAATAGTCACGGTCGATGTCGCGGGACACCTCGTCGATCGACCTGCCGCTGTGGTGGGCGATGATCTCCGCCATGCGCCGGGTGAGGGAGAGGACCTCCCGCAGCTGGATCTCCATGTCGCTCGGGGCACCCCGGGTGCCGGCGCTTCCTTGGTGGATCATGATGCGGGCGTTGGGAAGGGCCAGGCGCTTGCCCGGAGCACCACCGCACAGCACCATGGCCGCCGCCGACATCCCCATGCCCACGCAGATGGTCGATACGTCCGGTCGGACGTGCTGGATGACGTCGTAGATGGCCATACCGGCGTAGGCCATCCCGCCCGGGGAGTTGATGTAGAGGGAGATGTCCTTCTCCGGCTCTTGGGCCTCGAGGTAGAGCATCTGCGAGATGATCAGATTGGCCACCTGGTCGTCGACCTCCTGGCCGAGGAACACGATCCGCTCGCGCAGCAGCATCGAGTAGATGTCGAAGGCCCGCTCACCGCGGCTCGACTCCTCCAGCACGGTGGGGATGAGGGACTGCAATGCAGGCATCGGTGACCTCCTCGGACACGTCCCGCTGGTCCTCCGCTGCGGGTACATCGGTCATGGTATCTCATTGGTGAGATACCATGGCTGCGATAGAGGTGCAGTGGCGACCGGCTGCACAAGACGACAGAAGTGCAGTGGCGACCGGCTGCACACGACGACAGGGATGCGCACGGTGACAGAGAGCCCATGAACGAGCGAACCCACCAACCGCTGTTTCCGGGGTTTCGGGAGATGGCCGAGCGGCGCCAGGCCCTGAGCGAGGAGCTGGTCGAGCGCCGGCGGTCACTCGGGCTGTCCCAGACCCAGGTGGCCGCCCGCATGGGTACCTCGCAATCGGCCGTGGCCCGCATCGAGACCGGCAGCGCCGATGTCCTGCTGTCGACGGTGGACCGCTACGCCACCGCACTCGGATGGAGGATCGGATGGACGTTGGAGGAGGACCCGTGACCGCGGACGACAGCAGAGACGGGACGGTTGCCCACCCCAACCGGCCCCGGCCCGCGGCCGGTGCGGAGTGGCTGCCGTTCGACGTTCCCACCGGAGCGATCGGCATGGGCGATGCCGACGGCGCCCGCGAGTTCATGACGCGGCAGTTGCTGGATCGGCGGGTCGTGCTCCTGTCCGGCCGGCTCGACCACGACGCCGCCAACCGGGTGGGTGCCGCCCTCATGACCCTCGACGCCACCGGCGACGAGCCCGTGGACCTTCGGGTGGACAGCGGTGACGGCACCGTCGACGCCGCGCTGGCCCTCGTCGACGTCGTGGACCTCCTCGGTGTACCGGTCCACGGCCACGGTGTGGGCCGGGTGGCCGGTCCGGCCCTCGGGGTGCTGGCGGTCACCCACCGCCGGACCATCTCGCCCCATGGCTCTCTCCTACTGGTCGAGCCGTCCGTCGAGTTCCGGGGGAGTGCCCGTCAACTCGAGCAGTCGGCGGCTGCGCACCTGGACCGCTGGGAGGCCTGGTGCCGACGACTGTCGGAGGCCACCGGACAGCCGATGGACCGGATCAGTGAGGATGCCGCCCGGGGCCGGCGCTTCTCGGCCGACGAGGCCGTGGCGTACGGCCTGGTCGACGACGTGGTCCGGCCCGAGGCCAGGCTGTACCGGCTGTCCGACCGGCCGTTCGGGTTCGCACCGGGCTAGGGCCGTCCGAGCCGTCAGGTCCCCGTCACTCCGCCTTCAGCCGTGGTCCCGCACCCACTCGGCCAGATGGGGGGCCTCCGCCCCGATGGTGGTCTCCTCGCCGTGTCCGGTCAGCACGCGGGTGGAACCGGGCAGCACGAGGAGACGGTCACGGATGGAGGCGATGATGGTGGGGAAGTCGGAGTAGCTGCGTCCCGTGGCACCGGGGCCGCCGTGGAACAGGGTGTCCCCCGAGAACAGCACGCCCCCGGCTTCCCCGTAGAGGCAGCACCCTCCGGGGGAGTGCCCCGGCGTGTGGATCACCCGGAGGGTCGTCCCCCCGGCGGCGATGGTCACCCCGTCGGCCAGAGCCCGGTCCGGGTCGCGTTCGGGATAGACGTCGTGCCACAGCATCAGGTCGTCGGGATGGAGCCACACCGGGGCGTCCAGGGCCGCGGCCAGTGCCCCGGCGGCGTTGAGGTGATCGTTGTGGCCGTGGGTGGCGATGATGGCCACGGTGCGGCGGCCCCGGACGGCTTCGACGATGGGGCGGTGGTCATGGGCGGCGTCGATCACCAGCACCTCGGAATCGTCTCCCGACCACCCAGATGTTGTTGTCGACGTCGAAGTCCTGTCCGTCCAGCGAGAAGGTCCCCGACGTGACCACCCGCTCGATCATCGGGACGTCCCGACCATCAGCTGACCATCACAGGAGAACGACCGACCGGAGGACTTCGCCCCGCTCCATGCGGTGGAAGGCCTCCTCCACGTCACCGAGCCCGATGGTCTCGGTGACGAAGCGGTCCAGGTCCAGGCGGCCCTGCAGATACAGGTCCACCAGCACGGGGAAGTCGCGCGACGGGAGGCAGTCCCCGTACCAGCTGGGCTTGAGGCGACCACCCCGTCCGAAGAACTCGATCATCGGCAGGTCGATGCGCATGTCCGGGGTCGGCACCCCCACCTGGACCAGCGTGCCGGCCAGGTCCCGGGCGTAGAAGGCCTGCTCCATGACGGTGGGGTTGCCCACCGCCTCGATGCACACGTCGGCCCCGTTGCCACCGGTCAGGGCCCGTATGGCCTCGACCGCGTCCTCATTCGAGGCATCGACCACGTGGGTGGCGCCGAACTGGCGGGCCAGCTCGAGCTTGCCCCGGTCGAGGTCGACGGCGATGACCGTGGACGCGCCGGCCAGGATCGACCCGGCGATGGCGGCGCAGCCGACACCGCCGCACCCGAAGACGGCCACCGAATCGCCGGGCCCGACCTCGCCGGTGAACATGGCCGAGCCCAGCCCGGCCATCACCCCGCAGCCCAACAGCCCCACCGCCTCGGGTCGGGCCGCCGGGTCCACCCTGGTGCACTGCCCCGCGGCCACCAGGGTCATGTCGGCGAAGGCGCCGATGCCCAGGGCGGGGGAGAGCGGGGTACCGTCGAGAAGCGTCATCTTCTGGACCGCGTTGTGGGTGTCGAAGCAGTACCACGGGACGTCCCCGCCGGCACGACCGGCACACGCCGCACACGGCCCGCCAGTTGAGGACCACGAAGTCCCCCGGTTCGACCGAGGTCACCTCGGGTCCGACGGACTCCACCACGCCGGCCGCCTCGTGCCCGAGGAGGAACGGGAACTCGTCGTTGATACCGCCCTCTCGGTAGTGGAGGTCGGTGTGGCACACCCCGCAGGCCTGCACCCGCACCACCGCCTCGCCCGGTCCCGGGTCGGGGACCACGATGGGCACGGTCGAGACCGGCTCCCCCTTGGCCAGGGCCACTACGGCTCGGACTTCAGACGCCATGCTGCACCGCTCCTCGACTCGAGCCGCCCGCGGCCACCCGCACCCCGGTCGGCGCCCACCGGCTGCTGCCCTGCTCGCTACCCTCCACGCCGGGCACCGTATCCGCGCCGCGGTGGGCCGTGGCGAAACGCCCGGCGTGCCGATCAGGTGTCGATGGCGGCCCGCAGCTCGGCCAGTCGTTCCCGCTCGAGCGAGTACCACACCCATTTGCCCCGGCGGTCACCGCGCACCAGCCCGGCCTCGCTCAGGATCTTGAGGTGGTGGGAGATGGTGGGTTGGCTCTTTCCCAACGGGTCGACGAAGTCGCAGACGCAGACCTCGCCGGAGGCCGAGTCGGCCAACATGCTGAGCACCCGAAGTCTGACCGGGTCGGACAGGGCGGTGAACCCCTGGGCCAGCGACGCGGCCTCGGACGCGTCGAGGGGGGCGGCCAACACGGACGGGCAGCACGGCGTGTCCGGCCCCGGGCCGGCCCCGGTGGTCGGCCCCGCGGTCGCTGTCGGCTCGATGGTGGCGGCTCGGGTGTTCACGAGGGGTCCTCCCGGGGGCATCCTATTGACAATCGTGAATGCATCGATCATAGTCGATCAATCGATTCCCGTGAATGCAATGGAGGTTTCCCGTGGCCCGAGTCCAGCTCGCCCTCAACGTGACCGATCTCGACGCGGCGGTGGAGTTCTACTCGTCGTTGTTCGGGACCGGCCCGGCCAAGCGCCGTCCCGGCTATGCCAACTTCGCCATCGCCACCCCACCGCTGAAGCTCGTCCTCATCGAGGACCGGTCCGGGCGGGAGAGCGGGGTGGCCGGGGCCCTCAACCACCTGGGCATCGAAGTGGACACCGCCGACGAGGTCCGGGAGGCGGCCCGCCGGTTGGCCGACGAGGGTCTGGCCCCCACGGTCCAGGACGCCACCACGTGCTGCTACGCGGTGCAGGACAAGGCCTGGGTCAGCGATCCCGACGGTGCTCCCTGGGAGGTCTACACGGTGTTGGCCGACGCCGTCGGACGCCACCGGCATGGGATGCTCGGCCGACACCTGTGGGCCGGCGGCCGGAGCAGAAGGGTCCGAACGGGTGTGACCGACGTCGATCCGACCGACGTCGATCCCACCGACGTCGCCCCCACGCCGTGCTGTTGAGGCCGGACCGGTTCGGTCGGGACCGATGAGGCTACCGGCGCGCCGGCGGGTCCGCCGCCACCAGCCGCGGCCTGGGCGCCGGGTGTTGGCCGAGGCGCTCGGGAGCGCCTTCCTCGCCGCCGTGGTGGTCGGGTCGGGCATCGCCGCGCAGCAGCTGTCCCCGGGCGACGACCGGGCTGCAATTGCTCGAGAACGCCGCGGCCACCGCGGCCGGGCTCTACGCCATCATCTTGATGTTCGGGCCGGTGTCCGGCGGGCACTTCAACCCGGTGGTCTCGCTCGTCGACGCCTGGTTCGGTGGCATCGACTGGCGCACGGCCAGCGCCTATCTGCCGGCCCAGGTGGCCGGGTGCATTGGCGGGGCGGTCGGTGGCCAATCTCATGTTCTCGCGGGCCGCGGTGAGCATCTCCACCCACGACCGGGCCTCGCCGGCCCACTTCCTGTCGGAGGTCGTGGCCACCCTCGGGCTCGTCATGGTCATCTTCGCCCTGGCCCGCAGCGGGCGGGCCCGGTACACCCCGGCCGCCGTGGCCGCCTACATCGGCGCCGGCTACTTCTTCACCAGCTCGACCAGTTTCGCCAACCCGGCCATCACCGTGGGCCGGGTGTTCTCCGACACCTTCGCCGGCATCGCGCCGTCGTCGGTGCCCAGCTTCGTCGGCGCGCAACTGCTGGGAGGACTGGCCGGCCTGGCCCTCATCGTCCTGCTCTACGGCGGCATGACGACGGCCCAGGCCTCCGACATCATCGTCCCCCATGACGGGGACGCCTCCGACGTCGTCCCCATGACGGGGATGCCCCGGTGGAGGACCCGGCTCCGGTTCGCTCCGGAGCGATCTCGTGACCGACCGTCCGACCGTCCTCTTCCTCTGCGTGCACGAACGCCGGACGCAGCCTGGCCGCCACGCGTCCTGCTCGACCGGTACGCCGCCGGCCGGGTCGAGGTGCTGTCGGCCGGATCCGAGCCCGGCGACCAGCTCGAACCCGTCGGTGGTCGCCGTCCTGAACGAGCGGGGCCTCGACACCTCCCGCGAGTTCCCCAAGCCCGTCACCGACGGCCACCGCCCGGGCGTCCGATGTCATCGTGACCATGGGCTGCGGCGACGCCTGCCCGGTCTACCCGGGCCAGCGGCGACTCGACTGGGAGCTGGCCGACCCGGCCGGGCTGTCCGTGGACGAGGTCCGGCCCATCGTGGACGAGATCGACCGTCGGGTGCGGGCGCTGTTGGCCGAACTGGTCCAGCGGGCCCGACGCGGCAGGCACGGCCGACCGGCGTAGGGCCGACCCGACCCTGCGCCCTGGGGCTGCGGCCGGTGATGATCCGGGCACCCGCCGCCCTCGTCGTGCCAGGCGACGGCACGGACGCCGCCGCGGGGCGCGAAGCTACAGGCCCCTTGGCCCTGCGGCGCTACGTTCCCCAGTTCGACGGCGTCCGTGCCGTCGCCATCTCCGCCGTGGTCGCCTACCACCTCGGGTACCTCCGCGGGGGATGGGTGGGGGTGGACGTCTTCTTCGTCCTGTCCGGCTACCTCATCACCAGCCTGCTGCTGGCCGAGGGCCGGCCCCCGGGGAACATCGTGTCCTTCTGGGGGCGACGGGCCCGCCGGCTGCTGCCGGCGGTGCTGGTCCTGCTGGTGGCCCTCTCGGTCTACGCCGCCGCCGGCGGACCCGGACTGGTGCCGGCCCAGCTCCGGTCGCCGGCGCTGGCCACCTTGTTCTACGTGGCCAACTGGCAGCAGATCGCCGCCGGTCACAGCTACTTCGCCCGGTTCCTGTCGGTGAGCCCGCTGCAGCAGACCTGGTCCCTGGCCATCGAGGAGCAGTACTACCTGGTGTGGCCGCCGCTGGTGGCGGTCGTGGCCCTGTCGGCGCGGGCCCGCGGGATCCGGCAGTGGCGGGGGATCCTGCTCGGCGCCACGGTGTCCCTGGCCGTGGCGTCGGCGGTGTGGATGGGCGTGGCCGCCCATGTCTACGGGGCCAACCGCGCCTACCTGGGCACCGACACCCGGGCCTGGGAGCTCCTCCTCGGGGGAGCCGTGGCCATGGTCTGGCCCCCCGACCGCCAGGTCGACACGCCGTGGCCTGTGGTCCGTCCTCACCGTGGTCGGACTGGCCGGTCTGGCCGTCGGGGCGTCGGTGGCCGGGGGGCCGCCCGGCTGGATCTGGGACGGGGGCCTGGTGGCCATCGCCGGCGTGCGCCGCCCTCCTCATCGTGGGAGCCCTGCGGGCACCGGACGGCGTCGTGGGGCGCGGTGCTGGCGCTCGGCCCGGTGCGCTGGATCGGCCTCATCTCGTACAGCCTGTACCTCTGGCACTGGCCCGTCATCGTCCTGATGACCACCGACACCATCGGGTGGTCCGGCGCCGCCCTGTTGGCGGCCCGTCTCGCCACCATGGTGGCGCTCTCGTGCGCCAGCTACTACCTGATCGAGCGACCGCTCCGGCGGGCCGACTGGGGCGCCCTCCACCGCCGTCTCCACGTCCCGACGGTCGGATTCGCCGCCGCCGGGGTGGTGGTCACGGCGGCCGTCATCCTGGTGGGCACGGTCGGCCCGCCCGTCGGCCACGACGGCCGAGGTGGCCGGCGCCACCGCCACCGACGGCGACCACCACCGTGCCCCAGGGCAACCCCCATCTCCCGCCGGCCACGCCTGGCCACCCCTACCGGGTGTGGCTGTTCGGCGACAGCGTGATGGTGGACAGCTCCCTCGGCATCATCGCCGCCCTGCAGGCCACCGGTGCGGTCGTCGGTGGTCGTCAACGACACCTTCCCCGGGTTCGGGCTCAGCACCGACGCCACCTGGCCCGCCGACGTCGAGCAGACCCTGGCCCAGTACTCGGCCGCAGGTGGCCATCGGGACCTGGTCGTGGGACGACCAGCTGGCGCAGGGCGAACCGAGCGGGTACCTCACCGAGCTGGAGCGGTTCCTGGGCACCTGCTGGTGCCGTCCGACGGTGTGCGTCTGGCCGTCCTCCTCCAGTTCCCCGCGGCCGGCCCGACCGACTCCATCAGCGACCCGGTGGCCCGCCGACAGGCCTGGATCGAAACAGACCGAGCTCACCGACGCCTGGGATGCGGCGGCCCGCCAGGCGGTGGCGGCCTTCCCGGGACGGGCCGTCTACCTGACCACCCAGCAGCTGTTCGCCCCGGGCGGGTACTTCCTCACCTGGATGCGCACCCCGCAGGGGACCTGGGTCCGGGCCCGCAAGCTCGACAACACCCACATGTGCCCCTACGGCGCGGCCCAGTTCGGCGCGCTGGTCACCGAGGAGCTCACCCCGATCCTCCATCTGGCCCAGGCGAAGCCGGGTTGGGAGTTCGGATCGTGGACCCGAGGACCCGCGCTACAACGACCCGCCCGGTGCCTGCCCCGACGACCAGCCACCGGCCGGCTACCGCGGCACTGCCGGGTACCCGACGTCCCCAGCCGGTCAGCGGCGGGGATCCCCCCGTGACCCGCCGGTGGGGTCGATCGGGCTGTGACAGTGAGAGGCCCCCGTCGCACTCGATGATCTGGCCGGTGACCCAGTGCATCCCGTGCACGGCCAGCCACGGCCTCGGCGATGTCCTCGGGCCGGCCGATGCCGGCCGAGGCGCGGTGCGGCCGGCCACCCCGGTGAGCCACGCTCCCTCCCGTGGCGCCGGCCCGAGCATCGGGGTGTCGGTCACCCCCGGGGCCACGGCGTTGACCCGGATGGCCGGGGCCCACTCGCGGGCGGCCACCCGCACCACCATGTCCAGCGCCGCCTTGGAGGCGCAGTAGAGGCCCATGGTCCGGTCGACCAGCCGGGCGCTCACACTCGAGATGGCCACGATCGATCCACCCGCACCGTCACCGCCAACACCCGCACCGCCACCGCCGACATCCGCACCGTCACCGGCCATGGTGCCGGCCAGGCCCCGCATGGCCAACCACACCCCTTGGCGTTGACCGCCATCACCCGGTCCCACTCCGTGGCGTCGACGTCGGCCAACCGGCCGCTGTGGCCGATTCCGGCCGTGACCGTCACCTCGCCGGTACGCCGATCCGTCCGATGGTGGCCGCCACCGCCGCGCCGACCTGGTCGGTATCGGTGATGTCGCAGCGGATGTCGGCGTCACCGGCGCGGTCCCACACCACCACATCGACCCGGTCCGAGCGGTATCGGTCGGCCACCGCCGCGCCGATGCCCGAGGCCCCGCCCACCACCACCGCCGGCCCGGCCGCGGTCACGCCGCCTCCCCGGACCACGCACCGATCGGCGCCGGTGGGCGGGGATCGGATCCCGTCGGGGTCGATCGGCCCGGGCCCGGTCGGCTCGGGGTGGCGGGGGAGAGGATGGCACGGTCGTGTCTCCTACCGGTGGTGGACGTGGATGCCGAGTAGAAACTAGATGATCGCGGCTGGACCGCCCCGAGGCCCGCGCCTCACGGTCGACTGGGACAGGGGTCGGTCCGTCGGTGAGGCAGGCCCGGGCACGGGCCGAATGGCAATCCAGGAGGTGCGGACCGTGACGGTGGTACATCACTCGGCCATCTGCGTCGCCGACGTGGACGAGAGCCTGCGGTTCTGGCGCGACGGCCTGGGCTTCGTCGTGCTGATGGACGAGCGGTTCGACGGCGACTGGCCGACCTTGCTGGAGGCCCCGTCCACCTCGCTGCGGGCCGTGTTCCTCGGCCGGCCCGACCGCGCCGACGCCGGAGATCGTCGAGCTGGTCGACCTGGGCCCGGTGCCGGCCGGGCCAGCCGGCCGACGCGGTTCCCGGCGCCCCCACTCCGGATTCCTCCTGCTGTCGGTGATCACCGACGTGGAGGCGGCCCTGGACCGGCTGGCCCGACTGCAGCTGGGCGGCGTAGCCGCGGCGGGTGACGGTGGCGGGGGTCGGCGATGGCCGTGGTCCGCGATCCCGACGGGGTGCCGGTGGAGCTGGTCGACTCCGGGGCGTCGGCCAATCTCGAGCGCCTCGCCTCGACGTGAGGATCGAAGCCGACCGTCGCCGTCCTCGGCGCCGGCGCCGGTGGCATCGCCATGGGTATCCGGCTCGAGCGGGCCGGGTACCGTTCACCATCTACGAACGGTCCGACGGTGTCGGGGGACCTGGCGGGACAACACCTACCCCGGAGCGGCCTGCGACGTGCCCTCCCACCTCTACTCCTACTCCTTCGAGCTCAACCCGTGGTGGAGCCGCACCTACGCCACCCAGCCCGAGATCCTGGCCTACCTGGAGCGGTGCACGGACCGGTACGGGGTTCGGCCCCACGTGCGGACGAACACCACCATCACCGAGGCCCGGTGGGATGAGCCGGACCCAGCAGTGGGAGCTGACGGCGGCGACGGGGGAGCGGTTCCGGGCCGAGGTGGTGGTCAGCGGCCTCGGGATGCTGAACGTGCCGTACGTGCCCGACATCCCCGGGGCCGAGCGGTTCCGCGGACGGGCCTTCCACTCGGCCCGCTGGGACCACTCGGTCGGCCTGGCCGGCCTGCGGGTGGCCTCCATCGGGACCGGGGCCAGCGCCATCCAGTACGTGCCGGCCATCGCCCCGGAGGTCGACCAGCTCACCGTGTTCCAACGGACCCCGATCTGGATCACGCCCCGGTTCGACGCCACCTTCGCCCCCGAGGAGCAGCGCCGGTTCGCCCGGATCCCCCTGGCGGCCCGCCGGCACCGTTGGAAGGTCTGGTTGACCTACCAGCGGTCGAACTTCCGGGCCGACTCCGAACAGACCGTCATGATGACGGAGCTGGCCCGTTCCTACCTGGCCCGCAAGAGTCGAGGACCCCGTCCTGCGGGAGGCGCTCACCCCCGACTACCCGGTCGGCTGCAAGCGCCCGCTCATCTCGCGGCAGTGGTTCCCGGCCCTGAACCGGCCCAACGTCCGACTGGTGACCCAACCCGTCACCGAGATCACCGAGCGCGGACTGCGCACCGCCGACGGGGAGCACCACGAGGTCGACATCATCATCTACGGGACCGGCTTCGTCGCCAACGAGTTCCTGACCACCATCGACGTGGTCGGCGTGGGCGGTCGCCGTCTCCGCCACGACTGGAGCGACGGGGCGGAGGCGTACCTCGGGATGTCGGTGGCCGGCTACCCCAATTTCTTCATGCTGTACGGCCCGAACACCAACGGCGTGAACTCGATCCTCTTCCTCCACGAGGCCCAGAGCCACTACGTGATGGGCGCGCTGTCGGCCATGGGGCGCTTCGGGCTCGGGGCCGTCGACGTCCGGCCGCCGGGTCATGGCCACCGTACAACCGTCGGATCCAGTCGGCCATGGAAGGGACGGTCTGGCTGTCGGGCTGCTCCAACTACTTCACGGCGCCGTCGGGCAAGGTGGTCACCCAGTTGCCCTACAGCGGGGGCCGGTACTGGCTGCGGACACGCCTGTTCCCCCTCTGGCGCTACCGGGTGGCCCGACGGGTCGGCCGGCCGGTCGCTGAGCCCTACGACAGGATCCCGTCGATCTCTTCGAGCTCGTCGGACGAGAAGGCCACGGAGTCGAGCGTGGCCACGTTCTGCTCCAGCTGGGCCAGGCTGCTGGCCCCGACCAGGGTCGAGGTGACCCGGGGGTCTCGCAACGTCCACGCCAGGGCCATCTGGGCCAGCGACTGGCCGCGCCGGCCGGCCACAGCGTCGAGGGACCGCACGCGTTCCAGGGTCTGCTCGTTCAGGAAGCCGGGGTCGAGGGTGCCGGGCTGGCTGGCCCGCGAACCGTCGGGGATGCCGTCGAGGTAGCGGTTGGTGAGGAGTCCCTGGGCCAGCGGCGAGAAGACGATGCAGCCGATGTCGAGACGGCCGAAGGTGTCGAGCAGCCCGTGTTCGATCCAGCGGTTGAACATCGAGTAGGGGGGCTGGTGGATGAGCAGGGGCGTACCGAGGCCGGCCAGGATGTCGGCCGCCTGTGCGGTCTGCTCCGGGGGATAGGACGAGATCCCGACGTAGAGGGCCTTGCCCTGGCGCACGGCGGTGTCGAGGGCCCCCATGGTCTCCTCCAGCGGGGTGTCGGGGTCGAAGCGGTGGGAGTAGAAGATGTCCACGTACTCGACACCCATGCGGCCGAGGCTGGCGTCGAGGCTGGCCAACAGGTACTTCCGCGAGCCGCCGTCGCCGTAGGGACCGGGCCACATGTCGTAGCCGGCCTTGGTGGAGAGGACGAGCTCGTCCCGGTAGGGGGCGAGGGCGCCGCGCAGGACCTTGCCCACGTTGACCTCGGCGGACCCGTACGGCGGCCCGTAGTTGTTGGCCAGGTCGAAGTGGGTGATCCCGAGGTCGAAGGCCCGGGTCAGCATGGCCTCGATCTCGTCGGCCGGCCGGGCGTCGCCGAAGTTCTGCCAGACGCCGAGCGAGACCATGGGCAGTGTGATCCCGCTGTGTCCGCAACGCCGGTACTGCATGTGCTCGTAACGTCCCTCCGAGGGCAGGTAGGTCATGGCCCCACGGTAGATGACGCGTCCGCGGTCCGACGGACCCGACCCACCGCCCGCCCACCGCCGGACCCGACCCACCGCCGATTCCCGTAGGGTGCCTGTCCATGACTGCGTGGACCGTCGACGACATCCCCGACCTGACCGGCCGCACCGCCGTGGTGACCGGGGCCAACAGCGGCATCGGCTTCGAGTCGGCACTGGCGCTGGCCGGGGCCGGCGCCGAGGTGGTCCTGGCCTGTCGGGACCAGACCAAGGGCACCGACGCCCTGGACCGCATCCGCCGTGCCCTCCCCGCCGCCACCGTGGTCCTCGAGCCGCTCGACCTGGCCGATCTGTCCTCGGTGGCGGCGTTCGCCGAGGCGCTTCGGTGCCGGGCACGTCGGCCTCGACATCCTGGTGAACAACGCCGGCGTCATGGCCCTCCCCCGCCGCGAGACCGCCGACGGATTCGAGATGCAGTTCGGCACCAACCACCTCGGCCACTTCGCCCTGACCGGCCGACTGCTCGACCGCCTGCTGGCCCGTCCCGGGGCCCGGGTGGTCACGGTCACCAGCGCCGTGGCCCAGATGGGTCGCATGCACTTCGACGATCTCCAGGGTTCGTCCCGGTACGGCAAATGGAGTGCCTACGCCCAGGCCAAGCTGGCCAACCAGCTGTTCACGCTGGAGCTCGACCGGCGGTCGGTCGCCTCCGGCACCGCTCTGGTCAGCGTGGGGGCCCACCCGGGCTATGCCGCCACCAACCTGCAAGCGGTCGGCCCGCGGATGAGCGGGTCAGGGGTCATGGAGCGGCCACCGCGTTGGGGAACACGCTGATCGCCCAGTCCCCGGCCGACGGGGCCCTCCCGAGCCTCTACGCCGCCACCGACCCGCCGTGGTCGCGGCGGTCGGTGCTACGGGCCCGACCGCCTGTTCGGCATGCGCGGCCACCCGAAGCAGGTGTCGTTCGTCCGGGCGGCCCGGGACCCGGCCGCGGCCCGGCGCCTGTGGGACGTCTCCGAGGAGCTGACCGGCGTCCGGTTCGGCGCCCTCGACACCGCGCGGGCCTGAGCTACGGCCGCCTTCTCCAGGATGTGCACGCCGCAGGCCGAGCCCAGTCCGATGACGTGGGTGAGGCCGACCCTGGCCCCGGGGATCTGACGGTCGCCGGCCTCGCCCCGCAGGTGGGTGGCAACCTCCCACACGTTGGCGATCCCGGTGGCGGCGATGGGATGGCCCTTGGACTCGAGTCCGCCCGACACGTTGACCGGGGTGGTCCCGTCCCGCCAGGTGGCGCCGGAGTTGAAGAAGTCGGCGGCGCCACCCACCTCGCACAGGCCGAGGTTGTCGTAGTGGACGAGTTCGGCGGTGGCGAAGCAGTCGTGCAGCTCCACCAGGTCGAGGTCGTCGGGACCGACGCCGGCCTGTTCGTAGGCCTGGGTGGCGGCGTTGCGGGTCAGGGTGTTCACGTCGGGAAGGATCTGGCACGCCTCCTCCCACGGGTCGGTGGTCAGGATGGAGGCGGAGATCTTGACCGCCCGCTTCTGCTGTTCGAGGGAGAGGGTCTTCAACTTGGCGCCGCTGACCACCACCGCCGCGGCCGCACCGTCGCAGTTGGCCGAGCACATGGGCCGGGTGTTCGGGTAGGCGATCATGACGTCGCCCATGATCTCTTCGAGGCTCATCTTCTTCGTGTAGGCGGCCAGGGGGTTGAGGGTCGAGTGGGCGTGGTTCTTCTCCGAGATCCGGGCGAAGAGCTCGAAGCTCGTGCCCCCGTAGCGGTGGCCGTACTCCATGCCGATCTGGGCGAAGACGCCGGGCATGATGTCGGTGCCGATGCGGCCGTCGATGGGGGCCACCGCCCCGTAGCGGCCGGACGGGGCCCAGGTCGGGGAGTCCTCCTTGCGGTTGCCGCCCGAGAGCAGCCCGGCGCCGGACAACTTCTCCACCCCGAAGGCCAGGCCCATGTCGGCTTCGCCGGCCTTGACGGCCATGCAGGCCACCCGGAGCGCGGTGGCCCCGGTGGCGCAGGCGTTGGCCACGTTGAACACCGGGATACCGGTCTGGCCCAGCTGCTTCTGCAGCTGCTGGCCCATGCCGGCGTTGGCCGCCATGAGGTTGCCGGCTCCGATCACCCCCATGTCGCCCATCTCGACGCCGCCGTCGGCCAGGGCCCCGAGCACGGCCTCCGAGGCCAGGTCGACCAGGTCGAGGTCGGGGTGCTTGCCGAATTTGGTCATGTGGATGCCCAGGATCCACAGGTCGTCCGATGCCATGTCGTTCAGCCTCTCTCTTGTCTCTAACTGCCCACGGGTTCGAAGCCGAACCCGACCGCTTCGGTGCCGTTCTCGTCCGTGCCGATGACCTCGGTGGCCAGCTGCACCTTCATGCCCAGGGTGACGTGCTCGGGATCGGGGGACACGTTGATGAGGTTGGCCCGCACGCTGGTGCCCTCGCAGTCCACCAGGGCGGCCACGTAGGGGACCGGCACCCCGGGGGCGGCGAAGGCCACGATGGTGAAGGCGTCGACCTCGCCGGTGGTGGCCACGTCGGCCTTCTCGAACTCGGTCTTGCCGCAGTGGGCACAGGCGTTGCGCCGATCGAAGAACCGGGCCCCGCAGTTGGTGCACTCATTGGCCACCAGGTGCGGTCGGTCCCCCAGCTCCAGGTAGTCGACCAGCGGAATCTGCTCGGCCATGTCCCCCACTCTCTCTTCGCTCACGTGGTGCTGCCGTCGCCAGCACCCTACCGGGCGTGCGAATTCGGGCGCTAGTTGGGCTGTCGGTGTCCTCGCCGGCCCGGGTGGGCGCCGGTGACGGCGACCCTCGGGTGCGCTGGCGAATCACCCGGGATGGGTGACGAATCAGCCGGCCTTCCGGTGCGAATGTGTCCTCATCGCCGGCTCCTGGTGCGTCCGGGAGGGCGTCGTGACGGAACGTCCGAACCGGACTTCCGACCCGAGAGCCATCCGACCGGACCGTTCCCCGGGCTGGGGATCCCCAGCACCGCCAGTCCGAACAGGAGAGCACCATGGATGGGCCCGACAACGTCAACCGTTACGTGCTGCCCATCCACGACCGCCAGCACGTGGGCCTCACCACCTACGACGCCAAGGACCCGGACACGGCGTTCCCGCCCATCACCGAGGTCCATCCGCCCGAGGGCGCGCCCAACGTCCTGATCATCCTGCTCGACGACATCGGATTCGGCGCCGCCTCCACCTTCGGTGGGGCCATCAACACCCCGACGGCCGACCGCCTGGCCGCCCGGGGCCTGAAGCTCACCCGGTTCCACACCACCGCCCTGTGTGCTCCGAGCCGCCAGGCGCTGCTGACCGGACGCAACCACCACACCGCGGGCATGGGGGCCATCCCCGAGGTGGCCACCTCGGCTCCGGGCTACAGCTCCATCCGGCCCCAGACCACCGCGCCGCTGGCCCAGATCCTCAAGCTCAACGGCTACTCGACGGCCCAGTTCGGGAAGTGCCACGAGGTGCCGGTGTGGAAGACGAGCCCGATGGGCCCGTTCGACCAGTGGCCCTCCCACAGCGGGTTCGACTACTTCTACGGCTTCATCGGGGGCGAGACCAACCAGTACTACCCGGCCCTGTTCGAGGGCACCGCGCCCATCGAGCCGCCCAAGACCCCGGCCGAGGGCTACCACCTCTCCGAGGACCTGGCCGACCGGGCGGTCAACTGGATCCGCCAGCAGCGGTCGCTCATGACCGACCGGCCCTTCTTCGCCTACTTCGCCCCCGGCGCCACCCACGCCCCCCATCACGTCCCGGCCGAGTGGTCGGACAGGTACAAGGGTCGGTTCGACGCCGGGTGGGACGCCCTGCGGGCCGAGGTGTTCGCCCGGCAGAAGGAGCTCGGCGTGGTGCCCCCCGACGCCGAGCTCACCCCGCGACCGGAGGAGATCGACGCCTGGGAGGACGTCCCCGACATCCTCAAGCCGGTCATGGCCCGCCAGATGGAGATCTACGCCGGCTACCTCGAGCACGTGGACCACCACGTCGGTCGGGTCATCGACACCCTCGAGGAGCTCGGGGTCCTCGACGACACGCTGATCTACTACATGATCGGAGACAACGGGGCCAGTGCCGAAGGGACGCCGAACGGGACCTTCAACGAGATGCTCTCCCTCAACGGTGCCGCCGCCTTCGAGACGCCGGAGTTCCTGGCCGCCCACATCGACGAGTTCGGGACCCCGGAGGCCTACAACCACTACGCCGTGGGTTGGGCCCACGCCATGTGCACGCCCTACCAGTGGACCAAGCAGGTGGCCTCCCACTTCGGGGGAACGCGCAACGGGACCGTGGTCCACTGGCCCAACGGGTTCGCGGCCAGGGGTGAGGTCCGCAACCAGTTCCACCACGTGATCGACGTCGCCGCCACGGTGCTCGACGTCATCGGGATACCCGAGCCCACCTTCGTGAACGGCATCCAGCAGCTTCCGCTCCACGGGGTCTCGATGGCCTACCTGTTCGATCACGCCGATGCGCCGGACCGGCGGGAGACCCAGTACTTCGAGATGGTGTGCAACCGCGGCATCTACCACAAGGGATGGACGGCCGTCACCCGCCACAGCATCCCGTGGCTGTTCGGGGCGACGCTTCCCGCCCTCGACGACGATGTCTGGGAGCTCTACGACACCACCACCGACTGGACCCAGGTCCACGACCTGTCCGGCGACCATCCCGACAAGCTGGCCGAACTCCAGCGTCTGTTCCTCATCGAGGCGGTCAAGTACAACGTCCTGCCGCTCGACGACCGGAGGATCGAGCGCTTCAACTCCGAGATCGCCGGCCGGCCGGAGCTGGCCAAGGGGCCGTCGCAGATCTTCTTCGGGGGCATGTCCCGGGTGACCGAGAACACCGTCTTGAACCTCAAGAACAAGTCGTACACCATCACCGCCGAAGTGGACGTGCCCGACGAGGGCGCCAGCGGGGTCATCGTGGCCCAGGGGGGAGCCTTCGGCGGATGGTCGCTCTACCTCCTCGACGGCGTGCCCACCCACTGCTACAACCTGTTGGGCCTGGCCCTGGTCAAGGCCACCGGTACCGAACCGGTCCCCGTCGGCACCCATCAGATCCGGGTGGAGTTCGTCTACGACGGAGGCGGTCTGGCCAAGGGAGGGGACACCACGCTGTACGTGGACGGCGCCCCGGTCGGGTCGGCCCGGCAGGAGGCCAGCATCCCCATGCTGTTCTCCGGCGACGAGACCCTCGACCTGGGCGGGGACCACGCCACCTCGGTGAGCGACGACTACACCCCCGAGACCAGCACCTTCACCGGAACGGTGCACTGGGTCCAACTCGACCAGGGGGCCGACGACCACTCCCACCTGCTCTCGGCCGACGAGCTCCTCAAGGTCGCCATGGTCCGGCAGTAGATCGTGGTCCCCCAGTAGATACAGTCAACCCGGTCGTCTTCTCCAACGTCATCCCAGACCGCTACCAGAGACGAGGTCACACCCCATGCCCCTCCACAAGCACGAGTCGATCCGCGACGAGATGCTCGACTCGGTCTACGCCGGCAAGGATCTGCTCACCCGGCTGCCCTCCAGCCACTTCCCCGACCGACGAGATGCGGCCCGAGGACGCCTTCCAGTGCATCTCCGACGAGCTCCTGCTCGACGGCAACGCCCGCCAGAACCTGGCCACCTTCTGCCAGACCTGGGAGGAGGACGAGGTCCACAAGTTGATGGACCTGTCCATCAACAAGAACATGATCGACAAGGACGAGTACCCGCAGACGGCCGAGATCGAGCGCCGGTGCGTGCAGCTCCTCGGCGATCTGTGGAACGCCCCGGAAGGTGGAGAGGCCGTCGGGTGCTCGGCCATCGGCTCCTCGGAGGCCTGCATGCTGGGCGGCATGGCGGCCAAGTGGCGGTGGCGGGCCAAGCGGGAGGCCGAGGGCAAGCCCACCGACAAGCCCAACATGGTGTGCGGGCCCGTCCAGGTGGTGTGGCACAAGTTCGCCAAGTACTGGGACATCGAGATGCGGGAGATCCCCATGTCGCCGGGGAAGTACTGCATGGACGTGGAGCAGATGCTGGCCCAGGTGGACGAGAACACCATCATGGTGGTGCCGACCTTCGGCGTGACCTACACCGGTACCTACGAGCCCGTCCTCGAGCTGTCCCAGGCTCTGGACAAGCTGGCCGCAGGACACCGGGCTCGACGTCGACATCCACGTGGACGGAGCCAGCGGCGCCTTCCTGGCCCCGTTCTGCGCCCCCGACGTGGTGTGGGACTTCCGCATCCCGAGGGTCAAGTCCATCAGCACCTCGGGCCACAAGTTCGGCCTGGCCCCGCTCGGGGTGGGCTGGGTGCTGTGGCGGGACAAGGAGGACCTTCCCGACGACCTCATCTTCCACGTCACCTACCTCGGCGGCGACATGCCGGTGTTCCAGATCAACTTCTCCCGGCCGGCCGGCCAGATCGTGGCCCAGTACTACAACTTCGTCCGGCTGGGGAAGAACGGCTACCGGTACGTCCACGACGCCTGTTACGACACGGCCAAGTTCCTGGCCGAGGAGATCGTCAAGCTGGGGCCGTTCGAGCTGCTGTGCGACGGCAACCCCATCACCGGGATCCCCTCGGTGGCTTGGCGCATCCGGGAGGGGGCAGGAGCCCAACTACACCCTCTACGACGTGGCCGACCGCCTCCGGGTCCAGGGGTGGCAGGTGCCGGCCTACCCGCTGACCGGCTCAGTGTCCGACATCTCGGTCCAGCGCATTCTGGTCCGCCAGGGGGTCAGCCGCGACATGGCCTTCCTGCTCCTCGACGACATCAAGGGCGCCATCGCCCACTTCGACAAGCACCCGGTGATCGGTGAGCCATGACCAAGGAGGAGTCCGGCGGGTTCAGCCACCTGTAGTGGGTGACCGTCGGTGACACCGGTCCCGCCGCCGGACCTCAGAGACTTCGAGCGGTCGCACCTGCTGGCCACCGGGCTGCGGGCCGTGGTCACCACGGCCGTCTTGTTGGCTGCGTACTACCTGTTGCCCGTCGAGCACCGGGCCCACCAGTCGCCGGCCCTCCGCCTGGGCGTGGCGCTGGCCCTCTTCGTGGTGGTACTGGCCAACGAGATCCGGTTGATCTCCACCCACGAGCGGCCCCCGTTGCGGGCGGCCGTGGCCATGGCCACGGTCATCCCGCTGTTCCTGGTGCTGTTCGCGTGGATCTACCTGACCATGTCCCATGCCGACCCGAGCGCCTTCGTGGGCGGGATGCTCAGCCGGAGCTCGGCGCTCTACTTCACCGTCACCGTCTTCTCCACGGTGGGATTCGGGGACATCACCCCGAAGAGCGACCCGGCCCGACTGGTGGTCACCGTCCAGATGCTGGCCGACCTGGCCGTGCTGGCCGTGGTCATCCGGCTGATCTTCGGGGCCGTGACCCGAGGGGTGGCCCGGCAGGGCCGGGTGGCCGAAGCGGACGAGCCGGCCGACGCGCCGCCGGTGGCCGGGTAGAGCCGGTGCCCGGGCCTGGGCCGACCGGACTGACCCCGGGGACCGCCGCCGGGCCCGCTACGAGACCAGCGTGTAGATGCTCTTCCCGAGCAGCCAGAGGCCCAGGCCCAGGGACACGATGATGATGACCTGGTCGGTGTGGGTGTCGATCCAGGTCCGGACGCCGTTCAGCATGGTCTGGGCCCGCTCGGGCCGGAAGCCGGCATAGATCTCCATGACCAGGTAGACGGCCGTGGCCACCAGGCAGAAGAGGAACAGGGCGATGTAGCTCTCCCACGAGCTCAGCTTGGCCTCCATGATGGTGGCCACGCCGGCCGCCACCAGGCCCCAGGGCTGGGTCAGGGGGGCCAGACCGATGACCACCCACGGCGACATGTTGTCGATGCCGGTCTGCCACTTGGGAGGTCTTCTTCGGCTTCTTGGGCTGGTTCAACTTGGCCCGTCGGCGGAGGGCGATGACCACCAGTGCCGCCCCGATGAGCATCTTGACGGCGAGGGCGGCCAGGGAGGGCGCGGTGCTGGGCTTGGGGGGCTTGTTGCCGGTGAACACCACGGTCAGGGCGACGACGGCGGCCAGCGACAGCAGCCAACCGAAGATGAACGCGGCGCCCTTGCGCACCCCGCCCTTGGCCATCAGGATGAGCAGGAACGCCGTCAGGGGGATGGGCTCCAGGGTGATGACCAGCGCGATGAGCAGCAGATCGAGGATCACGGCGGGCCCGGTAGAGGCCCGGACCGGCGCTCCTTCCGGCTCAGTCATTGGACTGGCGGAACTTCTTCAGGAACACCACCACCACCAGGACGGCCAGGACGGCGAAGACGATGCCGCCTATGTAGTACATGTGACTCCTTGGATTGGCGGGCCGTGGATGCGTCGAGCGGTGATCGGCGTGGCCGGCCGGCCGGTTGGAGGCCCGGATGGCTAGGCGGCCAGGTCGGCCCCGGTCAGGCGGTCGGCCATCCGGCCGGCGAAGGCCCGGGCCTCGTCGAGGTGGTACGCCTGGAGGTTCGTGGGCGGGATCTTGACTCCCAGGAAACGCGGCTTGTACTCGCCCGAGCCGAGGTAGCTGATGAGGGACAGGAGCGATCGGGCTTGGCCGCCCTGGTAGCGGAAGTGGATGCCGTCGGAATACGAGCCACCCAGCTTGGTGCCCATCCTCTTCACCGTCTTGATGTTGTGCTTCCAGTACCGGCGGCAGCAGACGGCGGCGGAGAACTCCTTCCCCCGGAGGAGCCTCGGTCGCCGCGTCCGACTCCAAAAAGGACCGGATCGGGACGTTGGTCGACAGCCACCAGGTGGGGGAGCCGATGAAGACGAAGTCGTACTCCCGCTCGGTGACCAGCGTCGGGGATCCCGATCGTGGCCGGACGGTGACGCAGCTCGGCGGGGATCATGGCCACGACCTCGAGGAAGGGTCTCGGCATCGGAAACTGCTTGAACCGCTTCTCGTAGCGTGGATCGGTGAAGGCGATGGGAGCCAGGGTGACCTGACAGCCGCGGTCACGCAGGACGCCCGCCATGGCCTCCATGACCGTCTCCGTCTGATGGGTGTAGCTGAAGTAGACGAAGAGCACGGAGGGGGTCGGACTTCGTGTCCATCGCGGTCCTTTCGTCGGGGCCGTCGGGTCCTCGGGGCCGGAGAGCAGGCTCGAGCGTCGACTACGAGAGGATCTTGGCCTTCTGCGCCTCGAACTCGGCGTCGGTGAGGACGCCCTTGGCCTTGAGGTCGGCCAGCTTGGCCAGCTCGTCGCTCGAGCTGGCACCGGCGCCCGCGGTCTGCTTGACGTAGTCGTCGAAGGCCTTCTGCTGGGCCTGGGCGGCCTGCTCGGCCCGCTCGTGCATCTTGCCGCCCCGGGCGATCAGGTAGACGAGGATGCCGAGGAACGGGAGGACGATCACGAAGATGACCCAGAGGGCCTTGGCCCCGCCGCCCATGTCGCGGCTGCGGAAGATGTCACCGAAGATCACGATGAGCAGCCAGAACCAGATGAAGAAGACGAAGAGCCCGAGCATGGTGCCGAACAGGTCCGCCAGTGGGTAGGTGTACGCAAGCATCGGTCGTTCTCCTTGGTCTGCAGGTGGTGATGTGGTGGCGCTGGTGTTATAGCCCGCACCGCCGCCATGACCGGGCGCATCCCGTCCCGATTCGATGCGACGGTGTGCAGCAGCATCAAATCATGGCCGGTGCGGCCCGGTCATCACCCTCGGGGGATGACTTCGGGCCGTGCCTGCCTAGGACGCACCCGCCTCAGAGCAGCCCGAACTGGCGGGCCCGGATGATGGCCTCGTTGCGATTGGCCACGTCGAGCTTGCGGTAGATGTGGGCCATGTGGGTCTTGATGGTGTTGACCGACACGTAGCACTTGCCGGCCAGCTCGACGTTCGTGAGCCGGCTGGGCAGGTACGAGAGGATCTCGAGCTCCCGGTCGGTGAGCGGATCGGCCAGCTCGTTCACCGCCGGCGGGCGCCATGGCCTCGCGGGCCCGGCCGGAGGACGGTCTCACGAAAGGCCGGAGGCAAGGTCGGATCGGTCGCCGATGAGCCGGACGACGGCCGGCCCGCACCGGACGAACGCCTCCACCAGAGTCGTGCCGTTCGCCGTCTCCATGGCCGCGCGGACAGGTGACGACCCACGTCATCGGGGAATCCCTCCGCCTCGGCCAGCCAGGCCTGCAGGGCCAGGTGCTCCACCCGGGCCAGGGGTTCGGCGGCGTGGGCGACGGCAGACCGTCGAGGATCTTCCGGGCCTGGTCGAGTTGGCCCAGGGTCAGGGCACAGGCTGCCACCTTCGAAGGCCACGGACGTCGAATCGAGGTCGGCGGCCTCGAGGGTGCCGACGGCCTCGTGGGCTCGAGCCGCCCAGCCGGAGCAGGCGGGCCCGGAGGGCCACCAGCCGGTCGGCGACCACGGGCGGGGGCGGCGCCCCGATCGTGTGCCGGGCCGTCGACATGGTGGTGACGGCTTGTTCGGCGCGCCCGTCGGCGGCCTCCAGCGAGGCCTGCAGCAGACTGCTGACCCAGGACAGCTGGGTGCGGCGGTTGGCCTCGGCCCGGAGCCAACCCTCGCGGAGGGACAGGGCGGCCCGTCGGGGCTCGCCCCGCTCCAGAGCGACGAGGCGTGGCGGCCAGATAGGCATCGGCGATCGAGGGGTGGGAGATCAGTCCGACCTCCTGGGAGGTGGTCAGGGCCTCCGCGGTCAGATCCTCGGCCCGTTCGATCCGTCCCGCCCACGCCTCCACCAGGGCCAGGGAGCCGAGCCCGCTCACCCGCCAGATCGAGTACGCCGCACCCTGGGTACTCAGGCCGCGCTCGATCCAGCTCCGGGCCTGGTCGAGGTGGCCGGCCAGGAAGTGGGCACGGCCTCCGGAGATGGTGGCCACGGTCTCCAGCGATCGGGCGTCGGTCAGGCCCATGATCTCGGGTAGCGGGTTCTCGCCCAGGTCGGGCGAGGAGCTCGAGGGCCCGGTCGGCCATCTCGAGCGGAGACGTCGGGACGGGGACGCCACTGGACCAGCAGGCTGAGCAGTGTCTGCGCCGCCGCCTGCTCGCCCGGGGTGGCGTCGCCTGTTGCGGCCACCCTCCGCAGGATGTCCTCGGCTCCTCCGGCCTGACCTTCGGCCACCTTGAGCGTTGCCAGCAGAAGATTGACGTCCTGTCTGGGCGCCCGCAGGGTTTCGGGCACCTGGTTGATCCAACGGATGACCGTGGCCATCTCGCCCCGCTCGAACACGTCGGATCCCCTGGCCATGATGACGTCGAGCGCGCCCTCCCAGTCGCGGGCCCGGAGCAGGTAGTCGACGGCCGGGCTCACTTGGCCCCGCTCCAAGTGCCACGAGGCGGCCTGCCGGAGCAGGCTCGCCTCCTCGAGCGGGTCCTCGGACCGCAGGCGGTAGCGCAGGAGCTCCCGGAAGAGGTGGTGGAAGCGGTACCACTCCCGATGGGTGTCCAGTGGGACGAGGAACATCGACTCCCGTTCGAGTTCCTCGAGGATCAGCTGCGGGCTCGGCTCCCCGGTGAGGTGGGCCACCAGATCGGAGCACATCTCGTCCAGGACCGAAATACGGAGGAGAAAGCGTCGGCGATCGTCGGTCTGGGCCTGCAGCACCTCCTCGCTCAGGTAGTCGGCGACGAGCCTGTCGTTCCCGCTGAACTGCGTGATGAAGGCATCGGAGTCGTCGTGGACCCTGAGCGTCATGCCGGCCAGCTGCAGTCCGGTCACCCATCCTTCGGTGCGCTGTACCAGGGTCGCCACCTGGTCGCTCCCGAGCGTGTGGCCGGTGATGTGTTCGAGCAAGCGGGCCGACTCGGACTCGTCGAAGGCCAGTTCGGTCTGGCGGATCTCGGTGAGACCCCGCCGTAGCCGGTGCCGGCTCCAGGCGATGGGCAGGTCCACCCGACTCGCCAGCACGACGTGGATGTGAGGCGGGAGTACATCGACCAGCTGCCCGAGGTCCTCCAGCAGGGTGACGTTGGACAGCTGGTGGAGATCGTCGAGGATCACGACGGTGTCGGGCAGCTCGTCCAGCTGTGCCGCCAGCGACTCGATCAGCGCCGTTCCGAGCCCTCCTCCGTGCATGGAGACCAGAGGACCGAGATCGGCGATGTCCGGCTGGATGGCGGCCAGACCCTGCAGCAGCCGCTGGGAGAATCGGACCGGGTCGTCGTCGGCCGGCTCCATGTTCATCCAGGCGAACCGGAGCTCGTCGTGGCCTGCCGGCCCACTGGGCCAGCAACACCGATTTGCCCGCGCCGGCCGGGGCGATGACGAGGGCCAGAGGACCGGTCATGGCCTCGTCCAGCTGTCGGAGAAGGTCCGGGCGGTCGACGGCGTGGGCAGGTGCTGAGAACGCTGTGGCCATACTCCGACTCTTCTCCGCCTCTCTCCTCGGCCAGTCTGGCACCACTGGCACCCTCCTGCCCAGTGGCCCGGCCCGGCCAGCCGGGGCCGTGGTCGGCGTGTGATCACCCTCCGGGGATGACGACAGACGGGGCCACCACCCTCAGGATGCAACCCGGGCACCTGCGTTCGGGGTGCCGCTGATCACCGATGAAGGCACGCCCCTCCAGTGCGGTCCCGGCGCTCGTGCGCACCGATCACCGGAAGGACGCTCACCTCCCGGATGGGTCCACCATGTGCGCACGGTGGACAGGAGCGCAGTTCAGAGGTTCGGAAAGGGTCGACTTGGCCGCCAAAGGCTACGAAATCGTCGTCAAGGGACGTCTGAGCCCGACGCTGGTGGCCGCCATCGACGGCTTCGAAGTCGTCCGGTGCGACGGCGGGCTGACCCACCTGGTCGGCTGGGTGCCCGATCAGGCCCGGCTCCACAGCACCTTCGAGCTCCTGCGCGACCTCAACATCGAATTGACGTCCGTGAACCCCATCGGTTCGGAACGGCCCATTACACCGGGCAGCGGCGCGGCCCGGGGGCTTCCCTCGGAGGGTTGACGGCGACGGGACCGGCCGCGTCGGCCCACAGGGACCGCCCCGGCGCGTGGTCTGGCCCGGTGTGGCCGCTGCAACCCCGCCCCTATCATCGGCGTGATGGTCGACCACCCGACCGGCCGCTGGCCATGGCCCGATTCGCTGGACGCCGTCGTGGCCGCACCTCGGTTCCACACCGTGCTCTTCGAGGACGATCGGGTCCGCGTGCTCGAGGGGACCGTCCGACCGGGCGAGACCGTTCCCGTGCACACCCACTGTGGGGTGGCGTGCTCTACGTGCTCGGCACGAGCGACTTCGTCCGCCGGGATCCGGAAGGGACGGTATTGGTGGACACCAGGGTGTCGGGTTCGGCCCCGGTGGTCGGGATCGGCGGGTTGGGGGAGCCACTCACTCCGCACACCTTCGAGAATGTCGGTGCCCAGGAATTCCACACCCTCACCGTCGAGATGAAGGACACTTCGGGCGGGACTCAGCGACCGTTCCCCCGGTGTACCGCTGCGGGATCAGGAGGCGTCGACCTCGGCCTCGATGAGCTGGGACACGGCGTCGATGAGGGCCAGGTGGGTGAAGGCCTGGGGAAAGTTCCCGAGGTGCTCACCGGTGGCGGCGTCGATCTCCTCGGCGTAGAGGTCCAGGGGACCGGAGAAGGAGAGGAGCTTCTTGCACAGCGATCGGGCCCGGTCGATCTCCCCGATCATGGCCAGGGCCGATACCAGCCACCACGAGCAGATGGTGAACGTCCCCTCCTTGCCCTCGAAGCCGGTGTCGGTGCTGTCCACCTTGTAGCGGAGCACCAACCCGTCCTCGGTCAGCTCGTCGGCGATGGCCAGGACGGTGGCCCTGACCCGCTCGTCGTCGGGGGGCAGGAACCCCATGATCGGGATGAGGAGCAGCGACGCGTCGAGCTCGTCGTTCTCGTAGGCCTGCCGGAACCGGCCCCGATCATCGACGCCCTTGGTCAGGATCTCCTGCTTTGAGGTCGTCGGCCCCCTGACGCCAACGTTCGGCCCGCTCGGTGTCGCCCCGCCGTCGGGCCAGGTCCGCGCCCCGGTCGGCAGCCACCCAACACAGGACCGCCGATGCCGTGAAGTGCTGGGGTTCGCCCCGGATCTCCCAGATGCCCTGATCGGCGTCCCCGCTGTGGGCCAGCGCCTCCTCGACCAGGCCGGCCAGGCCTTCCCACACCGGGTGGACGATCTGGGCCGCGCCCTGTTTCAGGTGCTGGTCGACCCCGTCGAGCAGCATGCCCCACACGTCGTTCTGGTGCTGATCCCATGCGCCGTTGCCGACCCGCACCGGCTTGGCCCCGTCGTAGCCCGACAGGTGGTCGAGCGTGGATTCGCTGAGGTCGCGCTCGCCGCCGATCCCGTACATGATCTGGAGCTCGAACGGCTTGTCATGAGCGCCCTGGCTCACGCTCTCCAGCACGAAGGCGAAGTACTCGAGCGCCTCCCAGTCGAATCCCAGGCGGTACAGCGACCGCAGCATGAAGCCGGTGTCGCGGATCCACGTGTAGCGGTAGTCCCAGTTCCGGGCCCCGCCGGGCGTCTCGGGCAGCGAGGTGGTGGACGCGGCCATGATGGCTCCGGTCGGGGCATAGCTCAGGCCCTTGAGCGTGAGCGCGCTGCGCTCGATGTAGGGCCGCCACGGGTGATCGGGGAACGTCCCGGTGGCGAGCCAGTCGCGCCAGTAGGTCACGGTGGTGGCGACGTCCTCATTGGCTTCATCCTGCGTCGTGGGGGGCGAACCGCCCCACGAGACGGCGATGAAGGACTCCTCACCCTCGGCCAGGCCGGTGCGTCCGTAGCAACGGGCACCGGCGATGCCCAGACGCAGGCTGCTCACCACCGAGAGCGACATCCCGCCGTCCGGCGCGGCTGACCGATCAGCGAGCCGTAACCGTCGCCGTCGTAGGACCACTGCCCGGTGGCGGATCCGTAGTCGAAGAGCGGGACGCACGTTGGTGTCGATGTCGACCTTGCCGGAGATGCAGGTGGCCGTGCGCAGCAGGACTCCGGCGGCGGCCGAGTCGCCGGGCGCTCGGCGGTAGCCCGGGCGCCGGGCCGTGGCGTCCACCTTCCGGACCACCAGGAGGTCGTGGACGACCAGCCAGCCGGTGGGGGTGTGCCAGGTCGTCTCGACCACCATGGTGCCGGGCACGTAGCGGCGGTGGTGGGGGACGGTGGTGTTGGCCGGGCCGAACCGGAACGACCCGGCCGACCGGTCCAGCAGGGCGCCGAAGACGCTGGGCGAGTCCGGACGGGGCAGGCACAGCCACTCGACGCTCCCGTCCGGTGCGATCAGGCAGCTGTTCTCGCAGTCGGAGAGGAAGGCGTAGTCGGCGATCGGAGGAAATTCATTCATGGTCCGGACGCTCCCTTCGAGATGAACGGCGAACCGATCCCGTTCCGTCGGGTCCGTCCGCCTGGCCCGAGGTTACCGTTCTCGCCATTCTGCGACGATGACGGGCGAACGGCGCCCGCGTGGACGATCGGGCCTCCGGGCCCGGGCCGGACGGGAAGGGTTCACCGTTTCGTCACCTGGGAGCGTCGGCCGGCGTCCCCGGCGTGACCAATCACCCGATCCGGATGAGGACATCACGGGATCGGTTTCCTAACCTTCGTCCCAGGACGATGGGGCGGAGAGGCTGGCTATGACTCTGCACGGAAAAGTGGCAATCGTCACGGGTGGCAACACGGGTATCGGCAAGTCGGTCGTTCTGGCCCTGGCCGCCGAGGGGGCGTCGATCGTCATCGACTACGTAGCCGATCCTGAGGCCACCGAGGCCCTCGAACAGCAGGTGCGCGACCTCGGTGACCAGGTGACCGCGGTCGACGCCGACGTCAGCAAGATCGCCGATCTGGAGACACTGGTCGGAACGGCGGTCGGCACGTTCGGGCGGCTCGACATCATGGTCAACAACGCCGGGATCGAGACCCGTACCTCCATCCTCGACACCACCGAATCCCAGTACGAGCGGGTTCTGGACATCAACCTGAAGAGCGCGTTCTTCGGCACCCAGATCGCGGCCAAGCAGATGATCGCCCAGGGAGATGGCGGCAGGATCATCAACATGACCTCGGTGCACGAGGACTGGCCCATGCCCGGCAACACCGCCTACTGCCTCTCCAAGGGCGGCATGCGCATGCTCACCCGCACGGCCGGGGTGGAGTTGGCGCCCCACAACGTGCTGGTGGTCGGAGTGGGCCCGGGGGCGGTGGAGACACCCATCAACACCGCCACCATGAACGATCCCGCCGCACTCCAGAAGCTCGACAGTGCCATCCCCATCGGGCGCATGGCCAGGCCCGAGGAGATCGGGAGCGTGGTGGCCTTCCTGGCCGGGCCCGGCGCCAGCTACCTCACCGCCACCACCATCTTCGCCGACGGCGGCATCATGCAGAGCAGCCCCGGGCTGTGACGCATCGTCCGGCCGGTCCTCGGGGCCCGGGTGGCGGCCGACCGGGCCCGTGACCGACCTGGCCCGGTGACCGTCGAGCCCACGGCTCCGGAGGACGGCGTCGACCGGTCCGGCCGGCGCTCATCGGGTGGTCATCGTCGGCGGCGGCTTCGGCGGACTGCCGGCCGCACGCCTGCTCGGGGGGAAGCCGGTCGAAGTGACGCTGGTCGACCGGCGCAACCATCACCTCTTCCAGCCCCTGCTCTACCAGATGGCCACGGGGATGCTGGCACCGGGCCAGATCGCCCCGGCGCTCCGGCACGTGGTCCGACGGGAAGCAAACGTGCGGGTGCAGCTGGCCGAGGTCACCGCCTTCGACCTCGACCGGAGGATCGTCCATGCCTCCGTCGGGGGTCTGATCGCCGTGGAGTACCCCTACGACAGTCTCATCGTGGCCGCCGGGGTGACCCAGTCGTACTTCGGGCATGACGAGTTCGCCTTCTTCGCACCGGGGATGAAGACCCTCGATGATGCACTCGAGCTCCGTCGCCGCATCTTCGGTGCCTTCGAGATGGCCGAAATGGTCGACGACCCGACCGAGAAGGGACACTGGCTGACGGTCGTCGTGGTCGGAGCCGGGCCGACCGGAGTCGAGTTGGCGGGCCAGGTCCGCGAGCTGGCCACCCGCAGCCTTCGGGGCGAGTTCCGCACTTTCGAGTCCTCGTCGGTCCGGGTGGTCCTGGTGGACGGGGGCAGCGAGCCCCTGGCCACGTTCGGCGACCAGCTGTGCGGAAAGGCGACCAAGACCCTCGAGCACATGGGTGTCGAGCTCCGGATGGGAGCCCGGGTGGTCGGGGTCGACGCCGCCGGTGTCGACATCGAGGGTGCCGACGGCCCGGGCCGCATCGATGCCAGGACCACCATCTGGGCCGCCGGGGTGCAGGCCTCTCCGCTGGCCGCCCTGCTGGCTGACGCCTCGGGAGCCTCGGTCGACCGTGCCGGCCGCATCGAGGTCCTTCCCGATCTGACACTGCCGGGCCACCCCGAGGTGTTCGCCGTCGGCGACATGGCCGCGCTCGACGGTCTGCCCGGGGTGGCCGAGGTGGCCATGCAGGGTGGTCTGCATGCGGCCAACACCGTCCTGCGCCGCCTCAAGGGCGAGCCGACCAAGCAGTTCCGGTACCGCGACCTCGGAAGCGTGGCCACGATCGGCCGGTTCCGCGCCATCGTCAGCGTGAAGGGATCCACCTGAGCGGATTCCCCGGTTGGGTGGTCTGGATGTTCGTCCATCTGGCCTTCCTCACCGGTTTCGGCAATCGCCTCACCACCATGATGAAGTGGCTCCGCTCGATGATCGGCCGGGGCCGGGCCGAGCGTGAGTTCAGCACCGCCCATACCGGGGGCGACCTGAGCCTCCCGGATCAGGTCAGAGGAGACGTCGAGCCGACACCGTTCCCGTGGTGAGCGGACGACCGGGCTGCCCGTCCGGAGCTCACGGGAAGACGGCCGAACCGGCGACCGCCGTCCCGCCCCGGCCCCGGACGAGCCTCGTGACCGGACCGGGCGACGTGGCGGTGATCCCCGGTGGCCGAGTTCCGCCCACCGCACCACATGAGACCAGAAGGAAAGGGAAGCGTGATGTCCGAACACTTCGACGTCATCATCATCGGGACCGGAGCAGGTGGGGGTACGTTGGCCCACACCCTCCGAGAGTCGGGAACGCGGATCCTGCTCCTCGAGCGAGGTGACTTCCTGCCGAGAGAGGTGGAGAACTGGTCCCCGGACGATGTGTTCATCGGTGGGAGGTACATCTCGGAGGACACCTGGTACGACGGCGAGGGACACCCGTTCCAGCCCCAGGTCCACTACTTCGTGGGCGGCGCCACCAAGCTGTACGGGGCCGCCCTGTATCGACTCCGGCCCGAGGACTTCGGGGAGATCCGGCACATCGACGGGCTCTCGCCGGCGTGGCCGGTCGGCTACGACGAATTCGAACCGTTCTACACCAAGGCCGAGCGGCTCTATCAGGTGCACGGAACCCACGGCGAAGACCCCACGGAGGGGCCGTTCTCCGAGCCGTATCCGGCCCCGGCCGTCAGTCACGAACGGCGGCTGCAGGAGATCTCCGACGCCCTCGAGGCGAAGGGGTACCACCCCTTCTCCGCCCCCTGCGGCATCCTGCTGGACGAGATCCGACCGGAACCGGAGCCAGTGCATCCGGTGCGCCTGGTGCGACGGCTACCCCTGCATGGTCCACGCCAAGGCCGATGCCGATGTCATCGCCGTCCGTCCCATCCTCGGGTCGCCCGACGTCACCCTCGTCACCGGGGCCGAGGTGACCAAGCTGGAGACCGACCCCGGCGGCGGGACCGTCACCGGGGTCGTGGTCGAGCGCAACGGTCGGACCGAGACGTACGAGGCGGACATCGTGGTGTTGGCGGCGGGGGCGGCCAACAGCGCCAAGGTGCTGCTGAACTCGGCCAACGACGCCCACCCCGCCGGGCTGGCCAACGGCTCCGATCAGGTCGGGCGCAACTACATGTTCCACAACTGCAAGGCGCTCGTGTCGCTGGGCAAGGAGCCCAACGACACGGTGTTCCAGAAGACGCTGGGCATCAACGACTTCTACCTGGCCGGTGACGGTCGCCCCTGGCCACTCGGGAACATCCAGATGGTCGGCAAGTCCAACGCCGGTGCTATGAAAGGGGAGGAGCCGAAGCTGACCCTTCTGGCGCCGCACTGGAGCCTCGAGGATGTAGCCAAACACGCCGTGGACTGGTGGCTGACGACCGAGGACCTGCCGCTTCCGGACAATCGGGTCACCGTCGACAGTGACGGGAATGTCCATCTGGCCTATCAGGCAACCAACAACGGGGAGGCGGACGATCTCTACAAGGAGCTGCGCACCATCCTCAACCACGTCGGCATGGCCGACCACCACGTGCTGAGCAAGAACTTCTACATGAGCATGGACGTCCCCGTGGCCGGAGTGGCGCACCAGGCCGGAACGTGCCGCTTCGGCGTGGATCCGGCCACCTCGGTACTCGACGTCAACTGCAAGGCACACGAGCTGGACAATCTCTACGTCGTCGACACCAGCTTCTTCCCGAGTATCGGGGCCGTGAATCCCGCGCTCACCGCCATGGCCAACGCCATCCGCGTGGGGGAACACCTCGTCGGACGCCTTCAGTAGTGGTCGGCCCGGCACCATCTGCTGACGTGTCGCCCGAAGTTCTACGGCGCGCGGCCGGCCGGCAACCCCGGCGGGTTCTCGAGGGTGGTGGACCCGAGGCTGCTGCGCTACACGCGTGGAACCCGTCGCTTCCTATCGGTCACCGTCGGGCTGGGCGGGGTCACCGCCTGCCTCGTCCTGGCCCAGGCCTGGCTCATCGCCACCGCCATCTCGGACGTCCTGGTCCGCCACGACGGGTTGACCGCCGTTCGGACCCTCGTGGTCCTGCTGGCCGTGGTCATCGTGGGTCGGGCCGCGGTGGCCTGGCTCGGAGAGCTGGCTGCCAATCGGGCCTCGGCATCGGCCAAGTCGGAACTGCGGAACGCCCTGGTGGAAAAGATCGCCCGCCTCGGACCGGCCGGCATCGACCGGGAACGGTCCAGCCGCCTGGTGGTGCTGGCCACCACCGGCATCGACGCCCTCGACAACTACTTCGCCCGCTACGTCCCCCAGCTGTTCCTGGCCGTGATCGTGCCGGTCGCCGTCATCGTGGTGGTGTCGGGCGCCGACTGGATCTCGGCGGTGATCATCGCCGTCACCGTCCCGCTGATCCCACTGTTCCTGTCGCTGGTCGGGCGCGTCCACGAAGGTCCGGATGGGGCGACCAGGCGAGGCTCCTCCACCGCCTGGCCGGCCACTTCCTCGAGGTGGTCGCCGGACTTCCCGACCCTCAAGGTCTTCGGTCGGGCCAAGGCCCAGGTCGACGCGGTCCGTGCCATCACCGACCAGTACCGGAGGGCCACCATGGCCACGCTGAAGGTGGCGTTCCTCTCGTCGCTCATCCTCGAGCTCCTGGCCACGGTCTCGGTGGCCCTGGTGGCGGTGGCGGTGGGCCTCCGCCTCCTCGGCGGGCACCTCAGCCTGGCCACCGCACTGTTCGTTCTCATCCTGGCCCCCGAGGCCTACCTGCCCCTCCGCCTCCTCGGCACGAACTATCACGCCAGCGCCGAAGGGATGCAGGCCATCGGGGACGTGGTCGCCGTCCTCGAGCACCGGTGCCGACCACGGGTACCCGCCGCGACGTGCCCGACCCGTCCACCGTCCCCCCTCCGGGTGGAGGATCTGGAGGTCTGCTACCCCGGTCGGATGCTGCCGGCCCTGTCGGGCGCGACACTCGAGATCGAACCCGGCGAGATCGTGGCCGTCGCCGGTCCCAGCGGATGCGGGAAGTCGACACTCCTGAGCGTGCTGCTCGGCCTGGCCCCGCCCTGGACGGGATCGGTGCGGATCGGTGGGGTGAGCCTGGCCGATCTCGACCCCGACGCTTGGAGGACCCAGGTGGCCTGGGTACCGCAGCGCACCCACCTCTTCGCCCGTTCGATCGCCGACAACGTCCGGCTGGGCCGGCCCGACGCCACCGACGAGGCCGTGCGGACCGCCATCAGCCGACGCCGGTCTGGACGAGGTGGTGGCCCGGCTCCCCGAAGGAGTCGGGACCGTGCTGGGCTCCGACGGGTCCGGCCTGTCGGCCGGCGAACGCCAGCGGGTGGCTCTGGCCCGGGCCTTCGTGCGCGACGCGCCGCTCCTCCTGCTCGACGAGCCGACGGCCAGTCTCGACGGCCGGACCGAGGAGGGCGTGCTCGCCGCCATCCGGCGGCTGATGGTCGGGCGCACCGTGGTCATCGTGGCCCACCGGAGCTCCCTGCTGGCCGAGGCCGACCGTGTCGTCCGACTGGCGCCGGCCGTGGTGGCGGCATCACTGATGTCCGAGCACGGACGTGACGGACGGGGACCGGGACGGCGCGGTCGGCCCCGCTGGGTCGGACCCTCGGGTTGGCCCGCCCCGCCGCCGGTCGCCTGGTGCTCACCGCTCCTGCTGGGCGCCGGGGCCATCGCCGCCGACATCGGCCTCATCGGCACGGCCGGCGTGGCTGATCTCCAGGGCGGCCCAGCACCCGAACGAGTCCCAGCTGGCCGTGGCCATCGTCGGGGTCCAGTTCTTCGGGCTCTCCCGAGGGTTCTTCCGGTACGAGGAGCGGCTCGTCGGCCACGACGCCGCCTTCCGGCTGCTCGCCGACCTCCGGGCGACGGTGTACCGGCGGCTCGAGCGTCTGGCGCCCACCGGCCTCGCCGTCTTCCGGCGGGGTGACCTGCTGGCCCGGGTGGTCGCAGGACGTGGACTCGCTGCAGGACCTGGTCATCAGGGTCGTCCCGCCGTTCGGGATCGCCGTGGTGGTGGGCGTCCTGACCGTGGTCCTGCTGTGGTGGATGCTGCCGGCGGCGGCGGTGGTCCTGGCCGTCGCCCTCCTGGTGGCGGCCACGGCCGTGCCCTGGCTCACCGGCGTCCTGGCCCGGAGGCGGGAGTCACGGTTCGCCCGGGTCCGCGGTGAGCTCGGGTGCGGCCATGGTGGACCTCACCGAGGGGGCTGCCGAGCTCGTCGCGTTCGGCGCCGCCGACGCCCAGGTGCGGGTGGTGGTGGACGAGGACGCCGAGCTGACGGCCATCGCCTCGGCCTCGGCCTGCGACCGCCGGCATCGGCTGGCCCTCACCACCGCCGCTCACCGGACTGGCGTGCTGGGGGTGCCTGATGGTCGGGATCCCGGCCGTGGCCTCGGGCCGGCTCGACGGGACCGAGTTGGCGGTCATCACCCTGATCCCGCTGGCCGCCTTCGAGCTGGTGGTCGGACTGCCGGTGGCCACACAGGCCCTGCACCGGGTCCGCCGGGCCGCGGCCCGGGTGTTCGCCGTGACCGATGCCCCGGTGCCCGTGCCCGAGCCGGAGCGACCGACGGCCCGGCCCGAGGGCCCCTTCGACCTGGAGGTGCGATCGGTGTGGGCCGGCTACCCGGGGCTCCGTCCCCGGTGCTCCGGGGGTGGACCTCTCCCTTCCCGCCGGGCGGCGTGTGGCCGTCGTGGGGCCGAGCGGGTCGGGGAAGTCGACGCTGGCGGCCGTGCTGCTCCGGTTCCTCACCTGCGCGTCCGGTTCGGTCTCGTTGAACGGCGTGCCGTTCGACCGCCTCGCCGGCGACGACGTCCGCACCGTGGTGGGCCTGGTCGGCCAGGACGCCTTCCTCTTCGACACCACCCTGGCCGAGAACCTCCGGGTGGGCCGGCTGGAACGCCACGGACTCCGAGCTGGACGGAGGTACTGGGCCGGGTCGGGTTGGCCGGTTGGCTGGCCGGAGCTGCCCGAGGGCCTGGCCACCGAGCGTGGGCCACCGCGGGTGCCCGCCTCTCGGGAGGCCAGCGGCAGCGGGTGGCGGTGGCCCGGGCCCTGCTGGCCGACGTTCCCGGTCCTGGTGCTGGACGAACCGGCCGAGCACCTCGAGCCGCTGGCCGCCGATGCGCTCGTCGCCGACCTCCTGACGGCGACCGACGGGCGTTCGCTGGTCCTCATCACCCACCGCCTGATCGGTCTGGAGTCCGTGGACGAGATCCTCGTCATGGACGACGGCCGGGTGGTCGAGCGGGGAACCCATGACGCGCTGCTGGGCCGGGACTCGCGGTACTCGCGGCCTGTGGTGGGACGAGATGAGCACGGAGCGCTTCGCCACCTCCACGGAGATCTCGCTGCACCATCCACGGCCTCAACCGCAGGGCACCACATCCCGTGGCGCCCCGAACGACGGGAGCACCCCACCATGACCACCGATCTGGCCCGCTGGCAGTTCGCCACCACCAGCATCTACCACTTCCTGTTCGTGCCGGTCACGATCGGTCTGGCCTTCCTGGTGGCGCTGCTGCAGACGAGTTGGTACCGCAACGACAACCCGACGTTCAAGCGGCTCACCAAGTTCTTCGGGACCCTCCTCCTGATCAATGTGGCCGTGGGGGTGGTGACCGGGTTGGTCCAGGAGTTCGAGTTCGGGATGAACTGGTCGAACTACTCGCGGTTCGTCGGCAACATCTTCGGCGGCCCCCTGGCCATGGAGGGCCTGGTGGCCTTCTTCCTCGAGTCCACCTTCCTCGGCGTCTGGATCTTCGGGTGGGACCGCCTGTCGAAGCGGCTGCACCTGGCCTGCATCTGGCTGGTGGCGGGGGCGACCATGCTGTCGGCCCTGTTCATCATGGCCGCCAACTCGTGGATGCAGCACCCGGTGGGCTACGTGATGAACGCCCAGCACCAGCCGCAGCTCAACGACGTCTGGGCCCTGTTCACCAACCCGGTGTTCCTGTGGGGCTACCCGCACGTCGTCCTGGCCTCGCTGGTCACCGGGGCGCTGGTCATGCTGGCCATCTCGGCCTGGCACCTCCGGCGGAAGAGCTCGGTCGAGGCCTTCCGCCGCACCGCCATCATCTCCCTGGCCGTGCTGACGCCGGCGGTGTTCGTGAACATGTTCATCGGGAGCGAGCTCGGGGTGGTCGAGGGCAAGTACCAGCCCATGAAGATCGCCGCGGCCGAGGCCCTGTGGACCACCTGCCCGTCCCACTGCTCGTTCTCCCTCCTCCAGATCGGCGGGGGGAACAACGACGAGACCCCCACCCAGATCTGGGAGATCCCCGACCTGTTGTCCATCCTGGCCACCAACCACGTGGACGGCGAGGTCCAGGGCATGAACAACCTGCAGGCCCAGTACGTGAAGGAGTACGGCCCCGGCAACTACATCCCCAACGTCTTCATCCAGTACTGGGGCATGCGGGTCATGGCCTACCTGGCCGCCCTCATCGCCCTGTTCGCCCTGTGGGGCCTGTGGCTCATCCGTCGCAAGACGCTGGACAAGGCCAAGTGGTTCCTGTTCATCGCCCCCTGGTTCGTCATCACCCCGTTCCTCATGAACACGGCCGGGTGGCTGCTCACCGAGAGCGGCCGGCAACCCTGGATCGTCCAGGGGCTGATGAAGACGTCCCAGGCCGCCTCGCCCTCGGTGACCGCCACCGACATCTGGATCAGCCTGACCGTCTTCGTCCTGCTGTACGCGGCGCTGGGGGTGGCCGACGCCTACCTGATGATCCACTACGGCCGACGACGAACTGGAGCCCGACGACGGGCCGGGTGACGGCGACGGTCGATGACGACCGGGATCAGGACGGCTCATCCGACGATGCCGAGGGCCGCCGTGCGCCGGCCCTCATCTACTAGGAGGCAGCGTGCATCTCAACAACATCTGGTTCGTGATCATCGCCATCTTCTGGGTCGGGCTTCTTCGTGCTCGAAGGGATTCGACTTCGGGGTGGGCATGCTGCACTCGTTCGTGGGGTCCGACGACGCCGAGCGGCGCGTCGCCGTCAACTCCATCGGGCCCATCTGGGACGGCAACGAGGTGTGGCTCATCGTGGGCGGCGCCGCCATCTTCGCCGCCTTCCCCTCGTGGTACGCCACCATGTTCTCCACCTTCTACCTGGCCCTGGTGGTGGTGCTGGTGGCGCTCATCGTCCGCGGCGTGTCCTTCGAGTTCAACCGCAAGGTCGACAACCCGCGCTGGAGGTCGACGTGGCGCTGGTCGCTCACCGTCGGGAGCCTGCTGGTCCCGCTGCTGCTCGGCACGGCCCTCGGGCGACCTGCTCCACGGGCTGCCCATCGACTCGGCCCACAACTACACCGGCACGTTCTTCGGGCTGCTGGTCCCCTTCGGCCTGTACACGGGTGTGACCCTGACCGTGCTCTGCCTGTTCCTCGGGGCCGCCTACCTCTCGCTCAAGACCGAGGGTGCCCTGCACGAACGGGTGGCCACGCTGTCCGGGCGGCTGGGCTGGCTGGCCGTCATGATCACCTTCGGCTGGCTGACGTGGATGCACGTCGGTCTCGGCGTGGGGTTCGTCCCCCAGCCCATCCAGGCGCTGGCCCTGGCCGCGGTGGTGGCGGCGGCCTGGCTGGCCGACTCGCGGTCGGAGGGCTGGGCCTTCATCTCCGCCGCGGTGGGCATGGGCAGCGTGGTGGCTTCGATCTTCTTCGAGCTGTTCCCACGGGTCATGGTGTCGTCCACCAACGCGGCCTACAACCTCACCGTGGCCAACTCGGCCAGTCCCTCGTACACCCTGAGGGTGATGACGGTCATCGCCGTGGTCTTCTTCCCGGTGGTGCTGGCGTACCAGGGCTGGAGCCTCTACGTGTTCCGGAAGCGCCTCACCACCCCGCCCCCCGAGGCCACCGGCGACGGGGCCGGCACCGGGGACGGGGCCCCGACGGTGACGGCCGGGGCCGACGAGGTCCCCAACCTCGGAGGTGCCACCACCGCCGGCGGTTGACCGTCGGGTCCGACGGTACTGTCGGGGCCATGTCCGACCGGTGCTGTGCCCCCGACCGCCCGGAGCCTCGGCGACCGTCGGCCGACCGGAGACCGGCGTGCCGACGGGCGGACATCCGCCCGACACGTTGGTCACGGTGCCGGCCGGTCGCTACCGCATGGGGGACGAGTCGGAGATGGTCGTATCCCGGTGACGGTGAGGGTCCGGTCCACGACGTCGAGCTGGCGTCGTTCCGGATCGACCGCTACGCCGTCACCAACCGGGACTTCGCCGCCTTCGTCGGGGCCACCGGGTGGCGGACCGACGCCGAGCGCTTCGGCTGGTCGTTCGTCTTCGGCGGCCTGCTCCCCGACGAGTTCCCGCCCACCCGGGGGGTGGAGGGCGCCCCCTGGTGGCGTCAGGTCATGGGGGCCGACTGGCGCCATCCCGAAGGGCCCCAGTCGGACATCACCGGTCGACACGACCACCCGGTGGTCCACGTGTCGTGGGACGACGCCCAGGCCTACTGCGCCTGGTCGGGGACCCGGCTGCCCACCGAGGCCGAATGGGAGGTGGCGGCCCGTGGAGGCCTGGCCGGCCAGCCGTTCCCGTGGGGGGACGAGCTCGAGCCCGGGGGCGTCCACCGGATGAACGTCTTCCAGGGGGAGTTCCCCGGCGGCGACACCGGCGCCGACGGGTTCGTGGGCACGGCCCCGGTCGACGCCTTCGAGCCCAACGGCTACGGGCTCCACAACATGACGGGCAACGTCTGGGAGTGGTGCGCGGACTGGCTCGACGTCGACTACTACGCCTCCTCGCCGGTGTCGGCCCCCACCGGGCCCCCGCACCGGCTCGCTCCGGGTCCAGCGGGGCGGGTCCTACCTGTGCCACGCCTCGTACTGTCGCCGCTACCGGGTGTCGGCCCGGTTCGGGAGCACGTCCGACAGCTCGACCGGCAACGTAGGGTTCCGGGTGGCCGCCGGTCCCTGAGCCGGCTCCCAGGCCGGTCGGTCGGCTGTCGGCCGGCGACATGACCGGCCGGCAGGGATATCGCCCGATGAGGGTGATGGCTCCGGCCGGCCCAGATGGAAAGGTGGTCCCATGGCCAACCATCAGTCCGACGTCGGCGGCGGGCCCGGAGGTCGAGGCCCCGCCGCTCGAGCACCTGACGGCGGAGGAACGTGCCGCCCTGGGCAAGGCCGCCCGCGCCGACGTGCCCCGCTCGACGCAGGGGGCCTGGGAGGCGCTCTCGTCCCGCCCCGATCCGGTGGCCCTCCTCGAGAGCCAGGCCGTCACCCGGGTGCAGGAGCTGGTGCCCATCCGGTACGGCCGCATGCTGGTCTCCCCGTTCACCTTCTACCGGGGCGCGGCCCTCATCATGGCGTCGGACCTGTCCACCACACCCCGGTCCGGGCTGAACGTCCAGGCCTGCGGGGACGCCCACCTGAGCAACTTCGGCGTCTTCGCCTCGGCCGAGCGCAACCTGGTCTTCGACCTCAACGACTTCGACGAGACGCTGCGGGGCCCGTGGGAGTGGGACGTGAAGCGGTTGGCCGCCAGCCTGGCCATCGCCGGGCGCGACCGGGGGTTCTCGGACAAGGAGCGGGCCGACGTGGTCCTGCGAGTGCGCGGCGGCGTACCGGACCGAGATGGCCACGCTGGCCACGATGCGCGACCTCGACGTCTGGTACGCCCGCATGGACATCGAGAAGGTGCTGGGCGAGATCGGCGACGAGCTCGGCCTGGAGCCGAAAGGCCGAAAGGGCGCCGACAAGGGCATGGCCAAGGTCAAGTCCCGGGCCGACAAGGCGCTGGCCAAGGCCAGGACCCGCGACAGCATGCAGGCGCTGGAGAAGCTGACCGAGGTGGTGGACGGCGAGACCCGCTTCGTCAGCGACCCGCCGCTGCTGGTGCCCATCGAGGAGCTGGAGCCCGGGCTGGGGAGCAGCCGGATCACCGAGATGTTCCACGAGATGTTCCGCCGCTACCGGTCGACCCTGCAGAGCGACCGCCAGCACCTGCTCAACCAGTTCCGGTTCGTCACCATCGCCCGCAAGGTGGTCGGAGTGGGCAGCGTGGGCACCCGGGCCTGGGTCCTCCTGCTGGTGGGCAGCGACGGCACGCGACCCCCTGCTCCTGCAGGCCAAGGAGGCCCAGGAGTCGGTGCTGGCCGAGTTCGTGGGCAAGAGCCACTACGCCAACCAGGGGGAGCGGGTGGTGGCCGGCCAGCACCTCATGCAGGCCTCCAGCGACATCTTCCTGGGCTGGGACCGGGTGGACGGCCTCGACGGCGTGCAGCGGGACTTCTACATCCGTCAGCTCCGGGACTGGAAGGGCTCGGCCGACACCGACCAGATGGTGCCCGAAGGGCATGGGCATCTACGGACGGCTGTGCGGTTGGACCCTGGCCCGGGCCCATGCCCGGTCCGGCGACCGGATCGCCATCGCCGCCTACCTGGGCTCGGGCGAAGACCTTCGACAACGCCATGGTCACCTTCGCCGAGACCTACGCCGACCAGAACGAGCGCGACTACGACGCCCTGCAGCAGGCGGCGGCCGAGGGTCGGATCACCGTGGAGTCGGGACTGTGACGGTGGGGCCGGTCCGGGCCCGCCGCGTCCGGTCGGGGGAGCTCGACGTGAGCGATCCGACCCCGGCCGCCATGGCCAGCACCGTCGCCGTCACCGCTGGCGGGACGCTCGACGCCGACGAGTGCCGAGCTGATCGGCAGCCGCTACCTGATCAAGTTCGAGGAGGACACCCTCCGGCACCGGCCGCTGCTGGATCCGCCTGATCATCGAGTTCGTGGGGACCTTCTTCCTCGTCACCGTGGCCGCCGGCTCCGGCGTCATCAACCACTACGCCGGCGGGGGCCCAATCAGCCGGACGGCGGCGGTGATCGCCCCCGGGGCCGTGGTCATGGCCATGATCTACGCCCTCGGTCCGCTGTCGGGCCTGCACATCAACCCCGCGGTGACCCTGGCCTTCACCGGCCGGGGCGTGTTCAAGGCGGCCTGGGTGCTGCCCTACCTCGTGGTCCAGTTCGCCGGGGCCATCGCCGCCGCGCTGTTCCTCCAGGGCATGTACGGACACGTGGCCTCGGGCGGCAACTACCCGATCGTCAAGCCCGGCGGCGAGTGGCGGTCCCTGGTCATGGAGATCGTGCTCACGGCCATCCTGGTCACGGTGATCCTCAACACCGCCACCGGCTATCGGAGCATCGGTCACAACGCCGCCCTGGCCGTCGGCTCCACGGTGGCGCTGCTGGGTCTGTTCGCCAGCCCCATCAGCGGTGCCTCGATGAACCCGGCCCGCACGCTGGGACCGGACATCGTCAGCCTCGACTTCACCGGCTGGTGGGTCTACGTGGTGGGTCCCCTGGTCGGAGCGGCCATCGCCGTGCTGCTGATCGCGCTGGTGCGCGGCATGCCCGACGCGGCCGAGCGGGAGGCGGCCGAGGGTGGTGCCCTGCCGCTGGAGCGGTAGCGCACCGAAGCCGCGTCCACCCGTCGGTGTCAATCACCCGGTCGGGATGAGGACAACCACCCCGCCAACCCGTACCCTGACAGGACCACCCGAGTGAGGAGCCGCTGCACATGCCACTAGGACCAGTCGAATACATCATCGTGGGATTCCCCGGCAACAAGTTCAACGGCGAGATCGCCCCGGAGCTCATCGCGCTGGTCGAGTCGCGGAACGGTACGGATCCTCGACCTCATCTTCATCGGCAAGGATGCCGACGGGTCGGTCCTCAGCTTCGAGATCGACGAGCTCGACCAGCTGGCCGGCTTCGGGGGCCTGGACGGCGAGGTCGGGGGCCTCATCAGCCCCGAGGACATCGAGTTCGCGGCCGGGCAGCTCGAGCCCAACTCGTCGGCCGCCCTGCTGATCTGGGAGGACCTGTGGGCCGCCCCGTTCGCCGCCGCCGTGCGGAACTCCGGCGGGGTGCTGCTGGATGGTGCCCGCATCCCCCACGAGCTGATCGAGCCCGCCCTGGCCGCACTGCCGCCGGCCGTCTGAGTCCGAAGAGAGAAGAGGAGACAGCTGATGATGAGAAGACGACCCATCGCCCGGATGGCCGTACGTACCACCGCGGTGGTCGGGACGGCCGCCGTGGTCGGATCGCACGTGGCCAACAAGCAGGCCCAGGCGGCCCAAGCCCAGGCACCGGCGGAAGAGGCGCCACCGCAGTACGCCCCGGCCCCGGCTCCGGCCGCCGCCCCCGATCCCATCGCCCAGCTGACCCAGCTGGCTGCGCTGAAGGACTCCGGAGCCCTGACGGAAGAGGAGTTCGAGGCGCAGAAGGCCAAGATCCTCGGCTAGAACGTCACAACGACGGCGGCCCGCCACGCGTCCCGGGCCGGCTCGGGGAGATCTGTGATGCCAATCCGAGGCGTGGCCCGTGGCTGCCGCTGATCCCGAGGCGGGGGACCGATCGTTCCCCGACGCCTCCCGACGGACCTACTTCGCCGAGGAGCGGACGCTGCTGGCCTGGTGGCGGTGTGGCATCGCCGCGGCGGCGGTGGCGCTCGGAGTCGGCGCCTTCCTGCCCCGGCTGGGTGACGAGCCGAGGGAGCGCTTCATCGCCCTCGGCGTCGGCTACGGCGTGTTGGCCGTCCTGTTCGTGGTGGGCGGGTCCCTGCGGGACCGCCAGGCCCGGCGGGCACTGGCCGAACACCGATTCGCCGAGGTGCCGGGCTGGATCATCGCCGTCATGACGACCTATATCAGCCGTGCTGGTGGTGCTCACGGTGGTGGCCCTGCTCTAGTGAATGGCCCCGCTGCAGGCGCCGGAGCATCGGGCTCCACTACCGTCGTTACCGTGGTCGGACACAGGAGGGGGAGGGCGGGGGGCGTGGCGCTGGCCCTGGCCGCGTTGTTGGTGGCCGGAGGGTGGTCGACCGCCACCCCGACGGCTTCACCGGCCGGGGCGGCCACGGTCCAGCCCGTAGCGGCCGACGCCGCCGGGCTCGTCCAGGATCCGAGCAGTCTGGTCGACCCCATGGACGGCACCGGCACCGGCCCGGTCGACCCCGGGACGGTGGGGGAGTTCCCCGGCGCCGACGTGCCCTTCGGGATGATCCAGTGGAGCCCGGACACCCAGCCCGACACGGTCATGTCGGGCGGGCGGTACTCGTACGCCGACGACCAGGTGTCGGGGTTCAGCCTCGACCACCTGAGCGGCACCGGGTGCCCGAGCTACGGCGACGTGCCCATCCTCCCCACGGTCGGGGCCCTGGGAGCCGATCCCGAGGGCACCACGGACACGTTCTCGCACGCCGACGAGCACGCCGCGCCGGGCCGGTACGGGGTGACCCTCGGGCCGTCGGGCGTGTCCACCCAGTTGGCCGTGACCACCCGGACCGGACTGTCGCGGTTCACGTTCCCGCGCACCGCCGCGGCCAACGTCCTGTTCAAGGTGGCGGGGAGCGCCAATCCCGTCATCGACTCCGAGCGTCCAGTCTCGAGGGCCACGACGGGATCAGCGGTGAGGTCGAGAGCGGCCAGTTCTGCGGGACCGGAACCAACTACACGCTCTACTTCGCGGCCCAGTTCAACCGGCCGTTCACCTCGGCCGGGAGCTGGGACGGCCCGGTGGTCTCGCCCGGGGTGACGTCGTGCGCCGGCGCCGACCTGCGGTGCCTATGTCACCTTCGACGCCCGGTCGAACCAGAGCGTGCTCATGAAGGTCGGCATCTCCTTCGTCAGCGTCGCCGACGCCGCCGACAACCTCCGGGTGGAGGACCCCGGGTGGTCGCTCGGCCGGGTCGAGTCCCGGGCCACCGGCCAGTGGAACGCCCTGCTCGACCGGGTCCGCGTGGGTGGGGGCACCGCGGCCGAGCAGCGCACCTTCTACACCGCTCTCTACCACTCGCTGCTCGACCCCGACGTGGTGAGCGACGACAACGGCGAGTACACCGGCGAGGACGGGCAGGTGCACCGGTCCGACGGCGGGGCCCAGTACGCCAACTTCTCCGAGTGGGACATCTACCGGTCGGAGATCGAACTGGTGTCCCTGGTGGCCCCCCGCCAGGCCGGTGACATGGTCCAATCCCTGGTCAACGACGCCGAACAGGATGGGTGGCTGCCCAAATGGGCCATCGTCGACGGCGACGAGTCCCAGATGAACGGCGACTCCGCCGACCCCATCATCGCCGCCGCCTACGCCTTCGGCGTGCGTCAACTTCGACGTGAAGGCGGCGCTGGCGGCCATGGTCAAGGGGGCCACCGAAACGGAGACCGGCCACGGGTTCGAGATCGAGCGCCAGTACCTCGACCAGTACCTGTCGCCAGCACTACGTCGACGCCGACTCCCTCGACCTCACGTCCATCGACTACTCCATCGGGGGCTCGGTGACGCTCGAGTACGCCATCGACGACTTCTCCATCGCCCAGATGGCCAAGGCCTCGGGGCAACCACGCGCTGTACGCGACGATGATGCAGCGGGCCCACAACTGGGAGTACCTCTTCAACCCGGCCACCGGCTACATCGGGGCCCGGTCCGACGACGGCAGCTTCCCGCCCGGACCGGCCTTCCAGGCCTCCCAACTCGAACCCGGGGGCCAGCTGGGCTTCGAGGAGGGCAACGCCGTCCAGTACACCTGGTCGGTTCCCCAGGACCTGGCCGCGCTGTCGACCCTGATGGGCGGTGACGCGGCCACGGTGGCCAAGCTCAACACCTTCTTCACCTCGCTGAACGCCACCCGCAACCTCCCCTACGACTGGGCCGGCAACGAGCCGAGCCTCGTGGACGCCCTGGGAGTACGACTACTTCGGCGCACCGTCGCAGACCCAGCGGGTGGTGCGCGACATCGCCGACACGCTCTACGCCGACGCCCCGGTCGACGAGCCGGGCAACGACGACCTCGGGGCCATTGCGTCCTGGTACGTGTGGGCGGCCATCGGGATGTACCCGGTCACCCCCGGAACGGCCGAACCTGGCCCTGGCCAGCCCGCTGTTCCCCCAGGTGGTGATCACGCTCCCCGACGGGCACCAGCTCGTCATCGACGCGCCGGCCGCATCGGCCTCCACCCCCTACGTCCACTCCCTCACGGTCTCGGGGGTCGGTGCACCGCCATCGACCACGTCGTGCTCGACCGCCCCGTCGGGCGGCGCAACCGGCTGGAACCAGCCGTGGCTGCCGTCCTCGGTCATCCGGACCGGCGGGGTGCTGACCTTCGGTCTCGGCTCGACGCCCGATCCGTCCTGGGGCGCCGACCCGGGTTCGAGCCCGCCCTCGTACGGGACCGGGCTGCTCCCGGCCGTGGGGTTCACTACACCCGGCGGTGGGACCACGGTCGTAGCCGGCCGACCCACCACCGTCCAGCTGGGGGCGGTGCTGGCCGGCACCAGCAGCCCGACCGTCCAGTGGAGTGCCACCGGGACCGGACTCGAGGTATCGCCGGCCAGCGGACGACTGGTGCTCGGCGGTCCGTCGGCGGCACTCGGGCCGACGGGGGAGTGCAGCCTGTCCGGCGGCGGCTCCGGCAGTGGCTCCGGCGCCGGCGGCGACCGGACCTGACCCTCACCGCCCCCGCAGCCGGTTCCTACGTGCTCGACATCCACTTGCAGACGGCAGCCGGTACGGCGTTGCCGCCGGTGGTCCTCGACGTCGACGCCACCGGATGAGCATCGATCCGTCGCCGTTTCAGTCGAAGCGGATGTGCTTGGCCCCCGTCCAGGCCCGGCGGAGACGCCCTTGCAGGGCCGAGTCGGTGTTCGGAGCGAGCGCCAACCCCGCCGACCCGGCGATTCGCTCGGCAACTTCTGCGATGGTGAGGTGGTCCGTCAGCACATGTTCGGCGAACTCCGGTCCGGCGAGCCGCTCGAGACAGTAGTCGAGCTTCGACACGGCGAAGCTCTCCCGGAGCAGGGGGGCGTCCTTGCCGGCCACGAAGTGCAGGACATGTCCGACCCCTCGCTCGCGGAGCCGACGAAGCACGGTCCCGCGGTCGGCGAGCAGCGCGAAGTGGCTCACGTCGTGGCCACGACTCCGCAGTCGGCCGACCGTCTCCTCGTAGTAGTCCGGCTCCACGACCGTCATGGGTGCGATCACGACGCCGGCGTACCGACTGAGGACCTGGTCCAGCACCTCGAACACACCCTGCCGCCAGGCCGGGTAGTCCTGGAAGTCATGGCGCAGGTGCGAGGGCGTCATCCGACGGAGGCCAAAACCCACCTCCTCGGGATCGCAGATGACGCTGTCAGGCAGCCGACGCTGGATCTCGTGCGCCGTCTGCGTCTTGCCGCCACCGAAGGGCCCGTTGATCCACAACAGCATGCCCAGATCCTAGGGAACCTGTCGTTGCGCCCGGAGTGGCACCACGGGGAATACCGTCGGGTTGGTGATTGAATGGCCTCATGCCCCCCGACCACCACGTGCTGTTCGGTCTCGGGCTGGAGACCGGCGTCGATCAGGTGAGCGAGATCCTGGCGCATGCCCGCCTGGCCGACGAGGCCGGTCTCGATGTCGTCAGCCTCTCCGACCACCCCTACTTCGCCGAGCGCCTCGACGCCTACGCCGCGTTGGGGTTCGTCCTGGGCGCAACCAGCAACATCACCGGAGCGGTCATCATGACGAACCTGCTCAGTCGCCCCGCTCCCATTCTGGCCCGGACCGTCACGGGACTGTCTACGATCTCCCGCGGTCGTTTCGTTCTCGGAATGGGTTCCGGCGGGATGTGGGAGGAGATCGTCGCCCTCGGTGTCCCCCAACTGTCGCCCGCGGCCCGTGTGCGGGCGTTGGAAGAGGCGATCACCGTGGTTCGAGCGCTTTCCGGGGGCGGTGATCCGGTGACCTTCGATGGCGAGTTCTACCACGTCACCGAGCTGGCACCCGCGGTCGTGCCGACGCCACCGATCTGGGTCGGGTCGCTCGGCCCGAAGGCGCTAGCGGTGACCGGCCGACACGCCGACGGCTGGATACCCGGGCACCTCGCCGACTGGCGCAGTGCGCGGGTCGCCGAGTCACGGCCCATCATCGACGAAGCGGCTGCTTCGGTGGGAAGGGATCCATCTGCCATCGACACCATCTACAACGTGTCGGGACGTATCGTCCGCCATCCGCTGCCCGAGACCCGCGACGAGGAGGGCCGCTGGATCGGGGGCGGGGTGACGCAGTGGGTCGAAGAACTCACCTTCGCCGCACTCGAACACGGCGCCGCCGCCTTCATCTACCTACTGTTCCCCGGCGACATCATCAGCGACACGACACTGAAACTCTGGGCCCAGGAGGTCGTGCCTGCCGTCCGCGAAGCGATCGCCGACCGCTGATCCCCGCGGAGAGACAATCCTGAACACCGATGGATCCCCGGGTCAGTCGACGTCGACGAAGTCGACTCTCGCCAGCGGACTACCTCGCACCCAGTCGTCGAGCTCGGCGTGCGGCCACTCGCTGTCGTCGCCACGGCGCTGATTGAACTGGTCGACGAGCGGGGCCAGCAACCTGCGACGATCTGCCTCGTCGGTGATCACCGTGGCGACCGCAGGCAGATCGGCCACCACGCCGTGTTTGAGGTGGAACGTGAAGTGCGGCTCCGCGCGCAGATTGGCCAGCCAATCCCGACCACCGGGCGCGGGGATCCCGCTCAGGTAGATGGACCCCTCGATCCGGTAGAAGACGATTTCGATCCGCCGCGGACTCCCTGAACGTCGGCCGGTGGTGGTGATGTCGATCGTGCGGTCCTGCATGCTCGAGGACGGGCCGATCGCCAGCGCCCGACGAACATCGTCACGCATCAGGAGGTCCCGTCGTATCCGGAGGGCATCGTCCTCGTACCTCGCTCGTGGCGGAGCACCGACCCGCGGGAGAGCAGGGATCCGGTGATCGTGGCCGACTGGATGCATGATACCCACGCCCCCCAATGGGCAGTGCTCGGATCCGCCGAGCGCTGTCCGCGGATCCCGACCAGCGGAGCTGGACGCGTGCTGCATCCCAAGGTCAGTTGCGTCCCTTGGGGGCTGGCGACAGTGCCCGACGACGGGGTCGAGTCGCCACCGGGCACGGTCGTCGGATTCACGATGTCGGGTGCAGTCAGCTGGTCAGCGTGGCCGTGTCCCGCAACGCCGGTCAGGAGGCTGGCAATCCTCACGTCCGGCGCCAATTTCCTACGTGTAGGATTTCGCACATGATCATCTGGTCCTACAAGTTGGAGCGTTTCGACCTGATGGCTGAAGACGGATACACCGGTGTGGAGGCAGCCCTCAACCAGTTGGGGGAGCAGGGCTGGGAACTCGTCGGTGTTCATGCGATCGGGGACTACTCGTACGCCGTCTGCAAGCGGCCGGTCGATGTCGGGGAGGCGGCCGGCTAGGTATCGGGTGCCGTAGGGTGGGCCCACGGGTCGGCCATTCCGAAGAAGACGCTGACCGGTCAGGCCAATTGAGAGCGGCTCAGCTGTTGGCCGGTACCTCGGGGCGCGTGGATGGCGGTGACGACCCTGACCGGGGTCGGCGGCGATTGGGGAAGGCAGCGAATGTGAGCCTGATCCGATCTGCTGCGGCAACGGCTCCCACCGCAGCAAGTACGGCCAACGACGGCTCCGCGGCTACGCGGAGCCTGGTGCTTCCGTAGACGAGGGCGGCGTTGACGGCAACCACCGCTAGTGGTGCGACGACGATCAACCATCGTCGCCACGCCTGACGGGCCAAGACGACCCCACCGATGAGCACGAAGGGCACCATGACCCAGTACACGATCCAGCCTGCCTGTTCGTAGGACCTGTTCCGGCCCTCTGCCCTGGCCAACGCCAGTTGAAACGAGTGATTGCCCAGGCCCCACGTTGAGGCTTCGCGGGCGAGCACCACCCTCGGCAGAGAACCGAGACGGTTGCGTGCGTACTGCTCGGCGTAGTGCGTGAGCGCACTGTCGAGACTGAGATCTGTCCACTGGCGTGCTCCACCTGGTGGCTTCACACCCAGGAACACTTCAGCAGTGCCAACTGCTGCGCACTCACCGTCAAAGCTGCCGTAGGTCGGAGATGTCGGGTTGAACGTGGCATTGCAGTACGAGCCCGCCAGCGTGCTCCCCTGTTGATCCGAAAGTACCGCTCCGCCCAGCTGGACCTCGTTTCGGATCAACCACGGACCCAACACGACTATGAGTCCGACCAGTAGCGCCGCGCCGAGGAGGGCACGGTTCCGCCACGGAACGGCCACGACGAGTAGGAGCGGAACCCCCAGCAGCAGGATGAGGCCGATGGCGTCGCTGCGGATGAGCACGGCACCGGCCAGCAGGATCCCAAGGACCACGAATCTTCTGGCCGATGCTCTCTCCAGGCAGCGGAGCGTCTGGAGTAGTACCAGCGGAACCACGACAAGGTAGATGCTCTCGCTCATGATGGCGCCGATCGGCTGGAGCCAGAGCGGATTGAACGCCGCGATCGCAGCCGCCGCCACGCCCACCATGGGGCCGGCAACTCTGCGACCCAGAAGTCCCATGAGAAGCACGGCCGATGACGTGACGATCCCGAGAGCCACTCTCTGGCCGGTCACCGAGTGGATGCCGAGGAGGTCGAATACTGCCAGAAGTCCCGAAAACAACGGGGGGTGGGTGGCGGTAGCTGACAGCTGATCCGGTCGGGTGAGGGACCGATCGACGTACCCCATTCCGCTGGCTATTCGGGTGGCCGTGATCCGGTAGAACCCGGCATCGCTCGACAGGGTCAGCGGAGGAAATCTGACAAAGCTGACAAAGGCCAACCTCGCGACAAGGCCCCCCAGGACCACCAGCGCCAGGGCGGGGCGAAACCAGGGTGGATTTCTCTCGTCCGTGATCCGCCTCCCTCCCGTCCCCGCTGCCTCGGGCACTCAACCGTCCACCGTGGAACACCCTAAGCCAGCGTCAGCGTCGGTGCCGGTGCTCCTCCGGCGGGGCTATTCCTTGTCGAGCACGGGCCGGATCGGAGCGGCCGATGGCGCGTCGTCGTACCACGTAGAAGTATTGATCGAACGAAAGTGAGGTCAACACCTCCGAGGCACGGTGTGGCGCACGTGAAGCAGTGCATCGATCAAGGGAGGAACACATGAACATCTTGGTGGCAACCGACGGATCCGAGTCTGCACTAGACGCGGCTCGCCGGTCCATGGACCTGCTGCGCCCCGGAGCTCACGTGGTACTCGCAGCGGTCATCCCCGAATACGAGGATCCCATGGCCGACGCCGGCGGCATAGAGGGCCCTGATATCACGTACAAGCAGGCCGAGAAGGATTGGAAGAAGTCAACCGCGGAAGGGCAAGCCGCACTCGACCGCACCGCCGCCGCGCTCGGAACCGAGGCCGAGGTTCGTCTCGTTCCAGACGATGAAAAGGCAGGGGCAGTCATTGTTCGAATCGCGGGCGAGATGAACGCAGACGTGCTGGTGGTCGGCTCCAGCAAGGGTTGGTTGAGCCGACTCGTCGGTGGCTCGGTCAGCGACTACGTAGTCCACCACGCACCGTGTCCAGTACTGCTGGTCCGGCACGACCACTAGCGCCAGGGGCCGACGTTCAGTGGTTACGCCCGTCGGCCCAAGAAGTAGAGGAACTCCGTCTGCACGTCTGCACCTACCGGCGGTTCCAGCTTGGGCCCGAAGACGAATGGCTGGCGGATCATGGCGTCCATCGGCTTGAGAGCCTCATAGGCCCGACGGACGGACTCCTCGTCCAGGCGCTCGTCTGCACCGATCGTTCGCGCCAGGTCCCATGTGTGGACGAGTACGTCCATGGTCACGAACTGGCTGATGATCTGGCCCGCAGGCATCTTTCCCGTCGGACCGTCGATCTCTCTGGCCGCGGCCTCCGGGTCTTCGGTGATCTCGCCCATTGCTCGAGTGGCGTTCTCCCAGGCTTGCTTCGGGTCCTCGGCGGCGCCCAGGGGCTCTGACTCCCCGCCCCTGACACTTGCGATCACACCCCGATGGTTCTCGACCAGGTGCGCCACCAGGTCGCGGGCGGTCCACTTCTCGCAGGGCGATTGGGCCCCCCACTGATCGGGGGTCACGGCCCTGACCGCAGCATCGAAGCCACTCGCCACCAACCGGTAATCGTTCTGGACGTCGCTCATCCCTGAAGCGTAGGTCTCTCTCGGCAGTGACGCTTGTCTACCTGACCTGAGGCTTCTTCGACATGGGTCGGTAGGCGGCACGAACGATCAACCCGGTGGCGACCGCAATCGCCGCCACCACGATGCCACCGGTAATCGAGGCCACCGCCGAAGCGTCAGTGGTGAAGGCGATAACGAAGTAGATCGCTCCGGCAACGAGACAAGGGGTCACAGGACCTGCCATCGATCTGGCCAGCTTCAGGGCGACAGCATGCATGGCAGATCTCCCTGATTGATTGCGGACTGACCACGCTACCAGTGATCGCGGAGAATCGTCGGGGATGTGAGCAGTGGCGGCACGACATCGAGCCCCTTTTCGATGAACGATTGGCGGCATCCTCGGATGCGGGCATTCCCGGGGAACTGGCACACATCGAGCTGCCGGCCCGCGGTTCAGGTTCCTGTCGACGCGTGCTCGAGCAACGATGCGAACAGCTCATAGGCACGAGTGACGCCCGCACTGTCGCCCGACGCCAGAAGATCGAGAAGAAGTCCTCGGGTAACCGCAACTCCCAGGCGGGCGACCACCCACGCGTCGTTACGTTCCACTCCCGACCTGGTCAGCGAATCGACCATGGGTGAAATCCAACCTTCGAGCGCGTCTTCCAGGAATCCATCAGTGCCCGGGCGGCCTAGCAGCGCATGTACGTAGATCTCGAAGAAGAGCCGCTCTTGGGCACGAAGCGACGGATCGATGAGGCGGTCCCACTCGCGCCGCACGTCGGCGGCGGTGAATGACTCCCAGGCAATCATCCCGTGCTCGCGCCGTTCCACTTCACGCACGACGGCGACGAGCAGGCCCTCTCGCGATCCGAAGTGGTAGATGAGCATCCGGTGGCTGGTTCCTATGGCGGCCGCGATCTCCCGCAGGCTCAGGTCCACGATCCCTCGTTGCAGGGCGTGCTCGACCGCTGCATCGAGCAGTCGGTCTTTCGGTTGCACCGTAACCATCCCTAACTGTACCATATGGTACATGTACCATATGGTACAGTTACGAGAGGAGCGGCGTCATGGCCGAGTTACACGTTGAGGCCGAAGGCACGACCGTTGCCGGGGTGGACACCGTCTGGGCAGCTGTGGCCGATGCCAACACGTATGCGCAGTGGGGTCCTTGGAACGACGGCGGTTATGACCCTCCGGCCAAGGGTCCCTCCCGCCCGGGATCAATCCAATGGTTCCGCTTCGGTCGACGCACCACGACTGTCGAGAGGATTCTCGAGGTCGATCCGCCCACGAGGATCGCCTACACGGTCGAGCGCGGCATTCCGGTGAAAAACTACCGGGCGGAGGTCACGTTGACACCGAACGTTCCCAGCGGCACGTCGATCCGGTGGACAGCGACGTGGGAACGCACGCTCATGGGTCGACTCGTGTACCGGAAGCTCCAGATCGTGTATCGACAGGTCATGGAGGCGCTGGTGGCCGCAACAGACAGTCAACATGCCGTTGGCGGGAGTGGAGAACACAGCGTCGAAGCACCGCACGATCGTTCGTAATCGGGACGGTCGCTCGGTCTCGAGCCCCCCCGGGGAGCCTCGCTCCGCTTCACTCCTCGCTGTCCCCGCCACCAGGTAGGTGGTGATGGAGATCCTGCCAGGACAACACGCCGGGCATGGGCAACAGGCAGACTGATGTCGTGCTCCGCTCGTTCTTGATTGCGTCGGCGACTCTTGTGATCGCCTCGACCACGGTGTTCTCCTTTGCGACGACGGGCCAACAGACCTCGGGGAAGATGTTCGTCGGGTCGTCGGGACGGACAGATCCATCAGAGTGCGCCCATTCCCAGCCTGCGATCGGCCGTCCGCCGGTCCTGGCCGTCAAGGTCGTCCGTATCGATACCGGCGCTGCAGTGCTGGTCAATGCATGCATCGAGGGCGCTGGGCCATTCCCGTTCGTGATCGACTCCGGCTCTTCGTTCTCGGTCATCAACAAAGAGCTCTCACGGCGATTCCACCTGCACCAGGTCGGAGCCACCCAACGAGCTGCAGGCATCGCCTGCAGCGCAACGGTCGTTCCCGAGCAACTTGGAAGTTGGTCGGTCGGTCGGCTCGCACTACGCCCACAGGTTGTCTTCAGCGCATCGCTGCCCAACCTCGAACCGAACCAGCCCTTAGCCGGTGTCATCGGTTCGGACGTGCTGAGTCGGTTCGGCTCCGTCCGAATCGACTATCAGAAACGGACGGTGAGCTTAGGGGCTACCGAGAGCGACTCCCCGACGGCCGACGGCGTCGTTCGTGGACCCACCTCGACGCCGACACCAGCGCAGTTCGTGAAGGGCATACGCGCCGGGGCCGAGCTCACCATCGTGGCCAGGCAGGGAGGAGTGGCCGCCTACGCACCGATCAACGTTCGGCGGATCCTCGACACAGCCATTCGTCGTGGACACCGGCGCAGCCATCTCCAACGTGTCGCCGCTGCTCGTGCGCTCGCTACGCCTTGTGAATGCACATCGGAATGTCGGGCTTTCCGCAGCCTTTGGATGCCCGGTGAATCTGACTGAGGTGAAAAGTGGCCACTGGACACTCGGTTCGTCTTCGCTGCAACCTCAATTGCTGGGGAGTCTTCCAGCGTCCGGAATAAAGATCGCGGGCTTACTGGGTTCAGATGTCCTGTCCCGCTTCGGAGCGGTCGTGATCGACTACCGGGCTGCCCGAATTCTGCTCGAATCGTGATGTTGGCCCGCATCCACGGAAAGACGTCCGGCTCCACCCGCTACCCGGGTCAGATCGTTCCTGCCTTCGGCTGGAGCTACTTCGCCCCGTAATGGCGACCCCGATACTCGAACACCACCGCAGACCGCCCATCCGGTAACACCTGAGTCCGTTCGGTTCGCACGTAGCGCTGCTGCTGGCCGTCGGTCATGATGACGCACAGTTGCTCGGTGTCCCAATCGGCCGGGTGTTCCTTGCCGTCCATGGGGCCACCATCCAGTACCGCCACATCGGCAACATCACCGCCAGGAGAGAACACCATCGAACCCCGGTTTACTCGTCTGTTGCCACATCGGTCGGGGCTGACCGGAACTTGTCACGAATTGCTTCGGCCACCTTGGCCCGGAACTCGGAGGTATCGACGATCTGGGTCCTCACGATCTTGGTCAGGAGATCGCGGACTCCGGCGTCATCGGTGTGATCGATCATCCATTCACCGACTGCTTGCCGGTCAGCTTCGGACAACTCGTGCTGGCCGGTGAGAGCCCCCACGAGCAGTGTCATGATGCCGACGTCTTGCTCCGGTGAAGCGGCTCCATCCATCGCACCTCCCTCGGGTGAGGCTCTTGTGCCTCATGTAGATTACGCCTGAAGTCTCGAGCCATCAGGATCGCGGCCGCCTGGTGAGCAGGTCATTGTCGGCGAGACGGAGCCTCTCGCCACATCAGCCACATATTCGGCGCACCGTTCGAGAGTTGCTTGGTGCCGATGACCTCGAAGCCGTGCCGACGGTAGAACGGGACGTTGCTCTCCTTCTGCGTCTCGAGGTAGGCGGGAAGGCCGTCGGTGTCGCAATGGCCCAACACCGGGGCGAGGACTGCCGAGGCGAATCCGCGCCTGTGCCAATCGGGATGTGTGCCCAGACTTTGGAGGTACCAGTGAGGCTCGGACGGGTGCACTTCTGCCATCTCGATCAGAACGCCCAGAGCACGATCCAACCTTTCACCCGCCGCCTCAGCGAAAGGTTCGGCCATCGTCCCCATCTGCTCTTCGGAGAAGGCCCAGGATTCCGGTGGCGCCCACACCGCCGTGCAAACGCCGTCATCGGTCGTGTAGACGCTCTCGTGGCTCATGGAGGCGCGAATCATGCAGTCGAACAACAGCGTGGCCCGCCGGTCAAAGCCGTCGGGAGGAAGTAGCCAGGTAATCAGGGGGTCGTCCTGAAATGCCCGCATTTGTACACGAGCCATCTGGGGAACGTCGATGGCGGTCGCCAGTCGAACTGTCGTCATTGGACCACTGTATTCACCGCGGGATGATGGCTTCGGTAGGCCACGAACATGGGTGGGCGGCTCTGATTGCGAGGGCCTGTGAACAGGCGGGCATTCCACTAGGTACCCTCAGCCCTGACGGCCACCAGGTGCACCTCGGTCGGGCATCGTCCCCGACCACCGGAACAGTGTCCCACCCGGTCGCACCCCTCCGGGTCGGGAGCTCATCGTGAGGGACCATGGGGCATCCACCTAGCGATCGGTCAGTCCGGAGCGGGCCTCCACCGATCCCTGTCATACCCAGCGGCCACAATGTCAACATGACTGTCTCCGGCATCCTGATCGCAGAGAGCCTCCTGAAGGACCGCCCGCTCGAAGGTGTGACCCTCCAGGTTCGTAGGGTCAGCAGGGGAGACGTCGGAGACGTGAGCGCTGGACAGCCCTTGACGTGGACTCTCATCGAGTTCGACGTTGAAGATCAGGCACTGCCCGATCTGGTAGATGCGCTAATGCGCTCGCTTGATCCGGCCGGTGGCTGGTACTGCGACGTTCGCACGGCAGAGGAAACCATCGTCGTCTTCGCAGGACAGGTCTTTCGGTATACCCGTGGTGATGTGCTGGGTCGGGCCGAGGCCGAGGCATGCGGTCGATCCGCAGGCGTTCCCGAGGCGCAGCTTGACTGGGCGGAGTAGCGCAGGTGCGCCCCAAGGCAGGGAGCAGGTCGGTTATCACCGTGCCGGCCAATGGCATTTGTGGACGGTGAATAGAGTGCAGCCGGGCCGTGTCCTCCGCCTGGGGCAGCGGGCCCTAACAGAAGCTATCTACCCAACGACGTGGAACTCGATCCGATAGAGGACCGTCTCATCGTGGATCGGTCCTGCATGGGCGGCCCGCCGTCGGAGTGATGCCCGGTCCGCTTCACCGGCTCGGCGGATATCGCTTTCGTCGATGAAAGCGAAGGGCATCAGTTCGACCGAGTCGACCTCGATCTGGCCGTCGCCCACTCGGTACCGACCGCCGGCCTTCACCTGTGGACGCCGCCACAGACGGAACGAGACCATGATGTCACCAGACAACACTGAGGCACGAAGTTCCCGGCTGAACTCCACGGACTCACTGTATGCATCCCCTGGCGGAAACCCCAGCAGTAGTGATCGATGGTTGACCGAAGCGACTGTCCCATGCCATCGGCTCGACGGCGTCAGCGACCTGATGCCGTGCCCACTGCACCAAGGGACCAACCGTGGGGATGCGGAGCTACGCCGCCCTCGACCCGGAGGGGCACCAGTGGGAGTTCGCCTCCGTGGCGAAGAGCTGGTCTGAGGCGTCTGGTGATGCGGGTGCAGACGATCGGGCCTGACTCTCAAGGACCTTGCGCAGACCCGCCGCTGATCACGGCCAGAGTGATCGGCGCCCGGCGATAGCCTGAACCCGTGACCGAGGAATCGGACCGGTGGGTGGAGGCGTATGTGCGTGAAGCAGGCCTGGCACCCCGCCTCAGCCGTGATGAGGCGGTGCTACTGACCCGGCGAGTCCATGATGGTGACGCCGAAGCCAAGGAGAGTCTCGTGGCCGGCAGCAGACGCCTGGTCGTGATGACGGTCCGCAAGTACGTACGCGCTGCTCCCGATCAGGACGACTGGGAGGCTCGCACGACGGTCCAGTCACTCGACAGTGAGCAGTTGGCAGAGCTCCTTCCGAAGGGAGAGGACGGGCTCCTCACCGCCATCGAACGCTTCGACGAATCGAAGGGGTTCAGCTTTCCCACCTATGCCTCGTGGTGGATCCGGCAGGCAATCATCGAGGGGACCCAGGGCGGTGATCCGGATGGTGTGCGGGAACCGAGATCACCAGGTCCTGCAGCGCCCTCCAGAGCGGCCGCAGTCGCCCCCGAAGTCCGATCATGTGAGCCAGACCGGAGTCCGGCCACCGCGTTTCCGACCTAGGTATCCCCTGGCCCCCGTCCCTTCGACCAGCTCCTGAGCACGCCGATTCCCAGCGTGCGACAATGACCCATGCGGAACACCCTGGTCGGGGTGGTTATGGCGGTCCTTCTGGCACTGGCCGGGATCGCTGCCGCCCCATCGGTGGGTGCCGCCGGCCCACAAAGCGCTCTACTTCCGCTGTCGCGCATTCATCGCTCGGTAGGGCTGACCGAGGCGGCGGGATCAGCCCACTTTTCGGAGATCACGCAGTTTCTGGAGGGATCGTTTCCGCCATCGGCCGATTGGTCGGTGGGCGATCTGACGTTCCCCGGACCCGACGTGACCATGACCGTCTGGGGGGAGAGTGGAGGAGTGCAGGTCGGCCCGCCGACGGCGGAAATCATCGTCGGCGACGAGTTTTACGTCAACCCGAGCTTCCCGCCATCAGGCACGTGGATTTCGGGTCCGGCCCCCGAGCCCTACCCGTTCCTCGGACCGGTCAATTCCGACGATCTGGAGCATGTGCGGGGACCGGTCAGGACCATCGGACCGGAGACCGTCGACGGAGGAACGACGACGGAGTACGCGGTTCACCTGCCCGGACGACACAAGACGATCCGACTGGACAAACACACCCTGCACATGACGGCACGGCCCTTCGAACTCGAACTGTGGCTCGACCCATCCGGCCGTATCGTCCAGACCGCGGCACACGAAGTGCTGCAGGAAGGGGGGTTGACGATCCAAGACTGGGATGCGGAGACCCTTTCCGACTTCGGGGAGCCGGTGACGATCACGCCACCTCCGAGCGTCTCGGGTGAGGACGGGACTGAGGGTGCCCCCAGCGGCGAACGTCTGTCGCTCATCGAGCCCGGCTGACGGGCGCAGTGTTGTGTGGCCATACGCCGATCCCGTTGGGGGGGATCATCTGCCGTCGGGACCGGTGTGGTCCAGCCATTGACAAGACTGACGCGGTGACGAATGACGACGCAGAGCACCTCGACCCCGACGTCCCGACCGAGCGCCGATTCGGTCGGTCGAACGTGTTCGTCGCGCCCGACGAGGACCCGAGAAGCGAAGCCACCTCGGTGGGCGAGCGGGCGACACTGATCGATTTCCTCACGGGCTGCCGTCAGACGTTGGAACTCAAGTGCCAGGGCCTTGGGCCCGAGCAGATGGCCCGGCGGTCCGTCCCGCCGTCGAACCTGTCACTTCTGGGTCTTCTGCGCCACATGGCCGATGTCGAGCGGTAATGGTTCCGCCAGATCCTCTCGGGCGAAGCTGCGCCGCGCCGCTACCGCACGACCGAGGACCGTGACGCCGACTTCAACGGCGCACGCGCTGATCCTGTCGTCGTCGACGATGCGTGGGATGCATGGCGTGAGGAGGTCAGCTACGCCGAGCGGTGCGTCGAAGGATTCGGGGATCTGGGGGCGACGGTGGGACTACCTGACGAGGACGAGCAGATCGCCGTACGCGAGGTGCTCATGCACATGGTCGAGGAGTATGCCCGTCACTGTGGCCACGCCGACCTGCTCCGTGAACGGATCGACGGACGAGTGGGTGTCTAGGACTGGCCCGACACGGCCCAGCAGGAAGAGGCGACTCGAGTAACCCCCGCAATGTCTCGGCGGTGACACCGCCTGCGTCACCCAGTTGACAGAATTGGAGTACAGAATGGCGCAAGATGACACTGTTCAGTTCCGACACGAGGAGGTCATCATGATCACTGCTCGACTCAGAGTCCAAGACATCGACACCCGACTCGTTCGGACGTGCTACATCGATTGGAGCCGCCCCAATGGGGAGCCGGACTTCTCCAAGCAGCCCGTCGGCGTGCCCGAATGGCTGGACCACCCCACAGTGAGCCGTTGAGATCTGAGCCGGTTGCTTCGACCGCACGTGGGCCGAAGCCGTACTGATCCCGTCCAGAGGACCTTGGGACCGACAGACCCGCCCGTAGCACTTCGAGTCGTACTCTCCATCCTCGGTGCCGCCTCGCTGGCCCTCACCGCTGCGTCCTGTGGCAGCGTGGCGCAATCCACGAAACCGGCCACCTCGACCGTGCCGAAGAGAAGTTCTCCGACTACCCGGCCGGTGCTGCACTCAATGCCTCATGTGATGGTCATCATGATGGAGAACAAGGGTTACGACGAGGTGATCGGCCCGACCGCTCAGCCGTTTACGAACCTGCTCGCCCACACCTACGGAGTCGCCACCGAAAGCTATGCATTCGGGCACCCCTCGCTTCCCAACTACCTCGACCTGATCTCAGGATCCAACCAGGGAGTGACAGACGACGGCGACCCGTCGTCACGCACCTTCCCAGGCGTGCCCACACTTGCCGACCAACTGGCGGCCGCCGGCGTGAGCGAAAAGGCATACGCCGAGGACCTCCCATCGAACCCCGCGCTCGACATCGGCGAATACGCGGTGCGGCACTTCCCCTGGGAGTACTTTCCGACCACCAAGATGCCTGTTGCCGATGCCACCTCGCTGATGACCGGTCTCAACTCCGGTGATCCTCCTGACTTCGTGTGGTACACGCCCAACCTCATCGACGATGAGCATGACGGCACCCTCCAGCAGGGAGACACCTTCTTGGCGCAATTCATTCCCGAGGTGCAAGCGACCGCCTGGTACGAATCCGGTGGTCAGATCATCATCGAGTGGGACGAGTCCGACGGCGACGACTCCGGCATCAACGGAACTGACGGAGGACACATCCCTACCATCGTGGTCTCCGAGGCGTTGAAGCTCGATCCGCAAGAGGACGCCTTGCCGGTGGACACCGCCGGGATCCTGGCCTCCATCGAGGACCGTTACGGCGTCGCCCATCTCGGAGGCGCTGCCGACCCGGCCAACGGCACGATCAACTCGTTGCTGAGCACCGGCAGCTAGTCAATCCACCGGACACCGCACTCGACACAGGGCGCCGTGAACGGTCAGGGACCTTATGGTGCGGTCATCAGCGGGATGCTCGTGGCCGGCGAGCCTGCGCCCTCCGGTCCTGGCAGACCAGCAGGGATCTGCAGAATGGGTTGACCTGTGCTCTCCATGTCGGCCAGGACGTACGCCAGCAGTGCCGTGCCGTGAGGAGATGCCACCACCACGTCGTGACTCAGTGCAGTGGCCTTGCGTAGACATTGCAGTCGCAGAACGTCTCCGGCCGCCTTGTTGTTGGGAAAGATCCCCGAGTAGGACAGCCTGAGCTCCTCGAGCGAATCGCTCACGTGGGCCGACTCGGGCCGGTCCAGCGGGAGGTCCACATAGAGAGCATCAACGCCTTGCGAGAACAAGCGGGAACGTTCCCCATCGACCCGGGCCGCCAGGTCGTCACCTGCCTGGCTCACGGTCAGTACGGCGACGTTGTCGCCGGGCCGGGTCCCGACGTGGAGTTGCGAGGTTGGGGGCAGGTCGGTTCGGACGGGGGCCTCGGCCAGTCGGGCCCGAAAGTCACAGATCTCAATGGTGTCCTGCACGATCCCCCGATGACGGTTCGGGGCATACACCGTCCGTTCCTTGCCCGGCCGGACGCGGAGGAAGAACAGAGCGGCCGACTGCCGTCCGGGACTCGGTGCCGACACGCTGTTGTCGACCGACTCGGGGATGAAGCCGAGCAGGAACCCGGTTTCGTGCCCTCCAAGGTCGAGCAGGGCCTGTTGGCTGTAGGGATGGGCGGCGGTGGCTTCGCTGTACATGCCGACCAAGCCTCTCGAGGTCACCCATTTGACCAGGTAGCGCTTCACCGCGGTAAAGATGTGTCGCCCTCGGGCTGCGGGGAGCGTCAGCGCTTGACCGGCGTGACCGACGATGTCCTCTGGAGCAGCGAGCGAGAGGCCGGAATGACACAGCAACTCGCCGTCGGATGTCTCGGCGATCGCCGAAATGAGGAGGCCGGCCGAGATCCGCCGAGCCACTTCATCGGCGTCGTACGCCCAACGAACCGGATATGTCTCACCATAGACAGCCCGAACGGCATCGCCGAGGCGGATCGATTCGGAGGCGGCGAGCATGCGTAGCCGGACGTTGCCGACCCATACGGGATCGGGTGTGGCGGGTTCGTCGGCCGGGGGCATGGAGTCATCGTAGGCAAGGTGACAGGGGGGCGAGCCATGTCGATGAGAGCAGGTTCTCCTCAGATCCGCCTACCACTCGATCTACGGCAAGCTGGAGACCGCGACTTCTTCGACCTGGCCGGAGCCGAAGTTTTTGATCAGTAGCGCACTTCCAGTGGGGATGCACGCACCACGGTTAGCGGTTAGTGTAAGCAACGCATCAGGGGGCGCTGCGGCGGAACGTTCTCCGAGTTCGGAAAGCCCAAGCGAGATGCGTGTAGTAGGGGGAAGCACCATGATCAAGAGACTTTTGTTGGTAATTGCAGCTTTGGCCATGTCGGTCGGCACGGCAGCTGCCGTCAGCATCGCCGGGCCCAGCGTCGCCGGTGCGGCCGCTCCGCCTCCCACGACCATAAGTTGCACGGTCACCGGAGCGGTCACCTTCGCCTCGCCGGGCCTCTCGGCCGGTGGGGCCCTGACGGCCAACACGTCGGTCACGACCAAGGCGGTGACCACAGCGGCAGGAACGGATTGCCCGGGTACGCCCAGCAGCGAGACCATCGCCAGTACCACCACACCCTGCCCGCAGACCAACGGCGTACCCAACTCGGGTGACCCGTCCGCCTGTCTGGCTTCGAAGACCAAGGACGGGGTCGTGACCTACGCCATCGCCCAGAAGCCCAACTACTACGACACCGACAACTCCTACGCCTCGTCCGGTCTGACCGATCTGGAGACGGCCCTGCAGGCCAAGCCACCCAAGGCCACGGTCGACTCGATCCCGGTCGTACTGGCGTACGGTTCGGCCAGTGAGGTCGGCGGAGGTGGAGTATGCGGCTCGGACGTCGGCTTCGACATCACCGGGAACGCCGAGATCAAAGGGGCAACGGTCGGTACCTACACCGACATCGTCTGCATTTCCGGTGACAGCGGGAGTGGCACCACGGGGAACTTCGCTGCCGATCTGTTCTCGTCGACGGCCGTCATCCAGTCGGCCACCGTCGGCGGCGACAGCTCGCTGACCGTCGTCATCCCGAGTGCCAGCTGCCCGGTCACCGGAGCGGTCACCTTCGCCTCGCCGGGCCTCTCGGCCGGTGGGGCCCTCACGGCCAACGGGTCGGTGACGACCAAGTCGACGACGACGGCAACGGGAACAGGTTGTGGAGGCACGCCCAGCAGCGAGACCATCGCCAGTACCACCACACCCTGCCCGCAGACCAACGGCGTACCCAACTCGGGTGACCCGTCCGCCTGTCTGGCTTCGAAGACCAAGGACGGGGTCGTGACCTATTCCATCGCCCAGAAGCCCAACTACTACGACACCGACAACTCCTACGCCTCGACCGGTCTGACCGATCTGGAGACGGCCCTGCAGGCCAAGCCACCCAAGGCCACCATCGACGCGGTTCCGGTCGTGCTGGCTTACGGTTCGGCCTCTGAGGTCGGTGGCGGCGGAGCGTGCGGTTCAAACGTCGGTTTCGACATCACCGGCAACGCTGAACTGAAAGGGGCCACCGTCGGCACCTACACCGACATCGTGTGCCTCGTCGGTGACAGCGGATCGGGCACCACGGGGAACTTCGCTGCCGATCTGTTCTCGTCGACCGCCGTCATCCAGTCGGCCACCATCGGTGGCGACAGCTCGCTGACCGTCATCTTCTGAGACGCCGGTCCCTCTGCGGACCGGCCTGACAGAACCACCGACAAGGGCGGGGCGCAAGCCCCGCCCTTGTCCGGTCGTTCAAGACCCTTTTCATACGGGCACAGCCATCGCGGAGGTAACTCCTAGCGCTGGCGTGAGGTGCGATCCTTGCCGGGTGCTCCCGAGCGTGCTCATGGCCGCCCTGATAGCGTTCGCCGTGTCGCATTGGGCTCTGGGTCGCTTAGGCTGCTTGGGACTGGAATCCCCCTGCTACCCGCCTGAGCGGTCCAGAGCCCCCTAAGTCGTGCATCAGCGCATCAGAGGCGGCGGTCCGAGGTCCTGGGATAGTTCTGTGCTTGCCAACTGCGTATCCTGCGTGTTCCTCAGGATCACGTAACGGCATTCTCCTTCGAACAGAGGAGTTCACCGGATCTGAGCAAACGCTCGTCTGCGGGTCTATGGTGGCGGACGCAATAGAGGGACGGCCATCGGGGCCGCTCCCATAACAACCATCATGGGGGAAGTACATGCGACGACTATTCATGATTTTCACGGCCATGCTCATACCGGTGGCCGGTCTCACGCTGGGATTTGCCGCCGGCACGGCCAGCGCGGGGAATCTCAAGATCACCTGCACCACGATCACCGGCAACGTGTCGGCGGACATCACCGTCAGTGGGTGTACCGGAGGCAACACCGGTGGCAGCTCGGTGCCGCAACCGGCCCTCGACCTGGCTACCGGTGGAACAACCGACTGGGTATCCGGATCGACGACCACCATCGGCACACCGGCCACGACCTCGATACCGCCGACCAAGTGCCCCGGTTATGTCAAGCCGCCCAAGGGTACGACGCCCCCCAATCCCAGCGCCCTGTCCGTCCTGGCCACGGTGACCGGAGACACGGGTGACGGCATCTTCATCCCGGGTACGGCCACGGCCGAGGTGTGCATCGGGACGGACGGCACGATCACGGCGCTCAAGAGCTTCGTGTTCGAGTACACCGGCAGTTCGATCACGTGCACCGCAGCCTCCGGAAATATCTCCGGTAACCTGACGGTCAGCGACTGCACCGGAGGCAATACCGGAGGAGGCTCGTCGTCATTCGTAGCCCTTGACCTGGCCACGGGTGGAACCATCCCCTGGCTGTCGGGTGGAAGCACCACCATCGGCGTTCCGACCACGGCTGCCACGTCGGCGAAGTCCTGCCCCGGGTACGTCAAGGACGGACCGAGCAATCCCAGTGCAGAGAGCTTCACGGCCACGGTGACCGCAGACACCGGGGACGGCCTCAAGCTGCCCGGCTCGGCCAAGGGAGCGGTGTGCATCGCAGCGGACGGCACGCTGTCGATCCTGAAGCCGCTGACAGCCAAGTAGCCTGACGCACCAGTAGACCGACAGCTCCCTGGGAGCTCGTCGGCTTCACCGTAAGAACGAAGGAGCCCCGCCTCGTCAGAGGCGGGGCTCCTTTTACGCGAGTGGCGCCCAGAGCATCGAATCCGGCACGGGCTGAAGATGAGTGTTAACGGTTAGGCGGTACGCCGGGCAAAATTAAGATCGACAGACCCGAAGTAGCTCCATTCCACCAACGCCGATCAGCGCTCGCCACGGCATGGGGCACCTTCAGCGGCTCCGCCCGTCAATCCTCACCGCCGAGTGCGGGGAGGCTCGCGAACGTGACCGGTTACTGTCGTGAGGCTCTCTATCTGCTGAGCAGCAAGCCTCAGCTCACTTCTTCGTCATTGTGACCGCCGGGGCCAATCCCGCTGTGCCTCTCATCCCTTGAAGCATCTGGTGAGAAAGGCATCCAACACATCGAGTTTGGGATTCACCTCGAGCTGTCCGGTCCCGCCTTTGGAGATCTCGAGCGACGGACAAAAGGCGTCGTGCCCACTGCAGAAGAAATGGGGAGAGCCCTTTACCCCCCGCTTCACTCCCTCGTACCAATCGTCGAGTACCGATCGTTTGTCACTGGCATCGACGGCACCGATAGCGTGTCTGCCGGCAATGTCAGCCAGCACATCGGGTCGAGAGATGTCGAGGCCCTCTTCGAACAGCGCATCACGGAGAGCAAAACTGACCGCTTCGCCTGTCCCAAGTGACTTTTCGAACGCAGCGTGAGCGACCGCCAGCGCCGGAAGAGTGGAGGTAGGAAAGTGCTCGGCGTCAAAGCGACGGAAGAGATCGGGGGCGACCTGCGCTCTCAGGTCACGAACGTGATGAGCCGTAGTTGCCGGGTCCAGCGGTGCTCCATTGACGAGTTCGAGGGGCCACGCTCGAACGTGGAGGAGTGCGTCCTCACGTCTCAAGGTTCTCCTGCGTTCGGCGACGCATCTGAGTCCCACATGCGCAAATGGGCACCATATGTCGGCATAGACCTCGATCACCCTCACGTGACGAGACTATGTCGCGCCAACAGAACACGGTCCGTCCTTGTACTCCTATGGGGAGGATCTGGCATTGATCGGATCGTCCTGTTTCTCCTCGGTGGTCACAGGACCGGTCATCGGGGCACCGCTCTGCCACGGCCGTACGTAGAGCAGCCAGATAACCGCAACCAAAAGGAGAGTGGCACACAGGACCCAACCGAGCGCGGTGGTGCCGAGTCCAACGTATTTGAGGCCAGAGGCGAAGATCACAAAGGTGATAGCGGGCCGGATGTACTTGTCCGGTGCCCTGGACGAGATAAACGAGCCCACGATGACCGCGGGAATGCTCCCGATGATGATCGACGTGGTCACCGAGAACTCAACATGTCCGAAGGCCAGAGCTCCAAGTGCGGCCGCGACGGTCAGGGGCACAGCCTGGGTGAGATCCGTACCCACCAGCTGGTTCGCACCCAACATCGGGTACAGGAACAGGAGCATCACGATCATCAGGGAGCCCGACCCGACCGATGTCATGCCGACGATGAGCCCACCGATCATGCCGATCGCTACCGTGGGGACCGGCCTGACCACGAGGTCGTGCACGACCGCCTTGCGTTCGTGGCCACCTCGCCGGTCGAGAACGTACCGGATCACCATGGCCACCGCTCCAACGAGGAGCGCAGCGCCTAGCGCCTTTTCGATGTTGGCCTGCGATGTCTTGGCATGACCCATGAGATGGAGCAGATAGGCACCGAGGAAGGCCATCGGGACAGATCCGGCCACCATCCATCCGACCAGCCGGAAGTTCACCGTCTTTTTGGACATGTGAACGGCAGCACCGAACGGTCGCATGAAGACGGCTGCCACCAGATCGCTGGAGATCGCCGTCGATGGCTTGACACTGAACAAGAGGATCAGCATCGGCGTCATCAACGCCCCGCCACCCGCCCCGGTAAGCCCGACCAGGAACCCGACGACGGCACTCCCGAGCACGATATACGGATCGATAGTCACAGTGCCCCCCGGCGGTGTGATCGGTACGGCTGAGGATCAGGCCAAGGATCCAACCTAGCGGCCCGGGGACGTTACGTCCATGGGTCCAGCTCTGTGGACACTCAATGCGTGACCAGGATCATGTGACCGGAGCCAGGTCGGGTGTCGATGGGCCAGCCTCGGGACCTCAGTTCGTGGAACGGGGCAGGTGCGAAAGGTCGATTGCAGGACCTACTGACACGGGCTCCTGCCCCCATCGAGGGCAACGGGAAAGACGGCTCCGTTGAGTCCCAACGAGTTGTCGGCTGTACAGAACTCCGCTGTGGTCTCCGGTGCGTACTCAGCGTTGAAGATCGCCTTGTGACCCTCATAGCTGGCCAGATAGATACAGGTGCTGTACTGGTTGCACTGCTCGGTCAGGACACCGTCGGCCAGGGGCTCCATATCGGCAGCGAAGGAATCCCCCGTGTCGTCGGGATTCTTGATGATCCAGCCGAGCCCGAGGCTGTGCATGTAGTCCGCCAGTGTGGTCATGTACTGCTCTTCACCGGCCTTGGTCAGGGCAAAGCCGGTGGGGCCGTCGCTTCCGGAGTAGGTCTCGTCGAGATCAGTCTCTACCGCGTCAAAGCCCTTGGCCGCGGACTGCTGGCTGATCATGGCTTCGATGACGGACACGGTGGTCTGGCTGGCGATGTTCAAGAAGTACTCGGGGTAGCCGCTGAGTTTGTCGCCGAGCTCGCCGGCGGCCTGTAGTTGAGCGAAGTACGTTGTCGAAGTACCTTCATCGGCCGCGGTGTAGTAGTTCCCGGCGGTGCCGACCTCGATGTAACAGATGACGTGATCACCCATGGCGTGGAGTGCCGTGACAGTCGATTTCGGGTTCTCGATTCCGTCGATGTCATAGACCACCGGGTTCGGTGCCGACTGACCATCAGGAAGCGTGGCATCGGTTCCCATATCGCTCGGACTGGCCAGATTCAATGGATGATCGATCTCCCACTGCCACGGTTGATTGCCCAGCGGCGGCACCCACCACGAATCGGTGGCGGTAGGTGGAGGAGTCGAAGGATCACCGTTCGAGGGCGGCGATCCTGTCGTGGTCGGAGTCGCGTCAATGGGATCGCTGACCGGTGCCGTCTCCTTGACGGCTGACGTGGCGACACACTTCAGGTCCAAGGCGGTCCGGGTTCGGTGGGTCACCGACAACGACGCGCCGGCACAGGTGACCTGATCGCTGTCTCCGGCCTGCATGGTCAGACCTGGTCCTACCACCCCGGCCGCGACCCCGTAGCCGACTCCGAGAACGAGGAGGCAGGTCGACAGGACGATGAGGCCCCTTCGCCAGGGCTTGTTCGCGTTGTGTCGTCGCACTGGTCGTCCCCTCAGCGTCAGCACTGGTCGATTCCGACAACCGACGCCGGAAACATAGGTTTCGACGAAGGCCCGGGCAACTCAGTGCTGACGCTTCGTGATGCACTGACTACATCACAAGCACCGACCGGCGCTCGCGTAGCGCAATGTTCACTTTGGTGTAGTCCGGCGTTCATGCGCGTGGGCGAGGTCGCCCAGCCACACCTCGCCGGTTGCACACCCTTTCGACATACCACTCCTCCGAACTTTCCCCGCAGTCCAGAATTCAGATGGGATTCGTAGCCTCGCTGACCTTCACTACGCTGCCTTCGTGCATGAACGATGACGGATGATGACGTCTCCGAAGAGCATGAACCGGACGCGAGATTCACCTATGCCAATGAACGAACGTTTCTGGCCTGGAATCGCACGGCACTGGCTCTGATCGCCACAGGGGTGGCGGCGACTCAACTACTACCCGAATTCCACGTCGACGGAGGGCGACGCATCCTCGGTTTACCCATGATCGCCTTGGGAGCGCTGGTCGCCTTCACGAGCTTCCGCCACTGGAAGGACAATCAAAGGGCCATGCGCCGAGGTGAGCCGCTGCCCCGATCACCCATGCCCCTCGTCCTGTCCATCGGGATCGGCGCCGTGGCCGTCATCGCCGTCGCACTCGCTCTGATCGGTTCATAGAAGCTGACCACATGGACGACAGGGAATCCTCCGACGGGGCGGCAAGGGACCCGGGTCTGGCTCGGGAGCGCACCGACTTGGCGTGGAATCGATCTGGTCTTGCCGTAGCCGTAACCGTCGCCATCATTGTTCGACGATTGTGGCCCCTGTCGGGCAGGAAGGCCGTCCTCGTCCTGGCCCTGATCGGTGCGGGCGCTGCCGTCTGGGTCATCGCCATGTGGCTCGGACGAAGTGTGAGGTCTCGGGACCAAGTCGGGACGGCGTTGAGCGAGTCGACCTGTAGGGCATTGACGGCGGGAACGCTCCTTCTCGCCCTGGGCGCGTTCATGGTTAGCTTCCTCTGAACAATGTGACCGATTGGTGACAGCGTTTAGCGACAGGTACGAGGTGAGAGATGACCGAAGCCAACCGACTCGTCGATCATCAGTCAGGATCCGTCAGCAAGACCCGCTCGGGTTCGGTGGACGACGCCGTGGCGAGACTGACTGAATTGCTGGAACGACGCAACATGAAGATCTTCGCCATCGTGGATCACAGCGGGGAAGCGACGGAGCATGGACTCAGCCTCCGCGAAACCAAAGTGGTGATCTTCGGTAGCCCGATCGCGGGAACCCCGGTGATGGAGGCAGCACCGCTCATCGCACTGGAGTTACCTTTGAAAGTGCTGATTTGGGACGACGACGGTCAGACGACCATCAGCTACGCCGATCCCTATGTACTGGCGCGGCGCTATCGCCTCAGTGGGAAATTGGCGGATCGTCTCGCTGGTGTCGGCCCCTTGACCGACGCGCTCGTTGGCATCGATTGAGGTCGAGCAGGCAGCCACACGCGGCCATCAGGCGAGAGTGATCAGCAAGGTGAAGGCCTATCCGGCGTCACGGCGGACCAGCAGGACACCGCCGACGATCAGCACGATGGCGACGTAGCCACCCAACAGGGCGAAGCTGAGCCACGGACCGAACGGATCGGCACCGTGGTAGTTGACGGTCATCATTCTGGTCCCGATGTCCGCCGGCACAAAGCGGTCAATGTCGTTGGCGAAGGACGACGGCAGCACATCGGCGAGGATGGGAAGAATAAAGAGCAGGCCGACGAAGGTACTGATCGCCGCGGCGGTGTGGCGGATGATGGTGGCCAATCCCAGGGCCAGCAGGCCCAGGGCGGTGAGGTAGAGACCGGCACTCACGACCGCCCGAACCACCGTGGGGTCGGACAGCGAGGCCGTGGGTGTCTTGCCCGAAAGGATGCGCTGTCCCAAGGTGAACGCGACGAAGGAGACCACCTCGCCAACGACGAACGCCACGCCGGCGAAGACGAGCACCTTGGCCACGAGAACCATCGTCCGCCGGGGTACTGCAGAGAAGGTGGCCCGGATCGTGCCAGTGCTGTACTCGGCACTCACTACCAGTACACCGAGGACTCCGATGGCCAACTGGGCCAGGAGCATGCCGGCCAGGCTGGACCGGGTGGGGTCGAAGGCCAGCCGTGCCGCCGGCGAACGAGTCGAGAATCGGGCTGCCTGGGCCGACGCCACCAGTGCGCCGATCCCCACGCCGGATACCGCCGTGATCACGAGCGTCCAGACGGTGGAACGGACGCTGGTGAGCTTGGTCCACTCTGACGAGAGGACGCCGCCCAAGCCGTGGTGCCCCGACGGCGGGTCCTCCAACGTGCTCGCTGGAGTCGAGACGGTCGTCATAGTGCTCCTCCCGTGTCACCCGGTGACGGCCTGGTGCGGTGTCCGCCGAACTCGACATCGCCTTCGGTGGACTCCAAGAAGGCCTCCTCCAGTGAGGCCGCTTGGGGCGCCAGTTCGTGGAGCATGATCGAGTGCCGGAAGGCGATCTCGCCGATGCTGTCCTGGCTCAACCCCCGCACCGAGATGGAGTGGTCCCCGTCCTCGAACGAGACCGAGGCGCCGGCATCCTCGAGGACGACCCACAACTCGTTGAGCTGTGGCGAGCGGACCCGGATGTAGCCCTGCGAGTAACGGGCCGTGAACTCGGCCACCGGCATCTCGGCAATGAGTCGGCCCCGGCCTATGACCACCAGCTGATCGGCTGTCTGGGCCATCTCACTCATCAGGTGGCTCGAGACGAACACGCTCCGCCCTTCGGCGGCCAGGCGGCGCAAGAGCTGACGCACCCAGCGGATGCCGTCGGTGTCGAGCCCGTTGACCGGTTCGTCGAACATCAGTACCCCAGGGTCACCGAGCAGGGCGGCGGCGATGCCGAGTCGTTGGCCCATGCCGAGGGAGAACTCCCCGGCCTGTTTCCCAGCTACTGACGAAAGGCCGACCAGTCCGAGTACCTCGTCGACCCGTCCTCGGGGGATGCGGTTCGTCTTGGCCAGCATGGTGAGGTGGGCATGGGCGCTCCGACCCGGGTGAATGGACTTGGCCTCGAGGAGGGCGCCCACCTCGCGCAGCGGCCAGGCCAGGCCGCGGTAGGGCCCGCCGTTCACGGTGACAGAGCCGGAATCGGGTCGGTCCAGCCCCATGATCATGCGCATCGTCGTCGATTTGCCGGCGCCGTTGGGACCGAGGAAGCCGGTGACCTGACCGGGTCTGACATCGAAGCTCAGGCTGTCAACGGCGACTTTCTCCCCGAATCGCTTGGTCAGCTCCGACGCACGGATGGTGTTGCCGGTTCCGGTACCCGAAGCCGGCCAGGCGCGGTGCCGAACCGGACCGGAAGGCGCCGTAGCGACCCGTTCCGGTGTGTGCGCCTCGACCGCGACAGCGACAGCGACCGCGACGGCCTCGGTGGAGCCGGCAGCTGGCCGGGAGACGGGGCTCTCGTCGGGCCGGCGGGCCCGGGAACGCTTGATGAGGAGGATGACGACGACCGCGACCACCGCCACCAGGACCACGAGAACGAGTATCCGCAGGCCGTGATGGCCGTGGTGGCCGCCGAAGAGGCGCGCGCCCAGAGCAGCCATGAGTCCGGTGCTCATCAGGTGCTCTGGCTCTTGGTCTGAAAGCCGGCCACGTTTTGGGCGGTAGACGAGATCTGAGTCAGATGGATGCCGACGCTGAGGGGGGTGGTGGCGATGGTGATGCTGTTCCCCGTCCCGAGCTGGCCACTCCTGTTGTCTCCCCAGGCCCACAGGTGTCCCGAGCGGTCGATGGCATAGCTGGCGTAGCCGCCGGAACTGACCTTGACGAAGGCCACCCCGTCCGGCACGGCGACCCGTACCGGAGTGTCGGAGCTGGTTCTCGTGCCGATGCCCAGCTGACCCCGGTCGTTGTCACCCCAGGCCCACACCGAACCGTTGGCCAAGATGGCCACGGTCTGGCCGTTCTTGGATCCGCTGCCTCCCTGGAACACCTGCCTCACGGGTCCCGGGAGTGGGACGGGCACCGGTATGGCGGTGCCGACGGTGGTGCCGTTGCCGAGCTGACCGGCGGCGTTGTAGCCCCAGTTGAAGTAGTCGCCGTCGTCGAGCAGCGCACCTGAGCCTTCCCACGAAGAGGTCAGGGCTGTGACACGCGCTGTGTCCGGTAGGCCGACGACAGGGACGGGGGTGGAGCTATCCGCGGTGGAGCCGGTACCGAGGACCCCGTACTCACCCGAGCCACAGGCGTACACCTTGGTCCCGTCGGAGAACAGCGAGTGGGTCCGAGCTCCGCTGGCCAGGGTGACCCCATTGAGCGCCAGCTGGCGGGGGCGCAGCTCGGTGAGGCCGGACAGACAGAGGTCACCGTCGGCGTTGAGACCCCACCCCCAGACGTGACCATGCGAGTCGATGGCCAGGGCGCCATCGAAGGGCATGGGGTTTGCGAGTGAAACGATCCTGACCCCGGTGGGGAACTCGACCTTGACCGCCCGGGTGGAGTACGGCGGGTGTTGCCCATTGCCCAGCTCACCGTAACTGGCCACCCCCCAGGCCCATTCCGAGCCATTCGATGTGAGCGCGTAACCATCGGAGTTGGAGGTGGCGATCTGGACGACCCGTCCGGTGATGCCGGCGACCGGAGTCGGCCGATCGAGCTGCAACTGAGTGATGGCACCACGGTTGCCGACCACGCCGAACCGGTAGACGACGGACGTGGACGGCGGTGGGGAGTTCGCAGTACTGGAGCCACAGGCCGTGAACACCAGAGCCGAGCCCACCACGAGGGCCAATGCCCGCAGGGGCGAAACGTGAAGGTGCATGCTCAGAGTATTGAGCGGGAGGAGCAAACTGTCAACCAAGTTAACAGTTTGCTAACATCCAGGTCGTGTCCTCTGACGTGCCTTCTCCAGATGCCGACGACGGCTCTGACGCCGTGACTCTGACGTCAACGCTCGGTCTCGGACCGGCCCTCCGGCGTGCCTGGCTCGGCTACCAACTCCGACTCGATACCGCCATGGCTGATGCCGGGTTCGGCGAACGGAGGTTTCCCGACGGGCGGGTACTCAGGCTGTGCTCGAGTGAGGCCGGGTCAACCATCTCGGCCATCGGGCGCGAGCTCGGTATCACCCGCCAGGGCGCCGGTAAGGTCGTAGAACACCTTCGTGACCGGGGCTACGTCACGGTCGCCGATTCAGCCGTCAGCAAGAGGGAGAAGTCGGTCGTTCTCACCCCACGGGGGAGCGACTACCTGCGGGCGCAGCGGTCGGCGGTCAACGCCATCGAGGATGAGTTGAGGACCGAGCTCGGAGATGAGGGGTTCGCCGCGCTGTTCGCCTTGGTCAACGCGCTCGATCCCGGCGAACAGACACGGATGCATGCGTACCTGCAACGATCGGCCCGGGGCTAACAGAAGCTACCGAGCGTTATCGTCGAGCGCTGGACTACCTGTCCCGCTCACGCATCTGGACGTCTGGATCCGAAGCTCCAGCCTGGCCGGTAAGGGCCTGCGATAGTCACACCTAGCTTTCGCCCGATATCACGGCGAGGAGCACCCTCCTCGTCGCAGCAAGGTCTTCCGGCTCCACCCTGCCCACAAGACCCCGATTGAGGGATTCGATCACGTCGACGACAGCCCGGGCATAGGCCTCGCCGGCCGGGGTCAGCGAAACGATGAGGCGGCGGGCATCGTCGGGGTCGCGCTCGGTCGTTACGTACCGGCGTTGTTCGAGTCCCTCGACGATCTTCCGGGCGGCCTGCCGGCTCGCACCGAGCACTTCGTCGAGGCGGCCGACGGCAGTCGGTCCTCGAAGTAGACGGCGAAACACTGCGGCGTCGCTGCGTCGGTAGTCGTGGTAGCCCCTCCGGGCGAGGCCGTCAGCCATCTGGTGGATCCAGCTCCGACGGGAGAGCGCCAGAAGGTCCCCGAACAGTGTGGGCGCGGCTGAGTCCCGGTGCTCGGGCGAAGGGGTCGTCACATACGCAACCTTATTGCCTTTTCGCCTACGATATGCAACCATGTTGCCTATTAGCAGATGGGCACACACATTGATCTGCGGCACCGGGGCTGTAAAGGAGAGCGATATGCGACGTCGGCGTAGGGTTTCGAAACTGATCATCGCCGTGCTGACGGCCGGTGCGCTGGTGCTCGGGGTCTGTGGCACTACCGCTGCGGCCGCAACTTCTTCTCCGACTACCGGCTCCGGCGGTATCCCACGAACCGATGCCGCAGGAACCGTGTGGCTCTGCCGGCCCGGCCTCAGCGACGACCCGTGCACGTCGCCCTTGGCGACGACATCGGTGCCGGCCAGCGGGGCCCGCACCGTCACGACGCCCACGGCGGCCGTGGATCCGGCCTTCGACTGCTTCTACCTGTACCCGACGGTGAGCAACCAGCGGACGGACAACGCCAATCTCGAGGTCCAGGCGGCCGAGGTCGGCGCGGCCGTCGCCCAGGCTTCGCCCTTCTCGTCGGTGTGTCGCGTCTGGGCTCCCATGTACCGCCAACGGACCGAAACGTCCCTCGCCAAGGGTTTGGGGAACGATCCGACGGCGGACGCCATCGCCTACAGGAGTGTCCTGAGCGCCTGGACGGACTACCTCCACCACTTCAACGACGGCCGACCCGTGATCTTCATCGGCCACTCCCAGGGAGCGGCAATGCTGATCCGGCTGTTGTCAGGTCAGGTCGACCCCGACAAGGTGCTCCGAGCCCGAATGGTCTCGGCCATCATCGCCGGAGGGAACGTCACCGTCCCCGTCGGTCGGGACGTCGGCTCGACCTTCAAGCACCTCCCTCTGTGCACCTCGACCGGTGAGACCTCGTGCGTCATCGCCTACTCCAGCTTCCCCAAGCGTCCGCCTGCCAACAGCCTGTTCGGCCGTCCGGGCCAGGGGGTCAGTCTCCAGTCCGGCCAGACGGCCAAGGCCGGCCTTCAGGTGGCCTGCGTCAACCCGGCCGCCATCGCCGGCGGCACCGCCGACCTCGACCCCCGGTTCCTCGCCGCGATGATGCCTCCACCGCCTCCTCCGGTCTCGACCCCGTGGGTGGCCTATCCCGAGCTGTACTCGGCGCGTTGCCGGAGCACGCACGGTGCCAACTGGCTGCAGGTCACCGACGAAGCCGCCACCGGCGACACCAGGCCGGTGGTCAACGAGACGCTGGGGCCCACCTGGGGATACCACCTCGAAGACATCAACCTGGCCCTCGGGAACCTGCTCCTCGACGTTGCCCTTCAGGAACGGTCCTATGCGTCCATCCATGGGTAGCGTCGAGCCGCCGACAGTGTCGGACGTCCTCGTCCCCTCGTCATGGGTATGTTGCAACCTGAGGTTGCAATATCTCTCAAGGGGGTTCGACCCCCGGACGATAGGGGGGGTATGCCCTCTTTCCTGCCCGAGACCACCCGTCCGGTCCGCCGCGGCCTCAGCCTGGCCCTCGGCATCGCCGCCGCCTTCGCGCTCGTGTTCGTCACGGCCACACCGCTCGGCCATGCCGCCGCCCCTGCGGGGTGGAACATCGTCAACAGCGCTCCCACCGACCCCACGGACAACGTCCTACTCATGGGAACCACGTGCACCAGCTCGTGGAACTGCTGGGCCGTCGGTGGCTCCTTCACCGACCTCAACAACGGGCAGCCCGTCGCCCTGTTCGAGCACTGGAACGGAACCTCGTGGTCGGTACAGAACGACAGTGGCCCGGCCGGCACCCAGGCCTCGCTGGTGTGGGGTGTCACCTGCGTGACGGCGTCGGACTGCTGGGCGGTCGGAGCCCAGCAGCCGAACGGGAACACCAACGCCCCCGAGTCCCTCACCGAGCACTGGGACGGCTCCACCTGGTCGGAGTTCGATGCGCCCAACCCGGACGGGTATCTCTTCTCCGTGTCCTGTGTGACCACATCCGACTGCTGGGCCGCCGGCACGAACGTGGACCCCACCTCGAGTGATCCGACCAACGGGGTCATCGACCACTGGGACGGATCGACGTGGTCGGTGGTGCAGACCCAGCCATCAGGACAGCCCTACGACCAGTTCAACTCGGTCACGTGTACCAACGCGTCGAACTGCTGGGCCGTCGGGTTCGCCGGGCCCAACCAGGCACAGAACGGCTTCGTACCCAATGTGGCCCCGAATGTGTCCGACGCCAACGCCTTCATCGAGCACTGGGACGGCACCGGTTGGACCATGACCTCGGCCCCGTGGGCGGCCGCCCCGCTCGGTACCTATCTGGACGGGGTGACCTGCACCTCCTCGAGCAACTGCCTGGCGGTGGGCACGAACCTCGACGCCAACGGTGACCCGTCGACCTCGCTGGTGGCCCAGTGGGGCGGGTCCCAGTGGACCGCCGTGCCGAGCGCCGACAGCGCCACCGGTTCCGACATCCTGTCCGACGTGACGTGCCTCGATGCCACGGACTGCTGGGCGGTCGGGGCGGACGGGGTGCAGAGCGGACAGAGTCAGCAGTCCCAGCCGAGCCAGGCTGCTTCCCAGGTCCGGCCGCGACTGCAGTGGGGCGGCGTGAACACGGGCGCCCACGAGAGCCCGCACGGGCTCGGGGGTGGGAACCAGAACCCCACCGCCTTGATCGAGAGTTGGAACGGCTCCACCTGGTCGGTGGATCCCACGCCCAACGTCACGGCCATGAGCTATCTGAACGGGGTGGCGTGCGCCCGGGGCAGCGGCTGCTTCGCCGACGGCTTCGCCGTCACCGGCGGCGGCAACGGCAACGGTCAGATCGACCCCCTCGAGGAGCAGCTGATCCTCCCGCCCTCGAGTAGTCAGGGTCTCACGGTGTCGGGGTCCGACGGCGGGGTCTTCACCTTCGGAGCCGCCACGTTCTACGGCTCCCTCGGCGGCACCCACCTCAACGCCCCCATCGTGGGCATGGCCGACACCCCCGACGGTGGCGGGTACTGGCTGGTGGCCCGCGACGGCGGCGTGTTCACCTTCGGCGACGCCGGCTTCTACGGAGCCCTGGGCGGCACCCATCTCAACGCTCCCATCGTGGGCATGGCCACCACGCCCGACGGCGGCGGGTACTGGCTGGTCGGCTCGGACGGCGGTGTGTTCAGCGGTGGTGACGCCACGTTCTACGGCTCCCTCGGTGGCACCCACCTCAACGCTCCCATCGTCGGCATGGCGGCCACGCCCGACGGTGGCGGGTACTGGCTGGTGGCCAGTGACGGCGGCGTGTTCACCTTCGGCGACGCCACCTTCGAAGGCGCCCTGGGCGGCACCCATCTCAACGCCCCCATCGTGGGCATGGCCCCCACGCCGGACGGCCTCGGCTACTGGCTGGTGGCCTCCGACGGCGGGGTCTTCTCCGGAGGCGATGCCGCCTACGCCGGCTCGCTACCGGCCCAGGGCATCCTGCACGCCGCGCCGGTGATGGGCATGGCTGTCACCCCCGACGGGAACGGGTACTGGCTGATCGGCTCGGACGGTGCCGTCTACTCCTACGGTGACGCCACGTTCCTCGGGTCGCTGAGCGGTGTGAGACTGGCCGGACCGCTGAGGTCGGTGGCCAGCCAGGGCTGAGTCGGCGGCAACGGCAGCCGGCACGCCGGCGGTGGCGAATGCGCCTCGCCCCGGGGGCCGGTGGCCGGCCCGGGCGACGTTCAGGGTGCGAACGAGAAGATGAACAGCTGCGTGGCGTAGGCCACCAGCCGGGCCGGCTCGGAGCCCGTCTCCCCGCAGTCCCACAGGGCCATGTCGGCCGAGGCGTACCCGTCCCCGGCGAACCGGGCCCGGTTGTGGGCCAGCACCCAGGGTGACCGGCAGTGGTCGAGCAGATGGACGGTGAGGTCGACGCTGGGGGCGAACCACGCCCGGTCGGTGGGTCCGACCTTCTCGCTCACGGCCCCGGGCATGGTGTCGGCCAGCACCACCAGCGCCAGCGGGTCCATCGTCCCGTCGTCGAGGAACGGAGTCTCGTCGAACCCGTACCACTGGATCCGTTCGGCCCGGTCGGGAACGTACGCCTCCCAGGGTGGATGGCCGTACACGCCTCTGGTCTCGACCAGTCGGCGCCAGAAGGGCATGTCCCGGAAGCCCACCGTTCCCGGTGGGGGAGGGTCGCGGTAGGAGGGGCAGTCCGCCGGTGGCGGCACCTCGGCCGGCGGCGTCAGGTCGGTGAAGGAGAAGCCGGGCCGATCGGCACCGAAGATGCCGGTGGTCAGATGGCCGCGACGGCTGCCGGAGTTGGCCACCTCGGCCCGGAGCTGGGACATGGAGCGGCCGCGACGCAAGAGCTCGACCTCGATGGTGATCGGACCGTGGGCCACCTGGGACACGAAGGTGGAGTGGAGCGTACGCAGCGACTGCGTCGGATCGTCGAGGTGGTGGGCCATGGCCCGCAGGGTCGCGGCCGTCACCACGCCTCCCTGCGGGAGGGGGTTCAGGTTCCACGCCTCGTCGATCGAACCCTCGTAGCGACCGGCCCCGGTGGAGCGGACGGTGGTGGCCTCGAAGAAGGGATTGTCCACGACGGGAGATGCTCACCGTCCGTCGCCGGCGGTGTCAACCTGGATGCGGGCACACTCCGAATTGAGGTGTTTCCCCTGGTCAGCGTGGGAACCACTTCGGCTAGGGTTCGGTCTTGGGTATCGACAGGGCGCGCCGAGGACGGTCGGTCGGCGCAGAAAGCGGAGTGGTCGGATGAACATCGTGGTCAGCAACGTGAAAGGTGGCGTGGGCAAGACCACGACCGCGGTCTACCTGGCCGCGGCGGCCGTCGAGCGGGGCTGGAACCCGGTCCTCCTGATCGACGCCGATCGCCAGGCGTCCTCGGCGGAGTGGATGGAGGAGAGTCCGGTCGAGGGCGTGGACCTGGTCGAGGCCCCTTCGGAACGGACGGTGACGCGGGCCCTCGGCGCCGAGGAGGGTCTGGTGGTGGTGGACACGCCGCCGGGTGACGAGCGGATCGTCCGGGCCGCGCTGGACCGGGCCGACGCCGTGGTCATACCCACCCGGGCCGGTGGGGTCGAGTACTCGAGGGTGGTCGCCACCCTCGACCTGATCAGCGGTCGGACCCCCCACGGCGTGGTCATCTGCGCCGCCAGGCTGGGGACCAACGACCTCGAGGCTGCCGTGCAGTGGTGGACCGATTCGAAGGTCCCCGTCTGGGGGATCATCCCCGAGCGGGTCGGCATCGCCTCGGGACCCGAGTCACGGCTCTACCGCGAGGGCCTCGAGGCCTACGACGCCGTGCTGAAGAAGGCCCACAAGGCGCCTGCGCAAGCGGTAGGACCGACCCCTACGTCCCGAGGTCGCCGGGGCCGGCCGGCACGTCCACGGCGTGCTGGCGGAGGGCCTCGAGCGGCACCACCTCGAGGCAGCGCTCGTGGGTCGAGGCCAGCACCACGAAACAGGCCGCACCGTCCCCGTGGGCCCGGAGCCAGTTGACGGCGGTGACGCACCATCGGTCACCGGGGACCAGACCGGGGAACCGGTACTGGGGCATGGGGGTGACCAGGTCGTTGCCGATGGCCCGCTGGTGCTCGAGGAATTCGGTCGTGACCACGGCGCAGATGGTGTGGTTGCCGCGATCCTCGGGTCCGGTCTTGCAGCAGCCGTCCCGGTAGAAGCCGGTGAGCGGGTCGGTCCCGCACGGCTCCAACTCACCGCCCAGCACGTTGCGATCGGCCATCAGGGAAGTATGGCCCACCAGGGGAGCGGTGCCGACGGGTCGGATCCGCCGGCGGCGCCCCGGACCATCAGTTGTAGTCGTCGAGGGTGAGCCGGTCGCCGGTGCCGGCCTCGGCCAGCGAGACCTCGAAGCCGTCGACCATGTCGATCCGCTGCAGGGCGTCCACGTGTCCCCGCCCCGCCCCGCTCCACTTGGTTCGGGCCTTGGCCTTGGCCTCGGGTAGGTCGGCCGCCACCACCAGGACCACCTCGTGGCCCTCGCCCATCCGTCCTTCGGCCAGGGGGCCGCCCAGGAACGCGGCATAGAGGTGCACGCCCTGAGACTACCGGCCCGTCCCGCGCGAGAGTGGGGACGGACGGGACCGGAGCGTTCGGAGACGCCGTTGTCGATAGAGGTGCGTCGGTTCCGTCAATTTGGGGAGCGGGGCCGTCGACACCGGCGGCTCCGGACCGACCAAGGAGAGTGTCATGCGCTACATGTTGATCATCCACAACGACCCCGAGCTCCATCCCCAACCGGGCAGCCCCGAGTGGGACCAGCTCATGGCCGACTACGGCGAGTTCGGCAAGCAGCTGGTGGAGCGGGGCCACACCTACGTCGGTGATCCGCTCAACGATCCGAGCACGGCCACCACCGTCCGGGTCCGGGACGGCGAGACCCTCACCGTGGACGGCCCCTTCGCCGAGACCAAGGAGTGGATGTCGGGCTACTACATCATCGACTTCGACGACCTGGACCAGGCCCTGCGGTGTGCGGCCATGGTTCCCTCGGCCAAGTTCGGCTCGGTCGAGGTCCGCCCCGTGGCGGAGATGTAGCCCTGGGCCCCGATCCCGGAAGCGGCGGCGACGGTGCGGTGGACGAAGCGCTCGAGTCCGTCTTCCGCGCCGACCGCAGCCGGGTGCTGGCCCGCCTCATCGCGGATCCTCGGCGACTTCGACCTGGCCGAGGACGCCCTGCAGGATGCCTGGGTGGCCGCCTCCACCGCCTGGGCCACCCGCGGTGTGCCCGACAACCCGGCCGGCTGGCTGGTCACCACGGCGCGGCGCAAGGCCGTCGACCGGCTGCGCAGTGTGGCCGCCTCGGAACGACGGCAGCGGGCCTGGGGGGAGCTGGCCATCACCTGGGACATCGGAGACGGATCGCTGCCCGATCCCCGACGACCGGCTGCGGCTGATCTTCACCTGCTGCCATCCCGCCCTCAGTCTGGAGGCCCAGGTGGCGCTGACCCTGCGCTCCCTCGGCGGCCTCTCGACCGCCGAGGTGGCCAGTGCCTTCCTCATCTCCGAGCCGGCCCTGGCCCAGCGCGTGGTGCGGGCCAAGCGGAAGATCCGCGAGGCGGGCATCGCCTACCGGGTGCCCTCGCCGGGCGAGCTCCCCGAGCGGCTGGCCGCGGTGCTGGCCGTGATCTATCTGATCTTCAACGCCGGCTACCTGCCCGTCGTCGGGGTCAGGAGCTCGTCAGGGTCGATCTCTGCGACGAGGCGCTGCGCCTGCTGCGGCGTGGTCGTCGACCTGCTGCCCGACGAGCCCGAACCCCTGGCCCTGGCGGCCATGATGTGGTTCCAGGACGCCCGTCGGGCCGCTCGGGTCGACGCCGAGGGCGTGCCGGTGACCCTCGAGGAGCAGGACCGGTCGCAGTGGGACGGGGCCGGACTGGCCACCGGGTTGGACCTGCTCGAGCGGGCCCAGCGGGCCGGACCGCCCGGACCCTACGGCCTGAAGGCCTCCATCGCCGCGCTGCACGTGGCCGCGCCGAGGTCCGATCTGACCGACTGGGGAGCCATCGTCCGGCTCTACGACCGGCTGCTGGAGTGGGAGCCCACCGCGGTGGTGCGACTCAACCGGGCCGTGGCCGTGGCCATGGCCGATTCGCCTGCGGCCGGGCTGGCCCTGATCGAGCGAACCGGGCCTGGCCGACGAACTGGTCGGGTACCACCTCTACGAGGCCACCCGGGCCGATCTGCTCCGTCGGTCCGGGCGGATGGAGGAGGCGGCGGCCAGCTACCGTCGGGCCCGCGACCAGACCGACAACGGGGCCGAGCACCGCTTCATCGACCGCCGGCTCCGCCAGTTGGTGGACCCCGCGGACCGCTGACGCCGGACCCACTGACGACGGACCCGGTGACGCCGGGACCGCGTGCCGTCGATCGGTGCGGCGCGCCACGGCGGCCGTGTCAGGTGGCCTGTACGAACGCCACCACCACCTGGGCCAGCTCGGGGCCCTTGTCCTCTTGGAGGAAGTGGCCGCCACCGGTGATGGTGGTGTGCGGCTGCCCCGACGCCCCGGGGATCCGGGCCTGCAGGTGCCGGTCGGAGCCGGCGGTGATGGGGTCTCCGTCGGAGAAGGCCGTCAGGAACGGCTTGTCGAAGGTCTCGAGGACGGCCCACGCCGCCCGGTTGGCCTCGGTGGCCGGGTCGTCCGGCGAGATGGGGACCAGGGTGGGGAACTGGCGGGCGCCTTCGGAGTACGTCGAGTCGGGGAAGGGCGCGTCGTATCCCGCCATGACCTCGGGGGACAGATCGGTGACGCATCCGGCGTTGACGATGGCGCCGGTGGGGAAGGGCTCGACCTCCTGGGAGAACTTGAGCCAGCCCATGAACGCCTCTCCCGGGTGGGAGTCGCCGGTCGGAAGGAAGGTGTTGGCCGCCACCACCCGGGCGAACCGACCGGGGTGTTCACCCACCAGACGGAGCCCGATCAGGCCGCCCCAGTCCTGGCAGACCAGGGTCACCCCGGTGAGATCGAGTTGGTCGAAGAGGAGGTCGCGTACCCACTCCACGTGGCGGGCGAAGGTGTACTCGGTGCGGGGCGTGGGCTTGTCCGAGCGACCGAACCCCACAAGGTCAGGGGCCACGACCCGCAGGCCGGCGTCGACCAGCACCGGGATCATGTGCCGGTAGAGGAAGCTCCACGACGGCTCACCGTGGAGCACCACGACCACCTCACCCTGGTCCGGTCCCTCGTCCAGGTAGTGCACCCGTAGCGTCCCGCCGTCCTGGTCGGAGAGCTCGGCGTACTGGGGGGCGAACGGGTAGTCGGGGAGCCCGTGGAACCGTTGGTCGGGCGTGCGGAGAACCTCCATGGACAGGTCACCTCGTCTTCGTTCGATGGTCACGTCGGGCCGGAATGTGACATGTGACGTGCCAATTGAGGCTACCAGCGCCCCCTGCGCCGCGGCCCTAGCGGAGGGCGTTCTTCACGAAGTCGTCGGTGCCGTGGCCCTCCTCCAACCGGGTGCCGCCGTGCCAGCTGCCGCGCAGGTGGCGGCGGACGGCGGCCGGGCCGTCGGCGGTGCCCCGGGCGGCCGAGTGCCAGAGGTCGGCGTGGTGGAAGAGGACGTCACCGCGCTCCTGGTAGAGGGCGACCTCGCCCGGGGCCCGCTCGAAGCCGAGGGGGATGCCGGTGGTGTCACCGTGGTGGCTGCCCGGCAGTACCCGCAGGAAGCCGTTGGCCGGTGAGGTGGGGTCGAAGTGGAGGGTGAAGGCCATTCCGGGCCAGATGTCGAGGTGGGGTCCGGACTGGTGGTCGGTGTGCCACCCGATACGCGAGTAGCCCGAGCCGGGGTCGGGCCGGGCGTCTTGGTAGACCACGCCGAACTGCTCGTAGTCCAGGAGCCAGGCGTCGGGACCGAGCGTCCGCTGGGCCACCTCCGCCAGCACCGGGTCGTGGACGAGGGCGTCGGCACGGTTCGAGGCCACCGTGGCGAAGGTCACATAGTGGGCGAAGGGCCGGCCGTCGATGACGGCGTCGGGCTCGTCCAAGATGACGGTGCCGTGCCGCTCGTCGAGGGTGCCTTCGGCCACGCCGGTCTGCACCACCTGGAGCTCGACCTCGGCGGCCAGCAGCGTCTCCTCGTCGAACACGCCGCGCAGGGTGGCGAATCCGTGTTCGTCGTAGTACTCCAGCAGCGGCTCGATCCGGTCGGGCGTGAACACCCCGGCGGGTGGTCCGGTCATCGGTGCTGGCGGCTCCGGCGGCATGGTCTCGTACCGAGGTCACCGCCCGATTGTAGGCGTGGCCGGGGCCGATCCCGACGGGCGTTCGCCGCGGCGGAGCCACGGTCCCGAAGGGGCGTCCACGGGTGCGGCGCACCGGGAGGGTGGACGGCGCGGAGTTCGCGAAGGTTTCGGTTCCCCGTAACAGAGGAGGCAAGGACGGAGTGTTACAACGGGATCAGGCCGGGACGATCCCTCCGTCCCTTCGGCCAGCCACGGGGAGGATGCGCCGTCGTCGCCGGGTGATTCGGTCACCCCGCGACGGTGGGCTCTCCCCAGGTCCGCAGTGCCAGGGCGCGTCGGGACCGGCACGGGGAGCGAGAGCCGGTGCCCCTAGACGACGTTGGTCACCGATTTGTTGAAGTAGCGCTTGGGCCGCCTGATGCGGTGGGCCGAGGCCTCCCGCTTCAACCCGCTGCCCTTCTTCCTCGTGGACGATGGCTTCTTCGACGGGACCGTCGTCGGCGTCGTGGTGGAGGGCTTCAGGCCGGCCGGAAGTGTCGTCGGCGTCGGTGTCGTCGGCGTAACCGGTAACACGGGACCGTGGGGGGCCGGGGCGGCCGAGCCGCTGTTCGGGGAGCCGGAGCTACTGTTCGGGGAACCGGAGCCGCTGTTGTTCGAGGAACCGACGGTGGTGGTCGGGGGTTTGGCGGTGGTGGCGGGGGACGACGAGAAGAGCAGCGCCCCGCCGATCACGAGGAGCACCACCACGGCCGACACCGACGCCACCAGGGCCTGCGAACGCTTCGACGGCGGCTTTCCACCGGCGACGATCCATGAGTACCACGTCTTGGCCTGCGTCTTGGCCTGCTCCACTGCGGAGACCCCCCTCCGTCAAGATGCTCCAGCATACCTCCACCTCATTTGGGCGCTAGGGGTGGGACCGCCTGTCAGGCCGCCCGCTCGGCCTCCCGTACGCCGGCCGTCGGTCAGGGCCACCCCGCCGACCACCGGGTCGGACGGGTCCGGGGCGGACACGTCGTACCATGCAGGCATGAACGAAGGCACGAGCACCGATCCCGCCGAGGAGCCCCTGGTCGGCATGAAGCCCCGCAGCTACGAGGTGACCGACGGGCCGACGCGGGCACCGGCCCGGGCCATGCTGCGGGCCGTCGGCATGACCGACGACGACTGGGACAAGCCCCAGATCGGCGTGGCGTCGTCGTGGAACGAGGTCACTCCCTGCAACATGCCCCTCGACCGGCTGGCCAAGCGGGCCAAGGACGGGGTCCGGGAGGCCGGCGGGTTCCCCCTCGAGTTCGTGACCATCGCCGTGTCCGACGGGATCTCCATGGGGCACGAGGGCATGCGGGCCTCGCTCGTCAGCCGCGAGGTCATCGCCGACTCGGTCGAGACCATGATGCACGCCGAGCGGTTCGACGGTCTGGTCACCCTGGCCGGGTGCGACAAGTCCCTGCCCGGCATGTTGATGGCCGCGGCCCGCGTCAACATGCCGAGCGTCTTCCTCTACGGCGGCTCCATCCTGCCCGGACGGGTGCGGGACCGGGCCCTCGACATCACCTCGGTGTTCGAGGCGGTGGGGGCCCACGCCGTCGACGCCCTCTCCGACGAGGAGCTCAGTCTGATCGAGCACAACGCCTGTCCCACCGAGGGCTCGTGTGCCGGCATGTTCACCGCCAACACCATGGCCTCGGTGGCCGAGGCCCTCGGGATGTCACTGCCGGGCAGCTCGTCGGCGCCGGCCGTGGACCGCCGGCGCGACGACGACGCCTTCGCCACCGGTCAGGCCGTGGTGGAACTGCTCCGGGCCGGGATCCGGCCGCGCCAGGTGATGACCAAGGATGCGTTCGACAACGCCATCGCCGTGACCATGGCCCTCGGCGGCTCCACCAACGCCGTGCTCCACCTGCTGGCCATCGCCAACGAGGCCAGGGTCGAGCTGACCCTCGACGACTTCAACGCGGTGGCGGCCCGGGTGCCCCACCTGGCCGACACCAAGCCCCACGGGAAATACCACATGGCCGACCTCGACCGGATCGGAGGCGTGCCGGTGGTGATGGCCGAGCTGCTCGAGGCCGGCCTGCTCCACGGCGACTGCCTGACGGTGACGGGCCGGACGGTGGCGGAGAACCTCGAGCGCCCTGGCCCCGCCCGCCCCCGACGGCGACGTGGTCCACGTGATGAGCGACCCCATCCACACCCAGGGGGGGATCGCCGTGCTGTCGGGTTCGTTGGCCCCGAAGGGCTCGGTGGTGAAGGTGGCCGGCCTCGACCAGCTGACCTTCGACGGCACGGCCCGGGTCTTCGACGGCGAGGACCGGGCCATGGAGGCCATTCTGGCCGGTTCGATCCAGCCCAACACGGTGGTGGTCATCCGCTACGAGGGCCCCAAGGGAGGCCCGGGGATGCGCGAGATGCTGGCCGTCACCGGAGCGATGAAGGGCGTCGGCCGCGGGGCCGACTGCGCCCTCGTGACCGACGGGCGGTTCTCGGGCGGGACCCACGGGTTCTGCATCGGCCACGTGGCCCCCGAGGCCGTCGACGGCGGACCCATCGCCCTGGTGGCCGACGGGGACCGTGTGGTGGTGGACGTGGTCGGCCACTCCATCGACCTGCTGGTCGACGACGAGGAGCTGGCCCGGCGCCGCTCGGGGCTCAAGCACCCCGCCCCCCGGTACACGACGGGCGTGTTGGCCAAGTACGCCCGGTTGGTCACCGGCGCCGAGCGGGGTGCGGTCACCGAGCCCTGAGGCCCGGGCGACAACCGGTCAGTCGGGCCGGTCGCCCCGGCCGGCGTCGAGCTCGGCCACCAGCTTGCGGGGGGCGACGGTGCGGTAGGCGTCCTCGCACAGCTGTTCCACCTCGTCCCAGTCGATCCTCGTGTCGAGGCGGACCCCGACCCAGCCCCGGTGGCCCACGTAGGGCGGACGGAAGTAGCGGTCCGGTCCAGATCGGATCAGCGCTTCTTGGACCCCGGGGTCGGCGGCGCACCACAGATGGGCGAAGTGGTTGTCGTGGTGTCCGTCGAGCCAGGCGTAGACGAAGGCGGAACGGTCCCGGACGAAGAAGGTGGGAGTCCCGTGGCTGGCCCGCTCGGTCGCCCCGGGCAAGCCGAGGCACACGGCCCGGACCCGACGGATGAGCACCTTGGTGCCGGGACCGGTCACGAGAACACGACCGTCCGGTTCCCGTTGAGCAGCACCCGGTCGGCCAGATGCCACCGCAGTCCCCTGGCCAGTACGGAGCGCTCGATGTCCCGTCCGATGCGGAGCAGCTCCTCGACGGTGTCGGCGTGGTCGATCCGCTCGGTGTCCTGTTCGATGATGGGTCCGGCATCGAGCTCGGCGGTGACGTAGTGGCACGTGGCGCCGATCAGCTTCACCCCCCGCTCGAAGGCCTGCTGGTAGGGACGGGCCCCGGCGAACGAGGGCAGGAAGCTGTGGTGGATGTTGATGATGCGTCCGGGGTAGCGGGCGCACAGCTCGGGCGGAAGGATCTGCATGAACCGGGCCAGGACCATCACGTCCCCCCGGGCGGCGTCGAAGAGGGAGGCCACCTCGGCGAAGGCCTCCGTCCTTGTGCGGCGCGTCGAAGGGCAGGTACCGGAACTCGATGCCGTGCCACTCCACCAGCGACCGCAGATCGGGATGGTTGGCGATGACCAGCGGGATGTCGCAGTCGAGCTCACCGCGGCGCCACCGGTGGAGGAGGTCGGCCAGGCAGTGGTCCTCCTTGCTCACCAGCACCACCACGCGCCGGCGGTCGTCGGTGTCGTGGAGGTTCCAGTCGAGCTGCAGCTGGGCGGCCAGATCGGAGAACCGACGGCCGAACTCCTCGGCACCGAAGGGCAGGCTGTCGGCCAGGACCTCGATGCGCTGGAAGAACCGGCCGGTGTTCAGGTCCCCGTGCTGGGCCGCTTCGATCACCCAGCCGTCGTGGGCGGCGATGAAGCCGGTCACCGCGGCGACGATGCCGGTGCCGTCGGGACAGGTCACGGTCAGGATGAGCCGGCGCATGGCACCATCTTGCCCCCCCTGGCGGCTGCGCCACCGGGCACGTCCGACGACTGGGCGGACCCGACCGTCCCTTGTCGGCCCACCGTCGCTGTGCAACAATGGCAGGGTCATGCCGCACAACCCCGTCCGCCACAGCATTCTGGTACTCGTTTCGTAGCGCACACGAGACCCTCTCGCCGTGCGCTCTCCGACCTCCCAGACGGGAGGTCGTTTTCATGTCCCGGGACGGAATCGACCCCGAGCCGGGCCACACCGATCCACCGACACACCAACGTACCGACACAGCGCAGCAAGCCAGACACCACAAGGGAGCACCGATGGAAGTCACAGGAGCACAAGCACTGATCAAGAGCTTGGAGATGCAGCAGGTGGAGGTGATGTTCGGCCTCCCCGGCGGTGCCATCCTGCCCGTCTACGACCCCATCATCGACTCGTCCATCCGGCACATCCTGGTACGGCACGAACAGGGGGCGGGCCACATGGCCGAGGGCTACGCCCAGGTCACCGGGCGGCCCGGCGTGGCCATGGTCACCAGCGGCCCCGGGGCCACCAACATCGTGACCCCGCTGGCCGACGCCTTCATGGACTCCATCCCGCTGGTGGTGGTGACGGGCCAGGTGGCCACCACGGCCATCGGGACCGACGCCTTTCAGGAGAGCGACATCACCGGCATCACCATGGGGATCACCAAGCACAACTGGCTCATCACCGACGTCAGGGACATCCCCCGGGTGGTGGCCGAGGCCTTCCACGTGGCCACCACCGGCCGACCCGGACCGGTCCTCATCGACATCCCGAAGGACGTGGCCAACAGCTCCATGGAGTGGTACTGGCCCGAGCCCTCGGACCTCGACCTCCCGGGGTACCACCCGGTGACCGTGGGCGATCCGGCCCTGGTCCGCGCCGCGGCCGAGTTGTTGCTGACGGCGGAGCGGCCCGTCATCTACGCCGGGGGCGGGATCCTGAAGGCCCGTGCCGCCGACGGACTGCGCGAGCTGGCCGAACGCACCGGCATCCCCGTGGTCACCACCCTCATGGCGCGGGGCTCCTTCCCCGACTCCCACCCGCTGTGCCTGGGCATGCCGGGCATGCACGGCAACTACACGGCGGTGACCGCCATGCAGCGGTCCGACCTCCTGATCGCCCTGGGCAGCCGGTTCGACGACCGGGTCACCGGGCGGGTCGACGCCTTCGCCCCCGGGGCCAAGGTCATCCACGTGGACATCGACCCGGCCGAGCACCACAAGGTGCGTCACGCCGACGTGGCCATCGCCGGGGACTGCCGGCTGGTCATCGACGAGCTGCTGGTGGCCCTCGACGCTCTGGGACTGCCCCATTCGGACGCCACCCGCGGTGGTTCGGGCGGGGCGCCGAGCGACGCCGTGTCGGGGGCCCCGGCCACCATCGGTTCGGTGGCCGCCGGCTTCCCGCGGGGCCGGCTGACTGCCTGGCGGGCCCAGCTCAGCGAGTGGCAGCGCCGGTTCCCGCTGGTCTACGACCAGCCACCCGGCTCGGGCGCCCTCAAGCCCCAGTTCGTGCTGGAGCAGCTGCGTGACGCCACGCCGGACGACACCATCGTGGCCTCCGGTGTGGGCCAGCACCAGATGTTCGCCTCCCAGTGGTGGCAGTTCGACTACCCGTACACCTGGGTCAACTCGGGTGGTCTCGGCACCATGGGCTTCGCCGTGCCCGCCGCCATCGGGGCCAAGGTGGGCCGGCCCGACAAGATGGTGTGGGCCGTCGACGGCGACGGCTGCTTCCAGATGACGGCCCAGGAGCTGGTCACGGCCAGCTCCGAGCGTATTCCGGTCAAGATCGCCATCCTCAACAACGCCTACCTGGGCATGGTCCGCCAGTGGCAGGAGATGTTCTACGCCGAGCGCTACTCGGAGGTCTACCTGTCGCCCGACCTGCCCGACTACGTGGGGTGGGCCGAGGCCATGGGGTGCGTTGGCATCCGGGTGGAGTCGACCGAGGAGGTGGCGTCGGCCATCGACAAGGCCAACAACGTGGACGACCGACCGGTGGTCATCGACTTCCGCACCGACGCCTTCGAGAAGGTGTTCCCCATGGTGGCGGCCGGCTCCTCCAACGACGACATCGTCGTCGACCCTCCCAGAGCCGGGACGGCGACCGATGAGCAGCGTCTACGGCGCCGACAAGCGGCACCACACCCTGACCGTCCTGGTGGAGAACAAGGCGGGGGTGCTGGCCCGGGTGGCCGGGCTGTTCTCACGGCGCGGGTACAACATCTTCAGCCTGGCCGTGGCGCCCTCCGACAACGAGCGGTTCAGCCGGATCACCATCGTGGTGGACGTGGAGTCGGCCCCCCTCGACCAGATCATGAAGCAGCTGGACAAGCTCATCCCCGTGGTGTCGATCACCGAGCTGGACCCGACGATGGCCCGCGAGCGGGAGCTGTTGATGGCCACCCTCGAGGCCGGTCCCGACACCCGGGGCCAGATCATCCAGCTGGTCGGGGTGTTCGAGGGGAAGATCGTCGACGTGGGCCACGACCGTCTGACCGTGGCCCTCGAGGGTGCCCCCACCAAGCTGGACGACTTCGAGGACCTGATCCGCATCTACGGGATCGTCGAGATGCAGCGGACCGGCCGGGTGGCGTTGCCTAAGCTGGACCGGTCCCGAGACCACGGGTCCCTCCACCTGGCGGACGGCCCCGACCGGACACGACACAGAGAAGGCAGGTTGAACGCAATGGCCACGCTGTACTACGAGAAGGACGCCGACCCGAGCCTCATCGGCAACCGCAAGGTGGCGGTGATGGGCTACGGCTCCCAGGGCCACGCCCACGCCCTCAACCTGTCCGAAAGCGGGGTCGACGTGCGGATCGGCCTGCGGGAGGGGTCGTCGTCGCGGCAGAAGGCCGAGGAGGCCGGGCTGCGGGTGCTGTCGGTGGCCGACGCCGCGGCCGAGGCCGACGTGATCATGATCCTGCTCCCCGACACCGAGCAGGCCTCGGTGTACGAGGCGGAGATCGCCCCCCACCTCAGCGCCGGTGACGCCCTCCTGTTCGCCCACGGTTTCAACATCCGCTTCGGCCTCATCAGCCCGCCGGCCGACGTGGACGTGGCCATGGTGGCCCCCAAGGGACCCGGCCACCTGGTCCGGCGGACCTACACCGAGGGTGGGGGAGTGCCGTCGCTGGTGGCGGTGTCGGCCGACCCGTCGGGCAAGGCCCACGACCTGGCCCTGTCCTACGCCCACGCCATCGGGGCCACCCGGGCCGGCGTGCTCGACACCACCTTCGCCGAGGAGACCGAGACCGACCTGTTCGGCGAGCAGGTGGTGCTGTGCGGCGGGCTGACCTCGCTGGTGCAGGCCGGGTACGAGACGCTGGTGGGTGCCGGGTACCAGCCCGAGTCGGCCTACTTCGAGTGCCTCCACGAGCTCAAGCTCATCGTCGACCTCATGTACGAGCAGGGGATCAGCGGCATGCGCTTCTCCATCTCCGACACGGCCGAGTACGGCGACCTGACCCGGGGCCCCCGGGTCATCAACCAGGCCGTGCGCGACGAGATGGGCCGCATCCTCGGGGAGATCCAGGACGGCACGTTCGCCAAGGAGTGGGTGGCGGAGAACGCCAACGGCCGGCCCAACTACAAGGCCCTCCGCCAGGCCGGCCTCGACCACCCCATCGAGAAGGTCGGCGCCGAACTGCGGGACATGATGCCGTTCGTCACGGCGGGGAAGCAGAAGATCCAGGACGTGTCGGGGGGCTGAGCCACGCCAGATCGCGCAGCTCTATGGGCATCGCCTACCCGACTGAGTCTCGAGCATCAGGGTTGCGGATCTCGCGGACCGCCCCAGGGTGGTAGTCGCCCAATCGGAGGATGCGATCGGGATGCTATTCTTTACTTTTGTGGATGAAGTAAAGAACCCGCAGCGAAGCGCCAAGATCAGCTCCAAGCACCAGGTCACCATCCCCTTGGATGCCATGCGGCAGGCCGGCCTGAAGGCGGGCGAGCGGGTTGTGGTGCACGCCGACGGAGCCGGTCGCATCGTCTTCGAACGGGCTGACGATGTGTTGGGAGACGCGGCGGGCAGGCTGACGGGGGTCTATCCGAGTGGTGGCCTCGACTCGCTGCGGGACGAATGGGACTGACGCTCATCGACGCGGGAGTGCTCATCGGGTTCCTCGACAGTGACGACGCCCATCGCACGGGAGCGCGCCGGCAGTTGGATGCGGCGCACCGCCGCGGTGACGCCCTGGCCATTCCGGCGTCGGCGTTCGCCGAGGCACTCGTCGCTCCCTCCGGCGCAGGAGAATCGGCCGTGCAGGCGGTCTGCGACTTCGTGGACCGGCTGCCGCTGGCGGTCCGCGAGCTCGATGCCGGCATCGCCGTAGTGGCGGCAGACGTGCGGGCCCGTTGGGGCCAGAAGCTCAGGCTGCCTGATGCACTGGTAATTGCCACGGCGATCCGGTTGGGCGTAGAAGTTCTGGTGACGACGGACCGACGATGGCCGCCGGCCGGTGACCTCGGCTACCACGGGAAGATGATGGTCCTCTGACAGCCGTAGACTCCATCGACATCAGGGAGACATCGAGGAGGGGTAGGTGTCCTTCGAGGTGTCCTGATGCCGCGTGCCGGTGGGGGCTGAGCCGATGACTGACGATGCTGACCGGGCCGAGGTGAAGGTGCCCGGACTCGAGCCCACCTTCCGCCACCTCGACGACCCCGACATGGGCTGGCAGGAGGTCAAGTCCATCCGCAACGCCGACGGCACCACCTCGTCGGTGTGGGAGAAGTGGCTGGCCTTCTCACCGGATCCCCAGTACCTCTCGCTCTACGCCCGCTGGGACCCGGGGATGGTCATCCGCCGGCACGGTCACTACAGCCCGCACGTCATCTTCGTCATCAGCGGCGAGATGTGGTGCGGGGACCGCCACTGTCCGGCCGGGACCCATGTCGAGCTGCCACTCGGTGCGGCCTTCGGGCCGTTCGTGGCCGGGCCCGAGGGCACCGTACTGCTGGAGGTGATGATGGGCGACCCGCGATCCTGGGGCGACCGACCGGAGCTCTTCGCCGAGGCCCTGGCCCAAAGGGGTGCGGTGGCGCTGCCGGACCCGGACATCGACCTTCCGGCCTGGCTCGTCGACCTGCGTTCCCGGTGGGTGGTGGACGGCGAGGAGTCAGCCGGAGGTTGAGATCCGCGCCTGGTAGCCGAGGTGGGCGATCATGCAGTGACCCGGTTCAACCGGAACCGGCGTGAGCGGACCGGCGCCGCCGGACCACGAACACTGTGCCGAGGACGGCGAATCCCAGGATGGGCAGGATCAACACGTTGGGTACCTCCGGCAGGCCGTTGCCGGGGTCACCACCTGTCCCATTCGGGTCTGGCATCACCGAGAAGGGGAGGGACCAGACGTGCGGTCCGCTGGAGCACGACTGGCCCTGGCTCACGAGCAGGACACAGGGGCGGGAGAGGTTGCACACCGGCACACTGTTGGGCGGCTCCCCCAGGGTCGTGGCGTCGGGGAGTGCGAAGACCGGATAGCCGTGGGCGACCACCGTCCCGTGCCGGCCGGCGAACAGCCGGAACTGTTGGATGGTTTTGGCGTCGCACTGCCACAGAGAAGACGAGGGCCTTCCCGAAGGGGCGGCGCACTCGCGTATGGTCACCCGGCGCCCCGGCTGGAGAATCGAGTTGGGCCCGACGACGACGGTCACGATCTGGCCGCTGGTGAAGACCCCGTTGGATGCGTTGGGCACCAGCGTGACCACCGACGGGTACGGGTTCGAACAATGGGCCCAGGTCGGCAGGACCATATGGTGGCAGACCGAGCTGATCGTGACCGGAGGGTGGGTGTAGGGCCTTGTTCCGTTGGCACCTGCCGTGGAGGTACCGAGTGACGCTGCCAACACGACACTCCCGATGAGGGCGCCCGCCAGCTTTCCGGACCGCCGTCCAGCCATGGCCCGCCGGGGCCGCGGAAGACCTCGTCTCCGCCTCAGCATGGATGTCCCCGTTCCATTTTTCTGTTATCTCTATCGGAAAAGTCTGACCATCATGCCAAGTATGTCCGCGGTCGGGCAATGCCGTAACCCCGGACTTTCAAAGTTCTGCCGCAGAGTCGCGTGAGCGTGTGCGAGGTAAACAATCTCCGCCCCTGCGTCACGTAGTGTGGCCGCTCGACCGCTTTGTGCTCAGAGATCCTTCCTTGCGTGATTGGCGGGTGAAAGTTCACAAATGCGTGAGCAAGAGTTCATGTTTGGTACACGCGATTGGCCTGTTCAGTCACAATTCGCTTCGTGATACTGCAACATGAGATCCTCCGCGAGCCCTTTCTCGCGTCGGGTGGCGGTGGCAGCAGCGGCTTCACTCGGCGTACTCGCGATCGTTCCCGGTGCCGCCGGGGCTGCCTTCCCCGGCAACAACGGCTCGATCGTCTTCCAGAGCACCCGCCCCTCGACGGCGGATTCCTGCCCGGGCAGGTCGTCGAGCGAGCTGTTCTCCACTCCGCCGGGTGTAACCAATCCCGCTCTCCAGCCTCAACTCGACTGCACCGGCAGCACCGACCAACACCCATTCTTCTCCCCGGACGGCACCGAGGTGATCTTCGCCAGCAACCGGGCCGCTGGGGGGTCGTCACACTTCCAGCTGTACACGATGCCCTTCACCACCGATGGGACGGCGTCGGGCGTCCCCGACTGACGTTTCGCAAGATTTCGTCTCGACCGACAGTGACGACTATCCATCGTGGGCTCCCGCCTCGCCGGGCAACCAGAACACCATCATTTTCCAGCGCACCCTGGCCGGTGGCCAGCCGGAGTTGTACACCGAAAACCTCAACGTGCCGAGCTCGATAGCTCCGGTCTTCCCGAACAACTCTGGATTCAGTGACTCGGAGCCGGTCTACGACCCGTCCAACGCCAACGAGATCGCCTTCGTTCGAACCACCTCGCCCACGGGTCCGAGCCAGATCTACACGTACAATTTCGTCACACAGGTCCTCGTGAACCTGTCGGCCGCCAACGGGGACTCGACGTCCAACGACTCGAAGCCGGATTTTGCCCCGTCCCCGGACAATTTCGGCACCCAGTTGATCGTGTTCCAGTCGGACCGGCCGACGCCGAATGCGAGCAACGGTCCATGTTCGGGCACGCAGCTCTACACGATGAGCGATCAGGCGCCCGCGTCCGGGACGACCATCGCTCCGGTGTTCCAGACGTTCTCGGGAGGCAACCCAACAGGGGTCCAGGTCTGCCCGACCTCGGGCGGGGTGGGCGTGGCCATGGAGAACCCCGTCTACTCGCCGGACGGCACCCAGATCGCCTTCGACCAGTTCAACCAGTCGCAGGACATCTACACGACCTACGATGACTCCGTCCTCAACACGGCCGCCGCTGCAGACGTTGCCAGGATGTCCGGAGAGACGGACCTGACTCCCAACTTCGCCACGGACGAGGCCCCGACCTGGGGGCCGGTCAGCCCGGGGCGAGCACCCCCGAGACGCCGAGCACCCTCCTTCCCGCCGCCGCCGCTGGGGTTATCGGAGCCGGCATCCTGCTCGTCGCACGCCGAGCCGAGACTCGTGTAGCGCTACCGCCGTAGGGGTGGTGATCGATACTGCGGCGCCGAAATAGCGTGTAGGCCCCGATAATCCCGCTCGCCAACAGGGAAGGGCAGCTACATAAGGGATCCGCCGGCACCGTCGCCCGGCGGTGACGGGAGCAACGTAAAAGGTTTGTGACGACGACACTTGGCCTATGGCGTCGAGTCGCGGCCGGTTGGACCGACGAGGCAATGCATGCGTGGTCTAGATCGCATTCGGACGGTGCCAAGCGGTTCGTGAGTGTGGACGCATCAGGCAGTGCGGATCGGGTACGCGGCAGTAGTTCGCAGACCATCGCGGGTGACAGTCAATGGGTGGATTGCACGGCCGGGGATCGCACTGGTCGCTGATCCAGCGTCGGCCAACGAATCGAGCGCGCACTCCTCCATGACCAGGTGAGTGCCCGGCTTGAGGGTCCCTTGGCTCCACGCTGGACGCTGACGGTCTGTCCGCTGATAGACGTTGCTCGAAGTTCCTCCAGTGATCAATGAGACGAGAGGACCGTGCAGGCGCAGCCGAAGCCGGCGAAGGGACGCCGTGAGCAGCACCGCGCTGCAGACGACGACCGCAGTCAGTACCGACGGCGCCATCGAGCGTCCGCATGCCCGCTGTTCCACGCCGGCTCATCGTGTGCCTTCACGCTACGCTGCGATGAGTCGATGATCATCGGGCGTCGTGTGAATCACCGTCGTGAAGTCTTCATCGGAACGCGGTCGGTACGGTTACCCGGACGTCCACTTCACGTCGACGTCTTCTGTGCCTCAATAGTGCTCGTCGGCGCTCTCCAAGCCGTCCAGAGGGACCATGAGGCGAGTACTGCTGGTCATCTGCAGTGTCGTGGCAGTCATTCGTTGCCTCTCTGACGCGTATCCACTTACGTGACGGCCCGACCGGGTTCACGGCTCGTGATGAAGACGACAAACTTACGTGACAGGAGATGTCGGCTTCCTACTCGTCCGGCTGTGGGGCTTGTGCGCCCGAACGGCCTGTGGAAGAGCCAGTGTCATCACGCTGTCTCGATCCATTCTTAGGAGGCGATGGCACCCACCACGTAGTTGATGCAGGCGCACAGCGAGGCCACGTCCTCGGGGTCGATGGACGGGAACATGGCGATCCGGAGCTGGTTGCGGCCCAGCTTCCGGTAGGGCTCGGTGTCGACGATCCCGTTGGCCCGCAGGACGGCGGCCACCGTGGCGGCATCGATGGCGTCGTCGAAGTCGATGGTCCCGACCACGTGGCTCCGGTCCTGCTCCCGGGCTACGAACGGCGTGACGAAGTCGGAGTTGTCGGCCCAGGTGTACAGGGTCTCCGCTGACCGATCGCACCGCCCGGTCGAGAACTCAAGCCCGCCGTTCTCGTTGAACCACCGGACCTGGTGGTCGAAGAGGAAGACGGTGGCCAGGGCCGGGGTGTTGTAGGTCTGGTCGAGCTTGGAGTTGTCGAGGGCGATGGTCAGGTCCAGCGAGGCCGGCACCCAGCGCTTGGTGGCGGCGATGGCGGCGATGCGGTTCTGCGCCGCCGGCGACAGGAGAGCCACCCACAGGCCACCGTCCGAGCCGAAGCACTTCTGCGGGGCGAAGTAGTAGGCGTCGAACTGCTCCGGATCGACCCGCAGGCCCCCGGCGCCCGAGGTGGCGTCGACGGCGACCAGGCCGCCGCCCTCGCTGGGCGAGGCGGCCCCGTCCGGCCGGCTGATGGTCATCATGACCCCGGTGGAGGTCTCGTTGTGGGTGAGGGCGTAGAGGTCGACGTCGTCCCGGGCCACCGGCATCGGGTGGGTCCCGACGTCGGAGGCGATGATCTCGGGGTCGTCGAGATGGGGGGCCTCGGAGGCAGCGGTGGCGAACTTGGAGGAGAACTCGCCGAAGCTCAGGTGCTGGCTCTTGCGGTCGATCAGCCCGAAGGTGGCGGCGTCCCAGAAGGACGTGGTGCCCCCGTTGCCCAGGACCACCTCGTACCCGTCGGGCAGGGAGAACAGCTGGGCCAGACCCTCCCGGAGGCTGCCCACCACCGACTTGACCGTCTTCTGCCGGTGGCTGGTGCCGAGGTACCGACCGGCCGAGGCGGCCAGGGCCTCGACGGCCTCGGGTCGCACCTTCGAGGGGCCCGAGCCGAACCGCCCGTCGGCGGGCAGGAGGTTGGCGGGGATCGTGATGTCGGGGGTGTCGGTCACGTATGGAATCATGGCACCATGGCCCAACCGACAGAAACCGGCCCCGTCCGGGGCGCCCGCCCTCCCTCGGTGCCGGCATGACCGGGCAGCGGATATCGGCGCGGATCGCCGCTGTCTCCCCGTCGGCCACCCTGGCCGTCGACGCCAAGGCCAAGGCCCTCAAGGCCGCAGGCGAGAACGTGATCGGCTTCGGTGCCGGCGAGCCCGACTTCCCGACGCCCGAGCACATCGTGGCCGCGGCCGAGGTGGCCTGCCGCGATCCGAAGACCCACAAGTACACCCCGACCGCCGGCCTTCCGGAGCTCCGTGAGGCCCTGGCCGTCAAGACCCGGCGCGACTCCGGTTTCGACGTCACTCCGCGCCCAGATCCTCGTGACGAACGGGGGCAAGCAGGCCATCGCCAACTCGTTCGCCGTCCTGTGCGACCCGGGCGACGAGGTGCTGGTGCTGGCCCCGTACTGGACCACCTACCCCGAGGTCATCGCTCTGGCCGGCGGGGTCCCGGTCGTGATCCCGTCCGACGGCTCCAGTGGCTTTCGGGTGACGGTCGACCAGCTCGAGGCGGCCCTCACCGACCGCACCAAGGTGCTGCTGTTCGTGTCGCCGTCCAACCCCACCGGTGCGGTCTACCCCCGCGAGGAGATCGAGGCCATCGGCCGCTGGGCCGAGGAGAACGGCCTGTTCGTGGTCACCGACGAGATCTACGAGCACCTGGTCTACGGGGACGCCGAGCACCACTCGATGCCGGTGCTGGTCCCCGAGCTGGCCGACCGGTGCATCGTGGTCAACGGTGTGGCCAAAACCTACGCCATGACCGGTTGGCGGGTCGGGTGGATGATCGGACCGGTCGACGTGATGACGGCGGCCACCAACCTCCAGTCCCACGAGACCTCCAACGTGGCCAACGTGTCCCAACGGGCCGCCCTGGCCGCGGTGACCGGTGATCTCGAGGCCGTGGCCATGATGCGGGCCGCCTTCGACCACCGGCGCCTGATCATCCACGCCATGCTCAACGAGATCGAAGGGGTCAGCTGCAATCTGCCCGAGGGGGCGTTCTACGCCTTCCCCTCGGTGGAGGGCCTGCTCGGCCGCGACATCCGCGGCCACGTGGCCCACTCGAGCGCCGAGCTGGCCGAGTTGGCCATCGAGGAGGCCAAGGTGGCCGTGGTGCCCGGCGAGGCCTTCGGCGCCCCGGGCTACTTCCGCATGTCCTACGCCCTGGGCGAAGACGACATGGTCGAAGGGGTGTCACGACTGGCCAAGCTGTTCGGCGACGCCTCCTGATGGCAGGTGCCGCGTTGCACCGACCGCGATCTGATGTTCCACAGAAAGGAACCCCATGGGTAGGGTGCTCGTCACAGAGAAGCTGGCCCAGACCGGCCTGGACCTGATGGCCGAGGCCGGCCACGAGGTGGACGTGCAGCTCGGGCTGTCCCCCGAGGAGCTGGTGGGCGGCCGTGGCCGGGGCCGCACGCGCTCGATCATCCGCTCCGCCACCACCGTCACGGCCGAGGTGCTGTCGGCCGGCACCGATCTGGTGGTGGTGGGCCGGGCCGGCATCGGGCTCGACAACGTCGACGTGGCCGCGGCCACCGAGCTGGGCGTGATGGTGGTGAACGCCCCCCAGTCGAACATCCTCTCGGCGGCCGAGCAGGCCATGGCGCTGCTGCTGGCCCAGGCCCGCAACATCCCCCAGGCCCACGCCGCCCTGGTGGCGGGCAAGTGGGAGCGGTCCAAGTGGGAGGGCGTGGAGCTCCACGGGAAGACCCTGGGCGTCATCGGGCTGGGCCGGGTCGGGGCCCTGGTGGCCCAACGGGCCCTGGCCTTCGGCATGCGGCTGGTGGCCTACGACCCGTTCGTGTCGGCCGACCGGGCCCGGCACATGGGGGTCGAGCTCATGGACCTCGACACCCTGATGGCCACCTCCGACTTCGTGACCGTCCACCTGCCGAAGAACGCCGAGACCCTCGGCCTGATCGGCAAGGACCTGCTGGCCAAGGCCAAGCCCGGCCTCCGCATCATCAACACGGCCCGGGGCGGCATCGTGGACGAGGACGCCCTGGCCGAGGCCATCCGGTCCGGCCAGGTCCAAGGGGCCGGACTCGATGTGTTCGCCAAGGAGCCGACCACCGAGTCCCCGCTGTTCGAACTGCCCTCGGTCGTGGTCTCCCCCCACCTCGGAGCGTCGACGGCCGAAGCCCAGGACAAGGCCGGTGTGACCATCGCCGAGCAGGTCATCCTGGCGCTCAACGGCGAGTTCGTGCCCTTCGCCGTCAACGTGGCCGCCACCGACGTCTCCGAGACGGTCCGGCCCTTCATGGGTCTGTCCGAGCAGCTGGGCAAGATCCTCTCGTGCCTCAACGACGGACTGCCCGACGCTCTGGAGATCGAGTACCAGGGGGGCCTGGCCGGTGCCGGCACCGGCATCCTGACCCTGTCGGTGCTGAAGGGGCTCTTCGCGGCGGCCACCGAGGAGCCGGTCAGCTACGTCAACGCCCCCCAGCTGGCCGCCGAGCGGGGTCTCGAGGTCCGGGAGACCTCGACGGTCACCGCCCACGACTACGTCAACCTGATCACCCTGCGCAGCGGGGACCACTCGGTGGCCGGGACCCTCACCGGCCCCCGGACCGAGCCCCGGCTGGTCATGATGGACGACCACACCGTGGAGGTCCCGCCGGCCCCCCACATGGTGGTGGTGCGCAACGACGACCGGGCCGGCATGATCGGGGTGGTCGGCACGATCCTGGGTGAGGCCCAGGTGTCCATCTCCTCGATGGCCGTCGGCCCGTCGGCGTCGGGCAACACGGCCCTGATGGTGCTGTCCACCGACCAGACGGTCCCCGACGACGCCTTGGAGCGGCTGCGGGCCGCGGCCGGAATCAGCGACGTGCACACCGTCGAGTCCTAGCGGACGGTTGCCAGGCGGTGGCGGACAGCGCGGAGAGGCCGCCCTTTGCCGCCGGCCAGGTGGTGACGGTCTTCCGGTCCCGGCGTCGCCACGAGGCCGAGGACGAATACCAGCAGCTGTCGGCGGAGATGCGAGGCCATGGCCCGATCGGTGCCGGGCTTCGTCGACTTCAAGACCTTCAGCGCCGAAGACGGCGAGCGGGTGTCGCTGGTCACCTTCGCCAGCCTCCGAGGCCCACCGGGTGTGGCGGGACGATCCACGCCACCGCCGGGCGCAGCAGCGGGGCCGGGCCGCCTTCTACCTCGAGTACTCCATTCAGGTGGGGGAGTGCACCCACGTCTCGCAGTGGAGCCGCGACGGGGCCTGAGCCGGCTCCGGGACTTGCCGGCCGATGAAAAGGAGTAGAGAAACGATGAACAAGGAGTAGAGAACAAGGAGTAGACAGGAGTGGTGCCATCTGATCCGTCGCGACCTCCAGGCTGGTACCCCGATCCCTACGAGACCGGGTCGCAGCGATGGTTCGACGGTAGCGAGTGGACCACACACGCCGTGGCCTCGGACATTCCCGACCGAGACACTGTCGTGGCCAAGGATTGGCAGCCCAAGACCCCGGAGGAGCTGCGTTGGGAGGAGCAGTTCTCTCAAAAAAGCCTGTCCATCCCCCACAAGGGCGAGCGGCCCTACGACGGCGGAGGCGGCTACCAGGGGATGGTCGCCAACCGGGGGGCGCGCTACGTCATGCGTGTCGGCGCCAGGTGGGGACCGGTCAAGACCGCCCGTTGGCTGGGCGGGTTTACAGTGCTACTGGCGATCTGCGCCTGGGGGGATCCTGCTCACCGGGCGTTCCTTGCCCCTGCCGCCGTAGTGTCTCTGGTAGTGACCGTCATCGCCAGCATCCGTGGGGCCCGGGAGCGGGCACGGTGGGACGAGCTGGGCCGCCAGGAGTGAGCGCGGACGTCAGGGTCAGGCGTTCCGCTCCGGATTGACCGGCACGGGCGGCCACGTGTCGCCGCCGATCACCGGAACCGAACCGCTGCTGGCCTGGTGGCGATGGCTCTTTGCCGTGAGGAGCCATCGGAACGCGGAGGCGATCAAGGCCACTACGACAACTCGCCTCAACCACTTGATCATCGTTGAAGCCTACCGTCACACATCCTGTGTTCCTGGAAACAAGGGCTGAGCCGCCGATCTGCTGATCAGGGCCCGGTGGCGATGATTGCTCTCGACGACCGACGTCGTCGAATGAGGATCGTCCCTGCCGAAGATGGCGATGGCCATCAAAGGCAGGGACCAGGGCGAAAGGGACCTCCGGGGTACCGGTGCCGGGCGATGCGGGATCGACGAAGAACTGCCGGGACCAGAGGGCCAGCCAGACGGGATTCCGGTCGCAGTCCGCCGGACCCACCAACAGGACGCAGGCGTGGGTCTGGTCGCAGAGCGGTCGGCTGGTGCGCGGACCCGTGCAGTGTGGCCCGTCGGGGAGGGCGAACACGGTGTAGTCGGCGTAGTAAGCCACTCCGTGACGCTGGGCCACCATCGGGCCGGACTGGAGGGTAGAGCGTCCGCACAGGCCCGGGGAGAACGGGTGGGCATACGTCGGAGCCTGGCATTCCTCGATGAACAGATGGGTCGCTGGCTTGAACACATGGTTCGGCGACACCCAGACATCGACCATCTGTCCGTCGAAGAGAGGACTCGCTGGTCCATGGGTGATGACGGATACCACTGGCCTTGGCGGTGTCGCCGAGGCGACCGAACTGCTTGTCAGCAGCGCCGCGGTGGCGAACTAGCAGTAGCACGGGGGCAAGGTACGACCGTCTCGAACGGGAGCGCACCGCCCGCCGTTGCCAGGGCACTTGGGTCCTTCGCCTGATCATGAAGGCGCCTTTCGGCCTGTTGTTAGGGGACGTTCATCTCCAACGCTGGTCCGACGCCGGGCCGGATCGAGTTGTGGCGGTCCTGGATTTGTTTCCGCGAGATGGACTGGAGCACGCTCCAGGTCCCGTGACAAGCGTGTCAACTCTCCATGAATCGCAGGTGACATGGCCTGCTCACTACCGCACCTTGGCTCGGGCTTATATCCTTCCGGATGGCCCAGGCTATTCGATGGAATGAGGAGATTGCAATCGGCAATTCCGGTATTTGAGGACACGGGAACCCGCCTGCATTCCATAAAGTGAACCCAATGTCACGGGAAAGTAAACGACAAGTGAACTCCGCTGATCACGGGTATACCGCCACCCGGTCGGCAGCGACCGGCCAGTGATCTCGGGCCCGGTCATGGAACCCGTCAGACCGTGCAGTGACGGGCACCTCCGGTGGCATCCGCCAGCTCGCCGCTGGGTCGAGGGACCCAAAGGCCCAGCCCTGCGGCCATAAGAAGCTCCTCCCGGCCGATCCGGGGCAACCGTTCTCCGGGCCCTTCGACGACCCTTGCCGGCCCCGATCGAGGCACGACGTGACGCCTCCGTGCCGCGGAGGTAATCCCAAAGTTATTTCTGTGTGGCACCTGGGCTTTTTCATTGACTCGACATCCCAGTCATGTGAGATTGCACCTGTCGGCGCAGTGGAGTGCGTCGCGTACACAAGAGTCCGCCAGTCAGACCGACATCTCCATTACCAACCAGATCGTTGCTTCATCAAAGGAGCCATTCATGAAGATTCGAAACCTCGCCCGGGCAGCCGGATTGGCAGCGGGAGTTGCCACCTTCGGCCTGCTGGCGCTGGCCGCCCCGGCCGGCGCCACCAACCTGCCCTCAGGATCGCAGGTACCGAACGGCGTGCAGGCCATCAACCCCGATCCCAATACCGGGGACACCGTCACCCCGGGTACGGCCTTCTCCAGCGGCCAGACCGTCGAGGTGCAGGCCCCGTCCGGGCCGTTCGCCCCGGGCACCAACGTGGTCCTGGTGGAGTGCGAGGCGCCCAATGGCGTCCTCCCGACCAAGACCAGTGAGTGCGACCCCGGCAACACCCAGTCCGCCGACTCGATCCTCGCCAACCCAAACGGAGGGTTCACCTACAGCGACTACCAGCTCTACGCCCTTCCGGACACCGGTGGCCAGCTCGGGCCGAGCACCATCACCTGCGGGGACAGCGTAGCCACCGAGTGCGTGGTCGGAATGTTCACCGACTACAACTCGTTCACCGATCCCACGCTCTTCTCGCAGCCCTTCTTCATCGTCCCATCTCCGAATGACGACGGTGCCAACCCCGGCGACGGGACTCCCGAGGTGCCGCTGGCCATCGGGCTACCGCTGGCAGCTGCCGGTCTGTTCGCCGGTGGTCTCACCGTCCGTCGCCGCCGGGCCGCCCGTTCGGCAGCCTGAGCGCCCGACCGACCGACACGACTGTCCCTGCAAGCGACATCTGACAATCTCACCTCACAAGGAGCTATGAGCCAACAATGAGACCAACAAGACTGAGGCGGCGTATTGCGGCCGCCGGAACGATCGGGGTCACCGCTCTGATCGCCACGCTGGGGCTGGGGGCGAGCGTCGCCGGCGCCGTCCCGGCGGATCCGCCGGGAGGCTCTACCCCGGTCTATCCGAGCTTCAACAACGGGGTCGTGGACGGTATCCGAGACACAGGCTCGGACACGACCTTCTACATGATGCAGCAGATCGGCGATCTCTACACCGGAGCCGGCCTCTACGGCTGCACCCTCAACTCGGGCGGCGGTCACGCTGTACAACTCCAGCATCGTCAACACCGTTGGCAGCCCCGCCACAGCCGAGTCGTACTGCCGGGCCAGCGACAACGTGTCCACCACGGATACCGCTGACAACTGGAACCGGACCGAAGTCACTAAGGGGTGGACGACGTCGGATCCGGCGCCGGACAGTCCCAGCTCTGTGGATCGAGCGATCTGCCACGCCGCTGCCGGTTGATTTCGCCCGGTCTTCGAAGCCGGTGCGAACCCGAGTGGCTGTAACGAGGTCGGCACCGGCTACGCCAAGGACAGCGTCCCCGCGTGGCCTTCCAGATCAACCCGAACTCGTCCGGCGGGCCCGCATCGGGTAGCCCTACGCCTCGGTCAACGGTGGCGTCATCGGCGACCTGGCACCTCGGGTGGCTGCCCGGTGACCCGGCCGCCGGCCCCTACAGCGGCAAGTCGTTCACCAACATCGCCAACAACGACAACGGTGGGGGCGCAGGCAGCACGGCCTACCGGCTGTGGTGCGCGACGGGAGACGCACGCAGATCACCGACTGGGGTCAGCTCACCAACCTCGGGCCCAATCTGGTTGCGCCGAACGTGACCCTGACCAGCGGTTCGACAACAGCCACCACGTCCTATGCGCTGCCTGCCAGTTTGACCGGCTACTACACCGCATCACCGATCTGACCACCCCCGGCAATTTGCCCGGTCCGAGACCGGGTCGTTCAGCGGAACCACGCTGACCCTCACCTCGCCGGCTACCGGCAACGGAGGACAGCTGAAGATCGCCACCGGGTGACCAGGTGGTCGGCTCCGGAGCTCCGATCGGCGTGCCGATACGGATCATGGGGGTCAACACGCGCTCCGGGACCGAAGCCACTGGGCAGAGCTTCTCCGAAAGCGGTGTGTCCGGCAGCGCCTCGGGCAACGGTTGTGCGTCCAATGTTGACTCCAATGCCGCCAGCGACCCCAACCTGGCCACGGCCACCGGGGACAACGCCGGTCAGCACATCGCGCTGGAGAACAACGCCTCGCAGATGGGCGGACTATGCCAACGCCGACTGGGCCTTCCGATCCGGGAGACGCAGCCGTTGAGGTCACCTCGACGCTCTACTACGAGTCGAACGGGGTGCTACCTCCTCCCCAATCCCGAGCGCACCGGTTCCGCCGTCATTAACGGCACGCAGTTCGCGGCCTCCAAGCTGACGGAGAACGGCAAGGGGGTCCGCCGACCACACCCTTCGTGCTGAACAACATCTATCCGACGGCACGGACCCTGTTCAACATCTACAACCCCGCCACCGTGCGGGCTTCGACGGCCGGATTCATAAACTGGGTCTGCGATTCGCAGTCGGCCATCACCAAGCAGAAGGACAACTACTCCGGTCTCAACTTCGACACCGAGTTGGGCAACATCATCGGCTCCTTCGGCTTGCATCCGACTCACCGACGCCTCCACGGTGGGCATCGGCTGGGAATACTCCGCCTGACAACGTCAGCGGTGGTGGGACTGACACCTCCTGTGCTTCCGGCCTTGACTCCGGTAGCGCGGGGCTGGTAACGGTCAGCCCCCGGTGACTAGCGGTGGCCAACCCGGGTAGCTGATCGGCAGTAACCAGTCACAAGAGCCTCCCGTCTCTGACGGGGAGCGAAAGGTAGTCCCCAACGACCCGGGGGGACCGGTGAGCGATCACCGGCCTCCCGGGTTTCGGGGTCCCTGGAGCAGAAGTTAAGAGAGCGGTAAGCCACTCGGATGTCCGGCGGTTCGAGTGGCAGCGGTCGGAGACCGGGCAGGGGAGTCTGGGCCCAGGAGTCAGAAGCGTTAATCCAGCGTCAGAAGATGAGGCCGACACCAGGTGATCAGCACGTGATGCGAAAGCACAGACACTCGTTCCGGGGTAGACCGGGGCCCCACCAGACCAGTACGCCCATTGTTCCGCATGGTTGCCGCGGCACTCGTCATCGGGCACGGCACCGTGACTGCTGGCTTCATGGCCACTGCGTCAGCCGGCCTGGCCTCCGGTTCCCAGGTCGAGCAACGGAGTCCAAGCCATCAACCCCGATCCCAACACCGGGGACTCCGTCACCACCGGCATCCCCTTCTCCAGTGGTCAGACCGTCGAAGTGCAGGCCCCATCCGGGTCCGTTCGCCAGGGGACGAACGTGGTTCTGGTGGAGTGCGAGGCCCCCAACGGGGTCCTCCCGACCAAGACCAGCGAATGCGATACCGGCAACACCCAGTCGGCCGACTCGATCCTCGCCAACTCGAGCGGCGGGTTCACCTACGGCAACTACCAGATCTGGGCCCTCCCGGACACCGGCGGGCAGCTGGGGCCGAGCACCATCACCTGCGGGGACACCGCAGCCACCGAGTGCGTGGTCGGGATGTTCTACGACTACAACAACTTCACCGAACCCACGCTCTTCTCCCAGGCCTTCGGCGTCGCCCCGTCGCCTCACGACGATGGCGCCGACCCGGGTGATGGCAGCCTGGCTTCGGCGGCCACCACCCCCTCGGCCACGCTGTCCACCGTGACCACGAGCTCACCGACGGCTGTGGCCGACGGCGTCGACTCGGCCACCGTCACCGTCACCGTCAACGGGGTGAACGGCGCGGACAACACCGTGCCCATCTCCGGTGAGACGGTGACCCTGGCCGGCAACTCCGGCACCGGCTCGGTTATCGCCCCGACATCGGCCACGACCAGCACCGCAGGTGTGGCCACCTTCACCGTCACCGACGCGACGGCCCAGGCAGTGACCTACACCGCCACCGCCGGCTCGACCGTGCTCACCCCGACCACCCCACCTGTGGTGACCTTTGCCCCGCCCTCCGTCTCCCCAGGTCAATCCGCGGTCTCAGCATCGTCTCCCACTGAGCCGGCCGATGGGACCTCGGCCTCCACCATCACCGTGACCGTGCGGATCAGGCCACCGACGCACAACCGCTGGCAGGCGTCAGTGTCACCCTGGCCCAGGGCACGGGCACTAGTTCGACGATCACCCCTGACACCGCACAGACCACCAACGCACAGGGTCAGGTCACCTTCAAAGTCACCGACAGCACGGCCGAGCCCGTGACCTACACGGCCACGGCCGATAGTACCGTGCTCACCCCGACCACCCCGGTCATGGTGACCTTCGGCACGCTGGTGGTGTCTCCGGCCCAATCAACGGTTGTGCCCACGACGACCTCCGCTCCCATCGGCAATGGTGGAGGTACGACCGTCATCGTCACCCTGCTCACCGCCACGGACAAGCCGGTGGCGGGCCGGAACGTGACCCTTGCTCCGACCGGCACCGCCAATACCGGAATGGTGAGCCCAACAGCGGCGCAGATGACGGACGCCCAGGGTCAGGCGGCGTTCACCGTGACGGACTCCGCCATCGAGTCGGTGACGTTTGCCGCCACGGATACCACTGACGGCGTGTCGGTCGGGACCGCGGAGATCCATTTCGTCCAGGCGTCGGCGCCGACCGTGTCGCCGACGCTGTCCACGGCCACCTTCAGCCCGGCAACGGCTCCTGCCGACGGGACCACGGCCATTAACGTCTTCGTCAATCTCAAGAACACGGCCAACCAGGCCGTGGTCGGGGACGTCGTCGGGGTCACCCTGGCCTCGACCTCTGCACCCACCACTCCGGACGTCAAGGCCACGGCCACCCCGGACACACCGGCGGGCGGTGGTAGTTCACCGGGCGAGACGAACGGCAGTGGCATAGCCGAGTTCCAGATCCGGGATACGGTGGCTGAGTCGGTGATACTGACCATCACCGACACCACCGCGTCGGTGACACTGGCCGCCCCGACGACCGTGGTGTTCACGGCCGGCACGCCCGACGGAGTTCAGTCGACCGTGACGGCCGCACCGGCCGCAGTTGCGGCGAATGGGACCGCCAGTTCCACCGTCACGGTCACCCTGAAGGACCACTTCGGCAACCCGGTTGCGGGGACGCCGTCACCCTCGACCAGTCCGGCAAGTCGGTGATCAGCGCAAATTCGGTGACCACCAACGCCAGCGGTGTGGCGGCGTTCACCGTCACCGACACTACCAACGAGTACGTCACCTATCAGGCGGTCGACACCTCGGACCTCGACCTGGCCATCTCCCAGACCGTCACCGTGACGTTTGGGACGCCCCCGCCGATCCTTCCGGTGGCCGCCGATTGTGCCATCGTCACCAGTGCGTCCTCCGTCCCGGCTGACGGGGTCAGCGCGGCCAGTGTCACCGTGTACTTGTATGACGGATCCGGCAATCCGGTCGTCGGCCGGACCGTGACCCTGACCGCCTCCGGCGGATCCTCGAGCATCACGCCGGCCTCCCAGGTGACAAACCGGACCGGCACCGCCACGTTCGCGGTGTCCGACAGCCACACCAGTCGATCACCTATTCGGCCGCCGACTCATCCGACAGCATTGCCGTCCCGGGCACGGCGTCGGTGACCTTCACACCTGCCACCGCGGCGGCTGCAGCATCCGGACCACCGCTCAACCACCCCGTCGTCGGGCTAGCCGCTACCTCCGACTCCGGCGGGTACTGGATGGTGGCCTCCGACGGTGGGGTCTTCACTTTCGGGGACGCGCCGTTCGAGGGCTCGCTGGGGGGCACCCCCCTCAACTCTCCGATCGTGGGCATGGCAGCGACTCCCGATGACGGCGGCTACTGGCTGGTGGCCTCCGACGGCGGGCGTTCGCTTTCGGGGATTCCGTCTTCCACGGTTCGCTGGGCGCCACTCACCTCAACCGGCCCATCGTGGGCATGGCCGCCACGCCGGACGGCAACGGGTACTGGCTGGTGGCCTCCGACGGCGGGGTGTTCACCTTCGGGAGCGCCAGCTTCTACGGCGCCCTCGGGGCCATGCACCTCGACTCGCCCATTGTGGGCATGGCGGCCATGCCGGACGGCGGCGGGTACTGGCTGGTGGCCTCGGACAGCAGCATGTTCACCTTCGGGACGCCGGGTACTACGGCTCCATGGGAGCCGTAGCGCTGGACGCGCCAGTGGTCGGTATCGGCGGCTACCGATGTCGGCGGCGTTTCTGGCTGGTCGCCTGCGACGGCGGCGTGTTCACCTTCGGTGATGCCGCCTTCCACGGCTCGGCTGGAGGCATCCGGCTCGACAAGCCCATTGTCGGGATCGCTCCCACCGCAGACGGTACCGGCTACTGGCTGGCGGCCTCGCGGCGGGATGTTCGCGAAGGGCGCCCGATTCTTCGGATCGGCGGTCTGAGTGCGCCGAAAGTTCGCTCTCCGTCCATTGTTTCGCGGAAAGGCCCACGTACGCTCGGCCGCGTGCTCCTGTTGGCCGGCATGACCGCGTCGTTGGCCCTGGTTGCAGGTGTTCGAGCTCAGGGGCAACGGGTCCAGCACGCCGGTCGAGGTCGATGGCTCCACGACCTTGACATCCCTGCAGGACGGCCAGACCATCACGGTGACCATCAGGTCCAACAAGGTCTATAAACCGCGGCTGCAAGTCAACATCCTCGAGTGCGCCGACCCCGGGGGCACGACGATCGCCTCCCCACGGCACACGTCGACTGCGACGAGAACACCATCCAGGGCAACACTCATCGTCGATCTCGATGGGAGTATGAAAGAGACCGCTACACCGTCTATGGGCTCCCGAATTCGACCCTGGGCGAAGGCAAGACGGTCACCCCGATCTGTGACGCCACCCACGAGTGCGTGCTCTACGTCGGACAAGACCAAGACGACTTCGGCGAGCCGAAACTGTTCTCTCCTCCCTTCTTCGTGACCGGCGGGTCGGCGGATCAGCGGCCGTGATCGAGGCCCTCCAGACCCAGCCGTCTGGCCCGGACTGTTGTCGTGGCGGCGGCGGTGGCGCTCTCCGTGGCCATAGTCCTCGTCATGAGGCCCGGTGTGGCCGCCACGGCCAACCCGACGGTGACCATCACGCCTGGTCCATCGGCAGGCTCGTTCACCAACGGTGAGTGCGTGACGGACAGTGTCGGTCCCAACACGCTGTTCACGCCCCACTACCGCGTCAACATCATCGAGTGTGCCGATCGGGGCGGTTCCCCAGCCGACCTTCCCACTAACCTCAACACCTGCGACGTGAACACCATCGAGGGCGAGACCGTGCTCGTGCAACCCGACGGGAGCGTCAAGGAGACCGACTACACCCTCTACGCCATGCCCAACGCCGTGTTGGATGAACAGGCCAACTGGCAGCCGGTATGCAACCCCACCAACCAGTGTGTCCTCTTCGTCGGCCAGAACCAGGATGACTTCACCCAACCGAAGATCTTCTCGGCGCCGATTCGCTTTCACTCGTCGGCCCCGACCATCGGCGGCGGGGGGGCGGCCACAGCGACCACGGTCGCCGCCCGGCTGCATCCTCGGCGTCGGCGTCGGTGTCTCTCTCACCCGCGAGTCTCGCTTTCACCGGCTTGTCTCGGGCCGCGTTCTGGATGCTGGCCGTGGGCCTGTTCCTGGTTGCCGTGGGCCTCTTGGGCCGTCGCACCCTCAAGAAGAGAGGGGGGCAGGTGACCCGACGGCCGCCCCGATGATGCCAACCAGGGAGCCGGTCGACGACAAGCCGATCACCATCCACCGGCGCCGTCACCCGGGCCGACCGCGTCTTCCGATTCGCATTGGTCGTCGAGTCCGATTGTCCTTGTGATCCTGGCCGCAGTCGTCGCCTTCCTGACCGCCAACGGATGGAAGGCTCTTTCGGAGGGGGGAGTTCACTTCATCACCGACCCGACGTGGTCGCCCGACAGCGGTCACTTCGGAGCCATGCCGCTGTTGGTGGGGTCGGTGGCCATTGCCGTGGTGGCCGTCTTGATCGCCGGGCCAATCTCGCTGGCCGCGGCTCTGATGATCAACGAATATGCCCCGATTCGGGCCACGGTCCTCTGACCGGGGCCATCGACATGCTGGCCACCGTGCCCAGCATCGTCTACGGATTCTGGGGGCTGGCGCTCGTATCCAACCTCCAGGCTGCACCAGCGAAATGGCTGGTCGACCATTTCGGGTTCGTACCGTTCTTCAGGACACCCACCCCGGGTGAGTTCGTGCAGTCGATCTTTGCCTGTGGTCTGATCTCGGCGCGTCACTATCGTCCCGATCATCACCTCGGTTAGTCGGGAGGTGATGGCCCAGACGCCACGTGACGCCTGCGAGGCAGCCCTCGGCCTCGGGGGCACCAGGTGGGGCATGGTCACCGACGTGATCCTCCCCTTCTCCCGCAACGGAATCGTGGGTGCTTTCCTCCTCGGATTCGGCCGGGGCCTAGGCGAGACCATGATCGTGGTGCTGGTCTTGTCCAAGGCCAACCACCTGACCTCGGCATTCATGGGACCCAACGGACTCGGTTCGATCGCCAAGGAGATCACCGAGGACTTCCCGACCGGCACACCGCTGGACAAGAGTGCCCTGATCCTGCTCGGGCCTGGTCCTCTTCGTGACGACGCTGCTGGTGAACATCGTGGCCCGCGCCATCGTCAATCGGGGGAGCGAGCGCTGATGGACGTCATCGACCGAGGTTCCCACCGCCGCTGCTCCCGTCCGCCGCGACGCTCCCGCGACCGATTCGCGGGCAGTGGGCCGGAGCGACCGGCCCAACCGACGCAAGCTCATCACCGTGCAGGATGGTCCTCGAGGCCGGTCGGCTCGGCGGTAGCGGCACTTGCCCTGGTCTGGGTCGTCTTCGCTGTCGCCGGCATAACGGCACCGTTCGGCATGCTCGTGTGCTGGTACGTCCTGTTCTTCGCCATCTATGGGGTCTCTGCTGGCGGAACTGCACGGAATCCTCGTGGCCAAGGACCGTATGGCCACCTTGGCGATCTGGTCCGGCGCCGCGATGGCCATGGTCGCTCTGGCCGCGGTCATCGGTTACGTGATCCTCAAGGGGTTTTCCGCAGTCTTCGCCGACTTTCCCCACTTCCTCACGGCCGATATGCCGCATTTCGGGGGCGCGTCGGCAGATCACCCAGCTCGGGGTGGGCGCCGCGATCGTCGGCACGGTCGAGCAGGTGGGCATCGCCACGGTCTTCACCGTCCCACTCGGCATCATGACGGCCACATATCTGGTCGGACTCCAACGGTCCGTTCGCTCGACTGGTCGGTGCCGTCGTGGATGCCATGACCGGTGCTCCGGCCATCATCGCCGGTCTCTTCGTCTACTTGCTGTGGGTAGCGACCCCATCACGAGAACGGAAAATCAGGATTTGCCGCTGCCATGGCGCTGGCCGTGATGATGCTGCCCGATCGTCACCAGGGCCGCTCAGGAGGTGATCGCCATCGTCCCGGGATCCCTGCGCGAGGCAGCTCTGGCGCTGGGTGCTCCTGAATGGCGGGTGCTGGTCCGGGTGGTGCTGCCGACTGCCCGGGCCGGATTGATGACGGCAGTGATCCTCGGCGTCGCCCGCATCGCCGGGGAGACGGCACCGGTTCTCTTCAACGCCGGGGACTTCGAGAAGTACAACTGGAACCCGTTCTCGGGTCAGCAGGATGACCTCCCCTTCCGCATCTACGAGAACATCTTCCAGCCGGGCGCCGTGATCCACCAGAGCGCGTGGGGAACTTCGTTCGTCCTCGTGTGCGTCGTGCTGATCCTCTTTCTCATCGCTCGCATGCTCGGGAGGTCAGCCCGGGCAAACGGAGATTCGTGCCTTGGACGACGCCGGCGCAACCGGAAGACCGAACTGTGGACGGATATGAATGGCCATCCGTCGCGACTGCCGAACCCCGGACCTATGGAAGTCGACCCAAACCCCATCGTGACCTGGCCGACCCATGAGTACCGCCGAGCCACCGAAACCATGCGAAAGATTGTGGTCCATCGATGGACCTGATCCAACACAAATCCGAGCGCCTTGCCGGAGCGGTCGTATGCCGCTTGTCTCTGCTTGGCGACGGCACTCCTCGACTCCGCTCATCGGCCGTGGTCGAGGGCCGGCACGGCGACGACCCTGGCCGCCGGTGACGGCGACGTCGAGCTCCACCACGCCCCATCGTCCCCGCACATCTCCACCGTCGACTACGATCGACGACCACGGCCACGATGCGACGGGTATCACGCCCAGGTCTGGTGCGATACCTGACGGTCGGCACACAGCTGAACGGAGCCGGGTCGTCCTTTGCCGCTCCGGCAATCGAGAATTTCACAAACTCCGGTCAGTCAGCCGCCTTACAACCTGAGCGTGAACTACTCCAGCACCAGCTCGGGCGACGGTCGCTATGAATTCGCCAAACAGACCACCGATTTCGCCGTCAGCGATATCGCCTACGGACTCGGGAGCACCGACACGCGGCCCCGGATTTCGCGTTCAACTACGTGCCCGGTGACGGCCGGTGGGATCGCCTTCATGTACAACATTCCCGGGCTGACCAAGACATTGCAGCTCTCGAGTTACTCGGCATGTGCCATCCTCACCGGCGGGATCTCCAACTGGGACAACCCGGACGATAGCCAAGGACAACCCTGGCGTGTCGCTGCCCAATCTGACGATCCGGCCGGTGACCGAGAGCGACTCCGCCGGCACCAACTACGTTCTGGAGGAGTGGTGTATCAACGAGCAGCCGGCTCTCTGGGCTGCGTTCGCCAACTCAGGAGAATCACCAATCCGGGGGTCCGGCGACGGCGTGGCCATCAGTACCACGCCCCGAACTCCAACTGGCCCGGGCTACCCGGCGGCCTCGATCAGCAGAGCACGAGCGGCGTGGCCGGCAACATCGCCACCAATCCCGGGGCCATCGGCGCGGTCCAGGTCAAGTACGCAACGGACCTCGGTTTCGGACCGAACAACCCGGCCAAGGGGGTGGCCTCGGTTTTCAACGCCAGTGGGAAGTACACCCAGCCCGACCCCGGTGGATGTGGCGTCGGCCCTGGCGTACGCGACGCAACTCGCCAACGGCACTCACCAGCTGAACTTCAATGGGGTCGGTCCGAACGTCTACAACCCGTCGACCTACAGCTATCTGCTCACAAAGACCACGGGCTGGGATCCTGCCAAGGGGGCGATGCTCAGTGGGTTCGTCAACTACGCGTTGACGCTCGGTCAGGAGGCTTCACCCAGGTTCGGCTACGCATCTCTCGGACTCTCGCTCGAGCAGTATCGGCATCAAGGCTGTACTGGCCGATGTCCCTGGTGCTGTTGCAGTCGACGGCCGCGGAGACAAGGGCTACGCGTGTGGCGACCTCACGCCGAGTGAGGTCGCGGCCGGGCAGACGACCCCGACCTGTGGCGTCGTCTTGGCCACCGCCCCTCTACCTGGGGCAAACGGAGGTCACGCCACCGGCGTTTGGGCCAACGGGACTGAGGGCGGCGGGGGCGACGGCCGGAGCGTGCCGGTTCCGGCGCGGAAGTGGGGGGTCGACGGCTCCGGGGGGGCGTGGATCCGGCCGTGTCACTGTCGGGCGGACGGGGCTGGCATTCACCGGGGGCGATCCACTTCCGTTGGTCGTCCTCGGGGTCGTGCTCGTGGGCGGAGCATGGCTCGTCCGCCGTCGCTCTGCCACGTCGGGCATCTCTGTGAGCACCGATCAATGAATCGCGAGGGCATTGGTCGGATTGGTCGCGTCTGGCGCGTTGTGATAGCGGCGGCTCCTGTGGGAGCTGGACTTCGGCCGCGAATCGCCGGCAGGAGCAGACACCGATCCCAGGACACTGCTCGGGCAAGGTGGATCATTCCTCAACCGGTAATGTCGAAGCTGATCGATGATGATGCGCCAAATCTGACCCCGCTCTTCGCTCGCGTCGAGGTGACTGATCGATGCCGGAATCTCGTGCCTTCGTGGGCTCCGGAGCCGGGGACGTTCGGTGCAGACTTCGCCGTCATCGGAACGACCTCTGACGGCGGCTGAAACAGCGCAAGCCAAGGCGGATGGACGTCGTTCGCTTACGTGCCTTTTGCTGCAACGCCGGTCGCCATCACGACTTTCGTACCCACCGGCACATGGGGCCAAAGCGGTTCAGACGATCATCGACTCGTCGGATTTCTGCCACCACATGCCACTCACCATCGACCGATCTCGGTGAGATCTTCGGGTACGACTAGCAGCTCAACCTTTCGAGGCTGGGGGGACTCCGGGTCACCTGTCCGTACTCGGGCGGGACGATGGCGGTGAACGTGCCCTTAACCGGTGGCTGGGCCAATCTGGATCCGTCGATGGCCAACTACGCCTTGATGTCCCTGCTCGACAGCACGCCACGCTTCGAAGGCCTTCTCGATGCCGGTCTGTCGGGTTCTCCGACCAGCCTGAGCCACCCCGACGACACGCGAGATGGCCTTTGGCCGTACTCGCAAAATACGGTTCCCGGAGGAGATCAGCCGTTCATCGGAAAACTGATGGACATCGATCCCGAGTCAATCTGCCCAGTACCATTCCCCATCGGAGTGGGCAGCTTGGTGCCGATCACCATGTCCTCGATCTGGACCGAGCGCTCCCCTCGGCCTACCGTGGAACCTGCCAACTGCAGCAATCCAGAACGCCCAGGGGTCCTTTGTGGCGCCCCTCTCTGGCCGGCGATGGCATCCGAGGCCGACTCGACTCTTGCCTCCACATCCGATCCCACCACCGACAATCTGGTGACCTTCAACGTCTGCACCGCGACGCCGCTGCTTACAACAGCTATCTGATGGACGAAAGCTACTTGGTGGTCCCGCTCAACGGCCTTCCACCGGTCAAGGCCAGTGCTCTCGCCCAATTCATACGATTCGTACTTGGCCCCGCGGGTCAACAGGTGATCGAGGACTTCGGAGCGGCCCCGGCCACCTCGGCAATGCAGGCGGCAGGACTCCAGGTCGCGGCGGAATTGACCGCCGAGTCGGCAGCTGAGCGGACCGCGCCGCCTCGGCGAGCGCTACCGGCACGACCACGTCTGCCACCGGGACGAGTGCCGCCGTCAGCGTCTGGTAGCGGGGCACGACCGGCAACTCGGGGTCGGGTCCTCGTGGGGACACCGGTGGCACCGCCGCCTCGTCCGGCGGCCTGGCCTTCACCGGGATCGGCCAAACTCGGCATCTGGATCGGGTTCGGGGCGGCATTGTTGCTCACGGGCGCTTGCTCCAGCGAAGGCTCAAGCGAAGGGAGGCGAGGCCATGACCACTGTCAACCAGGTCCCGGGCCAAGGGTGGGACGGCTTCGGCTGCCAACCGACCCGATGGCCAGAGGGACCCAACGGGAGCGCTCCTCGGGTCTGCGGGCTACCGATGTCAGCGCATGGTTCGGGTCCAAGAAGGTCCTGGAGCGGGTCACGCTGAGCATGGAGCCGGGCAAGGTCACGGCGTTCATCGGTCCTTCCGGCTGTGGGAAGTCGACCTTCCTGCGAATCCTCAACCGCATGCACGAGCTGATCCCGTCCGCAGCCCTGTCCGGCTCGGTCGAGCTGGACAGCGTCAACATCTACGGGCCGACCGTCCGGGTGACCGAGACGCGGCTTCGGATCGGGATGGTGTTCCAGCGCCCGAATCCCTTCCCGTCGATGACCATCGCCCAGAACGTGCTGGCCGGGCTTCGCCTGTCCGGGACCAAGGTCCGGAATCCCGACGCTCTGGTCAAGGACTGCCTTCAGCGAGCCGGACTTTGGAAGGAGACCCGCAACCGGCTGAACGAAGCCGGTGCCGCCCTCTCCGGTGGCCAGCAGCAGCGACTGTGCATCGCCCGGGCCCTGGCCGTTCGGCCCAAGGTGCTCCTGATGGACGAGCCGTGCTCGGCTCTCGACCCCATCTCGACCGGCGTGATCGAAGAGACCATCCGGGAGCTGTGCCATGAACTCACCATCGTCATCGTGACCCACAACATGCAACAGGCCCAGCGGGTCTCGGACAACTGCGCACTGTTCCTGGTGGACGGCGAAGGCGCGCCGGGCCACATCGTGGAGTCCGGCCCGACAGCCGAAGTCTTCAACAACCCCGGGACCCCCGTACGTCTGACTACGTGCACGGGCGGTTCGGATGATCGTCACTTGGCACGCTCGTGCACGGCAGACTCGGTGGGTGGACTGACCGTGACCGGGGCGAGGTCGTGACCGAAGCCGATGTCGGCACTCCTGCCGTCCACGCGTCGGGATGTCGTCAAGGATGGACGGCCGAGATGGCAACGGCGGTGGACGGATGCACCACAGACACCCGGACCCGCGTCAGGTGGCTGTGCTGCTGGTGCGGTGCTGATCGCCTACAACTACTCGCTCAGCACCCTGCTCCAGACAGCCGACCAGCAGACGCCCTTGGCCTACATCAGCCTGGTGCCGGCCATCGCCCTCGCCCTGGCCGCCATCCGGGCCCGACCACTCAAGCCCGAACCACCGATCTATGACCGCCAGGTCGACTACACGGTCGGCATTCCGCTCATCCTGGCCGCCGTTGCTGTCAACGAGCTCCTTCCGGCACGCATGTCGGCCATGTTCTGGGTCTATCGCATCGACCTGCTCACGCTGCCGTTCTTCGTGGCCGGAGCGGTGGCCATCATCTTCGGGTCGCGGGTGCTGTGGCGCCAGAGGCTGGCCATCCTCTTCCTCTTTCTGGCTTGGCCCTATCCGTATCAGAAGTACCTGCTCGGGGTGCTCAACGCCTTCACCACGCTCACGCTTCTGGCCATGCAGAAGATCGCCGTCTGGACCCATCTGGCCAAACCGGCCAGCTCGTTGGACAACACCCTGTTCGTGATCAGTCACCACGGAACGACTTTCGCCCTCAGCGTGGTGTCAGCGTGTTCGGGGGTGAACGGCGTGGTGGGATTCCTGCTGGTCGGCTCGGCGTTTGCCGCCATCGTCGGGGACCGATCGTGCGCAAGGTGCTGTGGCTGGCCGGTGGCATGGCTGCTGCTCTGGGTCATCAACTGGGGCGGATCACCTTCATCTTCTTCGCCGGCAAGGAGTGGGGCGAGGCGGTCGCCATCAATGTCTTCCACCCGTTCATCGGGTTGGTGACGTTCAGCCTCGGGGTGTCTGGCGATGATTCTGTTGATCAAGCCACTGGGCATGCACATCAACATCGGGGAGGACGCCCGAGCCCGTGGACCGGCACCGTCGGACCCATCCCCGTCCCGTCGCTGTACGGGGACCGCGCTCCGGCCGCGGAAGAGCAAGGTCCCACTGGCGGTGCCCGAAGGTCTACCTGGCTCGTGGTCGCCGTGGTGGTCGCCGCTCTGGTGCTGGGGGTCAGCAACTTCGGACTCCGTGCCTACAATCTGGTGGCCGGCGTGACCGGCCAGGCCAAGCTGATCGCCTTCGTCCGATATCCGCGGCGCCGCCCGGGTGGGCATGCCCAGTACGAGACCACCTATGGGTGGGCCAAGCCGCTGTTCGGTGACACCTCCGTTTGGAACCGCTACATCATGCGGGCCGACGGGCCAGGACCACTGCATACCAACGTGCCGGTGGTGGCGGACGTCATCAACACCCCGGACCTCTCCAGCTTCTCGGCCTACGGGGTGGAGAACTGCTACACCTTCCACGGCTATGCCCTGGCCGATGTGGCCCAGGTGTCGCTGGCCGGTGGCATCACCGGACAGGCCATGTCCTACACGTCCCAGCAGTACGGCAGCTGGTCGATCGTCTACTGGATCGTGCCGGTCAAGATGGAAGGCGGAGGCACCAACTACGAGCGGGTCGTGCTCTACGTGCAGAACTCCGGCCAGGGGCGGTGGTCCAGGGCCTCACCGACGGCACTCGGTCCACAACATGGGCGGGACACTGAATCCCAACGAATCGGGCCGATCAGGCCCTCATCAACAACCGAACCTTCCTGGTGGCATTCGCCAAGAGCCTCATCGACGACGAGGCGATACGGAGCCGCACACGCCAATCCACGTCATCAGCGACGGTACTGACGCCATCTCGTCCTGATCTGATAGTCATGCTCATCTCTCCGTTCACCTGAAGTTCGCTTGACCCGACGAGTCCGTACCGAGTATGAACGTGACCACCCTGGGACCCGGCGACCGCCCAGGCGACACCGCTCGAGACCACTCACCTCGGGACAGTCGATCGGAGTTCAGGTGCCGTCGCAGTGGGCGCCGAGCACGAAGTGGATCCTGCGGGGAGCGCGGCCAGGCTCCGCGTCAGCAGCCGCCGATCCGCTCCGCCTCGCCGCAACGGCGGTGCCGACCCCCTGCGGTGCGCAACGCTCAGGGATCGTGCGGAGGGAAACGTTGCCCAGCAGCGCTGCGCGACGGCAATCCCGCAGGCTCCATGTCAGCCGCCATCCATGGCGCCCCCAAGCGGCTACCAGGGATCCCGTCGGGATATCCGGCGGCTCGGATCCGGATCTCGACGCCGCGCAGGAACCGCCGGCACCGGCTCCGCACCGGAGGTCATGGCGACCCTGGCCCGCGTTCCGGGCACATCCGCATCCCTAGCTGGCGTAGCCGACCCAGGCCGGCAATACGCACACGGGTGCGGCCGAGCAGTGGGCTCTGTCCATCGGCCTCCGTCGAACGGAGGAGTGGGTGTACGTCGATCCAGCTCCTACTCGAATCCATATTCGTGCCCCGATCTACACCAGCGGACCACAGCCGATTCCGCCACTGCCATACCGCCCGGCCGAGCCCGCCGGGATCTCCTCAGCCGGAGCGGCACTGTCGCAAGGCCTCGCAAATCCTCAGCCGCGACCGGGGCCGCCCAGCGACTCGCCGACTGGCTTGGCGACCGACCAGAGCCCGAGAAGGGCGAACTCAAGATCAAGGAACGCCGGACGTGGAAGACCTGGCAACTCCTCATCGTGGTCGTGCGCTGGCCGCCGTCTCGGCATGTGGTTCAACGGCAACGCGGGTTCGGCGTCAGGAACCAGCGCAGGCTCGAGCTCAGGAGGAGGCGGTACAAGCTGCCGCCGGCCGCCGGCATCGTCCGCCAGCACGACTGCGGCGAGTGCCGACCGCCACGGGCGGCGGTCCAGCTGCCACGTCCACCACCGTGGCCGGGCACTTCTGCGTCCACCCGACAGCGGCCCGGGGACAGCGCTCGATCGCAACCTCGACGACCGGGGCGGCTGCAGTCGGGCCGGCGACGGTCCTGGTCCCCGAGACCCAGCAGACCGGTAACTGGACCAGTCCCGCCTTCACCATCGCCGGAGGAACGTGGAACATCGGGTGGGCGTTCCAGTGCGCGCCGGCACCGACTGGGGGCCCGTCATTCCAAATCTTCGTGGTCAGTGCGGTGGTTCACCGGGTACAACTCCGGCGGTGACCTCATCGACGGCATCGGGCAGCGCCGTAACGCCTCAGACACACCGGGAGTCAACAGGTCATCGTCCAGACGACCGCAGCCTGCCGATGGGCGGTGAAGGTGACAGGGTCGAGCACATAGGTGTAGCGCGTACGGGCGCCTGTGTGGGCATTGCCGTCGAGAGTGCCGACAGGTCAGTTGTTCTCGGGGTTCTTTTGCCCGCTGCTTTGGCGGCAATGGTGGCATTCAGTTCTCTCGAAGTAGTCGTAGTTTCGTTTGGTGGCACGGTGGGACTGCCCACCTGGCGACCCGCACCCTGAACCGACTGGGGGGTGCGGTGGCGGACCGCTGCGTGCGCCCATCGAGTCGGCTTCGCGACCGCGGCTATGAGATCATCGAATGGGGAGATCGGAACCTTCGTCGAGATTCGCGAGATGAAATTCGTCGAGTGGATTAGGTGAGGAGAGCGCTCGACCTTGCTGAGTCGTTGCTTCCTGGCGGAGGGACAGGAGGCGAGTCGAGCGACCAGGTGAAGTCGGATCGCTCAGAGGTGAGGTGTCGTTGATCGTTCTCGGGTCCCGGTACCCGGCAGACGGCCCTGGACAAGCTAGACGTCTCGCGATTCGACAGTGAGCAGAGTCGGCAGATCGCGCCAGATGGTGGAAGCGTGCAGATCGCTCGAGAGGATTGTCCAGCACTCGCGGTCGGACGATGCTGACCTGCGGATGCCCCTTCACTGTCGAGATCGCCTCCCGTGCGTTCCATCAGCAGTCGGGGATGGATCGAGGGGAAGTCGATGGCGTGAGGCTGCCGATGCCTCGATCGTGCCCGCCACTTGGCGTCTCACGATCTGACCACTTGTGGATCCTACCGACCACTCCGTCCATGGGTGGTCCAATGGACGTCGGAGATCATGGCCCGCAGCCAGGTGGGGCATCCCTCAATAGTTGAGGGAAGACCACGCGCGAATTCAACCAGGTCTGAGTGAACGCAGAATGAACTCCACATGGACGTACGGGTCACCGTGGTTGAACTCTGGGTGAATAGGCCTCTGACAAGGAAAAACTTCACGCTCCCGCTGTCGCTGCGTGGACCAGAGTGTTAATTTTCTGCTGTGAGAACCTCCGTCATGAGCAAGGAGGAGGAGGACCTCCGCCTTCGGGCCAGTATCGCCGGGCTGGCTGACCGCGAGCCGCTGGTGTCGGCAAAGAGGATTCTCACCGATCGTCAGCGCAAATGGGGTATCGGTCTGCTGGCCGTGATTGCTGGTCGGCTGCGTCGATCGATCTCGAGGCCACGCTCTCTGCTCTCGTCAGCTTCATCACGGTGTTCTACGTCGGTGCGATCATCTACCGCCTGGTCCTGTTCCGGGCGTCAAATCGCCCGGGGACCACGGAGGTCGTGAGTGACGAAGAAGCCAGAGCGGTGCCCGACGAGAGCCTCCCGATCTATACCGTGCTGATCCCGGCGTATCACGAACCGGAGGTAATCAACGAACTGATTCAGCGTGTCTCCCAGTTCGAGTATCCGCCCGACCGGCTGGATGTGAAGCTTCTCATCGAGGCCGACGATCAGGCGACGATCAAGGCCATCGATGAAGCGATGCCCGGTGACCAATTCGAGTTGGTACTGGTTCCCCCGGCCGAGCCACGGACGAAACCGAAGGCCTTGAACTACGGCCTGACACTGGCTCGAGGTGAGTTCGTCGCCATCTATGACGCGGAGGATGAACCTGAACCCCTTCAACTTCGGCGAGCCGCCGTTGTCTTGAGCCGGTTGGGGCCCGACATTGCCTGTATCCAGGCCAAGTTGACCTATCACAATCCGATGCAGAACATGATCACCAAATGGTTCACCATCGAGTATGCCCTCTGGTTTTCGTTCTTCCTGCCCGGACTGGCCTCGATGAATGCCCCGATCCCCCTTGGTGGCACCTCCAATCACTTCCGCCGAGTAGCGCTCCAGGCACTGGGGGCCTGGGATCCGTATAACGTCACCGAGGATGCCGATCTGGGAATCCGCATGTTCCGCGAGGGATACTCGGTTCGAGTGCTCGAATCCAACACCTACGAGGAAGCAAACAGCGACTTCGTCAACTGGATGAAGCAGCGTTCGAGGTGGTTGAAGGGGTACCTTCAGACGTACGCCGTCCATCTGCGTCAACCCGGCGAAGTCCGCCGTGAACTCGGGTGGAAGGGTTTCATGCACTTCACCATGTTCGTCGGCGGCACTCCGATACTCGCCATCATCAACCCCATCTTCTGGTTCATGACGCTTCTGTGGTTCGTGGCGCATCCCGCCTTCATCCAAGAGTTGTTCCCAGCTCCGATCTACTACCTCGGTCTGCTGTCTTGGGCATTCGGGAACTTTCTGCTTGTGTACGTCACGGTCATGAGTTGTCGCGTGGCGAATAGACCAGAGCTGCTAGTTCCGGCGCTACTGGTACCTATCTACTGGGTCATGATGTCCATGGCCGCGGTGAAGGCAGTCAGTCAGCTCGTTGGTGCTCCGACGTTTTGGGAGAAGACGGTTCACGGACTGCACCACGGACAAGAGTCGGCCGCCGTCGATGCGCCAACGTGAGGAAGGACGTAGGAAGGGCCGTGGCAACCACCGTCTGGCGTCCAAACGAAGGACTCGAAGACAGACACACCGATCCTCTCGGCGAGTACGGAAGCGTCGGCACGTCTCGAGCGCTCAGGATGACTCTGGCGAGAAAGCTCGTATCCGAGATTCTCCTGGCGACGGGGTCTCGGAACTATCCGACGGAGAGTGGGCGGAGTTCTGTCAGACGATCGATGCCGACAGCGACGAACTGGTTGTCGGCCAGGTTGTCTTGAAGGCGTACACGATTCGCAATGTCGAAGGTCCTAGGGCGTTCCCGACACGACCGATGCTGGCCGACGAAGACGTCCCGTGGCTTCCCGTTTCGGCGCCCGAACATCTGTTCCTGGTCCACAGCATTCGCCAATCGAGCCCGTCGGTTCTGGGAGTTCACCACCGAACTGGATCGACGATCATCTTGCTCTGATACCACTCACTCGTCGACCATTGATGGGGACGATCAATGGGTTGCACCTGACGTGCCGATCCGTCAATCTCTCGATAGTCAATCGAATCTGCACGTCGACCGTTCCTCACCCGGTCCGACCAAGCTGGATCAACGTTCATCAGATCTCGCCATCATCGAAAGCGTTCTCATTCGAAATCGCGCCTCGATTCTCTTGACAATCGCCGCCGAGAACGCTGGCTCACGGTTGCTTCGTGGGTTCGAAACATCGGGGCGATCATCCTGTTGTTCGTCGCATGGCAACTTGGGGCACGGCGATCACCCAGCACCAGAGCCAGGAGACGCTGAAGAGCCAGTTCCAAGACGGGTCCATCATCGGTCAAAACTGCGGCCTTCCGGCTCATTCCAGCAACGGCACGACTCACCGATCCTCCGAACGGCACGGTGATGGCACAACTCCAGATTCCGAAGATCGATCTCAACCAGATTCGTCGTTTCCGGCACAGACCAAGGTGACTTGGCCAAGGGCCCAGGCCACTACCTCGGAACGGCGCATGCCCGGACAGGCAGGAAATGTGGCCATCGCCGGTCACCGAACGACCCACGGCGCCCCTTTCAACCGACTGGCGGAACTCGCCATCGGGGACCCCATCTATCTGACGACGTCTGTCTGGCCAGCGGCTCACCTATATCGTCTCGGCCGCTCCCGTGGCCGTGTCACCAAAAGACGTGACCGTCCTCAATAACTTCGGTGACGATCGGATAACACTGACCACCTGCAATCCGGAGTACTCAGCCGTGCAGCGTCTCATCGTCGTCGGCGCCTATCTGCCCCCGGGCCAGACGACCCGAGCGCTTAGCCAAGGGAGCTGGTAATCCTTATGCCATGGCCCCGACGGAAGTCAGCGGATGGAATACGGGCCTGCTTCCAATCGTGCTCCTCGAAGTGGGTGCCTTGGTCGCCTTGGGTTTGCTGTATCGGCGACTCTCCAATGCCTTCGGCAGGGAGGGCCGTTGGATCATCCTGGTCCCAGTCTGGCTAGCGCTATTGCTGGCACTCTTCGAGACGCTTACCAACTTCCTTCCTGCGGCCGTTTGAGGAAGGTGACTGATCAGCGATCAGGTTGGAGGTGTCCACTGACCGGTCGGTTGGATCCACGGATCAGCTGGACTGAGGGGTCTGCTGATCGGGCGGAGGCTGGTGGTTCCATTGATCGGAGGCGGAGAGGTCCACTGATCGATCGGAGGAGGCGTCCACTGATCGGGTGGGGGAGGAGTCCACTGGGCTGTCGGGGGCCAACGATACCTCGGCGGCGTTTGAAACGGGAGTGCTGGCATAGGACCCGACAAGGGCCTGACGGAGCTGAACCAACTCATCAACGAGAATCCGGTTCGTCCCCGCGAACTCCTCGATGGCCGAGCAGAGGTTCGTGATCGCTTCAGGAGCAACCGGCAGGGCTGACTGAGCGGCAATCTCCTCAGCCTCTCGCCGGGCCCTGGCGACGATCGATGCCGCTTCCACCTGGGCGTTGGCGATCACGCTACGTGCCTTCTGCTGGGCGTCTTCGGCAGTCTCGTCGGCGAAGCGCTGAACCCTGACCATGATGTCACCGATGGCCACCTCCGGAGAGGTGCCGGCGCCGGCTCGGGCTGGAGAGCTACGGGTGGTGGAGGAGGCTGCCATCCGCTTGGATTGGCAGGGTCCACGATAATCGGAAGACCTGTGCCTTCTTCGAACGCAAATCCCATGACTCTGCACCTTCCGGAGAGCTGAGACCTATTTGGGCCGATCAGCGACTTTTGTTGAGCCGACCAACCACTCTTCGAACTAATCCTGCCACTGTACTGGGTGCATTGGGCCCAAAGCCAAGACGCAAAGGCGAAATCCCTGCATACGCAGGTAAACGTTAGGAAAACAACTTTGGCGAGGAACGGGTCTCAGATCTGATGGGATTTTCACCGGCCTGAACACCAAACCACATCGCCGCTGGCCAGCCACTTTGACCTTTCCCGGTCTACGTGCTCATGAACCCACTCTCTCAAGTTCCTTTGCAGGGCAGTCGACACAGGGACTATGGGCTCAGCGCATTCGTTCGAAGGAGGAGCGCCGCGCCCGATCCCGGTTCCCGAGCTTGAACCTGACGAATGGCGGAATCGGAAGCGGACCCCGGTTGATCTGGTAACGAGAACCGCTGTCGTCACGCTGGTGATTCTGATGGGCATTGGAGTTTCTGGCGTCGCCGTCTCGAAGGTCACCAGTTCATCCAGATCTTCAAAACACCTGGTCAGCCAGTCGCACTCGGCGGACCCGGCGTCCTCCACCACCACTTCATCAACATCGGGAGTAACGACAAAGCCGGCACCCACGACCACCACAGTCTACCTCATCGAAGAGCGTGCCAACCTCTGCTCCGACACCATCCACCACCACCGCTACCACCACGACGTCATCGTCGTCTGATCACGGCTCCTAGCGCAGACATTCAGGCATCGGGAACGCACTTGCTCCTGAATGGCTCTCCCTACAACTTCGTCGGGGTCAACGCCTACGAGGCGGCTACCGATTGGGGTACCAACGCGGGGCGTGGCGCGTACTTGAGTGATGCTCAGCTCAACCAGTTGTTCGCATCCCTTCCTCCCAACTCGCTAGTCCGCTTCTGGGCGTTTCAGGGGACGATGGCGACCAACGTGAACACCGGTCAGCTCGATTGGGGTCCGATCGATCGGGTGTTTGCGGCAGCCGCGGCCCACGGCCAGAGACTGATCGTGACTCTCACCGACCAGGGTGGGACCTGTGACGGCGACCACTGGCAGGATCCGTCCTGGTATGAGGGGGGATTCAAGGATGTTTTCAACGACCCGACCACCACGGACGGAAGGGGGTTGACACCCCTTTCCTACTGGACGTACCTGCAGGACATCGTGAGCCGCTATGCGAACTCGCCCGCCTTGGGTATGTGGGAACTGATCTCCGAGGCAGAAGCCTCCACCTGTCCGGCGCAGTTTCAGCCTCTCAACTGCAGCGGCAACCAGACCTGTCCGGACGAAGCTACAGCTGCAGCTGCCCTCCGCTACTTCTTTGACACGGTGGGGGCTGAGATTCATGCTCTTGACCCAAAGCACCTTGTCGAAAGCGGACTGTTGGGGGGTGGGCAGTGCGGGACACAAGGGTCGGACTACCAGTACGTATCGGCCAGCCCGGGCATCGACGTTCTCTCCTATCACGATTACTGGGGAACCACCCCTATCGGTGGTGGCCAAGAGAACGGTATGCCGTTACGACTTGAGCAGTCCAAAGCGCTCGGAAAGCCAATCATCGCTGGTGAAGTAGGACTGATGGCAGGCACGAGCGCGGGCTGCATGAGTGACGTGGCCCGCAACTCGGCGATGGCAACCAAGGAAGTGGCCCAGTCTCAGGCTGGAAGCAGTGGTCTCCTGGTGTGGAACTGGGTACCATCCCTCTCCAACTCGTGCAGTTACGACGTCGCTCCTACAGATCCTCTGCTGCAATCAGGAGGCGCCCTCGGGTAACTCACATTGGATGCTATGGAGTGAGTTTGCCGAAAGTGGATTCAATCCGATCAATGCTCGGTCAAACTGAAACAGTGCGGTATCAAATGTGCCGGACCTCAAGGCGTCGGCTGAGCCAATCGTTCGGTACCGAGGTACTGAATGAACGTCTTGTGAAAACCATTTTGGCGCGTTGACTGCGATTCGCACATAGGGGAAGATGAATTGAGCGATATCGGAGATCGGCCGAGTTGATCTACCGTCGGCTCTGGGAAAATGGTTTGGTACGGGCGTCAGAGCAAGTGGAGTAGGAACGTCATGGTAAGACGGGGCCGTTCCCAGCGGCGCTCAGCGCCCGGAGCCACGAGCCCAACAGTTCGTCGACATGGAGCGCTCAGTGGAATCGTCCGGTTGACGGTTGCGCTGGTAGCCATAACCAGTCTGATATTTGCCATGACGGTCGGAGTGGGATGGGCAGTGTCAGTCCCCAACAGCCCAAATATCTCGGCGTCAGGTACCCAGCTCTATCTGAATGGCTCTCCCTACAACTTCGTCGGGGTCAACGCCTACGAGGCGGCTACCGATTGGGGTACCAACGTGGGGTGTGGCGCGTACTTGAGTGATGCTCAGCTCAACCAGTTGTTCGCATCCCTTCCTCCCAACTCGCTAGTCCGCTTCTGGGCGTTTCAGGGGACGATGGCGACCAACGTGAACACCGGTCAGCTCGATTGGGGTCCGATCGATCGGGTGTTTGCGGCAGCCGCGGCCCACGGCCAGAGACTGATCGTGACTCTCACCGACCAGGGTGGGACCTGTGACGGCGACCACTGGCAGGATCCGTCCTGGTATGAGGGGGGATTCAAGGATGTTTTCAACGACCCGACCACCACGGACGGAAGGGGGTTGACACCCCTTTCCTACTGGACGTACCTGCAGGACATCGTGAGCCGCTATGCGAACTCGCCCGCCTTGGGTATGTGGGAACCGATCTCCGAGGCAGAAGCCTCCACCTGTCCGGCGCAGTTTCAGCCTCTCAACTGCAGCGGCAACCAGACCTGTCCGGACGAAGCTACAGCTGCAGCTGCCCTCCGCTACTTCTTCGACACGGTGGGGGCTGAGATTCATGCTCTTGACCCAAAGCACCTTGTCGAAAGCGGACTGTTGGGGGGTGGGCAGTGCGGGACACAAGGGTCGGACTACCAGTACGTATCGGCCAGCCCGGGCATCGACGTTCTCTCCTATCACGATTACTGGGGAACCACCCCTATCGGTGGTGGCCAGAGAACGGTATGCCGTTACGACTTGAGCAGTCCAAAGCGCTCGGAAAGCCAATCATCGCTGGTGAAGTAGGACTGATGGCAGGCACGAGCGCGGGCTGCATGAGTGACGCGGCCCGCAACTCGGCGATGGCAACCAAGGAAGTGGCCCAGTCTCAGGCTGGAAGCAGTGGTCTCCTGGTGTGGAACTGGGTACCATCCCTCTCCAACTCGTGCAGTTACGACGTCGCTCCTACAGATCCTCTGCTGCAATCAGGAGGCGCCTTCAAGTAACGAGTCGGTCTGGCAAGAACGAGCGAAGTGAACTATTCGTTAACCAGAAGTGACCGAACAGCATGCCTCGCTAAGCGACTGTCGAACTCGTCGGGCGGCCCGTGTTTCAAAAGCGTTAAGCCATACAAAGTCCCCGAATGATGTGCGCCTAAAGTGCCACCTGCTTGTGGATATACTCTGCTAGTGGGCACCGGGCAAAGGCAGCAGCACTGCGGGCTCGCTGTGCCGAAGGCCAGCCTGAGCAATGAGGTGATGAGTCGGATTTGGTGGAAGCGCTCCCCATCGCCTCGTATCGTGGCTGATCCCTATTCCCCACCCTCCCCTCAGAGTATGGTTGTGGTCACGAGCCGACGCCCAAAGGGATGCCATGACAGTCGTTGCGGATCGCCTCGGGATGCCGTCTCTAGATCGGCTCACGCCGATTCCAGCGTTGGGAGTCGAACGCAACAGCGAGTTGGCCATCGACCCTTTGTCCGGAAAGTCTTTCTGAGGCTGGGGCGGTAGCTCTGCTGTCCTTTGCACTGTATATCACCGTTGGAGTTCTCCTCGACTTCCACTACCTCACATTCAACGGTGATGCCACTTCCCGCCTGGCGAATGGATTCTACGTCCTTTATTCCCGAGATCCGCATCTGGCCGCGATGGGTTTGTTTGGAATCCAGGAATGTCCATTATGGATATCGTTCCTCTTCTCTTTTATCATTTGTGGACACCTCTTGCCACGCATGCATTCGCAGCAAGCCTCACGAGTGCGTTCTGTATGGCTGGAGCCGTTTATCAGGTTCGATGCACCCTGGCTGAGTGGGGCATCGCAAGAGCGCCGTGATTGGTTCTTGTAGCAATCCTCGCTCTCAACGGAATGATCGTTTATCTGGGTGGCGCCGGCATGAGCGAAGGCCTGTATCTCTTCACGCTCTTGGCCACCTGTCGATATCTGCTCAGATGGCTACGCAACAATGATCTGGCCTCATTGGTGTACGCCGCGGTGGCGTTGGGCCCTTGCTACCTTGCCCGGAATGAGGCAGCGGGACCAGCAGTCGCGGCAGGCGCCGTCGTGCTTGGCGTTACCTACATCCGCGGTCCAAGCGTGCGGTCCTCAACCGACCCAAAGTTTCGCTCAAGTCGGATTTGGAGTGCCCTAACCGACGCTGTCATCTTTGAGATCCCCTTCTTTTTCTCAGCAGTTGGGTGGGCCGTCGTTAGTTATGTGATCACGGGGCAAGCGTCGGGCCAGTTCACTTCGGTATATGGAACGGCTTCGCAATTGAAGGTTCAAGGTGAACAGGGCCCAACTGAAACTACTGCACGCAAGGATCCTTCACGACGTGCACGATATTCTTTACTTGGCACCCACTATCCCACTAGTGGTCGTTTTGGCTTTATGGATGGCCTATCGCCGACGAGACATCGGTGTGCTTGCACCGCTAACAGTTGTTGGCGGAGGTCTTGCCTTTGACGCTTTGGCATTTATTACGAATTTGATCGCGGCTTGGTTTCGATACTTCATTACTGCTGTACCACTTGAGGTACTCCTCGTCGGGTGCATCATTGCCACGAACTCAGCCGTGATTGGAACGGTCAGCAAGCCAGTAGTGGGAACGAACCCGGGGACGGAGAGTCTTATCGAGCGCAACGAAAGTCGTAGTGGTGCTCGTGTTGCTGGTTCCGTCCTCCTACACCACCATCCTTGGTATGGCGAACCCCAATGTCGGCTTCGAGGAGACTCAGCACCTGGCATTCATCTTCGCGAAACACCCGACAACTGCTGATGAGCAGGCGCCAAAGACGTGGCCTGGGATGCTCACTCTAGAAAATTATCTTGCGGGACTGCACCTATCCAATGGTCAGATCGTGGTTGATAATTTTAGCGTGTGCGTCCCTCAGGTGATCTTAATGTGTCCAAACCCCCGCATCTTTGTCATACCAAATGACCGAGATTTCCAGCGGATTCTTGATGATCCATTGACGTTTCACGCGCATTACATCCTTGAGTCAGATTCCGACTGGTGACGGCGCTCTGACGGCGACGAACATCCTGTATCCCGCTCTGTGGAAAACCGGAGCCGGATTCGCAAAAGAAGTGAAGGCCTTTCGATCCGCAGGCGAGTGCCCGGCTTTTCGCCTTTTCAGGGTCAAGAGCCACCCCAATCAGCAGGCCTGACAAGTAGCAATCTCGGATCTGCGTCTATTCCGGACTCGCGATGACCAATAGACGAAAAGACCAAGGGCTGCGATGACGGGCAGCGCTACTCCCACGGGCGTCTCCGGTGTCTGAGCGATTGGAGTCGGAGCGAACGCAAGAAGAGTTCCGTCGTTGTTGCTTACATAGAGAACTCCGTCGGCGATGTACGCCGGTCCCCAGAAGTAATTGCCGCTGGGTTCGGTGTAGTCATAGAGAATGTCGCCGGTCGCGTCATCTGCCATCAGCACGTGGTCGCCGGCGTTGACCTCCACGATCCCGGGGGCACCCGTCACCGCCCCGAGTACTCGGCCCTGTTGCAGGCAGTCAGCCCAGAGCGGGGTACCCGTGGCCGGGTCCAGCGCGCTCGAGCGTTCCCGGGCAGGATTGACCGTTGATCTGGCCCACATCACCTGCCACATACAGGGTTGACCCGTCGAATGACGAGTTCGAGCTGAACTCTGCCGTACAGGCTTCGCACACCCCGGGCGTTCCGATGAAGTGTGTCCAGATCGGCCCGGCGTCGAGATCCGACCGGTTCAGCGCGTAGTACGTGGCGTTCTTGTTGATGGCTCCCACCATTTCGGTCAACTGACCGTTGATCGTGGCGCTGAATAGGGTCGGGGTCGCGCCGAAATCATTGTCGCCGTTGTTGTCCGGAGGTTGATACACCCCGACGAGCGAGAGATCGGACGTGTTGAGGGCCACGATTGCCTGTGCGTCCGGCTCGGTCTCCTGCGCCGGCTCCGTGGAGTCAGATGGACACGAGTCCGCGTCACCCGTTCCCACGTACAAGATCCCTGTGGCCTCATCGATCGTCGGGGAACTCCAGATCCCGCCTCCTATGCACCCTTCCGGCACCGAGTAGAACGTGTCTTCGATCGCTCCGGTGGTGTCGTCCAGCTTGACCAGCTCGCCCCGGATGTCGGGGCAGCTGCCGGCGGAAGCCATACCGATGTAGATGCTCCCGTTGTAGAGCGTCGGCGAGCTCCAGATCATCGCCGACGGATCGGTGCTGATCTGCGTGGTCCAGATGACCTGACCGGTAGCCGCATTCAAAGCCTCCACCTGGGCCGTGCCGCCGCCGATGAAGACCGTCGAAACACCGCCCACGGTCGCCACCGTGGCGCTGCTGTCTGGTCCCTGCACACCTCCACAAGCCGCGGTCGTGGTCCCGAGATCGGCGGTCCAGTTGTCGTTGTGGGTCGTCGTGTCCGTGGCGTGGAGGATGCCGTTCCAGTCGGACCAGAAGATCTGACCGTTGGCCTCGATTGGTTGGTTGGTGCTCCAGTACCTGGACGTGCTCCATTGCAACGAGAGGGAGGACGCCGTGGAAGCATTGATCGCCGTCTCGCTTGCGTCATAACTGGTGTGGGCAGGGCCGTACAGGTAGGACGCGGTGATGGTGTCGGCCCCGGCCGTCCCCGACAGCAAGGCAAGACTCAAGACCACGGTGAGGGCGCCCAGTCCTATCGAGAAAATGCGCCGGGGTCTCATCTACCTCGCCTTCCTGACCCCAAGCACCTCTGGAGTCGGATTTGAATCAGACGGCCACTTTCTCGACGTCCGGCCGCGGATACGCTTCGGAAAGACCTTCCCCCCCGACCAGGTCGAACATCGGCAGCGCAGACGCCTCCAAGAAGAGCGACGTCCCGGCGAATCCGGAGAGGGGCAGGTACCTCTCCAGCTGGATGATCCGGGTGAGCAACGCGTTGAGGGTCGGAGGCACCATGTCGAGATCGCTGCCCGACACGTGGTGTCGCCGCATCTTCAATGCCGGCCTCATCAGCACGTTCCAGTTCCACATGCTGCTGATCTCGAACCGCTCGCCGAGCACGACGCTGCGGAGGGCTTCCGGTGTGTAGCGCCGGCAGTGGAGAACGGCTTCGTCATGGGCAGACCAGAGTTCGGGGTCGGCGGGAACCGCCACCACGAACTTCCCTCCCGGTCGGAGTACCCGGTGCACCTCTCGAACAACTGCAGCGTCGTCCTCAATGTGCTCGAGCACGTCGAACGCCACGACGAGGTCCAGTGAGTCCTCCCCGATCGGCAGTTGTGTGGCATCGGCTTGTACGGCCGGCAACCCCCGTTGGCGACAGATCGCAGGCCCTGTCTCGCTGTAGTCAAGGGCGAAGGCGTCCCAGCCGTTGTCTCGCAGTACCTGGGTGTTGCCCCCGCAGGCGGCACCGATGTCGAGTGCCTTGCCCGTGGGTCCGAGGTGCTTCAGGAGATTGGCCAGAACGGCACGACGCTCCCGGTACCACCAGTGGCTGCCCTCGAGCGCCGCAAGTTTTTCGATCTCGTCTTTTTCCACCTGATGTCCTTGGTTGTCAGTGACCCGGTCGATTTGCTTACGCGGCGAATTGTGCTTCTTCGGTCGGCCCGCAATCTGCGAGGAACGGAGAGGATGAGTGAGCAGAACGTGTATGCAGCCGATACGCCCACTCTCGAAGAAGTACGAAGCGCACGCAGGAGGCGGCGATCATCCCCGCCAGAATGGCGACACCTTCAGCCGTCGTAGTCGTATTGCCGATGAGGTACGCGAGGGCCAGCGTGGCGCTGGTGAAACCGATTCCGACGGCGAACGAGAAGGCGCCAACCGCCACGGCCTGACGACGTCGACTGCCGTGCTTCGCCTTAAAGGTGAACGATGTGTGGGCGGCGGTGTTCACGATCGCCGTCGTGGCCGCAGCCACAAGGTTTGCCGCGAAGATGCCCAGCGAATTCCGCAGCAGAAAGAAAATGGCCAGATAGGCGAGGGAGCTCAGGATGCCCACGCTGGCGTACCGGGCCATCTGACGGTGATGTTCGAATGCTGCGTTCTCATCACGAGCAGGCTCCGGCGGGCGCTCGGTACGGTCGGAGCGCTGACGGGCCATTCTCCATACACCCTTCAGGTCTTCGGTCGCCGTGTTGATGATGTTCACCCGGGAGTCAGGGTCATCGATCCAGTCCACCGAAACCTCGTGGATCCGGAATCCGCTTCGCTCCGCCTGGATCAGCAGTTCCGTGTCGAAGAACCAGGCTTGGTCCTCGATCCTTCCGAGCAGCGGCCCGACGGCGTCTCGCCGCATGGCCTTGAACCCGCATTGGGCGTCGGAGAAGTGGCAGCCGAGAGTGCTCCTCAGGATGAGGTTGTAGGACCTCGAGATGAACTCCCGCTTGCCGCCACGTAGAACCCGTGATCCTGCCGCGATCCTCGAACCGATGGCCACTTCGCTGTGGCCGGACAGCAGCGGGGCCACCAGAGGGAGGAGGCCATCGAGGTCGGTAGACAGATCCACGTCCATGTACACGACAACCTCGGACTGGCTGGCCGTCCACGCCGTCCGAATAGCCCGCCCTCGGCCCTTTTGATCGAGGTGCATGGCTTTGACGTCGTGCAGCTCGCTGCAGAGTCTGGTGGCGATTTCCCACGTGCCGTCGATGCTGGCGTTGTCGACGATGACGATCGACGCCGTGAAGGGAAAGGACTGGTCCAGGTACGTCCGGAGGCGGCGGATGCTGGACTCGAGAACGTCCTCCTCGTTGTAGGCCGGAATGGCGATCTCGATCAGAGCCGTCTCGAGGTTTGCTGCTCCCGCATCCTGGGAAGCATCAGGGATAGCTGATTGCTCCCCGTCCCCGGTTTCGGCCGTCGAAAGAACATCCGTATGAGTCATCGCTTCTTAGTTCTCCCACCATTTTCCCAGGTGATCAACCGAAAACTGCTGTTGACGCGGAGAAATAACCTGCGGATTACCAATCCGTAGCGAATCGGTCGCATCGGAGCATCGCGGGCCTGTCCCGGTGCTACCGCTGTGCCTCGCTCGAGGGAAGGAAGCCCGCGGTCGGACCCCCGGAGCAGAGGCCCGAGTGTCTCCTGTTCGCCCAATACCGTGGGTCAAGTCCACCTGGCTCTTAAACACTCCGCCAATGTAGGGATCCAATCTCGACTAAGCAAGTCGATTTTATATGGAATCACGCAGAGTGCTGGTCGTAATCCGACGATGGGTGGAGGGCCACGCAGAGTGATCCCAGGGGGTTGCAACGCGGTATGGACCGGTCTGAGGCCAGGCCGGCCCTCGACCCTGAGGCCGACAACACGGGATCCGTCCATGGAGCGACGGACTCCTGGGGTCGGAGTGATAGGAAGGCCATGCCCGGGGGCTCGGCCGCCGAGCCCGGCAAGACCGTCACGGACTCTGCTGCTGTCGGTCATGCGGGCGACCGTCACAAGCCGGTCCGCTGTGGTGGGGTTGCACGGGCCATCGCCGCGGACCGTCCGAACGCGAGCCCACACACCGCCCCGTCACCCTCGGTGACCCACCCGCTGGGGCCCAATTCGAGCCACCGCAGCCCCCACGGCTGTGTTTGACCGGTGGCCCGACCGGGCCTACCATGACCCGCAGCAGGGCAGTAAGCCGCCGGATCATTGGGCGGTGTTGTGGCAGAGAGGCGGACCGCTCGGGGAGAGACCACACGTGCACTGGCCTGAAGTACCGGAACAGCGTCAGACGAACACGGTTACGCTCCGTGACCCTTCTTCCCCCACGCTCGGAGAAACGCGTATCAGGCGGGCTGGTCGTGTACCGTTGCTCTCGGTGGGACGTTGTCTGACGCCAAAGTCGTACCTCCGACAGGTTGGGGTGCGCCAAGTTCGAAGTTGCGAAAGAAGTACTGCGGGTCGCGACTCCTGATCCACCGGGTCCCCCGACGCTGGCTGCCCCCCTGCCCCTCGTGGTGGTCGGCGCCGGGGACCCGGCGGGCTCTCACCGCCGGACCGGGCCCACGCCCTCCGGCCTGCACGCAACCGATCACCGCACCGGTAGCGGCAGCTACTCAGTTCGTCGTCGGCATCCACTGGGCCCGGTCGGCCTCGTAGGCTTCGATCTCGTCCTCGTACCGGAGCGTCAGGCCGATGTCGTCCCACCCGTTGAGCAGACGGGTCCGGGTGAACTCGTCCAGCGGGAAGGTCGTCTCGACCCCCGCCGACAGTGCTTCGAGCCAGCCCCGTTCGATGTCGATGGTGATCTGCATGGCCGGCTCGGCCAGCACGGCATCGAGGAGGAGCCGCCCGATCAACGGGTCCACCTGTACCGGCACCAGACCGGCCTTGGTGCAGTTGTTGCGGAAGATGTCGCCGAAGCCGGGCGAGATCACCGCGTCGAACCCGTAGTCCTGCAGCGCCCACACCGCATGCTCCCTCGACGAGCCGATCCCGAAGTTGGGTCCCGCCACCAGAATGGTGGCCCCGGCGAACTCCTCGCGGTTGAGGACGAAGTCGCGGTCGTCACGCCACTCGGCGAACAGCCCGGCTCCGAACCCGGTCCGCTCCACCCGCTTCAACCAGTCGGACGGGATGATCTGATCGGTGTCCACGTCGGACCGGTCGAGGGGGACCGCCGTCCCGCTGATGAGCTGCATCGCGCCTTCATGAGTCGAGCTCCCCTGGTGTGGCGAAGTGTCCGGCCACCGCCGTGGCCGCGGCCACCGCCGGCGAGACCAGATGCGTGCGCCCACCGCGGCCCTGGCGCCCCTCGAAGTTGCGGTTGGACGTCGACGCCGCCCGTTCCCCCGGCGCCAGCTTGTCGGGGTTCATGGCCAGGCACATCGAGCATCCCGGCTCCCGCCAGTCGAAGCCGGCCCCGGTGAAGACCTCGTCCAGTCCCTCCGACTCGGCCTGGGCCTTGACCCGGTGGGACCCGGGGACCACCATGGCCCGCAGTCCGGACCGCACCGTGCGGCCCCGCAGCACCTCGGCGGCGGCCCGCAGGTCCTCGATGCGACCGTTGGTGCACGAGCCGATGAACACGGTGTCGACGGCGATGTCGTGCATGGGAGTCCCGCCCGTCAACCCCATGTACTCGAGGGCCCGGTCGGCCGCCTCCCGTTCGGGGCCGTCCCCGAGCTCCCGGGGGTCGGGGACCGAGCCGTCGATGCGGGTCACCTGGGCCGGATTCGTGCCCCATGTCACGTACGGGACCAGTCCCGAGGCGTCGACATGGACCTCGCGGTCGAAGGTGGCCCCCTCGTCGGTGGGCAGCCGCCGCCACTCGTCCAGCGCCGCCTCCCACGCCGCCCCCTTGGGGGCGTGGTCCCGGCCCTCCAGATAGGCGAAGGTCACGTCGTCGGGGGCGACCATGCCGGCCCTGGCCCCGGCCTCGATGGACATGTTGCACACCGTCATCCGCCCCTCCATGGACAGACCCCGGACGGCCGGGCCCCGGTACTCGATGATGTGGCCGCTGCCACCCCCGGTGCCGATCTGCCCGATGACCGCCAGCACCAGGTCCTTGGCCGTCACCCCGGCCGGCAGCTCACCGTCGACGGTCACGGCCATGGAGGCCGGCCGGTGCTGGGGGAGGGTCTGGGTGGCCAGCACGTGCTCGACCTCGCTGGTCCCGATGCCGAAGGCCAGGGCGGCGAAGGCGCCGTGGGTCGAGGTGTGGCTGTCCCCGCAGACGATGGTCATGCCCGGCTGGGTCAGTCCCTGCTCGGGACCGATGATGTGGACGATGCCCTGGTTGGCGTGGCCCATGGGATAGCAGGTGATCCCGAACTCCGAACAGTTGGAGGCCAGCACGGCCAGCTGCTTGGCCGAAATGGGATCGGCCACCGGCTTGTCGATGTCGACCGTCGGCACGTTGTGGTCGGCGGTGGCGATGGTGAGGTCGGGCCGGTGGACGCTCCGGCCGGCCAGCCGGAGCCCGTCGAAGGCCTGGGGCGAGGTGACCTCGTGGATCAGGTGGAGGTCGATGAAGATGACATCGGGCTCGTCCCCGGTGCCGGTGTGGACCACATGGCGGTCCCACACCTTCTCGGACAGTGTGCGCGGGGTGTCGGTCATCGGCTCAGGTCCCTAGGGTGACGATCTCGACCCGCAGGGTACCTCCGGGGGCGGCGTACTCCACCGTGTCACCGGCCGAGTGCCCGAGCAGGGCCTGGCCCAGGGGCGAGCCCGGCGAGACCACGGTCAGGTCCTCGTGGCGCTCCTCGATCGAGCCCACGAAGAAGTCGGAGGTCTCGTCCTCGTCGTCGCCCTCGTAGCGGAGCGTGACCACGGTGCCCGGGGCCACCGTGCCGTCGGCGCCCTGGGTGGCGTCCACCACGGTGGCCGTCTTCAACAGCCGCTGGAGCTGGCGGATCCGGGACTCCATCTTCCCCTGGGCGTCCTTGGCCGCGTGGTAGTCACCGTTCTCGGACAGGTCGCCCAGGGCCCGGGCCGACTCGATGGCGGCGGCGATCTCCACCCGGCCCCGGGTGGTCAGGTCCTCGAGCTCGGCCTGCAACCGGTCGTACGTGTCGCGGGTGAGTTGGGCTTCGGTGGTTTCGCTCACGGCCCACCAGGCTAATGGGTGGAATCCGGTACCACGACGGGGCCGGGGGTTCGGTCCGGGCCCCGGGCCGGAGATAGTCGTATTGAAATACTGTTCACATGATGTTCATTGTGTTGTAACGTGCCAAACGCGGGGGATCATCCGGAAGTGTGCGTACCAACTCGAGCAGCAGAAAGTTGGGGGATCCAACGTGAGACTCAACCGTAAGCGCGGCCTGGTGGCCATGATGCTGATCGGCGGTCTTCTGGCCGCCGCCTGCAGCAGCAACAGCTCCTCGTCCACCACGACCACCGCGTCGTCCGGGGGGTCGAGCCCCAAGGTGTCGGTGACGTCGTTCACCAACGACTTCACCGCCATGTCCGACCTGCACGGCCTGGCCGCCGAGGGCCACGGCAAAGTAGCCGTCATCCTGCCTGACACGGGTCAGCTCGGCCCGCTACACCGAGTTCGACGCCCCCGACCTGACCCGGGCCTTCACCACGGCCGGGCTCAGCGCCTCCGAGTTCAGCGTCCAGAACGCCCAGGGCAGTGACGCCACCCAGCTCACCGACGCCCAGTCCGCCATCTCGTCCGGGGCCACCGTCCTCGTGGTCGATCCCCTCGACTCCGGCACGGGGACCTCCATCGAGTCCTACGCCAAGGCCCACGGGGTGCCGGTCATCGACTACGACCGGCTCACCCTCGGCGGCACCCGGCAGTACTACGTGAGCTTCAACAACGTGAAGGTCGGGCACGCTCATCGGCGACGGCATGGTCTCGTGCCTGGCCAACTGGAAGGTGGCCAAGCCCAACCTCGCCGTCATGGTGGGCTCGCCGACCGACAACAACGCCACCCTCTTCGCCCAGGGCTACGACGCCGTGCTGGCCCCGCACTTCTCCTCCGGCGCCTACGTGAAGTCGGCCACTCCGGCCGGAACCTGGGACCCGCCCACGGCGGAGACCGAGTTCCAGCAGGCGCTGACCGCGCACCCGAGCATCAACGCCGTGCTGGTCCCGAACGATGAGAACGCCGCGCCGATCATCACCTACCTGAAGACCCTCAACATCCCGGCCGACAAGTTCCCGGTCACCGGTCAGGACGCCACCCTGGTCGGCATCCAGAACATCATCTCCGGCTACCAGTGCGGCACGGTCTACAAGCCGATCTACCTCGAGGCCCAGGCCACCGCGGCGCTGGCCCTCTACCTGCGGGCCGGCAAGACGGCCCCGGCGGCCCTGGTCAACGGGACCACGACCGACACGATCTCGAAGGTCGCCGGTCAAGTCGGTGCTGCTCGGCCCGGAGTGGGTGACCCCGACCAACGTCGAGTCGACCGTGGTCAAGGACGGGTTCGTCCCCGCCTCCCAGATCTGCGCCGGCGCCTACGCCGCGGACTGCACGAAGTACGGCATCAGCTGAACCGGTTGACCGAACCGGTTCAGTCCGGTCCGTCGCAGTCGTGAGTCTCGCCACCGAACGCGGGGTCCCCGGTACGCCCGGGGACCCCGACGGTCCGCTGCTGAGCCTGCGGGGCATCGTCAAGACCTTCGGCCCCGTGCAGGCCCTGCGGGGTGTCGACCTCGACATCTTCCCGGGCCAGATCACCGCGCTGGTGGGTGACAACGGCGCCGGCAAGTCCACCCTGATCAAGACCATCTCGGGCATCTGGAGCCCGACGGCGGGCGAGATGTCCTGGAACGGACAGCCGGTGACGGTCCGCACGCCGCGGGACGCCGACGCCCTCGGCATCGCCACCGTCTATCAGGACCTGGCCCTGTGCGACAACCTCGACATCGTCCAGAACATGTACCTCGGTCACGAGCTCCTCCGAGCCACCGCCTGCTCGACGAGACCCGGATGGAGCAGACGGCCCGCCAGACCCTGGCCGACCTGTCGGTGACCACGGTCTCCTCCGTGCGCCAGTTGGTGGGCTCGCTGTCGGGGGGGCAGCGCCAGTCGGTGGCCGTGGCCCGGGCCGTCATGCGCGACGCCAAGCTGGTCATCATGGACGAGCCCACCGCCGCCCTCGGGGTGTCCCAGACGGCCCAGGTGCTCGACCTCATCCGGCGCCTGGGCGCCCGGGGCATCGCCGTCCTGGTGGTCTCCCACAACCTCACCGACGTGTTCGCCGTGGCCGACCGCCTGGCCGTCCTCTACCTCGGCCAGCTGGTCAGCAGCGGTCCCATCGCCGAGTACGACACCCAGAGTGCGGTGGAGCTCGTCACCACCGGCACGCTCGCCCACCCCGAGCGCGCCGTCACCCCGTCCACCGACGGGGCCACCGGGCCGTCCGGAGCCGGGGACCGGGTCATGACCCCGCCCGAGGAGCCGACGACGGCGGCGCCGGCCACGGCCAAGGACCCGTTGGCCGGTCCCGCAGGCCGAGCCCGGCCGGCTCGGGGGTATCCCGATGCCCGAGAGCACGCCCGAGTCGACCTTCGCCGAGTACGCCACGGCGTGGGCCAAGCGCATCCGCTACGGCGAGAGCGGCGTCCTGCCGGTGGTGGCGCGGCCTCATCCTGCTGGTCATCATCTTCCAGGTCCAGGACTCGGTCTTCCTGTCGGCCGGCAACCTCACCAACCTGCTGGTCCAGGGCTCGGTCTTCGTGCTGCTGGGCATGGCCGAGGTGTGGGTCCTCATCCTCGGCGAGATCGACCTCTCGGCCGGCTACAACGCCGGGGTGGGGGCGGTCATCACCGCCATCCTGGCCAGTACGCCAGCACAACTTCCCGTGGTGGCTGGCCATCCTCATCGGCATGGTCGCCACCGCCGCCATCGGCGCCCTGTGGGGGGTGCTGGTCATCCGCCTCCGCCTGCCCTCGTTCGTGGTCACCCTGGCCGGCCTGCTCGGGCTGGAGGGGCTGCTCCTCTACCTGATCAACGCCTACGGGATCGGGCGGGACCATCCGCATCACCAACAGCGTGCTGCAACGACATCACCAACGGGAACCTCAGCCCCACGGCCGGCTGGATCGTGGCCGTGGCTGTCCGTGGTCGTGTTCGCGGCCGTCACCTTCGTCCGGGACGACCGCCGCCGCCGGAAGCGGGACTGGTGGCCCCGCCGCTGGCCATCACCGCTCCTGAAGGTGGCGGTGGTGGCCGCGGCCACGGTGGCCCTGGTGCTGGTGTGCAACACCAACCGCGGCGTCCTCGTCCCCCTCCGGGGCGTGCCCTACGTGGTGCTGGTCGTCGCCGGGTTCCTGGTCGTCTACACCTTCATCCTCAGCCGCACCCGGTTCGGGCGGTACCATGTACGCCATCGGCGGCAACGCCGAGGCGGCCCGCCGGGGCGGGGTCAGCCTGGGCTGGAACCGCCTGTGGGCCTTCACCCTGACCGGGTTCACGGCCGGGGCGGCCGGCATCATCTACGCGTCCCGGCTGGGCTCGATCTCCAACAACATCGACGGTGGGCAGCTGGTGCTCTACGCGGTGGCCGCCGCGGTGATCGGTGGCGCCAGCCTGTTCGGCGGGCGGGGCAAGATGGTCCACGCCCTCCTCGGTGGTCTGGTCATCGCCACCATCTACAACGGCATGGGCCTGCTCGGCCTGGCCGCCTCCTACCAGTACATGGTGACGGCGCTGGTCCTGCTGGCCGCGGTGACCATCGACGCCCTGGCCCGGCGGGGACGCACCGCCTCCTGAGCCCGGTCCCACGGCCGGTCGGGATCCCGCCCCGGCCCGCGCCGTCGCCACCGCGCCGGTCGTCCCGACCCCGCCGTGCGACCGGCGCGCCGCCCGTTCCCGGGCCGGCGGCCATGCGTGCCCAACCGGCGGTGCCCGTGGAATGATCGAGGGCTGGAGACGTGACGGGAGGGTGGTCGGGTGGCTGACATCGAGGGAACGTGGGAGCCGCGGTTCGAGGGGGTCGTCGCCGCCCTGGCGTCGAGCCTCGACGCCGGCACCGACGTCGGGGCCTCGGTGGCCGTGCTCATCGACGGCGAGCCGGTGGTGGACATCTGGGGCGGCTTCGTCGACGAGGCGCACTCGGCCCCGTGGGAGCGCGACACCCTGACCAACGTGTGGTCGACCACCAAGACCATGACCTTCCTCTGCGCCCTCATGCTGGCCGACCGCGGCGAGCTCGACTTCTACAGCCCGGTGTCGGACTACTGGCCCGAGTTCGCCGCCGGCCGGCAAGGAGGACATCCAGGTCCGCCACCTGATGAGCCATACCGCCGGCCTGGCCGGGTGGGACGATGCCGCTCGAACCCGAGGGCCTGGCCGACTGGGACCGCTGCACCGTCGATGCTGGCCGCCCAGGCGCCCTGGTGGGAGCCCGGGACGGCGTCGGGCTACCACGCCCTGACCCAGGGCTACCTCATCGGCGAGGTCGTCCGTCGGATCACCGGCGAGACCATCGGGACCTGGTTCGCCCGCGAGGTGGCCGCACCGCTCGGGGCCGACTTCTTCATCGGCCTGCCCGAGTCCGAGGACGCCCGGGTCTCCATGGTCATCCCGCCACCGCCCGTGGACCTCGACGGCGCCGGGGTCCCCGACGATGGTCCGGCGGGTGTTCTCGAACCCCCCGCTCGACGGCACCTATCCCCGGCACGCCTGGTGGCGCCGGGCCGAGATCCCCGCCGCCAACGGTCACGGCAACGCCCGTCCGGTGGCCCTGGTCCAGTCCGATCGTGGCCGGGGGCGGGGAGGCCCGGGGCGTGCGGCTGCTGTCGGAGAAGGGCTGCGATGCCATCTTCGACGAGCAGTCCGACCGCCGGGACCTGGTCCTGCGGGCTGCCCTTCCGGTTCGGCATGGGCTACGGGTTGAGCACCGACTTCATGCCCATCGGGCCCCGGGCCTGCTTCTGGGGCGGCTTACGGGGGATCGCTCGTCGTCATGGACCAGGACACCCGGCTGACCGTCTGCTACGTGATGAACCGGATGGAGGGCGGACTGCAGGGCGACCTCCGGGGCGGCACCATCGCACTGGCCGCGGCGGCGGCGCATGGGCCAGGGCTGAGACCGACCCGGACCGATGACCGAGTGTCGACCGCCGGGGGACCGGGACGGGGACGGCGTGACGGCCGAGTCGACTGCCGCCCGCCGGCGAACCCGCGGTCCCGGTCGTTCGAGGCCCAGTTCGAGGAGCAGCAGCACCAGCCCTTCCCGTGGAAGGCCCTGGTCAAGCGGCTCGTGGTGGTGCTGGTGGCCGGCGTGGCCCTCTACCTGGTGCTGCCCGAGCTCATCGACGTGTTCCACTCGTGGCCCCGGTTGGCCACCCTCAATCTGCTGTGGTTCGTGCCGGCCATGCTGGCCGAGGGGGCCCACTTCGCCTGCACCTTCTCCCTCCAGCGCATCGCCCTGCGCACCAAGGCGTGGTTCTCGGTGGTCACCGCCCAGCTGGCCGGCAACTCCATCTCCCTCATCGTCCCCGGCGGGGCCGCGGCCGGGGCCGCCGTGCAGTTCCGGATGCTGGCCGTCAGCGGCATGGACGCCACCGACGCGGTGGGGGGCCTCACCGCCTTCTCCTTCCTCGGGATCGCCGGCCTGCTGGCCCTCCCGGTGTTCGTCCTGCCGGTGGTGCTGTTCGGCTCGCCGGTCAGCCGGGGCCTGGTCGACGCGGCCGTGCATCGGGGCCATCGGCTTCTTCCTCTTCTGCGGGCTGGGCGTGGTGTTCATGGCCCTGGAGGCCCCGCTGCGCTGGGTGGGCCGGGTGGTCCAGGCGGCCCGCAACCGCCTGCTGCGCAAGCGCGAACCCCTCACCGGCCTGCCCGACCGCCTCATGGAGCAGCGCAACCTCATCCGCACCGTGCTGGGCCAGCAGTGGTGGCAGGCCACGCTGCTGTCGGCCGGCCGCCTGGCCTTCGACTACCTGTGCCTGCTCTTCTCGGTGCGGGCCGTGGGGGCCCACCCGCGGCCGTCCCTCATCCTGCTGGCCTACGCCGTGGCCGGCATCATCGGCCTGGTGCCCATCACGCCGGGCGGCCTGGGCATCGTCGAGGCCAGCCTCAGCGGTCTGCTGGTGCTGGCCGGCCTGACGGGGTCGAGGCCGTGCTGGCCACCCTGGCCTACCGCCTGGCCTCCTACTGGCTCCCGCTGCATGTCGGGCCCGTTCGCCTACGCCGCCTTCAAGCACCGCTACCGGGACACCGAGCACGCCGCCACCGGTGGCCGCCGGCCCGCGCCCACCTGAGCGGCGGTCCCGGCCCGACCGGCGGTCCCGGCCCGACCGGCGGTCCGCCCGGGCAGACCGCGCCGGCCGGGCCGGCTAACGCAGGTCGACCAGCCCGTCGCCGGGCGGAGGATGCCCAGCCGTCCGCAGCCCTCCTCGGTGACCAGCAGGTCCAGCTGGTCGGGGTCGGTGACGAGGCCCACGCCCGACGTCCCTCCGGGGTGCGGCACGCCACCACGGCCCGGTCGGGTGCGCCGCCCCGCCCGTAGGCCACCGAGTAGGTCTCGACGTCACCTCGCCCTCGGCATCGGCGTCGGGGGAGCACTGGGGGAGGGCCCACCGCGGCCTTGGGGGTCGGCCCAGCGCGAACCCGGCCGGCCTGCTCGACGTCGGTGCCCTCGGGCAGTGACGCCCGGTCGGCCGTCGCCCGGCCGGGGCCGGTTCGGTCCCGTAGATGCCCACGCTGTGCTTGGTCAGGTACCAGCCCGAGCCCGGTGACGAGGCCGAGGGAGCCCGGGATCGGCCCGGAGTGCTCCGACCATGGAGGCCACGGCGTGGGTGCCGTAGTTGTTGCCGGGCCCCCCGCCGAAGGTCAGGCCGCCGGTCACCGTCAGGGGCCGGGTCGGGGTCGTCGACGGGCAGGCCGAGCTCGGCGGCGGCGATCTGCACCGCCGAGGGGAAGCAGGAGTAGAGGTCCAGCGTGGCCGACCTCGTCGATGCCGAGGTGCCGGCCAGGGCCAGGGCCGACTGCGCCGGCCAACCGGATGGCCGGCGAGGAGTGGAAGTCGAGCCCGGTGGGAGAGGAACCAGTGGTCGTCGGCGTCCGGCTCCGGCCAGGGGGAAGACCCACCGGTCCTCGCGGGACGCCGGCGGCCCGGGCCGCCGCCGCCGAGCACAGGATGAGGGCCGCACCTTGGTCGACCTGCATGTTCGCCGTCAGCAGCTTGGTGTAGGGGTAGGCGATCATCCGGTTGTCGCCGGATGCGGGGCGATCACCTCGTCGGCCGGTGCGGGCCTCGGGCAGCCAGGCGGACGGGTTGGCCGCCGCCACCTCGGAGAAGCCTGGACCACAGCCCGCCGATGTGGCGGCGGTGCTCGTCGAGGGAGCGGCCGGCCTCGGCCCGCAGGGCGTTCTCGAACAGCGGGAACACGTGGATGGGCAGGTCGAGGCCGCGCTCCTCCTCGGCCTCGGTGGTGCCCCGCCGGTCGTTGCCGAACACGGTCGGGACCGGAGGGTGTCGGCGGGCTGGACCGTCCAGGGCAGCAGGGGGCGGTCGGCGTGCCGCCGGGCTGGCCGTCTGGGTGTAGACGCAGTCCGCGCCGACCAGCACGGCCACGTCCAGCTCGCCCCGACCGATGGCCAGGGCGGTGGCGTTGACCAGGCTCTGGGGGTTGTTGCCGCCGGTGGTGGTGACCACAGCTGGGCCGGCTCGATGCCCAGGGCCTCGGCCACGGCAGCCCCGGGTTGATGTAGTGCCAGCTCAGCGGGTTGGCCACCCGCAGCGACTGGATGCGGGCCAGCAGGCGCGCGCCCGGTCCGGGCCGGCCCCGCCGGTCGGCCGCGCCGTCGCAGTCCTCGCACCGCGGCCCGGACGGCGTCGACCATCAGGCCGATGGGCTCGGGCCGGTCGGCCAGGGAGCCGTCGCCCTCGGTGTCGGGCCGGTTGGTGACCTGGCCGACGCCGACGAGGACCGGGGTGTGGGGGTCGAGCGGCATGGAGCCCACGAGCGTACCGTGGCGCCACCGGGGCGCTCATCGCCCCTCGGTACACTTCGGGGATGCGGATCGCCGTCGGCTCGGATCATGCGGGGTTCGACCTGAAGGTCGGCCGTGGCCAAGCACCTGGCCGACGCGCGGCCACCAGGTCGTCGACCTCGGCACCGACTCCGCCGACGGTGTCGGTGGACTACGCCGCCTTCGGCCTGGCCGTGGGCCGGGCGGTGGCCGAGGGTCGGGCCGAGCGGGGGTCTGCGTGTGCGGGACCGGCATCGGCATCAGCATGGCCGCCAACAAGGTGGCCGGGGTCCGGGCCGCCCTGGTCCACGACGTCACCACCGCCTCGCTGGCCCGACGCCACAACGACGCCAACGTGATCTGCCTGGGCGGGCGGACCCTGGGCTCGGCTCGAGGCCATCGATGCCGTGGACACCTTCTTCTCCACCGAGTTCGAGGGCGGCCGCCACCAGCGGCCGCATCGACGAGATCACCGCCTACGAGTCGTCGCGCCGGGTCGGGGACGCCGCCCCGGCATGAGGACCGCACCGGCAGCCCGTCCCGACCACGCAGAAAGGCAGCCACCGCGTCATGACCAGTCCCTACGCCGCCTCTCCCTTCGACCGCTGGTTGGTGGGCGACCCCGAGGTGAGCCCGGCTCCTGGGCCAGGAGGCCGAGCGCCAGTCGACCACCCTGCAGCTCATCGCCTCGGAGAACTTCACCTCGCCGGCGGTGCTGGCCGCCTCGGGCTCGGTGCTCACCAACAAGTACGCCGAGGGCTATCCGGGCCGCCGCTACTACGGCGGGAACCAGGTCATCGACGAGGTGGAGGACCTGGCCCGCCGACCGTCTGGTCGAGCTGTTCGGCGCCGAGCACGCCAACGTGCAGCCCCACGCCGGGGCCAACGCCAACCTGGCCGTCTACCAGGCCCTGCTCGAGCCGGGGGACACCATCCTGGCCATGCGCCTCGACCACGGCGGGCACCTGACCCACGGGTCGCCGGCCAGCATCACCTCCAAGATCTGGCGGTTCGTCTCCTACGGGGTGTCGGCGGCCTCCGACGACCCGGACAAGCCCGGCGAGATCATCGACTTCGACCAGGTGGCCGACCTGGCCCGCCGCGAACGGCCCGCCCTGATCGTGGCCGGCTCCACCGCCTACGCCCGGATCATCGACCCCCTGCCCTTCCGCGAGATCGCCGACTCGGTGGGGGCCCGGTTCATGTTCGACGCCGCCCACCCGGCCGGGCTCATCGCCGGAGGGGTGCACCCCTCGCCGGTGGGCGTGGCCGACGTGGTCACCTTCACCACCCACAAGACCCTGCGGGGCCCGCGGGGCGGCGCCATCCTGTGCACGCGCCGAGCTGGCCAAGGCCGTGGACAGCGCGGTGTTCCCCGGGCTCCAGGGCGGACCGCTCGAGCACGTGATCGCGGCCAAGGCGGTGGCCTTCGCCGAGGCGGCCCGGCCCGAGTTCCGCACCTACGCGGCCCAGGTGGTGGCCAACGCCGCCGCCCTGGGCCGAGTCGCTCGCCGACCAGGGGATCCGCCTGGTGTCGGGGGGCACGGAGAACCACCAGGTGCTCGTGGACCTGCGCACCTTCGACGCCGAGCTGACCGGCAAGGTGGCCCAGGAGGCGCTCGACCGGGCCGGCATCACCTGCAACCGCAACACCATCCCCGACGATCCCCGGCAGCCCTTCGTGACCTCGGGGCTCCGCCTGGGCTCGGCGGCCCAGACCACGGCCGGCATGGGCGAGCCGGAGATGCGGACCGGTCGGGCGGCCTCATCGGCCGGGCCCTGCGCCACCGGGACGACCCGGCCGAGCTGGACCGGGTCCGGGCCGAGGTGGCCGAGCTGTGTGCGGCCTTCCCGCCGTACCCCACCCTGGGCGGGGCGTGACACGTCACGGGTACCGTCGCCCTGATGAGCGATGCCGTACCGCTCAACTGGTACGCCGTCCTGTTGGTGGTGGCCGCCGTGTCCTCGTGGGTCCTGACCTTCCCGGCCCGCCGCATCGCCCTCCAGATCGGCTACGTGGCCCAGCCCGACGAGCGCAAGGTGCACCAGCGGGTGACGCCGGAGGCCGGGGGGGTGGCCCTGTTCGTGGCCATGCTGGTGACCTGGGCGGTGGCGGCGTCCATCCCGGCCCTGGCCCCGCTGTTCCGGGGCTCGTCGGAGCCCCTGGGCCTGATCCTCGGGGCCGCCGCCATCTTCGTGGTGGGCCTCATCGACGATCTCCGGGACATGTCGGCCCCGGCCAAGGTGGCCGGGGAGGTGCTGGCCGCCACCATCCTCTACTTCATGGGGGTGACCTGGTTCCAGTTCAAGATCCCCCTGGCCGGCCTGGTCCAGCTGTCCCCGGAGTGGACGCCGCTGCTCACCGCCCTGTGGGTCATCGCCATCACCAACGCCGTCAACCTCATCGACGGCCTCGACGGCCTGGCCGCCGGGGTGGTGGCCATCGCCTCGGGGGCCCTGGCCGTCTACGGCCTGCACCTCCAGCACCTCGGGACCCTCCAGACCGACAACATCGGGCCGCTCATCGCCGTCGTCACCTGCGGCATCTGCCTCGGGTTCCTGCCCCACAACTTCCATCCGGCCAAGATCTTCATGGGCGACGCCGGGGCCCTGGTCCTCGGGCCTGTTGATGGCGGCCTCCACCATGTTGATCGGGGGCCGGGCCGTCACCACCACCGGCACCGTCAACGGCGTGGCCACCCACACCGGGCAGACCTACTTCTTCTTCGCCCCCCTGTTCATCCCGTTCTTCATCCTCGGCGTGCCCATCGTGGACATGGCCTTCGCCTTCGTCCGCCGGACCGCCAACCGCACCGGGTTCTCCACCCCGGACAAGAACCACCTCCACCACCGCCTGCTCCGGCTGGGCCACGGGCACCGCCGGAGCGTGCTCATCCTGTGGGCGTGGACGGTGCTGCTGTCGGGGTTCATCCTGTTCCCCCTGTACATCTCCAGCGTCAACGCCGTCATCCCCTTCGGGGCCCTGGCCCTCGGGGTCATCCTCTACACCCTGTTCCACCCGTCGCTGCGGCGGGAGGCCGCCGACCCGTCCGCAGGCCGAGGCCGCAGGCCGGAGGCGCTCCGGACCGCCGACCCGGACCCGGCTGCGGAGGGCACGCCGGGGCCATCCGGCGACCGGGAGGGCGACCGGAGGTCGACGGCTCCGCCGCCGGGGACGGACGGGGGACTCGTCCCCCGCGCGGCGCCGGCCCCGGTCGTTCGGGTCGGGCCGGGATCGTCGGCGGGCCGGAACGGCCCCGCGATCGCTGAGCGGCCGGATCCGGACCGGCCGCGACCGGAGTCGGACCGCCCCGACCGGCTGGCCGGCGAACTGTAAACGGAGTGTTTCCTACGTTTTGCCGCCACGGCCCGAAGGTGCGATGATGCACCCCGTGAATTGCAGGCCGGTTGCCACATCGGTGGGCATCGAGCGGGCCGGCCACTCGACTGGCTCCGACAGCCGAAGCACTGCGTGAATTCAGGAACGACTCGTGAAGCCCGACACTCCCAGACAGCCCTGACGCGGCACGGCCCGACCATGGAAGACCCCACCCCTGCATCCGACCCCGGACCGCGGTCACCCGTCGCCGGGCGGGGGCCGGACCCGGTGCGTGGCGCCGTCGAGTTCCTGACGCTCGGGCTCACCGTGGCCGTGGCCCTGTTGGTCTGTGGCGCCCTGGGCTACCTCGTCGACCGGTGGCTGGGCACCAGCCCCTGGTTCACCCTGGTGGGGGTGGTGCTCGGCATCGCCGCCGCCGTCCTGCTCACCGTGTCACGCGTGCGCAGGCTGCTGTGAGCTCCGCACCGCCCCGTCCGGACCGCCCGCACCGGGCCGACCCGCGCGGCCGGGGCGCTAGAGACCATGTTCGCCCACTTCGAACTGCCCGACGTGCCCGACGTGGCCCGGCGCACCGTGGCCATCGGTCCTGGTGGTGGGCGTGGCCGCCCTGGTGGCCTGCGTGTCCTTCGACAAGCCCCTGCTCGGCGCTGGGCGCCTGCATCGGGCTCGGCGCTGGGCACCCTCAACTTCCGGATGATCGGCAACTCGGTGGCCCGGGTCAGCGCCAGCGGGGTGGAGAACAAGCGGCGCCCCTGGCCCTCAACACCTTCGGCCGCCTGGGCATCATCACCGTGGTCACCCTCGGCCTCATGACCTTCTCCCACCAGCTCGGCTTCGGGATTCTGGCCGGGCTGGCCGTGTTCCAGGTCGTCCTCATCGCCAACGTGGCCCGGTCCATGGCCAAGGCCGGCCCATGCCCTCGATGGACGACGTCGATCAACGCCAACGTGGTCGACGACAACATCGGCCACACGGTGCCGGCGCCGCCGGCCGTCGGGTCGAGCCGACGACACCGGGGGCGGGGCCTGACCATGCCCGGCCTCGGACTGCACCTTCTCAACGCCCCGCTCGTGGGCATCGACATCTCGCCCGGCGTCCATCCCCAGGTCAAGCTCGGCCCCCTGACCATCGACGTCGACATCGTGTGGGCCACGCTGATCGCCGCCGCCATCGTCATCACCATGGGCCTGATCCTGCGCAAGAAGGCCACCAGCGGCGTGCCGGGCAAGTTCCAGCTCCTGTGGGAGCTGGCCACCGGAGCGGTCCAGAAGCAGGTGGACGACACCATCGGGCCCCGCGGCGCCAAGGTGGTCCCGCTGGCCCTGACGCTGTTCATCTTCATCTTCACCTGCAACCTGTTCGAGGTCCTGAGCATCGGCAGCCCCTACGACTGGCTGCCCGCGCCCACCAGCGACATCAACCTGCCCCTGGCCATGGCCCTGACCGTCATCGTGCTGGTCCACCGGGCCGCCATCAAGAACCGGGGGGTCGGCGGCTACTTCAAGCACTACTTCACCCGGCCGTTCCCGAAGAAGCTGTTCCTCGTCAACGCTTTCATGAACGGGGTCGAGGAGCTCGTCAAGCCGGTCACGCTGACGCTCCGTCTCTTCGGCAACCTGTTCGCCGGCGGGCTCATGCTCTCGCTGCTGGCCTCCCTGGTCATCTGGAAGCTCGGCCCGGCGCCGATCGGTGCCGTGCTGTCGGTGCCGTTCACCGTGGTCTGGAAGCTGTTCGACATGGCCATCGGGGCCATCCAGGCCTTCATCTTCGCCCTGCTGACCATCTTGTACTTCGACACGGCCATGGCGCCGGACGAGGAACATGCCAGGCCGGCGAGTACATCGACGCCTGATGCGATCACGGCTGCCTGACCCACCGTCCACGATCTAGACAACCCCACACAAGGAGAAGGAAACAATGGCAGCAGACGCATCGATGGCGAGTGCGGTAAAGATCGCCGGCGCCATGGTCGGGGCCGGACTCGCACTCGGCGGCGGCGCCGTGGGCGCGTCCATCGGCGACGGCCTGGCCGGTAGCCAGACCATCGCCGGCATCGCCCGCCAACCGGAGGCCCAGGGCCGACTGACCACCATCATGTTCCTCACGGTGGGCCTGTGCGAGGCCGCCTACTTCATCAACCTGGTGTTCGCGGCGCTGTTCGTCTTCTCCCTGGGCAAGTAGCCGGACCCATGACGCCGTCCCGCCGTCACGGCCTGGGCACCACCGCGTGCATCCCGGCGACGCCGGCCCGGCAGCCCGACCTCTCCGACCGACGACACAAGGATCACGACCGTGCCGCTAGCCACCAGTAACTTCCTCGTCCCCAACGGGACGTTCATCGTCGTACTCCTGGCCTTCCTCGTGGTGGTGTGGGTCATCGGCAAGAAGGTGCTGCCCGGTGCTGAACAAGGCCCTGACCGAGCGGCAGGACCAGATCCGGGGCGAGCTCGAGGCGGCCGACAAGGCCAAGGCCGATGCCGAGGAGGCCGATGCCGAGCGGCGGGCCGCCCTCGACCAGGCCCGGGCCCAGGCCCGCGAGATCGTGTCCAACGCCGCCACCGCCGCCGACCAGACCAAGCTCCGGGCCGAGGCCGACGCCCAGGCCATCCACGACCGCATCGTCCAGGCCGCCGACGCCGAGGTGGTCATCGCCCGCCAGGCCGCGGTGGAAGAGGTCACGGCCCGGGTGGGGGAGATCGTGCTGGCCGCGGCCGAGCGGGTCATCGGCCGCGAGATCCAGGCCTCGGACCACCAGGACCTCATCGACGAGGCCATCGCCGCCGTCCGGGCCGAGTCCTCCGATGCCGCCGCCGGCGCGGAGAGCGGTCGGTGAATCCTGCCCTCCAGGGCTATCTGGCCGCCATGGAGGAGTCGTTGGCCGCCGACGGTGGGCTGGCCGACGCCGCCGGCGAGCTGGCCTCGGTGGCCGAGCTCGTCGACGGCAGCACCGAGCTCACGCTGGCCATCGACGACGGGGCGGTGCCGGTGGCGGCCCGACGGGCCGTCCTCGACCACCTGCTCGAAGGACGGGTCCGGCCCGAGGTCCGCAGCCTGATCCACCAGGCCGTCACCGTGGTGCCGGCCGGCGAGCTGACGGCCTCCTTCCACTGGCTGGCCTCGCGGGTGGCCCATGCCGCCACCCGGCCACCGGCCACCCTGGCCGAGCCGGACGCCGAAGAGGTGCTCGGCCGTATGGCCTCACGCAACCGGGTGTCGGGCTACGCCGCCGCCGTGTTCGAGACCGTGACCGTCCCCGAGCTCGAGGAGATCGAGGACCAGCTGTTCCGGTTCGCCCGGACCGTCGAGTCCAACCGGCGCCTCCGGACCGCCCTCGGTGACCGCGACCTGCCCGTGATCGTCCGCCAGCAGGTGATCGCCGAGCTGCTCGGGACCCAGGTGCTGCCGGCCACCGGCCGCCTGGCCGCCTACGCCGTGCGGGGCGGCCGGGCCCGGGACATCGTGGCCACGCTCGACGCCCTGGTCGAGGACGCCGCCCGGGCCCGCGGATGGCGGGTGGCCCGGGTCCTGACCGGCCGACGACGTGGGCGAGGACCAGCGTCGCCGAGCTGAGCGAGGCCCTGGGCGTGTTGGCCGGCAACCCGGTCGACCTGCAGGTCACCGTCGACCCCCGCGCTGCTGGGCGGCGTGGTCGTCCAGGTGGGCGACCTGCTCGTCGACAGCAGCACCCGCCACCGGCTCGACGAACTGAAGGAGCACCTCCTCGTCTCCGAGGCGGCCTACCGAATTCCAGAAGGAAGGGAAGCAACCGATGGCTGAGTTGACCATCAACGCCGACGAGATCACCGCCGCCCTCAAGCGGTACGTCGATGACTACACGCCGGAGGTGGGGACCGAACAGGTCGGCCGCATCGTCGAGGTCGGCGACGGCATCGCCCGGGTCACCGGGCTGCCCGGCGCCGCCGTCAACGAGATCCTGGAGTTCGAGGACGGCACCGAGGGCCTGGCCCTCAACCTCGACGAGGAGACCATCGGGGCGGTGATCCTGGGGACGACACCGGACTCGAGGAGGAGCAGCTGGTCAAGGCCACCGGGCCGGATCCTGTCGGTGCGGGTCGGCGACGCCCTGCTCGGCCGGGTGGTGAACGCCCTCGGCGAGCCCCTCGACGGCAAGGGGCCCATCAACACGTCCGAGACCCGTCGCCTCGAGGTCCAGGCCCCCGGCATCGTGCGCCGCGAGCCGGTGAGCGAGCCCCTCCAGACGGGGATCAAGGCCATCGACGCCATGACCCCCATCGGGCGGGGCCAGCGCGAGCTCATCATCGGCGACCGCAAGACCGGCAAGACCACCGTGGCCGTCGACACCATCCTCAACCAGAAGGGGTTGGGGGTGAAGTGCATCTACGTGGCCGTCGGGCAGAAGGAGTCCTCGGTGGCCCAGACCGTCGCCACCCTCGAGCGCTACGGAGCGCTCGAGTACACGGTGGTGGTGCTGGCCGGCGCGGCCGACCCGGCCCCGTTCAAGTACCTGGCCCCCTACGCCGGGTGCGCCATGGGCGCCCACTGGATGGACAACGGGGAGCACGCCCTCATCGTCTACGACGATCTGTCCAAGCAGGCCGAGGCGTACCGCCAGATGTCGCTGCTCCTGCGCCGGCCCCCGGGACGCGAGGCCTACCCCGGCGACGTCTTCTACCTGCACAGCCGGCTGCTGGAGCGGGCGGCCAAGCTGTCCGAGGCCGAAGGCGGGGGCTCGTTGACCGCCCTGCCCATCATCGAGACCAAGGCCGGTGACGTCTCGGCCTACATCCCGACCAACGTGATCTCCATCACCGACGGTCAGGTGTTCCTCGAGAGCGAGCTCTTCTACGCCGGCGTGCGTCCGGCCATCAACGTGGGCATCTCGGTCAGCCGGGTGGGGAGCGCGGCGCAGATCAAGGCCATGAAGGCGGTGTCGGGCACCCTCAAGCTGGACCTGGCCCAGTTCCGCGAGCTGGAGGCCTTCGCCACCTTCGGCTCCGAGCTCGACAAGGTGTCCCAGGCCCAGCTGGACCGGGGCTACCGCCTCACCGAGCTGCTGAAGCAGGGCCTGAACGCGCCGGTGCCGGTGGAGGAGCAGGTGCTGGTGATCTTCGCCGGCTCGGAGGGGTACGTCGACGACGTGCCGGTCTCCGAGGTGCAGCGCTACGAGATCGAGGTCCGCGCCTACTTCCGGGCCAACCACGCCGACATCCTGGACGGCATCCGCGAGCACGGGCAAGCTCCCCGAGGGCGATCAGCTGGCCACGGCCCTGGCCAAGTTCACCGACTCGTTCGACACCGGCAAGGGCGACTGACCCATGGCCGGAGGTCAGGAACGGATCCTCCGTCGACGGATCAAGAGCATCCAGTCGACGAAGAAGATCACCAAGGCCATGGAGCTGATCGCCGCGTCCCAGATCGTCCGGGCCCAGGGCCGGATCGCCGCGGCCCGCCCCTACCAGCAGGGCATGAACCGGATCGTGCTGGAGACCGCCCTCGGCGATCCCGTGGCCGCCGGACGGCTGCTGGGCACGCCCGAACAGGTCGAGCGGGTGGCCGTCCTGTCCATCGTGGCCGACCGGGGACTGTGCGGCGGGTACAACACCATGGTGTTCCGGGCCACCGAGCGGCTGCTGGCCGGGTATCGGGAACGACGGGGCCGAGTGGCCGTCTGTTCACGGTGGGCAAGAAGGCCCAGGGCTACTTCCGCTACCGGCGCCAGGCCGTCGAGCAGGCCTTCACCGGCATGAGCGAGCGCCCGACCTTCACCGACGCCCGGGCCGTGGCCGCCGCCGTGCTGACCCCGTTCGTCCGTGGCGAGGTGGACCAGGTGATGATCGTCACCACCCGCTTCCTCTCGGCCGGGTCAGCCAGAAGGTCGAGGTGCGCCAGCTCCTCCCCCTGGTCGACCCGCGGGCCGAGGCGTCCGAGCCGACGGGGAGGCGCCGGCCGAGCCCGAGGGCCCGAAGGGGTACACCGAGTTCGAACCGGACGCCGCCATCCTGCTCGAGACCCTCGCCCCCCGGGCCGCCGAGACGGAGATCTTCGGCGCCCTGCTCGAGGCCGCGGCCTCCGAGGTCACGGCCCGCCAGCGGGCCATGGCCGCGGCCACCGACAATGCCGGTGAGCTGATCAAGAAGTACTCACGGATCATGAACCGGGCCCGCCAGGACACCATCACCACCGAGATCATGGAGATCGTCGGCGGCGCCGAGGCCCTGCGGGCCGGCACCGACGACGACACCGGCGGCCTGATCATCGAGACCAGGGTCTGACCGATGGTGCGACCCGAATCTGCGGCCGGCACCGACCGTCCGCGTCCTGCCCGCCGTCCACGACCGACTCTCTGCGTAGCTGACCAACCGAAGGAATCCGAACCCTCATGACCACCACCGCCCTCCATCCCACCGAGGCCACCACCCTTCCCACCGGCCGCGTCGTGGCCATCGCCGGTCCCGTCATCGACGTCGAGTTCCCGCCCCACGCCCTGCCCGAGATCAACGGGGCCGTCGAGGTCGACGCCGTGCTCGAGGGGAACAAGGAGCTCATCGTGGCCGAGGTGGCCCAGCAGATCGGCGACGGCCGGGTCCGCTGCATCTGCCTCCGGGCCACCGACGGGCTGACCCGCGGCGCCGAGGTGCGCAACCTGGGCCGGGGCCTGCAGGTGCCGGTGGGCGACGCCGTGCTGGGCCACGTGTTCAACGTGCTGGGCCAGCCGCTCGACACCGACTCCATCGGCGAGGCCGAGGACCACTGGGAGATCCACCGGTCGGCCCCCGACTTCGACACGCTCGAGCCCCGGGCCGTCATGTTCGAGACCGGCATCAAGGTCATCGACCTCCTCGAGCCCTATGTCCAGGGTGGCAAGATCGGCCTCTTCGGCGGGGCCGGCGTGGGCAAGACGGTGCTGATCCAGGAGATGATCAACCGGGTGGCCACCAACCACGGTGGCGTGTCGGTCTTCGCCGGGGTGGGGGAGCGCACCCGCGAGGGAACCGACCTCTGGATCGAGATGCAGGAGTCGGGCGTCATCGAGAAGGCCGCGCTGGTCTACGGGCAGATGGACGAGCCTCCCGGCGTCCGCCTGCGGGTGGCCCTGGCCGCCCTGACCATGGCCGAGTACTTCCGGGACGTGAAGAACCAGGACGTGCTGCTCTTCGTGGACAACATCTTCCGGTTCGTGCAGGCCGGGTCGGAGGTCTCCACCCTGCTCGGCCGGATGCCCTCGGCCGTGGGCTACCAGCCCACCCTGGCCGACGAGATGGGCCAGCTGCAGGAGCGGATCACCTCGACCCGGGGCCGCTCCATCACCTCCCTGCAGGCCGTCTACGTCCCGGCCGACGACTACACCGACCCGGCACCGTTCACCACCTTCACCCACCTCGACGCCACCACCGAGCTGTCCCGGGACATCGCCTCGTTGGGGATCTACCCGGCCGTGGACCCGCTGTCGTCGACCTCCAACATCCTGGCCCCGGAGATCGTCGGGGACCGCCACTACAACGGTGGCCCGCCGGGTGCAGGGCGTCCTCCAGCGCTACAAGGAGCTCCAGGACATCATCGCCATCCTCGGCCTCGACGAGCTGTCCGAGGAGGACCGGGTCACCGTCACCCGGGCCCGGAAGATCCAGCGGTTCCTGTCCCAGCCCTTCAACGTGGGCGAGGTCTTCACCGGCCTGAAGGGGGTCACCGTTCCCGTCGAGGAGACCGTCGAGTCGTTCGAGGCCCTCGTCAACGGCGACCTCGACGAGGTGCCCGAGCAGGCCTTCCTGAACGTCGGTGGGGCCGAAGCGGCATTGGCCAAGGCCCACGCCCTCGAGAACGACTGAGCAGGAACCGGACCGATGGCCGACAGCAGTCTGTTCACCCTCAACCTGGTCACGCCGGAGCGGGTCCTCGTCTCGGGTCCGGCCACCGAGGTCGTCCTGCGGACCGGCGACGGCGACATCACCTTCCTGGCCGGCCACACCCCGCTGGTGGGCACGGTCCAGGCCGGCGTGGTCCGGGTCGTGCGGGCCGAGGGCGACGAGGAACGGGTGGCGGTGCACGGCGGCTTCGTCCAGGTGGAACAGGGTGTGACCGACGAGGACGGCCCGGAGACGTCGGGGACACGGGTGACCCTGCTCATCGGGGTGGCCGAGCTGGCCGAGGAGATCGACGTCGACCGGGCCCGGGCCGCCCTCGACGCGGCCGAGTCGCGGCTGGCCGACGTGGGCGGAGCGGGGGGCCGCACCGGGGCCGGTGGTGCCGGGGCCGGCGGGGAGACGGAGGAGCCCGACGCCGAACTGCTCGAGGCCCAGGCCGAACTGCTGCGGGCCCAGGTCAGGCTCGAGACCGTGGACGCCACCTCGGGTGCCGCGGCCGGATCCGGTGCCGCGGCAGGTTCCACCACCGCGGCCGGCTGAGGGCCGGGGTTCCCCACCGGCCGGTGGCGTGATGCGTCGAGCGACCGGCACGGCGGGCGCTCTGGTCGGTCTCGGCCTCTGTCTGGGTCTGGGTCTGTCCGCCTGTTCGAGTACGCCTCAGGCCGCTCCGTCGACCACGGCGCCGGGCTGTCGGAACGGTCAGCTGACCGTGCATCTGGACATGACCAACCAACAGCCGGTCCCGGTGGTCCGGACCCCGGTCGGCAGCTGCATCGCCGTGTCCCTCTTCGCCTCCCCGTTCCGGGGCACGCCCACCGAGGCCCTGAAGGAGACACCTCCGGGCGGGCTCCGCCTCGTGTCGGACACGCTCCAGGCCAACGGGACCCGGATCGCCTACTACGTGGCGCTGCGGCTCGGGGCGGTGACGATCTCGTCGACGGTGAAGATCCGCACCGGCCAGCCGGTGCCGGAGTGGTCCGGGCTGGTCATCGTGATCTGACCCGCCCCGGACGACGTCATCGTGCCCGGCCGGGGCAGGGTCGGAGCCGGTGAGCAGGGGGCGGGTCCGCTCAGGGTTGCCCGTAGTTGTCGATGAGCCACCTGCCCCCCGATGCCCTCTGCAGGTCGACGCTCCAGAACGTGTCCGGATTTCCCTCGAGCGGTGCCGACGACTCCTTGAACGTGCAACGGACGGCGGTACCTCCCGCCGGATTTCGCTCCGGGCGGCACCGGATGCCCGAGAACTTGGGCAGATCGGAGCCGGGTTCGTTCATCCAGGCCATCTGTTGGCGATCACCAGGTACGAAGAAGCTGCGGGCGGCAGAGGCATTGTCGGTGTCGATGGCATGGAACCAGGCCAGCGCGGTCCCGACGGGCGACAGGGGTTTCGCCGCGGTGGCCGGAGGCGCGGCACCGGTCGACGAGCAGGCGGCCAGGAGGATGGCGACGAGGATGAACCACCCGGCCAACCGTCGTCTCCCCACCGGCCGTACCCTACGTCGGATCAGGTTCGGCCGGCTGGTGTCCTCCGACCCCGGGAGCGTGGCCGACCCGGAGCGGCACCGGAGCCCGTCAGGGTTGGGACTCGAACGCCACCGGCACCGCCGCGGACTGGGAGGGCGGGACGACGGGAATCGGGACGAACCAGACAGTACCCGTCCCGCCGCACGGGAGGGTCAGTGAGGTCGGTAGGCGCTTGGTCACGGCGTAACGGCTGAATCGGATGGTCTTCGCCGTCCCGGGGAGGGCGGCCGGTGGCGGCGGGCCGAAGAACACGTCGATGGTCGAGTCGTTGCCGGTCGTGCCCACGGTGTCGGCACTGGTGGGCGGGAACAACTGGTGGACGGCCAGGGTCTGGCCCCCGGACGGGTGCCCTGTCTGTCCCGGCCTCAGTGGTCCGAAACAGGCCATGTGGATGGGGATCGGGGTTTCCGTGTTCCCGTCCGTGCCGTTGACGACGCCGGTGAAGTACTGCTGTGGACCCACCCTGTGGGTTGCCGCGCCGGCTGTCTGTGCCGCTGCCGTCAGGGCCACCATGGGCACGCTCAGCACGATCGCCATTCGCAGGGCCGTCTTCGTCATGGGCACCTCCCCCAGGTCACTCCCTCCATGGTGCGTCCGTGGGCGAGGTGCGTCAAGACTCCGGATGGTGGATGGAACGAGGGGGGGTCACCTAGCGCTGCCGGCCGCCTCTGGCGGTCGCCCCCCTGCTCCGGCCCGCTCCTAGGGCTCGGTCCGGGCCAGGGGAGAGCCGAACAGCACCATGGTGCCGTCGGGGTCGATGTGCGCCAGCTCGCGCATCTTGTCGTCGGTGTCGTGGGGTGGGAGTCACATCGGTGCCGGTTGACAGGTAACTATATAGTTACATATACTGAGGCGGTGTGGACGACAACCTCGTGTTCAAGGCGCTGGCCGACCCGACACGTCGCTTCCTGCTCGATCTGCTCTTCGAGCGTGAAGGTCGCACGTTGACCGAACTCCACTCCCACGTGGACATGACGCGCATCGGGGTCATGAAGCACCTTCGCCTGCTGGAAGAGGCGGAGCTCGTCGTCACGCGCCGGTCGGGCCGCGAGAAGCTGCACTTTCTCAATCCCGTGCCGATCCGGCTGATCCACGACCGGTGGATCGACAAGTACACCGAGCGCCATGCTTCGGCGCTCGTCGACCTGAAAGCCACATTGGAGGCACAGCGATGACCGAGGCGACCACGTCCGAGACGATCCAGATCTACCGCGTCTACATCCGGGCCACGCCCGAGGCCATCTGGGAGGCGGTGACCGAGCCCGAGTGGACGGTGCAGTACGGCTACGCCCCTGTCGTGGAGTACGAACTGCGGTCGGGCGGTGCCTTCCGGGCCTACGCCAACGAGGGCATGAAGGCGGTGGGTTGCCCCGACGTCATCAGCGACGGCGAGGTGATCGAGTCGGACCCGCCTCGCAAGCTGGTCCAGACATGGCGGATGACGATGACGCCCGACATGGCGGCCGAGGCGTTCACCCGGCTCACCTACGACATCGAGCCCGTACGGGGCGGTGTCACCAAGCTCACGGTGACCCACGACGTCACGGATGCGCCCATGTGGGCCGCCATGCTGCGGGGCGAGAGCGAGTCGAACGGGGCCGGCGGCGGCTGGAGCGAGATCCTCAGTGGGCTGAAGACCCTGCTCGAGACGGGCCAGCAGCTCCCCTTCCAGAGTGGCCCGGCCCACGAGTAGTCCGGTGGCGTCGATCGACCCCTGATCCGCCTGGTTCGACCATGCCTCCGTACCGGCCCGATGTCATGGGCCCGGGCCACGTGGAGGTGGCCCACCTCCGGCTCCCCGGCTGGTGTTCAAGCGGCGGTTCGAGTCCGCCGATGAGACCAAGAGAGACTTGTGAAGGGCAGAGTCGCTCATGAACTCGGACAATCAGGATCTGCTCGACGGCACCCTGGGAGCGGACGCGGAACGGGCTGCGTGGCGAGCCTTCTGGCTCACCCACATCCGTATCGGATTTGGCATCTTCCTGGCCGAGACGCTCGTGGTCATCGGCTACCTCATCATCACGCCGAAAGGCCCACATCGCCCGCTCCTGTGGGCGGTGGCCGCCCTGTGGCTCGTATTGGCCCTGGTGGGCATGGCCCTGGCCCCGACGGTGGCCTCCAAGCCGTGGTGCGTCACCTATTCGGTGACCTGGACGGCACTGTCGTCATTCGGAGTCGGCATCGTCGCCGTGCTCGACAACGGCATGAACAGCCCGATCCTCATCCTGCTCTTCCTCCCCCTGATTTTCGGAACACTGATGTTCACCCCCCGAGCAGCGGGAATCTGTGGCGTCGCCGCCCTGGTGTCGTTGGCCCTGGTGGCCCTGATCGATCGCCATGTCGCCAGTTCTCCGGGCCGGACATTCCTCCTCTTTGCCGCACTCATCGGTGCCTCCGCCCTCACCGTCGCCGCCGCCATCAACCGGACGCGCATCGAACAGCACGGGGCCAAGCTTCAGGCCGCGCTGGCCGACATGGCGTCCATCGATGAACTGACAGGTTGTGCCGTTCGCCGGGTGCTGCGTCAGCGAATGGAGGAGGAGATCACGCGGTCGGTCCGCAGCCAGAGTCCCCTCAGCCTCCTCATGATCGACGTCGATCAGTTCAAGGCCATCAACGACACCTACGGGCATGTCGTCGGCGATCACGTTCTGGCCAGTATCGGAGGTGTACTGCGGCACAGTGGTAGAGCCTTCGACCTGGTCAGCCGCATCGGAGGCGACGAGTTCGCCCTACTCCTCCCAGACACCGATCTCCCCGGCGCCGTCAGAGTGGCCGAGCGCATCCGCAGAGAACTGCCGGCCGCCGTCGAGGTTCCCGTGACCCTGAGCATCGGAGTCGGTGGCCTCGATCCGTCGATGCCGAGTGTCGAGCACCTCCTCGACGGTGCCGACTTTGCGCTCTACCAGGTCAAGAGAGCGGGCAGAGATGCCATCGCCACGCACCATCCGGGCCCATCGCAGATTCCGAGCTGAGCCGAGCCACCTGTTCGACCAGGGCACGGCCCACCCGGTGCTGACCTCTGCACCCTGGGCTGGGGCCTGGGCCTGGGGCAGGGCCCGGGGCCCCTCAACCGGTCCGGAACTCGCTCCATCTGCGAGCTTCTCGAGCCACTGCGGTCACGGCCGTAGCCATGGCCACGGCGCCAGAGGCCTGGTCACCGATCGCCACGAGGCGGGCCGGGCGCCGACTGGGGGCGGCCCTTGCTTGTTACGGTGGAGGGGTGCAGGAGCCGGAGGCATCGGTGACGAAGTGGCGGCCGGTAGTGACGCTGGCCCTGTGTGCGATCGGTCTGGCTCTGTCTGCCTACACCCTCTGGGTTCACTATCACCCCAGTGCGCTGGTGTGTCCTCTTGCTTCGGGCTCGATCGACTGCCAGGCCGTGCTGACCAGTGCTCAGTCGGTCGTCTTCGGCATTCCCGTTCCGGTGTTCGGTCTCGTCTTCTTTCTCGGCCTGGGAGCACTGTGCCTGCCCACTGCCTGGCGCTCCACCGCGGTGTGGGTCCATCGGCTCCGTCTGATCGGAGTGATCGCAGGCATCGGGACCGTTGTCTACCTGGTGATCACCGAGTTGTTCACGGTCAAGAAGATCTGCCTGTGGTGCACCGGAGTTCACGTCGTCACGTTCGCGCTGTTCGTCATCGTCGTCACCAGCACCCCTGCGCTGCTGGAGCGGAAGGGATCGTGAGCTGATCCGGAGGAGAAGTTCCGGCGCCCAAGATGACTAGCGGGGGGACCGGCTTTCCCCGCCCGACTGCCAAGCGAGTTTGCGTTTCATGGCCGAGGAGTACGGCATCGTCCCGATTCCCAGGAGGATCACGCTCAGCGGTACGCCGATACCCGTCAAGGAAATGACGGCGGCCAAGGGATAGAAGATTGCTGCCGCAGGAACCTGGAGTAGGAGCAGGCCGGCGATCACCCACTTCTGCCGGCCCGTCAACTTCACCTTGGAGGAACTGGGATCCGGTTCGGGCTCCGTTTCCACGTCTACCGATTTTACCGGTCGATGTCCATGGACAACCGCCGGGCGTTGCCTTCAGGCGCCGGCCTTCTCGTGGGTCGTCTCCCAATAGCGATGGATGGCAATGACCGTCCAGATCGCCTCGACCACCCCGAACGGCCACGCTCCGGACAGGAAACCGTAGGCGCTCGACAATCCGCAGCCCAGGGCGAACGCCAGGATGAAACCAGAACCTCGACGCTCCAGTGCGTACATGAGCATCATGAACGTGAGAACGACGACTCCGAAGATGGTGAGGGTCATCTGCCCACGGTACGCCGGATGCCTGCATCCCAGACGTTGAGGCACGGCGACATGTCGGGGAGGGGGCCATGCCATCATGGAAGAGGAGCCGCTCCGGAGGGGGATGACGAGTGGCCTATGCCGCTGTTATTCGGGTGAGTCTCGATCCGGCCTCGGATCGGGAACACAGACAGTCGATTCTCCGGGAGTTCGTGGTACCGGAGGCCAGCGCGTTACCCGGCTTCGAGAACGGAATGTGGTTGAACGACGCCAACGGAACCGGTACCTGCATCGTCGTCTTCGACACCGAGGAGCACGCCAGGGCCGCCATCGGCCCCCTGACGCCGGCAGGGGGTCCACCGGTCATCGGCAGCGGTGTTCACGAGGTGGAAGTCCAGTCATAGCTACGAGGGATGCCGCTCCGACACAGTGGCCGGGGAGATGGCGGTCGAGGCATCAGGTATTCCACCGATGGCCGGCAGTGAGAAGATCTCGGGCCCCGGCAATGCCAGGAGCAGGGACGTCAAGAAACGTTCACTCCGTATTCTCCCCGCCGACCCGTCACGTTCATGGGGTCCGCCTACCCTCGTGTGGGTAGGACAACGTGGAGCCAATCTGATGCGGAGGTACTGATGGAACCCACTGGGAAACTCCGAGTTGCCATCCCCGATCGGGACAATGCGCTAGAGGTTGTGACGACTGAGATCGAAGAGGCGACGGGCATCTCCGTTGCCCCCGAGTTTCAAGAGATTGATCGCGGCGACCTGGTCGTGGAAGTGCGCCTGGACGATGCAGATGCTGCCGACGCCGAACTTGTCGCCCACGCCGTCGAGCGCCTCTCCGGCAGCGTGGTGGTGTTGAGCTCGTGGCAAGAGGTGGCAACGCCCGCCCCGACCACGGCGTTGGCCAGTCAGTCGGTGTTCGTCGGCGCGGAAACCCCCATGCCCGAAGTGGCCCGGAGGGCCTTGCAGGATGACCTGCCGACGGCAAAGTGGCCCTCTAACGTGGGGGACCCGAAGGGCTATTGGCAGGTCGCGGTCCCGTTCCATCGGCATGACGGCGAAGTGGTCGTCGGCTTCCAACAGCGGAGCGGGTATTCCCGCCGGTTCGGCACCCATGAGGTGGCGGCCCTGCGTTTGGGCCTCGCATCCTGATCGCCACGATGGTGTCGGCGCGCCGTGGGCGCCGACATTGCCTCCAAGGGCCGGCGGCACCCTGACCCGCCTTGGTCTCTGCACGTCGTTCTAGTGGATGAGGACCTTGAGCGTCTCGTGCTCTGCTGCATGTCCGAAGACGTCGTAGGCCTCCAGCACCTGGTCGAACGAGAATTCGTGTGTGACGAACTTCTCGACAGGAAGCTTGTGCTCGGCCACGAGCTTCAACAGCATCCCCAGGGTGTTGGTGTTCACCAGGCCCATCGATATGTCGATGTTCTTGATCCAGAGTTCGTTGAGAGCCAGCTCGACGGACTTGCCGTGCACGCCGATGTTGGCGACATGGCCCCCCGGGCGGACGATGACCGTGGCCATGGTGAACGTCTCGGGAATTCCCACCGCCTCGATGGCGACGTCGACCCCGAGGCCGTCCGTGAGCGCCAGCACCTGCTCCTTCCAGTCCGGGTCTCCCGAGTTGACGGTGTCGGTGGCACCGAAGTCGCCGGCACGCGCCAGTCTGGCCTTGTCCAGATCGATGGCGATGATCTTGGACGGACCGTAGAGGCGCGCCGTCATGACGGCGGAAAGCCCGACCGGTCCTGACCCGATCACAGCCACGACGTCGCCGGGGTTCACGTGCCCGTACTGCACCCCGATCTCGAAGCCGGTGGGCAGGATGTCGGAGAGCAGGATGCCCTCGGCATCGGTCATTCCTTCGGGAACCTTGTACACCGAGTTCTCGGCGAAGGGGACCCGGACGTACTCGGCCTGCGTCCCGTCGATCATGTAGCCGAAGATCCACCCGATCCCCGCCACACCCTCCGGGTCGAGGCAGTGGCCGTAGATCCCTTTGCGGCAGTAGGAGCACCGTCCACACGAACTGACGCACGAAAGTATGACCCGGTCACCGACCTGCAGCTGGGTGACACCTTCGCCGACCTCGGTGATCACGCCGATTCCCTCGTGGCCCAGGATGCGGCCGGGCTCCACCTCGGGGACATCGCCTTTGAGGATATGGAGGTCGGTGCCGCAAATGGTGGTGGCGGCCATCTTCACGATGACGTCGGTGGGCTGTTCGATCTTCGGATCAGGCACTTCGTCCCAAGCCTTCTGGCCAGGACCTTTGTAAACGAGGGCTTTCATGACGAACCTCCTACGGTGCGATTCGCGAGACCGGGTACCCGTCTGATGGCGGGTGGGCCAAGCTCTACTCCGAGGCTACGGACTGTCGAACCCGGCAACTAGGGCCGAATTGCCCATTCTCTTTTCGGTTACGGCTGCGACAATGCCTGACGGACCTGATGAACCGTCGGATTGGAGAGATACCGATCGCCGATCCGAACAGTCGGTGAGATCTCGTTGCCGTCATTGACACTGCGCACGGCCTTGTCGGCGTCTGAGTCCCGGCCGAACTTGACCGCCCGGTAGGGGATCCGAGCCAGCGTCAGCTTCGTGCGCAGTCTGGCCGCGAACACGCACCCCGGCCGGTAGTAGACCATCAGATCGGGCTGCACGGCACCGTCCCTTCTGCCCTCTTCGGACCCTACCAATTCGCCCCGGCCACGATCCCGGGGAACTGGCGGGGTTCGATGGTGCCAGGGCCGCCCTGGCCGCTACCGTGGCCACATGAGCAGCCAGCGTCTGCCCGGTGGGGTGGTGCACAAGCTCCCAGACGACCTGCGCCAGGCACTGATGACCAACCCCACGGCGCTCGATGCCTGGAAGGACATCACCCCTCTGGCCCGGAACGAGTTCATCTGCTGGGTCGAGGATGCCAAACAGGAGATGACCCGGCAGCGCCGCATTCGCCGGACCCAAGAGGAGTTGGAGGAGGGTCAGCGTCGGCCCTGCTGCTGGCCAGGGTGTGCGCACCGCGAGCGAACTGGCAGGTAACGGGGCGAGTCGGATTCGGTGGTGTCGCACCGGACCACGGGGGCATCGTGCACTCCCCGTGGTACCCGGACGACCGAGGACCTACCGGAATTCGATGGCGCTGTACTCGGCCAGCTTGTGGAGCGGGTGACGGGCCTCGATCAGGCGCACGGTTCCGGACTTGGACCGCATGACCAGGGACTGGCTGGTGGCCCCGAACTCGTCGTAGCGGACTCCGTGCAGCAGCTCCCCGTCGGTGATGCCGGTGGCGGCGAAGAAGCAGTTGTCGCCGCGGACCAGGTCGTCGGTGGTGAGGACGGCGTCGACGTCGTAGCCGGCGTCGATGGCGGCCTGCCGTTCCGCCTCGTCACGGGGCCACAGACGCCCCTGCATCTCCCCGCCCATGGATTTCAGGGCCGCGGCGGCGATGACACCCTCGGGGGTGCCACCGATACCCACCAGCAGGTCCACCCCGGTGTCGGGCCACGAGGTGGCGATGGCCCCGGCCACATCGCCGTCGGTGATCAGCCGGATCCGTGCCCCGGCGCTCCGCACGGAGGCGATGAGCTCGGCGTGACGAGGTCGGTCGAGGATGGCCACGGCCAGATCACGAACCGAGGTTCCCTTCGACTTGGCCACTGCCGACAGGTTGTCCTCGATGGACATGGTGATGTCGATGGTGCCGGCCGAACGGGGACCCACCGCCAGCTTCTCCATGTAGACGCACGGTCCGGGGTCGAACATGGTGCCCTCTTCGGACACGGCGATCACGGCCAGGGCGCCGCCGCGGCCGAGGGCGGTCGGGGTGGTGCCGTCGATGGGGTCCACGGCGATGTCGGCCTTGGGTGGCGTGCCGTCGCCGATGTGCTCCCCGTTGTACAGCATGGGGGCGTGGTCCTTCTCTCCCTCGCCGATGACGACGACCCCGTCCATGGCGATGGTGGACAGCACGATGCGCATGGCACCGACCGCGGCCCCGTCGGCTCCCTCCTTGTCGCCCCGGCCCATCCATCGGGACGCGGCCAGCGCCGCCGCCTCGGTGACCCGGACGAGCTCCATGGCCAGGTTGCGGTCGGGTGCCTGCGTTGCCTTGCTCACGGTCCTTGACGATAGTGGCTGGCGCCACCGTCAAACATCGCCGCCCGGCGTGGCCGTCCGGCACCCCCGCCACCACTGGTGCGACCGACCTGCGACAACCTCTCTATGCTGTCCCCGTGGAACCAGGGACGGGGTCGGGCGCGCCCGGCGAGTTCGAGGAGTGGCAGGCGGCGCTGGCCGATTCCACCCTTCGGGATGCCGATTTCGAGACCATGTCGGGCGTCCCGCTGGAGGCCTCCTACGGCCCCGGTGCCGGCGACCCGCCGCGGGCCGGCCAGTGGCCGGGCCTGTTCCCCTACACGCGGGGGCCGTATGCCTCCATGTACCGCTCCAAGTTGTGGACCATGCGGATGTTCGCCGGGTTCGGGACGGCCGAGGACACCAACGCCCGATTCCACGACATCCTCCGGGCCGGCGGGGACGGCCTGTCGGTCGCCTACGATCTGCCCACCCTGATGGGGCGGGACTCCGACGACCCCCTGTCCGAGGGCGAGGTGGGCCGGTGCGGGGTGGCCGTGGACACCCTGGCCGACACCGAGGACCTGTTCGCCGGCATCGACCTGGGCGCCACCACCACCTCGATGACCATCAACTCGCCGGCCGCCATGTGCTTCGCCATGTACGTGTCGGCGGCCGAGTCCGCCGGCACCGACCGCCGGCGCCTGGGCGGCACCCTGCAGAACGACATGCTGAAGGAGTACCAGGCCCAGAAGGAGTACGTCTTCCCTCCCCGGCCGTCCCTGCGCCTGGTCACCGACATCATCCGCTACTGCGCCGCGGAGATGCCCCGGTTCCACCCGGTGTCGGTGTCCGGCTACCACATCCGGGAGGCCGGCTCGACGGCCGCCCACGAGCTGGCCTTCACGCTGGCCAACGGGTTCGCCTACGTCGAGGCGGCCCGGGCCGCCGGCCTCGGGGTCGACGAGTTCGCCCCCCGGCTGTCGTTCTTCTTCAACGCCCACATCGACTTCTTCGAGGAGATCGCCAAGTACCGCGCCGCCCGGCGCATCTGGGCCACGTGGATGCGGGACCGCTACGGAGCCCGGGACCCGCGCTCGCAGACCTGCCGGTTCCACACCCAGACGGCCGGTGTCTCCCTCACGGCCCAGCAGCCCGAGCTCAACATCGTGCGTACCGCCATCGAGGCGTTGGCCGGGGTCCTCGGGGGAACGCAGAGCCTGCACACGAACTCCATGGACGAGGTGCTGGCCCTCCCGACCGAGAAGGCGGCGCGCATCGCCCTCCGGACCCAGCAGGTCATCGCCAACGAGACCGGGGTAGCCACCGTGGCCGACCCGCTCGGAGGATCGTGGTTCGTCGAGTCGCTGACCGACGAGTTGGAGGCGCAGGCCGAGGCGGTCTTCGCCCATCTCGACGAGCTCGGCAACGGCTCGATCCTCGACGGGGTCATCGCCGGGATCGAGGCCAACTGGTTCCAGGGCGAGATCGCCGATGCCGCGTACCGCTTCCAGCACCGGGTCTCCACCGACCGCATGGTCATCGTCGGGGTGAACGGGTACACCGGTGGGAACGAGGAGGCCGAGCTCCCCACCCTCGAGATCGGTCCCGAGATCGAAGAGGCCCAGCGGAAACGACTGGCCGAGGTCAAGCGCCACCGGTCGCAGGCGGCGGTGCAGGCGGCACTGGACCGCCTGGCCGGTGACGCCGCCCACAGCGAGTGCAACCTGATGCCGGCCATCTTCGAGGCCGTGCGGGCCTACGCCACCGTGGGCGAGATGATCGACACCCTGGCCGGCGTGTTCGGCCGGTGGCAGGAGCACGCGGTGATCTGAGCCCTTCCCGACTCCTCCGGCCGGGCCGTCGGTGCGGGCCGGGGACGGTGCCGAGCTTCACCATCTACGGGTCCACGGGGTGGTCCGGCCATACTGGTGGGGTGGACCGGCTCGTGGTGACACCCAACGGTCCCCTGTCGGGGACCGTGCGGGCCGGAGGGGCCAAGAACTCGGTCCTCAAGCTGATGGCGGCGTGCCTGCTGGCCGAGGGACGCCACGTGCTCACCAACGTGCCTCAGATCACGGACGTGGACATCATGGGCGAGCTCCTCGGTGCCATGGGGGTGGATGTGCGCCGCGGCCGCTCACCCGACGAGCTGGTGGTGACCACTCCGGCGGACGTGACCCCCGAGGCCCCCTACGAGCTGGTGGAGAAGATGCGGGCGTCGGTGGTGGTGCTCGGCCCGTTGCTGACCCGCCACGGCTGGGCCAAGGTGTCCCTGCCCGGCGGGGACGACTTCGGCCACCGGCCCATCGACATGCACCTCCACGCCCTGACGTCGATGGGCGCCACCTTCGAGGCGTCCCACGGCTACGTCGAGGGTCGGGTCGAGTCCACCGTGGCGTCCCGCCCCCGTCTGGTCGGCAACCGGGTGGTGCTCGAGTACCCCAGCCACACCGGTACCGACAACGTGCTCATGGCCGCGGTTCTGGCCAAGGGGACCACCGTCATCGAGAACGCGGCGCGCGAGCCCGAGGTGTCCGACCTGGCCGACTTCCTCAACGCCATGGGGGCCCGGATCACCGGTGCCGGCACGTCGCGCATCGAGGTCGAGGGGGTCGACGAGCTCCACCCCGCCACGCACGCCGTCATCCCCGACCGGTTGGTGACGGCCACGTTCCTGGTGGCGGCAGGACTGGCCGGGGGCGAGGTGGTGGTCGAGGACGGCCGGCCGGACCACATGGACATGCTCATCCGCAAGCTGTCCGCCACCGGCATCGGCATCACCCAGGAGCCCGACGGGCTGCGGGCCGTGCGGGACCGGTCCGAGCGGCTGCAGTCGGTGGACGTGGCCACGCTGCCCTATCCGGGCTTCGCCACCGACTACAAGCCTCTGTTGGTGACCTTGCTGACCGTGGCCGACGGGGTCGGCATCGTCACCGAAAACCTGTTCTTCGGTCGCTTCCGGTACGTGGAGGAGCTGCGCCGCATGGGCGCCGACATCCGCACCGAGGGCCACCACGCCGTGGTCCGGGGGGTGGACGCACTGTCCGGCGCCCGGGTGAGGGCCTTCGACGTGCGGGCCGGGGCGGCCCTGGTCCTGGCGGGCATGGTGGCCGAGGGGGAGACGGTCATCAGCGAGGCCCACCACGTGGACCGCGGCTACGAGGACCTCGACGGCAAGCTGGCGTCGCTCGGGGCCCACGTCTCCCGAGCCTGACGGCGGGTCCGGTCCCCGATACGCTCGACACTCCATGTCCGCCTCCCGATCGAGCGATCCTGCCGTGCTGTTCGAGGCGGCCCGGAGCGGCAACCAGGCAGCCTTGGCCCACCTGCTGTCCCTGGTCGAGCGCGGTGGACCGCCTTCCCGGGCAGTGGCCGCCCTGGCCTACACCCGGCCCGGTGACGCCTACACGGTCGGGCTCACCGGCGCCCCCGGCGCCGGCAAGTCGACGCTGACCGACCGGCTGATCACCCTGGCCCGACGGGACGGTCTCGAGGGCGCCGGCCCGGTGGCGGTCCTGGCCGTCGATCCCTCGTCGCCCTTCTCGGGCGGCGCCATCCTCGGGGACCGGGTCCGCATGCCCAGCCACGGCCTCGACGACGGGGTGTACATCCGGTCCATGGCCACCCGGGGACACCTCGGCGGGTTGGCCGTGGCCGTACCCGACGCCGTGCGGGTGCTCTCGTCGGTCGGCATGCCGGTGGTGCTGATCGAGACGGTGGGTGTGGGCCAGCAGGAGGTCGAGGTGGCGGCGGCCACCGATACCACCGTCGTGGTGCTGAACCCGGGCTGGGGTGACGCCATCCAGGCCAACAAGGCGGGGCTGCTGGAGATCGCCGACCTGTTCGTGATCAACAAGGCCGACCGACCCGACGCCCGGACGACGAGGCGGGATCTCGAGCTGATGCTGGATCTGACCGATCTCGGTCCCTGGCGCCCGCCCATCGTGGACACGGTGGCCACCACCGGCGAGGGGGTGGAGGAGCTGTGGGCCACCATCGGCCGCCACCGCCACCACCTGATCGACCGAGGCATCCTCGATCTCCAACGCCGGGAGCGGTTGGAGCGCGAGTTCCACCAGATCCTCGTGGCCCGTCTTTCCGAGCGGGCCGAGGTCCTGATCGCCGCGGGCCGGGCCGACGACGTCCACCGCGCCATGCTGGACGGCGATCTCGACCCCTACGAGGCCGCCGATCGGGTGCTCGAGCGGATGACGGCTGCGGCGGCATCGGCCCCGACCGACCGCCGGCACTCGTCGTCCGACAGCTGAACGGTCACCTACCGCAGGAAGGGCTCGGGGTAGCGTGCGCACGTGGCCGTTGAATCCCAAACCGGATCCCCCGCGGTGACCGTGCCGTTCGCACCGCTCGGTGGTTTGACCCACGTGGTCCCCCAGCAGGCTCCGCTGCCCCCGCCCGAGGAGGATCCCCTCTGGTTCCAGCGGGCCGTGTTCTACGAAGTCCTCATCCGCGGCTTCTTCGACGGCAACAACGACGGCGTCGGGGACATCCCCGGGCTCATCGCCAAGCTGGACTATCTCCAGTGGTTGGGCGTCGACTGCCTCTGGCTGCTGCCGTTCTACCCGTCACCGCTCCGCGACGGCGGCTACGACATCAGCGACTACTACTCGGTCCACCCCGAGAGCGGCACGGTCGACGACCTGAAGCGGCTCCTCGACGAGGCCCATGCCCGGGGGATCCGGGTCATCGCCGACCTGGTCATCAACCACACCAGCGACCAGAACCCCTGGTTCATCGAGTCACGGCAGAGCCGCGACAACCCCAAGGCGGACTGGTACGTGTGGAACGACGACGACCAGCGGTGGCCGGAGGCCCGGGTGGTGTTCGTCGACGTGGAACGGTCCAACTGGGCCTACGACGCCCAGCGGGAGCAGTACTACTGGCACCGCTTCTACTCCCACCAGCCCGACCTCAACTACGAGAACCCCGAAGTGGCCGAGGCCATGCTCAACGTGGTGCGCTACTGGCTCGACCTCGGTCTGGACGGCTTCCGGCTCGACGCCGTGCCCTTCCTGTTCCAAAGGGACGGCACGGCCGGAGAGAACCTGCCCGAGACCCACGCCTTCATCCGCCGCATGCGGGCCGAGCTCGAGGAGCACTATCCCGGTCGCATCCTCCTGGCCGAGGCCAACGGGTGGCCGGCCGACGTGGCCGACTACTTCGGTGACGGCGACGAGTGCCACTTGTGCTTCAACTTCCCGCTGATGCCCCGGCTCTTCATGGCCGTGCGGCGGGAGCAGAGCTACCCCATCACCGAAATCCTGGCCCACACCCCCGAGGCACCGGCCCGGGCGCAGTGGGCCATCTTCCTGCGCAACCACGACGAGCTGACCCTCGAGATGGTCACCGAGGAGGAGCGCGACTACCTGTTCTCCGAGTACGCCAAGGATCCCAGGATGAAGCGGCACATGGGCATCGGGCGCCGGCTGGCCCCCCTGCTCGACCGCGACCGTCGGCTGTCGGAGCTCCTCTTCTACCTCCTGTTCACCCTGCGCGGCAGCCCGGTCCTCTACTACGGCGACGAGATCCAGATGGGTGACAACCTCTACCTCGGTGACCGCGACTCGGTGCGCACGCCCATGCAGTGGACCCCCGACCGGAACGGCGGGTTCAGCCGGGCCGACTTCGCCCAGCTGTACCTACCGCCGTTGATGGACCCGGTCTACGGATACTCCGCCGTGAACGTGGAGGCCCAGCAGCGCAACCCGAGCTCGTTCCTGCACTGGATGCGGCGGATCCTGGCCGTCCGGCGCGAGTTCCCCGTCCTCGGGACCGGGCAGCTCGAGGTCATCTCGTCGGCCAACCCGTCGGTGCTGGCCTTCGTGCGTTCGGCGCCGGACCAGCCCGACCGGGGCCCGGTCAACCCGGTCCTGTGCGTGCACAACCTCAGCCGACTGGCCCAACCGGCCGAGCTCCACGTCGAGCGGTGGGTCGGACGCCAGCCCATCGAGCTGCTGGGTCGGGTGGCCTTCCCGCTGATCGGCACCGATCCCTACCGGGTCACCCTGGCCCCCTACGGGTCGCAGTGCTTCGAGCTGGCCTGACCCTGACCCTGACCCTGACCCTGACCCTCGCTCTCGGTCTGGACCCCGGCCGGATGCGGACCGATCGGGACCGACGGTCGGGGAGTGGTCGGGGAGTTGATTCAGCCGGCGTGGGCCATCGGGACCTGCACGGCCAGCTCCTCGGCGGCCTGTTCCGGGTTCACGATGTTGATCAGCACGCCGGTGCCGAGCTCGAACCCGGCCACCGTGGTGAGCTTGGGCACCACGTGGACGTGCCAGTGGTAGGGCTCGGGCGCCCGATAGGGGGCCGAGTGGAAGACCAGGTTGTACGCGATGTCCCCGACCACGTCGCGGAAGGTTCCGAGGGCCGCCTTCAGGGCCTTGCCCACGGCCACCAGGTCGGCGGGGGGACTGTGGTGGAGATGGGGCCCGTGGGCCCGGGGGATGACCAGCATCTCGTAGGGGACCCCGCTCCAGAACGGGCAGATCACCAGCACCCGCTCATCGGAATAGACGACCCGGTGGTTCACGTTCTCCTCGGCGTCCACCGTGGTGCACAAGAGGCAGCGACCGGCGAACCGGGCGAAGCCGGCCTGCTCCTCTACCAGCTCGCGGGGGACGAACGACATCCCGAGCAGCTGTCCGTGCGGGTGCTCGATGGAGGCCCCGGCCTCCCGTCCGGCGTTGACGATGGCCTGGCTGTAGCGGAGCCCGGGAATGGCGGCGTGCTCTTGGATGCGGGCGCTGACGGCGGACATGACCGCCGAGGTCTGCTCGTCGCTCAGCATGGACCATGAGTTCTCGTGATCGGGAGAGAGGACGAACACCTCGTGGATGCCGCCTGCGGTGGCCTGGGTGAAGACGGGACCGCGATTGGTGACCACGAAGGGGGCGTTGCCCTCGAAGGCGGGATAGAGGTTCGGCACCACCCGAACCAGCCACTTCCCGTCCTCGTCCCGGCTCTCGAGCGTCGGGGTCACGCTCTCCTCGTTGCCGGGGCAGAACGGGCACGGCCGGGAGGTGTCGGCCTGGATGGACGCGATGCGGGGGGCGAAGGCCTGGGGTCGGGTGGCCCGGTCGGTGCTCACCACCACCCAGCGGCCGGTCAGGGGATCGAGTCGGAGCTGGTTCATCAGAAGTGGGTGTGGCTCCCACTGTCGTTGACGCTCTGTGTGTGCACGATGCTCGCCACCTCGATCCGATCTTCGACGCTCGTCCCGAACCTGATACGCAGGTCGTGGCGAAGCCCCTGGTCCCTAACGTAGCAATTTAGGAGCGGGATGGGCGCCATGGGCCGCGGGGCGTCCTCGGCACCGCCAGGTGTCAGAATCCCCCCGATGGACCTCCCTGAACGGTATCTGACCGCGGTCACCCACGCCCGGGACGCAGGCTACGACGTGGTCCTGCTGGCCCACGTGCTGGCTGCGCTCGTCGGCCTCGGCGCCGTCGTGGTGGCCGGTGCCTACGCCCTGGCCCTGCGGAGATCGGGTCCGGGGTCCGACGCCGTCCGGCGCTACTACCGTCCCGGGGTCAACTGGGCCGGCCGGGTCCTCTTCCTCATTCCGGTGCTCGGGGTTGGCCCTCATGGCCATGAGCGGGGGCGACTGGACGTTCTCCGACACCTGGATCACCATCGGGCTGACACTGTGGGCCGCAGTGGCGGTGGTGGCGGAGATGGCGCTGTGGCCGGCGGAGCGTCGCCTGCAAGCGGCCGTGTCGTCCCCACCGACCCCGGCCGATCTCCCGTCGTCGGTGGCCGGTCTCCCCTCGACCACGGCCGAGCTCCGGGGGGAGTGCCTCCGGGTGGCAGGCCTGTCGGCCGCCCTCTCGGTGGTGCTGGTGGCGACCGGCGTCATCATGGTGGCCAAGCCCTGACGGTCTGACGGCCTGACGTCAGGCCGGCGTGTACCGGCACGGGAGGTGCTTGATCCCGTTGATGAAGCTGGAGCTCAGGCGGTCCGGTTCGCCGGTGGCCTCGATGTCGGGCAGTCGGACGAACAGCTTGCGGATCATCACGTCGATCTCGCGCCGGGCCAGGTGGGCTCCGAGGCAGAAGTGGGGTCCGGCCGCACCGAATCCCACGTGGGGGTTGGGATGGCGGAGCACATCGAAGCGGTAGGGGTCCACGAACACCGATTCGTCCCGGTTGGCGGAGTTGTAGAAGAGCAGCACCTTGTCCCCTTCGTGCAGCTGTTCGCCCGCCAGCACCGTGTCCCCGGTCACGGTGCGGCGCATCCAGATCACCGGGGAGCCCCAGCGGACGATCTCGTCCACTCCGGTGGCGGCGACGGTGTCGGGGTCGGCCTGCCAGAGCGCCCGCTGGTCGGGGTACTCGGTGAAGGCCCACAGCCCGTGGGCCAGGGCGTTGCGGGTGGTCTCGTTGCCCGCCGTCAGCAACAGGATGAAGAAGGAGGCCAACTCGGAGTGGGTCAGCGCCTCCCCGTCGATGTTGGTGGTGATCAGCTCGGTGGTCAGGTCGTCGGTCGGGTGGTCGACCCGGTGGGCACTGAGCTCGTTCATCAGGTCGGTCAGCTGTTTTCCGGCCTCGAGTCCGGCCAGCACCGGATCGTTCCCTTCGGGGATGTACTCGACGTCGCCGCCGGACAGGATGACGTTGGAGGCGTGGAACACGGTGGCGTACTCGGACGGGGGGACGCCCATCATGTCGCAGATGATCTCGAGGGGCATGGCCGCGGCGATGTCGGAGACGAAGTCGCACTCGCCCAGTGGCCCGGCCCGGTCGATGACCCGGTCCGCCACCTCTTCGATGCCCTCCTCGATGCTCTTGATCCGTCGGGGGTTGAACGCGGCCGACACGATCCGTCGCAACCGGGCGTGGCGCGGATTGTCGGTCGAGATCATGCCGGCGAAGTACTCCACCATCTCCTCGGGAAGGTCGAAGATGCTGACCGCCCCCCGGCCCGAGCAGTAGATCTCCGGGTGACGGCTGACTTCGGTGACGTCGGCGTGACGGGTAACGGCCCGGTAGCCGGGCCCGGGTGGTGGGGCCAGCGGCGAGGTCTCCGTGAGGTCGTACTCCTCGAACGTGGCCAGGGGTCGCTCACGCCGGAGGAGGGCGAAGGCGCCTTCCCGCTCCGCCCACGGCCGCTCCCAGAAGGCCAGATCGGAAAGATCGATCTCATCGAGGCTGAGCACGGATTCGGGGATCATGGGATCACCTTACCGAGGCCGTGGGCTCACCGGCCTTGGTCCCCGAGGCAGGCGGCCCGCAGCGCCTGGCGGGCCTCGTCGACCCGGCCGGCCGCCACGAGGGGGACGACGCGGTCGTCGAGGAGGGTGGACCACTCGACCGAGCCGGTGGGCCGACCGACCGCTTGCATCTCGCGGCGGATCTCGTCGAGCAGCGTGGCCACGGTGTCGATCCCCGGGGGGAGCGAGTCGGCGATCCGGTCGCGGAGCCACCGGGCCAGGGCCGGGCTGGAGCCACCCGTGGAGACGGCCACGGTCACCGGTCCCCGGCGGAGGACGGCGGGGAGTCGGATGGTTCCGGCGATGTCCGCATCGGCGCTGTCGACCAGGACCCCGGCGCCCCGGGCGTCGGCCACGACCTCGCCGTCGACCGACGCCACGCCGGTGGCGGCTACCACCAGGTCGTAGCGGGCAGCCTCGCCGGAGCGGTAGGGGCGACGCTCGATCCCGAGCCCGGCGTCACCATCGGCGCTACCTCCGGCATCGTCGGCCAACCGCTCGAGGGCCGCCACCATCTGCGGCGCCACCACGGTGACCCGCCCGCCCGCCTCGACCAGGCTCCGGGCCTTGCGGGCGCCACCGGTCCGCCGCCCACCACCAGGCACCGGCGGCCGGCCAGAGCCAGCACGACGGGGAAGTCGGGGATCCGTCGGGCGGGAGCCGGATGATCAGCGGAGCCGGTCATGGTCGGGAGGGGTGGAGTTCCTCATTCCTACCTAGTCGGGCGGGATTCTCGTAAAACTTGATCTGATTAGTCATGTATAGTCTTCTCTGTAGGAGGGACCGCCCCAGCTTGGCCCGAATCGGCCGGCTGTCAGGCAGATCTCCTGCAGAGGGGCAGGACAGGGTTCGGGCCGAGGCCCGGACCCGAGCGGGTGGAATGCAGCGAGGGTGGCAATGGTTCTAGAGGGGCCAGTGCCGAGCTCGATGGGCAGGAGCGTACGCAGTGGGACGGTTGTCAAGGGGAGCAGGAATTGGGAGCGGTGGGCACTCGTGCTCGCTCCCTGCTCTGCGAGCGAGACGACAGGGAGGTAGTCGAAGGTGAGCATCGTGGCCAGCACATCTGAGCTGACGCAGTTGCGGGAGGAGATGGACGAGCAGTCGTCCGCCTTCGAGACGGCACCGGCCGGCCTGATCGTGGCCTGGGCCGTGGACCGGTTCGGAGCCAAATTGACCATGGCCTCGTCCTTTCAGGAGGCCGTGCTCATCGACATCGCCGTGGCCGTGGACCCGACCATCGAGGTGGTCTTCCTCGACACCGGCTCGCACTTTCCGGAAACCCTGGAGTACGTCGAGTCCATACGCTCGCGCTACGATCTGAACCTGACCGTGACCCAGCCGGTGGAGGGAGCGGAGCAGTGGCCCTGTGGCTCGGCCCAGTGCTGCGAATTCCGGAAGGTGCGCCCGATGAAGCAGGCCATGGAAGGCAAGGAAGCCTGGATCACCGGCCTCAAGCGGGTCGACGCCCCGACGCGGCGGAACGCTCCCATCGTCGCCTATGACGACAATTGGGGCATGGTGAAGATCAACCCGCTGGCCACGTGGACCGAAGAGGACATCACCGGCTACGGCAAGGACCACGGGATCCCCGAGCACCCCCTGCTGTCCCAGGGCTACCTCTCCATCGGGTGCGCGCCGACGACGCGGCCGGTGAAGTTCGGCGAGGACCCACGCGCCGGTCGCTGGTCCGACTCGGACAAGGTCGAGTGCGGACTGCACGTCTGACATGACCGCACCTCATCGATGACCGCGTCTTCTGCAGTGACCAAGGATCGCGACGAGCTGTACGGGCTGCACATCCGCGGCACCGACCGCCCCATGCCGTTCGTGAACCCCTACCGGACCCAGGGTGAGCTGAACGAGATCGAGCAGTGGAAGCTGGAGCGGCACCCCCTCGAGATCGCCGATGCCATCATCGACACCTACTCCAAGGACGGGCCCGGCCGGGATCGCCAAGATCCCGGGCGAGGTCGAGCGGCTCAAGTGGGCCGGGATCTACCCGCAGAAGCAGGGTGGCGACGCCTTCATGATGCGGGTCAAGATCCCCGGCGGCTTCCTGACCGCTCCGCAGATCCGGGAGATCGGCGTGGCCGCCGACGCCTTCGGGGAGGGGCCGGACGGCACGGAGAGCCGGGTGTTCGGCTCCCGGTACGCCGACCTGACCACCCGCCAGACGGTGCAGATCCACTGGCTGCGCATGGAGGACATCCCGCGCATCTGGCGCCGGTTCGCCGCGGTCGGGCTGACCACGCTCCAGGCGTGCGGGGACTCGGCCCGCAACGTGTTGAGCTGCCCCGTCTCCGGCGTGGACGCCGACGAGGCCTTCGACGCCCTGCCCATCGCCAAGGCCGTCTCGGCCTTCTTCACCGGTAACCGCGAGTACGCCAACCTGCCCCGCAAGTTCAAGATGTCGGTCACCGGATGCGTGGAGGACTGCGCCCAGGCCGAGATCAACGACATCGGCCTGTGGCCGGCGCGGGGCGCCGACGGCAGCCTCGGGTTCAACCTGCTGGCCGGAGGCGGTCTCTCCGACGGCGAGCGGATGGCCTCGGACATCGACGTCTTCGTGGCCCAGGACCAGGCCGTCGAGATCACCCGGGCCATCGCCCAGCTCTTCGGGGAGCTGGGCAACCGCGAGAACCGGGGCCTGGCCCGCATGCGCTACCTGGTCCAGGAGCTGGGGCCCGAGGGCTTCCGCAAGGAGCTGGCGGCGCGGGCCAAGTTCGAGCTGCTGCCGGCCGGTGAGGACCTGACCCGTCGCTACCGCGGCGACCACGTCGGGGTCCACCCCCAAAAGCAGGCCGGGCTGTTCTATGTGGGCTGCTCGGTCCCGGTGGGTCGGATGAACGGGCTCGAGCTGGTCGAGGCCGGCCGCCTGGCCGAAACCTACGGCGACGGCACCGTGCGCATCGGCACCGACCAGAACATCACCTTCACCGGGGTGCCCGAGGACCGCATCGAGACCATGCTCTCCGAGGATCTGTTGCAGAAGTATTCGCCCTACCCGGGTCCGTTCACCCGCGGCGTGGTGGCCTGCACCGGCAGCGAGTTCTGCCGCTACGCCATCGTGGAGACCAAGGAACGGGCCGTCAAGTGGGCCCGCTTCCTCGACGAACAGCTGGCCGGTGAACCGGTCGGCGCCGCGCCGTTGCCCGGTGGCCGGTCGGGTCCCCGTGAGGACGCCGGGGTGATCCGCATGCACTTCTCGGGCTGCTCGGCCAGCTGCGCCCAGCCCCAGATCGCCGACATCGGCTTCCGGGGCGAGGTGGCCCACGTGGGCAACCACCTGTCCGAGGCGGTCGACATCGGCATGGGCGGCTCGCTCGGGGCCGGATCGGCGTTCATCGACTGGGTGGAGCACGCCCGTCCCGTCAACGACGTACCCGACGCCCTGCTGCGGGTGGTGCGTCGCTACCAGAGCGAGCGGCGTGAGGACGAGCCCTTCTACAACTGGGCCCGGCGCATCCCCAACGACGACCTGCGGCGGACGCTGGGCGAGGAGGGGACCGGCACGCCGGTGACGCTGTCCTCGAAGTCGGCGGCGACCTCGTCGTCGGAGGTGTCCGGATGAAGGCCTACCGGATCCGTGACGAGATCAACGGGATCGCCGAGCCGCCCGGCAAGACGTGGTTCTGGGAGCTGCAGGCCGGGGTCATCGACGCCGGCCGGTGCATCCAGTGCGGTACCTGCGTGGCCGCCTGCCCCTCCAACTCCATCGGCGTCGACGAGGACACCGAGCTCCCCGAGCTGGTCAAGATGTGCACGGGCTGCTCGCTGTGCTGGGACTACTGCCCCCGGGGCGGCCTCCGTTACGAGGCCCTGTGGCCGCCGTCCACGGTCAACGGGGACGGCGCCGACGGCGGGGTCAACGACGGGGGCACCGTGGTGCGGGCCGACGCCGCCGACAACTACTGGAAGATCACCGGCGGTCCGCCCGGGGACGGACTCGGTGCGGTCATGGACGGCTATTCGGTACGGGCCGGAGCCCGTCCCGACGAGGCCCAGGACGGCGGGGTGGTCACGGCCCTGCTCATCGCCGCCCTGGCCGGTGGAGAGATCGACGGCGCCCTGGTCACCCGACCGAGCGACGATCCCGACGAGCCGTGGAAGGGGGTGGCCCATCTGGCCACCACAGCCAAGGAGATCACCGCCGCCGCCGGCAGCTACTACAACCAGACCATGGCCCTGGCCGAGCTGGACCTGTCCAAGTACGACCTGCCGGCCAAGCCCCGGATCGCCGTGGTCGGCACCCCGTGTGAGATCCAGGGCATCCGGGCCATGCAGTCCCGGCGGTGGCCCACCGGCGCCCACCGTGTCGATGCCGTGGTCCTGACCATCGCCCTGTTGTGCACCAAGAGCTTCGACTACCAGGGGCTCATGCTCCAGCTCCTCCACCAGGACCGCGGTATCGACCTCGAGCGGGTGAGCAAGGTCGATGTCATCAGGGGCCGGATGATCGTCGAGTACCGCGATGGGGAGCTGGCCGTGGACGAGCCCATCAAGAATTTCCACGGTGCCGCCCTCAAGGGGTGCGACGAGTGCGCCGACTTCTTGGGCCGGGGCGCCGACCTGTCGGTGGGGAGCGTGGGCTCCATGGACGGCTGGAGCAGTGTGCTGGTGCGCACCGAGCGCGGACGTCGGGCCCTCGACAACGCCCGGGGCCGCCTCGACTTCCGGGAGCTGGACAGCCCCGAGGCGCTGGTCAAGTTGGACGCCTTCGACAAGCGGATCGCCTTCGACAGCCTGCGCCGCCCGTTCGACCCCGACGCCCCCCTGTTCATCGACTACGCCGAGCATGTCTCGGCCTACGAAGACAGTGACCGGGCCCCGGTGGTGGCCGACCGCTGATCCCGGGCGGTACGGCTGTGAGCTGGGCCGACGGGTCGTCGCCCATGGGTTCGGCTCGCCCGGCCCCTCGCCGGAGCTCCCGCTCCTCTGACCGACCGGGTCCCTCCCCCCGGAGAGGGCCGGTCCCATATGAAGGTTGTGTTCCGATTTCTGCACTTTTGCCTGGTGGTCTGCCTGGTGGCCGGAAGGATGGGCGCCTCCGGTCCCTCGAAATGGGTAGGGTGGCCGCCATGACGGTGTTCGAGGTGGACGGCAGCCCCCGTTTGGAGCTTCCGGACGAGCCCGCAGACCTCCGGGACGCCCTTCGCGACGCCCTCCTGGCTGGCGGCGACTGGCGGGTCGGATTCAGCGACGACATCTGCATCGGGCTGTGGCTGTGGCGGTGCTGGCAACCGGCCCTCGAGCCGGGCGGAATGAGTCGTGAGGAGTTCGTAGAGGTGGTCATCGCCAACCGGCGCGAGCTGTGGCTGTGGCTGATGGGTGACCGCCAGTGGATCCAGTTCCTGACCGGGCTGGCCGGGCGGGTCATGCGCCGGCTGCCGGCCCCGGCCGGGGCCTGACCGGGCCCGTCTCCGGCCGAGTCGGCACGACGACGGTCCAGGGCACCGAGCGGTCCGGATCAGACAGCCGGATCAGACAGAGAGAGTGAGGGGAACCGATGCCGCGCGTGACTGTCCCGAGCAACAAGGATCCGCTGGTCTACGTCTGGACCGAGCTGGCCCCACCTCTGACGGCGACGGCCGCGGCCTACAGCAGCGCCGTCTACGAGAAGTCGACGCTGTCGTTGCGTGAATTCGAGGCGGCCCGGGCCACCATGGCCCGGATCAACCAGTGCGCCATCTGCATCGATTGGCGGACGGCACGCGACGTGCCGGGCCGGGCCAGCGACCCGGGTGAGGTCCCCGAGTCCTTCTACCAGGCCGTCGGGGAGAACGGCGACCGGACCGGTCTGAGCGACCGAGAGGCTCTGGCCGCCGAGTTCGCCGAGCGCTACGCCACCGATCATCTGGGGATGGACGACGCCTTGTGGACGCGGCTGCATGACTGCTTCACCGACGACGAGCTGGTCGACCTGGCCCTGTGCGTGGCGTCGTGGCTGGCCCTGGGCCGGTTCAACCAGGTCTTCGACATCGACGGCGCCTGCCGCGTGCCGGCGTCGGCTGTCGCAACGGCGTCGGTTCCGACCCCGGTTCCTCCGCGCTGAGCCGGTCCGGGCGCCGTCCGTGGAGAAGGTGATCTTCCTCGTGTGGGGAGACGGCGACCCCGCATCGGGTGATGACCTGAGGGCCCGTCTGTTCGACGAGACCGTGCCCCGAGCGCTGGCGTCGGGGGCGCGGGGGCTGTCGCTCAACGTCCACGACTCCGATGCCGCCCCCGCCCCCTCGCCGGCGCCAGCGCCCGAGGGCGAGGACCCCCACGTGGCCCAGCTGTCGGTGTGGCTGGACACCTACGAGCGCAGGACCGAGGCCGAGGCGGCGGTGGCCGACCTCGGTCTGGCCTGGGCCGGCTACCTGGTCACCGAGTCGCTCTACGACGACTACGGCACCACGCCGTACGCCGCCCCCCGCCGATGGCCGGACGGCGAGCGCTCGCCCGGGGTGCTCACCGTGGCCCTCATCCACCGGCCCGCCGGTCTCGAGTACGGCGAGTGGATCACCCGCTGGCACGGTACCCAGTCGCCGGTCTCGGCCGCGCTGCAGCCCCGCACCCGGTACGTGCGGAACGAGGTGGTGCGCCCGCTGACCGAGGGCGCTCCCGACATCGACGGCATCGTCGAGGAGGGATGGCCCTCCACCGGGCACGTGGCCGACCCCATGCTGTTCTTCAACGCCTCGTCCCAGGACGAGCTCGATGCCAACGTGGCCACCATGCTGGCCAGTGTCGATGCCTGTCTCGACCTGGGCCGCCTGCGCAGCTCGACCATGAGCGAGTACCTGATGGCCTCGGTGGGGTGAGCCGCCCGACCCGGGCACCGTCCGGGTCGCCTCGTCGATCACCTACGCTCTTCCGTTGGCCCGCCGTGCTGTCGGGCCTGCAGCGACTTCGGAGGAAGCACCCGTGGGACTGTCCATCGGCATCGTCGGTCTCCCCAACGTGGGGAAGTCGACGCTGTTCAACGCCCTGACCCGCAACGAGGTACTGGCGGCCAACTACCCCTTTGCCACCATCGAGCCCAACATCGGCGTGGTGGCGGTGCCCGACGACCGCCTCGACCGCCTGGCCGAGCTCTTCGAGAGCAAGGAGATCGTGCCGGCCACGGTGACGTTCGTGGACATCGCCGGCATCGTCAAAGGGGCGTCGGAGGGCGAGGGACTGGGCAACAAGTTTCTGGCCGCCATCCGCGAATGCGACGCCATCTGTCAGGTGGTGAGGGTGTTCACCGACCCGGACGTGATCCACGTGGACGGAAGGATCGCGCCCGCCGACGACATCGCCACCATCAACACCGAGCTGATCCTGGCCGATCTCCAGACCGTGGACAACCGCCTGGTCAAGCTGGCCAAGGAGTCCCGCAAGCAGCCGGAGCTGGTGCCGGCTCTCCGGGCGGCCGAGCAGGCCCGCTCCATCCTCGATGCCGGACGGACCATCTCCTCGGCGGTGGCGTCCGGCGAGGTCGACCCGGCCCTGCTGGCCGACCTGCACCTGTTGAGCGCCAAGCCGTTCATCTATGTCTTCAACGTCGACGAGGGGGCCCTGGCCGATGCGGCCCTGCGCGCCGAGCTGGGCGCGCTGGTGGCCCCGGCCGAGGCGGTGGTGGTGTGCGCCCAGATCGAGGCCGAGGTGGCCGCCCTCGATCCCGTGGACGCCGCCGAGCTCCTGGCCGGCTACGGCCAGGAGCAGTCCGGTCTGGTGCAGCTGGTGCATGTGGGATTCGGCGCCCTGGGTCTCCAGACCTTCCTCACGGCCGGTCCGAAGGAGTCACGGGCCTGGACCATCCACATCGGCGACACCGCACCCCAGGCCGCCGGCACCATCCACACCGACTTCGAGCGGGGCTTCATCAAGGCGGAGATCGTGAGCTACGACGACCTCGTCGAGGCCGGATCCCTGGCCGCCGTGCGGGCCGCCGGCCGGGCCCGGGTGGAAGGCAAGGAGTACGTGATGCAGCGACGGGGACGTGGTCGAGTTCCGTTTCAATGTGTGACGAGTTGCACGAGCGACGGTCTCCCCGGTTGAAGCACCAGGCGGCGGCCGGGTTCTGCCGCCGTCGCCGACCGATGTGATAGCAATGCGCGGTCAATCCCGACTCGGCGGGAGTGCAGACACCATGGAAGGACGCCCATGAGACGTCGACTCGGGTCGATCGGAGTCCTGGCGGCCTCCTTGGTGGCGGTAGTCGGTGCACTGGTGCCCACCACGACCGGAGGAGCGACGACCTTCTCGCTCTCGCTGTCAGCCCGCTCCTCTCACCACGGCCTGCCCCGTGTCTACAACGGGCCGGACAGCTACTGGCTGGTGGCCTCCGACGGCGGGATCTTCACCTACGGCGACGCCGAGTTCGACGGCTCGGCCGGCAACATCCACCTCAACAAGCCCATTGTCGGCATGGCCGCGGTCCCTGACGGAGGTGGGTACTGGCAGGTGGCCTCCGACGGTGGGATCTTCACCTACGGTGACGCCGGCTTCTACGGCTCCACTGGGAACATCCACCTGAACAAGCCCATCGTGGGCATGGCGGCCACACCTGACGGCGGCGGCTACTGGCTGGTGGCCTCCGACGGCGGCATCTTCTCCTTCGGTGACGCCGGCTTCTACGGCTCCACCGGGAACATCCACCTCAACAAACCCATCGTCGGTATGGCCGCCGATTCGCTCACCGGTGGCTACTGGCTGGTGGCCTCCGATGGCGGCATCTTCTCGTTCAACGCCCCGTTCCTCGGGTCGGCGGGATCCATCCCGCTCAACAAGCCCATCGTCGGCATGACCCCCTCTCCCACGGGCGGTGGCTACTGGCTGGTGGCCTCCGACGGCGGCATCTTCACCTACGGCGACGCCGGTTTCTACGGCTCGGCCGGCAACATCCACCTGAACAAGCCGATCGTGGGCATGGGGGCCACCAACGACGGCGGTGGGTACTTCCTGGTGGCCTCCGACGGCGGCATCTTCTCCTACGGCGACGCCCAGTTCGCCGGGTCGGCGGGCGGGATACACCTCAACAGCCCCATCGTGGGCATGGCCGTCCTTCCTCCACTGTTCCCCTTCGCCACGGCTATCGCCCCCACACACGACGGCCTTGGCTACTGGGCGGCCGGAGACGACGGCGAGGTCCTGGCCTTCGGTGATGCCGTCAGCTACGGCGACCTCTCCGCCGACCTACTGAGCCAACCCATCGTCGGTATCGCCGCCACTCACGATGGCGGTGGCTACTGGCTGGTGGACGCCTCGGGCCATGTCACCCCGTTCGGGGACGCCGCCAACGACGGCGGGGTGACCGACCCGTCGGACTCCGTCGTGGGCATCGTGGCCGATCCGACCGGCACCGGCTACTGGCTGGTCGATGCCGAGGGTGGCGTCTATCCCTTCGGCGGCGCGGGCTTCTTCGGTTCGCACAGCGGGTCGCCTCTGAACCAACCGATCGTGGCCATGGCCTCGGTCCCCGATGGTGGCGGCTACTGGCTGGTGGCTTCCGACGGCGGCATCTTCACCTACGGCGACGCCCCCTTCTACGGCTCCGCTGGAGGCAGGGTCATCGACTCCCCGATGACCGGCCTGGCCGTCACCGCCGATGGGGGCGGGTACTGGATGACGACGGAAGACGGCTCGGTGTACGCGTTCGGCGACGCCACCGGTGGATTCCCGCTGACCCACGACCTGTCCGGCAACCTGGCCACCGGCATCGCCAGCACTCCCAGCGGTCTGGGCTACTGGTTGGTCGACACCTCCGCCGATGTCTACCCGTACGGCAACGCTGCCACCTACCCGCTCAACCCCTGAGCGGGGGTCGCCCTGAACTCCACCGACCCAGGTCCGTACCGACGCTGTGCCGGTTCGATCGGCGAGCCTCCTCGTGGCTGACTACTCCTCCTCGGCCGCCGTCGGGGGTAGGACGGCACCGGTCGTTCGCCTGGTGGAGGTGTCGGTCGTCCGCGACGGCACCGCACTGCTCGACCGTGTCTCGTGGGAGATCGGCCCGGGCGAGCGGTGGGCGCTCCTCGGTCCGAACGGCTCGGGCAAGACCACGCTGTTGCGCGTGGTCGGGTCCGCACTGTGGCCGACCCGTGGCACGGTCGAGATTTTGGGGGAGCGCCTGGGTCACGTGGACATGCGCCAGCTCCGCCGGCGCATCGCCGTGGTCAGCGCCTCGATCGCCCGGTCCCTACGTCCCGAGCTCGCCGCTGTCGACGTGGTGCTCACCGGGCGCAACGCGGCCCTCGAGACCTGGTGGGACGAGTACACCGACGAGGACCGGCTCGAGGCCGGGGGACTGTTGGAGGAGGCGGGGTTCGGCGGCGCCGACTTCGCCCAGCGGCCCTACGGGCTCCTGTCCGAGGGGGAACGTCAACAGGTTCTGCTGGCCCGGGCCCTGATGGGCCGGCCCGAGCTCCTGTTGATGGACGAACCGGCGGCCGGACTCGACCTCGGGGCCCGGGAGCGGCTGTTGGCCCGTCTGGCCACACTGGCCGGCGACTCCGCCGTCCCACCGCTCGTTATGGTCACCCACCACCTCGAGGAGATCCCGCCCGGTGTGACCCATGCCGGCCTCATGCACGAGGCCCGTCTGATGGCGTCCGGACCCATCGGGGAGGTCCTCACGAGCGAGGCCGTCTCGGGGGCGTTCGGGGTGGACGTGGTGGTGGAGCGGTCCGCCGGGCGATGGTCGGCCCGGTCTTCCTGAGCGGATCCGTCCTTCGGCACGGCACCGTCGGGCCGAGCCGGGGCGCGCCGCTCAGAGGTTCGTGGGCCGGTTGACGAACCGGCCGGCGGTCGGGGAGTAGAACCAGCCGCCCGCGGCCTTCGTGCCGCCGTCGACAGGGATGTTGTGGCCGGTGACGAAGCCCGAGAGGTCCGAGGCCAGGAACAGCGCCACCCGGGCCTGGTCCTCGGGCCACCCCAGCCGCCCCACCGGTGCCCATGACGGCCAGAGGTCCTGGTGGTCCTCGGACCCCGAGAGGTAGTCGACCTGAGGTGTCTGGGTCAGGTCGGGACCGATGCCGTTGACCCGGACGCCGGACCGTCCCACCGACACGGCCAGGCTGGCGGTGAAGTGGGCCACCGCGGCCTTCATGGCCGCATAGACGGGTTCGCCGGGATAGCCGCGCATGCCCTCCACGGAGTGGATGTTGACGATCGAACCCTGTCGACCGCGCCGTCATGCTCCCGAGGAAGGCGCGGGTGGTGGCGAAGACGTGGAACAGGTTCACGTCGTACATGGTCTTCCACGACTCCGGGGTCGACGCCTCGAACCGGACCAGAGGGCGGTAGTCCCCGACGTTGTTGACCACCACGTCCACGTGCCCGTGCTCGGCCAGTACGTCGGAGGCGAACCGGTCGACGTCATCCGGCGATGTCACGTCGACCACGTGCGCCCGGACCACACCGCCGTCCCGGCCGATGCTCCGTCGGATGGTCTCGGCCCGCGCCGCGTCCAACTCGGCGATCTCCACCCGGGCGCCATGCCGGGCGAAGAGCTCCGAGACGGCCGCGCCGATCCCGGCACCGCCCCCGGTGACCACGGCCACCTTTCCGTCGAGGAGTCGATTCCAATCCTCGATGGGGGAGACGTTGTCCGGTGTTTGCGAAGGCATGGTCGAAAGCTCCTTGTCCGGGGACACCTGTTCCTACCCTGTGTGGCCGCTGTCCGCCTCGCCCCCGGCCATTCAGGTCAGCCGGTGGCCGGAGTGCGGAGCGGTTGCCCCCGGGTTCGGTGCCGCGACGGCAGCCGCGGCGCGGGCACCGTCGATCGTGACCATCCACCACTGTCTAATTGGCTCTGGTTAGGGTTTTTGACCGGGGGAAGTCTTGTCGGAGGAGGTCGTTCCATGGCCCTGGTGTTCATCATCGTGGTGGCCTGGCTCGTCATTCTCGGCCCGAGCATGTTGAAGCGTCGATCGCGCACCGCCGGCGGCATCAATTCGATCTCCCACTTCCACCGCCAGCTGCGGATCCTCGAGCATTCCGGTCCGGAGCCCATCGTGACCCCTGCCTTCCGGCTGCGGTCCGTCGACGGCGCCGCCGCCCCGGGGTCGGATTCCGACCGTCAGACCGGTGGTGGCGCCGCGGCCGCGACGGTGGCTCCGAAGCTCTCCGTGGTCGGTGCCGACCAGCTGCCCCGTCCGGCGTTGGCCTTCCTGGGCCAGGAGCCGGCCGGTGCGACCTCCGGTCCGCCCGGTGGCGCCGGAGACGTAGCCGACGGTGCGTGGAACGACGGGCGGTACGACAGGACACCGCGGTACGAACCGCCAGCGCGGTACGAACCGCCAGTGGCCCGACCACCGCAGGTGAATGTCCGTGCCCTGGTCCGTCGGCGCCGCCGCGACACACTCGTGATACTCGCCGGTGTGGTCGCCACCACCTTCCTCATCGGATTCATCCCCGGGGCCGGATTGGCGTGGGTCGTGACGCTCGTGTCGGCGTTGGCGCTGACGGCGTACGTGGCCATGCTGGTGCGCATGCGGAAGCTCGTCGAGGAGCGCGGACAGAAGCTCTACCACCTGCGACCCGGCCACGCCCTGCCCTATGACGACGCTCTGCCCTACGACGACGTTCTGTCTCACGACGACAGCCTGTCCTACGACGACGTCTTCGATGCCGGCGTGGCCCTGCCGCCGGGCGTGAGCGGCATGCCCGTCCGTGTCAGCGGGCGGTACGCCCACCCCTCCAACCAGGCGGCCGCCGCCCACTGAGCTTGCCGTTCGACCACTGGGTAGGATGCGGCATGACCTCTGACCCGACGCCCCCCACGCCTTCTGCCTCCGCTCCGCTGCCTGCCACCGGGCCCACCTACGCCGCCATTGCCGACGCGGTGACCCACGCCGTCGACGGCCGGGCCCTGTTGACGCATCCCTTCTACCAGCGCTGGGAGGCGGGCGAGCTGGCTCCTGGCGAGCTGGCCGAGTACGCCGTCCACTATCGGGCCTTCGAGGAGGCCCTGCCGCAGATCCTGGCCGTGGTGGTCGGCGACCTCGAGGCGGGCGGTGAGCACCGGGCGGCGGCCCTCGTGGCCCAGAACCTGGCCGACGAGCTCGGCCGGCCCGAGCCCCATCTGGCCCTCTTCGACCGCTTCGCCGACGCCATTCCCGCTGAGGCCCCGGTGTCGGCCACGTCGCCCGGGCCGGCGGCCCAGCGGCTGGTGGCGACCTACCGGGACCTGGTGGAGGAGGGACCGGTGGCGGCACTGGCCGGACTGGCGGCCTACGAGACCCAGGCGTCGCCCATCGCCCACACCAAGGGGGACGGCCTCCGCCGTTGGTACGGCATGGACGAAGAGGGCACCGAGTTCTGGGACGTGCACGCGGACATGGACGCCGACCACGGCGACTGGGCCCTCGACGCCCTGGCCCTGCTCGACGCCGACCCCGCCAGGTGGGCCAGTCGGCCCGGCGCGGTGCTGCGGCCTGGTGGGCCTTCCTCGACGAGCGCCAGGCCGGAGCGGCCCAGGCGGGCCTGAGGCCTGGTCGGTCAGCCCAGCTCGGTGCCGACCACCGACACGAACGAGACCATCTCACCGGGGTAGCCGCCGAGGTTGTGGGTGAGGGCCAGCGTCTTGTCGGTGTGGATCTGGCGCTCGGGCGTGGCCTCGCCGCGGAGCTGCAGCCAGGTCTCGAAGAACATGCGCAGACCCGAGGCCCCCACCGGGTGGCCGAAGCTCTTGAGCCCGCCGTCCGGGTTGACGGGCAGCTCGCCGTTCCGGTCGAAGGTGCCGGCCAGGACCTCCTTCCACGCCGTGCCCCGCTCGGCGAAGCCGAGGTCTTCCATGAGCACCAGCTCTGTGGGCGTGAAGCAGTCGTGGACCTCGGCCATGGCCAGCTGGTGCCGCGGATCGGTGAGGCCGGCCTGGTGGTAGGCGTCCTCGGCGGCGCGTGCGCACTCGGGGAACCAGGTGTAGTCGTAGTCGGGGTCGTTCAGTCCCGAGCCACTGCCGGCGGAGAACGAGAGCGCCTTGATGTAGAGGGGCGTGTCGGTGTAGCGGAGAGCGTCCTCGGCCCGGACGACGATGGCGGCGGCGGCACCGTCGGCCACGCCGGCGCAGTCGAACACACCGAGGCGCCCGGCCACCCGAGGCGAGGCGCAGATGGTCTCGATCGAGACCTCCTTGCGGAACTGGGCCCGCGGGTTCTGGGCCCCGTTCTGATGGTTCTTCCACGAGATCCGGGCCAGTACCTCGGCCAGCTCGTCCTCACCCACGCCGTACTTCTTTCCGTAGGCCGGGGCCACCATCGAGAACATGGCCGCTGCCGTCAGGGTCCGGGCCGTGCCGTCGCCCGGGATCGGGAAGGCGTTGAGACCCTGGTAACCGGAGTCTTTGACCTTCTCGGCCCCGACCGCCATGGCCACGTCGTAGGCCCCCGACGCCACGGCGTAGGCCGCGCCCCGGAGTGCCTCGGATCCCGAGGTGCAGTAGTTCTCGACCCGGGTGACGGGCTTGCCCTCGAGCTGCAGCGGCCGGGCCAGGGTGATCCCGCTCATGCCCGACTGCGCGGTGCCCAGCCAGTAGGCGTCGACATCGTCCTTGGTCACGCCGGCCGAGGCGAAGGTGTCCTCGGACGCCTCGATGATGAGGTCGTCGAGGCCCTTGTCCCAGTGCTCGGCGAACCGGGTGCAGCCCATCCCGACGATGGCCACCCGGTCCTTGATCCCATGCGATGCCATGGTGTGTCTCCTTTTGTGCTCGGATTCGTCGCGGCAGGCCCGGCCCGGTCAGTGCTCGGTGGCGTCCTTGCCGATCTTGCCGTCGGTGCTGTCCCCGGTGAAGCCGGCCCGGACCGGCTTGGCCTTCCAGAAGTAGTCGTGGATGCCGTCGGCGGTGTACAGCCGGCGGAACGTCATGGTCACCTTGTCCCCGATGTCGACCGTGGCCGGATCGACGTCGGTGAGCTCCACCGGGTACCGGCCGCCCCCGTCGAAGTCGAGCACGGCGAAGACGATGGGCGGGCTGGCCGAGTAGGACAGGTGGTCGATGGTGTAGGTGGCGATGGTGGCCTCCGTGTCGGCCCGGTCGATCGGGTCCATGTCGTCGACCGCCCCGCCCTTCATCGAGATGCGGGCCGGTGGTAGGTGGACGGCACCCGAGGACCGGTCCTCGGATCCGACGAACCCGAACTTCCACTCCTCGTTCCGCCAGGCCGCCGAGGACGACACCCGCTGGGGTTCGGGGCGGCGTGGCGGCTCCGGGGTGACCATGCCCCGCCAGGTCAGGAACTTTCCGTAGCTGATGTCGGTGGCCGTCCCGATCTGATCGGCCACGGTCTCGACGGCCGACCACGAGGCCAGGGCGGCGGTGGTGCGGAAGATCAGCACGTCGGCCCCGTCGGCCAGGGACAGGACGGCCACCACCTGCCCGGGCTCCGACGTCTCGATCATGGCCGCCAGGACCAGCCCCGGATGGGCCGCCCCGGTCTGGCCCACCGTGGCGGTCAGGTCGTCGGCCAGGGAACCGTCCCGCACCCCGAGCTTGCGGGCCAGGGCCTTGACGGCCCGGCCGTGCATGCCCGTCACCGCCACCCGGTCCACCTGGTCGGCGGTGACGCCGGCCGATTTGAGGGCCGACTCCCATGCTGCCGAGCCCAGGGGGACGTACCGGGTCTCGCCGAACCGCTCCTCCCAGACCTTGGATCTGCGGTCGCCGGCGGTCCGCCACCGGTCGAGGAACTCGTCGGTCACCGAGGCGCCCCCGAGGTAGTCGGCGATCAGCGGGGAACCCGGACCGTCGTCCCCGACGACCACTGCCGCGGCACCGTCCCCGCCTGCGGCCTCGTCGGGCGACGTGGGCAGCCCGTCGCGGAGGTCGGACAGGACCACCAGTGTGGTGCCGGTGCCCGTGGCGGCCAGACCGGACCGCAGGGCACCGACCCCGGATCGGAGGGCTCCGCCGAAGTCGAAGGCGCCGACCTGGGCCGGCTGGCGTAGGGCGGCGTGGATGGTGGTGGCGTTGGTCTTGTCGAGATAGGCCGGGGTGGCGGTGGCGAACCAGACGGCCTCGGGGGCCGCCGACGGGGCGGACCGGAGGGCCAGCCGGGCCGCCTCCACCCCCATGGTGGTGGTGTCCTCGTCGTGGGAGGCCACCGACCGTGTGCCCTTGCCGCCACCGGAGCCGAACAGCTGGCTCACGGCGGAGCGCTGCAGGCGTCGATAGGGGACGTATCCGGCGATACTGACGATGCCTCTCATCGGCTGTCCTGACGGTGCTCTCATCGGGCGGTCTCATCGGTGGGTTCGTCCCTTTCACGGTCTGTGGGCTCCGGCGGTGTCGGTGTGGCCTACGGCGTCGAAGGTGCAGGTCAAACCCACGCCCTTGTCCGCTCCCCGTGGCCGACCGGTCCGGCGGGAGGAAGACGTTGGCCCGGGGTGCCCTCTCATCCTATGATGTCCACAGTATCTGACGGTCAGTCAGGAAACCACCGCGGCGCCCGCCGCATCGGCACGATGGAGGCCACGCCATGGACTTCGAGTTCACCCCCGAACAGCTCGAATTCATCAAAGAGGTCGAGGAATTCCTCGACGCCAACGACGATCCCGAAGTCTTCGATCTCACCCGCGAGAACATGGCCCAGATCGTGGACACCCCGCTGCGACGGGCCTTCATGGCCAGGGTCGGGGAGCAGGGCTGGCTCGGGATCACCTGGCCCGAGGAGTACGGGGGCAAGAACGGCGAGGGAATCTACGAGTACCTGTTGAACGAGGCCCTGGCCGCCCGGGGGGGCCCGCAGATCGGCAAGGGCGTCGGCATCATCGGCAAGACCATCATCAGCCACGGCAGCGACACCCTGAAGCAGGAGTTCCTCCCGAAGATCCTGCGCAACGAGGTCGAGTTCGCCGTCGGCTACTCCGAGCCCAACGCCGGCTCGGACGCAGCATCCATGCAGTTGAAGGCGACCAAGGTCGACGGCGGTTGGCGCCTCAACGGGCAGAAGACCTGGACCACCTCGGCCCACTTCGCCGACTGGTACTGGGTGGGGGCCCGCACCGATCCGGACGCGCCCAAGCACTACGGGATCACGTTGTTCCTCGTGCCGATGGACCACCCGGGGATCACGGTCAAGGGCATCTGGACCATGGGGGACGAGCGGACCAACGAGGTCTATCTGGACGACGTCTTCGTTCCCGACGACTACGTGGTGGGGGAGTTGAACAAGGGGTTCCAGTACATCTCCGAAGCCCTGGACCTCGAGCGGTTCACGCTGTTCACCTACTCGCCCATCGCCCAGCGTCTGGACCTCCTGACCGAGTACGTGAAGGGCGCCACCCGCGACAGTGAGCCGCTGAAGGACGACGCCGTGATCCGCTCGAAGATCGCGCACCTCCACACCGAGGCAGAGGTGGCCCGGGTGCTCGGCCTCAAGTTCGTGTTCGCCTCCTCCCAGGGCGGGGCCCCGCCGACCTCGGAGGCATCCGAGTACAAGCTGTTCACGACGGAGTACTCGCGGCGGCTGGCCAACGCGTCGATGGACATCGGGGGCCCCGGTGCCCAGCTGCGGGTCCGGGACGAGGACGCCCCGATGGCGGGCCGGTCCGAGTCGACGTACCGCTACACGGTGATCGACACCATCGGCGGCGGGGCGTCGGAGATCCAGAAGAACATCATCGCCCGTCGCAAGCTCGGCCTGCCGAAGAACTTCTGATCGCGCCCTGACCGCCGTGACCGAAACACACCCCCAGACGCTGCCGTCGCGCTCTCGCCGACACCCGCTGCCGTCGCGCCCGGCGGCCCGGTGGGCCCGATGAGCCCGGCCCACCCCGGGGGCCCCCTCACCGGCATCACCGTGCTCGATCTGGCCAGCGTGGGCCCGGCGGCCCGGTGTACGCGGCTGTTGGCCGACTACGGAGCCACCGTGGTCAAGGTGGGCGCGGTCCCGGGCCGCGGCGCGGCACCCATCCAGCCGCCGTTCTACGCCTACAGCGGGTCGCGCTATCTCCGGCGCACCGCCATCGACCTGAAGGAGCCCGAGGGCCGCGAGGTGCTCCTCACCCTGGCGGCCACGGCCGACGTGGTGGTCGAGAGCTTCCGCCCGGGTGTGGTCGACCGACTGGGGATCGGCTACGCCGACCTGTGTGCGGTGAACCCCCGGATCATCCTGTGCTCGACCACCGGGTACGGCCAGACGGGGCCGCACGCGGCGTGGGCCGGGCACGACATCAACTACCTGGCCGTGGGGGGCTACCTGGCCACCACCGAGCCCCGGTCCGACGGCGGGCCACCGGTGTCGGGCGCCACCATCGCCGACGCGGCCGGCGGCGGCATGCAGGCGGCCCTGGCCGTCATGTCTGCGCTCATCGGTCGGGGACACGACGGTCCCGGTAGCCATCTCGACGTGTCCATCGCCGACGGCGTGCTCTGGATCACCTCGCTGGCCGTGGACGAGCACCTGGCCACCGGGGAACCGGTGGGGCCCGGCCACAACATCATCACCGGCCGGTACGCCTGCTACGACACGTACCAGGCCGCCGACGGCGGATGGCTGGCCGTCGGTGCCATCGAGGCCAAGTTCTTCGCCAACCTCTGCCGGCTGCTCGGCTGTGAGCAGTGGATCCCACACCAGCTGGACGACGGGGCCCAGGACAAGATCCGGGCGGACTTCCGGTCCGCCTTCGCCACCCGGCCCCGCCAGGACTGGGTGGACGTGCTGGCCGGGGCCGACACCTGCGTGACCCCGGTGCTGTCCGTGGACGAGCTGGTCGACGACGAGCAGTACGAGGCCCGGGGGGCCATCGTGGAGGCGGTCGTCGAGAAGGGCAGCGAAACCCCGAGGCGGTTCCGTCAGGTGGGCCCGCTGCTGGCCGGCATGGTGGCCCCGAGCGGTCCGATCGAGGTGGCCGACGCCACCGACCCGGCCGGCACCGACACCGACCGGCTGCTGGGTGACGCCGGCCTCACGCCGCAGCGCATCAGCGAGCTACGGGACAAGGGGGTGGTGGCGTGAGCGGGATCGGCGAGGCCGACGTCGCCGGACTGATCGGCGTGGAGCAGTACGAGGAGCGGGGCGAGTTCCCCGTGGAGCAGGGATACGTGTGGACCACCTGCTCTTCGGTGGAGAACGCCAACCCGCTCTTCTGGGACGAGGTGGTGGCCGACGAGGTGACCGGTGGCCCGATCGCCCCCCCGACCATGGTGTCGGTGTGGTTCCGCCCCCACCACTGGGCGCCCGGGCGGACCACCCAGGGACTTCCCCTCCAGATCCACTTCGACCTCAAAGAGGGGCTCGGCCTTCCCGAGGCGGTCATGAGCGACAACACCATCATCTTCCACGAGCCGGTCCGCCCGGGCGACCGGCTGGTGACCCGCCAGATCCTCCGGTCGGTCAGCGAGCCCAAGACCACCCGGTTGGGCACCGGTCGCTTCTGGGTCATCGACGTCGAGTACAAGAACCAACGGGACGAGCTGGTGGCGGTCGAGAGCTACACCGGGTTCGGCTACCGGCGGAATCCCGTTGGAGCCGACGCTCCGCCGAACCCGGGATCGGAGGACCGGACGTGAGTGCCACCGTCACCCGCCGCCTGCTCGACACGGTCTCGGTCGGGGACGAGCTGCCCGAGCTGGCCTACCCGGTCACGGCCACGACGGTGGTGCTCGGCGCGCTGGCGTCCCGTGACTGGCGTCCGATGCACCACGACAAGGACTTTGCCGTCAACCGCAACGGCACCCAGGACATCTTCCTCAACACACCGAACCTGGCCGCCTGGTTCGAACGCTTCATCACCGACTGGACCGGTCCCTACGGTCGACTGCAGCGGGTGACGTTCCGCATGCTCGGCTCCATCTTCCCCGGGGACACCATGGTCTTCCGTGGCTCCGTCACCGACACCGGTGTGGACGACACCGGCTGTGGATGGGTGGCCATCGACATCTCGGTGTCGGTGGATGACGACGCCAAGACCACGTGTGCGGCGAGGGTGGCCCTGCCGGTGACCGAGGACGACAATCCGTGGGAGCGGAAGGGGGACCGGTGGCAGCCGTGACCGCCGAAGCCGGCCCCAGCACCGGCGGCTCCACCATGTGCGGGGTGCCAGCGCGCTTCCACGCACTGAGCCGTCACAGGACGAGCCGCTACCGAACCTGCCGCCACCGACCCGACCTGCGCCTGACGCCATTCGCACCACCCGAACAGGAGACCTGATCATGTTGGACCTGCAATTCAGCCCCGAACAAGAGATGCTTCGAGAGACCGTCCGTGGCGTGTGTGCCGCCACCAGCCCGCTGAGCGTGGTCCGTGAGCTCGAAGACGACGCCGTGGGCTACTCACCCGACCTCTGGAAGCAACTGGCCCATCTCGACCTGATCGGTCTGCAGCTCCCCGAGGAGTTCGGCGGCTCGGGCATGTCGGCGTTGGAGAGCGTTGTCGTCTACGAGGAGTTCGGCCGATCGCTGGCCCCCTCGCCCCACTTCGTGAGCTCGATCCTGTCGGGCGGAGCGCTGGCCCGGTCCGGCAGCCAACAGTTGAAAGAGGAGTGGCTCCCCCGCATCGTCACCGGCGAGGCCATCCTGACCCCGGCGTGGTTGGAGCCGGAGAACGGTTTCGGCCCGGCCGGTGTGCAGGTTCGGGCCGTTCCCGACGGCGACGGGTTCACGATCACCGGGGCCAAGCGGCACGTGGCCTTCGCCCGGGCCGCCGACCGCCTGGTGGTACTGGCCCGGACCGGCGACGCGCCGGGGGACGTCGACCTGTTCCTCGTCGACCCGACCGCAACCGGTGTCAGCCTGACCCAGCAGATGTCCATCTCCTCCGACACCCAGTACCGGGTCGACCTCGACCGTGTGCGGGTGAGCGGTGCCGACCGCATCGGCGGCGCCGGCCGCGGCTGGGCCACGTGGGACGCGGTGATGCACGACGGGATCATCTTGGCCGCAGCACAGGCGGTGGGCGGAGCGCAGTACGCCATGGAGATCACCGTGCAGTACGCCAAGGACCGCCAGCAGTTCGACAAGCCGCTCGGGGCGTTCCAGGCCCTGGCCCACTACATGGCCGACGCCGCCACCAACGTGGACGGGGCCGAGGTGCTGGTCCACGAGGCGGCCTGGGCGCGGTCGGAGGGTCGCAGCGTGGCCAAGCTGGCCCCGATGGCCAAGCTGTTCGCGTGCCAGACGTTCCGCGACGTGACCGCCACGGCCCAGCAGATCTTCGGCGGCATCGGATTCACGGTCGAGTTCGACATCCAGCTCTATTTCCGCCGGGCCAAGCAGCTCCAGATCTCGTGGTGGGACACCCGCTACCTCGAGGAGCTGGTGGCCGCGGCCGTGCTCGACAGCTGAGCCTCGACACTTGCTCCACCAGGGCGGCTGACCCGGGGGCCAGGTAAAACGCCCGGTCAAGGCCTCCGTTGCGCTACGGTCGATTGTGCAGTCCGCAAGGATCGCGTCGCGAAACAGCAGGGGGAGACCGAATGACAGACACCACGGCAACGCTGTCCGCCGGTGCGGGCGGCGGGACGACTTCGAATCACAGTCCGTTGTTCCGCTTCCTGTTCGTGCACGAGGTCGACGAGTACCCGAGCAACGGACAGCGGACCGGCTACCTGGCGCTGGCCGTGCTGGCCACCATCGTCCTCTACTACACGTACTTCACACAGACCGGGGTCACCCCCAACATCCTGCAGTACTACCACATGTCGTTCGCCTACTACGTGGGCATCGTGGTGATCTCGAACCTCATCGGCGCCTTTGCCTCCCTGCCGGCCAGCAAGACCGACAAATTCGGCCGTTCCAACGTGATCATCTACGGACTGCTGGTGGTGGGCCTGCTGGTCGCCGTGGGCGTCCCGGCCAGCAAGACCGAGTTGCAGTTCGCCATCGTCATCTGCGTCCTCGGCCTGGTGGAAGGGGCCATCCTCGTGGCCACGCCCTCGCTGGTGCGGGACTTCAGCCCCCAGGTGGGCCGGGCCTCGGCCATGGGGTTCTGGACGGTGGGGCCGGTGGCCGGCAGCCTGCTCACCAGCATCGTGGCCAACCACACCCTCGACCACTTCCTGGCCCACAGCCCCGGGGCCGGATGGAAGAGCCAGTTCGTCATTTCGGGCGTCACGTCACTGGTGGTGTTCGTGCTCTCCCTCCTGTTGATGAAGGACATGTCCTCCAGGCTCCGCGACCAGTTGATGGTCTCGGCCCAAGACCAGGCCCTCATCGAAGCCAGAGCCCGGGGCCTCTCCGACCAGCAGGTGCTGTTGGCCACCACACGGCCCTGGCAGCAGATCCTCAAGTGGGACCTGATCGGCTCGGCCATCGGCATCTCGCTCTTCCTGCTGCTGTACTACGCAGCATCGGCGTTCTTCACCATCTACTGGGCCACGGTCTTCAAGAATCCGAATGGCCTCAACCTGACCACCGGGCAGGCCAACGGGCTCAACGCCTGGTTCTGGTGGTCGGACGCCTTCTTCCTGATCGTCTTCGGCATCCTCTCGGACCGGTTCCGGGTGCGCAAACCGTTCATGTTGGTCGGCGCCATCGGATCCATCGCCATGCTGATCGTCTTTCTCAGCCAAGCCACCGACGCCCACACCCCCCACAACGAACTGGTGCTGGTCGAGGTGGCCCTGGCCGCTTTCATCTCGCTGACGTACGCGCCGTGGATGGCCGGCTACACCGAGATGATCGAGGCGAAGAACCCGGCCCTGGTCGGCACCGGGCTGGCCCTGTGGGGGTGGATCCTCCGCCTCACCGTGGGCCTGTCCTTCATCTTCCTGCCCCTGGTGGTCAACTCGGTCAACCCGGTGGTGGACAATCTTCCCTACGCCACACCGGCCATCCAGAGCTTCCTGGTCGAACACCCCGACTCGGTGGCCTTCGCCCAGAAGCATGCCGCCCTCCTAACCCTGGTGCAGAAGCACCAGTTCGTCGTCGAGCGGGCCAACTACTACCCGACGACGGCCAACCTGCTGGCCGTCATCGCCGCCATCGGAGAGAAGAACGCGCTCGAGCTCAACTCGCTGAAGGTGCAGTTCAACAAGCTGGTCGTTCCCTACCAGGCCCAGCTGAACCAGCTCTCGGCCCACCAGAAGCAGCTGACCCAGCTGCAGAACGGCGTGAGCAAGTCGCCGAAGCAGTGGCAGCACTGGTTCTGGGTCTGCATCGGCGGCATGGTGCTCTTCATCCCCACCATCTTCTTGAACCGGGGTCGATGGAGCCCCCGCAAGGCCCGCGACGACGAGCTCCGGCACGAAGAGGACGTGGCCCGGGAGCTCAGGGAGCTGGTGGGGGCGCCCGCCTGAACCGGCCGGCGGGTCCAGGGACGGTGTGACACGGCCGATATGACCCTCCGCCCTCGGGCCTCCGAACAGGGCCGAACGTACGACACCGTGTAGCACCGGCGATCTACGGTGGGCGGCGTGGACGACCCAGGAGAGCGCGGTCCCGGATTCGCCGTGGTGGACGTGGAGACCACCGGGTTCGTGGCCGAACAGGAGCGGATCATCGAGGTGGGCGTGGTGCTGCTCGACCCCGCCGGCCTCGAAGTCGGCGCGTTCTGCACGCTGGTCGACCCGGGCTGTGACCCGGGCCCGACCCACATCCACGGCATCTCGCCCGACATGCTGGCCGGAGCACCCACCTTCGACCACATCCAGCCGTTTCTGGCCGACCTGTTGTCCGGACGCGTGGTGGTGGGGCACAACGTCGATCGCTTCGATCTGGCCTTCTTGAGGGCCGAGTGCTTCCGGAGCGGGGGAGAGGGGCTGGTGCCCGGGCCGGTGACCACCGTGGACACCCTCCTCGTGGCCCAGCACCATCTCGGGCTCCGGGGTCGCGCCACCCTGGTGGAGTGCTGCACGCACTACGGGCTCCGATGGGCCGATCATCACAACGCCCTGGCCGATGCCCGGGTCACGGCGGCCCTGTTCACGTCCATGCGGGGTGACCTCGGAGACATCCGGCTGGGGATCCCCGAGCGTCTCGACCAGGCCGGAGGAACGGCATGGCCCGGCGCCTCGCCCACACCGCCGCCCGGTCTCGTCCGGGCCGAGTCCCTGACCGGCTGAGGACCCCGGGTAGGCGCCCCGGTCGCCGGCTCCCGTCCGGCCGGGTGGCGACGGTTAGCCTGGCCCGGTGGATACCGGAGCGACCCCTGGAGCGGAGACCGTCACCAAGGGTGCACGCGGGAACGGAGTCCTGTGCAGGTCGTGATCCTGGGCAGCGGCAGCCCCCTGCCCGATCCGCACCGGGCCGGCCCGTCCACCCTGGTCCGCACGTCGGCCGGCGACCTCATGTTCGACTGCGGCCGGGGTGTCCTCATGCGGGCCGCGGCGGCGGCTTCGGGTGCCGGTGGCCCTGACCGCGCGTGTTCCTCACCCACCTGCACAGCGACCACATCACCGACCTCAACGACATCGTCACCTCGCGCTGGGTCATGTCGTTCCAACCCAACCCCCTGCCGGTGTTCGGCCCGCGCCGGTACCGAGGCGTTGCTGCGGCTCGGTCGAGGCCATGTTGGGACCCGACATCGGCTACCGGCTGGCCCATCACGACGACCTCACCTGGCCGCCCACGTCGGCGGTGACCGAGGTGGACGGCGGCGTCGTCTTCGAGCAGTCGCGGGGTCACGGTGACGGCGGCGCCGACCGATCACGCACCGGTGCGTCCCACGGTCGGCTACCGCATCGACGACGGCGGGCACTCGGTGGTCATCGCCGGCGACACCGTGCCGTGCCCGGGCTTGGACGAGCTGAGCCGGGGCGCCGACGTGCTGGTCCACACCGTGGTGCGTCGCGACCTCATCGAGCCGATCGGCCTGCCCCGGCTGACCGACGTCCTCGACTACCACTCGTCGGTGGAGGATGCCGCGGCCACGGCCTCACGGGCCGGAGTGCGGACCCTGGTGCTCACCCACCTCGTGCCGGCGCCGGCCCCGGGGACCGAGCAGGAGTGGCTGGACCGGGCCCGAGCCCACTTCGACGGCGAGGTGGTGCTGGCCACCGACCTGGCCACCGTCGAGGCCACGGACTGAACGGACCCGGGCCGGAACAACCGGCCCGTCAGCCGGCGGGACCGGTCCCGAACGGCGTCACCGCCTCGACCCCGCGGACCCCGCCCTCCTGTCCGGGCCACGTGCTGCACGGGCGACTGCGGTCCGGTTCGGGGCCAGCCTGACCGGCGCCGTCGCTTGGCCCGCTGGCGGGCTCCGCCGAGCATCTCGTCGAGGTCCCCGGCCTCGTGCGGTCCCGGCCACCAGGGGTGAGCGGGCCAGGATGACCACGCCGGCCACCAGCACCGCCAGGGCCAGGACCTCGAGCGAGATCCATCCGACGCCCGATCGCAGCCGGTCCGACGAAGAGGGTGACCCCGAGGACGATGCTGACCAGCGGGTTGATGGTGACCAGGGTGGTCCGCGAGGCGGTGATGGGTCCGGCGTGGAGGGCGTTCTGCAGCAGGAAGACGGTGCCCAGGCCGGTGACGGCCAGCATGTAGGGCTGGAAGTGGGTGAACACGTGGCCCCACCCCTCGGTGGTGTACGTGGTGATGGCCTTGGTCAGCGACGCCGTGTAGGCCGCGGTGATGGCGGTGGCCGCACCGAACGCCGCCGCCCGCCACCAGCGGGGCCCGCGCAGGGCGGCCACGATGAAGGCGGCGATGGACCCGAGCAGCACGATCGACGCCACCAGCCACTGGCCGCCGTTGGGGATGGCGTTGCCGCCGCTCGGCGCCGCGGCCAGGAAGAAGCCGCCGAGCCCGGCCACGATGACGAGCGGCCCCGAGCCACTCCTTCCATCCCAGGTGGTAGCGGAACCATCCGCCCAGGATCAGCATGAGGAAGAGCAGCTCGGTGGTCAGGACGGGCTGGACCACGCTCAGTTCGCCGAACCGCAGGGCGGTGGCCTGCAGGCCGAAGACCACCAGCATGAGGGCGAAGCCGATGAGCCAGATACCCCGCTTGATGGCATGGCTCATCAGGCTGAGGCGCATGGTGTCGGAGTCGGGCGCCGTCTCCACGCCGATCCTCTGCAGGACCGAGGTCAGGGCATTGACGAAGGCCGCACTGGCTGCCAGGACGTAGGCCACACCCCTGTTGTACTCCATATTCGACGAGATGCGCCGGTGTCCGGCCGACCGGGGCCACCGGGGAGCCGGCGGCGGGCCCGCTGACGTGCCAGTGGATCAGCCGCTCCGGACGGGTCCGGGCCTGTCTGGGACCCCTGGTCTATGACCCCTGGGTGGCCTCGTGGAGCTGTGGCCGGGACGAGGCCCGCCATGCCGCCCAGGCCTGGTAGCCGCCGGCCAGATCGCTGGCGTGGCGATAGCCCAGGGTGGCCAGCGACTCGGCTGCCAGCGAGGAGGCGTAGCCGGCCGAACAGACCACCACCACGGGTTGGTCGAAACCGGTGACCTCGGGGAGCCGGTGGGAGCCGGCCGGATCGAGCCGCCACTCGAGGACGTTGCGCTCCACGACGAGGGCCCCGGGCAGCTCACCCTCGGACGCCCGTTGGTCCTCGGGGCGGATGTCGATGATGAGGCCCCCGGCCGAGGACACCGCCGCCAGGTCCTGCGGTTCGGTGCGGTCGATGTGGCGTCGGGCCAGGTCGACCAGATCGTCGGCCGACGGGCTCATGACGGATCGTGGTCGCTGGTGACGTCGAAGGGCCCCACTGGAGGGACGTCCTCGGTGCGCACCAGGCGGACACGGTCAGCCGGTCCCATCTCGTAGTACGCCATGGTGGCGAGCTTCGGACTGTAGACGTGCACGCTGATGGCCGGCCCGTCTCCCTCGTTGAGGAGGTCGTGGATGTAGCCGGGTCCGAATCGCCGGTGTTCGCCGGCCGCCACGTGGTGGGTGGCGATGTGGGGCCACGCCGGAGTCGGTGGAACGGAGCGAGGTCTCGGTCAGGCATCCCCGGGCCACGACCACCGCTCCGCTCGAACGACCGTGGTCGTGGAGCTCGATCCGGCCGCCGGGGGGCCAGCCGATGGCCCAGGCCTCGAACAGATCGCTCACGGCCAGGAGCACCCACGACCGCTCGGTGATCTCCTGCAGCTCGGGGATGGCGGGGGCCGAGACGGCGAACCCCTCGGCGATGGACAGCAGGTCGATCCGGCGGTGTCGTCGGGAGCCCCGAACAAGGGGGTCCCCCGATCCGGTCGGCAGGTCTTCGGAGCGAGTTGGGGACGAAACTGGGAGAAGACCTGCCGCCGGATCGAGGTAGGCAACTGCCATGCCCACACTGTAGACAGTTAAAGTCGACTAATCAAGTCGATTTTATATGATTCGGGATCCGGACCTCCGGGGGGCTAGCAGCCGGTCACCTGGTGGCCCGTCGACGGCGCCGCCCGGTAGCGCCGGTCAGCCGGCGGCGGCGTCCTCGGCCCGTCCCTCCTCGGAGGTGAGGACCTCGTCGGAGGGCAGGTCGGCCGGGCCGTCCCCGGCGGTGGTGTCCTCGTCCTCGGAGCCGGGGTCGTCGATACCGGCCTTGGCCGGCATGTGGAGGCCGAGGGAGTAGCCCTCCAAGAACAGGTCGGCGTCCTCACGTCTCGGGTAGCGCGACTCGAGCTCGCGGAACCTGGCCGAGTGGTTGGGTTCGATGAGGTGGGCCAACTCGTGGACGATCACGGCATCGAGGACCCACTCCGGTGCCACCCGCAGCCGCTCGGAGATGCGGATCTCCCGGGTCTGGAGCGTGCAGGAGCCCCACCGCTTGTTCTGGGTCGTGGACCACCGGATGGACGCCGGGGTCAGGCCGTCGAAGTATCTCGATCCGAGGGCCGCGGCCCGTCGCTCCAGTACCTCGTCGGAGGCGTGCAGGTTCGGCCGGTGGAGGATCAGCCGGCGGGAGAGCGAGTCCACCATCAGGTCGCGCTCGGTGCCCCGGAGGTGGGTGGGAACCACCACCACGATGCGGTCGCCCTCCCAGTGGGCGCCCGCAGTCTTCTTCCGACGCTTGCTCACGCGGACTTCGACGTGGGGATGGAACAGGGTGGGGGGTTGGGTCGTGTAGGTCATGTGGGCACGGTACGGCGGGGCTGTGACGGGGGGTCGGGGCCACCCCTGTTTCTAGCCGCCCGACCGGTCCGGAGGCGACCACCGAACCGGGGCGGCGGAGCGGACCGGCGGGGGCCGGCTACTCGGGCTGGGGTCGCCGGCCGTAGGGTGCCGGTGCGCCGGCCTCGGACACCTCTTCGGACATCTCGTCCGACGCCGGTCGGAGGGCCCGCCACGCCGCCCCGCCGAGGATGCCGCCGACGACGGGGAAGACGATGAACACCCAGAGCTGGCTCAGGGCCCAGCTCCCTTGGAACACCGCCGTGGACAGGCTCCGGGCCGGGTTGACCGAGGTGTTGTCGATGGGGATGGAGATCAGGTGGATGATGGTCAGGGTGAGTCCGACGGTCACCCCGGTCAGCCCCACCGGCATCGACAGCCGACTGGTCGAGGCGATGACGAACACGAAGACACCGGTGAAGAACACCTCGGCCAGCATCACCGCGCCGAGCTTGAACCCGCCCGGTGAGTGGATCCCGTAGCCGTTGGAGGCGAAGCCCGACGTCTTGGCGCTGAAGGCCACCGAGCTGCTCTTGGCGATGATGAAGATGATGGTGGCCCCGATGAGTCCGCCGATGATCTGGCCCACGATGTAGAAGGGCAGCTCTTTGGTCTTGGTCTTGCCGATGACCCACAGGCCCAACGTGACCGCTGGGTTGATGTGGCAACCGGAGATGGAGCCGATGGCGTAGGCCGCCACCAGCAGGCTGAGCCCGAAGGCCAGCGCCACGCCGAGGACACCGACCGATCCCTTGGGGAAGAAGTTGCCCGTGGCCAGCACGGCCGTCCCCGGACCTCCCACGATCAGGATCATCGTCCCGATGGCCTCGGCGAAGCCGATTCTCACACGCTCGTCCATGGACTTGCCCTTTCGATCGGCGGTGGCGAACTGATCCGAGCCGCCTACTTCCGCGTCCGGATGCTGGTGCAAAGGGACCGGAAAAATACTAGGCAGTGTCGCTGCCAATTTCGGGGATGTTCCCTGGTCCGCAGGGGTATCTCCGCCTCCGGCGCCGCCACCGGAGGCCGCTCGTGCGCCCCGGACGTGGCCCGGCACCGCGAATGGGACGGGGCGGGGCCCGACGGTACGATTGCCTCGTGCGTCGATACTTCACACCCCGTTGCATGGGGATGCACGTGACGCTCCTGATTCTGCTGCCCGTCTTCGCCTGGTTGACGAAGTGGCAACTGGATCGGGCGCTCGGGGGCAACACGTTGAGTTGGGCCTACACCTTCGAGTGGCCGCTCTTCGCCGGCTACGCCGTCTATGTGTGGTGGCAGCTCATCCACGACCAGACCACCGCGGTCACCCGCCGGATCGTCCCGGGCTCGACCGGCGGGGACGGGTCCGGGGACGACTCCCGCCAACCCGGCTGGGCCCTCAGCGGGGGTCGCGCGCAAGAACGTGGCCATCGCGGCCCGGTCCGCCGTCGACGAGGAGGCTCCGCCCAGGGGCGAGCGATTCGCCGATCAGACACCCGACGAAGCCGCCCGGCTGGCGGCCTACAACCGCTATCTGGCCGAACTGGCCGCCGCCGATGGAGTGGAGGCCCGAACTCCGGGTCCGACCGATGCCGCCGGGTCGACCGAACCGGCCGCGGCCACCGATTCGGGCGTCTCGAACCGATGAGGTCGCCGGGTGGGCCCCAGCGCCACCGGTCCGGCACCGAACGGTCGGCTCACCCAGGTCCGGGGGTGTCGTGCACGGGGCGTTGATCCGCTACCGGGTGATGGCCTTCGTGGTGGGGACGGCGCTGATCTGTCTGACCGTCGTGATCATCTTCCAGGCGTTCGGGGACCATCCGAAGTTGGCCGAGGAGATCGTGGCCCCGATCCACGGCTACCTCTACCTCGTCTACCTGGTCACCGCGGCCGACCTGGCCCGCCGGGCCCACTGGAGATTGGGCCGGATCCTCCTGGTGGTGGCGGCCGGCTTCGTGCCCACGCTGGCCTTCATCGTGGAACATCGCGTCTACCAGCAGATGCAGGTCGAGTTCGCAGCCGAGGCCGCAGCCCAGGCGGCAGCCGGGGGGTCCCCGGTGGCGGAGGCGGACGCCAGGGCCGACGTCGGACCGCCCGTCGACCGTTCCTGACGCCGGGATCGTCGGTCAGCGTGCTCCGCGCAACAGGGCTCCGGGCCGGGCTCCGGTCTCACGGCCGCCGGCGAAGGTGGTGACGCCGGACTTGATGGTCTCGACGTAGCCGGTGGCGTCCTGGACGATGCGCCGGCCGTGGGCCGGCAGGTCGTCGACCACCACCGGGTTGCCCAACTGCAGGTTGTCGTAGTCGATGATGTTCAGGTCGGCCAGGGCACCGACCTCGATGGTGCCGCGGTCGGTGAGGCCGTAGAGCCGGGCCGTGTCGTGGGTCTGCTTCTTCACGATCCACTCCAGCGGGAGGCGGTCACCGCGGTCGCGGTCACGGGTCCAGTGGGTGAGCATGAACGTAGGCTGACCGGCGTCACAGATGACCCCGCAGTGGGCTCCACCGTCGGCCAGTCCGGCCGCAGCCCGGGGATGGAGCAGCATCTCGCGTGCCGGTCCGAGGTTGCCGTCGGAGTAGTTCAGGATGGGCACGTACAGCAGGCCCCGCCCGTCGTTCTCGAGCATGGCGTCGTAGGCCACCTGCAACGGGGACCTGCCGGTGGCGGCGGCGATGCTGGCCAGCGAACGCTCGGGGCCCGGCTCGTACTCCGGAGGGCTGCCCAGGGTGAAGGTGGTGCGGTAGGCCTGGTCCATGCGGGCCGCGTCGCCCTCGGGCTCCCACGACTCGATGGACGCACGGACCTCGGGGGTGCGCAGCGCCTCGACGAACTCCTCGGGTGAGAGCCCCTTGGCCTTCAGCTGCTGGTAGGCCGGGACCAGATCGAACAGGCTGTAGGTGGTGAAGTGCCCCGACAGCAGCCCTGTGGCCCGGCCGGCCACCTGGGGCCACAGGTCGGCCCCCTCCTCCACGGCCCGCAGCGACTCGTCCATCAACTCGCGCCAGAGCTCGGGCGCCGCGTCCACCTGGAGCAGGGCGAAGGTGACCGGTCGCCGGATGGTGGCGGAGAGCCGTCGCATCCAGTCGACCTCCTTCTTCGGGCCGACGATGTCCTCGCCGGCCGATCCCTGCGGGGCCAGTTCGAAGACCCCGGTGCCCAACTCGCCGAGGGCGCTCCCGATGCCGAACAGTTCGTCCTCGGCCGCGAACGTGCCCGGGACCGGCTCGCCGTCGATGGCGATGTGGGCGATGGTGCGTGACGTCGAGAACCCCAGGGCCCCGGCGGTGATGGCCTCTTTGACCAACTCCTTCATCTGGGCGATGTCCTCGGCCGTGGCCGCCTCGTTGCGCGCCCCGCGGTCTCCCATCACGTAGGACCGCACCGCTCCGTGGGCGATCTGGGTGCCCACGTCCATGGTCCACTTCCGCTGATCCAAGGTGTCGAGGTACTCGGGGAAGCTCTCCCACTCCCACTTCATGCCCTCGGAGAGGGCGGTGCCGGGGATGTCCTCGACCCCTTCCATCAGGCCGATGAGCCACTCGTGGCGGTCGGGACGCGCCGGGGCGAAGCCCACGCCGCAGTTGCCGGTCACGATGGTGGTGACCCCGTGCCAGCTGCTCGGGGCCAGTACCTCGTCCCAGGTGGCCTGGCCGTCGTAGTGGGTGTGGATGTCCGACCCAACCCGGGGTGACGAGCAGGCCGTCGGCGTCCACCGTCCGGTTGGCCGGCTCGTCGGCGAAGGAACCGACACCGCTGATCCGTCCGCGGTCCACGGCCACGTCGGCGACCCGGGCCGCCGCTCCGGTTCCGTCGACCACCGTCCCACCGCGAATGACCAGGTCATGCATGCTCGGTTCCCCCTTGGAAGTCGGTGTCACGATGCTGACACGGACCGATGGCCGAATGCAATGACGCCACCGGCCGCCGGTGCCGGCTACCGAGGGGGGATCGAGTAGGTGACTTGGGCTTTGGCCACCAGGTCGTCGTTCCCGACGGAGTACAGCGCCACCTCGGCCACGCCCAGTCGCTTCCCGAGCTTGAGCAGCGTGCCTTCGGCCACGAGGTCGACCAGCTCCGGCCTCCGGAAGAAGTCGATGTGAAGGCTGGTGGTCACCGACAGCGCCACCGGTCCGATCTGGCCCACGATCACCATCCAGGCTGCGCAGTCGGCCAGGGCCATCAGGGTCGGGCCCGACACCGTCCCGCCCGGTCGGCTGTCGAAGACCCCGATCTCCTGTCGCATCCGGACCGTGGTCGCGGTGATCTCCTCCACGACGTAGGGAATCTTGTGGCCGGGGAAGGCGGCGTCCAGCATCTGTTGGAGCTGCTCGGCGGTCATGGCGGGTGACGCGGTCATGATTCGGGGCAGCGTACCCACTGCGGGCCCGATGTCCCGCAGTGAACGGCCGGTATCGGCGTGACGGGCGGTTTGTCGGGCAGACTGGTGCACTCCGGCGAACGGGCACCCGCCCGGGCACCGGAGGGCAGGACCATGATGCTGAGGACTCCATCGGATCGAGGGGGAGAGCGTGGCGCCGAACGGGCCGAGTCGTCGGGGTGACCATGGCACCGAATGAAGACGTGGCCCTGAGCCGCGAGCATCGGGCCGCCGTGGAGCTGGCCACAGAGGCCGGCGCCGTTCTGATCGAGCTCCGGTCCGGTCCGGAGTCCGGTAAGGCCCTGGGCCAGGAGGGCGATCGGCAGTCGCACCGGCTCCTGATGGAGCGCATCGCCGGCCGATTCCCCGACGATCGCATCCGCTCGGAGGAGGCGGACCAGTCCGCAGAGCTCGGCCCGGTCGCGGGTCGGATCTGGATCGTCGATCCGCTGGACGGCACCCGCGAGTACTCGGAGGGGCGGGAGGACTGGGCCGTCCACGTGGCCCTGGCCGTCGACGGCGATCCGGTGGTCGGCGCGGTGGCGTTGCCGGCCATCGGGGCTGGTGCTGGGAACCGTGAGCCCCCCTCCGCCCCGGGCGGCCCCGTCCATCCCCCGGATGGTGGTGAGTCGCACCCGGCCCCCCGCGTTCGTGCCGTTCGTGGCCGACCGGCTGGGGGCCGAGACGGTACCGATGGGATCGGCCGGAGCCAAGATCGCCGCCGTCATCCGGGGCGAGGCCGAGGTCTATGTCCACGCCGGAGGCCAGTACGAGTGGGACTCGGCTGCGCCGGTGGCGGTGGCCCTGGCCATGGGGCTCCACGCCAGCCGGCTGGACGGTTCACCCCTCCGGTACTCGCAACCCGACCCGTGGCTCCCCGACCTGGTGGTGTGCCATCCGAGCCTGACCGATGCGGTGATGGCGGCGTTGCGGGATGCCGACGTCTCCGGAACGGGATAGACCGTTGCCACCGGCAGAACGAGGAGGTGGTCGGAGATGAGTCCGGCGCGGAGTCCTGATGACGAAGGGGCCGGCCGTCTTCGGTCCGGCCCGTCTCGGCCCACTCTCCCTCAAGAACAGGGTCATCAAGTCGGCGACGTTCGAGGGCGCCACCCCGAAGGGGGTGGTCGGCGACGGGCTGGTGGAATTCCACCGCCGCACGGCCGACGGCGGGGTGGCCATGTCGACGGTGGCCTACCTGGCCGTCTCGCCCGAGGGCCGGACCGACCGCCACTGCGTGCTGCTGGGGGACGATGCGGTCCCCGGACTCCGGCGGGTCACCGACGCCGTCCACGAGGCCGGTGCAGCGGCGTCGGCCCAGATCGGTCACGCCGGACCTGTGGCCAACGCCCGATCCAACCGGGCCCCGGCTCTGGCTCCGACCCGCCGGCTCAACGCCAGCGGGGGAGTGACCAGGGCCGCCACTGACGATGACATCGCCCGCATCACCGGGGAGTATCGCCGCGGTGCCGCGCTGGCCGTCGAGGCCGGCTTCGACTGTATCGAGATCCATCTGGGGCACAACTACCTGCTGAGCGCGTTCTTGAGCCCGAAACTGAACCGACGGAACGATCGGTGGGGTGGGAGCCTCGACAACCGGGCCCGCTTCCCCCTCCAGGTGGTCGAGGCGGTGAGGGAGGCGGTGGGGGATCCGGGCCGCGGTCACGGCCAAGCTCAACATGGCCGACGGCGTCGACGGTGGATTCTGGTTGGACGAGAGCGTCGAGTTCGGGCGCATGCTGGAGTCCGGCGGTGCCCTCGACGCACTCGAGCTGACCGGGGGTAGCTCGCTGTCGAATCCGATGTATCTGTTCCGGGGTGAGGCACCGACGGGTGGAGTTCGCCGCCACCCTGCCGGCGCCGTTGCGCGCCGGATTTCGGGTGGTGGGTTCGCGCTTCCTCCTCGAGTATCCCTTCGAGGAGGCCTACTTCCTTCCCTACGCCCGCCAGTTCCTCGACGCCCTCTCCCTGCCCCTCATCCTGCTCGGCGGTGTGAACAGGCTCGAGACGGTGGAGGGCGCGCTGGCCGAAGGGTTCGCGTTCGTGGCCATGGCCCGGGCGCTGTTGCGGGAGCCCGATCTGGTCAAGCGATGGGAGAAGGGATCGGCGGACGAGGGACTGTGCATCCACTGCAACAAGTGCATGCCAACCATCTACTCAGGCACCCGGTGCGTGCTCGTGCCCGAACCGTCGGCGTGAGTCGTCAGCCGTGGGACGCGTCGATCGACGCTGCCGCCGTCGGCGCGGAAGGGACCGGACGGTCAGCGTAGAGTGACCCGCCTGGCGGCGTGGACAGCTGCTGGAGGTTTCCCCTCGCCAGTACCAAGGCGGCGATGACCGCGCCGACGACGAAGATGAGCGACGACCACAGGAACGCCGTGGTGTAGCTGTGCAGGGCCGCGGCCCGCAGGTTGGCCGGGGTCGCGGCCCTGCCCACCAGGTAGGCGGTGGCGGCCCCGGCGGCCAGCGTGTTGAGCAGGGCCGTGCCGATGGAGCCGCCGACCTGCTGGGAGGTGTTCAGGGTGGCCGAACCCACCCCGGCGTCGTGGGGGGCGCAGTCCGAGGGTGCCGGTGCTGAAGGCCGGGGCCAGGCTCAGACCGAAGCCCAGGCCCAGCAGCACGATGTAGGGCAGTACGTGAGCTGGCGTAGGAGCTGTGCAGACCGAGCAGGTGGAGCAGGTAGAGGGCCGCCGACGCCATGACCAGGCCGATGGGGATGATCGGCTTGGGCCCGAACTTGGGCAGCAGGACCCGGTTGGACACCTGGGCCATGCCGGCCAGTGCCGCCACCATGGGGAGAAAGGCGACGCCGGTCTTGACCGGGCTGAACCCGAGTGTTCCCTGTAGGTAGTAGGTGAGGAACAAGAAGACCCCGAAGATGCCGATGCTGGCGAACAGCATGGCCAGGATCGAACCGCCTCGGGTCCGGTTGAGCACGACCCGGGGCGGCAGCAGCGGGTACTTCACCCGGAATTCGATCAGGCCGAAGGTGGCCAGCAGGACCACGCCCGAGCACCAGGAACCCGATGGTGTAGGGGTTGCTCCATGCCGTGGTCTCGGCGTGGGAGAAGCCGAAGACGAGGCAGAACAGAGCCGCCGGTGACCAGGACGAGGCCCGGGAAGGTCGAGCGGGTCGTGGTCGGCGGCCTTGTCGTTCTTCAGCCAGAGCAGGGCGCCGGTGGCGGCGACGGCGGCGAACACCAGGTTGACGAAGAGCGTCCAGCGCCAGGAGGCGTACGAGGTGAGGATCCCGCCGAGCAGCAGGCCGAGGGCACCGCCGGCGCCGGCGATGCCGCCGTAGATGGCGAACGCCTTGGCCCGTTCGCTCCCGTTGGTGAAGGTGGTGGTCAGCAGGGCGAGTACCGACGGGGCGAGGAGGGCTCCGAACGCGCCCTGGATCGGTGCGGGCGGTGACGAGCATGGGGAAGTTGACGGAGGCGCCGCCGAGGGCCGAGGCTCCGGCGAAGCCGATCAGGCCGACCATCAGGGTCCGCTTCCGTCCGAAGATGTCGCCGATCCGTCCGCCGAGCAGGAGGAGGCTGCCGAAGGCCAGGGAGTAGGCGGTCACGACCCACTGACGGTCGGCGTTGGAGAAGCCGAGCGCGTGCTGGGCCGTGGGCAGCGCGATGTTGACGATGGTGTTGTCGAGGATCACCATCAGCTGGGCGACGCCCAGCACGGCCAGGATCCACCACCGCCGGTCGTGGTTGGCCTGTGAATCGGAGATACCGGCTCCGGCGGTCTCTTCGGCAGTGCCTTCGGTGGGGGTGGTCGCAGTCGTCATCGGGTCGCTGCCGATCTGAAGTGGAGTCGCTATCTCCGGTTATTCGACTACTCTACACACGTCCGGAGAACCGGAATCCACGTACCGCGAGGAACCGTCTGAGGTTCACGAAGATGAAGACCGCAGTAGACGAGGAGGGCAGGCCCCTGCGAGCGGACGCCGCCCGCAACCGGGAGCGGATCCTGACCGCGGCGGCGGAGGTGTTCGCCGAACGTGGGCTGGACGCCACGCTCGACGAGATCGCGCATCGCGCTGGAGTCGGGGTGGGCACGGTCTACCGCCGCTTTCCGGGCAAGGAAGAGCTGATCGAGGCCCTCTTCGAGCAGGCGGTGAACGAACTGGTCGACCTGGCCGAGGCGGCGTTGGCCCACGAGGACTCGTGGGACGGACTGGTCTGGTTTCTGGAACGCGCCGCCTCCATGCAGGCCACAGACCGCGGGCTGCGAGACGTCGTCCTGCACAGTGGCTACGGACTCGAGCGGGTGGCCCACGCCCGAGGTTGCATCGTGCCCATCGTCACGCGGCTGATCGAACGGGCCCAGGCCGACGGCTACCTGCGCCCGGACCTCGTGCCTGCGGATGTGCCGATCATCGAGCTGATGGTCAGTACGGTGGCCACGTATACCAGCGGTCTCGCCCCGGACCTCTGGCGCCGTTACCTGAACATCGTCCTGGACGGCCTCGCCACCGACCGGGTACACCGGACGGATCTGTCGGCTGCCCCGAGTCACGACATCGTCGAGGCGGCGATGAGGTGTAACAAGTCACGGAGGCTGTGAGGACCCGGCTCCGTCCGGCCCGTGGGGACGCGTCATGACCGGGGTGGCGTTGGCCCGAGGCCGCGAACGTCAGACTTCGTCCGAGTCGGGCTCGACGTCGCCGGCGACGATCGGGGCATCGAGATCCCATCCCTCCTGGTCTTCCGCCTGGGCGCGTTCCCGATTGGTCGGACCACCCAATCCGTCGGGGTCGTCCATACCGCCGTCCAAGGTGGCCAGGTCCTCGGGGTCGTCGAGCTCGGCACCGGCCTCTTCCAACTCGCGGTCGTCGGCCTGCAGCGTCGGGTCGAGCGAGGGATCCAGTTCGACGGCCTCGAGGAAGTCGGGATCGAGCTGCTCCTTCTCATCGAGGGCCTCGTCACCCTGCTCGAAGGGATCGGAGCCGGACGGCTCGTCGGGGGACCACTGGTCGTCGGGGCTCATCGTGCTCCTTTAGGTTCTGCGTCGATGGTGCCGGTGTACCGGTTGATCGTAGGCTCTTCGTCTCCTCCTCCGAGTCCGCTACGGCGACGAGATCGTGCGTTCGGTCGGATCACGACGTACCAACCTCTTCGGCGTCGGCCCCCGACATGGCCGCCCTTGCCCGGTGGCCGTCATAACCCGGTGGCCGCCCTTGCCCGGTGGCCGTCATAACCCGGTGGCCGTCCTTGCCCGGTTGCCGTCATTGCCCGGTGGCCGTCGAAGGGGGGAAAGGCGGCAGCCAGAGGAGATCTACACTCCAGGGTTCGGGACCCGCCCACGTAGCTCAGGGGATAGAGCACTCGTTTCCTAAATGAGGTGTCGCAGGTTCAAATCCTGCCGTGGGCACTGTATAAAACTGACAGGGGAGAGAGGGAGACGCGCAGCCAAACGGGCCAAAACCCCCACGCCGGAGCGCGCCGGAAGGCCAGAGCCAAGGAGCCCAGACCCCGGGACCACGACCGCAACAGGCCGGGGCACCAGGGCGAACGGCCGGAACCCGGCAGCGGGCCGGGCGGCCGGACGGCGCGAGGGCCCCACCGGAAACGGGGAGGGGCGGGTCGGCGGGGAGGGGGGGCTTAGGTGTTGATGGGCTCGGTTATTGAGTGCCCCCAACGGCACTTTGATTAGCTGAACTGCTTAGGTGGTGGTAACGGAGCGGGAGGTGAGATGGGTGGTATTGTATTGGTAGCGATTGGAGCGTAGGACAGCGAAGATGCGGAAGGTTGCTGGACGATGAGGATTTTGGCATTCGATAGATCACTAGACAACGTGTGGGCGGTATGAAGGGGCAGGCAGTTTTGGCGGGATACGTGAAGAGGCTGACGAGATCGCAAGAAGTGGACAAGGAGTGGTGTGGATATACGAGAAGGTATGGCGGGTATGTAGGTGAAATACATCTTCACACAGAGCGATCGAAGCGGAGGGCTTCGTTCGGAATGGGCTATTTGCACTTCGCAATAGAGCGACAGTTTATTTGAGTGCATTTGCTTCATACCGCTGGGTTGGTGGGATACGCAGAGGTTTCAACAGGGGATCAGAGGCTACGGGCGACTCTTCCGAGACTATGAGGTGGTTATTGTGCTGGTTTCGATTTGGAACTCGCACTTGGACAGGGCTCGACGAGGATTTAGGTTGTTAAGGTTCGTTCGTAATCTATGAGCTGAAGCGTTTCGCTGCACACTGTCAAATCCAATGGTTTGCTGCACGATCGTCAACTTGGTTGTGATTTTTGGCGACTGACGATTGGTTACTGGGTTCGTTAATGAGTTTGCTTTGTCGGCATCGGCTGAACTCGCTCACCTTGGAACTTCGGCAAGAGCTGATGCTATTGCGTCGGCGAGAGTTGTTGTGTCACCGCTCACTTAGGTTTGAACACGATTCGTACCATTAGATGTTGGCTGAGTCTCATCGTTTCTAAAGCTGAATGCGCATCGACGGAACTGAGTCGAATGTGCTCAGAAGGAGCTGAGGTAGCTCAAAACGCTGGGTGGCGGTTAGGCAGGAGTGCTAGAATCACATCATGCGCATCAGCTACGACGCTGAGGTGAACGCTGCTACATCCGTATCGTGGATGACATCGAACTTGGTGCATCGGTTACTCAGGTTCGGTGCTCAGTTCGCAGGTGACGCTGACTTCATCTCGACTTTGATGCTGAAGGACGATTACTCGGAATCGACGTTATGGGAGCAACGGGGGGACTCCGCTCGGAGACGCTTGCTCTGCAAAGCGCTACGGCTGACTGCTTCTGATCGCTGGGAGCGGGGCGGTTATCGGGGTATGGCTGAACGGCACATTCGGGCTACTCTGCGGAGCTGTTAGGCTGCTTTCTCCATTGCTGTTGGTAGCTACTCGGCGAGGCAGTTCTCATCGAGAATGGTTTTATCCACCACTTGCTGAATCAGGAAGTCGAAGACGAGGCAGACGCTGCTCATGACGAGAAAAGAGGAATCTGAGGTTGGGCATCGGCATTGGGTGAACGATGCTCACGATTGCTTCAGCGATGACCAAAAGCGCTTCGGCGAGAAGAGGACGACCGAACTAACAGCGGTGCTGTAAGCGGTGACTTCGTAGCGAACTCTTGTTCCGACGGGTTAGATGATGCTTCTCCGATTAGTGAGGGCTTGGCTATTTTGTTTGGGTTTAGGGAGGGTGTGAGCTTCTCCGAACTATTCGCTGGGTTGGTATGCTGTTACTTTGAATGAGGCTCGATCAGCACGCTCGGGTGATGCTTTCGGTAAAGAACTCGGACATGCGAAGGGCTGATCGTGAATCAATGTTTGTGGCAGCGGGATCGGTGAGTGCTGCTTGTAGCCGCCGCACCACCTCGTTTAGGTTAGCTCCTACTAGGACCGTCGCTCGATCTCGCTTCAAGTGACGAATGATCTATTCGGCTCGCTCAGCTATTCTTTACCATCGGCAGACGCTGTTAGTTGATTGAGCGTGCTTCTGATCGCTGGCTCTGGGAGCGTTATCTCTCCGTGACGGGTTAGTCTGCACTCTTTGCTAGAACCTCCGCTTTCTTGGCATATCGGGACGCTAGTTGTTGTGAGAATCCCCACTTTTTCGATCTCTCCGATTGACATCTCGGTGAGTTAAGTTCGCGGATCACCGTAAGGCGGAGCTTGTGGCAGGTTGTTTCGTAGGCTCTGAGTGCGTTATTCGTTGATTGCTGTGGTAAATGGAGCAGCGTTCTCTGGAGCGCTGTTTCAACGTCGATACTACGGTTGATGTTCTTCATGGCTCGCTTCAAGCGCTATCTCATTCTTCCGCAGCACTTGCTGAGCGGCTTTGTTTGCTTCGATCAGCTTCTGCATCGCTGTTGCTACGGTTTCGATGGTGCTGGACATAGGCTTTATGTGGAAGCGCTATTTATGAGGTTGATCTCTCTTCGGCGTCAGCTGGTTAGCGTTTACGGTGCTCCGAACGCTGGGTTGGTGGGGTATCGGGCTAGGGCAAAGGCGCTCATAGACAATCTGACGATTAGATGAAGACGATCGGGTCAACGGCGGACGTTGCCATACGATGCTGACTCATGAATCTCTCACGTCGAACCTTGATCAAGGTTCCAGAGATCACAGTTCTGTTCTGGGTGATCAAACTGCTTAGTACCGCCATGGGAGAGGCGACGTCCGACTATCTGGTCAATCGCATGAATCCCGTGGTTGCAGTGGGACTGGGGGGTATCGCTCGTGGTCGTGTTGGTCATCCAGTTTCGGGCAGACCGGTATGTGCCCTGGATCTACTGGCTCACCGTGCTGATGGTTGCCATCACCGGCACCATGGCTGCCGACGTTCTACACATTCAGTTTCACGTGCCCTATGCCGCATCAACGCCGTTCTTCGCTGTTGTTCTGGCCGTGGTGTTCATCGCCTGGCACCGGACAGAAGGAACGCTTTCCATTCACAGCATCTTCACTCCACGGCGTGAGCTCTTCTATTGGGCGACCGTCATGGCCACCTTCGCCATGGGAACAGCGCTGGGGGATCTGACAGCAACGACGTTCCACCTTGGCTATCTGGTGTCAGCATTTCTCTTCGCAGGTCTGATGTTGATCCCCGTCGTTGCCTATTGGGGCTTCGGAGCCGATGAGGTATTCGCCTTTTGGTTCGCCTACGTGCTGACCAGGCCGCTCGGAGCCTCCATCGCCGACTGGCTCGGAAAGCCCCATCGAGTCGGGGGCCTCGCCCTTGGTGATGGGATCGTTAGCCTTATCTTTGGCGTTCTTATTGCAGGATGCGTCGCCTATCTGACGATGTCCCGTGAAGACGTACCTCGGGAAGGTACCGCTACGACCGAGATTGGGTAGTTCCGACTGTCCCCGATCGCCTCCAACTGCCCTGCCCGGCGCCGGGCCAGTCGGATGGTACTGACCTGGCGACAACTCAAGGTCTACACCTATACGCACTTCCGCCCACTGTCTCCAAGCGGTGGGGCGTTTGAGCCGCTAGGTATCGGATTTGAGTTCGCCTAACCGACGCTGGTACTCGGGGCTTCGGCGAGCATTCCAGAACATCCGCAGGGACGACTCATCGGCGGTCTCGACATCACTGAATACGTTTTCGGCAACCAAAGTGCGGCGCATCTCTTCGACTGTCGTGGCGTCGATGGCCATGCTTGACCTTCCGTGGGAGGTTGCTCAATTAGCTTCCGAAGCGGCGTATCCCTCGACTCGAGTTCAATGTAACCGCTTCGTCACCTGTCGTCACCCCGAAGGGGCGACGTGATCGTGAGGCGACGATGTCACAGTGTGAGTCATGGGTGGCAAGGCGTGAGTCGGATCTATGAAGTGGTGGTCAGGGGAACACTCAAGAGAAGTAAATAGCCCGTGGAGTCGGGCCTGGTCGACATCGTGGTCGACGAGGTAGCTGGTTTCAGACAGTCAGTCAGTTACCAGCAGGTTGAACTCGACCTAGCCCAGAAGCTGGAGCTTAGAACCCGAAACGGTCCTGGGCTCGCCGTGCCGATGTCGATGATGGTGGCGCAGACCCATCGCCAGCCGTGGAGTTCATCGGCGTGCTCGATACACGCCGCCACGTCGGGCCTATGGCCTCCACGGGAAAAGGCAAATGCCCACGTCTGAGGCAGCGGTCGCGGCAACTACCCTCGACTCTGGTTGGTTGGACCCCGTTGAGCCACAGATTCCGCCGTCCGTGGCTCCGGGGCCCAGCCACCTACGTCCAGAAAGGCCCTATGCCGGTCCCTTAGACCTTTGGGGCCGTGACCCGCTGAACGGAGACCAAATCGGCCCGATGACCATCGCACGCCACGACGGTGTGCCACTTACAGGCAGCATCCTGGAACCGCCCCCGCCATCGGAGGGCGTATGGACAATGTTGGGCATGGCCAGTTCCATCCTCGGCCTGGATCATTCTGAAGCAGTGGGTGCTCTGGCAGGTGAAGGCGTTGGCGTAGTGCTCCACGTCGGGAGAGATTAGGGCGGAGGCGTGACAGGTGTCGCTTGCGGCTTCACGACGCCCGGAGGTCTGAACTGAGGTCGGGCGATTCCGAGCCGCAATCCCGACACTTCAGATTGACACCACGGAGGGTTTTCCGCCAGGCGATCTCGCCGCCCATCTTCGCAAGGCACCGCGATCAGCTTGGTGCCGATGGTGCCGATGGTGCCGATGGTGCCGATGGTGCCGATGGTGCCGATGGTGCCGATGGTGCCGACCCACCCCGTTCAGCTTGACTGGCGGCCTGGCTCAGAGGAGTCACGAAATGGACTTCGGGAGTAAGCGCCAGGTCGTCATTCAGGATGCCCGCAAACTGGCAAGTCAAGGGTGGACGTTGGGCAGCGCTCTCGGAGTCGACACCGAAGTCACCTGATGCCTGGGTACAAGCAGCAATCAGCGAGCTGACGGCCGATGCCGAATCGATGGGCACGTTATAGGCCCCGGTCGTGAAGCTGATGACCTGATCCTCAAATCCATCAACCGTGCAGTCCCAATCGGTTTGACCCGAGTAGTAACCCCCGAAGTCGTCGTAGCGCCACGACCCGTTGGCACTCTGACAACCCTGGACTGCCGCTTGGACATTTGAGGGAGGAAAGCTGAGGGCAGCGCTCGGAGTTCCCGGATTGTTGACCGGATCTCCGACGCCACTAACCACGCAGTCGGATGGTGGAGAGGTGCCTCCAGCCGACTGGATACTTCCACCGGCCGCGTGACACTGGGTTGTCAGTTGATCGGCGACCTCGGTGTTGGCTTGGGAGTAGCTGGCGTTGTCGGCCTGCGCTTCGCCTTGAAGTCGTGAGACGGCCTGATTGAATTCCGAAGGATCGCTCGATGCGAATTGAAGGGACTCCAGCATGCCGTCACTCTGGGGAACCTCCAGGTTGAATGTGCCGCCGGATAGGGTGCCGAACCTCTCCAGACCACCATTGAAACTCACACCGATCGAAGATCCGTTCACAACTCCGGAAACGGAGGTGGACTTGGTACTGGTGGTTCGGCTCGGCGGTGCACCGGAAAGTGTGACCAAGGTCATCGTGCCATCGAGCATTCCGGCAGTTGGACTCCACTGGATGAGGGCGGCGCTCTCTGGTCCCGTTGCGACGTAGTCGGATCCAACGGATGGAGATCCTGAATAGAACAGACCGAAGTAGACAGCTATGCCTGCTATGACGGCAGCGGTCACCCCGAAAATGACTCTGAGCCTCACTTTCGAGGTCCTTCCCGTCCGGGCCCCTCTGGGAAGGTGCATGCTATCGCGTGTAGTGCTATAGCAAGCAGCCCGTCACATTGGATTCATGTCTCCGGCTGGCCCGGCCGCCCAACGGTCCCCCATCGATCTCGCGTTCGGGCGGGTGCTGCGATCCTTGCGCCTTGAACGAGGTCTCTCCCAAGAGGGACTTGGGAATGCGAGCGGCAATGGCCGCACTTACGTCGGCCAGTTGGAGCGGGGAGAACGTGGCGCCTCGCTCAAGACCGTCTTCGCCCTTTCAAACGTGTTGGACGTAGCGCCGTCCGAAATAGTCCGCAGGGTTGCCAAAGACTTGAAGGGATAGCAAAAACCGGTACCACGGACTGCCGGACGTCGTCCGGACCGACCGATTGACCTACCTCAGGCGGCCCCGGGGGACCGAGCGACTTGAGGATCGATGGCCCACGAGGGGTGGCCGATGTTGTGGACCTTGAGAGGAGAAGCCTCCCAGCCGTAGCCACATTCGTCGCATGTCCACGCTACGGAGGACTCCGTGCTGTTCCTGGATCCGGCGGAACGGCGTCTTTGCATCACACCGCGGGCAGATCAGGCTCAAACTGCTGGGCTCCATGAGTCGCTACCTCCCAACGTACACATCTCCTGCGATTGTTGTAACCCAGCCTCAGCTCGGGTCATTCCCATCGCCCGCCAACCAGCTTTCCCGGACCTGGTGGCACCCCAGCGGGTCCGGGTCCAATCGGAGGCCACCCATGACTCCGGCTCCGAGAAGTGCGCTCGGGCCAGCACCGCTCGTGCAGCCAGGTCCTCCAGGTGCCGGCGGACTGACGTGTGCGGCAGGTCGAGGCGGGCAGCGAAGGTGGCGGTGGTCATCATCGTACTCGGTGGCCAATGCCAGTTCGAGCACCCTCCGCCGGATTGGGTGCATCCCGTCGAGGGGCACCTGGGCCAGGAGCGAGCCAGATCTCCCGATCCGAGACCCCGAGCACCCTGAGAGCGCACCAGCAGCTGACCCAGCTGCCCCAGGAGCCGGCCGATACCCTCGGGCGGTGGCACCCGGAGGATGGCATCCCCCTTGTGAACGCTCATCCAATCCAGCAGCGCGCGATCGTCGAAAACGACAGCACGTTGGTAGTCGGTCAGTCTGCCTGAGTCCTCGTGGGCTTCGCCACTGATTCGGTGTTCCTGGTGCGGCGGGTCCGGGCCTTCGCGTCGTGGAGCCGGTAGCTCTCGCCCTTGGTCTCGATGATCCGGCAGCGGTGGGTCAGGCGGTCGAGCGTGGCCCCGGTCAGGCGCTCCGAACCGAGCACCTCCGTCCATGACTCGAAGGGCAGGTTGGTGGTGACGATCATCGAGGTCCGCTCATAGGCGGTGGCGATGACGTCGAACAGCAGCTCGGCCCCGACCTTGGAGGCGGGCACGTAGCCGAGCTCGTCCAGCACCAGCAGATCGAGCTTGGCCAGGTTGGCCTTCAGCCGCAGGAAGGTGCGTTCGTCTCGAGCCTCGATGAGCATGGTGACCAGCTCGGTGGCCCGGAAGAAGCGCACCCGATAGCCCTTGGCGCACGCCTCGGCCGCCAAGGCCGTGGCCAGGTGGGACTTGCCGGTGCCCGGATTCCCCACCAGCAGGAGGTTCTCCCGCTTGTCGATGAACTCGCACCGGGCCAGCTCGGCCACCAGCACCTTGTTGACGCTCGGCCGGGCGGCGAAGTCGAAGCTCTCCAGGGTCTTCATGGTCGGGAACCGGGCTGCCTTCAGGCGCCGCTCGGCGGACCGCTTCTCCCGGTCCAAGAGCTCCAGCTCGCACAGCTGCAGCAGGTAGCTCAGGTGATCGACGTTGTCACGGGCGGCTTGGGCGGCCACCTTCTCGGCCTCGGCGCCGACGGTGGGCAGGCGCAGGACCTTCAGGTGATGGCGCAAGAGCACCAGGGACTTGGACTCCAGGGACTTCATGGTCATGCTCCTTGGCTGGTCAGGGTGCCATAGGCACCGAGGTCGGGGGGTTCGAGGGCAACGGACTTCAAGTGGGGGTGGCCGTCCAGGCTGAACAGGCCGACCGGCCGTTCGGCCCGGTGGGTGAGGATGAGCGAGACGGCATCGGCACTGGTGGCCCCGATCTCCAGGGCGGCCTCGATGGCCCCGGTCAGCTCACCGAGGGTGGCCCGTTCCATCAGCCGCAACACCTTGATGAACTCCTTGGTGCCGAGATGACCGAGGTCGGACTCGAGCCGCCGGCGGAGCAGGGCGAAGCACTCGGGCAGATCCCAGTCGGCCAGCGGTCGGGCGGCATCCAGGGCTCCGGGCTTTCGTTCCAGGAGGGCCAGGTAGTGACGGGGGTCATAGGTGGTGTGCTCCTTGCCCCAGTGGCGGACGTGGGTGGCCACCAGCTCGGTGCCCGACAGGATCGAGATCCGGCTGATGCCACCCAACACGGTGACCTCGTGATGGGCGACGGCCGTCGGGACGGAGTAGTCGTTCCGGTCGAAGCGCACGAGGGAGAGGGAGTTCACCCGGCGCTGCTCCACCCGACGGGCCTCGAAGGGCTCGGCCGGGATGGGCAGCATGGCGGCACGATCCTCGGCCAGGCGGGCGTGCTTGCCCTCGGGCTTGCCCCGCACGGCGCGGTCGAGATCGGCCCGGCAGGCCGCCGTCAGGTGGGCGTTCAGCTCGTCGAAGGTGGCAAAGGCCGGGATCGGGACCAAGAAGTTGCGTCGTCCATAGCCGACCAGGTTCTCGACGTGGCCCTTCTCGTTGCCCCGGGCCACCCGGCAGAACCGGTGGGTGAAGAGGAAGTGGCTCTCCAGGCGGAGGAACTCCCTGGTCAGTTCCCGCTCGCTCGGGCCCACCACCTTCTTCACGGCGATGGTGGTGTTGTCATAGGCGCACTTGGTGGGGACGCCGCCGAAGAACTCGAACGCCGAGAGATGGCCCTGCTGGAAGGTCTCGGTGCACTCCCTCGGATAGGCCGAGACGAAGAAGGCGTCCGAGTAGGGAAGGGTCATCACCGCCAGGGCCGCCTTCACCTGCTCGCCGCCGATCTCGACCGTGGCCTCCCCGAAGTCGAACTGGGCCTCGCCCGGCGGCTGGTTGAGCGGGACGAAGACCTCGGAGCGCACCCTGCGGTGCTGGCTCACGTATCGGCGGACCTGGACCTCGCTGCCGGAATAGCCGTATTCGTCGCGCAGGCGCTCATAGATGCGGCGGGAGGTGTGGCGCTGCTTCTTCGGCGTCTCCGGTTTGGCGTCGGTGGCCAGGATCTCGTCGATGACTCCGACGAAGGGGCCCAGCTTGGGACGGGTCCGCTCTTCCTGACGTCGATAGCCGGGGGGTTCGGCGTGCTCGAGCATCTTGTTGAGCGTCCACCAGCCGATGCCGTAGTCACGACAGATTGACCGCTTGGAGACGCCCTCGACGAGCACCTTGCGCCGGATCTCTGTCCATTGCTCCATGTCGGTGTGCACCCTTCTCCCATCTCCTCGGCCAGCCCGTCCGAGAAAGCCTCGGGGAGGGCCGCCGCGAAGGCGGGGATTGTCAGGTGCTGCCGTTTTCGATGATCAAAATCGCATCAGGGGTGCTGCCGTTTTCGATGAGCGTTTACATTCGGTTAAGGCCCTAGCCCCCCCCTCCCCGCCGCCCTGCCTTCCCCGTTTCCGGTGGGGGCCTCGCGCCGTCCGGCCGCCCGGCGCCTCGTGCCTCGGGGTCCGGGCCGTTGGGGCGCCGGGCGCTCCGTTCCGGTTTGGGGCGTGCCTGGTGGCGGCTGTCCGGGGTTCCGGGTGTGGGGGTTTTGGGGTCGTCCGCGTGCCGGTCTCCCTCTCTCCCGTATAAAACTGACAGGGGAGAGAGGGAGACGCGCAGCCAAACGGGCCAAAACCCCCGCGCCGGAGCGCGCCGGAAGGCCAGAGCCAAGGAGCCCAGACCCCCCGGGACCACGACCGCAACAGGCCGGGGCACCAGGGCGAACGGCCGGAACCCGGCAGCGGGCCGGGCGGCCGGACGGCGCGAGGGCCCCACCGGAAACGGGGAGGGGCGGGTCGGCGGGGAGGCGGGGAGGGGAGGCTTGCAGAGTTGGTGCCTTGACCGAGGATATTCGGGCCGTTCATTTGGGCACACGAGGCAATTTCTTCTCCGGAACATTAGGGCCCGTTCCCCCAGCTTCCCTGGTCAGTAGAGAGAAAGATCGGCAATTGCGTGGAGAGCCGGCAATTGCAGAAGCACTGAGGAGAACCATGACCGCTCACGACCATGAAGATAACGAGAAGCTCGACGACGAACTGCCCGACCTTCAGGCGCAGAACGAGCTGGACGACTTCGTCCACGGTCACGGGCGATGGGCTTCAGACGGTCAGACTCCCGAAAGTTAGGACAGGCCACCTAACGCGAATGTTGTGAGGCTGGTTTTCGCAGTCCAAGAAGCTGGCTGTTTCGCGCTCCAAGCCCGTGCCCCACTTGCTCGTCGAAAGCCGATCATGGGATGACCCTCTCCCACCGACCGGCTTCAGCACGAACGATGCAACAATCACAGTTTCGATGGTTTTCCTGTTGATGAATAGAGTTGGCGCTACACGAAAGAAACGGGAGACCAAACGTGAGCGAATCAAGTTCGAACGATTTCGAAGTCTTTAAGAGCTTCGACACCGCTCTTTGGCTTCTCGCAGCTAGGCGTCAGGACACCGGCGATTCGCCGATGGACAATCAGTGGCTCTGGAACGAGATCCGACGGCTACGGGACGAAGAGGAGGAGCCGATCAGGTACCTGGAATCGATCGGAGCTCTTGTCGGGGCATTGATCGAGGTGTCGTCGTTCTTTCTGACGGGGTGGGCGAATTCGGCCGGTGAGGATCCGGAAGCAATCATTGCCCTCACGCGTCGTATCTGCGAAGAGCAGTATACGGACCACGGATCGAGTTCGGAGAGCGATCCGCTGGACTCGCAAGGATGCCCTGGATGAAGGCCCTTAACTCTGATGATGAAGAAGCCACCTCTCCAAGCCAGTAGCCAGTACGTCGATTCGGAGTGGCTTGAGCAAATGCTGATCTATGCCGGCGTCAACGCAAGTCTGCTGGTCTTCCGATGAGAGGCTCGCCGTCATCGCTACGATTGTGGGATGTAGGCCGACAGAGTCTTGCGAGCGGATCCGGCGGGTTGCTTCGATCCCATCCATCTCTGGCATCCGAAGGTCCATCAGGATTACATCGTAAGTCGCTGCACAAGCTGCGACGAGAGCTTCGGAGCCATTGGAAGCTCGATGCGCTGGGTAGCCGAGATGCATCAGCATCAGAAGGACGATTTCCTGAGTTATCGGATCGTCTTCGACGACCAAGATTCTTAACCTGGTCGGCATTGGTTCGACTTGGCGTGACCGTTCCTGAACCTCTTGGTCAATTGGCGACCTTGCTGTTGCGCAGCGCTCAAGGGCTGGGGACCAGGTGAGCAGTTCACGACCGATCGACCCACTCTCGCGCGAAACCTGGGTCGCGTTTGAGGCTGTTGTCCGGTGCGGTCAAGTTCATGGTCGACTGGCTGTCGTTGCAGTCGATCCGCAGGTGTTCGCTGTGACGAATCATTCTGTGCAACCTGTTCCCAAAGCTATCTACTGGCGCTGATATGACGTCGACGCATTCAAAGCGACACGACATTCATCGGCGATGCTGCGCCGGTTAGGGAGTAGGGTTCGCCCTCCTTTTGGAGAGAGTCAGATACCAATTGTGCCTACTGCAACAATGCGGGCACCAACAATGAAGTGGGTCACCCTTCCGGCGGATTTAGTCTGAAGACCGCACCTATGCGTTTGACATGCCGGATCTCGATGCCCGTCCCGAATCATGTCGTTTCCTTGAACAGAAAGGTCGGAATGTGCTTCAGACAATCCGCTCTTCAATCAGTGTTGTGATCACAAGTGACAGCTTCTTGGTCGGCGATGGACTTGCGTCACTCTTGGACGGGACACCCGACATTGTCGTGGTCGGACGAACTCGCAACCTGAATGAACTGATAGGTCTCCTGAGGGATAATGTGCCGAGGGCGGTAATCATTTACATCCACTCGAAGATATGCACCACCAAAGCCATCGTTACTGTGATCCGTCATCTGCGAAAAACCTATCCGGACATGGCGGTAGTCGTTATCTCTGATCGCGTAGACGAGTTTGCCGTTGAGCGCCTTCGTGGCGGTTCGTTCGGAGTGGCGTTTCTGTTAGGCAAACACCTTCCTGAAGCGCGGGACGTGGTGGACAAGTTACGAGCAATCAAGCTAAGCCAGACACCGCCAGCGGATCCGAACCTCGCCGATTCATTCACTAGCTACCGCAATGGCGCCGGACTCGAGAGTCTGACCTCCAGAGAGGTGGACTATCTGGATCTACTCGCTCACGGCCTGTCAAATAGGGCAATTGCCGATGCGCTGAGCGTGTCAATGAAGGCCGTGGAGAATACCAATACGTCGATATTTCTGAAGCTCGGACCTTTTGACGGGGGGGCGTCCGATCGTAGGGTCTGCGCAGCCTTGATGTACCTGAGCACCAAATCTGATCCGTTCAGCGCTGACAGCGAAATCGAAGCCCCGATCACGGCGGATCGTGATCGATAATCCCAAGGTGTGCGACACCCCCCACACGACCGCTCCTGGCTCACTTTCAGTCGTATTTGATCCATCGTTCTTGGGAAAGGCCGACAGGGCGGATCGGAGCCCAATTTGAAACGCCTCCCCGCCCCGCAAAGGCATCAAATAAGCGCTTCAAGTGCTTTTGTCACCGAGTTGGGAGCGGAAGCGGTGGTGCCTCCCGACGGCGACCACATAATAACCGACTCGTTTCTCGTTCGGGAAGGGTCTATCGTTTTACGCCTTCGCGCCGCCAACCAATGACAACTCGATCGGGATCAAATCGGTTTGAAGGTATAGCGGCCCGGAACACGCGGACAGAAGTGACGAAGCTCTGAGTAATTAGCCGCTTTTCATCGGCCGACAGTGTCAGCCACTTTTCTTGCGGCTTTTTGCCGAGCGTAACTAGTGCGTCTCGTCCCCGGATTACCGCAGGTCGACCGGATCGCTCCGCGATCCGTGATTCGATGCGCTTTCTTTGTCCAAGCCATGCCGTGCGAGAAATCCGTCGATCGCCGAATCCGTCATCCAGGTGCTGGAGGGTCCTCTCGTCTTCCGAATTGTTGAGTACGAGATCATGAACTGGGGCTGGGTTCTCCTCCCTGGCGACCTCGATGTGGGAAGAACGCGAAGGTACTTTGGCAAGAGCCAGAACCAATCCAAAGACGTAATCCTCGATGGGTAAACCAGACACATTCACCCGGCCACACCCTCCGGAATCTGTGCGCGGCACCTGTAACCTCTGACCTTGCCGCTGGTCGCCCTCTTGAGGCTGCTGTCTAGATACGTACCGCATTCTCCGCAGGTGAGTACACCCCGCAACGGATAACCGAGTCTGGCTCGGCTTTGGCGCCGTGATGGATGGTTGAGAATCGTCATCAATTGGCCCCAAATCTGAAAGCTCAGGATTGAATCCCACACTGCTTCTCCAACGATCCTGCCCCGATGCTCACGTAGTCCCGCAGCTCGTGGACTCAGAAGAATCTGCTTGAGCGAATCGATTGTCCACGTTTTCCCGTACTGGACTGAAGTCCCCGGGCTGTCCAGGCTCTTACTACGGCAGTCAGAGTATCGCCCTTTAGTATTCGTTCCGCGGCCTCACGGACGAGGGCCGCTTCGGACTCATTGTGCGTAACTCGATCCCGTTGGAATCCATACGGTCGATTGCCCCCGCCGGACAGCAAACCTCTTTCGGCCAATTCCAATGTCTTTCGTCGTCCCCTCTGTGATGCCTTGCGAGCTTCCTCAGCAGCGAACGCACCCTTTATGCGAGCTGCGAGCAGACCGTCGCCTGTTCCCATATCGACACCGCCTCCGACAAAGGCCAACCGTGTCACCCCTGCTGCAGCGCACGAATTAACGAAGCCCTCGAGTTCGATAGGTCGGCGCGTCAATCGATCTAGGTCGTAGACCACAACCGCATCGACTTGGCCTGATTCAATATCTGCTAGCAGCCTCCGATATTCGGGTCGGATTACGCGTTGAGCAGTGGCCGAGAGGTTGTTGTCAACGTACTCTCCGGCTATCTCCCAATTGCGTTCGACGCGCACTTGCCTGCAGTCCTTCTCCTGACGGACCACGCCCAGGGCGCCTCCATCACTCAGAGCTGATGCGGGCGTAGATAGCTGCTCGAGTCACGGGCACCGCGAACGTCCCTGGACGGGAATCAAACCACCAAACAGAACACAACACTTGCCTGCGGTCACGACCTGTTCTTCCATCGGGAGATTCCTAACCGTACCCCCAAGCGGTAGCTAGATCGCCCTGGGCACCCTTTGTCCAATTCGCGTGCAGTGTGCTCATTATCGACCGGACCTGATCAGGTACTCCGTTGTCGTCGGGGGTTGTAGGTATTCCAGGTCGCTCATTAAGGAAACAGGCGCAGAATGCCGATGTACGGCCGTGGGCCATAACGCGAGTGCAGGCGCTTCGAAACATTGGAGCTGGTACTCGCCCCACAGGGCAATCGTCTTTCTCGCCGTGCTCCTCACTACAGTCGCGGTGGCTGGAGGCACGCTTGGGGTTGTCAATGCGGCCCACGCGGAGCGATTGACTGCCCGATTGACTAGTCAGTATCTCGTACTCCAACCCCCGGTACGACAGATTCGGGCCTCGGTGTCGGCTTTCCAAGTACTAGCCGCTGAAGCCTTCAACAGCCCGACTCCGGCCGCAGGACTCGTGACAGAAGCAGTTGCAGACTCAAGCTCGACCGATAAGGCGTACCTCACGCTGCAGCACCTGCTGGCACTCCCCGGCAACGGCAATCTCGCACCCCGTCTGACTGCTCGGATGGCGGCCTATGTCGCGGCCCGATCCACTCTGGGCGCTTTCCTGGCTGGGGAGCCACGGACGGCCGTGAGCGCCCAATTGGCCAGAGACGAAGACACTGCCGATATGAAACTCGATGCAACGTTGGCGGCGCTCCAGGCCACCGTTGCCGATCGCCTCACACAAACGGCTAATCAGGCCGAAGCCGCAGCAAACCGCGCCCGAGTTGATCTCCTTTGGTCCATTGTGGTTGGGCTGATCTTCGCAGGCACCGTCACGGTAATTCTGGCTCGGCATGCATTGCGGGTGGAAGACGAGATGTCCCGACGCGAGGAACTACAGTCAGAGCTCGGTCAGCGCACCGAGTTTGAGGCACGTCTGCAGCGGGCACTCGAAATGTCCAGGTCCGAACAGCCGGTGTTTGAGCTCGTAACCGAAGCACTCCAAGAGGCCGCACCGAACATGCGGGCGGAGTTGCTACTGGCTGATTCTAGCCGAGCACACTTTCGACAGGTGTTGGTCAGCTCTGATCGGGAAGGTGACTCTGGCTGCAGCGTCATGTCTCCGACCGATTGTCCTGCCGCGTTCGCGAGGGCAGACCATGGTGTTCCCCTCCAGCATGGCGATCGACGCCTGTCCAAACCTTCGTGGCCGCGGGTGTTCTGCAACATGTGTTCCGGTGAGCATCAGTGGTGACTCTGTTGGGGTCTTCCACGTGACTGCGACCGACAGCTTCCCGCCTTCCGAATCAACTCGTAGCAACCTCGAAGTCGTTGCCAGAAGGGCTTCCGAGCGATTGGCCATGCTACGAGCATTCGAGGTGTCCCAGACCCAAGCTAATAGCGACTCGCTTACTGGCCTCGTAACTCGAAGGAGAGTGGAGAGCGAGGTCCGCAAGCTCTATGAAACTGGGACGCCCTACTCAGTTGCCTATGGTGACCTCGACCATTTCAAGGACTTGAACGACCTATTCGGCCACGATGCCGGAGATCGGGCGCTCCGTACCTTTTCACAGATTCTTCGGGATTCGTTGCGTCCGGCTGATATCCCATGTCGTTATGGCGGCGAGGAGTTCGTCATTGTTCTACCTGAGTGTCCGATCGATGAAGCCATCCAAGTTCTCGAACGGGTTAGAGGGCGCGTGAAGGACCGCTTGATGATTGCTCAACTGCCAGACTTCACGGTGAGTTTCGGAATCGCATCTTCTGATCAGGCTGGCGATTTTCAGCAGGTGGTGTTGTTGGCCGATGAGGCACTCCTAGCTGCCAAGACCGGAGGTCAGCGACCAGATCGTTGTCGCGACAAGGACCGACCAACTCCTCCCAGCCGTCAAAGCGTCGTGAGCGCAATGCAGCCTGACGTCCCCTGACCGCCGCTGGATTAGTTATGACGGCCGTCGGGTGTACCGTGAATGGATGGGCCGCGACTGATGAACCTTGGACAATTTGCGAATTCGTCGGGTTCACGGTCCTTCCGAGGGACAAAGGAAGATCTCAGTTTCGACCTGTGGCAGAAGAAGAGCGCTGAGGGCCTTTTCGTTTTGGTGAGGCGCTTTCGTATTTCCGCAGACCCACTACTCGAGTGGGCGAAGCACCCGCCCAGTGAGAGTGTCCCGGTCGGCTACATGGTCCCGATCGAGTATTGGGATGAGCGGGTGGACAAAGCCGGCGCTCTGACATGGACGGCTTTGTGACGGTTCCGCAAATCGCGGTTGAGCCCATCACAACTCCCCACTCGCCCTCTCGATGTGGCGGGGGCCGGCTGTTCAGGCTCGGATTAGCTGGGTCCACCCATGTGGAGGTCTATCCGGGACCGTGAGTCGATCATTCTGGGCGGACGACGTGGGACCTTTGGCCCTGTCGCTCGTCGTTGATCAGCGGCACGGTGTCCCACGTGACAATTACTGAAAATCACATCAAATGTGACCGGTTTGGCTGCCGCACGGAGTTGGCATACCCAGCCGGGCTCTCCCCGTATAAGGTCCGAGCACAGCACTATGAACTGGGGTGGCGGACAACCGGTCAGGTGAAGCTGCTCGACCACTGTCCCAAACACTTCAGTCAGCGGTCCCCTGGCTGACGATTTCCCCACTTTCGCCAAAGGGTGCGGTCGCGTAGGGTGGGCTCAACAGTCAGGTCGAAGCGAGGTCCCGCCACTCCGCTCCCTGCTTGGTGGGGTGCGCCAGTCCTTCCACCGAGGACTGGCGCGCTTGTGCATCTTTAGTGCGATTGCATTACGGTGGCGTCCCCTCACGTGGTGGGCTTTGAACTGAGCTGGGGCATCCACCAATAGGTGGGGCCATCGGCGTGATCCTCGGTGTGTTCCTTGCACGAACCCACCAAGAGGAGACCAACACCGATGGCCCTGGATCAGTCTGTCCTGTCCGAACTACTCGACGCGTTCCGAACCGGTGAGGGCCTCGACCTCATCAAAGAAGCAGCAGCTCTGGTGTGCCAGGAGCTGATCGAGGCCGAGCTCACCACCCAGATCGGAGCGGACCGCTATGAGCGCAACCCCGGCCGCAGTAACGAGCGCAACGGGCACCGTCCCCGGGTGCTATCGACCAAGGCTGGGGATGTGGAACTGGCCATACCCAAGCTCAGGAAGGGGAGTTTCTTCCCCTCTATCCTCGAGCCCCGCCGGCGGATCGACCAGGCCCTCTATGCCGTGGTCATGGAGGCCTACGTGCACGGGGTGTCCACCCGGGCCGTCGACGAGCTGGTGGCGGCCCTCGGGGTCAGCTCCGGCATCTCCCGGTCCGAGGTATCCCGAATCTGTGCCGGGCTGGACGAGGTGGTCGACTCGTTTCGGGAGCGGAGGCTGGACCACGTCGCTTTCCCCTATGTGTATTTGGACGCCACCTACCTCCACGTCCGAGGGCACCACCAGGTGACATCGAAGGCCGTGGTCATCGCCACCGGGGTGGCGGCCACCGGGCACAGGGAGATCCTGGGCATCGACGTCGGGGACTCGGAGAACGAGACCTTCTGGCGGGAGTTCCTGCGCAAGCTCCGGGCCCGGGGACTAGAGGGTGTGCAGCTGGTCATCTCCGACCAGCACACCGGCCTGGTGGCAGCCATCAAGCGGTGCTTCCAAGGGGCATCCCACCAGCGGTGCCGGGTCCACTTCGCCCGCAACCTGCTGGCCACCATTCCGAAGGGCCACCAACCCATGGTGTCGGCCGCCTTCAAGACCGTCTTCGCCCAAGTGTCCGGCGAGGACATGCACGCCCAGTGGGACCAGGTGAGCTCCACCCTCGAGGGCCGGTTCGACAAGGGCGCAGCCCTCATGACAGGGGCCAAGGAGGAAGTCCTCGCCTTCACCGCTTTTCCGAGTGAGCACTGGCGCCAGATCTGGTCCACCAATCCTCTGGAACGCCTCAACAAGGAACTGAAGCGGAGGTGCCGGGTGGTCGGCATCTTTCCAAACGAGGCCTCAGTCGTCCGCCTGGGTGGAGCGGTCCTCCTCGACGTGCACGACGAGTGGGTGTCGGCCGAGCGGAGGTACTTCTCCGAATCCTCTATGGCCAAGCTCTACCGGGTCGTGGATAATGACGATGCGTCCGTCAAAGAGCTAACGCCCTCTGACTGATTGCCGCCGAGGATTGCATGCTCAATCCCCACCATTCGGCGGGACGCCACCTTGCATTACCCTTCCGCTACCCCTGTTGCGCCTGTCCAGCTCACCCGTTTGGTAGCCGTCATAGGGGCAGAACGTCGATCGCAAGCACAGCCAACCGATCCGATTCTGTTAGCTCGGAGTGAGTGGACGGTGTCCTTGGCGGGTGCACCGTCCACTCCCCGAGCGTGACGTCGGAGCCCGGCTGCTCTCGGCACTTTGGCGTGGCGTAAATAAGGTCACGGATCGTCATGCTTTTAGATCTATCGACCAATTCTCCCTGGTCCATTCTGAGGCCACACATGCTTGTGCAGGCAAATGATTCCTTGGGCCTATACCAAGACCTCTTGGGCGACGTCTTTATTGAACCCTGGGTTCAGTTTGACGAACATTATTCAGATAGGGAGGGTTGGGAGTGTTCGGAACCGAGACGCAGCGGATCTGCGTCTCCGCCGTATTTTCTCGAACAGCTTGGTAGATCCTGGGATCTCCTTGCGCTATCAAGTGTCGTGCGCGATCGATGGTTTCCGCGTGCCTGGAGAAGATTGGTAGGCCTAGGAGCATAGAGGCGCTAGGTCTGACCCCCCTTCATCTACGGCTCCACGGTTGAATCTGTTGAAGTGCAACTTCGTTCATTCCGCTTCCAAAGTAAGCAGAGCGGCTCTCGCGTTCAGAGATAATCCATTCCAGGCCCCTATAGGTATCGATCCCAACAATCTCATCGTCTTCGAAGAGTGGCACTGAATGTTCAAAGTCGAGGCCCTGTTGCCGAGTAATCATCAGATTTCCCTCTTCGGTTCGATACCAAGAGTCGACCGTCGACCTAATGGTGCAGGTGAAGGCTTCGGCGTAGTGCTCCACGTCGGCTCAGACTAGAGCGGAGGCGTGACGAGGCGTCCCGATGCAGGTCTCAGGACGCCCGGAGATCTGAACTGAGATCGGGCCACTCCGACCCGCAGTCCCGGCATTTCAGATCTAGCCCGCTCTCCCCGAGTCCAGAACCCCGCACCACCAGTTTGGGGACATCAAGGGATCCGCAGCCAGGACACCCGTAAGGGGCATCGCTCACGATCTGACCTCCGACAAGAGCAAGCCCCCGATTGCATTGATGCTACTCACCACTGAGGGTGGTCCGCCAGGCCCTCTCGGCGACCGTCCGCGATGCAGCTGGAACCCTACGTGGTGGCCCCAACACCTGTGGCGACCAGGGGCTATACAAGCCGGCGTTCGAGGTTCACAGTAGAGCTCTGGACCGAGAGCAACCTCACCTCCTTCTCCCGGTCCTCGCTCTCGGGACGGGTGCGGTGTGCAAGGGGGCCACCCATCCGACCCGAGATGCTGAGCCGTCATACCAGGACGCTCGTGCTCGCCCCCCCATCGCACCCACCTGTTGCAACGGGCGCCGTGAACAGGGCCACCTCCTGGCCTACGATTCGAACAGCCCTGTACTGGAAGGGCCCAGTTGAAACCTGTGGGGGATGAGCAATGTCACGAGTAACTGCCAGATGGCTGGCAACCATTGGACTGACCGCCGCGCTCGGCGTGGGAGCGACAGTCGGGCTGAGCGGGGCCGCTGGTGCCTCATCTCGTGTAGGGCGAACCAGGCACCAAGGGTCCGCCGGCGCGGTCAGCACGACCAGCTTCTCGTTCAATGCTTCAGTCAGCGGCCTCGCACCCACGGCGGTGACGATTACCGGATCGGGACAGGCGGACTTCAAGACTGACGCCCTCTCGCTGTCCGTTAACGTTCCTGCTGTCGTGACCAAGCTCATTCCAGGTGGTTCCGCCTCTCCGGAAGTCATCAATGTCGTCGAATCCGGGGGGACGGTTTACTTGAAGGTCCCGACTCTGGATTCCCTGATCGGAACGCCGTGGATAGCGGTGGCACTCCCGTCGAAGACCAAGGCCACTGGTGAGGGCGTGCTGAGCAAGGTTGCATCTGCCTTAGGCAATGTGCATGCCATTGTTAGTTTCGCTGAAGCACACCATGCCACGGTGACCCCATTGCCCCCGACCACCGTTGATGGCGTTCACGCTACGGGGAACCAGATCGTCGCCACCCTGTCGCACAAGGGGAGGAGTCACCCCCTGACGGCAAGTGTCTGGGCTGATTCTTCGGATCAACTCGTTCAGGGAAACGTGTCGACGTCCCTGACGACGCCGAAGGGAACCATCGGCCTCACTGCCAGTGTGAACTTCAGCGGGTATGGCGCTCCCGTGACTGTCACGGTTCCGCCGTCCTCTCAGGTGAAGACGATCCCGTTCTCCACAATGCTCATGTTCCTCGGAAAGGGCAGCCACTCCCACGCTCGCGTCTAGACCCCTGACGCGGCCGGACGAGATTCGCCGGAGCGTGGGGGCCTCATTCAAGACTGTCTTTGCCCTTTCAAATATTCTGGGTGCGGAGCGTCCGAAATCGTCCGAAGGGTTGCAAAAGACCTGAAGGCGTAGCAGCTAGGGGTATCCACCGACCGCCGTCTGGGCCCGACCGATTTGCGGCCTAGGCGGCTCCGGGGGACCGAGCTACTTGAGGATCAATCGCCCACGAGGGTGCCCGATGTTGTGAACCTTGAGAGGTGACGCCTCCCAGTCGTAGCCGCATGCACCGCATGTCCACACTACGGAAGATGCGGTGTCCTGGATCCGGCGGAACGGTGTCTTTTCGTCACACCGCGGGCAGACCAGGCTCACACTGCTGGGCTCCATGAGTCCTACCTCCCAACGTTCTGATAGAAGTCTCGGTGGAGGAGTGGGCGGCGTGGACACCTGCACGCTGTCTCCGTCTCAGTCCGGGGATTGCGCAGCGATTTGGAATTTGCGGATTGGCCTGGCGGACCGGATACCGAGGTCGACAGGTCGGCCGCTGGGAACGACATTCTGCTGAATGGTCCTATCGGGGCTGCCCTTGTTCAGTGCCATTACGAAACCGTCTCTAGGCTCACCCAGGATTGTGGGACGGACGTTGTCATACTGCCGACCAAACAGCGTCGAGCCATGGTCCAACCATGCACACTCGAAGGCTGATTCTTGGAAGTGCCCGCGAAAGTGGCCAGATCCAAAGATTGTCGAGTTGGCTCGGTTGCACCGCCCCCCATCGGGGGAATCTGATCCCCGACGCTGACACAGCGCGGACAGTTCGCACTTGATCTCCAGCCAGGTCTTCACCGGTGCATCGGCAGGGTTCCCTCAACCGAAGCACGACCATCCGTTCTTGAAACCTCACCTCGGGTGACCTAGATCACGAGTGATGGTGGGAGGCGGTAGAGGGCAGCGTGGTGATCCTCGTACCGAGGCAGTCGCGTCCGCGAGGTTGGACAGCGGAGCGTTCGTGACCCGCTCCCGGCAGGTAGGGGACGCTTCGCACCCGCTCGGTACTGGCACGTCTCGGACGGGATTCAGCGCCCTGTCCCCGTCCCCCGTCCGGTCGGGACTCAACAGGGGTACGCGAATTGTCGCTTGGTCGCCGATAGCCTGTGATCTGACCTGGTCTCATCGTGAGGCAGTGAAACGTGGGGCCCTAGGAGCAGCGGAGATACGTGTCGGATAAGGAATCGTCCTCGCGATGCCTTGGCGTCGTGCACGTACCCAAGACCGGAGGGTCCGCCCTACGTAAAGCCCTTCGGGAGGTCACGGGATGTTACGTGGGTCCGTTGTATTTCGACGAAGCGCAGTTCGGCTCAACTTCCTGGGTGGACGGCATTCCCACACCGAGGCGCGAGACGGTAGCCGAGCCTTCAGCGTTGGCGGGCATAGCACGAACCCATCGACTCGTCATCGGCCACTTCACCGTCGGATCGCTTCTGACCGCGGGTTGCACTGCCATCGCCATCCAGGTGCGCGAGCCGCGTGCCCGGGTGCTGAGTCTCTACCGGTTCTGGCAGGCCCAACCCGAGAACGAGCGTTCAAGCTGGGGTCCCTGGGGAACCGAGGTGCTATCGAAGTCAGACCTCCCGCTTAGAGACTTCCTTCGTTCTCCGAGCGTGTGGCCGGCGATCGAGAATGCCATTGCATTTCAAGCCTTGGCCCATCGCTCGTCGCAGCACCGCGTGTTCAGGCGCCAGACCATCTCCCGGCTTTGTACTGACCTCGGGAAACGACGAACGATCATGGATTGGAGCACGAGTTCGGAGAGGTTCCTCACGAGGGTCTGTGAGGGCCTGGGGGAAATTGCGGAGCCTTCCTTGGGTCGGGTGAACACCACGGAAGTGGTCGCAGGCGAACAGAAGATCGATAGGTCCACGCTTCGGCTCCTCACGCGCGTGACGAGCATCGACCGTCTCTTCCTCGACCATCTGGGCGACGATGGAACTCTTCCGAAACGCTCACCGGTGGACCTCGATCTGGAGTTCGAGGCGACAGCCACAGAGTTGAACTTCCGTATAAGTTGATCGCCCGATCCTCCGTGGCCCGACCAGACGACCAAGACCCCCGCACACCTGACCCCTGATCTGCCGGCCCGCCCATCCACCACCCCTGAAACGCCACAAAATCCCAGGTCGCTTCCGACCCCAATCGCCAGCGCCGCCCGTCACGGCCAGTGGTGGACCCTAGGCCCTTGCCCCCTTCCCAGCCCCCCCACGAAAGGCTCTTCGCCAAAATTTCACTTCGGCTCAAATCGCGCGCGCACCGCCTCGCCCCTGGTCCCGGGCCTTGTCTGCCTTCCCGCCCCCGGGACCCGTCCCGGTCGATGCCGTCGGTCCTGGCCTTCTCGCCGTGGGCACTGCCGTGGGCACCATGTGATCTCGCGAGGGGAGAGAAGGGCCTAGGGCCGCGAGTGGAACAAAACTGCCGCGGACAGGGCTCCGACGCCAGGGGACCGGACCGCAGCAGGCCAGACGCCGGGGCAACCGGCGCCCGGCCGGAGTGGGAAGGCGCCAGACGGCCAGGCGGCGGGAGGGCCCCACCGGAAACGCGGAGGGCAGGCGGCGGGGAGGGGCTTGGAAGGTCCTTATTGGGTGCCCCTCAACGGCTGTGTCCTCAACCGGTCATCGCAACACCCCACTGATTGGCGAACAATGAGTTCGTCGATCAGGAGGTGTCAAAGTGTGGAAGCGTTTTCGGAGGAAGACCAGAAGACGATCTGGGACATGCCGGACGAGGGAGTGCCCCGTCAAACGCATTGCCAAGCATCTGGGGCGGCAGAACGTGTCACTCAGGAAGTTCATCGCTGACCACGGCGGAAGGCGACCTACTCCCCGGGAACGATCGGAACTTCGTCTATCGCTCCAGGAACGCGAAGAGATCTCCCGAGGTCTGGCCGCTGGTCTGTCTATCCGGGCCATCGCGGCGGGATTAGGGCGGTCTCCTTCAACTGTTTGTCGTGAGGTGAACAGCAACGGTGGCCGGCGAAAGTATCGAGCGCTCCAGGCTGACCGAGCAGCTCTGAAGCGGGCATCGCGTCCCAAGAGGGCGAAACTCTCCGCCGGCGGCTGCGCTCGACGGTTGAACGGAAGCTCGAGGCCAGGTGGTCACCGGAGCAGATCTCGGCGCGGTTGGCTGACACCTACCCCGACCGCCCGGAGATGCAGGTGTCCCACGAGACCATCTACCAGTCCCTCTTCGTCCAGGGCCGTGGTGCGCTGCGAAAAGAGCTGCACACGTGCCTAAGTGGTTCTACCCACAGACCTTGTTGACGCGGAGATCCCCCAGATGAAGTGAGCCCCCGAGGCAGTGTGGAGCTGTCTACACAACCACACAGCCCCCGGGAGGCTCACCATGCACCGTAATGCTCCACTTGCACCTGAAGGCCGACTCCGCCTTTGCAACCTGATCGAGCCCCACAGTCGATACGTCATCCTCTTGAGGCTTCCCAACGGGCACGGGGCCGAGTCAGTACGAAAAGTGATGACCAAACGCATCCTGACCCTGCCGGCCCAGCTGCAACGATCGGTCACCTGGGATCAAGGCAAGGAAATGGCCGAACACGTCCAGTTCACCGTCGACGCCGGTGTCGAGCTCTACTTCTGTGATCCGAAGAGCCCATGGCGACGCGGAAGCAACGAGAACACCAACGGACTGCTCCGTCAGTACTTGCCCAAGTCGGCCGATCCTTCCCAATGCACCCAACGAGAACTTGACGCCATCGCACGCTCACTCAACACACGCCCTCGACAGACCCTCGAATGGATGACACCATCAAAGGCGTTCGCCGATGCCGCTGCGATGACCGGTTGAGGGCATAGCACATTCGGGCGACTGGATAACGACCGAATCCGGCGTTCAAATCAGGCGTTGAAGTGACGCTTCACGTCCGGCGCATGGCTAACACATTCGTCGACATCAGTTGTTGGCATTCGGATCCAACATTTCTCAACCTCGCGATGACTCGGAATGGGTCCGAACGGATCTGTCTGTGCTCGGAGGAAGGTGATAGCCGCGGTTACCCTCCGATCGGCACCGCAGTTGAACGGGCCCACCTTGATGAAGATGGAGGTGATGCCTTTTTCGATGGATTTCGTCGAAATGTTCAGTGCCTCAGCGATTGCCTTGTTGGACAAGCCGCGGGCCAAGTGCGCCAAGATATCGGTCTCCCGAGAGGTGAGGTCATTCATACCCGTTCTGTCGCCACGCCTAATGAAAGAGTCGACGACACTCGGATCCATTACCGATTGCCCGGCCTTCACATCCCGTAGAGCTCCGACGAGTGTTGCGATAGAAGGAAGTCGCTCGTCGAACAGGAATGCGATCCCCGATGATCCATCCCGGAACACATCGAGGGCGAATCCCTCGCAGCGATCGGAGACCACAGCAATCCCCAGCTCCGGGTGCAACGTCTTCAACCGACGGAGGGTCTCGACGGCAACCGATGTCGTGACGACCTGGGCCCGGACAGTAACGATAACCGCCTCTGGATCCAGCGTTTCGGTCATACAGAATAGATTGTCCATCCGGTCAGTCCGTCCCACCACCTCGACTCTGGGCACTCGAGCCAGGAGCGAAACAAGCCCGTCACCGATTAGAACACTGTCAGACGCGATTACCACCGTGAGCGGATCCGCCTTGGTCGACACGCACTCATTCCCTTATGCCAACAGGTCGCAATAGCTGTTGCCCAGCACGCGACCTCTCTGTCACCATACGCTCCCCCCTCCCCGTTATTCCGCATCCACGTGAAAGCTGGCACTGTGCCAGGTACGAACAGGGCCTTCGCCCTCCAAAGACTTAGGCCCTACCCTCCATCATCCGTGTGGCACAGTAGGGCTAGGGCCCTGGCGTGCCGGTGCGATCCTCGTCATGGACACGGTTGAGAGGGATATCGAAAGTGGTGTAGGCGTGAAATGCCAACCGGTTACCTGGGACGGGGGGTCTCCCGCCGTATCGTGCGACCACGATGGGTGCCGGAATGAAAAGATGCTTGACGAAAAACCGATCAGCCTTGAGGCTAAGGAACTCCACGACTTCGTCCATCGTCAAGGCCGATGGGCCCGGGGTGGACTCAGGGCGCGTCACGACCTCCCCGTGGTAGTCCAGGTTCAGAACCAAGACTGATCGCTCAGCCGGCTCGTCGAAGGGTGACTCCTATCACCGGGTCAGGGGGATACCCACAGTGCTGCAAAGCGGCATCGTCGGAATTGGTTTCGTAAATCGGTCGAGTCCTTCGTCGGACGGACCTGGAGCCCGGTGGAGAGTCAGCCATATTGTTTGGACTCTGTTCAAAGGGGAGTGCCGGTCAGCCGACCGCTCGGGACCGTCCGTCCGCACATAACGAGCGCTAGGTCTTCGGCTGCTCCTCTCAGTAGCTGTCCTGATCCGTAGGACCAGGCAAGGTCGGTGGCCTGGAAGAGCCGCCCTCCAATGTCCGTGCCAAAGTGCTCGTGACCGTTTCCCTTGGTGAGGTCGTCAAGTACAACACGGATTGCAATCATCAGAGACAATGCGCGTCTCACCGACGGGCACGGTCACGTCGAGACCATGGATGACCGCGTGGTTGAGGGCTCCGTGGTAGCCCCCTCCGGGTGGAGTCCAATGGTGGAGCACGTCCGAGCCCAGGTCGGCGACAAGTTGGGTAGTTGGAAGCTCCGCATCCTTGCTGGCGATCTCATTCGACAGACAAGTGAAGTCGTATCCGCAACGCTCAAGCTCTGCTATGAACTCGCCCTCCGAATACCGAACCGGCATGGTCATGTGAGCAACCACTTCGCGAACCCGCCAACCGGCACAGAGCGATTCTGTATCCCACGTTGCATCGGAGGCAGTTGAGAGTAGACCGGAAAGGGCCAAGAACTGAGCGGCCACCGCGGCTTGCAGTTCAGCATCATCGATCAAGCGGTCACCCCTGGGTCTCGAACCTTCAGATCTCGGAGACTCCGATGGTGGACAGTCTCGGATCTCAGCGATGTACCCGAACAGGGTATCCCCGAACGCTTAATGCACGTATGATCCATTTGGTATCTCAGTGAGGACCAGTCGGCTTCTCTCTTCTTCAATCCGCCTCCAGGGCCGAAGAGAAGTGCCAATGCGTCGACTTGGACGGTCTCATCGAATCCGAGCTGATCATCGATGATGTGGAGGGTTGCTTTTCTCTCATCGGACATGCCTTCCTCCTTTCATCGGTGGTTGATGTTGTGAGCGGCGAGATCCCAACCGGGGCTCTTGGCATCGTCGGCGCAGTGCCCAGCTGGCGATGCGAGGATTCGGATGGCGTCAATGTCGCTGGCGATCCCGATGAGGACAAGTTCATCCCCGCCTTCCAGCACTGTGGACCCCTCGGGCACGACGAGGTCTTGATGCCTTTGAATGGTGGTCACGATGATGCTGATGGGCAACCTTGCCTCGCGAAGAGATCGTCCCGCCAGCGGGGACCCGGCCTCGATGAGCACCCGGTCTGAGCCAGTTGGCTCGCCCTCGGCATTCACCCGTTGCAGGCTGGCCAGGAGACCCAGGCGGTAGCCCCTGACCACATCGGACGTGGCAATCGTGCCGACCACCCTCCGGTCCGAGTCAAGGACCGAAACCCAGTGCTGGGCCGAGGTAGTCATGGCATCAACTGCGACATCAAGGAACGCGGACTCCGACACCGTCGCTGCCGACACATCCACGACCGATGCGAGCCGCCACTCGGGACCTTCCTTGGCCTCGTCGAGGCTGCTCAAGGAGACTGTGCCTTCGAACCGGCCCTGTTCGTCCACGACAGGCGCCTCGGCCAGCCCGTGCTCTATGAGCTTCTGACGAGTGGTCCCCGCCGACGTCCCGCCCGTGATGATCAGTCGGGGAGGCGCCATGGCCTGGCGGACCGGGACGCTGGCCAAGACGGGCATGCCCATCAAGAGCCTCTTGGCTGGGGCGTCGGCCCGTGACTTCAGTTGGCTTCGGTAGATGGTGTCGTCAGTTCGGCGCACGATGAACCACGCCAGCCCGACAGCGATCATGGCCGGACCGAGGATGGAGAGGCTCCCGGTCATCTCGGCCACCATCAGCATCACGGCCAGCGGCGCACGGGAGATCCCGCCGAAACAGCACATCATCCCAATGATCACGTAGGGCGCTGGGTTGTGGCCCATGGAGGGGATAACCGGTTCGAACAGTCGCCATACCGAGGCTCCGATAAAAGCACCGATGACCAGGCCGGGTCCGAAGATGCCGCCGGAACCCCCAGAGCCGATGGAAAGGCCGGTGGCCAGGATCCGGGCGAACGGCAGAATCAGAACGATCCACAATGGCAGAGTCAGTAGCTGACGACCGAGGCCCTGTTGAATCCATCCGTATCCGGTCCCGAGCACTTCAGGAATGGCCAAGGCCATGAGCCCGACAATCACTCCACCGACCGCTGGCTTGATCCAACGGGGGCTGTGCATCCGCCCGAAGAGGTCAGCGATGCCATAGAAGCTCTTGGCGTAGAGAAGGCCGATCAATCCACCGAGCACTCCTATCAGTGCGAACCACGGCAAACGAGCGGGGTCGGTGAAGTGGTAGCTGCCGGCGAAGCCAAAGATGGGCGTGAAGCCCACCACGGCACCGAAGATGATGTAGCCGACAAACGAGGCCACGAAACTCGGTAGGAGTGCCTCTGCGTCGAAGTCATCTCGGTAGAGGATCTCGGTGGCCAAGACCGCCCCGCCGAGCGGGGCGCCGAAGATGGCCCCGATCCCCGAACCGATCCCAGTGACAACTGCGACGCGGGCGTCGGCTGGACTGAGATCCAGCTCTCGGGCCAGTAGGGAAGCAAAGCCGGCGCTGATCTGGCCGGTGGGGCCCTCTCGACCTCCCGAGCCGCCCGAGCCGATGGTGAGGGCCGACGCCACGATCTTGACGATGACGGCGCGGAAGCGGATGCCCCGAGGATTGTGATGGACGGCCGAGATCGCCGCGTCGGTACCGTGACCCTCCGCTTCGGGAGCGAAACGAAATACGAGGATCGATCCCAACAATGCTCCCAGTCCGACAACCAGTGGGAGCGCCCAAGGTCGGGCGAAGGACGCCGAAGCCCTGTGTCCGCCTTCACCGACCGGAGTTGGCACGTGGTAGCCGGCCAGTGTCCCGAGGAAGAAGTGGGTGCAGGCCAGGAGCACTTCGTAGAACACGACGGCACCGACGCCGGCCATGGTCCCGATAAGCACACCGAGAATCAACCACTTCTGCAGATAGGACGCACCACCCAGCCACCGTGATGAACGGGTCATCATGGCCCGCCATGAGGTCCGACGGAAGACGGTCACGGCTTCTGATGTCCCATCTAGAGATCCCATCCCGTCGACCAGTCCTGCTCGGGTACCTCGCCGGCAGCGGCGGTGAGGCGCTGCAGCGAGTCGACCAGCGCGGCCTGTTGCTCGGACGGGATCGCCTCTAGGAGGTGGGCGATTTCCACCCGTCTCCTCTTAGTCACGTCATTCACCAGCTTGTGACCCTTTTTGGCCAAAGAAAGCCGGATCAGACGCCGGTCGCCCCGGTCGTGACGGCGCATGATCAAACCCTTCTTGAGCAAGCGATCGCACATCCGAGTTGCGGTCGGCGGTGTCACATCGATCGCTTCGGCCAGCTCGGCCAGGCTCTGTGGGCCACGGGAGGCCAGGACAACCAAGGTGCGGTACTGGGTGAGCGTCACCTCTTCGGCCACGTCCCCAAGGGAACGGGCGGCCACGGCCACGAGTACTCGGCTGGCACTCAGCACGGCGTCGACGATGAGATCCCGACGAACTTCGACAGCAGGTCTGGTCTTAGTCGGCATATACTAATGATTGTAGTAGCTAATCGATGGCGTACGTTCCACTGCCAGCTCGTGTCTGACCGCAAAGCGCAAGTCCGGGGCAGCCTGGCTGCGACGCCTACAGCAGGAAGGCAACAAACTATGGCGAACCCGGGAGATGATCTTTGGGACGCCTATGTCGAGACCAAACGAGATGCTCTGACGGTCGTCATGAGAAGAACCTTTGAGGCCCACCACGACGATCCGATGCAAGAGGTCATGGTGGGTCTGCGTCAAGAGCTTGAGCGGATCGGTCTTCCGGCTTCCGATACCTGGATGCTCCCTTATGCGGAAAGCATCTCAGGGGGGTATCAGGTTATGTTGAAGTAGCGACCCATTCCAGGTCGGAAAACGCTCCCTACCGTGTGACTGCGTGGCTGTTAGGCAATCGCAAGCAGCGTTACAACAAATCCTGCGTAGCCAAGGATGATCAGCCATCCTGACCATGGACGCAAACCCCGTCCGGCATATGCCAGTGCCAGTGTTAATACCGTAAGGCCCACGTACCACCCAGCGACGACGAAATCCACACCCGACAGGTGAGTCAAACCAATGAAGATCGCCGGGAGTAGAAGACCAACCGCCACATTTAGGGTATTGCTGTTTAGCCCCGTGCTTAGCGCTGCCTCTCCTCTTCCATTTCGCGCCAAGTGCACTGCGGCAACGGCATTTGGCAAACTAGTCACGGCCGCAAGTACCAGAGCGCCAATGACAATCTCGGCAATGCCGAAGTGAAGACCGAGCGAGGACGCTCCTCGCTCCATTGCCACGCTTGCGGCGACAACAACCACAAGCGACATGCCGGCAACCAGTATGTCAACAGGCCTGCCTCGTTGCGGGCGGATAGCGACCACAAGCTCCAACTCCTCTTCATCGACGGCCGAAAGAAGCCATCTCTTCCACCGCGAAGGGAAAGGGAACCGTCGAAGACCCGTGCGGTGTGCGGCGAGCAGCACAACATAAGGAAGCAACACAACGAGAACGAGCATGAATCCAACGGTGGGCCCGACCACAGCAGTAACAGTAACGAGACAAACGAATGCCACCCACAGAGCGACCGTGCCGCCGAGCCAGATCACTTTCCGATGAAGTCCGAATCCTCCGGCGACCACAGCCCCAAGACCCAACAACGCAGCAAGATTGAAAACGTTCGATCCAATGACGACCCCGGCCCCTACCGCTCGCTCGTTGTGGGCGAGCGCCGTGATCGAAGCCGTGATCTCCGGCGCGTCGGCGGCGAGTGCGGCAACCATTCCGAGCAAGGCCTCCGAAAGGCCCACCCGCTCACCGACGCGCTCGAGTCGGGAAACCACTACCCAACTCATCCCCAAGCTGACAACTGCACCGGCGACAAATTCGTCAATTGAGACTCCGACTCCCACGTCGGCTCCGTTTCGCTGTTGAATACCTTGCCGACGAGGTCTCCCGGCTATCCGCGCTGTAATCTACCAATTGGTCAATTGCCGCATGGATCCAAAAGGGAGTGCCCGCCCACAACCTTCGCCAAACTCCTCAACCCTCTCCCGCCGCCTGCCCTCCCGGCCGCCTGGCCGTCTGGCGCCTTTCCACTCGGGCCGGGCGCCGGTTGCCCCGGCGTCCGGCCTACTGCGGTCCGGTCCCTTGGTGTCGGAGTCCTGTGCGCGGCGGTTTTGTTCCACTCGCGGCCCCAGGCCCCTCTCTCCCATGTGATGTCGCGAGGGGATAAGGGATAAGGGGGTCCGAAACTCCCTACCCCGTAGGAATCGCCGCTGCCCCAGGTTCAAGACCTGCCGCCACCGGGTCGAATCATCAGGCCCGGGCGCCACACCGGAAAAAGGGAAGGGCCAGGGCCGAAACGGGGCCAGTCGGACGACATGCGAGTGGGATTATTTGGGTGTCATCTACCGGCATTCCCCACTTTGGTATGAGGGCGTCAAAGTGGGCACCTGAACCGTCTCGGTTCGTCGAGCGAGATCTCGTCGGATTCAGGCAGCTCGCCGGAGAAGTCCGTTTCGTCGGCTCTCTTCTCTGGCAGGCGTTTCCGCGTTCGGTCACATGAGCGGTGGCCAACGAGGAACCGGTTTTCCTCTTGGGTTTCAAACCTGGCGTTGACACAACCGATGTGCGCTCTCTAATCTTGTCCTATGGCAATAGGACAAAGGGGTAATGGAGCGGTCGCCCGAGCGAACGCTCCGCTTGGCGGGAAGAGCGGTCCGGCGTCGCCGATCGAGTTCCGGCTCGATCCAGCCTCAGGTGTGCCGACCTACCTCCAGCTGGTTCACCAGGTCGAGCACGCGTTGCGTCTCGGCTACCTCAAGACTGGCGACCAGCTACCCAAGGTCAGGGACGTGGTCGCATCGCTGGCCATCAACCCGAACACGGTGTCGAAGGCTTACCGCGAGCTGGAGACAAAGGGCCTCATCATTGGGCGGCCGGGCCAGGGCACCTTCATCCTGGCCACTCTCAGTCAGGTCGCGCTCACCGAGCTGACCGGGCTGCGACGGTCCCTGCACTCCTGGCTGTCCAAGGCCGAAACGGCGGGGCTGGACGAGCAAGGGATCTTGGCGCTCGTCGCAAGTGAGCTACGGGATTTGTATGAGCGCCGCAGCGGGTCACGCGATGGCGCGTCAAGCGGCGAAACTGAGGGCGTTGCATGAACGTCCTTGAGACTCACGGCCTCGGGAAGTCCTATGGTGCGACCAAAGCGCTCTACGACTGCAGCCTGGCGATCCCCGAAGGGCACGTGGCCGCACTGGTCGGGCCGAACGGTGCCGGAAAGTCGACATTGCTGAACCTCGCGGTCGGACTGGCAACGCCAACAAGCGGTGAGCTGACCGTCCTCGGTGGCTGCCGCGCCGGCTCCCTGCCGGCACTCGACGGCATCGCTTTCGTCGCGCAAGACACGCCGCTGTACAAGAACCTCTCCGCCGCCGATATGTTGCATCTCACCCGCAATCTCAACCGGCAATTCGATCAAGTCTACGCCGAGGCCCGGCTGGCTGAGCTGGGCATCCCGAAGAAGCGCAAGGCAGGCAAGCTGTCCGGCGGGCAGCAGGCCCAGCTCGCGTTGACCCTGGCGCTGGCCCGCCGACCGCGCCTTCTCGTACTCGATGAGCCGGTGGCGATGCTCGACCCGATTGCCCGCCACGATTTCATGGCTACGGTGCTGACAGCGGCGGCCGACGACGGAGTTTCGGTGCTGCTGTCCTCGCACGTGCTCGCCGAACTCGAGCGCGTGGCCGACTACTTGATCATGATGTCCTTAGGCCGTATCCAGTTGGCGGGCGGGGTCGACGACTTGCTCGCCAGTCACCGGGTGTTGACCGGCCCGGCAGCCCAGGCCAACCGATACGACGAACGGCCAGTGGTCTCTGTCCGCCGCGGTGATGCCCAGGCTCACCTGCTGGTTCGGACAACCGCGGACGATCCGGTCCCACGGGGTTGGGAGGCGCATCCAGTCGGCTTGGAAGAGCTCGCTCTGGCTTATCTGCGCGAGCCCGGCGCCGCCGCGCTGCCTGGCCCGGTTCGCAACTGGGATGCCGATCCGTCGGAGGTGACGAGATGACCGCGCCGAGCACGATGTCGGCACCCGCGCTCGTGGAGGACCGCGCTGACCTGCAGCCGCTGCCGTGGCGACGGATGGCTTGGGTCACCTGGCGTCAGCACCGCACGGCGTTGATCGGCGCGTTCGCGTTGATCGGCGCGCTCGCCCTGTGCTTGTTGATCGTCGGCCTTCAGTTGCACCACGCGTACAACGCCGCGGCTGCGTGCCATCCGGCGAACTCGGCAGCCTGCACTGCCCTGGTCGACAACTTCAATGGCATCGGCAACTTTCTGTCCAATGGCGGTCTCTTTCAGATCGTGCCGCCGTTGATCGGAGCATTCGTCGGGGCGCCGATACTTGCCCGCGAGTTCGAAGCCGGTACCTTTCGCTACGCCTGGACACAAGGCTTCGGGCGGTGGCGTTGGACGCTCGCCAAGTTGGTGGCGCTCGGGGTCGCGGTCGCCGCGGCCAGCGCAGCCCTCAGCATCTTGGCCTCGTGGTACTACCAGCCGTATTTCGCCTCAGGCAACCAGTCCCTGTCCCTTACGGAGTTCAATCCGCTCAATCCCGGATTGTTCGACCAGCGCGGCCTTGCTTTCGCCGCATGGACCCTGACCGCCTTCGCCATCGGCGCCCTGGCCGGTGTGCTCATTCGCAAGGTCGTCCCTGCCATCGTGACCACTCTGGTTGTTTACGCAGGACTCGCCTTCGCGACCGGGGGGTGGCTACGCATGCACTACCTGACTCCGCTGGTCACCAAGGGACTCAACGTGCCGGGTTCTGCGCGGATCGTGAGCCAATGGGGAAGCAGGGCCGGCCGGGTCGTCTTCACCGGCCCGCCGACCTTTCCTATCTACCAGCAGTACTGTCCCGCTCAGGCTGGCCTGGGCAAGGGCGGCGGCGGGCCAGCGTCAGGGAATCCCCTCCAGTGCTTGGCCCTGCACGGCTTCACGTTCGGGACCAGCTACCAGCCGGCCAGCCGGTTCTGGGCGTTCCAGTGGATCGAAGGCGGCTGGCTGCTCGCACTGTCGGTCCTACTCATCGCCGTGACCGTCTGGTTAGTCCGTCGCCGCGCTGCCTGAAGGTTGCCATCCGCCGATCACTGCCCCGGCTCTGCGTGAACGCGGACGCGGCTGACGCGGACGAAGAACTCCGCAGAGGCATGGAGAGCACGGAAATTCCCCTATCGATGCCTGGCCCCGCGTCCGCACTGGCCCAGCCCATGCCGCCTCTATCTGCCAGCCATCAGGCTCTTGGCTCAGAGCATTGCTATCTAGCGGACTCCTGACGATGTGCCCTGATCAACCGGCTGTGGGTCCGAAATCCGGAGGTGACTCTCTGGCTGCTTGCAACCGGCCCTAGCTGTCCTGACAATCGATCTCTACTCGGCTCGTGACGTCGTCGGTCACGGTGACAGGTCCTGATGCCTGACAGTCACCAGTGCCCCCCTTGAACTGGGGACTCCGCCCTGCGACGGCGTAGCGACCGACGGGGAGGTGGACTGAGAACCGGCCGTTGGCGGAGAGGTAGATGGTGGCGATGTTCCCGTTCGACCCATGGAACGTGACGGAACCGCTGAGCGGTCGCGGCGTCCCAGCCGGACCACCGACAGCCTGGAGTTTGCCGTCAAGGGTTCCCTCGTCCGGATGCGACGAACAGCTGGCGAACGACACCCCTGCACAGAGTGCTACGAGTGCCGCGAGGGCGGTCAATGGGGCCCGACGAAAGCCAAACTTCGATTTTGCCATAGTGATCACTCGTTCCGGGCTACCTCGGGCCCCGTGATCCGATCGAGGATGGGGAAGGTCGCGGCGATGATTGCCATCGACGCGGCCAGCCCTCCGATCACCGTGGCCCAGTAGGAGAGTCCGGGAAGGCTGAAGGCGAGGCCGACCTGTGAGCGCAGGTAGAGGGCGGCCGCCAGCAGTCCAACGACGATGGAGACCGCAGCGACGATGAGCAGCGGCAGCGCACTCTCCAGCGTCACAACCCGGTGTAGGAGCTTTCGCGGGACCCCCGTAAGTCTGAGCAGGCTGAATGGGCGCCTCCGCTCAGCGAGACCGGCCGCGATGTTCACAGCCAGGCTGCACGCAGCGATAATCAGGCTGGCCACGATGATCACGTCAGTCATGGCCTGGATCACGGTCAGCAGGCGCGCCGTCGAGGGCTCCAGTGCCTCCACGGTCACCGGTGTGCCTTGGAATGGGAATTCGCGCTCGAGTTCCGTTCGCACCCGTTCGATCGCACTCGAAGACCCGTTCGTCGCGACCACGACCGCGCTCACGGGGAGGGCTGCGAGCTGTGTCGCCGACAGCTTCCATGAGGGCCATGTCGTGGAGGACGCATTGGCGGTGTGCCCCAGAACCTTCGAGAGAAAGTAACCGACGGATGCCACGGTGGCCTGCGGTGCGCATCGGCCGATGGCCGGAGTCTCTGCGAGTTCGTCACACGCGACCAGGCCGAAGGATCGCCCCTCTTGCGTCTGCGTGGGAGCCTCATGGACCACCGCCACCCCTTGCACCCCCGGCGTTGCCCGGAGCTTGTTAAGGACCGAGGGAGGGATGGAAGCCACCACGGACGCCGTTGGGCAGTCGGAGGTCGAATAGGTGCAGAACGGGTCGGCGAGGGTATTCAGACTGGCGTCGGAGTTATTCCCTCGGGTCACTTGCGTCACCGAGCTGAGGGCACCGATCGCTGCGCTGGCGACGAAGAGGGCGATGACGAGACCACTGACAAAGCGGAAGGCAGCCTTAGGGTTGTCGAGAAGGTGACGACCGGCGATAAGGGTGGCGGGGCGACTCGCTCTTCTGGCCATGATCCGAGACCCTGCCGTTGTGAACCACGGCCCGGCCAGAACCAGACCCACGATCAGAAGCGCGAATCCAACCAGGAGCTCGAGGAGCTGGCTCCCGATGGCGGTGGGCTTTCCGGCCGCATCGAAGTAGGCGAGGAAGGCGATACCTGCCAACAAAGGGACGATCCGGGCGATCCCCGGAGGTCGCTTCCTGACCTGTCGCGTGACTCCGAGAGGCGAAATCTGTACCCGGCGCAGAGCGAGGCGTGCGGAGAAAACGGCGGCAATGGGGACTCCGACCACCGCGATAAGGATGTCGACAGTGTGCAGGGAGAGGTCGCCGTGCACCAACGGGGATCCGGTGATCGGCACGTGGTACAGCAGCGGTCGGACTGCGAAGAAGAGTCCGAAACCGATGACGACTCCGGCGAGGGCGGCGATGACCGCTTCGACGGCCGAAATCGTCGAGATCTGGCGAGGAGTTGCGCCGACGAGCCGCATAGAGGCGAAGCGTTCTTCGCGCCGGACGGCCGACAGTCTGCTCGCCGTCGCAATCAGGATCAGAATTGGCAGCACGAGCGCCACGGCCGCGCCGACCATAATGAATTCCAGAACTGGCCCGCTCCCGACCACGCTCTGGCAGCTATAGCAATTAGCCAGGTCACTGTGGATCGCCCCGATCTCGATGGCAGCCGGCTGCTTCGAGAGCTCGTCGGCGCTGTGACCGATGACGATGATCAACGAGTTGGGAGACGGCAGCCCCGCGCTGCCGATGATGCCCACCAGGCGACCGGAGTAGCGATCGCGCAGCTCGTCGGCGGGCTGGGAGCGGATCAGACTCACCAGCTTGGGCGAGGCGACGTACTGGCCCGGACCCGGCAGGCGGGACACTCCGGGAGGGATGGGCGCCCCCGGCCCGGCCGCTGCGACGTCGATCCGGTCGATGAGCTGACCCCCGAACGAGTCAGTGCTCGGTTCCCACCACAGGCCACTGGCGGTCGAGGTCGGCGGCGTCGGTTGAACCGCCGAGTTCAGCCAGGCACCCCGATCGCTCTGGGCGTGGAGACCATTGATGCCGGCCATGGCGGCCAGCAACAAGCCGACCCCGAGTGCGACCGCAGCCGCAGTGACGAGGACCCGTAGGAAGGCTTCACGACCACTCCCCAAGGTCAGCCGCAAGCCGAGTCGGATCATGCGCCGACCGCCATCGGGCTGGCGACCCGGCCGTCGCGTACGATCACCTCTCGGTCGGCGTAGGCGGCAACGCGGGGTTCGTGGGTGACGAGGACGACCGTGATCTTCTCCTCGCGGGACACGTTGGTCATCAAGTTCATGACGAGCTCACCGGTCAGGGAGTCGAGTGAGCCGGTTGGCTCATCAGCGAAGAGCACGTCGGGCTGCGCCACCATGCCCCTGGCAAGGGCGACTCGCTGGGCTTGGCCCCCTGACATCTCGCCCGCCCGGTGGCTCTCCAGCCCGTCGAGCTCGAGCCGGGCGAACCAGCTCCGCGCTTGGGCTAGGGCCTGTTGGCGGCGCATGCCGCCCAGAAGGAGAGGGAGGGCGACGTTCTCCTCGGCCGTGAGCTCCGGGACGAGCTGGCCGAACTGGAAGACGAACCCGAAACGCTCTCGGCGGAGCCGGCTTCGCTGTTCCTCACGCAGCACGTCGATGCGTTGCCCATCGAAGATCACCCGGCCCGAGGCCGGGACCAGGATGCCAGCCAAGCAGTGGAGGAGCGTCGACTTGCCCGATCCGCTCGGGCCCATGACGGCGACGGTCTCGCCCCGCTGCACGGACAGGCTGGCGTCGCGCAGCGCCGGGGTCTCGCCGAAGGAGAGCACGAGGTCCTGCGCTTCGATGATGGTGCCACTGGCAGGGGCGAGGGCAGAACCATTGGGCGTGTTCATGAGACAACCTCCGTGGCGAGTGCGGTGAGGCGAGCGGACGTTAGGTCGATCCAACGGAGGTCGGCCTCGAGGTGGAACAGACCGTGGTCGGCGAGGAGCGAATCGATCAGGGTCCCCTTTTGTTTGAGGTCGGTGAGCTCGCGCATCCGGTGCAGGTGTGAGGCGCGCTGGGCGTCCAGGTACTCCTCGGCCCGGTGACCGAGCATCAGCGAGAGAACGACCTTCACGAACAGATCGGTCTGCAGGTGGGGCTCGGCGGGGATGGGCTCAGAGAGCCACGCCTCGACCTCGTCCCGGCCGGTCTCGGTGATGTTGTACCGCTTGCGATCGGGTCCGGCTCCCGGTTCGGCCTCGCCGACGATCGCCTTCCCGTCTCTCGCCAGGCGGGAGAGCGTGGCGTACACCTGGCCGTAGGGCAACGGTCGGCCGCGCCCGAAGTAGGTGTCGTAATCGCGCTTCAGGTCGTAGCCGTGGCTCGGTTCGCGATCGAGGAGGCCGAGCAGGGCCATGGGAACACTCATACCTGGGAGCATACTCTGAGTGTATAGATCGAGTCAATAGCTCGCCTGGCACCCTGTCTGGGTAGCTCCTCCTCAGGTGCGTCCAACGCAGCAGGTCATCAAGCGGGGGCTGGGCGGCGGTTTTGGGGTCGTTTCTCTGCCCTACGTCCTCTGTCCTAGAGGAGCTTGGTGCGCGCCCGGCGGTATCCCACTTCGCCGGGTCGGGGGACAGGACTACTCCGGTTCGGAGGGTGTCCAAGTCATTGCATCCCATTCGTATGAGGCGCTCCACCGCTGACTGTCATGGGACCATTTCAGCTCTCCCTCGACCACCATGTTGCATTCCCTGCCAAGTTCTTCAGTATCCGCTCGCTTGCGATCAGAACAACTGACATCCCGCCGACAGGGATCACCCCAACCGACTCAAACTGGCTCTCGATGTAAGCCAGCATTCCCGTTGGCGGTTTCCGCTCTTCGGATAGAGCATCACGGCACCCTGGTTGGTGGCCGCATTTCCACCGCCGTAGTTGAAGTCAACGTTCAGCCAGGCCGGCTCGCTCATCAAAGTCGAGAGTATGTCTACAGGTTGCCCCCCAACGATGGCTCGGGAGGCAGTTCTCTTCGGTGACGTGCTGCCCGCTGGTCAGGCACGCACATTTTCAGCGGAGAACGGGGAGCTATCTGTGCAGCTCGGATCAGTTCAGATCAAGGTCGGTGTGCAGATAGACGGTGAACGAGTTCCGAGCTGGCGATACACGCCGACTACGTCGCCGTTCTCATTGAACTTCTACTCGTAGTCGGGACGCACCCGCCGACCTTCCTGCAACTTGTTGGTCGGGTGACACAAAATGGGTTGCAGACCGGCTCGCGTCCGGCGAGGCTAGAGCGTGCCCGAAAACCGATTCGTCGGCGAGATCGCCAGAACCTACGACCAAACCACCCTGGGGACAGGGATGTTCGATGGCTACGTTCTCGACACGACCGTCGACTGCCTTTTCGAGTTGACCGGAGGCGGATCAGCGTTGGAGTTCGCAATCGGAACTGGCCGAGTCGCTGTCCCCCTGGCGGCTCGGGGCGTTCCGGTTACTGGGATCGAGTTGTCCGCCGACATGTTGGAGGTGCTCAGGTCCAAACCCGAAGCGAGTGCCATCACGGCGGTCGAAGGCGACATGGCCGCTACCCACGTGGAGGGTGACTTCTCCCTCGTCTACCTTGTCTTCAACACGATCTCGAACCTCACGTCCCAGGACGAACAGGTCGCGTGCTTCGAGAATGCTGCCCGTCACCTTCGTCCTGGCGGCCGCTTTGTGATCGAGAACGGTGTGCCCGCTCTCCGCCAATTGCCGCCCGGCAGCGCCGGTGTCCCGTTCATGGTCACGGAGGACTACATCGGCATCGACGACTTCATTGACCGGACGCACAAGCAGATCTCCCGCTCTCGACACTTCCACCGAAGTGACGATGGCAGCTTCCGCGAGTTCACGGCACCGTTCCGGTACGTGTGGCCAGCAGAGTTGGACCTGATGGCTCGGATCGCGGGTATGGCGCTGGAGCATCGATGGGCTTGGTGGGACCGCTCACCGTTCACTGGTGATAGTGGTTCGCATGTCAGCGTGTGGCGCCTCGCGGAGGTCTAGACACAGGTCTGCCCCAGAACGCTGACTGCGGCGGTTGTTTACCCTTGGTCGACTGCTGCCTGAGTGGGCGCTAGCTAGGGCAAGCCGAGACGCTCGGAGAGAGAAGTGATGTAGTCGATATGGGCATCGAGGGAATCCAGGCCGAGGCCCATAGTGACGACCGACACGTGCGTCCCGCCAGCATTGCGCCACGCCTCGATTTCCCTTGTGAGCTCACCCACATCGCCGCCGCTTAGCGCCACATAGTCGCCGCCGAACTCGTCGACTGACCTTCCGGCACGAGCAACCCGTTCACGCAGCCTTGTCCAGACCTCCGTTGTCTCGAGGCCGCCACCGAAGAAGACAAATCCGTCAGCGAGCCGAGCAGCTCGATCGAATGCCTTCTCGCCAGACCCGCCCAGCCAAATTGGAATCGATCCTGCGGGCTTGGGCATGAGTGCTGCTCGATCAACCCGGTCAAAGCGACCCGAGAAGTTGACGACGGGCTCGGTGAACAGGCGTCGAAGCAACTCGATCTGCTCCTCCTGCCGGGCCCCGCGGGTATGAAAGTCCTGCCCAAGAGCCTCGTACTCAACATAGTTCCAGCCGATTCCGACACCGAGTCGCAGCCGACCCCCGGACAAGAGGTCGACATCGGCAGCCTGCCGTGCCACAAGCGCAGTCTGGCGCTGCGGAAGGACGAGGATTCCGGTGGTGAATCGGATCCGGTCGGTAATGCCAGCCAGGTAGGCGAACATCGCAAACGGGTCATGGAACGAATCGTGCTCGGTGTAGGGGCCCGGCAGAGGAGGAGACCGATCGGCATGAACCGCTCCCAGCACGTGTTCGTAGGCAAGAAGGTGATCAAAGCCCAGTTCCTCGGCCGCCCTGGCAAATCGCCCAACTGCGGTGGGATCGCCATGAAGCTCGTTCTGGGGGTATGCGACGCCAATGTCCATGAGCCTTAGCTTTTCACGGCCGAATCACATGTGTCCCCCAACGCTGACTTCACCGTGCCTCCGTCGTCTGAGGCAACTTCGCCGGATCAGCCGACCAATGCCTTCATGAATCTCGGTCGGGTGCGAGCCGATACGGGGTACGAGCCCAGCTGCAGCCTCGATGACGGAATCACTACTACGTCGGTTGGATTCGGGATGGCCACAACCTCTGACGAGGCGTGAACGGTCCGGCGTCAAGGAGAAAAGCCCACCGTGCCCTGCGTATCCTCCCAACACCAATGATGTTGTTGAGCTTCCGTGAGGGTCCACCGCCGAACGGCTGGTCCTTTGTAATTTCGGAAGCACCGGGGTCCTCGACCTGACTTGAGATCACGTGGATGCAGTTGTGTATGCCACCCCGTCGGTCGGAGCTCCGGATCAGATGAGTCGAGGCGCGGCGCGCCCCGTTCCAGAGGGGGTGATGGGCCGGTCTGTTAGGAGCAGATCGACCCGCACCGTCACTCCTTTCCGGGACGGCCGAGCCACCCCTCAACCGCTTAAGGAAAGGAAGGGATGGCCATGACCATCGTAGAAGCTGCGCCGATGGGAGGAGGGGCCCAAGCAGGATCGCTAACGCCAAGAGTCAGCAGGGCCACCGTGACAGCGGCAACGACCGCTTTGATGGGAGTTGACGGCTGCAGCTGTCGCGCCTTCTGAGTTGGGTGCTCGACCATGTCCGGCGTACCCCGATCCCCGACGTCTGCCACCGCAACCGCAACGGCAACGGCAAGATAGCCCAATCTCTCCTGAGCTGCCGTTGGCAGTATGCGCCGAGGCCCGAAAAATCGGCACTGCCTCCTGCCGCCAGGTCGGCGGCCGTTGTGATCGGTCTCGACGAGCAATGCTTGCATGCGAGACGGTGGCCGGGTTCTCGTCCGGCCACCGCGCCATTCCTTCACGCAGGCGTGCCGGCGAGGACCGCTTCGAGTTGCGTAACGACGATGCGCATGCCTTCTTCGACCCCCGTGGCCAGCACTTCTTCCATGCCCGCCTGCGAGTCGAAGTGGGTGCGGATCGCCATCACCGCGCCCCCGCCATCGCGCTCGTCGATGGTGATGATCATGGCTGTGATCGCGTTCCCGTCGTTCGGGCGGCCGTCGTCGTCGACGTCGGCATCCCGCAGTTCGAGATGGCGGGGCGGGTCGGCGGCGATGACCTCCCACGCGCTGTCGTGGCGCTCGCCCTCGGTCCCGGTGATGAAGAAGGTGATCCGGCCGCCGGCCCGCAGGTCGTGGTCGACCACGATCGCCGGGTAGCCAGGGGGCCCCCACCACCGCTCGAACTTGCGGGGGTCGGCCCACAGTTCCCATACCCGTTCGACGGTGGCATCGAGGTCCGCCGTGACCGTCATGGTCAGGGATTCGGGGTCCTTCTCGACGCTGGTCACGCTCATCGCTTGCCTCCAGTGGTTCGCTTCTCGGTTGCTAGGAGGTCGTCAATCCGGTCCACCCGCGCCCGCCACAGCTCCTCGATGCCGTCCAGGAGGACCCGGGCCCTCTGGACCGTGTCGACGTCGGTGTGCACGAGCCGCTCGCGCCCATGCTGCTCCTTTGTGATGAGCCCGGCGCCTTCGAGCACGGCGACGTGCTTTTGTACGGCGGCGAAGCTCATCGGATAGCGCTTGGCCAACGCCGACACGCTGTACCTGCCCCCGACGGCCAGGGCGAGGATGTCGCGCCGGGTGCCGTCGGCAAGGGCGTGAAAGATGCGGTCGACGCCAGCGTCGGATGCCTGATCTACAACCATTGGGTTGTAGGTTAGCGCAGAATGACGACGCTCACAGGAACTCTTCACCGATCGAACGCGGGCGCAGCAGCCTGCGATCAGCCTCGATCGATAGGCGATCCTGAGCCGGTATAGGCACGCCGACTCAATCCCGAATGAGCTTCAGTGCCAGCCTGGGAATGATGAAGGAAGCCAGAAAGATGGGCAAGAACCTTTTCCCGGTGCACCGGAAGGCGACGATCTCGCCTTCGGCGGCATCGAAGGTTTCGGTACTGCTCGACTTTCGGCCATTGCGGACCTGCAGGGTATGGCGTCCCGCCTCGACTGATATCTCGATCGTGGTGTTCACTACGACCGAACCGACCTTCTCACCGTCGACCACGACATCGTACGAGTCACGACGTACCTCCGCTCCGATTGCCTTATGCGTCAACCTCAGCGTTGCCGACATCTGTTGATCTCCTTGCCTCCGAGACGGCTCGGCCGCCGTCTGGGTGCGACGGGCATCCGAGTGTATTTACGGTGTCGGCGATTCGCTCCGTTGTAGCCATCGCTTGGGTGGTGGGTATACGAAGTTGGCCATCGTCGCCGACACCCAGCAGAGGGTCCAGCCAGCGAATACCAGGAGGACGTTGTGGAATGTTCCGTTCTTCGCCTTGGCGGCGGCGAGTACGAGGAGGATGCCCCACACGAGGAAACAGCCGATGCTATAGACCCAATAGTTCCGCTGCTTCAACATGCGACTCGACTCCCTCGTAGTCAACATGCCGAGTGTATGGCTAGGAGGAGATCGTTCGTCGACGGGCAATCATTTTCCAATGAGGAGGTTGCCCCAACGTGCAGGTTGGTGGCGGGAATTCGGCCTTCAGGTCCACTGAGCTTTTGCTCTTTATCGGAGTCCATTCGGCATTACCGTGGCGTCGTGTGTCGCGATTGGATGTTCATCCCTGCTTCTGAGTGCGGTTGTCGCATCGGGTTGCGGCAGCACTCCATCGTCGACGCCTGCGTCGAGTTCGGCCACGACCGAGCTGTCGTCGACTACGACCACGCTCTATTCGGTCGAGGCGTGCGGGGGCATAACGAGCAGTTCGGACCTTTATCCCAACGTCGATGACAGAGGGCCGGTGGTCGGGGCACTCACTGTCAGAAGGTCAAACAGAACATGGCGATGAGCTGACGAAGCGCAAACAGGTCCAATCCCATGTGCAGTGGGCCGATCGATCACGATCGAAGCGCAGCCGGCGCCGGCGGTAAGTGACACTCCAGGCGGATGGTGAATCAGGATCAGGGGACAGACCTCGGATTTCAAGTAGTACATCTTATTGATTATCCAGTTTCTTGTCCTCTAGGGTACGTCTTATGACTCGGGCGGCCAGTTGGTACGACACCTGGTCGACCCCGGCACTCCTTCGTCATGCTCGAGATGTCTACCGTTCTGCGATCCGAGAAGCCCTTATCGAGGCGGAATACGACGACATGCCACGCGATGGTGCCTATGTGGTTGGCGGCGTGGCCCACGAGGGGGCACCGTTGGGTGAGCTCATCAGGCATCTGGGTGTTTCCAAGCAGGCCGGCGGGCAGCTTGTCGACACCCTCGTGGCCCGGGGCTACCTCGATCGCTCGGTGGATACCGAAGACCGTCGGCGGCTGACCATCACCCTGACCGAACGTGGGCGAGCTGCGGCAGCGGTGGTCAGGTCAACGGTCGAAGAAGTGGATGCCCGACTCGTGCAGAAAGTGGGTGCCGAGTCTTTCGCGATCACGCTGGCAACGCTGGCATCGCTCATTGGAGGCGATGCCGGTATGCACACGCCTGGCCAAAACGCCGGCACGGTGACCTGAGCGTGCTCGTGATTGAGCGATGAGACTTCCTGCCCGCGCGACCACTAGCGACCAGCCCAGTTGGGCTCGCCCGCTCCTCTTGCTCATCGCGCTGGTATCGGTGATTCTCTACACCTGGCGGGCCGGCAGCTACCTCGAGATCTACTACGCCGCCACGGTACGCAGCATGTCGATGAGCTGGCACAACTTCTTCTTCGCCGCTTTCGATCCGGCCGGCACGGTGACCCTGGACAAACTGCCGGGTGCCTTTTGGGTTCAAGCTCTATGCGTCCGGGTGTTCGGGCTACATACCTGGGCCATCCTCCTTCCCCAGGTGGTGGAAGGCGTGCTGTCCGTGCTCGTGACCTACCGGATAGTCCGCCGGTTATCCGGTCCGAGTGCCGGGCTGGTAGCGGCAGCGATCCTGGCGCTCTCGCCAGCCACTGTGGCCCTCGACCGGGGCAACATCTCCGACACCCTGATGATCCTGCTGCTCCTGCTTGGTGCCAACTCGACGGTGACGGCGGTCACCACCGGGCGCTGGGCACACTTGTTGGCGGCGGGCGCATGGGTAGGGCTCGCCTTCCAGGCGAAGATGATCGAGGCGTGGATCGTCCTCCCCGCTCTCGGTCTCTTCTACCTCGTCGCTGCCACCGGCGACGGACTGCGACGGCTCCTTCGTGTCGGTTTGATGGTGGTTGTCGCCGCGGCGGTCTCTTTGAGCTGGATGACGGTGGTCACGCTGATCCCCGCCGCCTCCCGACCTTACGTCGACGGCAGCCAGCACAACTCCCTCTTTCAACAGGTCTTCGTGTACAACGGCTTCGGCCGGTTGGATCAGGTCTCTCCCAACCAACAGCTCAGCCAATCCATCGGGCTGCGAATACCGCTCCCACCACCGGCGGCTTGGAACCGACTGCTCGTCGGATCCTTCGGCCGAGACATCGGATGGCTGCTGCCGGCCGCCCTCATCCTGGCCGTCGTCGGCCTGGTCGTCACCTGGCGAAGACCACCCCGGGATCTCCTCAGGGCCGGCTTCGTTCTGTGGGGCACCTGGCTGGTGGCGTTCGTGCTCACCTTCAGCGTCAGTACCAGTATCAACTCCTACTACCTGGCCGCCTTGTCTCCGCCCATCGCCGGCCTGGTGGGGTCCGGTTCCGTCTTGTTGTGGTCCCATCGGGAAACCGTCTGGGCCAGACTCTGTACCTTGACGGTCCTAGTGGGCACGGTGGCCTACCAGATCTGGCTGCTGCCGACATCGGGAACGGGGCTCCCTGCGTGGCTAGAACCGGTGCTACTGGCGCTGGGGGCTCTGGTCGCAGTGGCTCTGCTGCTCGCACTGTGGCGCTCCACGCTCCACCGCCTCTTTCCCATTGGCCTGACCGCGTCGTTGTTCGTCGTTGCGGTAGTACCAAGCGTGGCCTCGGCGTCGATCGCTTCCAACCATCTGGGGTCATTCGACACCCCCTTCCAACCAGTGGCGGTGACCTACGGGGTGCGAGCCTTCTTTGATGTCACTGGCCACACCGCCGCTCTCATCCCAGGTCTGGAGAAGTACAGGAATGGAGCACCCTTTTTGATGGCCAACCAGACCTCGGCCTTGGCCGCGCCCTTCATCTACGTCAGCGGCCAGGAGGTCCTTCCCATCGGTGGTTACACCGGAACCATCCCTGAGCCGACGCTTCCCGCCATCGAGTTCATGGTGCATGCCGGGGGCTTCCACCTGGTGCTTCAGTCGCCGAACACCACGGATCCTCGGCTCGTCTGGATTGCCCGACATTGCCTGCGGGCACCGCAGCCACCGGGACAGGGTGCCAATACTGGCCACTACGCCATCTTCTACTGCCTCCGCTCGTCATGACAGGAGAGCTTCGTCGGCGACAGTCGATGATGTCGCGGAGCCGATCCGGGGCAGTGTGCGAAAACCCGGACGGCGTACTTGGGAAGTCATAGTCCTGTCACAGTCGGCCCACAGTGGCCGCACAACGAGGGCTGGCATTCTCTGTTCAGTTGCACGAGGAACAGGAGTGCCCAAATGACCGATCACGAGCAAACGAACTCCGGCGAGAATTTTCCCTTCTATCCCCGAGGATTCAGGTCGTGCTGACGTTCAACCGCCAGCATTCTCAGCAGACCGATCGAATCCGTCGTCGAGCCCGACCGAGCGACCTCGTCGACACGCGGTTTGGCCACTGCTGTCGAACAAGAAGATTGGGCGGATCGCCGCAGCTGCCGTGATGGCTCCGGTGATGGGGCTTTCTCTCGGGCTGGCTGCGTCACCCTCGGCATCGGCAGCGCAACCCGTGTCGGCCGGCGCCGGATCGAACGCTCGGTCAGGACCGGCGGCCGGGGGTTCGTCGGGCGCGGTCGCCATCGTGTCCAAGTCGGGCTTCACGATGACAACGTCAGCGGGTCAGAAGGTGACCGTCGACGAGGCATCCTCCACGAAGTACGACAAGGGGTCTAGCTCGATCCCGAAAAACGCCATCAAGAAGGGCACTCACGTCCTCGTACTTGGGACGGTGAGTTCAACGACCATCAAGGCCACCCAGGTCATCGTGGAGGCAACCGGCGGATCAGTGCCTTCCACGGCGGCGACGGTGGTCCCTTTCAGTAAGGGTGCGCCGACTACCTCAAAGCAGGTCGGCCAGATCCCGGCCAGCTACAGCGAGGGGTCGAGGACGATCGTCAGCGGAACGACAGCGACCAAGGCGACGGAAGCGGACCTGGCCGCCTACCCGGGAGGAGTAGTCGACCGCGTCGTGAAGCTGAGCAACGGCGAGTATGAGGTCCACACCATCGGTGTCAACTGGCCGCACCACGTCTTCGTCAACCAGGACTTCAAGGTCGTCGGCGCTGAGTAGTCGTCTTCAGTCGGGCGGGCCGTGTCAGCTGGCTTGCCGATCGTTGGCTGCCTTCGCTGAATACCAGAGCGTGCGGAGGTTGCCCCAGTCGGGATAGATCTCCAGCATCCCGGTGACAATGTCGGCTGGCGAAGTCGCCTGATCGGCGAGACGGGAGAAATCACGCAGATACTGCTGGGATTCCCCGATGATCTTCGGATCGTTACCGTTCTCGACCTTCTTGTGACCTGCGACAACGAAGGTGGGATTGAGCGCCGCAACCTCGTCCAAGTTGGCGATCCACTGTGCCCGTTCGGCCTCGCCAGTCTCGGCCGTCATCATGTGCACCTCGTTGTAGGCCAGGTCCCCGGTGACGACGGCGGCCAGCGAGGGAATGTGGAGAACCGTGGATTCGGCAGTGTCAGCCTGTCCGATCTTGATGACGCGAAGTTCATTGCCCTCGAGGTCGATCGAGCTGGTCGTCAGGAGCTGAGGCAGCACTTTGTCGGTTCCGGTGGGAACCTCGCCCGGAAAGATCGCCTTCCAGTATCCGGCCATACCGCCCCTGCCTTCGAACTCCACACGGGCCAGGACTTCTGCCGTCGCCAGCCCCGTTACTCCTGGGTAGCGCTCCACCAATCGGGCCAGACCCAGCCAGTGATCGCCGTGCCCGTGGGTGATGTAGATGCGTGACAGACGTCGGCCCTTCGTGTCGATCCAGTCGGCCAGGGCGTCGGCCTGATCAAAGGTCGCAAATGCATCGACGAGGACGGCCTCGTGTTCGCCGTAGATGAGCGTGGCCGACATCGGGGACCAGGTCGAGGTCGTCCGGCGATCCAGGTTCAGAGGAGCTGACGATGGGGCGTCCCGGGGTCGTAAAGACCTCGATGGTGAGCTGCGCCGGGGACTGGGCGGTGTCTGCGGACGAGGTCATGGTCGCCGCCTCTCTCGCTGGCGAACGGTCGCTGGAGGTTCCACGGCTCGCCGCAACTCGCCGTCAGGGACGAGCATCAAGAGTATGTCCATCCTCCACATTAGAAATGAGGATGACAGATATCATCGTGATGGTCAAGCAGTCCGAGCGCAGTGGAGGGAGTTGATCGTGGGCACATCTCAGGCTGAAAAGGCGATCAGTCACGACCGGATCCTCGACATTGCCTCGGCCCAGATACGTCGTGACGGCATCGATAGCCTGCGGGTCGCCGATCTCATGCAGGAGGCCGGGCTCACCACCGGGGGCTTCTACCGACACTTTGATTCCCGTGAGCAGCTGGTCGCCGCGGCTACGCAGCGGGCTATGAGCCAGGGCAGTGAGTGGACCGTTGCTTCGGGCCACGTTGGTGGACGGCCCGGCTACGTGGCGCTTGTCGACGGCTATCTCAGCCCTTGGCATCGGGATCACCCGGAGGCCGGGTGCGGCGTGGCCGCCATCGCTGCGGATGCTTCCCGCCGATCTGGCTCGACCCAAACCACCTATACCCGCCAGGTGAAGGAATGTTTGGCAGTGATCGCCGACCTCGCCGACGATCCCGACCATGAACTAGCACAACGGGAGGCAGTCCTGACCCTGAGCGTCCTCGTCGGGGCCATCTCCATCGCCCGTGCGGTCGACGACCCGGACCTGTCCCAATCGATACTGGCTGACGCCGCAGCCGCCTTGAAGGAGCGGCCTCCCAACTAGAGGCAGGGTGCGCCGTCAACGGTGGGTGACGCCCCATTGCCCACTCGCATAGGTCCAACCTGCCCGCTTCGCCGGCCGAGAGCCTCAGCTGAGATCCCATGACAGCGAACCGCCGGGGATGATTCGTCGTTGCGGGGATTGACGAGATCGTTCGCTCGGGGCGCCAGAATGGTGGAAACCTAAAGAGGAGGAGTCCTTTCATGCCTGGTGTCTTCGTCGTCACCGACAGCTCTTGTGACTTGGAACAGGACGACATCGACCCATTCGATCTCGAGATCGTGCCCCTCACGATTCGGTTCGGGAGCGACGAATTCGCCGATCGCCAGGACCTCAGCGTCGAGGACTTCTACCAACGAATGGCGAACGCCGAAGAGCTTCCCCAGACGGCCTGCCCGTCACCAGGTGCGTTTGAACAAGCCTTTCGCAACGCAGAACGCGCTGGCTCAGATGCGGTGGTTTGTCTCACCATCTCGAGTGACCTGTCAACCACATTTCAGTCGGCCCTCACCGCGGCCACCAACCTCGAAGGGCAGATGGTCGTCCATGTGATCGACAGCCGGACGGTCTCGAGCGGGCTCGGCACCCTGGTCATCGAAGCCGCCAAGCTAGCCGCCGGTGGGGCCGACATCGACAACGTGGTGTCTCGAGTCAATCACCTCATCCCTTGCACGCACGTGCTCGCAGCCCTGCATACGTTGGAGAACCTGAAGAAGGGCGGTCGGATTGGGAGCGCGACGGCAATTCTTGGGTCACTGCTGTCGGTCAAACCTGTGATCGACCTTACCGGTGGTGTGGTCCACGAAGCCGGTAAGGCTCGGACTCGCAAGAGGGCGCTCGAGATGCTCTATGAACGCATGGGCGCTGCCGGGCCGATCGAACACGTTGCCATCATGCATAGTGGCGCACCTGATCTCGATCAGTTCCTAGACCTGGTCGCCCCCCGCTTTCCTCGAGCGACCATTCGGATCGGTACGTTGGGGGCTGTAGTCGGCGTGCACGGAGGCGCTCAGATGATCGGCGTCAGCTGGATTGCCACTGTGTAGACCTCTGTGCTCTGTGCCCCTGGCTTTGGACGATGTTCCGGGCGCGTGTGCCCGCTAGGCGGTGCGACATTCGAATGGGCCCACGGCAGAAACGCCCGTCCCACAGATTGGCGGGATCGGGCGCTCTGCTCATGTTCTACTCTGAGCCGGAACTGCTGAGGGAATGGCACCCAGAAGAGCATCCTTGCTCTTGCCGACGCAACGCTCACACTCCGAGCCGCTTGCCTCTGGTCATTCTGAGCCTGCCGAGAGTTATCCCGTACAACCCCTTGCAGCCCATTCTCAGGACGGGCAACCTCTGCTACATCGCATAAGCGCCTCCTTCGGGATCCTCTCGCTTCTACTCGATCCCTCACCGATGATCCTACGCCGAGGCGATGGTCTGATTAGGGCCGAAAGTCCCTGATCGCGACTATTGGAACGGCTTGTGCGCTTCATCTGCGCAGCGGGGCTACATTCGGGCTCAGACTGCTTCTGCCGCTGCTTGCGGGAGGTGCCGAGTTGGGCGGAGTGCGGAGGGTGACGGCCGTGTCGGTGGCCATGCTGGGCGGGGTGCTCATTGTTGCCGCTTTCGCTACCGATGCCAGCGCGGCAACAACGTCTTCTGCGCTGGCCCGAGCCACCAAACTCGAGCAGGTGGTGAACAGTGCCGTTACATCTGGCGTGCCAGGGGCAGTGAAGAAGTCACACGGGGCGATTACCCCGATCTCCTGCCTGCCTGACATCCGAGCGAATTTTTCAGGTCCACTTCACTATTCACTCACCGAGCACGTTGTGCTCCCAGTTCATGACCCGGGTCCATCGGCGATTCGTCGCATCGGGAAGACGCTTCGTTCCCACTTCACGGTGAAACTCGCAATGACCAAGGATTCAGCTACGGTCCAGGCGCCTAGCAATGCCGCGCTGGAGGGAAAGGGCATGTTTGTCGTCGTCCTGTGGTCGAAGACGACAAACCCGCGAGAGGTCAAGGCTGTGCTCCAGTCTGCATGCGACGTTCCCGGGTGATCGCGTTCCCACTTCGCCGGCTGGCGGGAAGTTGTCTCCCACCACCGAATGGCACTACGTGGCCGTGGACCGACCGGCTCAGCCTCGGCTTGAGTGCGGAAAGGTAGGTTGATGACCCGTCCCCGCACCTCTACCTGCGGCGCGCCATCCGGAGCGACGACGCAGCCGACCTGGCTGGGCAATCATCCGGACTGCCCGCCGGACGTACTCGACGGCCAGTGAGCGGGTGACCAATCCCCCTCTGGGTCCGTGGTTTGGCCCACTTCGATCAGGTGACCGTCGGGATCGCGGATGTAACAACGGATCTCATACGGGTGGTGCTTCGGCGGTGTCAGGAAGTGGGCACCCCGAGCGCTCCATTCGGCGTACACGGCGTCGATGTCTCTGACCCGGATATTGAGGAAACTGCTGACTCGGTCGGGGTCGCTCGGCGTTTCCAGTGTGACCTCAGGCTTGTCGTCTGTCGGGCCTCCGCCGGTATTGATGACGATCCAGCTGTTGGATAGTTGGATGTTGACCACATCAGTGTCGGTTCCTCGGAAGGTCACCTTGCCCCCCAGCACTTCGGTGTAGAAGTGGCAAGAGCGCTCGACATCGTCCGAGACGATGAAGTGGGTCAGCAGTAGTTCCTCTGCTGGCGGCGGGACTTCGGCCATCTGGGCACCTCCGTTGGTTGGGTCACACTCTTGGCTGCGGCTCAGTCCCAAGGCAGGAAACATGCCGATCGGTCGGTGAGGCAAGGGCTTACGCTGACTCCCCAACAGGGAACGGCCGCCTGTCGCAGCATGCGCTTCAGGGACTCCCCGTGTCAATGGGTCCGTTGTCGCCGGGCTGGGGAACGAACAGATTTCGCCTGCAACTCGAGCCGAGCGGTCCCGAGGTGCTGCCTCCTGGCACCGGTAACGGATCAGTCGCTCTCCGGACGCCTTAGGGCGGAAAGAGCCCGAAGCGACAGGACCGTGATCCATCCGAAACCGCAGGCAACGCAGATGCGCTGGAAGACACCCCCCCTTCCCGTAACGAGCTGCCCGGGGCCGAAAGCTGCTCCGAACGCGACAAAGCTCGCAACCATGCCGACGCCCGAGCATGCCGAGTAGCTTGCCCATCGGACATTTCCGTGCCGTACCGCCCCGAACGCACTGGCTAAGGCCGCGACCGGCAGGCCGGCGAAGATCGGGATTGCCGAAAGGTTGTGCAGCCTGCCTGCTCGGGTGCGTGCTGGCTCGGGTGGGATCGAGCCTTCGGCCCCGTCCTCGCCAGGGACCACAGGCGGGAACTCACCCACCGGATCGGTGACAAACAGGCCCGATCCGATCAGTCCGACGCCGGCCGCCGCAACCAGTGCCGGAACCGCTCGGGGTCCCACGCTTCGTCGAGGGCATTGGCGCAGACCCAAGGCGGCGAGGAGATAGAGCACCCCGGCGAGACCGAAGTTGGCGCGCTGTGGCCACCCTTGCTCCCCGATACCGAGCGAGCTCACCGGATCCCGACGCCAGTCGTACCCGGGCCGGTTCGCCCCGATCGCCGTGAAGGCGGTGATGAACATCGGTGCAGCCAGGACCCCACACCCAACTTCAGTCCGAATCGTGGGTCGTTTGTCGCTGGTCATCCGCATGAGCCACAGGCTAAGGCGACTCGGCACGGTGCCAGCGAGCACCGGCTCGGCGGGGCAGTGGCGGCAAGTGACATCCGTCTTCGAGGTCGCCCGTTCTCCGAGCTCTGGGTCCTTCCTCTGAAGGTATCCGCAGTCGGGGAGATGCGCCCCGAGGAGTTGGATCCAACACCAGGATGGCCGCAGCCTCACTCCGCTCTGAGGGCGAGGGCCGTGGACGTACGTGCCGCCATCTGTCCTGGGATGGCGGCCACCAAGTTGGCCAGGACCAGGGCCCCGAGCCCCACGAGGACGACCTCCTGCAGCGGCACCGTGGGCAGTGGGACGGCGTAGATGTCCCGGGCGAACAAATCCCAGAGCCATCGCCCAAGGGCGATCCCGACGGGCACCCCCACGAAGATTCCGACGACCGCTGCCGCCGACGCCTGCCAAGCGACAGCGGCGGCGAGCTGGCGCCGTGTAAAGCCGAATGTCTTCAAGAGCGCGAGGTCCCGCCGTCTGCGTCGGACCGAGGCGGCCAGGGTGAGGCCGAGCGCCGCGCTTGCGCCGGCGGCGAGACCCGCGGCCAGAATGCCGGGGGTGGAACCGGTCGTCTGATAGTTCACGATCTCGGCCGGCCGTTGCACCGACAGCACCTCATACGTGTCGCCCGCAGCGTTGGGATCCGCCGCCATCGTCTGGTCCGCCCCCTCGACGATGCGCCGAAGTGAGTTCAGGCCGGCGGTGGGCGACACGCCGTTCTTGAGCCGCACGACATCCATGGCCGGACCGTCCAGATTGGGATCGGGCTGGGTGATGGCCTGCTTGAACTGCGCCGGCTCGAGACCGGTCGGGAGAACGGCCCCGGTGCCCATTGAAGGATGAAGATGGCCGCTCGTGCCGATGGCGGGCATGGTGGCCGTACCGACGATCACGAGCGGGCTCGGGGCGATGTAGACCGGCGCATCCTTCGGGGCGCCATAGCTGAGCAAGACGGTGTCGCCGACCTTCTTGTGAAGTGCGGCGAGGGTTGCCGAACCGAGGACCACCTGATTGTTCCCGTCAAGTGGGTGACCAGAGAGGATGGGTGGGCCGAGGGCGGCGTGCGCCTGAGTCAACAGCACGGGAATGGTCAGACCATCGATCTGCACGTCGGCGAACGTGTACCCGGTCCAAGCGTCCACGTCGGGATCGCGGCTCAGGAGCTTGCCGACCACGGGGGGAACGTTGTCGGTCGCGGCGGAGTTGATGGCGTAGCTCCAGTTCCACCCATAGAGAGCGGGATGCGAGTTGAGGGTAGCGAGGCTGCTCCCGAAGGTCAGCGTCGCTACCACGACCGTCACCGCCGACACGGCGCCCAACAGTGCCGAGCGAACGGGGACCGCGGTACGGCCGCGGCCACGCTCGAAGGAGAAGCGCAGTCCGGCGATGGCCGGCTCGGGGAGCGCGGACCTCGTGGCCATCTCAACCAGGGCAGATCTCCGTCGTGACTCCGATGTTTCGCCGTGGCGTCGAGTGGCCCCGCGGTAGGCGAGAGCGACCGTGAGACCACCCAGACCGAGGACCAGTACCGCCAACCCCGACAAGAGTACGGTCCAGTCGAAGGCGACACCCGGGGTCGGGTCGACCGAGCTGGACGGGCCGATCGGTGTCAATGGCGAAAGGGCCACGGCCATGCCCAGGGCCACAAGAGCACCAAGGAACACCGCGCCGATCGGTCCGAGCATTTCGTCGGCTGTCATCATCGGCCTGTCCGCTCCGAGCGATCGCAGCACACCGAGATCTCCCCGGCTCATCCACAACTGTCGGCTTATGGCCTGGGCGCCGATCAGCAACGCAGCAAGAGCGGCGATGATCCCGAAGACTCCGAGGGCGATCACCTCTGGCCGGGTCGCACGCGCAACCTGACCCTCGACCACCGATGTGAGATGGAAGCTGTAGGTGGATCCGGGCGGAAGGGCATCAACGATTTCCCGTTCTACGGTGGGCACGGAGCGCTCGCTGTCGAGGCGCAACCCGTAGGTCGGGTAACTCGCAGCCGAGCTCAGCTTCCTTGTGAGCGCCGGACTCATCAGTACGTCGGTGGGGTACCGATCGACGTCGTCGTCGACGACCTGGCTCGAGAACTCGACGAGGCCGACAAGCGTTACTGAGAAGCGCTTCCAGGGCCTCCCCGTCAGGGGATTGAATGACGGCGTCTCCGCCTGCTGAATCGAGTAGGCGCCAAACGGGACCGTCTGGCCGAGGTGCCAGCCTGACAGACGCGCGGCTTCGGCCGTCGCCACCATTTGGTCGGTGCTGGCCGGATCCGCCATGTGGCCTCGAGTGACGATCACCCGATCCTGGGTGTAGTACATGCCGCCATCGCTGCCGACTTCCGTCACGTCGTTGTCGTTGAAGGCCGACGGGAGGGCCCTCCCGTTCGCTCCGGACGGGATGACAAGGAGATTCGGTGCATCGGCGACGTGCTCCACATGGGGGAGACGGGCCAGCTTTCCGCTCAGCGTGGTGATGCCGAACTGATCTGAGACACCCGAAGTCTGGAATTGGAGGTCGGATGCCTTCGTGGCGGCAAGGTAGGCGCCGAAGGCGGACTGGGAGCGCCGCGCTCCGGCGATCGAGACCATGGCTACGCCGCCCACCAGTCCGATCAGGAGGACAATGGAGAGGTAGCCGGGCCACCGCTGGTGAAAGGTGGCCCGAAAGCGGTACCACGAGACTCGGATTGCCTGAGCGCTCACGGCGACGCGCCCGTTCGTTGCCGCCTGCCCGCCTGTTCGGTCTCCACCGGTGCCATCACGCCCTCCTGCATGCAGTATTGACCCGGCGGGCCCCGAAATTGGAGGTGGTCAGACTGTGGAATTGACCTCGTGCTAGTACCACCCCGCCGGAGTTCTTGCGAGGGCAGGAATGACTAGACCGTTCCGAGCGCGGCTCGAACGAGGGGCACCGCCTCGGCGGCCAGCCGTGAGATCTGCTTTCGCACCGTGGCGGGTTCCATCCCCGGCAGGTGGACCCGCAGGTCGACCGAGGTGGCGCCGACCCGTCGGACCACGTCGACCAGCCGCTCGGCGAGCTCGTCGGGCGCTCCGGCAGCCACCGTCTGGTCGGCGCCGAAAGCGGTCGGGTCCCCGGTCACCGAGTCGTAGACCTGACGCTGCCGGTCGACCAGGTCCCGCGCCACGTCGCCGAGCCACACCCGGCGGATGAGCACCTTGGGCCCCTGACCACCGGCCTCGTCGTACGCCGAGGTCAACCGGCCCAGTCGGTCGGGATCGGACATTCCCTCCATTAGGATGCCGGCTCCGCTGACTGCGGCCCGCCGCGCCGCGGTCAGCGACACCGCCGCGCTGAGCACCGGGACCGGATGGTCGCCGCACCGGACCAGCGCGGGGTCACCCTCCAGCTGGCCGAGATCACGGCCGCGCAACATGGCCACCAGTCTGGGAAGCTCGCTGGCGAAGCGGGTCGGCGCCCCGGCCAGGTCGGCGCTCATGACGTCGAAGTCCCGAGGAAGGGCGCCGGCGGCCACCCCGAGGCCAACCCGACCGGGATGGCGGGCAGCCAGCCATGCCGTCTCCTCGGCCACGAGAGCGGTCGGTCGCAGCGGGAGGAGCAACGGTGAGGCCGCCGCCCAGCCCACGGGCCCGTCGGCCAGGATGAACGCTGTCATCTGCTGCGGATTGGGCAGGTACCCCGGGAACCCGCCGTGGTGCTCGCTGGTCATGACCCCGTCGAAGCCTCCGCCGAGAGCCAGGTGGGCCTGGGCGCAGAGCTCGGCCACCAGCTCGGTGGCTGCCAGATCGTGGTGGGGATAGAGGCGCATCGACACCGTGCCGGGGGCGAACGGCGCCGACGTGACGGCAGGTTGAGGCGAGAGCACGAGTCGAGACTAGAGCCTCCTGACGAGGTTGACGTTAGCCCTACCCCGTATCTCGACGGCTGCCGCGTGTTCAGTCGAGCAGGGCGGCGCTTCTTGGGCGCGAGGATCCGGTAGCTCTCGGTCACGAGCTCACGGATCTCCTCCCAGTCCGTGTCATCAGTGAGCAGCACCCCGATGCGGTCACGACCGGCCCGCGGGGTGAAGAAGGGATGACCACTGGACAGCAACGCCTCGCGTTCGTCTGGGTCGGCGCGCAAGACGAGCAGCGGAACCGACTTGCCGGTCGAGCCCTCCACCGCTACGAGCAAACAGAACGACCTTCGTCGGATCTCGAACGACTGCGCCGTCGACCTGGTTGTGGTCAGCGAATAGTCGACGCGCACGGTCACCTCGGGCAGCGCCAGGCATAGCGTTCGGACCCGCTCGACGACGGCTGCCGGAACCTCTACGGGAGCGCTCACGAGAGCACCGCCGAACCAGAGCCAAGGGCAATCGAGCGTGCTCGCTCGACGTAGAGCTAAGCGTTCATCGTCCACATGATGCCAGGTGCGGGGTGCTCCCGACCACCGCCTCGGCGGCGGTTATCGGCCGTGGACGAACGGCACCCTGGGGATGGGCCCCTGGGCCAACCGCGTGGAGCAACTGACCAACTACCCTGGCCTCATGGGTGACCAGTGGACGTTGATGTCGCAGCCCGTGCCCAGCGCCGCGCAAGCCCGGATCATCAACGCCGCTCTCGAGCTGTTTGCTCGGCACGGGGTCGGAGGAACCTCGCTGCAGATGATCGCTGACGCCATCGGCGTGACAAAGGCCGCCGTCTACCACCAGTACAACACCAAGGACGAGATCGTCATCGCTGCCGCCGAAGCCGAGCTTGCCCGGCTCGAGGCGGTGGTTGCCGCTGCCGAGGCAGAACGGTCGCGAAATCTCTCCATCGACGTGCTGCTGACGGGGATGGTTGACCTTGCCGTCGCTCACCGGCGCACCGTGAGCTCGATCGTGAACGACCCGGTTATCGTCCGCTTCTATAGCGAGCACGACTCGTTCCGTCACGTCATGGACCGAATGAGTCACGTCCTTGCCGGAGATGACATCGGATACGAAGCCCGGATTTCCACGGCCATGCTCACCGCCGCCATCAGTGGGACGGTGACGCATCCCCTCGTGGCCGGACTGGACGACGAGACGCTTCGATCACAGCTCGAAGGCCTGGCTCGACGCCTTCTTCCTATAACGGGTGCTCCGTCGGAGGTTTCGAGGTCCTGACCCCGTCGACCTCGTCGGTGCGAACGAACTCGGGATCGGATTGGTTCCGAATGGAGAGCCGCCACTTGCAGCACACGTCGTCTTTGCTCACGCGGGGCGGAATCGCCAGGATCTCGACCTTCATATTCGGGTTGTACATCTTCGCCGTATGGATGATGGCGGCCGGGCAGGAAGTGTGAGATGCCTTTTCGGCGATGTCCGGACGACCCATCGCCTCCCATTGGTCGACGGAAATGCACTTGTTGAACGTGAAGATGCCGACTTCCTCCTCCGGCATCTCGAACGTCATCTCGAAGGCCTTGCCAGGGAACGAGGTGGCATCCACCTGGATGTCCTTCATGAACGCCTCGACGGTGTCACCGGAGATATTCATCCAACGTGCCTTGATGTCCTTGGCCGCAGGCAGCAGCTTGTCGCTCCACAGCGCCCACTGGAAGGCGAACATCTCGTCGAGACCGTCCCTCATGACGATGGCGAAGGCCCATGACTCGATGGCCGCGAGCAGATACTCGTGGCTCCCGAGCACCAGCTTCACCAAGCGTTCCTTGGAGTACTGCGCCCATTCCGGTTCGGGCTTGTAGGGGTTGATGAGGACGATTCGATCAGCTGTCATCTGAGCCGTCACCTCCTCTTGCATCTCGGTCATGAGAGCTTCGGCCTCGTCGTCTGTGAGTTCCATCCAGCTGCCGATCATCACCGGCAGTTGGGGGAGGATCATGTCTCGCCAAGCATCAGACTGGATGGTGAGCATGTCGTCACGCCCATAGCGCTGTGCGACCGCGTCCGCCCAGCCCCCGATACACGCCCGGTAGTACTCGTCACTCATACCCAGCATCTTGATGAGGGCATCGTTGGAGAAGTCCGAGAACCTGAGATTCTGGTTGAATGGTCCGCTGTAGTCCGGCAGTTCGAGACTGTCGTCGGGACTGATGTCGGACCTCGTGTCGTGGCCCACCTTCTGGTACTTGCCTGGCGGGTCGACGACGGGGAACTTCTTGAAGTGCACCAGATCGACCGGTATGTCGAGCCCGGTCGGTTGTTGGTGCTCCTCGTAATTTGCGCCGACCTTCCGAACGTCGGACAGCGCCTCTTTTGCCTGGTCGTCGATCTCTGCCATGACGGGACCCCCTTGATAAAGCACCTCGGCCGGGTTGCCGTGGTCAAAGTAGCCAATCGGCTAGTCATGGTCAACAGTGTCTCCTACGCCCGGTCTGTGGGACAGCTCCCGACCCGGTGATCTGGACTCAGGCGGCTCCCGCGTGGGCAACAATGGAGATACCGATGAGCTCCCGCCCTTCACCTCGTAGACAGCCGGCAGAAGCCAGGAACCTCGCGGATCTCTACGCCCTCCCGCTCCTCGATTGGAACACCATCGCCGACCGTCTCGCACTGGGGGTGACCCAGGCCCCCGGTACCGGGGGACCCGATCGGCACACGTGCTGGTTGGCGACCATCGATCAAGACGGCAGTCCGCACGTGACGGGCGTCGGCGCGCTCTGGGTCGATGACGCCTTCTGGTTCGAGACCGGACAGCAGACTCGGAAGGGGAGGAATCTGGCTCGTGATCCGCGCTGCACTCTGAGCGTTGCCACCGACGAGTTCGATCTCGTGGTGGAGGGCATCGCTGAGCAGATCAAGGACGCGGTGACGGTCGCCCGTATGGCAGAGAGGTGGAGGGACGCAGGCTGGCCGGCACGAGTAGATGACACTGGTGTCGCTCTGACCGCCGACTTCAGCGCCCCTTCGGCTGGTCCTCCGCCATGGGTGATCTACCGATTGGTCCCTGATCGGACAACGGCCCTCGAGACCGTCGAGCCCGGGGGAGCAACTCAGTGGCGGTTCCAGTCGACCTGAAGAGCCAGAGGCCCCCACCACCCCGCCGAGGGGCAGGGAGGCAGGTGTGATGGGGGCAAACTGACCGTACCCCCCTTTCCTGCGATCGAACCGGTGCGGACACGCACGGAAGCCATGGCAGACGCGGGGCAGGGCCAGGTGAACGTTTGGTGACGGGTTCGGTTTCCTCGATTGGTTTCTGCACCCGGGGGGAACGACCCTACGGCATCGGGGACGAGCGGAATCCTCCGCTACAACCCCTCCCCGACGGCCGCCAGTCCCTGCAGGTGGGGCCGGCGCGCCTTCGAGGGGCTCTCAGCAGGCAGGTCGAGCGAGAGCCCACCGTCCAACCGTCATCGACCCGATAGTCGACTGGCGGCCCCGGGGATCTCCGGCATCACGATTCCGCCAGAAGGTCTTGCCAGTCGGCAGGGACCCTTCCGGATGGTCCGGGCACCGGTTGGTCCAGGGGATGATGCTGCGGGGCTTCGAGGGGAGGCCCTTCCATATACCCGTTGGTCCGGTAGTTCCAGAACCAGTCCTCGCCTGGCTCGAAGCTGCGGATGACAGGATGGCCCGAGGAGTTAGCGTGCGCGGTCGCGTGCTTGCCGAGCGAGTTGTCGCAACAGCCGATGTGGCCGCACTCCGCACACCGTCGCAGGTGCAGCCACCAACCCCCGTCCGCCAGACATTCCACGCAGCCGGTCCCGCTTGGCGGCACCTCTGGATCGATGGGGTTCGGCATGGTGGCACCTCCCGTGACGTATCTGTCAATGGTACGGGCAGGACATCGCATCTGCCCGGTCGGCGGGACGCTGCTGGCCGACAGGTCCGAGAGCTGGCTGGATTTCCGACTTCGTGCATCCTATGGGCCGCCTGGCACGTCTGATCGGCATGGTAGAGATGACGTCTGGCCAACCCCGGGCCGTTCTGGCCACAACAAGAACAGGGGGCACTGCCAACAGAGGCGGGCATCCCTTCGGTCCTGCAGGTCGGGTGCTGCTGGCTGCCGTACTCCCGTTGCTCGTGACCGCCTGTAGCGGCTCGGCTGCCGCATCCTCGCCGACGACCGTCTCGATTCCCTCCGGTTGGAGGACATACGTCTACGGAAAGGCGGCAATCGCCGTGCCGAAGGACTGGACTGTCGTGACCAGCTACGTATGCCCCGTTCCGAAGGGGCCGGGCACCCTCTTCGTGGGGCCGTCGAAGAACCCTGGTGAATCATGTCCCGCCCGTTCGCTCTCCGTGGATTCGGTCACCATCACTCCCGCCCGGTCCCGCCCAGGCGATGCCTGTACACGCCTCGGCAAGGCCAATGGGCTGGTGGTATATGTCATCCCCTGTGCCGTCACTGCCGTTGGCATCACGTTCTGGACGGTCGATTCTCTCGGAGTCCAAGTGACTGCCACCCAAGCCGGGGGAGCCATCGTCGGAACGCAATCGTCCACCGTCGTCGGCCGAGTGCTTCACACGCTGCACATGGCGTAGGCGCCCGACCGTTCGCTGAGGTGGTCCCTAACGGCGATCCGGGTCCGATCCGGCACGCCCCGGCGTTCACGGAACCAGCAATCGGGTCGACCCCCTTGCCAAACCCCGGCGATTGGGTAGAATACTGAGTATGTTACTGAACAAAATCTCCGGTCCGGTGAAGTTGTGAGCGTCCGCCACGCCCTGTTGGCCCTGCTCAGCGAAAGACCCAAGTACGGCCTCCAGCTGCGCGAGGAGTTCGAGTCCAGGACGGGGGATGTCTGGCCGCTCAACGTGGGCCAGGTGTACACGACCCTGCAGCGCCTCGAGCGCGACGGCCTCGTCGAGTCCGAGGACACCGCGGAGGAGGGCCCCCAGAAGGGGTTCCACATCACGACCGAAGGCCAGATCGAGCTGGACTTCTGGCTGCACACCCCGCCCGACCTGTCATCGCCCCCCCGGGACGAGCTCGTGATCAAAGTCCTGGTCGCCTTGGGGTTGCCGGGTTTGGACGTGCACGAGGTGATTCAGGTTCATCGGCGCTATCTCGTCGAGGTCATGCAGCAGTGGACCCGCCTCAAAGAGGACGAGACCCGCTTCGACCTCAATTTCGCCTTGGTCGTCGATGCAGAACTGTTCCGGCTGGACTCCCTGATCCGGTGGTTGGACACGGCCGACGGACGTCTGAAGAGGGCGGCGATGGAAGTCGAGGTGCCGGCCCCGCAGCCGTTCCCCCTCCCCAAAGCCCGGCGCAAGGCGGGAGTGAAGCAATGAGCTATCTCGAACTACGCGACGTGTCCAAGGTCTACGGAGAAGGGGCCGCGGAGGTGCATGCCCTTCGGCGCGTCGATCTCTCGGTCGACGCCGGGTCCCTGGTGGCCGTCATGGGCGCCAGCGGCTCGGGCAAGAGCACGCTGTTGACCATCGCCGGCAGCCTCGAGGATCCCAGCAGCGGCGGGGTCTATGTCGACGGTCGGTCCGTGTCGTCACTCTCACGTAACGGGAAGGCTCAGCTACGCCGACAGTCCATCGGCTACGTCTTCCAGGACTACAACCTGCTCGCCGGGCTGAGCGCGGTGGAGAATGTGTCCCTTCCCCTAGAGCTCGACGGCGTTGCCACTCGCAATGCCCAGGCGGCGGCGATGGAGTCGCTCGAGAAGTTTGGTCTGAGCGACCGGGCCTCGCACTATCCTGACCAGCTGTCGGGCGGCGAGCGCCAGCGCGTTGCCATCGCCCGCGCCGTGGTGGGTGACCGCCGGCTGCTCCTGGCCGACGAGCCCTCCGGCGCACTCGACTCCACCAACGCCGAGGCTGTCATGCGCCTGATCCTGGCCGCCTGCCGCCGCGGCATGGCCGCCGTCGTGGTGACCCATGACGCCCAGCTGGCCTCTTGGGCCGACCGCGTGGTCTTTCTGCGTGACGGCAGGGTGGTCGACCAGACGCTCCCGGTCGAAGGTCCGGATTCGATCCTCGCCGACCTCCCGAACCAATGAGCGTCGGCGTCCTCGAACGGCCCGTTACCGGGTCGGCCCCCGAACCCACCTCCGGCGGCGTCCCGGCTCGCCAGGCCATGGTCCGATGGGCCTGGCGCCTCTTCAAGCGCGAGTGGCGCCGACAGCTGCTGATCCTGCTCCTCGTCGTGGTGGCCATTGCCGCCGTCGTGGTGGGCGCGGCGGTCGCTGTCAACACCCCGCCACCGGCCAGGTCCGGATACGGCACGGCCGACGACCTGGCCACCTTCACGATCTCGGGGAAGCAGTCCGATCTGCATTCGGCGGTCGCCCAGATCGCCTCGCTGGAGCACCGCTTCGGCACGGTCCAGACCATCGACAACGAGACGTTCCACGTCCCCGGCAGCACCCAGACCTTCGAACTTCGGTCACAGGACCCACACGGCCCCTACGGAGGGCCGATGCTGCAGCTGCTCTCCGGGCACTACCCGACCGGGCCGAACGAGATCGCCCTCACTCCCGGGCTGGCCTCTGAGCTCAACCTCGGGGTGGGCGATCACTGGTCTTCCCAAGGCGACAAAACGGTGGTCGGCATGGTGCAGAACCCGCAGAGCCTGCTCGACGAGTTCGCCCTGGTTCCGCCGGGGCAGGTGACACACCCGACGACGGTCGACGTCCTCTTCGACGCACCGGGAGTACAACCGGGCCAGATCGGATCCAACGTCTCCACGCCGGGCTCACTCAACAACAACCCGATCAATCCCGATACCATCGTGCTGGCGTTGGCGACTGTCGGGATGCTGTTGATCGCACTGGTGTCCATCGGCGGCTTCACGGTGCTGGCGCAGCGCCGACTGCGCGCCATCGGGATGCTGGAATCCATGGGGGCAACGGACCGTAACGTCCGGCTCGTACTGGAGGCCAACGGCGTCATCGTCGGCGCTGTGGGCGCGTTGGTGGGTTTCGGACTGGGTCTGGTGGCCTGGCTCGCCTACCGCCCGCACAACGAGCAGAGCGCGCATCATCTCATCCCCATGTTCGCCCTGCCGTGGACGGTGATCGTGGTGGCGATGGCGCTCGCTGTCGTCGCCACCTTCTTCGCCGCCGGCCATCCCGCCCGCGCCATGACACGCGTGCCGGTAGTCAGAGCCTTGGCTGGGCGGCCCGCGCCACCGCGACAGATCCACCGTTCATTCATCCCCGGCGTGGTCGCCCTCGTCATCGGGTTCTTCATGTTCTCTGCTTCGGGCGCGGCCGGAAGCGATGGCGTGATCTGGCTGATACCGGGGTTCGTGGCGCTCGTCGCCGGGATCATCCTCATCTCGCCCTTCTTCTTGGCTTTGCTGGCACGAGTTGGACAGAAGGCACCCATCGCCGTCCGTCTGGCACTGCGTGACCTGTCGCGGTATCGGGCCCGGTCCGGCTCGGCCCTCTCGGCCATCAGCGTCGGGGTCCTCATCGCCGTGGTCATCTGCGCCGTTGCCATCGCCCGCTATAGCAACGTCTACGACTACGTCGGGCCCAACTTGGCGTCGAACGAGCTCGCCGTCTGGAGCCCCAACGGCCAGAACGCCAACAACCCCGATCCCAGCGTGCCGACGCTGCAGGACTTCGCGTCGCAGCAGGAAAGTGTGCACTCCATGGCGTCTGCTGTCGGCGCCACCGACGTCGTAGAGCTCGACAACCCCGCACCCTCGATCGGCCTGCAAAACCCCAGCGCCTCGGGGCGGCAGTGGGACGGACAGATCTACGTGGCCACGCCGGCACTGCTTCGCGCCTACGGCATCGATCCGCAATCCATTCCGTCCGACGTGGACGTCCTCAGCTCGCGCCCCGGCCTCTCGGGCTCAGGGGTGCAGCTGACCTACGGTGGAGAAAGTGGAAAGGGCGGCGGTCAACTGATCGGCCCTGGTTCGGGCGGCCCAAACGGAGGCGGGGGTCCCGGACCGGGAGACACGAACACCTGCTCACCCGGCGGGTGCATCGCCCACCCGGTGGTCTTGGAAGAGAGTCAGCTACCCACAGGCACGGACGCGCCGAACACCGTGATCACTGAGAGTGCGTTGCGCAGACTGCACCTCGCCGGCCAGAGCAGTCTCGACGGCTGGATGATCCAAGCGAACAGCCCGGTCACCTCCACCCAGGTAGCCAATGCCCAGGCGCTGGCAGTCACCAACAACCTGAGCGTCGAGTCGAGGAACGACGCCCCGACCTCGCACGAGATCGTGAACTGGGCCACCGTGTTCGCCATCGTGCTCGCCCTCGGCATCCTGGCCATGAGCATCGGCCTCATCCGGAGCGAGACGGCGAGCGAGTTGCGGACGCTGACGGCCACCGGTGCCAGTTCCCGCACACGCCGCACCCTGACCGCGGTCACCGCCGGCGGCCTCGCCCTGCTCGGCGCGCTGCTCGGGACGGTGGCCGCCTATGTCGGGCTGGCCGGATGGTTCCACTCGAACGCACTGGAGGGTGGCCTGTCGGACATCATCGACCACGTCCCCTGGAGCAACTTGTTCCTCATCGTGATCGCCATGCCGGTGGTGGCGGGCATCGTCGGCTTCGTGTTGGCGGGACGCGCTCCGACGGACCTCTCCACCCGCCCCATGGAGTAGGAACGCCGAGCGGCGGCGTGTGGAGCGGCGCCGACCACCCGACCACCTTCACCGCCACCGTGACCACGACGATGGACGCGGCACCGGTGGCGCTCGTCGGGGTCGCTGATGACGCAACCCGACTCGGTATTGTTGGACGCGTGTCCCAACGACTCGACAAGTCATGGAGGGTGCTGGCCAGCCATCAGACGTATGAAGGGGACAGGTGCGTTGATATCTTCTGGCGGCCTGACGACACCTTTGGTTTCGAGGAGTTCCGTAGGGACCCGGAGGACATGGGGACCTGGACACCGGTCGCCTATTTTTCCGCTGGCAGGTTCACGACAGAGGATGGCGCCAGGGCTGCCGCTGCACGCGCCGTGCCGTGGCTAGCTCGGCTCCTCGATCACTGAGGTGGCCATCCCGCCGGCCCGATGGCCGGCACACAGGAAGGGTGTCTCAGGAATCGCCAACACTCCACTACTTGAAGATGTTCACCGCTCGCGCAATCACCAGTCCCAAAATGACCAGTGAGGAGGCGGCCTGGATCGCCATGGCGAGTTTGGCCCAACGGGCGAGCGGCATCACATCGGTGGGGCTGAACGCGGTCGAATCGGTGAAACCGAGGTACAGGTAGTCGAAGAACTCGGGGCGCCATCCCGGACGAGTTACCTGGGGGTTGAGATGTTCGGGAAACGCCAGGTCCGGGTATTCGGGCGTCGACCGTGCCGCGTTCCTCCGGACCGCCTCCGTCGAGCTCCCAGTAGAGGAAGGAAAAGGTGATGACCACGTATACCCACACGACCGCTCCGATCCGGAGCAGTCCACCCGGCGAGTTCGTCTCCGGTCCGCCCCTGACGAGATCGATCACCAGGCGGACGGTGACTCCGGCCGCCCCAGCGACCAAGATGATGACGAGCCCGATGGAGAGGGTTCGAACGAATGTCGACCGACGGTCGATCCGACCTGGATCGGCCAGGATGAGCGCCACCAGAAACACTGCTTCGATGGCGGGGATGATCCACTTCGGACCTGAGCTGTAGTTCGAAGGGAGCAGGAATGGCAGTGCCATGGCAACAATCAGCGTGACGGCCATCGGCCAGCGCTTTTCCCCCCGTACGTCATCATTCGCGGTGTCCATGCCAAACCGTAGAGCAGCAGACCGCCTCGGTGTCTGGCCACCCGGAGCCGGTGATCTGGGGCAGCGGCCTTGCTCTGCTACAGATGCCTGACGACCGACGCCGGCAGACCGGCCACGAGGGTCGCCGGAGGGACGTCGTGAGTCACCACTGACCCGGCGGCGACGACGGAATCAGCGCCGATGGTCACTCCGGGCAACACCGTGGCCGCGGTCCCGATCCACACGTTCCTCTCAATCGTGATCGGCTCCACGGTGATGTAGGCCCGTCGCTTGTCCGGCTCGACGGGGTGACCGGCCGTGACCAGGTTGACCTTGTTCGCGATCATGACCTCGTCCGCGATGTCGATGGCTCCGTGTCCGGTGAACATGCACTCGTGGCCGATAAAGACGGCCCGACCGATGGTGATGTTCAGCCCGTAGTCCGCATAGAAGGGAGGGATGAGGTGGAACGAGTCTCCCACGGGCTTGCCGATCAGCTCTTCGAAGACTTCCCGGATCGGCTCCGGCTCGTCCCAGCAGTATCCACTCAACGTGGAGGAGAGTCTCGTCGCCACCTTGATCCGCTCGGAGATGGCGCGGAACTCCGGCGATCTCACACCGATCCATTGACTTTCATCCATCCGGACCCTCGTTTCCCGGTGCTGTGCGGGTTGGCTGACGAGGCTAGATCGTTGTCATATCCGGCGGTCGGATACCGATGAGCGCCGAATCCAAGGCGAAGCTGGCCCGAACCGCGCCGCCAACGGAGCCGCCCTCTGACTTGTCCACGCGCCCGCACATCCCGGTCGGGATGTATCGGCCCGGTGAGGTTGGTACGGACAGACGCCGCCTACCTATCGGACGTTCGGCTTAGGCGTGGCTCTTGTTTGATCTAAGCTGCACATTTCATGGGGAGGACTAGTGCCGGTTCACGGGTCGACCAGGAATGCCGCGGTGAGGGCGCTGCGGCACGTTGCCCGGCGTACGTCGTCGCTCTTCTGGTGGCGTCATCGGTCATCCTGGCCGCCTGCAGCTCGTCGGGCTCGTCGGGCTCGTCGGGCTCGTCGGGCTCAGCAGCGAACGCTCCGCTCGCCACGTACCACGCGGACAACAGTCGGACCGGTTACTCCACCGATACGACGATCACCCCGACCAACGTGTCGCAATTGACCCAAAAGTGGGTGAAGCAGGAGACCCGTGCCATCTCGGCGCAGGCGACGGTCAATGACGGAGTCGTGTACTGGGGGGATTGGAACGGCATCGAACACGCCACGACGCTGAACGGTAAGTCGCTCTGGTCGACCTCCGTCGGTCAGGCACCGAAACCCAAGGCATGCCCGTTCAAGCTCGGCGGCATGGGGGTGACCAGCACCGCAACCATCGGGTACGCCAATGGACAGAAGGTTCTTTGGGTCGGCGGCGGCGGCGGTCAGTTGTATGCCCTCAACGCGTCGACGGGAGCCGTGCTGTGGGCGACCTCGCTCGGTCCGCCGCCCGAGTACGTCTTGTGGGGCTCGCCCCTGCTCTACGACGGCAGCATCTACGAGGGGGTGGCTTCGTGGAACGACTGTCCGGACATCGACGGTCGCTTCTACCGTGTGAACGCGGCCACCGGGGCGGTTCAGGCGACGTTCTACCCATCGGTCCCGTCCACGTGCGTCGGTGTCGGTATCTGGTCCTCTGCGTCCGCTGATCCCACGACGAACTCCATCTTCGTGGGCACCGGACCTACCTACCAGAAGTCCAACCTCTCGAAGCCCTGTTTCACGCCGGACGAACAAGCCATCATCCAGCTCAACCCCTCGACACTCTCGCTGAAGTCACGCTGGGCATTGCCCAAGACCCAAGCCGGATTCGACCTCGATTTCGGCGCCACTCCGACGTTGTTCAGTGCCACCACCGCGAATGGAGTGAGCGAGCCCCTTGTGGGGGCTGAGAACAAGAACGGTGTCTACTACGCGTTCGATCGACAGGACCTGTCCGCCGGTCCCGTGTGGGTGTACCAGGCGGAGACGACCGCAGTGCTGAACGGCACACCCTGTGAGGACCTCAACACGATCTCTTCGTCGGCCTCGGCCGGGCCGGGAACTCCCGTGTTGGTGGCGGGCATGGGCCAGAGCGGATCACACTGCATCGGCACGCTGGCCGCCTTGAACCCGGCGACCGGAACGCCGCTCTGGCAGGTTCCCCTACCTGGGGTGGTGCAGGGTGCCGTGACCGAGGTCCCGGGGCTCGTGGCCGTTGGTGCTGGCACCTCACTGGTCGTGCTGTCCACGACCACGGGGGCCACCCTCTTCTCGTTCGCCGAGCCTCAAACGGGGTCGTACGCCGACAACGGATTCGACCAGAACTTCTACTACTGGGCTCCGCCTACGATCTCGGCCAACTACCTCTTTATCGGCAACGAGGACGGGAGCTTCAGGGCCTTCGGCCTGTAGATCGTGGATAGTCGGGCCAGTGCCGGGGGTGCTGGCAACGTGCCGTTCGTGTCTGCCATTCCACTCCGTCGGGGACAACTCCGTCCCTACCGCTTGATCTCGACGAGCAGTACCCACACGTTGATCGACGCCGATACGAACGCAAGGAGGACGGCAGCAAGCACCCAGAAGAAGCCTCCTCCCGAGCCCGTCGCCAGGCTGACACCTCCGACGATCAAGACGATGCTCGGGAGCAACAACGTGGCCAGGTGTTCGATCTGCCAGGCCATCGGTTCACCGGGCGTCCCCTTTCCGTGGGCCACCCAAACGGCCTGCACAGCCACGACGGCGCCAGCGGCAGCGATCTCGATACCAAGGACGCGGTCACTTTGCCCCGGTGCCAGTGCGAACCCCGAAACGATGAGAGCACTCACCAGGATCCCCAGGGTTCCAGCTGCTCTCCCTGGTAGCTGGGGGTATTTGAGAATCTGTTCGAGGTTTATGGAGATGGCGACGAACAGCAGTCCGGTAAGAGCCGCTGCCGCCCCGATCGTGCCGATGAAGAAGTCATGCCAAGCCAAGGGGCTGTAGGAGGCCACGGAAAAGTCTGGCACCTCGCGAACCCGGATGGGCGGTCTTTCTTCTAGGATACGTCGCGTGCCCGAGTCAGCCGAACCTGCTCGCCTCATCAATGCGCGGCGGTTCCTGATGGGGATCATGACCGACAACTCCCGCGGCGATGTGATGTCGCTGCTTTCTCCGGATGTGGTCTACACCGTGCCGGGTCAAAGTCCGATGGCCGGCATCTTTCGCGGACCCGTCGAAGTGTATGAGCACGTTGCCAAACTGTTCACGGCTACCTTAGACACGCTCGAGACCCTGAAGTGGGTCGATTGGTTGGTCGGCTTGAGCCACGTCGCTGCGCTGCAATTTGCACATGCACAGGGAGGGGGCGTGATCTACCGGAATCACCACATCTACGTCATCGAGGCCGGTGAAAACGATCTGCTATCCAAAATTCAGATGTACTTCGAAGACCAGAAAGAGGCCGACGCGTTCTTCACCAACCTTCTGTCGGAATAGACGACCCGGTGTGGCCCGTACCAGCGTTGTCGTTATGCCCCGCCTGGGTCGGCCGCGGGTCGTCGAGAACTCCGAGTTTGACGAACAGGCCGAGGTTGTCGGCACCGATTCACTCACGACGGCCCTGTCGTCCTCGAAGCGCATGATGTCGACAACCCAGTTCTCTACTGCCAACCCGGCCGGAGGCCCGACCCAGATGTCCGCCCGTGTCGGTCCCCGCGCATCGTCCCCCTGAGCACCACCGTGGTGTTCCACGAACACGTGAGAGGGGAATGGTGCTTCTCATCGATGCCGCCAATGTGATCGGTTCTCGGCCGACGGGCTGGTGGCGCGATCGACCGGGGGCAGCCCGAGCATTCGTGGCCCGGGTGCGTGCCGCGGCGGCAGCAGAACGGTTCGCCGAACCCGTCGTCGTGGTCGTCGAAGGTGCTGCTCGCCGCGGCGTAGAGGAGGGTATCGCTGACGACGTCAGGGTTCTCCATGCACCGGGCAGCGGTGATGACATGCTCGTCGCTGTGGCTGCCGACGCAACCGGCCAGGTGACACTGGTGTCAGCAGATCGTGCTCTGCGACGGCGGGCGGAGGCCGTGGGAGCCAAGGTGGCCGGCCCCGGATGGTTCAACGATCTGCTCGATGGGTGATGCCGTACCATCCGACCTTGACACCGCTGCCGGCCTGCGGCGTCTCTATCCGGTCTCCGTACCGCTTTCCGGCTCCTCCTCACGTTTCGTCTCGGTCTTTCCGTCGCCCTTGGGGCGCACCCGGCTCGTCAATCGAGGAGCGCTGGTGGTTCATCCGTGAGCAGGATGAGTCCCTGCCACGCGGCCGGACGCCTACGCCGCGCAGACGCCGCTCTGGCTGATGGTCCCGCCTTGGTCGACCGCGGTGAATTCGCCGACTCCCGAGACGGTGATAGGAATTCCGGCCGTCGCAGTCCGGGGTGTCGAGCCGACGGAGGGTTCGGTGACCTCGAGGGTCCCCCCGCTTCCTGTGAATGAAAGGGTGGAGCTCGTGCCGGTCGCCATTCCGCAGGTGGCTGTCATCTGGGTCACCGGCACCGTCTGGTGGATCTGTGCCGCGACCGATGTCGCCAAGGCCGGCGGGCACTGCCAGGTGCCGGCCGAGTTGTCTTGGAACCCCATGAAGTGCTCGACCAGGCACGATGCCACCGCGTCCGTCGGGGACCACGACGTGCCGGCTTCGGCACTGGCGACAGAACTGACCAAACTTGCCACCGCATCACGTTCCGCCTCGGCGTTGGCGACCTCGTGGGCCACCAGGGCCAGCGACGGCGAACCCTCGAATATGGTTCGTTCCACTCCTGACGCCCAGTAGGTGCAGCCGGTCGCGGCCCCACCGGACGAGATCGCACCGCACTTCGTTGCCGTGTCACCCGTACTCCAACTCCAGTCGGGACCCGGCTCCACGCCGGCCCGCTCGACCTCGTCGACCATCGAGGCGATGGAGGCCGTTGGCGACGCCTCGACCGGGGCTGCCGGCACCGCCGGCTGACCGGCGGCGACTGCGATGCCGGTGGTCGTCGTGGTGGATGGTGCCGCCGTGCCCGCACTCTTCGGACCTGTCGGAAGAGAGGTGGGAGTGGGGGAGACGACCGGCTCCGGCGTGGCGGTGGCGGTGGCGGCGGCGGTCTCGGTCGTGTGGCCGCGGATCGCTGCCCACCCTCCGCCGACGGCCACCACGACCAGGACGACCATGACCAGGACGGCACCGAGGAGCGAGGCCACGAGCCGACTCCGCACGTGGAGCTGGCGTCCGGCGCCCCGGCCCGTTCGCACAGGGCAGCCGGTGTCAACCATGTGTTGAAGTCTAGAGGTCTCAACACATGGTTGTCAACACATGGTTGATACCGGAGCGGGATGGGGTTACGCTGCACCTATGCCACCAGCCGATATCGAGACCCAGGCCGACCACGTCATTCGGACGGGCTGCAGCGAGGCCATGACGGGTATGCCCGCGGGACGGGATGCGACGCTGGCCGAACTCCGATTCGCCGACTCCTTGCGGCGCTCCGCCGAACGACTCAGTCAGCGGTCGGCCGAAGCCGCCCGGATGCAGGGTGCGAGTTGGCGTGAGATCGGGGAGGCCGTCGGAGGCATCACACCTCAAGGGGCTGAACACCGGTTCAGCGCGGCCGCCAAGGAGCGCCGCTCGAAGGCGTCCAAGGCGGAGTGGGCGTCGAAGGAGCGCCGGAGCACCCCTCGGGTGGGGCCGGCCGAGGACCGTTCCCATGAGGCAGAACGAACCTGACTTCGATCAGGCTTCAGCGTTGCCCTCCATCACCCCCGGCTCCACCTGAGCTCCGTGTTCGTTGCCCTCGCCTCACCGGCGACTCGGGCTAGGCGGGCGTCCGAACCGCCCCCGGCGAAGTCGGGACCGCTGCGGGAGCGACAGCGGGAGTGACCGACGACAGGGACGTGTACACCACGATATTGGAGAGGTAGCTGCCGGTCTGATGGTCGAATACGCCGCCGCAGGTCACGAGCTGGAGCGCGCTCGAGCCGTGGGATCCGTAGACCCGTTGGGCGGGAAACTGTCCTTTCGAATAGATCGACACCGCATTGACCGTGAACGTCGCCGTGACCCCGTCACTCAGATCGACGATCACCTGGTCCCCAGCGGCCAGTGTGCGCAGCTCGAAGAACACTCCGGGCCCGAGGTAGCTGTCGACGTGGCCGAGGACGACGGCAGAGCCGATCTGTCCGGGTGTCGGGCCCAACCGGAACCATCCAGCCTGCTGAGCGGTGGTGGGCACCTGCACCGTGCCGTCGAGATCGAGGCCGAGGGAGCCCAACGGAACCCTCACATCGATGGCCGGAATCCTCAACGTCAGCGGGACGGATCGGACCGTGCTCAACGCCGCCACCACGCGTGGCGTCGGGACCGCCGCCCTCAGGGCGGCCGGCGACGGATCCGGGCCCGGAAGCGGATGGTCGTTGCCCCGCACTCCCAACCCGAGCAGGACTGCTCCCACCGAAAGGAGCGTGAACGCAGCCAGCCACCAGCGGGTCGAATGGTGCGCCGGCCAGGATGGTCTGGTCCAGCTCACGGGGAAGTCGCGGCCGTCCGCTGCCGCGAGCGGCGGCGCCTACCGGCCACGGTGGCCGCGGCCATCGACCCGGCCATGGCCAACCCACCCAGGGCGATCAGAACGCCGTCTCGTGAGTGGGCGGCACCCCCGAAACCGGTGTGGGGGAATCCGGCCGGGACGACCGCGCCGCCCGCACCGGCAGCAGACCCGGTTCCGCTCGCTCCTTCACCGCCCGACGTCGTACCACTGGTGGTGGAGATCTTGCCACCGGTCCCGCCTGTGCCGGTGGCCGTGGTCGTGCCCGTCGTGGTGGAGGCCAGGGCACAGGTCGGCGGGGTGGTGATGGTATTGGCATCCAGAGTCACGGCACCGTTTTCGGCCAGCACCCGACCCTGCACGGTCGCCCCCGTGTCGAGGGTGGCCGAGGTCAGGGCCATGATCGTCCCCACGAAGGTGCTGGCGGAATTCAACGTCGCCGAACTCCCGACTTGCCAGAACACATTGCAGGCCTGCGCCCCGTTTTCCAGTTGCACCACGCTGTTCGACCCGGTGACCAGACTGCTCGAGGCCTGAAAGACGAACACGGCGTTGGCATCGCCCTGGCCATTGAGAACGAGGGGGCTGCCCCCGGTCAGGTTGGCGGTGGACGCAGCACCGAAGGCATAGACGCCCGGAACCAGAGTCTGGCCGCCGAGCTGATTGTCACCGGACGTGAACGTGGTGGTCGGTGGCTGTCCCGCCGCGGTGGTGTACGCCGTGGACAGATCGTTCTTGGCTGTCGTGAGAAGTGCAGGGTCGTCTACTGTGCCCGCCGGGCCGGTGCCGTCCGTGGAGTAGATGGTGCCGGTGACCTCTGCCTGGCTCAGTCCGGCGTAGTTGGTCCCTGCGGCCGGACTCAGGCCCACATCACCGGTGATGGCAGAGGTGGGGACGTCGGTGACCGCCGAATAGGCCAAGACTGCGAACGGGGTGGCCGTCCCGAGTTGCACGGCCTGGGCCGCCGACGCCGAGGGAACGAACGCCGCGCCGGCCACGACCAGTGCCACGGCGGAGGCGATCATCAGACCCACCGAGGCCGATCGGCGTCTGTGCGCTCCGAGGCGGACAGTGCTCGGCACGTCGGCGCGACGAAACGACGAGAACGGGGAGAGATGCATGGTGAGCCCCTTCGTGCAGCCCGAAATAGATCACCGTAGGTTCAACGGACGTTCGAGGTGCTGGAACCAACGTTACTCTTGTCCGCTGGTCACTAGCAATATATTTCTGGAATATCTCTGGTAACGTTTCTGCGTGAGCGGTTGGACCTTCCTCAGTAACCACGGCCGGGTCCTCTTGTGCATCGCCCGCGACCCCGAGGTGCGCCTGCGGGACATCGCGGCTGAACTCGGTGTCACCGAACGCAGCGCCTACGGAATCGTCAACGATCTGACCAAGGCCGGCTACATCGTGAAGGAGCGCGACGGTCGTCGGAATCGGTACCAGATCGAACATCACCTTCCCCTGCCGGAGGCGACGGACAGGAATCAGGCCATCGGAGAGGTCCTGGGCGTCCTGGCCGGAACCGGGCCGAGGCTGGAGCCGACGTCCGGTCGGACGAGGCGCTGACGGCCACAGGCTGAGGTGGCGTGCGGCCCGGCTCTCCAGCCCGGTGACGCCAAGGACTCCGTGGAGATCTTGTCCGGATCGGGCACGCCAGTTGTCCGACCGGGTCTGCCCGTGGACTTCGATGCCGATCGGCGCGACAGTTGGCTTGGAGTCGAGGTCCGGTGCTCCCGAGGAGGTCGTTTGCCCATGTCAACCACCTATGAGTCCGTCACCGATCTGGCTGCCGCCTTGCGCCGGGCTGAAGACGCCCACGGTCGCCATGAGAAGGAGATCGGACACCCTGACCCGGACTGGCCGGACTGGTACGCACAGTTCATGGTCCAAGAGAAGAGTGCCGGCCCAGAGGCAGCCACGTGAGCGGCGCCCGGCGCGGCACACTCGGAAACCAGCGCTAGGTGGGCGACCCGCCTGCCGCCGAGCCAGGTGACCGGCGGTGAGACAAGCGGGTGAACGGCTGGCCTCGGGACGCGATTCCGACATCTTCGAGTGCGGGGACGGGCTGGTGCTCCGCCGCTCCCGCGCCGGAACATCGATGGCTGTCGAGGCCCGGACCATGGAGTACGCCCGTGGGCACGGATTTCCGGTTCCGGCCGTACACGAAGTGAGCGAAGACGGCACGGAGTTGGTGATGGAGCGCATCGACGGGACCACCATGTTGGCCGTCTTGGGCAGACAGCCCTGGACGATTCCCGGGCAGGGAGCGGTGCTGGCGGAACTACACGAGCGGCTCCACGAGATCCCCGCTCCCGACTGGATCGGCGGCGCGCCGTGCGGGAAGGGCGACCGGCTGGTCCACCTGGACCTTCACCCGCTCAACGTCCTGGTCACCAAGGACGGACCCGTGGTCATCGACTGGCCCAACGCCGCCCGTGGGGACGGCAACACCGACGTGGCCCTGACGTGGGTTCTCATTGCCGCCGGAGGCATCCCGGGGAACCGGATCAAGGCCACGGCAGAGGGGTGGGGAAGATCGATCATGATCCATTCCGTTCTGAAGCGGTTCGATCGTTCCGCCGTCCGGGCTCAGCTTGCCGGGGTGGTCGAGTGGAAGTGCCGCGATCCGCACATGAGCGAATCCGAGCGGGAGGCCATGCGCCGTTTGGTATAGGCCGGCCGCTCACCTCCGAGCGGAACGGTGACCGACGGCCCCCACGTACCGGTTGGCGAGACACGATCGAAGGTCAGCTGCCGGCTTGGGCTTGCTGAAGTAGAAGCCCTGCATGACATGGCAGCCGATGTTGTAGAGCACGTCCACCTGCTCCTTGGTCTCCATACCCTCGGCGATCACGTCCAGTTCGAGCGCCTCGGCGATCCCGACGATCGATTTGGCCAGCGCCACCGCCTGGTCGTCACGGTCCAGAGCCTCGACGAAGCTACGATCGATCTTCAAGATGTCCACCGGAAAGTCACGGAGATAGGCCAGGGACGAGTATCCCGTGCCGAAATCATCGATGGCGATCCGGACTCCGAGGCGCTTGAGCTCATCCAGTTGCCGAAGCACGAACGGCGAGTCGACGAGGAGAAGGCGCTCGGTTATCTCGAGCACGAGCACGTCTCCCCGCAGGTCGGACGCGGCCAGAAAGGTCTCGACCTCGGCCACCAGATCGGTGTCGAACAGCTGACGCGAGGAGAGGTTCACAGCCATCGAGAGATGGCGGGAGGGATCCTCCGTCTGCCAGCGTCCGGCTTGCTTGCACGCTTCGCTGAGTATCCACTTCCCCAACGGGACGATCAGGCCGATCTCCTCACAGACCTCGATGAACGCACCGGCGGCCAACTGACCACGCTCGGGGTGATTCCACCGCAGGAGCGCTTCGAACCCGACGACCTCGCCGGTCTCCACCTGGACGACGGGCTGGTAGTGCGCTTCGAATTGGCCCCGTTCGAGGGCGGTGCGCAGTTCCGCCCCCAGCTTCAGTCGGGCTGCGATGCGCTCCGCCATCTCCGGCTTGTAGAGCGAATACCGGTTCTTTCCGGCCAGTTTGGCCTCGTACATGGCGACGTCGCCGTCGCCCAGTGCGTCCTGGGCGTTGGGACATGTCGTGAGGTCGACGATCCCTACGCTGGTGGTGACGGCCACGCTTCCCCGGGTCAGGTCGAGGGGACGGGCTACGGACTCGATCAGGCGTTTCGCCACCAGTATGGCCTCGCCCGGGGTGCAACGCTCCAACAGGACGGCGAACTCGTCTCCGCCCAGCCGGGCAATGACGTCGTCGGCGGAGACGTTGGCCCTGATCCGCTCGCCGATGGCCACCAGCAGCTCGTCTCCGACACTGTGACCGTAGGCATCGTTCACCGCCTTGAACCCGTCGAGGTCGAGTACGAGAAGCGATGCATCCCTGGCCTGGGCGGTGGCGATGAAGCCGTCGATCCATTGCGTCATGACCAGCCGGCTGGCCAGTCCCGTGAGAATGTCGGTATGGGCGGTTTTTCTGAGCACGTCGCTGCGAGCCCGGTGCACCGAGGCGTATCCGGCCACCACTTCGCCTACGAGAATCCATATGACCGTGGCCACGGAGACCCGGATCCAGACGTGGCCGCTCAGGCCCTGCTGGCTGTAGATCCAGGCCGGGACGACAACGAGTACGAACCCGAACGAGGTACCCCGCGGCTGTGTCAGGCCCAGGTAGATGAACCCCAGGGTGAAGAAGCCCGTGTAGTAGGGGGCCACCCCGACGGTCCGCGCCGCCAGGACGACCTCGGTGACGACCACGAGCAGCGGGAACACGAGCAGGGTCTGCTGCGGCAGCCCTGTCCAGGGCAGCCCGCAGAGGGCTCCGTCCACCACCACCACCCCCAAGAGGATGATGAACGTCGTGACCAGGGCATCATGGGACAGGTGGAGATCCCACGCCGTGGATGCGACGAGCAGTACGAACGCGGCGACGAGCCCGGCACCCATCCATACCTCGTGGCGGCTCGGCGTCTCCCGTCGCATGACGATGTGCCGCAGACGTCCCACAGTTGGACATCGGCACGATGCGGGCATGGCTGAAGGCCCTTCCTCCCTGGGCACTCTCCGCAGATGGCCCAGGTCAGCGCCTTTGCTTTCCGGCCCTGAGCGCACCTGGGCCCGTGTTCGTCTACTCGCCCTGGCATCTGATGGCGGGCGCATCGACGGTCTGTCCCGCCAGTATGGTCACCGCCACTGAGGAACACCGCGTGTTCCCATCACTGCCGATCACCACATAGTTCCCGGGTGGTCCTCCGAACGTGAACATCCCGTCGACCACGTGGAGTCGGTAGACGGCCTTGGATCCCTGTCTCGTCGCCGTTGCCGCTCCTGTGACCGGGGCTTGCATGAGAGCTTCCAGGTACTCGGTACCGACCACCTGCCCCTCGGCCGGAACGGCCCGTCGGGTGGCCGGGGCCAGCGTTCGCATGACCTCCGACGCCTGGGGGCCGGATCCCGTGACCGTCACGTGCCTGGAGGGGACGTACCACTGTTCTTCGGGCCCCGACGAGCTGGACAGCACGGCCAGGCCGTGCACACGAACGACCTGGGCCCGGGGCGATGCCGGGTTGCCCGGTGCAGCGCCTTGGAACATGTCGACCCGGGTCGTGGTCGACACGTACCCCGGACAGGAGTCGACGAAGCTGGAGGTGCCGATGAACAGGGTCCCCGGTTTCGTCCCGTCCGGGCATTGGCCGAACACCTCCACCGCCCATGTCTTCGGAGCGGAGATCTGGAGCCCGTAGGCGGAATGGGCGTACCATCCGGCCGCGGAGCCCCGGACGCCGGTGGCGGGCTGTCTGTCGCCCCTCAGGGGCCCGGCCGCCACCACCACGATGAACACGGTGACGAGCGCGGCCACGGCCACCAGGGCCTTCGTGTCGATCCGGGGGGTCGACCGGCGTCGCGCCTTCATGCGCAGCTCGGAGGCGCTCAGGGGGGCCGCCGGCCGCATGCCGGCGCTCAGCATGTCTTGGAGGACAGAGCCGATCCGTTCGTCATCCCATGGCATCGTTCGTCATCTCCTCGTGTGCTCCTGGTCGAGCCGTCCCAATCGTTCCGCCACGACCTTCCGTGATCGGCTGAGCCACGACTTGACCGTGCCCTCGGGCACGCCCAGCTCGAGCGCCACCTCGCCGGTCGTCATACCGAGGCCGTCGTGAAGGAGGAGTGCCCGGGCCTGATCACCGGGAAGCGATCGCATGGCTTGAGCGATCTCCCTATGGGCGTCGGGGATCTCCTCGTGTCTGGCGATCTCGTGCTTGGTCCGTTGTCGTCGGGACTTGCGCCACGACGCGATGCAGAGGTTGTGGAGCACCTTTCTGGTCCAGGCCGCGGGGTTGTCGAGTTCTGACACCGTGTCCCAGTTCTTCCAGGCACGGAGCAACGCCTCCTGAGTCAGGTCCTGGGCCTGCTCATGACTTCCTGTGAGGACGTATGCCTGACTCTGCAGGCGGGGCCAGACGTCAGTGAAGAAGGAGTCAAATTCCACCTCGGCTCCGTGCCCGCCCATGGGTCCTCTCCTGGCCACCGATGCGTACGGTGTTCCCACTGGTTACACGCGATGGGGCCGCAAACGGTTGCAGTCAGTTCCGCGGCGGCTGCCGATGAACGGTGATCCGTGGGCCTGCCGCGTCGGCCCCCGGCCGCGGCCCCGGCCCCCGATCAGTCGCTGAAGGTCTTCTCTCCCGCTACCAGCGACGGCATGAGCCGGGGCCCGATCCACTTGGCGAAGGCGTCGACCTGGACCAGCGTGTCCGGTGCCGCAGCCTGGGGGTCTCCGAAGTGGAAGTAGGGGAAGTGGATCCCGTCGGGAGCCCGTACGGTCACTCCGTCGATGGTCGACTGGAACGTGCCGCCCGGACAGATCATGGCGTTGAGGTTCACCACGGAGACCTGAAGCGGAAACTCGGCGGCGACGGCGGTGACCTGCGCGTTGTAGGCCTTGATCCGACCGGGGGAGTCCTCGGGCCACGGGGACCCGTCAGGCTGTTCGCCACTGGAGTAGCACGGCGCCGTCAGCAGCACCATGTGGGCCCCCGCGGCCGTTCCTATCTGCACCGCCAGTCGGAGCTGGGCCCGCACATAGCGCTGGAACGCCGGATCGAGGATGTTCGTCCACCGTCCCTCGTAGGCACGGTCCATCACCTCCCAGCGCCCGGCCAGCAGCGCCACGATGTTCGGCCGGTCGGAGGCCACCAGTCTCCGCAAGCGGGCCGGCCACTGCTGGTCGACCGGGGTGGCACTGTCGCACGGAGCGCCGGGGCGTTCGAAGATGCCGTGGTCGACGATGAGGGGCCCGATGGCCACACCACAGCCGATGGTTCCCTGTTCATCGATCGTGGTGTTCCACCCGGCGCCCTGCTGGGGGAGCGCGGTCCCGAGGGTGAGGGCGGTGGAATCACCGGTGATCAGCAGCCTGGTGGCGCCGGGGCCTCCATGGGACGGTGACACCGACGCCGCAGCCACGGGGACACCGAAGGAGACCGACGATCCGGCCGTGGTACCCACCACCACGCCGAGGGTGGCGACGATGGACAGGGCAAGCAGTCCGAGGGTACGCGCCCGCGGCACCCACTGGGGGCTGGCGAACCGGAAGAGGGCCCGTCGGCGGACCGGCAGCTCCACCAGGTAGTACGACAGCGTGGCGATGACGACGTCGATACCGACGCGGACGGCGAACAGACGGAGCCCGGTCTGGTCGGTCCGAGCCGCGTCCACGTACTGGAAGATCGGGAAGTACCACAGGTACATGCCGTAGGAGATGGTGCCCAGGTAGGTCAGCACCCGGGCCGACAGGGCCACGGCCAGCGGGCCGGCGGGGGCGCAGGCCGCCGAGGCCAGAACGAGGGCCGTCAGCAGGGCCCCGACGAGGAAGCCGCCCTCGTAGGCGAACGGAGTGGAGCTGCCCGTATGGGTCCACAGCCATGCCAACCCCAGGGCAGCGGCGATCCCTCCCAGCGACATCGTCCACCGTGACGATCTCGACCGCGCCACCGGAACCAGCGCGTCCGTACCGCGTCGCAGTTTGACCATCGTGAGGATGGTGGCGAGCGCGCACCCGACGAGAATCGACTGGGCATGGGTGTCCGTCCCGTAGTAGAGCCGGGTCTGGGTGGCCCCGGCGCGGTAGAGGTCGGCCATCCATGCCGTCGAGAGCAGTGCTCCACCCAGCGACACGCCGAGGATCATGCCCAAGCCGAGGGTCCGGCGGCGCCGGGTGAGCGACATGATGGCGATGAGGATCAAGGGCCACACGAGGTAGAACTGCTCTTCGATGGCCAGGGACCACGTGTGGGTGAGCAGGGACGGCGCCGCGCTCAGCGCGAAGTAGTTCGTGCCGGTGGCGATGAAGTGCCAGTTGCTGAAGTACCCCAGGACGGCCAGGGCATCACCGCGGAAGCCCGGGTACTGGCCCGGTGGCGCGACGAAATTCACGTAGAGCGTCACGCAGATGAGCATGAGCAGGAGGGCGGGAAGGAGGCGACGGATGCGTCCGGCGTAGAACCGGCCCAGCCGGACGGCGCCCGTCCGATTCCACTCCTGCAGCAGGATGAGGGTGATCACCATGCCGGAGAGCACGAAGAATGCGTCCTGGCTGAAGAACCCGCCCACGTCGATGCCGGGTAGGCCGGAGTGGAAGGCCATGATGGCCAGGATGGCCACGCCCCGGATCCCGTCGAGAGGCAGAACTCGTCCGTCGGATCTCTCCGGGCCCGAGCCGGGCGTCTCCGTGCCCCGTCTGAGTTGGCCGTCGGCCGTCGAGTAGGTCAGACCAATCGACTGTACTTGTCCCTTCCTGCCGCGGGCGAGCATCGGGGCGGAGGGCCCCGGCTTGGTCTCTGTGAGTGGGCTGAACGGCCACGAAGAGCGACGGGACGTGGGGAAACGTGATGTGACACGACGGACAGCGTCCACGTCACTACGGCGCGTTCACCGGTCCGGCGCCCCGGATCGTGAACCGTTAGCTTGGCGGCAGGAGCTCACTCCGGTGACGAGGGGTCGGGATGAGCCGGCGTCGGAGGCACGACATGTCGGATGGGAAGAGACGGGGCGGGACGTCTGCTGTGCGTCGAGACCGCGGTCGGAACGGAGGAGCCCGGTCTGTCTCCTCGCTGACCCTGGCCGCCGTTCTGGTGACGGTGGCCTGTGCCGCCATCGTGCAGATCGGCACGCTCGGCGGAGCCGGAGCAGCCCCGGAGCACGGATCCGGCCGCAACGGTGGCTCGCCACCGGGACGGACAGGCGGATCTCCGCCCAGCCGGACCTCGGTGCCCACAGCCCCGACCGCGGTCACGGCTGTGGCCGGCCCCGCATCGGCCACCATCACCTGGACCGCTCCGGCATCCGACGGTGGCAGCCGTATCAGCGGCTACCGCATCTCTCCGTCGAGCGGGAGCTCGGTCACGGTCGGAGTCGTGTCCGATGACGTGATCACCGGTCTGGTCGACGGAACCGTCTACACGTTCACGGTGGCGGCCGTCAATGCGGTGGGAACGGGTCCGGCATCGGCCCCCTCGAACCCGGTCACGCCGGTAGCGGCACCGGCCAAAGCCGCCGCCGCGTTCCTGCTTCCTCTGTACGACAGCAGTAGCGCCGACTGGCTGAGCGCCTGCACCGATGTGGCCGGCACCGACTCCTTCGTCGTGGCCGACATCGGAAACCCCGGCGGACCCGGCACGTCGGTCAGCCCGACCTGGGCGTCGAACATCGCCGACTGCGGCACCTCCCATGTCGGCGTCCTGGGCTACGTCGACACCGGCTACTGCCAGGTACCGCTGTCGACGGTCGAAAGCCAGATCGATGCCTGGTACAGCTGGTACGGCCCTGACGGGGTGGACGGGATCTTCTTCGACGAAGCCGACAATCCCTCCAATCCCACCTCCACCTCGGACTGTCTGGCGCGGTCCAGCTCGGCCGTCGGGTACTACCAGACCATCGCGGCCTACGTCCACGCCAAGGCCGCGGGCCAGACGGTCACCTTCAACTTCGGTGACAACCCACTCAGCAGTTGGCCGCTCGCCAGCACCGTGGCCGGGCAGAATGCCGACATCATCGTCATCTTCGAGGACCCCTACAGCGACTATGTGAACTACGGCGGATCGGGGGCCTGGGCGCCGGCGTCGTGGGAAGCCGGCTACGCGGCCCAGCACTTCTCGCTGCTGGTGTACGGCGCCAGTGGTTCGAACCTGCCGTCGGCGTTCTGCTCTGCCGTATCGTCCCAGAACGTCGGCTCGGTGTACATCACGCCGACCAGCGGCTGGGTGACACTGCCGAACAGCGCCTATCTCAGCAGTGAGGTAGCCGAGTGCTGACGGCCTCGTCTCCGACGACGGGCTGACGACGATCCGGACCCTCTGCACCCGGTCGCAGCCGGCCCCGCGGCCCTGGCCGGGCTCCGCTATCCCGAGATCCCCCGGCCCGGAGAAATTTCGCGTCAGACGTTGCACGTCCGACCTCAATCGCCGGGACAATTCGTCCGATAGAGAGGAGATGGCACTACAGCATCAGCCCTACGAGGTCGGCGACGCCCTCGAGCAGCTCAGCCCGTACATGAATCTCATTATCTATGAGTACACGCTGCGCCGCGAGGCCAGTCTGGAGGCGAAGGAGGCCGTGCGGTGGTCACTCCGCCGGGTCCTGCCACCGCCCGACGGCCTCCACCCGGTGCTGGCCATGATCGCCGGCTATGCCGTGGATCCCGGAGTCTGGGAATTGGAGGCCTCGCAGCTCCTGCAGGGACTGATCGTGACGCTCGACAAGGCGTGGCACCGCCGGAGGAACACCCCTGGCTGGCGTCCGGGCACACTGGGCATGGGCTGGTGAGCTGGGGGAACGTCCGCTCGAGGACGTTCCTGACGCAGGAAGGCCGTTGAGCCTACGATGACGCTCCAGGGCATAGGGTCGGGCATCGGGTCGGGCATCGGGCCGGTGAGCGGGCCGGACCCGGCCCCGGGCGGCGGGGCAGCCAATTGCCGAAGTATATAAATCCGACTTGATTACTCACCTTTAGCTGCCTAGAGTGGCGGTATGGCATCTGCTTTCGTCGACCCCACCGAAGACCTCCTAGTGGCCGCATCGACGGCGCATTCCGGCGTGGTCACGGCCAAGTCAGCGCGCTCGGCAGCCAAGGAGGCAGAGCAGGCCGCCGTGCGCAAGCGGCGGTGGATCGCCCACTTCGAACGCCGCTTCGTCCTCCGCATGGAGACCCGGGCCGAGGTGCGGCGTCTGCAGGCCAAGCTGTCGCAGATGGCCATGCAGAAGGACTATTGGCGCCAACGCAGTGCCGAGAACCTCAACGCCCGGCACGCGGCCGAGGCCGAGGTGACCCGCCTGAACGGGGTTCTGGCCAACTCGGTCGACCGCCTCTTGGTCACGAAGTAGGCGTAGGGTCGGCGGCTCGCGCCGTCCCTACCTGCTGTCTCCGGCGGGAGTGGGCCCCGTAGTCGAAGGTCGGGAGCTCCAGAAGCCCGACGATCAGCAGGATCCACACGCCCAGCCTGATCTGGGCGAAGCCCTCGAGGGTGTGGCGCGTCACCTCCTGTCCGTCGCCGTGCCAGGCCACCAACATGGCCGGCACGCCGATGAGGGTGAGGACCGCCACCATCCGCCACGGATCGCTCCGCCAGGACCCCGACAGGACGCCGACGTAGAGGGCCAACGTGCTGATCCCCAACAGCTCCCACAGCGGTGGCCACAGCAGCGAGGTCAGGGGTGACCGCACCGGATCGGCGATGGGGGCGTAGAAGTCCAAATTGCCCTGGGCGAAGTTGAAGGACCGCTCGGGCCGTTGGAGCGGTTCGGTGATCACGTACACCGGGTGCGTGATCAGCCACAGCAGATAGGTCTTGCCCCCTTTGGCCTCGAGCCAGCGCTCGAGCGGGCGGAAGGTGGCGTCGTGCGGGTCGATGCCCACCACCTTGGCGGCATCGGCCGGTTCGGGCGTCTCCTTCGCTAGCTTGTCGATGAGCTGGCCCTGGGGCATCCCGTGGTCGGTGAACCAGGCCACCCGGGCGGGAAACGGAAAGATCCTGACGTAGAAGACGTCGGCCGTGTCCTCGTTGGTGCGATGGGAGGTCAACGTCCCCCACTCGCTGACCCCGGCCACGGCCAGCAGGCAGAGGGCCAGGACGCCGGCACGCACGGCCACGTTCCGGTCGGTCCTCAGCCGGGTCAGGGCGAAGATGCCGGCGGCCACGGAGAACATGCCCACCGTCCATATCTGGGCGTCCCGGGTGGCGGCGAAGCCCAGGCACGCCACGGCGGTGGCGGCGATGCGGGGCCACGTCGGTCGGCGGGCGGTCCAGATGAAGCCGGCGAAGAGCAGCGCCAGCAGGCTGAGGGACAGGGATTCGGAGAGCTCCGAGCGGTTCCACAGGGTGATCGGGAAGGCCGTGGCGAAGGCGAGGACGCCGAACGACGCGATCACCCGCTTCCAGCCCGGATCGACCAGACAGGCCACCGTCCACGCCAGCACGCCCCAGGCCAAGGCTCCGATCACCGCCTGGGTGGTCACGAGGGCGACCGAGGAGCCGACGGCCTTGATGAGCAGAGACGTGAGGGGCGGACGCGGACCGACCCACAGGGCTCGCGACCACAGGGAATGGTGGGCCATGGACGCATAGACCAGCGAGTCGTTCCAGATGAGGACCGGTCCGGCCCGGGCCTGGGCCACGAGGTAGCCGGCGAAGGCACACCAGCCGGCCAGGGCCACGACGACCGGGGCCACGACCCACGCCGGGTACCGGCGCCGCCAGCTCCTCATCGTGTCCCTCGCTCTCCGTACGCCGACATCGGTGTCCGCGACGGAGGATGGGTCACCCGGCCGCACGCTTCATCTACCGAAGCGAGAGGGTAGCGGTCTGCCGGCGTCGAGGCGATAGCGATGGCGTGCCCGCTCGACCGTGCAGCCGGTGTTACTCCTCGGAGTAGTAGCCGTTGGTGATCCCGTGCTTGTCGGGCAGGGACTCCACCAGTCTGCGCACGGCGCCGTACTCCGCCGCCTTCCATGCCTCGGCGATGGTGCGGTCGCCGAGCTCGCGGTGCCGGGTGAAGTTCCACCACCGGGTGACGTCACTGTCGTTGTAGCCCTTGTTGGCCAGCGCGATGTTGAGGCGGGTGGCCTCCCATGCCGCCTCGTCCGCGCCCAGCTCCACCGTCTCCACGTCGCCCGACGGTGCGAAGACCGCCTCCACCCGTTCGGGGTTCCGTTCCATCTCGTGGGCGATCTCCCGATCGAGGTCCCGCGAGACGTGTCCTCGGATGGTCTTCAGCGACCCCCCGGTCAGCGCCACCCGATCGGTCACCCTCCGTTCCCGCTCCGCCTCGAGGCTTCGTGACCACAGGTGTTGGGCGGTGGCGTCCACGTCGCCGGCCGTCACCCGCAGTCGCAGGCGACGTTCGATGCGCTCCGCCGTCTTCTGCGGCGTCTGGGCCGGGCTGTCGGTCTCGCGCCGCCCGCGCTGCTCTCTGACCTCGGGTTCTGCGACCCTCCGCTCGCCGCGACGACGCTCGGGCAGCTCCTCGGCGGGCCCCGGCCGGGTCGATTCGACGAGATCCGCGGTGGTGGGCGGACGCGGTACGGGAGCGGCCGGAGGCGGACCGGGCCGCGCCACCGAAGGGGCCACTGGCGGTGCAGCCGAGGGCGCCGCCGGCGGTGCAGCTGTCGGGGCCGGCACGCTCCGGGCCGCCGGCGAGGCGTAGCTCTCGGGGGGGAAGGTGTCCCCGGTGGTGCCGGCGATGGCCGCACCCAGGTAGGCCGCTGTCCACTCGCTCTCGCCCACCACCACCGTTGCCGCACCGGTGGCGGTCAGGCGCGCCACCGGGACGTCGAGGCACGCCGCCACCACGATGGCCTCGGTGAAGCCGAGCCGCCGATTGGTGGTCTCGACCTGGGCCACCGTCTCGCGGGTCCAGGCGATGCCACGCAGCAGCATCTGGTCGGCCAGTGCCTGCTGGGTCAGGTTGGCCTTGGATCTGAGGGCGGCCACATTGCGCCGCACGATGTCCTCGATCCCCGTGGCTGGGTCGCCGTTCATGCGGCCAGGCTACCACCGGCCTGTAAGAAATTTGAACATGATGGTCGGGCCGAATGGGAGTCTCTCTCGTTCTTCACCAGCTACTACGGCCCGGCATCGGACCGTCGGAACGATGGAACTATGAACATTCGCGCCATCTGGGGGTCGCGAGGAGAACCGGCCGTGCTCCCACCTGGCCCCGGGGCGCCCCGGTCGGTCCCGACCACCGAGGCGAACCCGAGCCACCCGGGCTGCCGTCCGACCGGTGGTGGACGACGGGCCCGGGCACGGATCTTCTGCCCGGCGGGGTTGGCGACGGCGAGCGCACTGCTGTCCATGTTGTCCGGTCGGACCTCCCCACGGGGGGATGCCGGGTGCGGGTGGCCGACCCCGCGACCGTCCCGCCGCTCCGCCGTCTGCAATTCCCGCTACAGCTTCCGCCCGGTAATTCCGATCATCGGAGAGAGGGTTACGCAACACAAAGGGGCAGGAAACGACAGTGACGATCGACCCGTTCAACGTGCGGAAATTCAGCGAGTGGTCGGACGCCGACTTCGACCTCGAGGACTTGGCCCTGCCGGCCGAACCTCAGTGGAGCCGGTGCGGCGCCGTCCACTGCATCGATCGGGGACCGTGGATCGGAACCCTGGTCTGTTGCATCAGACGGAGTGGCCACGACGACGGGCACTCCATGTCCCTCGGGGACGAGGGCGCTCCCGACTACTGGCGGGAGACCTGGCTCTAGGTCGACCGGGCTGCCTACGGATCCGCGGTGGTCCGGAGGCCCCCCCACGCCAGTGGCGAGGCCCCGGGTTGGTCCCTGCCTTCGTGCGTCAACGGGCCAGGACCACGGCCCCGTCCCCGGCCAATGTTCCTCCGAACGGCCCGCCCTCGCCGGACCCGTCGGCCGAGACCACCACGGTCAGGCCGACCAGATCGGATCGGTTCGGTCCTTCCACGCCGACCTCCTCACCGGCGAAGTTGACGACCACCACCCACGACTCGCCCTCGACCGACCGCTCGTAGCCGAGGAGCTCCGGGCCCAGCTCGAGCCGGTGGAACCGGCCGACGGTCAACGCCTGCGACCTCCGCCGCAGCATCAGCAGGCGCCGGTAGAGGTGGAGGATCGAGGTGGCGTCCTCCACCTGGTCGGTGTGGTTCCGCGTTCCGGCGTCGGGCGGAAAGGGCAGCCACACCCGGGCGTCCCCGACGGTGGGCCATCCATGATCGGGGGTGCCGTCCCACGGAATGGGGGCCCGGCAGCCGTCGCGACCTCCCGGGTCGACCCTTCGGTCCGGGGGCACGTCTGCGTCGACGAGGCCTAGTTCGTCACCCTGGAACACGAACGGTGTACCCCGGAGGGTGAGGAGCAGCACTGCGGCGGCCCGGGCCCTGGCCTCGCTGCGGCGGGCCGCGAGGTCGGGCCCTTCACCGTGTCGCGGCCGCGGACCGGTCGTACCGGGTCCGGTGCCGCGGGTTGTCGTGGTTGGACAGCACCCAGGTGGGCCAGGCCCGACGGGGCTCGAGGGCGGCCATGGTCTCGTCGATGCACTCCCTCCAGGCCTCGGGCCGCCAGGGTGCGTAGAGGGGAGGGAAGTTGAAGGCCAGGTGGAGCTCGTCGCCCTGGCCGTAGTAGGTGGCCACCGCCCGGGTGGAGAGCAGGTACACCTCGCCGACGATGACCCGGTCGCCGGGGTAGTCGTCGAGTACCTCCCGGATGGCCCGGATCCGTTCGTGGGTCACGGGGACGTCGTTGAGGGCGCTGTGGGGGATGCCGGCCACCGCCGGGGGGTCGTCAGGCAGCCCGGGGTCCTTGCCGATGCAGTGGATGACGTCGGCCCGCACCCCGTCCACCCCACGGTCGAGCCAGAACCGGAGCACGTCGTGCATGGCGCCGACCACCGCCGGCTCGTCCCAGTCGAGGTCGGGTTGGGCGGCATCGAACAGGTGCAAGTACCACTGACCCGAGGCTTGGTCGAAGGTCCAGGCCGGAGCGGACAGATCGAAGGAGGCGACCCAGTTGTTCGGTGGCGCCCCGCCGGGGCCCGCCTCCCTCCAGACGTACCAGCTCCGATGGGCGCTGTCACGGCCCGACACCGCATCGACGAACCACGGATGCCGGTCGGAGGTGTGGTTCGGCACCCAGTCGATGATCACCTTGAGCCCCAGGGCATGGGCGTCCTTCACCAGCCCGTCGAACTCCTCGAGCGTCCCGAACAGGGGATCGACGGCGCAGTAGTCGGAGACGTCGTAGCCGAAGTCGACCATGGGCGAGCGGTAGAAGGGCGAGATCCACAGGGCGTCGATCCCGAGCCAGGCCAGGTGGCTCAGGTGCGACCGGATGCCGGCCAGGTCGCCCACGCCGTCGCCGTCGGAGTCGGCGAACGACCGCGGGTAGATCTGGTAGAAGACGGCCCGCTTCCACCAGGGCGGGTCGGCGCCGCCTCCCTGGCCGGAGGGGCCGGACCGGCCCGGGGTGTCTGTCATCCCGCCGGCCCGCGGTTCGGTCCGGCCGGGATCACGCCTCGGCCCGTCGCGCCACCCGGGCCAGGGTGGCCTCCATGTTGGCCCGGTTGCGCCCTTCGGTGTCCCGGGTGCCCCGGACCAGGGGCGAGGTGGCCTGCAGGAGCGCCCCCCGCTGGTCCTCGAACCGTTCCACCACGACGGTCCGCCGGCCGCCGGCCGCGGGCTCCAGGCGGTAGGACCAGCGGGCGATGGGAAGGGGGCCGAAGGTCGCGTCCCAGGCGATCTCGGAGCCGGGTTCGTAGCGGACGATGGTGCAGGTCGTGGTCCAGCGGCGCCAGCCGGCCCGGTTCCGGCCCCGGAACCGGGCCCCGATGCCGGGGCCGGCCGGTTCCCCCACCCACTCCATGGCCACGCACTCGGCCGCGATCCCGTCCATGGCCACCGGGTCGCCCACCAGCTCCCACACCCGTTCCGGGGGCGCCTCGATCTGATGGGTCACCACGACGTCGGACATCGGATGGACGTTACCAACCGGTGGGCGCCGCCCCCGGGGAGGGTGCCGATCCACCGTTACAGTTCCCGGCCCGTTTTGTCGAAGACACTCCATAGTCGGTGTCGGCGAGCAAGAAGGGAACGACGAGCATGGTGGACAGGCATACATCCGAGGACAGCTCCTTCCTGGCCGACGGGCTGGCCGGCAGCACCCCTCCCGAGACCTTCGCCACCGGCAGGACCTGCGTGGCCGAGGACTGCTCGGTCAAGCTCTCCCGGTACAACAGCACCGACTGGTGCGCCCTGCACGAGAGCCCGGCCTCCACCCATCGGCCCTACGACACCTCCACCCGTCAGCGCGGCCGCACCCGACGCACCTCGGCCCGGAAGCCGACCGCCACCGGACAGCCGACCGCCGGCAGCTCCACGAGCAACGGCAACGGCAACGGCAACGGCAGCGGCAACGGCAGCGGCGCTCCAGGCACTCCGCAGAAGTCGTCCCGGACCACGGCGGCCTAGGCCGACCCCCGGGCCACCCGCCCCGTCCTCCGCGGCGGTCCCACCGCCGCTGTTGGTTCCCACCGGGGGCCCGTCGATACACTGCGCCCACATCGAGAGAACGAGGTGGGCCATGGCGCGTCGCCTGGAGGGAACGGTGGCACTGGTCACCGGAGCATCGAGTGGGATCGGCGAGGCCACCGCGGTGGCCCTGGCTGCGGAGGGAGCCACCGTGGCCATCGCCGCCCGTCGCCGGGACCGCCTCGAGCTCGTGGTGGAGCGCATCGGCAACGACGCCGACGTGCTGGTCATCGAGACCGACGTCACCGACGAGGCATCGGCCCGAGCCATGGTCGAGAGCACCGTGACCGAGTTCGGTCGCCTCGACACGCTGGTCAACAACGCCGGGGTCATGCTCCTCGGGCCCATCCTCGACGCTCCGGTGGGGGAGTGGCGGCGCATGGTCGAACTCAACCTCCTCGGACTGCTGTTCACCACCCACGCCGCCCTGCCCCATCTGCTCGAGGCGGCCGAACGGGAGCCGCGCCGGGTGGCCGACGTGGTCAATGTGAGCTCGGTGGCCGGACGGGTGGCGCGACAGGGGAGTGGCGTCTACAACGCCACCAAGTTCGGCGTGGCCGCCTTTTCGGAGTCGTTGCGTCAGGAAGTGACCCGGCGCCACGTCCGGGTGAGCATCATCGAGCCCGGCGCCACCCGCACCGAGCTGGCCGGTCACAACCGGCCCGAGGTCATGCGGACCATCCAGGCCAACTTCGAGGCGACCGAGCTCATGGAGGCCGTGGACATCGCCGAGTCCATCGTCTTCACCGTCACCCGGCCCCGCCACGTGGCCGTCAACGAGGTGCTGATCCGGCCCACCGAACAGGAACGCTGAGTGGCCATCGGCGGCTATCCGCCGCCGGGTCACTTCCTCGGGGACCTGGGCATCAATGCCGAGGTCGTGTCGGACACCCGGGCCATGGCCCGGGCCCGGGTGACCCCGTTCGTGACCGGGCCCGACGGGTCGATCCGGGCCGGTGTGCTGGCCACCGTGGTGGACGTGGTGGGCGGGTTGCTCGGCGTGCACGTCCTGCGGCCCGACTGGATGGCGACCGCCGACCTGAGCCTCCAGGTGGTGCGCCCGCCGCGCGGCCCATCGGTCGAGGCCCGGGCCGAGCTGGTGCGGCGGGGTCGGACCACCATGGTGGTGGAGGCCCTGGTCTTCGACGTGTCGGACGACGGCACCTCGGTACCCGGTCCGGGGGGGACCTCCACCCCGGTGGCGTGGTCCACGCTGACCCTGGCCATCCTGCCCGGCGGGAACCGGACGGCGACCGAGGAGCTGCCGGACGACCTGCCCCTCCGCCTCACCATCTCCGGCCGCGGCCTCGATCGCCCGGCCGACGAGACGCTGGGCATGACGGTGCTGGATGCGGCTGAGGGTCGGGTCTCCCTGGCTGTCCACCCCTACCTCCACAACTCCATCGGTGCGGTGCAGGGCGGCATCATGGCCGTCCTGGCCGAGCTGGCCGCCGAGCAGGCCTTGAGCGTCGCCGCCGGCCGGCCGATGGTGGTGAGCGGACTGCAGGTGGGCTACCTGGCGCTGGGCCGGGTCGGGCCCATCACCACCCGGGCCGACGTCCTCGGCGGAGAACCGGTGCCCGGTGACGCGGGGGGACCGGAGTGCGCGGTGGTCGGGCTCGTCGACGAGGGCGCCGGCAACCGCCTGTGCACCGTGGTCAACGCGCGGGGCCGTGTGGCCGGGCGCGTCGAGCCCGCCGTCGAGCCCGCCGGCGACCCCGCTGCCGGCCCCGCTGCCGGCCGGGTGGCACCGTGAGCGGACCGGCGGCCCCGGGCCCGGCCGACCTCCGGCACCACATGAGCGAGTACTTCCGCCTCGAGCGGTGGGAGATCCCACCCGCCGACGGCGAGGGCTTCTCGGCGTTCGGCGGCCGGATCCCCATCGATGACCACCACCGGGGAGCGGGCGGTGGCCTGCGCACCGGGGCCCTGGTGACCAATCTCGACTCGGTCGGGGGATTCCTGTCGGGGCTGTCGGTACTGCCGCGGTGGATCGTCACCACCGACCTGATGGTCACGGTGGCGCACCTCGAGCACCGGGGGCCGATCCGGGTACACGGCCAGGTGCTGCGCCGGGGCCGGAATGCCGTGGTGGCCGGAATCACCGCGGTGGACGAGGGCCGGGACGATCGGACCGTGGCCGCGGCCACGGGTACCTTCGCCGTCCTCGACCCCGGGGGAATGAACCTCGAGTTCACCCGCCCGGCCGGCATGCCCATGCCCCCCGTGAACCCCGACGCTCCGGGGCCCGAGGAATTCTTCCGCATCGAACCGGGGCTCGGGCCGGTGACCCGGCTGGCGCTGGCCGACCACCTCCGCAACCCCTGGGGCATCCTCCACGGCGGAGCGGTGGCCATGCTGGTCGACGTGGCCTCCTGTCGGGCCGTCGAGTCGGCTGCGGTCCCCTCGTCGGGTGGGACCGGATCGGCCGCGGCCGACACCGTGCTGCACTATCTCCGTCCGGCCCGCGTCGGGCCGATCGAGGCCCGGTGCCGGATGCTGGGCGGGCCGCCCGGTCGCACGCTGGTCCGGGTGGCCGTCCACGACGTCGGTGCCCACGACCGGTTGGTGGCCCTCGGAGCGGTGACCGTCCTCGAGCTCTGAGTACTCAGCTGCCCCGATCGACTCAGCTGCCCGGACCGGCTCAGCTGCCCGGACCGGCTCAGCTGCCCGGACCGGCTCAGCTGCCCGGTTGGGCCCAGGCCAGCGCCGAGCCCTCCGCGCTGACCTCCACTTCGGTCCCGTCGGCCACCACCATGCCCCCGTCGGCCCGGACGGTGATCGGGACCCCGTCCTCCGACGGATCGGGTTCGACGGTGATGACCGTGTCATGGCCGTGGAACTCGGTCCTGATCACCCGGGCCCGCAGACCGGCACCGGTCAGGGTGGTGGACAAGTAGAGCTGTTCCGGCCGGACCAGGGCCACCGCCGGGCCCGAGGGCATGGCGGCCTTGGGATCGGGCCGCAGGTCGAGGGGCCCGAACGGTGTGGCCACGCGGTCGCCGTCCACCGTGGCCGCCACCAGGTTGGCGTCGCCGAGGAACTGGGCCATGGCCGGATCGACGGGGTGGTCGTAGAGCTCCTGGGGTGACCCGCACTGGCCGATGGTGCCGTGGCGTATCACCGCCACCTGGTCGGCCACCGACAGGGCCTCGTCCTGATCGTGGGTGACGAGCACGGCGGTGATCCCACCGGAGCGGAGCACGTCTTGGACATCGGAGCGGACGCTCGAGCGCATGCCGGCATCGAGCGAGGAGAACGGCTCGTCCAACAGGACCAGCGCCGGACGGATGGCCAGGGCCCGGGCCAGGGCCACCCGCTGCTGCTGGCCCCCGGAGAGCTCGTGCGGATAGCGGTCACCCATGCCGGCCAGGCCCACCATCTCGAGCAGTTCGCCGGTGGTGTCCTCGAGCTTCCTCGCCTTCCGCCTGATCCCGAAGGCGATATTGGCGGCCACCGTCAGGTGGGGGAAGAGCGCGCCCTCCTGGGGGACGTACCCGATGCCGCGCTGTTCGGGCGGCAGGGAGCGGTGGGGATCCTCGACCACGCGGTCGGCCAGCACCACGGTGCCACGGTCGGCGCGCTCGAACCCGGCCACCACGCGCAGCAGGGTGGTCTTGCCGCTGCCCGACGGCCCCAAAATGGCGGTCAGTGATCCCTCCGGCACGGCCAGGTCGACCCCGGTGAGGACGGCCTGGGACCCGAACGACTTGTGCAGGTCGGTGATGCCCAGCCCGGTGATGCCCAGTCCGGTGATGCCCAGCCCGGTCACGATGTCGTCGCCCGAGACGGCAGCCGGTCGAACCATCGTCCGAGGATATAGCTCGGTACCGTGGCGATCAGGATCATGAGCCCGGCGTACGGCGCGGCGGCGGCGTACGAGAGATTGGTGGTGTACGCCCAGAACTGGGTCGAGAGCGTCTGTTCCCCGGTGGGGATCATGACCAGCGTGAGGGTCAACTCGGTCACGGTGGACAGGAACACCAGGGAGAAGGCGGCGGCCAACCCCGGGCCCACCAGCGGCAGCACCACCCGCCACCACACCGCGGGCCGGCGTCGGCCCAGCGACCGCGCCACGTCCTCGAGGGCCAGCGGGGCCTGGGCCACCGAGGTGCGGACGGCCACCAGGGCCAGGGGGAAGAACATGATGGCGTAGCCCACGATCATGAGCGGGGTGCTCTGGTACAGCGAGGGCAGGGCCCGGATGGAGAAGTACACCAGGGCCAGGGCGATGATCAGACCGGGGATGGCCTGGACCACGAAGGTCCCGCGCTCGAGGGCCCTGGTGGAGCGGCGCGGGTGGCGCACGGCCAGCAGGGCCACCGGGAGGGCCAGCACGGTGGACAGCAGCCCGGCCGCCGCCGCGTAGCCGGCCGTGGTGAGGGCGGCCCCGGCCAGTGACGTGGACGAGGGCAGGGTGGTGTTCCCGCCCTGGACCATCCAGTAGACGATCACGCCGACCGGCACCCCGAGCGCCAGGCCGACCAGGGCCACGAGCCCGGCCTCGGCGGGCACGGTGGCCCGTCCCAGCGGATGGAGGTGCCGGAGCCGGACGGTGCGGGTGGTGCGGGTGACCCGTCCCCGGCCCCGGGCCAGTGCGTCGCCCCCCAGCACGGCGATGCTGAGTACCACCAGGATCAACGAGAGCGACGAGGCCACCGGAATGTTGTAACTGCGCTCCGACTCGAAGAAGATCTCGGTGGTGAGGGTGTTGTAGCGGAGGATCTCGAAGGCGCCGTACTCGGCCAGCAGGGCCAGGGACACCAGGACGCATCCGCCGAGCAGGGCCGGCCGGGCCTGGGCCAGGGTGACCCGGCGGAACGTGGCCAGGCGGGAGAGACCGAGGGATCGGGCCACTTCCTCTTGGCCGGGGTCGGCACCCCGAAAGGATGCGGCCACCGGCAGGTAGACGAGCGGGTAGAGGGCCAGGGTCATCACCAGTGAGGCGCCGAGGTAGCCGTGCACGGCCGGAGCCACCGACACCCAGCCGAAGCCGGTCACGAAGTCCGGAATGGCCACGGGCAGGACCACGGCCACCGCCCACAGCCGACGGCCGGGGAGGTCGGTCCGCTCCACCAACCAGGCCGCGGCCGTACCGATCACCGCGCTGGTCACGGTGACCGTGGCCGACAGCTTCACCGTGTTCCACAGCAGCTCGAGGGTGAACTGCCGGAAGACCAGGCGCACGATCTCCGACCAGCCGGTCTGGGATGACTGCACCACCACGTAGACCAGGGGTAGTGCCAGCAGCAGCGCCACCGCGGCGGCGAGGAGCCACAGCACCAGGGGCACCCGCCTCCGGGCCGCCACCGGAGGCGGAAGCGTCCCGGCCGGGTCGATCTCGAGGTCCAGCGTCGTCGTCACTGTCACGGCCCGACCGCCGGCTACTCCAGCTGCGCTTGTTGGAGGAGCGCGGTGGCGGAGGACCCGTCGCCGAGCTCGGCGATCGTCAGCGGGGCCGGTTGCAACGTGTCGAACGGCTGCAGCGGCTGGGCGGTGGTGACCCCGGACCCGAGCGGATACTCGAAGCTGTCACCGTGGGCCACGATCTCCTGGCCCTGCCGGCTGACCAGGAAGGCCAAGAACTGCTGGTCTGCAGCCTTGTGGCTGCTGGTGTTGATGATCCCGGCCCCCGATACGTCGATGATGTACCCGGCGTCCCTCGGTGCGAAGGTGGCGATGGCCGAGTGCATGTTCGACGCCCCCACCTCGGCCCGCTCGCGGTACCAGTAGTAGTGGTTGATGATCCCGAGCTCGACGTGCCCCTCGTTGACCTCGTTGGTCAGTGTCTCGTTGTCGGGATAGAGGTTCCCGCCGGCGTTGGCCTTGACGCCGGTGAGCCACGCCTCCGCCGCCTTTGTGCCGTAGGTCTTCTGGATGGAGACCACGATGGGGAAGAAGTCCGACTCCCCCTGGGCCAGGCCGATCTTGCCCTTCCACTTGGGATCGGCGAGCGCCATGATCGAGGTGGGCAGGTCGGCCCTGGACAGTTGGTCGGTGTTGTAGATCATGACGCTGACCCGGGCTGACACCCCGACCCACTTGCCCTGGGGCGAGTTGTACTTCGCCGGTACCGCGGCCAGGGTCGACCGGTCGACCGCGGTCAGGCGGCCCTTCTCCTGCAGCGTCTCCAGCGCCGGTGAGTTCTCGGTGTAGATCACGTCGGCCGGGGAGGCCGACCCCTCGGTGATGATCTGGTTGGCCAGCACGTCCTCGTCGTCGCTGCGGACCTCGACCCTGATGCCGGTTTTCTTCTCGAACGCCGCCACCAGGGCGTCGGTGGTCTGTTCGTGCTGTCCGTTGTAGAGGGTGATGGTCTGGCCGGCGCCCGAGCCGCCGGAGGACGAGGGTGACGAGGACGGCGTCGAACTGCCGCAGGCGGCCAGCAGCGTGGCCCCGGCCAGGGCCAGGGAGGCCAGGGCCGGGGCGGCAGCCGGACGCCGCCGGGGCCCGGGTGTCCGGTCATCCCGTGGATCACTCCTGTGTCGGGCGGATCCCGGCGTCGACATCGGTGGGTTCCCCTTCAGCTGAGTCGTGCGCTCAGGTCGTGGCGCCGCCCCCGCTACCGGGCGGTCCGGAGCGGTCGACGGGTCAATCGATAGGTCGGTCGATAGGTCGGTCGATAAGGTATCTATCAACAAAAAGATTAGGTATACCGAATATTCATGTCAATACGGGGTCCGGGACCTGGCCCTACACTCGGACCCATGAGCCGGAGTGCTGGCGGCGGCACGGTCCCGATGACGGGCAGGACCGTGGTGATCACGGGCGGCAACTCGGGGGTGGGGAAGGCCACCGCCGTGGCCCTGGCCCGGGCCGGGGCCCGCACGGTGATCACGGCCCGCAGCGAGGAGCGGGGTCGGTCGGCGGTTTCCGACATCCGGCGGGCGAGCGGTTCCGACCAGGTGGACCTGGTCGTGTTCGATCTGGCCGACCTCAGCTCGGTGAGGGCCGGGGCATCCGAGCTGCTCGACCGCTACAGCAGGATCCATGTGCTGGTCAACAACGCCGGACTGGTGCTGTCGGAGCGTTCGTTGACCGTCGACGGGTTCGAGTCCACTTTCGCCATCAACCACCTCGGGCCGTTCCTGTTGACCGGGCTGCTGACTGACCGGCTGAAGGCGTCGGCCCCGGCCCGGGTGGTCAACGTGGCTTCCACCGCGCACCAGGGCGCTCGTCACGGGCTGGACTTCGACGACCTCCAGTCCACGAGGCACTACCGCGGCATGCGGGCCTACAGCCGGTCCAAACTGGCCAACATCCTGTTCACGAAGGAGCTGGCCCGACGACTGGCCTCTACCGGCGTTACCGCCAACGCACTCCATCCGGGCACGGTGGCCACCGGCTTCGCCCGCGACGACGACGCCAAGGGACTACTGGCCTTCGGCGTCCGACTGATCAAGCCCTTCGTCCTCACTCCCGAACAGGGGGCCCGCACGTCGGTGTATCTGGCCTCGTCGCCCGAGGTGGCCGACGTGACCGGCGAATACTTCGTGAAGTGCCGTCCCAAGGTCCCCTCTGCCGCTGCCCGGAACGACGCCGCCGCCGTGCTCTTGTGGTCGGTGAGCGAGGAGCTGGTGGCCCAGGCCACGACCGGGGCTCGCGGGGGCGAGTAGCCGGCGCGTCGGAGCCCGGTGACGATAGGGCGCGGTGGCGGTGGGGCAGCCGTGCGGCTGCCGGTCCGCCAACTCGATCAGGGCCGGTCCTATGGTGTTCCCCGAACGTGAGCGTCCCGTTCGGGGCGGCTCGAGCACCGGGAGGTTGCCATGGCTGGCCCAGGGGGAGTGGAGGTCACGGCGCAGGAGCGGGATATCCTGCGCGTCATCGGGAAGTCGTGGGGGTGGGTGCTGTTCTTCGGGATCGTGACCCTGATCCTCGGGGTGCTGGTGGTGCTCAAACCGAGGGACACCATCTACGCCTTCGCCATCCTGCTGGGCATCTGGCTCTTCGTGGCCGGGCTGTTCCGCATCGTGATGGCCATCGCCGACAGCGAGGACACCGGGGGCGCACGGTGGCTGATGGCCGTGCTGGGACTGTTGTCGGTGATCATCGGCATCCTCTTCCTCCGCCACACCGAGGAGACCGTGACCACCCTGGCCTTCCTCCTCGGTCTGTTCTGGGTTATCGGCGGCATCATCGAATTCTTCACGGCCTACACTGACCACGGGTCCCCGGCCCGCGCCTGGAGGATCGGCATGGGCGTGCTGGCCTTCGCCGCCGGAATCGTGACCCTGGTGGTCCCGCACCTCACCCTGGCCACCCTGGCCGTGATCATGGGGATCTGGTTGATCCTCTACGGCGTACTGGAGATCGCCCTCTCCCTGCAGCTGCGCCACCTGGGCGAGATCTGATCCGACGCGGAACGTGACCCGCGTCCGGCGCGGGTCACGTTCCTCACTCCGGTGGCCAGGCCGACTCGAGCCGGCCCTGCGGTTCAGCCGGCTGATCCGGCCCTGCGGTTCAGCCGGCTGATCCGGCCCTGCGGTTCAGCCGTACGGCCCTGCGGTTCAGCCGTACGGCCCGGTCATGGCCACGATGGGCTTGTTGAGCGGCGAGCCGCCGTGCGATCCGAAGAAGCCGGCGTTGCCGTAGTTGAAGATGCCGCCGTCGGAGGCCACCAGCCAGTAGCCGCCGCCGTCGCCGGTGGCGGCCATGCCCACGATGGGCTTGTTGAGGGCGATCGATCCGGCCGATCCGAAGAAGCCGGCGTCACCGTAGGTAAAGATGCCGCCGTCGGAGGCCACCAGCCAGTAGCCGCCGCTGTCGGAGGATGATGCCATGCCCACGATGGGCTTGTTGAGCGGTGAGCCACCGTGCGAGCCGAAGAAGCCGGCGTCACCGTAGGTGAAGATGCCGCCGTCGGAGGCCACCAGCCAGTAGCCGCCGCCGTCGCCGGTGGCGGCCATGCCTACGATGGGCTTGTTGAGGGGCGAGCCACCGTGCGAGCCGAAGAAGCCGGCGTCACCGTAGGTGAAGACCCCACCGTCGGAGGCCACCAGCCAGTAGCCCTTGCCGTCCGGGGTGGCGGCCATGCCCACGACTGGCTTGTTCAGCGGCGAGCCACCGTGGGACCCGTAGAAGCCGGCGTCACCGAAGTTGAAGACGCCGCCGTCCGAGGCCACCAACCAGTAGCCGAGTCCGTCCGGCGATCCGGCCATACCCACGATGGGCTTGTTCAGCGGCGAGCCCCCCTGGGATCCGAAGAAGCCCGAGCCGCCGTAGTTGAAGATGCCGCCGTCGGACGCGGCCAGCGTGTAGCCGGTGGCCGGGACGACGAGCACGCCGACCGGTCCGGACAGTCCGGTGGCCAGGCCGGTCAGCGTCGTGGCCGGTGTCGGGGTCCCCGAGGCGGCCAGCTGTGCCGGCGTGAACTCCGTGATCGAGTTGCCCAGGAAGTTGCCCACCCAGAGGTTCCCGAAGCGGTCGAAGGTGAGTCCGTGCGGTCCGTCGAGGTTGGTGGTGTTGGACGAAAGGATGATCTTCGGCACCGGGGCTCCGCTGGCCGCCAGTTGGGTCGGCGTGAACGCCACCACGTTGCCCGGGATCGAGTTGTTGCCCAACCACAGGTTGCCCGAGCGGTCGAAGGCCAGCGAGTCGGGCGCGGTGATGGCCGTGGACGTCAGGGTCACCGCCGGCGTCGGCGTCCCGGTGGCACTCAGCTGAGCCGGAGTGAGGCTCACGATGGTGTTGTTGCCGCCGTTGCCGATCCAGAGGTTGCCGGAGCCGTCAACCGCCAGCGAGGCGGGAGCGGAGATGCTGGCCGGGACGACGCCGTCGGTGGTGATCGTCACCTTGGGCACCGGCGCTCCGCTCGCCGCCAGCTGGCTCGGCGTGAACTCGACCACGCTGCTGTTGGTGGCATTGGCCACCCACAGGTCGCCGGAGCGGTCGAAGGCCAGCGCTTGTGGAACGTCCAGGCTTCCGGCGGTGGCGGTCAAGGTGACCGTCGGGGCCGGCGCGCCACCGGTGGCGAGTTGCGCCTGGGTGAACTCGACGAGCGTGTTGGCCGTGCTGTTGGCCACCCAGACGTTGCCGGAGCTGTCCATGGCCATGGCGGACGGGGTGTTGAGCGTGGTGCCTGTGCCGGACACCGTGCTGGTCGGGGCGACGTTACCGGTTGACCCCGGGGCGAAGGACAGAACCCCCGATCCGGTCATGTTGAGCACGTACATGGTGTTGGGCGCCGTCGGCGTCGTCGCCGCTCCCGAGCTACCCGCTCCGATGACGAGGACCGAGGCCGCAATCATGCCGCCGGTCAGGGCCACCGCGGCCAACAGGGAGATGGCGGTACGGAGGGGGCCACCCGGGCCTGATCGACGGGTCGGTGCCCTCAGTTCTTCCTTGAGAGTACGAGCCGTGCGGACCGGGTGCTTCATCGGGTGACCTCCCCCTAACGGCCCCCCGACGGCGACCATGCTGGCATGCATGGCGTCGGTTGTCGATGGGGAATTTCGAATTTCTCGGACCGTCGGGCAGCTCTCGCGGACCGCCCCGGACCCGGTGGATCAGCTGGCCGGGGCGTGCCTGGAGCGCAGCGTCTCCCGAAGGGCGACAGCCGCTTTGGCCTCCTTGACCTGGCCTGCTGTCAGGGGAGGGTGTCGGAGGAGCCGACCGTCAGGGGCCAGCGACGTCATCAGGAGCTCGAGGTGCCGCAGCCACGCCTCGGGTGAGACCGCCGACGTGGCCTCGATCACCCCGCGGAGCGACCAGAACAGCACCACCACGTCCTCGTACACCAGGTCCGTGCGCACGGCTCCGGCCTGTTGGGCCCGGGCCAACAGGGCCCGGCTGGCCGCCTCGATCTGGTCCCTGACGTCACTGGTGCTGTTGTTCCAGAGCCGGGTCAGGCATCCTGCGTGCTCGAACTGCAGCCAGCCCACCGCCCGCAGGAACTCGGAGAACCCGTCGGCCGGGGACTCGTGCACCAGCGCGGACTCGGCCGCCGCCAACACGCCGTCGAGCACCTCGGCCACCACCGCCTCGATGAGTAGCTCCTTGGTGGGGAACCGTCGGTAGAGGGTCCCCACCCCCACGCCGGCCCGCTGGGCGATGACCTCCACCCCCACGTCCACCCCGTCCTCGTCGAAGGCGGCCCGGGCCGCAGCCAGAATCTTCGACCGATTCCGGGCCGCGTCACGCCGGAGCGACGGGGTCTCGGTATCGGTGTCGGAGGCGGGACTGGTCTCGGCCTTCGGCCGGCCGGACGGGCGAGGTCGCGCCGTGGGGGGTCGGGTGGTCATTCGGTGATGGTCCCGGCCGGAATGAGGGCCAGTTCGGCGTGCTCGAGGTGATGGTGGTGGTCCCGGTCTTCGCCGGCCGGCACCTTGGGGGAGGTGGGGATGAAGATGGCGGCCACGATCGCCACCACCGTCATGGCAGCCAGAAAGGCGAATCCCCGGGTATAACCGGACTCGGCCGGAAACCCGCTGTGGAGAAGCACCGAAGTCACGATGCTGGACATCACGGCCGCACCGATGGCACCACCGATGGTTCGGATGTTGGCGTTCATCCCACTGGCCACGCCGGTCTGCTCGGCCGGTACGGCTTGGACGACGAGGTTCGACATGGCGGAGAAGGCCAGTCCGATGCCGACACCGAGCAGCGCGCTCGGCCGCGTAGATCTCCCACGGATGGGTGTGGGCGAAGGCCAGCATGAGATACCCGGCGAGGGAGAAGAAGGCGCCGATGATGACGGCGGCCTTCGATCCGATGGCGGCGGCGATCCGACCGGACAGCATGCCGGTGATGAACATGGTGACGGTCAGGGGCAGCAGGTACAGGCCCGACTGGATGATGCTGGCGCCGAACCCGTAGCCGGTCGACTTCGGGGTCTGCAGGAACTCGGGGAGGAAACCGATCACCGAGTACATGCCGATCCCGATCAGGAAAGCCACCAGGTTGTTCGTCCATACCGCCGGGATCCTCATCATCTTCATGTCGATGAGTGGCTCCTTCGACCGGTACTCGGCGAAGACCCACGCCACGCCGATGACCACGGCCAGGGCGATCAGTCCGATGACTTTCGGCGACCCCCATCCCCACGTGGGTGCTTCACTGACGCCGAGGAGCAGGGCCACCAGCCACCCCGAGAGCAGCATCGCCCCGATCCAGTTGATCCGGCCCGGCGTGCGCACCGGTGACTCGGGAACGAAGAAGTGGGCCATGACCGCGGCAGAGAGCGAGATGGCCAGAGGGAACCAGAACAGCCAGTGGTAGTTGAGGCTCTTGACGATCGGCCCGGCCAGCACGATGCCGGCCCCACCGCCGACCGCGGCCATCGCCGCCACCACTCCGACCCCGGTGGCCACCTTGGCCCGAGGGAATTCATCACGGATGATCCCGAACGAGAGGGGGAGGACGGCGCCCCCGATACCCTGGATGGCACGCGCCACAATCAGCACGCCGATCGACTGCGCCAACCCGGCCAGTACGGTGCCGGCCGCCAGGCAGAGCATCGTCACCACCAGCATTCGCTCCTTGCCGACCATGTCTCCCACCCGGCCGAAGATCGGGGTGAAGATCGAAGCGGACAACAAGAACGCCGTCAGCAACCAGGTGACGGTGCTCTGGGATGTGTGCAGGTCGCGCTGGAAGGTCGAGAGCACCGGCACCACGAGGGACTGCAACAGCGCGTATGCGGTGACCGCCAGCATCAGGACGACGAAGGTGGCCCGGTAGCTGGTCCGTTCGGTTGATGTGGGCATGGGGTCCTTGTCGGGTGGGCCGGACGGGGGCGTGGTGCGGGAGTCTGCGGCAACGGAGACTGCGGCTGGGGGCTACGGCACTGCAGGATCTACGGCACTTCGGACTGCGCCACAGGACGGTGTGTCGCCGACAGTGCGAGGAACCGGAATCTGTGCTCCAGTTAACGTACCACAACCGGAGCAGGCGTTCCACTTCGGGCACCATGACCCGGCGACTGGAGTCATTCGGCCGGTCAGAGCGGCTCGCCCTCACCCAACTCGGCCGTGACCTCGGCAACGGCCTCCGCCTCCGCCGCGGCCGAAAGGGGTGTACCGCCCCCGTCATCCCGCCAGAGCTCCGGGACCCGCCAGAGCAGGACGACCACCCCGGCCACGCAGGCCAGCCCTCCCGACCACACGGCGAACTGCGGGCCGCCGACGGCCGCGGCCAATCCGGTCTCGGCGTCCCCCAGGCGGGGACCGCCGGCCACCACTGCGAAGAACGTGCCCGACAGCCGTCCCTGCAGATGCTCGGGCACGGCTCTCTGCTGGACCGCCTGGCGGAACACGGCCGAGACGACATCGGCGGCACCGGCGAGCGCCAGCAGGGTCAGACCGATCCACAGCACCGGGATGACACCGAACAGTGCGATGGTCACGCCCCAGATGGTCACGCAGGCGGCGATGGCCCGACCCTGGTGACGGACCCGGCCGCACCACCCGGTGACCAGCGAACCCACCAACGAGCCGGCCCCGGGGGCGGCGTAGAGCAGGCCGACCACACCGGCCCCACCGCCGAAGAGACCGGTGCCGAGTGCAGGGAACACGGCCCGGGGCATCCCGAAGATCATGGCGTTCAGGTCGATCCAGTACGTGGCCGACAGCAGCTTCTGGCCACGCAGGTGTCGGAAGCCCTCGGTCATCGAGCGGAAGCCCATCGGCGTGCCCCCACCGGACGGCACCAGCGTGGGAAGGAGAAGCGCCGCCACCAGCGCCGCGCCGTAGGTGGCGACGTCGATGCCGTAGACGGCGCTCAGCCCGATGGTGGCAATGAGGACTCCGGCCAGTGCGGGTCCGGCCACCAGAGCCAGCTGCTGGATGGTGGTCTGGAGCGCGATCGCCGACGTCACGTCGTCCTTGTCCACCAGCATGGGCAGGGCGGCACGGCGCGCCGGCCAGTCGACCCCCTGCAGTCCCGCCCCGACCCCGGTGCAGACGAAGAGAGGCCACACGGCCGGATGCGAGAACGACGCATTGGCCACCAGGCCCCCGACGGCCGCGGCCATGGCCACCTGCGTCATGACCAGCACCCTCTTCCGGTCCATGGCGTCGGCCAGGGTGCCGCCCCAAAGGGCCCCGGCCAGCAGCGGAAAGAGTTGGGCTACGCCTATGAGGCCGACGATCAGTGTCGAGTGGGTCAGGGAATAGGCCTGAAACGACACGGCCACCAAGGTCAGCTGGGACCCCAGGCCGGACACCACCTGGCCGGCCCACAGCCTCCGAAAGTGGCGGTGCCTACGGAGCGGTGTGATGTCGACGACGAAGCGGGCCACCCGCCAACGGTACCGGTGGTCCGCGGGGGCCTGGCCTGGAGAGAGTAAGAGGGCGAACCGGCTCGTGGAGCAGCATGTCTGCGGCTGACGGGGCGAACGGGTCGAAGTGATACCGCTCAGGGTGATTGGCCCGCTACACTGTTTCGGGTGAGGGACATGGGCACTCCGTCGGATCCGGAGCAGGGGCTGCTGGACGACCACAAGAAGGTCGAGTCGGGCCCTCCTTCCATGGCGGTGTCCATTGCCGGAATTTCGACCGCATGTAGCAAGGATGCCCTGGTATCAAGCGCCAAGGCAGTTCGGGAGGCACTCTCGACGGACTAACACAGACACTGGTAAAGGTCTGAACCGTCGAGGAGTCGCTTCTGAAGAAGCGGCTCCTTTTGTTTTTCCCGACGCGTTCCCCCGGTTTCGTCTCCTGCTTTGGATTCCCGCCGGCCGGCCACTCCCTTCCGATCAACTCCCTGCCGACTCATCCCTTGCCGACTCATCCCTTGCCGACTCATCCCCCTGCCCATTCCCACCTCTTCCACACACAGCTCCACTCCACACACTGCCCCGCCCGACAGACTGCCCCGCCCCACAGAATCGAGAGCCACCATGTGCGAGCAAGATCTCAGAATGCCATCACCGTCCAACCGGGGGCCGCTCGAGCGGTCAGAGCCGGAGTGGGCCGTCCGGGCCACCCTGGCCCGGGCGAGCCAGTGGTCCTCCGACCGGGTGCTCGACGAGGGCGACAGCCACGACAAGGGTGAGGTCTCGCTCTGCGTCGGTGAGGCCGCCTGACCCTCGGGTCGGGCACTCGGCCTAAGACGCCGTGATGGACGGGCTCGATCCCGCGAACAGCCCAAACCCTGTGTCACACCCCGGTGCTTCAATTCTCGTATGGATCTCGATGTCCTGACCGAGGCGATCGATCGACTGAGCGGAGTGGATCCCTCGGCGTACTGCGACGGAGAGTCGATCGAGGCGCTCCAACGAGAGCTGGCCCGCCTCGACTCCTTCGTCACTGACGCCACCGCCGCCTTCGACGCGTCGGGAAACTGGGCGCTCGACGGGGCCCAGAACGCCTCGATGTGGCTGGCGTCTCGATGCCGGCTGCCCAAGACACAGGCCCGACGGGTGGTGCGGCGCGGGCGTGAGCTCCGGCACCTCCCCGACTGCAAGCGTGCATGGGCCGCCGGTGACATCGCCGCCGCCCACGTCGACGTCGTCACCTCCCTTCGTCGGCACCCCACCGAGGACGCCCTCGTTCGCGACGAGTCGATGCTCGTGGATCAGGCGTCCACACTCCGATTCGAGGCCTTCACGAGAGCGGTGGCCTACTGGAAGCAGCTGGCTGACCCCGACGGTGCCGACTTCGACGACGAGAAGCGACGCGATCGACGCCACGTCTATCTCGAACGCAGCTTCGACGGCGTGTGGCTGGGGGGCATCACGCTCGATCCGATCTCGGGTTCCATCGTCGGTGACGAGCTGGAGCGCATCGAAAGCGAGATGTTCGAATCCGACTGGGCCGCCGCCCGGGCGGAACTGGGTCGGGAGCCGGTGTCCTCCGACCTTGCCCGCACCCCCGGGCAGCGGCGGGCCGACGCACTGGTCGAGATGGCGACTCGGAGCCGGACCGCACCGAGCGACGGTCGGCCTCCGCGCCCGCTCTTCAGCATTCTCGTCGGCTACGAGACACTCCACGGTCGGATCTGCGAACTGGCTTCGGGCACGGCGGTTGCGCCGGGGTTGCTGATGCCGTGGTTGGACGAGGCGTACTTCGAGCGGGTGGTGTTCGCTCCGGGTCGCCGCGTCGAGGTGAGCGCCACCGCCCGGTTGTTCTCCGGGGCCACGCGCCGGGCGGTCGAAGTCCGGGACCGAGAGTGCATGCATCCGTACTGTGACCGGCCGGCGGACGCCAGCCAGATCGATCACATCGTCCCCTACGGTGCCGGTGGCACCACCACGCAGGAGAACGGACGGGTCCTCTGCCGCTTCCACAACCAACTCAGGAACCAGCGACCTCCACCCGACCGTTAGCGGTCGACGGTCGGCGACATCGCTGGCAGCCTCAGCCTTACCCTCGTAATCCCTTTTCCTCGTGGTCCGGAGCCAGCCCGGTCGCGCCGCCGAGTACGGTACGACTCCGGCCGCGACCTCGCGACCTACGGGGCCCGGCGTTCAGTGCATCTCCTGGCGCTCGAATTGGATGCGGTAGAGCTCGGCATACAGACCGCCCCGGGCCAGGAGTTCGTCGTGGTGACCCTGCTCGACGATGCGACCGTGATCCAGAACGAGTATCGCGTCGGCCTCCCTGACGGTCGACAGGCGGTGAGCGATGACCAGCGAGGTCCGACCCCGGAGCGCGGTGGCCAGGGCCTGCTGCACGGCGGCCTCGGACTCCGAGTCCAGGTGGGCGGTGGCCTCGTCGAGCACCACGATCTCGGGCGCCTTCAACAAGATCCGGGCAATGGCGATGCGCTGCTTCTCGCCTCCGGACAACCGATAGCCCCGGTCGCCGACCACGGTGTCCAGGCCGTCGGCCAGGCTGCTGACCATGGTGGCGATCTGGGCCCCGGCCAGTGCGGCGTCCAACTCCCCGTCGGTGGCGTCGGGCTTGGCGTAGAGCAGGTTGCCCCGGATGGTGTCGTGGAAGAGGTGGGCGTCCTGGGTGACGACGCCGATGGTGGTCGTCAACGACTCCGAGGTCGAGTCCCGCACGTCGAGCCCGTTGATCCGGATGGCCCCCGACTGGACGTCGTAGAGGCGGGGCAGGAGTTGGCTGATGGTGGTCTTGCCGGCTCCCGACGGCCCGACCAACGCCACCAGCTGGCCCGGTTCGGCCGTGAAGGTGACATCGAACAGCACCTGTTGCGACTCGGTGGCGTCCAACACGGCCACCGACTCCAGCGAGGCCAGCGAGACCTCTTCGGCCGTCGGATACCGAAAGTCGACGTGGTCGAACTCGATCCGCGCCGGCCCCGGGGGGACGGGTTGGGCGTCGGGCTTGTCCTGGATCATCGGGGGCAGGTCGAGGACCTCGAAGACCCGGTCGAAGGAGACCAGAGCCGTCATCACATCGATCTGCACGTTGGACAGCGCGGTGAGCGGACCGTAGAGGCGGGTCAGGTAGGCCGCCAGGGCCACCACCGTCCCCAGCTCGAGGGTGCCGTCCACCACCTGGATGCCGCCCCATCCGTAGACCACCGCCGTGGCCAGGGCCGCGGTCAGCGTCAGGGCGGCGATGAAGAACCGGGCATACATGGCCTGGCTCACGCCGATGTCGCGGACCCGTCCGGCCTTCTGTTCGAACTCGTCCCGCTCTTGAGCGGGCCGCCCGAACAGTTTGACCAACAGGGCACCGGACACGTTGAAACGCTCGGTCATGGTGTTGTTCATCTGCGCGTTGAGACCGTAGGACTCGCGGGTGATCGACGACAGCCGACGCCCCACCCGTTTGGCCGGGAGTACGAAGACCGGCAGGATGATCAGGCTGATGACGGTGATCTGCCACGAGAGGAAGAACATCACGATCAGCACCAGGGTCACGCTGATCAGATTGGAGACCACCGACGACAGCGTGTCGGTGAAGGCCTGCTGGGCGCCGATAACGTCGTTGTTGAGTCGACTGATCAGGGCGCCGGTCTGGGTCCGGGTGAAGAAGGCGATGGGCATCTTCTGAATGTGCTCGAACACCTTCGAACGCATGTCGAAGATGAGCCCTTCACCGACCTTGGCCGAGACGTAGCGGATACCGATGGAGAGTCCGGTGTCGAAGATGGCCAGCACCGCGGCCACAGCGGCCAGGCCGATGATCAGACCCTTGTTGTGCTCAGGGATGCCCTTGTCGATGATGGAGCGGAACAGCAGCGGGTTGACCACCCCGATCACCGCGTCGATGATCACCAACACCAGAAACCAGGCCAGAATGCTCCGGTACGGACGGGCGAACTGCACCATCCGCTTGGCCGTCCCCTTGGTGACGCGCTGCTGGGTGACCGAGTCGTCGCGACGCATGGAGCGCATGACCCCGCCGAACTGGCCACCGCCACCGCCCATGCCCATGCCGTGGCCGGGCATGCTCATCGGGACGTTCCGGGGGTGGGCTCCATGGCTCGGACCCTACAGTTCACGGTCGGAACCCCATGCGTGCCCCGGCCGGTCAGGAGACCAGGCCACGTCCGTAGATCGGGGGCAGGTCGAGGGCGGTGAGCAGGCCGGGAGCCCCTTCGACCACGGCAGGGATGGCGTTGACCAGGCGCATGGCCGTGGCCTTCAGCCCCGCGGTGTTGTGGTCGCCGTCGGTCCCGAGGAGCTGCAGGTCGAGGGTGTAGTTGGGCTCGCCGGTGATGGTCACCCGGTAGGAGCCCTGGCCGGCGGGCTGCGGCCAGTCGGGGGCCAGGTCGTCGCGCAGGCGGGTGACGTGCTCGAGCACGATCACCGCCCTTCCGTCCCGCATGCCCCGGAGCTCGAAGTGCAGGGCGGCGGCCGTGCCCTTTTCGATGGTGCCGGAATCGACCTCGAAGGTCTCGGTGGCCGGCAGCCGTTCGTACCACTCCTCGAGGCTGTCGAGCTCGACCTCGAGACCGGCGGCCAGCTGGCGCACCACGCTGCCCCAGGCCATGGTCATCACCCCTGGCTGCAGGATCATCGGGACCTGGTCGATGGGCCGGCCGAACCCCATGATGTCGAAGATCACCATCGGTTGGTTGTAGGTGGCGTAGTTGAGGAGCTCGGCCACCCGCACCTCTTCGATCCGCTCGCTGACCCCGCTCAGCACCAGCGGCAGGGCGTCGTTGGCGAACCCGGGGTCCACCCCGTTGACGAAGAGCGACACGCCGCCGGCCACCGCTGCCTCCAGCACCGGCGCGATCATGGCGTCGTCAACCACCCCGTAGGGGTACTGGAGGAAGACCGGACCGCTGGAGACGACGTTCACGCCGGCCCGCAGGATCCGGGCCATGTCGTCGATGGCCTCCATCAACCGGTGGTCGGCCATGGCGGTGTGGACCACCACGTCCGGGTGGAGGGCCAGGAGTGCCTCGACATCGTCGGTGGCCGGCACCCCCAGGGTGCGGCCCAGGCCGGCCAGCTCGCCGGCGTCCTTGCCCACCTTGTCGGGGTTCGAGACCCACAGGCCCACCAGCTCGAGGTCGGGCCGGGCGTCGATGCCGGCGATGGCGTGGCGTCCGACGTTGCCCGTGGACCAGGCGACGACTCGATACGTCTTTGACACGTGCGGCTCCTCGTTCCTTGGTGGTTCGTTCCCCGTGGCTCGTTCCCCGCTGCCACGGTCGATGTCAGGGATGACGCTTGAGTGGATGGTAGGTCGTGGGGATCAGACGTCGGGCAGTCCCATGTCGAGGTTGGGGCTCTGGATGCCGCCGTCGACCTCGAGGATCTTGCCGGTGATGTAGGAGCCGGCCTCTGAGGCCAGGTAGATGACGGCCGAGGCGATGTCGGCGGGGTCCCCGATGCGCTTGAGAGGGGTGCCGGACTCGAGGGCCAGGCGGAGCTCGTCGGTCTGCATGACGATGTCGAGGGCCGAGGTGGCCACCGATCCGACGGCGATGGCGTTGACCCGGATCCGGGGCGACAGGTCGGCGGCGGCCAACCGGGTGTAGTGGGCCAGGGCCCCTTTGGCCGTTCCATAGGCCAGGTAGCCGCGACCGGCCATCCGACCCATGGCCGAGGAGATGTTGACGACCGAGCCGCCGTCGCCCTCCAGCATCAGCGGTACGGCCGGCCGGAGCAGGGCGTGTGCCGTGGACACGTTGAAGTGGAAGGCCTGCTCGAGACGGCCCGGTGAGGTGTCCATGAACGGCCGGGGCATGGCCCCGCCCACGTTGTTGACCACCAGGTCCAGACGGCCGTAGGCGTCGCGGGTCTGGTCCACCAGGCCGGCCACCGCGTCCAGGTCGCTCAGGTCGGCGGCCACCACCACGGCCCGCCGCCCGACCGCCGCGACCTGCTCGGCCACCTCGCCCAGCTGATCGGCGGTGCGGGCCGAGATCACCACGTCGGCACCCGCCTCGGCCAGCGCGATGGCGGTGGCCGCACCGATACCGCGGCCGGCACCGGTGACGATGGCCACCGTTCCGGTCATGGCGAAGCGATCGAGAATCATGGTCCGTTCCCCCTTGGTCGGCGTCAGTGCTAGCAGTCCGACACCGGGTTGCGCCATGTGGGCCGCAGCCAAGCCGGGTCCGAGAGCGTCTCCGCGGGTCCGTCGGCCACATCGGCGACGGCCACCATGCCGGTGGGCCGGACCCGGATCACCGGCTCCCCTGGCACCCCGTTGCGACGGCCGTACTCCTCGGCAGCCCGCTCGCCCGCTTGGTCATCGGCGTCTAGGACGGGCGGGTCGGGGGAAGCCCGAGCTTGCGGTGGTCCCACGAGACCGTCCGCTCGACGTTGAGCTTGGCCACGATGCGCTTGTTGAGCATGGTCTCCACGAACGGGCGCAACTCGTCGGTGTAGTCGCCGTAGTAGCGCTGGAACAGGTTGACGCCCAGCTCCCACATCTTGTCGGGGTCGTCGACGATCTCGGCCGTGCCCACCAGCTCCACGCCGCGGAGCTCCTCGTAGTAGTCGCCGTCCTCGAACATGCAGGTCAGCTTGGGATCGCGGCGGAGGTTCACGGCCTTTTGGGCCTTGGCCTTGGTCTCGATGGCGATGGAGCCGTCGAGGAACCCGTACCACATGGCCACGGCGTGGATGGTGCCGTCGTGGTTGAGCGTGCACATGGTCATGGGCCGACGCTCGTGGAGGAAGGTGTCGACCTCCTCGGGGGACATCGTGATCAGGTCACGCTGCTTCACCCCGTGGCCCATCTGTTGCGGCGGCTTCTCGTCGGTCATCCGAACCTCCCTGGCGATGTCTTCGGGCGCCGTCGGCGACCGTGTTCCGGAGGCAGCGTACCGGTGCGGGGCAGCGGGCAGAATGAGCCAGTGACCGATCCGACCACCGAGCCCGATCCGAACACCGAACCCGACGGCAGTCCCGGCGAACGGCGGTTCCGGGTGTGCTTCGTCTGCACCGGCAACATCTGCCGGTCCCCGATGGCCGATGTGGTGCTGCGTCATCTGGCCACCGAGTCCCGGATGGCCGACGGCTCCGTTCTGGCCGACCGCCTGGCCGTCGACAGCGCCGGAACGAGCGGCTGGCACCTGGGCGAGCCCATGGACCCGCGGGCCCGCGCCGCGCTCGAGCGCCGCGGCTACAGCGACCACGGCCACCTGGCCCGCTCGTTCGACACCGCGTGGTTCGACTCGACCGACCTCGTGGTGTGCATGGACCGGGGCCATCAGCAGACCCTGGTGAGTCTGGCCCGCGGCCGGACCGGTGACGACCGCCACGACGGGCGCCTGGTCATGCTGCGTCGGTTCGACCCCCGGTCGGGTGGGGCGGTCGACGTGCCCGATCCCTACTACGGAGACGAGGCCGACTTCGAGTCGTGCCTCGACCTGGTGGAGTCGGGATGCCAGGGGCTCGCCCGGTACCTCGTCGACCGGGCCTGAGACCGGGCCTGCCCAGGAGACAGCACACCGACCGGCCCGAACAGGACCGGCCCGGTCAATCCGAAGCCGAGGTGGTGTCGGGTGAGGAGTAGTAGGCCACGTCGAGGTACTGGCCCGTGTCGGGACTCTGGCACGAACAGAGTTGGAGGGTCGGCCACCAGCTGGATGAGTCGAGCCTCAGCACATCGTTGGCCACAGGGATTCCGTTGACGGCCAACGAAACCTGGGTGGCGCCCGGTCGGGCCTGGTCGTTCTGGCAGGCGATGGTCACCGTGTTGGTCCCGGCGGGATGGATGGCGGTGCTGACGCCCGAGTCCACGACATTGTCGATGCGGGTCGCCCACTCCATGATCTGCCAACGCCCGGAGCTCTGGACGAAGAAGCCGAGTTGGACGGCACCGGCGGTGGACATGCAGCCGAGACCGATGCTGTTGGCCACCGATCCGTCGACGATGGCCACGGAGGCCGACTCCTGGATGGACGGGAACGGCTGGTCCACCGGTGTCGGGAGGAAGTCCGCATGCCCGGCGGTGCCGAGGGTCACGTCCACGCCGCCGGCCACCGGAGTGGCCACGGTCTGGTCGTTGGACCTCGATTCCCACACGATCGGGGCGGCCGATCCGCCCTGTTGGGGTGTCCCCAGCGTGATCGGTGAGAGGGGCAGGTGGACGACCTGAGCCGTGCTGGCCTTGACCCCCAGAAAGGTCGGGATGGCCACAGCCACCAGAACGAGGGTCAGGGTGACGAAGCCCACGATGATGCCGGCCAGACCGAGCCCGGAGCCCTTCTGGGTGCCACCGGATCGGCGGATCTGCGCCCTCGATACGAAGCCCAGGATGATCCCGACGATCGATCCGATACCGGCCAGGCTCACGATGGAGAGGACCAGGCTGGCGATGGCCAGTCCGTTCGTTGAGGCCGCGGGGACTGGGTACCCGTAGCCGGGCGGCACGTCCACGGTCTGCGGGTACTGCGGGTACTGCGGGTACTGCGGGTACTGCGGGGCGTCGGGGTAGCCGTAGGCGGGTGGGGTCTGCTCTGGCGGCGCACCGGCCAGGGTGCCCGTTCCCGGACCAGGGCCAGGAGTGAAAGGGGCGAACAGCGGGAGTCCCGCCGGTCCCGCCGGTCCCGCCGGTCCCGCCGGTCCCGTCGGCTGCACCGTGGCTCCGGGGTGGAGGTGGGGCGGGTACCACTGGCCGTCCGAGGCCAGCCACCAGCCCGGCGGATGGGTGACGTCGGTCACGAACCGGTAGCGAGGAGTCCCGCATGCTCCATGGTTCGTTTCATCGACCGACCGGAGCGCCCGGTTGAGCGCCTATTCCTTCGAGTCTGCCTTCGACTCCGGTCGAACCGTCGTCCGTGCCGGTGCATGCCGTGCCCTCTCACGAGGACCTGTGGCGTCTCGTGTCCCCCGACGTTCGGGATCCAGGCCGCTACCGGAGGATGGCGATGGTGGTCAGGATGGCGTCGAACAGGAAGTGGGCGGCGATCGGGCGGGTCAGTCTCCGGTGCTTCTGGAACGACCGGGTGACCAGATAGCCGAAGGGGACGGTCAGCAGGAAGCCCAGTCCGTAGTACACGTGGTAACTGGTCCGGAGGGCCAGGCTGAGGACCAGTGCGCTGCGGGGCGTCCAGCCCAGCTGTCCGAGCCGGGTGATGAGGTACCCGTTGACCAGCACCTCCTCGGTGACGGCGGTGGTGGCCGACACGGCCAGGCCCCAGAGCACGTAGTAGGCCGGCACGTGACCGGTCGTCACCGTGTTGATCAGCGACGAGTGGTGGGCCAGCAGCGGGGCCAGGGGGATCAGGATAACGAATTCGGAGCCGAAGGCGGCCGCGGCGATGCCCAGACCCGGGAGGAGGTCCCCTGTGAGGCTCGGGAAACCGAGGCCCATCACCGACGGCGACTGGCCGGTGCGGGCCAGCAGGAACAGGGCCAGCGGAACCATGGCCGCTACGGGCAGGTAGTCGAGGATCCCCAGCACCAGGTTGACCACGGGACTGTCCCGGACGAGTTCGGGGAAGCGGGTGATGCTGGCCACCCCGGCCTCGTGTTGGGCGAAGAGGATGACGGCGGCCGTGACCGCCGGGAGTAGGAACGCCACCATGACGAATCGGGTTTCCCACACGAGGCTGCGTCGGGCCGGCCCGTCGGCCAGTACCAGCGGGGAGGCGAGCGGTTCTACCTCCCAGTCGGGAGTGCCGGTCGCTTCCCAGTACGACCAGCCGGGCGGCGGCGCTGGCCACTCGGGCGGAGGCCGCCAGCCCGGCTGTGGGCGCCATCCGACCGGTGGGGGCGGCCAGTTGGGCGGGGACCGCCAGAGCCACTCCTGTGTGGACATGCCCAACATCCTCCGCGATCGACGTGCTCGTCGATCTATCGGCACTCGCCGTCGGAGACCTGAGGCCCCCGCCACCCTGACCCGCCGGAGACTCAGGCGAACGTCACGAACGACTCCCGCTCGTAGCTCCGCATCCGATCGTAGAGCTCGGCCAGCTCGGCTCGGCGGGACCGGTCGTTGGCCAGGTTGACCAGCTCGTAGGGATCGGACGTGTGGTCGTACCACTCGTGGTCGTTGTCGTCGAAGGAGCAGTCGACGTCGAACAGCTTGCGGCCGGGGGACTTGCCCCACAGCCCGGTGGACGGCTTGCCACCTCCGACGCCGTAGTAGTGGGCGTACTTGGTACGGCCGTCGTAGAAGCCCCGTAGGGCGTAGCGGACCTTGTTGAGCTCGGTGGTCTGGGCCGAGTCCTGGGCGAACAGGATGTGGTCGCGGACGGCGGCGGTCGGGTCGACCAGTACCGGGCCCAGGTCGGTGCCCTGGACGGTGGCCCCGCTCACCGCCGGGTCCACCCCGGCCAGGGCGCAGATGGTGGCGGCCAGGTCCACGTGGGAGCCCAGTGACGAGGTGGTCGAGCCCGGGGTGGTCACACCGGGCACCTTCAGGTACAGGGGCACCCTCATGATCTCGTCGTAGACGAAGGGTCCCTTCGATCGGAGCCCGTGGGAGCCGCACATGTCGCCGTGGTCGGAGGTGAAGATGACGATGGTGTCGTCCCACGCGCCCGAGGCCTCGAGCGCGGACAGCACCACACCGAGGTTCCGGTCGGCCAGCCGGTGCAGATGGACATAGTAGTCGAGGTGGCGGAGCCAGGCACCCTTGTCGCCCGGATCGATGTATCCCCACAGTCCGTGCTGCTGGTCCCACCGCCACTGGCGGTGGGCCTCGGGCTTGGTGTGCAGGTCGTCGTCGAAGTTGGGCGGCAGCTGGTCGATCACCTCGGGGTAGGGGTCGGTGAAGACGGGGAGGGGGTCGTCGTCCTTCCATGCCGCCGACTCGAGCACCGAGCGGATGGACGCCACGTCGTCGGGGTGGCGCTCCCGGTATCCGGGCTGGTCCACCGGGAACCACATCACGTCGTGGGGGTTCACCAGGGCCACGGTCAGGAACCAGGGCCTGTCGGATGGGGGACCGGCGGGCCCGGACCCGGCTCCTCGGGAACCGGCCGCGCCGCCCGGACCGGCGTTCTCGGCCAGCCAGTGGGCGGCATTGCCGGCGATGATGGGGTCGAAGTGGACCCCGGTGCCGGCCCACCCCATGAAGTGCCGGTCGTTGCCGTCCCAGTCGGCGAAGCCGTAGGCCTCCATGTCCGGGGTGGGGGAGTGCGATAGGTGCCACTTGCCGATGTAGGACGACCGGTAGCCGGCCCCGTCGAGCAGGGAGCCGAGAGTGGGCGTGCCCGTCGGCAGTTCGTCGTGCTCGGGCATGATCACGTTGTCGAGCACGCCGTGGCCCTCGAGGTAGCGGCCGGTGAACAGGCTGGCCCTGCTGGGGGAGCACGGCGACGAATGCGTGAAGTACTCGGTGAACTCGAGCCCCTCGGAGCGGAGGCGGTCACGCCAGGGCAGCGAGACCCCGCCCGGGAGCCACGACCGCTGGCGTTCCTGGTCCGAAACGATGAGCAGGATGTTGGGGCGTCGCCCGGACTCGGTCATGGAGTGTCAGGGTAGTGGCCGCCGGGCCAGGGCTGCTGGCGTGAAACTGCAATGTGTTCTAGTTTTCCGGCGTACGTTCGACGAGAACCCAGGGGGAGGATCGGATGCCTGAGAGCGAAGCGCTGCACGCGGCTCACCGGCTCGAATACCCGTACTCGCGTTCAGTGGGCCCGGTCATCGGCGCCTTCCTCACCGGCCTCCGTGACGGGAAGCTGTTCGGGGTCCGGGGCGCCGGTGGAACGGTCATCGTGCCCCCGACTGAGTACGACCCCCTCACGGGCGAGGACACCGGCGAGATGGTGGAGGTCGGACCGGGGGGCGTGGTGGAGTCGTGGGCCTGGGTGGCCCGGCCCCTGCCCAAGCACCCTCGCCAGTCCCCGTTCGCATGGGCCCTCATCCGCCTGGACGGCGCCGACACCGCCATGCTCCACGTCGTCGACGCCGGTGGTCCGGACCGCTTGCACACCGGTGACCGGGTGACCGTGCGCTTCCGGCCCGAGGTCGAGCGCATCGGGGCCATGGCCGATATCGACGCCTTCGTGCCGGTCGGGGGTGCGATCTCATGACCGACGACACCGGCAGTGACGACGGTGGGGGGCGTGGTCCGGTGACGACGCTGGCCACGCCGATCCGCCTCGACTTCGACTTCACACCCGGCATCGCCCAGTCGAAGTTCCTCCGCGGTCTCGAGCAGGGCAAGTTCCTGGGCCAGCGCTGCGCGGTGTGCGGCAAGGTCTACGTCCCCTCCCGCGGTTCGTGCCCGACCGACGGGGTGCCCACCACCGAGGACGTGGAGCTGTCGAACTCGGGCACCGTCACCACGTACTGCGTGGTCAACGTGCCCTTCGCCGGCCAGTCCATCGAGATCCCGTACATCTGCGCCCAGGTCCTGCTGGACGGGGCCAACCTCTCGTTCATGGGCCTGCTGCAGGAGATCCCGACCGACCAGATCCGCATGGGCATGCGGGTGGAGGCGGTGTGGGTGGAGCCCGACGAGCTCACCCCGTCGTTGGCGTCGGTCAAGTACTTCCGGCCCAACGGCGAGCCGGACGCCGAGTACGACACCTACAAGGAGTACCTGTGAGCCCCGCGTCCCGTCCGGTGTCGGTCGCCTCGTTCGCCCAGACGGAGAACGTGCGCCGCGACGAGGAGCACAACGAGGTCGAGATGCTGATGCCGGTGATCGCCGAGGTGTTCGGCAACATCGGGATCACGAAGGACGACGTCGAATTCATCTGTTCGGGGTCCACCGACTACCTCATCGGCGGCCCCTTCAGCTTCGTGATGGCCCTCGACGCGGTGGGGGTGTGGCCGCCCCGGTCGGAGAGCCACGTGGAGATGGACGGGGCCTGGGCCCTCTACGAGGCCTGGGTGCTGTTGCAGGAGGGCGTCATCGACGCCGCCCTGGTCTACAGCTTCGGGCGCTCCTCGCTGGGCAACCTGAACGAGATTCTGGCGTTGCAGCTCGATCCGTACTATCTGGCGCCGCTGTGGCCGGATCCGGTGAGCCTGGCCGCCCTGCAGGCCCGGGCCCTGATCGACGCGGGCAAGGCCACCGAGGCCGAGTTCGCCGCCATCGCCTCCCGCAGTCGGAGGGACGCCCTGTCGAACCCCAAGGCCCAGGTCAGGATCGACGTCCCCGCCGACGTGCTGCTCGAGGAGGAGTACGTGGTCTCGCCGTTGCGCCGCCACGCACTTCCCCCCGTCACCGACGGTGCCGCCGCCATCGTGCTGGCCGCCGGGGACAAGGCCGAGCAGTGGGGGACAAACCGGTGTGGATCACCGGGTTCGACCACCGGATGGAGACGCACGCACTCGGTGCCCGCGACCTGACCTCCTCCCCGTCCACGGCCAAGGCCGCCGAGGTGGCCGGTGTGGCCGACGGCCCCGTCGACGTGGCCGAGATCCACGCGCCGTACGCATCTCAGGAGATCATCGTGCGTGAGGCCCTGGGGCTCGACGAGACCGTCACCATCAACCCGTCCGGCGGCCCGCTGGCCGCCAACCCGCTCATGTCGGCCGGTCTCATCCGCATCGGCGAGGCGGCCGAGCGGATCCGGTCGGGACAGGCGGCCCGGGCGGTGGCGCACGCCACATCCGGCCCTTGCCTGCAACAGAATCTCGTCTGTGTCCTGGAGGGTTCGTGATGGCCGAGCGCTGTGCAGTCATCGGAGTGGGCCAGACCCACCACAAGGCCAAGCGGGACGACGTGTCCATCGCCGGCATGGTCCGCGAGGCGGCCGCCATGGCGCTGGCCGACGCCGACCTCACCTGGTCGGACATCGACGCCGTGGTCATCGGCAAGGCCCCCGACATGTTCGAGGGGAACATGATGCCGGAGCTCTACCTGGCCCCGGCGCTCGGCGCCGTGGGCAAACCCATGTTCCGCGTGCACACCGCGGGGTCGGTCGGCGGGTCGACGGCGCTGGTCGCCGCCCACCTGGTGAAGTCCGGGATCCACCGGCGGGTCCTGACCGTGGCCTACGAGAAGCAGTCCGACTCCGACGCCATGTGGGCGTTGTCGGTGCCCCAGCCGTTCGCCGCCCCCCTGCTGGCCGGGGCCGGCGGGTACTTCGCCCCCCACATCCGGGCCTACATGCGACGTTCCGGCGCCCCCGACCACATCGGTCGGATGGTGGCGGTCAAGGACCGGCAGAACGCCATGCGCAATCCTTACGCCCACCTGCATCTGGCCGACATCGACATGAAGATGGTCGAGGACTCCATGATGCTGTGGGACCCGCTGCGCTACCTCGAGGCCTGCCCGTCCTCGGACGGGGCGGCGGCCATGGTGCTGGCGGCCGAGGACGCCTTGTCGGGCCGGTACCCGCCGGCATGGATCCACGGGACGGCCATGCGGTCCGAGCCCACCATGTTCGCCGGCCGTGACCAGGTCAACCCGCAGGCCGGCCGCGACTGCTCGGCCGACGTCTACGCCCAGGCCGGCATCACCGACCCCCGGGCCCAGATCGACGTGGCCGAGGTCTACGTGCCGTTCAGCTGGTACGAGCCGATGTGGCTCGAGAACCTCGGGTTCTGCGACCTCGGTGACGGGTGGAAGTTGACCGAGTCCGGGGCCACGGCCTTCGACGGGGACATCCCCTGGAACACGTCGGGCGGCGTGTTGTCGTCCAACCCCATCGGCGCCTCGGGCATGCTCCGGTTCCTCGAGGTGGCCATGCAGGTCCGGGGCCAGGCCGGCGAGCACCAGATCGACGGGGCCAAGGTGGCCCTGGGCCAGGCCTATGGCGGAGGCTCGCAGTTCTTCGCCATGTGGGTGGTGGGGCGCGACAAGCCCTGAACGGTTGAGGGCTCCGGGGCTCCGGGGCTCCGAGGCTCCGGGGATCCGGAGTGACGGCCGGACCACTCATGACGTCCAGCCACGGCGGAGGGGCCGGGCGCCGCCCGTGGCGCTACTGGCGCTACCCTGGCGACGTGCGCTGAGAACCGGTGATCCCGTGTCCGCCCCCGTCCACCGGCCCGAGAGGTCCCTCCGTTGCCCGCGCACCATGCTCCACCCCGTAGCAGCCCATCCCCACCGGCCACGCTGGTGGCGCGCCACCTCGCCCATGACCGGGGCGGCCGCACGGTCATCGACGGGGCCTCGGTCACCATCGGCCCCGACACCCGTATGGGGGTGGTCGGACCCAACGGAGTCGGCAAGTCGACGCTGCTCCAGCTCCTGGCGGGCCTGATCGAGCCCGACGCCGGGGAGATCGTCCGGGACCCGCCCTCGGCCACGGTCGGCTACCTGGCCCAGGAGCACGAGGCGCCGTCGGGTGAGACCGTCCGGCAGAACCTGGGCCGACGGACCGGGTCCAGTGCGGCCGAGGCGGAACTGGCCGAGGCCGCAGCCGGGCTGGCAGCGGGAGGAGCGGCGGCCGAGCGGCGCTACGAGGTGGCCCTCGAGCGCTTCACCGGGCTGGGCGTGGGCGACCTCGACGCCCGTATCGACGCGGTGCTCGAGGAGATCGGACTCGGTACGGCACTGGCCGACCAGCCGGTTTCGACGCTCTCGGGCGGGCAGCGGGCCAAGGTGGCCCTGGCCGGCACCGAGCTCTCGCACTTCGACCTGACCCTGTTGGACGAGCCGACCAACGATCTCGACTTCGAGGGCCTGGCCCGGCTCGAGCGCTGGATCCGGTCGCTCGGGGGCGGACTGGTCGTCGTCTCCCACGACCGGGACTTCCTTGGACGGACGGTCAGCACCGTCCTCGAGCTCGACGAGCACACCCGCACGGGGCACGAGTACGGAGGCGGCTGGGACGGGTACGAGGCCCAGCGGGCCAACGTGCGGCGCCACGCCACCGAGGCCTACGAGCTCTACCAGCGTCAACGCGGACAGCTCGAGAGCCGGGCCGAGCGGCAACGCCGGTGGGCCACGACCGGGGTCCGCCGCGAGAGCCGGCAACCCCGGGACAACGACAAGGCGCAGCGGGACTTCCGGATCAACCGCACCGAAAAGCTGGCGGCCAAGGCCCGTCAGACCGACCGGGCCCGTGAGGCGCTGGAGGTGGTGGCCAAGCCCTGGGAGGGCTGGGACCTGCGCTTCACCATCGAGGAGGCGGCCCGGGCCGGTACGGTGGTGGCCCGGCTCACCGGGGCGGTGATCGAACGGGGCCTGTTCCGGATGGGGCCGCTGGACCTCGAGATCGTCTGGGGCGACCGGGTGGCGCTCACCGGGCCCAACGGCAGCGGCAAGTCCTCGTTGGTGGCCGCGCTCCTGGGCCACCTCCCGTTGGTGTCGGGCCGCCAGTGGCTCGGGCCGAGCGTGGTGGCCGGCGAGCTGGGCCAGGACCGTCGGACCCGACCCGGGCGCCACGACCAGACCTCGGACGACCTCGTCCGTTCGACCATGGACCGGGACGACCTCGTCCGTTCGACCATGGACCGGGACGACCTGGTCCGTTCGACCATGGACCGGTGCGGCCTGACCCAGGCCGAGGCCAGATCGCTCCTGGCCAAGTTCGGGCTGGGCGCGGAACACGTGACGCGGCCGGTCGGCACCCTGTCACCGGGGGAGCGGACCCGGGCCGAGCTGGCCGCCTTTCAGGCCCTCGGGGTCAACCTGTTGGTCCTCGACGAGCCCACCAACCATCTCGATCTACCGGCCATCGAACAGCTGGAGGCGGCGTTGGCCTCGTTCGGGGGGACGTTGTTGCTGGTCTCCCACGATCGCCACCTGCTGGCGTCGGTGGAGGTCACGCGTTCGATCGAGCTGCCCTGGGGGTGAACCCGGGCCGAGCCGAGGCCGGAGGGCGTGCGTCGTCGCCGGCTCGGTGGTTTGCTAACGCTCGAGGAGTGACGAGCCGAGGAGGACCCGATGATCGCTACTGTGACCGAAGCCTGGCGTACCGTTGTGCCTCCGGCCGGCGACCGCCATGGACCTCTGGCGCCGCTGCTGGTGATGTTGACCGTGGTCACCGGGCTGGTCGACTCCTTCAGCTACCTGGTGCTCGGCCACGTGTTCGTGGCCAACATGACCGGCAACGTGGTGTTCCTGGCCTTCGCCCTGGTCGGCGCCAAGGGCTTCTCCATCTGGGCGTCGCTGGTGGCCCTGGGCTCCTTCGTCGTCGGGGCCGTGGCCAGCGGCCGGATCGTCACCCGTCTGGGGGGCCGGCGGGGGCCGATGCTGGCGGCGACGGCGGCGCTCGAGGCCGTGCTGGTGGCCGGCTCCATGGTGGTGGCCTGGCTGGCCTCCACCCCGGGCTCGGGCACTCCCCGGTACGTACTCATCGTGCTGCTCGGTCTGGGTGCCGGCATGCAGAACGGCACGGCACGCAAACTGGCCGTTCCGGATCTCACCACTACCGTGCTCACACTCACCATCACCGGGGCGGCCTTCGAAAGTCGGCTGGGCGGGGGCAGCGGCGGCAAGGTCGGGCGGCGCGGCCTGTCGGCGGTGGCCATGTTCCTCGGCGCCCTCGTCGGGGCGTCGGCCGCCCTCCGGGTGAGCAAACCACTGGGACTGCTCTTGGCCCTGGTCCTGTTGGTGCCAGTGGCACTGGTGGCGGCCCGGCTGGCACGGTCCCGTCCGGCCTGGGACCAGCCGACGTGATCCCGATGCGGAACTCGATCACCGGCCGGATCGCCCCGGTGGATGGCCGGGCACCCGGGCGGGGGACCGGTACACTCGCGATGGTTCACCGACATCCGGAGGCATCACGTGAAGATCGTTGTCGACTACGACGAGTGCGCCAGCAACGCCGTGTGCATGGGAATCGCCCCCGAGGTGTTCGAGGTCCGTGACGACGGATTCCTCTACGTGCTGAACGAGAACCCCGGTGAGGACCTCCGGGAGAAGGTGCGTCAGGCCGCCAACGGCTGCCCGACGGGAGCCATCACCATCGTCGAAGACGAGTAAGCCAGGCGTGCCCGGGGACAGCCCGAGGGTCCGCTTCGCTCCGTCGCCCACGGGCTTCTTCCATGTCGGCAGCGCCCGTTCCGCCCTGTTCAACTGGGTCGTGGCCCGTCAGTCCGGCGGTACGTTCGTACTCCGTATCGAGGACACCGACGCCGAACGCGGCCGCGAGGAGTGGGTGGACGGGATCCTCAACGCCATGCACTGGCTCTCGATGGACCCCGACGAGGGACCGTTCCGCCAGTCCGAGCGGACCGAGCGCTACCGCCAGTCCCTCGACGCTCTCTGGGATGCCGGCTTCGTCTACGCCTGCGACTGCACCCGCGACGAGATCGACGCCCGCAACCGGGCCGCCGGCATCCAGACACCCGGCTACGACAGCTTCTGCCGGACCCGGGGACTGCCGAGGGGCGGCGGACGGGCCCTGCGCTTCCGCACCCCCGACGAGGGGATCACGGTCGTTCACGACGTGATCCGGGGTCCGGTCGAGTTCCCCTGCGCCGCCATGGACGACTTCGTCATCGCCAAGGCCGACGGCTCGCCCCTGTTCGTGCTGGCCAACGTGGTCGACGACATCGACATGGCCATCTCCCACGTCATCCGGGGCGAGGACCTGTTGCCCACCACCCCGCGGGGCGTGCTGGTCTGGGAGGCGCTGCGTTCGATCGGGTGGCGCACCGACGGATCGGTCCCCGGCGGTCCCTCGGACACCCCGGACCTGCCCTTCTTCGCCCACCTGCCCCTGCTGGTCAACGAGCAGGGGAAGAAGCTGTCCAAACGGCGGGATCCTGTGGCCGTCGAGTCCTACCGCGACCAGGGCTACCTGCCCGAGGCCTTCCTCAACTATCTGGGCCTGCTCGGGTGGAGCCCCCCCGGCGGGCAGGAGATCTTCGACACCGGCCAGATGCAGGCGTGGTTCCGCCTGGAGGACGTCAACCGCTCCCCGGCCCGCTTCGACGTGGCCAAGCTGACCAACATGAACGGCAAGTACATCCGGGCCATGCCGACGGATGCGTTCATCGAGGCCTGCCGGCCCTGGTTGTCGGGCGAGTCGGCACCGTGGCCGGACGAGAGCTTCGACGCCGAGGTCTTCGCCCGGATGGCACCGGTGGTCCAGGAGCGGGTGGCGGTGCTGGGCGAGGTGCCGTCCATGGTCGACTTCTTGTTCCTCGACCGACCCGACATCGACGAGGAGGCCTGGGCCAAGGCCGTCACCAAGGACAGCGACTCGGCGGTCGATGTACTGGCCCGGGCCATCGAGGCCTATACCGACCTGTCCGACGGTTGGGACCGCGACGCCCTGCACGAGGCCACGGCGGCCCTGGCCGAGCGCATGGGTCGCTCGCTGTCAAAGGCCCAGGCCCCGATCCGCGTGGCCGTGACCGGCCGACGGGTGGGCCCGCCCCTCTTCGAGTCCCTCGAGGTACTGGGAGCGGACCGGACGCTCGACCGTCTGCGCCAGGCCCTCGACCGGGCCGGTGGAAGCTGATGGTGGTGACCCCGATGCCGGCGGCCCGGCCCGAGGTCCGCTGAGCACCGTGGATCTGGTCTCCACGAAGACGAGAGTCCGTCCCTTCCGCCTGGCCTGGCGGGCGTTGGCCGTCGTGGGCGCCTTGGTGTTCGTCTACCTGGTGGTCACGGCGGTGCAGGTGTGGCTGACCGGCAGGCGGTACGAGCCCCAGCGGGCCGGCGCCATCGTGGTCATGGGAGCGGCTCAGTACGACGGCGTGCCCTCGCCCGACCTGGCCGCCCGTCTCGACGAGGCCAAGATCCTCTGGCAGCAGCACTACGCCACCGACATCATGGTGACCGGCTCGAAGCAGCCCGGTGACCAGTTCACCGAGGCCGAGGCTTCGGCCCGGTACCTGATCGACGCCGGCATCCCCGGGGAGGACATCTACGAGTCCGGCGGGAGCGATTCGTGGGAGAACCTGTCGCTGGCAGCACCGACGCTGAAGGCCCGGGGGGACACTACGGTGCTGATGGTAACCGATCCCTTCCACGAGGACCGGAGCATGGCCATCGCCTCCTCGTTGGGACTGCACGTGTACCCGACCCCCACCCAGACGTCGCCCATCACCGGTGCGTCCACCATCCCGTACTACGCCAAGGAGACCGTGGGCGTGGCGGTTGGCCGGATCATCGGGTTCGACCGGCTGAGCTCCCTGCACACGTCGTTCGGCTCCGCGGAGCGCTAGTCCGCGAACCGAATGCCCCGTTCGTGACCGTATGTCAGCGGTGCTTCATCGGTCCCTCCCGACGAGGAGACGCGGTACGTCGGCCACCGAGTCGACGATGTGGGTATGGGGGGCCTCGACCAGCTCGTCCCGTGCATGGGCTCCGCTGAGCACCCCGACCACCAGTGACGCCCCGGCCCGGGTGCCGGCCAGAAGATCGCTGGCCGTGTCCCCGACCACCGCCACCTCGGACACGTCGTCGATGCGGAGCCGGAGGATGGCGGTGAGGATCATGTCGGGCCACGGCCGGCCGCGGCCGGCATCGGAAGGGGAGAGGGCGAGGTCGACCGCTCCCTCCCAACCGAGGGCGCCCACGATGCCGTCGCGGGTGGCAGGGGAGAACCCGGTGGTCAGGCAGACCCTCACACCGGCGTCCCGGAGGATGGCGAAGGTGGTTTCGGCACCGGGCATCGGCGCCACCTCGCCCCGGCCCACTGCTTGGTCGAACGCCCGTTCGAAGGCCGCGTTGGCCTGCTCGGCCCGGTGGTGGTCGCCCCCCAGCACCTCGGTGAACACGGCGATCTTGGACTGACCCATGCTCCGGCGGACGTAGTCGTGGGGATCATCCCTCAGATTCGTGGGCGGTCAGGTGCACCGAATCGAGGGCGGATTGGAACGCCTCCTCGACCGCTCCTTCGTCGGCCACGGTGGTGCCGGCCATGTCCAGGGCCGCCAGTCTGATGGTGGGTGTCATGCCCACTCTCCGTCCCGGGTCTGCTGGGCGTCGGCCCTCACCAGGGCCGCACATTCCACGGAGAGCCCCCGCCGACGATCACCGCTGCTCCGGGGTCATTGCCACACGATGGTAGTGACGGACCCGGCCCCCGGCATCCCCTCCGGGTTCGCTCTCAGGGGTCCGTCCCGACATCCGGGCCGGACCTGCCACGGCCGTGATCTGGGAGCCTTCCCGGGGGCCTGGACGTTCCTCCACCGGCCCCGGTCGGCTAGATTGACGGTTTGCCCATTCGGGGGTGGCGCAACTGGCAGCGCGCATGATTCTGGTTCATGAGGTTGGAGGTTCGAGCCCTCCCCCCCGAGCGCACACGGTGCTTCCACTACCGGAGCGTCGTGGCAGATGCACTACGCAGCATCATGGATGACGGGTCGGTCCGCCAGGACCGTCTCGGACAGGGTCCCATCGTCTAGAGGCCTAGGACACCACCCTCTCAAGGTGGAGACACGGGTTCGAACCCCGTTGGGACTGCCAGTGAAGTACCAGTTATTGCAAGGACACCTCGGCCGATACAGTCAACGCTTTGCTACTGGCTTTGCTACTGAGATCCGCAGAAGACGGTACGCTCCCCTGGGAGAACAACTTCAGCCAGGGGCGCCGGCATGCGTGGACACATCAGGGAACGGGGGAAGGGGACCTGGGAACTCCGGGTGTTCCTCGGACGGGATCCCATCACCCGCCGGGACCGCTACAAGACGCGCACCTTCAAAGGTGGAAAGAAGGAAGCGGAGAAGGAGCTGCGGGCCCTGCTCTCAACGGTCGAGGCCGGCGTGGTCAGTGAGGGAACCTTCGGTGAGCTCCTGGAGCGGTGGTACCTGGTGGCCTCGACTTCGAGGGACTGGTCGCCGAAGACGGTGGCTGAGCACCGGAGGATCATCGACAAGCAGCTCGGACCTCTCAAGGGCCGGGCCCTGAACAAGCTCCGCACTCCGTTGATCGATACCTACTACGCCAGGCTCCGCAGCAATGGGGGTCGCTGTGGGCACAAACCTCGGCAGGAGCACAAGGGGGAGTTGTGCGAAGAGGGTGCCCCTCTGTCAGCGGCGACCGTGCGTCGGGTCCACGCCGTAGTGCACTCAGCACTCGAGCAGGCGGTCGCTTGGGACCTGCTGCTGTTCAATCCCGCGGCCAAGGCCTCACCCGGCCGTATCGAGACTCCGGAGATGCGAATCCCGACCGTGGACGAGGTGCTTCGTATGCTGAAGGAGGCCGAGGCCGAAGACCCTGATCTCGCCGTGTTCCTCATCCTCGCCGCCGTGACCGGGGCCCGCCGGGGGGAGCTGTGTGCGCTCCGGTGGGACGACATCGACTTCAAGGCCGGCTCCTTGGGGATCTCCCGAGTCATCGCCCTCGGCACGAACGGTCCCATTGAACGGCACAAGCCGAAGACGAGAGCATCAGTGAGGACCATCGCCCTCGATGCCGGAACCCTCGGCGTCTTGACGGCCTATCGAGCCGTTCGGCCGAGAAGTCCCGCTCGTGCGGGGAAGCATTGGCACCGTCCGCCTTCATCTTCACGGGTCAAGCCGACGGGTCCGAACCGTGGCGGCCCGACTCGACCAGTCGACGCTTTCGCAACGTTCGGCAGGCGTGCGGTATCAACGACGAGATCCACCTTCATAGCCTCCGCCACTTCGTCGTGACGATGCTCCTCGGAGCCGGTGTAGCGCTGCCACAGGTCGCCGGCCGGGTCGGGCACAGCGGAGGAGGGACGACGACTCTTGCTGTCTACTCGCACTTCCAGCAAGCACAGGATCAGGAAGTGGCGGACCTCCTCGGCCGGATTCTGAACCCGATTCCGGAGGCCGAAAGCAAGGTCTGACACGCTGACCGTCGTCAGGTGATGGTGGTGCCGGTCAACTCCTCCAACACGACTCGCGGGATGACGATCCGCCTGCCCAGTCGGATGGAGCCGAGCTCTCCTCGGGCAACGAGCTCATACGCCAGACCCCGAGAGATGTTGAGAAGGTAGGCCGCCTCGTCGACGGTGAAGGTCAGACGCCGATGAGTCTCGGAGTTGTTCCCCTTGTCATTGCCGACGTCGTCGTGAGGCGACGAGGTCGATTCCCGGTCTGACCCGGGGTTGATCGGCAGAATCGTCGCCGACGGGTTTCGTGTCTGCTTGCCGTTGCTGGGGACAGTGCCCATGGTCGATCTCCGATCAAGCGATGCCTCATGTACTGGTCATGATCCAGATGGGCGTCACCCCGAACGTCACCTTTATCGATCCGAACGGCTGTAGCCCGCCGACCCGACAGTCATCACAATGCGACTGGTCGTCACCTTTCGCCCGATCAACGTCACCCCGAACCGGGGCAACGTCACCTTTCGCCCGATCAACGTCACCCCCGAACCGGGGCAACGTCACCTTTCGCCCGATCAACGTCACCCCCGAACCGGGGCAACGTCACCTTTCGCCCGATCAACGTCACCCCCGAACCGGGGCAACGTCACCTTTCGCCCGATCAACGTCACCCCCGACTCGGAGCGACGTCACCCTCAGCGTCATCCTCTCCTGGTCAGCGAGGCTTTGGTCGCACACCGGCCCCCTGGCCGTCAAGGTCGACGCTCGAGGCGCCGGCTCGGATGGTGACCCTTCGGGCACGGCTCGTTCCTTGCCTCGCCATCCGGCCTTCGCTTCTCACTCTCGCTCCCCTGACTGCCGGCGCCGGCGTGGCCAATCGGCATTCACCGATTGATGTCGGGCCAAGCGGGGCGAAAAGCGCCCCACCCGGCATCAATCGTAGGGAGAAGCTCCCTTCTGCCTGAGCCTCACCACAACCGAAACTGATCAGCAGATCCCCGCCATCGAGCCGGGGCACTGCTGTGTCCCGACTCGGTTCGGCGGGACGCCGTAGGGGGCTCACGTCCCCCCGCCTGGCTACTCATGTTGGTTCCGGGAGTTCTCACCCGTCAGGGAAACGCGAGAGGCGCCCAGGCGGGCATCGAGCCCGCCCCGGGCGCCTGGGTCACTCAGCAGATTGGCTCCGCCGAAGCGGTACAGGTCATGTCCACACCCCTGCACCATTTGGTGCCGACGCCGCATATTCGACTGGATGCGACCTTCTTGGCGAGTCCGTCCAGCCGTGTGACCAAGGAGTATCGGCGAGGGTGACGTTGAGGGTGACGTCCGATTCGGACCATAGGGAGATGGAAAGGCCAAACACCACGTCGTCAACCCCTCCACGATGCTCTCCATAGGGAAGCTGGGCGTAGCAGGAGGCGCCGACTACTACCTCGACAAGGTGGCCAACAGCGTCGATGACTACTACCTCGGCCGGGGTGAGGCACCAGGCCAGTGGGTCGGGCAGACGGCCGCCGTGTTGGGACTTGTCGGACAGGTCGATCCGGGGGACCTCCGGAACCTCCTCGCCGGGAGATCCGCCGACGGTGAGACCCTCGGTGCCCAGGTCCAGCCGAGTCGACGTCCCGGCTACGACCTCACCTTCTCGGCGCCCAAGGGTGTGTCCTTGCTCTGGGCGTTCGGAGCACCCGCTATCCGTGACGCCGATCTCGGCCGCCCATGACCGGGCGGTTGCCTCGGTGATCGATCACCTCTCCGTCGAGGCCTGCTTCGCCCGGAGAGGCCGGGGCGGGGCGCAGGTGGTCGAAGCCAACGGCTTCATCGGTGCGGCCTTTCGCCACCGCACCAGCCGGGCCGGCGATCCCCAGCTCCACACCCACGTGGTCGTGCCCAACCTGGTCGAGGGCTCCGATGGCCGGTGGTCGGCCCCGGACGGTCGCCAGCTCTACCTGTGGCAGAAGGCCGCCGGGACTCTCTACCGGTCCGCACTGCGGGCCGAGCTGGCACCGCTTGGGCTTCGCCTGGGACTTTCGCCGCAATGGACTAAGCGAACTTCGAGACGTCCCAAAGGCGATCCTCAGGGCGTTCTCGAAGCGCAGGACCGACATCGAGACGGCCATGGAGTCCGGGGGACCGCATCCCAGAAGGCGGCCGAGACCGCCACGCTCGACACCCGGGAGCGGAAGCCGGTGGGATCGGCACCCAGATCGACGTCCTCCGGGAGGGCTGGACTGGAGCAGCTCGCCGCGATCGAACTCCCCGACGGGGAAGGTGGCAGCCGGCCAGCGACGGTCGCTGACCTGACCGACACGCTCGGGGTGGACGCGCCCACTGCAGCGCCAGTGGCCGCAGACTTGGAGGGGGTGTTCCGGGTCCTGGAAGGGAGGGCGGGGGTATCGCTCGACGACTGGCCGATCGACGAACAGCAACGGTTCGATGCCGGTCTCCCGGCATCAGGGCGTTGCCCCTCACCCTGCTCGGATCGACCTTCAGCCGCCGTGAGGCCCTAGGCGCTGTGGCCAGGGCATTCGACGTCACCCCCGACCAAGCGGTGGCCCTGACCGCCAGCTTGCTCGAGCCCGAGCGAGCGTGGTCCGGGTCCTCGCCGATCCCGGTGCGGGCACTGAACAGCGTCCGGACCAGAAGCGGGCACGTCGTGCCGGAGCCACCAGCGGCGATCGGCGGTATACGACGACAGAGATGTTGGCCGCTGAACAGCGGATCTCCGCTCGGCCATGGCCGGTGTGGACACGGCCACCGCGCAGGTGGGACCGCCGTGGTCGACGAGGTCCTTCGACGTCACGCCTCATCTCGACGGGGAACAGGCCCACGGGGTCAGGCAGCTGCTCACGTCGGGCAACGGCTACGACCTGGTCATCGGCGAGGCCGGAACGGGCAAGTCGACCCTGCTGGGCACCGCCCGGATCGGCTGGGAGCAGGCCGGCTTCCGGGTCATCGGCACCGCCGTAGCGGCCCGGACGGCCGCCGACCTCGAAGCCGGCACCGGCATCCCGAGCTCGTCGCTCACCCATCTCCTGGCCGACCTGAGGGAGGCGGGCGGCCTCACCAGCCGCCACGTGATCGTGGTCGACGAGGCCTCCATGGTCGGCAGCCGTACCTTCGACCAGCTGTGCCGTCATGCCGACGGGTCGGGTGCCAAGGTGGTCCTGGTCGGCGACAACCGCCAGCTGTCGTCCATCGACGCCGGTGGAGCGCTCCGGACGCTGTCGAAGGAACTGGGAGCGACGTGATCACCCTGACCACCAACCGCCGTCAGGTCGGTGCTGACCAGGCGTGGGAACGGGAAGCGCTCTGGTCCCTCAGAAGCGGGGATGTGGTCCCGGCCGTGGACGCCTATGTCGACCACGGCCGGGTGACCATCACCGGGACGATCGACGAGGCCCGCCAACGCCTGGTCGAGGACTGGTGGGCTGTCCACAACGATCACACGACCGCCATCCTGGCCGTGCGGAGGGTGGACGTCCGGGCGCTGAACGAGATGGTCCGGGAGCACCGGATGGCCAGCGGCGAGCTGGGTGAGGAAATCAGGATCGGTGAGAAGGCCTTCAGCGTGGGGGACCGGGTGATCTTCGAGCAGAACCAGCGAGTGAGGGAGCCAGGATCGAGAGGCCGGGAGCGGCGACGGTCAGGATCCGCAACGGCACCTTTGCGACCGTGGTCGGCGTCACCGATCCGCCGCACCCGGTGAACAGAGGGCTGTGACCAGGGAGGGTGACGTTCCTCGAGTGGGGGTGACGTTGCTTGGAGGACCAGAAGGAAGCACCGAGCGGCCAGGAAACTGGACCGGGACAGCTCTCGTCGTCCAGCTCGACGACGGGCGCCGGGCCGTCCTACCGCAGAGCTACGTCGAGAGTCCACCAGCCTCGGCTACGCCCTCACCGTCTTCCGATCCCAGGGAATCACCGTGGACCACACCTTCGGCCTGGGTGGCGACAGCCTCTTCCAGGAAGCCGGCTACACCCAGCTGTCCCGGGGACGCCTGTCCAACAACCTGTATGTGACCGCACCGGAGAACCCACGGTGGGAGGTCGGACACCATGGCGACGGCACCGATCGCCGGGATGCGCTGGACTCGCTAGTCGACGCCCTGGATCGGAGTCGAGAGCAGACCATGGCCATCGACCGGTTGCCGGAGACGACGGTCCCTGCTCCTGACGACCTGGCGACGACCTATCACGAGCACGCCGTTCTCGGAGCTTGGCTGGATGATCACGCGCCCGCCGATGTGACCGATCAGCTCGCCTCAGCCATGGTGCGGGACCAGGGGGCCCGGGCCACCGGTCAAAACCAAGCCGAGAGCTGCTGAGGATCTGGCCAGGCTGGCGGCAGCTCAGCGCGCCCGCAACCGCTGGGTCGACCGCCACAAGGAGGAGATCAGTCGTTGGTCCCAGATGGAGGGTGCCCTCCGACGGTATGAGTACCGGCTCGGCCGGGCGGCTACGTACACGTCACCCAGCCATGTCACTGATCTGCTCGGCCCGCTGCCCGACCGCTTGGCCGCCACCGAGCGCTGGCAGGCAGCCGCTGGCGCCATCGAGGCCTACCGATCCCGCTGGAATGTGACGAGCACAATGACGATGGGGCCTGAGCCCACCGACCCTGAGCAGCGGGACCATTGGCGCATGGCTGTGGCCGCCGTGGGAGCCACAGGATTTCTCAACGACCAAGGATCCGCGATGGTCGAGTCCGAACGGGGGGGCCTGGCGGCCCATTGGGAGTCAATGCGTTCTGTTGATCGGTCACGAGAGGCGGATCGGTTGCGGGACGATGATCTCATTGAGCCTGGGCCGGACCGTCACGTCCAGAAGCGCCAGGACCGAGCCCTCGATCGGGGCCGCGATTCCGGATTCGGCATGTGAGCCGACCGACCACTATCCAACGAGGATGCCCGGGTCCATCGTTCCCCGCATGACGCCCCCTCCCCGGGCCCTTCACCGGACGGGTCTTACGGGATGGCACCAGCCAGCAGCCTGGGTCGTCGCCGCAGGAGGTTCCCCATACGGGAGGGCCATATAAGAGGTTCCCGCTGGAGATCCCGTCGCACGGAGGATGGGCATCTATGGGATATCGGCCAGGCGTAGAATCAAATGCATCGGATCAGTGGGTGCCGGATCGAAGCCGAAGTGTTGGTAGAAGTCTCGAGCCTCCTCGTCTTTGGCATGGACCAGTAGACAGGCGATCCCGATGGCTTCGGCCGCTGCCACGGTGGTGGTGATGGCCGCTCCGAGTAATGCTGCCCCTAGGCCCTGTCCCCGATGTTTTTCGTCTACCGCCATCCGGGCCAGCATGACGGCTGGGATCGGGTCGGGCATGTTGCGTCGATCCTTACCCCGTGCGTCACGGTGGGCCACTACGGCACTCGACAGCGAATAGAAACCGATGACCCGTCCATCCTCCACCACCACATGGGTTGTGGTGGCTCCCCTGGCCTGGTTGGCCACGGCCCGTTTGACCAACCACTCGTCCAGCTCTGGCTTTCCACATGAGAAACCAGTGAGGACGTGATCGGGGGTGAGGAGCTCTGGCTTTTGCCAGAGCTTGTCCGGCATTCAGTCCTGCCAGGGAGTGGGGGCTGTCAGCAACTTCTCCAGGCGAGGCTTAAAGACAGGTGGCTGGGCCAACAGGGCGTTGAACTCTGACCAGGCGGCATCACCCAGGGCGAAGTAGCGGCGGTCGGCCAAGTCCTCTCTTGGCCGCACTGACGGCATGGCGAACCACGTAGTCGGTGATCGTTTCTTGCTGGGACTCGGCAGCACTCTCGATCACCTCCCGTTGCTGGGGAGTGACCCGGAGCTGGAGCCGATCGGATCGGGTTTCGTTAGCCATGACACCCATTGTACTCCGAATGGCAGTACAGGAAAAGGGGTCACTTCGGAGATACAGGGCAGATACACAGCAAGGTGCCTACCAGGAGATACGCGGATAATGGCCCGTCCAGGTGGACCGGCAGGGGGTGAGGTAGGCCCATATGATGGTGTCTATGTCCCCACGGGCCGGTGGGATGAGACAAAGAGAGGACCCCCCCAAATGGGGTGGGATAGCCAACTGCTGATCCACCGGAGTCGGTATTTTTCAGGATGGCTTGCCACGATTCCTCCGAGCATCCCTCTCTCCATATGATCACCCCGGCGGTGGCCAGGGTGGCGCCTCGATAGCGGCATCCCCAGGGAGATGGAGCTTCAGAGGGTATTGGGTCGGCTACGACCAGGCCGAGCTCGTCGAGGAGCTTTCGCAACCGGAAGAAGCCCCTGCCGGCATAGCCATGGCGGCCGCCGGGGCGCTGGTCGGGGCCGTTGGCGGCGCCGTCGTGACGATGATGGCGGTGGCCGCGTGGGTGTGGTGGCCGTCGCCGGGGAGGCCGTGGTTGGGCACGCGGGCGCAGGCCATCGCCTTGGGGACCGACACGGGAAATGGCGCGATCGCCCGCCATCTCAATGCCGTCATCGAGGCACACGAACGGTTTCATACTCCTTGCGGCAACCCGTCGTACCTAGCCAGCGGGACGATCAGATCGATATGGGCGAGCCCGAGCGACGCCGGCATATCGTACCCGGGCCACGTTCGGCTTCCGGGACGCCTTCAGCGGGTCCACCCGGACACGGCTGATCCTCATTTGATGGAATGGACAAGACCCTGTCGGTGCCTTGGTGCTCACGATTGTTGCTGCGCCCAGGCACATGTGGGCGTGTGGATAACTCGTCAGCCACACTCAGATGGCCGAGTTGCGAAGGACCGCTCTCCATCTCTCTTAGCATCTGAATGCGTGGATCAGGTTGAGCCGACCATTGAGCACACGATCGCGATGGCGGCGAGGCTGAACATGGGTGCCCGGTACCCCTCCCCCGAGGCCGAGCCCTATGTCTTTCACGGTCTGCACGTAATGCTCCAGTTTGCCGATCCGGTGGACCAAATGGCCGCCGTGCTGCACGATGTGATTGAGGACACAGAAATCACCTTGGACACCCTCCGGCGACACCGGGTATCGACCAGAAGTTGCCGACGCGATCGACGCTCTGACGCACCACTCCCACGACTCCTACGAGCAGTACATCGAAAACGTCGCTCGTAACCCGGTTGCCCGTCGAGTCAAGATCGTCGACCTGGAGGAGAACCTCGCCAACAACCGACGATCGCCCGTTGCCCCGGGGAACGATGATCGGATTCGCCGCTACGAGGCCGCTCTCGACCGGTTGCGCATTACGTAGGCCGAGGCCCATGTGGACGGTCGAGAATCTGAATCGGAATGCGGTTTCGACTGAAGCGGCGGATGGGTCACGACGCCGAAAACAGGAATACAGCCCGGGAAGCGCTTAGGGTGATGACAGCCAGCCAGGGAGGTGGCATGTCCAGCGCGCAGTTGTATGACACCATCGGGGCCACCTACACCGTGACGCGGCGCACCGAGCCGCGGATCGCCGCGCAGGTCTGGGCTGCGCTCGGCGACGCGCGGACCGTACTGAATGTCGGAGCGGGCACCGGCTCCTACGAGCCCCCCGACCGCGACGTCACCGCAGTGGAACCGTCGGCGGTCATGCGTGCGCAGCGCCCCGCGAGCGCGGCGCCGTGCGTGGCTGCCACTGCGGAGAGCCTTCCGTTCGAGGACCAGTCCTTCGACGCCGCGATGGCTTTTGCCACCGTTCATCACTGGCAGGACCCGATCGCGGGCCTGCGCGAGATGCGGCGCGTAGCCCGCCGCGTGGTGGTGTTCACGTGTGACGCCAGTGAGGGGCCTGGCTGGTCGGTTCTGGCTGACTCGTGACTACCTGCCCGAGGTTCGCTGCCTCCCGGCTCGGCCTTCGCTGACCGAACTGGCCAGCGCGATCGGGGCCCGGATGGAGCCGGTGCCCATTCCGTGGGACTGCGCTGACGGCTTCTTCGAGGCCTACTGGCGCCGGCCCGAGGCATACCTGGACGAGAATGTCCGTCGCGGAATATCGGTGTGGGCCAGAGTCGGGCCGGACGCCGAGCAGCGGGCGGTGCGCAGCCTCCGTGATGACCTCGCATCCGGCCGGTGGGCCGAACGCAACCGCGACCTCCTCGATCTCGACGCGGCGGAGCTTGGCCTTCGCCTGCTCATCGCCTGATCCCGGCGTCTCCTCGGGATGGCCAGCTCGCCTGATTGGCCCGATTGCGTCTCTTGCCTCCAGTGTACCGAACATGCCAACTCGGGTTACAAAATACCGTCACCTGTCACCGGTCGAGGGTCACTGTGATCGAGCGGGGTACGCGAAGACTACTGTCCAGGACGATCCGTGCTTCTCGACACAGACGAAGCCCATTAGCTCATAGAAGCGGCGCGCTGGATTCGCTTCTGCCACGCTGAGACTCAGCGCCGGATAGCCCTGGCTATCACTGGCGTGGATCAGGTCAACCAGGAGCCGACGGCCAATCCCCTGGTGCCCGGCACGGAACGCGACTACTGCGATCGATAGTTCGGGGATATCTTCGGCGACAAAGCCGATGCCCGGGCTCGCTTCGGTGTACGTCCGATACCAAGCCGCGCCCACCGGTGCGTCTTGTTCTGCAATCAATCCATGATCGCCTGGCCTCGGCCATCCAGCGAGATACATCGAATGCCGCGGATTGGCGAGCACCTGGTCAGCGGTCGGCGTCGGCTTGTCTGGTCGCCAGACTGCGGCCTCGCCAAGCATCGTCGCCAGAAAGGTGAAGTCCCCGAGCCCTGCCGAGCGATAGCGAACGTCCTTCATGTCAGCAGTTTGGCAGAGTTCCCTGGAACTATCGGCGGGTGGCGGTTACCAGATCAGCTCTGAGTTGGCCAGGTACTGGGCCGTCTCCGAAGTAGTCAAAGGCACCCTTCCTGTAACCGTCTAGCTGTTCCGCTGTGAGTCGTTCCATGACCCCCCGCCATCCGTGGGACCAGCACCATGTCCAAAAGATATCGGCGTCCTCAAACTCGAACTCCAGCACATGGTGGGACTGTTCCAGCTCGGACAAGGGCATGTCACTCAGTAGGTCCTGCAAGAAGTGTGCACCGGAAGAGGGCGGAGCCTCTTCGGTTGTGACGGCGAGTTCATCAAGAAGCGCGGCGTGCCACTGCCATCACGGGTCTTCCTCCCACCACCATCCGGTGGACACCGACGCTCCGAATGAGCCTCCTGGGCGAAGCACCCGGCACATCTCGGAGACCGCCGCCTGAGGGTCCGGCATCGATTGGAGAGCGATGCCCAAAGGGCCACATCGAAGGTGCTCGATCTCACGCCTCGGAATCCGCATCCATCACAGCCGTCATGATGGGGGGCGGCGTATGTCCATCTAGCCGGTGCCGCAGTTGAGCAAGCATTTCGGGAGCGAGGTCGACTGCCAATACTGAACCGGTTGGCCCAACCGGGGACTGGCGGCCTGGCTGACGGCCCCGGTTCCGGCGCCTAAATCAATCAGCCTGGCTCCGGCAAAGTTTGACCCGTTCCACGAGCAGCGCGCCAGATCGGAGAAGAAGTCAGGGCCGATTCGGCCGTAGCTAGGGGCGGCACGATCAAACACCGTTCCTTCGTCGTCGCCTCGGAGAGGGTCGATTGCCACGCCCCAATCGTACGATGACGAGCGCGCGCCGGTATCCCTAATCACCGGCTGAGGGATCGATATTCATTGCGACGCTGGGCCTCACGCTTACTCCAGCTAGCGGTTCAGCCAACACGCCCGTAGGCGGATCGTCGATCGGGCGCGTCCGGACGCCCAAGAGTGACCCCTCGCACTCATGCGCGTTGGAAGACGATCATCTCTGCCGTTGCTCGTCGGATGCGCTCTGTGCCAGGCAATGCCTGAAGTGCCTCGATGGTCGGCCTCGTGACTTCTTCAACTGCATCCTCATCGAGTTCGCGAAGCGCTGGCCAGGTGCGATTCGCTATTGCCGACAGCTCCTGGTCGGGCGATGAATCCCATTCGCGCTGGAGCTGGTGGACATCGCCAACAAACCAGCCTCACCAGCCCAACCGAGCACTTCGTCGACGGACACCCCTCGCGGGCGAGCAGCACCCCGTCTTACCTCTACCCGGATGCCCATCTCGGCGATGATCGTGCCTACTTGGTCGTCAGGTGACGGATGCTGGACGGCGCAGACGATATAGCGGCCCCCCGGTCGGATGACCCGTGCTGCCTCCCGAAAAAGAAGGTTCGGCTCGGCCACTGAGTGGACTACCCACACCGATACGGCGTGGGCGACGCTGGCTGTGGCCAGGGACATGTTCATTGCGTCGGAAAAAACGACGACGGGGCCGAGGCCCGCGACCGGGCACGTCCGAGCGTCAGCACCGAGAGATCCAGACCGAGGACCGAACGCCCGAGGCGGCGTGGCCCAAGGCTACGACGCCCGTGCCGATTCCGATCTCCAGAATCGGTCCATCCCCGTATGGAAGATGCGCATCGATATCTTGGCGTACTCTTCACCTCGCTGCTCGCCCCGCGGGTCTCGTCGTAGTGGTCGGCGATTGCATCGAACTCAGTCACTTCCGAATATTGGCACTTTTAGGGAACAGAGGGCAGCCCCGTATCTGATGGGCGACCGATCGACAATCAGCGATTCCTACAAGCCG
>CAVOWT010000006.1:0-900505 GCA_963700235.1 uncultured Acidimicrobiaceae bacterium
GACCACATCCAGTCGGTCAGCTGGCGGTCCCGCTTCTCGTCGAACTCGCCCGAGTCGGTGAGGACCTCTCGGTGCCGGACCACCTCGTCCCAGAGTCGGTCGATGCCCGTTCCCTCCTGGGCACTGCAGGTAAGCACCTGGGGTTCCCACGACGGGCTGACTGTTCCGAACAGGTGCAACGCCTCGGCCAGTTCCCGTGCCACTCGGCCCGCCTCGGCCACGCGATCGCCGTCAGCCTTGTTCACCGCGATGATGTCGGCCAGCTCCAGCACCCCGCGTTGATGCCTTGGAGCGAGTCCCCGGTGCCCGGGACCATCAGCATGACGAAGCTGTCCACCATGCTGGCCACGGCCGACTCCGACTGCCCGACGCCCACCGTCTCGACGATCACCACGTCGTACCCCGCCGCCTCCACCACCAGCAACGCCTCCCTGGTCGAGCGGGTGACCCCGCCCAGGGAGCCCGAGGCTGGGGAGGGACGGATGAAGGCCGCCCCATCGGTAGCCAGAGCCGTCATCCGGGTCTTGTCCCCCAGGATGCTCCCTCCCCGCCGGGACGACGAGGGATCGACGGCGAGTACGGCCACCCGGTGGCCACGCCCAGTGAGCTGGGTGCCCAACCGGTCGATGAAGGTCGACTTCCCCGCCCCGGGGACGCCGGTGAGTCCGACCCGGTGGGACCCTCCGGAACGGGTAACCAGCTGACTGAGCATCTCCTGGGCCAACTCGGCATGGTCCGACCTCGTCGACTCGACCAGCGTGATGGCCCGGGCCACCTGGGTCCGATCCCCGGCCAGGACTCCGGCGACACATTCGTCGAGGTCGAATCGCGGCTCGGACCCGATCACGTGGGTGGATGGACCTGTTCGGGTGGTGCTGCGACTTCCGATGGCTCGCCAGAGAGGAGAACGTCGAGCTTGGCCAGAAGATCGACGGCAGCGTCGGCAATCACCGTCCCCGGGGGAAAGATGGCGGTGGCCCCGGCGGCGGTCAGCTCGTCAAAGTCCTGGGGAGGAATCACCCCTCCGACCACGATCATGATGTCCGGGCGGCCCAGCTCTGCCAGCGCCTGGCGTAGCTCGGGGACCAAGGTCAGGTGACCGGCGGCGAGCGAAGACACCCCAACCACGTGCACGTCGGCCTCGACGGCTTGGCGGGCGACCTCCATCGGCGTCTGGAACAGGGGTCCAACATCCACGTCGAACCCCAGATCGGCGAAGGCGGTGGCGATGACCTTCTGGCCCCGGTCGTGGCCGTCCTGGCCCATCTTGGCCACGATTAGCCGCGGGCGGCGGCCCTGTCGGACGGCGAACTCCTCGACAGCGGCTCGGGCGGCCAGGGCGGACGGGGACTCACCAACTTCGGCTCGGTACACGCCAGAGATCGTACGAATCGATGCCGTATGGCGCCCAAAGACCTGCTCCAGCGCATCGCTGATCTCCCCAACCGAGGCGCGGAGCCGAGCGGCGTCGACGGCCAGTTTCAACAGGTTGTGCTCCAGGCCGGGGGGCCGGGTGCCTTCGGCACTGGCCCAGCCGACTCCCTCAGAGCCGTAAGCGCCCGGCGGCACGCCCCCCCGTCTCGCTCGGCCCGCAGGCGGCGGAGCTTCTCGATCTGCTGTGTCCGTACGCTCGAGTTGTCGACCTTCAGGACGTCGATCTGCTCGCTGCGTCGAGCCGGTACTTGTTGATGCCCACCACCACCTGTCGGCCCGAGTCGATCCGGGCCTGGGTCCGGGCGGCGACCTCCTCGATCCGGAGCTTGGGGATCCCCGCTTCGATGGCCGCGGTCATGCCGCCGGCCTCCTCCACCTCCTCGATGTGGGCCCAGGCCTTCCGGGCCAGCTCGTAGGTCAGCCGCTCGACGTAGTAGCTGCCACCCCAGGGGTCGATGGTGCGACACGTGCCCGACTCGTGCTGCAGGAACAGCTGGGTGTTGCGGGCGATCCGAGCGCTGAAGTCGGTGGGGAGCCCGAGTGCTTCGTCCAGGGCGTTGGTGTGGAGTGACTGGGTGTGGCCCTGGGTGGCCGCCATGGCCTCGACACAGGTCCGCATCACGTTGTTGAACACGTCCTGGGCGGTGAGCGACCAACCCGACGTCTGGCAGTGCGTGCGGAGGGAGAGCGACTTGTCACTGGAGGGATCGAACTGCTTCACCAACTTCGCCCACAGGAGGCGGGCCGCCCGCATCTTGGCCACTTCGGTGAAGAAGTTCATGCCGATGGCCCAGAAGAACGACAGCCGGGGCGCGAGGCGTCGACGGCCAACCGGCCTCCAGGCCCGCCCGGATGTACTCGACCCCGTCGGCCAGCGTGTAGGCCAGCTCCAGGTCGGCCGAGGCTCCCGCCTCTTGCATGTGGTAGCCGGAGATGGAGATTGAGTTGTACCGGGGCATTTCGGCCGACGTGAGGCGAAGATGTCCGAGATGATTCTCATGGAAGGTCCGGGCGGGTAGATGTAGGTGTTGCGGACCATGAACTCTTTGAGCACGTCGTTCTGGATGGTGCCGGTCAGCTTGGCCGGGGCAACCCCCTGCTCCTCGGCGGCCAGGATATAAAGGGCCAGCACCGGCAGCACGGCACCGTTCATGGTCATGGACACCGACATCTGGTCGAGGGGGATGCCGTCGAACAGCTGCTCCATGTCGAGGATCGAGTCGATGGCCACCCCGGCCATGCCCACGTCGCCCGCCACCCGCGGATGGTCGCTGTCGTAGCCCCGGTGGGTGGCCAGGTCGAAGGCCACCGATAGCCCCTTCTGTCCGGCGGCAAGGTTCCGCCGATAGAAGGCGTTGGACTCCTCGGCGGTCGAGAAGCCGGCGTACTGGCGGATGGTCCAGGGCTGGTTGACGTACATGGTCGGATAGGGACCGCGAAGGTAGGGCACCAGGCCCGGGTAGGTGTCCAGGAAGTCGACCCCGGCCAGCGAGCCCTCGGTAAGTACGGGTGGCAGCACGATGCCCTCGGGGGTCTCCCAGGCGAGATCCTCCGCCGGCTTGCCGGCGGTCGCCTCGGCGGCTGCACGCCAGGCCTCCTGGTCGGTGGGCCCAGACGCGGCCGGCTCCAGCGGAACCTCGGCGAAGCTGGGTACCGACGACACGGCTATCAGCCCACTCCCGCTACCGAGAGCGCTTCGCCCAGTGACTCGAGGACGTCGCAGCCGGTGTAGATGAACTCGTCGGCACCGGCCAGTTCCAATGCGGCAGCCAGCGTGCGAGGGTGACCGGCCACGTACCGGCGCTGGACATCGGTATTCTGGAGCACATCGAGCACGGCGGTGGCCCGGTCGAGATAGATGGCATCCGTCGAACACAGGCAACTCAGGGTGGCCCCGTGCTCGGAGACCGCTTCCCGGAGCGAGTCCGCCTCCCCGTCATCGTCGTAGGCGACGACGTGCAGGCCCGCCGTCTCGAAGAAACTCTTGGCGTAGGTGGCCCGGGCGGTGTACTCCCCTGGCGTCCCCAGCTGGACGAGCAGGACCACCGGCCGCTCCCCGTGACGGCGCTCGTACTCATCGGTCCGTTGACGGAGGTCCTCATAGGGTCCGGGGTAGCGGAGCCGCGGCAGTCCACCCTCGGAGCCCAGCCGTGCGACAGGGTCCGGCGGAACCCGGTCCGTAACGTTCGGGAAGTCACTCACACCGGTGATCACATCCTGGCGACGGGCCAGGCGGGTGAGACGGGCCTCCGCGGTGGCGGCAATCCGGTCCTGGACCAGGCGGCTGTCGAGCGCGGCCACCATGCCACCCTCCCCCTCGATGGTCTGGAAGAGGGACCATGCCTCGCGGGCCACGCGGTCAGTCAGCCACTCGACGTACCAGGACCCTCCGGCCGGGTCGATGATGCGGCCGAGGTGGGACTCCTCCGCCAGGATGGTTTGCGTGTTCCTGGCCATGCGCTGGCCGAGACTGCTCGCCCCCGTCGCCTCGACGAGCCCGTCGTGGGGTTCCACGGTGATGGCGTCGGCACCACCCACGCTGGCCGAGAAGCAGGCCACGGTGTTCCGCAGCAGGTTGACCGACACGTCGTAGCGGGTGAGCATGGCCCGAGAGGTGATGGCGTGCTGGCGTTGCCCCCGGTGGGTGGCGACACCGAGGGAAGTCGCCACTTGGGCCCAGAGTCGTCGAGCGGCCCGCAGCTTGGCGATGGTGAGGAACTGATCGGTCGTGGCGGCGAACCGGAACTCGAGCTGACCGAAGGCGTCCGGCAGTCCCAGCCCAGCGTCGCTGAGCAGTCGCAGGTAGGCCACACCCGAAGCGATGGCGGCACCCAGCTCCTCGACGTCGGAGCCACCGGCCTCGTGGATGCGGGTGCCATCGACCACGATGCTGCGCGCCTCGGGGTACTGCCCGAGACACAGGGCGGCATGCTCGGCAGCCACCGCCGAGCCCACCGCCAGCTCGGCGCCGTCCAGGGTCGATGAGTACCGGCCGATCGGATCATGCCCGAGGACTCCTCGGGCCTCACCGTGGTCGACACCCCTCACCAACCACAGATCAATGAGGGCAGCGGCTGCTCCCGGTTCGAAGTCCGGGTCGAGGGCGACGGTGATCAGGTCGAGGTAAACCCCTTCGAGTGCCTGGTCCAGGGCATCAACCGTCGGCGCCTGGACCCCGTCCTCCCGGCGCGCCGGCCGAAGGAGGAGTGAACTCGCCCCGGACTCGAGCTGCTCGAGAGCGCCGATTCCATCGACCGAACTCCCATCAGCGAAGTCGACCGCCTGGCGGACGTCCCAGCCGTACTGGGAGCTACCGAGGGCGGTACTCCCTCGTACGAACGGGGAGAACCCGGGCCGGCCGATGAGTCGATCGCCGGAAGGGATGTCCGCCTCGACGTAGAGGGGTTGGATGGCGATGCCGTCGTAGGTCGGACTGACCAGGGACTTCTCGAAGCGTTGGGCGGCGGAGCCCAGGTCGCGGGCGGCATCACCCTTGGCCAGGACTCGGTCGACCGCAGACAGCCACATAGCCCGATCGACGGGCGGGAACTCCGACGCCAGCGGAAAGGAGTCCTCCGTGGTCAAAACTCCTCGTCGAACGAAACGGCTCCGTCAACTCCCAACTGGTAGGCGGAGACGGTCCGCTCGAAGAAGTTGGCCAGCTCGGAGACGTCTTGGAGCTCCATGAATCCGAACGGGTTGGAGGCCCCGAACCGCCGGGGAAGACCCAGGCGGACCAGGCGCTGGTCGGCCACGAACTCGAGATACTGGCGTGTCTCGATCACGGAGAGGCCGGTGACGCCTTCGGCCAGCATGTCCTCGGCAAAGGCGGACTCCACATCCACGGCTTCGGCCACCATCTCGTGGACCTGGGCCGAGAACCGGTCGTCGAACAACTCGGGCTCCTCGGCCCGGATGGTGTCGATGACCTCGAAGGCGAAGCTCATATGTGCGCTCTCATCACGGAAGACCCAGTTCGTCCCCGCAGCCAACCCGTTCAGCAGCCCCTTGGAACGGAGGAAGTATACGTAGGCAAAGGCAGCGAAGAAAAAGAGGCCCTCGATGCAGGCGGCGAAGCACACCAGGTTGAGGACGAAGGTCCGGCGGTCGTCGGCGGTCTCCAGTCGGTCCACCCCGGCCAGCGAGTCGATCCAACGGAAGCAGAACTGGGCCTTGGCCCGGATGCTCGGGATGTTCTCCACGGCACTGAACGCTTCGGCCCGCTCAGCCTCGTCGGCCAGGTAGGTGTCGAGCAGTGTCAGGTAGAACTGCACGTGCAGTGCTTCCTCATAGAGCTGCCGGGACAGGTAGAGGCGTGCCTCGGGTGCGTTGATGTGCCGGTATAGATTGAGGACCAGGTTGTTGGCCACGATCGAATCCCCGGTGGCGAAGAAGGCCACGAGCCGTTTGATGAGGTGACGCTCGGCGGGCAGGAGCCGACGATCCAGGTCGACCAGGTCGTCGCTGAGGTCGACCTCTTCGACCGTCCATGTGTTACGGATGGCCGCCCGGTACCGCTCGTAGAACTCGGGGTACCGCATGGGCCGGAGGGTCAGATCGAGTCCGGGGTCGAGGAGCGATCGGACTGTCGCTCCGGCGCCAGCTGCCGTCGAACTCGGCGTCGGCGTCGGAGCGGCAGCAAGTAGGTCATCAGTGGTCAGTGCATCGGTCAGTGCATCGGTCAGGGCCATCAGTCACATGCCTCACAGGTCTCGGGATTCTCGAGTGAACAGGCCACCGCCGACGTGTCGTCCATGGCCAGGATGGGTGCCTCGGGCTCTGCGGCCGTCGCCGAGGCGATGCGGGTGGCGGGCCTCGAGCGGAGGTAGTACGTGGTCTTCAGCCCCTGTTTCCAGGCGTGCAGGTACATCGAGGAGAGCTTGCCGATGGTGGGAGCGGCCACGAAGAGGTTGAGCGACTGGCTCTGGTCGATGAAGGCGCCGCGGTCTGCCGCCATGTCGATCAACGAGCGCATGGGAACCTCCCACGCCGTGCGGTAGACCTCCCTGATGTCAGGCGGGAGATCGTCGATCTGCTGAACGGATCCGTCAGCCTGCTTCACCTTGGCCCGGACCGCCTCGGTCCATAGTCCGCGGCTCTGAAGCTCACGGACCAGGTAGGTGTTCACCTGCAGGAACTCGCCGGAGAGCGTCTCTCGCTTGAAGAGGTTCGACACCTGGGGCTCGATGCACTCGTAGCAGCCGGCGATCGAGGCGATGGTGGCGGTTGGGGCGATAGCCACGAGGAGGGAGTTCCGCAGGCCGAACTCCTCGATCCTGGCCCGGAGCGGCTCCCAGCGCGCCCGCTCGCTGGGCTCGACGCCCCAGAGGTCGAACTGGAGGCGACCCCCTGCAGCGTGAGTATCGGCGAACGTCTCATGGGGTCCCGCCGTCTCGGCCAGCTCGGACGACGCCCACAGGGCGTTGAAGTAGATCTCCTCGCTGATGCGCCGGGAAAGGGCCCGGGCGTGATCGCTGTCGAAGGCCAGTCCGAGCTGGAAGAACACGTCCTGGAGCCCCATGACGCCGAGCCCGACCGGCCGCCACCGGGCGTTGGACGACGCCGTGCGGGATGTCGGGTAGTAGTTCCGGTCGATCACCCGGTCGAGGAAGGGGATGGCTATCCGGACGATCTGGCCCAGCCGCTCGAAGTCAAACGCACCGTCCCGCACCAGGCTGCCGAGATTGATCGAGCCGAGATTGCACACGGCGGTCTCGTCGTCCGAGCTGACTTCGAGGATCTCCGTGCAGAGGTTGGAGAGGTGGACCACACGGGAGGGGTCGGCGGCCTGGTTGCAGGTCCTGTTGGCCGCGTCCTTGAAGGTCATCCAGCCGTTACCCGTCTCAGCCAGGGTCCGCATCATCCGGGCGTACAGCTGGCGGGCCGGTACTTGGCGCTCATAGAGACCTTGTTCCTCGGCCTCCAGGTAGGCCTGCTCGAAGGCCTCGCCATGGAGGTCGCACAGTTCAGGAACCACCTTGGGGTCGAACAGCGACCACATCCATTCGTGCTCGACCCGCTCCATGAAGAGATCCGGAACCCAGTTGGCCAGGTTGATGTGACGGACCCGGCGGGCGTCCTCGCCGGTGTTGTCCCGTAGCTCGAGGAATTCCTCGATGTCGGCGTGCCATGACTCGAGGTAGACACAGGCCGCGCCCTTGCGCCGACCCCCCTGGTTCACCGCGGCCACCGAAGCGTCCAAGGTCTTCAGCCACGGGACGATCCCGTTCGAGAGACCGTTCGTCCCCTTGATCAGGGATCCCCGGGAGCGGACCCGGTGGAAGCCGACGCCGATCCCACCGGCATGCTTGGAGAGCCGGGCGATGTCGCCGTAGGTGTCGTAGATCGAGTCGAGCTCGTCCCTTGGCGAGTCCAGCAGGTAGCACGAGGACATCTGTTCGTGGGTGGTCCCGGAGTTGAAGAGGGTCGGGCTGGAGGGGAGGTACTCGAGCGACGACATGAGCGTGTACAGACCGATGGCCTCCTCCGGACTAGTGGAGAGGCCGCACGCCACCCGTAAGAAGAAGTACTGAGGCGTCTCGACCACCTGACGGCTCTCGGGGTGGCGCAGCAGGTACCGGTCGTAAACGGTGCGGAGGCCGAACAGCTCGAACAGGCCGTTGCGCTCGACGACCACGGCGTCGTTAAGTTTGCGGGCGTACCGCTGCACGAACTCGGCGGTGTGCTGGCCGACCACACCCAGACGGTGCGAGAGGGCGATGGACTGGGAGAAGGAGTGAATGTCCTGATTGGCCACCTCCTTGTCGATCACCGTGGCCAGGAGACGGGCTGCCAGCAGGGAGTAGTTGGGCTCCTCGGACATGAGGGCTGCCGCCGTCCGGATGGAATGGGAATCGAGTTCCTCGGTGGTAGCCCCGTCGCACAGCCCGCTGATGGTGCGCTGGGCGACTCGGAGGGCGTCCACCCCGTCCAGTCCCTTGCAGCTCCGGGACACCGCCCGGACGATCTTGTTCACGTCGACCGGTTCGAAGGACCCGTCCCGCTTGCGGACCTGCATCTGGCAGGCCGACAGGTCGTCCGTCTCTGGCCGTACTCCGGCGTCGATCAGTGTCATGGATTCTCCTCAATGAGTGGCGGGGTGGTGTTGTCGCCGGGACCACTGACCACAAGATGTAGTGGTCGGAGGGGTTCAACCCGCCTAGATATTGTTGTTCTCACTAGGGATTACACGGCTGAAACTACACATATGTCAATACTTCAGTTTGGGTGCTAATGACGAATCGGGACCCCAAATCACCCGTGTACTACCGTCGACACATGGACGTTGATCGGGTCGCCGAGCTCAACCTTAAGCAGGCCGCAGCCGCTCTCGATGTCCACTACATGACGGCCTACCGCTACGTACGCACCGGCCGGCTGCCCGCCCGAAAGGTGGGTACCGGATGGATCGTCGATCGCCGAGACCTCGAGACATTTGTGGCCCCTGGCGGGGCAGGCCTCCAGCCCGGCCATTATGACGTAGGGGCCGATTGGCGAACGCGCCTGACCCGCACCCTGGCAACGGGCGACGAGACGAGCTCTTGGAGGATTCTTGAGCAGGCGATGGCCGCCGGCCACTCGCCCACCGAGTGCTATCTCGATCTCCTCGTCGGCTCCATCAACGACATCAGCGGGCGGGCGGAACTTCCCGACGCGCCTGTGGCCCAGGAGTATCTGGCCACGGCTACGGCAGCCCGACTCGTGGCCCGACTCGGTGCCCGCTTCCGTCGACCGGGACGGAGTCGCGGCACCGTCGTATTCGGCGCACCGACGGGTGAACACCACACGCTGCCCATCGCCGTCGTCGCCGATCTGGTGCGGATGGAGGGCTTCAGCTGCCTCGAGCTCGGCGCCAATGTTCCTGCCGCAGCGTTCGCCGGCGCCGCAACCAGTGCGCATCGACTCATCGGTGTCGGTATTGGCGTGACGACAGCAACGAACCTGCGGGCGGTGCGAGAGACCGTCGACGCCGTGCACGCGGTCGACTCAGCCATCCCAGTGATCGTCGGCGGGCAAGCCGCTGCAGACCCACGGGCCATGGCCACAACCGGTGCCGACGCGTGGGCGAGCGATGGAGCACGAGCGCTCGAGATCATCGGCGAGTTGGCTCGAGCAAGAAGGACCGTCTGGCTGGAAACGGCGAACGAACTGGTCCCCCAGGCGCGCGGGGGACGAACCGCCTAAGCCCGGTAATCCCTGGGCGGTAAGCCACTCCGAGGGACCTGCAACCACGCAGCACGGGTCACAGGTTCGCTTAGCGCTCAATGGAGGACGAGATCGAACAGGCCAGCGGCCAGCTCCGACGGTACTATTGGTCGAGTTCTCCACCGATGTCCCACCCGTGCTGGCAGCGGTCTACGGGAAGAGAGTCAAGTTCTTGCTGTCGTCTTCCCGACAGGCGAAAGGAGTAGCCCGTAAGGACCCCGGAGCCGTGACGACTTCAACGGGCAATATCTTCCGTTGCCGGATCGACCATACGGCTGCGGGTGAGGGCGGGATCGAACTGCGATCGCCCCAGGGACAGCTCGTTGCCCGGAACGTCTCCGATGTCTCCGCCGTGATTGCCGAGGCGGAAGCGGCAGCTCGACGAGGATGGTATGCCGCGGGCTTCGTTTCCTACGAAGCAGCGCCAGCCTTCGATGGGGCCCTCCGTGTCAAGGCAACCGCGGCAGACAGTCAGGCGACCCTGGATCTTCCCTTGGCCTGGTTTGGCCTCTTCGCCGAGAGCGAAGCAGTCGAGTTGCCCTCGACAAGGGATGCCGGCGCCACAGGGCCGGTGGCGGTGACGTCGTTGGAATCTCCCCCCTGGCGTTGCGAACTCGATGCACCAGGTCATGCCGCCGATGTCGCGGCCATCCGCAAATCCATCGCCCAGGGGGACGCCTACCTGGTGAACCTCACTACTCGGTTTCGTCGGCCCTGGGGCGAGTCCGACGACCCGTTCACCCTCTATCGCAGACTCGTGGCCGCCCACAGCGGTGGCTTTCACCTATATCTCGAAACCACCGACTGGGCGGTGGCCTGTGGATCGCCCGAACTCTTCTTCGACCTCCGGGAAGGTCGCCTGACCGCGAAGCCCATGAAAGGCACGGCTCCGAGGGGCCGCTGGGCCAGCGAAGATGCCGACAGAGCGGCCGACCTGTACGCCTCGGCTAAGGAACGGGCCGAGAACGTCATGGTGGTCGACATGCTTCGCAACGACATGGGGCGCATCGCTGCCACCGGCAGTGTGGACGTCCCTCAGCTCTGGCAAGTCGAACGGCACCCCACGCTCTGGCAACTCACCTCGACCGTCACGGCCAGAACCCGAGGGGAGATCGGGCTGGCCGACGTCTTCAGCGCGCTGTTCCCCTGTGCCTCGGTCACCGGTACTCCGAAGGTTTCGGCGATGGGCATCATCGCCGACCTTGAAGGTTCACCTCGGGGCGTCTACTGCGGTGCGGTCGGGATCATCCGACCCAACCGATGCCCCCATGCCGGACCGAACGAGTTATCCGCATGCTTCGCGGTGGCCATCCGCACCGCAGCGGTGGATAAGGCTCGTCACCTGGTGGAGTACGGATCGGGTGGCGGCATCACCTGGGACTCAGTGCCGACCTCGGAGTGGGAGGAGGTACTGATCAAGGCAACCGCTCTGGTTCAAAAGAACCCACCGACGGGGATCGGCCATGGCCTGATCGAGACAATGGGCTTCGACCCGCTGAGTGGAACCGTACGGAATCTCGGGGACCACCTCGCCCGCCTGGCGGCTTCCGCCGAATACTTCGGGCTATCGGCTCCGGTGGACGCCGAAGAACGCATAGGCAAGGCCGTCGCTGACCTGACGAAGCCGACCCGACTCCGACTAGTTCTTCACCCCGACGGCGCGATTGACGTGATGATGTCGTCGATTGAGGGGAACGATCGGCCCCCCGGAGTGCAGTGGCTGTGCGTGGACTCGGATCCGATAGCGTCGACCGACGTAACACTGTTCCACAAGCTGAGGGATCGTCGCCGCTACGAGGAACGGAAGGACCGGCATCCCGAAGCCGACGATGTAGTCCTCGTCAACGAACGAGACGAGGTCACCGAGACGACGATGGCCAATCTAGCCGTGTACCTGGGCGGCCGGTGGTACACCCCACCCCTCGACTGCGGCCTCCTGCCAGGAATCGAGCGGGCACGGCTGCTCCGCACCGGCCAGCTCGTCGAGCATGTGATTCCGGTCGAAGTACTGCGACAAGCGGAGGCAGTGGCCACGCTCAGCTCATTGCGAGGTTGGCGGCTCGCCCGTCTCCGACCTCCCTGCGACTGCTGAGGACGGCCTGACTTCGTTCGTGAAGGTCCGTCGAGCTCTTGGGCGTCGGGCGATGCCAGCCTCGCTGAGGATTCAGTAATCCCATGCCTCGGCACAGGTTCCCGAACCCACAGAAGCGCTCGCGATAGTTTGCGATTGCAGGAGCCGAGCTCCAGATATGCGACCCGCAGCCGGGAGCGAGGATTGAGGTGGGCTAGGGCGACCGCAATCCTGAGGCACTCATTCGGTGACACAGTTGACTGTCGATGTCATCCCAACCGGCGACGGCGCGCTCAGGAGATCCGTGGTGACCTCACCCTCGAACAAATTCTCGACATGATCGTCGCTATTGCCAGGATCCCCGGCAATCCCGGCTACCTTGAGCCCATCCTGCAAAGTGCATTCGGCGGAATACGCCTGCCGACCGCCGTGGAACCCGCTTAGGATAATTGGCGTTGCTCGGGTGATTTGGAGCCTGCCGATATCCAAGTGGGGCATGACCCCTAAGTGCGATTACATGGGTGGGCAACTATCGCGAGCACCGCGTCGCAGTTCGGCACATCTTGGTCCGGGCAATCGCTGAGACTTCGTCCGTTGTCTGCCGCCATCGATGGATTCCGAGGTTCTAGAGCATTCGGTAAACCGATGTCTCTTCGTGGTTCACGCAACTCCCTGTCTTACGTGCTCAGGATCCCGAGCTCCTCCGTTCAGTCAGTTGGCTTTGCATCGACCATTAGCCTGATCCACTCTCCCCACGCGGGAGTGATGGCTGCATCAGGTTACGACTGGAGAAATATCAGCAGATCGGCGTCGATGGTCTCCGCCTCGGTGGTCGGCATGCCGTGTGGAAAGCCCGGATAGCTCTTGAGCGTCCCATTCTTCACAAGTTGTGCCGAGAGCTGGAGTTGACCCGGTTCCCCGCGCACTTGTAGCTAAGCGACGGACTCCGATTCGAAGTCGGCTGGTGAACGGTACCCGAGGCGCTTCTGAATGCGCTCGGGGTTGTAGAAGCCCTCGATGTAATCGAAGATCGCCGAGCGCAGGAGAGCCCTCGACGCCCAGGTCTTCTGGCCATAGATCCAGTTCAGATCTCGCTTGAGCGTGGCCCACAGCGATTCGACTGCGGCATTGTCGTAACAGTCTCCGGTGGACCCGAACGACCGGGTGATGCCGAGCTCGGCGGCCCGGTTGCCGAAGGCCAACGACGTGTAGACCGCTCCGCGGTCCGAGTGGTGAATGAGCTTCTCGTCGGGTCGTCTGCGCTGGAAGCCCATGAGCAGGGCGTCGATGACCAGATCGGCGTCAGGCGAGTTGGACATGGCCCATCCGACGACCCGTCGTGAGTAGAGGTCGATGACGCCGGCGAAGTAGAGCCAGCCCTCCGTGGTCCAGAACTGGGTGACATCAGCGGCCCAGATCTCGTCGGGACGGCTGGCGGTGAACTCCCGGTTCACGAGGTCGGGGGCCGGAGCGACATCAGGTCGCCCTCGGCGCCACTTGCGTCGGGCATGGGCCCCGACCAGGCCGTGGGAAGCCATGAGGCGGGCCACCCGCTTTCTCCCGCATCGTTGGTCGAGGCGCCGGAGCTCGGCGTGGACCCTCGGGGCGCCATAAGTGGTCCGGGAGCGTCGGTGAATCTCGGTGATGAGAGTCCCGAGTTCCGCGTCCCGGGTGGCGTGCTTGGACTCGGGCCGTCGTCTCCAGTCGTAGTAGCCGGATCGGGACACTTGGAGGACCGTGCACAGCCGCTTGACGCCGTATTCCTCGGCGTAATCGGAGACGAACCGGAAGCGGGTCACCGGATCGTTTCCTTGGCAAAATAGGCGGCTGCCTTGCGGAGGATCTCCCGCTCGTTCCTCAGCTCAGCGTTCTCCTTCTTCAGCCGCTTGAACTCGGAGCGCTCGCTCTCGCTCAGCGCCCCGGGGGCGGCATCACGGGCGGTTGCCTTCTGGTCCGCCCGAACCCAGTTGCCGAGGGTCTTGTAGTTGATGCCGAGGTCTCGGGCGACCTCGGCCATCGATTTGTCCGTGGTCAGGACCAGCTGGACGGATTCATGCCGGAACTCTTCCGGGTACTTCGAGTGGCGACCCATCGGGCACCCCTTCCTGTGAGCCTTGGCTCACTATCGGGTGCGCGGGGAACCGGGTCAACTCCAACTTCCCAATCGGTCACCGGCACGCTTACCGTAGCCAACACCCTGAGGCCCTCCATCCCTTCGGTGACGAGGATTTCGGGCAGCTCCTCGTGAAAGAGAAAGAAGTTTCCGAGTAGAGCATCACAATGAAAACAACCGTGGGAGAGATAGGTCTCCCCGGCAGTCCGGCTGGTGCGCTCCTTGATCTCGCCCACCTGCACGGCACCTACCGGGAGGTGGGCGGCGCGGAAGGCCAGGGGTGCGGGCTCGTCCGTCTGGGTGAGCTCGTCATCTCCTCGGGCTCCGCGTGGTGATACGCCTACCAGAGCCACCGTGTTACCTCCGCACTTCCAGCAGGCAGTCGGAAGCCCAAGTGGTTCGAGATCAACCATTCGGTCTTGGCATCCTTCATCACTGTTCATGGGACCACGGTAACGAGCGGGTGTGACGCCTCACGGGGACGAGGATTCGACGCCGATCATGGAGCCCAATGCCTGGCGCTACCACTCGGCCCGAGCCGTTCGACCGCAACCGTAAGTCCAGGTGAAAACCATGTTCTAACCTCGATTCGTGCGGATCGAGACTACTTTCATCGCCGGGCATGTCGATGTGGATCCGGTGACCGAAGCGCTCGACGTACGGTCCGGCTTCCAGAACTACGTCAGAGTTCCAAGTCTTCCCTTCTGCTACGACCTGGGGCGGGGCATGGTTGCTCAGATTGGGTTGGACGAGTACGACCATCCGTTCACACTTGGGATCGTTGTGGACCGCGTCGAACACGGTCGGGTCATGCACCAAGAAGACTTCACTTTCGAGATTCCCTTAGGAATCCGAGCCGTCGACGACTTCAGCCACCATCACCCGTTCGCCTTCATCCTGCCCCTCGAGTTCTACGACGTGGACCTGCATTCGGTCATCATCGGCGACGAGGGTTCGGACGTTGCCCATGTCGATTTCGTGGTTCAGATGGTCACTTTGGACCAAGTCTGACGAAGCGCACCGAGTCTCTGGATCTCGCAACGCCCCGCCTGCAGCGCCCTGGAGCGATGCGATTCAGGCGACAGATCGTGACCCCTGACCACAGACGGGAGGGTCCAACAACCCGAGGGTGACGTCACCCTCGGTGGTAACTGTGTTCGTTGATCGAGGGTGACGTTGCCCGGGTCCTGTTGTGTCCCCAGGTCATGGGCCACTTTCGGCGAGGGTTACGTTGAGGGTGACGTCGATTCGGATGATTGGGAAGTGTCCGGAGCACAGGTTCCGGCGCGATCCAAGGAGCCGTGATGCTCGGACCCTCAGAAGATGAAGTTGTGAGCCCTGACAGTGTGACCTCGCTCAGTGCCTGGCAAGTAGGTCCGTCAGCGCCATTCAATCGAGCTCACGGGCAGTCGATGCGACTCGTTCGCGGATCGGATGCCCCCGATGAACGAGACCAGGCACCACCTGATGTCCAGATAGTTCTCATCACACAAGGAGGGCTCGAGCTGCCCCTCGTGGACTCGCCTGGCCAGGTTGCTCACCTTCTGCAAACAGTCACTGAAATGGCCTCCGACATTGCCCGGGGTGGCCCGAAAATGAGGCCTACCACCGCCGATCAGCGACCTCACCCGGTCCCTACGGGCCAGGTACTTGATCGTGTGCGGGTCGTCGTTCGGTGGAGCGAAAGCACCAACGGTGACGCCGCATGAATCGAGCGAGACCTGCCACGGGACCGGCAAGACCTACTTCTGCACGAGCGACTGACCCCGCCGTCCTTGAGGAGAGGCTGTCGGTGGTCAAGGAAGGTGAGATTCTGCAAGACGTGCGGACCGTCGAGGCACATCTCGTCGTCCGAACTGACTCCGGTTGGGAGCTTCCCTTGGTGGCATCCCCAGCGGCGGTGGCTCCACTCCTGGGGAAGTCTGATCACGGGGTGCGGAACGATTGCATCGCCGGGCGCATTACGACTCTCCCACGGGCAAGTGGCAATGGTGCCCATCACCGGATTCCCGTGGCACGCTTGCTCGACCAGCTCGGTGTTCCTTACAGGATTGAACCTGCTAGTCGGCATTTAGGAGGTCCCGGTAATTCGTTGCTTCTATCGAGCTGATCGATAGAGGGCTGCGACTCGCTCTTCAGCCGCCAAACGTGCTGCACTCGATTTCGGATCACCACTGGCTTTCCAATCCGCCACTATCGCTTTGTTGCAGTCCCGACAGATCAGTTTGCGCTCTTGTGGCAGAGGATCACCCTTCTTGATCTGCGGTGTCATGAACTTGGTCTCTGGCTTCTCCTTGTGACAGATCCGACAGGTGAGAGATCCGTCCTTGGAAATGATCGATCGCCGCCGAGTGATTTTCGCCATACCGCAAAGGTAAACAACCTTTCGGCCATTCTGCGCCAACTTGGCAATGTCAACTCGAAGATGCGCGCACGAAGGAACGCGGCAAACTTCCGGCAGCGCAAGTGAGCGCAAGTCCAAAACCGGCCCAAGCCAGACCGGGCCTACTCAAGAGGTGAGGTTGAGGGCAGTCTCAGGGAGATTGAGACCGGCCTCAAGCGATTCCGCCGCTGCCTGCGCCTGAGCGTTGGTATTCGCCGTATAAACCCGGAGTGTGATCGCCGGATCCGCGTGGCCGAGACGGTCCGCGACTGTTTTCGGGTTCATACCGTCGGCGAATAGTTGCGTCGCCGTGTAGTGCCGGAGGTCGTGTAATCGGAATCGCCAGCGCTCTTCCAAAGGCAGATCACGCGAAGTGGCTGTGGGTTTTGCCTTGCGGAGCTCGCTGAGGGCCGGTTCCTCCATGCGACGACATAGGCGCTCAAATGATTGAGTCACCGAATCCGGATGCAGCGGTCGGGCCCCGTCGGGATCTGTGCTGAACACATATCCTTCCGGAGAGAGGTCCACGGTTGCGCCTGTGGCGTCGATCTGCGCTCGAGCATGCCTGCCTCGCAAAACTGCCATTGCCTGCTCTCCGAGGATCAGACGTCGAGCTTGATGGCTCTTGGGACCTTTCGTGCCGATCCCATCGGGCGTCTGCCAGATGGATCGGCGCACGTCGATCGCTGCGGCTTGCCAGTCGACATCGCTCCAGCGGAGCCCGCAGAGCTCCCCCCGACGCATGCCCGTGAGTGCCGCCAGCGTCACGATCGTTGCTAACTCAGGATTTCTTGCCCCGCCGCGACCGGCCTCCAAAATGAGGGCACGAACTTGCTCCGGAGACGGGACATTCGTCTCTACCCGTCGTGCCGAGGGTGGTGTTGCGTCTTCGGCGACGTTCCGATCGACCCAGCCCCATTTACGCCCCTGCTTGAGCGCAGCACCAATAATGCGGTGGTGGTAGAGAACCGTGCTCGGGCTCAGGCCGCTGGCCAACTGATCGGCATAGAGCCGATCAAGGTCGTGGGCGGTCAACTTGTCCAGCGGCACGGCACCAAGGGTCGGGCGGATGTCCTTGTCGATTTTCCGCTTGTACTCGTGGAGCGTCTTCGGACTCCTCCCCATCCGGTCGGAGTGATCGAGCCATTCGGTCAGAAGTGCCCCCACAGTGGCCTTGCTGCCTCCGTACTCGCCTCGGTCGACGGCAGCTACCAATGAGGCAAGTTCTCGCTCGGCCGCCCGCTTGCCAGCGCCAGGCTCCTTGCGATTGGCGACATATGACCGGCTGATCTGCTTCGGTTTGCCGGTGACTGGGTCACGACCGACGAAGACTCGAATCTGCCAGTGCCCGGGAGAGCGCTCTCGCATGGTGCCTGCCACACGGTCATTGTAGGCCATTTGTAGGCCAGCTACTCATGGTCTGCTACAAAAGTGGAGCCTGGGAGGAGAATCGAACTCCTGACCTACGCATTACGAGTGCGTTGCTCTACCGACTGAGCTACCCAGGCGAGGTGAGACACGCTATCCCATCGACTTAGTCGATCATGCCCGATAGCTCGACCATCAACGCGTCCATCAGCAGGGATTCGTTGGCATTCCGGCCCAGTGCCACCGACGCCTCACGGACCGCCTCCACCTGGCGCACCGCCCGGCGCGCGCTCGGCCGCCCCGCCCGGAGATCTCACCCCCCGCTCACCGCCGGCCGTGGCCACCAGGCGGTCGCGGTACACCTCGGCCAGGGTGGCCAGACCGAACCGGAGGTCGTCAGTGCGCCACCGGCGCTCCGCCCGGCGGTGGGAGTCCTCCACCTGCCGACGACCGGGGATTCCCTTGGCCCCCAGGGCGTCGGCCTGGTCGGCCAGTGCGGCCAGTTCGGCGGCATGCTGCTCACGGAGGGGCGCCAGCGCCTCCTCGGCCGCAGCCAGTAGCGCCGTCGAAGCCGCCGCCGCCGCCGACCCGGACCCGTCCAACTGGGCCGGAACCGATCGCCACTGGGCCTGGCGGGCCACGAACCCCGGGTCGCTGACGAGCAGGCGGGCCCGGTCGAGACTGCCTCCCGAGGCCCGTGCCACGGCATCGGCATGCTCCGGGTCGACCCCCCGGTCCACCAGCCAGGCCGTAAGGGTCTCCGGTGGGCACGGCATCGAAGGGCACCCGTACGCACCGGCTCACGATGGTGTCGAGGCTCGGAGGCAGGTCGTCGGCCAGGAGCACGAAGACGGTAGAGGGTGGAGGCTCCTCCACCGTCTTCAACAGGGCCGGCACCGACTCACGGGCCAGATGGACGTCGGCCACCATCAACACCTGGCGCGCCGCCTCGAGTGGCCGGCGCTGGGCCCGGGTGACGATGGACTGGGCGTCGGCGACACTGACAGAGGCGCCGGTTCGCTCCACCACCACCAGGTCGGGATGGGTCCCGGCCAGGGCCCGACGGCAGACATTGCAGGAACCGCAACCTCCTGAGCGGACAGAGCAGGGCCGCAGCCAGTCCCCGGGCCGCGGCCCGTTTCCCCGACCCGGACGGGCCATGGAGCAGGTAGGCATGGACCGGTCGGCGGGCCGCTGCCGTCAGCTGGGCCACGGCCCGGGGCTGGCCCACCACCTCGTCGAACAGGCGCGGCGACCGGTGGCTCCTGTTCCGGCTCGTCGCTACCGGCCATGGTCCCCAACCGGTCCCAGGTGCTCCTGCACGCCCGACCACACCGCTGCCGCCACCTCCTCCACCGGTCCCGAGCCGTCGACCACCACCCAGGCCATCTCGTCGGCCTCGGCCAGCTGCCGGTAGCCGTCGGCCACCCGCTGACGGAACGCCTCACCCACGTTTTCCATCCGATCCTCGGCAGATCCCCAGTCGGCGGGCCCTCCCGACCTCGAGGGGCACGTCCACCAGCACCGTCACATCGGCCGTGAGGCCACCGGTGGCCCACTCGATGAGCCGGTCCAACCCCTCACGGTCGAGACCCCGTCCGTAACCCTGGTACGCCAACGTGGAGGCCGAGAACCGATCGGTGACCACCCAGTCACCACGATCGAGGGCCGGGCGGATCACTTCTGTCACATGCTGGGCCCGGTCGGCCGCCAGCAGCAGGGCCTCGGTGCGCTCGCCCGGCGAAGGCTGGTCACGGTCGAGCAGCATGCGTGCGGAGCGACGCGCCGAGGCGGGTGGCCCCGGGCTCGAAGGTGAGCAGGGCGCCGAGACGTTCCGCCAGCAGACCGGCCTGCGTGGACTTTCCGCAGCCATCGATGCCCTCGAGCGCGATGAGACGACCGGGGCCGCGTGATGTCACCTAGAAGGGAGGGTCGTCATCACGTCCCGATTCGGACGCGCCAGCACTCGTGGCCGGAGCCCGTTTGGCCGCAGCCTTCTTGGCCGGGGCCCTTTTGGCGGTGGCCTTCTTGGCCGTGGCCTTCTTGGCCGGGGCAATTTTGGCCGCGCCGCCCTTCTTGGCCGTGGCCTTCTTGGCCGCCTTCCTGGCCGTGCTCTTCTTCACCGCCGGACCGGCGGCCCGGCGCTCGGCCAGCAGCTCCGAGGCCCGCTCGACAGTGAGGCTCTCGACGTCATCACCCTTCCGCAAGGAGGCGTTGGTCGTCCCGTCGGTCACGTACGGGCCGAACCGGCCGTCCTTCACCACCATCGTCAGGCCGGTGTCGGGATCGGCCCCCATCTCGCGCAGCGGGCCCTTGACCGCTCGGCCGCGGGTCTTGGGCTGTGCGAACAGCGCCAGGGCCTCGTCGACGGTGACGGTCAGGATCTGGTCTTCGGTCAGCAGGCTCCGGGTGTCGGTTCCCTTCTTGAGGTAGGGACCGAACTTGCCGTTGTGGGCGACGATCTCCTCGCCCCCGTCGGGGTCGGTGCCCACCACACGGGGAATGCGGAGGAGGTCCAAGGCCTCCTCGAAGGTGAGGGTGGCCGGTGACATCGAGGCGAACAGCGAGGACGTGCGCGGCTTCGGGCCGCCGTCGACGAGCTCGCCGAGCTGGACGTAGGGTCCGAACCGGCCGGCCTTCACCAGCACGGGCAGACCCGTCTCGGGGTCCTCTCCGAGGGACACGGTCCGACGACGGCGCCTCCAGTAGTGATTCGGCCCGCTCGACCGTCAACTCGTCGGGAGCCAGATCCTCGGGGATGGAGACCCGGTCGTCGCCCCGTTGCAGGTACGGGCCGTAGCGGCCGACGCCGGGCCACGATGTCCCGCCCGTCCGAGCCCATCCCGATGGGGATGGAATTGATCTCCCGCGCGTCGATCTCGCCCAGGTAGGTGCTGACCTCACGCTTGAGCCCGAGGGCCCGCACATGGCCGGCCACCGGGGCTCCTCCGTCGCCACCACCGTTGGTCGCCGGCCCGTGTGCACCGGCGGCTGCCTCCGGGCCCGTGGACGGCTCCACCCCGCCGAAATAGAACCGGGTCAGCCAGGGCAGTGACTCCTCGGTGCCGGAGGCTATGGCATCGAGGTCGTCCTCCATCGACGCGGTGAACCCATAGTCGACCAGGTCGGCGAAGTAGCGCTCCAGCAGACCCGACCACGGCGAAGGCCGTGAACGACGGCACCAGGGCGGTGCCCTTCTTCCAGACATAGCCCCGGTCGAGGATGGTGGCGATGACGCTGGCATAGGTGGACGGGCGTCCCACCCCCAGCTCCTCCATGGCCTTGACCAGCGAAGCCTCCGTGTACCGGGCCGGCGGCTGGGTGGCGTGCGACCCCGGCTCGAGGTCGTCGACCGACGCCGCGTCGCCTTCGGCCATGGGAGGCAGATGGACCTCGCGGTCGGCCAGTTCGGCCTCGGGGTCGTCCTCGCCTTCGACGTAGGCCCGCAGGTACCCCGGGAACTGGATGACCTTGCCCGACGCGGTGAACTCGGCCTGTCTCCCCCCCACGCCCTCCGGCCCCACCGCCGTGCCCGTCAATCGGACCTGGGCACTGGTACCGGTGGCATCGGCCATCTGCGAGGCCACCGTCCGCTTCCAGATCAGGTCGTAGAGGCGGAACTCGTCCCCCGACAACGAGCGGGACGCCTCGTCGGGGGTCCGGAACGACTCGCCCGCCGGGCGGATGGCCTCGTGGGCCTCCTGCGCGTTCTTGACCTTGCGCTCGTACCGCCGGGGCTGGGCCGGCACGTAGTCAGGTCCGTAGAGCGCTCGGGCCTGGGCCCGGGCCGCGTCGAGGGCCTGGCTCGACAGGGTGGTCGAGTCGGTCCGCATGTAGGTGATCCAGCCGTCCTCGTACAGGCGCTGGGCGATCTGCATGGCCCGCTTGGAGCTGAAGCGGAGCTTGCGACCGGCCTCCTGCTGCAGGGTGGAGGTCATGAACGGGGCCGACGGCGACCGTCGGAACGGCTTGTGGGTCATGGAGGTGACCGAGAAGGGCACGCCCTCCAGTCCGGCGGCCAGGCTCCTCGCCTCCTCCTCCCCCAGCACCACCACCGAACCGGCGGAGTTGAGCGAGCCGGTCTCGATCGAAGTCCCGCCCCGAGGCCAGGGCCACGCCGTCGACCGCGGCCAGCGCGGCCGGTGAACGACCGCGGCGAGTCCGGCTCGACACCGGGCTGGCCGAGCCGTCGGCCGCCACGGTGAAGGTGGCGTCGATGCCCCACCAGCCGGCCGAGCGGAAGGCCATACGGGCCCGCTCCCGTTCGACCACCATCCGGGTGGCCACGCTCTGGACCCGACCGGCGGACAGCCGGGGCATGATCTTCTTCCACAGGACCGGGGACACCTCGTAGCCGTACAGGCGATCGAGGATCCGTCGGGCCTCCTGGGCGTCGACCAACCGACGGTCGAGGTCACGCCACTCGAGGACGGCCCGCTCGATGGCGGGCCGGGTGATCTCGTGGAACACCATCCGCTTGACCGGGACCCGGGGGGCCAGCACCTCGAGCAGGTGCCAGGCGATCGACTCGCCCTCGCGGTCCTCGTCCGAGGCCAGGTAGACCTCGCTGGCCTGCTTGACCAGCTGCTTCAACTTGGCCACCTGGGACTTCTTCTCCGACGAGACCACGTAGAGCGGCTTGAAGCCGTTGTCGACGTCCACGCCCAGCCGCGACCACGACTCGCCCTTGTAGGCGGCGGGCACCTCGTCGGCCCGGCGGGGGAGGTCCCGGATGTGCCCGATCGACGACTCGACCACGTATCCCGACCCGAGCAGGCCGGCGATGGTCTTGGCCTTGGCCGGGGACTCCACGATGACCAGGGGTTTTGCCCCGCCACGAGGACGTGAGCCGCCCGCGCCACCGGTGGCGGCGTCGGCGTCCGAGGGCGGTTCTGTGAGGTCGGTGGTTGCCATGGCTGTGGGGCACAGGGTGAACGGTGGGGCGAGGCGTTGTCAACCCCGATCCCTGGTCACCAGCGGCCTGCAGGGCTCCGGTGAGCAGGGCGTTCAGTCGTGCGAAGATTCCATTGCCACCGTAGCGGCCTCGTCCAGGGCCTCCACCTCGCCGGCCGGGAGCTCGCTGTCCATGGCATCGGTCTTCCGCTTGGAGAAGGCGATGGCGAGGAGCAGGACCACCAGGGCCACCCCGGCGATGGCCAGGCGGGCCCCGGTGTGGTGGCGCAGGGTGATGATGGCCGGGAGGATCAGCAGCGAGACCAGGTTCATGACCTTGATCAGCGGGTTGAGGGCCGGCCCGGCGGTGTCCTTGAACGGGTCGCCGATGGTGTCACCGATGACGGCGGCCTTGTGGGCCTCGGACCCCTTGCCCCCCTCGTGGCCGTCCTCGATGTACTTCTTGGCGTTGTCCCACGCCCCACCGGAGTTGGACAGGAAGTTGGCCATGAGCTGGCCGGTCAGGATGGCGCCCGACGAGGAACGCCCCGAGGGCGAAGTAGTTGATGCCGAAGCCCACGATGACCGGGCTGAGGATGGCCAGCAGGGCCGGCGTGGCCAGCTCGCGCTGTGCGGCCGTGGTGCAGATGGCGATGACCTTCCCGTACTCGGGCTTCTCCGTGTAGTCCATGATGCCGGGGTGCTCGCGGAACTGGCGGCGCACCTCCTGGACGACGGTGCCGGCCGAGCGGCCCACGGCCCGGATGGCCAGGGCCGAGAAGATGAAGGCGATCGACCCGCCGATCAGGACGCCGATGAACGTGGTCGGGTGGGAGACGTTGATCGAGGTCTCCGGCAGGTTGAACAGGGCGTTGCCCAACTGCGGGCAGCTTGAGCTGCTCGCCGATCGTCTCGATGAACGAGGCGAACAGGGCCACCGAGGCGATGACGGCCGAACCGATGGCCACGCCCTTGGTCACGGCCTTGGTGGTGTTGCCCACGGCGTCGAGGCTGACCATGACCCGCTCGGCCTCGCCGGTGAACTCCCCGGACATCTCGGCCACGCCGGCGGCGTTGTCCGACACCGGACCGAAGCTGTCCTCGGAGACGATCATGCCGGCCGTGGACAGCAGCCCGATGCCGGTCAGGGCCACCAGGTACAGGGTCAGCTCGATGTTGCCGCCGCCCAGGCCGATGGACACGGCGATGGCCAGCACGATGGCGATGATGGCCCACACCGACGACTCGAGGCCCAGGGCCAGGCCGGACAGGGTGAGGGTGGCCGGCCCGGTGCGGGCCGTCTCGGCCACCTCTCTGACCGGGCCCCGCTCGGTGGAAGTGAAGTGCTCGGTGATCTGGCTGGCCACCAGCATGAGCACGACGCCGGTGAGCACGGCGTAGAACGCCTTCCAGTAGTGGAGGTAGGCCCCGGCCACCACGGCGGACCCGGCGATGGTCAGGATGGCCGCCGTCCACACCCCGCGGTTGATGGGGGCCATGGCGTTCTTGTCGTTCTTGCCGGCCCGGACCACGAACACCCCGACGATGGTGGCGAGGATGCCGATGGCCGGGATGGCGATGGGGAAGATGACCGTCTTGGCCGCGTCGCCGCTCCGGTGGATGGAGCTGAAGGCGGTCACGCCCAGGATGACGGCGGCGATGATGGTGATCACGTAGGACTCGAACAGGTCGGCGGCCATGCCGGCGCAGTCGCCCACGTTGTCGCCCACGTTGTCGGCGATGGTGGCGGCGTTGCGGGGGTCGTCCTCGGGGATGCCGGCCTCCACCTTGCCGACGAGGTCGGCACCCACGTCGGCGGCCTTGGTGAAGATGCCCCCGCCCACCCGCATGAACAGGGCCAGCAACGAGGCGCCGAAGGCGAAGCCGATCAGCACCGAGGTGGCGGTGTTCTGGAAGACGAGCACGATGACCGTGGCCCCGAGCAGGCCGAGGCCCACGCACAGGAGGCCGGTGATGGCCCCGGTGCGGTAGGCCACCTTGAGGGCCGGGGCCATCTTGCCCTCGCGGGCCGCGGCCGCGGTGCGGACGTTGCCCCGGACGGCCAGGCTCATCCCGATGAAGCCGGTGAGGCCCGAGCACAGGGCGCCGGCCAGGAAGCAGATCACCCGGTAGATGCCGGCCTGGGCGAAGGACTGAGGTCGGTCACCGTATGGCCTGCAGACAGCCCGAGATGGAACGACGTGGTGAAGTCACGTGGCCTGCGCACAGCGTACCGGTGTGGGTGACCTTCTGTGGCGGTGAAGAAGATCAGCACGGCCAGCGGGACGATGATGATCCCGATGGTCTTGAACTGGCGGGCCAGGAAGGCCTCGGCGCCCTCCTGAATGGCCTTGGCGATGTCCTTCATCGAGGCGGTGCCCTGGTCGGCGGCGAGGACGCCGCGGACCAACAGGAGCGCCACCACGATGGAGGCCACAGCACACACCGAGCGCGAAGTACAGCCAGGTCTTCTCGCGTGCTGTGGAGCGAGAAGATCTGGTAACCCCCTTCAGCCAGGAGGTGGGTCATCGGTGTGGCTCCCTTCGGTGTGCTGCGTGGTCATCGTCGGTAGTGGTCATCGTCGGTTGATGGACAGGCTCGAAATTCCCTGCCGGACCTCCCGACCGCGGCCCACCGCAGGCATCGAGAGACATCGTCCCCCCTGCGAAGCCACGGCCGAGCGGCCGGGTGCCGGGGCGCGCCGTAACGGCACGCCATTACCGGCAACGGGGCCAGAAGATACCGACAAAAGGGGGCGCAGGGCAAGGAAGGCCCCTGGCCGGCCCTTCCGGACGTCCGGACGGAGGGTCCGGGACGGGCGGGGAGGGACCACCGCCGACGGTGACCGGGCCGGCCGGTCAGGTGGGCTCGACGTCGGCCTCGGGGCCGGCGATGAGCTCGTAGTCGGGGTTGAGGATGGCCTGGCGCCGGGCCCAGTCCCCGACCATTCCCTCCACCACCAGGCGGGCCCCGGGTTGGATCCCGGGGATCCGCCGTCGGCCCTGGAACACCAGCAGGATCCGGCCGGTGTCGTCGGCCAGCACGCACTCGAGATTGGACGTTCCGGCCCGGGGCTGCACCCGCACGGACTTGACCCGGCCCACCACCCGGACCCGGTGGCGCCACTGGGCCTCGCTGATCGGGATGGTGCCCGCTCCCCGATCGCCGAAGGCGGCCCGATCGAACGTGGCCCGGGCCGAGCTCCCGCTCGGTGGCCCGCTCGGCCGCCCGGGCCGTGGACCGACCGCTCGACGGCCCGGCACCGTGGCGGCTGCGAGCCTTGGCCGCCCCGACCGGTGTACGACGCCATTCGCGTCGTTTGGACAGCCATCCGCCGGTCAGCTGATACGGGACGACGGTGGCGTTCACGTGGGCCAACTGGCCCACGGCGGCGGCGATCTCGTCGGCCGTCCCGTCGTGGAGCAGCCGGTGCCAGCCGGCCGCGAACCCCCGGCGTGGCAAGAGGATGGTCAACTCGGTCTGGCCGTCGGCCACGGTTTCGGCCGCCATCTCGAGGGTGGCCCGGGTGAGCCGGCGGTCCTCGCACTCCTCGACGTCGAGGGGGAGCCGGGTCAGCCCGAGCCGGCCCCACTCCGACTCGAGCTCGGCCGACACCCGGCTGTCCAGGGTGAAGTGGACGGCCCGCAGCTCGTCGGGATGGAGCGTCCGCGGCGTACTGGAGGGCCCGGGCCGTGGCCATGTCCAACCGGTCGACCAGCACGATCACCGTGTGGCGGGTGAGCACGGGAGCCTCGGCCGCCTCGGCCGCCCCCTGCTCCAGCTGGCGCTCCTCGTCGGCGTACTGGCGGTGCAGGGCCAACAGGGCGAAGCACCCCGAGCGGCAGGATGACCAGGATGACCCAGGCGCCCTCGGTGAACTTGGTCCACGGCGATGATCACCAGGACGATGAACGACAGGACCGAGGCGGTGCCGTTGATGCCCAGGCGCCTGCGCCAGTGGTCCTCCCGGTGGCGCCAGTGGTACTTGGCCATGCCCGGCCCCGGCCATGGTGAAGCCGGTGAACACGCCGATGGCGTAGAGGGGGATCAGCTTGTCGACCCGGGCCCGGGTGACCAGCAGCAGGACGATCGACACCGCGGTGAGGACGATGATCCCGGTGGAGAAGACCAGGCGGTGGCCCCGCTTGGTCAGCTGGCGGGGCAGGTAGGAGTCCTCGGCGGCGAAGCTGGCCAGGAACGGGAAGCCGGTGAAGCTGGTGTTGGCGGCCAGGATCAGGATCAGGGTGGTGCCGATCTGCAGCAGCACGTAGAAGACGTTGCCGAAGCCGTGGGAGCCGTAGACGAACTTGGCGATCTGGGAGATGACCGTCGGGGTGCCCGACACGTACGGCACGGGATGGGTGATGGCGGCCAGGGAGGAGACCCCGAGCACCAGGGAGCCGAGGATCAGCGGCCATGCACACCATGGTGATCCGGGCGTTGCGGGACTCGGGACGCCGGAAGATGCTGACCCCGTTGGAGATGGCCTCGGTCCCGGTCAGGGCCGAACCCCCCGAGGCGAACGCCCGCAGGACAGGAAGACAGGCTGGCCCCGTAGAGCAGCGCCGCTGCCCGGGTGGCCGACGGCCATCCGAGGGGCTTGGCGCCCGGACATGTGGCCGTAGATGGAGTGGGCGTGGAGCGATCCCGTCGATGGCCTTGTAGGCCCCGTAGCCCAGCATCACCACCATGTTGGCGATGAAGAAGTAGGTGGGGACGGCGAAGGTCCGCCCCGCTTCGCGGATGCCCCGCAGGTTGCCGTAGGCGATGAGGCAGGACCAGGGCGATGGCGATCCAGGTGGTGTCCTTGGTCAGGCCGGGGTACACCGAAGTGATGGCGGCGACCCCGGCGGCCACCGACACCGCCACCGTCAGGGTGTAGTCGATGAGGAGGGACATGGCCGCCACCTGGGCCACGGTCAGACCGAAGTTCTCGCGGGCCACCACGTAGGCGCCGCCGGCCTTGGTGTAGACCTTCACCACTTCGAGGTAGGAGAGCGTCACGAACAGCAGCACGAAGATGACGGCGACGGTCACCGGGATCGACCAAGGAGAAGGCGGCGAGCCCGACGATAGGGACCAGGGGCATCAGCATCTGCTCGGTGGCGTACGCCGACGAGGAGATGACGTCCGAGGACAGCACGGCCAGGGCGGTGGGCTTGCCCAGACGCTCCGAGGACTGACGGTCCGAGGCGATGGGCGGGCCGAGCAGCACGTTCTTGAGGCGGTAGCGGAGGGTCTCGGGGAGGTCCACGCTGGCCGTCGGCGTGGCGGTCGGCCGCATCCGCTCCCCCGGGGCCGGCCCGGTCGGCGACACGGTCACACCGACCCCGTCACCTGACGATTGGGCCGGAGCCGCACCTCCGGTCACCGATGGGTCCACCCCCTCAGTAAATCATGGGCGTCGGGCCCGCCAACATTCCGGGGTCCGGGGCACGGGTGGCACTCCATGCCACCGGGCCCCCGTGCCGCCGGGGCCGGGGGTGAGTTGTGATCTCTCCACGATGCGTGTTGCATGGTTCGGGTGCATATCGTCATCGTGGGGTGTGGGCGGGTCGGGCTCGGGCCTGGGCCTGGGCCTGGCAGAACAGGGTCACTCCGTGGCCATCATCGACCGCAACGCCAAGGCGTTCCGCCGGCTGCCCCCCGACTGGCCGGGTACGACGATCGTCGGCTCGGGCTTCGACCGTGACGACCTCGACCGGGCCCGGGCCGGCGAGGCCAACTCGCTGGCCGCCGTGACCAGCGGGGACAACTCGAACATCCTGACCGCCCGCATCGCCCGCGAGACCTACGAGATCCCCAACGTGGTGGCCCGCATCTACGACCCCCGGAGGGCCCAGATCTACCTGCGGCTCGGCATCCCCACCGTGGCCACGGTGTCGTGGACCATCGACCAGGTGCGGCGGCGCCTGGTTCCCAACGAGGTGGAGTCGGAGTGGACCGACTCCACCGGGACACTGTCGCTGGTGGAGCGGGAGCTACCCGAGCGGTGGGCGGGCAAGCGCCTGGCCGAGCTGTCCGTGCCCGGCGAGGTCACCGTGGTCGCCGTGACCCGGGCCGGTGCGGTCCGCCTCGACTTCGCCGACCTGGTGGGCCAGGACGGGGACGTGGTCCATCTCATGATCACCGCCGAGGCCCTTGGGAGGTTCAACGCCCGACTGGCCGGAACGGCGGCGCCGACCGAAACCCGCCGACGGACTCGACGGCACACCGCCCGGCGCGCCGTGCCCGAGGGTGCCGCCGGGGAGCCCGGTCATGAAGGTGGCCATCGCCGGAGCGGGGAGCGTGGGGACGGCCATCGCCGCCGACCTCCAGGCCGGAGGCCACGACGTGCTCGCTCATCGAGCAGGATCCCGACCTGGTGGCCCGGATCCGTGGCGATCTGGACATCACCTGGGTGGTGGCCGACGCCTGCGAGGTGTCCTCACTCGACGCCGCCGGCCTGTCCACCGTCGACGTGGTGGTGGCGGCCACCGGTGACGACGAGGACAACCTGGTGATCTCCCTCCTGGCCAAGCAGGAATTCGCCGTCCCGCGCGTGGTGGCCCGGGTCAACCATCCGAAGAACCAGTGGCTGTTCACCGAGAGCTGGGGTGTGGACGTGTCGGTGTCCACGCCGCAGCTCCTGACCGCCCTGGTCGAAGAGGCGGTCTCGGTGGGCAGCCTGGTCCGGCTGCTCCGCTTCGAAGGCGGCAACGCCCATCTGGTGGAGGTGACCCTGGCCGACGACTCGCCGGCCAGCGGGGTGTCGCTGGTGGATCTGGGGGTGCCCCGCGACGCCACCGTGGTGGCCGTGGTCCGCGACGACCACCTGATCGTCCCCCGCGGGGACACCCGGCTGGCCGCCGGCGACGAGGTGCTGGTGCTCGTCACCGCCGACGCCGAGGAAGTGGTGCAACAGCTGCTGGTGGGGCACTGAACCGGTGCGGGCGGCCTTCTTCGATCTGGACAAGACCGTGATCGCCAAGGCGTCGATCGCCGCCTTCGGCCGCCCGCTCTACCGCGGCGGGATGATCAACCGGCGGCTGGTGGCCGTGCCCTCGTCTCCCAGCTCATCTACCTCCACCTCGGGGCGAGCGAGCAGAAGCTGGCCCGGGTCCGCGAATCGATGCTGACCCTGACCAAGGGATGGGACCGGGACCAGATCACCGAGATCGTCCGCGAGGCGCTCGAGGAGACGGTCGAGCCGATCATCTACGCCGAGGCCCTCGACCTGATCGAGGCCCACCGGGCCGCCGGCCACCGGGTGTACCTGGTCTCGGCGTCACCGGACGTGATCGTCCAGCCGCTGGCCGAGCACCTGGGCGTGGACGGCGCCATCTCCAGCCGACCGCTCGTCGACGAGGACGGCCGCTACACCGGGGAGATGGAGTTCTACGCCTACGGGCCGTTCAAGGCCGAGGCCATGCGGGAGCATGGCCGTGTCCGAGGGACTGGACCTCGAGGAGTCCTCGGCCTACTCGGACTCCTACACCGACCTTCCGATGCTGGAGGCGGTGGGCCACCCGGTGGCCGTCAACCCGGACCGGGTGCTGGCCAAGGTGGCCCGGGAACGCGACTGGGAGGTCATGCAGTTCACCAAGCCGGTCCGTCTCCGCGACCGGGTGAGCGTGCCCAGCCTGCCGCTGACGGCCACGGCGGCCGGCATCACGGCGGCGGCATCCGTGGGGGCGCTGGTGGCCTGGCGCCTGGCCCGCCGTCCTCAGCGCTGAACGGCCCGGCCCCCTTCGGCGCGACGACGCGGCGCGCCGAACCGCCGTACCGGGACAGCCGCGGCACGCGGCCGAGGACCGGCCGGCGGCTAATCAGAAGGGGTGGCGCGCTGGCGCCGGGGATGGGCTGCTCAGGAAGGGCGAAGCCGCTTGGCGGCGACGACCCCGAGGGCAACGATGATGGCGAGGATGAGGAGCTTCTTCATGGTCGTCGATGGTATCGCTTCCGGAGGAGCTAGCGCTCCCACCGTCCCCGATCAGACGGTGAGGAGGTCCCGCGCCCCGGTGTCGGAGGAGGGATGTCGCAGCTTGGACATGGCCCGGGCCTCGATCTGGCGGATCCGCTCGCGGGTCAGGTTGAAGTGCTCGCCGACCTCCTCGAGGGTCCTCGGTTCACCGCGGTCGAGGCCGAAGCGGAGTCGAAGGATCTCCCGCTCCCGCTCGTCGAGCGGCGACAGCAGCCGACCGATCTCCTCGGGCAGGAGCGATACCGCGGCCACCTCGAAGGGGGACTCGGCCGAGCGGTCCTCGACCACATCGCCCAGCTCGGCGTCGCCGTCCTCGCGGAGGGGCTCGGACAGCGAAAGGGGCTCGGCCCGGAACCGGAGCGCCTCGACCAACTTGTCCTCGGGCATCTCGACCTCGGCCCCGAGCTCGGCCAGGGTGGCCGGCCGCCCGTACTTGAGCTCCAGCCGGGCCTGCGCCTTTTGGACCCGGGCCAACGTGTCACCGGCGTGTACCGGCAGCCGGATGGTCCGGCCCGTATTGGCGATGCCCCGGGTGATGGCCTGGCGGATCCACCAGGTGGCATAGGTGGAGAACTTGAAGCCCTTGCGCCAGTCGAACTTCTCGACGGCGTGCATCAGACCGAGGTTGCCCTCCTGGATCAGGTCGAGCAGGGGCAGGCCCGACGCCTGGTACTTCTTGGCGATGGAGACCACCAGTCGGAGGTTCGACTGGACGAAGGTCTGCTGGGCGCCCTCGCCCTGCAGGGTGGTGCGACGGAGCTCCCGCTTCTTCGCCGGGGTGAGTCCCTTGGGCGCCGCCGCCAACTGGGCATCGGCCTCCCGTCCGGCTTCGATGGCCTGGGCCAGTCGGACTTCGTCGTCCTTGGTCAACAACGGATACTGGCCGATGTCGGTCAGATACAACCGAACCAGATCTTCGTCGTCTCGTTCGAGGCGCTCCTTAGCCAACTTCACCAGGTCCTTCGTTCTCCCCACCGCAGCGGGGGATGGCCATTCCTCGAGCCGACCCACCGACGGGAAGCGGTGGTCACGGCGCCGGACGTGGCACGTTCGGGCGCAACGATTGCTGCTTTCGAAGTTTACCGGACGCGTCAAGCCCTTCAGTCGGTTTGGGCCGGCCACGGGGGCCGGCCGGGGCTCACTCCCCTGGTACAGGGCCCGGAACGGCCACGAGCCCGGAGCTGGCCCCGGCTCCCACCACCTGCGATTCCAACCGCTGGAGGAAGCCGTAGACGGCGGCCACATCGTGGGGTCGGCTGACCAGCCGCTCCACCAGGCCGCTCCCCGGCCTGCCAGTCCTCGATCTCGTCGTTGAGGACCAGACCGGAGAGCCCGGGCCACCGGGCCGTCGGTCGGGGCGCTGGCCACCCGCAGGTGCCGTTCGTAGCTCGTCACCAGCCGGGGCAGCACCACCCGGTACAGGGCGGCCAGCCGGGGCAGCGCGCCCGGGTGCTCGAACACGTCCTCGTCGGTCGCGGGCCATCCCGACCCGGGGCCTTCGGTGGGCGGAGCGGTCCCCGACAGGGCGGCGAAGAGCGCCGTGGTCGGGCCGGACGGCAGCGGTCAGCCCGTCGGGGTCGACGCCGGCCAGCACCGGCAGCCGCTCGGCCCACAGGTCGGCGTGCCAGGCGTGCCGCATGCTCTGGGCGTCGAGGTGGAGCTGCACGGCAGGGATCGGCATGTCGATCACCCACTCGCCGAGCAGTCGGTAGAGGGCGTTCTCGATCCACCGGTACTCGCCCGCGAGGGCGGCGGTGGTCTCGAGTGGCAACGGGTAACGTGGCCGGCGGCGCCGGTGCCGCACCGGCGGGTGGGCGACCTCAGACAACGGCCGGAGCCTCTCCGCTCGAGCCGGCCGGCGACGGCGAGGCCGACCGTCCTCGGGTGACGAAGGGTCGGGTCCGGCCGGGCGGCAGGACCCTGGACCGGTAGTGATTGGTGATGGGCATACGACGATCCTTACCGAACGCCTTGCCCGAGATCCGGACCCCGGGCGGCATCTGGCGTCGCTTGTACTCGGCCCGGTCCACCAGGCCCACCACGCGGGCCACCGCTTCGGGGTCCGAGCCCGCCGCGATCAGTTCGTCCGGCGATCGGTCGGCCTCCACGTAGCCGGCCACCACGGCGTCGAGCACGGAGTAGGGCGGCAGCGACTCGTCGTCCCGCTGATCGGGACGCAGCTCGGCCGACGGCGCCTTGGTCAGCACCGGCCCGGGGATCAGATCGAAGCCGGCCCGGCGGTTGCGGAAGTGGCACAGCGAATAGACCAGCAGCTTCGGCACGTCCTTGATCACGGCGAAGCCGCCGGCCGAGTCGCCGTACAGCGTGGAGTAGCCGGTGGCCATCTCGCTCTTGTTCCCGGTGGTGAGGACGATCCAGCCGTGGGCGTTGGACAGGCGCCATGAGCAGCACCCCCCGGATCCGCGACTGGAGGTTCTCGTCGGTCAGTCCGGTGGGCTCGTGGCCGAGCAGCGGGCGAAGCGAGCCGGCCAGGGCCCGATGGGCGGCTTCGATGGCCACGGTGTCGACGTCGATGCCGAGGTTGTGGGCCAGGGCGACGGCGTCACTGACCGAACCGTCGCTCGAGTAGCGGGACGGCATGGTCACACCGTGCACGTGGGCGGGGCCGAGGGCATCGACGGCCACCGCCGCCACCAACGACGAGTCGATCCCGCCGGACAGTCCGATCACGGCGTCGGTGAACCCGTTCTTGGCCACGTAGTCGCGGGTCCCGAGCACCAGCGCCTCGTACACCTCGGCCTCGGGATCGAGCACCGGTGCCACCGCTCCGGCGGCGGCGGTCGCCTCCCGACCCCCGTGTCGTCGTGGACACCACGACCGTCCTGCCCCCGGCATCGGGCCCGGTCGGCTCCGCCGGTGGCGCGGGGGTCGGCGACGTCCAGGTCGACCAGCAGCACCTGCTCGGTGAACTGGCCCGCCGACGCCACCACCGATCCGTCGGGGCCGACGATCACCGAGGCGCCGTCGAAGACCAGCTCGTCCTGTCCGCCGACCTGGTTGACGTAGACGATCGGACAGCCGGTCTCCTCCACCCGGTCCGCCAGCACGGACAGGCGCTCGTGACGACGCCCCTGCGAGTAGGGAGAGGCGTTGAGGTTGACGAGAAGGCCGGCCCCGGCCGCAGCCTGCTCGGCCATAGGGTCCGTCGGGGAACCACATGTCCTCGCAGATGGAGACCCCGACCGGGCACACCGGCCACCACGAACCGGTCGGCCGGTCCCTGGCCCGGGTGTGAACCAGCGCTGCTCGTCGAAGACCCCGTAGTTGGGGAGCAGGCGCTTCACGATAGCGGCCGACGACGCGCCCGCCGACGCAGAGCGCCGCCGCGTTGACCAGGCGCCCCGACCCGATCAGTGTCGACATAGCCGATGACGGCGGCGCACGGTCCGGTGGCGGTGGCGATCCGATCGAACACGGCCAGGTTGTCGGCCACGAACGCCGGGCGGCATCAACAGGTCCTCGGGCGGGTAGCCGGTGACGGTGAGCTCGGGGAAGACGGCCAGGTCGGCGCGGCCACCCTCGGCCTCGGCCAGGGCGTCGAGAATGCGGGCGGCGTTCCCTTCGAGGTCTCCGACCACGGTGTTGATCTGGCACGCGGCCACCCGCACTCGACCCATGTCCCACAGCCTACCGGGGCCGCTGCCAGGTCTTTTCCCCGCCGTCAGCCGGCGGTCGACAGGGATCCGACAGGGAGACGGCGATGCCGCCGGATCCGCCACCGGAGACCTGTTCATGCTCCGTTCACAATCGGGTAACGGTGGAGAAACGGCCTGCTGCGATAGTGAACTGTTCCCTTGACTGTCGAGGAGCTTCTGACCGGGTCGGATGGGTACAGCACCGACACGGTTCGTGGGCCCGTGGTTCGCCCAGACCCTCCCCGTGGGGCCAGGAGGAAGGAGCAGAGGCAGCACAGCGGGCCGGGGAAGGCGGTGGGGACGATCCCGCCGGCACGGGGGCCACCACTGTTCCGGCCGGCGAACCGACGGCATGAGGAGTGGTAAGCAGCAAGCAGCAGTGGCAGCAACGAGCTAGAGACAGTGCGCAGTGGCAACAGAGCAATCGAGATAATAGAGGAGTACACGTGCCTTATCAAGCGGAATACATCTGGATCGACGGAACCGAGCCTTCGCCGCTCCTCCGCAGCAAGACCAAGGTGGTCCCTGACGGTGAGGATCCGGGCATCTGGGGATTCGACGGTTCCAGCACCAATCAGGCCCTGGGCCACGACTCGGACTGCGTCCTCCGCCCGGTCTTCGTCGTCCCCGACCCGCTGCGGGGACCGGCCGACAAGCTGGTCATGTGCGAAGTGGAGCTGACCGACTTCACCCCCCATCCCACCAACACCCGGGCCCGCCTCCGCTGAGGTGGTGGAGAAGTTCGGTGATCAGGAGCCGATGTTCGGGATCGAGCAGGAGTACACCTTCTTCAAGGACGGGCGCCCGCTCGGCTGGCCCGCCCTCGGTTTCCCGGCCCCGCAGGGGCCCTACTACTGCGGTGTCGGCGGGGACAAGATGCCCGGGCGCGAGATCGTCGAGCTCCACACGGCGGCGTGCATCGACGCCGGTATCGGCATCGAGGGCACCAACGCCGAGGTGATGATGGGTCAGTGGGAGTTTCAGGTCGGGGTGCTCTCGCCGCTCGACGTCGCCGACCATCTGTGGGTGGCCCGCTGGCTCCTCTTCCGCATCGCCGAGGACTTCGGGGTGTACGCCACCCTCGAGCCCAAGCCCATCCTCGGCGACTGGAACGGTGCCGGGGCCCACACCAACTTCTCGACCAAGGCCATGCGGGAGGACGGCGGCTGGGACGCCATCATCGCCGGCTGCGAAGCCATCGGGAAGAAGGTCGACGAGCACATCGCCGTCTACGGCGTGGGCATCGAGAGCCGCCTGACCGGGGCCCACGAGACGGCCCACTTCACCAAGTTCAGCTACGGGACGTCCGACCGGGGAGCCTCCATCCGGATCCCGTGGGCCGTGGCCAAGGCCAAGAAGGGCTGGCTGGAGGACCGGCGTCCCAACGCCAACATGGATCCGTACCAGGTCACCGCGATCATCACCGAGACCGTCTGCAGCGACGCGGCGGGAGGCTGACCGGCGACCGGATGGACGGGCCTGCTCACCCCCCCTGGCACGCCCCGAAATCCCTGGTCACCAGCGGCCTGAGGAGGACAGAGCCGGGTCTCTCGGGATCCGGCTCTGTTCGCTCCGGCCGGAACGGCTTCGACCGGCACCCGTCCGACCTGCGACAATGACTGCATCGACTTCCCACGACCCGCACCCGACGACCCCGACGCTCCCGGAGGTACCCGACCCCATGAGGAGTCAAGAGGAGTACGTCCTCCGGACGGTCGAGGAGCGGGGGATCCGCTTCGTCCAGCTGTGGTTCACCGATGTGCTCGGCACGCCGAAGACCTTCAGCATCACGCCGGCCGAGCTGGAGAACGCTCTCGACGAGGGGATGACCTTCGACGGGTCGGCCATCGACGGGTTCAGCCGGGTCCAGGAGAGCGACGTGCTGGCCCGGCCCGATGCCAACACGTTCCAACTCCTCCCCTGGCACGGACACGGTCAGACCGGTCAGGGCGGTCCGAACGGCGAGGTGCCCGAGGTGCAGGTGGCGCGGGTCTTCTGCGACATCGTGAACCTCGACGGATCGCCGTTCCAGGGTGATCCCCGCCACGTGCTGCGCCGGACCCTCGATCGCGCCCACGACCTCGGCTTCACCTACTACTCCGCTCCCGAGATCGAGTACTTCTACTTCGCCGACGGCGACCCGTCCAAGCTCCCGGTGACCCTCGACTCCGGCTCCTACTTCGAACTGACCGTGGCCGACCGGTCCAGCGACATGCGCCAGCGCACGGTGCTGACGCTGGAGGAGATGGGCATCCCCGTGGAGCACGCCCAACACGAGGACTCGCCCAGTCAGCACGAGATCGACCTTCGCTACACCGACGCCCTGACCATGGCCGACACGGTGATGACGGTGCGCCTGGTGGTCAAGGAGATGGCACGCCAGCAGGGCGTGTTCGCCAGCTTCATGCCCAAGCCCCTGGCCGGGGTGCAGGGTTCCGGCATGCACACCCACATGTCCCTGTTCCGGGGCGACACCAACGCCTTCGTCGACCTCGACCGGCCCGGCGGGCTGTCCGAGGTGGCCGAGGGGTTCATCGCCGGCCTGCTCCGTCACGCCCCGGAGATCACCGCCGTGACCAACCAGTGGGTGAACTCCTACAAGCGGTTGGTATCCGGCTACGAGGCGCCCATCCATGTGTCGTGGGCCCGCAACAACCGGTCGGCCCTGGTCCGGGTGCCGGTGGTCAAGCCGGGGAAGCTCGAGTCCACCCGGGTGGAGTACCGCTCCCCCGACAGTGCCTGCAACCCGTACCTGGCCTTCGCCGTCATGCTGGCCGCCGGCCTGGAGGGGATCGAGAAGGGGTACGACCTGCCCCCCGAGGCCGACGCCAACCTCTTCGCCCTCAGCCCCGAGGAGCTCGCCAACAAGGGCATCCTCCACCTGCCCGGGAGCCTGTACGAGGCCCTCGGCCTGATGGAGACCTCCGAGCTCCTGGCCGAGACCCTGGGCGAGCACGTCTTCGAGTGGTTCATCCGCAACAAGCGGGCCGAGTGGTCCGAGTACAAGGCCCATGTGAGCCAGTTCGAGCTCGACCGCTACTTCCCGCTGCTGTAAGACCCGATACTGCGCCCGTCCCACCTGACCAGCTGGCATCCCGAAAGGAAGAGGGGAAGACCGCCATGGAGCCACTGCTGTGCTTCCCCGCCGTGCCGCCGGCGTCGGTGACCGCCGTGCTCGACCGGTCCGGCTACCCCTGGCGCGGCATCGACAAGCCCGAGGCGGCCGAGATCGACGAGCCCGAGGACGGATGGTCGGGCGCGGTCATCTGCAGCAACGAGGATCCGGTCGGGGCGTTCCTGCTCTGCCGTCACCTGCGCAAGCGCGAGGTCCCCCTGGCCCCGGTGATGGTGGTCGTGCCCCTCGACCAGCTCGGCGAGCTCGAGCTCCGCGAGGACCTCTTCGACGACATCTGCCTCGAGCCGGTCAACGCCGACGAGCTCGGCGCCCGACTGGCCCACCTGTTCTGGCGGACCGGCCGTGGCCTGCGTCCCGACCTCCTCGAGCACGGCCCCTGGTCCTGAACCTCGAGACGTACCAGGCGGCGGTGGCCGGAAAGGTCCTCGACCTGACCTACATGGAGTACGAGCTGCTCCGCTTTCTGGCCGCCCGGCCCGGCAAGGTCTTCACCCGCGAGACGCTCCTCAGCCGCGTCTGGGGCTACGAGTACTACGGCGGTGCCCGCACGGTCGACGTCCACGTCCGGCGGCTCCGGGCCAAGCTGGGCGAGGAGCACGCCCACCTGATCCAGACCGTCCGGTCGGTGGGCTACCGGTTCGGCCAGACCAACTGGACGCCCTGACCACGCCGGTGCCACTGACCGGTCACCGGTCGAGGTAGGCCCACACCTCCACCTCCACCGCCGCCCCCATCGGGAGCCCGGCCACGCCCACCACCGAGCGGGCCGGCCGATGATCCCCGAAGAAGCCCACGTAGGCCTCGTTGACGGCGGCGTACCCGCCCATGTCGGTGACGAAGACCGTGGTCTTGACCACGTCCGCCGGGCTGGCCCCGTGATCGGCGAGGAGCCGCCCGGCGTTGTCGAGGGCCTGGGTCAGTTGGGCGGCGGCGCCCCCCTCGACCAGGACCGGGCGGATCCGGTGGCCCGTCCCCCGTCCGAGGCAGGCACCAGGCCCAGCTGGCCCGAGGTGACCAACCATGGTCCGGCTCTGCACGATGGGGCGGTAGGGACCGATCGGGGTACTCATGACATGCACCTCCGCGAGACGGGCTGGGCTGACGGACCGTCAGCCTACCGGGCCCCCGGGCCGGGCCCAGGGGGAGCCGACCGGCCCGACCGGCCTCAGCCGTGCCTTCGACCGGCACGGTCGGTGGGCCACTCCTCGGCCAGGCCGTCGGCGAGCCAGCGGGCCGCGGCCACGGCGGCGAAGACGGCGTCGGAGCCGTTGACCGGCGGTCCCGATCCGGATGCCAGGGTGACACGCACCGGGGGCATGGACCGGGCCGGCAGGATGCCGAACGACCGCATGGTCAGATCGCGGACCGTCCCGTCCCCGTCCACGGCGATGCCCTCGGACCGGACCCATCCGAGCGCCTGGTGGGCGGCGCCGATGCAGTAGGAGCGGAGCACCACCGCGTCCAGCGATCTCGCCCGCATCGACCTCGACCTCGATCGAGTCGTCGGCCCGGCACCGCGCCACGGCCCGCCCGCCCGAGGGCGCGGTGATCTCGACGTCAAGGTCGCACCGGGGCCCGGCCCCGGACCCGGTCGATCCGGACAGCCGGGCCGCCGCCGCCACCACGGCCGCCTCCACCCACACCGCACCACGGAGGTCGAAGGACAGCGGCGGCCCGGGCAGCGGGACGGCCTCGAGCACCAGGTCCGGGGCGACCGATGGCCACCAGGCCGGCCATCGACCGCCACCGCTCGCGATCCACACCTCCGGGCGGGACGCCGACCCGGAGGACCCCGGAGCCGGACGCGGTCGACCCCGGCCGCCACCGGGGGGCGCTTCGGACCCGAGCCGGACCACGTCCTCGCGGGACCACAGGACCCGGACCGGGCGACCGTGGAGGTCGGCCAGGCGACGGGCGTCAGCCGGACACCGGCGGAGTGGAGCTTCCCGCCGAACGCCCCGCCGTTGCCGTAGGGCGAGGCCGGTTGCTGGCCCGGACGGCACCACGAGGCGTCCGGCTCGACGTAGGCCGGCTCCACGTAGGTGGTCCGGAGGGTCAGGGCCCAGGCGCCGGACGGCACCGCCAGCGGGTGGTGCGAGGGCCAGGCTGGTGCTGCGACCCTGTACCTTGCCGGCCTGGGCCCGGGCCTCGGCCAGCGACTCGGCCACGGCGTACCCGCCCTTGCCGTCGGGCACGGCCACCAGGGCGTCGGACGGACTGCCGTCGTCGGCGAATCCGGCCTCCCCGAGCACGACGGCGGGACCGACCCGCTGGGGCACGCCCCCCTCGAGGGTGGCCCGGGCCGAGGCGGCGTCCAGGTCGCGGTCGTCACCGGCGCCGGTGGCGGACGACGGTCCGAGGACCCGGCCGGCGGCCTCGACGATGGTCTGCCACCCGGTGCAGCGACAGAGGTGGGCCAGAAGCGCCTGGTCGATCTTGTCGTCAGGGACCGGTGCCGTGTCCGACGCGCCGGAACCGGACGGGCGACGGGCCGGCTCCAGGGCGGCCAGCCGCATCACGATCCCGGGCGTGCAGAAGCCGCACTGGCTGCCCCCGGTGGCCACCAACGCCTCGGACCATCGCTCCCTCGTCCCGGCCGGAAGCCCGTCGAGCGTGGTGACCTGGCGGCCGGCCAGGCGTCGGACCGGGGTGACGCACGCCACCCGGGGGGCGCCGTCCACCCAGACCGTGCAGCATCCGCACTGGCCCTGGGGGCTGCACCCGTCCTTGACCGAGCGCAGGCCCAGCTGTTCACGCAGGACGTCGAGCAGCGACGACCCGTCGTCGGCGACCTCGACGTCGGTGCCGTCGACGCGCAGCCGGATCAGTGGCTCAGCGACTCAGCGACTCAGCTGAACGAGGAGCCGCAGCCGCAGGTGCGGGTGGCGTTGGGGTTCGTCACGTGGAACCCGGCGCCCTGCAGGCCGTCGCTGTAGTCGAGGGTCGACCCCTTCAACAGGTCGGCGCTGGTGGCGTCGACCACGACCTTGACGGTGCCGAACTCGCGGACGACGTCGTCCTCGGCCACATCGGCATCGAAGAACATCTCGTAGCTGAAGCCGGAGCAGCCCCCGGGCCGGACCGCCACCCGGAGGGCCAGGCCCTCGATGTCCTCCTGGGCCAGCAGCTCGGCGACCTTGGAGGCGGCGACGTCGGTCAGGTTGACAGGATTCGGCTTCTTCCCGATGCTGACGGTCTGCATGGTGGCACTCATCGGCGCTCCTCATTGGATTCCGGGTCTCGAACGTCACCAAGCGTACCCGAGCCGGGCACGAGGTGATACATCCCATCGGGTGGAGGGCCGGAGTCGGACCGGTAGAATTGCCGAGGTGACCAGGACCGACACTTTCGACCCGGGACAGTCCGAGCTGTCCGAGGAGACGGTCCGGGACGCCCTGCGCGGGGTGGTCGATCCCGAGCTGGGTGCCGACATCGTCGAGCTGGGCATGGTCACGTCGGTACGGATCGACGACGGTGCGGTCGAGGTCGGGGTGGCCCTGACCGTGGCCGGCTGCCCCCTGCGCACCCAGATCCAGAGCGATGTCGAGACCCACGTGGGCGGGCTCCCCGGCGTGCGCTCGGTATCGGTGACGACCGGGGTCATGGACGCCGATCAGCGGGCCGCGGTCATGGCCCGGGCCCGCAAACTGGCCCAGGACCCGGCGCCGGTCACCGACATCCCCGACTCCGCCCGGGTCATCGCCGTGGCCTCGGGGAAGGGTGGCGTGGGAAAGAGCTCGGTCACGGTCAACCTGGCCGTGGCGCTGGCCCGGCGGGGCCTGACCATCGGCGTCCTCGACGCCGACATCTGGGGCTTCTCCGTCCCCCGGCTGCTCGGGATGCAGGGGGACGTCGAGGCCCGGGACAAGAAGATGGTCCCCCTCGAGCTGCGGGTCGGGGACGGGACGCTGCGGGTGCTGTCCATGGGGTTCCTGGCCGACGAGGACAGCGCCATCATGTGGCGGGGCCTGATCCTCAACCGGGCCGTGCAGCAGTTCCTCGAGGACGTGCACTGGGGCGACCTGGACTACCTGCTCATCGACATGCCCCCCGGCACCGGTGACATCCAGATGGGCCTGGCCCGCATGCTGCCCCGGACCGAGGTGATCGTGGTGACCACGCCCCCGGTGGCGGCCCAGAAGGTGGCGGCCCGGACCGCCGACATGGCCCGCAAGGGGTACCTGCGGGTGGCCGGCGTCATCGAGAACATGAGCGACTTCACCTGCGAGCACGGCACGTCGTACGCGCTGTTCGGCTCGGGCGGCGGCGACCGGTTGGCCGCCGACGTGGGCGTCCCGTTGATCGGCCGGATCCCCCTGCACCCCTCGATGTCGGCCGGTGGCGACGCCGGGAGCCCGGTGGCCCTCGACGCCGGATCGCCGCTGGCCGAGGTGTTCGACGAGATCGCCGAGTCGGTGATGACCACGATCGCGCCCCGCGTGGCCATGGACGGCTGCAGCGTGCGCCTCCTGCAGCGGGTCGAAGAGGCGGTGGAGGCGGGGGCGGACGGCGTGACCGTGCCGCCGGTGGAGGCCACCACCCGCTGACGGGGACGGGGGCTCGCCGGAAGGCCGGCCGCCTTACGCCGTGCCGGCCCTGGGCCCCCAGGTCTGGCGGGCCACCTCGACGAGGGCCGGATCGAGCGGTGTCCCTGACGCCTGGCGGTCGGCCAGGGCCTCGACATACCCGGGGTCCCCGGGGCGGAGGATGAGCACGTGGCCGTCCTCGATGAGCACGATGGGAAGGACGGTGACGACGTCGGTGACCTGGCTGGCCCAGGCCATGACCTCGGCGGTGGTCCGGAACCCCTCGATGTTGCGCAGATTGGTGATGGTCGGCGGCAGGAGCTCGATCTCGCCGGCGGCGTAGCGGGCCAGTGCATCCTGCGGACGGACCCAGATGGAGGCGATGGTCTCGCCGTCGTCGTGACGGGCGATCTGGCCGAGCGGTGCCGCGGTGATGAAGAACCGGGTGTCGTAGCGCCGTGGCGCCAGCTCGGGCGTGATCCAGTGGCTCACGTAGAAGAGCGAGTCGACCGCCAGCACCAGGTCCTCCTGCCGGCAGATGTCGAGGAGTCCCATCCGGTTTCCGTTGACGGCGTCGCGGTAGGCGGCGAAGCGCGCCGACGTGTCGCCGTCGCTGGTGTCGAGGAACGCGTCGGGTCGGCCCCTCGACCCGCGGCGGCGCGCCACCAGGACGCCGGCCTCTTCGAAGCACTCGCGCAGGGCGGCCACCCAGTAGGACAGGCCTCCGGACTCCACGCCGAGGATGGCGCTGGCCTCGGCATCGGTGCGCCCCTGGCAGCGGGCCTCGACCTCGGGAGCGTGATCGTCGGGGTCGACCGAGCCCCCGGGGAACACGTAGGCGCCGGCGACGAACTCCGAGGCCAGGTTCCGGCGCAGCATGCACACCTCGACGGAGCGGCCCGCCCTGGCCGTCGAGACCGTCCCTGACCATCATCACCGTGGCGGCGGGTTGTACGGGTACGGTCGCCACCGGATCAGGCTACCGCCGGGGCCGGATGGTCGGTCAGGCCCGCTCCTTGGCCGATCGCGGGGTCAGGGCCCCGGAGTCGACCAGCGCGCTGATGGCCAGGTCGCCGAAGGCGGTCGGGTCGGCGATCAGCCAGGCGTGGGCACCCTCGACCACCACCCCGTCGACGCCGGCGGCATGCCGAAGCTCGTCGAAGGCCGAGCGGGGCACCAGGCCGTCGCGGTCGGACCAGGCCACCGTGACCGGAATTCCCCAGTGGGCGATGGCCCGCACCTCGCGGACCAGGTCGGCCCGGCGGATGAACTCGCCGGTCCGGAACATGCCGAGGGGGTTGCCGAGGAGGTTGGGGATGAAGTCCTCGAGCAGGACGGGAAGGAGACGCAGCAGCCGGGGCGAGTGGAGGAGGTCGGTCGAGAAGTGGCGCCCCCAGTCCCAGAACGGTCGTTGCACCATGGTGCGCACCTCGTTGGGGAAGAGGACCCAGGTGGGGCTGCCGATGGCGTTGGCCAGCAACAGGGCCGACGCCCGCCAGGGCTGGTCGTAGACGAAGGCGGTGGCCACCCCGCCCCCGAAGGAGTGCCCGGCCACCAGGGCCACGTCCCGCTGGTCCACTGCGTCGAGGAAGCGCCCGACCCAGGTGGCGTAGCCGGCAAAGGTGCGCCGGTCGGGGTCGAGCTCGTGGGTGCCGCCGAATCCGGGCAAGCGCCGGGGCGAAGACCCTGCACCCGGCCTGGGCCATGGCCTGGATGGGAGCACGGTAGCCGTTGGGCCGCAGACCCCACCCGTGGAGGAACAACGCCGACGGGCCGGTGCCGCACACGGCGTAGTGGACGCTGTGCCCGTCGACCTCGACCACCTCCCAGCTGATCCCCGGGGCGGGCCTGGTGACGCTGGCGTTCTTCGGCGGTGCCGGGTCGGCCAGACCTGACGCTTCTCCGGACATGGCAGGCCAGTCTACGCCCGATCAGACGGTGTCCAGACTGATCCACGGCGGCCACGGCCGGGCCCCGAACCGGGTTGGCCAGCTCACGGTGGCCGTCCCGACCCCGTCACTCGGGCCGACGCGGATACGCTCACTGCGACGACTCGACGAAATCGGGGACCGCGGAACCATGGCACAGGACCAGAAGAAGAGCCCCGTCGGGGGCAACAAGCCGAAGCCTGGCGCCACGACCGGCGCCAGCAACGGGCCAGAGCGCCAAGGACCGGAGCCGGGCCCAGAGCCGGCCGGTGACGGGCAAGGCCCCGACCGGAAAGGCGGGCAAGGCCACCGGGGCCAACAAGAACGCCGGAGCGGCGGCGGGAACAAGCCCCGTCCCGGAGCCCGGCCGGCACCGGCACCGGCGCCGCGTCGCATCTCCGGCACCATGATGGCCTGGGGGGCGGTCGGCCTGGTCGTCGTGATCATCGTGGTGCTGGTGATCGTGAAGGCCACCAGCACCACCTCCAACGCCTACACCCCGGTCACACCGGCGCCGGCCGCGGTGGTCCACGACGTCACCAACATCCCGCTGTCGGTCTACAACACCGTGGGGGTCAACTCGCCGACCGTGCCGGTCAACCCCCCGATCATCGTAAAGGGCCAGCCGCCGCTCACCTTCGACGGCAAGACGCCGGGCCTCCTCTACTACGGGGCCGAGTACTGCCCGTTCTGCGCCGCCGAGCGCTGGGCCATCACCGCCGCGCTGTCCCGGTTCGGGACCTGGTCCGGCCTCAAGATCACCGCGTCCTCCCACACCGACACCGACCCGGAGACCCACACCTTCAGCTACCACGGTGGCCACGTTCACGAGCCCGTATCTGACGGTAAAGACGGTCGAGGCGGTCAGCAACATGCCCAACGGCAGTGGCTACTACAACTCGCTCGAGACCCCGACCAAGTACGAACTGGCCGACGTCACCAAGTACGAGGGCCCGACCTACGTCCCCGGCTCGAACGGCCAGATCGGGTTCCCCTTCATCAGCATCAACAACCTGGCCCTGATCTCCGGACCCAGCTACGACCCGGGGGTCCTGGCCGGCCAGTCGTGGAGCGCCATCGCCAGCGGCCTGAGCGATCCCACCAATCCGGCCACCCAGGCCATCGTGGCCACGGCCAACTACATCACCGCCTCCATCTGCGCCAGCACCAAGAACGCGCCGGCATCGGTCTGCACCAGCCCCGGCGTGGAAGCCGCGGCCAAGGCCCTCAAACTGAGCTGATCCCGACATCCGATGAGCACGAGCGTGCCCACGCTGCGATGGCAGCCCCTCGCCACCCTCGTGCTCAGTGTGGCCGGGCTCGGGATCGCCACGTACCTGACCATCACCCACTTCGACAAGGTGGCCCTCATCTGCTCGGACAACGGGGCCATCAACTGCGCCAAGGTCACGTCCAGCCCCCAGTCGGTGATCCTCGGCATTCCCGGTGGCCATGTTGGGCCTGATCTTCTTCGTCCCGATGATCGCCCTGTGCCTGCCGGTGGCGTGGCGCAGCGCGGACCGGCGGATCCACCTGGCCCGGCTGATCCTGTCGATCGTCGGGGTGGGCATGATCATCTATCTGATCATCGCCGAGTTCTTCATCATCAAGGCCATCTGCCTGTGGTGCTCCGGGGTGCACGTGATCACCTTCATCCTGTTCGTGATCATCGTGACCGCATCGCCGGTGGTACTGGCCCCCGGGTACGGGGACGCGAGACGGCTCGATGACGACGCCGACGACTACGACCCACGACGAGGAGTAGGCGCATCCGCCCGGCGGTGGCTACGTGACCGGCACCGAGGACCGGCGGCCCGAAGGACCGGCGGTGGATCACCTCCCCGACGACCGGCCGGTGGATCAGCCGCCGGTGGTCATCCCCCGAAGACCGGCGCCCGAAGCCGGCTCCCCGGACGGCCGTCCCCCGGCAATCGCACGGCCCGCTTCGCCTGGGGGGCGGTGGTCGTGATCCTCGTCGCGGTGGTCGTCCTGATCGTCTACGCGCTCACCGACGCGCCGGTGACCCAGCTGACGGTGCACCGGGCCACCACCTCCAGCAGCGTGATGGCCGAAGCTGGCCAAGGTCCCCGCTCCCCGTCTTCGACGCCATCGGCGGCACCGCCCCCGACGCCCAGCTCGTGGCCGCCGACCGGTGCTCAGCGGTCAGCCGCCCCTCAAGTCGGCGGGCAAGCCCGAGGTCCTCTACGTGGGGGCCGAGTACTGCCCGTTCTGCGGCGCGGAGCGGTGGCCGCTGATCGTGGCCCTGTCCCGGTTCGGCCGCTTCAGCCGGCTCAAGAACATGCAGTCGGCCCCGCTCTCCGTCTTCCCCGGCATCCAGACCTTCAGCTTCGTGGGGGCCACGTACACCAGCCGCTACCTCTCCTTCACCGGCGTGGAGCTGTTCTCGGACGCCCTGGACGCCCAGGGGGCCTTCGCCCGGATCGCCACCCTCACGCCCGACCCAGGCGGCGGTGGTGTCCCGCTACGGCAGTCCGGGTGGCATCCTCCGGCCGGGCCGCCCGGACCGCTCCCGTTCGTCGACGTGGGCAACCGGCTGGTGACGTCGACCTCGGCGTTCAGCCCTGCGCTCATCGTCAAAGAGCCCCAGGCCACCATCGCCTCCGGGCTCGACCCAGCCGACCGATACCATCACCCAGGCCATCGTGGCCGCAGCCAACCAGCTGACCGCCGGCATCTGCGCCTCGACGGGTCAGATGCCGGCTTCGGTCTGCTCCACCAAGGGGGTCCGCGACGCGGCCGACTCCCTCGGAACTGGGATAGGGGACAGGCGGAGCTCAGCCGACCCGGCGATCGACCAGCTGCTTGCGCTCCATCTCGTTCAGGCCGCCCCAGATGCCGTGGGGCTCATGGATCCTGATGGCGTAGTCGAGGCAGTCGGTCCTCACCACGCACGACTGGCAGATCGACTTGGCCCGGTCCTCCCGCTGCAGCTTCTCTTCCTTGCGTTCGGCGTGGGCCGGCGGGAAGAAGACCTCCGCCTGTGGCCCGCGACACGCGGCTTTCAGCTGCCATGTGTCCAGCGCTTGCTCCACGTGCCCAACTCCCCCTTCGTTCCCCCTGCATCCTCCAGGAAGGGAACGTACTCGCGCCGATGACCGGAAACAAGGGGTCTGACCAGGATTTCCCACCCGATTTCCGCTCCGCCGGAGCCGGCGGGATCCGGCGGCCCGGCCGACCGCTCCCACCAGGGCGAAAGGGGACCCGGACCCGGACCCGGACACTACGCTCCTGAGGGTCATGGACATCAGCGCGTTCTACAGACAGAGCCGGGTCCTGATCGTGGCCGGAAAGGGTGGCGTGGGCAAGACCACCATGGTGGCGGCGATGGCCCATTTGGCCGCTCGAGCTGGACTTTCGGTCCTCGTGGTCGAACTCGAGGGCCGGCAGCGGGGTGGCCAACGCCTTCGGTCACGACACGCCGCTGGACTACGCCGGCTCGGTGCTGCGGGCGGCCGGAGCCGCGCCGGCCGGGGACGACGAGGACCCGACCCGCGCCATCCCCAAAGGGACGGTCCAGGCCCGCACGATCACGCCGGACGACGCTCTCCTCGAGTATTTGGCCGACCACGGACTGCGGCGGGTGTCCAAGCGTCTGTTGTCGTCGGGGATCATCGACATCGTGGCCGGGGCCATCCCCGGCATCCGGGACATCCTGGTCCTGGGCAAGGTGAAGCAGATCGAGCGGAGCCGCGTGGCCGACCTGGTCCTGGTGGACGCGCCAGCCACCGGCCACACCATGACCTTCCTCTCGTCGGCCGGCGGCCTGCTCGATGCGGCCCGGAGCGGGCCGATCCGCACCCAGGCGGCCGATGTCGTGGCGCTCCTCTCGGACCCGGCCCGTTGCCAGGTGGCCCTGGTCACCCTGCCCGAGGAGATGCCGGTGAACGAGGCCATCGAGGCCGCTTACGGGCTCGAGGACAAGGTCGGCATCGCCCTCGGTCCGCTCATCGTCAACGGCTGCTATCCCCCGTCGGAGGCCCTCGACACCCCGACGGCCGAAGCCGTGGGTGCGGCCGGAGCGGAGCTCGAGCCGATCACTGGTGGCGACGTTGGAGGAGGCCCGGCTGTTCCGGTTCACCCGGGAGCGAGCTCCAGCAGGAACAGCTCGAGCGCCTGGCCCATCAGCTCCCCCTCCCGCAACTCCGCGTGCCCTTCCTGTTTACGGCATCCATCGGCCCCGAAGAACTCGAAGTGCTGAGCGACGCACTGGCGGCCGGGGTCGAGGCGCTCCACGACCCGGCCCCGGCGTCGACATGAGCCCCGAGCCCACCATCGACCGGATGGTGCGGGACAAGTCCATCGTCATCTGCTGCGGATCGGGGGGCGTGGGCAAGACCACCACGGCGGCGGCGTTCGCCCTGCGGGCGGCCCAACTGGGTCGGCGCGCCTGCGTCGTGACCATCGACCCGGCCCGCCGGCTGGCCAACTCACTGGGCCTCGATGCCCTGACCAACCGGCCCACCCGGATCGACGGTCCCTGGCCCGGGGAGCTCCACGCCCTCATGCTCGATCCCAAGGGGACCTTCGACGACCTGGTCCAGCGGTACTCCGACAGCGCCGAGCAGGCCGAGGACATCAAGGTCAACAGGATCTACCGGAACCTGACCGGTACGCTCTCGGGCACCCAGGAGTACATGGCCATGGAGAAGCTCTTCGAGCTGGTGGAGGAAGGTGGGTTCGACCTGGTGGTGGTGGACACCCCACCGTCGCGCAACGCCCTCGACTTCCTCGACGCGCCCCGGCGGCTCACCCACTTTCTCGAGAACCGACTGTTCCAGGCCCTGATGATGCCGACCCGGGCCGGCCTCGAAGTTCATGGGAGTGGCGGCCCAGGCCCTGCTGCGCACCATCTCCCGGGTGGCCGGCGCCGAGATCGTCCGCGACGCCGTGACCTTCTTCCAGGCCTTCGAGGGGATGGAAGAGGGGTTCCGTACCCGGGCGGCCCGAGTCCGTGAGCTGCTGAAGGACGACGGCACCTCCTTCGTGCTGGTGGCCTCCCCCCGCCCCGACTCCGTGGACGAGGCAGTCCACTTCGCCGGCAAGTTGGCCGAATCGGGCATGTCGGTGACGGCACTGGTGCTCAACCGGGTCCAACCCCGGTTCGCCGACGACGACCAGCTGGCCACGGTCCGCCGGCAGGCCGGCGCGCCAGCAGGCACCGCACTCGACCAGCTGATCGAGAACCTGGCCGGTTACACGGCCGCCTCGGACCGCGAGGAGCAGGCCTACGCCGATCTGGTGGCCAAGGTCGATCCGGCGCCCGTGTACCGGGTGCCGCTGCTGAACACCGACGTCCACGACCTCGACGGTCTCGCCGCCATCGCCGATCTCCTGTTCACGGCGACCGGGCCGGAGCCAGCCGGTGCCGCACGGCGCCGCCCGAGGGCGCACCCGACCGGGAGCGCTAACCTGTGCCCGTGCGCACCATTCTCGTGGCCAGCGACGCCCCGTCGGTCCGGGCCGAAGTCGGCGCCATCGCGGCCCGGCCGGAGGTGGCCATCCGGGAGGCCCGATCGGGACCGGCCGTCATGGCCGAGGTGGCCGAGTCCCTCCCCGACCTGGTGGTCGTGGACCTCCAGATGGGAAACATGGGCGGGATGGCGGTCTGCCTCGAGCTACGACTCGAGGCCTCCTACGGCAAGCTCGACCACGTGCCCGTGCTCATGCTGCTCGACCGGCGCCCCGACGTCTTTCTGGCCCGGCGGTCGGGGGCGGAGGGCTGGTTGGTCAAGCCGCTCGACCCCATACGGCTGCGCCGGGCCATCACCGCCCTCCTCGACGGGGGCACCTACTACGACGAGTCCTACCAACCGCTCTCGGTCGTGTCCTCGCCCGAATCCGTCGGCGCCTGACGGCTCCGGCCCGACAGTCAGCGTCACCACCGTGTCCGTGTTCCGACGCCACGAAGACGACGAACCTCCACCGGGCCGACAGGCCCGCGGTCGGCGGCGGGGGTCTGGGGGGCGCCCCGATCCGCCCGGTAATCGGGGCGATGGTGGGGCCGACGCCCAGGAGCAGTTCATCATCGACGCCCTCCACGACCTCCACGACACGGTGGTCCGCGAGGTCATGACACCGCGGGTCGACGTGGTGGCCCTGTCCATCCCGCTGACCGTCGATGCCGTGGCCCAGGCGGTGCGGGAGTCGGGACACGGTTGCTTTCCGGTCTACGGCGACAACCTCGACGACCTGATCGGCGTGCTCTTCGTGAACGATCTGTTCCGGGCCGGCTGGCAGGTGGGGGGCACGACCGGGAAGGACGAGACGATGGTGGCCCCGCCGGCCGCGGGCGAGGAGGGAGCGGGTCCGGCGGTGGCGGCCCCCGGGCCCATCGACATCTCCCGCCGGCTGCGGCAACCCTTTCTGGTGCCCGAGTCCCGCCTCGTGCTCGAGGTCCTGTCCGAGATGCGCCGCCAGCGTCGGGCCTTCGCCGTCGTCGTCGACGAGCACGGTGGTGTCGAGGGGGTCCTGACGGTGAAGGACCTGCTCGGAGCCCTCGTGGGGGACCTCCCCGACGAGTTCGACCCGGACGACGAACCCGAGGTGGTGCGTGTGGACGGGAGCCGGTGGCTGGTGGACGGCCGGATGAGCGTGGACGACGTGCGGGACCGACTGGACATCAACCTGCCCGAAGGGGAGTACGTGACCCTGGGCGGCTTCCTCTTCGACGGGTTCGGCCACATCCCGGCCGAAGGCGAGTCGCTGGACGTGGACGGGTGGGAGCTCCGGGTCACGGAGATGGACAAACGCCGCATCGCCAAGGTGGTGGCCAAGCGACCGGACCATCCTTCTGGGCCTCCGGCCCAGAACTCAGCCGAGGGGAACACCGGGGACCAGCGCACCACGGTGGGGTGATGTCATCCTCCCGACCGTCTGGGGGCACGGGCGGACCGCGGTAGGCGCGGACCAGCCGTGGCACTGGGGATCTGCTCACGGAATCATCACAATTCCACCACCCATCCTTAAGCTGGGAGCGGCACGATGCCCTTACTGAATCGCTAGCCATAAGGAGTGCCATGTCGTTGAAGTCCCTGTCGTTGAAGAAGATCGTCGCCCCGGTCGTTATCGGGGGAGTCCTGCTGGGGGGCGGAATCGCCACCACCGGCGCGGCCTACGCCAGCACGCCGGCCGCGTGGCGACCTCGTCCAAGGCCGCCACCGGGACCCACCCCGTGAAGGCCTGGGTGAAGGCCCATCGTCGCGAGATCCGCAAGGCCGGCATCGCCGTCAGTGCCAAGACCATCGGTGTCACCCCCGCTGACCTGGTGACCGAGCTGCGCTCGGGCAAATCGATCGCCCAGGTGGCGGCCGAGCACAACGTTCCCAGCCAGACGGTGGTCACCGCCCTGGTCAACGGAGCAGACAGCAAGATCAACCAGGCAGTGGCGGCCAACAAGTTGAGCTCGACCTTGGCCAAGGAGATCGAGGCCGCACTGCCGGGCTACGTGACCAAGGCCGTGAACCACGTCTTCAAGTAGACGGAGGACCGGGGGTCCGTCGATCATCCCGCCGTTCCCGGACCGGCCTCACCTGGTGCCCCTCTCGGGGCGACGGGTGGGGCCGTTCCGCGCCCGGCCATCGATTCCCGAAATGACCGGTCCGACAGCTGCGGGCAGCCGGTGGGCGGCGGTCGGGTAGCATCTCGCAGGTCAGGGTCGGTGTTCCCACCCGATCCCCACGACGGGCTGTGGCGCAGCTTGGTTAGCGCGCTGCGTTCGGGACGCAGAGGTCCCCGGTTCAAATCCGGGCAGCCCGACCAAAGGCGCAGGTCAGAATGGGTGCATTGGACCCTCTGCTTGTGAGTTAGACGGTTCATACCGCGAGCATCCCGCGGGCGTCTGCGCATGGCGTCAGAAAATCGCAGTCCGACTGCTTCTGCCGCGGCGCGGTCAGCCTCCGGTGTTGCTTGGGCGTAGACCGCCAAAGTGAGGCGCGGGTCGGAATGTCCCAGTCGGGTCTGGGCCGTCTTGAGGTCCACATTTCCGGCCACCAAGTAGGTTGCCGCGGTCCGGCGAAGGTCATGAAAACCGATTCCAGCCAAACCCGCCTGAGTTCTGGCTGGTAGCCAACACTGTTTGCGCCAATTTGAGTATCCCCAGGCTTTCCCCGTTGGAGTTGTGAAGACATAGGCGTCAGGGTCCCTGGCGGTGAGTCCGAGTCGACCAAAGTGCTCGGAAAGAACGTGCGCCAGTTCTTCGGGCATCGACAGCGTGCGGGTTCCTGCCTGAGACTTAGGGGGTCCGGCCACGGACCGGCCTCGTTCGTCCCGAGTCACTATCTCCGTGACGGACAGGGTTCGGCCAGAAAGATCGAGATCTCGAACCCGCAAACCCGCAACCTCACCCCAACGGAGTCCCAGTAGTGCCCCAACCCAGACCATTGCCGGCGCGATTGGGTCCCATGGCGTTGGCGAGGCGCCCCACGTCGTCCGGGGTCAATACTGGCCGCCTACGAGGGACTGCCCGAGGAAGATTGACGTTCCGACAAGGCGAACGAGGGAAAAGGTCCGAATCAATGGCGTAAGCGAAGGCTGCCCGAAGAGTTCCATAGGTCCGGTCAACCGTTCGTGGGCCAAGGAATGCCGACCATTCGTTAACGAGTCCTTGCACTTCAGTCTGTTGAATAGTCCTCAGCTCGCGTTCCCCGATGGCTGGAAGAATGTGCTTGCGGAGAGCAGAGCGATCCCGTCCGATCGTGTTCGACCGTTTACCGGGATTCGAACCAAGCCAGCGGTCTGATAACTCGCGAACTGTCAACTTGCCGCCGTCAGGGTCAATCGAGAACCCGGTCAGGCGGTCGTGGTTGAGCCGCGTAATGAAGTCGTCCGCATGGCGCCTTGTAACGAACGTCTTGGTTTGAACCTTTCCTTCATGGGTGCGCCACTCAACGTCCCAACGTGGCTCGCCCTTCACGGTCATCCGTTTTGTCCAATGCGCCATCTATTATCCTTTCTGCCTTCAGCAAGGACGATCTAGTCCAGGATCAGCTGTCCGCGGCCAATTCTCTCAAGAATCGGATTAGCTCTTCACGGGTGTACAGGGCCTTGCTCCCCACATGGACAGGCTTGAGCTTTCTGGCCTTCCTTAAGCGATGGAGGGTGGTACGCGAAAGGCTCAAGACCTCGCAGGCCTCATATGTCGAATATGCGAGCCGATCTGGCAGCTTCTCAAGGGACGAGGACGCAGATTCCATGGGATATTCCTTTTGCTCGGTGGAATACTGGTCGAAGGCCTCATCTCCTAGTTGGTTCCATACTTCGTGGCTCGTTGCTTCCGCACTGATCCAGCACTTCTGCAACCGAGAGTACCGGGCCACTCGGTCGGTCGGGACCCCCTTTTTTGGTGCTCGCGGCAGCAAGCATCGAGACCGGTATTTGATAGACAGGTGTCCCACGGATCCGGCGGTCTGGGGCACTTAGCCGTATGTCGGTCAGGGCGCTTTCGACAAGGTCTACATCAGGCGTAGGGATTCGGAAATCATGGTGGATCGTCCGGTCGTTATTGTTGACGAAACTGACCAGCACGGACTTTGAGCGAGACCATTGCGTCCTCGGTGTGACCTTACAGTCCACTCGCCTCTTGCGAATCCGATCTCAGCGAATCTGGTTTGACGGCTGCCCTTCCAGGTCACCATCTGACGAGTGACCAGCAGTCGTCCTTGGGGCAGCCAGTGGAGCCCCTTCTGCCTCTGTTGTGACATCAGCATCGCCGCAACAGCGAGTTCCCCGCCAGCAGCAACGTAGTCAGCGTCCGTAGCTTTTTCAGCCTCTGAGGGCGGCCGGAAGCCATGACGAAGGGTGTCCACCATTGTCCGAGTCCCGGAAGCACGCCGAACCCGTCCCATTACCCGATCTACGCAGAGGCCAAAGCCGACCCCCTCCCAGCCGGCGGTCAGGGGCGCTTTCGTCTGTCTCGCTCTTCGGCGGCCGAAGTCTCGTAAAACATGCCAACTGCAACCCCATAGACGAAGCCTTCGGCCTCTTCTTGTGACGTTGAGGTGAACTGGTACTGATCGCCTCGTAGACGAGCCATGTGGGGCCGGGAGCGTGTTCCACTGTCGGCTCCATGTGGTGCCACCTCTCAGCGGCTTCTAGGGCATCAGTTTCGGTCTCGTGCCATTCCCGAGGAAAGCCCTGGAGATGGAGCACCCATCGGGCATCGACACGCTCGATGCTTAGCTCCAGGGCTGCCAGCGCCTCATCCAGCGAGAGCGGCTTGTTCCTGCCAGCGAATGCCTCCATGCCGAGGACGGAGTCGGTCATCCAATACGAGACTGTGCCCATGTGACCAGCATGCACCTTGTTCGGTGGCTACCGCCTGCAGCATCGAACCGGCGATCTGGGGCACCCCTGGTCGGCTACGTCACTGCCAGTGCGATGGCCCAGCTCAAGGCGAGAAGGGCTAGCCCGAAGCAGAAGTAGCTGGTAACTATCAGACCCCGATTGACATCTTCCTGCGTTCGCAGTCGGCGGCTTCCCCGAATGACAGCAGGAAGCCGGTTCTGCGATGCGGCACTACGTTCCGACCAACCCGGCAGTCGAGGCATGAGCCTGGCAAGCAGTCCGGCGACAGCAAACACCAGCACCAACAGGATCAGTCCTGCCATTGTTTCCGCCTCCCTGTGTTGTCTCGTTTCTAATCGTCTCATCTGCATGCCGGCAAGGCCCTGAGCATGCCGGTTGGCAATCACTGTCCCGGCTGTCGGGGACACCCCCGACAGGGAGGCGTCACAATGGTGCGGTGGGAGTTCCGATGCAGAGGACCGGTGGAACAGCATCGCCGATGACTTGCTGATTACGACGGGTCAGAGTCTCGTTCTCGACCTCGGCCCAGGGGCCGACAACTGGTGGGACGGCGATGTGTTCCTAGACGACAAGTCCGAAGGGTCCTTCGGCACCTCCTTGCTCGAGGTTGGAGAGGGATTTGTCATCCAACTCACCGACTACCTGTGTGGCAGCTTTCTTCATGAGGAAGTCTGGGGAGGTTGGCCTATCTGTCCTGAACACAGGACGCAACCGCTGGTTCCATCATTGGACGACTCGGGCATGGACGTCTGGAAGTGCCCAGAGGGTCCAACCATCGCAAGCGATTGGCATAGATGGTCTTTCGCTGAGCCCCTAGCCCTGAGTGCCGTTCCGGGCGAGGCAACTATCGCGAGCGCGAGGATGCGCTTAAGCCCCGAACGCATGTTCATCGTCAGGACTGCCCACGACCCGCGGATGCGTGCCAAAAGGGCGTGTTCAGTCTTTTACGCGGTCGACCTTCGTCAGTTGTGGCAGCGTTCTAGGCGTTTCGATCTTGCCCTGACACCGACTCCAATACGGTCAGGCTGCTTTCTGCGTGTCGAGGTACCGATAGACGGTGGCGACGCCGACCCCGAGTGTCTCGGCAATATCAGCCACACGCTCGCCGTCGTCGTACATGGTCTGAGCCTGCCGAGCCTTAGCATCGCTCAGGGCCTTGGGACGACCCCCTACCCGACCGCGTGCCCTTGCGGCCTTGAGCCCTGCCGTAGTGCGCTCCACGATCAGGTCCCGCTCAAACTCCACGATGGCCGCAAAGATGTGGAAGACCAGCTTTCCGCCCGTCGTCGTCGTGTCAATTGACTCCGTGATCGAACGAAAGCCAACGCCTTTCTCCGCGAGTTCATTCACTAGGGCAACGAGGTTCTGCACCGATCGACCTAGGCGGTCCAGCTTCCAGACGACTACCACGTCCCCGGCGCGGAGATGGGCAAGCATGGCGTCAAGCTCGGGCCGACTGGCCTTTGTCCCTGTAGCTGTATCGACGAACACCTTGTCGCAGCCTGCCGCCTTAAGGGCATCATCCTGGAGACTGGCGTCCTGGTCCGAGGTGCTGACTCTGGCGTAGCCGATGAGGGTCTGTGTCATGCGTTCTAGTCTATCAAAAACCCTATGAGAGTCAAGTTTTGAGAGCTAGATTTTGAGATGGGATTTAATAATCTGTCCAGGCGTGGCGCATGGGCTCCGCCGGCCGCGTCTCTCGGCCTTCCCAGATTCGGTCGTTTTGGAGACGGCCCCAAGTCGTTTGGGTCTCAGGTTCTGGGTCGCCGCGGTCGATAGTGATGAAAGCGTCGCGAAGGAATTTGAGGGGCGGTTAGGGATTCCGGCGACGCCGGTCCAAACCGCGTAACACCCCGGGTGACAAAGGAGTAGTCATGAGCAGGCGGATTGCAATAGTGGCGGCGGCGGTCGCAATGATTTTGGCGCTCAGCGTTCCCTCCCCGGCGTTCGGCGCTTCTCGGTCGTCTCGGGCGGCGTTCAAGGGCTTTGCGGCACAAGTCCGAGCCGGCCTCGGATACTGCGAAGCCGCAGCAAAGGACACGCAAATCCTGCTTGGAGAGGTGATTCAGAACACAAACCCCACCCAAAGCGATCTGGTTCAGCTGGACAGTGCCGACAAGCAAGCTCAGACGGCGTGCGACGAAGTCAAGGACGACGCTCTTTCCAATCTGGCAACACTCTCAGTTCCTGGCTCGATTAGCTATATCAAGTCGCTTGGAGGGGTGGCTGACAACGCGTTGCTTTGGGCAACCGACGACACCACCGTGGTTCTCCACGACATTCAGAAGATCGTTGAGTCATCCAGCAGCAACAACACCGCTTTGGACACACAACTACAGACAGACGTGAGCCAAGCTGACTCTGATGCCGGCGCGGTGCGCAGTCAGATGAACCATGCTGCAAACAGGCTTGGGATCACGAACTATGGCGGGTTGGGCCTCGTCCAGTGGGGCAGCTGACTCAGAGTCCTTTGTCGACAAGTTGGTCGGATACCGTGGGCTGACCCACGTTCTGAGGCTCACGTTTTCGGGCGCCGTTGACCACCGAAAATGACAGCAAAATCGCTACGCGTGACGGGATATTGAACGGAATTTGAGGTATTTCCGATTGACGCGACTTGGGAGCACAATCGGCTACGGTTCGCCACATCAGCGGAGGGGTGGCGGAGGCAGTGGCTATGAAGAGAAGCGTGCCGCGGCACAGACTCACGCGACGGAAGCGGAGGATGGTCTCGATAGCTCTCGCCGCTTCAACTATCGGGCTCAGCACCATTGGAGTCCTGGCGATTTCTGGCGAGATTGCAGCTGCTGCAACTGACACGGTGACAACCTGCAACGGTGCTGGCCCAGGATCGCTTTCAGCCACTGTCACATCGGCTGGTGCTGGTGACACGATCAACTTCTCCGTCACGTGTCCATCGACTTCGCCCATCGTCTTGGCTGCACCAATCAACATCGCCACGAACCTGACCATTGAGGGACCAGGGGCGAGCCGCCTAGCGGTGAGCGGAAATAGTTCTGTCGGAGTGTTCAATGTCGGAACAGGGGTAACTGCCACCATCTCGGGATTGACCATCGAGAATGGTTTTGCCACCGGGGGTGGTGGCGTCTGGAACAGCGGCAACCTGACCGTCATGTCCAGCACTATTTCAAACAACACTTCGACCTTCCAGGGTGGTGCCGGAATTCTAAGCATCGGCACATTGACTGTCAGAAACAGCCTCGTTGCGGACAACACCACACGGGCCGGTGGCGGTGATGGAGGCGGCATATTTAACGGCTACACCCACAGCGCCACCATCGAAGACAGCACCGTGTCAGGAAATTCGGCGAGCGAAGGCGGGGGGATAGACAATGACTCGGGTGAATTGAGTGTCTACGACAGCACTGTGTCTAACAACGGCGCCAGCTTAGGTGGCGGGATTTGGAATGATAATGGAAATCCGAGCATCACTAGCGGATTGACGGTCCAAAACAGCACCCTGTTTGGGAACGCGGCCACTATCGAGGGGGGCGGTATATTCAATCTGTCAGGTTTGGCAAACGTGACCGGCACGACGGCGTCGGATAACACTGCGCAAACTGGTGGTGGAGGTGGAATCTACAATTCGGGTGAGGCCGCAACAACCAATCTCAGCTCATCTATTTTGGCGAACAGTTCGTCAGGGGGTGACTGTTCGGGGACTGCCGAAGATATCGGGTACAACCTCGCAGACGATGACACGTGCGGACTTACTTCGTCCACGAGTCTCTCCGACGTTCCTGCTGGTCTTGATGCTTCCGGACTGAAAAGCAATGGAGGGCCTACGCAAACCGTTGCTCTAGAGCCAGGTAGCGCCGCTATTGGGGCCGTCGAGAAGTGCATCCCTGTGTTCGACCCCTGATCAGCGAGGTGTTGTCAGGCCTACGCCCTGCGACATCGGCGCCTACCAGTCCTGGCCTGCACACCAGACGATCAAGCCTTACTGGAGTGTTATTCCTAGCCCGAACGTCACAAACGCTACCGACAACATGCTGAATGACATCTCGTGTCCCACCGCTACGGATTGCGTGGCCGTAGGCTACGTGGCCCTCAACAGCCAAAGCGGAGGGCTAGAGCAGACCCTCATCGAGGCATGGGACGGATCGCGGTGGCAGTTGATGCCGAGTCCCAATCAGGATCGGACTGGGCTGCTGGCGGGCGTTTCTTGCACTAGCCCAGAAAACTGCATGGCTGTCGGTTTCTACTACACATCTTCAGGGCAGCGGAGCCTTATAGAGCGGTGGGATGGCAGAGTTTGGTCCGTAGTTCCTAATCCTGGGGGCACTGGGAGCGAACTGCACGACGTTTCGTGCATCAGACCGACCAACTGCACTGCGGTGGGTTACGTGCAGGGATCTCCGACCACGCTCGTAGAGGTTTGGAACGGCAGGACTTGGTCAATTGTCCCAAGCCCCAGTGCCGTTGGCAGCGAAGTTGATTTTCTAGAGGGCGTTGACTGTGTCAGTTCGACGAGTTGCACGGCAGTTGGATCTTCCGACGTCGGTAACACAAATCAAACACTCGTTGAGGTTTGGAATGGCAGGAAATGGACACTGGTTCCGACGACGTTGCCCCCTGCCAGCACCCAGAGTCTGCTTGAGGGTGTCTCGTGCGTGCGGTCAAACGACTGCACTGCCGTAGGCGCGTACAGTACTGCTTCCAATCAGTCCACCTTTGAAACCCTGATCGAGGTGTGGGACGGTAGTACCTGGTCGATCGTGCCTAGTCCAAATCCAACGATATTTGACGGACTCCAAGATGTTTCCTGTATCAATTCGGCGAGTTGCACTGCGGTTGGCTATTCAACGACCACCCAGTTTGGTGATGGGGCTGTTCAGACGCTCGTCGAGTCGTTGAACGGCGCTACCTGGTCGATTGTGCCTAGCCCTACTATCGCCGCCGGCGGCATTCTCCAAGGGGTGACCTGTCCTAGTGCCACCCTCTGCGCGGCAGTTGGCAGGTCGCTAAACGGCACAGGCACTCAGACCCTCATTGAAGCGGGCGTGATTGGGCGTCACTAGCTGATGTCACGGGGCGAGGCTTCGGCAGCGGATGCGAGTCACCTACTCACCTGCGGCCCTTGCTGGATATCTCTATGGCATTGGGCTAGAGATACCGGGCTCTATGGCCTAGATGAGTCGTCCCCCGACCTTGAGTTTGCGTTCTTAGCGCAGATGTTTATTGAACAATAAGAAAAGCCTGTGACCAGGGAGTTATTCAAAGTAGAAATAAGGGGGGTACATTTACCCACACCGACCGTTTGAGGCCGTTAGAACGAACCACAGGGGCTTCTACACCCCTTCTAGAGGCACGCTGCTGACCTCTGTGGGACGGGCTCAAGTGAATCCAGCGGACCTTCGAATGGGCAACGGCAATTCATCCCGTAGGGCTGATTCCGCGTGCGTCTGTCGCAGAAGGGACAAATCGGGACAACGCCGAGCGCGTCCTTGATGATTTCTCCTGTCTCAGAGTCAATGTCGAACATGAGGTCAGCGAAGAGGGTGGATGTCATCCGTGCCCCTCGCACCGGAACTCATCACAAATTTGGCAACGCTTTGGCTGACGACGCGTCAGTAGTCAAGTGCTGTTCTGATCTTCCGCGTGCCGACGACGCCGTCTAAGCAAACGTTGGATGGCGTCTGATTCCGCCCGCCGTCGTCAAGAAGCTCCCCAGTAGCTATGTCCACGCGACTGTCCCTGTCACCCTCCTCACAAGGCTCTTGGTCAGTGTCCATACCTGAACAGCTACCGGAACTGCTAATACCTCCATCAATACCTCGTAGACCTTGGCTGTGGGCCAGAATCTCGGTAACAGGTTCGTCGACCTCATCCGGAATCTCGACTACCCCCCCTATGGAGTCTCGACCACCCCCGGTCCTGGATTTCGGTAACAGGTCGGAGGCGTTGGGGTCGTGGATTCCAACCACAGGTCGTGAGCGGCGAGCATCCGAACCAGGGTAGGTTCTGCTCGCTTTTGTCCCCTTCGCCTTTGGTGCTGGCAGAGTTACGCCCTCAGGATTGATGATCTTCGGCTTCCGGGCAGGATTGTGCAGTACCCGAAGCGACCTCTTACTTTCGGCCCCTCCCTCTGAAAAATGCTGCTCCTCATCTAGCAGACCGGTGTCGGTCGTTTCGTTCCTGGCTTTGCGAAGAGCATCTATAGGTATGTTGAGAGTTCGCGACGTAGCAGCAATCCCCTCGGCGGGTTTACCGGACATTCCCTGGATAGCATCCGCATAGCTATAGAGGACCTTGGCTTCCGGGCTTAGATTGGAAGTGAGAACGGCCAGCGGCACGATTGCGTATCGCTCCCACTCGTTACGCTTTCTGTGGGCACGTGCAGGTTCCATAGGAGATTCCTTCTTCTCGGCATTACAGCTGACCGAGGACCGCTCTCTCCTTATGCTGCAACTACTCCGGACCTCACGCCCCTAAACACCACTACAGTCCTAATTATTCCCGAGTCATAGATCCGGCTGCTACAACTTCGACATCGTCCCATTGGCGAAGTTTGTGACCCAGATGTTCTCCCCGTCGAACGCGTACTCCGCTGGTTCGTCCAATCCAGTCACAGTCTTGATGATGGCTCCGGTGGCTGCTGAGAGGATGGTCACCGTGTTGGCAGACTCGTTCGAAATCCACAGATTGTGACCGTCGAATGCCATCTTTGTCGGGGTGGGACCTGCGGGAAATGTTCCGATCGTGCTTCCGTTGCTCGCCGAGAGTTCGGTAACGGTGTTGTCGCTCTTGTTACTCACCCATATATGTGATCCATCGAACGCGATCCCCGCGGGCGAGTGTCCGACTGAATAGGTGCCGAGGGTTGCACCGGTAGATCCGCTGAATTCCGTCACCGAATTACCGAGCGAGTTGTCGACCCAGAGATTCGTGCCATCGGAGACGATGTGCAACGGTGAACTTCCGACCGGGAAGGTTCCAACGGTTGCACCGGTCGAGGGTGCCAGTTCGGTCACGTTATTGCTGCCCTGGTTGACCACCCAGATATGCGAACCATCGAATGCCACGCCGTCAGGGCTGGAATCCACTGAATAGGTCCCAAGAATGGTCCCAGTCGACGCCTGAATTTTGGCTACTGCATTTGAGTAGTAGAGAGCGACCCAGATGTTCGCGCCGTCGTATGCCATCTCCTCTGGCTGACCGCCTGTTGGATACGAAGCGAGGACTGCACCCGTAGCGGGATCAACTTCGACGATGTCTCCGGTGCCTTGACTGGCTGTCCAGATGTGCTCGCCGTCGAAGATGATGCCTGAGGTGAAGCTGCCGACGTTGACCGTATTTCCAGCCTCGTTTGCCTCGTACCAGTGCAGCGCGGCGATTTGCTGGAAGTTCAGTGATCCACCTGGCGGGCCCTGTGGGCCGGTCGCGCCTTGTAACCCAATCACACCCTGTGATCCGTTCGGTCCCTGTGGCCCCGCCGGCCCCTGCGGACCTACCGAGTTCCACGAGATTACGATAGACCCTCTCGTAGCGCACCTTGGAGACGCCGTCCCTACCTGCGACAGAGACCCGTCATGCAGACATCCGAAGTAGGTGACGCTAGGAGGTGAGCCTCCGCCGACCAATGCGACTGCGATACCCGTCGTAAGCGCCACGGCCAGCACTGCTGCCACGATCGAGACCCAAAGTCTTCTAGCTATGCCCATCTCCGCCTCCCTTTGGCTCGCCCTCCCGCGGGGCTGCCACCCCGAACCGTAGGTGATGTCCGGATTCGGTGCTCTCGGCCGGGGCTCGGTCGGGGAGGTGACGTTTCCATCCCGCGAGCATCCCGCGCGCACCAGGAAACGGCCGGAGACACCGAGACGCAGACGCCCTGGTCATGCCCACCTTTGATGCACCGTTAGAAACATCCAGACACATCGATTCTGCGTTCGGGACGCAGAGGTCCCCGGTTCAAATCCGGGCAGCCCGACCACTTGGAGGTGCTGGTCCGAGCGTTGGCTCGCCGTCGGGCGGGCCACGGCAGCCCTCGAATGTCCGCGACGTATGGGCCGACTCCTGTGCTCAGCATGGCGCGACGAGACGGGTCACCGAGTCGACAATCACTCTGGGCCGCTTCGTTCTAGCCACGAGCGAGACCACGTCTCCCCCCCCGGTTGGCTCCACATGTTGGCGATGGTGAGCACGAGGGCGGGAATCTGGTCAGGGGGCACCACGGCGGTGATGGTGCCCTGACCCTGCGAACGTCTCGCCGGTGGCACGTTCACCGTTTGACGCGCCGACCCGCAGCGGCGCCCGATTGTCGATGGCAGACCGTGGCAGAGGGGCCGGTATGTCCCACGGACCCGGCAGCTCGATGAATGGCGCTTTGGGTGGGGGATCAGTCGCCTCGATGCCCCCGTCGCCCACGAGCTCAGTCGGAGAACCGTCGGAGAACCAACGCCTCTCGTGCAGCCGAAACGGATCGGTGTACCAACCTTCTTCATTCATCGCAGCACTATCGTCTTACGGGGAGCCACCTATGAAGAGGGGCCAAAAGTCCTACCGTCGACAAGGGCTGAAGGTGCATGGTGGCTCGTCTATTCTGAGCCCACGCCCCTGACCGCCGCTGGCGAGCGGACAGCGGGCCGACCTCCACCCTCGATTCAGTCGGCGCTCCCATGATCCGACTCCGCCTCTTCGCCGCCGGGACGTTTCTTCAGCCAGTCACTCAGCTGTTTACCCAAGTCCTGCACGTTGCCTGCCGTCCGGTCGAGGAACGTCGAGAACTTCTCCCCATAGTGGGTGACAGCAGCGTTGAACTCTGCCGAAGGAGGAGGCTCCTGACCCCTACGGGGGTAGCTTCCGTCAACAATCCGGTCATACTCCCCCGCCTGGACCCACTCGATCAGTTCCTTCACCCGTCGAACCGCAATGGGATGCGTGAGGCTCAATTCGACCCAGAACCGGGAGTGGCGGGAGAAGAGGTCCTCTTCGCTGTCGTAGTCAGCAGCCTGCTTGAGGAACTCGTCGAAGCTCATGCCGGGTAGGGCGCCACCGGCCACACGCATCAGTACGCGGCATGGCTCGAGTGGGTCACCCATGACGAGAGCCGCCGCTCGATCAGCGGACAGTTCCGCGGCCCTCGACCACTCGAGCAGGGCCAGGTACATGGCCCGGACCGGGAGCCCGAGGAGGAGCGACCTCGGAAGGGCGCCCTGCATGAACTGGGCCAGGAGCACAAGGGCGGTCGTGTAGTAGTAGTGCTCGGAGAGCACATGACCGAGCTCATGGGCCAGTACGGTCTCCGTCTCGTTGGCTTCGTAGGATCCGACCAGCGAAGACCGGACGATCACAATCGGCGTTTTCGCTCCAATGGTCATGGCATTGACGACTGGATCGTTGGTTACGTACAGGTCGGGAACGACCGGGAGGTCGAGGACGGAGCCTGACCGGATGTAGGTATCCCAGACGTCAGGCATCTGCATGCTGCCCAGACGCACGGCGTTTCCCATGACGATCTGCCGCAGACGTCGTTCATGGCCGAGGTCGGTGAGTCGCTTGATCACCTTGTCCAACAGCGGAACGGAGTGGAGGGCCGACGTTGCCGCCCTGTCGGCCGGGTGCTCGTACGCCTTCGGGCTGATCTGTTCGAAACGTCGTGCAACTTCTATCGCCATTCGACGCTCCTTGGAGGCTTGTAGGTTCAGCCTACTTCCGAGTCCGATACCGAGCCCAGGCACGTCTCGGGGCGTTGGCCCTCGTGGGCTGAACCCTCCGGAAAGCGAGGTCCGCCCCATAGCAGAAGCACAGGTAAGTGACTTTCGACTCTAAAACCCTTGCCGTTGCGAGCGCAGGATGGGGTAAAGCGTTCGCCGTTCGGGCGGCGACCAAACACAAGGAGTCAGATATGAACCGCAAGTTGTTCGACGTGCTGGCCAGTCTCATCGGCGTGGCCATGGTGGTAGTCCTCTTGGTGGCAGGTGGGCTGCTGATGTGGGGCTACAGCTTCGCCAACTCGAATGTCCACAACCAACTGGCCCAACAGGGGATCACCTTCCCGACTCAAGCTGCGTTCGCCCAGGCGAAGGTCGGCACCGAAATCGAACCGGTGATGATCCCCTACATCGAGAAGTACGCCGGTCAGCCGTTGACCACCGGTCAGCAGGCCGAGGCGTACGCCGACCACTTCATCGCCTACCACCTCCAAGAGATCGGCGGCGGACAGACCTACGCCCAGCTCTCTTCAGCTGCGTTGGCACTGCCCAAGGGTTCACCGGCCTACACGGCTGCAGAGGCCAAGGCTCAGACAGTGTTCCAGGGCACGACCCTGCGAGGACTGCTCCTCGAGGCCTACGCCTTCTGGATGTTCGGGCAGATCGCGCTGATCGCCGGGATTGCGGCGTTCGCCCTGGGGATCCTGATGGCCCTCTTGGTGGCCCTCGGCTTCTGGCACGCCCGAAAGACCAAGGACACCGAGGAACTGCAGGTGCACACCGCACCGCCCGAGAAGGTGCTCGTCGGGGCGTGAGCCCCGCCGCTCGGCGGCACAACTAGGAGCAAGAAACATGCCCGGCCCGCTCACCAGCGGGTCGGGCATGTTTGTGGCCTACGGGCGACCGACCCGGATCGACGGTGGTGCGGCCTTGGGACAAGCCGTGGCGGATCGGTCAACGGCTGCTCACTGCGTTGGGAACACATCCGCTACCCCCGGAAGGGTCGAGCTGCCACGCCGTGATGGGCCGTCTGAGACAATGACGCATGTCCACTCCGGCCGACGCCGTACTCCCGTATTCGGAGAACGGCCGGCATGCGGCAAGGACGATGGCCGACAGCTGATGGCACCCGATGAGTTCCACCCCGACCTCCGTCGTGTTGCCCGCTGGCTGCCGCGTGCTGCCGTCGGTCGACGGTCGTTGGGTCTCATGCGGACGCTCACGCAACTCTCGTCCGGGAAGCCGCCGGACGACGTGGCCGTGGAGCCCGTCGGTTCAACATCAGTGCGGGTGCACGGGCAGCCGTCGGGTGGACCACCCCGTCCGGCCCTGCTGTGGATCCACGGTGGAGGGTTCGTGATCGGCACGGCTGGGCAGGATGACGGGATCTGCCGGTACTTCGCCGAGCAGCTCGGGATCGTGGTTGCCGCGGTCGGGTACCGGCTGGCGCCCGAGTTCGCGTTCCCCGTTCCGCTGCACGACTGTTACGACGCTCTGGTCTGGCTGACCCGCCAGCCGTCTGTGGATGCCACGCGCGTCGCCATCGGAGGCGCGAGCGCGGGCGGAGGACTGGCCGCAGCCCTGGCCCTGCTGGCCCGTGACCGTGGCGAGGTACCGATCGCCTTCCAGATGCTTACCTATCCCATGCTCGACGACCGCACGGCGATCTGCTCCGACATCGATGAGAGACGGTTCAGGATGTAGAACAACAAGGCAAATCGCTTCGGTTGGCAGTCGTACCTGGGCCATGCGCCGGGGTCAGAAGGAATCAGCGGCCTTGCCGCACCGGCGCGTTGCGACGACCTGTCCCGGTTACCGCCGGCATGGCTCGGAGTTGGCACCGTGGACCTGTTCCACGAGGAGGGCACTGCCTATGCCGGCCGACTCGAAGAGGCAGGCAACGAGTGCCAGCTTCACGTGGTGGAGGGTGCGTATCACGGATTCGATGTCGTCCAACCGAAGACACCGGTGTCCCGCAGCTTTCGAACCGCCCAGGCGACAGCACTGGCCGCAGCCCTGCGCTGATCCGGCCCATGGGACGTGGATGCACCGGAGCGGCTTCTGCTCGCGCCCGCGAACCACGCCCGATCAACGGGAAGGCAGAGGCTCCCACGGCTGGACCTGCACCCAGCACGTGGCGGGCGGAGGTTTGCCGACGGTCATCTTGCACTGCGTATACGGGGGCGCGTTGATGTGCAGTCTGACCACCTGGTACTGGGTCGGGCCGTACCGCTTGTCAGGCCCGTAGGTGAGGTCGGGGGACCAGGTGCCGGGAAAGTCCTTGATCTTGGACATGGAGGTCACGAACGTTCGGCGGTTGAGATCCGGTCCGCTGGCTTCGGCCGCGGTCCAAAAGAGCCGGATGGCCTGGCACCATCCAACGACCGGACCCTGTTCCTCGATGAAGTCGTTCATGTTCCCCGGCGGGATCTGCGGGTAGACCTTGTGCCAGACCGTCCAGCACGCCCTCACGCCCGGGTCGTAGCCGCCCTCGCTCTGCGGGCGGTCGTCGTCGATGCCGCCCAACGTCTCGGTGGTCACCCCCTCCTGCCCGTTGAGGGCGTCGGCGTAGGGAACGGGGATGAGCCCGAGTGACGACAGGATGCTCGACTCGTAATCGCTGAGCAACAGCCGGGGGTAGTACTGCTGTGACGTCTCGGCCTGCAGCACCGGGTAGAAGACGTTGAACGGGATCAGGGGGATGATCGAGGTCACGCCGGCACTGCGGAGTTCCTGGATGACGAGGGGTGCCTGGGTCCCGGTGGTGGCCGTGTCGTTCGGGTCGGCATCGATGGTCTTGACGATCGGGGTGACGCCGGCATTCCGGAGATCGGGCAGCAGGTACTCGTTGAGGGCGGCCTGGTCCGAGGCCCGGCTGCCGGCGATGACCCCGACCTTGACGTTGCTGCCGATCAGGTGAGCGCCCAGCCCCCAGTCGACCACAGCTTGCAGGATCGTGGCCTGGTCGGGACCAATCCACCACAGGTACGGCGAGCCCTCGTTGGTCCAGTCGGTCACCGTCGTCCATGCACCGATGAAGGGGGTGTGACCCTCCTGGGTGATGCACAGCTGGTTGTCCCCGGTCCAGGCGCCCAGACCGTCCAGTACGGCGAAGGCGGCCGGAGATCCCTCGGTCCATGTCTTGCACAGGGCACGCATGGCCGACTCGTTCGTGGGGTCGAAGCCGGTGATGATGGGGTTGATCTTCCGGCCGCGGATCCCCCCGGCGTCATTGATCTGCTTGACGAACAGTTCGATGGCCTTGGTCTGCTCACCGTACTCGGCATCCTCTGCGAATCCCTCACGACCGGCCAGCGAGTTGAGGGATACGACCGGAAAGACGACGTTGATGCTGGACTTGGTCACCCCACGAGTGGAGGTACTGGCCGTACTCACGGGTGACGGCGATCCACCGGGGTCCGAACCGGTGGCCGCCGAGGTCGACGGGGTCGCGGACGGAGAGGCCCCACTGCAGGCCGCCACGCCGACGGCCACCGCGCTGACCACCACCAGGATACGGAATCGGGACCGGCGGGTTCGACCCGCGCCCCGGCCAGGTGATCCGGCCGATCCTCCCTGCTGTTTCCGACAGTGCAGACCGCCCATGCGCATCGCTCCCCCGTGATGCCTGCAACCTTGCCGATTGCACCGGTACCGGATCCCCCCGGACTGCGTAGAGGCTACCTGGGCTTCGAGGGCTGCCGGTACTGTAGCGAAGTGGATGCTCCGCAGCCCGTCGTTTCACACACCGAAGCGTCGGGGCCCTCCGGCGACGCCCCCACCGGTCTCCGATGCAACTGGCTGCCGGATCCCTTCGCCATCCGCGACGAGGCCCCGTGGTTCAGCTGGGCCAGGACGGGGGCCAGCGGGGGCCGGGCGGCAGCGTTCCTATCAGCTGTTGGTGGCCCGGGACGCAGAGAAGCTGCGAGGCGGAGAGGCTGATGCCTGGGACAGCGGGAGAGCGCGGCGGTATGGCCTCTGGAGGGGTGCAGCTACGAGGGAGTCCCGCTCGAGCGAGGTGTCGGCTATTTCTGGAAGGTGCGCATCTGGACCGACGGGGGTCCGTCGGCATGGAGTGAGGTGGCCACCTTCGAGCTCGGCCCGGGCGGTACCGAGCCGTGGACGGCCTCGTGGATCTTGTGGGACGAGCACGTCCTGGGCTTCGAACCGGCGACGGAGGCGGGCCGGTGGACCAGATCGGCTTCGGCCTCGGTCCCGTCACCCATCTCCGCCACGAGTTCGACGTGGCGCGACGACCTCGTCTTCGCCCGGCTCTACATCACCGCACGCGGTCTCTATGAAGCGCGACTGAACGGCGCCCGCGTGGGCGACCGGGTCCTGGCGCCGGGTTGGACGGACTACGGGAACGGATCCCATACCAGGCCTACGACGTCACGGGCGATGCTCGTGCCCGGCCCCAACGCCATCGGCGTCCTGCTCGGCGACGGATGGTACTGCGGGTACTTCGGCTCCGACCCCAAGCGGAGCGGGGCCCACTACGGCGACCGTCCCGAACTGCTGGCCGAGCTCCGTCTCCGCTATCGGCGACGGGACGGGCCGATCGGTCGTCACCGATCGCGACGTGGAAGGCCAACTGGGGGGCGATCCTGCACGCCGGACCCCTGATGGGGGAGCTCCGATGCTCGGGACTCGATCCGGTCGGATGGGACCAGGCCGGATTCGACGCCCGGCGGCTGGCACCGGGTCGCCGGCCGGGTCCGGGACGAGACAGCCATCGTCGCTGACCCCGGTCCGGCGGTCCGGGTCACCGGGACCGTGCTGGCACCGGTTGCTCGTGACCCCTGCCGAGAGACGGCGGCACGATCGTCGATTTCGGGCAGAACCTGACCGGCTGGATCCGGTTGTCGGTCGACGGCGCCGGCGGTGAGGCGGTCCGGATGCGGCACGGTGAGGTGCTCGACGCCGACGGCCACCTGTACGTCGACAACCTGCGGTCCGCCCGCCAGACCGATGAGCTCTGGACCTCCGGGTGGCCCGGAGGAGTTCGAGCCCCACTTCACCTGGCACGGATTCCGGTACGTCGAGGTCGACGGCTACCCGGGCCAGCTGGAGCCCGGGGCCGTCTCCGCCCGGGTCGTGCACTCCGACGTCGCCGCCACCGGGACCTTCGAGTGCGGCGATCCCGGTGATCAACCAGACTGGATGGCCAACATCGACTGGGGCCTGCGCGGCAACTTCGTCAGCGTCCCCACCGACTGTCCCCAACGCGACGAACGGCTCGGCTGGCTGGGAGACGCACAGATCTTCGCGCCGCACGTCGGCCTACTTCCGCGACGTGCTGGCGTTCTTCGACAAGTGGCTCGACGACGTCATGGATGCCCAGATGCCGTCGGGGGCCTTCGCCGACATCGCCCCCCGACTCGGTCGCCAGTGGTGCGGAGCCCCGGGGTGGGGAGACGCCGGGGTCATCGTGCCGTGGACGCTCTACAAGATGTACGGGGCGCTCCGGCCCGCGGCCCGCTGTTACGACGCCATGTCCCGATGGATGGCATTCCTCGCCCGCGGGAACCCGGACCACCTCCGGACCAGCGGAGCTCGGCAACGACTACGGCGACTGGCTGGCACCCGACGGGGACCAGACATCCCACGAACTGCTGGCCACGGCGTACTGGGCCCGTGACGCGACGCTGATGGGCGAGCTGGCATCGGCACTCGACCGCGAGGCGGACGCTTCGGACTACCGTCGGCTGGCCCTGGACATCACCGAGGCGTTCGGCCAGGCCTTCGTGGACCCCGACGGCCGCGTCGAGTCGGGCACCCAGACCGCGTACGCGCTGGCCCTGACCATGGACCTGCTGCCCGGCCATCTCCGGGCCCGAGCCGCCGACCATCTGGTAGAGGCCGTCCGTGACCGCGAGTGGCACCTGTCGACCGGATTCATCGGTGTCGGCTGCCTCCTGCCGGCCCTGAGCGGAAGCGGGTATTCCGACGTGGCCTATCGCCTACTCGGACAGGAGACGTGCCCGTCCTGGCGGTACCCCATCGGCCAGGGGGCCACGACGATCTGGGAGCGCTGGGACGGATGGACGCAGACCCATGGCTTCCAGTCCCCGCACATGAACTCGTTCAACCACTACTCACTCGGCTCTGTCGGTGAGTGGCTCTACCGGTTCGCGGCGGGCATCGAACAGAGACCGCACAGCGTCGGGTTCGAACGAGTCGAGCTGCGCCCACATCCCGACGCCTCGATCAGTTGGGCACGGGCCTCCTTCCGGTCGGTACGCGGCGAGATCGTCAGCAGCTGGGTGCTTCGGGACAGCGAGCTCACCCTCGACGTCGGGGTGCCCGCCGACGTCACCGCCACCGTCCACCTGCCGAGCGCGGATCCTGCCGGCGTGCGGGACAGTTTCGGAGACGGGCCGACCTCGACCGGGGAGTTCTGCGGCATCCGGGGCATGGGCGAGGCCAACTTCGCCGTAGGCCCCGGCACGCACCGCTTCGTTTCCGAGTACCGGGTCCCGCACGGGGAGGGGCACCCACCCGAACGGCAGGGCTCGGGCTCAGGCGCCGTGCAACCGGGCCGTGGCCACACCGAAGGGTCGTAGCCCGAACGATCCGTCGAAAGGGCTCTGGGGACGACCCTGCAGGTCCACCAGCCAGCCGGACCGCCCGGGGAGGTTGACGGTGGTCGGCTCGGGCCGGGGGTTGAACAATCGGACCTCCAGCGCCCCTCCGTTGCGGAGGACCGCACTGACCTCGGCTCCGCTGACCCCGAGGGCGCTGCCCGTCGGCGGGCGGGTACCGCCCCCCGGGGCCGACACCGTCTCCAGCGGGAGGAGCACGTCATCGGCCAGGGCATAGGGATCGTCGACACCGACCGCCAGGGCGTAGTGCAGAGAGACGCCACGGCCGGTCATCTGCAGTCCTTCGACCGGCGTCTGCGGACCGGCGGGGAACGGGCGGTAGGTCATGCCCGCCCGGGACAGCATCCCGGTGGAGCGGAGCACGGTCAGCGCCAAGGTGGACGCGGCATCACCTCCGGGCCCGGACTCGATGTCCACCAGCTCGTACTCGCACACCCCGTCGTGGACGACGGTCAGTCCGCCGGCCGACACGAAGCGGCGGGACGGGGCCGTAGGCAGGCCGAACTCGTCCGGGCGGCCCTCGGCGGTGAGGCCCCGCTCCACGACGGCGAAGGCGCACTCGGCCTGCGACGTCCGGGCCGGCTCGGGCAGTGGCAGGTGCACCCGCAGGCGGTGGTCCCGGCTCGGGTTGACGAAGGACGTGGTGACACGGACGACGGGATCGTCCGCTCGGAGCTCGAGGACGGTCTCGATCTCCACGGACTGCTCCCCCACCCGGGCTTGCGAATCGGCGTCGATGTGGTCGGGCCATCGGTAGGCGGCGGTGATGACGGCCCGGGCCCGCACCGGGACCGACCTCGGTCACACGCACCGCAACCGAGCTCGGGGCATCGACGAGCGCGTCCTGGCCCGGCGGGGAGTAGTTGTAGGAGTCCCCGAAGTCTCCCCCGTCGACCAGGCGGCCGTACCCGGGGCGACCGTCGACGGAGAACGTGCCGAGGGCGTCGTCGACCTCGACCGAGACCAAGCCGTTGGCCAGCGCCACCGGTTGGCCCGGCGCGCTGGCACTCGACCGGGTGGGCCGGGCGACACCGGCTCGAAGGGCCTCCATCCGTAGCCGGGCACCTCGGCCACGAGCGCGGCGACGTGCCGGATCGGGGGTTGCTCGAGGCCCAGTCGGACCACCGCGTCCGGGACGTGCCTCCATGCGGGCGTAGATGTCCCGCTTGGCCTGGGCGATGGGTACGTTCTTCCGCTCCTCGGATCCCACCGAGAAGAGGATCGTGATACCGCCCTCGTCCTCTTCGACGGTGAGGTCGTGCAGCCAGGTGTCATGCTCGATCTGCGGTCCCTGGAGCATGCCGAGGATGGCCCGCACCGCGTCGGCAGTCCATCTCCCGGGGGCTGGGAGGGGTCGGTGCGTTCCCAGAGCACCTGCACACCGGCGTCGGGCGGCCTGGCCGCCCCGACGACCAATTCGACGAGGCCCGGACGGGGCCGCGGGGCCGGATTGAGCACGTAGGGGCCCGGTTCGGCCAGCGACCGGGCCAGTGACCGGACGGCCCGCTCGGCCAGTCCGGTGGCGATGGTCGCGCGCCTCGGTGTAGCGGTGGAGGACGGCGTCGACCACGTCGTCGACCGAGCAGGCGCAGATGGAGTCGTGGGCCGAGTTCCGGACCATCTCCTTCCAGGCCAGTCGAGCTGACGCTGCGGCCACTCGTCACCGGGGCTGGAAGAGGGCGGCGAGCGGTTCGGCCCGTCGCTCGAGCTGGCGGGTGGCCTGCTCTCCCAGGCGCTTGACGTCGACCCGGTTCGAGGTCACCCCCATCAACATGTCGGATCGGAACCCCGACCGCAGCTCGCCGACCCAGCGTTCCAGGCCCTCGTCCGGTGCGCCGGCCAGGTACTCGGTGAGGGACGTGATCTCGAAGGAGAAGTCGTCTTGGATGCTGTTGGCCTCGGCGACCACCCGGCTCAAGCCCGGGCTGTGGCATGAGGTGATCGGAGCCGTTCATGCACAGCAGGTCGCCGAGCAGTCGGTCCCCGGTCTCCTCGAACAGGTCGGCCGTCCGTTGCACCAGTGCCTTGGCGTCGTCGGGGAGGACGGCGCCGTTGCCGTAACCGTCGGGGAGGTACTCGGCCCGCACCGAAGAGCCGTCGGGTGCTTCCCAGATGAACCCGGTCCTGGTGATCGCCGACGGCACCCCCCGCCAGACCACGGCATCGGTGAATCCGGCCTGGCGGAGGATCTGTGGCATCTGCGCGATGTGGCCGAACATGTCGGGCAGATAGCCCACGGCCATGGAGCCACCGAAAGCCGAACCGCGGAGGAGACCCATCTGGAGGTTGCGGATGATGGTCTCGCCCGAGGCCAGGAACTCGTCCATCAGGATGTACCAGGGCCCCATGCTGATCCGTCCGGCCGCAGCCAGGGCCCGGAGACGGTCCTCGTCCTCGGGACGAATCTGGAGATAGTCGTCCACTACAGCCGTCTGTCCGTCCAGCATGAAGTGGGCGTAGCCGTCGTCGGACTCCAGAAGGGCCAGCAGCGCATCGAAGAGGTCGACCAGGTTCAGCCGGAAGTTTTGGAAGGAGCTGTACCACTCGCGATCCCAGTGGGTATGCGGGACGATGGCGACGCGTCGGGTCGGCATGTTCGTCAGACTAGGTCGTGCGCTTCCCCGGGGCACGGGGCCGACGGAGCCCTCCGGCCGAAGGTCGGCGGCGGCTACAGGGAGTCGTTCGAGTTCGGAAGGGTCGGGGAGATCCACGCCAGACCGATGCACATCTCATCGGTCGATCCGTCACCCCAGGTGACGAAGTGGGGCGGAGCCTTTCGCAGGATGGGGAGCTCCTGAGCCAGCTTTGGGTTGTAGGCACAGGTCACCTGGACCGGCTCCCCGGCGGTGACGGGGATGGGAGTGGCCAGGTTGTAGGACCTCTGGTAGTGGAAGTTGTAGTCGGGGACGTCGAGGACGGTCTTCGCCTCGGGCGTCCCCGGGTTGAGCACCATGGTCAGGGCCAGACCCAGGAGATGCATGTGGGCCTGCACCCTGACGATGTAGCCGCTCTTGGTCATGGACGACAGACACGTGGCGAAGTCCCCCTCCGGTGGAGTCGGACGGGTTGTCCCCGCAGAGCCCCTCGATCCCGTTCACCTCGTCGACAGCCGTCTGGCCGAAGCGCTTGCCCACGTTGGCGAGCTCGGCGGTGCGGCTGCACAGCGGGCCGGTCACGCCGGCCGGGCAGGGGATGTTGGGCGGGGCCAGCATCAGATCGAGATGGAGGGGCAGGAGCGGCGTCGAGCTGGGCGCGGTGTGGAGGATCACCGAGCTGCTCACCGGCTTGTCGCCGACGAGGAGGTTGTAGTGGACCTGCATGATGACCAGGCTCCCGGCCGGAAGGGGGACACCCGTTCCCTTGGGGAGGTCGTCCACCCCGTGGCCCGGGGCCCAGAAGCTGAGCAGTGGGACCTCGGCCAGGCCGGCGATGGCCGTGTTCGGCAGCGCTCCCTCACCGAAGCACGACCAGCCCTTGCCGACTTCGTCGTCCCGCTCGGCCGTGGCCGCCAGCGACGGTGGCACGAGGTACAGCGCGGCGTGATGGACCTCGTCACTGCCGGGGAGGAACTCGCTGGAGATGATGTACGAGTTCTTCTTGATGTGGGGGTTCAGCAGTGTGCAGTGGTAGTCGTCGGTCGAGCCGGGGGCCTCGTGGGGCTTGTAGGGGTGCGCCACCTTGAGGACGACGCTCGTACCCGGCAGGGCCGGCCCCGGGGTCGTGGAAGAGGCCCCGGCCACACTCGTCGCCACGAAGATGGTGGTGGCCACGGCCACCACCGCGAAGAGAACGACAGCCTGCCGTGGAAATCGCACGGCGGAAGGTTATCGCTCCGCCGGATCGCCGGCTCGGATGGGCCGGGGCCTGTCCGACCGGGCGCCGGGTCTAGCGGCGCGCCCGACACCGCCGGACGGCGGACGGCATCGACGACGGCGGCCGCGGTGGCCACGATGCCGATGACGGCTCCGAGGATGCACACGCCGGCCCAGTGGTGGCTCTCGTAGACCGAGCTGCCGATGGCGGAGCCGACGGCGCCTCCGGCGAAGTAGCAGACCATGTAGGCCGAGTTGATCCGGCTACGGGCGTCAGGGGCCAGCCGGTAGATGAGCGACTGGTTGGTCACCTGCAGGCCCTGCACCCCGACGTCGAGCAGGAGGATGCCCACGATCAGCATGGCCAGTTCGTGACGGCCCCACCACAGGGGCAGGAACGACACCGCCGACCAGGCCGGCGAAGACCAGGGTGGTGGCTCTGGTCCAGCCGCGGTCCGCCCACCGGCCGGCCAGGTTGGCGCACAACGCGCCGCTGGCCCCGACGAGGCCGAACAGGCCGATGGTCAGGTCGTCGTAGTGGTACGGGCTGCCGGCCAGCAGGAAGGCCATCGTGGTCCAGAAGACACTGAACGCCGCAAATCCCGAGGGCCCCGAACACGGCACGACGTCGGAGGAGCGACTCGGTGGCGAGCAACCGGGCCGCGGAGCGCAGGAGGGTGCCGTAGCCGATGCGCGGCCGCGCCGACTCCGGGGGCAGGAGCCGGGCCAGGACGAGGGCCAGAAGCGCCGTCATGCCGGCGGCCATGATGTAGACGACCCGCCACCCGGACACTTGGGCCACCACGCCGGAGACCGTGCGGGCCAACAGGATGCCGATCAGCAAGCCGCTCATGACCACGCCGACCACGTGGCCGCGCCGCTCGTCGTCGGCCAGGGACGCGGCCATCGGCACCAGGATCTGCGCCGCCACCGAGCCGGCGCCGACGATCAGGCCCACGGCGATGAGGACACCGATATCGGGCGCCGAAGCCGATGCCACCAGGCCACCGGCCGTCATGAGCAGGACGGCCGGGACCAACCAGCGCCGGGTCACCAGATCACCGAGCGGCACGAGCAGGGCCAGTCCCAGGGCGTACCCGATCTGGGCGAAGGTGACCACGAGGCCGGCCGTCCCCGAGCTGGTCCCGAACGACTTGGCGATGTCGTCCAACACCGGCTGGGCGTAGTAGAGGTTGGCCACCGACACGCCACAGGCCACGGCGAACAACAGCACCAGGGCCCGACTCATGCCGGACCGGTGGGTGGTGGCGTTGACGGCGACATCGACCATGGCGACCTCCTGTTCGCGGTGGACAGTGGGACCCTACCGTATTTGTGTACGGAGCGTACATGATCTACTGTCGAGGCCGTGACCAGCGGCGTTGATCCGACCACCCGGGCACTCGGGCGGCCACGGAGCGAACGGGCCCGGCTGGCCATCCTCGAAGCGGCCGCCGATCTCCTGGTGGAGGGGGGGCTGGCGGCTGCGACCGTGGAGGCCGTCGCCGCCCGGGCCGGCGTGAGCAAGATGACCATCTACAAGTGGTGGGCGTCCCGCGGGGCCGTCGCCGTGGAGGCCTACTTCCACCGCTACGACGAGACCTACTCCTTCGTGGACACCGGGGACGTGGCGGCCGACCTGACCGTCCAGATCGGACTGCTCATCCGGGCCTTCGGGGGCCGGGCCGGCCAGATCATGGCGGAGCTCATCGGGCAGGCGCAGACTGACCCCGGCCTGGCCGGGACCCTGAGAACCGGATGGCTGCTGCCGCGCCGTGAGGCCACCGCCGCCGTCCTGCGGCGCGCCATCGACCGGTCCCAGATCCGGCCCGACATCGACATCCCCACAGTGATGGACCAGCTCTATGCGCCGGTGTACTGGCGCCTCATGATGCGCCACGAACCGCTCGACGACGGACTGGCCGTCGAGCTGGTGCGCGACGCCCTGGACGGGATCGCACTCCGGTCCGGGTGAAAAGACCTGGTCACGCGCCCATGAATGCAGCGGACGGCGACGTCGTGGGGCACCCCGCGTCGGAACCGGTGGTCCCGCTGGGTACGCTCGGCACGGTCACCGCACCCGAGACCGGGGGTGAGGCGATCGGGTCGCTCCGGCCCCCCACCCCCAGGACAGGAGCACATGGCCGACTATCAGATCCTCGTACCGCCGCCCACGCGCCACCGGAGAACGTGGCTGATCGTCGGGGCGGCCGTGGTCGTGATGGCCGTGGCTATCGGGGCCTTCGCCGTCGGACGGCACAGCGGCGATCCCGCCGGACGGAGCGCGGCCCGTGCCGGCGGCGCAGGCGGTGCCGCACCACCACCGACGTTCGCCGTGGCATCGACGACGCCGTCGACCGGTGCCACCCAGGTTCCGTCCGACCAGGTGGTCACCGTCACCTTCACCGCGGCGGTCTCCGACTCCATCGGGACACCGGCCTTCTCGCCGCCGGTCAGCGGCACCTGGGGCAAGGTGGGACCGGCAACGGTGGCCTTCACGGCGACCCAGCCCTTCATCCCCACCGCGGCCGAGACCCTCACCGTTCCGGCCGGGGCGGCCGGGCCCCGCAGCGTCCGGGGAGCCCGGCTCGCCGCTCCGGTCACGGTCTCCTTCGGTGTGGCCCAGGCCAGCACCGAGCGGCTGCAACAGCTGTTGGCCGAGCTGGGCTACCTGCCACTGTCGTTCACCGCGGCCGGGACCGCCGCCCCGAACGAGGCGGCCACGGCCCAGACCGGCACCTTCGCCTGGCGGTGGACCACCCTTCCCGCCGACCTGACGTCGTTGTGGACCGAAGGGAGCGAGAACGTGATCACGAAGGGTGCGGTCATGACCTTCGAGGACCAGAACGGACTGACGGTGGACGGTCTGGCCGGCCAGAGGGTGTGGTCGACCCTGCTGGCCGCGGTCGCCGGCGGAAAGACCGACGGCAGTCCGTACGACTACGTCGACGTGTCCAAGCAGTTGCCCGAGACGCTCGCGGTCTACGTCAACGGGGTGCCCACCATGACCGGCGTCGCCGTCAACACCGGTGCCCCCGGGGCCGACACCGTCGACGGCACCTACCCCGTCTTCGAGCACGTCACCAGCTCGCGGATGCAGGGGACCAATCCCGACGGATCTACCTACGACGACCCCGACGTACCCTGGGCCAGCTACTTCAACGGTGGGGATGCCCTGCACGGCTTCGTGCGGGCCACCTACGGCTCCCCCCAGAGCAACGGCTGCGTCGAGATGCCCGTCGCCACCGCCGCGCAGGTGTGGCCGCTGACCCCCATCGGCACGTTGGTCACCGTGACCGGTCCCGCGTCCTGACCGGCCGGGCCGGCGGTCACACCGTAGGATCCGGCGGGATACGACGAGGAGGAGTCACCATGGAGATGGAGTACCGACGGCTGGGTTCCACCGGATTGAAGGTCAGTGTGCTCTCGTTCGGATCGTGGGTGACCTTCGGGCCCCAGCTGGCCGGCAGCCTGGCCGAGGACTGTCTGGCCGCCGCCTACGACGCCGGCGTCAACTTCTTCGACAACGCCGAGGCGTACTCGGCCGGCGAGTCCGAGCGGATCATGGGCGAGGCCATCGCCTCGCTCGGGTGGGCCCGGCCCAGCTACGTGATCTCGACCAAGCTCTTCTGGGGATCCACCCGGGCCCCAACATGCGCAACACCCTCAATCGCAAGTACCTGCTGCAGGCCATCGACGGCTCGTTGGAGCGGCTCGGCCTCGACTTCGTGGACCTGCGTCTACTGCCACCGGCCCGATCCCGAGACGCCCATCGAAGAGACCACCTGGGCCATGTCGGACATCATCGCCAGCGGCAAAGCCCTCTACTGGGGTACCTCGGAGTGGTCGGCCGAGCAGCTCCGCCAGGCCTGGGACATCGCCGACCGCCACCACCTGCGCAAGCCGGTGGTGGAGCAGCCGCAGTACAACCTGTTCTGGCGGGACCGGGTGGAGCGGGAGTACGCCCCCCTCTACGACAGCATCGGCCTGGGCCTGACCACCTGGAGCCCGCTGAGCTCGGGCCTGCTGACCGGCAAGTACCTCGACGGGGTACCTGCCAGGTTCGCGGGCCACCCTGCCCGGCTACGAGTGGCTGGCCAACCTCCTGACCGACCCCGAACGCAACGAGAAGGTGCGCAACCTCCGGTCCATCGCCGAGGAGCTCGACTGCACGCTGGCCCAACTGGCCATCGCCTGGTGCGCCAAGAACCCCCACGTGTCCACGGTGATCACCGGAGCCAGCCGGGTGGAGCAGGTCCACGAGAACCTCGGCGCCCTCGAGGTCATGGGGAGGCTCGACGACGACGTGCTGGAGCGCATCGACAAGCTCACCCGCTGACGGCGAGGCCAGGTCGGCTACCCGGCCGGCCCGACCCGGTGCCTCGACCGGATCCGGTCGGCCCGGGGCCACGCCGGCTCCACTTCCGCCGCTGACGTGCCACCGCCTGTTCGAGCGGCGTGCCCTCGACCACGGCCAGCTCGATCACCCGACGGTTGACCTGGCGGGCCAGGTACAACGAGAAGAGCGCAGCCGGAATCTCGATGAAGGCGGCCAGTACGACGGCCTGGAGGACCTGGGTCCGTCCGCTCGAGGTGGTGATGTCGAACCACGCATCCACGAACAGCAGGGTGGCCGTGGCGGTGGCGGCGAACTGCACCCGTTGGTCCACCCGGAAGGCCATGTAGGCGGTCCGGGCCAGCACCACCACCAACGCGATGTCGAAGCCCACCCACGAGAGCCGGTAGTGGTGCTCGAGGTTGCGCCGGGGCAGGGAGACGGCCAGATAGGCGATCCAGGGCAGGAGCACCACCGCGGCACCGGTGTACAGCCACGCCATGCGGTGGGCACGACGACGGATCCCCGGCATCCCGTCACGCCCACCCTGCCCCGCCGGCTGGATCGTCCGGCCCGTGCTGGCTCACCACGGCCCAAGCCTACGGGCCGGCCCCACCCGATCGGGCGACGGTGTCGGGTCCGCGTCCGGACCGCCCGGTCAGCGGGTCTCGTCGAAGCAGCGAGCTCCGTTCCAACGCCGCCACCTGGAGGGCCGCCTGGGTCGAGATGCCGGCCACGGTCGGGATCCGGGACCAGGTCGCCGTCGGCCTGGAGGGCCCAGGACTGGGTGTCGTCGGCCAGATTGAGCTGGAGGATCTCCTCCAGCTGCTCCACGGCATCGGGATCAGCCACCGGGATCATGGCCTCCACCCGACGGTCGAGATTCCGACGCCGGAGATCGGCCGATCCGATGTAGTACGTGGCCGGTCCGTTGAGGCTGCCCCCGAAGCGGAGGATCCGGGAGTGCTCGAGGAACCTTCCCACGATGGAGCGCACCCGGATGGACTCGGACAGCCCCGGTACGCCGGGGCGGAGGCAGCAGATGCCGCGGACGATCAGGTCGATGGGTACGCCGGCCCGCGACGCCCGGTAGAGGGCATCGATGACGGCCACGTCGTCGAGCCCGTTGACCTTGATCACGATCCGGCCGTTCGGGCCGGCCATGGCCTGCTCGTCGATGCAGTCGATCACCCGGTCGCGAATCCCTCCGGGCGAGGTGACTAACTCCTGGTATCGGGGGGGTTGGCTGAACCCGGTGATGTAGTTGAAGAAGCGGGTGACATCGGCGCCCAGCGCCGGCCGGGAGGACAGCACGCCGAGGTCCTCGTACATCCGGGCCGTCTTGGGGTTGTAGTTGCCCGTTCCGACATGGCAGTAGAGACGGACGGCCTCACCCTCCTGGCGCACGACCAGCGTGGTCTTGGCGTGGGTCTTCAGGCCCATGAGCCCGTAGATCACATGGGCGCCGGCCTCCTCCAGAGCCCGGGCCCACCCGATGTTGGCCTCCTCGTCGAAGCGTGCCGTCACCTCGACCAGAACCGCCACCTGTTTGCCGTGCTCGGCCGCCCGGACCAGCGCCGCCACCACCGGACTGTCGCCGGAGGTCCGATACAGGCACTGCTTGATGGCCAGCACATTGGGATCGTCGGCCGCCTCGTTCATCAACTCTTCGACCGAGGCCGAAAACGAGTCGTAGGGATGGTGGACGAGAACGTCCTGGCGGGCGATCACGCTGAAGACGCTCGAGTCCTCCTCCCGTTCCACCGACGTCAGGGCGGCCGGCACCAGCGGGGACCACGGCTCATCGTGCAGCTCGGGCCGGTCCAGGGCGTGGATGGCCCAGAGACAGTCGAGGCCCAGCGGTCCGGCGAACCGATAGACGTCGTCGGACCCCAGGCCCAGTTCCTCGGTCAGGCGACCGACCGGACCCTCGGAGGTTCTCGAGTCGATCTCGAGGCGGACCACGGGGAGGAAGCGGCGGCGGCGGAGCTCCTCCTGCAGGGCGATGAGCAGATCGTCGGCGGCATCGTCGTCGAGGGCCAGGTCGGCATCGCGCGTGACCCGGAAGATGCAGGGCTCGCCCACGTCCATGCCCGGAAACAGCTCGTCCACGAAGGCCACCAGCGTCTGCTCGAGGGGGATGAAGCGGTCGCCACCGGGCAGCGGCAGCAGCCGGGCCACATTGGGCGGGACCTTGACCCGGGCGAACCGCGAGGTGTCGTCGCTTCGGTTTCGGACCTCCACCCCCACGTTCAGCGAGAGGTTCGAGATGTAGGGGAACGGGTGGCTGGGGTCCACCGTCAACGGGGTCACCACGGGGAGGATCAGCCGATCGAAGACCTCGTGGAGGTAGGCCTGGTCCCCTCCGTCGAGGGTGTCCCAGTCGCACAGCTCGATCCCCTCGGCCGCCAGGGCGGGCGACAACTCCTCCAACAGGAGCGACTCCTGCCGACGGACCATCCGCTCGAGCGAGCTGCGGACGTCCGCCAGCAGCTGGTCCGGCGTGGCGCCGTTCAGGGCCAGATTCTTGATGCCGGCCACGACCTGGCGTCGAAGGCCGGCCACCTGCACCTGGAAGAACTCGTCGATCCGCTCGCTGAAGAGGATGAGGAACTTGATCCGCTCGAGCAGGGGCAGCTTGGCGTCGGCGACCAGATCGAGCAGGCGGTCGTTGAAGTCGAGGTCAGAGAGCTGTCGGGCGAAGAATCTCTGGTCGGACTCCGGGCCGGTGCCGGCTGGGGAGCCGCGGACGATGTCGACGCTCATTGGCCAACGATAGCAACCACCGGCCGACGTTCGGCCGGGTCCCTCCGATGATCGGGCCGGGCCGGAAAGACCGAGCTGTGCCGCCTGCCGGGCGGGGAGCACGTGGGCCGCCGCCATGGGATCCTGGGTGGATGACGACGAAAGGCACAGACGTGAGCACTGACCGAACGATCGAAGTCATCGTCGAGATCCCGCGGGGAAGCCGCAACAAGTACGAGTTCGACCACGTGCGCCAGGTCATGAGGCTGGATCGACGTCTGTTCTCGGCCACCTTCTATCCCGCCGACTACGGATTCGTGCCCGATACCCTGGCCGAGGACGGCGACCCGCTCGACGTCCTGATCCTGCTGGACGAGCCGACGTTCCCCGGGTGCCTGGTCGAGTGCCGGCCCGTGGGGGTGTTCTGGATGACCGACGAGAAGGGCCCCGACGCCAAGATCATCTCGGTGGCCGTCGGCGACCCCATGTGGGAGTCGGTCACCGATCTCGACGGGCTCCCCCCCACCTGACCTTCGAGATCGCCCACTTCTTCGACGTCTACAAGGACCTCGAGCCCGACAAGCTGACCAAGGTCGGCGGCTTCGACGGCGTGGAGGCGGCCTGGGAGGAGATCGAGCGGTCGTTCGAACGGGCCCGGTCCGCCCAATCCTGACCGATGCCGCCCACCCGGCCGGGGTCCTGAGGAGGTATCAGCGAACCGCCGGTGCTCGACCTAGCCCAGTACCTGGGCCTTGGCCGCAGTGAACTCCTCGTCGGTCAGGGCACCCGAGTCGTGGAGCGAGGCCAGCTGCTGCAGACGGCGAGATGGTGTCGTCGCCGGCGGGGGCGGCCGCCGGAGCCGGGGCCGCAGTCGGGGCCGGGGCCGGCTGGGTCGGGGCCGCCTGGGCCGCTTGGGCCTGCATGGCCCGGTTGGTTCCGGCCTTGGCCCCCATGTAGGCCACGCCACCGACGGCGGCGGCCCGGAGCAGCGGACGTCTGCGTACGAAGGGCATCGATCCCTCCCTCAGTCCTGCTCGGCATCGAGCTCGATGCCGAGGGCGAATGCGATCTCTGCGGCAGCGGACACGATGCGCACGTTGCCGACCGTGGGATTGAGGGCCACCAACAGACCGAGGATCTCCTCGGGGGTGACGCCGGCCTCGAGGGCGAACGACACCTGGAACACGTAGGAGGCAGGAGCGGCATCCGCGGCGATGAGGGCGGCGATGTTGGCCAGCGAGTAGGTCTTCGGGTCGAGGCCGGAAGCAGCGAGATTGTCGAGCCGGGCCTGGAACAGGCCTTCGAGGGCGCTGGCGTCGTGCTGGGCCACGCCGATGAAGGCGCCGCTGGTATCGGATGAGACGGGCATTCGGGTTCCTCCACTGGGTGGTTCTCGTACGTACGTGATCGCTGAGCGGCACCGGCCGAGAACGGTGCCGACTGCCGGCGGCCAACCCTAGTGGAACTGGGATCCGGCACAACGGGGACAACGGCGATGGTCAGCGGGAGACCCGGGGACCGCCCGGGTGGGCGGGCGAACACCGCGGTCGGGCCCGGGGCGGCCTGTAGGCTTGGTGGTCGCCGATTCGGGACACGGGGATGTAGCTCAGTTGGCTAGAGCACCTGCTTTGCAAGCAGGGGGTCACGGGTTCGAGTCCCGTCATCTCCACCCGGTTGTGGGGGTTGCGTCGCCTCCACCGGTCAGAGGCGGTAGTTCCCTGCCGGTTCGCCGACCACGGGCGAAAGGCGATGGTTCGGACCCCTACCGGAGTGTCGCCAGTGTCGACTCGGTGTCGAAGAATTCTTCCGGTGACCTGAAGCAGGTGTCACGGCAACCGTGGGTCACGACAACACTCACGGCGCAGGCGCGGCCTCGGCTCGGTCGGCGCGGACGGCCCGTCGTCTGGCGGTCGACAGCGAGCGAGCGGTGGACCGGGCGTCGTCGCCGAGACCGATCGACATCCGGGTGAGGATCTCGCCGTACGAGCGCACCGGGTCGCGGCCGACCGCTCCGAAGAACCCGGTGAGCTCGAGCGTGGTATGCCCGTGCACACCGGACCAGACAGCTTCGCCGGCCGTGGTGACGTCGTCGACCTCCCATCGCCCTGTGTTGACGCAGGCATGAATCCGACGGAGAAGGGACACGAAGGTGGACCTGGCCGCCTCGAGGTCGGCGGGATCACCGAGCCTGAACGCGGCCAGTCCGGGACCGAACATCACTGCGTAGAGGTGGGGTTCGCGCAGCGCGAAGCGGCGGTAGCTCCAGAGGTAGGTCATCCAGTCGGCCACGGCTCGCCGGTGACCGCGCCGCGGTCCAGCTCGGTTCCGAAACCTTCGAACCCCCGGCGCATCACCTGTCGGGACAGCTCGTCCATCCCGCCGAAATGGGTGTAGACGACCATCGTCGACATGCCCGTGGCGCTGGGGAGCTACGGGTGGAAGCACAAGGGTTCCGGACAGCCGGCCGCTGTGAAGATGGTCCACGTGTGGACCATGAACGGTGGCAAAGTTGTTGCTTTCCAACAGCACGTCGACACCCTCAGGGTTCGCGAGCTCAGCTCGACGCGACCGCCGTCCTCTTCGCCACCTGGCTGGCAGACACTCACCACTGCTAGCGATCGGCGGGTTCAGGTCCTAATCGCTGTCGTATCCCGGTGACCTCCCATGCCCGTCCCAATGCACTTCCGAACAAGCCCACGATGACCAAGACCAGAGCGCGCTGCAACGCAGAGCTCTGAGTGTCGGCCAGAAGCGCAACGGCAAGGCCGAGTTGGATGGCAAAGCCCCCGACCGAGATGACGGCGAAGACGAGGTTCAGCCTGCGAGTTGGAAAGCCGCGCGAGAAGTTCCCGGCCCGCTTCGCTCGCGGTATCAGGCGGCTGGTGGCCAACAGGCCGACCATCGCCATCACGAGGTTGGATGTCCCGAAGACGGCGGCGCCTCCGGTCAACGCCACGATCGAGACGAAGAAGGCGTCGACCAGGGCAAGGAACGCGCTTCCGGCCAGAACCGTCCGCCTCTCCCGAGTCCTGGCGTCCGTATCGTCGGCGTTGACGACCGACACGGCCACGACGAGCAGGCCGAGGATGGCGGCAGATGCGCCCGCGCTCGCGACGAAGAAGTTTTCGTAGTGGCCCAGCAACGGCGCCATTTTATGGGCATCACCGGGTCGCGAGGGACGATGAGCGCCCGGTCCCCGAGGCCGAGCGGTTACGCCGTTTGGCGAACGAGCTCCTCGAGGTGATCGAACGCCGTCTGGAGGCCGCCCTCCATCCCCGAAGCGATCGCGGCGTCGCGGTGCTCCTGACTCGGATAGCGGATCAGGATCTTCAGCGTTGTCACGCCGTCGGTCTCTTCGAAGGTGGTGGTGCTGACGGCCGGGGCGTCGGGGATCAGTTCGAACACCTCTGTTCTCACCAGGCGATTCGGGCGGTCGATCTCGCGATACTCGCCGCTGAAGGCCACCTCGAAGCCGCCGTTGGCCGTCATGACCCAGCGCCAACGGCCTCCGACCCGGAGGTCCACCTGGGCGTCGGTCACCTGCCCGCGGTCGCCGGCCCACCAACGCCGCACGATCTCGGGCTTCGTCCAGGCCTCGAACACGAGCTCGGCCGGGGCGTCGAACACCCGTGTGATCAGAATCTCATTGTCGGACGGCAAGGCGACGACTGCAGAGCCGTGGCGGTTGCCGATCGTGTTGTTCATGCCTTCTCCTTTGTCTGAAGCTCGACGAGCACATCGTCGAGCTGGTCCAGTCGGTTGTTCCACGTTGACTCGAAGCTTCTGACCCATTCGTAGACAGGTTGCAACGCGGGTCCGTTCACCCGGTACCAGCGATGCCGACCTTCGGCCCGGACCGAAACAAGCCCCACGGCCCGGAGCACCGCCAGGTGCTTCGACACCTGGGGTTGGCTGAACGTCAGCCGGCCGACCAGGTCGCCAACGGTGGCCTCCTCTGTGCCCAGGGCGTCGAGGAGGGCGCGACGACTGGCTTCGGCGACGGCGTTGAACGCGTCGTTCGTCGTAGGCGTGCGAGCCACTCCGACATCATATGCCGTTATCGGAATATGTCAAGGTCGGCTGGTGCGGCTGGTCGGCGAGGCACTGGCTACCGGTCGGACCCGGGCACCGCGACGTGGTCACCGACTGCCGTAGGCATTCATGAACGCCCTCGCTGCCGACTGGGCCACGGGTACGAGATCGTGGGTGGCGGCGTACTCGTCGTCACCGGTGAACATGGCCTTGTTGACGGGGATCCAGAACAACATGCCGACAAAGTGCTCGGCTGCCGCCGCGGCGTCGTCGACCACGAGCAGCCGGCGGTCGGCGAGAGCGCGGAAGCTACCGGCCAGCGCTCCGAGAGCCTGCTCGAAACCTCTCTCGTACCACGCCGCGGAGATCTCGGGGAACCGGTCCGCAGAGGAGATCACCAGGCGCCGGAGCCTCAGGACGCGGGGCTGCATGAGGGCGACGAGGAAGGACTCGGCCAATTGCTCGAGATCGGTGGACAGGTCGGAAGTCTCGGGCAGCCTTTCAGCGATGAGACCGACGAGCGAGATCATGTCGCCGGTGGTCGAGAGGACGATGTCGGCGAAGAGATGCTGTTTGTCGGTGAAGTGCTTGTACACGGTCTGTTTTGAGACCCCGGCGCGCACGGCGATCTCCTCCATGGTGGCGCCCTCGTAACCGCTGGCCAGGAAGACCCCGACGGCCGCTTCCCGGATCTGGCGGTGGCGGCGATCGGAGCTCCGCTCAGGCTGTTCGGGGGGGCTCGCCTCGGTCACCGTTTCAGAGTACTAGACAGACCAGTTCTCATATAGTACTATACGGTCTAGTTCCCACAATCGACTCTAGGGGGTCAATCATGAATCTGGAGGCGTACCTCTTCTTCCCGGGCAACGCCGAGGAAGCGATGGGCTTCTACTCGGGCATCCTCGGTGGCGACTTCTCGATCACCCGGCGCGGCGACGTCGATCCGACGGCGACCGGGGTCGAGAAGCAACTCGTCATCAACGCCGCACTCGACTGCGGGACGTTCACGCTCCGTGCCAGTGACCGCGCCGACGCCACCAACGAGGTCCAGACCAGGATCGAGCTCACCATCGTCGGCACCGACGAGGACGATCTGCGCAGGATCTTCGATGCCCTGGGTGACGGCGGGACGGTCAAGTCCCCCTTGGAGAAGATGTTCTGGGGCGACACCTTCGGCGCCCTCGTCGACAGGTTTGGAATCGGTTGGCAGGTCAACATCTCTTCGAAGTGAGCGGAACGGGCGCTCACCGTGACGTCGAAATGAAAACCGCCGAAAAGGACAGAGAGGACCAGACCGTGGCCGATCAGTCAGCACCGTGGCCGAAGCAAGGGCCTGCGTCGTACTTCCCTTCGATCGAGAAGAAGTACGGACGCTCGATCGCGGAGTGGCAGAAGGTCATTGCCGACTGCGGCCCCGAGAAGCACATGGCCATCGTGGGGCGCCTCAAGTCCGAGTACGAGATGGGACACGGCCATGCCAACGCTCTGGTCGGCTGGACGCTGGCAGGCAACTCCGCCGCTCCTTGAGTCCCCAGGGGAACAGCCGCGCCGCTCACCTGACCTCCCCGCCAGAAGGGACGGAAACGGGGCCGGCCGTTCCTCACCATGGTCGCCGCCGATAGGGTTCCCCTTGTCCCATCCGTGCGTCATCTGGCCCGGGAGTAGCGGTGCACCACCGATCGATCGTGTCTCGCGTGACCGCAGTGGCGGTGGCCACGGGCGTGATCGCCGTCGCCCTCGTGGCCCTTCCCGGCGTGAGCCGGGCTGCCACCCCGAAGGAGCCCTACTACCTGTCGTTGGGCGATTCGTACTCGGTCGGCTACCAGCCCGGGCTCGGCTCCACCTCCGGCTACACGGGATATGTGGCCCAACGGCTCCGGATGCAACTGGAGAACTTCGGCTGCGGCGGCGCCACCACCGCATCGGTCATCCAGAGCCTCGGGTGCGGAGACCCGGCGGGTGAGCATGCCGTCTCCTATCCGGGGACGACCCAGGAGCAGGCCGCAGTGGACTTCATCGCCGCCCACCCCCGAGCGGTGGGCCTGGTGACCGTCTCCATCGGCGGCAACGACTTCGACGGTTGTTCGGGCGCGCCGTGCGTGGCCGCGGCCATGCCGACCATGCAGAAGAACCTCGAGACGTTGGTGGCCGTGCTCAGCACGGCCCTGGCCAAGGCGTCGGACGCCCACACCGCGATCATCGGCCTCACCTATCCCGATGTGGACCTCGGGTTCTACGTGTATCCGGCCACGACCTCCCACGACCGCTGATGTGGCCCTGGCCCAGGCTTCGGTCACCGCGTTCGACGACCTCATCAATCCGACGCTGTCCGCGTCGTATCGCTCGGTGACCAGGGGCAGCTTCATCGATGTGACCTCGGCGCCCGACGGCCCGGCCTCACAGGGAGACGACACCGACCTCCACCGCACCGAACGCGTCAGGGGCTACGGCATCGTGCCGGATGCCGTGGGCGAGGTCTGCGATCTGACCTACTTCTGCTCCCAGGGCAATATCCACGCCACCACGGAGGGATACCACTTCATCGGCAAGTTGATCGTGGCGAGCTACCGGCCCCGTTGACCGTCCGGGGTCGGTCGGACCTTCTACCCCGTCGGTTCGCACGCCCCCGTTGCCTCTGGCTCACCCTCCCCCGAGGGGGCTGCGCACCCCCGGTTCACCTGGCTCACCCCGCCTCGGACGCCCAACGTTCCGGGGCAATGCGAACCTGGGGAGAAAACCTCAAGAATTGCGCTTTCCTGCTCTATACACGGGCTCGGAATTGCGTCACGATCAAGAGGCTCGATCGTGTCGGCGTATCGACAGGGCGGACACGTCGTCGAGGTCGGTATCCGTAGTCTCGGTTGTGGCCCGAATGCAGTCAATGAGGAGTAGCGCGATGGCAACCCAGTACGAGCAGCCACCACCCGGTCCCGAGCGCAGTCTCGAACCGATCGAATCGATCACGGCCTCCGACGCTGCCCGGCGGCTCGACCGTCTGGCCCCCCTGCTCCACGAGTTGATCGCCTGGGACCTGGTCCGCCAGACGGAGTCGGGATCCTTCGAGATCCCCGAGGACGTCCAAGAGCGCCTTCGGCGCCTGACGTCCCTACAGTCGGGCTCGGTGGCCCAGGTCTACGTGGGCCGCAAGTGTGGGCGCTGTGGCTCGATACGGGTGACCCGGCTGGTCGACGGCCTCCGCCTGTGCTCGAGCTGCAGCAGCGAGGTCAGCGCCCCATCGCCCGCCGACGACACGCCGTCGCGCCGCCGCGCCCCGAGCCGGCCACGGCCGGTCACGCTGGCACCGCAAGGCGGGTGATCCGGCTCGCCGACCCGGCTAGGCCGTCTGTCAGCAGGAGGTCGAGTTCCGCCCGCGTCGCAGTGGGCGACGAGAAGGTCCGGGCCAGGCGGTCCAGTACCGCATGGGAGGCACGGACGTAGCGATCCTCGGACACCCAGAACGGCAGGTGCCGTGGCGGCCGAATGCCGATCTCCACGAGCCTCGGCGTCCACCGCGTCATCTCGACATCCACGCTGAGGGGCGTCCGGAGACGGCCGAACCGGAGCGTGGCGGGCCTGGTCTCGTCGGGGAAGCCCACCCCGCCCGCGGACGACCGCTCCTCGCCGATGGTCAGCGTGGCCTCGGGGACCGCCACCTCGTGCGGGAACGGGACAGTCGCGCCGTGCCTGCTCGGGACAGGCCACGACCCTCGATGCGTAGCTGGTGGTGGTGGGGGTCTCGTCGAACATGGGGCCTCTTCCTTCTTCCTCGACACCGGTCCTCCGACGGACCGGATCCGCCGCCAGTCTCCCGGGTCGGCGATCATCTGTCAAACAGCTTACTCTGATCAATCTCATCATTATTTCACGATGAGCAACCCGGATTCTCACGCCTGCGGCGCGGTCGGGCGGCGCCTGTCCGGTCGCACGCCGGTGTGGAAGAGTGCAGCAATGACGCCGGATCGTGATGGTGCACGGGGCGGGAAACGACCTGTGGGGGCCGTCGTCCATCAAGGCCCGATGGTTCCCGGCCCTGGCCGACGGGCTGGCCTGGCACGGGGTGGAGATCGAGGAGCGCGACGTGGCGGTGGCCTTCTACGGCGACCTGTTCCGCGAGGATCCCGAGGAGGGCTACGAACCGGCCGTCGACAAGGCGGCGGCCGTGGCCACCGTCGAAGAACTGGTCAAGCGGCTCGACCCCCACGTCGATCTGGACGAGCTGACCAAGATGCTGGCCGAGAACCACTTCGACCGCCTGCTGGCCCAGGCCGCGGCCTACCTCCAGCAACCTTCCCTCCGCAGCGCCAGCCGGGCCCGGGTCGAGGCCGCCATCCTCCCCGACACCCGGATCGTGATGGCCCACTCACTGGGCACCCTCGTCTCCTACGAGGCGCTCTGCGCCCACCCCGAATGGCCGGTGACCGACTTCATCACCATGGGATGCCCGCTGGCCGGCGATCTCATCCGATCGCGGCTCGACCCCTGTCCCGACCACGACGTGAGCCCGTGGCCGGGTCGGCCGTCCTGCGCTGGACCAACATCGTCGACCCCGATGACCCGGCCGCCCGCACGTCACCGTGCGGCCGGTTCGGGGGCGACGTCGTCGAGTACCGGGTCGACAACGGTCACCGGGTGCACGACCCCGAGCCGTATCTCAACAACCGCTGGACCGGAGAGGCCGTCTCCGTCGGGCTGTCGGCCCCCTGAGCGAAGAGGGGCATCGACTTCGGGCGTCAGACGAAGTCCGAACCACCGTCCACGTTGACGTCGGCACCGGTGACGTACCCGTTGGTCCGCGAGGCGAGGTAGGCGGTGAGTCGAGGCCACCTCCTCGGGCCAGCCGGCCCGGCCCAGGTCGGCGGGCTGGTGGAAGTGGTCGTCGATCCACCGCATGACGTCGTAGGGGTCCGTGGCGTCGAGGCCTTCCTGCTCGAAGACGTCGCGAAGTCCCTCGCTGAAGCTGGCCGTGACGATGGAACCCGGGCTGACGGTGTTCACGAGGATCCCCTCGGGGGCCAGTGACTTGGACAGGTTCTTGGACACGCTGGTGAGCGCGGCCTTGGACGCCGTGTAGGCCACCAGCATGGGGCTCTGCCGCTGGGTCGAGTGGGCCGACACGTTGACGATCCGGGCCCATTCGGCTCGGCGGAGGAGGGGGAGCGCGGCACGGACGCACCGGACCGCCGCCATCACCCCCAGATCGAATGCGCCGTCCCAGGCACCGTCGTCCAGCTGCTCGAATCGGCCGGCACCGGGGCCGAGGGTGTTCACCAGCACGTTGAGCGAGCCCCAGCGCCGGCTCAGCTGGTCGAAGGCCTCGTCGACCTGGGCCCGGTCGGTGGCGTCGACCGTGATCCCGAGCGAGTCGTCGCTACCGAGAGCCTGCAGAGCGCCGACGGTGTCCTCCAACGCCTGGCGCCCCCGGGCCAGGACGGCCACGCTCGCCCCCTCGGCGGCCAGGCGCTCGGCGATGGCCCGGCCCATCCCCTTCGACCCGCCCGTCACCGCGGCATGCGCTCCTTCGAGTCCCAGGTCCATGTCCGTCCCCTCAGTTCCATGTCCGTCCCCTCAGATTGGGAAGCGCCGCAGGACGACCTCCGGCCGGTCGCCCGGCTACCCGGCCCCACGCCGGCGCGCGTCGGTGTTCCATCTCCGCTCGGTCTGTCGAGCTCGTTGCCGATCCGCTCCTGCCCAGCTGGTCAAGATAGTGCGGCGGTCCCAGGGCACGGTGGCCGGGTAGGGGGACGTGCCACACGGCGCCGACAGGAGCGATAGCATTTCGGTGTTCCCACCGCCGCCGGCGGCGTGGGCGACACCGCACGAACGGAGCGACGATGGCATCGACTGAATCAGGAGTGAGTATCACCTCCGGGTCGTCCGTCGCCGCGCCCCGCACCGGCATGGAGACGTCGGAGCCGTGACAACCGTGCTCCCCGCTCCGCCGAACGACCCGGCCGGCATGGCCGCCCGGGTCCGGGCCTCCGGCCTCTCCCGCTGATCCGACGGGCACCACCGGTGCCCGTCCCAGCGGTTCTCCAGCCCTGACCCCGTCCTGACGGCCGGGTGCCGGGCCCCACCTCCCGGTTCCCCGGGACACCCCTCATCTCGCAAGGAAGCCACCATGGCTGAACTCTCCGAATTCCCCTCCGCGTCGGCCCAGGACACCGTGGCGTTCTGCTGGCGCCAGGTCGAAGGTCACAAACGCCAGCTCGTCACCTCCTGGGTGGTCATGGTCCTGGCCGTCGTGGTGGCCGACGTCGTCTGCCCGCTGATCTTCGCGTCCATCCTGGGGCGGGTGGCGTCGCTCCCGGCCCACGGCACGGCCGGCGAGCTCCACACCTTCGGGCCCCTGCTGGTGGCCTACGGGCGTGGCCGGACTGGTGGCCATGGCCGGCTGGCGGGTGGCCGGCTGGCTGGAGTGGGGAGCGTGCGTCCGCTCCTTCGCCAACGGGCTGAACAACGGGTACGAGCATCTCTTGAAGCTCAGCTACCGCTGGCACATGGACCACCCGGCCGGCGAGGTCATCTCGTCGCTGACCAACTTCTCGTGGGCCTTCGTCGAGATGGTGGACGTGGCCTCGTGGGGGCTGCTGCCCGTGGCCGTGGTCGTCCTCTCCGCCATCGGCGTGCTGGCCGTGTTCGCCTGGCCGGCGGCCGCTGGCCCTGCTGGTGATGGTGGGCGGCTTCGTCTACGTGATCCTCCGGCGCCTGCGCCTGGTGCGGGCGGCGTCCCAGGAGTTCGAGGACCACCACTCGAGAGCGACCGGCGTGGTGGCCGACACCGTGTCCAACCTGCTGGCCGTGCGCACGGCGGCGGCCGAGCCCGAAGAGCGCGACCGGGTGGCCGTCGATGATGCAGCGCTCGGTGGGCGCCGACCTGCGGGCCCGGTCCATCTTCATGCGCACCCAGTTGGAGCTGGAGTCCTCCATCGTGATCGGCACCCTCCTGGCCCTGGCGGCCGGGACCACCATGGCCGTGCACCACTGGGCCTCGGCCGCCGCGCTCTACCTCATCCTCTACTACTCGGCCCAGGTGGCCCTCAGCCTCCAGCAGTCCTTCGAGCACCTCCGGTCCTTCGCCCGCTCCCTCGGGCGGGCGGCCAAGTTCACCGCCATCGCCGGCCGAGGAGGTGGAGATCGCCGACTCGCCCGGGGCCGAGCGCCTCCGGGTCGACCGCGCCCGCGTCGACTTCCGCCACATCGGGTTCGGCTACGGAGCCGGAACCCGGCTCTTCGACGATCTGACCATCTCGGTGGAGCCGGGCGAGCACGTGGCGCTGGTCGGGCCGTCCGGGTCCGGGAAGTCCACCCTGTCCAAGCTGCTGTTGCGCTTCATGGACGTGGAGCACGGCCAGATCCTCGTCGACGGCCAGGACATCCGGGGCGTGACCCTGGCGTCACTGCGCCGTCAGATCAGCTACGTGCCCCAGGATCCCCAGCTCCTGCACCGGACCATCGCCGAGAACATCTGCTACGGCCTGGCCCAGGCGCACGACGCCCCCGGGGGACCACGGACGAGCGGTCGACTACGACGTCGTGCACGCCGTGGGCCGTGCCGCCCATGTCGAGGAGTTCGTCTACGCCCTCCCGGACGGGTACGACACCGTGGTGGGCGAGCGGGGCCTCAAGCTGTCGGGAGGCCAGCGTCAGCGGGTGGCCATCGCCCAGGCCATGGCCAAGGGCGCCCCCATCCTGGTGCTGGACGAGGCCACCTCGGCGCTCGACTCCGAGTCCGAGCACCTCGTCCAAGAGGCGCTGTGGCGGCTGATGGAGGACTCGACGGCGCTGGTCATCGCCCACCGGCTGTCCACCATCGCCCACATGGACCGCATCGTCGTCTTCGACCGGGGCGCCATCGTGCAGGAGGGTACCCACCGTCAGCTGCTGGACCACGGAGGACCCGGCCTCTACGGGCGGCTGTGGGCCCACCAGTCCGGGGGTTTCCTGGTCGAGTGAGACCCGGGCGGCCGATGCCGACCCGGTCACTCCGTGGGCAGGTGCTGGATGACGTCGGGAGGCAGATGGTCGAAGACGTCAGGAGGCAGCTGGTCCTGTACCGCCTCGGCCAACCGCCGGGAACGCGAACGCAGGGAGAGCATCTCGGTGTACTGCTGGTCGTCGCCCTTCATGCCGGAGACCAGAGGGGACTGGGCCACGAAGGCGGCCCCGGCGAACATGACGAGCAGGGACAGGGCCTCGAGGGGACCGTAGACGCCCGCGGTGCGCAGGTTGTCCCCGAACAGCCCGATCCCGATGGCCATACTGGCCAGCGGGTCGACCAGGACCAGAGCCGTCTGGGAGGCGGCGATGGGCCCGGCGTGGAAGGCGTTCTGGGCCAGGAACACCGAGCCCACGCCCGGCCACGGCCAGGGCGTAGGTCTGCCAGTGGGTGAACATCTGGGTCCAGTCGCCGACCACGAAGTCGCCGACCCGCTTGATGAGGGCGGCGGTGAAGGCGAAGCCGACGGCCCCGGCCGCGCCGAACATGGCGGCCCGCCACCAGCGGGGGCCGCGCAGCGCCAGCGCCACGGCCACCACGATCGCCCCGCCGCAGATGGAGCCGGCCACCAACCAGCCGAGGTTCGAAGGGTGGAGATTGCCTCCACCCGGTTGGGCGAAGATCAAGAAGCCGGCCAGACCGCCGGCGGCGGCCACGCACGCCGAGCCACTCCCGCAGCCCGATCCCGAACCGGAACCAGGTGGCCAGCAGCAGCACGAGGAACAAGAGCTCGGTGGTGAGTATGGGTTGGACCACGCTCAGGTCGCCCAGATGGAGGGCCACGGCCTGCATCAGGAAGGACGCCACCATGAAGGCGAAGCCGAGCAGCCATACCCCCCGCTTGATGGCGTGTGTCAGCAGGCTCAGCTTGAGGGTGGAGTCCTCGGGTGCGTCCTCGACCCCCATGCGCTGGAGCAGGCTGGTCAGGGCGTTGGACAAGCGCGGCGAGCAGGGCAAGCAGGTAGACCACGGGGCTGACCTAGGTCCCGCCTGCGGCGTCGCCGGGCGGAGGTTCGAGCTGTTCCATGAACTCGAGCCGGATCCCACCGGGGGCGTCGACGAACGCTATGCGTCGCTTCCCGAACGCACCCTCCACGACGGACGGCCCCCACACCACGTCATGGCCGTCCAGCTCGGCGTCGAGGTCGTCGGTGAACAGGGCCGGATGCAGGAACCCCTCGGCCGGGCAGCGTCACGTCGTCCTCGTAGATGGCCCGGGTGAACAGGGTGATCATGACCGGGCCCAGGTACACGTCGGCGCGTTCGCCGTTGCCCCAGTGCATCCGGTCCCGAACCTCGCCCCCGGCCGCCTGGTAGTACCGGCAGGCCTGGTCGAGGTCCTTCACCTTCACCGCGAGATTGGCCAGCCCGGTTACGGCCACGAACCCTCCTTGCTTCCGCCTCGGGTCGATTGTACCGATTGGCCGAACCGGCCCGGTCCGCCGCTTCCGGCCGCTCGTTGTGCCCTGCCCGAGCGAGCGGTACTGTCGCCCCGACCGGTCCTCCCGCGACCGGGCCGGGTGAGGTGATCGGTCGTGCGGGTGTTGATGCCGCTGCCGGATCGGGATTTCGACACGACCGAGGTGGCCGTGCCCTGGCGCCTGCTCGGCGACTCGGGCCACACCGTCACCTTCGCCACCGAGGACGGCGGGCGGGCACCGGCCTGTGATCCGCGCCTCCTCACCGGGGTGGTCTTCGGCCGACTCGGAGCCGAGGCCGAGCCTGTCGACTTCTACCGCCGGCTCACGTCGGCGGCCGAGTTCCTCGAGCCGGTCAGCTGGCGATCCCTCGACATGGCGGACTTCGACGGGCTCGTGCTGCCCGGTGGCCATGCCCCCGGCATGCGCCAGTACCTGGGCTCGGCCGAGCTGCAGGACCGCGTGGCGGAGTTCTGGACCCTCGGCCGGCCGGTGGGCGCCATCTGCCACGGTGTGGTGGTGTTGGCCCGCACCCTCGACCACCGGACCGGGCGGAGCGTGATCGCCGGTCGGCGGACCACCTGTCTGCCCAAGTACATGGAGAAGAGCGCCTACCTGGCCACGGCCTGGCGTCTCGGTCGGTACTACCGCACCTACCCGACCTACGTGGAGGACGAGGTGCGGCGGGTACTCGACGACCCGGCCCAGTTCCGGCGCGGGCCCCCGACCCTGCGACGCGGGTCCGCCGTCGATGACCGGCCGGCCTTCGTGGTGCAGGACGGCACCTACCTCTCCGCCCGATGGCCCGGTGACGCCTACCTGTTCGCCCGGCGGTTCGCATCCCTGCTGGAGTCGCCACCGGCGCCGCCGGACGCGCCGGTCACTCCGGTCACCGGCCCCGATGACGCCACCCGTCGATCCGGTCCCAGAGCCGACGGCTGAACACGTCGGCCCTCATCGAGGACCGCTCGAGGATAAGGCCCTCCGTGGCGTCGAGCCACGTGGCCAGGGTGTCGATGTCCTCGAAGGTGACCTCCTGGTCGAGGTTGAACACGAAACCCACGATCCGGTCACGGTCGACCCCGACCGACAGCGCGGTTTCGCCGCCGGGGGCGAAGGCCCAGACCTCGGGGGCGCCCGGCGATGAGGACATCTCGATGTTCCACGACGGACGGTCGGCCAGGAGGTCGCCCACCTGGTGCCACAGTGCGTCCTCGCGTGCGGTCATTCGTCGTCGACCGGTTCGGGCCGGCCCACCACCGCGTCGAGGGCGTCGACGACCAGTGACACCAGCTCGCCCCGCGGCACCGCACCCAACTCCTCGAACCATCCGAGCGAACGGCCGAGGGTCACACCGAGAAGCGCCGACACAGCCAACTCGGCCCGGAGCCGGGGACGATCGACGTCGGACGCGGTCATGCCGGCCACCAGGGGGTCCACCAGCCTCCGCTCCACCCGGGCCTGGGCCGCGGCCCGGATCTCGTCGGCGGTGTCGGAACGAACCAGCGCCTGCAGGATGGGCCCGGGGCCGTGCCGGTCGGTGCGGGAGACCACGGTGTCAGCCATCTCCTCGATCCCCTCGTAGGAGAGCGGCCCGGAGTCGTCCATCCGCTCGGCGGCCACGGCGGCGATATAGAGGTCCGCTTTGCTGCCGAAGTAGCGGGCGATGAGGGCGGCGTCGACGCCGGAACGCTCGCCGATCTCCCGCACCGTGGTGCGCTCGAACCCCTTGCGCCCGAACAGGTGCTGTGCCGCCCGGAGCAGCGCCTCTTTGCTGGCCCCGGCGTCCCGGGCCCGGCCGGTCCGGGAAATGGCCCGGACCGTGGGCGTGACATGGGCGGCGCTCACTCCGGCCGCACCCCGCCGGTCAGGGGCAGTTGCTCTTCGGCCAGCATGAGCCCGGCTCCGGCCAGTTCGTTCTCCTCTTCCATGATCTGCTCCTCGGCCTGTCGGCCCGCGTCCTCGGGGGCGGTGGTCCGGTTGGCGGCCGGCCCGGGCAACACGTAGCTGATCACCGCGGTGGCCAGGCATAGGCCCGACGCCACCAGCAAGGCGGTGCGGAAGCCGCCGACGGTCGGGAAGGTGTGTCCCGGGTGGGTGTACGAGGTGAGGATGGCGGCCCCGAGCGCGCTGCCCACCGAGAGCCCGATATTGCGCAGCACCTGATAGAAGCCCGTGGCACTGCCGGTCTCGCTGCGGGGCACGGCCCGGACGATGAACCCCGGCATGGCGGCGAAGGTGAGGCCCACCCCAAGGCCGGCGAAGCCGGAGGCGGCGAAGGCCTCCCACAGCGCGCCGTGTTCCAGGGCGAAGAACATGGTGGAGACGGCAAAGATCATGGCCCCTAGGGGGATCATGGACCTGGTCCCCAAGTGCCGTTCGTACAGCCCGAGGAACCGGCTGGCGGCAAAGGTCCCCACCGACAGGGGGAGGAAGACCAGGCTCGAGACGACCACCGAGGCCCCGAAGCCGAAGCCGTCGACCGTCGGGACCTGCACGAACTCGAGCACGATGGGGATGAAGAGGTACATGGCCACGCACATCAGGAAGCCGGAGATGTCGGCCGTGAGCACCGACCGGTTGCGCACCTGGCGCAGATCGACCAGGGGGTCGTCGTAGCGGAGCTCCCGCCCGATCCAGACCGCCAACACCCCCACGCTGGCCACGATGATGGCCAGGGAGATGCCCGATGTCCATCCCCATCGCCCACCCTCGCTCAGGACGACCAGGATCCCGACGACGGCCAAGCTGAGGGTGGCGGCACCGACCGTGTCGAAACGGCGGGTCGGAACCTCCGAACGAGCCGGCAGGACGATGGCCGCCGTCACCAACGCACCCGACACCGTGAGGGCACCGAACCAGAAGGCGGCGTGGAAGTCGAAGACCTCGGCGATGAGCCCGGTCAGCGGGTAGCCGAGTCCGGCTCCGACCGCGGCAGTGATCGAGAGGGTGGCGATGGCCCGACCGGCCTTCTCGAAGGACAGATGGCGCCGGGCGACGGCCATGGTCACGGGCAGGAGACCGAGCCCGAATCCCTGCAGGGCCCGTCCCGCCACCACCACGATGAACCGGTCGGACACGGCGGCCAGAACGCAACCGACCAACACGACGGAGAGGGCGACCAGTATCACGGTCCGTTGTCGCGGTCCGTCGGCCAGGCGGCCCATCACCGGGGTGGCCAGTGCTCCCGTCATCAGCGCCGCGGTGAGCAACCACTGGGCCGTGCTCAAGGTGACGTGGTCGGCGCTGGGCGATGGTCGGAATGAGCGGCGCCCCGAGGCTGCTCACGATGGCCACCAGGGCCGCGACCAGAACGAGGGTCGGCACCAGGGCCCGGGTGGACTCCGGGGGGGAGTCCGTCGACACCGCTTCCTCCCCAGTCACCACCCGGCTCCCCGATCCTCGGTCATCCTCGGTCGCCCGACCATGTCAGCAAATGATGTCATCGTTTGCTGACAGATTAGCGGTCGATGACCGGTCCGGCCAGGAGGGGTTCCCCGGGCAACGGACCGGCCCGGTGGGAGCACAACCTTCATCCGCAGGAAATCCTCTCGTTACGAAGCCCTCCTAAGTTCCGAGGCACTGATCGGTTGCGCCACCACGACTGACGTCCACATCCCAGCCGGCTGACGAGACCTACGAGATGCGACGAGGAGCGAAACCATGAGTGGAAGCAAAGCCCGACTCGATGCCATCGACGCCGTCAAGAACTACCAGGCGCCGGCCTCCATCTTCCCTCCGGAGGAGCAGCCCGGAGAGATCTTCGGCGAGAACGTCTTCACCAAGGCGGTGATGCAGAAGCGACTGCCCAAGCCGGTCTACAAGTCGCTGCTGGCCACCATCGACCACTCCAAGCCGCTCGACCCGTCCGTGGCCGACGTGGTGGCGGCAGCCATGAAGGACTGGGCCATGGAGAAGGGTGCCACCCACTACGCGCACGTCTTCTACCCTCTGACCCACCTCACCGCCGAGAAGCACGACAGCTTCTTCGAACCCGGCGGGGACGGGTCCGCCATCGCCGAGTTCCAGGGCAAGACCCTGACCCAGGGCGAGCCGGACGCCTCCAGCTTCCCCAACGGCGGGCTCCGGAACACCTTCGAGGCACGGGGCTACACCGGCTGGGACGCCACCAGCCCGGCCTACATCCTCGAGAACCCGAACGGCAACACGTTGTGCATCCCCACCGTGTTCATCTCCATGACCGGCGAGGCCCTCGACAACAAGACCCCGCTGCTCCGGTCCCAGCAGGCCATGGCCAGACAGGCCGAGCGTGTGCTCAAGCTCTTCGGTCACGAGAACCCCGACGCCGTGGTGTCGTTCGCCGGTGCGGAACAGGAGTACTTCCTCATCGACCGCAGCTTCTTCCTCACCCGGCCCGACCTGCTCAATTCGGGACGCACCCTGTTCGGTGCCAAGCCTCCCAAGGGCCAGGAGTTCGACGACCATTACTTCGGTGCCATCCCCGACCGGGTGCTGGGCTTCATGATGGACTGCGAGCGGGAGCTGTTCAAGCTGGGCATTCCGGCCAAGACCCGTCACAACGAGGTGGCGCCGGGCCAGTTCGAGCTGGCCCCGATGTTCGAGCGGTCGAACGTCGCCGCCGACCACCAGCAGCTGTTGATGACCACCCTCAAGAAGGTGGCACAGAAGCACGGCATGGAGTGCCTGTTCCACGAGAAGCCGTTCGACGGCATCAACGGCTCGGGCAAGCACGTCAACTTCTCGCTCGGGAACTCCACCGAGGGAAACCTTCTCCTGCCCGGGGACACCCCCCACGACAACGCCCAGTTCCTGGTGTTCTGCGGTGCGGTGATCCGCGCCGTCCACAAGTACGGCGGCCTGCTCCGGGCCTCGGTGGCCTCGGCCACCAACGACCACCGCCTCGGGGCCAACGAAGCGCCCCCGGCCATCATCTCCATCTTCCTCGGCGACCAGTTGGCCGATGTCTTCGACCAGATCGCCAAGGGCGGGGCCACCAGCTCCAAGGAGAAGGGCCACATCGAGATCGGTGTCGACACCCTGCCGGTGCTGCCCACCGACCCCGGCGATCGCAACCGGACCAGCCCGTTCGCCTTCACCGGCAACCGCTTCGAGTTCCGGGCCCCGGGCTCGCTCCAGTCGATCGCCGGCCCGATGGTGACCATCAACACCATCCTGGCCGAGGCGCTGGACTACATCGCCACCGAGCTCGAGGCTCTGGTGTCGGGCGGGACCGAGTTCAACGCCGCCGTCCAGACCGTCCTGCAAGAGATCATCACCAACCACGGCAAGGTGGTCTTCAACGACGACGGGTACGCCGACGAGTGGCAGACCGAGGCGGCCGAGCGCGGCCTGCCCAACCTGCGCACGACCCTCGACGCCCTCCCCGAACTGATCACCGAGGAGTCGATGGATCTCTTCAGCCACTACGGGGTCTTCAACCACCGCGAGATGCACAGCCGGTACGAGATCGCCCTTGAGCAGTACATCCTGGCCATCGACGTCGAGGCCGAGCTCACCCTGGAGATGGCCAACACCATGATCCTGCCGGCGGCGTTGCGCTACCAGACCGAGTTGGCCGGGAACGTGGCCAGCCTCAAGAAGGCCGGGATCCAGACCGACATGACCACACTCACCGAGGTGTCGGGCAAGATCGCTGAGCTGCGGAGCGGCATCGCCGCCCTCCGCTCGGAGATCGATCATGGCGACGTGGAGTCGGTGGAGAAGCACGCCGAGCACGCCCAGAAGGGGCTTCTGCCGGCCATGGCCGCCATCCGGTCCGCAGCCGACTTCCTCGAGACACTGGTCGCCGACGACCTCTGGCCGCTCCCCACCTATCAGGAGATGCTGTTCATCCTGTAGGAGTGTCGGTGAGGCAACCCGTGGGTGCCGGGTGCACGGCCCGGGACGGCCCGGGACGGAGTCACCGCTAGCCGACGAACACCGCCTTGGTCTGCACCATCTCCTCGATGCCGGCCCGGCCTCCCTCTCGGCCGAAGCCGCTCTGCTTCACGCCCCCGAACGGAGCGGCCGGAGAGATCCGGCCCGTCCCGTTGACCGTCACCGTCCCGGCCTCCAACTCCCGCACGAAGCGGTCGATGCGATCGGGGTCCGAGGTGTGGAGGTAGGCGGCCAGTCCGAACGGGCTGTCGTTGGCCAGGGCCAGGGCCTCGTCCTCGGAGGAGAACCGGAGGATGGACTGGACCGGGCCGAACACCTCGTTGCGGGCCAGCTCACTGTGGTGGTCCACGTCGCCGAAGACCGTGGGGGACACGAACCAGCCCGATGCCAGCTCCCCTCCGAGACGGCTACCTCCGGACAGGAGCGTGGCCCCCTCGGATACCGCCCGCCCGATGACCCCGAGGATCCGCTCCATGGCCGCCTCACTGACCACCGGGCCGACAAAGGTGTCCGGATCCAGCGGGTCCCCCACCGTGACGGTGGCCAGCGCGGCCACCACCTTCGACGCCACCACGTCATACACGTCCTGGTGGACGTAGAGCCGGGTGGGGAGCGCGCACCCCTGGCCCGACAACAATGCCGCCCCCAGCTGCGCGGCCACCATGGCGGCGCGATCCAGATCGGCATCCGGAAAGACGATCAGCGGGGACTTGCCCCCGAGCTCCAGGGCCAGGGGGGTGAGGTGGGTCGCCGCCATGGCCATCAGGGCGCGGGCCGTGACCGAGCCCCCGGTGAAACTGATCTTGTCCACACCGGCATGCCCGGCCAACGCCGCACCGGTGGTGGCCCCACCGACCACCACGTTCAGCACGCCTGGGGGCATGCCGGCCTCTGCGGCCAGCTCGGCGAAGCGCAGGACGCCGAACGGGGCCAGCTCGGGGGGCTTGGCCACCACGGCGTTGCCGGCGGCCAGGGCCGGTGCCGCCTTCTGGCCCATGCCCATCATCGAGCCGTTCCATGGCGGGATGACCGCCACCACACCGTAGGGCTCGAGTCGCACCGTGGTCGGCGTCCGGCCGCCGGGCAGCACCTCCCCGCCGAGCTTGTCGCACCAGCCGGCGTAGTACCGGACCCAGGCCGCCGTGTAGAGGCCCGGTCGCATGACACTGACCGGGGTCCCGTTGTCGAGCGCGGCCAGATCGGCGGCCTCGGGCGCGTGCCGCTCGAGCAGGTCGGCCAAGCGGAACAGGACGCCGGCCCGCCGAGTGGGCGACAGTGCGGCCCAGGCCGGTTGAGCCTCCCGGGCCGCCGCCACCGCGTCGTCGACGTCTCCGACGCCGGCCAGTCCGACCTCGGCCTGGACCACACCGGTGGCGGCGTAGCGGTGGGGGTAGGCACCGGCCGCGTCACTCGGCGCCCAGGCTCCGCCGATGAAGTGACCTTGTGCGGCCAGGCGGGTGACCGTGGCCGAAACGGCGGTGGACTTCACCGCGCCACGGGCCTGCAGTCGATCCCGCCGGCCGGGGACCGACTGGCCCCTGCGGCCACGTAGACGACGTCCGCCGCCTTCCCCACTGTGGGACCCATGGCGTGCACAGTACCGGGCAGCACGGTGTGGCACAGGACCACCCACTACGTTTTGAGCATGGGACGACTCGACGGGAAGGTGGCGCTGGTGTCCGGAGCGGCCAGCGGCATCGGGCGGGCCGTGGCCGTTCGCCTCGAGGCAGAAGGGGCCTCCGTGGTGGGGTGCGACATCGCCGAGTGGGCGGGCGGCATCGTGTGCGACGTCCGCGACCCGAGCGCCTGTGCGGCCACCGTGGCCGAGGTACTCGAGCGACACGGTCAACTCGACATTCTGGCCAACGTGGCCGGTGTCGGCATCTCGCGGTCGATCGGCGACTTCAGCCTGGACGAGTGGCGCCGGGTGCTCGAGGTCAACCTCACCGGCACCTTCCTCCTGTCCCAGCGGGCCCTGCCGGCCCTACTCGAGACCAAGGGGACCATCGTCAACATGGGCTCGGTCGCCGGCCTGCGGGCCACGCCCTACAACGCCGCCTACTGCGCCTCCAAGGGTGGAGTGATCATGTTGACCAAGTCCATGGCCATCGAACTGGCCGGGGCCGGGGTACGGGTCAACGCCGTGTGCCCGGCTTCGGTGGACACCCCGTTCCTCCGCAACTTCGAGCTGCCCGAGGACGCAGACATGGGCCTGCTCACCCGGGCCGCCTCACCCATGGGCCGCCTCATCGACCCGGACGAGGTGGCAGGAGCGGTGGCCTACCTGGCCTCCGACGACGCCGCCACCATTTCCGGAACCACCCTGGTCATCGACGGGGCCGCCACGGCCTGAGGCTCTGCTCTGCGTGCGTCAGCGCACGATGGCTGCTCTGCGTGCGTCAGCGCACGATATCGGCCAGGGTCACCGTTTCGGTGTCCCGTCCCGAACGCAGAACCCGTCCCGGTCGTTCGCCGGTCACCTGGCCGTCCGTGACCACATCCCGACCGGCCACGAGTACGTGGGACACGCCCCGGGACCCGGCGTGAAGACGCTCGCCTCCCCCGGGCAGATCGTGGAGGAGCGTCACCGGTTGACTTCCCACCTCGGCGGGGTCGAAGACCACGATGTCGGCGTGGAAGCCCTCGGCGATCCGGCCCCGGGCGGTCAACCCGTAGTGGCGCGCCGGGCGGTCGGTCATCATCTCCACCGCCTCCTCCAACGACAGGAGGCCGCGGTCCCGCACCACCTCGCCCAGTACGACGGTCGGGTAGTTGGCATGGCACATCAGGTCGAGGTGGGCCCCGGCGTCGGAGCCGCCGAGCATGACCCGGCGGTCCTTCCACACGGCGACGCGGGCCGCCCACCCCTCGTCGGTCCGGCCCAGTGACGGCGTCAGTGACGGCAGCACGGCGAACAGGGTCAGCCCGTCGGTGAGGACCACGTCGATGAGCACATCGACGATGTCGGTGCCCCGCGCCTCGGCGATCTCGCCGACGGAGCGCCCCACCCACCCGGAGTCGGGATCGGACACCTCCATGAGGGCGAAGTCGGACAGCACGCCCATGGACCGTCCGGCCGCCTTTTCGGCGCCGGACCGCAGCCGGGCCCGCGTCGTCGGGATCGGCCACGGCCGCCCGTCGGCCCCCGACGTCGAGCTGGGTGACCTCACGCCAACCGGGCAAGCCGGGCAGCAGGGTGGAGGCCCGCATCCGCATCATGTCGGGCAGGGTCAGGGCCACCACATGGGCCCCGACCGCCTCGGCCAGGTCCGACGCCTCCAACTGCTGCTCGTAGATCTCTTCGGAGGCCAGGCTGCCCAGCAGGTTCCAGTTGAGCGGCCGATCGGCGGCCAAGGACATCTCGGCCATGAGCTGCATCCGCTCCTCGGGGATGGGACCGACCGTCGGGATGAACTCCAGGGTGGTCCCGGGGTGATCGCGTAGCGCGGCGGCCAGCACCACGAACTCCTCCATGCGAGGCCGAGCTGGACGGCACGGGGCGATGGTCACCGTCGAGGTGGCCTTCGCCGAGGGACGAGGAGAACCCCAGCGCCCCGCCGGCCACCGACTCCCCGACCAGCCGGGCCATGGCGGCCATCTGCCCGGGTGACGCCTCGTGGCGGGTGGCGTCCTCTCCCATGACCACCCGGCGAACGGTCGAATGGCCGACGAGGAAGCCGGCATTGACCGACAGCCCGGTGTCCACCCGGTCGAGGTACTCGGCGAACGAGTGCCAGTCCCAGGGGCCCGCCCCCTCCAGCGCTTCGAGTGGGATGCCCTCGACCACCGCCATCATCCGCTGGATGTAGTCGGCGTCGTCGGTGCCCAGCGGTGCCACCGAAAACCCGCAGTTCCCGCCGAACACCGTGGTCACCCCGTGCAGGACGGAGGGACTGGCCGTCGGGTCCCACAGCAGCTGGGCGTCGTAGTGGGTATGGAGGTCGATGAAACCCGGGCAGACCACCTGGCCGGCCACGTCGACGATCCGCTCCGCCGGTTCGGCGATCTCCCCCACGGCCACGACGCGACCTCGACGGATGCCGACGTCGGCGGTGACCGAGGGTGCGCCCGTTCCGTCGACCACGGTGCCCCCCCGCAGCAGCACGTCGAGCACGTCAGTCTCCCAGCCAGCAGGGCGTCGACGGCCGACTCCACCACGGTCCCCTTGAAGAAGGCCGGGTTGGTGTCGGTGTAGAAGCGGGCCGGGTTGGTGAACACGAACTTCTCGAACGCCGCCTCATCGATCCACCCGCGCTCGACCATCTCCCAGGCCTCCTCCAGCACCTCGGTCACATCGGGCACGTCCCAGTGGGCGATGTCCGAACCCATCATGGCCTTCAGCTCGGCCCCGAACGGGTTGACGGAGGTGTTGAAGGCCATCGAGGTGAGCGGATCGTCGGCCTCGCACCCGAAGTAGAAGTGGTCGGCGAACAGCGATCGGATGTCGGCGGCCTCGGTGATGCCGCACGCAGCCCACTCGTCGAGGGTGTCGTCGTCCTCGGGCCGGGCGTCGGGTGGGGTCGTTGCGGACCCGGGGCGCCCCGGACCCGTAGCGACCCATCATCTCGATCATCAGGTCGCGGTCGATGAGGGCGGGGTCGAGGTTGGATCGCAACGCCTCGAGGTTGCGCTTCTCCCAGTGGCCGACGATGTCGCTGAAGAGGGCGGCGGCCCAGGCCACCCCGCCCTCCAGGAAGACGAAGTTCATCCCCGGGAACCGGCGGGTCACGCCCCCGAGGAACAGCGACTTGGCCAACGACTGCTGGCCCGCGGCCAGCATGGAGAGGTGGTTGAACACGTAGCTGGTGGGCGAGCGGTAGGGGGTCATCCCGATGAACCCCGAGTGGAAGGCGATCGAGACCCCGAGTTCTTCGGCCCGGGCCCACACCGGGTCGTAGTCGTAGGCCGAGTCCATCCCGAACTGGTCCAGCCAGAAGGCATGACGGGACAGCTCGGGATCGTGGTCGGCCAGGGCGTCGAAGGGCCGTTGCACGTAGCCGGCACAGACCACCGCTTTGTACCCGAGGCCCGACACGGTGTACTCCAACTCGGCCACCGCCTCTTCCGGGGTGTGCATGGGGATGGCCGCCACCGGGGTCAGGCGGTCCGAGAGGGGCTCGAAGGTCTCGGCGTTGGCCCGGTTGAGGGCCCGGCAGGCGCCGACCCGGTACCGCTCGTCGTCGGTATGGAGGAAGACCAGGCCGAGGCTCGGGTAGATCACCCCGAAGTCGATCCCGATGTCGTCGAGGCGCTGGTAGAGGAGCTCGGGGAAGAGGGCGGTGGCCAGATCGATGGTGCGTCCGGCCGGCGCGCTCCACCACGGGCCGCGGGGGGTCCGGGTGGCGGCCCGCTCCTCGCCGGTCTGGTCGTGCCAACTCCGGTCGGTGCCCCCGTAGGGTGGTACCAGCCGGCGGAAGGACGGATGCTCCAACGAGAGCCCCTCCCGGTCGAGGTAGGGGGCCAACGTGGGCAGGTGCTCGGCCATGTGGCCGTCGATGTCGATGACCGGGTGGCCCAGGCGTCGGTGGATCTCCGAGGATGACGGCATCGCGTCTGATATACGCGCATTACCCGCCCGACGAGGAGTGACGCCGAGTGCCCTACGACCTGGTGATCCGGAACGGGACGGTGGTCGACGGCTCGGGACTCGGTTCCTACCGGGCCGACGTCGGCGTGGTGGGCGACCGCATCGCCTTGGTCGGACCCATCGGCGAGCCGGGCAACCAGGAGATCGACGCCGAGGGACACGTGGTCACACCGGGCTTCATCGACGGCCACACCCATCTCGACGCCCAGGTGTTCTGGGACGCCAGCGGATCCAGCTCCTGCTGGCACGGCGTGACCTCGGTGGTCATGGGCAACTGCGGCTTCACCCTGGCCCCGGTCCGGCCCGATCAGCGGGCCCTCGTGGTCCGCAACCTCGAGCGGGCCGAGGACATCGACCCGGCTGCGCTGGCGGCCGGCATCGAGTGGAACTTCGAGTCCTTCCCCGAGTACCTCGACGCCGTCGACCGGCTCGAGAAGGGGATCAACTTCGCGGCCCAGGTCGGTCACTCGGCCCTGCGCACCTGGGCCATGGGTGAGCGGGCCTTCGAAGAGGAGGCCACCGACGACGACCTCGCCCCATGAAGAACGAGCTGGCCGAGTCGCTCCGGGCCGGGGCCATCGGGTTCTCGACGTCACGGACCCAGCACCACGAGACGTCGGACAACCGGCCGGTGGCATCGCGGCTCGCCAGCTGGGACGAGGTGGCCGAACTGGTCGGTGTCCTCGGACGGCTCGGCACGGGCATCTTCGAGACCGCCGACGCCGGCATGTCCGCCCCCGACCCCGACGACCGGACCCGGGGTCTCGACCGGGTGCGGGCGCTGGCCGCCGATACCCAGGTGCCGGTGACCTTCGGCATGGTGGCCACCCGGGGCTCCGGCTACCTGCTCGACTTCTTGGACCAGGCGGCGGCGTCGGGCGGCCGATGCATCGCCCAGACCCACTGTCGGGGCATCTCGGTCCTGCTCTCGCTCCGGACGCGGCTGCCGTTCGACCTCATCCCGGCATGGGACGAGCTTCGGGCCCGGCCGCTCGACGCCCAGCTGGCCGTGCTGTCGGATCCCGAGCGTCGGCGCACCTACGTCGATGCCGCCGTCGGGGCCGACTACGGCAGCTGGAAGGGCGTCGGTGCCCAGGCCCGGCCCCCGGACTTCGAGGGCATCCGGGTCTACCGGCAGGGCCTGCCCCCCAACCCGTCGGTGGCCGACATCGGCCGCCGAGCGCGGCGTCCATCCGGCCGAGGCCATGATCGACCTCTGCGTCGAGTCCGGCGGCGAGCAGTTGTTCATCCAGCCGAGCCTGTATCCACAGGACGAGGAGGTCCTGTTGCGGGCCATGCGGCACCCGCGCACGGTCATGACGTTCTCCGACTCGGGCGCCCACCTCAGCCAGATCGCCGACTCGTCCATCCATACCCACCTGCTGGGCCACTGGGTCCGCGACCGCCAGGAGTTCACCCTCGAGGAGGCCGTCCGGATGATCACCCTGGCCCCGGCCCTGGCGTGGGGCTTCTCGGACCGGGGGATCCTCCGGGCCGGCATGGCCGCCGACATGAACGTGTTCGACCCGGCCACGGTGGGCCCCGAGGTGCCGCGGCTGGTCGACGACCTCCCGGCCGGGGGACTTCGGTTGGAACAGCGGTCGACCGGCTTCGCCGCCACCGTGGTGGCCGGCCAGGTGACCATCCGCAACGGCGTGCGCACCGGGGCCGCCCCCGGCCGCCTGGTGCGGAGCAGGCCGGCTTGAACCGGGCGCCGATGCGCGCTCAGCGCATCCAGACCGTCCGCGACTCCCGCCGCGTGATGACCCATCGGTCCCCGACCCGGGCCGCCTCGTCGAGGTAGTTGATCCCGAGGGTCAGGTCGGCATGACCCGATGCCGGATCGCTGATCTGGTAGACGACGGCGTAGGTGTCGAGGCTGGCGGTGCCGGTCCGGTCGTCGACCATGATGAGCGGATCGCCGAGCAGGTGCATGCTGGTGGGGAAGGCCCGGGGGCCGCGCATGGTCTCCAGCCAGCGTCGAGGGTCTGACTGCCTCCGGAGCCCACGATGGTGGCCCCGGGTTCGAACAGCGCGGCCAGCGCATCGACGTCGCGACGGTCGGCGGCCCGGGCGTACCTCTGGACCAGCGCCCGCAGCTCATCGTGGTCGGTCACGGCGAGGTCACAGCACCGCCACCGGATTGACCGGGCATCCGGTCCCCCTAGCGATCCGCAATGGGCTCATGGTGAACAGGAACTCCCATCGACCGGCGGCCTCGCACCGCTGGCCCAGGGTGGCCAGGGCGGCGTTGTCGATGAGGTGGAGGCCCATGGCGGTGATCCCGATCTGGTGGACGGGGAACGGCCACTGGGGTGTGCCCACGAACGGCATGGGATCGGAGATACCGTCGCTGCCCAACACCGCCACCTCCCGCTCCTGCAGCCAGGGAAGGCACTCGGCGTGGAGTCCGGCGAAGCCGTCGAAGCCCCTGGTGACAGCCTGGCGCGCCTCCCGCCCCCAGGCCACCAGCAGGATGTCCCCCGGTTCCACCCGCACCCGCTGTGCGTCCTCCGCCGCCTCAAGGTCGGCCACGGTGATCACCTCCCCGGCGTCGAGATAGGGGGAGCCGAGGGCCCGGGGCACGTCGAGGAGGACGCCCCGGCCGATCACGCCGTCCGCCATGGAGAGCACGGTGTTCGAGACGGCCCCGTCGCTGCGTACCTCGCTGGCCGGCCGGCCGCCGTACATCTCGCCCGCGGACGAACATGTGGGAGAGGGCGTCCACGTGCGTGGTGAACAGTCCGTGCACGTCGAGGGCCAGGTGATCGCGCGCCGCCTCGTACCCGGCGATCCCGTTGGCGTGGCGGGCGTCCCCCGAGGCCAGCATGTGGTGCTGTACCGGGTGGGGGTGGTCGGGCCGGGGCTCGGTGGCCAGGTCGTGGGACAGGCTGACCGACTCGCCGGTAACCACGAGGGCGGCGGCGGCAGCACGGCGGGCATCGGTGAGGTGATTGAGCGCCCCCCGTTGGTCGTCGGGTCCCCACCGCTCCCAGTTCCGGAGCTTGAGGTACATGGCATCGAGGTCCTCGGTGGTCGGGACCCCGTGCTCGCTCCCCATGGGCGACAGCTTGTCAGCTGGCGGGATGGGGTGCGGTCATCGCCCCCATCACCATGTCGACGAGGTTGTCCACGAACCGGTGGTCGGTGAGCACGTTGCCGGGCACCCCCCGGTCGAGCCGCCGGGCCCGGTCGGCGGCGGCCCGGCCGATGAAGGCGATGCAGATCTCTTGGCGAACGCGCCACAGGTCGGCCGGCACACCGGGGCACCGCCGACGCAGCAGGGCCCACGCCTGGTGACCTTCGGTCCGGGCCAGCAGGGCACGGATCTCCGGGGTCGTGCGGTCCACGGCGCCGGTCATCTCCGAGCCGATCTGGAGGTAGGCCCGCTCCCGCCAGCCCCGCTGGGCGAACTCGGTGACCGGTCGGACGATGGCCTCGGCCGCCGACCGGGCGTCGGCGGCAGGACGGCCCCGGGCCCGTTCGAGCAGCTCGTGCCGCCGTTCGGCGATGACCGGTACGTGCCGGGCCAACAGGGCCCGGAGCACCTCGTCGCGGCTCCCGAAGTGGTAGTGGACGGCCGAGGTGTTGCGCTGATCGGCGGCGCGGACGATCTCGGCGATGGACACGTTGCCGATCCCCCGCTCGGCGTAGAGCCGCGCCGCGGCGTCGAGCAGCAGGTCCCGCGTGGACGTCACCTCGGCCATGTCGCCAATCACCGTAGCGGGGGGCGGGGCGGAACCGACAGGCTCCACCGACCGTCGGGAGTTAGTGAGTTGCATGACGCAACACAGTGTCCTAGAGTCAGTTTCATGACGGAATCGACACCAGACGGCGCCAGCGCAGCCACGACCACCTCCCGACAGCGGACCATCTTCGTGGTCACGGCCCTCGGGGCGTTCATGGCCTCCCTCGACCTCTCCATCGTCAACGTGGCCTTCCCGGCCCTCGAGCGCTCGTTCCCCCTCGACAGCCGGGCCACCCTGGCCTGGGTCATCACCGGGTACGGGATCGTGTTCGGCTCGCTGCTGGTCACGGCCGGCCGCACCGCCGACCGGCTCGGGAGCCGCCGGGTGTTCTTCACCGGCCTGGGGGTGTTCTGCCTCGGTTCGGCCCTGTGCGGGCTCGCCCCGTCGGTGCCGCTGCTGGTCCTCGGACGGCTGGTCCAGGGGTGCGGGGCCGCCGCCCTGCTGCCGTCTTCGCTGAGCCTGCTGCTCGGGGCCTTCCCCCACGAGCGCCGGTCACAGGTGGTGGCACTGTGGGGCGGGGTCGGGGCTCTGGCCGTGGCCACCGGGCCCTCCTTCGGCGCCCTCATCATCTCGGCCGCCGGGTGGCGGTGGGTGTTCTTCGTGAACGTGCCCATCGGTGCCCTGGCCTGGCTCATCGGCCGGCGGGTCCTGGGCCAGGTGTCGCCCTCGGCCACCCGACCCACTCCCGACTACCTGGGCGTGGTGCTGGTCAGTGCGGCCCTGGCCGCCCTGGTACTCGGCATCTCCGAGGGTCCGACGTGGGGTTGGACCAGTGCCTCCGTCTTGGCCTGCTTCGGCGGAGCGGTCCTCGTCGGGGCCGCCTTCCTGCGTCGGTCGAGCCGGCACCCCGAACCGGTGCTCGACCTGACCCTGTTCCGGTCACGCTCGTTCAGCGTGGCCAACGCCGCCACCTTTCTCTATGCCATGGGGTTCTTCGCCATGCTGTTGGGGAACATCCTGTTCCTCACCAGCGTGTGGCACTACTCGATCCTGAAGGCGGGTCTGGCCGTCACACCCGGGCCACTGGTGGTAGCGGCGGTGTCCGGGCCGGCCGGCCGCATGGCCACGCGCTTCGGGTTCCGCCGGGTGCTGCTGGCCGGGTTCGTGGTCTTCGTGTCCGGCCTACCTGGTACGCCACCCAGGTCGGGCTCCGGCCCGACTACCCCTCCGTCTGGCTGCCGGCCACCCTGATCACCGGCCTCGGGATCGGCCTGACCTTTCCGGTGCTGAGTGCGGCCGCGGTGTCGAGCCTCCACCCCGAACGCTTCGCCGTGGGCAGCGCCGTCAACCAGACGGCCCGCCAGGTCGGAGGAGCCTTCGGCGTGGCCCTGTTGGTGGTCATCCTCGGCGCACCGGCCTCGGCCACCGCCGCACTCACCAGCTTCCACCACCTCTGGTGGTACTCCGCCACCACCGCGGCCCTGGCCGGACTGCTGTGCACGCTGCTGGCACCCCGTTCCCCGGCCGGCGCCGGCGCCACGACGGTCGACGGCCGGGCCGGAGGGGATCGGTCCGTACCGGTGCCGGCAGCCGCCGAGGCGGCCTGAGACCCCGGCCCACCGCGGTCCGGTCCGGTCCCGCCGGTCCCCCCGGCCCCGACCAAGAAGTGCAGTTGACAAGGGCTTTTCGACCGGGCCGACCAGGACGGTGGACCGTCCAGGACCCCGGGCGCCGCTTGTCTCACATGGTCCGGGGCCACTGAAATTGGTAGACCATTGTGTTTCGCGCCCGGTACTCACCGACGGCGGACCCCCCCGCCAGAGTGCGCCGTCGACGCAGGATCTCGGCTGTGCTCCTCTCCACGCTCGTGGCCTCGACCACCCTCGCGGTGGCCGCTCCTTCCCGACCCACCGGTGCCGACCAGGTCGCCGACCTGAAGGCCCAGGCCGTCGCCGTGTCCCAACAGCTGGTCGAAGAGCAGCTGCAGATGGACGCCTATCAGCAGCAGTACTCGGTGATCTCGGCCCGGGTGGCGGCCGACTCGTCCGCCATCGTCCAGGTCGGGGTGGAGATCGACCAGGACCGTCAGCAGATCGGGGCCAAGATCGGCCATGGTCCGGCGTCAGGCCATCCGTTCGTACATGGACTTCGGGTCCGGAAGCTCGAGCCCCGACGCCGCCCTGTTCGGTGGCGGCGAGGAGACGGCCCAGGCGGCCAGCGAGTACTCCTCCATCGCGGTGGGCAACATCACCACGGCCCTCGACCAGCTGCATACGGCCCAGGCCACGCTGTCGGCCGACCAGGCGGTGTTGCGGCAGCAAGAGGACCGGGACCGCTCGGACCAGTCCAACCAGGCCATCGTGCTGGATCAGGCCAACAACAGCACCGACCACCTCCAGGCGCTCCAGGCCCAGGTGACCGGTCAGCTGGCCACGGCGGTGGCGGCCCAGGCCGCATCCCAGACCGCAGCGGCCGAGGCCGCGGTGGCTGCGGCGCAGAAGGCGACGGCCAAGCCCTCCCCGACCCGATCGCCGACCACCACGGCGGCATCGGTGGTGCCGGTGGTGCCGACCACGTCGGGCACCGGCACCGGCGCCGACGGCTCCGGTAACCCCACCGGCCGGCAGTGCCGGAGTGACCGATCCTGCCCTCAACGCGTTCCTCCAGTGCGTGGTGCAGGCCGAGTCCGGCGGCGACTACAGCATCAACACCGGCAACGGCTACTTCGGGGCCTTCCAGTTCAGCCAGTCCACCTGGAACTTCGCCGCCCAGGCCGCCGGGCTCTCCTACCTGGTCGGCGTGCTCCCGAGCTCGGCCACCAAAGCGGAGCAGGACACCGTGGCCGTCGCCCTCTTCGCCCTCGACGGCGACCAGCCCTGGCTGGGCGACCGCTGCAGCTAAGTTCGGGGCCGGCCGGCACGTCTCACGCCAGCCGGCAGCGGCCGGTTCCGGCACAGACCTCGCACTCGGGAGCCCGGCCGTCCACATGGGCCAGGCAGTGGTCGATGCGCTGCTCGACGATGTCCCCCAGGAGGGGGTGAGGCCCGAGCGGGGCCGCCACCAGGTAGCGGACCCCGGGGTGCCGCCGACAGGCCTCAGCGGCCAGGGCCGGAAGGTCCCGGTCCCAATGGCTCCCGGGCCAGAGGAAGTACGGAGCGACCACCACGGTGATGGCCCCGGCGGCCACACAGGCGTCGACGGCCGTGCCGATGCTGGGCTCGGCCAGCTCCATGTGGGCCGGCTCGACGACGGGATGGCCGCGCTGGCGGCGCCACGCCTCCACGAACTCCTCGTGCCGGCGGTTGGCCTCGTCCCGTCTCGACCCGTGATCGACGATGACGATCCCCACCGAGGCAGCCCACGTCCGATCGCCCACGTCGCGAGCGTAGGCGTTGGGGGCAAGGACCCGGCCCTCCCCGGGCCCGTGGGCCGGACCTACCGGGCGGTGATGTACTCCATCAGCTCGTTACGGTCCTTCTCGAGCTCGTTGATACGGCTCTTGACCACATCGCCGATACTCACGATGCCGCACAACCGGCCGCCCTCGACCACCGGCACGTGCCGGAACCGGTGCTCGGTCATGAGATTCATGATCGACTCCACGTCGTCGTCAGGGGCACACACCCGGACCCCGGTGGACATGATCGATGCCACCGACTCGGCCAACAGGTCGGAGTGGAGCACGCTCAGGCGCTTGACGATGTCCCGCTCGGACACGATGCCTTCGATGGTCTCTCCGTCCGGCGAGACCACCAGGGCCCCCACCCGGTGGTGGGCCAGTTCGGCCACCACCTCTCCGACCGTGGCCTCCCTGGTGACCGTCAACACCTTGGTTCCCTTGCCGTCGAGAAGATTCGACACGAGCATGGTCTTCCCCCTTCCAGAGTCGCCTCTGTGCTGCTTCCTGCCCTGGCCGCATCTGCGCCCAGCTGCCAGTCTCGCGCTCGGACCGGGGAAAAGGAACCGTCCGGCCCGAGTTGCAACAATCCGGGGCCCGACCGCAGGTCACGGACGCGGTTCACACAGCACTCTCATGTTCGACACGGAACCGAAACATGGGATGGCTACTCTCGACAGTGGGCAATTGGAAGGGCAGTTCCCCCCATGGACCAGGCATGAACACCGTCGCGGAGACCGAACTCTTCACCACCAGCGATCCCGCGGTCCCCGATCCCGTCCTCGCCCACCCCGACGCCCTCCGGCCCTATGTCATCGTGCTGTTCGGGGCCACCGGCGACCTGTCGAGGCGCAAGCTGCTGCCGGGTCTGCTGAGGCTGTCCCAGTCGGGCCTGCTCCCCGAGTACCAGATCGTCGGCACCTCGCTGGAGGAGATGGACGACTCCGAGTTCCACGACTTCGCCCTCAAGGCGTGCCGGGAGTTCGCCCGCCACGACATCGTGGAGGACCACTGGCCCACCTTCCGGACCCGGTTGCACTATGTGGCCCAGGGTGGTGGCGCCGACGTCGCTGGCCGAGGCCGTGGGGCGGGCCGAGGCCCAGCTGAGCGGCGAAGCCCGACGGCTCCACTACCTGAGCATCCCACCGTCAGCCGCACGTGCCGTGGTGAAAACGCTGGGCCAGGCCGGCCTGGTCGAGCGGTCCCGGATCATCATGGAGAAGCCGTTCGGCACCGACCTCGAGTCGGCCAAGGTGCTCAACGACGCCGTGCACGACGTTTTCTTCCCCGACCAGGTGTACCGGATCGACCACTTCCTGGGGAAGGAGGCGGCCCAGAACATCCTGGCCTTCCGCTTCGCCAACGGTCTGTTCGAACCCATCTGGAACCGTAACCACATCGATCACGTCCAGATCGACGTGCCCGAGACCCTCTCGGTGGACTCGCGGGCCAGCTTCTACGAAGGCACCGGGGCCTTCCGCGACATGGTGGTCACCCATCTGTTCCAGATCCTGGCCTTCATGGCCATGGAACCGCCCACCTCCCTCGAGCCCCGCTCCATCAGCGAGGAGAAGAACAAGGTCTTCCGCTCCATGTGCCCCATCGACGTGAGGCGGGTGGTGCGGGGGCAGTACGAGGGATACCGGTCGATCCCCGGGGTGGCCGACGACTCGCAGACCGAGACGTTCATCGCCCTCCGCGTGCGAGATCGACAACTGGCGGTGGGCCGGGGTCCCCTTCTACCTGCGCACCGGCAAGAACATGGCCCAGGGGGCCCGCATCATCTCCATCGCCTTCCGCGAACCGCCCAAGAGCATGTTCGCGTCCGACTCGGGCATCGGTGCCCACGGACCCGACCACCTGACCTTCGACCTGGCCGACTCGTCCAAGCTCTCGCTCTCCTTCTACGGCAAGCGCCCCGGGCCCGGCATGCAGCTCGACAAGCTCAGCCTGCAGTTCGCCCTGCACGAGACGGAGCACGAGACCGACGTCCTCGAGGCCTACGAACGACTCATCCACGACGCCATGAGCGGCGATCACACGCTGTTCACCGCGGCCGAGGACATCGAGCGATTGTGGGAGCTCGCCACCCCCCTGCTCGAGCAACCCGCCCGACGGTGGAGCTGTATCCGCCCGGGTCGTGGGGACCGGCGGCAATCCACGACCTGGTCCAACCCCACGCATGGCGGCTCCCCTTCGAGCGGGGCTGGCGCCGGGCTGACACCGCGGGCTGACCGGGACGGCCGGCTCAGTCCGGGTCGTCCATGCTCCTCCAGCAGTACCAGGCCACCAGACTCCGGAAGGGTCGGAACGGCTCGCCCAACGTGGACAGTTCCGCCGGGGTGGGGATGGCCCCGAGGCCCCAGGCCCGGCCGAAGCCGGCCCGGACCCCGTAGTCGCCGGTGGGCCAGACATCGAGCCGGCCCAGGGTGCCGAGCAGGAACATCTGGGCCGTCCAGGGACCGATACCCCGCACCTGGGTCAGGTGGTCCACGACCTCCTCGTCCGACAGCCGGCCGACCCGGGCCAGATCGATGCGGCCCGACTCCACCTTGTTCGGCCAGGTCCCGGATGGAGGCGGCCTTGGCCCGGCTCAGCCCGCACGACGCCAGGACAGCTCGGCCGACGCCGCCCGCACCGCGGCCGGGGTGACCGTGCCGCCCAGGGCGACCACCAGCCGACCGTGGATGGTGGCCGCGGCCCGTCCGGCCAGTTGCTGGAAGACGATGGCCTCGGCCAAGGATTCGAACCGCCGGTCGACCCGGACCGGCCGCCGGCGCGGCGGTGTGCCGTGCCGTCGGACGAGACCGGCCAGGACCGGATCCCTCTCGGCCAACGAGGCGGTGGCACGGGCCAGGGACGGTGCGGTCACCGCCCGATGATGCCATCGTCGCGGTCCGGCCTGTCAACGTCCCGGTCGGATTCACGCCCCGGGGGGTGGGCCGTTAGGATCCGGGTCACGACCGGCTCCGGACAGCGGTACCACGGCCGTCCGCCACGCCCACGGGCTGTCCCATCGGGAGGATCATGACACTGCACGGCAAGGTGGCCATCGTGACCGGCGGCAACACCGGCATCGGCAGAGCGGTGGTGTTGTCGCTGGCCGGCGAGGGCGCCGACATCGTCATCGACTACATCGCCAACGAGGACGAAGAGCTGTCGGTCGAGGCGGCCGTCCGGGGCCTGGGCGACAAGGTCGTGGGTGTCAAGGCCGACGTGAGCAAGGTGGAGGACCTGGAGACCCTGGTCTCCACGGCCGTGTCGAGGTTCGGGCGGATCGACATCATGGTCAACAACGCCGGCATCGAGACCCGGACCTCGGTCCTCGACACCACCGAGGAGCAGTACGCCAAGGTCTTGGACATCAACCTGAAGAGCGCCTTCTTCGGCACCCAGCTGGCGGCCAAGCAGATGATCGCCCAGGGGCAAGGGGGCCGGATCATCAACATGACCTCGGTCCACGAGGACTGGCCCATGCCCGGCAACACCGCCTACTGCCTGTCCAAGGGGGGCATGCGGATGCTGACCCGCACCGCCGGCGTCGAGCTGGCGCCCCACGGCATCCTGGTGGTGGGGGTGGGACCGGGCGCGGTGGACACGCCCATCAACAAGGCCACGGTGGCCGACCCGGCCGCGCTGGCCACGCTCGACGCCGCCATCCCCATCGGGCGTCTGGCCGAGCCCGAAGAGATCGCCAGCGTGGTGGCCTTCCTGGCCGGGGACGGCGCCAGCTACATCACCGCCACCACCATCTTCACCGACGGCGGCATCATGCAGTCCAGCCCCGGGCTCTGAACAGCACCCGTCGAACCACCGCACCGTCACGGCAGCGGCCACCGGAGTGGCCGAGAGGAGAAGAACCAATGGACGGCAACGTCGTCTCCACCGAGCGGGTCATCCCCGCTGCCTCCCGAGGCCATCTTCGACCTGGTCGCCGATGCCTCCCGTCACCCCGACATCGACGGTTCGGGAGCGGTGAGACAGGTCAAGCCCGGCGGTCCGGAGCGGCTCTCCCTCGGCGCCACCTTCGGCATGTCGATGCACCTGGGCATGAAGTACTCGATGGTCAACACGGTCATCGAGTTCGAGGAGAACCGCCGCATCGCCTGGCAGGCCCGGCTCCAGGGCCTCCTGGGCAAGTACATCGGCGGCCGCATCTGGCGGTACGAGCTCGAGCCGGTGGAGGGCGGGACCAGGGTGCGCGAGAGCTGGGACATCTCCGAGGACCACCAACGCACCGTTCCTCCGCAACGACAAGGTGGCTGGCTCCACCAAGGTCCAACATGGACAAGACCCTGGCCCGGATCGAGGAGCTGACCGCCACCACGCCCTAGTGCCGGACCCGGCCCGGGGGACGAGGGCCGGACGGCCCGGTCGACGGGTGGTCGGGGATCGGGAAGGTCCCTGGACCCGACGGTGTTCTACTGACCATGGTTCCCCTCTCGGTGCTCGACCTGGCCTCGGTGGCCAAGGGCTTCACCCCGGCCGACGCCCTGGCCGACACCACCCGGTTGGCCCCGGTCATCGAGCAGCTGGGCTACCGCCGGATGTGGGTGGCCGAACACCACGGCATGCCGGCCGTGGCCAGCTCGGCGCCGGCGGTACTGATCGGGCACCTGGCCGACGCCACCACCACGCTGCGCATCGGCGCCGGCGGGGTCATGCTGCCCAACCATGCACCCCTGGTCGTCGCCGAACAGTTCGCCACCCTCGAGGCCCTCCACCCCGGTCGCATCGACCTCGGGCTCGGTCGCGCCCCCGGCACCGACCAGGTGACGGCCCGGGCACTGCGGCGCGCCGGCGACCTCGGCGCCGACACCTTCCCCCACGACGTGGTGGAGCTCATCGAGTACCTGGCCGACAGCGACGGCCCGCCGACACATCCGGCGCCGGTGCCCGGGCGGGGCTACCTACCCGAGATGTGGCTGCTCGGGTCCTCGACCTTCAGCGCCCAGTTGGCCGGAGTGTTGGGTCTCCCCTTCTCCTTCGCCTACCACTTCGCCCCCGACCAGCTGGACCAGGCCCTCGAGTCCTACCGCACCAGGTTCCGGCCATCGTTCCTCCTGGAGCAGCCGCACGTCATGGTGGCGGTATCGGCACTGTGCGCCCCGAGCGACGAGGAGGCCCGGTGGTTGTCGGGTCCCTCGGCCCTCAGCATCCTCCAGCTGCGAACCGGTCGGTTCGGGCCCATCCCCACACCGGAGGAGGCCGACGCCTACCGGTACACGCCGCAGGAGCGGGCCCTCGTCGACGCGGCCACCTCCTCCCACCTGGTCGGCGATCCCGATCGTCGTGCACCGGGGACTGATAGAGCTCGAGCAGCCGGACCGGTGCCGACGAGATCATGCTGTCGACGCGGGCCCACTCCTACGAGGCCCGGGCCCACTCCCTGACCCTGGTGGCCGAGCGGTGGACCATGGAAGCACCCGCCCCGGCATCGACGTCGGCGGCGTGAGCAGCCCGGACGGGCCGGCGGTCACACCGGTCACATCGATGCGCAGTGCGGCAGTACCTCCTCGGCGATGAGGGCGAGGTGCTCGAGGTCGGAGAGATCGAGGATCTGGAGGTAGGTGCGCTCGGACCCGGCCTCGGCATAGGTGGCCAGCTTGGCCACCACCTCGTCGGGGGAGCCGCAGAGTCCGTTGCGAGCGCAGCTCGTCCACCTCACGACCGATGGCCCGGGCCCGGGCCGTCACCTCGGCCGCGGTACGGCCACAGCACACGACCTGGGCGGCCGAGTAGGCCAGCTGACGCCGGGTCGCGCCCGACCGACCCACAGGCGGCAGCGGACCCGCTCGAACTGGGAGCGGGTCTCGTCGAGCGACGAGAAGGCCAGGTTGAACTCGGCGGCATAGGTGGCGGCCAGCCACGGGGTGCGCGTGGTTCCGTGCCCGCCCACGATGATCGGGCGGGCCGGGCCGCTGGACGGGCTTGGGCAGGGCCGGGCTGTCGGCGATCCGGTAGTGCTTCCCCTCGTAGGTGAAGGTGGACCCGTCCGGCTGTCCCCCACAGCCCGGTCACCACGGCCAGCTGCTCCTCCAGCCGGTCGAACCGCTGGCCCAACGGCGGGAACGGGATCCCGTAGGCGGTGTGCTCGGCCTCGTACCAGCCGGCGCCGAGTCCCAGCTCGACCCGGCCGCCGCTCATGGCGTCGACGCCGGCCACCGAGATGGCCAGCGGCCCGGGATGCCGGAAGGTGGCCGAGGTGACCAGGGTCCCGAGGCGGATCCGGCTCGTCTCGCGGGCGATTCCGGCCAGGGTGACCCAGGCGTCGCTCGGACCGGGCAGGCCGTCGGAAGACCCCATGGCCAGGTAGTGGTCGCTCCGGAAGAAGGCGTCGAAGCCCAGCGACTCCGCCGTCTGGGCCACGGCCAACAACGTGTCGTAGGAGGCCCCCTGCTGGGGCTCGGTGAAGATACGTAGCAGCATCTCCACGGTCTAGCCGAGGCCGGGCCCCGGCGGCACGGTCATGTTCCACCGGCCACGGGGACACCGCCCCGGACGGCTCAGTGCACGGACGGGACGGTCCCGATCACTCCCTCGTCGAACTCGGCGTCGCCCGGCCCGGACATCCCCCCGCCCATGGCCAGGTCCTCGCTGGGCCGCTCCAACCCCGACGCCGTGCGCAGCCGGACCTCCTTCAGGAACAGGGCCAGGGTGAACATGACCACCGCCAGCGGCACGCCGAGCAGGAACACGGAGTGGAGCGAGCGGACGAAGGACTCGAGGATCCCGTGCTGGACGTCGGGAGGGAAGGCGTGGAGCTGGGCCGGGCTCATCGAGAAGCTGCCGTTGACGTGGATGGACGAGGCCGCCGCCCCCGGCACCAGTGCACGGGATCCAGTGGGTGAGGCCGGCCACGAAGACCGCACCGAACAGCGACGTCCCGAAGGCGCCGCCCAGCGAGCGGAAGAAGGTCACCGCGGCGGTGGCCGTGCCGATCTGGGTCGGGGGCACGGCGTTCTGGGTCGACAGCACCATGACCTGCATGGTCATGCCCATGCCGGCGCCGAGCACGATCACGTAGAGGCTCATGGTCAGGTGCGAGGTGTGCAGTCCGAGCTGGGACAGCAGGGCCATACCCACGACGACCAGGGCCGAGCCCACCACGGGGAACACCTTGTACCGCCCGGTGCGGCTGACCAACTGACCCGACAGCACCGACGCCCCGAGCACGCCCATCATCAGCGGGATCATCAAGAGGCCCGAGACCATGGCCGACACCCCGTCCACCAGCTGCAGGTAGAGCGGGAGGTAGATGATGGCCCCGAACATGATCATGGAGAGCAGGAACGACACCGAGATGGAGACCCGGAAGATGCCTATGTGGTAGAGGCTCGGGCGGCAGGATGGGCTCGGCGGCCCGGCGCTCCCACAGGACGAAGGCCACGATCAGCGTGACCACGGCCACGACGGCCAGTCCCACGATGACGGGGGAGCCCCACGGGTACTGGGTCCCGCCCCACACCGTCACCAGCAGGGCGGCCGTCACACCGAACAGCATCAGGACGGCGCCCAGGTAGTCGATGGAGTGGGCCTGGCGGCGGAACGGAAGCTTGAGCACCAGCGTGGTCACCACCAGCGCCACGATCCCGATGGGGATGTTGATGTAGAAGATCCACCGCCAGCTCAGGTCGTCGGTGAAGACCCCGCCGAGCAGAGGGCCGGCCACCGAGGACAGGGCGAAGGTGGCCCCGAAGTACCCCTGGTAACGACCACGCTCGCGGGGCGAGACCACGTCGGCGATGATGGTGAAGGCCATGGCCATGAGACCGCCGGCGCCGAGGCCCTGGATGCCCCGGAAGGCGATGAGCTGGACCATGTTCTGGCTGAGACCGGAGAGCGCGGAGCCGATCAGGAAGACCACGATGGCGAACTGGAACAGGCCCTTGCGCCCGAACTGGTCGGACAGCTTGCCGTACAGCGGGGTGGAGATGGTCGAGGTCAACAGGTAGGCCGTCACCACCCAGCTGATGTGGTTGAGCCCGTGGAGGCTGTTCACGATGGTGGGCAGCGCCGTCCCCACGATGGTCTGGTCGAGGGCGGCGAGGAACATGCCCAACATCAGCGCGCTGAACACGACCAGGATCTGCCGGTGGGTCAGGGCCACCACCGGTCCGGGGGCCGACGGAGGTCCGACGGGGTCCGGGTCGAGCCGGTGGCGTCGGCGCGGGTACGGGAGTCGATGGTCACCCGGCCGCTCCCTCGGACAGCCGGTCGGTGGCGTGCTGCTCCCGGGTGCGGTGAAGACCGTCCTCCAACCGGTGGAGACCGGCGGCCAGCGCGGTGCGCTCCTCGTCGGACCAGGCGTTGATGACTTCGGCCAGGGCCTGGCGTCTGGCCTCGGACACCGCCTCGAGCACGGCCCAGCCGCGCCCGGACAGGCTCAACAGCGAGGCCCGGCCGTCGACCGGGTCAGGAACCTTGAGCACCAGGCCGCACGCCACCAGATCGCGCATCTGGCGACTGACGGTTGACAGGTCGAGCTCGACGGTGCCGGCCAGCTCGGAGAGACGCACCGGGGCCTGGCCCGACAGCCGGACCAACAGCCAGTAGCCGGCCTTGTCGATCGATTCCCCCTCGGCCAGCTCGCTCTTGGGCACATCCAGCCGGAGGATGGCGCGGGCCACCTGGGTCAGTGAGCGCTCGAGCTCGGCCGACACACAGCAGTCGGGAAGGTCGCCGCCACGGGGGCTGGTGGTGGTCGGTGCCTTGGCGCCCACGGGAGTCCTTTCTGGCCTGGTCCGGAAGTAATCTGCTTGTAACAAGCAACTATATCAGCCGTGGACACCCTCGTTATCCGTCGGCCCCCGGAGCCGGACCGACCACCCGGCCCAGGGCCAGGATCCCAGCCACGTGGGCGTGGCGAAGTCTGAGGGCGGCTGCCGCGCTCTGGGCCCGGGCCCCGGTGACGATGCTGTCGTCGACCACGAGGACCCGGGCGCCCCGCCGCAGGACCCGATGGGCCGACGTGGTCAGCTCGAACCCGTGGCGCGATGCCACCAGGTGGTCGGTGGGATCCGGACCCCGCACCAACAGCGGCGCACGGAGGCGGTCCAGAGCCGGCGACGGCAGCGATCACCGCCCCGACCGGGTCGCCGGACGGTCGGCGGGTCGACGGCACGGTGGTGAGAACGTCCCAGGTCGAGCCCAGCTGAGGGCAGAGCCTCCCCTGGTCGGCCAGCCACGGACCGATCCGGTCGGCCAGTACGGCCACGTGGGCGGCCCGGGCCTCGGCCGCGGCGGCGTCCTTGTAGCCGCGCAGATGGCGGTGCAACTCGTCTCCCAGTCGGTACGTGGAGGTGGCCACCACCGGGACCAGCGGCATCCGGAGCTGGCGGACCAGCTCCGAGCAACAGAAGCAGACAGCGAACGGGAGCCGGGAGCGGCCACCGCACACTCGGCAGCACCCGGCTGCGGATACGACACCATCCATGGACACGGCTCGCGTTCGAGAGGACCGGCGCCTGCCGGTAGCGGTCGGAGGCGGCCGGGCCCCGACGGGGCTGGTCGCGACGGTTCGGTCGGGCCGACTCAGGTGGCAGCGGGGTCGTCCGGGGTAGGGTCCCGTTTGAGCAGGAACGTCCCCGTCGACCGGGACACCATGCGGTCGTCGCCATCGGTCACCGTGGCCTCGGCGTAGGCCACCTGCCGGGCCATACGGACCACGTCCCCCCTCAGCCGGTAGGCCTCCCCCACCTGGGCCGGCCGCATGGTCTCGACCTTCATCTCCAAGGTGGCCCGGGTCCGGTCTCCACCGGCCAGGGCGGCGTTGATGGCGAAGTTCATGGCGGCGTCGAGCAGGAGCCCGTGCACGCCGGCCTGCACCACCCCGTGGGGATTGGCGGCCACGGGAGCGGGGACGAACGAGCCCACCACCCAGCCCAGATCCTCGCCGTCCACCCCGTAGCCGTCGAACGAGGCCCCGACGGTGCCGATCAGCTCCATGCCGCCGTCGCCCAGCCATCGGTCCATGTCCCTCATCCGGCCGGTCATGCCTCGACCGTAGCCCCAGGTTGTGTCGCTCGGGCCCGGATGGTCGCGCTCGGCCCGGGTGGTTGGACGGAGCGGCCGGGACGGGTACCATCGAGGCGTACCGATTTTTCTTGACCGTCCGGTCAAGTTTTCTGGTCCGCACCATCGGGCCAGGTCACGAGAGCACATGGCCGGCAGGCGCCTGTTCCGCCGGACCGGAGAAGGAGAGCCATCATGACCGATGCCGTCATCGTCGATGCAGTCCGGACCCCGGGGGGCAAGCGCAACGGGAAGCTGCGCAACTGGCACGCCGCCGACCTGGGGTCGGAGCCGCTGAAGGCCCTGGTCGAGCGCAACGACCTCGACCCGGCCCTGGTGGACGACGTGATCATGGGCTGCGTGATGCAGGTCGGGGAGCAGTCGCTCAACGTCGGGCGCAACGCCGTGCTGGCGGCCGGCTACCCCGAGTCGGTGCCGGCCACCACCATCGACCGGCAGTGCGGATCGTCCCAGCAGGCCCTGCACTTCGGGGCCCAGGGTGTGATCGCCGGGGCCTACGACGTGGTGATCGGCGGTGGTGTCGAGGTCATGACTCGCACCCCGATGGGATCCTCGGTCGTGCGCGACCTCGGGTACCCGTTCGGCCCCCGGATGATGAACCGCTACGCCGAGCGTGGGGGTCTGGTCGGCCAGGGTGAGGGCGCCGAGCTCATCGCCGAGCAGTGGGACATCAGCCGCGAGGCCCTCGACGAGTACTCGGTCCGGTCCCACCAGCGGGCGGCCCAGGCCACGGCCGAGGGCCGATTCGAGCGCGAGCTGATCCCGGTGGCCGTGAAGGACGACGACCGGGCCGACACCGACGAACTGGTGACCGCCGACGAGGGCATCCGGCCCGACTCCTCGGTCGAGACCCTGGCCAACCTCAAGCCGGCCTTCCGGCCGGAGAACGGCCGGGTCACGGCGGGCAACTCGTCCCAGATCACCGACGGGGCCTCCGGGGTCCTCATCATGAGCGAGGAGAAGGCCAACGCCCTGGGGCTGACCCCACGGGCCCGCTTCCACGCCTTCGCCGTGGCCGGCAGCGATCCCATCACCATGCTCACCGGCCCCATCCCGGCCACCAAGTCGGTGCTGGAGAAGGCCAAGCTCACGCTGGACGACATGGACGTCATCGAGATCAACGAAGCGTTCGCCTCGGTCGTCCTGGCCTGGCAGAAGGAGTTCGGAGCCGACCTCGACAAGGTCAACGTGAACGGCGGGGCCATCGCCCTCGGCCACCCGTTGGGCGCCTCGGGGGCCAAGCTCATGTCCACCCTGCTGAACGAACTCGAGCGGACCCAGGGACGCTACGGACTCCTCACCATGTGCGAGGGCGGCGGCATGGCCAACGCCACCATCATCGAGCGCCTGGGCTGAGCCGGCCCGGCCGACCGGACGGTCGGCCGGAGGAAGTCAGTGGTACCGGGTGGCCATGATCAGGCCCACGAAGATGGCGGCGATGGCGGCCACCAGCCACAGGTTGTTGACCCCGCCCGGCAGCAGACCGGTGTAGTTGAGGATGACGATCACCACGCCGAGGAGGAAGAAGCCGATGATGGCCGGCCCCATCCAGCGCGGGCTGGTCCTGACGTTCTTCGGGACGGGGGGTGTGTACCGGCTGGACGTCGTGGTCCGGCCGGCATCGGTGGTCCGTCCGCCGGCCGACCGGCCCTTCTTCTGCGCCTTGCCGGGCCCCGGTTTGGCCTTGGTTGCCATGGGCGAAGGATAGCCAGTCGCCACCCGGGGTTGTCGACGGGCCGGATGGGCCGGCCCGGCCGGTACGATCACTAGACCATGGGGACGCGGGTACTGGTCATCGACAACTACGACTCGTTCGTCTACAACCTGGTGCAAGAACTCGGTGAGCTGGGCGCCCACCCCGTCGTCTACCGCAACGACGCCATCGACATCGAGGGCATCCGGGCCGCCTCGCCCGATGCCCTCCTCATCTCGCCCGGCCCGGGCCGGCCTGACGAGGCCGGCATCTCGCGGTCGGTGATCGAAGCGCTGGGCGGTGAGATCCCCATCCTCGGGGTGTGCCTCGGCCATCAGGCCATCGGCGAGGTCTACGGCGGCCAGGTGGTGGCGGCCCCCACCCTCATGCACGGCAAGACCTCGGCCATCCACCACGACGGGAAGGGGGTCTTCGTCGGGCTACCCGACCCCTTCATCGCCACCCGCTACCACTCCCTGGTGGTGGAGCCGACCTCGGTGCCCGACGTCTTGGAGGTCAGCGCCAGGACCGAGGACGGCGTGATCATGGGGCTGCGCCACCGCACCCTGGCCGTCGAGGGGGTCCAGTTCCACCCCGAGTCGCTGCTGACCCTCGAGGGGCCCAGCCTGCTGTCCAACTTTCTGGCCTCGACCCGCCCGGTCTGAGGGCCGCCCCGGCGCTCCGTCCTAGGGCGTCGCGGTCGTCGATGTGGGCGTGGTGGTCGACGGGGAGGTGGTGGTCGACGGGGGCGGGGTGGTCGTGGTCGTGGTCGGCGTGGGCGGCCCGGTCGACACCACGAGGTTCACCGTGGCACCCGGTTTGACCAGTGTGCCGGCTGCTGGGACAGTACCGATGACCAAGCCGGCCGCGTACGTCGAAGGCTGTTGTGTGAGGTTCCCCCCGACGGTCAGGCCGAGGGTGCCGATGGTCTGGCCGGCCTGGGCCTGCGTCTGACCGGTCACCGACGGCACCCGCACGCTGACGGGACCCGAGGAGACGGTGAGGACCACCGCACTGCCCTTGGGCGCCATGGCGCCCGAGTTCGGACTGGCGCTGAGCACCGTTCCGGCCGGCTGGTTGTTGGCCACGTTGTTGACCTTGTAGGTCAGCCCGGCGCCCGTGAGGATGGACTCGGCGTTGGTGAGGGACGTGTTCGTGATCCCCGAGGGCACGGTGACCTGCTGCGCCGCGGCCACGGTCAGCGTCACCGTGTCACCTTTCTTCACCAGGGAGTTCGGGGGTGGATCGGTGGAGATGACCGTCCCCACGGCATCGGTGGAGACCTGGTTGGTCCGCTTCACCACCAGGCCGTCGGCCGTGAGCTTGGAGGTGGCCACGGCCACCGGCTCGCCGGTCACCGACTCCAGGTTGAAGGACGAGCTCCCTCCCAGATAGCCGAGGTTGCGAGCCAGGAAGTACCCGGCCACCACCAACAGGACCAACAGGACGGCGAGGATGATGGCGTAGGTGCGCGTCCGGTTGCTGGTGCCCTCGTCGTCGGCGTCGGGGGAGTCGGGGGTGGTGGCGGCCACGGCCTGGGTGGTGTCCATACCCCCCACTGCGCTGACCACCTGGGTGGCGCCGGCCACGGCCAGCAGCTTGGTGGCGTCGTCCATGGCCAGCACCGTCCGGCCCTCGTTGAACCGGAGCAGGTCGGCCCGGAGGTCCTCGGCCGTGGCATACCGGTGCGCGGGGTCCTTGGCCATGGCCTTCAAGATGATGGCCTCGAAGGTCGGGGGGATGGCGGGGTTCAGCTCGCGGGGTGCGGGGGGATGGTCGCGTACGTGCTTCGACGCCACCGCCACCGGGGTGTCCCCGAGGAAGGGCGGCCGGCCGGTGGCCATCTCGTAGAGCACCACCCCGAGGGAGTAGATGTCACTGCGGGCGTCGACCCCCATCCCCTCGGCCTGCTCGGGGGAGAAGTACGTGGCGGTGCCCATCACCGCGCCGGTCTGGGTCAGGCTCTCCTCGGTGTTGATGGCCCGGGCGATGCCGAAGTCGGTGACCTTCACCCGTCCCTCGTCGGTGATGAGGACGTTCCCGGGCTTGACGTCACGGTGGATGACCCCGTGCTTGTGGGCGTACCCGAGGGCTGCGGCCACGTGGGCACCGATGTCGGCGGTCCGATCGGCCGACAGGGGGCCGGCGGTCTTCAGAATGGCCGACAGGGGCCGTCCGTCGATGAACTCCATCACGATGAAGTAGGTGCCGTTGTCTTCGCCCCAGTCGAAGACGGGCACGATGTTGGGATCGGAGAGGTTGGCGGCCGCCTGGGCCTCACGACGGAACCGCTCCACGAACGAACGGTCGATGGAGAGCTCGGGGAAGAGCACCTTGAGGGCCACCGGACGGTCGAGCAGGCGGTCGTGGGCGCGATAGACCTCGGCCATGCCGCCGCGGGCGATCAGGTGGTTGAGCTCGTACCGCTCGGAGAAGATGCGCGGCGTGTTGTTCGGTTCCATGTGGGTCAAAGCCTAGGCCTGCGCTCTCTCGGTTCTGGGGTTCTCAAGGTTTCTCACTCGGTGGGGCGGTCCGATGTCCGGGGTGGGGATCATGGCGTCTCCGCCAGGGCGGCGCCGAGGATGGCCTTCATCGGAGGTCCTGACGTCGAGGCGCCGGTCTGGTCGGCCGGCTGGTTGGGCACGACCACGGCCACCGCCACCTTGGGGTCGTTGGCCGGGGCGAAGGCGATCATCCAGTCGTTGGTCAGTGCGGCTCCGTTGGCAGCGGTGGTCTCGGCCGTCCCGGTCTTGGCCGCCACGTCCCAGCTGGCCGGGAAGCCGACCCCGGACGCGGTGCCGTGGGTCACCACCCCCTGCATGAGGGTGGTGACGGCGGCCGAGGTGAGCGGGCTGGTGGCCGTCAACCACGGCTTGGGCTGGTAGACGGTGACCAGGTTGCCCTGGGAGTCGCGGATCTGGGCCATGAGGTGGGGGGTCATGATCACGCCCTGGTTGGCGAAGGCCGCCGCCACCAGCCCCATCTGCAGGGCGGTGGCGTTCACGTTGTCCTGGCCGATGGCCGAGTAGGCCTGGGACGGGGCGTCGTTGTAGAGGCTGTTGGCCGCGCCGGGCTGGTCGGGAGGGAAGTAGGACGCGTTGACGCCGGGCAGGTCGAGCGGGATGTTCTGGTTGAACCCGAAGGCCTGGGCCTCGGTGGTCAGGGGCACGGCGTTGAGGGCCATGCCCATCTGGGCGAACGCCGTGTTGCACGAGGCCGGGAGGGTCGACTGGATGGTCCCGCCGCACTTCTCCGCGCCGAGTCCATAGTTGCAGAGCTGCTTGTTGGACTGGGGCAGGGGTATGCAGCCGGCCACCGGGTAGTCGACCTTGGCCAGGGCCGGCTGGTGGTCGTAGACGGCAGCCGAGGTGACGGTCTTGAAGGTGGAGCCGGGAGCGAAGCCGCGTTGGAACGTCCGGGACACGAGGGGGCTCAGCGGGTTGGTCGGGTCGAGGCTGGCCCAGGTTGCCTGTTCGACGCCAGCCTTCGGGCTGACCAGGCCGGAGGGGTCGAAGGTGGGATTGCCGTACATGGCCAGGATGGCCCCGGTCTTCGGGTCGATGACCACCGCGCCGGCCTCGGGGGCGAGCCCGTGGGCGTTGGTGGCGTCCACCGCTGCCGCCACCTGGCTCTGGAGCTGGGTACCGACGGTCAGGGTCACGTTGTCGGTGGTGGTGCGGTTGACCAACAGGTCGCGCAGTGACTTGGCCGGCCGGGTGTGCGACTTGAGATAGGAGTCGTACTCGGCCTCGATGCCGGTCTGTCCGTAGATGGGCGAGTCGTACCCGACGATCTGGGAGAAGAGCGTGGCCGTGTAGCTGTCATAGACGCGCTGGTACTTGTAGGAGCCGATATTGCTCGGAATCGAGGTGGCAAGGAAGACCCCGTCGGCGGACACGATGTCGCCGCGTGGCTGGCTGAGCCGGACCGCCTGGACCTGCGGGTTGGCAGGGTTGGTGGCCAGCGAGTTGGCCTTCAGGATCTGGATGTTGTTGAGCTGGATGAACAGGGCCACGAAGCAGAGCACCATGAAGATCCCGAGCCGCCTGATCCGTCGCTCCATCAGGGCGCCTTGGTCGTGGTCGGAGCCGGGGACGCCGTGGTCGACGGGGCCGCGGTGGCCGTCGAGTTGGGCGAAGCGGTGCAGACGCCGGACGAGGGATTGGCCTGACAGTTCTTCGTGACCACCAGATTGGTGACGTAGCTACGGGCACTGGCCACCGAGTCCTCCTCCACCCCGCTCATGAGGGCGTTGAGGTAGGTGGCGGGGACATCGGCGGTGGTGACGCCGGTTCGGTCCACAGCCACGGGGTGGTACCAGAGGAAGCCGCCGATCCGTCCCTGGTAGATGACCAGCTCGTTGTTGTCGACGCCGACGAAATAGGAGTTGGTGTCGTACCAGCGGACGGCGTAGAACGCACCAGCCAGCACGGCGAGCACCAGGACGATGAACAAGAGGGTGCGGTAGGTGATGAGCCGCCGCCCACGGGCGATCCGTCGCTCCCGCCGCTTGGCCTTGCGACGTTCGCGCCGACCGGGCAAGGGCTGTTCGGTCTCCTGTGGATAGAGGTCGGGTACGCCCGCCGCCGGGGCGGCCTCGGCCGGAACAGTGGCGAAGTCGGCGTTGGCCGCGGCCACCACCGGAACCGAGTCGTCGTCCTCGCCCACCACGACGTCGACGACGACAACGGTGATGTTGTCGCTTCCCCCGTGGGTGCGGGCCGCCTGGACCAGAAGCTCTGCGGCCTGGCGGGGATCGCTCACCGAAGAGAGGACCTCGGTGATCTGGTCGATGTCGAGCTCGTTGGTCAGGCCATCGCTGCAGAGGAGGAACCGGTCGCCCCGCACGGGTTGGATCCGCCAGAGGTCCACAGCCACGTCGGAGGACACGCCGAGGGCCCGGGTGAGGATGTGACGGTGGGGGTGGACGGCGGCTTCGGCGGAGCTCAGCTCGCCGGACCGGACCATCTCCTCGGCCAGGCTGTGGTCCGTCGTGAGCTGGGTCATCTCTCCGGCGTGGAAGCGGTAGGAGCGGGAGTCGCCCACGTTGACCAGGGCCAACAGGTCGTGGCCGCCCTCGTTGACCAGGCCCACGGCGGTCAGGGTGGTGCCCATCCCCCGCAGTTCCGGGCTTTCCTGACTGCGCTGCCAGACCACGGTGTTGGCCTCGGTGACGGCCTGGGACAGACCCGCCCCGGTGGGTTGCCTCCCGAAGGCCATGGCCAGAGCGTCGACGGCCAGGCGTGCCGCCACCTCGCCCCCGGCGTGCCCGCCCATCCCGTCGGCCACGGCGAAGAGCGTGCCGGTCTCGACGGCGAGGTCCTGATTGACGGACCGCACCAGGCCGGTGTCGGTGGCGGAACCCGAGCGGAGGAGGGTCATCTCACTTCCCCACCTCGAAGACGGTGCCACCGACCTGGAGGAGGTCGCCCTTCTCGAGACGGGTGCGCTCCCCGATGCGCACGGTGTTCACCCAGGTCCCGTTGGTGGAACCGAGGTCCTCGGCCCAGAGGTTGCCGTCGAGACGGAACAGTCGGGCATGCAGGTTGGACGAGTAGGTGTCGTAGTCGATGGGGACGCCGCAACCGGCGGCCCGGCCCACGGTCACCTCGTCACCGATGTCGTAGACCCGGCCGGCCTGGTCCTCGGGCCGGATGACGTGGAGCCGGAGCTGCCGGCCCCGTCGGCCCTTTTCGCCCAGTGCGACGGGCTCGGCACTGGCATCACGACGACGTCGTCGGCGCTTGAGGGGGCGGACCTCGACCCACACGGCCCGGACCACCCACATGAAGAACAGCCAGAGCAGGATGATCACCCCGTACTCGAGGGCACGGAGGACGGGTGTGTTGTCGGTGGGCCCGGGCAGGGAGACAGCAACCAGGAGATACATGTTCCTTCAGACGCCGGCCGTCATGACGTCTCGAACCGGAGAACGGTGGTGCCGATGACGATCTGGTCACCGTCGACCAGCTTCCGTTCGCGGATAGTGGCGCCGTTCACCCGGGTTCCGTTGGTGGAGTTGAGGTCCACCACCACGACGTCGGTGCCCACCCGGCGGATTTCGGCATGACGACGACTGGCGTTGGGGTCGGTGACCATCACCGCGCTCTCGGGGAGCCGCCCGATGGTGATGGGCTCGGGGCCGAGGACCACCCGACCGCCGTCGGCCAGCACGATGGATGCGGTGGGGAGGCCCGAGGGTCCTTCCTCCACGGCGGAGACCACGGAGAACCGGCCCCGGCGCTGACGGGTGTCCTCGGTGATGGTGACGGTGACCGGGCCGACGAAGATGTAGTCCTCGGTGCGGGCGTGCTCGCGGGCGGCCTCCTCGAGCTCCCGTACGAGGGCTTCGAGAAAGCTCTCGAACCGGTCGAAATCGTTGGTGGAGAGATAGATGGTGAAGGTGTTGGGCGCGATGAGACCGTGGACGCCCACGCGACGCTGAAGATCCATCTCCCTGGTGACACGGCGACCGATCTCGACCGGGTGGAGCTCGCCCCGGAAGGCCTTTGACAGGGTGCCGTCTACCAAGCGCTCGAGGCGCCCTTCGAATTTCTGGAGTCCCATGCTGGCGTCAGCCTACCGGTGAGTACCCCCAAATTGGGGGTGGGTCCGCCCCTGGCGGGCACAGGGGCGCCCAGCCCGGCCGAGGCTCTGGGGCCGGTCGCACGCCCCGCCTGGCGCCTGAACGAGCCGATTGGCCCATCGGGTAGCCTCTAGCGGTCGCTCGGGCGAGTGGCGGAATTGGCAGACGCGCAGGATTCAGGTTCCTGTGTCCGAAAGGATGTGGGGGTTCAAGTCCCCCCTCGCCCACTACTACTACTACTACTGCAGCCGCCCAGCCAACCAGGAGAAGACCACGTCCTGCCACACCATCTGTCCCATCCCTTCGCAGTGCCCCGCGGCACCTTCCGCCTCCGTGAACCCATGGAACTCCTTCTCGCAGGTGAGGGCGTCGAAGAGCTTGCGGCTCTGACTGGCAAAGTCTCCTTCCCCTTCGGTCACGAGAGTCGGACAGGAGATGTACTCGGCCAGACCGTCCAAGGAGTAGTTGACGAGCAGCCGGAGCCAGCCACCAAAGCTCTGGGCACCCATCGCAGCCATCCGTGATCCGTAGAACTCACGTCCGCGCGTTTCGGCCAGGAACCCGTCGAGTTGTTCGTCCATGGCGGGGTCAGCCGCCAGGACTTTCTCCCAGTCCTCGGTGCTGAACATGCTGACAAAACGCGACACGAAGTCGTACTGGCCTGGGTCAGCGACAAGGGCATGGACGCGATGCTCTCGGCTCACACCGCGGGGCCCCAAGTAGCCCCCGAGGCTTCGACCCACCAACGCAAGCGCATCGGCCGACACGAAGGGCTGTTCGAGAACCCAGTCCACAACAGGGCTGAGCACGGCCTCGAAATCGGGGCGCATGGTCAAGCCGTGCTCGATCAGTTGGCCACCTTGGCCCGGACCATCCCACGTCACGGCATTCCAACCGAGAGACATGGCACCGTGCGCCCCGTACTTGAACATTTCTTCGCAGGTCCCATCGAAGCCACCGGGGAAAAGAACCGTCGGTCGGGGAGAATCGTCTGTGCTGTCGGGCCGAAATACGTAGCCGTTGAGCGGCACCGGATCGAAGGCGATCGAGATGGGTTCAACCGACCAGGGCAGGAACGACATGGCGAGGCGAAAGAGGTCTCGCTGCTGGCGGTACGCACTGGAGACCCGTTCGTCGGCAAGGTCATGTCGAAGGAAGAAGTACGACTGGCGGCTGTATTCCGAGGCCCGCAGATATCCGCGCCCAGCCAGAACCAGGAGGCCCTTCTGGGCAGCTTGCTCGGCCGTTTGCTGTGCAGCGGTGGCCGTCCGGTCCCACTCGTCATGCCAACCGCCGTAATCACCCGCCTGGACCCGCTGAGCGGTCGCGATGGCCTCTCCGAGGTCCGCTCCGCCGACGTAGGTGCCGATTAGGGTCCGCGCCAACTGGGCATCCATATCGGGGTCTTCGTGCAATGTCACCGCTTCGCCACCCTTCTCGGAAGCTCCCCACAGAGGTGTCGAGGGTCACTCATCTGGCTTTCGTCGGGACAGAACCTATCCTTTTGGCTCGCCTATCCACTAGCCCGAAAGTGCCGGTCATGGGCAGTGAGCTACTTGCGAGCACATGCCGGTCGATAATGCGCCCCTAGCCGGCGATCAGAGGCACCCCTCCGCCCAGCCATTTCCACACGGGCAGGGTGGTCGGACTCATGACACGGCTCGTTGAGGATCAGGCTCGATTCCATCGGTGCAGCCGGTCTCCCACGATTCAGTGGTGCTGTAAGTCTGACATCTTGGAAAACTAGGCAGGTCCGGATGGTGCTAGCACCCCCGAGCTTCTGCAGGGTGGCAGGCCTTGGCAATCCTCCCGGGTGGAGAGAGAATTACGTAAGCACAGACGCGACGAGAGGATGGCCTGTTGGAAGCAGTTGCATTCGCCTTTCGCGCCGAGTCACGCACCCGGTGGCGATCGTGGCTGGCCATCGCTCTCCTCATCGGATTGGTAGGAGGGCTCGCTCTGGCCGCCACGGCGGCCGGCCGGCGCACCAATTCGGCCTACCCCCAGTTCGTCGCAACCTACGGTTACGACGCCACCGTCTACTCCACTCGCTCCCTACCTCAGCTCGACAAACTCCCCACCGTCTCCTCGGCCACGGCGCTGGTGAGCCCCTTCAGTGGTCAACCGACGTGCGACTGCTCCCAGCCGATCAACGACTCGAACTTCTCCATCTATGTTGAGCACCCGGGAGGCAAACCACTATGGAAGCTGCTCTCTGGCCACGCTCCCGATCCGTCGTCGCCCGACCAGGCGCTGGCGTCATTGACACTGCAAAAGGAAAACGGAGTGCACGTCGGCACGGTCATCCGCGTGCCGTTTTATACCGCTTCACAGGCATCGGCCGCCAACAGCGTAACGGGGACACCGCCCAAGCCCCTAGGTCCGACGGTCGCCATGCACGTGGTCGGAATCGCAGTCTCGGAATTCGACTTCCCTTCCGGGTCAACTCCATCCTACGAGTTGTACACCACCCCAGCCTTTTCTCGAACGGTAATCCCTCACTCCGTCGCCGGCGTCGAATACGCCGTGCGACTGCGGCACGGTGTGGCCGATCTCGCCCGCTTCGACACCGAGGCCGATGCGCTTGACGGTGCAGGGGTGGAAGGTGTGAGTAACAACAACGGCCTGGTCGAGTCGGTTGACGGATCGATCCACCCTCAGGCTGTCGGGTGGTGGGTCCTCGCCCTGCTCGTTGCTTTGGTCGGCCTTGCGATCATCGGTCAGGCGCTCGCCCGTCAGTCAAGCGTCGAAAGTGAGGATTACCCGACCTTGGTCGCCCTTGGTTTCGAACGTCGACAGTTGGTGATGCTGGGCATGGCGCGGAACCTGGTTGTGGGAATACTCGGCGCCTTGGGAGCGGTGGTCTTGGCCGTCGCCCTGTCCCCTCTCGCACCAGTGGGTGAGGCCCGAATGGCCGAGGCGTCAACTGGCATCTCGTTCGACGCGCTCGTCCTGGCCGTCGGCGGCGGCGTCACCGCGATCGCTGTTTTGGCCCTCGGCACCTGGCCCGTAGTGCGGGCAGCAAATGTCTCACGATCCTACGCCCGCACCGAGGTTGTTCGCCCCTCGACCGTGGTTGCCCGTCTGGCCATCATGGGGGCGCCGCCGAGCACCTTGATCGGCGTTCGGAACGCCCTCCAACGAAGGATGGGCGGAGCCAACGTTCCGGTCGGTACGGCATTCCTCGGCACCGTGTTGGCCGTCACCGCGCTCTGTGGGTCATTGGTCTTCGGGTCTAGTCTCACTCACCTCACCGCCACGCCGATGCTTTACGGTGACGCCTACCAGCTCAGCTTCGAAGTCATACCCGGACTGCCAGACCCTGGGCTGCTCCGAAATCTTGAGCTGGACAAACGCATCAACGGGATAACCCGCGGTCTGGCCACTCAGGTCTCTATCAACAAGGCGACCGTCGGGGCCGTGGCCGTGGATGCCCTCCGCGGTCCGCTCCTCCTGTCTACCGTCGAGGGACACTTACCGAGCGGCGATGGCCAGATCGGGCTGGGAGCAGCCACGATGCGTCAAGTGGATGCCCACGTGGGCTCGGTGGTCAGCGTTACTGTGACCACGCCATCAGGAGGTAGGCGTACTGTGCCGTTTCGGGTTGTATCCCGGGTCCCCCTCCCCGTGCTCGACGGATTCGTGGGACTCGGTGACGGTGCAGTATTCACCATCCATGGCTACGAAGCAGCCGTCTGCCCTCCGGGTGATGCTCAAGATGTTTGCCGGCGAGCGGTTGAAGGAACCAGCCTCGGCACCATTCTGACCACAATGGTTTCTGGGCCGCGAGGGCGGGCGGCAGTCTCCCACCTTCTCGATGCTGACCAATCGGTCGCGACGCTTCCCATTACACCGACCTCTTTGGTCAACTTCGGCGAGGCCGTCAATTTCCCACTCATTTTCGGCGGGATCTTGGCATTATTCGGGGCAGCCACGCTCATTCACTTGTTGTTGGTGAGCGTGTCGCGTCGCCGAAGGGAGACCGGGCTCCTCAAGGTGCTGGGGTTTGTCAACGGCCAAGTGGTTTCGGCAGTGGGGTGGCAATCCACCACGGTGGCCTTGGTCGGAATTGTCATTGGTATCCCGCTGGGTGTTATTGCTGGAAAGGCAACCTGGACCCTGTTCGCCAGCCAGCTAGGGGCGGTTCCCGTCTCGGTCGTGCCCATTTGGCTCGTCGGAGCACTGGCGGTTGGCGTCTTGGTGTCGGCCAACCTCCTCGCTCTCGGGCCAGCGTTGGTCGCCACGGGGTTTAAACCGGCACCGCTACTTCGCGCACAGTAGTTGGCGGTGTACTGGGAATTGGATGGAAGCGAGAATCGACAGTGAAGGCGGCACCCATGTCTGAGAGGTTCGGAACTCTGCGATGCGACTTTGCCCTCGGTGCTGCGGCGCTTGGATTCGCGTGCGCAACCGGATATAACAGCGTCGTGGCGGTGCGGGACAAGGTGCCGGGTGAACCGCTCGGCATAGCCATTCCACTCTCGGTGCCGACTGGAATTCTCGTGGGATGGGGGTCAGCGGTTTCTGCCCCATGGCCGATGCCAGTTGCCGCATTGATCGCCGCCTTTCGTCAGGTGAAAGGAAAGGGAGTGGTGGGCCCGGCTCTGGTCTGTGCGGGGCTCGGTGTCGCAGGAATCGTTGGCATCCTCATTGAGCCCAACACCTACAAAACGCAGTCGTGGACTCCGGCGGTACGTCGAACTGTTGTGGCTCACATAGTGACATCGGCGACTCTGGCTGGGGTTGGGATGTGGCACCTGAGACGCTCAGAGTGCGAACCAACCTCCGGGACTTCGGCCTCGAAGCAATGGCCCCGGCTTAGGTCGGGGTCTGTCCCGTTATAAGGGGCTCTCTCACCATGGCTTCAGCGTCAGCACTTCGAAGCCCTTGTCGATGGTGTTGCCGACCGCGGTGCTTACGGTGGTGACCGTGGGGGCGACGGGGGCGATGGGTGCCGTGTGGACTGGCGTGACGGTGACGATGTGGACGAGCGTGGAAATGATCTGCACAAGCATGGCGACCTCCCTGGTGTCTGTAGTTCGCTTTACCTTTCAATCCTGCGCTTCGGCGGCGGATTCGTCCGTCGCCTGGCTGACACCAGGAACGTCATGGAGGCGACAGTTGCCCTAGCCTGATCATCCGCTCGGACTGGCCGACCCAGGTCAGCCCGTGCGTCGCGAGGGTAGGTAGGTAGGTGTGGTGGGGCAGGCCGTGGCGTTTGTGGGGGTCCACCCCTCTGGTCGGCGAGAGCCGCGCCTTCGGTCGAGAGAGGTATCGAATGAGGTGTAGACCTGTGGTGTCGCCGGGTCAGCTGCAGTATCGGGGGGATTCCGCTCAACTGGCCCGGCGAGGGGCAGGGAAGGAACTATGAAACCTCCCACGGGAGACTTCGAGAAGATTGAGGATGTGCGCGATCCTCAAGAGCAGGAACTCGACGACTTCGTCCACCGTCGTGGTCGGTGGGCATCACAAAGGACCCAATCAGGCGTCCAGCCTTTAGCGCCGAGGGAGAACTCGCCGAAACGCTCAGCAGCTCCGGGCGGCTGATTTAGCCCCCACCACCCCAACCCGCGAGGGGCAGGGTGGGTAGGCGTGGCGGGGGCAACTCGACCGTACCCGGATTCCCGGCGATCCAACCCACATGGGGGTCGCTTTCGATTCCAGAGGTGAACGTTTGGTGACGGCCTCGGGTTCTCTGATTGGCCTCGCTCCCGATGGGTACGACCTACGCCGTCGGGGACGAGCGGAACACGCCATCCGCTACAACCCCTCCCCGACAGCCGCCAGTCCCAGCGGTGGGGGCTGGCGCGCCCGGACGACGGCCAGAGGGTCGCGAAGTGCGGCTACCGTCGAGGCCACAATCCCCGAAGCCGGGGCGAACAGGGAGTGGTTGGATGCGACACGTCGAACTCCATCCGCCAGAAGATGCCATTAGGGCCGATCTCGTTGAGCACGACGGTCTCTGGGCGTTGTCCTATCAAACGGCCACTCATATCACGCTGTTTGAGGTGGTGGATGAGGACACTCTCAACGCTGACCTTCGTGGCAATCATTCGTTGAAGAAGGTCATCGAGTTCCTTGAGAGCCGCCTTCCGGTCGACCGCCGCCAGGAGCGAGTAGAGGCGGCCAACGCCGTCGCCTCTTGGAAGCTGACACCTTTCGTCTGAGTGCGGCCCAGTCAATAACCGCCGCCGACCCGGCGATCGGGGACATCAGCCTTGTGACGCTGGCCTGTCGGTCGGTGGCTCCCAGCTGCCAGCCAGACGGACATGCATCCATTCGCCTTCCCCAAAGCGCTTGGTCGTACCGTCCGAAAGGGCTACCTCCAATGTCCCACCGGCACGATGCGTATAAGGAGGTCACTTCAAGGGTCCTGACTTCTCGGGCGTCCGGCCCAATGACTTCGATGGTCATGGACTCCGCCGGTTGGGCGCTCCGTCGCCATTCCTCTGCATCAGCCGGGGTCATTGGCTCTCCCCAAAGCTCCCCGCAGTACCCGCAGATGTATCCACCTGGAACTCGATATTGGAGCTCTTCGGGGTGGGTACACGCATCCACAGCCTCTTCAAGACGGTCCAGGGCCTGGTTTGGGGTATCTCCCACTCCTGTGGCTATGGGTGGGTGCTCCCACCAATCCATGCACGTTCGGCCGCCCCCGTGAGCATCCTCGGGAACGTTGTCTGGGTAGCAAGGGAAGGCGGCCCAGGGACCCCCCTTCATAAGTGCCGCCATAACGGCAACGGATGATGGTCCTTGCATACCAACGTTGACCGGGGGACATCTATCCAGCGTGGCATAAGTGCCTGGTTGAGACTTCATGGCAGATGCTGCGGCCAGTTCGTAGCGTTTAGAGGTCCGGACGGGGTAGCTCTCTAAGTGCCAGCCGTCGGCTCCGGTCGACTGGCCTTCTAACGAAGAGCTTCCTGTCCGGTCCTTGCCGCGGGTGGCTCGAAAGAGGAACGTGCACCAGATCCGAACCAGGAGTGCCCTCGCGGTTCCTAACCGACCACGAAAGAGGAGCTGATGACGGTCATCATCGGGATCGACCTCCACAAGGGTCAGAGTGCGGTCGACCTGCCAACAGACAGAGAAGCTGTTGACGTGGGCCAAGCCGCTTGGACCACGGACTTGGGCGGTCGAGTCGGCCGGAGGGATGGGTTATCTATTGTCCCAACAGTTGGTCAGCGCTGGCGAAGACGTGCTCGACGTGCCGGCGACGCTGGCCTCGAGGATCCGGGTCCTCGGCACAGGGCGATCCAACAAGAACGACCCGAACGATGCCCTGTCTGTGGCCATAGCCGCCCTGCGGTCACCGGGTCTGCGCTCGGTGCGGGTGGCCGACCACGGGGAGATGCTCCGCCTCTTGGCCAAGCGGAACCATGAGATCGGGAGGCTGCGGTACATCATTGTCTCCCGGCTGCACGCTGCCCTCTTGAACCTGTCGCCAGGGGGAATTGCCAAGGAACTCAACGCTTCCGACGCCGTTGCGCTGCTCGGTGCCTATGAGCCCGTGACCCCGGTTGAGCACACCCGCCATGAGCTGGCCCTCGAACTGCTCGACGACGTGAAGCGGCTTGACGGGCAGTTGAAGGCATCGCATAAGCGGATCAAGACCGACCTCTACGGCGTGGGTCCGATTCTGGCCTGTGAGCTCATCGGCTACTCCGGTGACATCCGCCGGTTCAAGAGTCGTGACCAGTTCGCCTCCTATGCCGGCGTGGCGCCAATCGAACTGTCGTCGGGTGGTCGGACCGTCCACCGACTGAGCCGCCGGGGCAACCGCCAGCTCAACCACGCGATCCATATGGTGGCAATCTGTCAGATCCGACAGACGGACTCGGAAGGCCGCATCTACTTCGAGAAGAAGGTCGCCGAGGGCAAGACCAAGCGAGAGGCGATCAGGTCGCTCAAGCGCCACGTCGCCAACGCCGCCTATCGCCAGCTCCACATCGACGCCACAAAGTAGGGGCCCGGGAGGACAAGCGGGAACGACTCGTGGCCTGCGTGACCGACTCTGCACCCTGGCGGCCGGCTCTTCGGCGAAGTCACTCCCGGACCCACCAAACCTTAGGCATCCGAGTCCTCGACGGCACGTGGATCAGACGCGCTCGAAAGTCCCCGAAATCAGCCTCTTGACTCAAAGAGGATTCGTTGCGGGGCAGCAACTCTCGCGAGCGCGGCTACACATGCCCGACCGCGCCCTCCTTGTGGGTTTGCGCCCAGACAGCTGCGGCCCCACCTGGCATCGCTTTCCCATTCAGGAGAGTCCAGCAACTACCGATAACACAAAATGTGGATACGGAAATCTCAGCGTTGTCTGCCGTCTTGAGAAAAGATGGCTTTGGGGGAATCTTGTCCTGCTCCGACTCGGTCCGTGACGTCCTCGGCTGGGATCCTCCCGCCATGGTTGGAGCCCGGTCGCTCGATTACATCCACCCCGAGGATCATGACTACGTCGTGAATCAGTGGATGGCGATGTTGGAGGAACCAGGGTCCACCCAAGTACTGCGATACCGACACCGTCACAGGGACGGCTTCTGGATGAACGTCGAAGCGACGAACGAGAACAGGCTCGATTTCGATAGATGTGTCTGCTGTTCGCTGATCGCGATAGGTAAAGCGGCGGACGATCTCGCCGAGGTGGGAGAAGGCCACTCTGAAGTGAGCGCGATCCGACTGGTGCGATCGGGAGAGCGGCTTTTGCGTCGGCTGGCTGAAGGACTCTCGCTCGGAGTGGCCTACATCGCGGCTGACGGCGCAGTCGCGTATGCAAACTCGCGGTGCCAGATACTGCTTGGCTTGACTGCCGGTATCCATATGGATGCGATCCCTACTGCTCGCCTCGACGAGAAAGACACCCAGGCAGTTCGAAAGGAACTTCAACGGATCATCAGCACTGCGGACGAGTCAACCCTCACGGTGGTCAATCAGGCCGAGCCAGCTCGTCCGATCCTGCGAATCGTTATGCGCGGTCTGGCTCAGGACTCCGAAGGTCCGGCCGGCATTGTGCTGTCCATCGAGGATGTGACGGATGTAACGCGAACTACGGAGGACCTGGAGCGGAGGGCAAGCACTGATCCGCTGACCGGCGTGCTCAATCGGGCAGCCACCATAGAGTTCCTCGAGCGTGCGCTGCTCAACAAGGAACACCTCGCTGTGGCCTTTGTCGATGTTGACCGAATGAAGGCTCAAAACGATCTCCTGGGCCACGCAGGAGGTGACGCCCTACTCGTAGACACGGCCCAACGCCTGAACGGGTCGATAAGGCCAGGAGACATCGTGGGTCGCTTGGGCGGAGACGAGTTCGTGGCGGTCTGTCGGCACGTCAGGACCCCTGCGGAAGCGTTGGCACTGGCGGAACGGCTAGCGGAGGCCATGCACTGGGTGTTCTCGGCCGGTACGCTCAGTTTTCCGGTGTCAGCGTCGGTGGGCATTGTGCATTGCATCGATGCAGAGAGCACTGCGGAGGTGCTGGCTCGTGCAGACGTCGCGATGTATCAAGCTAAAGGCTCGGGAGGTGCCGACCCCGTGATGTGGAGCGAATGACTCTCAGTCACAGACCTAGAGAATTTTGGATTGCCTCGTCTGACCCCATCGAGGGAGTCTGATCTCCAGACGCCGACACGTTCGTGGCCGTGTCGCCTGCGTACCGGTGGGCCAGGCGGCTCTAGCGGGCGCTCGACTCGCCTCCCACATTCCAGGTGAATGCCGACGCTGAATGCCAGACCGTGGCTGCTGGGTATTCACCCATAGGAGTAGACTCTTGGCACCCACACGGTCGATGGCGGATCAGCTTCCGGTCATCCACGTCCCGCACTCGGGAGTCGGGGAGATGAGTTTGAATCCGGAAGTCTCCGCCCGCAGAAACCACCTGCAGTCCGGGGAAGCCGAATGTCCGAACACCGTCGAGTAGTCGATTGACACCGGATCGATCCCGTTCGCGCTGTAGGACTTGATGGCCCGCAGATCCTTGATGACGTTGGACCGCGTCGGATCACTTCCAGCCAGCTTCAGGCCCTGGATCATCAAATCTGCCCCGACCCACGCCTCGTATTCTGCAAATGTTGGAAACTGGCCGTTCGTCCAGTGGGCATATTTCTTCATTGCGGCGTCCATGTCCTCTGTACCCACGTTGGGCGCGGAGAACGGCCGGAACATCGAGGCGAAATACGCTCCCTGGAGACTGTGCCACGCAGGCGACGACACCACGTCCTGCTGGTACCCAGTCGGAAGAAGTGTGACTTTCGGGTTGACACCTTCCTGCCGGAATGCGGTGACAAGTGCGTCGTTGGACTGGTTACCCATGTCGGGATACACGGCATCGACGTCCTTCTGCTTTGCCACAATCGCATCGCCCGTGAAGTCGACTGAGGCAAGGGGAACGGTCGTGTTGAGCACCCCGATAGTGCCACCGGCCTGCTCGAACGACTTCGACGCATTTACCGCACCGACCTTCGACGTGCCGCCGATCGGATAGCCGTACGTACCGAGAATCGTGCCTCCGTGCTGCTTCATGAACTTGCCTGGCAGGGTGCTCGCGGGCTGCGTAGGGTCGACACTGCCGGTGTCTGCGGCGAACATGTTGGTGTACGGCTGCTCACCCCACTCAGGTCCATCGACGGAGCCCCCAGTGACCGGGACGCCCAGTTGCTGGGGAATCTTGGCACCGCTGAAGAACAGCGGGCTCTCCGCCACGATTCCGAACGCGCCCTTCGAGAGCGCGCTCTGGATGGCCAGAGTCGGCTGGACAGTCTGGTCGTCGACGACGATTCCCCTGATCAAGTGACCGTTGACGCCACCGAAGGCGTTCTGCAGAGCGATCCGTGCGTCGAACGCATCGGGACCAGGCACGAACTGATCCGCTCCCGGCCCGGTCAACGAGGTTACCAACGCGATCGTGATGGGGGCCTTCCCACCGCTCGACCCAGCCGTTGCGACGGCGGTCGACGAGGGAGTCGCCGAATTGGATGAGCAGCCGGCGAGGATCAACACTGCCCCGATGGTCACCGCACAGAACACCCGGACACCACGGCCTCGTCGAAAATCCGTCGGCTGACCGTCTCCAGGCGTGGTTCCCCTCGCGAGCCACGGGTGGCGCGATTTCGTGGTGCTCATCCATCCTCCCCATTGAGACGGCAGCCCGCCGGGTACAAACCACCCCGGCCACACCGAGCCGGTGCCTGCATGCCGGGGCCAAATAGGTTGTCACCATATCAAAAAAATGGTCCGACCGGTCGTTCCAATAGCGGCGCAAGCGGACGTCCGGTGTGAGGTCGGGTTTGGGTGACGGCGCGCCAGGAGCCTGCGTGTGCCGAAAACGCCATCCTTAGCCTTGACCAGGAAGAATCGGATCTAATTGCGTACACAACAATGCGGAAAAATCCGGAGCCACAGCGTGGGAAATGGCCCCGACCAGGTCGGAGTCAGCCCAGGTCAACCGAGTGATGTCGGCAGCCCACTCACTCACACTCACTCACACTCACTCATGTGATGTCGCGGATCATCGTGGGACACGCGAACCCTCACGAACCCTAGTGCGAGGCAATCCGGCTCTTCGGATTTCAGCGGGGAGCCGCCGTTCCCGAAATCACCCAGAATTAGGCGAAGGCGCTTCGGGCTTGAGGTGTGAGCCAAAAAGCAAGAAGCACATTCGTCCTTGTCAACCCTACTGAGATCCTCCAGGCACTCGTGGGTCTGAAGGACGTGCGCGTCCTGCGTTATGAGCGCCGTGGTCCCCACGTTGGCCTGATGGTCGAGCAGGCACCGGGCGTCGTTCACTGTCCGGCTTGCCATGGACCGGCCCAGGTCAAAGAGCGCCCGGTGGTGCACTACGTGGACCTTCCCGTCTACGGGACACCGATGCGCCATGGGTGGTCACGGCGTCATTGACCGTGTGCCTGTCACAGGCCAGCTCGGCGGCTGGCCCTTGACCAGGGTCTGGGACGTTCTGGTCCGAGTCGAAGGCGCTACGGGTGATGACTTGAGCTGACCGCGTCGTGTCGAGAAATCCTTATTGGGTCATTGGCACGCCCAAGCCCCCTGCCCTCGTCAGGCCAGCTAAGGAATCCCCCCTACAACCGCTGACCCGACGACACCCTCAGGTCTACACCCCTTCCGACGCTGCCACCGATTGAGGAGCAAAGTCCGTTGAGCGAAGAACGCGCCGCAGCCCGGCCACCCACGTCCAGATCGGCTCCGTAACGGCTGACTCCAAGGGATTCTTTTGTTCGTCGTCCACCCTGCGGAGATACCCCTAGCGGCCTATGACAAACCGGGGTCAGGTGACCGCTCGGTAACTGGGAGCCGTGACCCGCTGGACCGAGATCAGGTCGGCCCGATGGCCATCGCACGATAACGACGGTGTGCCACTTGCCGGCAGTGTTCTGGAATCGGCCCCGCCATCGGAGAGCGTCCGGACAGTGCTGAGCATGGCCAGTCCCGTCCTCGGCCTAGATCATGAGGAAGCAGTGGGTGCTTACACAGGTAAAGCGTTGGCGTGGTGATCCAGGTGTCCAGATTGCCACCGAGGTGGGACAGGCGCCCCCGTGACTACCTCATTGCAGTCACGAGGCTGGTGATCTGGCTGCTCGGCATCCCGCTAAAAGCTCAGATGCTCGACTCGTCAGTTACCACCGACCATGATCGCGTCCTCAGGTTGAACCAGCGTTTGGGCGGCGGGTAAACGACTCTGGCGATAGTGGTCGAAGCCCATGCGATTACCCATCCGAGGAAGATCAACAAGAGGTCGCGCGTGTTGGTCGCGCTTCCCTGAGTCCAGAAGATGACCAAGATCAGTCCCCAAACCAGGAAGGCGGCGATGCTGTATCCCCAATATCTGTACTTCATGGCAAGCCAACTCCCCAGCGACGAGATGGTTCAAGTATGCGCCCACAGGCAGCCGCCGCTGATCAAAGGGACAGCGGCAGCCTTCAGAACGATTCAACGGCACCGTCTGTGGCTCCTCTTGGTCTATTACCTGGGGATCCTACCTCCGGCGGATGCTGAAGAGACACCGATTACCCTGAATGGTTAGGAGGCACCGATCCGGCGTTCGGGCCACCATCTGATCCTTTTTGATGTTCGCCAGATGCGGAGGCGAGGTAATGGCGAAGGGAACCCGGCACAGCCGAGATGAGCTGAGAGAGCTGATACTCGAAACCGGCCGAACCATGCTGAAGGAAGAGGGCTTGAGTTCAGGGGCCGCGGCACTGACGTTCAAACGGGTGTTTGCTCGTGTCGACGAAGACACCGGAGTTCGACTGACAAACGCCTCGGTCATCCACCGCGTGTGGGTCAGCCAGTCCGACTTCCAAACTGATCTGCTGGTGCCGGTCGCACAAGGTCAATGTGACGCAGAGATCGATGCGGCCGAGCACGCGGTCATACCGATCGTGGCATCGATCGATCTCACGACACTGGACTCCCGTGAGCAGGCGCTCCGAGATCTTTGTCGTCTGGCCGGGCAACTCAATACGCAGACGGTGCACGAGTCAGTCAACTGGCCCCTAATCATTGGGATATGGGCGCAGACGGCCACCGGCGAACGGACCGTGAGTCGCAAGAAGATCGAAGCCGCCCTCCTTTCGGCATTCGACGGCTTCACTGCGCGGATCGAAGCGAACTACGGGGCGATGGCGACGTTTATCGGACTTCGACTGCGGGAGCAGCTCACGCTCCTTGATTTCGTGATCGCCGCGGACTCGCTCAGCGAAGGGTACGGACTGCGTGACCGGCTGGACGACATGCCGAAAAGGGTCGTGGTCCGACCCACGGGTCCTGATGGCGAACCGCAGGAGTGGACAATCTTCGCCGTGGCGCTGGAGGGTCTCATTCACCAGTTCTTCGAGTTTGATCCCGACTGGACTCCCCCAAAGCGAAAGGCCAGCTGAGCCAAAGTCACAGCGGACCAACCGAACACCACGCCTGGATCCGCCATATCCAGGGCATGGTGATCGATCTTTGGGGGATCCGCCGCCCAAGACACTATTGATCACATCCCCAAGGATTGCAACTCAAAGTTGCTATTGCCGACGTTGTCCCCAACCCAAGGCACGCCTGCGCAACTTGAGAGGCGTAGCAAACGGGACCATGGCCATGGCCGGACCGAACATACGAGCACCGGTGCAATGCAGTTTGCCTCCCGATTACCAGGGCGGATGGCGGGAATGGCCATTCGGCCAGGGTGCACCCGCATCTGAGCAGGCTTGGCCATTTAGTTGCGCTGACAACAATGTGGGAAATCCGGACCGATAGCGTGGGAAGTGACTCTGGATGAAAGTGCGCTCTCGTCTCTACGCCGTGTCACGCAGCCGAGGGTTGGCTCAGATGGTTAAACCGGCGTTGGCTGGACTGCAGATCTTCGCCGAAGGGCCGACCGGAATCGGCGACCCTGCGAGCACCTTCCAAGAAGACATGGCTCCTCACGCGACACTCGAGATATCGACGCTCGGGTGGCCAATGGGAACGGAACCGTTAGTCGATCTCCTGCGGTCCCGTTGGATCGCTGAACGTGGTCACCCCCCAGCAGAAGAGACGCGGTAGCTGCGTGCGGCGTTGGTCACCCAGGTGTGAGGCGTTAGATGGCTGTGTACGGCGGCGTACCGGGCAAGTGCCCCGTCCACTCACCGGGCGAGCAGACTTCACTCAAGACCTCCCCTGTCATCCGAAGTAGTTTTGGAGTTGTCGGCTACCACCGACCCTCGTCCCTCAATCGCCAACGAAGAGGTCTTCAGATGTTACGAAAACTGGCCGCAGAACTGCTCGGCACCTTGATTCTGGTCTTTATCGCCTGTGGCGTAGCGACCTTATCGTTCGGAAAAGGTTTCAACTTCGCCGGCTTCTCACTTGCCCATAACTTGTCGGCAGGTATCGTCGCTACGGCACTTGCCTTCGGGCTCGTCTTGTTGGCTCTGGTCTACGTCTTAGGTCCGATTTCAGGATGTCACGTCAACCCGGCCGTGACCATCGGTGCGCTCTTGACTCGGCGCATCGAGCCGCTCGAGGGTGGACTCTACATAGTCGCCCAATTCATCGGCGGCATCCTCGGTGCCCTTTTGCTCTGGGGAGTGTTCAGTTCCTCACCCTTTTACAGCCGGACGGTTACGGGACTAGGAGCTGACGGGTACGGCATGGCATCGGACGTCCACATCAGTGCCAGCGGCGCCTTCCTAGTCGAGGTCGTTCTGACTGCCATCTTCGTGTTCGTCATTCTTGGTGTCACGTCCCGCATTGCAAACGCCATGACGGCCGGTCTGGTAATCGGCCTGACGCTCACGTTCATTCACCTCATCGGCATCCCGCTCACCGGCACGTCGGTCAACCCGGCCCGGAGCCTCGGCCCGGCTCTGGTGGTAGGAGGAACGGCTCTGAGCCAAGTCTGGCTGTTCATCGTGGCTCCTGCGGTCGGCGGCGTGGTAGCCGCCCTCATTCACTGGATCATCTATCCCAGTCCCGCACCCGAGGAGACCGAGTCACTCGATCCCGAGTCCGCCACGTGAACAAGAGTACTGAGCACCTCGAACAGTAGATTCCCCAGGGGACGTCTGCAGCGAGTCCGGTCGAGGATTCGCCCTCGAGATGGGCGTCCTCAGGTGCTGCAGACGTCTGCAGCAGCCCGGCCGAGCTCGCGCCGACCCCACCCTGGCAGACTTGTGTACAAGGACCCAGAATCACCTAGCGCACGGACCAGCTTGTGTTTCAGCCGGGAATTCAAACGGAGGGCGTCAGCTTGACAAAGAAAGGGGGCAAGAAGGAGAAGGGCAAGGGCCACTCAGATCGCACCGTTGGCTCAGTAAGACCAGACGACACTTCTCCCGACGGCAAGCGCAAGATGAAGCGGAAGGAGTATGAGCACGAGCTCCGACGACTGCACGGAGAGCTGGTCGCCGTCCAGAAATGGGTGAAGGAGTCAGGGGCGAAAATATGTGTCGTATTTGAGGGTCGCGACACGGCCGGAAAAGGAGGGACCATTAAGGCCATCACCGAACGAGTGAGTCCGAGAGTGTTTCGAGTTGTCGCCCTGCCCGCACCGACTAATCGCGAGAAGTCTCAGATGTACATGCAACGGTATCTGCCGCACTTCCCAGCGGCAGGTGAGGTCATGATCTTCGACCGCAGTTGGTATAACCGGGCCGGAGTCGAGCGAGTTATGGGCTTCTGCACCCCCGAAGAGACCAAACGCTTCCTGGAGTTGGCGCCCGGCGTCGAGAAGGCCATGGTGGAATCGGGCATTCTGCTACTCAAGTACTGGCTGGAGGTCAGCCCCGACGAGCAGACTCGTCGGCTCCAAAGCCGGATCGACGACCCCCGAAAGATCTGGAAGCTATCGGAGATGGACCTTCTCTCTTATCGACGGTGGTTCGACTACTCACGAGCCCGCGATGAAATGTTCGCCACCACCGATACCGCCTGGGCGCCTTGGTGGGTCGTGATCTCCGATGACAAGAAGAGGGCCCGCCTCAATGTCATCTCCCACCTTCTCGACAGGATTCCGTACGAGCACCTCGAACGCCGTAACGTCGAGCTTCCAGAGCGTCAAGACTCGGGTGACTATAGAGAATCGAACGCCCCTCTGCACCACATCCCAACTCCATTCTGAGCGAAGGCATCGGGTCTGAGCAACCATTCCCCTTCCGTCAGTTCAGGCACGAAAAGGAACGGAGCCTCAGTGGTATGAGGCGGCCATCGGCTCGACAGCGGGCGGCGGCGACCAGGTCTATCAACCATCAGCTGTCGTTCACCTGGTCCTGCGGCCTCTGAACCTCGATCTGCGATAATCCGCCAAAGGCGGTAATGGCGGAATCAATGGTCGGAAAGAAGTGCGTCGGATCGATCGTCCGAGTCAGTTCGTATTGCTCGATCTTCGCTCGCACCGGGTCCTTCATCTCGGCGAAGACCAGGGAGATCCCTTGCCCATTGAGGGTCTCATCGAGGTCCTCGAGCATGTCCGCTGCCGTTGTATCGACGTCTGTGATGGGCTCTGCAGCCACCACGATCCAACGAGGTAGTGGTTCACCCGAAGCCAGCTCCCGAATCTGCTGGCGAAAGGCCCGAGCGTTGGCGAAGAACAGGGGGGCGTCGAACCGGAAGACGACGAGGCCCTCGATCAGCTTGGCATTCGGATAGGAGCGCACGTCGTGATAGCCGGGGACTCCCTCCACTCGCCCCAGGTTCGTGCTGTAGGGCCACCACGATCGACGGAATACGTTGAGAATGGAAAGCCCAACTGCGATGGCGATCCCAGGGAGCACACCCAGTACGGCGACTCCGAGGAAGGCGGCGATCGACAGGGCGAACTCGGTTCGCCTCACCTTCAATAGCCGCTTCATCCCCGCCAGGTCAGCAAGGGACAAGGCCGCCGCCATCACCACCGCCGCCAATGTGGGCTGGGGGAGGTTACGGAACAGTCCGGGCACGACGACCAGCATGAGCACGATCACGCCAGCACCGACCAGACCGGTGAACTGCGACTTTGCGCCGGCCTGGTCAGCTACCGCGGTCCGCGAGCCACTGGTACTGACGGGAAAGCCCTGGAAGAGGCCGGCGGCCACGTTCGACGTGCCGATGCCGATCATCTCCTGGTTGGCCCGAACCTCGTCTCCGCTCCGAGCGGCGAAGGCCGATGCTGTCGAGATGGTATCCGTCAATGCCACGAGCGAGATCCCGAGTGCCCCGGCGACGAGCAGTCCAAAATCTGACACAGAGACACTCGGGATGGTGAACGGAGGCAGTCCCTGAGGAAGTGTGCCCACGAGGGAGACCCCGTGGCGGGCAAGATCGAACACCACTGCGGCACCGATGGACAAGACCACCGCCACGAGCACCCCGGGGACTTTTGGCACCCATCGCTGGAGTACCAGGATCGCCACAAGCCCGAACAGCCCGATGAAGATGGCGGCCATCACCGTATCTCCTGACCGAACCCCGTGCGCGAATCCGGTGATGTCTCCGATCAGTGTGTCGGAGTGAATCGAGAACCCGAACAGTTTTGGAAGCTGACCCACAAGGATCGTGAGCGCGAGACCGGTCATGTAGCCGATCTGGGTCGGCTTGGAGAGCAGGTCGGCCACGAAGCCGAGCCTCGCCACTCCGGCCAAGATCATCATGACCCCGACGAGGATGGCGAGCATCGATGCCAGGGCGACGGCGCGGGCAGGACTCCCGTTCGCACCCGCGAGGGGGAGGATTGTGGCCGCGATCATCGGGCCGAGTGACGAGTCCGGTCCCAGTACCAGGATGCGAGATGGTCCCAGGGCCGCGTACCCGACGAGGCAGAGAATCGAGGTGTAGAGGCCCGTGATGGCCGGCAGCCCTGCTAACTCCGCATAGGCCATTCCCTGGGGCACGAGAATGGCCGTCAACACCAGGCCGGCCATGAGGTCCTTAGGCAGCCACCGTGGCTGGTAACCGGTCACCATCCGGACCCCGGGCACGTGCTTCAACATCAGGACACCACCGCCTGGGTTGCCGCTTCCACGAGGTCCGATCGTAGGTCCGAAAACCTATGCGCCGCCCCGAGCTCAGTGCACGGTCAGCGGGTAGTTGGCCCACCAGCTTTCAAATCTGTACCCCCGGACCAGATCGGTTGCAAGGACATTCATACGTTGAGATTGAACGCACCGGATGCGGCGCCTTCATCCCGACAGAGTCATTTCGATTAACCGTCCCCCTTAACGTCGGCCTCTATGGCCTTCTGATCCGCCTTCAGCTCCTTGGTCTGAATCTTGTCGGCCCTCGTCATGGCCTTCTCGATCTTGGAGCCGATGTCGGACACCGCGACGACCACGAGACCAGCTTGCCCACTGTCGAGACCCTCTCCCAGTTCCTTGAGGTCGTTTCGACTCATACCGGCAGCGGCGTGGCCCGCCAGAGCGCCGAGGACTGCACCACCACCTCCGGTGGCGAGGAGGAGCCCGCCGCCAATGACGGCGGCGGGGAACAGGGCAATGACTAGACCCGTAGCCAGACCCACTCCGGCACCAGCGACCCCACCCACCCGCGTTGGTGTCTCGTGCTTCTTCACGATCTTGACCTTGCCATCGGGCTTGCGCTCCACAACAGCCGCGTCGTAGGCGTCGATCAATCCCACGTCGCTGTGTAGGGCGTGAACGGCGTCATAGTCGGCAAGAGCGTCCTCGACGTTGGGGTAGACAGCGGAATAGGCAATGAAGGTGTCGACTGGCATGTGGATCCCTTTCTCGGGTCTTTCTGTCCTTGAGTTTGCCACTCAACTCCCGGCAGTTACAGAGGCAACCGACCCCTATTTGCAACCGGTGGGCGCCTGGCATCTCCCGTAGCGCAATCGGCCTTGTCGAACCGGGGCCAGAAGGTATCTCGACCGCTGGAAGCTGATTGTCATAGGCACCCATAGCTGGTGGAGAGCCCGAAATTCAGCGGATGGATCTGGCCAGGAGCGTAGGAGGACAATCTCCGAGATCACTGAGATCCTCCGACCATTCCTCGATCAGTTTTTCCATGTCATCCCCACTACCCGAGACCGACGCCTTCGATAGCTGCCTCAGGAGGGATCTCCGGGAGGCGAAGCATGCGAAACGAGTTGGCCAGACCCAGAAGTGATGCGATGGCGGGTACGAGCAGGGCGACCTGCAGGGAGAGGTTTCGGGCCCGGGCATTGATGACAAGTACCTCATCCTGAATTGCCTTTGGCTCTTCGGCGATCTGCTTCTGTAGCTGCGTATTGCTCATGATCTCTGCATCGTGATCGAGCTCAGTGTAAATGTGCTGCTGTTGAGCCGGCGGTATCACGGGGTTGGCCTCGGTCATGTGGGTGAAGCTCAGGGCCAGGGCCCAGAGCATGATTCCACCGGCCATTGCCAGCCCAAAGGACAACCCGAAGGAACCTGCCGCCGAGTTCACGCCAGCGGCTTCGCTTACGCGGTCCTCCGCAATAGGAGCGAGGGTGAAGTTGTTGAGTTGGGACACGAGCATGCCCAGGCCCGAGCCGGCAATCACCAGTGGAATCACCAGGTACCAACCGGAGTCCACTCTCGGCACCAATGGGATGATGGCTGCCATTCCGATGGTGCTCAGGGCGAAGCCGGCCATGACGATCTGCGCCGCCCGCCACTTACCTGCCTTTCGGCCGGCGAGCATGGCCATACCGAACATGGACAGGGACAACGGAGCAAGTGAGAGCCCGGCCTCCATGGCGTTGTACTCGAGGGTCATCTGCAAGAAGAGGGGCAGGGCGATCATTGCGCCGCCCAGGGTGACCTGTTGCAGCATCTGTTGCGAGACGCCAATGCGGAAGTTCAAGTGCTTGAATAGGTCGGGGTCCAAGAGAGTCGGCCTTCCGAGCCGCTTGTTGCGAACCAACCAGTAGGCGAAGGCCGCAAGAGTCAACGCCCCGATGCCGATGAGCAGGCCGACGAACTGGCCGCCCTCCTGCCAAACCAGGATGCCCAGGACCACTCCACCCATGCCGACGACGGAGAGCAGCGCTCCGACGATGTCGATCTTCCGCGGTCCTGTGTAAGGAACGTCTTTGACCAGACGAATCTGGGACAGCACCACCAGGATGATGAGGGCCTCGAGTCCGAAGCCGACCCGCCAAGACAGGTAGGTCGTGAGGAATCCGCCCAGGAGCGGACCGACAGCGGCCGCGATGGCCGCTGATGCGCCGACGAGCGCGTAGGCCCGTTTCTGGGCGTCCCCGGTGAAGTTGCCGTGGATGAGGGACTGCATCGCGGGAAGCAGCAGGGAGGCACCCAGTCCGCCGATGATGGCCCAAAAGATGATGATGGTGTTCAGGCTGTGGGCGAGCGTCATGGCCACGGCACCCACGGCATAGGCCAGCAGACCGATCACGTACGCACGCCTGCGTCCAATGAGGTCGCCCATCTTGGAATTGGTCAGAATGAAGGCCGCAGAGACGAGCGCCTCGAGTGCAATTGCGGATTGAACGCCGCTTGCTGTCGTATGCAGGTCCTTGATCACTGCGGAGATCGACACGTTCATCAGCGACGTGTCGATCACCAGCACGAACATGGCCATCGCCAACAGGAGGGCTAATCGAGAATTTCCCTCGTCTGGTTCCTCTACCGGCAGACCGGAGGCGTCAGTCACGACGGAGTGGTCCCTTCAACATTCGGACGCTCTCCTGGTTGCGACGCCGATCCTTCGCTACTGAGGATCTGAGCCTCGACGGCCCGATACACGTTTCCATGCGTCCTGGCTTCACCGATGAGCTCCAGAAAGCCGTCCCGACGCAACACTTCCTGAACGGCTGGCTTCATCCGGGCGAGGCGCAATTCGACCCCCGCTTGCTTCGCCAACTCCAGGATCTCCCCCATCTTGGCCGACCCCTGCGAATCGATGAAATCGATACCCTCGCAGTCGAGCACGATTCCGGTGATGTCGGGTGTGGACAGTGCGACCTCGCGGACCCGGTCCTCAAGAGCATCCGAAGTGGCGAAGAAGAGGCCCCCGTCCAGCCGAAGAACCACAACGCCCGGGAACTGCTCGTCGGCCGGGTGCTGTTCCAGCTCCCTGAAGACCTGCGTTCCAGCCTCCAGACCCAACATCGGCATCGGAGGTCGGGTGGCTACCGATATGAGCCAAAGAAGTGAGAGCCCGATCCCGATCATCACTCCTGCGAGCACACCGAACACGAGGGTCCCGGCGATAGCGGCGACGGCGATCCAGAAGTCGAACCGCTGCACCCTGGCCAGGCGCCGCATCTCGGGAACGTTCATCATCCCCATCACCACGGCTTCGATGATCAACGCAGCCAGCACGGGTTTGGGTAGTTTCGAGAAAAGCGGCGCCAAAACCAGGAGTGTGAGCAGGACGATCACGCCGGACGTGAGCGAGGCGAGACCCGTTCTGGCTCCCGAGTGATCGTTGAGTGAGCTCGCAGACAGGCTCGTCGAGACAGGCATCCCCTGGAAAAGGCCAGCACCCACGTTGGACATTCCTTGGGCCACTGATTCTTGGTTGATATCGATGCGATACCGATGCTTGGCCGCGAAGGTTCTGGAGTCCCCGGCCGTCTGTGAGAACCCGATGAGCACCAGCGCCACCGCAGCGAGAGCGATCGTGCTGGCGTGGTCGCCTACTTGCTGCCATTTGGGAAGAGCCACACTCGGCAGCCCCCTGGGCACCGTGCCGACAAGAGCTACCCCGTGGGAGCCGAGGTCGAAGAGCCAGGAAGCCAAAAGACCGCCGACAACGAGCACGAGGGCTCCCGGGACCTTCGGCGCGATGGCTCGCAGTCCGAAGACGACAGCAAGTGAAATTCCACCGACGAGCAAAGTGGTCAGACTGGCAGCGCCTATGGAGGCGATCCATGAACGCAGTTCTTGTATCGGATTCGAGCCGCTCACATCCGTCCCCGTCAGCTTTGGTAGCTCACCGATGACCACGTCGATCGCAGCCCCGAAGAGAAAACCGGTCACCACGGCGCGAGACAGGAACTGCGCGATCCACCCCATCTTGAACACCGCGAGGAGAAGGAAGAGGATCCCCGAAGCGAGAGTGATAGTGGCCACAAACGATGCGACGTCCTGAGTCCCGTTAATCTTCGCCGCCACAACTGCACTCGCGGCCACAGCGGCCAATCCCGAACTGGGTCCGGTCGAGATCTGGCGGCTTGTCCCGAATACGGCGTAGAGGATCGCACCAGCAGCGGCGGCGTAGAGGCCGTTCTCTACGGGAATTCCCGCTATGGCCGCGTAACCAAGGTTCTTCGGAACGATAAGGGCCGCGACCGCAATCCCGGCGACCAGATCACCTCTCAGCCAGCGCCGATCGTATGACCGGATCCATCCGACCATGGGAACCAAGTGCCACCGACCTCGTGAGGGGATCGCCCTGTCAACCTGGGCCATCAGGTCGTCACGATCATTTTCTCTCCTCGAGTCTTCGCCCCTCGAGTAGCGGCCATCAGGTAGTGCGGAGTAGTGCCCGTTTCAGTTTGCATCGATTCCGAATGACGTGCCGAAAAGGGCCCTCTGCCCTACTCCAAGCGTCTTGGCCCCGTGTTCCGGTGTCCCAATAGACTCGTGAAGCTGATCACTTGTCGATTCAACGAAGACTTACAGAAGCCCCTTGTCGCTTCCAAAGAATGGGTGCAGACTCGCCCCGGGGTGCTGTGTTTGCTGCGTCCAGATCGGCGTGGCCGAACTAGGAGGCGAACGGTGGAACATCGAGGAGAAGGTTGGGTCCTCTTTGCTGGAATTATCCTGATTTGGGGCGGAATCATGAAGGTATTCGACGCCATCTGGGCGTTCCGCTACCACGGCGTCCTGCCGTCCAACTTGGAGGCCGCGATCTTCGGGCACAGCCTCAAGACCTATGGGTGGCTGGACCTGATCGTGGCAGCCATTCTGATCATCTGTGGCTTCCTGGTCATTAGCGGCTCGGGCTTCGCTCGCTGGGTCGGCATCGTTGCTGCAGCTATTGCCGGCATTAGCGCCATCTGGTGGATGCCCTACTACCCACTATGGTCGTTCGTTTACATCTTCATCGCCGCGCTCGTGATCTACGCCCTCGCCGTCTACGGCGGTGACCGAGAAGTCCGAGCAGACTCAGCGTTGCGCTAACGGATCGCTCTATCGACAGAGCGTCGCAACTCCTTGGCCGCGCCACACTGAACCCAGTCGGTTGCTCCATGGGAGTGGCTGGAGGCGACGTGAATCGGACCAGAGGCTGATGGCCGTACTCTTGGCTCTCCTTGCCGCATCGGCCTTTGCCATGGGCAGTGTCCTGCAACAGAAGGGAGCTCTCGAGGCGCCAGCAGAGGACAACGACCCCAGATTCCTAGTCCAGATCCTGAAGCGTCCAGTGTGGCTGGCCGGCGGTGGGCTTCAGGCAACTGGTTGGGTGCTGCAAGCCGCCGCCCTTGATCGGGGTTCGCTCGTTGTCGTTCAGTCGCTCACCGCTACCAGTCTTGTCATTGCTCTGCCTCTCGGTGCCCATTTCACGGATCAGCAGATCAGCCGACGGGTGGTCGTCGGGGCGGCGGCCATCGTCGTCGGAATTGTCCTCTTCCTGTCGATCGGGGCCCCTCAGAAGGGATCCTCACATCCTCCGACTGCCGCCTGGTTGGGTGCGGGAGCATTCGGGACCGCCATCATTGTCGTACTCGCCAAACTCGGACACTCCAGAAATGGAGCGACGAAGGCGCTCTTGTTCGGGTCAGCTGCCGGGGTGGGCTTCGCGTTACAAGCGACGATAACCAAAGAGTTCATGACCATCATCGGGAGGGGCATCGGGAATCTTCTCTCCAGCTGGGAGATTTATGCCCTGGTCGCCACGGCGGTCGTCGGTTTCATACTGCAGCAGTCAGCCCTCAAGACCGGCCTTCTGGCTCCCGCCATGGCATCGAGCAACGCAGTCACTCTGTTCGCCAGCGTTGTCTTCGGAATCACCGTGTTCGGAGAGAAACTGTCGAACGGGAATGACAGGTTGGCTCCGGCCCTCGTCGGCCTGGGGGTTGCCCTGGCAGGTGTCGTGCTGCTGGCCGGGACCAAACCACCTCGAGCATCCGAGCCGGTTCCCTTTGCCCCGAATTCTCCATCGGATGTGCACCCACGCCACTGACCTACGTGTTCTGCTTCTGTACCTCCTTGGCTCCCCCGCTCCTACGTGCAGCTACCGCCCTTGCCCATCACGCTCCATGGGGGTCTTATCGGGTACCGCTGAACAGGCACTTCCCAGTAATTCGTCACGCCTGCAACAACATGGGCAATCGGGAGAGACAACGTGGGAAGTGGCTTCGACGAGATCGCGGCCAGCCCAGGTCAACGGAGTTTTGTCGGTAGCTCACTCAGCTCAACTCACCCAGAGCCATCTGGCTACTGACCGAACTGAACCGAACCGACGCTCATACCTCGGGAGCGGTCAGCGCTCGAAGCCTCTCGACGCGTTCATCGTCCTCACCGAGATAGCGGACCAGCACGCCAATGGTCTGATCGACATTGAGCGCTCGTATCGCAATCATCTCCTCGAGGTCCGCCCAGTCCTTCGTTCTGTTGAAGAACGCCTTGAAGGCTGCCAGGTCGGAACAGCCCAGGAAGGGGACACGCCGGCCACCGAACTCGTGGAACTGGCGGCGCTGTGCCGCCTGGACGTGGAACTCGGTCGTGTCCAGGAACACGTCTACGGGAGTCCGCTCCCACCAGAGCCGGGTCTGGCCGTCGCGGTTGAGGGCTGGAAGGTCGGCAGCGGTTTGGATCACCTCCCGGGGCAGGGAGGCGAGCACTCGTTCGGCCTCATCCGGGCCAACGAACACATTCACATCAATGTCGATGGTACCCCGAGCACGTTCTGTGCAGAATGCCAACGCCAACGCGCCGCCGAAGGCGTAGGGGAGGCGGTGGGCATCCAGCGCCGCACTGATCTCCAGGATCTTGTCGACGATCGATGTCATGCCGGTCGAAAGAGGGGGAACGCCAGCTTGGACGCATGCCGCGCGGGAAACTGCTCGGCCAACTCCAGAACAGCGATCAACTCCTCACCGCGTGGCATCACGTCGAAATCCGACGGGCTCCCGAGCAGCGTCGCCTCAAGTGAGCATCCCGCCGCGGCAATGATCCGCGAAAGCACGGCTGTCGTCGGATCTACTCGGCCGTTCTCGTAGGCCGAGAGCGTGGCGTGGGAGGTTTCGGCACGGGCGGCGAGCGCCCGGAGGCTCAGATTCGACTTCCGTCTAGCCGATCGGATCATCAGTCCTGCGTCCACCCACCTATGGTATCAGATCAGATACCATTTGCATTCTGCGGGCCCGGAAATGTGTTTGGCCACCGGTGATCCGGGCCGGGCCTCGTCCGTACCTCCAGGCAGTCAAGAGGGCCATCGACCCTTGGTCCCGATGTGGTCTTTCCACGCTGTAGTGGCTGACGAAGCGATCGACCTGGCGCTGGAGCTCGGCAGTGGCACGCCGCCATGTGGGCACTCGGCACCAACGCCAGCGACGCGACCTCCAGGATCTCCTGGCGCTCAGGGCGAAGGATGTCGGGGTCCAGGTAGTACGAGAGCGGGACTCGCAGGACATCGGGAGCCGGTGATGGCTTCGGCTTCAGCCTGAGCCGATGAGAACTGCTACATGTGCCTCGGGTCGCCTGGCGGGACGACGATCTTCTCGACCACATTCCCTCGGAACAGAGGTTGTTCGGTGATCGACTGCACGCAAGGGGCATTGAGGGGCCTGTTGCGGAGTTGGATGCAGGGAGGCAGGAGCCCGGTGGTCACCCTCTGGCCGAAGAGGTCTGTGAACGGCGTCCCGGCCTGGTAGCAGACGGCAAACGGAACGAACCAGTAGCCAGGGGCGCTGCTGTTCAGGAAGGTATCGGTGATGACGATGTTCGAGGTGAGTCCGGTGTCGGTCACCGTACCGACCTGAGGCGCGTGCCGGAAAATATCGTGACACGTAAACCCCAGGCGAGGATCGAGATCCGTCTCGATCGTGCCCGTCGTCGAAGTCGAGCTGAACTGCTCGGACTGTGTGGAGGTGGTGATCGATCCTGAGCAGCCCCCCGCAGAGCAGGTGGCAACGGCATCAGCCACGGTTACCGGTTCGGTGATCGAGTCCGTGGCGCCGTTCGGGCCGTCGACGGTAACGCCCACCGTGTACGAGCCGTGACTGGTATAGGTGTGTGTTCCACCGACATCGAACGTCGTCCCGGCGCCTCCCGGCTGGGTGATCGCTCCAGCCGACGACGTCGTGTCGCCCCAGTTGATCGAGGCCGTGAACTGGCCCGGCGTCGCTGCGGGATTGCCGGTGGTGAACGTCGCCACCGGCACGGTGAATGAGGAGTTGGTGGTCTCGGGCGAGAGCGTCACCGGGTTGACGGTGATGGGTTCGGCCGGCACGGCATCGAATGACACATTGTCGAGAGCAGGCCCCTGGTCGACGTCGCCGGGTGTGACATCGTCGAACTCCACGCGACTGCTGGTGGACGACGCGGTAACGGTGAGCGAGTGCTCGACCCAGTCGAGCGGTCGACCCACACCGACCGCCTGGGTCGTTCCGACGACGGCCCCGTCGAAGACGACGTCGATCGTATGCGTGTTGCCCGGCGTCTCATCGCCGTTGACCGCCGACCAATAGGAGAGCACGTACTGGTAACCCGGAGTGGTCGTCACGTCCTGGTACAGGCCTCCTGGCACTCCAGTGGTTCCGGCCAGGTCGATGGAGTTGTTGCCGTCCTCCGCGTTCCAGTACGAGTTCGAGACGACGTCGACGCTTCCACCGGTACCCCCATAGACCGACGGCGTTACGACGGTCCAGCCCGGAATGGTGGTGGAGTCACCGGAAGATACCGTCAAGAAGCCGTCGACCGGCGTCGAGGTCGTCTCGAAGCTGCCATTGGTCAAGAGGTTGCCGGCATCGGCGTCGGCCACGCCCACAAATCCACTGACGGTCCCGGTGATGACACACGCCGCCACGCACACCGCCAACAGATATTTACCTGCAATATCTATCCGGATCATGGGAAGCAAAGTAACACGGCTCACCACGGGCTGCTCAGGGTGCGTGGCGATACGAAACTCGACCAACCCGCGTAGTGCCCGGGGAGCCGGCTGGAGTCTTCCGAAAAGTGCGATTCACGAGGAATAATGCGGGAGATGCAGAGCAACGGGACCGCCTCCCCCGCAGACAAGCTGGAGGGACCGGGCTCGAGGCTGCGAGGTAGGCTCGTGTCTCCATCGCCGGCATTGTGGAAGCGGCTCATCGAAGGAGTTACCAATCGATGTACAGGACTATCGTGGTGGCGGCCGACGACTCGTCAACTGCCCGGCAGGCAGTTGAGACAGCAGCTGATCTGGCACAGGTGCTGGGCGCTTCGCTCCACATCGTGACCGCCTACGATCCGGGCAGCGTGCGTACCGTCGATCTCCCGGACGAACTGCGTTACACGGTCGACGCCAACCCGGCCGACGCCCTCCTCAGGGAGCTGTCGACCATCGCAGACAGGCGCAGTCTGCAGCCGGTCGTCCATCCGGCGACGGGAACACCTGCCGACGTGATCGTGGCTATTGCCAAGCGGGAAGAGGCAGACCTGATCGTGGTGGGGAACAAGGGGATGAAAGGGACCAAGCGGGTGCTCGGAAGTGTCCCGAACACCATCGCGCACCATGCCCCCTGTTCGGTCCTCATCGTCGATACCGCCACAGGGGCCTGAGGGAGCCCACCCAATGTGCCGGTGGTATGGAGGGGCAGGTTCGTCCCGAGCAGCACGGCACCGAGGCAACCCGCCCGGATCCGCCGTGGGCCCGTCCAGCGTGAAATGACCGAGAGCACTCGGATCGACTCGGCGGAGTGATCCAACAGGCGTCCAGTGGGCCCATGATGTGGATCACCGGCACCCGCACGTCCCGAGGGAGGGCACCGAGCAGCCTCCTGCGAGGGCCCGTATCGTCCGGGTCAACAAAGGGGGACGCTGCCACTAGAGGTACCACGTCACTGCCGCATATACCTTCTACCTGGGCCGAGTATTCTGCCAGGCCCTGTCGCTCTCCGCCCCGACAGAGGTACCAGCAGGCGTCGGTTCGGCTCAGGTGCGAACGAAGGTCTTCTGCCGGTGCCGACGTCTTAACGCTCCCGCAGGTGGGAACCTCCTCGTCACACCACTCCGCTGTCACGCCTGGTTCGAGGTAGGTAACCTGTCCCCTTCCGACCGGAGTGCCCTCATTTGTCCAACGTCGACGCCGAGATGAACCGTTGCTGAACGGATGAGCGGAGCCCATAACGACGAGCCCGAGCCCTCCGCAGGTGCCACCGAGTCGGCGGAAGTCGAGCGTCTTCAAGCGGAGCGGGATGCGCTGGCCCAAGAGGTGGAGCGACTGAAGGCCCCTCGCAGACGACGGGTCCAGGGAGGGGTCGTGGGCGTTTTGGTCGCCATGTCCTGCATCTTGGTCGTGATGTCCACCACGGTCGTGTGGGCACACCGGACCGTGCTCAATACCGACACCTTCGTCCACACCGTGGGTCCGGTCTTCCAGCACCCGGCAGTGGACACGGCCGTGGCCACCCGGGCCACGGATCAGCTGTTCACCCAGCTGCAGCTCGAGGAACGGCTCCGCCAGGCGCTGCCGGCCAAAGTCAGTTTCGCAGCCGGTCCCATCACGGGTGCCACCGAAGGCTACGTGTCGGATGAGTTGGCCAAGGTGTTGGGCTCCGAGCGGTTCCAGACAGTCTGGGTCAACGCGCTCACCTTCACCCACGAGACGGTGGTCGCCGTGCTGCGGGGCAAGAGAACCTCGACGATCTCCACCGCCAACGGCTACATCGTTCTCAACACGGTCCCCTTGATCAACAAGGCGCTCGGATCGGTCTCCGGGCTCGCCTCCAATCTCACCGGCAAGAACGTCTCCCTGCCCACCATCACCTCAGTCGAGCCGCCGAAACAGGCGGTGGAGAAACTGTCCAAGGCCCTGGGAGTGGAGCTTCCTTCCAACTACGGTCAGATCACGTTGGTGCGGTCGAGCCATCTCGCCGTCGCCCAGCGCGGCGTCAGGGCCTTCGACCGCTTGACCATCCTTCTACCTCTCCTCACCCTGGCGCTGATCGCCCTGTCGCTATGGCTCTCGAGGTCCCGACGTCGGACCCTGGTGCAATTCCTGGTCGGGACCTCGCTCCTGCTGATCATCCTGCGCCGCGTGGTGATCTACGAGCAGAACGCACTGGCCAACGATGCCAACAACCACCAGGTCGCCCAGATAGTCCTCGGCCAGCTCCTCCACGGATTCTTCGATCTGACCGCCTGGCTTCTGGTCATCGCTCTTGCCGTCTTGGTGGTGGCCCTCGTCACCGGTCCCTACCGGTGGGCTGTGGCCCTGCGCCACTTCGTGGCTGGGCTCTGGCGACGAGGTATCGAGGCGGCAAGTGGCGAGCGCCGGGTCCGATCGGTCGCCTGGGCCAGGGCCCACGCGGACGGCCTCCAACTGGCGGGTGCGGCGGTGGCCGGGGTTCTCCTGCTCATCGTCAGCATCTCCTGGTGGAGCTTCCTGATCATCGGCGTACTGCTGGCCATCTACGAGGTCGCCCTCCAGTCGGCCAAGACTGGCAAACAGGAAGAGGAACCGCCCGGGCCGGTGGCCGAGCGACAGGGGAAGCCCGCTCGGATAGGCGATCCCTGAACCAGCCGGTGCCGAGTAGGGGTGACTGCCGGGCCGCGGCTACCCCGTACGCGTAGGTACGGGGCGAACTACGGCTCCATTGGCACTCAGTGTGGTACCAGGTAGCCACCATCGCATCGGTAACCCCGGAAGGGACCATTCACCGGCGGATCGTCCGAGCGGACGAACTGCCCGTTGACAATCTTTGCGATCACGTAGCAGCGACTCGGCAGCCCGGCCGCCGGGTTGGATGGCGCGATCAGTCCCGACGCGCTGTAGGAGGTGATCTTGCGGAGCTGCTGCTGTACTGACCCTCGGGTCGGGTTCTTTCCGGCTGCCTTCAACGCTTGGACGAACAGTTGGGCATTGGCCCAGCCGGCCAGCGTGTAGTAGTCCGGCTTGAACCCCGGCGACACCTGCTGCACCCACTTGAGGAACGTGACATCGGCGGGAATCGCTGCCTCATCCTCACCCAGGAAGAGGGCGTTGGGCATCTCGACGTTACTTCCGTCGGCTGCCGCATCCCCCCCGGACGAAGGGACGAGTTCGTTGCTGTACGCGGCCGTCCCGATGACCAGCTTTGGATGGAAGTTCTGCTGAGTCAGAGCCTTCAGCAGCGCTCCGGCATAGTTCTGTGGCAGTTGGTCGATGAAGATCAGCTGGACGCCGGCGTTGCGCATGGCGACCACGTTCTGCGTGAAATCGGTCTGCGTGACGGGCACGGTAGCGAAGTAGGGGATCTTGTAGCCGGCATGGAGAAGCACGGGCTTCTCCTTGTTCCACGTGGCCAGGGCCGACCCGTAGGTCGAGGCCAGAACCCCGGTGTGCTTCACCTGCGCCGGGTACTTCCTCCCGAAGTAGTCGACCGCTCCGGTCGGCCAGCCCTTCCCGCTGGGATTGGCGCTATAGGAGTTCGGAAGTTGGGAAAGGGCCGGATCAAGGGTCGTGGACACATCGGGAAACCCGGGATTTTGGGCGATGACCGGCTCCGCGAAGCTGTCCTCGAGGGAGAAGCTGCCGACCATTGCGAAATCGTTCTGAACGGCGCTCTGTGTGAGCTGCTTGTTCTTCGCTCCCGTGAACTGATCGTCCTGGGCGTTGACTACAAGCTTCCGACCGTTGACACCGCCCCGCGAATTGACGTAGGCCGCGTAGGCCTTCGTTCCGACGATCGAGCCCGTGAACAGTCCCAATGACTCGGTCGACACGTTGGCAATTGTCACCGTCGACGCGGTCAGACCGGGAGCGGACTTGAACGCCGACGCCGGAATGGCGCTTCGACCGGACGAGTCGGACGTCGCCGCCTGGGCGCTCGGGGCAACCGTCAAAGCGCCGGCGATTACGGCCAACAACCCAAACGCAACGGCGGAACGGCGAAGCGCCCTGCCGCCGGCATGGCTGGAACTCATGATTTCCCCCTATGTGCAAGCGCCGGACAGGTTTCCCAATGCCTGCCGGCTCCATCCCCCGCAAACCTCGCGGCACCAGCCATCTTTACACCTCATCTGTGCTTATGCATAGGGTTCGGATCGCCGTACGGTGGGTGCGTCGCCCGGGCGTTTGGCGGAATCCGGCGGAGAACCAACGGATGACCAACCACCGATCGGCTGCCTACCGGTCCGGACAACTGAGTAGATCCGCATCAAGACTCCGAACGTGAGGCTCTGATGGCCACCGGAGTTCCCCTGGGCTCAAAGGTATGTGTGGTCCCGGTGCTGAAGCGGGTCATCAGGACGTCATCGCTCAGCGGGGCCGGGTCTGGGTATCGAACGACCTCGATGACAAGGGGTCCGTCGTCGGACACCGGCTGGCATCGAAGGTGGGGATCGATCTCCCAGAGCATGGCATCGATGGGCTCCAGGTGGTCGCCGTCCAGCAGGGAAGGCCAGGCCCCGTCTTCGATCGCTGCGGTCTCTCGGCCCAGGGCAACGGTGAGGCGATCGTCGTCCAGCGTCACATCGACGTGGGCGTACTCGTAGGGCTGAAGGGCGGGATGGAGTGCGAGCAGACGAGCAGCCCCGGACACCGTGGGAGGAAGGCTGAGCGCATCCCGGAGCCGGGCCGCCGCCACCCCGGCCACACCCGTGAACTGTCGCCGTCCGAACTCGACGGCCGAACCGGCGCCACCTGCCCGTTTGGCTGTGGCTGCGAGAAACGACAGGACCAGCAGATGGCCCTGGAGGCAGACCTCATCGATGGTTCGACGCAGGGCCGAGGCCGACCATTCTGAGAACTGGAGGTCGGGAACGAGGGGACCCCTGTAGTCGCTCAAGCCCGGGTCGTCGGGATCGATCGGCGCCAGGGTGACGCTGGCAGCACGGGTGGCAGCCATCGCCTCGGTCTCCGGCGGCACCGGCAGGACCGGGTGGTCATCGGCGATCGTTACCGTCCAATGGCACACTGGTGACCGGTCGGCGGGCACCCGGGGCGGCCGGTGGATCGGTCGGACCTGCGCCCGGGGGTTGGTGGCGATGGCGGTAGCGTCAAACGTCGGGTCCTCGATGTCGTGGCACATTGCCGTGACGTAGTCGGGGCCCATGGGCTCTACGTCCATGAGGGCACCGCAGTGATCGAGCCAGAACTCGCCGTGGTCGTGGTCGGTGATCAGATAACGGAAGTCCATGAACTGGGGTGGTGCCCCGATGTCGAGCTGCAGTCCCTTGAAGATGGTCTCGACCGAGTCACCCTCGAAACCGAGGGCCCGTTGCATCCGGCGGGTGTAGACGGGGCTGGCTCCCCTCCACTCCTCGATGGCGACGTCCCGCATGCCCTCGCGCCCGAAAGCACCGATGAGATGCGGCATGCCGGCCCGGTCGATCAGATGACCGGCCAGGAGGTACTCGGGGGTCAGTCGGGCCAACTCCTCCTGACTCAGGTTCCCGAGCCCGTTGACGATTGTCATTGTTGGTCTCCCTTTTCCGAATCGATCCAACTGTTCTGTGAGATTTGGATCCGCCGGCCGGTGATGAGCGGAAGATCGAGAACTGTCCGAATCCCCGGTTCTGCCGCACACACCGCCGGAATGGCGTTGACGGCGTGTATGGCAGTGGCCAGCGAGGCTGCCTCCACGTGGGCCTTGATCGGCAGTGAGCTCGCCGGATCGAGGCTACCCAGCGCCAGCATGCTTAGACGGATCGACGGCGACCCCTCGATGTCGATGGACCACCCGTCGGGTCGACGGGAGGGATAGCTCTCCGGGCGCTCGCCACCGACCCACCACCAGGTGTCGATCGAAAGAAGATCCCGACCGGCCGCGACTCCCGCCCAACGGAAGTGCTGCCCACTCACCGTGCCAGCCTCCACAGTGCCGGACAGAACGTCGATCGGCTTGTCGGTCACCAGAAGCTCCTGAGACTCGGTGCACCGCTCGAGCGTCACCCCCAGGCCGGCCGCCACCATGTGGATGGACTCCTTGAAGTAATCACTCATGGTGCGGGCGTAGGGGTTGGCGGCAAGTGTGGCAGCTCCGGGCGGTGACCCGAACCGGGCGTTCTCGAAGACCATGGCCCGAGATTCCAGCAAGGACCAATTTCCCACCTCGTGGACCTCGACGTGATGGAGAGATCGCACCAGACCGGAACAGGTGAGCACCAGCAGGTCAGCCACGAAGCCGGGGTTGATGCCCGTCCCGTGCACGGAGGTCCCGCCTCGGCGACAGGCCTCGACGAGGGGATCGACCACGACCGATCCGTAGGCGGGGGGGTAGAAGAGGAACGGGGTGGCGACCACATTCGCTCCCCCGGCCAGCAGGCGGCAGACCTCCGCTAGGTCGGGGATGCCGGGTGTGTAGCAGACGGCATCAGCACCGGTAGCCAGCGCCAACGCAGGATCCCTTGTGGCTCTGATTCCGGTCTGAGGCAGACCGCAGAGCTCGCCGGCGTCAAGCCCGTCCTTGTCGGGCGAGTAGACGACCACGCCTGTCAGGTCGAGCTCCGGGTGCTCGATGATGGCCCGCAACGCCTCGCGGCCGACCGGACCCGTAGCCCACTGCACCACCCGCAATGCCATGGACCCCCCGTTGATCATCGTTGACTCGTGGGCACCCGAAGTTCGAGGAAGGTGACTCGACGCCGGGTAGGAACGCTACTGTACACCTGTCAAGAAAGATGTAAACATGAAACTCGTGCACCAGTGTGACGTGGTCCTCTCCGAAGCTGTCGGTTGCCCATGACCGGCGTTGACCCGGGGGGCAACCGGTGAGGGTTCTCGTTACCGGGGGTACGGGTTTCATCGGTTCACACACGGTGGCGGCACTGGTCCGGCACGGGCATGAGGTGACGCTCCTGGCTCGAAGCCCCGAGCGGGTCGGCCCCGTGCTGGAACCCCACGGCGTGGAGGTCGAGGTCGTGGCGGGCGATGTCACCGACCGCCGATCGGTCGTCGCCGCCCTCGACGGATGTGACGCCGTTGTTCATGCTGCCGGTGAGATCCCCCTCGGCTCGGGTCCGATGACCAACGTGAACGTCCTCGGAAGCCGGACGGTGATCGGTGAGGCGGTGGACCGTGGCCTCGACCCGATCATCTACACCTCGACGATGACGGTCTACCTCCCCACGTCGGAGGCGATCATCACCTCGTCGTCCGACCTGGCGACGCCGCGATCGGCCTACGGCGCGTCAAAACAAGAGGTGGAGCTCTTCGTTCGCGCTCTCCAAACGGAGGGTGCCCCGGTCGTCAGTTTCATGCTGGGCGGTGTGTACGGACCCACGTCGCCGCATCTGGAGGGAAGCTTCCACGCCGTCGTCAGCGCGCTCGACTCTATGATGCTGACGCCGCCCGGGGGCGCCGGAATCGTCGATGTTCGAGATGTCGCTGACATGCTGACGAGGGCGGTCGAACCCGGCAGGGGTCCCAGGCGGTATTTGGCCGGGGGCCACTACCTTTCTTGGACTGAATGGACTGATCTGCTGAGTAAGGCTGCAGGAGTCGATGTTCGTCGCCAGGTGGTGAGCGTGGAACAGATGGTCGAACTCGGCCGGGCCTTCGACGAGCAGCGCCAACGTGGCCAGGTGGTCGACATTCCCCTTTCCGAGGAAGCCGCCCGGATCATGACCGGCTGTGTGCCCACCGATGATTCTGGAACGCTGAGCGACCTCGGCGTGTGCTATCGGCCGTTGATCGAGACCCTCGGCGACACGGTCGACTACCTCCGTTCCATCGGACGGATCCCGGATTCAGGGGCTCCACCGTGCTCCAAGGATCCCGGCTCGGAATCCACTCGATGAGTGCTGTTCAGCCCGCCGTCAATCCCCGTCGGCTGCTGTCCGAGCGACAGACCTCCACTGTTACGGCGCTGCTGGACGCGGCACTCGCTGAGCTACGCAAGTCGGGCTTTGACCAACTGAGCCTGCGGAGTGTCGCCCACCGTGCGGGCGTCACGCACACCACGGCCTACTCGTATTTCACGTCCAAGAGCCATCTCATCGCCGAGCTGCATTGGAGGCAGCTTCAGCACGTTCCCAGCGTGCGGCTCCCGACCACGGCTTCATTTTCGGACCGGGTCCGTGCTGCATTCTCGGGTCCCGCCACTGCGATGGCGAACGAGCCGGCCTTGGCCGAGGCGGTCCTCAGCGCATTTGTCACGAACGAACCGAATGTCCTGCGGGTCCGTGACGCCATCGGCCGGGAGCTCTCAGCCCGGGTGAGTGCAGCCCTCGGGGATCAAGACCAACCGAAAACTCACGTCGCGCTTCTCACGCACTACAGCGGGGCAATGCTCGTAGCCGGCATGCTCACGCATGACTTCCTCGATGTCATCGAGCAGATGGACTCCCTGGCCCACCTTGTCGATCATGGATAGAACCTACGGCAAGACGGCTGGCTGTCGGGAACGTTCGGTACCAGCAGCGACTGCCCGCCCGGACAGGATGAGATGAAAGAGTCGATGGGCGTGGACCGTGCGGAGATCGTAGACGTGCTGGTCCGCTACGCCACCGCTATCGACACCAAGGACTGGCGCCTCTTTCGGACTTGTTTCGCGGACGAGGTAACGGCCAACTACAGTGACATCGGTTCGTGGAACGGGGTGGAAGACCTCACGGCCTTCATGGTCTCCGCCCATGGCGGCATGGGACGCACGCAGCACTCACTGTCGAACTTCGTCATCGAGATCGCAGGAGATCAGTGTCACTCTCTTACCTACGTTCATGCGGTGACCGTGCTGGCCAGGCACCTCGACGATTGGATTGACACCATAGGAACCTATGAAGACCAACTCGAAAGAAGGGCCGACGGCTGGCACATCACCAGTCGCATCTTCCGGGTTACGAGGACGATGCTCAGTCCGTCCCTCTCCATGGACAGTCGCACAGGGACGTCGGGGACTTCGTCATGACCGATCGCATTGGATTCGTCGGGATCGGGCTGATCGGGCGGCCCCTGGTCGAGAGCATGCTCCGCGCTGGGCTCCGGCCCACAGTGTTCGATGTTGACCCGCGGCCGCTCCAAGCCGTGGTCGCCAAGGGGGCTGCCGGCGCGGCCTCAGTAGCTGAGGTAGCCCGAGCATCCGATGTCGTGGGCATCTGCGTCCCGGCTGATGCCCACGTCCGTTCGGTGCTCGAAGGGACCGAGGGCCTCCTCGCCAACATGTCAGCCGGTGCCGTTGTCGCCATCCACAGCACGGTGCTCCCTGAGACGATCTCCTGGGCAGCTGAGACGGCGGCCAGGCATGGTGTCCGGATCGTTGAGGCTTGTTTGACGGGTGGCCACTTCGCGGCCAAAGAGGGGCGCACGACATTCCTGCTCGGAGGTGCTCCTGAGGACATAGAGGCACTGGCGCCGATCCTCTCGGCCTGCGGTGACACCCTGGTCCAGGCTGGCCCCCTGGGTAACGCCAATCTGCTGAAACTGTGTCTGAACCTGCAGACGTACGTTGCCCACCTCGGCGTAGCCGAGGCGGTCCGCCTGGCCAAGGACCTCGAAGTCCCTGTTGCAGGGCTGAAGGAGGCCATGCGGGCCAACGGCCAGCTGGGCGAGATGACAAAAAGTTTCTTCGGGCTCCACGAACTCTCCGACGAGATCATCGCGGATGGGAACATACTGCCAATGCGTCGAACTTCCGCGGCCATCATCGTGAAGGACCTCGAACTCATGCGTCTGGTCGCACTTCAAAACGGGATCGACCTCCCCGCCCGAGATATGGCCGCTTCGGAGTTCTACCGGACCTACCGGCTGCCCGAAGACGAACCCGATTCCGCTGCCGCTCCGTGAGCGAGCCGGAACCGATGCCACCACGAAAGGAAGCACATGACTGAGGACTCGACAGCACCGTATGACCGCGGACTCGAGGTTCTGCGCGACGTCTACGCCGGTGATGTGGTCACCCTTCCGGAAGGAACCATGGCCTTCAACGATGTCATGGTCCATACCCTCTTCGATCAGGTCTGGCGACGCGATGTCCTCGATGTCCGGACCCGACGTTTGCTTCTCATGGGGGTCATCGCCGCCAACGGGCAGGTCGATACCTGGAAGATTCAGGCCCGAGCCTCGCTCAAGCGGGGCGAACTCACTCCTGATGAGTTCCGCGAGACGTTGGTCATGCTCGCCCCCTACGCCGGCTATCCGAACATCGCAGGACTGGTGGTCCCTTGCGAAGAGGTCATCGGGACCTGGGTCGCCGACGGTTCCCCCCGTTGGGACGACGAGACGGAGACGGCGTTGCCATGAGAACGGTCTGAAGCCCCAGACTCACATCCCCGACGCCACGACATCTCGAGCTGCCAGCGTGAGCAGACGGAGGTGACCGATCGAAAGCGATCGGACAGGAGTGACCAGGTCGTCCTCCCCGGGGCTGTCGGTCCGTCCCCGCTTCTTACCCAACGAACCGCATGGATGAGGTCGGTGTGACCTTTGGCCCTAGGTGGAGGACCGCAACCGACGGATGATGTCTCCAGCTAGTTCGTGAGCCCAGGAGGTGAGGCGACTACATGACCCACGCCGGTGGTTGGCCCGCTCTTGGTTGCCGGACGTCTGACGGTGGACAGGGTCGGCTGCGCACGGAGAAGAGCTCCGGATGCCCGGATCCCGCCTCGCGTGGGCACCTGAACGGCACGCGCCCGGATGACCCTCGGCCCGAGACGAAGAATCCATCGACCGACGACTGGAGGGTTCTCACCGGTGTGGGTGGGTCGTCGGGATGTGAAGCCCTATGGTCATCTCACCCACCCGACTGCAATCAGCAGTGCGAGGAGCACTTGTCATGGAAAAGGGAGGTCGCCCTCGACGTCACCATCGACGTCGGGGACATTCCCGTCATCGTCCGGCTGGCAGGGATGCTCGAGGAAGCAACGGCGCTCGACCTCGAAGCCGTGTTCGCCGAGTTGATCAGCGATGGGCACCGCGAGTTCAAGCTCGAGACCTCCGCACTGTGCGTACCGGACGAATGTGGTGTCGGCGTACTGTTCACGCTGCACCGTCTGGCACAGAACGCAGGGGGTGACGTGACCTGGGATGGGCTTACGGTCAACCATCCGTTCCCGACCGGACGCGGCGACCTCGGACGTCGGGCCGGAACCTTGGCCTGAGTCAGGCCGAGCCTCCGACTCTACGGCGGCGATGGCCCCGGAGCTCGCGGCAGGACGAGTCGTTCCACCGCGTCGGCAAAGCCCTCCTTCTCATTGGTCTCCGTCACCCGACGTGCGGCTCGTTGCACCTGAACGTCAGCGTTTCCCATGGCGATGCTCAGGCCCGAGTGCGCGAACATCAAGACGTCATTGGGCATGTCTCCGATAGTGGCGATCTCGTCCGTGGACAGCTTGTATCTCTTTGCCAGGTACCGGGCCACGGCGCCCTTGTTGGCGTCGGGGTGGGTGACGTCCAGGTAGTAAGGCTGGGACGCGGCAGCGGTGACGTGATCCCCGAAACGCTCGTGGGCCGCGGCCGAAGCCTTCGACACCGCGTGATGGTCCTCGCTCACACCCACGATCTTGGCCACATCGCTGGTGAGACCGTCGATGCCCGTCATGAGCTTCGGTTCGAACTTGACCGTCCATGCCTCGCGGTCCACGTGTGGCCCCTTCAGGTCCGGGACGTACCAGTCGGCACCACGGTAGAGCCACACACTCAGGTCGAAGGAGGCCATGAGCGCGGCGATGGGTCTGACCACGTGCTCGGGGACGACGCGCTGTTCGATGACGGTCATGTCCCGGTCGACGAGCAGGCCCCCGTTGAAGGCGGCGATGGGCGTCTGCAGATCGAGTGGCTCGATGAGCATGGCCATTCCTCGAGGAGGACGCCCGCTCGTGATGGCGAAGAGGATTCCGGCATCACGCAGGCGATGCACGGCGGCAATCGCCTTGTCGGTGAGGACCTTGTCCTGGGTCACGAGGGTTCCGTCCACGTCCGCCAGCATCAGGCGAATGGGCGGAGGGGTCACGACACGTCCTCGGTCTGTCCGCGTGCGGCCGCATCGTAGGCGTCGATGAGCCTGCGGTATCGGTCGGCGATGACTTGTGCCGCCTCGGTGTCCGAGGACCGGCCGGCCAGGTGATCGACCAGTGCGTCGTGCCACAGGGTCCGCCCTACCGCGAAGCCCGCGAACCCGGGCACGCCCGCACCGACTTGCAGCCAACGAACAACGCTGTCCCAGTCCGCACCCCGTCCGAGCACGATGCACACCACGTGATCCCTTCCTCCCGAACGGGCCTGTCTGACCACGGCGCGGGCATCTTCTGTGGAATCGAGCCCTTCGATCTTCCAGATATCGGGCTCCACGCCACCGGCCTGCAGCGTGGCCAGGGTTTGCACGACGAGCTGAGGGCGGAGCTGACGGTCGTAGTCCTGCTGGTGGCCCTCGAAGCTGTCCAGCTGGGCCGTGGTGGCCGGGACGAGCAGTTCGAAGAGGAACGTGCGGTCCCGGCCCCGGAGCCACTCGCTCAGAAGGGCCAACCGCTCGGTCTGGCGGTGGTTCAGATCAGGGTCGCCCTCCGGGTTGAAACGGACGAGAACTTTCACAAAGGTCGGGTCGAAGGCCTCGATGTGCTCCCCGAATTGAGCGCCGTATTGGAAGTCGAACTCGTCCTGGCCAGAGCGCTCGACCGGCATGGCCAGCGGCACGTCCAACTCCAGAGCGCGTCGGGCCACCGCCGAGCCGAACCCCTCGTCCACGAGCACTCCCGCCCGATTGCGGGGCGCACCGGATCTGACGGCAAGCTGGTTGGCATCGAAGATGATCTGCTTGGCTTTCACGATGCCATCGCGTACCTCGGGGGAGAGTGGAGGCGTGGCACCGAAGAGCCCGCGCTCGAACGAGGAACGGTGGTCGAAGGCGAGCAGGTACAACGGGGTGCCGTAGCCGGATGCCATCTCAGTCCTCCCCGGCCGGCACAGGCGGATCCACGCTCAGTTATGACTCATACGACGTCGGCATCGACTGGGCAGCCCGTTTGTTCCATCCGTGGAAGCTCGAGTAATCGCCTGCGTCCCAGGCCGCCCGCAGCCCCGGCTTGCTCAGGTCCCAGTCGGGGCGGATCTCGCTCGACGCCGCGCACAGGTCCCGCCACAAGTCGTAGAACGACGGGCGCCCCCAGAACCAGTACCCGTTGTAGACACGGTGGATCACCAATCCCGGCTTGATCACCAGCGTGTGGGGGATCATGGGGTCGTGCTCAGGGTCGGTGTACTCCTGGATGTCGAGGTCCTTTTGAATCGTCCGAGCGGGATCGGACAGAAAGGTCCATGCGGCACCGACCGAGGCGCGGAACTCTTGCGTCGTGTGATGGTCGTCGGTCGTGATCGTGACGATCTGGGTGTAGGCGACGGCGAACTTCGGATAGTTGGCGGCGAGCTCGAGGTGCTGCTGGTGCTCCTTAGGGCAGTAGTTCCCCGCGCCAGGGTCAGGACCAGCGGGTCGTCGCCTTGGAGTTCGCTGAGCCTGCGCACCGTGTTGGTGTGGTCAGGCAGGGCATAGTCGGGGAAGGTGCCGCCGGGTCTGATGTCGGATCGCATGGATCACCGCCTCTTTCGCAGTCTCGGTCACACAACCTTCGCGCCGGAACGAAGCCCGGGCCAGCCCAGTGACGGGCGAGCTCGTCGTCACAAGATTATCCTCTACCACCACGACGTCACCTCCCCCAATCGCCCGACCACCGTCGATGCCGGAGGGCACCTCCACATCCACGGTGGCCCGACAGCATTGCCGTGAACGCCGGTCCTCGTCATTCGGGGCTGGGTACGCTGACCCTCGCCCGATGACTCGGATCATCGACCACAATGGGCGGGACCCCGACGCCCCCCTCGGAGCTGGCAGACACCGGCCCCGCCGTACGCGGGCGAAGGAGCTCCCATGAGCACGACCCCTATCGCCGACTATGCAATCCTCTCGGATCGGCACAGCGCTGCGCTGGTGAGCCGGGACGGATCGATCGACTGGTTGTGCTTCCCGCGCTTCGACAGCCCGTCGATCTTCGGTCGCCTCCTCGGCGACGAAGCCGGCTACTGGTCGATCCAGGCCACGAGCGCCTCACACGTGACTCGGCGCTACTTGGACCGCACCATGGTGTTGGAGACCACCTTCCGCACGCCGACGGGCACGGTGGCCATCACCGATGCCCTGGCCATGGGCGAGGGCAGCCGGGGGCATGAGCTCGGCCGGGGTGCGCCGCATCTTCTGCTGCGGCGTGCAACGTGCGTCGAGGGAGAAGTCGAGTTGGCCCTGGAGTTCGTCCCTTGCCCCGAGTACGGGCTGGTCCATCCCCTGCTCGATGCTGTCGACGGTGGGGTGACCGCGTTCGGAGGTGCCGACGTGCTCGTCCTCTCCTGTCCGATGGCCCTGACCGTCGAGCAGTCTGCGGCCTCGGGCCGGCTCCAGCTCCACGACGGCGAGAGTGCGGGTTTCGCCCTCCACCACGCCAAACAGGGCGAGACGAGAACGGCCAAGGTCTGGAGCCAACCCGAGATCAGCGCCCGGTTGGAGGACACCGTGTCGGCATGGGAGTCGTGGTCGGAGCTCCACCAGGCCTATGTCGGTCCCTGGCGAGACCTGGTGCACCACAGCGGGCGGGTCCTCCAGGCACTGTCCTTTGCACCCACCGGCGCCATCTGCGCCGCGGCCACCACATCGTTGCCGGAGACGGTGGGCGGTGCCCGGAACTGGGACTACCGCTACACCTGGGTCCGGGACGCTTCCTTTACCATCGAGGCCCTGTGGGTGGCGGCCTGCCCTGACGAAGCCAATGAGTTCTTTGACTACATGACCACCTCCGCGGCCGGCTCGCTCGACCGGGGCGGTGACCTGCAGATCATGTTCGGCATCGGCGGCGAGCGGGACCTGACCGAGCGGGAGCTGCCGCGCCTGGGGGGCTGGCGGCACTCGGTCCCGGTTCGGGTGGGCAACGGCGCCTGGAATCAGCGCCAACTCGACGTCTACGGCGAATTGCTCGGCGCCGTGTACCGACTCTCGGACCACCTCTTCGACAGCGCCTCCCGGCGGGTCGGGCCGATGGCCGAGCCCGACAAGTGGGGCAAGCCCCCTGATCTGGCGCTGGCCACACGACGGTTCTTCGTCCAACTGGCCGACACTGCCGCCCAGCGGTGGCAGGAAAAAGACCAGGGGATCTGGGAGATCCGGGGCGAGCCCCGCGACTTCTTGTACTCCAAGCTGATGTGCTGGGTGGCCCTCGACCGGGCCGTGGCCTTGGCAGATCCTCTCGACGCCTCCGACCGAGTCGAGGCATGGAACCAGACTCAGGATCAGATCCGTGAGGCGATCCTGACCAGAGGCTGGAGCGACCGGGCCAATGCCTTCACCCAGTCCTTCGGCTCGGACGAGCTCGACGCTTCCACTCTGATGCTGCCACTGGTCGGGTTCCTTCCCCCCGACGACCCCAGAGTGTTGGCCACGATCAACGCCACCGAAGATCGACTTACCGATGAGCAGGGGCTCGTGTACCGCTACCGCTCCCACGACGGGCTCAAAGGCGAAGAGGGCACGTTCCTTCTGTGCACATTCTGGCTGGCGCAAGCCCTGGCCAGGGCGGGTCAGACAGCTCGGGCCCGCACCGTCTTCGAGCGGGCGGCAGCCTTCGTCAACGACGTCGGCCTCCTCGCTGAGGAGGTCGACCCTGTCAGCGGAGAGCTCTTGGGTAATTTTCCCCAAGCCTTCAGCCACATCGGGCTCGTCAACGCGGCCTGGGCCATCTCTGAGACCGAATCATCCCCGGAAGAGTCGGTTCCGCCAGCGGACGGGTCCGCTCCGGAACGAGCCGGTTTGAGCCTCGTCCGCCACCGCGGCCGGAGCCCTTCGGCTGTGGAGCCCGTCCAGATCTGCAATCGGCCCCACCTGTTCGGGTAGTGGGCCTGGACTTCGACAACGAGCGGCGCGAAGGTAATGCGTGGACCGGCTCCGGTGGCGGGGCAATGGCTTTGGGCCCCGACGGAGAGGAGCTGCGGTCGTGGACATGAAGCTCGAAGTGGTGGTGGTTCCGGTGTCCGATGTGGACCGGGCCAAGGGCTTCTACGAGTCGCTGGGGTGGCGCCTTGACGCCGATTTTCCCGGTGACGGGGGCTTCCGGGTCGTGCAGCTGACCCCGCCGGGCTCGGCGTGCTCGATCATCTTCGGCAGTGGAATCACCTCGGCCCCACCGGGCTCGGCTGACGGCCTGCAGCTCGTCGTCACCGATATCGAGGCGGCCCGGGCCGAGCTGGTCGACCGAGGTGTCGAGGTGAGCGAGCTGTTTCACGACTCGGGTGGCGTGTTCCACCACGCCGGCACCGAGGCACGGGCTCCGGGCCCGGCTCCCGGGCACCAGTCCTATGGGTCGTTTGCCTCGTTCAGTGATCCGGACGGCAACGGCTGGTTTCTTCAAGAGGTGACGACACGCCTTCCGGGGCGGTGATCACCCGCCGGGCTGATAGCCGCCGGCTGGACCGCACGTAATCGGCAGGAGGTACCCGATGCCAACCACATTCGTTTCCGTCATCGAGCTGGAGCGTCCCGACCCCGACTGGCCGGTGTCGTACGAGCAGCCCGGACTCTCCGTTCGGGACAGCCCAGGGGCCGCCCTATGAGCAGCTACGACGTCATCGTCCTGGGCGGCGGCTCGCCGGGCGAGCACTGCGCAGGCGAGTTGGCCGACGGCGGGCTGCGGGTCGCCGTGGTCGAACGCCAACTGGTCGGTGGCGAGTGTTCCTACTGGGCGTGCATCCCTTCCAAGACGTTGCTGCGCCCCGGGGAGGCGGCCCAGGAGGCACGCGAGGCCGCGGTCAGCGCCCAGGTCGACGTCGAGGCGGCCCTGGCCTACCGCGATTTCATGGTTTCGAACTACTCCGATACCACCCAGGAGCGCTGGCTGGCGGACAAGGGGATAGGCCTGCTGCGGGGTACCGGCCGGCTGGCCGGGGTTGGTGTGGTCGAAGTGGACGGTGTGCCCCACACGGCCGAGCACATTGTCGTGGCGACCGGCTCGGATCCGGTCGTTCCACCGGTGCCGGGCCTGGCCGATCTGGAGGGTGTCTGGTCCAATCGCGAGGTGACCGGTATGAAGGCCGTGCCCCAGCGCCTGCTGATACTGGGTGGTGGGCCGGTCGGCACCGAAATGGCTCAGGCCGTGCGCCGTCTGGGCGGCCAGGTGACCCTGGTCGAAGCAGCGGAACACGTGCTGGACCATGAGCCGGCGCCGTTGGGCGAGGCGCTGGGCGAAGTGCTACGCGGCGACGGAGTCGAATTGATATTGGGCATCCAGGCCACGGCGGCACGGCGCGACGCTGACGACTACGTCCTCGTGCTCGCTGACGGCCGCGAGCTGCGCGGCGACCACCTGCTCCTCGCCACGGGCCGGCGCCCCCGCGTGGACGGGATCGGCCTCGACACCGTCGGTGTCCACGCCGACAAACACGGCATCCCGGTCGACGACCGGTTGAAGGTCGGCGACGGTCTGTGGGCCGTGGGCGACGTCACCGGCGTGCGGCTGCTGACCCACGTGGGGAAGTACCAGGGCGAGGTCGTCGCCGCCAACATCCTCGGGGAACCCCGTCAGGCCAACTACGAGGCCATTCCTGACGTCGTCTACACGGACCCCCAAGCGGCCTCGGTGGGCGCCACAGACGCCACCTTCAGCGCCACCACCCCGCTCTCCGAGGTGGCCAAGACCGCCACGTACACCCACGCCTACGCACAATCGAAAGGTTTTCTGACCCTACTCAGCGACGGTGACCGATTGACCGGTGCCTACGCCTTGGGACCCGAGGCCGGCGAGTGGCTGCAGCAGGCCACGCTGGCCATCCGGGCCAGGGTGCCGCTCGACGTGCTGCGGGACACCATCCAGCCGTTCCCCACCTTCTCGGAGATCTACGTCGCCACCCTCAAAGCGCTCCACAAACAGATCGGGCAGGCGCGCCAGCCGGCCCGGGCCGGATAGCCATGAAGCGCGTCGGGGCGCTTAGGCCCGTGACCCGACGTTCATCAGCGGCTGACGATGGGAGAGATCGTGAGCGAACAGGACCGCAAGGTCGCCATCATCACGGGAGGCTCCCAAGGCATCGGCGCCGGCCTCGTGGCCGAGTACCGGCGGCGAGGCTGGGCGGTCGTGGCCACGTCCCGGACGATCAAGCCCGACGGGGACCCGGCGGTGCTCACCGTTGATGGGGACATCACCGAAGCCGCCACCACCGACCGGATCATCAGCGGAGCCCTCGGGCGCTTCGGCCGCATCGACACCCTTGTCAACAATGCCGGGTTGTACATCTCCAAACCGTTCACCGACTACACCCTTGCCGACTACGCCGCGGTGGTCGGCGTCAATCTCACCGGATTCTTCACCCTGACCCAGCGCGTCATCGTCGAAATGCTGAAGCGAGGTGACGGTCACATCGTCAACATCGCCTCCACCCTGGCCGACTACGCCAACTCGAGCACGCCCTCTGTCTTGACTTCACTCACCAAAGGAGGCCTTGCCTCGGCCACCAGGTCGCTGGCCATCGAGTACGCCTCCCGCGGCATCCGGGTGAACGCCGTCTCACCAGGCATCATCCAGACACCGGTCCATCCGGCCGAGAGCTATGCCCACCTGGGCCCGCAGCTCCCACCAGTCGGGCACGTGGGCCAGGTCCGCGACATCGTCGAAGGCATCCTCTTTCTGGAGTCGTCGCCGTTCATCACCGGCGAGGTCCTGCACATCGACGGTGGCCAGATCGCCGGCCACTGACGGTCCCCGGCGACTGGCCACTACAACGAATCTGCGGGCACTCGGGGATGGTGTCGACTTGCCGGCCGAGAATATCCCCCGCAGGTGCCATGATCCCGTGAATCCGCTGGGTACCACGAGCCACGCATTACCACACCACGGGGCAGAAGCAGGTTCGAGGTGGTCCGGTGGCTCAGGCGGCGGCGTAGTAGCGGCTGGCATCACCCTGCAGGGCGACACTTGGCAGTCCGTCGAGTCCCACGGCAGGCACTCCGGCGGTCGTCACCCGCTGCATGCGGCGGTGCTCCCGCCCGTAGTCGTAGATGGCGTAGTGCTGCGTCGAGCGGTTGTCCCACACGGCAACGTCACCATGACGCCACTGCCAGCGGACGATGTTCTCGGGACGGGTCACGTACGACTGGAGGATTCGGATGAGGTCCACGGACTCGGTGCCGTTGTGGCCGACCAGACGGTGGGCGAAGCCACCGAGGAGAAGCGAACGCTCCCCGGTCTCGGGGTGGGTCCTCACCACTGGGTGGTCGGTTTCGAAAACCTCGGAGACGAAGGCCTTGAGATGCTCCAAGCGTTCGGGCGACAGTGAGCCCTTCAGGGCGGCCACGTCCACCCGGCCGTAGTCGTGGCCGTTGGAATGGACGGCCCGCAGCCCGTCGGCCAGCTGCCGGAGGTCCGCCGGAAGGTCCCGGTAGGCGGCCACGGTGTTGGCCCACAGCGTGTCCCCTCCCACCTCGGGGAGGACGACGGCTCGCAGGACGGAGAACGCCGGCGGGTGCTCCACAAAGGTCACGTCGGTATGCCAATGGTTGGCGGCGGCGCCGGCGTACGAGTCGAGGTCGAAGATTTTGGGATCATCCTCGGTAACCGGCAAGGTGGGGTGTCCGCGGGTGAGCGGTCCCAAGCGCGAGGCGAAGCCGACCTGCTCTGCCGGACCGATCCCCTGGTCCCGAAAGAACACCACCCGATGGTCGAGCAGGGCCTGACGGATGGCGACGACATCCTCGTCCCGCAACCGGCAGAGGTCGACACCCGAGATCTCTGCGCCGGTGCGGACGGTCATACGCCGTACGGCCAGGCCGGTCCTGGTGGTGGTGCTCATGGTTTCACGCCAAACCTGATGTTTCCCATCATTTATCTATAGTAGCCGGGGTCCCGCCGAGCATGTCGAGCGCTCCGATCCGATCCTTCATCCACCACGGCGTCGTCGACAGCCCCGCCCGACGCCCGTCCTACGCTCACAGAAAGAGGGATCCGGCCTCGAAAGGGTACGGAAGGACGGATGGCATGCGGTTCGTGGCCTTCAGACACCGAGCGACGCGCTGCGCAGCTGCGCCGCCAGCGCGGCATCGCCGGTGATCTCGACCCTGGCCGACCCTTGGCGACCGGCGCCGAACATGGTCAGCTCGCCCGGATCGCCGGCCAGGGTGAGGCTCGGCCCGGTACCGCGCTCCTTGTCGACCCGTCCGGGCGAGGTGATCACGATGGTGGCGGGGACCTTCCTCGCCATCCCGCCGGGCCCGACGCGCGCCCAGAGGACATCGGCCAACTCCGATGGGATCGGGCGCGGTTCCCAACCATCTCCGGCGCGACGCACATCCTCCACATGGATGAAGAACTCGACCGTGTTCATCGGCCCGTCGAAGGGACGGAGGAGCAGCGGCGGCCCGCGCCGCACCGTCTCGATGAGCTTCTCCCACGGCGTGTCATCCCGTACCCCAAGCCGCACGTTGTCCGTATAACCGGCCAGCGGGGGCCAGACGATTCCGGGTCCGCTATCCGGACGTCGCTCGCGGACAACCAGATGCGCGGCGAGATCGGCGGCCGTCCAGCCCTCGCACAACGTCGGGGCGTCGGGACCACGTTCCACAAACAGGTCGCAGAGGGTCTGGCGTTCCTGCTGAGCGAACAGGGTCGACGACATGAACGCATACTAAGTGAGCAGCCGACCAAGGTTCACGGCTTCGATACTGCCAACGGGTCGATGCCACGGGCGATGGCGACCAGGTCGCCGACCGAAATGTCCCGGGATCGACGTCGCTCGGCGGCAGTGAGGTTCCCCTCGGGGACCAACAGGCGCAAGCCACGCGGATGGATCGTGAACTCCAACGGGGTCGGGAGTTCCAGTGCCTCACCGTCGACGCCGACATACGCCTTCCCCGACCGGGAGCGGACCTCGAATTCGGTGGCGGTGAACTCGTGCCAGTACCGGCTCCGGCGGCGTTGGCCCAGTGCGGAGAGGACGAACACCTGAGCCGCTTCCGTCCCCGACGCGGCGGAGATGGCTACGACCCCGAGCGTTCCGGTGTCCAGCCGTCGGCGTTGCGACGCATCGAGGGTCGCGCCCAGGACGTAGGGATTGTTGGACACCTGGATCAAAAATGCCCCGTCTACCTCGGCTCCACCGGGCTCGGTGAACTGCAGGTCGAAGGGCTCCTTCGTGCGGCCCAGCATCTCGGGCAGCATGGCCTTCGTGGTCTCCGACTTGGCTTCCCGATAACCCTCCTGTTGCACGATCGTGGCGTAGATCCCGAGGGACACGTTGTTGACGAAGAGGCGGTCCCCGATCGTGGCGTAGTCGATACGGCGCTCTATCCCATCGTTGAAGGCCTGCAGGCTGAGGCGGGGATCTTCACGGTCGATCCCGAGATCCAGGGCGAAGTGGTTCCGTGTCCCGGCGGAGACGCAGACGAAGGGAAGATCGTGCTCGACGGCGATGGAGGCGACCAGGGCCTGGGAGCCGTCTCCCCCGGCCATGCCGAGGCAGTCGGCCCCGTCGGCGATGGCGTCCCGCGCCAGTTTCTCCAGGTCGACCCCGTGATCGAGCATGACCACCTCGACGCCGAGATCCTCGGCCAGGTCGACGAGACCGAACGCGGCCACCTTGCCCCCTCCTGACCATGGGTTGCAGATCAGCACAGGATGGTCAGGTCGTTCGACCGACACCGGCCGACGAGCGTCGTGCTCGTGGAGATCGCTCCGGAGCGCGGTCCGGCCCAGGCCGACAGCACCGCCCAGGAGCAGGGCCAGCAGCCCCAGGCGGAGCAGTGGTCGGTCGGCGTGGGGCGTTGCCCACAGGGTGGCGAGGACCACCAGGACCACACCGGCGACGCCGCCGGCCATTCCGATCCCCCGACGGGGCATCCGCTCGGACACCACCCACCACAGACCGCCCACCGCCACGGAGAGGCCGACGAGGGCGAGGACGAGATACCCCAGATGACGAAGGCCGAAGACCACCAGCGCCACGGTCAGGAGCAGACCACAGCCGAGGGAGCCCAGCGCCAGTCCGCGTTCTCCCCCCGTGACCCGGCGTGGGTGACGAGGATCCCCAACCGCCGACGCGTCCGTCCCCGGTCCCCCGCTACTCATCGTGCGTTGCGTCGTCTCTGGCCGGACGGGTCGCCGACCCGATGCTCATGCGCTGGCCCCCCTGTGCTTCCCCGGTGCATGTCGACGTCCCATGGCCCGCCGACCTGGATGTGGTGACGCTGCTTCGTGTCACTCCGAGATCTCCGGCAGCAGGACCTCCGAGGCCACCGGGGACACGACGGCGGCCAGCTCGAGCACGATCGCGACCAACAGGTCGTCGACCGTGACGATACCTCCCAGTTCTCCGGCCTCGAGGACCGGAAGTCGACGGACCCCAGCACTTTTCAGGACCCGGTAGGCCTCGAGGATGTCCGCTGATCCCTCGATGGTGACCAGATGCTCGGTCATGACGTCGTCCACCGAGGTCGTCGACGGCCGTCCGGCCCCCACGCCGCGGACGGCGATGTCCCGATCCGTCACGATACCGACGAGCTCGTCGCCGCTGATGACGAGCAGCGCTCCCACTGCATGGTGGCCCATCAGCCGCGCCGCCTCCTCCAGCGAGCACTGGGGTGGCACCGTGACCGGAGCCTTGCGCAAGAATTCCCTCACCAGCATGGCGATCGTTCCTTTCGTTCGTCGCTCGCGCGACACGGGCCGTCCATACTCACCTCGTCCGGATTTCAGGCATCGCACACCGCCGCCGGGCCCGGAACCGCCAGCGAATTGACGGCGTCGAGGTTGCGAACCGTGCAGTACCGCAACCAACTGAGAGCGACCGGTGAGAGCCGGTCGCACACCCAGTCCCAATGGAGCGACACCACGTCGCCAGGTCGGAGATCGACCGAGAGACCGATCCCGTCGAGGCTCCGTCGGGCCTGCTCCACCCGGTTGGGACCGAGCGCCAGTCGGGAGCCGTCGAAGGTCAGGGCTCGGCTGGTCACCGTGACCAGGTCGCCGCTCACCGCCTCGACCCGACCCCACCGGATCCGGCACCGGTCGAGTACCTCCATCGGTGGCCCGTCCCTACCGGCTCTGAGTAGACCCAGCCACGGGTAGACGGCGAACACGTGGAAGCTGTGCTGGGGGATGCCGCCGGCGGGGACGGCGGACACCAGCGATTCGAATCGCCGGCCGGAGCGCCGCTCGAACCGTTCGCCCAACGAGCTCGCCAGGGTCGACGCCGGCACCCGGGCCAGCAGGTCGTTTCCCACCCAGTAGGCCTCGACCACACGTCGGTCGAGAGGATCGCCGATGCCGCTGCAGGCCGCCAGCAACTGGAGATAGGGCCAGGCCCCCTCGAAACGCGCCGCCAGGTGTCCGAGCTCGGCCACATCGGTGCCCTCCGAAGCCGCACCGAGGAGCGCGGCGGGATCACCGGGTCCGCAGTAGCCGAGCGAGTTGGGTGGATACGCGTACCGGGCGAACAGGACCGGACCGGGGGTTGCGGTCGCCGGTCGAAGGGGGCTGTCGTCCTCGATGGGCCCGGGCCGGTGGACGGCATCAGAAGTCGTGGGCCGGGTCATCCCACCACCGCCCCGCGCCGGCGGAGCTCTGGATGGTGCAGGCCCATCCACAGGACGGTCCCGGTACCGACGGCGATGAGCGTCAGCCCGAGGGCCGGACGGGCCAGCGAGGCCGTGCCGGCTGCGGCCTGGAGAAGTGCGGTGACCAACGCGCTGCCGACCAGGATGGAGGTCACGTCCAGGGCCCGGGCCCGGGCCAGAGCCGTCATCCAGGTGGCGACGTAGCCGGACAGCAGCAGCCCGGTGAGGAGGACCCACCCGACCTGGGAGGCGTCGAGGGAGACCAGCGAGTGCAGCGAGCCGGACACGGCTAGGTAGGCGACCAACGCCAGGGCTCCGACTCCCATGCGGACGAGGGAGAGTGTTGCCGGGGCGACCCCGCGGAGCAGGATCTTGGCCACCACCACCTCGACCGCCCACAACATCGACGCCGCCAGGACGAGTAGCTCACCCCGCGATGCGGCCAGCTGACCGACCCCGCCGGTAACGGCCACCTCGCCCACCACCAGCAGGACGATGGCGGCCATGTTCCACCAGGTGACCCGTTCACGCAGGATGGGCACGGCCAGGACGGCGACCCAGATGACCAGTGTGTCCCGCCAGAAGGCGGCCGGCGTGGCGGTGGTGTCGGCCAGGCCGTCGAAGAACAGGACGAAGGCCAGCCCACCCCCCACGATGCCCACGTAGGCCAGGCCGATCCACCGGAACAGTCCCGATCCCCGTGACATCTGGCGCTCGGTTCCGGCCATGGCACCACCCCGGTAGACCGAGACGAACCGAGCCGCGGGGGAAGCCGGCCAGCGGTTCCTCGTTCGCCATGCGGCCAGGGCGCAACCGAAGAGGATCACCGCGGCAACCAGATTCTTGGCCGTGGTGTAGACCGCAGGAGAGGTGACGGCGTGGACGCCGTAGCTGTTGACGAAGACCGACAGCCCGCTGATCAGCGCCGTGACCCCGGCCACGAGCACACCGGGGAGTCCCGCGGACCGGGTCGGTACCGGCCCACCAGCCCGGGCGCCGGCTTCAGGCGCGCCCGTCGTCTCGGACCTCATGGTTCGACCTTCCTCTCTCGCCGTAGATCGGCGGCAACGGCCTCCGCCTCGTCGGCGGCGACCCGATCAATGGCATAACCGCTGTGCACGACGAGCCAGTCTCCGATGGAAGGTGGTGGCCCGTCGAGAGCGAGGAGCGAGACCCGGTGCACGGTACCGTCCATGTCCTCCACGTCGACGGCCCCGTCGCCACCGTCCACTACCCGGTGCAGCCTGCTCATGCACATGTGGGGACCTGACCGATCAGGTCGACGACCCGGCGCACGGCCTCGGCGAGCGCGGCGTCCACCGCCGGGCTCAACCCGGTCCCCCGACCGAAGTCCTCGCCCTCCACACCCACCACGACCACGCGTTCCGGGGCATGTCCCACGGCGCGGGACAGTCGGAGGACGCTCGCCAGGCCGATCCCGTGCGTGCTGCCCGTGGCCTCCCGGTGGGCCGGAGTGTCGGCGCCCGGCCCGTAGTCGAGCTCGACCACGTGCACCGTTCCGGGTGCGGCCCCGGAGCGGACGGCATCGACCACGACGGCCAGTTCGGCTCCGTCCCAGACCCCGAGGAGATCGAGCGGATCGGTCATCGGCCCGACATCGCGGCCGACCCCGGCCTCGTCGACGGCTCGCGCCGCGATCAGGGGTCCGACGCCGTCGTCACGTCGATACTCGCTGCCGAGGCCGGCCACCACCACCAGCGGCGCCGGGTCGGTCATGACGTCACCACCGAGAGGTCGAGGAAGTGGGCGGCACACGAAATACAGGGATCATGATTGCGTACCGTCTGCTCGCACCGCCACTGGAGCTCCTCGTCATCGAGCTCCAGACCGTTCTGGACCACTCGGCGGAGGTCGGCCTCGATCGTGAGCTGGTTCTGTGAGGTGGGCGGCATGATGCGGGCCCAGAGGATGGAGCCGTCCTCGGCGATCTCGTAGCGGTGAAGGAGCAGGCCCCGGGGTGCCTCGGTGACGCCGGTGCCCACGCTGACGACCGGCCCCTGGCCCGGCCGGACGTCCGCAGCGGGGGGATCCGGCGGAACGTACGACTCGACCAGTGCCAAGGCCTCGTCACAGGCGAACACCAGCTCCACGGAGCGCACCACGATGCTCTGGAACGGGTTCGAGCACACCGGACCCAGTCCGCCCGCGGCGGCCGCCTGGGCCGCGATCGGGGGGAGGGTGTCGGAGTTCAGTGCGTAGCGTGCCAACGGACCGGTCAGGTACGGGTCGCGGCCCCCCAGCCGGGCGTGCAGGGCGGTAGATCGGGCCACGTGCTCCTCGACGGCCAGCTCGGCGAACTCGGACGGGCTCAGGTCCAGGCCGTCCGATGAGCTCGGCCTCCCCCGCTCGATGGGGTACCGGCCCGCGTCGCGGAGGGCGACGAACCGGTAGTCACCCGGCACGTCGGGGATGTCGAATCCCGAGACCCACTCCACGGTGGCCAGGGCGGCGTCACGGGCCCGGCGGAGCGGCTCGGCCAGGCCCGCCACCGCATCCGGGTCGGGAGCGCGGTAGAAGCCGCCGACGCGCACGTTCACCGGGTGGACGGCCCGACCCCCGACGGTCTCCATGACCAGGTTGCCGGTGCGCTTGAGCCCGAGTCCCCGCTCCACCGCGGCCCGGTCCCGCCCGGCCAGCTCGACCGCATCGGCACAACCGAGAAAGTCCGGTGCGTGCAGGAGGTAGATGTGGAGTGCATGGCTCTGGATCCACTCACCGCAGTAAAGGAGCCGGCGCAGGGACGCCACCCGCTCGTCGACGGTGACGCCGCAGGCGTCCTCCATCGCGGCGCAGGCGCTCGTCTGGTAGGCCACCGGGCAGATGCCGCAGATACGGGCGGTGATGTCGGGGGCCTCGCTGAAGCGCCTCCCCACCAACAGGGCCTCGAAGTAGCGGGGGGGCTCGAAGATCTCGAGTGCGACGTCGGTGACCGTACCGTCGTGCACGACCACGCGGAGCGATCCCTCCCCCTCCACCCGCGACAGCCCCTCGACGCCGATGGTGCGAGGCGATCCCGAGCCGTGGCTCATGACTCCTTCTCCCTGGCGCCGGGCCGGGCGGTACGCCCGAGGGTCACCGGGACCGGACCGCCCTGGGCCGCCGACTCGTCCCGGAAGGCGGGGGCTCCGGCGTTGAAGGTGGCGAAGAGGCGCGACACGTCGATCGGGTCCATGCCCTGGCGGTGGAGCTCGGCGGCCAGTGATGCCGTGTTGGCGGTATCGGCCGGGCCGAAGCATCCGAAACACCCGCGCCCCACGGCCGGGCAGAGGGCGCCGCAACCCGATCTGGTCACGGGGCCCAGGCAAGGAGTGCCCCCGGCCACCAGCAGGCAGACCGTGCCCCTGCCCTTGCACTCCTGGCACACGGAGTGCCCGGGGATGACCGGTGTGCGCCCGGCCAGCGCCGCGGTGAGCACCTCGAGCAGCTGCCGGCGGTCGATGGGGCAGCCGTGGAGCTCGTAATCGACCTCGACGTGGGCCGAGATGGGAGTGGAGGTCTCGAGCGAGGCCAGGTACTCGGGATGGGCGTAGACCGTCGACGCGTAGACGCCGGAGGCGGCGAAGTTGCGCAGCCCCTGGATCCCACCGGCCGTGGCACAGGCGCCGATGGTGACCAGCCGGCGCGAGTTGGCCCGGATCTCGATGATCCGTTCAGCGTCGGCGGGAGTGGTGATGGAGCCCTCCACGAGGGAGATGTCGTACGGTCCGTCGACGGTGGCCCGGGACATCTCGGTGAAGTGGGCGATGGACACGGCCTGGGCCAACGCCAGCAGCTCGTCCTCGCAGTCGAGGAGGCTGAGCTGACAGCCGTCGCAGGAGGCGAACTTCCACACGGCCAGGGAGGGTCGAGCCTCGGGCAGCGATCGGTCGTCGGCGCTCATCGCTCGCGCTCGTTGAGCAGCTCTGACACGGCGTCGGCGTACGCGACGACCGGACCGTCCCGGCACAGCAGCAACGGCCCGAGCTGACAGTGGCCGCACCAACCCAGCCCGCACTGCATGTTCCGCTCGAGGGACACCCGGATTCGCCCGGGGTCGATACCCCGGCTGATCAGGGCCCGGGCCGTGAAGCGCATCATGATCTCGGGCCCACAGATGAAGGCACTGGACGAGGCAGGCTCGAAGTCGGCCTGGTCGAGCAAGGACGTGACCAGCCCCACGTGCCCGGACCAACCCGGTGCGGCCACGTCCACGGTGAGGGCGACGGCGGTTCCGGCCCGTTCCCAGGCCTCGAGGTCCTCGCCGAAGATGACCTGTGCCGGTTCGCGGGCGCCGGCGATGACGAAGACCCGGCCGAGGCCGGCCGCCGGTCGGTGCACCAGCTCGTCGATGGCACCGCGCAGTGGGGCGAGCCCGATACCTCCGGCCACCACCACCACGTCGCCGGAACTGACCAGCGGGTCGTCCACGCCCCACGGGGTGCCGAAGGGACCACGCACGCCGATGACGTCACCGGGGACGGCCCGGCACAGGGCCAGCGTCACCGACCCGACGCCGCGCACCGTATGGCGCAGGGGCCCGCCCTCCCGCCTCGAGCTGCTCACGGAGATGGCCGCCTCGCCCACTCCGAAGGCGGTCAGCATGTTGAACTGGCCGGGCACGAACTCTACGGCTGGGCCCACGACGGGCACCAGCGACAACGTGGTGACGTCGCCGGTCTCGTCACGGCGTTCGACGACACGGTGCGGAACGGGCACCATGGGCGAGGGGCCGGGACCGGTCGACGGAGCGGAGACCGCCGGGTCCTGACCAGCCAGGCCGGGCCGCACACTAGTTGCCACTGTCGGCACCGTAAAGATCGAGGAGACGGATCCGCGTCGCCTGCAGGCGCTCGAGGAGGACGGCGGCCACCCGTGTCACCAGCTGGTGGCCGAGTGCGTCGTCAGCGTCGGCCTTGGCGCGCAGACAGGCCGCGTCCACGGCGACGACCCCCACCGGGGTGACGGCCCTGGCGTCGAACTGCCATCGGAAGGGTGGGAAGAGCCAGCTCCAACCGACCACCGCCCCCGGACCGACGGTCTCTACGACGATCGACCCGCGGCCCGGTGCATGGATCTCGATGGCGACCCGCCCCCTGCGGACGAGGAAGAGGGTGTCGGCCTGATCGCCCTCGGCCAACAGCAGGTCGCCGGGACCGTACGCCACGTTCCGGGCGCACCCGGCGACCTGTGCCACAGCATCGCCAGGCAATCCGGCGAGCAGGGGGTGGGAGGCGACCAACTCGGCGATCGGGGCCCTCATGGCCTCCCGCCCGGCGACGAGCCCGATGACGGGACGGAGCCGTCGCTGTCCCGGATGGCCGCGGCTTCCTCGGTCAGATCGATGCCGACCGGGCACCAGGCGATGCAGCGGCCACAGCCGACGCATCCGGAGGTGTCGAACTGGTCCCACCAGGTCGAGAGCTTGTGGGTGAGCCATTGGCGGTAGCGCGACGAGGTGGAGGACCGCACCGGGCCGCCGTGCAGGTGGGAGTGGTCGAGATCGAAGCACGACGCCCAGGTGCGCCGGCGCTCCACCTCGCCGGACAGGTCGGTGGTGTCGGACACGTCGCTGCAGAAGCAGGTCGGGCAGACCAACGTGCAGTTCCCACAGGCCAGGCAGCGGTCGGCCACCTCGTCCCAGCGGGGGTGGTCGAGGTTGCGCTGGAGCAGTTCGGCCAGTCCTTCCGTCTCGAGCCGGCGGCCGATGGCGTCGCCGGCCGACGACAGGACCCGGTCACGGGCGGCGAGATCCTCGGCACTGGCCGGGGACACGGACACCCTGGCCAACACGTCAGCACCCAGCTCGGTGCCGACCCGGACCACGAACCGGTGGCCACTGTCGTCGTCGAGCTCGGTGAGGGCCAGGTCGAAGCCGGACTCCGCCCCCGGTCCCGTGCCCATCGACGTGCAGAAGCAGGTCCCGGCAGGGGAGCCGCACTCCGCGGCGACGACGAAGGCATCGGACCGGCGGTCTGCGTACCGGGGATCGGCGAACGAACCGTCCAGCAGCACCCGGTCGAGCACAGCCAGACCGGCGAGCTCACAGGGCCGGGCGCCGATAACGGCCAGCGGGGGCATCTCCAGATCGGGGGTGGTGATGGAGATGGCATCGCCGTCGACGGTCGATCTCCACAGTTCCTGGGTCGGGGGGAAGAACTCGGCCTTCCAGGATCCGGGTCCCACAGCCCAGCCGAATACAGCATCGTCATCCCGCTGCTCCAGCCGGTACCGGCCGGGAGACTGCACGTCGCCGGTACCGACGGGCAGGTCGCTGACCCCCTGTACCGGCCCGGGCAGGATCGCCCCGTCGCGGACAACCGGTCCCTTGGTCTCATAGCCGAAGCCGGCCAGTGTCGTGACCAGCGCATCGAGACCATCGACGCTCATCACCATCTGGTCGCCGACGCGCATACTGGCAGGCTAATTGCCGAAAGGGCGACGCAACAGTGCCGGAAGTCCCACCTGGACAGCCCTGGTAACGGCCGGTGGACCGGGGCCGTCGGTCACGGGCGATCCCGCCCCGAGCGGCTCAGGGTTCGATGTCGAAGGCGGCGTAGTACGGAGCGAAGCGCTCCCTGATCTGACCGGGTTCGAGGCCGAAATCGGACAGTTCATAGGAGTGGGTGCCGCGGGGGTTGGGCTCGTGGGTACCGGCCCACTCCGCCACCGAGCTCCGGGACCGATCGTCGAAAGGGAGACCGATCCGGGTCAGGCCCTTCTCCAAGGCCGCCAACGGATCGGTCTGGAGCTCGGCGAAGGAGATGTCGGCGAACCGGTCGTCATCCGCCCGCTCCCTGAACTCCATGGCCCGCTGGACGGCGATCCACCACCGGTTGAGCTGTTCGGCCCCCAGTTCGATGGAGTCGTCACGGTCGCTGCTCCAGCTGCGGGTGTAGTGGATGAGGCTGCAGACCGAGCCCAGGACCTCGGTGGGATCGCGGTGGCTCCAGAGGAAGCGGGCATTCGGGTAGGCATCGATCAGGTCATCGAGGGCGAACATGTGCACCGGCGTCTTCAGGTGCCACAAGGTGGGCGGACAGTGCCACTGGAGCAGACGGAGCACCCTTCGGTGGTAGCGGTAGGTCTCCCCCATGTCAGAGCCGATGACCCAGCTCATGTAGGACGGCACCCGTGCGAAGCCGTCGAAGTGGGCCGTTCGAAAGCTCATGCCCATGAGGTCCTGGCATTCGGTCGCCGTGGTGGCTTCGACGTGATGCATGGTCTGCATCAGCGGGAACGCCTCGTCCATCATGGCGATTCCCTGTTCGGTGGCGGCGATCCGCGGGTCGGTGTGCTCGGTCTCCTTCTCCGGTGGAGGGACCGGCGAGGCCGACTCCCAGGTCCGTATCGACCGGAACTGGGGGTCGGCCGCCATCAGCTGGCTGAGGGCGGTGGTTCCGGTGCGGGGTAGGCCGATGACGAAGACCGGACCGCCGATGACCTGGTCGTCGATGTCGGGATGGAGACGGTAGGTCTCTTCGACCCCCAGGCGGGCGGCCAGCAGCGTGCTCAACCGCATCTGCTGCATGGCCTCGCCCAGCTCGGTGAGTCCGCCCTCCTCGTTCATCGACGCCACCAAGCGCTCGAGGCCCTGGCGGTAGTACTCCCCGCCGGTGTCGTCGAGGTCCGTCTGGGTTCGTGCATCCTCCTCGATCCGGTCGACGTCGAGACTCACCGGGCGAACCGCCTGCTCACGGCCTTCCTGCGGATCTCGATAGCTGCGGCCCGTTCGTCCGGTGTGACCCATCGGGTGTCCGACGGCAACTCCTCGGCCAACCGGTCGAACGGCACCAGGCTGGTGGAGGGCACCGGGGCGGTATCCGTGCGGACACATCGCAGGATGATCGGGCCCTGGCTGTGCCCGGCGGTGTCGAGCCAGTTGGCGACGCCCGGATCCTGATGGGCCACCACCACCCGTACCTTCCCGTCGTCGTCCACCACGGCCTGGTGACCATTCAGGCTCGACTGGCGATTGCCGTAGTCGATGGTCTCCCACCAGATGTTCCCCAGCGAGTAGCTCCAATAGAGGCCCTCCGGCGGCGCGACCTCGATGATCAGTGCCTCGTCGGGAGCCAGCTTCCACGAACCGATGACCGGACGGTTCTCAGCCGCCGCCCCCATGGCCGTTCCGTCCAGAGGATGGAGGAACGTGTTGGGCGCCTCGGGATTGGAGAACCCCAGGAAGAAGTTCAGGTTCTCCTCCACGAAGTCACCGAGAGCGATCACCTGACGGGCCATGGCCGCCTTCGGCTCCGCCGCTGGGCGCTCTTCGACGGCCGCGGGACCCGAGAGCGGTTCGATGGACATGGTGACGGGGACTTCGTGTTCCCAGTCGTAGAAGAAGTGACGGACCACCAGCACGGTGGCGTTCTCGTCGAGGGGGAGCCAGTTGCCCTCGTGGGGATCGCCCGAGAGGATGATCTCGAACTCCCCGTTCGGACCCAGTTCGAACTCGTCGATCAGCGCGTTGGCGCTGGAAGCCATCCCCGACATGACCTGCAGCCCCACATATCGGGCCGTGCCCCGATTTCCCCACAGCCGATAGGTCGTTCCACCTTTGAGCGCGGAGCCCACATAGATGCAGTCGGGGCACTCCATGCCCCACTTGTAGGCGGCATCCATGCCCGAGGGCTTCACCGCCGGTACCCGGTCCAGCCCGCGCCGCAGCAGTTCGTCGATGCCGATTCCCAGCAGGACGAGCAGGTGACGGAAGCCGGAAGCCATGTCCACCGGGTCCTGGGGGACGGAGTCGGACAGCACGACTTCACCGGTCTGCTTCAGCTTGTCCAACAAGTGGTTCCACGCCTGACCGGAGTCGAGATCGTGGTCGGTGGCATCGCCGGCGGTTGCCGCCTCGCTCACGGAAAAGGGCAGCCACGCCGGATTCTTGAACGAACTCACGTCGGCACGGCGGAATAGCGAGAAGCGAACACGGATAGCCCTCCCTCTAGATCAGTTGAATGTAGTGAACATGAAGGCCCGGGTGCCGAGTGCGCCCATCGGGACCGGCCGAAGGAGGGAATCCGACACTAGTTGCCTCGGCAACAATGTGTACACGACAGACTCCACCTACGATTCGGTGGATCTCGTCACCGCCCCTTCCGCACCGACCAGCCCCTGGTGGTGGCCATACCGTGTGGTGCCACAAGCGCCCCGCGACCTGCCCGGCTCCGCCTGACTATCCGGCAAACTACCTCGCCACACTGAACCCATGGACTGGTGCGGTGACGCCGGTCACGATCGGGGGGACGCCTTACGTACCCCAAGGAGGGTTGGCCTTCGTCAGCGGGTATCCGTGGTGAGAGCTGAGGACGTCGACCGGGCGCGAGTCGCCGCCCGGGGCCGGATGGTGCCAACCCCGGCCATCCGTGATTGACAGCTCCCGACACCGGGGATTCACTGGATCCGGAATCGGATGCGAGTGGGAGGTAGATCGGTGGCGGATAGTGCGGTCGAAACGGTAAACGAGCTTCGCCGTTCGTTCGGGGGGGAGGTATCGCTCCCCGGATCACCGTCCTACGACGAGGCAGTGCGCATCTGGAACGGTGCCATCACCCGGCGACCAGCCATCGTCGCAAGCTGCACCACGCCCGACGATGTCGTCGCTGCGCTGGAAGTGGCCCGCAGAGGGGGGCTCGAACTGTCGATCCGAGGCGGCGGTCACAACTATGCGGGAAACGCCTTGTGTGAAGGTGGCATGATGATCGACCTCACTCCCATGAAGTCGGTGGCGGTGGACCTCGAGGCACAGCGAGTGGCCTGTGGAGGAGGAACGACCTGGGGCGAGCTCGACGCCGCCACTCAGGCCCACGGTATGGCCGTCCCCGGTGGGTTCATCAGCCATACCGGAGTCGCCGGCCTGACTCTGGGCGGTGGCATCGGTTGGCTGTCGCGGTTGGCGGGACTGTCATCCGACAACCTGGTCGGGGCGACGGTCGTTACCGCCGATGGACGGGTGCTCGAGGCGTCAGACGACGAGAACCCCGACCTCTTTTGGGCCATCCGAGGCGGCGGCGGGAACTTCGGCGTGGTCACCGAGTTCGAGTTCGGGCTCCGCAGGGTCGGGCCCCTGGTGAATCTGGGCCTCTTCCTGTTCAGCCCGGAGCATGGGCCCGACCTCTTCCGATTCGCCCGCCAGTTCGCCTTGGACCTTCCGGACGACTCACAGATCTTCCTGGCCGGGCTCAATGCTCCGCCCGAACCGTTCGTTCCGGAGGAGCTCCAGCTCAGCCCGGTGTTCGGCCTCGTCGTCGTGGGACTCGGCGACGCCGAGGCGCACCAACGTCTCATCGCGCCGATCAAGGACAGCCTGAGTCCGATCGTCGAGTTGGTCGCGCCCATCCCCTATGTGGACCTTCAACAGATGTTCGACGCTTCCGCCCCCTGGGGTCTGCTCTCGTACGAGAAGGCCGTCTACGTCGATGATCTGACCGACGGCATCATCGACGTCATCGTCGAACACCAGGCAAAGAAGATGTCACCGCTCTCGTTCGTGCCGATCTTCAACTTCGGAGGAGCGTTTCGACGAGTGGACGAGGAGGCCACTGCCTTCGGCGGGTCTCGCCGCACCGGTTATGTGATCAACATCTCGGCCACCACACCGGCTCCGGATGATTTCGAGGCCGAGCGGTCATGGGTCCGCTCCTACTGGTCCGCCCTGCTTCCGCACGCCGCCGGCAGTGGAGGCTACGTGAACTTCATGACCGAGTACGACGAGGATCGTGTGCGCAACTCCTACGGGGCCAAGTACGCACGCCTGCAACAGATCAAAGCAGCCTTCGACCCGGACAATGTCTTCCACCTCAATCCGAACATCAAACCGGCCTGAGATCGCCCGACGGGTGGGCGACGGTTTCGATCCGAAGGTCAGCGGTGCGATGATGAGCGGATGCGAGTGGGACTCCATGCCCTCGGCATCGGATCCGGAGCCGATCCAACGGTGATCAGAGCGGTGGCGGCGACTGCGGATGCGGTCGGGTTCTCCACACTGTGGTCGGGGGAGCACATCGTGATGATCGAAAGGCCCGACTCACCGTACCCGTACTCTCCTGACGGCCGGATCGCCGTTCCGTCGAACGCCGACTGGCTCGATCCTCTGGCCACGCTGGCCTTCATGGCCGCCTTGACGTCACGGATCCGTCTGGCCACCGGCATCCTCCTTCTCGCCGAGCACAACCCGGTTCTCACAGCCAAGCAGGCCGCCACCATCGACGTGCTCTCCAACGGTCGGTTCGCCCTCGGAGTGGGGATCGGATGGTCCTCCGAGGAGTTTGCGGCCCTCGGGATCCCCTTCGGAGAACGGGTAGCTCGCACCGAGGAGCACGTGGCGGTCATGCGGACCCTGTGGAGGGAGGACGAGGCGTCTTTCGACGGTCAGTTCACCCGTTTCGAAGCCGTCCGGTGCTACCCGAAGCCCAGGAGGCGTGGCCGGGTGCCGGTGCTGCTGGGCGGGAATTCCGATCGTGCCCTGGCCCGGGTGGCCGCGTACGGCGACGGCTGGTACGGGTTCAACCTCTCCATGGAGGACGTTCCCGAGCGTATCGACTACCTGACGGCCCGCTGTGGGGAAGCGGGCCGCGACAGGGCCTCGCTGAATGTGGCCGTGTCGATCAGGGACGGAACACCGGACGACCTCAGGGCCCTGACAGAGCTGGGTGTCGACGAGGTCGTCGTGGTGGAGGCGCCTCCTGCAGATCCAGAGGTCGCAGAACAGTGGGTGGCGTCACTGGCGCGTGCCTGGGGCGTCCGCCTGTCCTGATCGGAGAGCTCAGACGGCGACGGGCCGAAGGGCATCGTCGTCGGTCGTCCGGAGCATCTCGAGGAAGTCGCCCCGTCCCCGCCGGGCCACCCGGAACCACTCCGTCCCGAGCAGGTGGTGGAAGGCGCCGGCGGGCAGTCCCATGAAGCTCGTCGCCTCCAGCAGCTGGCTCGAGTGCGTGGCCACGGCGGTCAGCTTGTCATCCAGCTGGCCCGTGACGTCCACGGTCACCAGGCGGGGTCCGTCCTCGACCCCGAGCTGCTCGGCCAGCAGGGGGGGCCACGATTCGGCGACGAGACCGCGCTCCATCAACTCGATACGGAGCTGACGAAGTGCGCTCTTGCTCAGCGTGGACTCGTAGTGCTCGCAGGAGGTGCCTTCGACGCTGCGCACCGCGATCTCGTGTACCAGGACGTGGTCGATATGACCGTAGATCCCATTGTCGTCGTAACTCGTCAGCGCCACGGCACCCTCCTCGACGAGGATCCGCCTGACCACCGCCGCCACCGCGTCGATGTGGGTGGCGGCCAGGGATCCCGAGCGCAGAGCCCGGGCCGAGGCGGTGCCGACCCGAGAGGCCGCATCGGACGGATCCACATAGCCGGAGTCGCCGTACCCGAGGAACTCGACACGCTCCACGCCCAGTACGTGTGCCGCGGCCAGAGTCTCGTCACGGCGCTGCGCACCGAGGTCGTGTCGTCCGGAACCCAGTCCCCGGTCGCCCTCGGTGGCCACCACGACCACGACGCGCCATCCGGCCCGCACTGCCCGCAGGATCGTTCCTCCGGTGAAGATGGCCTCGTCATCGGGGTGGGCGTGCAGCGTCACGAGCACAGGTCTCACACCCGCACCACCGGTGTGGCCGACTGCGACACGGGCACCCTCGACCGTCGGCCCTCTACCGGTGAGAGCCATCTCGAAATCGCCCTGGGCGAACGGCCGGGAATCCTGCATCCGCCCAATCTATATAAATACGAGCGACTTAATCAAGAATGTCCGGGCTCCGCCCTCCGGAGGCCGATCCGACCGGTCTGACCATGGACTACTTCTCCTCCACAGGGGGTGCCCCCGTCAGGCCCACACCTAGGCGACGGCACGCCGGAACACACCGGTGGCCCAGGTCACCACGACGATGCACAGGGGGACGAGCACGGCGAACGCCTGCCACACAGCCGGATTGGCATAGGCGCCGGCCGACAAGGCCCTGGCCCCCTCGACGGCGTAGTAGAGAGGGTTGAAGTGGGCCAGCACGCGCATCCAGGCGGGCCCGAGGGAGATGGGTAGGAGCACACCGGCCAACAGCAGCACGGGAAGGTTCAGGCCGTTGATGATGGCCGCGAAGCTGCTGATGTCCTTGGTCACCAGGGCCGTGGCCACCGAAAAGGCCGACATGGTGACCATCAGGAGGCCGAGCAGAACGATCAGGACGGCGAGTCCGGCCCAGTTGATCGAGAATCCGAACCCGGCCGCCGCCGCCACCACGACTGCGTCGAAGACAAACATCATCAGCATCCCTGACAGCAGCGGTCCCATCAGGATGGCGAACCGGCTGGCCGGAGTAACCCGGAGGCGTTCGATCACCCCGGACTGGAGCTCGAAGATCGTCCCGAAGCCTCCGGCCATGCCACTGGCGAAGGCCAGCAAGGCGAGGATCCCGGGCAGGAACAAGTCGATGACACTGGCCGACGCTGCGCCTGGGCTCGAGAAATGCTTGAGGAGCGGAGTGAACAGGACAAGGTAGAGAAGTGGCGTCGAGAATCCGACGAACAGCCAGACCGGGTTGCGGAGCATCTGGATGGTGTAGCGGTGGAAGAGGAGCCAGGTGTCGTGTGCGAGCTTCATGCCGCCGCCTCCGATCCTTCCGGTGCACCGGCGGTGATCTCCGTGTCGCGCAGCGACCGGCCGGTCTGGCGGAGGAAGACGTCGTCGAGTGTCGGCTCGGAGAGATTCATCGATCGGACGCCGATGCGCTCGTGGTCGAGGATGCGGAGCAGCTGGGGAAGCGCCGCACCGCCATCCTCGACATAGAGCCGGAGCTGGTCACCGGAGGCGGTGATCTCCCGGACATAGGACTCCTGTCCGAGGAGGGTCAGGCTCCGACCGGCTACGTCCGCGTCCTCCTTCAGCGTGATCACGATGGCGTCACCGGCCACGCGGTGCTTGAGCTCGCGCGGTGTCCCCCCGATGACGATGCGGCCGTGGTCGACGATGACCAACCGGTCGCACAGCGCGTCGGCCTCTTCCAGGTAGTGGGTCGTCAACACGATGGTGGTGCCCAGGTCGCGCAACGCACGCAGGTGTTCCCACAGGTTGGCCCGGTTCTGCGGATCGAGCCCGGTGGTCGGCTCATCGAGGAAGAGGACAGATGGTTGGTGGACGATGCCGAGCGCGACGTCGAGACGCCGGCGCTGGCCGCCCGAATAGGTCTTCACCCTGCGGTCCGTGAATCCCGACAGGTCGAGGATGGCAGCCAGCTCGTCGGCACGCGGGCGCACGTCAGCCAGGCTGGCGCCGTAGAGGCGACCCTGGAGTATCAGGTTCTCCCGCCCGGTGGCCAGTTCGTCCGCACCTCCCAGCTGGCTCACGTACCCGATGTGCTCCCGCACCTGTTGGGGGTGGCGGGCCACATCGAACCCGGCCACCGTGGCCGTGCCGGCGTCGATGGGAAGCAGCGTCGTGAGCATGCGCATGGTCGTGGTCTTGCCCGCGCCGTTCGGGCCCAGGAGCCCGAAGATCTCCCCGGCCTCGACTTCGAGGCTCACGCCCCGGACGGCCTCGACCGTACCGGCGCGTGACGGGAAGCTCTTGAAGAGCTCATGGGTGCTGATGGTCGGGGAATTGGTAGGCATACGTCTCCTCGTGTCGTCAGGGCTCGTCGGTGAACGGTGGCAGGAGAACCGGATCGTTGCCGCCCTGGTGGACGGCCCGCCACCAGTGCACCCCGTCGAGCGCCCCCGACTCGATGTCGGCGGCCAGACGGCGGGCGAAGTCGAGCTCGGCCTCGAGAAGGACGATTCGGAAGCGCCCCTCGATGGAGAAGAGCCGAGGCAGCCCCATCTTCTCGGCGACGTCCTCGGACGCCTGCGCCTGGGCGACCTCTGTCTCCAAGCGGAGCGCTCGCTCCCTCAGGAGCCCGATGACGTCGTCCGGAGGTAGGGCCGGAAGGAACGAGAGGGCGGCTTCGAAGGAGGGGTACTCCTTCACCGGGGTGGCGATCAGGTCGGTGAGCCAGTCATGCGTCTCGACCCGACCGGCGTCGGTCAGCTGGTACACCGTGCGCTCGGGGAGTCGGCCCTCGCGGGCCGTCTCCACCGGCGAAATGAGGCCACGTCGTTCGAGGGACGCCACCACCCCGTACAGCGAGCCGTAGTTCAGGCGCACGCTCTCGTGCTTGTTGCGCTGGCGCAGGGTGGTGGCCACCTCGTAGGGATGCATCGGACGCTCGTACAGGCACAGCAGTACCGCCAGCGCCAGAGGATTCGATCGGTTGCGAGATGCCATAGCGCACTCCCTGAAGGGTACTCTGTTTAGAGTAATCTGACCCTGATAGTTCGCTGTCAAGGGGGCGGGGCACGGTGACGAGGCGCTCCCGGCGTGAGGGCCACCGGCCGAACGCCACGTCGACGACGCTCCCGGTCGCCCTGGATCGCCGAAACCGGGCCGTTCGTCGACTTGCCGCGTGCATGATCGCCGCCGTCGAGCCGAGATCAACGGCGCCGGCTCGGCGGCTCCGAGTTCCTCGAGTCAGGGCCGGTGTTCCGGAGTCTCAGCATGCAGGGTCGTCGGCTCACCACTCCCCTCCGGCGACGCCGACGACACGAGCCTGGCGGCGCCTGACCGGAACGCCGCCGATGTCGCCGCCGGGAGAACATCGCAGCGTCGACTCAGCGAAATCTCTCGGACGACAACGGGATGGCCGCGCTCACATCGCTCGGGCCGCGTCGCACTCACACTGTCGGTGTGACGCCTCCTGACCCGAACCGCTGACTACGCTCTGTCCCCATGAACGGACGCGACCACGAGGGTCGTGCTTCCAACCCGTCGCGCCGAGCCCGGCACAGCGTCTCTTCGAACGAGGAAGGGCTGCGTGCGCTCGGTGATCGTATGGCGCTGGGAACGGCCGATGCGGCACCCTCCCAGACCGCAAGTGTCCCCCTCGACAAGCAGGCCACATCGGGGAATCGCGGCTATCAGCCCGTTGCCAACGAGGCAGGCCTGAACGCCCTGGCGGAGCAGATTCCGCCGTCGACCCGGCGTTCCCGACGACAGCACGCGTCACGTCGGTCGACGCGGCACCGCTGGCGCCGCCGTGTCGTAATCGGCCTGGTGGCACTGTTGGTGGTGATCGGTGGCGGAGCCGGATACGTGTACTACGAGACTCACGATCTCAACCGCACCGAAGTGCGCGGACTGAACGGGGCGCTCACCTCGGGGGCCGAAGCGGGCAGTGAGAACATCCTCATGGTGGGGTCGACGTCCCGCTGCGCGCTCACCCACCAGAACCTGGCCTACGGGCTGTGCTCGCAAGGCGTCAACGGCGTGAACAGTGATGTCATCATGATCCTCCACGCCGACCCCGTCCATCACCGGCTGGCCCTGCTCTCGATCCCCCGCGATCTGTTCATACCCAACGCCCGCAGCACCGGACCCAACAAGGTCGACGCCGGACTCTTCCAAGGGCTCACCCAGCTGGTAGGAGCCATCGAGGAGGACTTCGGGATCCCGATCCAGCACGCCGTATCCCTCAACTTCGATCAGTTCGCCAACATCGTCGACGCGCTAGGCGGCATCAACATGTCGTTTCCGATCTCCGTCTTCGACGCCGAATCCGGCTTGAATGTCCAAGCCGCCACCTGCGTCCATCTGAACGGGACCCAGGCGCTGGAGGTGGTGCGGGCCCGACACCTGCAGTACGACAGCGGCACCACCAGTCGGTATGCGGAGGACTGGCCTCAGGAGAACCAGAGCGACCTGGCCCGTATCCGTCGCGATCACGAGTTTCTCAGGGTGTTGGGGACGGCGGTGGCCAAGCAGGGACTGGGGAATCCGCTCACCGATCTCAATCTGATCAACTCGGTGAAGAGCGACCTCACCTTCGACCAGTCCTGGTCGGTCGACAACATGGCCAGCCTCGTTCTCGACTTCCACTCGGTTGGCGTCAACTCGGTTCCGCAGCTGACGCTACCCGTGGCCGTGGTGACCGATCCCGACGGGGCCGGTGGGAGCTACATGTACCAGGGAGGAAGCTACGGGGACGTTGAGTTCCCGTCCCAGTCACAGGACCAGGCCACGATCGACGAGGTACTCGGTGTCGGTGCCACCACCGACACCATGACCGGCAACCCCCTGCCGGCTCCCTCCACGGTCACGGTCTCGGTTATGAACGGCAGCGGCGCCTACGACCAGGCCGCCGATACCTCGGCTGCGCTTGCCGCGCTCGGGTTCCACACCGTCGGCGTGGGCGACACATCGCCCGTGGGCGATGTGTCGGAGACCGTGGTCTACTTCGGATCCCACGCCTCCTCGGTCGAGGCCGCCGCTGAATCTGTGGCACGGTCCATGAGCGGTGCCGTGGTCATGGCGTACGACCCCGTACATGTCACAGACGGCGCTCAGGTGACCGTCGTCACAGGAACCCAATTCGCCGTCAATCCACCAGCGGCGACGTCGGTGAGCCCCAGCACGTCGGCGGGGGCCACCGTGCCGACCACGACCACGACGGCCCCCTCGGGCGCATCGGGCGCATCGGGGGCCATCGCAACCCCGAATGCCGCCACCGCGGGGCTCGAGCCGTGGGATCCCCGTGCGTGTCCGGCCGGAGCCACGCCCACGGTACCGGCGGAGAATCCGACGTGACGGGGCGCCGTCGGAGCTGCTGTCGTGTGGAGGACTCGGGGGATCAGTTCGTCCACCGAGTCACTCTCCGATCACTTGGCGCTGATCTTCGCCTCTAGCGCATCGATTCGATCGGCCAGATCCTTCAACCCACCCTGCGTGTGGACATCCAACCGGTCGAGAATCTCCACGGTGTCGTCGTAGGTGTGCTGCGATCGCAGATCACTGGCCTGGCTCTGCACGTTCTGGCCCACCATGATCACTGACAGCAACACCAACTGGAGGAACGTCTGAGCGATCCATGCGATGATGCCCTCGCCTCCGGGCTTCAGCGCCGGCCTCAGACCGAGCAGGGCGATCACTCCGAACAGATAGGCACACCACATCGAACCGACGAGGTTGGTCAGGAACACGGCGATCTTGGCGTTGACCCCGTTGGCCCGCCTGACCTCCCCCCGCAGGCCCCGGATGCTGATGGCTTGGCCGATGACGTGATGCGACTTCACCGGCTTCGGTATCTGACTCTCGGTCATGACGGTCTCCTTCCTAGGCTCACCACTGAGCTTCGCACCGATCGGTTCTCGAACCGGGTAACCGTGTGGCCGTGGCGGGAGCCGCCCGGACCACGAACCGTCGAGATGATCCAGATGATCCGGCCGGAACTCGTCCTCACGCCCATCCCGACCTCGGGCACTTAGGACGTCGGCCCGGCCCAACGGGACCTCGCACCGACAGTGAGGGCCGAGTCACGTTCAGTCCATGCCCGGTCCAGGTAGGTCTGACGACCCAGGTGGATGTCCGTTCGGAGCGACGTAGTCGATCCCGTGGTACGGCCACGGCTCCGAGGCCTCGTACGGCCGGACCGGCGCGGGGACGCCGGGTGGATTGTACGATCGAGCCTCCACCCGCGACGCGCCAGGAGTCGGTATGGCATCCGCAGTCCCCACAGACGACCCCGCTGGTGATGAGGTCCCTGCCGGTGAGGGCTACACCGGGGTGCTGGCCGAGCTCTCCGAAACGACCCGCTCCGAGCTCGAACGACGGGTACGCGAAGTACGACTGGCAGCCGGGGTCGTCATCTTCCACGCCGGTGAAGTCGGTGACGCCCTCTACGTGGTCCGGTCCGGCCTGGTCGACGTCACCACCGGCGATGACGACGACCGGCACCTACGGACCTTCGGCCCGGGCGACATCTTCGGGGAGCAGGCGCTGCTCACCGGCCGGCCTCGATCGGCCCGCGCCGTGGCCCAGACCGGAGTGACCCTGTGGCGGCTCGACCACACCGACTTCCTCTACCTGATGGGGTCGGATCCGCAGTTGGGTGCGGCCGTGGCCCGCACGCTGTCCGAACGGCTCACCGCCACCAATCGCTTGGGCACCGGTTCACCACGCGGCCAGTCGGTGGTGCTGGCCACGTCGCCCGCGGTCGACGCTGCCGACCTGGTTGCCGAGTTCGCCGCAGCCACCGCCACCTTGCTGGGCCAGGATCCCCTGGTCATCGCCTGCGGTCCGGCCGAGGACTGGGTGGGGACCAGCCTGCCGGCCGGCACCACGGTGAGCGAGCCGGACGGCCTGGCCGAGGCCGCGGTTCGGGCCGTCCGCCAGAACGACCTGGTCATCCTGCTCTGCGCCTCGACCATCCCTCCCACGGTGTACGGCGGAGCCGATCGGGTGATCATCGTGGGCGACGCGCCGGTCCACCTCGTGCGCACACGGGGTCACGCCCCCAGGGTCGTCGCCGCCGTCTCCGGCAAAGACGACGTCGGCGCGCTGGCCCGGGAGGTGTGCGGACGTCGCATCGGCCTGGCCCTCGGGTCCGGTGGGATCCGGGGATGGGCCCACGCCGGCATCGTCGGCGTGCTGGCCGAGGAGGGAATCCCCGTCGACTTCGTCTCCGGGGCCAGCGCCGGGGCCCTGGCCGGAGCCCTGTTCGTCTCGGGCATGTCGGCCGATGCCATGCTCGAGATCCCGACCATCGCCCGCGACGTCTTGAGCGCGTGCCTCAGGACGTACCGTCTCCCTACCCAGTCGATCCTCTCCGGCCGTCCGTTCATCCGCTACCTGCGTGACCGGCTCGGCGACGACGCCCGCATCGAAGATCTGCCCAAGCCCCTGGTCATCTCCACCACCGATCTCGACACCCGCGAGGCGGTCCATCTGACCTCGGGCCCGTTGGCGGAGTCGATCGTGGCCTCGGCCGCGGTGAACGGGATCTTCCCGCCCATCACCATCGACGGCCGGCGGCTCGTCGATGGTGGGGCGTCGGACCCGGTGCCGGTCGGAGCCCTCCGCGACCTCGGCGCCGACATCGTCATCGCCGTCAACGTGATGGACGTGGGTCGCGGCGCCGCCGGGGTGTACACGCCCCGCTTCCGCATCCCCATGCCCGGGATGATCGACAACCTCCTCATCGGACTCGACACCGTCATCAGCCAGGCCGCGGCTCAGAGTTGCTCGGTGGCCGACGTGGTGGTGACACCCCGCAGGTCCGGAGCGACCTGGCGCGATCTTCTGCCCGCGGCCAAGTACGCCGCGGCCGGGGCATCCGCCATGCGGGCCGAGTTGCCGCGGATCCGCCGGCTGCTCGGCGAGGATCCGGGTCAGTTGCACCCGGTCGAGGGCGCCCTTACCATGAGCTGACTTTCGTCGGCGTGTGTTTCGTCTAGGAGGCGGCCCTGACATGGCAGACCCAGCCAATCTGAACCGGCGGATGGGCCAGACGGATGCGTTGATGCTTCGGATCGAACGCTCGGCGCTTCTCCGATCCACCATCCTCCAAGTGGCGCTGCTCGACGGACCGCCCGACGCCGATCGGATGCGGACCAAGGTGCTGAAGGGCACGGCCCAGATCCCTCGTTTTCGGCAGGTCCCCATACCCGCGGGACTGCCGGGGGTCCCGCCCACGTGGGAGACCACGGCCGACTTCGACGTGGACTATCACCTGAGATTCGCCCGACTGAGCGGTCGCAACGACCGCCGGGCCGTGCTCGACGAGGCGGCCAGGATCGGGATACAAGCATTCGACCCGGCCCGACCTCTGTGGGAGTCCCACGTGATCAACGGGATCGAGGACGGCGGCGCGGCGGCCATCCAGAAGATCCACCACTCCCTGGGCGATGGAGTGAGCCTGTTGGACATCATCCTGCTCTTCGTTGACATCGAGCGCGACCCCAACGAACCCCCCATCGACTTCGACGACCCGACGCCCGAGCACACCTCGGCCATGGCTCGCATCACCCAGAGCTGGGCCAGCGACTCGCGGGCCATAGCGAGAGCGGCCTGGTCGGCGCCCGGCCAAGCCGCCCGGATCGCCCGCGACCCGATTGGACATGCCCGTTCGTTGCTCGCCCTCAGCCGCTCACTGGCCCGGCTGGCAGCACCGGGTTCGGGGGCGTTGAGCCCCATCATGACGGAGCGATCACTGGGGGCGCGCTACGACACGTTGGTGGTTCCGCTCGACCCGTTGCGCGCCGCGGCCAAGCGAGTCGGCGGGAAGCTCAACACTGCCTTCCTGGCCGCCGTGGCCGGCGGACTCGGTAAGTACCACGAGGAGCACGGCCAGCCCGTCGAGGCGCTGAGGTGCGCCATGCCCGTCAACACTCGGAGTGGGAATGACAGTTCGCTCGGCAACCAGTTCTCGCCGGCGCGGTTCCGGCTCCCGGTCTCCCTGGGCGATACCACCGAACTGCTGGAGATGGCCCGCGACGTGACCTTTGCGCAGAAGACCGAGCCCGGGCTCTCGCTCGCCGATCCCATGGCCCGTGCCCTCAACACGCTGCCGGCCACAGTGGTGGTGCCGGCGTTCGAATACGTCATGCGGGGCATCGACGTCGTGGTCAGCAACGTGCCCGGCTCGCCGATCCCGCTCTATGTGGCCGGTGCTGCCTCCCTCGGCAACTTCGGGTTCGCTCCGCGAGCCGGAGCGGCCGTCAACATCACGGTGATCTCCCACCAGGACGAGTTGGACGTAGCCATCAACAGTGACCCTGCAGCCATCCCCGATCCCGAACTCTTCACTTCCTGCCTTCAGGAAGGCTTCGCCGACGTCCGAAAAGCCGTCTGACCGCAGTGCCCAGCCCTAAGACCTCTGGCGGGGCACTCTCCCTTCTCCGTCCCTCGCTCCGTGACCTGCAGTGGCGTCGGAGGCGCTTCGCGGTGGCCGTGCTCGGTGCCGGGGTGCTGTTCGGACTCACGTTGTCGACCACCGGGATCAGCGGCGGATTCGACGTCGAGGCGGCCAACACGGTGAGCCAACTCCGGGTGAACCAGTGGGTTCTGGGACGCGGCGCTGTCGGACCCTTCCTCGGATCCGCCCCGATGGCCGCCTCCCGCGTGCAGGAGGTGGAGCACCTCCCCGGAGTCATCCACGCCGTTCCCACCGTGTTCACCCGCAAGGACATCCCGGCCGCTGGCGGTCCGATCGACGTGAACGTCTTCGGCGCCCCGGCCGGCGACCTCGGGTTGCCGGCCGTGTCGGAGGGCTCGGCACCCACCCGGAGCGGCGAGATCGCCATCAGCACCAAGCTGCACGGTTACGGCGTCGGGGACAAGCTCACCCTGGCCGGACACCCGTTCACCGTGGTCGGGATGGTTCCTGACTCCACCGCCCTGGCCGGGGTGCCCAATGTCTTCCTCACCTTGGCCGACGCCCAGCTGGTGGCCTTCGACGGCCAGCCGGTGGCCTCGGCCATCGCCGTCGACGGCAGCGTGGGCGACCATCTGCCCCCCGATCTCACCGTGGTGTCCAACCAAGCCGCCCGGGAGGACCTTCTCCGGGCTCTCAAGCAGGCCAGGGCCTCCATCTACCTCACCGCCGTGCTGTCGTGGATCGTCGCCGCCCTGATCATCGGGTCGGTGATCTACCTGTCGGTCATCGAACGGCTGCGGGACTTCGCCGTCTTCAAGGCCATCGGAATCTCGACCCGATCGATCCTGGTAGGCCTGTCCGTACAGGCCGTCGTGCTGTCACTGGGGGCTGCGCTGATCGGTGCGGCGGTGGCCGCCCTCCTCGGGCCGAATCTCTCGCTCCCGGTGTCGATCACCTGGCACACCTACCTGCTGCTCCCGGTGGTCGCCCTGGTGGTCGGGCTCCTGGCCAGCCTGGTCGGGCTCCGCCGGGCCGTGGCCGTCGATCCCTCCACCGCCTTCGGGGGCCCCTGATGCCCGACCTCCGCATATCCGACCTCACCGTCGAGTTCAGCAGTGGCGGATTCGCCATCCGTCCGATCGACGAGCTCACCCTCTCGTTCGAGGCCGGTTCGTTGGTCCTGCTGCTGGGTCCGAGTGGCTGCGGCAAGACCTCACTCCTGTCCTGCCTCGGAACCGTCCTGACCCCGACCAGCGGTTCGATCACGTTCGGCGACATCGACGTCACCGCGCTGAGCGGAGCCGAACTCAGCGCCTACCGGCTCCACACCGTGGGCATCGTGTTCCAGGCGTTCAACCTCGTTCCGAGCCTGTCGGCCATGGAGAATGTCACCCTGCCCCTGCGCGCCGCCGGCTACCGCTGGGCCGAGGCCAGCGCCCGTGCCACCGAACTGCTCGAGCAGGTGAGCTTGGGCGACCGCATCCACCATCGACCCGGTGACCTGAGCGGCGGTCAGCAGCAGCGGGTGGCCCTGGCCCGGGCCCTGGCCCTCGACCCGCCGCTGATCTTGGCCGACGAGCCCACGGCCCACCTCGACTACATCCAGGTGGAAACGCTGCTCACCATCATGCGCGAGCTGGCCTCCGGAGAGCGCATCGTCGTCGTGGCCACCCACGATCACCGACTGGTGCCACTGGCCGATCAGGTGATCGAACTGGTTCCCGAGCTCGGGGGGACGGACAAGCCTCCGTTGGAGGTGCCGCTCTCCCCCGGGGAGGTGCTGTTCCGCCAGGGCTCATGGGGCGATCGCATCTACGTCATCGAAGAGGGCGAGATCGAGATCGTCAGCGAGCATGCCGATGGGGACGAAGAGGTACTGGCCGTCTTGGGCAAGGGTAACTACTTCGGGGAGATGGGCCCGTTGTTCAACCTGCCTCGAACGGCCACGGCGCGGGCCCGCACCAACGCCCGCCTGGAGGGCTACACCGTGCGTGACTTCCGCCGCCGCCTGGGCCCCGAACGCGACGTGATGGCCCGAGGTGAGCACGCGGTTACGTCCGATTTCTCCGACGGGCGCGGGTAGATGGCGGTCAGCCGGTAGTTGCCTGCCTTCGACGCCCTATGACCTGTGCCGGTCCGGGGGACCAGACCAGCCGGGATCACGGCCCAATCGAGCCAGGAGCTTGTTCTGCGCGTCGGCATCGGCCGGTACGACCCGGGGGACGTCGTACAAGCCGGTTCTGGAGAGGACGGTGAAATCGGATGGCAGGCCATCCAGAAACAGGCGGCAGGACTCGGGGTCGAGTACAACCTCGTGGCCGGCCGCCCGAGCGAGGTCCCAGGTGTGGACCAGCACGTCGAGGCTCAGCAGCGGCACGAGTCGGGCGGCGTCGATCCGGGAGGGTGGACGGGTTCCGAGCCCGGGGACCTCGACGGTCCCGTCGAACAGGCCCGGACGATTCAACAGTGAATCGAGAGCCTCCACGGTGGCTGCCCAGCGACCGACGGGGTCGTTCCTCGGCCGCTGTGGCTTGACCCCCATCGGCCCCAGCAGCAGCACGTCGTGGAACCCGATCACGTGCTCCAGAACACCTCTGGCGTCCCATTCGCTACACGGCGACAGGGAGTGCCAGTGTCGGCCGACGCGGTCGACCTCGTCGCCGAAGGACCGACAGATGCACAGGTGGCGGTAGGCAGTGTCGTCAGGCTGGTCGGGGTCGTCCGGCATGCTCACCCCCTACCGAATCCGCACACGGCAGACCTCCCCGTAGATCCACCCATCCATCGGGGGCCACGGCTCTCCCAGGCGGCATCATGACCACCCGGACGACGGCGACCTTATCCCACTAGAGGTTCGGCCCAGCCGTCTCGACCACCGACTGGAACAAGCCGGAGTCTCTGATGGCAGCGACGAGGTCCGGAACCTGGGATGGCGGACCGCTGAAGTCGAGGTACAGGACCAGGGCACCATCGAGCAGGCTCGGCCCGCCGTCGAGCTGGTGACCGAACTCGTTGTCCAGCTGGCTTTGCAGATCGTTCGTCGACCGATAGGTGCCCGGAGTCTCCGTGGCGGTGACCTGTGCCGTCAGAAGGGGCAATTGTGCCGCAAGGTGCGATGGAAGCGATGGGGCCACGGTCGGATCCCCAACAGGATCGATCCACTCGACATTGCCGCTGCCTCCGACGGTCGAGCCCGGGGTTCGGTCCGGCTCGGGATAGGAGTGGCTGATCCCCGTGCTCATGGCCATATACGGGATGGTGCCGCTGATGTTCCGGAGCTCGAGCAACCTCCCCGTGGAGGGATCGACGATGATCTCCCGTTTTCCGAAGTAGGGAGATGTGGAGGCGAAGCCCAGGCCCGTAGTCCCTGCATGGGTGGTCAGCTCACCGAGCTGTGTGATGCCGGGCATGAGAGCCAACGCCCGGTAGACGGCCGCAGTCAGGGCCGGACTGGAGCCGGTCGTCGGACCCAAGAGAAGCTGTGCCCCCCTGACCAGGCCATTGCTTCCGTCCGTCGGTGGCCCGGCGTCGTCGATTGCGGCAATGCCGGTGGTACCGGTCTCCAGCTCGTGGGCCAGAGTCCCCGGGTCGGTCGACAGCCCGGCGACGTTGACAACGCCACCCCCTTGACCGTTGACGACATTTGCGCTCGCCACGCTGCCGCATAGCCCGTTGGTCGGATAGTTCGGGCTGTCGGGAAGACCGATCGCATCCCAGGCCCGCTTGTTCGCCGGTGTCGCGAAGGTGGCGGAGCTCACCGCTGTGGTCCAGCACGACTCACCGAAATTGTTCGACCATTGGATCACCGTGCCCGTAATCGAGGCCTCGGCACCGATGATCGGCTTCGAATCGCTTTCGGTCACGTGCAGCGTGTACACGACGTCCTCCACCGTCCTCAGCCACTGCTGCGAGCCTGGTTGTAGACACACCGGTAGAGGTAGGAGCGCTTGTCCGCCACCGTCGGCCATTGCGCCGAAATAAGACAGTTAAGGACGGCCTCGGAGACGATGTCGGAGGCATGACTCGGCCCCACCATGCCAGTAGCAAAGCGCGTGAGATCCTCCGCATACTTTCGATAGACCTCGCCGTCGGCTGCATCCACATCTCTGCGATGCCGCGGACCCCGGGCCTGGGTGACACCCAATTGGAACGTTCCGGGCTGGAGACGGCCATCGGGCGAGTCCCGAGGCCCCGAAATCACCGTGGACCGGCGACGGGACCGCTCCGGAATGGAGCCGGGTCGGGGGCCGCAGTCGCCGCTTACTCCTGTGGGACCTCGGTCCGATGGCCCTTGGCCAACTCGTGAAGCTGATCGCGCTCGATGGATTCGTGCGCCACTACCGCCACCCGGGAGTCGGTGACGGCGATCAGCGTCGAGGTCCGCTTCCCTCCTTCGAGGCCGGCACGTTCTCCCAACACGGCCCCGGGTCCGTATTCAGCCCGGCGCTCACCCGCCTGCTCCACCCGGATCACCCCGTCGAGGACGAGGAAGAGATCAGTGCCGTCGTCGCCCTCCTTCACCAACGTGTCCCCTGCAGACAGAGTGCGGAACCGGGGCTTGGATCCCTTGTCCATCATCTGCACCGAAAGGGCCCGCTCGAGTGCGGTTTCGACCGCCGTGATCAGGGCCGGCGAATCCTGATCACCCCAGGGCGTGTGCCTGCCGAACGACTTTCGGTACCAGTCCTTGAAGTCGGTAAGGCCGGACTTGGCCGCGAGCTGGCCATCTCCGTCGTAGAACCAGTGGCGGGGAAATGCGCTGGCTCCCAACACCGTGAACGTCGGTGGTCCCTCGATAGGAAGGGTCAGGCTCAAGGTGGACCACACCATGGGCGCCTGCCACTGGATGAACGGCTTACGGCGGACCCGGCGTGGTGCGGGCAGGCCGGTGCGGCCCCCCGCCGTCTGAACGAAACGAACCCAACCGCTCCCCACCTCCGGCGGCTGTTGGATGACCGGAAGGGCTACTGCCTCGAACTCCTTGCTGATATTGCCCACCGAAACAGTGGTCGAACCCATGAGCCCACCACCGGTGTAGCCATAACCGGTGATGGTGCCGTCGGCATCGGCCTCCACGTACGCCGACAGCAGATTGGCAAACCTGAAGCGGTCGGCCACCCTCAACGCCTCGAGATCGTCCAGTCTGTCGGGAGGCGGTTCGTCGTAGTGGGTGAACCCGGCATCAAATGCCACCCGTGTCCCGCCCTTCACCGCCTCCGACGGGATCCACGAGAGGGACGTCACCGAGCTTTCCGTTCTCATGGTCACATCATGGCGTTTGGCGGGACAGGTTCGCCACCGTGTCACCCATCGCCGAGGATGCAGGCGGTTCCGAATCCAGAATCACCTGCACTGCCACTATCTGTGAGCCCTCCGTTGGCGGAACCCAGAGGATCCGGCTGCCAGACTTCCGGTCCAAACCACCGCACCGCTGGGCGGTCGGGTCTACTGCCAGCGTGGCTGGGGCACGTCGGTCGGCGCGGCGGCACGCCCGTCAACACGCTCATCGCCATGGCTGTAGTCGGACTTGGGATCATCGGGATCTGGGGCATCAGCGACGCCATCGGGGTCGGCACGGGATCGATGAACCCCGTCGGCCTCTACGCCGAATCATCCACCATGGGAACGATCGTGATCCTCATCGTCTATCTGCTGACGAGCATCTCCCTTCCCGTGTTCATGTGGCATCGCCACCGTGACATGTTCTCCCCATTCCGCCACGTGGCCATTCCGATCTTGGGTGCGATCGCTCTGGTCGTTCCCTTCATCGAGCTCTGCAAGCCGGGACAGCCCCCGCCCTACGATGTCTTCCCGTTCATCGCCCTGGGTCTGGTGGCCATCGCTTCGGTCATCGCCTGCCAAGTCGTTCGCCGTCGACCGTCGACCGGATCCAGTGAGGGAGGCCAGATCACGTGAGTCGAGGGCCACGGGTGACGGCCCCACACGCGAGCTGGATGGGCTGCGGTGGCGACGGTGCGGGCCGGCGAAGCGACGGGCTTCCGGTCACCAGCGATAGAAGCGGTGCGTAACGGCCGACTCGCCCCTACCGAGAGCAAATCCGACCAGCCACAGGACGAACAGCACCGCGGCGGCGATCCACAGCGGGTGCAGGGCAAATCCCAGCCCAGCGAAGACCAGGACCAGCAGGAAAGCGCGAGGATGACCATCGTCGCCCTTTTTCTAATAGGTGGAGTCTTGACGGGTGACGACGTTCCCCCGTCCGTCGTCGACCACTGTTCGGTGACGTCGGAAGTTCGTTCCGATGAGCCCCACCAGCGATAGGACCGCACCCACGGCGCCGACGATCATCAAGATGACCCCAACCGTGTGGATGTCGAAGCCGTGCTGCTCTGTGTTCGTTGTGACGGCGAAATCCAATACCGCCCCAACGGCAAACGCAATGATGCTCGCGACGAGTCCGGAAGCCATGCCCCCACCTTTCGGTTGATCGGTTGCAGCAGAGCTACCCCCTTCTCACCCACTGAAACATCGGTGATGGCGTATCTCGCTCAGCGTCCGCTGCCAGCCGAGAGCGGTGACCGCAGCGGTCGATGCGGTGGGCAACGGTGGACTCGATGGGTTGGGACCACCGAATCAGGGTAGAGAGCGACGGCCGGGCCCTGGAGGGCGGGGGATTCCGCCGTCCTACGCCCCCCGGGGTCCCGGCGCTAACTGTGGATGGCCACAACGTTTGGCGTTGGCGGATCACGGGTACTCCCTGGTGAGGCGGCAAGGACCTCGATCGGCGGCAAAGGAGAGGGACCCGAACGTGAATGAACAAGCTGCCTGATGGCACACCTCCACTCAGGCCTCAGGGGTTCGAACGATCAGGCTCGAACGCTTCCGCTCCGGGGCCTGACGCTGATCGGCGCCTACGTAGTGCTCGGTGCGATCGTGCTCTACGGCGAAGAGATGACGCGTCTTCTCATTACCCGGTGCGTCGGCACACCCGAAATCGAGGAAGCCTCCAACATGATGTTCCGGGTGGCATGAGCTAGCCGACTTCGCCGGAGAGAGGGTCACCCTGAAGGGCCTCGTAGGCACTCTCTGGCGGCGTGGTTGCCGATTGCGTCCGGGTGGCGCTGGTGGACCACTCGAGATCGGAGAGGAACGGCGAACACTAGGCAAGGCTCCTCGCTGCCGCTGCCGCTAATGGCAGGGTCCGAGCTCGACTGGGGCGAGACCACCGGATCGCTCCGGCGTCCGTTGGGGAACGCCGCATTTCGCCGAACGACGTGGAGGCTCTATTCTTCGGCCATGACCACCGCCGGCTGGCGGTGACCCCATACTTCTCCACAAAGGACAGCGATGGCCGACGACGATGGTGTCGATGTCGAGGACTGGGAGGACGCCCTCTGGCGTCTGGCGACATCGCTGGCCGGCTCGGTGACGATCGGCGACGTCGTCGAGTCCCTGGTCAACGAGGGTGGGCCGACGGCCGGCGGCACGTTCACCAACTTGGCTCTGCTTCACCCCTACCCAGACCGGGTGAGGATCGTGCACCATTCCTATACCGAGGAGGGTCTGGCCGGCACACGTGAGTTCGATGTTGAGGCAGCTGTGCCCGCGTGCGAAGCCATCCGGAGCGGCCTTCCTGTCCTCCTCGGTTCGATCGACGAGATCACCAGACGGTATCCGGACGTGCTCGATGACGTTACCGCTGCCGGACTGTCGGCACGGGCCACGATGCCGCTGCACTCCACGGCGGGCGAGCTGCTCGGTGCAATCGGCATCGGATGGCAGCACCCACAGGACTTCGATGCCCAACAATTGCGGCGTCTCGACCTGTTGGCCCAGCTGGCGGCACTGGCGGTGGAACGCTCACCGACCGTGGAGCCCGACCGGGACGGCAAGCAGCTGCTGCACGCTTTGGAGACGATGCCGAACGCACTTCTTCACGGTCGGCACCGACTTTTGCATCATCGAGGTGAACGGCGAGGGCACACGACTCCTGCATTCCACCCGGAACGAACTGAAGGGCAAGAACCTTCTCGATCTCGAGCTGGCCGGCCCCGAGTTCGAAGCGCAGTGCCGTAAGGCGATGGCACTGAAGCAACCAGCGCTGTTCGAGGTGTACAACAAGCCTCTGGCCGCCTGGCTCGAGATACGTGCCTGGCCCGCCCGACCAGGCCTGAACATCGTTCTTTCGGACGTCAGTCACCGGCACGATGGCGACCGGCAACGGCCCGCCGCCGCCACCGCCGCCGCCGCCGCCGGGGATCCCGTTGCCGGTGCCGACATCAATCAGTTCAAGTTGCTGACCGTGGTTGCCGAGCGCCTGGTCGGCTCGACCGACCGCGACGAGGTATTCCAGCGACTCACGCAGGTTCTGGTGCCGGGGATGGCCGATTGGTGCACCATCGTCACCCCGAGTGACGACGCGCTGGTTCGGGTGGCAGCCCGCCACATCGATCCTCCACGAGACGACGCTGGCACAACGTCTCGTCGGCTCGTATCCCCACAGCTACTCGGGGCCCTCGCCCGGCGTCGTCGTGTACCGGAGCGGAGAGCCCCTTCGTCTGGCCCACCTGGTCGAAGAGATCAATCAGGATTTGGACGACAGCAGTGCCAGCACCGCCTACGGACGGACGCTCCGACTGCTCGGCGATGGGCCGGGGCTGATCGCCCCGGTGATCGCCGAGGGAGACGTTCATGCGGTCATCACCATGATCCGTTGCACCGGTGACCCCTACTCCGACGAGGATGTGGCCGTCATGGCCGAAGTGGCGTCCCACGTGGCAGTGGCCCTCATTTCCGCAGATCACGTCCAGAGTCAGCGCGAGATGGCACGCGCCCTGCAGGCCGCGGCCCTGCCCGGCTCTTTGCCTGTATCGGAGGAGCTCCACATCGCCGCCGGCTACCGCGCCGCAAGTGACGGCGGCCAGATCGGTGGCGATTGGTACGACTCCTTCGAGCTCGAATCCGGTCGCATTGCCATCGCCGTAGGTGATGTAGCCGGTCACGGAGTCGGCGCCGCAGCCCTCACGGCGCAGATGCGAAATGTTCTCCGTGCACACCTCTTCTCCGGCATCGGGCCACTCCAGTCGCTTTCCCGATTGAGTCGACTCATTGCCACGCAGGAACCGGACGCTCTGGCCACCATCGTCTGCGCCGAGGTCGATCCGTCCACCGGTGAGGTGACATGGGCGTCGGCCGGTCATCCGGCACCGATCGTGGTGAGTATTCCGGAACACTCGCTTCATCTCGCCGGCCGTCCGGTGCCGCCTATCGGTTGCACCGTGCGTTCACGTTCTCAGGCCAAGGGTGAGCACCATCTCACCCTGGAGCCCGGAGCCCGGTTGATTCTGTTCACCGACGGCCTTTATGAACGCCGTTGTGTCGACCTCGACATCGGGTTGGCTCACCTGATGATCCTGGCGGAACAAAGTCTCGATCTTCCTCGTCCCGAGGATGCCTGCGAATTCATACTCGACGGCATGCTCTCCGGAGGACACGAAGACGACGCATGCCTGCTGATCGCCCAGCGCCGGTAGTCTCCGTCCGGAGCGAGTGAGAGACTCCGTCCGTGGACGCACCACTGGCGGGTTTCTGCGATCCCCGCTTCGGAGAGGTTCGCGCCGAGTTCGCTCGAAACTTCGCCGAGCGCGGCGAGGTGGGGGCGGGAGTCTGCGTTCTGATCGATGGCCGTGTCGCCGTCGATCTGGTCGGGGGCTGGACGGACAGCTCCTGTCGACACCCTTGGACATCACGCTCGCTGGTGAACTTCTACTCCGTCGGTAAGGCCCTGGTTGCACTGCTGGCCCTGCAGCTGGTCGACGAGCACGCCATCGGGCTCGACACGCCGATCGCCTCTGTCTGGCCGGAATTCGCCGAGGGCGGCAAGTCGGAAACCACGCTGAGACAGGCGCTCTGTCACCGGGCCGGAGTGCCGGCCATTCGCCAACCGTTGACCGACGCCGACCTGTGGACGTGGGACCGAATGGCTCAGCCGCTGGCCGCCACCGACCCATGGTGGGAACCCGGAACCCGCCACGCGTATCACACCAATACCTACGGCCATCTGATCGGTGAGATCATCCGCCGGGTCAGCGGCCAGACCTGCAGTGATCGGCTCCGAGCAGTGGTCGGACCGTTGGATGCCGACGTGTGGTTCGGGGTCCCAGTCCGGGAACAGCCACGGTGCGCCAGCGTTCTGTGGCAGGGTTCGAACCACGTCGACGTCGACTTCGACGCGCTGTCCGGTGACGAGCTCATGACGATGCTCAGTTACTTCAATCCACCCGGCTATTCATCAGTCGGTCTGGTCAATGGTGAACCCTGGCGGAGTGCCGAAATCCCGTCCACCAATGGCCACGGAACGGCTCGAGGGATCGCTCAGGTCTACGCCGCGCTCTTGCAACCGAACCGACTCCTGTCCACAGATCTTCTGGCCGAAGCGGTGTCTCCTCAATCGACCGGCTTCTGCCCGGTGCTGGGCGAGGACGTGACGTTCGGACTCGGCTTCACCCCGACGACGCCCAGGCGCCCGTTCGGTCCGAACCCGGGGGGCTACGGCCATTTCGGGACAGGCGGTGCGGTCGGATTCGCCGATCCCCGGACCGGTGTCGCCTTCGGGTACGTGATGAACCACGTGATACCCCGATGGCAGAGCACGCGGAACAGGGCACTCATCGGTGCCGTGTTCAACTCGCTCTAAGCCCGGGACTCCGGTCGGTTTTGTGTCCTACCATTTGCCCGAGCATGCCCGAATCCGCCCGCCAGGACACACCGCTCTCCACCATCGTCCGTGAGTGGGGGCGCATCGGCACCATCGGGTTCGGGGGTCCCCCGGCCCACATCGCCCTCTTCCGGGCACTGTGCGTGGATGAGCGGGGGTGGCTCACGGCCCATGAGTTCGAGGATGGCATCGCCGCCACCAATCTCCTGCCGGGGCCCGCATCCACCCAGCTGGCGATCTACTGCGCGTGGCGTCTGCGCGGCCGCCTCGGGGCGATCGTCGGCGGGATCTGCTTCATCCTGCCCGGACTCGTCCTGATCCTGGCCCTGTCGGCCGTCTTTCTGGCCGCGCACCCGCCGTTGGCGATCCTCGGAGCGGCAGCCGGGGCTGGGGCCGCGGTGCCGGCGGTGGCGCTCAACGCGGCCAGAGACCTGCTCCCGGCCAGCTGGCACCGGGCCGGGACCGAGCGGGCGGCCAACGTCCGTTGGACCGTGTACTTCCTGGCCGGCGGAGTATCGGCTGCCACCATCGGCCCCTTTCTGGCCCTGGTGCTCATCGTCTGCGGCGGAGTCGAGATCGCCGTTCGGACCAGGGGGGCGGGCCCGACCCGACGGGAGCTGTCGAGCCTGTTGCCGATGACGGCCCTCCCTGTCGTGACCGGCGGAGTGGCAGCACTGTGCTGGGTCGCCTTGAAGGTGGGGGCGCTGTCGTACGGCGGGGGCTTTGTCATCATCCCGCTCATGCAGCACGACGCCGTGGTCACCTACCACTGGATGACGGGAGCCCAGTTCCTCAACGCAGTCGCCCTCGGCCAGATAACCCCCGGACCGGTCGTCCAGACCGTTGCCGTCGTGGGGTACGCGGCCAGCGGCGTGTGGGGCGGGCTTCTGGCTGCGGCGGTGGCCTTCGCCCCCTCGTTCGTCTTCATCATCGCCGGTGCCGGCCACTTCGACCGTCTGCGCACCGACCCGCGGGTCCAGGCCTTCTTCGTGGGCGCCGGATCGGCCGTCATCGGCGCCATCGCCGGTTCGGTCATCCCGCTCGGGCTGGAGCTGGGACACCTATGGCAGCTGGGTGTACTGGCGTTGGCGGCGTTCTGGTTGCTGGCGTTACGACGGGGCGTGGTTCCCGCTCTGCTCGCAGCGGGAGCAATCGGCGCGGTGGCGGTCCTCGTCGGCGCCCCGTCGTGATTTCGATCTCACCTTCTGCCGGGTACGTGCCCTCGGTCACAGGTGGCCGTCGCTCCGTCGACCAGGTCGACGGGCCGCGGGCTAGACGTTCACCTGCCGAGCCAGCTCTCGATAGTGCTGGCGCCAGATGATCCGATAGACACGGGTCAGCCGCGGTATCGACCGGAGCCCCGGGATGAAGGGCAGGAAGACCAGTCCCAGGGTCAAGAGCATCATGATGGCCCAGACCTGGATGTCGCCATTGGGCGAGGAGTTCATCGGGGGCACCTGGTACCAGAGGGTGTAGAGCCACAACCAGGCCTGTCCGGGAAAGTTCCCGGTCTCGTTCATCATGCCCCACTGATCGCCCGAAAGATGCCGCTGTTGGGCCAGGTTAGCGAAGTACGTCCCGTCGGCCACGAACAGCAGTGGCTTGGTGTAGTCGGTTCCGTAGAATTGGCGGGAGCTGAGCAGGGCGCCGTCGAGGGCGCCGCTGCGGGCCATCGACGTGAGGGAGGCGATCATGGTTCCGACGGGACCGTAGCCACCCGTGGGCACCTGCAGGGAACCGCCGACGAAGGCCGCCTTGGGACTGGCTATCGCCTTCTCGTAGGCGGCGGTCCATGTCGCCTGCTGAGCCGGCGATGCTGACACATAGTCGGTCAGGGCTGCGTGCACACTGGGCACGTCCGGGAGCGTCTGCAGGGGGGCGATCACGTAGTCGTTGGCCGTGTCGATCGGATGGTGCACACCGAACCACTTCTCGGGTGAGAAGAACCCGATCGACTGCGACGAGCCGGCGGTGGCGTTATAGGGAGGCCCGTACGTGGCGGTGGCGCTGGTTCCGTCGAGTTCGGTGATCGCCGTCTGGGCGAAGTCCATGGGGTTCGACGTCGACCAGGACTTGACGGTCACCGGCTTTTCATCCGGGGAGGAGAAGACCACGGCCAGAGCCACCACCAGGAGGACCACGACCGTCAAGGCGACGAGAAACTCCTTGACCAGATCGTAGGGAACGTACTTCCCATGCCACTCCTCGACGTCCCGGTCGGGCCGGAATCGACGACCGATCCCGTGGGTCGCCGCCGATGACGGGCTCATGGGAGGTCCTCGGCGACATCATCCGGCTGTGAACCGGTCATCTCGGAGTCCGACGGCCGATCGGTCGGGGCGAACGGCGGCACCACACCCCTTCGGCGGACGAGCAGGACGTGCAATCCGACCAGGACCACCACGACCAGCGGCAGGAGCATGATGTGCCACATCAGCATCTGACCGAAGTTGGTCACGTTGAAGATCGCTCCCGCGCCGGTGGCGTTGATGCCGTCCTTGGCCTGGGTGCTTATCCACTGGGAGTCGAAGTTCTGCTGCGACAGGTAGCCGGTGAAGGCGGCCCCGATCGATACCACGAACGAGACAACCCCGGTGATCCAGGTGGCTCGCCGTCGTCCGCGCCAGGCGGCCATGAAGAACTTGCCCCACAGATGGACGACCATGGTGAAGAAGAAGACCTCGACGCTCCAGAGGTGCAGAGAGTTCACGAAGAGCCCCGTGGAGGACACGTGCCACCAGGTCGGACCGAAGATGGCCAGAACCATTCCGGTGACGATCACCACCGACAGCGCCGCCATGGTCAGGACCCCGAAGACATAGATCCATGAAGCGACATACGCGGGTTGGCGGTCCGGCATGAGCCGCTCTGGCGGAAGCACCTCGACGGCGGCTCGGCGTAGCTTTGCCGACCACTGGTCAGCGTCTTCGGGCAGGTTCGCCGCAACGTCGGGAAGGGCTTCGGCGGGCGGGCTGGTGTCAATGCTCATCAGTTGTCCCCGCTGTGGCGTCGAAAGGGGATGAGAATCGCCGCCACGAACACCACGACCATCAATCCGATGAGCACCAGATTGGCCACGGACATCTGGATGAAGCCCCAGTGCACATAGCGACCGGACCCATTCAGATCGACCAATCCTGCAGCGAGAATTCCCATGACACTCCTATCGATCGAGACACACACCTGGGGCATCAGTGAATGCCGGACGGGTCGCCGGCGAATACTTCACTGCCACCGCGCCACCGGACGGCCGCAATCGACGGCACCGATCCCCTCGATCCGGGGTGTCCGCGCCCGACGGCACGGAAGGGAGGGGGCTGGCGGGTCGGGACGGTTGGCCCCGGGCGGATGCTCTCCCTCCACTGGCGCGGAATCTGATACCGCACCGTTTCGGCAATCCCTCGCTGTTGAAGGCAGGCCCACCCTACCCCATGCCACCGAGGGGACCGCGCCCAACGGCGCCGGCCCGACCAGCTGGACTTCCCTCGGCATGGCACGCGGATCCGTGGACCGACGTGTTGTGTGGCCGTGCCCTCGGTCCGGTCAGGGGAACACCGCGGTCGACCCCAACTCGAGGGCTGTCACCACCGCCAACAGAACCGTGGAGACGACCACAGCCCCGAGATAGGCCCGACCGCGGAGGTACGTACCGAACGCCACCACCAGCGGAAAGGCCAGCAGCAGAAATCGGGGGCGCAAACCGACTGGTGCGGCCACCGCGGCCAAGACGAAGGCAGTCACGCCGTAGATGAGCACCGGGGCCGGCTGCCGCTGTCGGGTGGCGAGAACTATCCCGATGACTCCCACGACCGTGCCGATGAACAAGATCTGTCCCGTCTCGGTGGGCCCAATGGGATTCGACACGAATCGGGTCACGATGTGGATCGGGTACACCAGGGACGGGTAGCTCTGCCAGCCCTGCCGCTCGGTGAGGCGCCAGGCCGAAAGGACATCGGTGTGGGCCCACAGCCAGAGCATGAAGCCGAGGAAGCCGAGCGGGGCGAGTACGGGCGCAGCCAGACTCCTCCAGTCGCGATGACGAATCGACTCCCTTCCGGCACACCATGCACAGCTCAGTACGAAGGCGAGGGCGATCGGCGACGTGGCCGAGGCCAGAAGGCCCAGCACGCCAGCCAGCAGCCAGTCCTTCCGCAACAGAGCCAGTAAACCGAACGACAGACAGCTGATGGCAATTCCCTCTGAGTAGGCCAGGCTGAACACGAATGTGCCGGGGAAGAGCACGAAGAGCAGTGCGGCGCGGCGCGCCCGTTGCTCATCGGCATAGTTGCGAACGAGCATCCCGACTCCGAGCACCGCGGTGAGCCCGGTCGCCCCACTGATGACCAGGCCACTGGTCAACGGCGAGAGCGACGTCGCAGCACTCAACCCGCGAATCGCCAGCGGATACAGCGGAAAGAACGCGCTGGTATTGCCGACCACGTGGCCGTTCACCATGGGGAGGTGACGTGGCCAGCCATGCTGGGCAGCCGAGATGAACCACTTCCCATCCCAGGCGAAGAGATCGGTCCGGAGGCTCTTGTGGGTCAACAGATCTACCAACGCCACTGCGGCCAGGGTGGCCAGACGAATGGCGAGGTAGGTGACCACGGGCCAGAACAGAAACCATCGACGCAGGCGGTGGGGAGCGACGATGGGAGGAGTGTCAACCGGCCCCGGCAGACCCGGCGTGGCCATGGCCGCTCGAGCAGACGAGGGCGGAGGGGAGAGGGGCACGAGGGGATCCACCGTTCAGTCGGCATCCGCCGCCGCGGTCGGCACCAGATCAGTACGGGAAGCGCCGTGCTCCGCCACCGTCCACATGACCAGAACCACCGCCCCGCCAAGGACCAGTGCATTGCTGCCCAGATAGGAGAGGGGGATCACGTGGATCCAGAGATAGGGGGCGGCGACGGCCAGCCCGACCAGCACCAGCAGGGCGATGGCCACGGCCCGATGGGCCGCCCACAGGCTCACCACTACGATCGGAGCCAGTACCAACCACGACCAGTGGTGCGACCACGAGACCGGACTGACCAGAAGCTCGGTGAGAGCGAGGGCCATCACCGCGTCAGCGGTTCGGGCCTGCTGTACCAAGCACCGGGTCAGCGTGATACCCAGGGCCAACGTGATCAAGGACAGGACCAGCCACACCACCGTGCCCACCTGCCCACCATCGAAGGGAGCGCGGTGGACCATGCCGTTCCAGGACTGATTGCTGACCACCCCCAGAACGCCCGTCCGGCCGGCATCCGCCGCCTGATGCAACCAGAAGCGGTCGGAATCGGAGGGGAGGATCGCCCAGCTCACGGCACCGATCCCGACAAAGGTGCCGACGGAGCGAAGGAAGGAGCCCCGGTCCCTGGCCACCAGGAAGTAGATGATGAAGACCAACGGCGTGAGCTTGATGGCTGCTGCGATTCCTACCAGCACGCCACGCCACGGTGACCGGACCCAGGTGAGATCGGCCACGATCATCACCATGAGGATCAGGTTGATCTGCCCGTAGTCGAAGTTGCTCCGGACGGGTTCGAGGGCGAGTGAGGCCACCCCGCCCAACAGGCCCGCCACCGCCCAAGCGCGGCTGGAGGCAAGAGAGGCCGACGCCCTGAGCATCAGGAAGAGCGTCACCACCATGGCTGCGGCACTCATGACCCACCACAGTGACTCCACCAGACCGAGCCGACCGAATCCCACAGGGCTGAGCGACAACAGGGCGAACGGGGTATAGGTGAACGGCAGGTGATGAGCGGTGAAGTCGGCGGTGAAGGGCGAACCGTGGTGGTAGAGCGAGTGCACGGCAGCTCGGTACACCCTGAGGTCCAGATGCCACGACGATCCGAAATGCAGCATGTAGGCACCCGACACGAGCCACACGGCCACGGCCAGCACAACGATCCAGGCGGTCGGTGTGCCTCGGATTCGCCTCAGCGATAGCAGGGCTGGACCTCTCCGCACGGCGGTCGATCCGACGTCAGCGGATGATTCACTCATTGCCGGCGACCGGCAGGGCCGTTCCCTCCAGGTCCGGGCTCCTCGGATGGGACAGCGGCCCGGTCGAGCGGGCCACGGGCCGGGAGAGCACGACCTTCGGGTCGGAACGTCGACGATTTCCAGCCGTGGCCACAGCCGCACCTTTCTCTGTGTGTCGCAGGGGATCGCCCCGCCGCATCGAGATGTCCAGCACAGCTTCCCTCAACCGGCAGGTGGGCCACAGCATTGCACCGCCTACGGGTTGCACCGTTGCCGACGTGGCACCATCGAGAGGGCCGGGCCATCGGCGGGGGGATTCTCTAGCTTCTCCGATCCCCGGATCGGCCACACCGGATCGGTGCCGGCACCATGGGGGACAGAAGAGGCCTCCCCGGGGGACCGGGAGGGGAGCCGGTGACGGCGACTTCCCGATTTCTGTTCCTCCTCGGGCTCGGGTGACCTAGCATCGTTCCGTTGTGGGTCCGGTCGTGGGAACAGATCGCGGTGTCGGCTGGTGACTGGAACGCAAGCCGGCGCCGCTCCTGCCAGCCCCGTGGGATTGAAGGCCCGTGTTCAACAAGCGGGCAGTCCGGTCTGGTGGGTGGTCGGGATGGCCTCGGCCGTGGCCGCGACCGTCGAAGCGGTACTTCAGGCCACCGGCCGCCTCCAGCTGGACATGGCTGTCTATCTGATGGGGGGCCACCACCTCGTCGACGGCCGGCTCTACCTCGAGTCGCTGCCAACAGCTCCACACCTGCCGTTCACGTACCCACCGTTCGCGGCCCTGGCCTTCATCCCGTTGACGCTGCTGCCCGAACAGGGGGCGCAGCTGGTCTGGAGCTTCGTCAACGTTGCCGCACTGTTCTCCCTGCTGTGGCTCTCGCTGCGCGCCGTGTATCCCACCCAGGAGAGGACCCGACGACTCCTGGTCTCGCTCATCCTGATGACCCCGGCCCTCTGGATCGAACCGGTTCATCTGACGCTCGGCTTCGGACAGGTCAACATCGTGCTGGCGGCGGCCATTCTGGCTGATCTCACCGGGCGCGTGCCCATCGGAAGACGGACCCTCCCCCGGGGAGTGCTGTTGGGGGTGGCTGCCGCGGTCAAGCTGGTCCCGTTGGTGTTCGTTCCCTACCTCTTCCTCACCCGTCAAGTGCGGGCGGGGTGGGTGGCATCAGGCACGTTCGTCGGCTGCTCGGCACTGGCGGCACTGTTCAACCCGAGGGCATCGTGGTCCTACTGGACCAAGTACGCCACCAATGCCAAACGGGTGGGGGGGGTCTTCTACATCAGCAACCAGAGCCTCCGAGCAGTCGTCGATCGGTTGGACCACCGGGTCGTGTCGACGGGACTGGTCACCGGGCTGGCGGGGATTGCGTTGGTACTCGGCCTGGTTCTGGCCAGGTGGGCCTACCGGACGTCGTCGAGCTTCCTCGGAATACTCGTCTGCGCCACCACCGGACTCATCGTCTCTCCGATCACGTGGGCCCACCACATGGTCTGGGCGGTGCCCGTCCTGCTCTGGCTGGCCTGCGCTCCGGATCGTCCGCGAGGTGGTCGGTGGTGGGCGGCCGGAGGAGCGGTCTTGTTCTGGTGGGCTCCCATCTGGTCCGTGCCCAGCGGAGGGAACGTGGAACTGGCCGAGCACGGCTGGCAATTGCTGTGGGGCAACTCGTTCTTTGCCGCCACGGTGCTCTTCGAAGCCGGGGTGGCGGTGATGTTGTGGACCCGGGGGCGCCGCATCGGCAGCACTGATCAGCGACGAGGTTCGACGGCGCCGTCGTCGACGGGGGACATGGCTCCGAACCGGAGATGACGGGGTCCGGCCCGCCGGGGTCAGGGGAGCCGGACGGGCCTCGCTCGGGAACGGCGTGCCCGAGTCAACCCGTGGGCGCCAGGGAGCAGCTCTGCTGATAGAGCGTGGCCAGGACCTTGGCCACCATGGCGTGAAGAGTTCGCAGCTCCCTGTCGACCGTCAGCCAGGTTCTCGTGGAGCCCTGCCGGGCCAGTGACCCGAGCATGGTGGCGGCGTTGCCGTAGGCGCGGGCCATCTGGGTGAGGGCGACGTCGAGATCGGGGCGAGGACACCGGTTGTCCGAGCTCCATCGCTCGAGACAGGCTGATGCCCCGTGGAGCTGGTCGGCGTCGGACGCCAGTGCCGGCGCCCACTGCCTGGCGCAGGTCTCGTCGCAGTGGCCCAGCGCGGCCAGACACGCTCCGAGGACGGGTCTGAAGCATCGCTCCCACTCACCGAACGTCTCCACCGGCTGCCCCCAGCGCTTGCCTCGACATGCTCCTCGAATCGGGCGGACGACCCCCCTCGTCGCCGTCCGCCCGATCCAAGCCGTGGCCCGGAAACGAGTCGATTTCCGGCCCAGACGAGCATTCTGAGCCCTTCCCACGGCCAACGCCAGAGGCAACCTCGTAGCGTGGTGACTACCTCACTGATAGTGACCGTACTGGTACCGCCCGTGTGCCCGAGAGCGGCCGTCGGCTGCCTCCGGGGGACCTGCAAGACTCCGGAGATGGACGTGCATCTGGTGGACGGGACGTACGAATTGTTCCGGCACTTCTTCGGTCAACCGCCCCGCGCATCGGACGATGGAGAAGAGATCGGTGCAGCTCGGGGGGTGATTCTGACGGTGGTCAGCATGCTCTCCGAAGGTGCCACCCACGTCGGAGTGGCCACGGACCACGTGGTCGAGTCCTTCCGAAATGACCTCTGGCCCGGCTACAAGACCGGGGACGGCATAGCTCCGGAACTGCGATCCCAGTTCCCGATACTCGAGACCGCCGTGGCGGCACTGGGAGTCACCCTGTGGCCGATGGTGGAGCTCGAGGCCGACGACGCACTGGCCTCGGCCGCAGCAGTGGCGGACGCCGACCCGGCGGTGACGAAGGTGATCATCTGCACCCCGGACAAGGATCTGGCCCAGTGCGTGGTGGACGAGCGGGTCGTCCAATTCGATCGCCGAAGCGGGACGATGACGGGCGAGGAGGGCGTGTGGACCAAGTTCGGTGTTGCGCCCAAGTCCATCCCCGACTGGCTGGCGCTCGTCGGGGACTCCGCCGATGGATTTCCGGGGCTGGCCGGATGGGGCAAGCGCTCCGCCTCGGTCGTCCTGGCCCACTACGGGAGCATCGACAACATCCCCGATGACGCCACCGAGTGGGCGCCCGTCGTCCGAGACTCGATCCGTGGTGCGACCAGACTGGCGACACGACTGGCAGAAGACCGCGAGCGGGCCGAGCTGTTCCGGAATCTGGCCACCCTCCGACTGGATCCGACCGTGCTCGACAACGTCGGATCACTCGAGTGGCGGGGACCGACGGAGGCGTTCGAACATGTCTGCCGGCAGTTCCGCGATCCCTCCCTGGCCGAGCGGGCCGCGGCGATCCTGAACCGCTGAGCGGTCAGCCCTGGGTGCCGAAGACGTCCTCGAGCTCGGTGGGCACCGGGGTCTCGAGTTGGGAGTAGGTGCACGAAGCCGGGTCGCGGTCGGACCGCCAGCGAACGAACGAGGTGGCATGGCGAAAACGGTCGACCTGGAGATGGTCGTAGGCCACCTCGACGACCAGCTCGGGACGCAGCGGCTCCCAGCTGAGATCCTTTCCGCTGCTCCACCGGCTCTGACCCCCGGGCACACGGCGATCAGGGCCACCGTCACCGAGCCAGGGGTGGGAACGTGCGGCGTTCTCGCGGTACGGATCGAGTTCCGCTACGAACTCCTTGCGTCGGGCGGCACTGAAACCGGAGGCCACTCCGACATGGTGGAGTACACCGTCCCCGTCGAAGAGGCCGAGGAGGATCGACCCGACGACTCCCCCTGATTTGTGCCACCGGAATCCGCCGACGACGCAGTCAGCCGTGCGTTCGTGCTTGACCTTCCTCATCACGCGCTTGTCCGGCTGGTACTGCGACGCACCGTCCTTCACGACGACTCCGTCGAGTCCGGCTCCCTCGAACCGCGAGAACCAGTCGTGGGCCACCTCCGGCCGAGTGGTGACCGGCGTCAGATGGACCGGCGGTTTGGCCGCCTCGAGTGCTCCTTCCAAGAGGGTGCGCCGGGCGGAGTAAGGCTCGGCCTGCAGGTCCGAATCACCCAGGGCGAGGAGGTCGAAGGCGACAAAGGAGGCGGGCGTGGTCCGCGCCAGAAGTTCGACCCGCGACTCGGCGGGGTGGATCCGCTGGGACAAGGTGTCGAAGTCGAGGCCGGCCGACCCCACGATGACGATCTCGCCGTCGATCACACAGCGGTCGGGCACATTGGCACGCAACGACTCCACCAGCTCGGGGAAGTACCTGGTGAGCGGCTTCTCATTGCGGCTTCCGAGTACGACGTCGTCTCCGTCACGGAACACGATGCAACGGAATCCGTCCCATTTGGGCTCGTAGAACAGACCGACTCCCTCGGGGAGATCGCGGGTCAGTTTGGCCAGCATCGGCGACACCGGCGGCACCACGGGGAGCGTCACCGGCTCATGGTACTCCGGAGCCCCACCTCGTCCATCGGCCGCTCCGGGCCGTCCTCCTAGGCCGCGTGACCCCCCGTCCAGGCCAGGAAGTCGTCGAGGGGCCGGGCGTTCATGATCCGATCCACGGAGACGCCGACACGTGCCGCCTGCTCGCATCCGTTGCGCTGCCATTCGAGCTGGCCCGGCGCATGGGCGTCGGTGTCCACGACGACGACACAGTCGAGCGAGTAGGCCAGCGACAGCAGTACCTCGGGGGGATCGAGGCGCTCCGGCCTGGAGTTGATCTCGACGGCCGTGCCGGTGGCGGCACACGCCTCGAACACCGCTTCGGCATCGAAGGTCGACTGCGGGCGGCCCTTGCCGGCCAGGATTCGCCCGGTGCAGTGTCCGAGGATGTCGGTGTGCGGGCTCTCGACCGCACGAAGCATCCGCCTGGTCATCTCCGGGCTGTCCATCCGCAGCTTGGAGTGCACACTGGCCACGACCACGTCGAGCTGGGCCAGCAACTCTTCGTCCTGATCGAGGGAACCGTCCTCCAGTATGTCCACCTCGATTCCGGACAGGATGCGGAACGGGCTCAGTTCGGCATTGAGTTCTCCGACGACGTCGAGCTGCTGGCGAAGGCGGTCGGGGTTGAGTCCGTGGGCGATCGTCAGGCGGGGGCTGTGATCGGTGAGCGCCCAGTAGCGATGACCGATGGCCCGTGCCGCTTCGGCCATCTCGCGGATGGGACTCCCGCCATCGGACCAGTCGGAGTGACTGTGGCAATCGCCTTGCAGCTGGTCCAGCAGTCCGGCGGCCTCCGCGCGAGGGCGGGCAGGCTGCACCGACTCGAGCTTGCCGAGGTACTCGGGCGTGCTGCCGCGCGGCCGCCTCGGTGATGACCTGCGCACTCGTCTTTCCGACGCCGGGGATCCTCTGCAGCCGGGCCGGGGCCATGGCGGTCAACTCGTCGACGGGCAGCTCGGCGATGGCGGCGGCCGCGTGGCGAAAGGCCCGAACCTTGTAGGTCTCGGCATTGTCGCGCTCGAGCAGGTAGGCGATGCGACGCAGGGCGTCGGTCGGGATCCACCGCCTAGTCCTTCTTGGCCCGGCTCGGAGCCACCCGCGGCGGCTCGTCGGGCGCTTTGGGGTACTCGGGCGGCCAGGGCGCGTCGTGGAGCCCGTCAGCCCGGTCCCGTGACGCCATGTCCAACAGGGGCTGCAGCGACTGGGGGTCGTCGCCATTCCGGCCCAAGGGTCTCCTCGCTCGCGCACCAGGCCCGGAACCGACCGGATGGTCAACGCCTCGGGGTCGACGGTGTCGAGCTCGTCCCAGGTGAGCGGGGTCGACACCTGGCCGCCGAGCCGCGGCCGCGGCGAACCACGCCCCGAACACGGTCTTGTGGGGGGCGTTCTGATTGAAGTCGATGAAGATCCGTTGCGCCGCGTTGCTCCTTCCACCACTCGGCCGTCATCAGGTCCGGGTGCCTCCGTTCGAGCTCACGGGCCAGGGCCACGGCGCCTGCACGGACCTCGACACTGTTCCACCGGGGTTCGAGCCGCACGTAGACATGGAGGCCCCGGTTTCCGGTCGTCTTGGGATACCCGGCCATGCCCAACTCGGACAGCAGCAGTCGCACGCAGCCGGCCGCCGTCCGGATCTCGTCGAAGGAGGTGCCGGGCTGTGGGTCGAGATCGATGCGCAGCTCGTCGGCGTGGGTCGGATCGTCCGACCGGTACGGCCAGAGGTGCAGGCCGAGACAGCCGAGGTTGACGGCCCAGAGCACGTGGGAGATGTCGGCGACGACCAAGGCGTTCGACGTCGTACCGTTCGGCGTGGTGACCACGGTGGTCTGCAGCCATTCAGGTGCTCCCGAGGGGACCCGCTTCTGGAAGAAGGACTTTCCGCCGGCCCCGTCGGGGAAGCGTTCCAGCATGGCCGGCCGGCCGAATGCCGTGGTGCTCAGGGCGTCGCCGATCTCCAGGTAGTAGGTCACGAGATCGAACTTGGTGGCCCCCAACTCCGGGAAGTACAGCTTGTCCGGGTTCGAGATCTCGACGGCGCGACCTGAAGCCTCGACGGCTCGGACCTCTTTGGCGACCACACGTCCACGATATCGGGACGGGCACCGACGAACCGGCGTGCACCGACGAACCGGCGTGCACCGACGGTCTCCGCCAACCTGGGGCCGCCAAGCCGACCGACACGACTCGGCGGAGCGATCAGCCGGAGTCGGTATCGATAGTCTCAGAGCATGGGAACGGATCGGCACGATCCACAGCGAGCGGGCCACTGATGCCCTCTCCCACCCCCGCCCTGCTGACCTCGTGGGAGGGGTGGGACGTCCGCGGTGGTGCCGCGGCCGAGCCCGCGGCCACCCGGGAGTTCACACGATCGGCCCCGGACCGGCCGGGTCCCGACGCCCACTACGAGCTGTTGGCCGTGGCGGCACGGGGGTTCCGGCCACCCCGGTTCCTGAGCACCGCCGCCGTCTCCGAGGAGGACCCTCGAGAACCAGAGACCGGGCAGGACTACGAGGCCCTCCGGCCGACGTGGACCCTCCTGTACCGACAGGTCGCCGAGACGTGCCTGGCCACAGCCGTCCCCCATGCCGTCTACCTCCTCGGAGTCGATCCACCGGCCGACGCCACCGACGATGAGCTGACCGTATTCGACGAGTTCTACACGGAGGTCCACCTGCCCGAAGTGGCCGAACGCCGTCACGCCCTCCGGGCCGCACGGTACGAGCTCATACGGGAGGTGAAGCCGCCCTACCGGGGAGCGCCACAATTCCTCGCCGTGTACGAGGTCGATGAGCGCGGGGCGTCGAACCGGCGGCACGTCGGACCCCCCTACTCCACCGGACCCGAGGTCTGGCAGCGACACAAGACGCCGTGGCGCCTCTGGTATCGCCGCCTGGCTCCGGGCCCATGGCCACCAGCTGCGGTCGAGTAGGCGACCGGAACCAGCGGTTCGGACCGAGCCGGCCACGACACGGCCCGTCGGCAGAAGGTAACATCCGGGGCTATCCGACGGGCGGCGCGGAGGCTCAACGGTGGCACCACAGGAGCTGGAGACCCGGGTCGGACGCCTGGAGGACGAGCCTCCCCTCGCGCTCGGCTCGGTCGACCTGACCATCGGGGATCCCGTTCGGCTGCGCCAACAGTTCGGGGAGATCTTCGCCTACATCGCCAGGGTGGAGAGCGCCGTCAGTCAGAACGTCGCCGACATCACCACGTTCCTCCCCGATCTCGATGAACAGGATCGACGCTTCCTGACGGCCTGGTCCGCTCACGAGTTGGCGCACGCCGCCATCTTCGACGCGTTGCGCGCCGAGCTCGGCCTCGTCGCCCCCGCCCCAGGGGGACGTCCGGAGTCGTCGGATCAGGCGACCGCCAGTGCCCGGTTCTCGTTCCGACTGTTCGGTCACCTGGCCACGAATCGGTGGCTCCACGATGTCTTCAAGCTGATCTACCTGTCGCCGCGGGGCCATGCACGAGCACATGACCTACGACTGTTACCGCCATATGGGCGCCCGGTTCGAGGCCCTCGGCGAACTGGCACTGTTCCGCACCGTCACCGAACCCATCCGCAGACAGGAGGCGGGCCACCTCGGGTACTACCGGCTGGCGGCGGCCACGCACCGGAACGGACTCTCCGCCGCCCAGGTCCGCCTGGCCCGTCAGCTCACCCTCCATACGTATACCCCGGTGGGTGCCGGTGTGTGCGGGAGGTCCTCCGCCGGCCGGGTCTTTGCCGCTCTCGCCGGCGATGACGTGGACGCCGTCCTCGACGGAGTCGAAGCCGTGGCCGACGACTTGCTGGGTGACGGGATCCACCCACTGCCCCACTTCGTCCACGCCGCAGTGGACGCCTGTGTGGACCGACCGCCGGTGCGTCGGACCGTCCATCGGGGACGAACGCCGTGACGCTGATGCAGAGCTGCACCGGCTGCTGGGAGCCACTCCCCGAGGCCGCCCGATTCTGTCCGGCCTGCGGTCGACCCGCCGACGCCGCGTCGGGCCCGGTGACCCTGGACGAATCGATCGGGATCGAGTTCAGCAAGGAGCTCCGTCACATCACCGTCGTGTTCTGCGACCTGGTGGGCTCGACCGAGCTCTCTTCCACGACGGACGCCGAAGAGTACAGCGAGCTCATCCAGGCCTACCAGCACCGGTCCGTGGCCATCGCCCGGAGCTTCGGCGGCGACGTCGAGGGGTACAGCGGCGACGGCATCCTCTTCCGGTTCGGGTGGCCCCAGGCCCACGACGACGACGCCATGCATGCGGTGGCCGCCGCCCTCGACATCGTGGAGGCGGTAGCCGGGCTCAACGAGAGCCGGCGCCTGGCCATCCGCATCGGCGTGCACAGCGGCCAGGCCGTGGTCGGGATACTCGGTGGTGCCGACCGGCGGGCCACCATGGCCGTGGGCGAGACACTCAACGTGGCCGCCCGGCTCCAGGGTGCGGCCGAACCGGGCACCGTGGTAGCGAGCGCGGCGACCATCGCCCTGGTCGAGGGCCGGTTCGACGCCGCGCCCCTCGGACCGCTCCGACTACGGGGCATCGCCCAGCCGGTGGAGGCCTTCCAGGTCTTCGGCCGAACCGGCGCCCGGTCCCGGATCGAAGTGGCCGTCAACCGGCGCAGCCCACTGATCGGACGCCGACGCGAGCTCGAGGTGCTCGGACGCCTGTGGGACCGGGCCAAGCTCGGGCACGGTGCGGCGGCCCTGATCACCGGGGAACCCGGGGTGGGCAAGTCCCGACTGGCGTTCCAGGTCCGTGACCACGTGCGCGGCGAGCGTCACCGCTGGGTCGAGACCTCCTGTGCGTCCTACACCCGGATGAGCGTGCTCCGGCCGGTCGTGGACCTTTTGGAGGACACGTTGTCCCTGCGGGACGTGACCGAGCCCGAGGCCCGTCTGTCGCGGATCCGCACGGGCCTCGAACAGGCCGCGGTCCGGTTCCAGGACGGAGACGACCTCGTCGCCGCCCTCCTCGGAATATCGAGTCCGGCGGTCCTCTCGCTCAGCAGCGAGGTCCGGCTCGAGCGGACCATCGAGGTCGGGGTGGCCTGGTTGATCGCCCTCGGCCGCCAACGCCCGCTGGTCCTGCTCATCGAAGACCTCCACTGGTGCGATCCGACCACTCTGGATGCCCTCGGCCGGTTGCTCGACCGGGTGACCGGGGCCCCGGTCCTCGTCCTCATGACCGCACGTCCCGAGTTCGACCCACCCTGGGACCTTCCAGACGTCGTGACGCCACTGGCCCTCGAGCCCCTGAGCGACACCGAGGTCCGGGCCCTGACCTCCACCGTCGGCGGCCGCGTCCTGCCCGACGAGGTCGTGGAGCGGATCGTCGCTTCGGCAGGAGGCATCCCGCTCTATGTCGAAGAGGTGGGGCGGACCGTGCTCGAGTCGGGGCAGCTGGTGGGCGGACCGGACCGGTGGGATCTCGTGTCCCCCCTGGTGGATCTCGAGATTCCGAACACCCTGCAGGGCTCCCTGCTGGCCCGCCTCGACGCGCTGGGCCCGGCAAAGTCGGTGGCCCAGGTGGCCGCAGTGCTCGGACGGACGTTCACCCCCGACCTGTTGGCCGAGGTCTCGGGTATGGACCCCGGGCTTCTGGCCCGGCATCTCGAGCGGGTCGTCCACAGCGGCCTCCTTCTTCACGACCGGTCGCCCCACGGGGAGGAGTACGTCTTCAAGCACGTCCTCATCCAAGAGGTCGCCTATGAATCACTCCTCCGCCGGAATCGGCGCGCCATCCACGAACGCGTGGCCCGGGTCCTCGATGCCAAGATCACCGACGGCGTCACCGTGGCCCCCGAGCTGGTGGCCCGGCACTATGAGGCGGCGCGGACTACTGGGTGAGGCCATCGCCCACTATCAGCTGGCCGCCACGCTGGCCGCTGAGCGGTCGGGTCACCGCGAAGCCATCGCCTTTCTCCGCCAGGGGATCTCCCTGGCCCGCCAATTGCCCGACACCGGTGAAGGCCGGGAGCGGGAGGTCGAACTGCAGCTCGCCCTGGGATCCTCCATCGCCACCCGGAGCTACTCCGACCCCGAGCTGGTCGTGGCCTACGACCGGGCCCGTGAGCTCTGCGAGCTCCTCGGCAATGACGCCCGCGTGGGCCAGACCCTGGGTGGGCTGTCGGTCTTCTACATCAATCGTGGCGAAGTCACCCTGGGTGCCGATCTGGCCCGCCGCGTGCTGACCATCGCCGACGCCAATGACGACGACCTGCTCGAGGTGTTGGGCAAGGTCCAGCTGAGCCTGGCCCGCAGTCAACAGGGACGGGCCGAAGAATCGCTGGAGCTGGCACAAGCAGGCCCTGGCTGTCTACGACACCGAGCGCCACCAGGTACTCGGGCACCGGTTCGGCACAGACCAGGGCGTGGCGGCCCACGTATTCGCCGGATGGAGCCACCTGGTTCTCGGCCACCTCGACCGGGGTCTGGCCCAGCTGATCGAGGCCGTCGACCTGGCCGAGGCGCTCGGCCGGCCGTTCAACCGGGTCTTCGCCATGGCCTTTCTGGCCACCGGCCACTGGGAACGAGGGGAGACGGCACAGACCCTGCACTTCGCCGGACAGGCGCGCCGCCTCGCCCAGGAGCAGGGATTCTCCTTCTGGGCCGGCATCAGCGGCGTGTGGGAAGCGGCCGAACGCGTCATCACCCTGGGAGATCGCCACGCGCTTGACGACGTCATCCAGGCCGGGCTGGTGGCAGGCGAGAGTGGCAACCGTGGCGGGAGTACGGCGGTCCTCGGGCGGGTGGCCGAGGCGGCCCATGCGGCCGGGGAGCGCCAGACCACCCAGGGAGTCCTGGACATGGCGTTGTCCGTATCAGCCGAAACGGGTCAACCGTGGTGGGACTCGTCCCTGCTCCGCCAGCAGGCCGAGCTTCACTTCGACGAGGTCACCTCCGGCACAGCTGACCACCTGACCGACCCCGACCATCCATGGTCCCGTGCCGCCGCCGACTGGCTCAGCGCTCTCGAGCTCGCCGACCGTTTCGGGTTTCCGGTCCACGGGGTCCGGGCCGCCTGCGGCTACGCAGTGCTCCTCGGAAAGGTGGGGCGGCCCGAGGACGGTCGGCGGATCCTCCGCCACTGGTACGGCCGATGCACCGAGGGCCTCGACACCCCGGTGCTGGCGGCGGTACGGGACCAGTTGCAGCGATCGGGTGGTTGACCCTGGGAGGGAGCCCTCCCCCGGTACCCGGGCTCACTCGAAGCCCGATCCGGCATAGTGCTGGGCCACGATGGCTTTCGTCGCATCGATCTCGGCGGTGAGGAGGCCCCGATCTTCACCGGCATGGGTCGTGCCTCCGAAGATCAAGGTGTGGAACCACTGCTCGTCGTCGACGTAGGCCATGTGCAGCGTGGCGTCGAGCTTGGTCGGAACGAAGCTGACGGGATGGTCGGGTCGCGGGCACGGGTACCCGAATCCCTGGCGGACCATGCCGGTGATGATCGTGTTGAGCACCAGTTGGGCGGCCCGAGGGGCGCCGGACACGTAGCTGCTGGCCACGTCGACCCCGAGGAGGTCGACATGGCGCCACCTCCGGCCGGCGATTACCACCAGGCCGTTGTCCACGTAGTCGCCTGGCTGAACGTCCACGTCGCAGTAGGGCTCGAGGGCCTGCTCCGGCACCCCGTAGTTCCAGTTGGAGAAGTAGTTCCAGTCTGATTTGCCCAGACGGATCAGATCCTCTATGCACGGCCGCGAGGCAGCACCGTCTGCCGTCTCGAACCCGAACGGACGATCCCAGCGGGCCTTGTCGCAGTCCAACTGGTAGTAGCCGAGGAAGACGTTGAACCACGGGGACAAGGGATCCCCGTAGCGCTGCGGACCGTCCTCTTCGAACGCCCCCACGCAGGCCACGGCGTTGAAGACGAAGGGCGGGTAGGGCGGGGGGAACATACGGGCCTTCACCTTGGACCCGACCTCGCAGAGGTCACGGCGCTCGTCGTCGACGTGGATCCGAAAGATCGTCCCCGTACAGCTCTGGCTGTCGCCGAACTGGGGGTCGTGCACCAACGGTGGATGGACGTCGGTTCGGCCACCGATCTCCCCGACCGACGGGTCGAACCGGATGATCGGTTTTCCCCGCCACCGGCGGCTGCGGACCCAGGGGCGACCGAGCCGCGGCCGCCGGTCGATCCCGGCCCCGGTGGTGAGCGTTCCGGAGAACATGTCGCAACCGACGACCAGTTCCACTCTGATGAGCCCCAGCGCCAGTGAGTGGCGCCTCTCGCTGGATTCGGGGGCGAACCGGTGGCACCACAGCCGTCGGCCGCGGAAGCGGAGCGTGACCTCCACCGAATCGAAGCTCGGATAGCGGTAGTCGGCCGTCAGGCCCCATCGGACGGGCAGGGTGACCGAACCCGCTCCTGAGGCACTCCCACCTACGGGCAGGGTCCCCTCTTTCAGGCGCGGCATTCGGGCCGGACAGGTCTCACCCGTGACCATCCCCGACCGGCGGGACCGACACGCCGACGGCGGCGCCCGGCGTGGTCGTCCTCACCCCTTCGGGGACGTCGGAGCGCGTCTCACCGGAGACCAACCTGGTGAAGAAGTGACCTCCGAAGCGGCGGGCCGCGTCGACGAAGACCTGCTGGGGCACCTCCACCTCGGGACCGAAGTCGTCGGGGTCGACGTCCAGATCCGTCTGGCACAGATGGGCCAGTCCGTGGACGAGGTGCCTCCCGAGGGACCCGAGCGACGTCCGGAAGGTGAACTGATCGAGCGCAGCCTCGGGCGGAGCGAGGTCCTCCACCGACGGCCATCCGGCCGGGTCACGTGGACTCTCGAGCGAGAACAGGTGCTCGAAGGTACGGGCGGCCTCGTCGCGGCGTGACAACGGCGACCCCCCGAGGCCCCAGACCTTCCGCAAGGTGGCGATCATCGACGTGTGGCGGTACTCCTCCGATACCACCGTCTTCTCCGGCAACCAGGGTGACACCATCACGGCCGGGACCCGGTAGCCGGAGCGGTCGAAGTCGAATCCGAGCTCGCCCACACAATCGTCTGGGGGATCGACCGCGGGAGGAGGTACATGGTCGTAGGTGCCACCAGGCTCGTCCCAACCGACGAAGAGCGTGGTGTTCCACACGTTCGACGCCCCCTCGACCGGTGCGTTCCGGACGGCACCGTAGAGACGGGCCAGAAAGCGCTCACCGGAGGCAATGGACGATCCCCAGTCGACGGGGAGATCGACCCCTTCGATCATGGCGTCACCGAACGGGGGATGGTAGTCGGCGTGACCGGCCAACAGGTTCGGCTCGATCAGGGAGAAGTCGGGGAGCGTGCCGTTGCGAGCATCCTCCTCGAACTCGGCGAACGGCACGAACCGGTCGTGGAAATGGCTCTTGAGACGCGACGCATGGACGGCGCCGGTGACCGAGATCGGACAGGGCTCGAGCACGTAGACCTTCCAGGTCCGACCATGCTCCTCCAGCCGGTCGAAGATCGTCTCCGCCGTGTTGTCGAAGTAGAAGCGCCGGGCCGGCCCGTTCACGACGAGGCCCGACGAAGTCGCCGCCGTCCAGAACGAGCGGTTGGGGAACGTCTGGGACGGCACCTCACTGAACCAGTGGTCGAACACACCGAAACCGCGGGCCAGCGCGCTGAGCACCGGAACCTGGTCCGGGGTGTGCCCCTGCATGATCTGGCGGTACTGCTCGAACTCGGGCATTTCGTGGCGGAGGGCGAGGTAGGTGCTCACATAGTCGGTGACGAACCCGTCCATGGTCGGCTCCTGCCCCGGTTGCGGTGCATTGGTTGACACCATCTTGTGGGCGAGCTTGCCCCGGTTTTCGGGTGCAAGGTTGTTGTAGAGCTGCGTGTTCGTGTGCTGGTACTCCTCACCCGGGTCCGGGTTCGGCGTGTCGAGGTCGGGGGCCTCGCCGTAGTAGACGTAGCCCGGCTCCTCGCCCTCTTCGGACGGGGGGATCGGGGGGGCCCAGTCCGGGACCGGGTTCTTCAGCCCTTCGTGCATCCCTTCGAACTCCGGCCGGTCCGGATAGAGGCGTCCGAGCAGATTGTCGAACGACCGGTTCTCGAAGATCACCAGAACGACATGGTCCATCGCCTGGGCTCGTGTGGGTTCCATTGCCATCCTGTCATCGCCCGTTCGGCAACGCCGACTCCACCGCCGCGTCACTCAGCACCGTAGGCCGTGGGCAACCGTGGGGCAACCGGGGATGCGGCGACAGGGGCCCCTCGGTAAATTGCCCGGCGTGGGTGAGTCGACGACTTCCAGCGACAGTTCGGCCGCCGATCCGGCGCTTCCCCGTTCGTTCGATGCCCGTTACGGCAAGGGGATCGGACGGGCCCTCAGCCTGGGCGGCGGCGGTATGTACTTCGTGGCGTGGCAGCTCGGCTACCTCAAATCACTGGCCGACCACGGCATCCGCATCGATCGTGCCGATCGCGTGGTGGGCACCTCTGCCGGCTCAGTGGTTGCCGCCACCGTGGCCCACGAACGGCTCCGCCTGACCTACGCCGAGACCACACTGATGTCCCGTCTGCCCGGCCTGATCGGCAAGCTCTTCCCGTCCCAGGTCGCCCTGTCGTCCCAACAGCGGGCGCTGGATCTCTACATGGGGGCATCCGATTCCGCGCCGTCGACGGTCCGATCCATCGGACACGCGGCATTGGCCGCGGTGACCCCGAGTGCCGAAACCATGCCCCGCGATCTCGAGCTCATCCTCGGCGAGCACTGGTCGTCCGATGCGCTGTGGATGACCTGCACCGATGCCTACACCGCCGACCGATGTGTGATGACCCGGGTCACGTCGGTCTCGGTGGCCCGCGGCGCGGCGGCCAGCAGTGCCGTCCCCGGTATCTTCGCTCCCCAGGTGATCGCCGGAAGGAAGTGCATCGACGGCGGGGTGGGGGGTACGGCCGTCCATCTCGACCTCGTGGCCGGTGCCGACAAGGCCCTGGTCCTGTCGCTCTACCGGGATACCGATCTGACCCGGGGCATGCTGACCCTGGCCCCGGGGGACCTGGGCCGGGAGTTGGTCGAGCTCAAGGCCAGCGGTACCGAGGTCTTCTTCAGGGCCCCGGAGACGCATCCCATGGACGTCCACGGCCTGATGGACCCCACGGCCGTACCTGAGGCCATGGCCCAGGGGAGCCGGCAGGGCACCGAGGACGTCGAGTCCGGCGGCCTGTCGAGGTTCTGGGGGTGAGATGGTGGAACGACGCGGTACCGGCGCCACTCGGAGTACGGGCGCAGGGTTGACTCCCATGATCCACTCGGGCGGATGGCGCCCCCGACGACCCTGGACGGCGACGGCGGCCGCCTTCACCGGCGTTCACCACGGCTTCGAGCTCTCGAGCGGCATCGGACTCGTCCTGCAACCCGAGTTGGGCCTCGGTGGGGCCGGCGCACTGTGGGGCACCCAGATTCCCATCTGGATCGCCTTGGCGGCGCGAGGGGACAGCCGGTGGAACAGGCTGCTGGGCGTTTGGTCCGGAGCAGCCCTCGGGGGGGTGGTCGTGCACTTCCTCCTGTGGCCGTGGCGGTGCAGTCGGCTCGGGTTACCGGTCCTCATCGAAGCAGAGGGCCTCAGTCCCTCGAGCCTTCCCGCCTACAACGCCATCCTCTACGCCTGGGGTGCGGCGGCGGTGCTGTCCATCGTCCGAGAGGTACCGGCCGGTGACCGGCGATGGGCCCTCGTGGGCCTGGCCATGCTTCCTCTCCTACGTCGGTCGGCCCTGCACCACTTCTCGTGGCTGACCAGCGAAGCCAGGGCCAACCCGGCCTGGTGGAATCGAGGGGTCGGCGCAGACCCGTCCCCGGGTCCGCCGGCACCGACAGGCCCCTGACGACCGACGACGTGTCAGCGGGTGGGCTGCGCCGACGAGAGGGCGATGGCCATCTGCTCCGTGTAGTGGATGGCCCCGAGTGGCCCAGCCTGCTGGGTGATGGCCACCGTCTCGCGCTGCCGGACGATCAGCCCGTTGGCCACCGACACCCAGTAGTCGTTGGGATTGGTACCGTCCTCGGCGCCGGAGAAGGAAAGGGTCAGGTGCGTGTGCACCGTCGCCACCGGATGACCGCTGACATCGACCGTCGAGGTCCCGAGTACCCGACCGTCGAAGACGATGCGCTCACCCTTGGAGCGGCACGTCGAGCTCCATCGCTCACCGATGAAGGCACGGGGTGGGACGAGATAGGTGTTGGAAGGGCAGGTGATGGTGCTCGAGGTCTGCGTTCCGGCGATCTGCTCGTAGGACGAGGTCGAGGCTATGCCCAGTGCCCCGTCGCCTTGCCGGCACATGACGAGCCCCTCCGTGTGCTGCACCAGCGGTTCCCACTGCATCGTGGCACACTTCCCCTCGGTGACGATCATGTCGCTGAAGGAGGGGAACGTCCGGCTGATACCGCCCATGCTCAGGTGCTCGCTCCCCGATGAGCGATACCGGTAGATACCAGGTTCGGGAAGCAGCGCATTGGCAGAGGGTTGCGTCTTCTGCGCCCGGTGATAGATGTCGAGCGCCTGGATCTGGTTGATCTGCGTGCCCGGACTTCGGAAGACGACGAACCACACAGCGACGATGGCCGCCGCCACGATCACCGTGAACCCGATGGCCCCCGCCCACAGGCGGTGGTGGCTGACCCATATCAGGAACGACATGCTTTCTCCTGAAATCTCGTAGCTCGGTCGTTGAGCCCGCCGGCTCCCTTCATTTCTTCATTTTGCCGCTCGTGGACCGGATCGACAAATGGCCGACCGAACCAGGGACAATAGGTCGAATGGCCGGCGCTCGTGGTGTCGGGGCCTCGGCTGTGCATCTCCACCCGACCGACCCGGGCCGCCTATGCTCACCTGGTCCGGGCAGACGTGATGACACCGGCTCGTGACCTCGCGGGATGGTGGAACCATGTGGAGAATCGCGCTGAAGGACCTGCAGTGGCGTCGGCGTCGCCTGTTCATCTCGACCCTCGGCACATCACTGGTATTCACGATGGCACTGGTCCTGGCCGGCCTGGCCGGAAGCTTCGGTATCGAGGCCGACAATGCCATCAAGGCCTTCGGCGCCGATGCATGGATCGTCCATGCCGGCACGACCGGTCCGTTCACGAGCGGACTGCCCATCCAGGCTTCGGCCGCGGCCCAGATCGGCCGGCTCCCCGGTGTCAGCCAGGCCGACGGTTTGGTGTTCAGCGGTCTACAAGAGATCGGATCCGGAGCCCGGGCGACCGATGCCAACCTGTTCGGGAGCAACCCCGGTCGAGTGGGCATGCCCGTCCCGGCCCAGGGCCGCCAACCGCAGAGCGGCTCGGAGGCGATGGTCGATGATGCGCTTCCTTACACCATCGGTCAGCGGTTCGTGGTGGGAGGCCGATCCTTCACCGTGGTGGGACTTCTGCACGACTCGACGCTGCTATCGGGGACACCGAACGTATTCGTCACCTTGCGCGCCGCCCAGCAACTCGTGCTCGGAGGACAGCCATTGGTCACGGCCGTGCTGACCAGGGGTACGCCGGCCCATACGCCCGCGGGCTTCCATCTCATGACCCTCGGCCAGGTCAAGACGGACATGACCAAGCCGTTGGCCAAGGCCCAGCAGGTGGTGGCGTTCATCGAGGTGTTCCTCTGGCTGATTGCCGCCTGCATCATCGGCTCCGTGGTCTACGTGTCGGCCCTCGAGAAGACCCGTGATTTTGCCGTGCTGAAGGCCACCGGCACCTCCAACGGCCAACTCATGGGTACGCTGGCCCTCCAAGCCACGGTGATCTCGTTGGCCGCGGCGGCCATAGCCGCCGGGGTGGCCACCGTGCTGGCGCCGGTGTTTCCCATCGTGGTCGTCATTCCGGCGTGGTCGTTGCTGGCGCTGCCGATTCTGGCCATCGCCCTCGGGCTTCTGGCCAGCACCGCCGGTCTGAGACGGGCGGTGGCGGTAGAGCCGGCCATGGCGTTCGGAGGGCCATGATGCCCGACCTGGCCGTGTCCGACCTCACCGTCGAGTACCAGAGCGGGGACTACGTCATCCGTCCCCTCGACCACTTGAGCATGGACGTCGACACCGGCTCGCTGGCGCTGCTCCTCGGGCCGAGCGGCTGCGGCAAGACGACACTGTTGTCCTGTCTGGCCGGGATCCTCAAACCGACGGGCGGCGTGATCAACTTTCGCGGTTCGGAAGTCCACGGACTCAAAGGATCCGCCCTCACCACCTATCGGCGCCGATCGGTCGGGATCGTCTTCCAGGCCTTCAACCTCATCCCGAGCCTCTCGGCCGTCGACAACGTCGCCGCCCCTCTGTGGGCGGCCGGCATCGGCGGCACCAAGGCGCACAAGCGCGCCGAGGAGCTGCTGAACAGGGTGGGACTGAAGGACCGCAAGCACCATCATCCAAGGGACCTGTCCGGCGGCCAGCAACAGCGGGTGGCCATCGCCCGCGCCCTGGCATTGGACCCGCCCTTGATCCTGGCCGACGAGCCCACCGCCCACCTCGACTACATCCAGGTCGAAGAAGTCCTCAGGCTCATCGGTGAACTGGCGGCGGAAGGTCGGGTCGTCGCAGTCGCCACACACGATGACCGCCTCCTTCCTCTGGCCGATCAGGTGGTCGAGCTGGTTCCTCGCTTCGCCGACGACGGGTTCGCTCCCGACGTCCGCCACCTGGATCCGGGCACGGTCCTCTTCGAACAGGGCAGCAGGGGCAGCCGCATCTTCATCGTCGAGGCCGGTGAGATCGATCTGGTCCGTCTCCATCCGGACGGAGGCGAAGAGGTGCTCCGCACCGTGCAAGAGGGTGACTTCTTCGGCGAGATGGGGCCGTTGTTCTCGCTGCCCAGATCGGCGACGGCACGCGCCCGCTGTGACTCGGTGGTGGTCGGCTACACCGTGAAGAACTTCAGGGAGAAGGTAGGCCTCGACTCGTTCACCGGGCTCCTCGGCAAGCGGCCGGCACCGGTTCCGGAACTGGACTGACCTGCCGGGCGGCTCGGTCCCAACCCCCCTGCACTCAGGAAGCGTCCGGTCCCCCCGGCCTTCACCCGGTCACGATCGGCCCAGCGGCCACGATCGGTTCCGATATCGTTCGCCTGCAGTGCCCCTTCGATCGAGGAACCTGACACAGCGGTGACACACGACGTGCGGATCAAGGACCTACGGGAGCCGCGGCGGACAGGCGAGGAGCAGGTCGCCTACGAGCTGGCCCTGTCGATGGAGGTCGATCTCGACGGCGAGGCCATCATCGCCGACGCCCACGAGGCCACCGGCCTGCACGAGTTCGGGGACCGGACGGTGCTCGACCGACTGGCCGTCCAGATCGCCGCGGCGGAAGCAGACCGGGGACTGTCCGGACTGGGCCGATACATCATTCGGGAGCGGCTGGTCGGACTGTTGAAGGCCCGGCTGCGGTTCGAGGAGTACGTGCACCGGTACCCCGAGGCGCTCGAGGTCGAGCTCGATCCACCGATCGTGGTGGTGGGGCTCCCCCGGTCGGGCACCACCCACCTGATCAATCTTCTGGCCACCGACACCCGGTTCCGATCCCTGCCGTGGTGGGAGGTGATCGAACCAGTCCCCGTCATCGGCGACGGGCCCGGCCGTGATGGAGTCGATCCTCGCTATCTGCGGTGTCTGGCCACCTACGAGGTCACGAAGAAGATGGCGCCGCTCACGACGCTCATGCACGACCGCCCGCCTTGGAGCATCGAGGAGGACTGTGAGCTGATGGACCTCGATCTGTGTTCCTACACCCTCGAGTGGCATGCCCGGGTCCCCATGTGGCGGGATCACTATGCCCACCTCGATCAGTGGAAGCACTACGGGTTCCTTCACCGCGAGTTGCAGGTACTCAGCCATATCCGAGGGCCCAGCCGTTGGATCCTCAAGACCCCGCAGCACCTCGAACAGATCGGTCCGCTCATGGCGACGTTCCCCGACGCCACCATCGCGTTCACGCTGCGGGATCCTGTCGCCGTCCTGCAGTCGGCCATCACCATGCTGGCCTACGGCGACCGCATGCGCCGGGTGGAGATCGGAGCCGACGAACTTGCCGCCTACTGGGTCGATCGCATCGAACGACTGCTCCGATCGGCGGTCCGTGACGCGCACCTGATCCCGGCCGGTCAGAGGGTGGATGTGGAGTTCGGCCAGTTCATGGCCGACGATCTGGGCACGGCCACAGGCATCCTGGGCGTCGCCGGTCTCGAGGTCTCCGACCGCGTGCGATCGGAGCTGACCGCGTATCTGGCCGGCAATCCCCGGGGCAAGGAAGGCCGGATGATCTACGATCTGCGGGCCGACTTCGGTCTCGATCCGGACGAGCTCTACGAGCGTTTCGCCTTCTACTTCGAGGCCTTCCCCCAGGTCACCCGGGAGGTGCTCTGACATGACCGGTCTCCACCGGGAGCGGCCCGGAGCGGACGCCATTGCCGCGTCGAAGGGTGAGCCGGCCGTCGACCTCGGTGACGACGTCTGGATGTCCCCGGGGCTCTCGAACAGCTATCTCGTTCGCACCGACGAGGGGAGGATCATCGTCAATACCGGTATGGGCTTCGAAGGCCCCCTCCACCGGCGGGTCTTCGATGTCGTCGACCCCAGTCCCACCCGGGCCATCGTCCTGACCCAGGGCCACTACGACCACGTCGGCGGTGTCGACTGCCTGCGCGACGAGGGCACCGACGTGGTGGCCCAGGCGGCCTTCGCCACGTGGCGGGCCGACAACGAACGACTCGAGGCGTTCCGGTCCCGGAATGCCGCCTTCGCCTGGATCGACGCCATCCTCGCCGCCATGGCCTACGCCGAGTCGGTGGGCGCCGGTGGTGGTGCCCAGGCCCGCCCCGAGCCCACGATCACGTTCGAGGACCGACTGGAGCTGACCGTGGGTGGCCGACAACTCGTGCTGTTGTCGACGCCGGGCGGCGAGACCACCGACTCACTCGTGATCTGGCTCCCGGACTCCCGGACCGCCTTCACCGGCAACCTGTTCGGGCCGCTGTTCGGGCACGTTCCCAACCTGGTCACCATCCGCGGCGACCGCTACCGCGACGCGCTGGCCCACATCTCCTCGCTCGAGCTGGTACTCGATCTCGGGCCCGACCGTCTGATCACCGGTCACTTCGACCCCATCGACGGTGCCGGACGGATAGAGGAGGAGGTCGTGGCCATGCGGGAGGCCATGCAGTGGGTGCACGACAGCACCGTCGACGGCATGAACGCGGGGCGCGACGTCGATACGCTCGTGCGGGAGGTGCGCGTGCCCGAACACCTCGATGTCGGCGAGGGTTACGGCCGGACCAGCTGGAACGTGCGGGCCATCTGGGAGACCTACGCCGGTTGGTTCCACCACCGATCCACGACCGAGCTCTATAGGGTGTCCCCGGCGGAGATCGCCCCCGACCTCGTTGCCGCGGCCGGGGCGGACGCACTCGTGGCCGCGGCCCGGGCGCGCCTCGATGCCGGCGAACCGGTCGCCGCCCTGCACCTCACGGACATCGTCCTCATCACCGAGCCGGACCACGACGGAGCGCGCCGTGCCGCGTCAGCCGCCACCCGCCATCTTCTGGACGGCAGCGTCAATTTCTGGGAACGTGCCTGGCTGACACGATCCCTCGAACGTCTGGAGGCCCCGTGAACAACCGCCTCACGTTCGACTTCACCGGCACGGCCGTCGTCGTCACCGGCGGCACCAGCGGTATCGGCCATGCCCTGGCCACCGCCTTCGGTGCTGCGGGAGCCGCGGTCACCATCACCGGCACCCGTCCCACTCCCGACGCCTACGGCACCGACCTCGGACAGTTCACGTACCACCAGGTCGAGATGACCGATCCCGCCTCCATCGACGCCTTCGTCGATTCGCTCGACCGGCTCGACGTCCTGGTCAACAACGCCGGTGCAAACTTCCCCGGCGGTCGGGACGAATGGGAGCCGGACACCTTCGTGGCGGCCCTCATCCTCAACCTGGCCGGACCCATGCGGCTCTCCACCGGCTGTCGCACGCTGTTGGCCGCCAGCCCCATGGAGGGCGGCGCCAGCGTCATCAACATGGTGTCGCTGGCCGCGTTCCGGGCCATCCCCATCGTCCCCGGCTACGGGTCGGCCAAGGCCGGCCTGGCCGCGCTGACCGCCACCATGGCCAAGCAGTGGAACAGCCTCGGCATTCGGGTCAACGCAGTCGCCCCCGGGGTGATCGACACCCCGATGACCGCACCGATGGCCGCCTTCCCCGAGCTTCTCGACGCCGAGCTCTCCCACATCCCGATGGGCCGCCTCGGCACCCCCGACGAGATCGTGGGTGCCGTCCAGTTCCTCGCCAGTTCGTCCGCCGGCTACGTCACCGGCCACACCCTCGTCGTCGACGGCGGCTATCTGCTCTCCTGACCGATGCCTGCGCTCCCACCCCACTACCACGTCGGCATCATCGTCCCCGACATCGCCGCAGCCCGGCTGCGCTTCAGCGAGCAGGTCGGGGTCACCTGGGGCCCGGTCATGCACCTCGACCGGTCGGAGTACCGCGACGGATCCGGTGGGGACATCGTCCTGCCCACCACCATCTGCTACTCAGTGGAGGAACCGCGCCTCGAGCTCATCCAAGAGGTGCCCGGGTCCGTATGGGTCTGCAACGAGCATTCGAATCTGCACCACATCGGGTTCTGGAGTGACGACCTACCGGGGGACAGTGCAGCACTGTCCCAGGTCGGATGCCCGTTGCAGCTCTGCGGCCGGTCCGGCCACGATGCCCCGGTATCGTTCGCCTACCACCGGAACGATCTCGGTGTCCGCATCGAGCTCGTCGACGCCTCCATGCGGGACGTTATCGCCTCGTTCCTGTTCCGCCCCGAAGAGGGTTGAACGAGGCACCCCGTGCTGCAGGTCCGAATTCACGGGCCCGGTGACGTCCGGCTCGACGACATCGCCGAGCCCGACCCGGGGCCCCGCGATGTCGTCGTGCGGGTTGCCGCCTGCGGCATCTGCGGTAGCGATCTGTCCTACATCACCAGAGGCGGTCTCGCCGGCCCCACCGGTGCTCCGCTGTGCCTCGGCCACGAAATGGCCGGCATCGTGGAATGGGTCGGGCCCACGGTCACGGCGGCACGGGTCGGCGACCGGATCGTCGTGCAACCGGGCAGTGACGAGCTCGGCCGGATCGGCAACGGCTCCCCCCAGGGTGGTCTCACACCGCTGCTCCTCGTGACCGAGGCCGACTGCGATCGCCTACACCATGTTCCGGACAGCCTGCCCCTCGATGTGGCCGCGTTGGCCGAGCCGCTGGCCGTCGGCATGCGGGCTGCGGACCAGGCGGACGTCCAACCCGACGACGGCGTCGCCGTGTTCGGATGTGGACCCATCGGATTGGCGGCCATCGCCACCTTGACCGACCGCGGCCACCGGCGGGTGGTGGCCGTCGACTTCAGCCCGACGCGGCTGGAGCTCGCCATGGAACTGGGCGCCCAGGCTGCCCTGAGCCCCAGCGTCACCGATGTGTGGGACGAGCTGGCCCGGCTCCATGGCACCACGGAGTTCATGTTCGGACCGACGCCGGCCACGGCCGCCTTCATCGAAGCGTCCGGTTCGGCACGAGTCATCGCCGACGTCTTGGACCACGGTCCCGTCGGTGGACGACTCTCGGTCGTGGCGTTGCACTACGAGCCCATCCCGACCAGTTACCTGATGATGGTCATGAAGCAGTTCACCATCCGTGGGTCGATGGAGTACCCGCCCCGGTTCGACGACTCCATCGACCTGCTGGCCCGACGCGATCTGTCCGGACTCATCACCCACCGCTTCCCCCTCGAACGGTTCGGCGAGGCCCTGGACCTCCTACGGGGCTCGACGGACTGCGGCAAAGTCCTGATCAGCATCGATCCCGTCACCTGACATCGTGGCTCCTCTAGGGCCGGGCCCGACCCTGGTCAGGCCCCGCCGTCGGGCTGCAGACCGGCCCCCTGTGGACCCCCTTAGGGCCCTGGAGTGGACCTTTCTGCCGAAGTCAAGAATCCGAGACCACGCGTCGATAGTCAAAAACGTTATGGAAATCAAGGGCCAGCTTCCACATGCCGGCGGGACCGAGCAGCCCATCGAGGTGCCGAGCATCGACCCGGACTCCGACGGGCCCGGTCGCGCCCAGGCCCCCGGCCCGCGCTGGCATCCGGGCGTCCGCCTCATTCTGGTCCTGCTGGTCCTGCTCCCCATCCTCGCCACCGGCGTCTTCACCGGAACCGGGGTGCTGTCGGGCTGGTCGTTCCGCCAGCACGCACAGGTCGTAGCCCGGGACGCCAGTCAGCTGCAGGCTGTCGCCACGGCCAGGGCGCAAATGAACCCCCTCTCGGTGCCGCTCCTCGCCGTGTCCTACTCCGCGCAACTCGGAATCAGCGAACCCGTCCTCGACACGCTCCTCAAGCCGACCGTGCCCTACCGGGTACAGCTAGCACAGGGAACGGCCCGGATCGCCGGCTACCCGACGTTCTCGTCGACACCGACGCTCCGAGCGGACGTGGCCCAGCTTCGGGCCCTGATCCCGAGGGTGGTGGCCAACACCGTGACGTTCAGTGTCGCCCAGGCCTTCATGGCCAAGATGTCCACCGACATCGACGCCATCTGGTACCAGGACTACAACCGCCTGCAAGCCGACATCTCGAACTGGCAGGCGCCAGGTTCCTTCGAGGTGCACGCCGCCGCGCTCCGCCAGACCTACCAGGCGTTCCTCAGTGGCGGTCACGAAGTCGAAGGAGCGATCTACGTCCTCGAGGGAATCGGGCCGACCACGGCAAAACAGGAATTGATTCAATCGTCCGGCGATTTCAACACCGCCACCTCGGAGTTCGTCGGCCACCTGAGCCCCAAGGCCCAGGCCGTCTGGGCTCACATCCAGACCAACCCGGCCGACGAGCACTTCGCCGGGACGATCCAGCAAGGTCTGGCCGTGGCCCTCAACGGCTCACATCCACCGTTCGCCGGCAATCTGGTGTTCGCGGGAAGCTCCATGGCCCCGGGCCTCCACTACCTGGCCGACCTCAACTCGCTGGTGATCGCCGCCTCACAGGACCTCCACAACACCGCCCTGGCTCTGGCCTCCAGTGCCACCCACCGGCTCGTAGGCGAGATCATCTTCCTGGTGGCGCTGATCGTCATCAGTGTCGGCGGGGTCATCGTGGCCGGTCGCATCCTCACCCGTCCGCTCAAGCGACTCGCCACCACCGCGTCCCAGGTCCACAGCGGTGAGTTCGGGGTGTCGCCGCTGCCGGAGACCGGCCCCCGCGAGGTGGTGACCACGACGGCGGCCTTCAACGACATGAGCTCCACCTTGAAGGCGGTGGAGACGACGGCCGTGGCCCTGGCCGCCGAGGATCTCTCCCATCTGGAGCAGCTGAGCCCTCTGCCGGGGAGGACCGGTCGCGCCCTCCAAGCTTCGGTCGACACGCTGTCCACGCGGATCCGCGAGCGGGAGCTGCAACGTCAGCTCCTGCACGAGGCAGCCACGCACGACTACCTCACCGGGCTGTTGAATCGAGCCGCGGTGCTGGATCATCTCGCCAACGACGTGAGCCGTCGGCGCGAGGCGGGCGAAACCGTGGCTGTGTTGTTCATCGACCTGGACGGTCTGAAACCTCTCAACGACACCTACGGGCACGAAGTGGGCGACACCGCCATCTTCAACACGGGCGTGGCCCTGTTGGAAGCCACCGCCGAGTGCGATGTGGTCGGCAGGCTCGGAGGGGACGAGTTCCTGGTCGTGCTGTGCCACGAACACAGCCTGTGCGGGGACATTGTGGCGCAGAACATCCACGACAACGTGTCACGGTTGTCGATCCGCGTGAACGACCAGGTGGTTCCCCTGGAGGCCAGCGTCGGTGTCGCCCTGACCCAGTGTGATTCCGATACCGACCCGATGAAGCTGGTACGACAGGCCGACGAGGCCATGTACGAAGCGAAGAGGGCGGCACGCGCCATCCGCGACAGGGCCGCCGCCTCGTTCAGTTAGGGTCCCGTCCCGTGCGCCCTGCCGGCGGGAACAGGGCGAGTAGCTGCGAGGTCCCCGGGGTGACGGGATCCGGATGGATCACAGCGCGCCACGCCGCTGGACCCGGGGCCGGGTGAACGCCGCCATTCCCTCGAGCCCCATCTCGACCCCGATCCCTGATTCACCCCATCCGCCCATGGGGGCCAGGTGGTCCATCGCCGCCATCCCGTGGGCGTTGGTCCACACCGTGCCGGCCGACAGCCGGCCGGCCACCCGGTCAGCAAGGTCCTGGTCCCGCGTCCAGACCGAAGCACACAGCCCGAACCTCGTGGCGTTGGCCGCCTCGACGGCATCTCCCAGCTGCTGATAGGACAGGAGCGGCAGCGCCGGGGCGAACTGTTCCTCCGACACCAGGGCGGACGCAGGGTCGGGGTCCACGACGAGGGCCGGTGACACGACCCAGCCCGCATCCGGATGCCTGACCACGGCCGGGCGCACCACCTCGGCGCCGGTGACGGCGGCGTCGGCGATCATCGCCTCCACCCGATCTCGAGCAGCCTCTGTGTGCACGGGCCCCATGGTCACCGTGTCGTCGAGGCCGTCGCCCACCACTGTGCGGGACAGGGCTCCGACCAAGGCGTCCCGCCACTCCCCCATCCGCTCGGAGGGGAGGTAGAGCCGCTTGATGGCCATGCACACCTGACCGGAGGTGGCGAAGGCCGCCTCGATCAGTCGGCCGGCCAGCTCCTCGCTCGGCTCCAGATCAGGTCCGATGATGGCGGGGTCGTTGCCCCCCAAATTCGAGAACTGCGGGTCGCAGGTGGGGCGCGCAGGCCGCCAGCACCGAGCGACCGGCCGTGACGCCGCCGGTGAACGACACCATGCCCACGCCCGGATGGGCCACCAATGCCGCTCCCAGCTCGGGGGCTGGTCCGTTGAGGGTGTTCAGGACGCCCGGAGGCAGCCCGCCGGCCAGTGCTCCTGCCAGCCTGAGTACGGCACCCGGGCACGTGGGAGGAGTCTTGACGACGACGGTGTTGCCGGCCAGGAGGGCGGGCAGGATCTTGTTGGCCATGACCGCGGCGGGCCAGTTGAAGGGCAGGATGCATGCCACCACGCCGTGTGGCATCCGCTCCACCGAGGATGAACCCGCGTGGCGGGGATGCAGCGTCTCGGCCATCAGCGGAGCCAACGCCCCGAGCATCCCGGATGTGGTGGCCAGATCGAACAGGGACTCCACGAGCACTTTCCCGTGTTCACGGGTCAGGAGCGTCGAGGTGGACTCCAGGTCCAAAGAACCCTCGGCCCGGGAGCAGGCTTCTTCCAGACGAGCGAGGCGCAGTCCGAATCCGAGGCCGTCCCAGTCCCGTTGCGCCCCCACCGCGGCCCGGACCGCCTCGTCCACCTGGCCCGGCGAGGCAGCCGGTGCGTCGAACACTAACTCCTCGGGACGGGCCGGGTTGAAGACGGGGTACGTCCCGTCCGAACCGGGGACCTCGTGGCCCCCTATGGTCAGGCACACGTCCTCAACCAGTGTTCCGTCTCCCCCGGCTCGCCTGCGCCTCGTGGATTCTGAGATTACCCTCGACCCGGGAGGTCGGCAGTGGGCGATCAGAGTGACATCGATGACGACCGGGGGGATCGGCCCGGTGGCATGCCGGCCCGCCTGTCGATGGTCGTACTCAGTGCCGGACACCTGCCGACGCTCCGTGCGTTCTATCGAGACCTCGGCTGGCCGGAGCGGGCGGGTGGATCGGACGCGGTGTCCATCTTCCGGGTCGGTGACGTCGACCTGGCCTTGTACCCCTCCGGCACGCTGTCCGGTGACACCGCGGCCGAGCTGCGGTCGGCGATGACGCTCGTGGTGTCCGTCGAGACCCGTGCTGCGGTGGACGAAGCACACGCCGCGGCCATGAGTTCCGGCGCCCGGTCGGTGGTCGATCCGGTGGACCAGCCGTGGGGGGGCCGCTCGGGGGTCCTCGCTGACCCGGAGGGCAATCGGTGGGAGGTGCTCTGGGTTCCCACCAGGGCCGACCACGAGTAGCCGGACCCACGTCGACCTCAGAGCGTCCGGCCGATTGAAGCTAATCTCCCGACCGTGGACTTCGTCGCGTTGGGAAGATCCGGCCTGAAGGTGTCACGTGCGTGCCTCGGCACCATGACGTTCGGAAACGCCGACTGGGGCACCGATGAAGCCGAATCGCGCCGGATCGTCGGATCGTTCCTCGACGCCGGTCACAATTTCATCGACACGGCCGACGTGTACAACGCCGGCGTGTCGGAAGAGATCGTCGGCCGAGCGATCGCGGACAGGCGGAGCGATGTCGTCCTCGCCACCAAGGGATACAACGTCATGGGGACCGGACCCAACGACCGGGGTTCCTCTCGTGCCCATCTCACCCGGGCGCTGGAGGCCAGCCTGCGTCGCCTGGGCACGGACTACATCGACCTCTACCAGCTGCACAACTGGGACCACGACACGCCGATCGAGGAGAGTATGGCCACCCTCGACGGCTTCGTGCAGTCGGGGAAGGTGCGCTACATCGGGTGTTCGAACTTCTACGCCAGTCAGCTGGTCGAAGCCCAGTGGGCGGCCGACCGGTCGGGAGGGACACCATTCGTCAGCCTGCAGCCGCAGTATTCGCTCATCTGGCGCGACATCGAGCTCGATATCCTCCCCACCGCCACCAGGCACGGGATGGGGGTCATCGCATGGAGCCCCCTCGGTGGGGGCATGCTCACCGGGAAGTACGCCAGGGGCGGCGCTCTGCCCGCTGACGGCCGGTTGACCAGGGGCTCGGACATGGAGGCGGAGGGGATGAGGATGCTGACGCTCACCGACCGCAACTTCGAGATCGTGGCCGAGGTGGAGAGGGTCGCGGCCGAGTCGGCGTCGACCCCGACCGCGGTCAGCCTGGCCTGGTTGCTGAGACGTCCGGGCGTGACCTCGATCATCATCGGTCCGCGCACCACTGACCAGCTGGAACAGAATCTGGTCGGATTCGGCCTGGCGCTACCTCCGGAATCAGCCAAAGGTCTGACCAAGGTGTCGCGTCCGCCGGTGACGTACCCCTGGTACATGCAGCTCCGGCTCTGACCGGGTGGGATGGAACGCCGGACACCGGTCCGGTGAGATCCACCGCGGTTCCCGGTCCAGACACCCCCTCGGAGACACCAACGGACAGGTAAGGCATGCTTTCGATCATGAGCGCGCTTGTCACCTACGAGATCGACGGCCACGTCGCCACCATCACCTACAACCGGCCGGATGCATTGAACGCCATCAACGCCGAGATGCGACAGGCGCTCAACCATGCCTTCACCCGCTTCCGCGACGACGAGGATGCGTGGGTGGCCATCGTCACCGGCACCGGAAGGGCATTCTGTGCCGGCGGTGACATCCATGACGGGGCCGGAGCCACGGGGGAATTCGCCGGCACGTTTTGGGAGAAGCCCACGATCAACTCGTTCGAGAGCGGGTGGGAGATCTACAAGCCGGTCATCGCCGCGGTGAACGGGTTCTGCCTGGGCTATGGACTGACCCTGGTCACGTGGTGTGATTTCGTGATCGCCAGCGACCGGGCCGAGTTCGGCTTTCCCGAGGTGCGACTCGGGGTACCGACCATCGTCGGATCGATCCGGTTGCCCCAGAAGATCAACTGGCAGTACGCCATGGAGATCCTCCTGACCGGCGAGCGCGTCGGTGCGGAACGGGCCAAGGAGATCGGCCTGGCCGGCTGGGTGGTGCCGCACGAACAGCTCATGGACGAAGCACGATCGCTGGCCCGTCGACTGCTGGCGGCAGCACCTCTCGCCGCCCGGGCCAGCAAGGAGGTGGCGGTGCGGTCGCAGAGCCTTCCTCCGCTCGAGGCCATTCGATTCGGCGAGACCATGCGTCTGGTGGCCATGGCCACCGAGGACACCCGGGAAGGACTGCTCGCCGCCGGGGAAGGGCGGCCGCCCGTGTGGAGAGGGCACTGAGTCGCCCCAACTGTCGTCGCCCTGTCCGTCCGCGTCATTTGACAGGCTCGGCTTCACGGTTTAGACCGGCCTCAGGAATTGTGGCGTCCAGGAATCAAGACCTGAGGGAGTGCGGTCCCCAGAGTCTTCCGAGGCCCGAGCACTCGTCGTCCGTCGAGCGGTCCGGAGTCCCCGGAAGCGGTGGAGTTGGGTGAAGGCGGCGGGCCAACGAACCGCCCTCGCCACGCCGGCGGCTGCCTCGCTCCAATCGAACAGGAGCACGCATGAGGTCGGTCGGCAGAGCAAAGGCGATGGCGGCGTCCGTGGCAGTGGCCCTGTCGCTCATCGGGTTCGGCATTGCCCAGACGCACGCGTCGGCTGCCAATTGCCATCGATCGTCATGTAGATCGCCGAACACGAGCACGACGACGAGCACCTCGACCACCTCGACCACGACGACCACGTTGGGGAGCGGTGGACACGTCTGGCAGCCTCCAGCCGACGCCGATTGGCAGTGGGAGATCGGGGCCCCGCTGGTGACCTCCAATGCAACGCTGATGGGCACCGGTGTGACGGCTTACAACGGCGACACGGCTCCGTCTGACAATCCGGTCATCTACGACATCGACGCCATCGACAATCCGGCTTCCACCGTGGCCGCACTGCACGCCCTGGGTGATCACGTCATCTGCTACATCGAGGTCGGAACGGCGGGCAACTACTACTCCGCCGCGGAAGAAGGGGTCTCGACCACCTACTACGCCCAGCTGTCAGCGGCCCACGATCTGGGATCGAAGCTCTCCGGCTACCCCGAGAACTTCATCAACATCAACGCCCCTTCGGCCGTGTCGATCATCGAGTCCATGATCGACCAGCAGTGCGCCCAGAAGGGCTTCGACGCGGTCGAAACCGATCTGGACGAGACGTTCGGTAACAACGAAGGCTCAACCGGGTTCACCATCACCCAGGCGAACGAGGAGACCTTCCTCACCACCCTGTCCAACTACATGCACAGCATCGATCTGGGATGGATCGCCAAAAATCTCGACGACACCGGAATCGCGTCGTTCGTGGACGACATGGCGCCGCTGAGCCAGGGGATCATCTCGGAGCAGTGCAACCAGTACGGCACCTGCTCGCTACTGGCTCCCTATGAAAGCGAAGGGAAGTGGATCGGCAACGCCGAGTACACGGAGTCCCAATCCCAGTTCTGTGCCGCCGACAATGCCGCCAACATCAACGGGATCAAGTTCAACGTCAACCTGTCAGGCGGACGGGCGCCCTGCCGTTGACGTCGGTCGTCGACGTGGGTGCGGGGTCGGTCGTTGCCCTCACACCCACCCGACAGGCCAACAGCTCAGGTCTTGCGCTTGATGTACACGTCGACCCGGGCAATCCGGTGGTCCTCGTCGACGTCGAAGACCAGGGCCTCGGCGGTATCGAACGGGACACCCCCGGCCTCCATCGTTTCGGTCAGCTCGGCCAGCACCACCGTCATCCCTCCGTCATCGGAGTCGTCATCCCCGAACGTGTTGACCTGAAGGACACGATCCACCCTCATGGAGTAGCCGGCCAGGGAGGGCATGAGAGCGGAGAGAAAGGCCACGTAGCTGTCCCGCCCCGTGTACACGTCCTCGAAGGGGCCGACCCGAATCACGTCCTCGCTCAGGCATTCGGACACGGCCGGCCAATCGTGGGCCACGAGGCGCTCGAGATAGCGCTCGACGACCAGTGTGCAATTGCTCTTCACCCTTGAACCCATGACTCGTCCGCCTCTTTCCAGATCCGTCCAGTGGCCTACCAACAAATCCCCACGACCGCCACCAGGTCCCCTCGGAACCGACACCGCTCACGCCCCGTACTGCCTCCAGTATGGGCGGTCCCCAGTCTTCTTCTCCAGCAGTATGAACACCGTCCCCCACGGGTCGTGGAACCACGTGGTCTTCAACCCGGCCACCTCGGCGATCGACGACGTGAGGAAGGTGACCCCTTTCTGTTCGAGCTCGGCCCGGGTGCTGTGGATATCGTCGCAGACCAACCCCACGTGGGTGATTCCCGGCGACGTGATGTCGGGCCGGGCTCGGCCATCGGCCGGATGGTCCACCTCGGGGTACTCGATCAGCTCGAGGACGTGGTCGCCGGTGTCGAGTCCCACGATGGCGGCCCTGACGACCACGGGGCTCGGGATCAGCTCCTCCATGTCCCGTGCGATTGCTTCACCCGCCATCTCGTAGGGAGGAGACAGCAGGCGGAGCCCGAGGGTCTCCACATACCACCTCGCCGCCTCGTCGATGTCGCCGACGCACACGGCTGTATGGGCGAGACCGGTGAACACCCTCCGAGTGTAGGGCGCCACCTCTGCGACAGCGGGAGCCGAGGTGGGCCGGTCCGGAGAGCGGACATCCAGGTCCGTGACCATCACCGAATCAGTACCCGTAGCCACCTGATGCTGTCGTCGTCGACGTCGCAGGGGCCCCGGACCCGGCCGCCGTCACCACGAACCACACGCCACCGACGCCTTGCCCGAGCACATCACTGGAGGTCGTATCCGGAGCGTAGGTGTACAGGGGTTCGCTGTCGTAGGTCACCTGGGTCGATCCGTCGGCCCGGGTGAAGGTGCCCAACGTCCCCGTGAGTCCGGCTACGGCCTCGGGTCTCGTCCCGGCCGGGACGGTGAGCGGTGGCCACAGTTGGGCACAGCTTCCATTGCACGTCGAGTGATCGTTCTTGTCGGTGGTCAGGTGGTAGAGGGTATGTCCGCTGGGTGCCACCAAGATGGTCCCCACGCTGCCCCTCGATGCCGTGGTCACGACCACACGACCCGGACCCGTGGTGGTCGTCGTCCCGTTGGCGGCGGTGGATCCGCCGGAACAGGCCGTCAGGGCCAGCGCCGTCGTCGCCAGCAGCACTAGGACGGCGATCCTCCAACCACTCGGCGGTCGGCCGGCTCGGGACGTGTCATTCGGCGCAAGCACTGGGGATGTCACCTTCTGCTCCTCGGGACGTTCGGTTGAGATCTGCTGCCCGGGGCGTTGCCGGAGAGGACATAGCGAGCCGTGCCCCCTCCGACGTCGTCCCGGTCTGTTGGTTCACCAGCTGCCCGGCCCCGGACCGAAGAGCTTCAGGGTGTTGTCCCCATCGTCGACGAAGAGCACCCCGTGGCCATACGGAGCGATGGCCAGACCGAAGAGGTCACCTCCGGCACCGGCGGGATCGACCTGGGGCGAGGCAACCTGACGGCCGAATGGAGTGACCTCGACCAGATTCCCGTTGCCACCGTTGGCGGCGAGAACGTCACCGTCGGGGGCCAGGGCCAGGCCGAGCGGGCCGCTCAGGGCACCGCCCGACGAGAGGGTGATCCCACCACCGCCGAGAGGGGACCACCGCCAGACGGCGAACGGGATGACGGCGATCCGGTTGTTCACGGTGTCGGCCACGTACAGCTGGCCACCACAGCCGAAGGCGAGGCCCGTGGGTCCTACCACCAACGCCGCCGGATCAGTCCGTTCGGGGAAGCCGTTGGCGATCACGGTCGAACCCACCAACGCCGGCGATTGGCCCGGGTGGAATCGGACATCGAGGCGAACCACCGTCCCCTGATCGACCGTCGCCGGGCTGTTGGCCACGGTACCGTTCAACACGTTGGCGACGAAGATCTCAGCTCCCACGGCGTCACTGACCGAGGTCAGGTCCCACGGACCGTTGATGTTGCCACCGGACCACGTCTCGACCGGAACCCCGGCACTGTTGAGAACGATCAGGCACCCGGCCTGGGCCGTCGCCGACGTTCCATCGCTCGTGGGCAGGCTGCCCACCACCACCCAGCCGCCCGGCAGCGCGGTGAGAGCCGTGGTGAGTCCGACCCCACCGGGACACGGCCCGGGAAGGGGACCACTGAGGTCGGCGAAGGTGGAAACGGATCCCGAGGGGGCGACCTCCATGATGGTGGTACCGGTTCCCTGCAGGTTGGCGGAGTTGTTGAAATTGCTCACCAAGGTGTCGCCGCTCACCAGTCTGCCCACCGTCTGAGGTACGACCACGATGCCGTAGGGATTCTCGTCCCCGTTGGCGGGAACGGTGGAGGCCACCGTGGTGACCTTGGAGAACTGCGAGAGGAACGAAGGCGGCGAGAACGGAGACGCCGCCGCCGCCAGAGGCACGAGCGTGGCGCTGGCCACGGCCAGACAGCCGACCAGCGCCGCCCCGGCCAGTCTGCGACCCCTGGCCGGCCCCGAGGGTGCCGACCGGCCCCGTTGTCCTTGTTGTCCCATGTGAACTCCTCCCCATCGTCGTGATCGGCGCCGAAGCGCGTGTTCCCCTCACGAAGGGATACGGCCCACCTGGTCCAGTGGTTCAAAAAAATTGCAGATCACACCAGCCACCGGGATCGTCTTCCGCCGATCAGGAGAAGTGGGCGGTGGCCAGGACGCGCCCGCCGGTGCCGACGAGCTCAGCGGTGCGGACGTAGTCGATTGCCTCGGGAAGGGGAGCCACCCACGCCCCTCGGCCGTCGGTCAGATCGAAGGACCCGACGGTCCGGGTCACCCCATGGGCGGAGGTGACCCGACAGCGAACGGACCCGGAATACCCTGCCGAATCGACGGTCATGAGCAGCCATCCGTCGCGGTCGGAGTAGACGGCGACCATTCCGACCGACCGGTCCCCGGAGGTCAGCGACGCCTCGGTCACGTTCCCGTACGTACCCGGCACCACGACGGCGCTTCGGACGGGCTGATGACTCGAGTGCGCGTCCCAACCCAGACCGAAGGCAATGGCCACGAGCGCCGCAGCCGAGGCTGCGACGATCGAGCGCTTTCGCCAGCGGTCATGACGGCGTTCGTTCGACGGCCGGGTTTGAAGGCGCCCGATGACACGGGATTCGAATCCCACCGGTGGGTCGACCTCCGCGGCCAGGAGGACCAAGCTGTCGGCCGTAGCCATCAGCTGGTCCAACTCCTCGGTGCAACTCGGGCAACCGGTGACATGGCCGAGGAGTACGGCGCGTTCGCGGCCGCCGAGCACACCGGCCGCCAGTTCCGGAAGCTGCTCGATGAACCGTTCGTGGATCTCCGTAGGTTCGTCGCCCATCAGCGCCACTCCTCGGCGTTGTGGAGGGCGGCGCGTAGTTTCCTCAGGCCGGCACGGACACGGGTCTTCGCAGTTCCCTGCGGGATGGACTCGGTGGAGCTGATCTCGTCGATGGTACGCCCGTACAGCGCGGCCAGTACGACGGCCCGGCGCTGCGTGACGGGCAGGGCGTTGAGCGCGGCGCGCAGTTCCGGCGCCAGATGAGTGCCGGATCCCAGATCCTCGGGAGACCGGCCGGTGCTCGCCATTCCCAGGGCGATCAACTCGTTCGGATCGGTCGGGAGTGCACGATGCTTGCGGATGGCGTCGATGGCCAGGTTCCGGGTGATGGTCAGGACCCAGGCGGTGGCCGACCCCCGACGGGCGTCGAAGACAGGGGCGTGGCGCCAGGCGCGGATCAGCGCTTCTTGTGCCACATCCTCGGCGACCCCCGAATCACCGAGCATTCCGAGGGCCAGGCCGAACACCCGCTTCTGGTAGCGACGGACAAAGGTCACCGCGGCCAGCTCGTCCCCGAGCACCATCCCTGCGATCAGCGCCTCGTCCGACGGGCTGCCCGGTTCACCGGCATCGGTCATCAGCGCGCCGCTCCCCGGCCCGGGCCGCATCGGGTACCCCCGGCAACAGCCATCGGCATCGTCTCGTGCATGGATGCTCTCTTGTCTCCTCGGTCGAAGATATCGGCAGTACGGGCCACGGGCGGGCCCGACGGTTCGAGCGTGGCCACCCTTCCCTCCGGATGGGCGTCGGGCCCACCGGGCGGTCGCATCGTTACGGCAAGTCATCCGAGGTTCTGACTCGGCAAGATCCATGGCTGGCCCCTCGTTGGTTGCCCCTCGTACTAGCTACGGATGAACGGCCCCGAACGATTGCCAATTGACCGATAAATGTTCACAATCCTCCTGCTCGTCGGTCTCTCCCCCTTCGATCCGGACCCGGGGAACGCCCATGGTGACCGGCCGCCGTCTCGAGATCACTCAGACGCTGGGGGGGAACGCATGAGCCAGCGCCACCGCTTCAGATTCACCCGTCGGCGGCGTCATGAAGATCAGGCCCAGACACATCTCGTCGGTCGATCCGTCGCCCCAGGTGACGAAATGCGGGGGCACCCGGCGCAGGATGGGGAGCTGCAGCTCTCGGGCGGAGTCGTAGGTGCAGGTGATGCCGATGGTGTCACCGGGCCCCACCGGAACGGGTTTGGCCAGGTCGTAGCCCCGTTGATAGTGGAAGTCGTAGTCCGTGACGTCGAGCAGTGTCTGCTGCGTCGCCGTACCGGGGTTGAGGACGAACTTCATGCCGACGCCCAGAAGATGCATGTGCGGGGCCAGCTCCACGATGTTCCCGCTCCCCCTGATGGGCCAGGTACACGAGGCGGTGTCACCCACGGGCGGGTCGCTGGGGTTGTGTCCGCAGATCTCCTCGAGCCCGTCGACCTCGATCTCCTGCGAGGCTCCGAAGCGCTGGCCCACGCTGGCCAGCTCGGCCGATCGACTGCACATCGGACCGGTGGACCCGGATGGACAGGGAATATCCGGCGGAGCCGCAGCCAGTTCGAGGCGGAGGGGGCGCAAGGGGGTTGTAGCCGGTACGGTGTCGAGGGTCAGCTTGGAGTGGACCGGCTGGTCCCCCACCAGCATGTTGTAGTGCTCCTGCATGATGATCAGGCTGCCGGCGGGCATCGGGGCGCCGGTGCCGACCGGTTCCTTCGAGATGTTGTGGCCCGGCCCCCACGCCGTAAGCCACGGGGTGCCGCCGTTCAGTGATCGAGCGGCACCTGACCCCGAGAGCCCGGACTCGCCGAAGCAGGTCCACCCCTTGCCGCCGTCGTTCTGGGCCTCGGCCTCCGAGGCCAGGTCGGGTGGGACCTCGTAGGTGATCTCGTGATGGACCTCAGGACTGTTGGGCTGGAAGTCGATCGACGTGATGAAGGCGTTCTTCTTCAGCCGGGGATTGAGGAGCGTGCAGTGGTAGTCGTCGGTGCCGCCACCCGGTGGGGCCTTGGGCTTGTATGCCGTCGGGGACTGCAGGACGACCTGGGTCACGTGCGGTGTACCCGCCGATGCGCCAGCCGACGCCGCCGTCACCGCCACCAGACCGGAGGAGACCAGTACCGCAGTCACCGCCCCGCACACGACCCGCTGTCTGAACATCCGCCCTCCCGATCGATGACGTCTCCCCACAGGTATAGGTCAGGGAGATTAGGAATCTGTGACGGGCCGTCGTCGGCCCGGCGCAAGGGGCAGGAACTCGTACCGCCTGACGAACGGGCCGGGCGCCAGTCGGGCCCTCGACGCGTCCACACGGAAGTGGGGAAATTGGTCCAGAAGCTCCCCCAACGCCACCCGGGCCTGGAGTCGGGCCGCCGCGGCCCCGATGCAGTGGTGGGGACCATTTCCGAAACTGAGCATCCGGCGGAAGGTGCGGGACACGTGGAACTCGTCGGCGGTGGGCCCGAATTCCCGCGGGTCCCGGTTCCCAGAGCCGTAGAGCAGGTGGACCTTGCTTCCGGCCGGAATCGTGGCGCCGTGCAGATCCACGTCACGCGTGGTCGTGCGCGACAGCCCCTGCACGGGACTCGTCAACCGGAGGAGCTCCTCCAGGGCCGGGGTCAACCGTCGCGGGTCCTTGAGAAGTGCCCCGCGCTGCTGCATGTCTTCGCCGAGCAGGACGGCGGAACCGCCCAGAAGTCCGGCCGCGGTGTCGTTGCCACCGGCGATCATCACGAAGCAGTATCCGAGTATCTCGTCGAGATGGAGGGCCTGACCATCGACCCGAGCTCTTACGAGGTCGGTGAGCATGTCATCACCGGGGTGCCGCCGTTTGAACTCGAGCAACTCGGTGAAGTACGCGTACAGGCCGGCCACTGCATCGGCAGCCCGGCCGACGATGTCGTTGGCGGCGCCGGCCTCCACGATGGCGCTGCTCCAGGCGTCGAACTGGGTCCGGTCGCTCTCCGGCACGCCGAGATAGGTGGCCACCACCAGGGTCGGAAGTGGCCCGGCCAGGACATCGACGAAATCGGCCTCGTCGGCGCCGGACAGCATCGAGAGTCGGCGGCGTACGAAGGCCCGGAGTGTCGGTTCGAGTCCGGCCACCTTGCGGGGAGTGAATCCGCGGCTGATGAGTCTCCGGAACGTGGTGTGGAGGGGTCGATCCATCATCACCAGGGTCGGCTTCAACCCGAGGGCGATGATCTCGTCCTTCTCGAAGGTCAGCCCCTGTGCCGACGAAAAGGTGCTCGTGTCCAGCGCAGCCTGGTAGACATCCTCGAAACGGGAGAGGACCCAGAAGCCACGGGCCGTGCGATGGACAGGGTCCTCTTCCCGCAGTCGCCGGTAGATCGGATACGGGTCGCGCTGGATCGCCGGGTCCATGGGGTCGTACACCAGCGGTGCTGTGTCGAGTGTCATCTCTGACCTCCGGCGTGCACGATAGGCGACGGATCGATCCGGACCGCTACCGTCTGGCCCAGAGGCGGCGCGTTCGATCGGAAGGCGGATGCTGTGGGACCGGATGACCTCGTGCTGTGCTCGGGAACACTTCGGCGGGGGACTCCCTTCGCCGAGCGCCTGTCGGCTGCGTCCGGTGCCGGCTTCGCCGCCGTGTCCCTGTGGGGGCGGGACTACGCCGCCGCCCTCGCCGAGGGCCTCCGTCCCGCCGATCTGCGGACCATGCTGGCCGACCACGGTCTGGTGTTGGCCGAATTGGACCCGGCCTGGTGGTGGCTCCCCGGCGCGTCGGACGTCAGGATCCCGCCCGAGCTGGACAGCGAGGAGGTCTTCCGGTTCGGTGAGACCGAGTTGTTCGGCATGGCCGATGCGCTCGGGGCCCGGTCGATCAATGCCGTGGACGTGTTCGGAGGCACCTGGGACATCGACGGGGCAGCCGAGGCGTTCGCCGGGCTGTGCCTGAGGGCGGCGGAGCACGACCTGTTGGTCCACATCGAGTGGCTGCCCTGGTCGCGGATCCCCGATCTGGGCACCGCACTCCGGATCGTGGAGCTGGCCGGCCAGCCCAACGGGGGACTCAACGTCGACGCCTGGCACATGATCCGGGCGGGGGTCACCGTGGACGAACTCCGCCGGGTGCCCGGTCGGCTGATTCTGGGTGTGCAACTCGACGACGGACCCCTACGGCCCGAACCCGACCTGGTCGAGGCCACCCTGCACCACCGGCAGCTCCCCGGCGACGGGGCCTTCGACCTCGTCGGTATCGTGCGAGCGCTCCGGCACACCGGGACGACGGCACCCCTCGGGGTCGAGGTGTTCTCCGACGAGCTGCATGCACTGCCCGCCGACGAGACGGCGCGGGCCGCGGCTTCGGCGACCCACGCCCTCCTCGACCAGGCGGGCTAGCAACGCGGCGACAGGTGGAGAGCCCCTCGTTACCCGTTCGCTCCCTACCCGTTCGCCATGCCCACGATGGGTTGGTTGAGCGGCGAACCGCCATGGGACCCCTGGAAGCCGGCGTCCCCGTAGGTGAAGATGCCGCCGTCACTGGCCACCAGCCAGTACCCGAGGCCGGTCTGGTCGGCCGCCATGCCCACGATGGGCTGGTTGAGGGGCGCTCCGCCGTGGGAGCCGAAGAACCCGGCGTCCCCGTAGGCGAAGATGCCGCCGTCGCTGGCCACCAGCCAGTAGCCATCGCCGTCCGGGGTGCTGGCCATGCCCACGATGGGCTTGTTCAGGGGCGAACCTCCGTGGGATCCGAAGAAGCCGGCGTCCCCGTAGCTGAAGATGCCGCCGTCGCTGGCCACCAGCCAGTACCCGAAGCCGTCCGGCGTGGCCGCCATGCCCACGATGGGCTTGTTCAGGGGCGCGCCACCGTGGGAGCCGAAGAAGCTGGCGTCGCCGTAGCTGAAGATCGCCGCCGTCACTGGCCACCAGCCAGTAGCCCAGGCCGTCCGGGGTGGTGGCCATGCCCACGATGGGCTTGTTCAGGGGCGAACCGCCGTGCGAGCCCTCGAAGGTGGCGTCCCCGTAGGAGAAGATGCCGCCGTCACTGGCCACCAGCCAGTAGCCGCTCCCGCTCGGGGTGGCGGCCATGCCCACGATGGGCTGGTTGAGGGGCGAACCGCCGTGGGAGCCCTGGTACGAGACGCTTCCGTAGCTGAAGATGCCCCCGTCCCTGGCCACCATCCAGTAGCCGGCCGGGGTCGGCAGGCCGTAGACCCAGGTATCGGCGAAGAACCCGTAGTTGACCCCACCGAACAGCACCAGCTGACTCGTGGTCGAGTCGTAGGCCGAGGTGGGAGCGGAGCTGGCCGGGGGACTGGAGGTCGGAGACTGTTGCGCCCAGGCGGTCCCGTTCCAGGTCCAGGTGTCGTCGAGGGCCTGGTCGCCGGCGTTCTCACCGCCGAAGAGGACGAGCTGACCGGTGTTCGACTCGCTCATGGTGGCGAAGGAGCGGGCCGCGAGGGCGGTCGGGGCCGCGGGCCCGGGCCGTCCAAGTGTTCCCGTTCCAGGTCCAGGTGTCGCTGAGGTCCGTGCTGGTGCCGCTCTGGCCCCCGAAGAGCACCAGGTCACCGCCCGTGGCGTCGGCGCTGGTGTCATCGGCCATCGGGGCGTAGGCCCGGGCCAGTGTGGGGCTGGGGCTGGTGGCCGGGGTCTGCGAAGTCCAGTTGGTGCCGTTGAACGTCTAGGTGTCGTCGAGGTAGGAGTTGGCCCCGTTGGTTCCCCCGAACAGCACCAGCTGGCTGCTGGACTGGTCGTAGGCCATCGAGGCGCCCCCGCGGATCGAGGGGCTGCCGGTCGGCGACAGCTGCGGCCCAGGTGGTCCCGTTCCAGACCCAGGTGTCGTTCAGGAAGGCACCGTCGGCGGCGCTGTAGCCGCCGAACAGCACGACCTCGTGAGAGGGTCGGGTCGTAGGCCATCGAGGCGTAGGCCCGGGCCGAGGGGCTCGTCGCCGGGGACTGCTGGGTCCACGTGGAGCCGTTCCACGTCCAGGTGTCACCCAGGTACGAACTGTCGTTGAGACCGCCGAACAGCACCACCTGCTTGCTGGCCGGGTCGTAGGCCATGGTGGCGAAGGCCCGGGGCGGGGGGCTGGTGGCCGGGTACTGCTGGCTCCAGGTGTTGGCCGCGGCTGCCGCGCCGGCCGGGGCGGGCGCAGCGCTCAGGGCCCCGAACACCCCGGCGGCCACGAAGAGAACGGCGGCGACGCGACTCCACGCCGCCCATGCCGTCGACGAACCTGGGCGCAACTTCTGAATCCTCATCTTCACAGTCCTTGCTTTCGACACACGGGAATCCCCGACGTTAATCCATCCGACAAGCGCTGAATTCCGCCCCGGACCGGTGGACGACAGTCGGCTATCTGGACACAACCACAGCCTTGGACTCTTCCCCCGACGGTCTACGGACCAAACACGAGGAGGGCCGCGGAGCGGGATGTGGTCACCCACCAGAGGCCGGATCACCTCTAAAGTTCTGGGCGACATGTCCCGTGTCCGGGCACGGGAAGCGGAATGGAGGCGGCAGTGACTGATGCGACCGCTCCTGCGGGTTGGTACTCAGATTTCCAGATCCCCAACATCCTGCGTTGGTGGGACGGTCACACGTGGACTGCGCACATGGCCCCGGTCAAGGCCGCGGTCACCCCGCCCCCAGCGGCCTCGCGGCCACCCACCCGCGTCGGTCCCTCTCCGGCACGGATTCCGGAGCTGGTCACCGATCGCTCTCCGGGGTCCCGTTCCGCGGAGCGGGAGCGGGATCGCGGACGGCGACTCGATGAGGAGCTCACCGACCTCCTCCGGGATTTCGGAGAACCTGAGGCTCCTGAACGTGAGGCCACGGGAGGCGACGGGGTCTGCGGGGAGGACGTCGATCTCGAGGGTCAGCTGCCACCATTGAGGCGGGAGCGGGACGAGCTCCGGGTGGAGCTGGCCGAGCTCCGGAACCAACTTCCTCCGCTGCGACGGGAGCGGGACCAGCTCCTTGCCGCGGTGTCACCGCTCAAGGCCGAGGTGGCCGAACTCCGGTCGGAGCGACAGGAGCGGAGGACCCTGAGGACGGAGCTCCAGGTCCTCCAGCAACAGCAGTCCACGCTCGACAGGAAGTTGGCCGATCTTCGTCGACCGGTGACCCCGGCGGACAGGGGTGCTCGGGTCAGAGGCCAGAGGTTCCACGACTCGTAGCGGCGGAGCGCTACGACTTGCGAGCCCGCAGGGAGTAGGCCAGCGGATAGCGGGGCCACCCGTCAGGCAGACGGAACATCCTGTCGTCCCCGCGTACCAGCCACGGCCAGGGCGCATTCGTGTAGGAGTGCTCACGGACCAGTTCGACCGTCAGCCCGCAGTCGAGCACCGCGGTCAGCACCTCGCTCACGGCGTGGGCGCGCTCGAAGGTGGTCTGGTTGGAGAGCTCGGCATCGGGAACGGCGTAGGTGCCCCGTGGCTCGCTCCGTTCCCCGTAGGCGGCGGCAAGGATGTCGTGAACGAGCGTGCGACCGTCCTCGGACAGGCCCAGGACCAGCGGATGGATCTCGGAGAGGTAGAGGACTCCGTCGGGGCGCAGCAGGTCGTGTACCACGCGGGCCCACGCGTCGAGGTCGGGAAGCCAGTTGAGTGCACCGACGCCGGTGTACACGACGTCGAATCGGCGGTGGTTCAGGGCCACAGGGGCGTCGTGGACATCGGCCCGCACGAACTCGACGTCGACGCCACACCCGGCTGCCAGTCCCCGGGCCACCTCGAGGGCGTTGGCGGAGAAGTCGAGACCCACCACCCGGGCACCACGCCGTGCCCAGGAGAGCGTGTCCGTCCCGATGTGGCACTGGAGGTGCACCAGGTCCCGGCCGGATACGTCGCCGAGCTCGGCCAGCTCGAAGGGACGCATGAAGTCACTTCCGGAGCGCAACGCATCGAGGCCGTAGAAGTCGCTGGCGGCATGGAGCGGTGCCGCCTCCTGCCACCAGGCCAAATTGGTGCCTGACTCCCGCTCTACCCCATCGTCCACCGCACCGACGGTAGTAGGAAACGTGATGGCCCAGACGGTGGGTTCGGCCGGGTCAAGAGCGATGGTCGTCCTCGGGAAACTTCGGCAACGGGGCCGTAGAGTGGGGTGATGGCCGCTGTCATCGATTCCGATCAGCACCTCTTCGAGTCCCGATCACTGTGGGCCGACCACATCGACCCGGCCCGGCGGGACGACGCGCTGGCCATTGTGGACGACGATCTGGGGTACTCGTGGCTGACGTGGCGGGGCCAGCAGCTCGCCTTGGCCCAGGTGCAGCATCCCGGGGCCACCGACGAACTGGGTGAGCTGACCCGTCGGTGTCGGCAGCATCTGTCCTCCGACAGGTCCTACGACGAAGAGCTCCCCTCCAACTACTGGGAACCGGCGGCGCGTCTCCGACAGCTCACGGCCATGGGCCTCGACGGCGCCGTCCTCTTCCCGAACTTCGGCCTGCTGTGGGAGCGCGCCCTCTCCCACGCGCTGTCCGGCCTCACCGCCAACATGACGGCATGGAACCGATGGTGCGCGACAGTTGTGGCGGAAGGTGCCGGACGACTCCATCCGGTGGCCCATCTCACGCTCCGGGACCCGACGTGGTTGGAGGCAGAACTGGGATCGCTCTCTGCCGCGGGTGTACGCCTCGGCATGATCGCACCCGCCGCCGTCGACGGTCGTCCGCTGTCCCACCCCGATCACGACCGCCTGTGGGATGCATTCGTCGACAACGGGGTGACGCCCGTGTTCCACGTGGCGGATCAACCCCGGATCATCGATGAGGCCTTCTACGCCAAGACGGAGGACCACACCATCGCCGCCCTCGATTCGATCTTCCTCTGGGTACCTCCGGCCATCGCCGTCACCGACCTCATCATCAACGGTGCACTCGAACGACATCCGGGGCTGCGCATCGGGATCGTGGAGCTCTCCTCGATCTGGGTACCGCTCTACCTACGGATGCTGGACGGCGGATGGGAGTTCACCTCGGCGCTCAACGGCGAGGCTCCAGCGCAGCTCACCCGACGCCCGAGTGAGTACTTTCGGGATCAGGTACGGGTCTCCGCCTTCTCATACGAGCAGCCGAACCGGCTGATGTCGGCGTCCGGGGATCTGTTCATGTGCTGCAGCGACTACCCGCACTCGGAAGGCACGGCCACTCCGCTCGAGGACTACGCCACCAGCGGAGGCCCGCCGGCCGACGCGCCGGGTTTCTTCCACGACAACATCGGGGTGCTGCTCGGGGTGTAGGGCGGCACCGACGACCCCGGATCGTCCGCCAACGTATCGCTCAAGCTGTGCCCCGAACGTGCCGATGGCGGAGGGGCAGACCTGTCGGCCGCGTCCCGCCGCTCGACCGGGGCCGCCCCGCCATCTACCAAGTCCGGGAGGCACGGGCAGTGAGACGCCGGAGTGAGATCCCGCCCCGTGGACCCGGCCACGCAGAGTGCTGTTCGACACCGCTGTCACCCGGCTGCCAAGTATCGTTTTACCTATTCCGAACTGGACGAACATGAAGCGACTCTCTGCGACGATGGCCATCGTCGTCTGCCTGGTCGTGGCCGCGACCCTGTTCCGGACGACAGGGTCGGGGGCCGACGCCGAGGGTGGGCGGGCAGCCCAGGGGCCGGCCGTGGCCGTCGTCGGTGACTCGTTGGCCTGGCAGGCGGCGGCGTCGATCGAGGCAACCCTGTCCAACGCCCGGATGCCGGCGCGGGTATCGGTCAACCCGGGTCATGCGCTCTCCTCGCCCTGGGCCCAGAGCACGTTGGATGTGGACGAGCGGGAGGGGAAGTACAAGGTCACCGTGCTGGAGACGGCGTCGAACGACGCCGCGCTGGTGGCCCGCGACATCGTGCCCGTGACGAGGTACACACAGTTGTTGGACCAATTGGTGGCGGCGCTGGACGGGAGATGTCTCGTCATCATGAACGCCAAGGTCGACGTCGATTCGATCTACTACCAACCGAGTGCCGCGCTGGCCATCAATCAGGCCATACAGGAGACCGCGGTGGAACACCCGAACGTGCGGGTCGTCAACTGGAACAGCATCGCCCAGGTCCATCGCTCGTGGTTCTGGGGGGACATGCTGCACCTGTCCCCCGGACTGCCGGCCAAGGTCTCGGCCGACAATCCTCCGAAGGCCACCGCCCAGTCCGCCGCCGACAGGGAGTTCGCGCTGGCGCTGACCAAGGGCATCGATTCGTGTCCGAACGACCGGCTCGCATCGACGATCCACCCGACCTTGGCCCTTCGGGACCCGGTGTCCACCCCGAGGCTGCTGGTGCAGCCGACGTCATGAGGAGCACCGTTCCGATGGCACCACCTCGGGACCGGCCGTGGATCAGCGGGCCGACGGCGGCGGCAACGCATCCCCTGACGAGCTGAGTCGGCCGAGAAAGTCCGACAGGGCTTCCCACCACGCGTCAGGGCTCTCGAACTGTGGGCTGTGGCCGGCATCGGGGATGACGGCCAGCGAGGCGCCGGGTATGGCCGTGGCCATGCGTTCGGAGGGGCCGATGAAAGGCCGGTCCTGGTCTCCCACCATGACCAGGGTGGGCAGCGAGGGCGGCAGGGCCCGGAGCCCGACCAATCGGTCGCCGGTGCCGACCAACGCCTGCGCCATGGCCGCGTAGAGCGCCGGTGACGTGGCCCGGAACTTGCGCTGCTCGAACTCGGCGTAGCCGGGACGCCGATCGAGAAGTCGCTGGTGCGGAGGCGAGTCGAGCGGACTCTCGCTGCCCTCCAGCAACTCGGCCAGCGCGTCGATCCCCTGGGTCCGGACGATCCCCACGGCGGCGTCGACCAACTGGGGATCGAGACCCTCGACCGCACCGTGACCGGTGTCCATCAGGACGAGGGCATCGAGCCGTCCCGGTGCCCGGACGGCCACCACCTGGGCCGCCATCCCGCCCATCGAGTGTCCCAGCAGGGCGAATCGTGGCCAATCCAAGCACTCGGCCAGGCGTTCGACGTCGTCGGCGAGGATCTCGAACGAATAGGCATCCTCCGAAGTGGGCTTGGAGCTTGCGCCGTGTCCCCGGAGGTCGGGCGCCACCGCGTGCCAACCGACATGGGCCAGCCGGTCGAGCCAGTCGGTGAAGTCCTCTTTGGCGCCGGTGAAACCGTGCAGAAGCAGGAGGGGTCGTTGCCCGGCTCCTGCTTCGGCCGCCGACAGTTCGACATCGCCCAGGTCGATCATCCGCTCGTCCACGCCGATCATGCTCGCACACGCCCCCGGGGACCCCGTAGGGGCACTGCGGTCGCCCCACCCCGATCCGGGCGACGGGGTCGGACACGCGGAACGGGCCGTTGCGCTACGGTCAGCCGGATGTCGGAGTATGACGCCATCGTCGTCGGCGCCGGCCACAACGGCCTCACCGCCGCCGCGGTCATGGCCCGTGGGGGGCTGCGCGTCCTCTGCCTCGAGAAGAACCACTTCATCGGAGGAATGGCCACCACCACCGAACTCGTCCGCGGCTACCGCTTCGAGCTGGCCGGATCCATCCAGTTCCCCGTGCCGAACGAGATCTTCGATGATCTGGGCTTCGCCGAGTGCCCCATCTACGAACCCGATGTCCAGTCGGCCAGCATCGGAGACGCCGGCCAACCGCCCATACTCCTGTACAGCGATCCAGAGCGGCTGGTGGCGCACCTCAGCGACTCGCTCGGTCTCGACGTCGTACTGGGCATGGCCGAGGTGGCGGCATGGGCCGAGGCCCCGGCGCGGGCAATCGGGCGGTTCGACGTGCGCAAGCCCCCGAAATCGCTCGATGAGATGTGGGCCTGCGCGTCGAACGAGAAGGAGCGCCTGGCCATTCGCACCGCTCTGTTCGGCAGCGTGATGGATGTCGTCGACCAGTTCCTTCCCGACCGCCAGCGGCACGCCCAGGTTCGGAGCATGCTGAGCTTTCTTGCCGTCAACTCCACCTATCGGGGACCGTACTCGCCCGGCAGCGCGCTGACCCTCGCCTTCGCCCTGGCCTCGCCCGGTGACGCCACCATGTCGAAGGTGCGGGGTGGCATCGGGACCATGTCCGAGCACCTCCTCGGGCTGTTCGAACACCATGGCGGCGAGCTCCGCCGGCACGTCAAGGTCTCGAAGATCGTGACATCGGGAGGCCGTGTCCGCGGGGTGGCCCTGGGCGACGGGGAGGTCGTGACGGCCCCGATCGTCGTCTCCAACCTCGACCCGACAGCCACCTTCACCCAGATGCTCGACCCGAAGGAGCTGCCCGAGGGCTTTGCCCGGCGCATCGGGGCCATCGACCACCGTGCCGCCTACTTTCAGGTTCATTTCGCCCTCAGCGGTCTGCCCGAGTACACCGGTCCCTACGAGGAGCTGAACGAAGGCGACCTCCGTCACAACGTGACGTTCTTCGGGACCGCCGAGCAGATGCAACGGGACTTCGAGGGCTGTGTCCGCGGAACGGTGCCGGCGTCGCCTTCGTTCAACCTCTCCGTCCCGACCCTTCGCGACCCGGAACTCGCTCCCCCCGGCAAGCATGTGGCCAGCAGCTTCGCCTTCTACGCCCCCATCGCCGCCAATCGGGGAGACCAGTCGCGGCTGCGTGACGAGATGGCGGAGCGGATCGTGGACAAGATCGCCACGAGAGCCCCGAACTTCCCCGATCTGGTCGAGCGGCAGTTCAACTATGCCGCCTACACCTACGAGCTCATGTTCGGCTGTACCGGTGGCGATTTCTGCCACGGCCTCCTGCAGCCGGAGCTCATGGGCCCGTTCCGGCCCGGCCCCCGGGGCTGGCCGGACAGCCCGGTGCCGGTCGAGGGTCTGTACCTCTGCGGTGCGGGTTGTCACGGTGGCCCGGGCGTCACCTTCATCCCCGGGTACAACTGCGGGTACGCCGTTCTCGAGGGTGCCGGTGCAGCCCCGCCGGGGTGACGGAACCGGGGCGGCCGGACCACCGGAACCGGAGCGTCACCGGGCCTGGTCGGAAACGGTCGGGAAGATCCGATCGAAGGACCCCGCGGGCCTGGCGCTCAAACGGTCCGTACGGGCCGCCGTCCTCGTGCCGCTGGTCTTCGGCCTGACCCACCTCCTCTTCTCCAATCCGCAGGTCAGCCTGTTCGCGGCCTTCGGTTCGTTCGCACTCCTGCTCCTCGTGGACTTCCCCGGCCGCCGCGGGACCCGTCTGATCTCCTACGTGGCGCTCTTCGCCGTCGGCTCCGGGTTCATCGCCGTCGGGACGGTCCTCTCGACCTACCCGGCGCCTGCCGTGGCCGCCATGGCCGTAGTGGGCTTCGCCGTGCTCTTCGCCGGGATCGTCGCACCCCAGGCCGCCAGTGCCTCGACCGCGGCACTGTTGCTCTTCGTCCTTCCGGTGGCCGTGGCCCAGCCCGCCGGAGCCGTAGGCCCGCGACTGGTCGGCTGGGCCTTCGCCGGGGCCTTCTGCATTCCCGCCTGCCTGTTGATCTGGCCCCCGCCCTGGCATGACGAGCTCCGCCACCACCTGTCCACGACGATCTCGGCCGTGGGACGGCTGGTACTGGGGACGGTCGGGAAGGGGCCGGATCCCGAGGCCGAGGCCGTGGTGACCACGGAGCTGACGGGACTGCGGGATCAGTTCAGGGGAACGCCGTACCCACCGACCGGTTCCGTGGCCGGCGCCGTCGCACTGGCCAAGCTCGTGGGCCGGGTCGAATGGGTGGCCGGCAACGCGTCCCGCTTCGGGCGAGAGGCGGCGTCGGCGTCGGTCCGGGCCGTGATCGAGGCCGCGGCCGAGACCCTGCGGCTCTGCGCCTCGCTCGTCTGTGACGGGGACGGGTATCCCGTCGACGATCCGGCCCTGATCCAAGCCGTCCAGGTCGCGACCCAACGTCTGGACCATTTGATCGTCCACGAGCTCGACGAAGAGGTGTCGACACTCCTCGACCCCGATGCCCCCGCTGTCGGGAGGTCGTCGGTCGGCGGCGACGCCGCGGACGGGACGCGACGTGGCCACCTGGCTGGATCCGTCCTTCCACGCCCGGGCTCTGGGCATCGCCACCGAGATGCTGTCCGATGCCGCGGTCGAGTCCGCCGGCGCCCATGCGGTCGGTGATCGGACACTGGGCACATCGGCCGAGTCCTCGGTCAGGTCGGTCTGGTCCCGGCTGGCTTCGCACCTCTCCTTCCACTCGGTGTGGTTCCGCAACGCCGTGCGCGGTGGAGCCGGTCTGGCCCTCGCCGTCGCCGTCGTCGAGATCACCGACGTGGAGCACGGATTCTGGGTGGTGCTGGGGACGCTGTCGGTGCTCCGGTCCAATGCCCTGGGCACCGGATCGACGGCGCTGCGGGCCGTCGGCGGCACGGCCGTCGGCTTCGTGGTGGGCTCGGCCATCATGGTCGGGGTGGCCAACCACACGGTCCTGTTGTGGGTCCTCCTCCCCGTTGCCGTACTGGTGGCCGGCGTGGCCCCGTCGGTCATCTCCTTCGCCGCCGGCCAGGCCGGCTTCACCCTGGTGGTGATCATCCTCTTCAACATCATCGAACCCACGGGCTGGAAGGTGGGCCTCACGAGGATCGAGGACGTGGCCATCGGCTGTGGCGTCAGCATCGTGGTGGGTCTGCTGTTCTGGCCCCGGGGCGCCAGTGCCGCCCTCGGAAGGGCCTTGTCGGACGCGTTCATCATGAGCTCGGGCTACCTGTCCGACGCGGTGAGCCGATTGACGACGTGGAGCCACGAGGTGGACACCCTGCCCGGACAGCGGGCGTCGCACCGTGCCTACCTGCGCCTCGACGACGCCTTTCGCCAGTACCTGGCGGAGCGGGGTGCGAAGACGGTGTCGGTGGAGACGGTGTCCAATCTCTTCACCGGATCCAACCGGATCCGACTGGCCGCGTACACGCTGGCCTCTCTGCCCGTCCCCGCCGCCGATGCCGATCAACCGGAGCTGGAGTCGGTGACCATCGCCGGGGCGGTCCTCCGGGACTCCTACGCCACCAGCCATCGCTGGTACGAGGAGTTCGCCGAACTGCTGGCGGACAAGCGCACGACCCTCGATCCCCCTCCACTCCACGACCACGCCCTCGAGCAAGTGCTGGTGGAGGCCTTCGAGGACGCCCGGAACCGTCGCCGGGCTGACCGGCTCCGCACGACGCTGCGGATGCTGTGGGCGGACGACCTGCTCGAGAACCAGCGACAGGTCCAGGCCGACCTGGCTGCCTCGGCCGACGACTTCGCTCGACAACGACACCGTGGCTGACGTGGCCACCAGAGGAAGGAGACGAGATGGACTATCCACTCGAGGTCGGGGGAATCGGGGACTATCCGCTACGGGTGGGCAGCATGTTGCTCACCCTGGTCGAGCCGAACCCCGGTTTCGAACGGGCCTACAACCGGTGGTACGAGCGTGACCACTACTACGCCGGCTGCCTGGTCGGGCCGTGGCTCTTTGCCGGTAGCCGCTGGGTGGCCACCCGGCGACTGAAGGACCGGCGCTGGCCCGAGGGCAGCCCCATCGCACGCCCGGTGGATGCCGGCAGCTACGTCGCCGTCTACTGGGTGGAACAAGGGCACCACGTCGACCACTTCGTGGACTGGTCGGTGCCCCAGGTCCGTGATCTGTACGCCCACGGGCGGGGATTCCCCGAGCGCACCCACGTGCACACCTCGACCTTCGACTTCGTCGGAGCCGCCTATCGCGACACCGACCCGGTACCGGTGGAGCTGGCCCTCGACCACCGCTACGACGGAATGGTCATCCTCTGGTGGGACGCCGTCGACGTCCCGGCCAGGGAGCTGGACCGGACGTTGAACCTCGACTTCGTGCCGGGCCTGTTGACCGGCTCCGACATCGAGATCGTCTCCTCGTGGGTACCGTCCATGCCGGACGAGGGTCCGAGCCAGGACGTCCCGATGGACCTCGGGTCACCGGCCGGGGGGACCGACCGGCTGGTGCAGCTGCTCTTCGTGGGAGGGGACACCGAGGGCGCGCTCGACGCCGTCCGCGCCTATGCCGAACGGGTGGAGGGCGCACACCTGGCCGACCTGCGCCTGGCCGCGCCGTTCCTGGCCACCGTGGTGGGGACCGACACCTACGTCGATCAGCTGTGAGACAGCGGGCCTGGTCCGGCCATGGGGGCCCTGTGTAACCTGTCGACGTGCGTCCGGAGGACTCGATCCGTGCCGGCCGGATCATTCGGGTCCTGAGCGAATTCATCCGTCCCCGTCGCCGTGGACCCGTGGCCGCCGTGGACGTCGCCGCCTTTCATGTGCACGGTGAGCCGATGGCGGCAGCCGAGGCCTTCGGGGCCGACTACGAGCCCTTTCCCGTAGGTGGGACCTGGGGACCTCCCTGGGACACGACCTGGTTCCGCATCCGTGGACAGATCCCCGTCGAGTGGGCGGATCGGGAGGTGGCCCTGGGGTTCAGCATCGGGGGGGCCGGGTCGACCGGATTCGGTGCCGAAGCGCTCGTCTGGCGGGACGGCCAGCCGGTGCAGGGTCTCTCGCCCAACCACCGCTCGTACCTCCTCTCGAGCCGGGCCGCCGGCGGTGAGCCCGTGGAGCTGTTCATCGAGGCGGCGGCGAATCCGCCCTCCCCGTTCGGGGCCAACCCGTGGCCGCTCCTGCTTCCCGAACCCGACGGTGCCCCCTTGTTCTCGCTGCAACGAGCCGACCTCCACGTGCGGGATCCGGAGTTCGACCGGTTCTGGCACGACATCCGGGTCCTGGTCGAGCTGCTGACCGAGCTCCCGGACGGGGATCCGCACGCGGCACGGCTCTACGCCGGCCTCGATCGGGCCTGCAACGAGCTCGAGCTCCCCGACATCGCCGACAGCTGGCGCTCGGCGCAGACGGTGGTCGACGAGCTGCTGGCGGAACGATCGGCACCAGCGGCCCACCGGGTGAGCATGGTGGGCCACGCCCATCTGGACACGGCATGGTTGTGGCCACTCCGCGAGACGATCCGCAAGTGCGCCCGCACGTTCAGCACCGTCCTCGAGCTCATGGACCGCTACCCCGAGTACCGCTTCGTGGTCTCCCAGGCCCAGCACCTCGCCTGGATGAAGGAGCACTACCCCGGGCTGTGGGAGCGCATGAAGGTCCGGATCGCAGAGGGACGGTTGGAGCCGACGGGCAGCATGTGGGTCGAGGCCGACTGCAACATCCCCTCGGGCGAATCGCTGGTGCGCCAGATCATCTACGGAAAGCGGTTCTATCTGGACGAGCTCGGGCTCGAGACGAACGACGTGTGGCTGCCTGACGTGTTCGGCTATTCGGCCTCGTTGCCCCAGATCATGCGACGGGGCGGCATCCGCTGGTTCCTCACCCAGAAGCTCTCGTGGAACCAGTACAACGCCCTTCCCCACCACAGCTTCTTGTGGGAGGGCATCGACGGCTCCCGGGTCTTCACCCACTTCCCCCCGGCCGACACCTACAACGGCAACGTGAGCGTGCGCGAGCTGCGGTTCGGGGTCGAGAACTTCAAGGATCACGACCGTGCCACCACGTCGCTCTACCTGTTCGGCTGGGGCGACGGGGGAGGTGGACCGACAGCTGAGATGCTCGAGTCGGCCCGGCGGCTGGCCGATCTGGACGGGCTGCCCCGACTCAGCATGGACGGAGCCCGTGCGTTCTTCACCGAGGCGGAGGCCGACATCCGCGACCCGGCCGTCTGGGTGGGCGAGCTCTATCTCGAGCTCCACCGGGGCACCTACACCACCCAGGCCGCCACCAAGCTCGGGAACCGACGGGCCGAGTTCGCCCTCCGCGACGCCGAGTTGTGGACCTCGGTACAGCCCCGACGGGACTACCCGAAGTCCGACCTCGAGGAGCTCTGGAAGCTGCTGCTCCTGCACCAGTTCCACGACATCATCCCCGGCTCGGGAATCCACTGGGTCTACGAGGACACGGCCCGCGATCACGCCCGCATCCTGAGCGGGGCCAGGAGCGTGACCGACGCCTCGCTGGCCGCTTTGGTGGACGACATCGACACCTCGGACACGGGCCGCCCCGTCGTCGTGCTCAATTCGCTGTCCCACACCCGGACCGAACTCGTCACCGTGGACGCGCCTCTCGAGGTCACGGCGGTGACGGCCGGACCGGACGGTCCGACACCGGTGCAGCGGGATCCGGAGGGACGCGCCGTGTTCGAGGTCACCGTGCCCGCCTGCGGCTATCGGGTCTACGACCTGGTCACCGCGGCGGCGGCGACCGCATCCGGGGTGACAGCCGACGTCGGCTCGTTGGAGAACGACCACCTACGTATCGAGCTCGACGAGCAGGGCCTGTTGTCCTCGATCCTCGACAAGGACGTCGGACGCCAGGTGCTGACCCCTGACGCCCGCGGCAACCGATTCCAGCTCCACCCCGACTATCCCAACTTCTACGATGCGTGGGACATCGACCGCTTCGCGTTCGACCAGGTCGAGAACCTGGATCAGGTGGACGTGGTCGAGGTGGCGGAGGAGGGGCCGCTGCGGGCCGGTATCCGGGTCGTCCGGCGGTTCGGAGACTCCGTCATCACCCAGGTCATCAGGCTGTCGGCACGGTCGCGTTTCATCGAATTCGACACCGAGGTGGAGTGGCACGAATCGAACCGGCTCCTCAAGGTGGCGTTTCCCGTCGAGGTGCGGAGCCTCCGGGCCACCTACGAGATCCAGTACGGCCACGTCGAGCGGCCGACCCACGCCAACACGAGCTGGGACGCGGCCCGGTTCGAGGTCTGTGCGCACCGGTGGGCCGACCTGTCCGAGCCCGGGTACGGCGTGGCCCTGCTCAACGACTGCAAGTACGGCTACGACATCTCCCACGGCGTGATCCGCCTGTCTCTCCTCCGCTCGTCGACCTGGCCCGACCCCGTCGCCGATCGGGGACACCACCACTTCACCTACCGGCTGCTTCCCCACCGCGGCGACCTCCGGGAGGCCGGTGTGGTCGACGCCGGGTACGACCTCAACGTGCCGCTCCGGGCGGTGACGACCACCCCCACCGCGGGCCTCGCGGCACGAGCACCTCGCTGGTCACGGTCGACGCCCCCCATGTCGTCGTCGACGTGGTCAAGCGGGCCGATGACGACCCGGACGCGCTCGTCCTCAGGATGTACGAGGCGTGGGGACGGCGCGGCCCGGTCACGGTGGCTGCTCCCTGGGAGATCCGCCGGGCCACACGCACCGATCTGTTGGAGCGGGAGATCGACGAGGTCGCGGCGAACGGATCCGAGGTCGGGCTCGACATCTCGCCCTTCGAGATCGTGACGCTGAAACTCGAGCCGGCTCGATGAGGTGCCCCGACGGGCGGAGGGCCCGGTGCCGGACCGCCGCCATCACCGCCGGTCCCCGGTCGCGAACCGGTCGGGTGCGCAGCGTTCGAGCACCTGACGGGCCAGGTCTCCCTCAGCCGGGTCGGCCGGGGCTCCGGACCCCAGCACCTGTCGGGCCACCAGTCGGGCGCTGAGCGGTCCGAGCAGCAGGCCCTCGGCGCCGTGGCCGGTGGCCACGAAGGCGTTGCTCCAACCGGGCAACCGGCCGAGGACGGGGCGGCCGTCGACGGACGCCGGCCGCAGCCCGACCCGGACCTCGACCAGTGTGGCCTGGGCCAGCCCCGGTGCCGAGCGGAGGCACTCGCGGAGGAGCTGGTGCACCCCGTCGGCGGTCGGACGGCAGTCGTAGCCAGCGTCGGCCTCCATGGTGCCCCCGCACACGATCCGCCCGTCGGGCCAGGGGACCAGGTAGAACCCCAGCACGGGCTGGACGATGCTCCATCCCCGGGTGTCGGCGGAGGGCAGGACCAGATGGACGATCTGCCCCTTGAGCGGATGGACCGGAAGCGGCGCGTCGAGCGGCGTCGGCCATGGCCGTCGACCATGCCCCGCCACAGACGACCACGGCGTCGGCGGCCACCGTCCCCGAAGGGGTCAGCACCCCGTCGACCGACCGGCGCGCCCGGTCGACGTCGAGGCCGGTGGCGCCGGTGTCCAGCACACGCACACCCCGGGTCACGGCCGCCGATCGCAGGGCGGCGTTCAGGGTGCGCCCGTCGACCCGTCGACCGGCCGGGTTGTAGAGGGCCCGACGGACAATTCCAAACGGGGGGAAGTGACGGGACGCCTCGGGCGGGCTGACCTCTTCCACCAGGCCGGCACATCGGCTCCCGACCAGTCCGACGGCGGTGTCCATGACCTGGTCGTCCACAGGGCGCTCCGCCACCAGCAGCGAGCCGGACACGGCGAAGCCCGATTCGGTGGCGCCGTCCTCGGCCAGGCGCTCGACCAGACCCGGATAGTGCTGCGCCGCGGCCATGGAGAAGGCGAACAGGAGGGGATCGGGATCCAGTCCGGTCTCGGGCGACAGGATCCCGGCCCCGGCGTCGGTGGCCCGTCCGGGATCATGGCGATCGATCAGCACGGTGTCGGCGCCGGCGGTCGCCAGCTCGTAGGCCATCGAGGTGCCGACGAGACCCCCGCCCACCACCACGACATCGGCTCCGGAGGCAGGCGGAGTCACGGCGGCACCGCGGCGTACCGCTCCACACCGTGTTCCGTGGGCGCCCCCTTCACCCGAGGGCTACTGGCACGGCTTCCGGCTGCCGGTGAGCGCCACGTTGAACTTGGCGCCGTTGAAGCCCAGGGCGGCGTCGGCGGGACAGAACTTCGCCGGCTTCATCGAGTATTCGGCGTTGAACACCGCCTTGTGCCCGACGTACGCCGACAGGAGGCCGCACGAGGAGTACTGGTTGCACTGCTCCGTGAGCACCGCGTCGGCCAACGGCTCCATATCGGTGGCATAGCTGTCACCGGTGTCGTCGGGATTCTTCAACCACCAGCCCAGGCCGAGGCCGTGCACGTAGTTCGCCAACGTCGTCATGTAGCTCTCTTCGAGCGCCTTGGTCAGGGGGAAGCCGCTGTTGTCCCCGTACTCCTCGTCGATGTCGGTCTCCACGGCGTCGAAACCCTTGTCGGCGCACTGTTGTTTGATCATCGACTCGATGATGGACACCGTCGCCGGCGACCGGATGTCGAGGTAGTACTCGGGATAGTGGGAGACCTTCTTCCCGAACACGCCCGCGGTACGGAGCTGTTGGTAGTAGGTCACCGGGATGCCCTCGTCCGACGCCGAGTAGTAATTGCCGGCCGCGCCCACCTCGATGTAGCAGACCACATGCTTGCCCAGGGCGTGGAGCGACGCCACGGTGGCGGCCGGGTTGATGATGCCGTCGATGTCGTAGATCACCGGGGCCGGGGCGGGCTGACGGTCCGGCAGCTTGTCGTCGGTGCCCATGTCGGTGGGGTTGGTCAACACCAGCGGATTGGACAGCTCCCACTGCCACGGTTGGTTGCCGAGCGGGGGGACCCACCAGCCGGCTGCCGCGGCCCGCGGCACGGACGACCCCATGCACAGTCCGACCACCGCCACCACGCCCAGTGCGAGCGCGACGACGCTCCGCCCCCGCGGTCTCCGGTTGTCCCTGCCCTGGATCGGTCGCACCGCTGCCATCGTAGGCACGCGCGGGATTTTGTGCGCTGCCGACCGCCCTCACACCACCCCCGGGTCGTCCGTGGAGGCTGGGCGTGGGCACCCACACGACGCGTGGCGTAGCTGAATGCCTACCGTGAGTGGGAGCGCGGAACGGTTCGGCCGCGCCCGGTGGATCCGCCACGCGGCCCGGTGCCGCTCCGGGTCACCAGAGGGGCACCGACGGCACCGAGGGGGGCGCATGGGCCGGCGGTGTCGACTGACGCCTCGACCGGATCACGAGCACCAGGCCCAGTATGGCCACGAGGATCGCCCCCACTCCGATGACCAGAATGGTGATCCCCCGGTCGTCCGCCGCGCTCTGGCACTCGTCGACGAAGGCCAGCCACGACTGGCGACCGGTGGTGTTCGAAGCGGCCGGCTCGGGTCCGGCCCCGATCGACCCCGGGTGGATGATGGCCTCGATGGCGGCCTCCGAGCCGCTGCCCGGGCCGCAGGTACCCCCCACCGCCGGCGCCGGAAGGGCGGCCAACGCACCGGTGACGGCAAAGGCCGCGCCGAAGACGCCCACGCACACGAGAGCCATGCCGATCCAAGCCCGGGGCCAGGTCTGTGACATCTTCGATCCCTTTCGACGCCCAAGACAGTAGGCGCCGCCGGCCCCCGATAGGTCGCACCCCGACCCTGGCTAGCGTGGGACCGTGGAGCTCGGGAAGGTCGGGGTCTGGTGGAGCGGAACGTGGTCGGGTGGCGACGGGACCCCGGGCGCCGCCGCGGCTGAGGTCGAGGCGCTCGGCTACTCGGCCCTGTGGAGCTCGGCCGGCCTGGACCCCGGTGTTCCCGACCGGTTCGGGCGGTTGTTGGCCGCCACCACGCGTGTCCCCGTGGCCAGTGGCATCCTCTCCGTCTGGCACGCCACGCCGGCCCAGGCCGCCACGGCGGCGGCCGCCCTCGACGCCGAGCACCCGGGCCGGTTCGTGCTGGGCCTGGGCGCCAGCCACGCCCCACTGGTCGAGCCCCTCGGTGACCCCTACGTCCGTCCCTACAGCCGAATGGTCCGCTACCTGGACGAGCTCGACGACCTCGGTCCGTCGGTGGCCTCGGACCGTCGGATGCTGGCCGCCCTCGGGCCCCGCATGTTGACCCTGGCAGCCGAGCGGGCGGCCGGGGCCCACCCTTACTTCGTCCCGGTCGAGCACACGGACCGGGCTCGGCGGATCATGGGTCCCACCGCACTGCTGGCACCGGAGCTGGCCGTGGTACTGGAGGCCGACCCGGTGACAGCCCGGTCCGTGGCCCGCGGCTACACCGAGGGCTACCTCGGGCTGCCCAACTACATCAACAACCTGCGCTCACTCGACTTCACCGACGACGATCTCGAGGGAGGCGGCAGCGACCGGCTGGTCGACGCCATCGTGGCCTGGGGCGACGCCCCCACCATCGCCGAGCGGGTCCGCGCCTTCCACGACGCCGGTGCCGACCACGTGTGCATCCAGGTGGTGGCGGACCGGTCGGAGGGGTTTCCCCTGGCCGCCTACCGCGAGCTGGCCACGGTCCTCGTCGACCGCTGAGCCCATGTCGACGCTGGTGCTCTCGCCCCACTTCGACGACGCCGTCCTCAGCTGTGCCGGCTGGCTGGAACACCACCCCGGCGCCGTGGTGGCCACGGTGTGCTCGGGCCGGCCCGGTGCCGGCGTCCCTGCCGATCCCGCCTGGGACGCGCGGGCCGGCTTCGTCGACGCCGACCATGCGGCCGAGGCGCGGCGGGCCGAGGATCGGGAGGCGCTCGGCCTGCTGGGTGCCGAACAGCGGCGGCTCGGGTTCCTCGACGGCGACTACAAGGCCGTGGTCGGCCGACCGCACGAGGAGACCGGGGTCAGCGGGTCCTTCGACACCGCGCTGATCGGAGCGGTCGGTCGGCTGCTCGACGACCTCGATCCGGAGACGGTGCTCTTTCCGCTCGGATTGGTCCACCCCGACCACGTCGCCACCCGGCAGGCCGCGCTGGCCTGCCTCCGGGCCCGGCCCGGGTTGCCGGCCCTGGCCTACCTCGACCTGCCCTATGCCATGGCCTCCGGCGACGTGACCGACCGACAGATCCGGTCGCTGCGGGCATCCGGTGTGGACCTGTCCGAGCCCGTCCGGGGACCGGACGGTCCGGCCAAGGAGCGGGCCGCCGCCTGCTACCGGTCACAGCTGCCCCTGTTGACCACGGTCTTCGGTCAGCGGTTGCACGACTCCCTCGACGCCCGGTCCGAACGCCTCGTGCCGGTGACATGGGGAGACCGGTCCGCCTAGCCCGACACCACAGCGGGGCGGGCGGGCGGCGTCAGCCTTCGTCGCCCGGGTCGGGGGCCGGCGCCAGGGTCCGGAGTCGACGGCCGGCATCGGGCGGGGCCCCGGCGGCGTCCAGGCCCAACAGGGCCGCGCCGAGCACCGGGGCGGCGTCGATACGCCGGAGGTGTGCCCCGGGCACCGACTCCCGCACACCCGTCTCGATCCACTCCGTGAAGGTGTGGTACTCGCTGGCGAACAGTCCGCCGCCCAGCACCACCTCCACCTCGCCGTCGGACACCCCGAGGCGCGATGCGGCCGCGGTGACCATGGCCACCACTTCGCCGGCCAGGAACCTGACCGCGCCCTGGGCCGTCGTATCGCCGGCGGTGGCCGCATCCATGCACACCCGGGCCAGCTCGAACAGTCGGCCGAACCCGACCGTCCCCGAGTACACCGCCTCCAGTACCGACTCGGCGTCGGGCAGGTCGAAGTGGGACGGGACCAGCTCGGCCAGGGAGGTTGGGCCACCCCGGCCGTCCCTCGAGCGCAAGGCCAGGCCGAGGGTGCGCACCCCGAGCCACGACCCGCCGGCCGCGAAGTCCCCCGACAGTTCGCCCAGCGAGGGAAAGCGCGCCACCGACCCGGTGGGACCGAGGCCGACACAGTTGAGGCCCGAGCCACACACCACGCCGATCCCCCACCCCGACCGCACGCCGGCGCGCAGCACGGCCATCGTGTCGTTGCGGACCAGATCCTGCGCGCTCCATCGACGCGAGCCGATGGCCTCGACCAGACGCTCCTCGTCGACGGGCAGGTCGAGCCCGGCCATGCAGTAGGCCCCGATCCCCACAGCCGGACGTTCCCCGGTGCCGAGGCCGGCGTCGCCCAGGGCCGCGTCGATCGTCGACCCGAGTGCCCCCATGGCCCCTTCGAGACCGGACAGCTGATGGTTCGAGCCGGCGCCCCGGGCCGTGCCCAGGATCGAGCCGTCGGTGCCCACCACCCAGGCGTCGGTCTTCGAAGCGCCACCGTCCACGGCCAGTACCAGGGTGGGCGAGGTCGCCGGGCCGGTCACCATGTTCCCCGCCATCGGTCCACGTGGTGATGTTACGTTCGATCCGTGGGTACCAAAGTGGCCGTGGTCGGAGGCGGGAGTACCTACACCCCCGAGCTCGTGGACAGCCTGTGTGCCCACGAGGACCGGATCGTCGTGGACGAGCTGGTGCTGCTCGACCCGGACCCCGACCGATTGGAGGCCGTGGGCGGGCTGGCAGACCGCATCCTGCGCCGTCACGGCTGGGCCGGCAACCTGGTCACCACCGACGACCGGGCCCGAGCCGTGGACGGGGCCGACTTCGTCGTCGTGCAGCTGAGGATCGGCGGGCAGGCAGCCCGCCATACCGACGAGACGCTGCCCATCAGGTTCGGGTGCCTGGGCCAGGAGACCACCGGGCCCGGGGGCCTGGCCAAGGCCCTCCGCACCGTCCCCACCGTCCTCGACATCGCCGAAGAGACGGCCGACCGTGGTGCGCCCGGCGCCTGGGTGGTGGACTTCACGAACCCGGTCGGCATCGTGACCCAGGCCCTCGTCGACGAAGGGCACCGGGCAGTGGGGCTCTGCAATGTGGCCATCCACGTCCAGCGACGGATCGGCCACTACCTCCGGGTCGACCCCGACACCGTCGAGATCGAGCACGTCGGGCTCAACCACCTGACCTGGGTACGGTCGGCCCGGGTGGACGGCATCGACCGGTTGCCCGAGTTGTTCGACCGGTTCGGCCCCGAGCTCGAGCTCGAGAGCGGATCACCCCCGGGCCTGCTCCGCCTGCTCGGCGCCCTGCCTTCATACTACCTGCACTACTACTACGCCCTGGACCACAACCTGGCCGAACAGGCCGCACCCGGTTGGCGGTCGAGAGCCGAGGTCGTGGCCGAGCTGGAGGCCGAGCTGCTGGTCGAGTACCGCGACCCCTCCCTCGACACCAAGCCGGAGAAGCTCTCCTACCGCGGCGGTGCCTACTACTCCGAAGCCGCCGTCCGCCTCATCGCCTCGCTGCACGCCGGAACCGGCGACGTCCAGGTGGTCGATGTCCGCAACGACGGGAGCCTGCCCGATCTCCCCGACGACGCCGTGGTCGAGGTCCCCTGCACCGTCGACGGCGACGGTGCCCACCCGCTGCCCCAACGGGCTCTCCCCGCCGAGATGGCGGGACTGGTGGCGCACTGCAAGGCCTACGAGCACCTGGCCGTGGCGGCGGCCCTGTCCGGGAGCCGGGAGACCATGATCCGGGCCCTGGTGGCCAACCCGCTGGTCGGGCAGTACCCCCTGGCCGAGGAGCTGGCCGACGCCCTTCTGGCCGCCAACCGCCACTTCCTCCCGAGATTCTTCCCCCCGGTCGCCTGACGTCAGCCCGACTCGGCGTCCGCCCCGGTCCGGTACAGCGAGGTCAGCTCCACCCCGACGCGGCGAAGGCCCCGCCGGACACCGGCCGGGGCGAGCACCTCCAGACCGGCCCCGAAGCCGGCCAGCTCCCCGACCAGGCTGCGCTCCGACCGGCCGCGGATCTCGACGGCGACCCGACCCGAGGGTCCGGAGGGGCCGATGCGGACGCGGTCCCCGAACACCCACCGGCACAGGTCGAGCCACGCCGGTTCGACGGTGGCCGCCACCACCACCGGGTGGCGCAGACGGTCGACCTCGGTGGTGATCCCCTGCCATGCCGCGGCCAGATCGAAATCGTCGGGTCGCCGAGCCGGTCGTCCGGTCCGGTAGGCCGATGTGACCCGGTCGACCCGAAAGGTGCGGCGGCCGACGGCGGTGTCGGCCACGAGGTACCACGAGGCACCTTTGGCGGCCAGACCGAGGGGATGGACGTCGCGTACCGTGGCGGTACCGTCTCGGTCCACGTACCCCAGGGCCAGCTGTTGACCGTCGATGACCGCCTGTTGGACAGCGTCGAGGAAGGGCGGCGCGGTGCGTCCCGGTGGGGACCGGTGCCAACCGCTGCCGTCGACCACCATCGCCGTCAGGGCCACCTCGGCCTGGCTCCGGAACGACTCGGGGAGGGCGCGGACCAGCTTGCGCAAGGCCGCTCTGACCTCGGGGGTGGCCGACGCCGACGGCCCGACCACCAAGAACAGGGCGCGGACCTCGGCGGCCGACAGCCAGCTCAGGTCCGTCCGGCCGCCGCCGGCCAGGCGCCAGCCCCCGTTGCGGCCCTGGAGGGAGAAGACGGGGAGGCCGGCCATCCCCAGCGCCTCGAGGTCCCGGCGCGCCGTCCGCTCGGACACCTCGAGCTCCGCGGCCACCTCCGCCGCGGTCACCCGGCCCTTGGCCTGGAGCATGAGCAGGATGGAGACCAGTCGGTCGGCTCGCATCTCCCCATCCTGTCCGTTTAACCGGCCATAGGTTGACCGGTTTAGTGGAGCATGATGGTCGGAGCAGGAAGAGCTGTCCAACAGAATCGAACCCGAACCGGGCCCCCAGGCGCCGGATCGAGAAAGGTGTCCGCCATGCCCGGATCCGTCCGACCAGTCACCGACGAGCGCGATGCACTGCTCGCCTACCTCGCCCAGCAGCGCCACGTCCTGACCCTCACCTCCTACGGGCTGAACGAGGAGCAGGCCCGCGCCGTGCCGTCGGCCAGCGAGCTCAGCGTGGGCGGGCTCATCAAGCACGTCGACCACGTGGAGCGCTACTGGATCGACACCGTGCTGCAGCGCCAGACGCCCCGCGACCCCGAGGCCGACTGGACCGAGAACTTCCGGCTGGGTCCGGACGAGACCCTGGCCGGCACCGTGGCCCGGTACGAGCAGGCCGCAGTCGAGACCGAGACGGTCCTGGCCGGCCTGGCCGATCTCGGACAGCCCGTGCCGGTGCCCCGGGACGCCCCGTGGTGGCCGGCCGACGTGGAGGCCTGGTCGGTACGGTGGGTTCTGCTCCACCTGATCGCCGAGACGGCCCGGCACGCCGGCCACGCCGACATCGTCCGCCAGTGCATCGACGGGGCCACCGCCTTCCCCCTCATGGCCGCGGCCGAACAGTGGCCGGCATCGCCGTGGATGACACCGTGGACGCCGGAGGTGGAGCGGGTCTGAGCGGCGCGGCCCGGCGCCCGGGGCCGCCGGAGCTCAGTCCGGCGCGGTGGTGGACCCCTCGGCGCGGAATCGGGTCAGGTCGCCGTAGAGATCGGGGCGCCGGTCGCGGAAGAGCCCCCAACCGGCCCGGTCGGCGGCCGCCCGGGCCAGGTCGAGCTCGGCGTAGAGGATCTCGGGGGCGGCGCGGCCGGCCTCGGCCAGCGGTCGGCCCCGGTGGTCGACGATGAAGGACGAGCCGTAGAAGGTCAGTTCGTCCTCGCGACCGATCCGGTTGGCCGCCGCCACCGGTACGTGGTTGCACACGGCGTGCCCGTCCATGGCCCGCCGCCACATGTCGGCGGTGTCGTTTCCGGACTGACTCCCGATCTCGCTGCCGATGGCCGTGGGGTAGAGGAGCAGGTCGGCCCCCTGGAGGGCCATGGCCCGGGCGGCTTCGGGGAACCACTGGTCCCAGCAGATCCCGACGCCGATACGACCATGCCGGGTGCTCCACGTACGGAAGCCGGTGTCGCCGGGGTTGAAGTAGAACTTCTCCTCGTACCCCGGCCCGTCGGGGATGTGGGCCTTCCGGTACACGCCGAGCACGGCACCGTCCTCCACGATGGCCACGGAGTTGAAGTACGCCGGCACGGCGGCCTCGAAGAACGAGACGGGTACCACCGCCCCCGTTCCGGCCGTGGCCTGCTGGACGGCCGCGATGGCCGGGTTCCGGTCTGGCGTGGTGGCCCACGAGAAGTACTCCTGGCGCTCGTGCTGGGGGAAGTAGCGACCTTCGAACAGCTCGGGAGGCAGGACGATGTCGGCTCCGGCCGCGATGGCCTCGCTGACGGCGGCCACCGTGGCCTGGCGGTTGGCGTCGCGGTCGTCACCGAATCCCCGCTGGATCACCGCCACCACCGCGGTCTGGGTCATGTTCCGTCCTCGTCCCCGGCCTCGGCCTGTTGCGGCATCGGTCTCCGGCAGTAGCCGAAGCGTACCGGCCGGGCCGCCCCCGGTACGCTCGCTCCGACCCCACTCCGTCGACCCACAAGGCGGTCCGCTTGTCCCCTCGCCCCCTCGACTCGACACCCCTGGCCGACGGTTTCCACCTTCCGGCCGAGTGGGAGGCGCAGGAGCGGTGCTACATGATCTGGCCCGAGCGGACCGACAACTGGCGCCTGGGCGCACAACCGGCCCAGGAGGCGTTCACCGCCGTGGCCGCGGCCGTGGCCCGGAGCGAGCCGGTCACCATGCTGGTCTCGGCCCGGCAGTGGGAGCACGCCCGGGCGGTCTGCCCCGATCGGGTGTCGGTGGTCGAGATGACCACCGACGACGCCTGGGCCCGGGACACCGGACCCACCTTCGTGGTGGATCGGACGCGGGGCGAGCGCCGCGGTGTGGACTGGATCTTCAACGCCTGGGGCGGCCTCGATGGCGGGCTCTACTTCCCCTGGGCCTTCGACGACCTGGTGGCGGCCAAGGTGTGCGAACTCGAAGCGGTGGCCCGGTACCGCGCCCCGTTCGTCCTCGAGGGCGGGTCGGTCCACGTCGACGGGGAGGGGACCTGCATCACCACCGAGGAGTGCCTGCTCAACCCCAATCGCAATCCCGACCTGTCCCGCGCCGAGATCGAGGCTCACCTCCGTTCGTACCTCGGGGTCGAAACGATCATCTGGATCCCCCGGGGCGTCTACGGGGACGAGACCGACGGGCACGTCGACAACCTGGCCTGCTTCTCACGACCGGGCCGGGTCCTGCTGACCTGGTGCGAGGACCGCGGCGATCCCCAGGCTGCCATCTCCCGAGAGGCCCGACAGGTGCTGGAGTCCGCCGTTGACGCCCGCGGCCGCCGGCTCGATGTCGGCCTCCTGCCGTCGCCGGGACCGCTCTCGATCTCGGCCCACGAAGCGGCCGGGGTCGATCCCAGCGATCACTCCCGCCCGCGTCGGGCCGGTGACCGCCTGGCCGGTTCCTACGTCAATTTTCTGGTCACCAACGCGTCGGTGGTCTACCCCCTCCTCGACCCCGATCACGACGACGAGGCCGGAGCGCTCCTGGGAGAGGAGTTCACCGATCGCCGGATCGAAGGGGTGTCCGGCCGGGAGATCCTCCTGGGCGGGGGGAACATCCACTGCATCACCCAGCAGGTGCCGAGGACATGACGGTCTCGGGACCGCGGTACGGCGACCCCGGGCTCAGGCGTGGACCGGAAGGCTGGCGTCGGCCCAGGCGGCGAGCTGGTGGAGGATGGGCAGCAGGGCGGCGCCTCCCGGCGTGAGGGAGTAGGTCACGCCGGGGGGGCGGGTCTCGGAGACGGTGCGCTCGACCAGGCCCCCGGCGGTCAGCTCGGTGAGCCGGTCGGAGAGCACGGAGTCGGTGATGGCGCCGACGCCACGCCGGAGCTCGGCGAAGCCCAAGGCACCGGAACTGAGGGTGCCCAAGATGACACCGCTCCACCGCTTGCCCAGCACGTCGAAAGCCCGGATGAGGCCGGCCTCGCACGCGGGCGGCTCCGTTCCTGCGTCGTCAGGGCTCACAGTGGTCATGGTATCCGGACCGGGACGGTATTTCACTTGTCATCTCCCCGCAGCTAGTATACAGCTAGCACGTAGGAAATACCTTGAGGAGAGCCCCGTGTCGCTGTACCGCCTGGACGCCAGCATCCGTGTCGAGGGCTCGCACAGCCGAGCGATCGCCGACATCGTCGAGCAGGAGTGGCGCTCCGCCCACCCAACCGAGCCGGTGGTGCGCCGCCACATCGGGATCGAGCCCATTCCGGCCACCACCTGGGGCACGGCCGCCCTGGCCGGTTTCACGCCGGCCGACGAGCGGTCGCCCGAGCAGCTGGAGGCGCTGGCCGCCGCGGCCCGCGAGACCGATCAGCTCGTCGGCGCCGACGCCCTCCTGTTCGCCGTGCCCCTGTACAACTTCGGGGTCTCCCAACACTTCAAGACCTGGGTGGACCTGGTGGTGACGGACCCGCGCATGGGCGCCGGGGCGGAGCCGGCCGTCGCCGGCACGCCGGCGGTGCTGGTGACGGTACGGGGCGGCAGCTACGCCGCCGGTACGCCTCGGGAGGGGTGGGACCATGCCACCGGATGGATGCGGCGGATACTCGCCGACGTCTGGCAGCTCGATCTCGAGGTCGTCGAGCAGGAGTTCACCCTGGTGGGCGTCAACCCGGCCCTCGACCAGTTCAAGGAGGTGGCCGTCGACCTGCGGGCCCGGGCCGAGGAGGCGGCACGAGTCCGCGGACGCGCCCTCGGCGCCCGTCGGGCCGCTTGAGCACCCGGGCCTGGTTCAGCTCGACGTCGACGTCGACGTCGACGTCGACGGCACGGCCCGGGCGCGGACCGTGCGGTCGAGGATCCCGAGGGTGGCCCGCAGGGCCCCCTCCGACAGGACGGGGAAGATCCCGGCCTCCCGCCACGTGGGGTCGATGGCCGACCAGTCGTAGTACGAGGTGACCAGCGTGCCGGACTCGGCCGGCTCGAGCTGGTAGCCGTAGATGTGGCCTATCGGTGGACGGATGGTGCCGAGCACCGTCCAGGCGATCTCGCGATCGGGCTCGAAGGCGGTGATGGTCACGGTCACGTCGTAGAGGCCCATCGGGAAGTCGTTGAGGGCCTCGCGGTCCATGTGGACGACGAAGGTGTCCCCCACCGCGGTGACCGGTTCGCCGCTGGCCTCCATCAGCATCCCCGAGCTGTCGATGGCCACGTGCCCGTTCGGGTCGCAGAGCACGGCGAAGATGGCCGACGGCTCGGCAGGAATGGTGCGGCGGACCTCGAGACGCTCTTCGCTCACCGGCCCAGTCTGCCACCTCGGGCGCGGCGTAGACCGGTGGCCGGCGGGGACCGGGCCGGCGGTGGACCAGGAGGGGCGGCGGCGACAAGGCGGCGCCGACGGGCACTGTCTAGATTCGTGGCGCACACCCCGGGCCGACCCACCGGCCCGACCCGGCGAGCAGAGACGAGGTCCCAACGTGCCGCCCCAACAGGCCCCGCCCCGGTCGTTCTTCGACGTCGTGCTGCACCAACGCGCCTGCCGCCGCTTCGACGGCGAACCGGTCGCCGACGAACTGCTCGAGCAGTGCCTCCGTGCCGCCACCCACGCCCCCAGCGCCGAGAACCGGCAGCCGTGGGTGTTCGTGGTCGTCCAGGATCCCGCCCTCCGCCGACAGGTGGCCGACCTGACCCGGCGGGCCTGGCGCCAGGGCGGTCGGGCCCACTCCGAGGGCCGCCTGCCGGCCGGCTTGCTCGCCGAGGTGGACCACGGGGCCGAGTCCGGGCTGGAGGGAGCGCCGGTGCTGGTGGTGGCCTGTGGAGACCGGGACCTCGGCCTCGAGGTCACGCTCCCGTCGTCGGTCTTCCCCGCCGTCCAGAACCTGCTGTTGGCGGCCAACGCCCTCGGCCTGGGGTCGGCCATGACCACCCTGGCCACGCTGTTCTCTCCGGAGCTGGCCGAGGCGCTGTCCCTACCCGAGTCCGTGCTCCCCATGGCGGTGGTGCCCCTCGGCTGGCCGGCCCGACCCCTCGGGCCGCCTCGGCGCCTCCCACTGGCCGAACGGGCTCACCACGACCGCTACGGCACGCCGTTCGGGGCTGCGCCCGGCGGGTGAACCCGGTCCGCGGCCGTCAGCCGGCGCTGGCGGAGTGCAGCGCGGTCTCGAGCGCCAGGGCCATGCCGGCCATGCCGGCGGCGTCGGGATGCAGCGGGTACGACCCCGGCGACGGCAGGACGGGCTCGACCCACCGGGCGGCCCGGGACGCGCAGGCGCTGTGGCCGGCGCTGGGGGTGGCCGTGTCGACGTAGTGGTCGCCGGAGTCGGTGGCCGCCGTGGCCAGTGCCGAATTGAGCTCGGCCTCGGTCCCACGGAGGAAGCCGACATCGCCGTCGGTGAAAGGGAGCCTCGGCCAGCACCCGGATCCGGCCGGGGGGACAATATCGGGATAACCCACAACGAAGACGGAGGCCCGCGGGGACCGCTGCCTGATCTGGCGCAGCACGTGGGCCACCCGGGTCTCGACCTCTCGGGCCGCGGTGGCCAGCTGGTCCACCCCGTCGACCGTGTAATGGGTGCGGCAGCTCCAGCCCACCCGGGTCGGTCCCCACGGCGTGTAGGCGGCGCAGTTGGCGGCGATGGCGGCGAAGCCGAGATCGTTCCCACCGATGCCCAGGGTTACCAGGGAGGTGGTGGCTCGGAGCGCATCCAGCTGTGGCGGGATCCCCGCTCCTTGCCATCGGTCCATGTCCCCGGTGGTGGCTCCGCCACAGCTGGCATCGACCAGGTCGAGCCCCAGGGCCCGGGCTGTCAACGACGGGTAGTTCTCCGACGACCGGAGGCAGGCCACCGGGGCCGGCGGCTCGGTGACCGGACTGAGCTGGGTGGGTATGGCCGGACCGGAGGTGTACGAGTCACCGAGGGCCACGTACGAACCGGGGACCACGGCGACGGCGTGGTGACGGCTGGACGCGGCCACCGAGGCCGCACCGGCGTCGGAGGTGGCGCTGGCAGTGGCGACGGCCGTGGCGACGGCGACCACCGCCACCACGACGGTCATGGCCGAGATCGGTGTCCGTCCCCGACGGGCTGGCATGCCCCCCGGGCCGGTCTTCGTCATGGTCGCACCATGGTAGGGGGCCCGGTCCGGTAGAGGGCATCGCGGACTCGCTTCTCCACCCGTGGGTCGGCGACCACCGGACCCGTCCGGGCCCCGGTGACGTCGGATAGCGTGACCCCTCGAAGCGGTGACCTACACCCTCGACGGGTACGCAGCGCCGGCGTGCCGCGCCACGTTGGCGCGGTGTCCGGCCCCAGTGAGCGCCCGGCCCGAGCCTACGATGCCGTCCGGAGGTGGCAATGGAAACTCCCCCGTTCCAAGGTGTCATCGGCGATGACTGGAGGGACTCCTCACCGTGGTGGCCGACCGGTGCCACTCCGCCGGAGGGCGCTCCCAATGTGGTGCTGGTGGTCCTCGACGACGTGGGCTTCGCCCAGCTGGGCTGCTACGGCTCGGACATCGCCACCCCGACCATCGACGGTCTGGCCGCCGGTGGCCTCCGCCTCACCAACTTCCACACCACCGCGCTGTGCTCGCCCACCCGGGCCTGCCTGCTGACGGGACGCAACCATCACCGCAACGGACTCGGTCGGGTGGCCGACCTGGCCTCCGGCTTCCCGGGCTACAACGGCGAGGTCCCCAAGGAGAACGGGTTCCTGTCGGAGATCCTCGGCCAGCACGGTTATGCCACCTACGCCGTGGGCAAGTGGCACCTCACCCCCGACGACGAGACCAGCATGGCCGCGTCCCGGAGCAGTTGGCCCCTGGGTCGGGGCTTCGACCGCTGGTACGGGTTCCACGGCGGTGAGACCCACCAGTTCGTGCCGGCCCTCTACCATGACAACCACTCCGTCGTCCCGCCCTCATCGGTCGAGGAGGGCTACCACCTCAGTGCCGACCTGGCCGACCAGGCCATCGCCCAGCTGGCCGACCTGAGGGCGGTCGACCAGGACCGGCCCTTCTTCCTCTACTTCTGCACCGGCGCCTGCCACTCACCTCATCACGCCCCCCGGGAGTGGATCGACCGATACCGGGGCCACTTCGACCAGGGCTGGGATCACTGGCGCGAAGAGACCTTTGCACGCCAACTGGCGACTGGCGTGGTGGCTCCGGGCACCGAGATGGCACCCCGGCCTCCGTGGGTGCCGGCATGGGAGGATCTCTCGGACCAGCAGAGAACCGTGGCCGCCCGGTTCATGGAATGCTTTGCCGCCTTCCTGTCGTACACCGACGCCCAGCTGGCCCGGCTCCTCGAGTTCCTGGACCAGACCGGGGACCGCCGGAACACCCTGGTCATCCTGGTGTCGGACAACGGGGCCAGCTCGGAAGGAGGTCCCGACGGCTCGATCAACGACAACCGGCTGCAGAACTTCGACGCGGCCGGCCCGGCCGAGCTGGCCCGACGCATCGACGAGTTGGGCGGCCCCCGGGCCCACAACAACTACCCGTGGGGCTGGACCATGGCCGGCAACACACCGTTCAAGCGGTGGAAGCGTGAGGTGCACGAAGGCGGGGTCGCCGATCCCTGCATCGTCAACTGGCCGTCCCGTATCGTGGCCGGGGACGGCATCCGTCGTCAGTTCACCCACGCCGTCGACATCCTGCCCACCGTGCTCGATCTGATCGGCATCGGGGCACCCGAGACCATCGGCTACGTACCCCAGACCCCCATCGACGGGATCAGCTTCGCTCCCCTGCTGGATGCCACCGGCGCCGACGCCGTCGAACACCGCTCCACCCAGTACTTCGAGATGTTCGGGAGCCGCGCCCTGTATCACGAGGGATGGAAGGCGGTGACCTTCAAGCCCATCGGTCCCCTCTACAACGACGGCCTCAACTGGAACGCCCCTTTCAGCGAGGACCGCTGGGAGCTCTACCACGTGGCCGAGGACCCGTCCGAGCTCCATGACCTGGCCGACGAGGAGCCCGAGCGCCTGGCCGCCATGGTCGAGCGGTGGTGGGAGGAGGCCCGGCGCAACCAGGTGCTGCCCCTCGACAACCGCGTCCTGCACACGCTCCTCAACCCAAAGCCGGACCAAAGGACGCCCCGTCTCACCACCACCTACTACCCGGGCACGTCACCGGTGCCCGAGACGGTGGCGGCCAACATGAAAAACCGGAGCCACACCATCGACGTCGACGTGACCATCCCGACCGGGCGACCGGGCCAGGGCGTGCTGTTGGCCCAGGGCTCGGCCCTGGGCGGCTTCTCGCTCCACCTCTGGGACGGACGTCTGCGCTACCTGCACAACCTGTACGGCAAGGAGTGCTACACGGTGGTCACGGCCGAGCCGGTCCCACCCGGCCGGCACCGGCTCACCTTCCGCTTCGACCGCGTCGGCACGGCCGGAGGACCGGCGGTGCTCGAGGTGGACGGGGAGGTGGCGGCCGAGGGCCACCTCCCCCTGTTCACCGTGGCCGCATTCAGCGCCACCGGTGCCGGATTGACCTGCGGCTACGAGTTCGGGCCGGCCGTGGGTGACGACTACGACGCGCCGTTCACCTGCACAGCCACCATCCACTCGGCCACCGTGACCCTCGGCGAGGACGTGCCGATCAATCCCATGGTGGAGTTCGAGCGGATCATGTCCGAGCAGTGACCCCGGGGCGGAGGCCTCACGAGGTCATGCCGCCCAGGCCCACGAGTCCACGGGCCAACTCGATCTCGCCCATGTGACGCAGACCGTGCTGGTAGAGCCAGCACTCGGCGGCATCGAGCAGGGTGATCCCCTCGGGTCCGGCGACCCGGGCGCTGTAGGTGCTGGCCACCTCGGGCGGGAACGGCCGACCCACCACCACCCGGGTGAGCTCGGCCGGATCCAACCCGTCCAACCACTGCTCGGTCCGGTCGAAGACGGCGGTCATGTACGCGCTGAACTGCCCGTAGTCACCGATGCGCTGGTGGATCATTTCGGCCACGGTCCGGTGTTTGCCGTGGTCGGCGATGGCCGGGCGCACCGCCGCCTCCCACGATTCGTCCCAGATGGGCGCCGTCCCGGTCATCAACAGGAAGGACGCGTCCATCATGTTGACGATGTGGAACAGGCTGAAGGCGATCGGGAGTACCCCCTCCCGTTCGAAGTGGTTGACCTGATCGAGGTCCATGGTGGCGACGGCCTCGACGTACAGCGAGTGCAGGGCCCGCATCCGCCGTTGCAGTGAGTCCAGCACCAGCTCGTCGCTCAAGGTCCCACCCGGGTTCGCACCGTCCCGTCCGGGCCGGCTCCGACACGCTAAGCACTTGGCACTCGGACTGTCAACGGTTACCCTCGCCCCGACGGCCGGCGGTGGTCGCAGAACGGCGACCGCCGACCCCACCACCCGCCATGACCACCAACGCCAACACGGACCCGGTCGGCGCGGCCCAGGCTCACCGGGACGCCCCGCCCGATGACGGTGCCCCGATCACCGACGGACGCCAACTCCGACGGCAGCGGAACCGCGAGGCCGTGGTGGAGGCGCTGCTGGACCTCTACCGCGACGGCAACCTCCGACCCAGTGCCGAAGAGATCGCCGCCCGTTCGGGCCTCTCCCCCCGCTCACTGTTCCGGTACTTCGACCACGTCGACGACCTCTCCCGGACGGCCATGAGGCGCCAGGAGCAGCGAGCCCTCCACCTGGTGGCAGTGGGGGCCCGGCCCGACGAGCCGCTCGAACACAAGGTCGGTGCCCTGGTCGACCAGCGGTTCCGGCTGTTCGACGCCGTCGGCCAGGCGGCCACGGTGGCCAGGCTTCGGGCCCCGTTCCAGGCCGTGCTGGCCGACGAGGTCCGCCAGAACCGCGCCTTTTTGCGCGCCCAGATCGCCAGGCTCTTCGCGCCGGAGCTGGCCGCCCTCGGGGCGCGGGCCTCGGGGGTCCTCGCCACCGCCGACGTGCTCACCTCCTTCGAGTCCTGCCAACTCCTCCTGCACGACCAGGGGCTGTCCATCCCGCGGGCCAAGGCCGCGGTGGCGACGGCGCTGCTGGCCGTCCTCGGACCGGTCCGGTGAGGAGGGTGGCGGGCTCCGACGGCACCGCGCCGACCCGACGGTGAGCGGGTACTGGACGGGCCCGTGGCCTGGGGAGGACGGGGGACCTGACCGGCCCCAGGTGCCCCGTGGATCCGGATGGCCCGGTCTCGGACTCGGTGAAGGTGACAGCCTCGAGGTCACGTCCCGCTCCGTGCCGGCCGCCACCATGGCCGTCACCCGTGAGCCCGGCGAGCTCTTCTTGCTACGGCACACGGCCGGAGACGACGCCATCGCCTTCGTCGAGCGCATCGATCCGGTCACCCTCGACGAGATGGCGCGCTCGCCCGACCTGATCGGAGGGCCCGCCTGGCCCGGCAGCCTGGCCGTCCATGCCAACGGGTCGCTCTACGTCGTGTTCGGCAACCATGCCCATCGACTGACGCCCGGCCTGTCGGTCACCGCCACCACCGCCCTGCCCCGCCCACGCCCCTACAACGGGTTCGTCCTCCTCGACGACGGCCACCTCGTGACCAAGGACTTCGCCGGTTCGCGCCCGGGCACACCGGTCGCCCCGGAGCAACGCCAGCCCTGCGAGCTGGTGGTGCTGGACCCCGAGTCGCTGGCCATCGTGGACCGTTGCGTCCTGGCCGAGCCCTCGATCGCCCGGCTCTCGGCCCGCGGCAACGAGATCTTCGTGGTCGGGGACACCAGTCTGCTGCGCGTGGGATGGGACGGCCGCCGCCTCCTTCCCGACGCCCACGACCCGGTGGCCTACCGGACCCTCGACGGCCAGACGTATGGATGGGATTGCATGATCTCCCTCGGAGCGGCGTGGTTCCTCGACGACGGGGACGGCACGGAGGGCTACACCGGCACCTTGGCCGGGCACGGGAGGTCCGGGGCTCCCCTCCACCTGGTGCGGGTGGGACTGGACCGGGGCACGACCGCACTGGCCGAGGTGTGCGGCCTGCCCGGCGGCCTGATCGCCAACCCCCCGATGATCGACCACCTGCGCTCCATCGCCGTCGGCTACGACAGCGGTAACGGGATCGTGGCCGCCTTCGACGTCGCCCCCGACGGTGGCCTCTCCCCCGCTGGCAGCGGCAACAGCACCACGGCGGACACCTCCTCTTCTACCCCGGGACCGGCGAGCTGGTCACCGGCCACTACGACGAGGCCCGCCTGGCCGACCAGGTGGTGGTCCTCGATATCGCCACCGGTAGCGAGCTGGCGCGCGCCGACACCGGCAGCCCGGTCCAGTCGGTGCTGTTCCCGGCGGCAGGATTCGGCCGCGACCTCTACCTGTGTACGTTCACCACCATCAGTCGGGTGTCGGTGCGGGCCGGCTGACCGAACGGATGCGTCCCGAACCGCCCGCAGCCCTCAAACGGGGGCGCCGGCGTCGGCCAGCAGGCGGTCGTCGTCGGCCAACAGGGCCCGGGCCAGGTTGCGGATCATCTCGACCACCTCGGGGTGGTCCTCGGGATCCCACCCCTCGAGCAACTCGGTCAGGGAGTCGCGCCGGGCCACCGTCAGCTTCTCGATGGCCTCCTCCCCGGCCGGCGTGAGTACCAGCTTGCTCCCCGCCGGTCCCTCCACGTGGCCCACCATCCCCGCCGACACCAGGGAGTCGACACCGGACCGGAGTCGCTCGGGCTCGACCTTCAGGCGGGCCCCGACCTCGGCCACGGTGCAGTCGGGTCGGTCGGCCAGCCGGTACAGGAGCCACACGGCGCGCGGTTCCAGCTCCAGGCCGGCCCGGGTGGACAGCGTCCCGTAGAGCTCGCCGCGGTTCTCGCGACTGGCCGCCCGCTCGAGCAGGCGCTGCACCTCGCCCAACGAGGTCCGCGGCTCGGGGAGTCCTAGGTGTTCCGCCGGCTCCGAGGTGCGGATCGACTTGCGGAGTTCGATCTCGGGGAGGGTCCAGCTCAACAGGAAGGCCACGAAGGCGATGGGGACCCCGATCAGGAACATGGTCTGGACGGTGTGGGCGATCCCGTCGATGACCCCGGCCTGCACGGCGGCGGGGAGGTGGTGGATGACGTCGGGGTTGTCGGCGTTGAGGTTCAATCCCGAGGGAGCTCGCGTCAGGTGCAGGGCATGGAGGACGTTGCCGAACAAGAGGTTGGCAAAGAGGGCGCCGAACACCGCCGTTCCGAACGAGCCGCCGATCATCCGGAAGAAGGTCACGCCCGAGGTGGCCGTGCCCAGCTCCTCGTAGGGGACGGCGTTCTGGACCGCCACCACCAGCACCTGCATGACGAAGCCGAGGCCGAGGCCGAACACGGCCATGTAGGCGGCTGTCACCCAGGCACCGGTGGTCACGCCGATCATGGACATCAGGTACAGGCCGACCGTCATCAGCGCCGTCCCGATGACGGGAAAGACCTTGTAGCGGCCCCACCGGCTCACCAGCTGCCCCGAGCCGATCGAGGCGATGAGCAGCCCGCCCATCATCGGGAACAGCCGCACCCCGGACTGGATCGGGCTGATGCCTTTCACGTCCTGGAGGAACAGCGGAAGGAAGGTGAGGGCCCCGAACATGGCGAAGCCCACCACGAAGCCGATGGCACTGGCCGCGCTGAACACCTTGTTGGCGAAGAGCGGAAGCGGGATGATCGGCTCGACGGCCCGGCGCTCGGCCAATAGGAACAAGAGGGTGAAGACCACACCGGCCACGGCCAACCCGATGATGAACGGAGAGGTCCACGGGTACGATGTACCGCCCAGGCTGGTGAACAGGACCAGCGAGGTGGCGGCCAGGGCCATGAGGGCGGTGCCCAGGTAGTCGATGACCCGGCGTACCCGGCTCAGCGCCCCCGGAAGGGCGACGGCGGTGACCACCAGAGCGACGGCACCGATGGGGATGTTGATGTAGAAGATCCACCGCCATCCGAGATAGTCGACGAAGACGCCGCCGATGAGGGGGCCGATCACCGTGGTCACCCCGAACATGGCCATGAACAGCCCCATGTACCGACCGCGCTCTCGCGGGGAGACCACGTCGCCCACGATGGTCTGGGCCCCGATCATCAGGCCGCCACCGCCGAGACCCTGCACGGCGCGGAAGACGATCAGCTCCAGCATGGAATGGCTGAGCCCGGAGAGGGCCGAGCCGATCAGGAAGATGACGATGGCGGCCTGAAAGAAGGTCTTCCGCCCGTAGAGGTCGCCGAGCTTTCCCCACAGCGGCGTGGACACCGTCGAAGCCAACAGGTACGCGGTCACCACCCAGGTGAGGTGCGAGGCGCCGTGCAGGTCCCCGACGATGGTGGGCAGGGCCGTCGAGACAACGGTCTGGTCCAGTGCGGCCAGAAACATGCCGAGCATGAGGGCACCGATGACGATCAGCACCCGCCGGTGCGATAGTTCCAGCGTGGCGGGGGCAGAGCTGCCGGCCGCCGAGCTGTCGGTCGCCGAGCTGTCGGTCGCCGAGCTGTCGGTCGCCGCGGTCTCGCTCATGGCGTCACTCTCTGCATCGCACCCGGCTCCAGACTCGCCCCCGGGCCGAGTGTAGGGGGACCGGGCCGGGCCGGCGGCGGCGTTCGGCGCGGTCGACCCCACCGGGGACACTGGCACAATGGATGCGCGCCAGGGTGCGCCCGCCGGGTCGGCCCGGTGCCGGATCGGAGGGTGACCATGAGCGACGAGGTGATGCCGGCGGCGTTCATCGGGCACGGCAACCCGATGAACGCCCTGGAGGATAACCGCTACACCCGGGCGTGGCAGGAGTTCGGCGCCACCGTCCCCAGGCCCCGGGCCATCGTGGTGGTCTCCGCCCACTGGTTCATCGGATCGACGCTGGTCACAGCCATGGCCGCACCCCGGACCATCCACGACTTCTACGGGTTCCCCCAGGAGCTCTTCGACGTGGAGTACCCAGCACCCGGGTCTCCGGACGTGGCGGCCGAGATCGTCGACACCGTGGCACCCCGCTGGGTGGGCCTGGACGAGGACGGGTGGGGGCTCGACCACGGGACCTGGTCGGTGCTGGTCCGCGCCTTCCCCCGGGCCGACATCCCGGTGGTCCAGCTGTCGGTCAACGCCTTCGAGGGTTTCGACGAGCACTTCGATCTCGGGACCCGGCTGGCCCCGTTGCGCAAGGAGGGCGTCCTCATCGTCGGGAGCGGGAACGTGGTCCACAATCTGGGTCGGGTGGACATGGCCCTCGGGGACCGGGGTTTCGACTGGGCCGTCCGCTTCGACGACCGGTGCCGGGCGGCCATGCTCGAAGACCCGGCCAGCGCCCGCGACCTGGCCGCGCACCCCGACTACCGGTCGGCCGTGCCCACGCCGGAGCACTTCCTCCCGCTGGCCCCCATCGCCGGCTTGGCCGACGCCGCAGGCACGCCCGCTTCGGTGCTGGTGGACGGGTACCTCGGCGGGGCCCTCTCGATGACCTCGTACCGGGTGGGGTGAGACGCCCCGACGGTCGGGCCTCGGGCCCTCGGCGGTGGCAACGCCACGAAGCACGCCGGCGAGCTGAACTGAGCCTGCCTACGATTGCATCCGGAGGGCGTGGACCAGGCCGACGAGATCGGTCTCGTCGATGCGCCCGGTGGCCCGAAGTGAAGCCCGGCCCAGTGAGGAACCGAACGGCAGGGCATCGACCAGCCCCCGACCGACCCAGCTCCGGACCAGCCGCAGCTCGGTGGAGCGGTCCAACGCCCGTTCTTCGATGGTGCGGCCTTTGGACATCAGCGCGGCGTTGGTGAGCCGTCGCACCTCGGCCCGGTCGACAGCGATACCGGCCTGGCGCAGCCGTCGCACCAGATAGGACCCGGTGTTGTACCAGTCGCAGAAACCGTGCACCACCGAGGCCACCTGTCCCACTCCGCCGTCGATGGCCAGGGCCAGCACCGGACCCCCCTCGAGCGTCGACGCCGCGGCCGCGCCGATCAGGGCCAGCTGCAGGGCTCCGACCGCGGTGGCGATCGAGCGGGTCTGGCGGGCGGCCAGCTGTTCGACCCCTTCGCGGTCATAGAGGACGGCGGGATGATCGATGACCTGACCGGACATCCAGTCCAGCAGCCGGGGCGGGGCGGCTCGAAGCTCCGTCCGGAGCCGTTTCAGCCGACCCCGACCCCCGGAGAAGACCTCGCGTCCCGCGTCCCCGAAGGCTGCTTCGAGCTCGGCCGCGGCCTCGGGCGGCAGGCCCTGTGGCCGGAGCAGGGCGCGGAGGGCCTGGATGAAGCTGGCCCGTGCCCGAGCCAGCCGGGAGGCCAAGGGTCGGGGAGGGAGCGGGTCCGGCGATGCGGGCTCCGGTGGCCGTTCAGTCACCCCGCGAGTCTGGTGACCGCACGTCGTTCCTGCAAGGGAGCGGCGCCGGTAGCCGATGATCGGGCCTACCATCGGGCCAACCTCCGGCGGTATCCGATGGTCGGATGCCGGCGTCGGGGGAGGCTGAGATCGGGGAGCACCTATGGCGTTGGACATCGGGCGGCGGCAACTGGAGCGTGCCGTGCGGGCCGCCCGGGACGACGGTCGGGTCCCGCCCCGGGTGATCATCATCGGGGCCGGCCTGTCCGGCCTGGGCGCTGCGGCCCAGTTGTCCCGCTCGGGTCTCGACGACTTCACCATCATCGAGCAGTCCGACGGCGTCGGCGGCACCTGGCGCGACAACACCTACCCGGGAAGCGGCTGCGACGTCCCCTCCCACCTCTACTCGTTCTCGTTCGCGCCCAAGTCGGACTGGACCCGACGGTTCGCCGAACAGCCCGAGATCCTGTCCTACGCCGAGTGGCTGGTGGACCGCTTCGGTCTCGCGTCCCACCTCATGGTGCGCACCACGGTGGAAGGGGTGACGTTCGACGAGGCCACCCGGCGGTGGCGGGTGGAGGTCCGCGGTCCCGCCGGCGGGGACGAACTGTGGGCCGACACGGTCCTGTTCGCCTGCGGCCAGCTGAACCGACCCTGGGTGCCCGAACTGCCCGGCCTCGATCGGTTCGGGGGGCCATGGTGGCACTCGGCCCGCTGGGACCACGGGGTGGACCTGGTCGGACGTCAGGTGGCAGTGGTCGGCAACGGCGCCAGCGCCGTCCAGTTCGTGCCGGCGGTGGTCCGAGAGGCCGCCCACGTGACCATCTACCAACGCAGCCCGAACTACGTGGCTCCGAAGAAGGACCGTGTCTACGGCCCGTCGGTACGGCGGTTGTTCCGGATGCGCTCACTGGCCCGCGCCTACCGCTGGTGGATCTACTGGAGCCTCGAGTTCCGGTGGATCCTGTTCAAGAAGGACGGCTGGGCCGGACGTCAACTGCGCCAGCGCTTCGACCGGGAGATCCGGGCCGGGGTGGTCTCCGACCGCCTGACGGAGCGATCGGTGGTGCCCGACTATCCCATCGGGTGCAAACGGATCCTCATCTCCAACGACTGGTACGGGGCGATCATGGGTAGGACGGTGACCGTGGTCGACCAACCCATCGACCACGTCGAGCCCGACGCCGTGGTGACCACCGACGGTCGGCGACGACCCGCCGACGTACTGGTCTTCGGTACCGGCTTCTCCACCACCGACTTCCTCACCCACATCCCGGTCGTGGGCGAGGGCGGTCGGTCCCTGGCCGACGAATGGGGCGAAGGGGCCCGTGCCTACCGGGGCACCGCCGTTCCCTCCTTCCCCAACTGCTACTTCCTCTACGGCCCGAACACCAACCTCGGACACAACTCGATCCTGTTCATGGTGGAGCGCCAACTCAACCTGGTCCTCCAGGGCCTGGCCGTGCAGACGGCGGCCTCCGGTGGTGCCGCGCTGCCCCTGGTCGAAGTGACCCGGGACGCCTACCAGATGGACGACAGGCGCACCCAGGCCCGCATGGCCGGAACGGCCTGGGTGGCCGGCTGCACGAGCTGGTACAAGACGGCTTCGGGACGCGTGACCAACAACTGGCCGACCTGGACCGTCCGCTACTGGTTCGAGACGCTCCGCCTCCGGCCGTCCGAGCTGGGACTCGGCCCGACGGACGCCGGGGCCGACCAGCCGGAACCCACCGCAGCCACCGGCCTGCGGCCACCCGTGACTCGGTGAGGCACCGGACGACCGGCGACATCGCCCCGTCTGACCGTGTCGGTCCGACGCAGGCGTCGGCGTCGGCGGGTTACGACCCGATGTGGTCGGCCGGGACGGTGCCCAACCTTCCGGCCTGGTAGTCCTCGAAGGCCTGGGCCACTTCCTCTTTGGTGTTCATCACGAACGGTCCGTAGGCATAGACCGGTTCGCCGATGGGGCGACCGCCGAGGATCAGCACGTCCACGTTCGGGGTCCGTGTGTCCTGCATGGCGTCGGCCCCGATGACGATGGAGTCCCCGTCGCCGAAGACGGCGAGCTGGCCCGTACGGGCGGGGCGACCGTCGGCACCGACCGTGGCGTTCCCACCGAGCACGTAGACGAGGGCGTTGAACTCCTTCGACCACGGGACCTCCACCCGGGCCCCCGGTGAGAGCGTGGCGTGCACCATGGCCATGGGCGAGTGGGTGGAGCCCGGGCCGGCCTGTCCGGCCACCTCGCCGGCGATGACCCGGAGCAGTACACCACCGTCGTGCGAGGACAGGAGGACCACGTTCGATCGACCGATGTCCTGATACCGGGGAGCGATCATTTTGGCCGCCTTCGGAAGGTTCACCCAGAGCTGGATGCCATGGAAGAGGCCACCGCTGGCCACGAGCTCCTCGGGCGGGGCCTCGATGTGGAGGATGCCCCCGCCGGCCGTCATCCACTGGGTGTCCCCGTTGGTGATGAGGCCCCCGCCGCCTATCGAGTCCTGATGGCGGAAGGTACCGTCGATCATGTAGGTGACCGTCTCGAAACCGCGGTGCGGGTGCCACGGCGTGCCTTTGGGTTCGCCGGGCGTGTACTCCACCTCACCCATCTGGTCCATGTGGATGAACGGATCGAGCAGGCTGCGCTCGACTCCGGCGAAGGCCCGCCGCACCGGAAAGCCCTCCCCCTCGAAACCGGCCGGGGCCGTGGTCACCGAGGTGACCGGTCGGCTCGTCGTCGATCCCGGGTCTAACGGCCCGACCTTGGGCAGCACCCCCACGTCGTCCACTGTGACTGCCGGCATGACCAACCTCCTCGAACTCGTCCGGCCGCATCGGCGCGACCGATCCTTACCTCCACTCCCCGTGTACCATTCAACACTAGTTGCGCCCGCAACATTCCGAGGAGGCTCGGGCGCGGGTAGGCGCCTGCGTCGACCATGCCGGTGGAGTACAGAACGGGCGCCGGCATGCCGAAATAGAAACAGCGAACAAGTACGCTTAGCCCGCAAGGGGAGAGTCAGGAGACAGCTGTTGATCCGGCAACGCGGCGGGGCCACCCGCCGGCGTGACGAACAAGAGGAACCGGCCACTGTCGCGCAGGAGATCGGTTCGCTGCTGCGCGCCGCCCGCGAAGAGCAGGGCCTCGAGCTGCTCGCCGTCCACGATCGGCTGAACCGGCCGATCACCCAGCTCGAGGCGCTCGAGTGGGGCGACCTGGCCCGGCTTCCCGATCAGGCCATGGCCCTCAACACCCTGCGCCGCTACGCCGCCCTGGTGGGTCTGGACGGCGACGCCCTGGCCCTCCGGATGATCGACGCCTGGTCCAATGCTCCCACCGGCTCACCCGGACCGGGTCCGAGCGACACCGGAACCCCGGTGACCAACGTGGTGGCCGCCGTCACCACCGGCCCCGACCACCTGCGGGCGTTCACCCAGACCGGACAGGTCCCGCGCGTCGGTGCCGGATCGACAGCTGCCGTCGGAGGCTACGGGTATGACGCCACCGGACCCCCCACCGGCACCTTCCCCGTCGTCCCCCGCCACGAGCTCCGCCAGAGCAAGCGGAGCGTGGCCAAGGCCCGGCGCCGGCTGCGGGCACCCCGTCCCCTCAAGATCGCCACGTGGGTGACGGCCGGACTCCTCGTCGTGGTGCTGGTCGGCATCGGGATGCTCGAACAGCGTCCCCAGTGGCTGGTCTCCGCGCACATCCTGCGGATCGTCGAACCGGGTGGAACCAGGTCCGGCGGCACCGCCCCTGCGGCCAAGCGTCCCGTGCAGGCCAGCCCGGTGGTGCTGACCTCTTCGGCCAGCCAGACTGCCGCCTACTCGGTCAACACCCCGAACTTCGTGGTCGAGATCACGACCACCGGGAAGTGCTGGGTACAGGTCACCAGTTCGGCCTCGCAGAAACCACTGGTGGAGGACATCCAGCCGGCTGGCATGCGGCTGCCGTATCCGGCCACCGGGACCATGACGGTGGAGGTCGGCTCCTCGGCCGTGGTGGTGGCCATCGCCGTCAAGGGCAAGGTCGTCTTCTACAACGCCCCGCACGTCACCCCCTTCACGTACACCTTCACACCGCCGGCCGGCACTGCCGGGTAGCGGTCGTGGCGGTCACGCTCGGGCCGTCACCCGTCAGTCGATGAGCGGAGCCGGTTCGGCCCGGTCCTGCTGGTCCGCCCGGGCGGCGGCACGTTCCTCTTCCGCGTCGAGCTGGGCGTCGTAACGCGCCCCTTTGCGTTCCTCGAACCGCACCCACTGGACGAAGACCGGGATGAGAGCCAAAAAGGTGAACAGTTCGGCGCCGATCCAGAGGAGGCCGGCGCCGGCGTGGGTGCTGGACAGGGTGTAGATCGGCGCCGCCGGTCGGGTCGTACTCAACAGGGCCACGGCCAGGAACGACTCGATCGGTACCCCGATGAGCAGACTGGTCAGCTTGGCCCCGTGGCTCATGGCCCAGTGGGGGATGGGGTCCAGGCCGATGATCGGCCACCAGAACAGGGTCGAGGCGAACAGGAACGCCAGGTTGATCAGATCCATGACCCACATGTGACGCATGGCGAACCCGAGGGCGAAGGTCAAGAAGAAGGCGAACATCGAGAAGTAGTACGCGAACCACACCGGCAACGGATGGGTGATCATGCGGAACGCACGCGAGTTGAGGATGGCCAGGAGGCGTACCTTGGTGTCCCGCCTCGATGTCTGCAGGGCCAATGTCATGGGCGCCCCCATGGCCAACAAGGGCGGCCCGATGACCATCAACAGCAGGTGCTGGATCACGTGGGCCTGAAAGAACTCCATGGTGAAGGTAGCCACCGGGGACTGCAGGGCCACATCGACGGCCACCAGACCGGCCAGGAACGAGGCCGTTCGCTTCCAGCTCCACGTACGCCCCCGGGCCGTCAGCGACGCCTGGGCCCGGAGGTACCAGAAGGCGAAGGCCAGCACGGTGGCCAGCACCAACAGCGGGAACGGGCTGAACTGCCAACGGGTCAGGGCGTCATGCGAGTCGAGGGGCACGTACCGCATGCCCGGCATGCCCAACATCCATATCGTCCCTAGCACTCAGCCCAGGCTACCGGTCATCGTGCGGCCCTCCCAGTTGAGCGGGCCACGGTCCACGGAACCGGTGCCCCGCCCTTCCACCGTCAACCCGCTGGGGCCACGACCGTTTGGACGAGGCCGGTCTCGACGTCGTAGCGCCACCCGACGACCGGCGTGTCGGCCGGGAGCAGCGGGCAGCTGCGGATCAGCTCGACGTCTTGGAGCAACGCGGCGTCGGGATCGGGCATGGCCAGAAACTCCCACCGGTCGGCACTCCCCCGCCCGGCGGCGCTGACTCCTTCACGGACGCCCTCGTCGCTCTGGCCGGCCAGGGCACAGCCGGTGTGGTGCATCACGGCGACCCGGCGCACCCCGAGGAAGGTGGTGGCCAGCACCAGCGAGCGGACCACATCGACGGTGGCGCGGCCACCGGCGTTGCGGAGGATCTTGGCGTCGCCGGGGACCAGGCCGAGCATGGCCAGCGGCTCGATGCGGCTGTCCATGCAGGTGACCAGGGCGAAGCCTTTGGCGGCCTGGGCCGGGACACCGGCCAGGGCGAAGTGGGAGGCGTAGGTCTGGTTGGCCCCGAGCAGATCGTCGAACATGACCCCAGAGCTTGGCAGAACCGGGACGTCCGTTCAGCCCGCGGTGGGCCCGATGCCCGCCCCTTTGAGCATCCGCCGCAGGTCCACCACCATCTGTTCGTCGATGTCGTGATGGCGGGGAGGGTCGAAGGTCTCCGTCTCCGAGCCGAGAGTGACCTTGACGCGGCCGTCCCGTTCCGTCACCACCGTGGCCACCCGTTCGAGCAGGGAGAGCACGTCGTGCCACTGGATGTTGTGGCCGACCGGGTGCTGAAAGATCTTCTCGACCGTGACCCGGTGGTGCCCATCGAGCTTGACGTTCTCTGCCATGTGGCCCTCCTCGGCTCTGTCCCTGCACGCTAGTACCGCACCATCCCCCACTCCTCCGAAGCCATGGGGCCCCCGGGGAGGGCGGTGCTACCCTCATGCCGGCCGACCGGAGGGCCGAAGGAGGGGGCGTGGCCGCTCAGAGCGCCAGTCAGCACGCGGAGTCGACGGAGTCGGGCGGCAAGCCCGCTGTCCGGCTGGGCATCACCACGCCGGTGCTCACCCTCCTGCCCGGAGGCCATGCCGCCTGGGAAGTGGAGGGAGGCATCGAGGAGGTGGCCGCCGTCGCCCGCGCCGCCGACTCCCTCGGGTACTACCACCTGACCTGCAGCGAGCACGTGGTCATCCCCACCGAGGTGGCCGCCACTCGCGGCAGCCGCTACTGGGATCCACTGGCCACCTTCGGCTATCTGGCCGCGGTGACGACACGGCTCCGGCTGGCCACCAACGTGCTGGTCCTCGGCTACCACCACCCGCTCGAGATCGCCAAGCGGTACGGGACGCTGGACCAGGTGTCGCAGGGCCGGCTGATCCTGGGCCTCGGCGTCGGCTCCCTCGAGGAGGAGTTCGAGCTCCTGGGAGTGCCCTTCGACGACCGGGGTGCCCGTGCCGACGACGCCATCAGGGCCTTGCGCTCCTCGCTCTCGACCGACCACCCTACCTACGAGGGTCCCTACTACCGGTACTCCGGTCTGGTGATGGACCCCTGTGCCCGTCAGCCGCGGGTCCCGTTGTGGATCGGAGGACGGACGGCCCGGTCCTTGCGCCGTGCCGTCGAGCTCGGGGACGGCTGGGTGCCCTTCGCCATCCGGGCCGCCGACGTGGCCACCATGATCTCGAAGGCCCGGGACACCGCGGCGTGGGAGGCGCGCACGGTTCCGCTCGAGGTGGTGCTGCGGAACGGCCGCCCGCTCGACCCGATCGGCGATCCCGAGGGAGTCCGGACGGTCGTGGGCAAGCTCACCGCGGCCGGGGCCACCGGGCTCCAACTCGGGTTCGTGCACCATTCGCTGGCCCACTACCTCGAGCAGCTGGAGGCCATGGCCCAACTGACCGGGGCGACAGCCCGGTGAACCGGGTCAAGGTGGGGTTCTTCTCCCTGTCGCACCACGCCACCGACGGGGATGACCGGGCCTACCTGGACTGGCACCAGACAGACCACATGCCCGAGCAGTACCAACTGCCCGGGATGCTGCTGGGTCAGCGATGGGCCTCCACGACCGCCTGCCGGGCGGCCAGGGCGGCCGAGGTCGGCGACTGGGCCCTGGTGGAGCACGTGGTCTGCTATCTGATGGGCAATCCCCTCGACGAGACCATCGACGAGTTCCTCCGGCTTGGCCGTCATCTGGCCGAGTTGGGCCGCTTCTCCCAGTCCCTCCCCTCCCAGTACCGAGGGGCGCTCCGCCTGCTCGAGGGCCAGGCCGCGACGCGGGTCCTGGTCTCCGACGAGGTCGTGCCGTACCGCCCCCACCAGGGCGTCTACCTCATCGTCGACGAGCCCTCGGCGGACACCTCTCAAGATGCCTTCCTCCAGCAGATGCACACCGAGGTGCTCCCGACGCTGGTGTCGGTGCCCGGAGTGGCCGGCGCCTGGGCTTTCGCCACGACGCCCTCGATCCGGCGCCCGATGTTCAGCGACGGGCGCTACCGCATGACCCTCTGCTACCTGGACGACGACCCGGCCACGACGGGGGACGGCTGGCTCCGGTGGTGGGTCGGATGTGGGAGTCGGCGCCGTCCCGGCTCGTCCTGGCCGCACCGTTCGAGTCCATGATGCGATGGGAGTGGGACCGCTTCGGCCCTTCGGCCTGAGGGATCAGTTGAGGAGGGAGGCCGGCGCAGCGATACCGGCGGCGTACTCGGAGATGCGGTCGCCGCCCAGGCCCTTGGCCGTATGGACGGCCAGACTGGCATTGCACAGCACCTGGTCGCCGGAGAGACCGGGGGTGGCCAGGGCCACCCCGATACTGGCCGTCACCGATATCCGCTGGCTGCCGACCGACAGGGGACGACGAATGGCGTGGCGGACGCGCTCGGCCATACGCAGCGCGGCGTCGAGGTCATCGACCTGCTCGAGGACGATGCCGAACTCGTCGCCACCGATCCGGGCCACCGAGTCCGACGCGCGGAGGCAACCGGTCAATACCCCGGCCAACGATTGGAGCACGGCGTTCCCCACGGCATGCCCGAGTGTGTCGTTGACGGCGGACAGGCCGTCGACGTCGACGTAGAGCACGGCCACACAACCACCGACGCGTGCCCCGCGCGACACGCCGTGCTGCAGTCGATCCTGGAACAACACCCGATTGGGCAGTCCGGTCAGGAAATCGTGTACGGCTTGATGGGAGAGCTGCTCCTCGAGCTGCGTCCGGTCGGTGATGTCGCGGAAGCTCCACACCCGTCCGACCACCTCGCCGTCGATCCGCTGCGGTTTCGAGATTCGCTCGAAGACCCTGCCGTCCTTGAAGTGGAGGAGGTCGGCACTCTCCGACTCGGGGTCTTCCTGGGCCCGCTCCACCCGGTCCACGCACTGTTCCGGATGTTCCATCTGTTCGCGGATGTACTCGGTGATCGTCCTGCGGTTACCGGAGTCGAGGACGGCGTCCGGCACCCCCCACATCTCGTAGAGGCGCCGGTTGGAGCTCACGATCTGATCGGCGTTGTCGACCACCATGATCCCATCGGCGGTGGCGTCGAGGGTGGCCTGCACCAAAGAGAGCGCCTTGCGCAGTTGGAGGTCGGCCAGCTGCTGATCGGAGACGTCGTGGCCGGTGACGACATAGCCCCCGACGGTGGGGTCGTCGATCAGATTGACGATGGCCAGTTCGAACGGGAGGGTCCCGAGGTTGCCGTGGCGGATGAGCGAGAGCAGGACCTTGACCGGGCCGGCCACCGATGCTCCACGCGACGCCCGCTCGAACACGGCATCGAGGGCCGGGCGATCGTCCTCGGCCACCAGGTCGGCCAAGGGCTGCCCCTCGACGATCTCGGGGTCCTGACCCAGGACCCGGGTGAGCGCACCCGAGACGGACTGGACGCACCCATCGGGCGAGACCAGCATGGTGATGGCGGCGGAATTCTGGACCAGTGAACGCAGGCGGGCGTCGTGATCGTGCACGATCTCGTACCGTCGGCGCTGTGTGAGGTCCCGGAGGGTCAACAGGATGGCGCCGGACTGGAACCACCCCACCGGGGAGCCGACGAGCTCCACCAGGCGCCACCCCGTCGGCGTCTTGAGCCGGATCTCGATCGGTGACCCGATGTTCTTCCCCTGGATGCTCGAGAGCGAGAGGAACACCATCTCCAGATCGTCGGGGTGGACGAGGTCGAGACCCGTCACGCCGACGGCCTCGGCGAGCGGGCGTCCGAACATGGCCTCGGCCGTGCGGTTGGCCCACTGTACGGTGCCCTGGGCGTTGATGACGATGACCGCATCGGGGAGCTCGTCGAGAAGCCGTATCAGGCTCCGTTGGTCGATGACAGGCACATCGCTGTGGCCGCCGTCGAACCCGGTCTCAGTCATACCCGGATTATCGACACCCCGGCCTTGGCGCTTTAGGCGGCGCCGATCGGGCTCCGGTCCGAGCGATCAGCTGTCATCGGACAGCTGCTGGGCCACCGGCGCCGGCGCCGGTGACGTCTCGGTCGTGCGGGTGGCGAGCGACGCGGCCGGAGTAGGTGACAGATCGGTGCACGTTCGGGCTCCGGCCCAGCTCTGAAGGGCCTGGGCGGCGGCGGCACCGCTCAACGGAGCCGGCACCTCGTCTTCGATGAGCGCCGGGCGCCAGGTCACACTGTCGACGTGGCGTCCGGTGGCGGTGACGACCAACGAGCCGCTCTGATCGGTAGGGGCCGGAGTGTTGTAGAAGGCGAAATTGCCCAGTCCGTAGTCCACGTAGGCCGAACCGAGGTAGCCACCCCCGAGGAGCACGTGGGCGTGGCTGCCGATGATGATGTCGGCGCCGGCCCGCACCAGCTCGTTGGCCAGCGGCTCCTGCAACGGATCAGGACAGGCGTCGAGCTCCACCCCCCAGTGGAGGAACACGATGACGGTGTCGTCGATCCGCCGCGCCGCCTCGACCGTCGAGACCAGGTCGGCCACGTCGTAGGCCGAGGCCAGTCCGGGCTGGGTGGTGGTGGCCGTCCACGCCGTCTGGAGGTCGGAGTCGATCACCTGGGTGGCGGCGATGATGCCGATGTGCTCCCCGTCGATGGTCGTCTGGTACGGGGTGAAGGCCTGGGCCGCGTTCTGCCCGATGCCGAGGACCGGATACCCGGTCTGGACACGGGCTGACAGTGCCATCTGGAGGCCAGGTTGACCGCAGTCCTCGCCGTGGTTGTTGGCCTCGGTGGTCAGGGTGACACCGGTCGACCGCAGAGCCGTGACGGCGCTGGACGGGGCGTAGAAGTCGTAGGTCTTGGGCTGCGGGTCCGGGCAGGTGCCGTTGGTCAGTGCCGTCTCGAGATTGACCATGCTCAGGTTCACCCCGGCCAGCAGCTCCGAGGCGCCCGTCCCCATGGCCGTGGCCGGATCGGCGGCCAGGCGATCGCCCAGCGTGCTGCCCGACGGGAAGTTCACGTCGCCGCCGAAGGCCATGGTCACCGGCTTTCCGTCGCCCTCCCACTCGGGGTCGAGACGCGGATTCGCCTTTCCGGTTACGGGCACCGGATGGTTGGGCCCGTGGTGGGCGGGTGGCGCGGTGGAGGCATGGCCGCCGCCGAAGATCAGCCACAGGCTCAGGGCCAGGAGTGCCACCACGATGGCCAGCGCCACCCCGCGGTTGCGACGCACCCGACGGGAGGCGGCGTCCGGTCGGGCCGGGCCCTCCGGGCCCCGGTGGACGGGCGACCGGGATGGCGGCGGGACCGGCCTGATCAGCAGGTCTTGTCCACCGGCCACGATGGAATCACCTCCCGACCAGACGTTCGAGCAGGTCCTGATAGGTGCCCAGCGGTGGGACCGAGAGGTCGACGATCTTCGCCCGGTCGTCCCACTGGCGCAGCGCCACGGCCTCGGTGAACCCGGGGTGCGTCTCGAACCGGCGCCGTTCTTGGCGGTCGAGCAGCCCCCCTTGGGCCTTGAGGCTGGCAGCGGACAGATCGGACAGGGCGTCGAGGTACGAGGGTTCGACGGTGCAACGCCAACGCTTGGCCTGCACGTGGAGAGCGACCGGTCGGGCCACCACCGGGCCGAGGACGGTGGCGAGTACGCCGGCGCCGACCGACTCGTGGTGGTCGTCGTCCACGTCGGGGCGGAAGCCGGTGTCGTCCTGCTGGTCGGCGATCAGATGTCCGATGTCGTGAAGGAGGGCGGAGGCGACGAGCGCGTCGCCGGCGCCGTCGGACCGGGCCAGCGCGGCGCACTGCAGTGAATGGGAGGTGATGGTGACGTGCTCGCCATAGGTGCGATCGCCACCCGTCTCGTACAGGGCCAACAGCCCGGCCACGCCGGTCACCCCGGATGGTTCACTCGTCACAGGAGCCGGCTGCCGACGGGTGTCCACCACCGAAGGCTTGCACGGCGGCCGCCGGCGTTGCAACGGCGCCGTGGTCGATGACACCGACCGAGTCAATTCAGATGCTTCGTCCGGAGAAAGTCGGGACCGCTCGCCGGGTGGGGAACGACCAGCCAGCAACCCTGGCTCACGGCGGAGGCCCAGCGTCCGACAGTCTCGTCGTCGCTGCACAGACCGTGGTCGTGCAGGACCTCGGCGAGGTGGGGCGCGATGGCGGCAGGCTCCTTTCCCCTGCTGGCCATCGACAGCAGATCGAGCTCCGGCTGGGCCATCCTGGCCAGTCGACACAACGTCTCCTCCAAAAGGTTCCCCGTCACGAGGGGGTCCCACTCGAGGTTGATCTCCATGGTCCGACCCCTTTCCGAGTCCTGATGGCCGCCGTGGCCACCACCGGATCTCTAGCCGCGGGGTGTCTCATGCACGCAGCAGGGTTCGCCGCCGCGGGATGATCACTACCATGGGCCTCATGACGGGAGTTACCGAACATTGAGTGATGTACCACGCGAGCTTCGGGATCTCATTGCCTCTGGGCCCTTGGCCCACCTGAGCACGATCAACCCGGACGGGAGCCCACAGGTGACCGTCATCTGGATCGGGTTGGACGGCGATGATCTTGTCAGCGGTCATATGGCGAGGCGGGTGAAATTGCGCAACATCGAGCGGGATCCGCGAGTCGTTCTCTCCTTCGACGCACCGCGGGTGCCCGGCACCTTCTTGAGTGAGTACGCGGTGTTGCAGGCACACGCCGTCGTCGAGCCGAGCGATCAGGCGTGGGATCTGCTCAACCGTCTGGCCAAAGTCTATGTATCCCCCGACACCGAGTTCCCCTCGCCGAACAACCCCGGCTATGTCGTGCGCTACACCGTCGAGCGCATCGGCGGCGTCGGTCCATGGGCTACGTAACACGAAAGGTCTACGCCACACTCCAGTGAGTCCTGAGGCGACGGGCTCCCGAGATTTCTCGCCGCATCGATCGGGTTTGCACTTCTGCTCGGCTCGGTTCAGTTGGAGACGGAGTCTGCGCCGGCCTCTTTCTGAGGGGCTGGTCGTTCGTGAGGGAGCTCCCTCGTGAACGCAAGGGAGATGAGGGCAAGGAGCGCAGCGGCCAGAAGTCCGGCCTTGAGCGACCGGAGCTGCGCCGACTCGTAGTCCTCGACCAGCGCTGCAGTCGTCGGTTTGTCCAGACCGGCCTTCTGTGCGGCAACTTCGATCTGGGTCGAGGCGACGAAGTTGGTATTCGAGCCCGCCGCCATACCGACCTGGGCGGAGACTTCGGAGCTGATCCGAGAGTCGTGCTGGACATTGGAGATGAACGTGCTGGTCAGTCCGATCAGCACAATTGCTCCGATCAGCGCGACGCCCAGCGAAGATCCGAGCTGCTGTCCTGTGTACTGCAACCCACCGGCCTCACTCCGGCCCGACTCGTCGACCGAGGACTGGACGACGTTACCCAGTTGGGAGATCATCAGGCCCATCCCGATACCCAGTACGGCCATGCCGATGGCGAACCCGGCGTTGGAGAGGGTGGGCTTGATCGTCGAGAGCAGGATGAGCGCACCCACCAGGGTCACGATCAGGCCGGTTTGAACGATGGCCCGCACCGCGAATCGGTTCGACAGCCGTGCGCCGACCGCGGCGGTGGCGAACATGGTGATCGAGATCGGGAGCATCTTGATCCCGGTTTCGAGAGCACTCAGCCCAAGCACCAGCTGGAGATAGAGGGGGACGACGAAGAAGATCCCCATGAGCACCAGGTTCTGGCTGAACATCCCGATGAGCCCGGATCGGACCGGGGGGATGCGGGCCAGGGAGAGATGGACGAGCGGATCTCGGCCGGTCTCCTCGCGGTGGCGCTGCCAGGTCACGAATCCCCAGATGAGCACCCCGCCGGCGGCCAGGACGAAGAGCGTTAGGGAGAAGCCGAAGATGGTCACGGGGGAGTTCTTGGGTTTCACCCACCCCCAGGTGCTCGACTCCAGGACCCCGTAGACGAAGACCCCGAGACCGGTGGCGGAAAGCACCGAGCCTACGATGTCGAGCTTCGGGCGAGGCGTCGGGGCCGGCGCGTCGTTGACCTTGCGGGTCATGATCAGGATGAAGGCGGCGATGAAGACCTCGCCGACGAACACCACCCGCCACGTCAGCACAGTCGTCGCCCATCCGCCGACGATGGGCCCGACGGCGATTCCCGCACCAGCGACGCCCCCAATGACCGCATAGGCCGCCTTGCGGCTGGGTCCCTCGAAGTTGCCTGCGATCAACGCGGCCAGGGCCGGGAAGACGAGTCCCGCCCCGATCCCCTCGAGCACCGACCAACCGAGGGCCAGCTGGAACACCGTCTGGGAAGCGGCGGTCAGGGCTGATCCGCAGGCGTAGATGATCAGCCCGATGACGAACGCCTTGCGCCGCCCGATGATGTCGCCGATCTTGGCGCCGGTCATGATCAGCATGGCCATGACCAGGCAGTAGAGGGTGATGACCGCCTGGATCGTCGTGACGGTGGTGTGGAAGTCGTGGACCAGCGAGCTGATCGAGACGTTCATCACCGACTGGTCCAGCACCATGAGGAACTGCGCAGTCGCCAATGCGACGAGTGCCAGAGAGCTCTTCTTCGCCGCCTTGGTACTCACCATTCTCCTGTTGTCTCAGCCGGACGGTGCCGACGACTGGTGTTCGCGATGGCTGAAACCTACAGTGCGTGACCCGACCACGATGCCGGACGGAGTACCCGTACGACCCTGAGTGCCCGACCATACCCCCGGCGCTGTCCGCCCAGCCTCGCCGGCCGTTCAGTCAGCTGACGTCCTTGGCCGTCTCCTCAATGGCTTTGCCGAGGTCCTTGGCACTCACGTCGAGCTCCTTGGCCGCGTGCTTGTCGGCCTTCAGTTCAGCCTTGTTGACGGCGTCCTCGATGGTGCTCTCACCGACGATGACGAGCGCGGCCTCTCCAGCGTCGATGAGGTCACCGAACTCCTTCACATCGGATCGCGACATCCCCTTCCACAGGCGGCCGCTCACTCCGCCGACTGCTCCACCGACGACAGCAGCGCCGATGATCGCCGGCGGGAACAAGATGCCGACCACCGCCCCCAAAGCGACCCCGCCCCAGGCTCCGTGTCGGGTGGCCGTCTCGTCCTTGTTGACGTGGACCTTGCCATCGGGATCCTTGGTGACGACCCCGGCGTCGTAGGTACCGACCGCTCCAACGGCGTGGAGCTCCTTGACGACCTCGTAGTCGGCTCGGGCCGAATCCTCACTTGGGTAGGTGCCTACGTAATGAACACTGCGTCTGCCTTGGCCATGTTGCAACTCCGTTCTTGATCTGGGTCCGCTCGACCCGCTCCCACACCGCCACCCTACGACCGCAACGATCGTCTGCTCAGGGTCGAAGCTCACATCCGGATCGGCGCGCCGAGCACTGCCTTGACCTGGGTAGCTCGGACGCCTGGGAACCAAGTGACTTTTGGCCCTGTGTCCGGACGGCGACTCGGAGCAGGCTGAATGCGGCGTCAATTCGGCGTGGTCACACCGGAGCGGGAGGACCTTCATGCTTGCCTACACCTATCCACTACTGACCATCTTTGTCGACGTGATTGTGGCTTAGGGTCCCACCAGGGGTGTCACCAGCAGCCCCGGCTTGTGCCGTCGCGACGGCCAAGTCCGGTCCAACAAGTGAAGTGCGATAGGGGGAGTCATGGCTGAGCATCTTGCCGCGGGAAGTAGACCAGGGGCTGTTGCCCATCTGACGACCGAGGAGCGGGTGAAGGCGGGCAAGGACGCCAGGGCCCTCGCCCCCCGTTCGTCCCATGCCGACTTCCGGACCGCTGGCGATCGACCGGACCCGGTCGCCCTCCTGGAGCGTCAGGCCACCTCAAGGGTTCCCGAGCTGGTCCCCATCCGCTACGGGCGGATGCTGGTCTCGCCGTTCACCTTCTTCCGGGGGGCGGCCCTGGTCATGGCCTCTGACCTGGCCGCCACACCCAGCTCCGGACTGCGGACCCAGGTGTGTGGGGATGCCCACCTGTCCAACTTCGGACTCTTCGCCTCACCCGAGCGCACGTTGATGTTCGACGTCAACGACTTCGACGAGACCCTGCCCGGACCCTGGGAGTGGGACCTCAAGCGCCTGGCGGCCAGCGTGGTGATCGCCGCCCGTTACCGCGAGTTCACCGAACAGGAGGCTACGACAGCCGCCCTCGCCGTCGGGTCCACCTACCGGGCCGAGATGGCCCGCCTGGCCGGCCTCTCCACGATGGACATCTGGTACTCCCGCATCGATGTTGCCGACCTCCTCGCGGAACTCCGGTCCACAGCAGCCAGGACCGGGTCGAAGGCCGACAAGCACATGGCCACACGAACGGCCAGCGTGGTCTCCAAGGCCCGCACCCGCGACAGCCTGCAGGCCCTCGGCAAGCTGGCCACGGTTGTGGACGGTGAGCTCCGGATCGTGAGCGACCCGCCACTGGTCGTCCCGACCGAGGAGATCTTCTCTGCCGAGGTGAGCGATGAGCTCCGCGACACGTTTCATCAACTCATCCGTGGTTACCGGCACAGCCTCCAGACCGATCGCCGTCACCTGCTCGAACAGTTCCACTTCGTCCAGATCGCCCGAAAGGTGGTCGGTGTGGGCAGTGTGGGTACACGGGCATGGATCCTGCTCATGGTGGGCAAGGACAACGGCGACCCTCTGTTCTTGCAGGCCAAAGAGGCGGAAGCTTCCGTCCTCGAGGAGTTCGCCGGCAAGAGCGGGTTCGCCAACCACGGGGCCAGGGTGGTCGCCGGCCAGCACCTCATGCAAGCGGCCAGCGATATCTTCCTCGGCTACGAGCAGGTGAAAGGGCCAGACGGCATAACGCGCGACTACTACCTCCGCCAGCTCCGGGACTGGAAGGGGAGCTACGACATCGAAGGGGCGATCCCGCTCGGCCTGACCAAGTACGTCTCGGTGTGCTCGCAGGCGCTGGCTCGAGCCCATGCCCGCTCCGGCGATCCCATCGCCATCGCCAGCTACCTCGGCAACGGCACCAGCTTCGAGCGGGCCCTGGCCGAGTTCGCCTCAACCTACGCCGATCAGAACGAACGGGACTACGAGGCACTCCGCCAGGCCGCCTCCACCGGCCGGATCTCCGTTCAATCCGGTGTCTAGGCCCACCACAGGGCGAACGGGAGCAGGTCGCACCCTGACGAGAGGCCGCCTCCGATGAGCCGGCTCACCAAGGTCTTACCAGGGAGAACTTGTGGTGGGGCTAGCTGGAATCGAACCAGCGACCTCAGCATTATCAGTGCTGCGCTCTAACCGACTGAGCTATAGCCCCGAAACCGGTGCACGACGCTACACCAACCCCTCGGTGAGTCCGGCGACGGCGATCGGACCCTGGAGGACACCACGGCCTACCCTTCTTCGGCCACCTCGCCGGCCACCGCGGCCACGGCCGCCACCGCATCGCCTTCATCGAGGTTCATGACCCGCACACCGGTGGCGTCCCGACCCTGGGAAGCGATCTCCCGCACCGCCGTCCGAATGACCACGCCGGTGGTCGAGATGAGGAGGATCTCGTCCTCCAACCCGGCCATGAAGGCCGCCACCACCTTGCCACGCTTGGCCGTGAGTCGGATACCCCGCACGCCCTGGCCGCCGCGGGCCTGCCGATTGAAGCGCTCGACTTTGGTCCGCTTCCCGTAGCCGGCATCGGTGACCAACAGGATGTCGGCCTCATCGCGGGCGATGTCGCAGGACACCACTTCGTCGCCGGCCTTCAACCGGACCCCGCGCACCCCGGCCGCATCGCGCCCCATGGCCCTGACGTCCTGCTCGGAGAACCGGATGGTCATTCCCGACTGCGTGACGAGGAACACGTCGTCGTCACCGTGCGTCTCCACCACCCGAACCAGTTCGTCCCCCTCCCGCAGGTTGATGGCGATGAAGCCCTCCCGTCGGGACTTGTCGTACTCGCTGAAGGCGGTCTTCTTGATCTGCCCCAACTTGGTGGAGAACACCAGGAAGTTGTCGGCCGAGAAGTCCCGAGTGCCGATGATGGCCTGGATGCTCTCGTTGGGCGACAGGGGGAGGAGGTTCACGATCGCCGTGCCACGTGCGGTCCGTTCCTTCATCGGGATCTCGAGCGCCCGGAGCCGGAACACGCGCCCCCGGTTTGAGAAGAGGAGCAAGTGGGCATGAGCAGACGTGTGGACCACATCGTCGATGAGGTCCTCCTCTTTGAGCTTGGCTCCCTGCACACCCCGACCTCCGCGCCCCTGGGTCCGGAAGGCATCGGCCGAAACCGACTTGATGTAGCCGGCCCGACTCATGGTGACAACCAACTCCTCGTCGTCGACCAGATCCTCCACGTTCATGTCCCCGGGGTCGTGGGTGATCCGAGTACGACGGTCGTCGGCGAACTTCTCCCGTATCTCCCCCATCTCCGAAGCGATCACAGAGCGCAGCTTGGCCGGGTCGTTCAGGATCGACTCGAGCTCGGCGATCTCCTCCAGCAGCTTGGCCATCTCCTCTTCGAGGTTGGTGCGGCCCAGACGGGTGAGACGCGACAGGGTCATGTCGAGGATGTGGTTGGCCTGCTCTTCGGAGAAGTCGAACGGCGTGGCCCGCAGGGCCTCGAGTGCCGCCGGTCGGTCATCGGATCCCCGGATGGCGGCGATGACCGCGTCCAGCATGTCGATGGCCTTCAACAGACCCTCGACCACGTGGGCACGTGCACGCGCCTTGTCCAACAAGAACTGCGAGCGCCGGGTGACCACGTCGATCTGGTGGGCGACATAGTGCGTCAGCATCTGCGCCAGATTGAGCGTCCGGGGCACCCCGTCGACCAGGGCGACGGCGTTGACACTGAAGGAGGTCTGCAGCGGCGTCTGCTTGAACAGGTTGTTCAGCACCACGTTGGCGTTGGCGTCCCGCTTGAGCCGGATGACCAGCCTGGTCTTCCCACCCGACGAGTCGTCCTGGGCCTCGGCGATCCCGTCGATGTCGCCGTTGCGCACCAGTTCGGAGATCTTCTTCTCCACCGTCGCCACCGACGTCTGATAGGGCATCTCCGACACCACGATGCGAGTGGCCCCGTCGCGACCCTCGTCGATCTCCGCCACCGCCCTCAGCTTGATCGACCCCTTGCCGGTGCGCAGGGCGTCGAGAATCCCCTGACGACCGAGGATGAGCGCCCCGGTGGGAAAGTCGGGGCCCTTCACGAACTCCATCAGGTCGTCCGGCGTGGCGTCTGGGTGCTCGAGGAGGTGCACCGTGGCGTCGATGACCTCGCCCAGGTTGTGGGGCGGGATGTTCGTGGCCATGCCGACGGCGATGCCTTGTGACCCGTTGACCAAGATGTTCGGGAACCGGGCCGGCAGCACCGTCGGTTCCTCGGCCGTGGCGTCGTAGTTCGGGGTGAAGTCGACGGTCTCCTGGTCGATGCCGCTCATCAGCTCGAGGGCCAACGAGCCCAGGCGGCACTCGGTGTAACGCATGGCGGCCGGACCCTCGTCCGGTCCGGTGCCACCGAAGTTGCCGTGGCCGTCGACCAGCGGATGGCGCATGGAGAATTCCTGGACCATACGGGCCAGCGCCTCGTAGATCGACTGATCGCCGTGCGGGTGGTACGAGCCCATCACGTCGCCGACCACCTTGGCGCACTTGTTGCGGGGCCGGTCCGGTAGGAGGCGTTGGTCGTACATCGAGTACAGGATCCGCCGATGGACCGGCTTGAGGCCGTCCCGAACGTCGGGGAGGGCCCGGGACACGATGACCGACATCGAGTACTCGAGGAAGGAGCGTTCCATCTCCTCTTGGATCTCGATGGGCTCGATGAACCCCGAGGTGTCCGCGTCGGTGCCTATCCCCCGACCGTCATCGTCACTTCCTGGCATGCCGTCTTCCTACCTTTGTCGCTGAACTCGGGGAATCCCAGACCACATCGTGGTCGGTGCTCCCGATGACTCTCAGATGTCGAGGAATCGCACGTCCTTGGCGTTGGTCTGGATGAACGTGCGACGTAGATCCACGTCCTCGCCCATCAGCACCGAGCACACCTCGTCGGCGATGGCCGCCTGCTCCACGGCGATCTGCAGGAGCGAACGCTGCCCCGGGTCCATGGTGGTCTCCCGCAGCTCGGCGTAGTCCATCTCGCCGAGGCCCTTCAGGCGCTGGAACTCCTTGGCGTGCGTGGGGTGTTCCTCGAGAAAGGCGGCCCGGGCCGCGTCGTCTTTGAGGTACACCTTCTCCTTGCCCACCTCGGTCGAGTACAGCGGCGGCTGGGCCACGTAGACGAATCCTCCCTCGACCAGTGGCTTCATCTGACGGAAGAAGAAGGTGAGCAGGAGCGTGCGGATGTGCGACCCGTCGACGTCGGCGTCGGCCAGGATGATGATCTTGTGATAGCGGGCCTTGGTGACGTCGAAGTCTTCGGCCAGTCCTGCTCCGATGGCCGCGATGAGCGCCTGGATCTCCGTGTTCTTCAGCATCTTGTCGATCCGGGCCCGCTCGACGTTGAGGATCTTGCCCCGGATGGGCAGGATGGCCTGGGTCCGGGGATTGCGGGCGTCCTTGGCCGACCCTCCGGCCGAGTTCCCTTCCACGATGAACAGTTCGCTCTCGCGAGGGTCGCGGGACGAGCAGTCCACCAGCTTTCCGGGCAGGCCCGCTCCGTCGAGCGAGGACTTTCTCCGGGTCAGGTCGCGGGCCGACTGGGCCGCCACCCGGGCCCGGGCCGCCGACATGCTCTTCTGCACGATCTGGCCGGCCTCGCGGGGGTTCTCCTCGAACCACTCGGCCAGCTTCTCGTTGGTCGCCCGCTCCACCAGGGAACGGACCGGAACGTTCCCGAGCTTGGCCTTGGTCTGCCCTTCGAACTGCGGATCTTGGAGCCGGACCGAGATGATGGCGGTGAGTCCCTCGCGGATGTCCTCGCCCCGCAGGTTCTCGTCCTTCTCCTTCAACACGCCCTTGGCCCGGGCGTACTTGTTGGCCACGTTGGTCAACGATTTCTTGAAGCCCTCCTCGTGCATGCCCCCGTCGATGGTGGAGATCCCGTTGGCGAAGGAGTGGATGCTCTCGTAGAACCCGGTGTTCCACTGGAGCGCCAGTTCGACCTCCATGGTCTCCTCGCTCTGTTCGAGCGAGGAGACCTTGCGGAACAGCGCCTCCTTGGAGGCGTTCAGATGACGGACGTAGTCGACGATGCCGTCCTTGTACTTGAAGTTCTGTGACGCCTTGCCGTCGGGGCGCTCGTCCACGAATCGGATCTCGAGACCCTTGTTGAGGAACGCCATCACCTGCAGGCGCTCCATCACCGTCTGGGCCCGGAACTCCACTTCCTCGAAGATGCTCGGGTCCGGCCAGAAACTCACCGTGGTCCCGGTCCGGCCGCGCGGCGCCCGGCCGGTGACCGCCAGCTTGCCCAGGGGCTTGCCACCGTCTTTGAACTCGAGGACGTGGTGGTCCCCGTCGCGGTCGATTTCGAGCACCAGCCGGGTGGCCAGGGCGTTGACCACCGAGATCCCGACGCCATGGAGGCCACCCGATACCTTGTAGCCGCCGCCCTCGCCGAATTTCCCGCCGGCGTGGAGCGTGGTCAGGACCACTTCCGCCGCCGACTTACCCTTGTGTTCCTTCATCGGCCCGGTGGGGATGCCGCGTCCATTGTCGGCCACACGCACTCCACCGTCGGCCAGCAGGGTCACGTCGATCTGCGTGCAGAAACCGGCCATGGCCTCGTCCACCGCGTTGTCGACGACCTCCCACACGAGGTGATGGAGGCCAGTGGGTCCTGTTGACCCGATGTACATCCCTGGGCGTTTCCGTACCGGGTCGAGACCCTCCAGCACGGTGATGTCCCCAGCGTCGTAGGTGGCTACTTCCTCGCCTCCGCCGTCCTCTTTTTTCAGCGCCACGGGCGCGCCCTTTCCAACATCGAGTGACTGATCGGGAACCAGCGGGACGGTGCCGTCGTCGGTGCGTCCAGCGCATTCCGGAGACGGTCGGGGTCCCCCGATTCCAAGGTCCCAGTGTACCTCTCAGGGGTGCCCTGTCTGACCGATGGTCGCCGGGGACGCACCTCCGATTACCGGTGGACCCTGACCTCCACCCGGCCGGGCCGGGGCACGGCGCACTCCTCGGCCACACGGTCGAGGAGTGCGTCACCGAGCCGCCGCACCTGGGTGGCCCAGGCCGGGTGCTCGACCATCACCACCAGGGATTGTGTATCGAGCCGGACGGGCTGGACGTGCTCGGCCAGAGCCGGCCCCACGATCTCGGGCCACCGGGAGAACAACCGGCCGACCCCGCGTCCGTCGGCCATCCCCAACTTCTCCGAGACGGCCTCTAGCGAGGCGTCGATTGGCCTCGGCCCGTGATCCTGCCGTCGGGGGTCCCCAGCCACTAGTTCGGACCGGGCGAAGCCACCACGGACACGTGCCCGCCGGCCTCCATGGCGTAGATCCGGGCCGACTCGACCTCGACAGGAGCCGGTAGGGCGGTCGTCAGCAGGGCCTGCCCCGGGGGCAGGCCGGCCAACAGGGCCCGGGACCGGAACGGGTCGAGCTCGGAGAACACGTCGTCGAGGAGGAGCACCGGCGACGAGCCCAGGCGCTCGGTGGCCAGTTGGTGGACCGCCAACTGGAGGGCGAGGGCCAGAGTGCGTTGCTCCCCTTGGGAGGCCTGGGTCCGGCCCGGAAGCTCCCCGATCGTGAGGAGCAGTTCGTCCCGGTGGGGGCCGATCGACGAGATCCCGCGCTCGACGTCTTTGGTCCGGACCTCGGCCAAGGCATCCACGAGCGGCCCCGCCCACGAGCGCTGGTACTCGAGGCCCACGGTCGTAGACCGGCCGGCCAGGCGCGAGTAGTGATCGCCGGCAATCGGGGCCAGGTCGGCAACCAATGCCTCACGGGCCTCCACCAATGCGGTCCCGGCTGTATCGAGACGGGAATCCCAGACGTCCAGGGTGTCGGCCACCTCGGCGGAGAGTCGTCGTCCGGCCGTCCGCAACAGGGCTGAGCGTTGACGGAGGATCTTGTCCACCTCCTCCACCGACCGGGCAGCCTTCGGGTCCACGACGGCCAGTGTCTGATCGAGGAAATGACGCCGCTCGGCCGGTCCGGCCCGGACCACCCCGATGTCCTCGGGCGAGAACATCGTCGTCCGGAGAGCCTCGTGCAGGTCGCCGCGCCGGCGGACGGTCTGGCGGTTGACCAGGGTCCGCGACCGACCCGAGACCGAGAGTTCGGCCTCGATGGTCATGAGGCGGTCGTCCGAGCGCGTCTCGGCCCGGAGAATGGCCTGTTCCGCTCCTTGTCGCACCAGGGACTGGCGAGGTGATCCCCGGAACGACTCCAGGGTGGACAGATACCCGATCGCCTCCAGCACGCTGGACTTTCCTGCGCCGTTGAGGCCGGTGATCACCGTGGTCCCCTCCGGGTCCGGCTCGATGGTCATGTCACCGATGTTACGGAAGTCGGTGATCGTCAACGAGACCAGCTGCACGGCGCCGTCGGAACCGACCGGTCGCTACGAGACCCGGACGGGCATCAAGAGGTAGTGGAAATTGGTTTCCTCCGCGGCCCGGACCGTGGCCGGCTTGGTGGCGTCCACCGTTTCGAGCACGACCTCGTCACCGGTGACCGCTTCAACGCCGTCGATGAGGTAGGTGGGGTTGAAGGCGATGGTCAGTTCCACTCCGTCGAAGTCGGCGTCCACCGTCTCACTGGCGTCGCCCACCTCCTGGGAGACCACGGTGAGATCCACACCGCCCGGCCGCATCGACAACCGCACCGGAGTCGTGTTGTCCCGAACCAGGAGGCGCACGCGTCGCAGAGCGTCGAGCAGTGAGTCCTTGCCCACATGGAGCCGATTGGGATACTCGGCCGGGATCAGTTGGCGGTAGTCGGGATAGCTTCCGTCGAGTAGCCGGGTACTGACGTTGACCCCGCCGGCGGTGAACGTCACGTCGTGCTCCCCCACCGAGAGCCCGACCGTGGCGCCGGTACCCTCCTCACCGCCTTCTTCGTTGGCCGGTCCACCACTCTCTTTGCCGGTCTGTCCCAGCAGTGAGAGGCGCTGCAGCTCAGCCAACGCTCGGGCCGGCACGAGAATCTGCGAATTGTCGGCCAACGCGTCGCTGCCATCGATGTCGCGCATGGCCAGCCGGTAGGAGTCCGTGGCGACCAGTCGCACTCCGCTCCCCTCCGCGGCGATGAGGACTCCGGTCAGCAGTGGCCGGGCATCGTCACTGGACGCGGCCCGGACCACCTGACGCAATGCACTGGCCAAGCTTCCGGCCGGCAGGAAGGTGGCCGGCTGGGGAGGTTCGGGCAGCGACGGAAAGTCGTCGACCGGAAAGGTCCGGAGACTGAACCGCGAGCGGGCCGCTCCGATCTCGACCTTCTCGCCCTCCGCTTCGATGGTCACCGCCCCCGGCTCCAGCGACCGGACGATGTCGGCCAACAGCTTGGCCGGGGCCACACACACGCCGTCGGTGATCCCGATGGCTTCGGTCGAGACGTGGACGGTCAAATCGAGATCCGTGCCGACCACGGCGAGGTGATTGCCCGACGCTTCGATGCGAATCCCACCCAGAGCCATCGTCGACGTGCGTGGACTGACGGCACGCCCGGCGGTGGTGAGCACTTCGACCAGGGAGTCACGCTCGCATCGAAACTTCACCAGGGAGTCCTTTCTCGCTTTTGCTTTATAGATCTAATTGGATAGTGATGGTAATAAGCCCTGTGGATTGGGGAGAACGGTACATCAGCCCAGTTCACCAACGGTACGGTCGTCCCCCGCTCGATCCCCTGTTTCGCCGTGCGCGGGAGTTGGAACTGTGCATCGCGTGACGGGTTATGGACAAGTTCATCTCCGTTCACAGAATTGCCCCAGGGGAGACGATAGATATCCACAGATAGTGCACAACCTCTGGATAGAAGCCCGGTTCGCCGGTGAGTCGCCTTCGATCCTGAGGCCCCGGCCGGCCTCCGGGTCGGCCGGGCGGACCGCACCGGGTGACGTCACGCTCCACTCTTGATCCGGACGATCAGATCGGTGACCTGGTTGTAGATCTGGTGGCGTTCCTTCATCAGCCCGGCGATCTTCTCCACCGCGTGCATGACCGTGGAGTGGTCGCGGCCCCCGAACTCGCGGCCGATGGCCGGATAGCTGAAATCGGTGAGCTCACGGAAGACATACATGCTGACCTGCCGGGCCGTCACCAGGGGCCGACGTCGGTTCGGGCCGCAGAGCTCTTCGACCGAGAACCCGAAGGTCTCCGAGGTGGCGTCGAGGATGACCTGGGGGGTGATCCTCCTCGGCTGGTCGGCGGAGACGATGTCGGACAGGACCTGCTCGGCCAATTCCCTGCTCATCGGCTGGCGGTAGAGGCTGGCGAAGGCGGTGACACGGATCAGCGCCCCTTCCAGCTCACGGATGTTGTCCTTCACGTGGGTGGCGATGAACTCGAGCACGGCGTCGGGCACGTCGACCTGCTCGTGCTCGGCCTTGGCCTGCAGAATGGCCAGTCGGGTCTCGAGGTCGGGAGGCTGGACGATGGTGATCAGGCCGGACAGGAAGCGGCTGCGGAGGCGATCCTCCAGCGTGGCGATCGACTTGGGCGGACGATCGGAGGTGAGCACGATCTGCTTCGAGGCTCCGTAGAGGGAGTTGAAGGTATGGAAGAACTCCTCTTGCAGGGACTCCTTCCGCTCCATGAACTGGACATCGTCGATGAGCAGGACATCGCACTCGCGGTAGCGGCGTTTGAACGCGGTGGTGGTGTTGGTCCGGATGGCGTCGACGAACTCGTTCATGTAGGTCTCGGTGGTGAGATAGCGGACGTGGCGTCCCGTGAAATTCTCGAGCACGTAGTTCCCGATGGCATGGAGGAGGTGCGTCTTGCCCAGTCCGGCGTCGCCGTAGATGAACAGCGGGTTGTACGACTGGGACGGTGACTCGGCCACCGATTGCGCTGCGGCATGGGCGAAGCGGTTGGAAGAGGCGATGACGAAGGTGTCGAAGGTGTAACGGGGGTCGAGCACCGGGGATTCGAGGTGGCCGGGCCGGCCGTTGGCCTTGGGGGCGGACGTGTCCCTCCACCCAGAAGAGCGAAGGGAGTCGTGCTCGACCAGGGGCTGGCTGAGGCTCACCGGCCCTTCGGTGGCCGAGTCCTCGACAGGACCGTCTTCGGGCACCACCACCTCGAGCTGTACGACCAGGCTACGGCCCACCGTGCCGGTCACGGTGTCCTGGATGAGGCCGAGGTAGCGGGATTCGACACGATCGCGGATGAGGGAGTTGGGGACACCGAGCACGATCCCGCCCTCTTCGATGGAGACAGGCGTGATCCCGGACAGGTAGGCCTGCCAGATGGCATCGGAGACCTGCTCACGCAAGGCTTCCGAGCACAGTATCCACAGCTCTTCAGTGTCGTTCACATGGGCCTCCGCCCTTGGACGATTCCATCGGTCCACAAAGATATCCACAGCTGTGGACGAGCACCGATCTGCCTCTGCCCCGGTGTCGCTGGCGGCGGGGCACCGCTCGTTCTCGTTTCTGCGTCGTTCGTCGGGCAAGCTGTCTACCGTGGTCGATCGCTCCGGCCGGCGACGACGCTTGCTGTGTTCGGAACGGTACACCGTGACCACTGAGCGTGCCTCCCGGGTGACGACTAGAGCGAGAGGGACATTCGCGCCTAGCATGTAGGGGAATGCCTTGATCCCTGTGAACGGGCTCCTGCCGAAGGCGACGCCGCTTTCCCGGCGCAGGGAGAGGAAGGAAGTGGATGGATGAAACGGACCTATCAGCCCAACGTACGCAAGCGGGCGAAGACCCACGGGTTCCGCAAGCGGATGTCGACGAAGGCCGGCCGGGCGGTGATCCGGTCGCGCCGGGCGAAGGGACGCCATCGACTGTCGGTGTGACCGCCACCCCTGTCGGCTCCCGGCGTAGGGCTCCCGGCGTAGGACCGGTCCGGTCGCGGCGGACGTTCGAGGCCCTCCGCCGGAGTTCGGCTCGGGGCCGTTCGGGGCCGCTCACCGTCACGTACTCGGTGCAAAAGTCCTGGTCACGGAGCGAAGTGGCCTACGCCATCAGCCGCCAAGTAGGAAGTGCTGTCGTGAGGAACCGCCTGCGCAGAAGGCTGCGGTCGATCATGGCCGAGGTTGCGCCGTCCCTTCCGGTTGGCGCCTACGGGGTACGGGCCGGAACCGGCGCCCCCGAGCTGGGATTCGACGAACTGAAAGTGGCCATGAGCCGAGCGCTGGAGAAGGCTGGAGACCGAGCAGCGATGTCTACGATCGCCGTGGAGACACCGGAGTGAGCACCCCCGGTCAGAGCGCCGTTCTCCTCGATGAGCCCGTCACCGGGGCCGAGTCCGTCCCCCCGGACGCCCCGTCCGTTCGTCGTGGCCGGGTCGCTGGTGCGCTGATCTCGTTGATCCGTGGCTACCAACTGGCCCGCAGCGGTCGGCCCACGGGCTGCCGCTTCGTCCCGTCTTGTTCCGAGTATGCGGCCGAGGCCATCCGGTGCCATGGAGCGCTCCGCGGTAGTGCTATCTCCGCCCGGCGGCTGGCCCGGTGCAACCCCTGGGGCGGCCACGGCTTCGACCCCGTCCCCGACCGGAGGGTCCCATGTACGCATCACTGACCACCCCGATCGGCAAGATCTTCCAGCCGTTGCTCGACGCGGTCGGTGCCGTGCTGGCGTTCTTCTACTCGATCGTCCCCAATTACCCCGTCGACGTGGCCCTTCTGACCATCGTGATCATGGCTCTGCTGACGCCCTTGACCGTCAAGAGCACGAAGAACATGGCCGCCATGCAGGCCCTGGGTCCGGAGATGAAAAAGCTGCAGCAGAAGTACAAGGGCCCGGAGAACCGGGCCCAGCTCAACGAAGAAATGATGAAGCTCTATAAAGAGCACAAAGTAAACCCTGCATCCGGCTGCCTACCAATGTTATTGCAGATGCCGGCATTCTTCATTCTCTACAGCGTCATTCGGGGAATGACCAACATCGTCGGCGGGACGACGAAGACCGTGCACGGGCTGAAGGTGGTGATTCCACCGGTGGCCGAGCCCCGGTACATCCCCACCGACTCGAAGATGTACCACAACATCGTGCAAGCCCATGGCCAGCTCATCTCCTTCGGCATGGACTTTTCGGACAAGCTGCTCTCGCATCACAGCTCACTCTGGGTCGCCATCCCCTACTTGCTGCTGGTGGCCGGCGCGGTCGGTCTGCAATATCTGCAGATGTCGCGACTGAACGCTCGCAACAATGGTGCGGCTCAAGCCAATCCCCAGGCGGCGATGCTTCAGAAATACATGCCACTTATTTTCGGGTTTATTTACCTAAATGTGGCGGCTATTCTAAACGTCTATTTCATTGTTTCCAGTGCCATCCGGATCGTGACACAGGAGATCCTCTTCCGAAAGGGCATGGTCGGAGGACCTCCGACGGCGCCGACGGTGGACGCGACGGCCACGGAGAAGAAACCGAAGGGGCCGGTGGTGGACAGGACCGAGCGGGCCCTACCCAAGGCGAAATCGGCGGGCGGTGCGGCGGCGGCGAAGTCCGCGACGCGCTCGGGAGGGACCGGGGGTGCGAACGGCAACGGCAAGGCCCGCAAGCCGGGTACGCCGGCGCGGAAGCCCGCCGAGGCCGCCGACGGTCAGAGTCGAGCGTCCGGGTCGAACGGGTCGAATGGGAAGAAGCCGAATTCGAGCGGGGGCAGCGCCGCTCGACGGAGCTCGGCCAAGGCGTCGGGAAACGGCAGCAACGGCAGCAACGGAACCAACGGATCACGGGGAAAAGTCCCCGCGGCCGAAGGGCCTCCACCCCCCAAGGAACACCCGCGCTCGAAAGCCAAGCGTGAGAGAAAGGACCGATAGCGCGTGGAGTGGGTGGAAGCCAGTGGTAAATCCCTGTCCGAGGCCAAGGAGATCGCCCTCGACCATCTCGGGGTGACCGAGGACGACGCCGAGTTCGTCGTCCTGAGTGAGCCCAAGGCCGGACTGTTCGGCCGTCTGCGGGGCGAGGCCCGGGTCCAGGCCCGGGTCCGACCGGTTGCTCCCCCGCCGAAGCGCGGGCGCCGGCAGCGCTCGGACAGGGCTCGGGGCGGCGGCGATCGCTCTCGGAACGGTGGATCCTCGGGGGGGAAGGGCGGCAACGGTCGATCGGGCGGTGGGGAGCGGTCACGCGGATCGAGGCGCCCCGACAACGGAGCCCGTGAGGGATCCGCCCGGGACGAAGTGGTGGCCGACGATGCCGTGCGGTCCAACGGATCGACCCCGGCAGAAGGATCCAGATCTGGAGAAGTCCGTTCGGGTCAGTCCGGGTCGGGATCGGGGTCGGGCAGCCGGAGGAAACGGGGACCTCGCAGCGGCCGATCCGACAACAGTCAGTCAGCGCAGCACGAGATGAATGAATCCGGCCGAAAGTCCGGAGATAGCGAGGACAGCATGGAAGAGTCACTAACCCTCGAGCAGCAAGGTGAGGCGGCTACCGAGTTTGTCGCCGGCCTGGTGAGGGAGTTCGGCCTCGACGCCGAGGTTGACTTCGCCGTCCTCGACGAGGACACCGTTCAGGTCGCCGCCAACGGGGACGATCTCGGCCTGATGGTGGGACCGCGGGGCGCCACCCTTTCGGCCATCCAAGATCTGACCCGCACGTTCGTTCAGCGTCAGTCCGAGGTCCGGACCGACAGGATCCTGGTCGATGTGGGCGGCTACCGAGAGAAGCGATCCGCCGCTCTCCGGCGGTTTGCCGAAGGCATCGTCGAAGAGGTCAAGAGTTCAGGTGAGCAACGAGCCCTCGAGCCGATGTCGCCGGCCGACCGGAAGGTCGTACACGACACCGTCAACGAGATCGAGGGAGTCGAGACCCGTTCTGACGGCGTGGAGCCGTCGAGATTCGTGGTCATCCAACCTTCGAGCTGACGGTGACAAAGGGCGGGGCTTCGATCACGGGCGTCGGTGCCGGATTCTCCTCTGCCGGGGTTGAGGTCCGGACGCGGGCGTTCCCTCGGGATCCGATGGTCCAGTCCGGTCATCCCTCCGGGCCGGGCGCTACGGTCTCGACATCTCGTTGAGAGAAGCGGGCGAGCCGGACGACTCCCTGTCGGCCCTCCGGGCATTGGTGGGCGCGGAGGCGGAGGCCACCCTCCGTCGTGCCGCCGATCTGGGATTCCTAGGTGATGCCCCGATCGGGGACCAGATCGACCATGCGTTGGGGTTCGTGTACGCCACCGAGCGCCAGCTCGGGGGATGGCCTGGCACAGCCGCCGACCTCGGAACGGGGGGAGGGACGCCCGGTCTGGTCATGGGCGCATGTTGGCCCAGCTGTCGAGTGGTCCTCATGGACGCCAGCCAGCGGCGGACCGACTTCCTGAACGAGGAGATCGGCGGCTGGGAAGGCTGGACCGGGGTGGCCGTGGTTCGGGGCCGGGCAGAAGAGTTGGCCCGGGATGAGCGGTACCGTGAGCGCTTCGAGGTGGTGACGGCACGGTCATTCGGCCCGCCTGCGGTCACGGCCGAATGCGGAGCACCGCTACTGGCTCCCGGTGGCGTGATGGTGGTGTCCGAGCCGCCCGGCGGGCAGGCAGGGAGTCGGTGGCCCGAGGAGGGACTGAGCGAGCTCGGACTCATCCCGTCGGCCCGGGTCCGATTCTGCGACCGATTCGGCTACCAGGTGCTGGTCAAGTCCGGAGCCACCCCCGATCGGTACCCTCGACGGGTGGGGATCCCGGCCAAGCGACCGTTGTTCTGACCCTCCCGTGCCCCGTGGGACCCCTCCTGCCGTAAGGGAGGTCCTCAGGGCCTGATGGGCGGCCTTGTCCGACCCGATCGGACCGGTGCCGGCCCCCCTGGGCTCCGATTTCACGTGAAACAGAGGGCGAGGGTTTGCTGGCCCCGGCCGAGACCGCATACGATCCGTGCAGACACCGAACCGAGGTGAAGTCGTCCGCCGGCCGGCGGCGGCCCGGTGGCCGATCGAGTTCTGGATCCTCGGGATCCAACCGCTGGCCATCCTTGTGGCTCGCACCGCGGGTTTCACGTGAAACATTCCGGTCAAATGCTTGACCTGGTCGTCGGTGCAGGGGAGGATGAGTGCCTTGAACCTACGTACATCGAGGAGACGATAATGCGCGGTCGTCGTCGAGGTCGAAACAGATCCTCCCCTCAAGACACGCAGGAGTCCGATCCCGAACCATCGGATGCGACGAGCGACATCGGTTCGGTCACCGTCATCGAGACTCCCCCACCTGTGGTCCCCGCTCCCCCTCCTGCAGCCGCACCCGCTGTCGAGCCCGTGGCGTCGACCGTGTCGGAACCCTCGACCTCCCGGCCGGTGCCTCCCCGCTCGACGGCGCCGCAGAGGGGAATGAAGGAGACGATCTCCGACGTAGCCATCGCCCACGCCGAGCTCGACCACGTCCTTCCGCCGACCAACGCAACCGTCAACCGAACCTCTGAGGTCGCCACCGAGGCCACCACCCGGTCCGAGCGATTCGGCGATAGCCCGGTCTCCCCCGTCGCGTCAGAGGCCCACGCCTTCGACCCGAAGGAAGAGCCGGATCTGGCATCGCCGGAGACAGTGGTCGATGCTCTCGATGATCCCTCCCCCGTGGTCGGAGATGCCGATGACTCCCCCCTTTCGGCGGAGGCTTCCGACAAGACCACCTCCTCACCCGACGAGGGGGATGATGAGGCCCAGGCTGGCGCGGCGAACCCACTCCCCCGCGTGATGGCTGTGGCCAATCAGAAGGGCGGCGTGGGCAAGACGACCACCTCGGTGAACCTCGGGGCAGCGCTGGCCGAGCTCGGCTTCCGGGTCCTGGTCATCGATCTGGACCCCCAGGGCAACGCCACGACCGGCCTCGGAATCGACGCCCGTAACTTCGAGATCTCGATGTACGACGTGCTCATGCGGGACTCGTCGCTGGAGGACTGCGTCGAGCCCACCAGCATGAAGAACCTCTTCGTGGCCCCGGCCACCATCGCTCTGGCCGGGGCGGAAATCGAGCTGGTCCCGGCATTCAGCCGAGAGCTGAAACTGAAGCGATCGATCGAATCGGTGATCAACGAGTTCGACTACGTGCTCATCGACTGCCCACCTTCGTTGGGGTTGATCACCGTGAACGCGTTGGCGGCCGCGGACGAGGTGCTGGTGCCGATCCAGTGCGAGTACTACGCCCTCGAGGGTTTGAGCCAGTTGATGCGCAACGTCCATCTGGTGGCCTCCAATCTCAACCCGAAGTTGGACATCTCCACCATCGTCCTCACCATGTACGACGCCCGGACCAAGCTCTCGGATCAGGTGGCCAGCGAGGTTCGCCTCCACTTCGGGTCGAAGGTCTGCCGGAACGTGATCCCTCGGACCGTCAGGCTCTCCGAGGCCCCGTCGTTCGGTCAACCAATCACCGCGTTCGATCCCGCCTCGCGCGGATCCATCGCTTATCGAGAATTAGCCAAGGAGGTCAGCGGTGGCGCGTCGTAGCGGACTGGGTAAGGGTCTGAGCGCCCTGATTCCCACCGAGGTGTCCGGCGATCGTTCGTCGGCCCTCCGAGAGGTGCCGATCGGGAGCATCAAGCCGAATCCGCGTCAGCCGCGGGTGAACTTCGACGAGGACACCATGTCGTCGTTGGCCGCGTCCATCAAGGAACTCGGGATCCTGCAGCCGGTGCTGGTCCGCCAGATCGGCGGAGAGGCGGCCGACGACTTCGAGCTCATCGCCGGTGAGCGGCGATGGCGAGCAGCCCGCCGGGCCGGCCTTCAGTCGATCCCCGTGCTGGTGCTGACGTCGGACGAGACCAAGAGCCTCGAGCAGGCTCTGGTCGAGAATCTTCACCGGCAGGATCTCAACGTGCTCGAGGAGGCCGCGGCCTACCAGCAACTCATCGAGGAGTTCGGGTACACCCATGAGCAGGTGGCCAAGCGGGTGGGCAAGAGCCGTACCGCGGTGACGAATATCCTTCGCCTGTTGCAGCTTCCGGCCGGCGTTCAACGTCTGCTTTCGGAGGGCCAGATCAGTCCAGGGCATGCCCGCGCTCTCTTGGGCACCCCGGACCGGGGTTTCCAGGAGACGCTGGCCAAGGCGGTGGTGGCTGAAGGTCTGACCGTGCGGGCCATCGAGGACATGGTCCGGGAGCACAACGGTGGGGGAGACAACCACACCGAGCCGCCGGCCCCGGTGCCCGATGGTGTCGGGACAGAGGCGCCTGACGGCCCTCGCCCGTCGATCGGAGTCCCGCCGAGACGGCTACCACCCCCCGGAATCCTCGAACTGGAGGAGCTGCTCTCCAGCCATCTCAACACGAGGGTCAAGGTCGACCTCACGTCGAAGCGGGGCAAGGTGGTGGTGGAGTTCGCCACCCTCGAGGATCTCGAGCGGATCTACAAGTTGATGGTAGGCAGGAGCGAAGCCACCTGAGTGTAGGTTATCACTCAGAGTGGTCAATACTTGACATAACTACGACTTCTGTTTAGTATTACTACTGAGAGTGGTATTATATCCCTTAACCCACGGTAGAGCGTAATCCACAACCTGTGCATGAAGTTGTGGATTACGTCCAGGGAACGCACTGGAACCGGCCGGGTCCCGAGTGCCCGACCCTCGGGTGGAGCGTCAGTCCCAGGATGTCCCGACCCATTCGGCCAGTGCTTCCACCACCGCTCGGGCGATGGTGGCGGCCCGTTCGACCATGACCGCGGCCGGGCTGATCTCGCAGATCACGGCGGGCATCCGCGTCTCGCGGAGCACGGGGAGCGACATGCCCCGGCTCCCGTCGTCCGGAAGGGCCAGCGAGGTCGTCAGCGTCTGCTGCAGCAATTCGGCCAGACGGCGACCCCCGGGCGAGGAATAGCGGTACCCGGCGTAGTACGCGGTGGAGCAGTGGTCGTCCCCGGTGTCGAGCCGGAGGCCGATGTAGACCTGGGCGCCACCGGCGTTGGCTTCCGATGCCTGTATCGAACCGTCTGGGTGGTGATGGGTGGTCACCAGGGCGCCGTGGGTGACCAGCAGGCGGCGAAGTGCCGCCACGATGGCATCGAGGCCGCCCTCTTCGCCGATGGCCACCCGCTGGCCGGCCAACGTACGGGATCCCTGGCGCAGGCGCTCGCGGTCCCGCACCGACGTCACCAACTCGGTGTCGTCGTGGCGGGTTCCGAAGCGGAGCAGCTCGGCCACGGTGGACCCCCCGGCGATCCCGTCGACGGGAAGGCCGGCGTTGCGCTGGAACTCACCCAGTGCCGCAGAGGTCATGTCGCCGAAGATCCCGTCCACGCGGCCGGTGTCGAAGCCCAGCGCGCTCAGGCGTTGCTGCAGCTCAGCGACGTCGTCGCCCCGGAGCATGGGCACCCGACGGTAGAGGAACCGGTCCCCGAGCAGCCGCCCGGCCTCGACCAGAGCCGACCAGGTCTGCGGGCCGCAGACACCGTCCACCCGCAGGCCCCGGCGGTACTGGAACGCCTCGACTGCGGCCCGGGTACCGATCTCGAACTCACCGGCAGCGTCGATCCCGGTCGTGAACCCCAGGTTCTCGAGCCGGCGCTGTACGTCGGCCACCGCCTCGCCCCGTTGCCCGAACTCCAACCAGATCCGGGGATCTGCGCTCACTCCTGTCCCCGGGGACCGGAGTGAGCCGACGCCGGGAGCCCGATCGGGCCCCGGCCCGCCGCTACAGGTGGGCCGACAGCTCCTGGAGGAGCTGTCCTTTGCCCTTGGCCCCGACGATGCGGGCCGCGGGCTCGCCGTCCTTGAACAGGATCAGTGTCGGGATGCTCATCACATCGAACCGACGGGTGATGTCCAGGTTGTCGTCGATGTTGAGCTTGGCCACCTCGAGCTTCCCGGCCTGCTCGGTGGCGATCTCCTCCAGTACCGGGGCGATCATCTTGCACGGGCCACACCACTCCGCCCAGAAGTCCACCAACACGGGAACGTCCGAGGACTTGACATGCTCGTCAAAACTAGCGTCGCTCAGGGTTGTGATCTTCTCACTCATGATGGTGCGCTCCTCCTGCCCGTCTGTGGGCCCTGCCGCGTCCCTCGGTGGGACACGCTATGTCAACCACCCGCGGACCGAAGTCATTCCCCGGGACGGGGGAGTGGTGCCCCAGCGGGTCAGTGGGTACCGGCCTGCTGGTCCTCGAGCCATCGCTCGACGTCTATGGCGGCCATACAGCCCGAGCCGGCCGCGGTAATGGCCTGGCGATACCGGTGGTCCTGAACGTCGCCGCAGGCGAACACACCGTCGACATTGGTCCGGGTGCCGTCGAAGGTCCGCAGGTAGCCGCTCTCCTCCATCTCGAGCTGGCCCTTGAACAGTGCCGTGTTGGGTTCGTGTCCGATGGCCACGAAGAGCCCCGAGAGAGCGATCTCCGACTCCACCTCGCTCAGATTGTTCCGCACCCTGATGCCGCTCACGGTGTTCTCGCCCAGCACGTCGATCACCGACGTGTTCCACAGGAAGGCGATCTTCTCGTGGGCGAAGGCCCGCTGCTGCATCACCTTCGATGCCCGCAGCTCGCCGCGGCGGTGGATGACCGTCACCTTGTCGGCGAATCGGGTGAGGAACAGCGCCTCCTCGAGGGCTGAGTCGCCGCCGCCGACCACGGCGATCTCGCGCCCGCGGAAGAAGAAGCCGTCACAGGTGGCGCAGGTGGAGACGCCGTACCCGAGAAGCCGTTCCTCGTTGGGCAGGTTGAGCATGAGCGACTGGGCCCCGGTGGAGATGATCAGGGCATCGGCAGCGTAGGTGGGTTCCGCGGTGTCGGGATCGCCGACCCAGATCCCGAACGGGCGGTGCGAGAGATCGACCTTGGACGCCTTGGCCGTGACGTAGTCGGCGCCGAACCGGGCTGCCTGCTCACGGAAGGCCTGCATCAGCTCGGGCCCCATGATCCCGTCGACGAAGCCAGGAAAGTTCTCCACCTCGGTGGTGAGCATCAGCTGGCCGCCGGGCTGGTCACTGGTCGAGGAGGGCTCACCCTCGATGACCAGGGGCGCGAGTTCGGCTCTCGAGGTGTAGATCGCCGCCGTCAGCCCGGCCGGCCCGGATCCGACGATGACCACCTGGCGGGATTCGGTCACGCCGGGTCCTCGATCGGGGCGTTGGGATCGGAGCGGCGAGACCACGCCACGATGCCGACGATGACGAAGAGGGCCCCCACCACCAGGTCCGAGAGCCAGACGCGACCGTCGAAGGCATACACCGTGAGCAGCCGGATCAGGGTGATCGACAAGAGCACGACCGTGACCACCGCCGCGGCGAAGATGATGATCCCGAAGACCACGGCCCTGGTGGCCAGGGTCAGTGGACGGACGGTCTTGTCCCGCAGGAGCTCCACCACGGTGTCGACCCAGTCGGCGCCGCGGTGGGGTAGGTCGCCGAGCGACCCGGAGCCGGGCGGGCGGGAAGGGGGTGTGACGGGCTTCGGATCCATGCCGCGAGGATAGTCCGGTGGGCCGGTTGGCCTGCCGGAACGTGTCGCGTTCAGGCCCCTGCGACCCGCTTCAGTCCGCCATCACCATGCACATCCCGATGGTGCCCGGACCGGTGTGGGTGCCCACCACCGGACCGAGGTCGGTCACCACCAACGGATGCTCGGTCTGCACCCCCTCGAGCATGGCCAGAAACTGGTCGATGTCGACGGCGGCACCGTTGCATACGGCCAATCGGCTGATGGCGGCCGAGGTCTTGGCCTTGTCGGCCAGGTAGCGGAGCGATCGGACCCGGGTCCGTTGCTTCGATTCCTCCTCCACCCGGCCGTCGACCAGCTGGACCACCGGCTTGATCGAGAGCAGCGAACCGAGGAGGGCCCGGGCCCCACCGATGCGCCCTCCCTTCTCGAGGTGCTCGAGGGTGTCGACGACCCCGAACACCCGGGTCCGGGGGATCAGGGCGGTGGCCCTGTCCGCCAATTCGTCGAGCGTGGCACCGGTGGCGGCCCGGTCGGCCAGGTCCAGGGCCATCAGACCGAGTCCCATGGTCAACGAGCGTGAGTCCACGGTCCGGACCTCGATCCGCTCTCCCACCGCCTTCGACGCCGTCACCGCCGATTGGTAGGTGGCCGAGACCTCCGAGGACAGGGTCACGCAGAGGACACCATCGAAGCCGTCTTCGGCCGCGGCCTCGAAGGCGCCCTGAAAGGCACCGGGTGACGGTGCCGATGTTTCGGGGAGGACGGGGCTGGCCGCACACCGGGACCAGAAGTCTTCCGTCGAGAGCGTGGTTCCGTCCACGAACTCCTCGGAGCCGAAACGAATGGAGAGGGGAACGACGGTCACGGCCCGTTCCGCCGCCAACGCGGCCGACAGGTCGCAGGCGCTATCGGTTACCACCCGGATACGGGCCATCCACGTCCTCCTCCTCGTCCCCCGACCGGCGTTCCTCCGCCGGCCCCGAGTCGCGCCGGGTGGCGCGCTGACCGGCCGTAGGTGCCGGTACGTCACCTCGGCCGAGTGATCGCCGAGTCTGCCACGGAACGTGGTGGGGTCGGGGCTGCCCGGCGGGTCGCCCGGTGTGGCCGACGCCGACGTGGGGCCGCCGTCGGCCGGTGCGGCCCTGGCGGAGCGCTCCTCCCTCACCCGCCGGGCCTGACGGGCTCCGAGCACGGCGGCCGTCCCCACGTAGGTGAGCGCCCCGACCACGATGGCGAAGACCACCCGGGCCAGCAGGCCGGCCCCCGAGGAGGCCCCGGACACGCTGAGGGCCAGGACCGTGGCCACGGCCATGACGGCCGAGGCCCCCACCACCCGTCGCACCGGCGTGGTCAGATCCGGACCTCCGAGGCCCCCTACCCGTCTGCGGACCACGGACATGGCCGCCAGTGCGGCCACCGAGTAGGCGATAGACACCGACAGGGCCAGGCCCCGGACACCGAGCGGGCCGACGAGGACGATGGCCACCACGATGTTGATGCCGTTCTCCAGCAGATAGAGCCGGAACGCGGTGCGGGCGTCCTGCATGGACTGGAACACCCGGACCATGTACAAGAACGTGCAGAACCCGGGCAGTCCGAGCGAGAACATGGCCAGGGCGGCCGCGGTGGAGTCGGCGTCCGCACTGGTCTCGGCGCCGTGGGCCAGCACCAGGTCGATGAGGGGGTGGGCCAGGATCAGCATCCCCACCGCCGAGGGGATGACGATGGCCAGCATGCCCCGGAGCCCGAAGGCCATCCGGTGGCGGAAGCCGGCGATGTCCCGCTTGGCCCACCGAGCCGACAACGAGGGCGTGACCGCGCTCATCACCGAAACCGCCACCACGCCGTAGGGGAGCTGGAAGAAGGCCCAGGCGTAGGTGTACGCGGACACCGCACCCGGCACCTTGGCCCCGTCGGCCAGGGCCAGCACCACCACCAGGGCCACCTGGTTGGCCACCACCAGCCCGAAGGTCCATCCGGCCAGCCGGGTGATGGTACGCATGGCCTCGTGGGCCGGCTGCCAGAGGAACCGGACGTGCAGGTTCGATCGCAGCAGCGAGGGGACCAGCAGGGCCGCCTGGACCACGACCCCGAGCGTGGTCCCGACGCCGAGGAGGACCAGGCCATGGTGGCTGGCGTCGAGCGAGGCCAGGCTGGGGTGGGGGACCAGGGCGTGGAACCACAGCAGCACGCCGATCACCACCAGGTTGTTGGCGATGGGGACGAACATCGGGGTGGCGAACTTGCCCCGCGAGTTGAGCAGGGCGGTGAACAGGGCGATGAGCCCGTAACAGGTCAGCTGGGGTACGAACCACCGGAGGAAGAAGACGGCCACCTGTTGTTGCTGATGGACGTCGGGACCATGGTTGGTGACGGTGTAGAGATCGATGATGCTGGGCGTGAGGACGAAGAACGCCACCGTGGCCCCCACGAGGACGGTGATGGTCACCGTGACCACCGCCGATATGGCCCGCCAGGCATCGCTCTCCTTCCGGGTGGAGAGGTAGTCGACGAAGACGGGCACGAAGGTGGCCGACAGCACGCCACCGAGGACCACGTCGTAGATGATGTTCGGGGTGGTGTTGGCCAGGTTGTAGGAGTCGGCGAAGCCCCCGCCCCCCAAGGCCGTGGTGAGCGCCACCACACGACCGACCCCGGTGATCCGCGACAGCGTGGTGCCGACGGCCATACCGGCCGTGGCGCCGGCCAGACGGCGCCGACCGCCGCCAGGTGCCGCCGGGAGCCCGTCGATCTCCGTCTCGGTCACGGCTCCGCCTCGGTCATGGGTGTCCCCGCCGGTAGTTCGAGATCATCGGCCTCTTCCAGCCGGCGTAGGGCCCGGCGCTTCCTCGAGGTCCGCAGCCACCACACCACCAGCACCAGCACGGCACCCAACGAGAGGACGACCCCGACCACCGAGGTGGCGGTGGACCGGACGCTGACCTGACCGGTGGACAGGACGAGACCGCGGTCGGGGGAGGCGAAGGCGATGCCCACTCTGAACAGGCCGGACGCCCGGGTCCGCACGATGACCGGAACCACGGTGGTGTGGGCTGATCCGGGGCCGCCGGGGAACAGCGTGGCCCCCTCGGACCACTGTGTGGTGCCGTTGGGGAAGAGCAGCTTGTCGCTGGTCAGTGTCAGGGTGCCGGTCACCGGGTAGGGGGCGCTCGACACCATGGTGACCTGCAGTGTGCCCTGCTGCGAGGTGAGGGTGACGGTCCGCTCGCCTCCCACCACCAACTGGGTCAACTGGGCATCGAGCGCCGATCCGGTGTTGGCCAGGACCGCGGCCTGCTGGGCCGGGCGGAGACGCTCCGACTCGCCGGCCAGGACCAGGTCGCCGAGCTGGGTGCTGATCGACCGGGGCGCGGCCGAGGTGGCTGCCGACGAGAACCCGGCGATCCGACGACGTTGGGCGCGGATGGACCCGGCCGGTAGCGGGGCCCCGGGGCCGCCGGGCACCAGCTTGCAGGGACCGTGGCAGCTGGCCGTGGGCAGGGCGGCGAAGAGCTCGGCCGTGGTGACCGGTTCGACGGTCGGGTTGCCGTCGAGAGCGGACAGGAGCGCACCGACGAAGGCGGGGTTTGACACCCACCCGTTCGGGGCCGCCGCGGCCACGCCCCGGACCGTGGTGTCGTTGGGCTTCTCGAAGTAGATCTGGGCCAGTTCGGCCACCAGCTGGTAGGCGGCCAGCACCGGGTCCTGCGGTGATCCGTCGAACCGTGCCGCCACGTCGGAGTCGGTCACGATGCCGGTGACCGTCGTTCCCTGGGGGGTGGCGAGCGGGAACGGTTCGGCCGTCGATCCGTTGGTGGGGGAGGCCGGCACCGAGCTCGCCGGCAGTACCACCTGGCGGTATCCGTCGGACGCCAGTTGGGCCAGGGCGGTCGAGTCCAGGCCGTCGTTGGTGACCCAGGCGCCGAGGCCCGAGCCGGCCGAGGTCGAGGGCCGGATGTCGGTGGCACCCAGGACCTCGCTGCCCCGGAGGACCTGTTGGGCCAGCTCGTCACCGAGCCCGTCGTCGACCAGGGTGGAGGCGTCGACCGGGGCGAACGGTGCCGACAGGAACTGGTGGACGTCGGGTGCCGCGGCCAACGAGGCCAGCTGGTCGACGGTCGTCCCGTGGCCGGAGGCTTCGAGGGCCTGGACGGTCTGCGGACTGGCCGACACGGTGAAGGGGACGGCGGCATGGGCCGGGGCGGCCATGGTGGTCGACAGCCCGGCCAGGACGGCGGCCGCTCTCGGGCCGAGGGGGGCGAGGGCGCTCGACGGTCGGGCCAGCAGCTGGGCCGCGGTGGGGGACACCGACGGGGTCACGGCGGTCTCCACCGGGAGGACCAGGGCGAATCGGAGGCGCTGGGTGGCGGCTCCCCCGTCGACGTAGGTCAACTGGGTGGTGAAGGCCCCGAGGCTCTGACCGGTCGAGGTGTCCACCAGCTGGATCCGGACCGGGTAGACCCCGTAGGGGTACGACTGGCACTGCCCGGCGGTCGACGTGAGTGCGATGGTGAACCCTCCGGCCGTGGAGGGGGAGGATGCGCGGTCCGACACCGGCAGGGAAAGGTCGAAGCCCCCTCCGGCCATCGGCGGAAGGCCGCTGACGGCCAGCGGTGTCCGGGTGGCGCTGATCGGGGATCCCCCGGGCCCCCCGGCCGCCGTCACCGACTGGTCGAACCCCGAGACGCTGGACAGGCAGGGGTATACGGACACCGACACGCCGGTCTGTGAGGACGGTGGCCCCCCGGCCGCGGTCTCGAGCTTGAGGTCGAACGGCTGGCCTGGGGTGACCCAGGCCGACTGCGAGATCAGTCTCAGCGGGGAGGCGGTGGAGGAGGTGGCGGCCGAGACCGGCGCGGGAACGGTGGGGGCGGTGGTCGAAGCCGGGGGGGCGGTGGTCGAAGTGGCGGCACCCGGCGCGGCCGAGGCCGCAGCCGGCGCCACGACCACGCCGACGAGCAGCGCCGAAGACAGCGCCAGACCGGCGGTCAGCGACAGACAGCGCCGATCGTTGCGGCGTCGGTTCACCGGAGGTCGACCCTTTCCCCGCCGGACGCCATGGAGTCCCACCCCGATGATCGGGGCGGACCCGTCCCCGATGGGCCCACCGGCCCAGGGGTGGCTGCCGCTGGGGCACAGGCTGCCTCGTTCCCGATCCACCTCGGACGGCAGCCTACGCCAGTCGCACTACCCTCGGCGGCGTGTTCCCCGAGCGACTGCAACCGTTGGTGCAGGCCACCGCCGACCTCTCCGACCGGTTCCGAGCGGCCGGTCACACCCTCTACCTGGTGGGTGGCTCGGTGCGGGACGCCATCGTGTCCGAGCCCACCGGGGCGACGGGCCCGGAACGTGACGATCTCGACTTCACCACCGACGCCCGGCCCGACGCCATCGAGGACGTCGTGAGGGGGTGGGCCGACGCGGTATGGACCCAGGGGAAGCGCTTTGGCACCATCAGCTGCCTTCACCGGGGCCAGAAGTACGAGATCACCACCCACCGGGCCGAGGCCTACCGTCCCGACTCGCGGAAGCCCGAGGTGGCCTTCGGGGACCGGATCGAGGACGATCTGGCCCGACGGGACTTCACCATCAACGCCATGGCCCTCGAGCTCCCGAACCTGGAGCTGATCGATCCGTTCGACGGGCTCGTCGACCTGGCCGCCCACCGTTTGCGCACCCCTCTCGATCCCGAGGTGTCCTTCGCCGACGACCCGCTGCGGATGCTCCGGGCCGCCCGCTTCGTGGCCAAGCTCGATCTCGAGCCCGCCCCCGACCTGGTCGAGGCGGTGAGGACCGGTCATCACCGGCTGTCCATCGTGTCGGCGGAACGGATCCGCGACGAGTTGGACAAGATGGTGATGGTCCGGGTGCCCTCGGTGGCGCTCTGGTTCGTGGTCCGGACCGGCCTGGCCGAGGAGTTCCTGCCCGAGCTGCCCGGGCTGGCCCTCGAGCAGGACCCGGTTCACCGCCACAAGGACGTTCTGGCCCACACGCTGGCCGTGGTGGACAAAACCTCCCCCGACCGCCTCCTCCGTCTGGCCGCTCTCTTCCACGATGTGGGGAAGCCCAAGACCAGGGCCTTCGTCGACGGCGGGGTCACCTTTCACCACCACGAGGTGGTGGGAGCGCGTATGACCCGTCACCGTTTGCAGGCGCTGCGCTACCCCAACGACGAGGTGGAGGTGGTGACCGAGCTGGTCAACCTCCACCTGCGCTTCCATACGTACCGGCTCGGGTGGAGCGACCGCGCCGTGCGCCGCTACGTGCGGGATGCGGGACCGTTGCTCGACCAGCTCAACGAGCTCACCCGCTGCGACTGCACCACCCGCAACGCCAACAAGGCCCGGGCCCTGGGCCGGAGGATGGACGAACTGGAGGCCCGGATCGCCGATCTCCGCCAACAGGAGGAGCTCGATTCCATCCGACCCGACCTGGACGGGTCCCAGGTCATGGAGGAGCTCGGCCTGGCCCCCGGTCGCGACGTCGGTCGGGCCCTGGCCTACCTCCTCGAGCTCAGGATGGACGAGGGCCCCCTGGGCGAAGAAGAGGCGCGGGCCCGGCTCCGCGACTGGTGGTCACACGCGGGCTGACCGGTGACCGGACCCGGACCGGACGGGTGGCTCAGTCCTCGGGCCAGACCGGGTTGGGCTCACCGGCCACGAACTCCTCGACCATCTGATGGCACACGTCGTCGTGGAACTGGACCGGCGGTGACTTCATGAAGTAGGCGGAGGGACCGAGGAGCGGCCCACCGATGCCGCGGTCGAGTGCCAACTTGGCGCACCGGACGGCATCGATGATCACTCCGGCCGAGTTGGGCGAGTCCCACACCTCGAGCTTCAGCTCGAGGTTCAGCGGAACGTCGCCGAAATTACGTCCTTCCATCCGGATGTAGGCCCACTTGCGGTCGTGGAGCCACGGCACGTGGTCCGACGGACCGATGTGGACGTCGTCGGCGGGGAGTGTCCCGTGTTCGATCTGGCTGGTGACAGCCTGGGTCTTGCTGACCTTCTTCGACTCGAGGCGGTCGCGCTCGAGCATGTTCTTGAAGTCCATGTTGCCACCCACGTTGAGCTGATAGGTGTGGTCGAGAGCCAGGCCGCGGTCCTCGAACAGTCGGGTCAGGATCCGGTGGACGATGGTCGAGCCGACCTGGCTCTTGATGTCGTCGCCCACGATGGGCAGTCCGGCGGCGCGGAACCGGCGGGCCCACTCGGGGTCCGAGGCGATGAACACCGGGATGGCGTTGACGAATCCCACCCCGGCCTGCAGGCAGGCGTCGGCATAGAACCGCTGCGCCTGTTCGGACCCGACGGGAAGGTAGCTGACGAGGACGTCCGCGCCCGACGTCCGCAGCGCCGCCACCACGTCGACCGGTTCGGCCGGGGACTCCTCCACGGTCTCGCGGTAGTACTTGCCGAAGCCGTCGAGGGTGGGCCCCCGTTGCACGGTGACCCCGAGCTCGCCGACGCCGGCGAAGCGGATGGTGTTGTTCTGCCCGGCGAAGATGGCCTTGCCCAGGTCGGTGCCCACCTTGGCCGCGTCGGCGTCGAAGGCCGCCACGAACTCGAGATCGCCGACGTGGTAGCCACCCAGCACCACGTGCATGAGCCCGGGGACGGTTTCGGTCGGATCAGCGCCGCGGTAGTACTCGACACCCTGGACGAGGGAGCTGGCACAGTTCCCTACTCCGGCGATGGCGACTCGGATGGTGCTCATGGGCTGGTTCCCTTCGTTACTGCGACGGCGTCCCCGTCTCGGGGGTCGCGGGGTTCTGGGCGGGGTACTGCCTGCTTCTGACGTTCGAAGTCGATGAGGCGGTCGAGCCAGGCGAGGTCGTGCTCGGTGGCCTCGGTGCTGTGTTCCACCAGGGAGCGGGTGTAGACGTCGAGCGTCTCTCCGGCGGCCCGCAGCCGGTCGGCGGCCAGGCGGCGGGTCAGCTGCGACCGCCGGCGCTCGAGGAGGGCCAGACGGGCCTGGGGCGCCAGGTAGCGGGCGAAGGCCAGGCGGAGCCCGAAGCTGCGGGCGTCGTCGGTTCCGGCCGGCTCCTCGGCGTCGAGGAGCTGCTCGAACAGCGCCCGCCCGTGGTCGGTGATGCGGTACACCTTGCGCGAGCGCTTGGTCCCACGGGTGGCCCCGGCCCGGCGGGCCCGGAGCCCGGCCCGCTCGCCACTCAGGGAGCCGGTGGAGGGAAGGTGGGCGACCGGCCCACCCGTCGACTCGGTCACGGTCACGGCCGCCGTCTTCTCGAGCCGGGACAGGGCCGGGTACAAGGAGCCGAACGAGATGTTGGCGAAGAGGCCGAGCTCGTCACGCAGCCGGCGTCGGATCTCGTAGCCGTGGAGCTCCTGTTCGTGCAGGAGCCCGAGGATGGCCAGGTCGAGCATCAGCCCACCCGACCCGGCGCAGGCCGGGGGTACCGGCCGTGCCGTCGGAGTACGGTCACGTTCTTCACGGTCAGCACGATATATCAGTTCGATATATCAATGCAATACATTGCGCACCGGGACGGCCGGGGGATGGCCCCCGAGCCCGGGAACGGTGCCCCACGCCTTCCCGAGGGATTACCCTTGGCCCGGTGGGCTTCCGACCGGGATCGCTCGACGGAGTGCAGACGTCCCCCTCCGGGGGACAGGTCGAGTACCTGCTCGCCCGCAACGCCATCGTCCGCGAGTACCGCAAGGGCCGGCTGTCCCGCCTCGACGTCTGCGACGCCCACCCCGAACTGCTCCGGGCCGCCCGCAATCTGGGCCGATCCAACGGGGAGCACTGCCCCATCTGCGAGGGGGCCGATCTGGTCGACGTGACCTTCGTGTTCGGGTCACGGCTCCCCCCGGGGGCCGGTGCGTGTCCACCCAGACCGAGCTCAGCCGGTACTGGCGCCGCAAGGACCCGGTGGTCTGCTACGTGGTCGAGGTCTGCCCGGAGTGCTCGTGGAACCACCTGTCCCGCATGTACCCGGCCGGCGCCGGAGTGGAGGCGGTGGCCCGCAAGCCGCTGCGGGGTCGGGCCAGTATCTAGCCCGCCACGCCCCGACCGTGGCCGCCGGGCGGTGGACCGACAAGTGGAACGCGTTCCACCCTGAAATGGTCTAGAAGAGGGGGATGATCCTCAAGGGAAAGACCGTCGTCGTGACCGGTGTGGGTGGGGGCCTCGGTCGCGAGTGCGCGGCCAGCGCCCGGCGCGACGGCGCCAACGTGGTGCTGGCCGCCCGGACCGCCGACACGCTGGCCAAGACCGCAGCCGCACTGGATCCGAGCGGGGACCACATCACCACCCACGTCACCGACATCACCGAGGCCGAGTCGTGCGAGGCCCTGGTCCAGCACGCCCTCGACCGCTTCGGCACGGTGGACGCTCTCATTCAGGTGGCGGCCTACGAGAACGTCTGGGGGGGCCTCTACGACCTCCGGTTCGACGCGTGGCGCAAGGCTTTCGAGACCAACGTGATCGGAGCCCTCACCGTGCTCCGCCCGGTGGCCACGGCCATGAAGGCCGGCGGCGGGGGCTCGGTGGTGCTGATCGGCTCCCAGTCCATGTTCCAGCCGGCACTGCCCCAGAGTGGGTATGCGGCGTCCAAGGGCGCGCTGCTGTCGGCCATGTACTACCTGGCCGACGAGCTCGGCGCCGACAACATCCGTTGCAACATGGTGGTCCCATCGTGGATGTGGGGACCCAACGTGGAGCTGTACGTGAACGGTACGGCGGGCAACCGGGGAGTCACCGCCGACGTGGTGCTCGAGGAGATCGTGGGCGACTTCCCCCTCGGTCGGATGACCGAGGACGGCGAGGTGGCCGACGTGGCCGTGTTCTTCGCCTCCGACTACGCCAAGGCGGTCACCGGACAGCATCTGATGGTCAACTCGGGAGAGATGATGCGATGACGGGCCCGCCGAAGCGAGTGGTCGTGTGGGGCACCGGTTTCGTCGGACGGATGGTCATCCCCGAGGTCGTCCGCCATCCGGCCTTCGAGCTGGTCGGAGTGGGCGTCAGCCACCCCGACAAGGTGGGGAAGGACGCCGGCGAGCTGTGCGGCATCGAGCCGGTCGGGGTGGCGGCCACCGACGATCTCGACGCGCTGGTGGCCCTACGGCCCGACGCCCTCGTCCACTTCGGACCGACGGCGGCGTACGCCAACGACAACATCCGGGACATCGGTACCTTCCTCCGCGCCGGCATCGATGTTTGCTCCACGGCCATGACGCCGTGGGTGTGGCCCTCCATGTCCCTCAACCCACCGAGCTGGGTCGACCCCATCACCGAGGCGTGCGACGTCGGCCGGTCGTCGTGCTTCACCACCGGAATCGATCCCGGCTTCGCCAACGATCTGTTCCCCATGACCCTGATGGGACTGTGCGGGGAGGTACGCCAGGTCCGCGCCCTCGAGATCCTCGACTACATCAACTACGAAGGGGACTACGAGGACGAGATGGGCATCGGCCGCCCGCCCGAGTACGTGCCGTTGCTCGAACACACCGACATCCTCGTGATGTCGTGGGGGGCCACGGTGCCGATGATGGCGCACGCAGTGGGCATCGAGCTCGACGAGATCACGTCCACCTGGGAGAAGTGGGTCACCGATGAGCCCATCACCACGGCCAAGGGCGTGATCAACCCGGGCGAGGTGGCCGCCATCCGGTTCACCGTCAACGGCATCTACGGCGGGGCGCCCCGCATCTGTCTGGAACACATCAACCGTGTCGGCGAAAAGGCCGCTCCCGACTGGCCCCGGGGCAACCAGAACGATGTCTACCGGGTGGTGATCGACGGCTCGCCGTCCATCACCCAGGAGACGGCCTTTCGGTTCTCGGACGGCAGTGGACGGGACGCCGCCGCCGCCGGCTGCCTGGCCACCGGGCTCCGGGCCCTCAACGCCGTCCCTGCTGTCAACGCCCTTCCGCCGGGTTGGGTGACCGCACTCGATCTACCGCTCATCCCCGGAGTCGGCACCATTCGCTAGTCGGCACCGTCCACCCGCCAAGGAGCACACCATGACCCCTGAAGACCTCGTCGAGATCGAGCTGATCAAGCGGCTCAAGTACCGGTACCTCCGTTGCCTCGACCAGAAACTCTGGGACGAGATCGAGACCTGCTTCGTGCCCGAGGCCACGGCCCGTTACGGCGGCGGCCTGTACGAGTTCGAGGGCCGGGACGCCATCATGGAGTTCCTGCGGTCATCCATGGGAGCCACCACCATGCTGAGCAGCCACCGGTGCCACCATCCCGAGATCGACCTGAGCGGCCCGGACGAAGCCACCGGGGTGTGGGCCCTCGAGGACGTGGTCATCCTCACCGACCTGGGGATCAACGTCCAGGGCGCCGCCTTCTACACCGACCGGTACGTGAAGCGGGACGGGCACTGGCTCATCGCCCACACCGGGTACAAGCGCTCCTACGAGGAGCTGATGCCCCGGGCGTCGGTGGCCGGGCTCAAGCTGACAGCAGACTGGTGGGCCACCGACGGGCGTTCCACGTTGAGCTAGAGGCGTCGGTCAGGCCAGGGTGGCCCCGTCGATGAGCAGATCGGCCCCGTTCATGTGGGAGGCCTCGTCCGAGGCCACGTAGGCGATGGCGGCGGCGATCCCTTCCGGTGTCCCGAACGGCCCGAGCGGAGTCACCCGGCCCAGAAGTTTGATGTCGGCTCCCTCCGGGAGGTGGAAGGCGCCGGTGATGGGGGTGTCGATGGCCCCGGGGCTGATGCTGTTGGCCCGCAGCCCCTGGGCAGCGTATTCGACGGCGAGAGCCCTGGTCAGGGCCAGCACACCGCCCTTGGAGGCCACGTAGGCGGTGGCCCAGGGCTGACCTTTGTGGGCCGCGGTCGACGCCAGATTGACGATATTGCCGCGACTGGCCAGAAGGTGGGGGAGGGCCTGGCGACAGACCAGGAAGGTTCCGGTCAGGTTGATGGCGATCAGACGGTTCCACTCGTCGGTGGTGACCTCGTGGGTGTGGGAGAAGGACAGGACGCCGGCCACGTTGACTACGACGTCGAGTGTGCCCAGCCGGTCCACCGACGCGTTCACCAGCGAGATCACCCCGTCCTCGGTGGAGACGTCGCCGATCAGGGTGGTGATGGACCCCCCGCGGCCGTCCGTGTCCACGGCCAGCTTGTCCAACAGGTCCCCATTGACGTCGACGGCCATCACATGGCCCCCCTCGGCGGCCAGGCGGATGGCGGTGGCGCGGCCGATGCCCGATGCCGCGCCGGTGACGAGCGCGTTGCGTCCGGTGAAGCGGGTCGGTGTCATGGTCAGACTGTATGGCGTCCGTCGCCGGGTCGTCTGTCCCCGTGGACTCGGAGGGGGCCGGTACAGTGGCCACCGAACGGATGGGCGGACCGACAGGGTCAACCGCGGGAGGATGAGCATGGTCGGCAGCGGCACGTCCGGGGGCCAGTCCAAGAGCCTGATTCTGGCGGCGATGATCTTCGCCGTCTCGATGACCTTCATCGATCAGACCATCGTCTCGATCGCCGTCCCCGAGATCCAAAAAGAGCTGGGCCTGAGCGCCACCGGGGTGCAGTGGGCCGTGAACGCCTACCTGCTGTCGCTGGCCGCGTTCTTCGCCTTCGGCGGTCGCCTGGCCGACACGCTCGGCCACCGGAAGATGGCGGTGCTCGGCGTCATCATCTTCGCGGCCAGCTCGACCATGTGCGGGCTCACCCCCAAGGGCGGCCTGGCCGAAGCGTGGATCGTGACCTTCCGGGCCGTCCAGGGCCTGGGGGGCGCCATCATGTTCCCGGCCGCCCTGGCCATCGTGGTCCAGACGTTCCCACTCCGTGAGCGGGGCAAGGCGTTGGCCACCTTCTTCGGCATCGCCGGAGGTCTCACCGCTGTCGGCCCGATCCTGGGTGGCTATCTCACCCAGTGGACCTGGCGGGCCATCTTCTGGGTCAACATACCGGTCGCCGTCATCGCCCTGGTCCTGATCGCCATCTCCAAGCCGGTCACCTCGTACCAGGCGGCCAGGATGGACTACCGGGGTCTGGTGCTCATCGCCTCAGGGGTGGCACTCAGCGTGTTCGGCTTCCAGCAGGCCTCCATCTGGGGCTGGAGCAATCCCGCCATCGGACTGTGCATAGCCGCGGGTCTGCTCTTGCTGGTGGCGTTCGCCCTGGTGGAGCTGCGCGCCGACTCCCCGCTCATGGAGGTCCGGATCTTCCGGATCCGGGCCTTCACCGTCGAGAACCTCGTGCTGGGCGTCTCGATGCTGGCCTTCATCCCGGTGTTCTTCTTCGCCAGCGAGTACGCCCAGATCTCGTTGGGCAAGTCGGCGTCCGAGGCCGGTCTGTTCCTCTTGTACTTCTTCATCGGGTTCGTGGTCGCCGCTCAGGTCGGGGGCCGGATGCTGGACAGGGGCGGGGCCAAGCGCCCGGTGGTGCTGGGCTGCGTCCTCGCCGCCGTGGGCTTCTACCTGTGGGCCGGGAAGGTCACCGGACTGAGCTTCCACACCCAGCAGTGGTACGTCGTCCTGGCCGGCGCGGGCATGGGGTTCATGCTCGGACCGGCCAGCACCGACGCCGTCAACCGGGCCTCGCGCCTCTCTTACGGGGAGGCCACCGGCATCACCCAGACCGTGCGGAACTACGCGGCCAGCCTGGGCCTCGCCATCCTCGGGACGGTGCTGGTCACCGAGATGCGCTCGCACCTGACGTCGTCGCTGGAGTCCCAGGGCGTGCCGAAGGGCCAGGCGGCCCACGAGGCGGCCCAGTTGGCCCAGACCCACGGCGGGACCGGCAGCGTGGCTTCGATCCCCCATTTCTTCCGCCTCGACTTCGCCTACGCCACCCGAAGCGTGCTCTACGGGATGGCTCTTGCCATGGCCGTGGCCGCGGTCGTGGCCCTGGTGGGGCTCCGGAGAGGTCTGCAGGCCGACCCCGGCGCCGACGACGCCACCCCGGCCGAACCCGGTCGTTCCGCGTCTGTGCAGGTCTGACCGTCGATCGGCCGATAAGCTGGTGTCCGGCAGTACGTAGTGCTCCGCGGTGAAACCGTCACCGCCCATACCGCCGGCAGCCTCCGGGCGCTGGACGGTTCGATAGGAGGATTCCCATGCCAGAGACCCGGTCCGTACCGGTGACGGTCCCATCCGTGCGCGCCGCCAAACGGAGGGACGGACACCCCCCGCTGGTGATGGTCACGGCCTACGACGCCCCCGGGGCGCGTATCGCCGACGCCGCCGGAGTCGATCTCATTTTGGTGGGGGACTCGGTGGGCAACAACGTGCTGGGCTACGAGGACAGCCTGCAGGTGACGATGGAGGACATGGCCCACCACACGGCGGCGGTGGCCCGGGCCAAGCCGACGCCGTTGATCGTGGCCGACCTGCCGTGGATGAGCTATCACCTCGACCCGGTGGACACGGTCCGCAACGCCGCCGTCCTCATCCGGGCCGGGGCCCAGGCCGTGAAGCTGGAGGGCGGCACCAACCGGGTGCCCATGGTCGAGGCCCTGCTGTCGGCCGAGATCCCGGTGATGGGCCACCTCGGCCTCACGCCCCAGTCCATCAACGTCATGGGTGGTTACCGGGTCCAGGGTCGGGACGACGCCGCCGCCCACGCCCTGGCCGTCGGGGCCAAGGCCGTGGCGGCCGCCGGGTGCTTTGCCGTGGTGCTCGAAGGGGTCCCCGACAGGGTCGGGACCGCGATCACCGAGGCGCTCGAGGTGCCGACCATCGGCATCGGGGCCGGCCCGAACTGTGACGGCCAGGTCCTGGTCCTCCACGACCTGCTCGGGTTCAACGACTCCGTGCCCAAGTTCGTCCGACGCTATGCCGAGCTGGGGACGGCCGCCTCCGAGGCGGTGGCGGCCTACGCCGCCGACGTCCGGTCCGGAGCGTTCCCGGCCGACACGGAGACCTACCACTGAGCGACACTCGGGGCCGCCCGGTCCGGCAACCGCCGGTTTGCCGGTAGAGTGAGGCGCAATCTCACGGCCGCCTCCGCGGTGGCTGCCCTGTTCCGACCTGCCCCACCCGGTGGGGCTCGGGCCGTCCATGGCCCGATCCAGAGGGAGGTGAGCCGCTGATGCGGCCCTACGAAGTCATGGTCATCTTCGACACCGGCGCCGACGAGGCTGCCGTGAACGGCGTCCTGGACCGGGCGCTCGACGCCCTCAAGGCCAAGGGGGGAACCCCGGGCCGCGTCGAGCGCTGGGGTCGGCGAACCTTCGCCTACGAGGTCCAGCACAAACGCGAGGGCTACTACGTGGTCATCGAGCTCACTTCCGAGCCTGCCGCCGTGGCCGACATGGAGCGGGTCCTCGTGCTGGCCGACGAGGTCCTCCGTCACAAGGCCATGCGTATTCCGGACAAGGTGGCCGGCCGCCGCGCCGCCGCCGCTACCACTGGGGAGGCCTGATCATGGCCAACGGAAATGTCGTCACACTGGTCGGGAACATCACCCGTGATCCCGAGCTCCGTTTCACGAACACGGGCCAGGCCACGTCGAGCTTCGGACTGGCTGTCAACCGGCGGTGGCAGAACCGGCAGACCCAGGAGTGGGAGGAAGCCACGTCGTTCTTCGACGTGGTGTGCTGGCGTGAGATGGCCGAGAACGCCGCCGAAAGCCTGAGCCGGGGTTCGCGCGTGATCGTGACCGGCCGCCTCGAGCAGCGCAGCTGGGAGACGCCCGACGGTGACAAGCGGTCCAAGGTCGAGGTGGTGGCCGACGAGATCGGCCCGAGCATCCGGTGGGCCACGGCCCAGATCACGAAGAACGAGCGGCGCACCCCGGGCGAGGGTGGTGCCGGCGCGGGGGGCGGCGGCCGGTCCGGGGGCGCCCCGTCGGGCGGCGGCTCGGGCTCGTCGGGTGACCAGGGGTACGGATACAGCGAGGAGCCTTTCTAGTCATGGCACGGAACAACGATCGTGGAGGAACCACCCGGCGGGCACCCAAGGACACCGGGCGGCGAATCAAGAAGAAGCCCTGTGCCCTGTGCAAGGACCGGGTGGAGTGGGTCGACTACAAAGACGTCGGTCTCCTGCGCAAGTACATGAGCGACCGGGGGAAGATCCGAGCTCGACGGGTGTCGGGCAACTGCACGCAGCACCAGCGTGACGTGGCGATCGCCATCAAAACGGCGCGCGAGCTGGTCCTTCTGCCCTACACCCAGCGCACCACCACCGAACGACCCGGTGGTCGCGGTGGCCGTGGTGGCCGCGATGGCGGGTACGGCGGTCAGGGTGGTGCCGGACGGGGCCGCCGGGACGAGGAGCGCTCGCTGTCGGCCGACGCCACGTCGACCGCGGTGGCCGACGACGCCCCGCGCGCCGTCGTGGTGGAGGTGGTCGACGAAGAGGTGCTCGAGGTCACCGGTGTCGGCGACGGTTCCCTGAACGAAGTCGTGGTCGACGAGATCGTCGTCGAGGGCGAGGAGGCCTGAGATGAAGGTCCTCCTGCGCAGCGACATCGACGGGGTCGGCAAGCGTGGTGACATCATCGAGGTCTCCGGTGGGTTCGCCCGCAACCACCTCCTTCCCGCCGGCAAGGCCGTGGCCGCCTCCCCCGGTATCGAAAGTCAGGCCGCGGCCATGCGGCGGTCGCGTGACCTGCGTGACGCCCGGGACCGTGAGTCGTCCGAGACGGTGGCCCGCACCCTGGTCGGCAATGTGATCACCCTGCAGGCCCGGGCCACGGGCGACCGGCTCTTCGGCTCGGTGACGGCGGCCGACATCGTGCGCCACGTGGAGACGCAGACCGGTGCGGTGATCGACCGCAAGGACCTGGTGCTCGACGAGCCGATCAAGACGGTGGGGGAGCACAGCGTCCGGGTGGAGCTGGTAGGCGACGTGGTCTTCGAGCTGACCGTGGACGTGGTCGCCGAAGGCTAGGTCCGCAGGGCCGGGGCCGCCCGGGCCCCTGGCACGAGGGTGGGATCCACCGGCGCGTCACAACCTCCGGGGAAGATGACGGTGTGTCCTCCGCCGTCCGCAGACCAGGCCCCCTTGTCCACGGTTCGTCCACACCGGGTACCGGTCATATCCCCAGGAAAAGGCCCTTACGCTCCACAGGGCATCTCGGCGAGGGTTGACAGACCATGGTGCAAGCTGTTGACGACACGCGACCCCGACGTCTGCTCTCCACCGCTCCGAGTAGCGGGACGCCGGCCGGTCGCATCCCACCCCACAGCCTCGAAGCCGAGGAGTCCCTCTTGGGGGCCATGCTCCTGTCGCGGGACGCCATCGCCTCGGCCATGGAGATCTGCAAGCCCGAGGACTTCTACAAATCGTCCCACGGTCACATCTTCGGGGCCATCACCTCGCTGTTCAGCCAGGGGGAGCCGGCCGACTGGGTGACCGTCTCCGAGGAGCTCCGCCGACGGGGTCTGCTCGAGACCATCGGCGATCCATCGGTGTTCGTCTCGCTCCAGGCCAACACCCCGTCGATCGGCAACGCCGACTACTACGCCCGCATCATCGAGGAGCACGCCCTGCTGCGTCGGCTGGTGTCGGTGGCCGGCGAGATCACCGAGCTGGGGTACAGCGTGCCCGAGGACGTGTCCCAGGTACTGGACCGGGCCGAAAGCCTGGTCTTCGACGTGGCCCAGCGCCGTGTGGTGGACTCGCTCACCCCGTTGCGCGACCTCCTCGGTGACGGCCTGGACCACCTGCAACGGCTCTACGACCAGGGTGACTCCATCACCGGCCTGGCCACCGGCTACACCGATCTCGACGAGCAGTTGGCCGGCCTGCAGAAGTCGAACCTCATCGTGGTGGGTGCCCGCCCCTCCATGGGGAAGACGGCGTTCGCCCTGGGCATGGTGGCCCACGCCGGTATCAAGCTCAACGTCCCGACCCTGCTGTTCTCGCTGGAGATGAGCCACATGGAGCTCACCCAGCGCCTGCTGGGCTCGGAGGCCAGGGTCGATGCCAACCGGATGCGGACCGGCAACCTGCGCGAGGCCGACTGGGCCAAGGTGGGCAACGCCATCAGCCGGATGAGTGAGGCGCCGATCTTCATCGACGACAATCCGAACCTCACGGTCATGGACATACGGGCCCGGGCCCGGAGGCTCAAGAGCCGCGTCGGACTGGGCCTGGTGGTGGTGGACTACCTCCAGCTGATGACCGGCCGGCACGGCGCGGAGAACCGACAGGTCGAGGTGTCCGAGATCAGCCGGGGGCTCAAGATCCTGGCCCGCGAGCTCGAGGTGCCGGTGGTGGCCCTGTCCCAGCTCTCCCGGGGTCTCGAGCAGCGACAGGACAAGCGCCCCATGCTGGCCGACCTCCGCGAATCGGGCTCGATCGAGCAGGACTCCGACGTGGTGATGTTCATCTACCGTGACGAGATCTACAACCCCGAATCGACCGAGAGCCAGGGGACGGCGGAGATCCACGTGGCCAAACACCGTAACGGCCCCACCGGCGTGCAGCGCCTGGCCTTCATCGGCCACCACACCCGGTTCGACAACATGGCGCGGCCGTAGGCCGACGCCACGGCGGGCGGAGTCACACCGGTCACGGGGTGATTTCGGTGATGATTGGCCCATGGTCGACTACGTCATCCCTCGGATCCCCGCCTCGGCCGGAGGTCTGATCCGCGATGCGCCGGGCCGCTTGTTGATCCTCAAGCCGACCTACAAGAGTGGGTGGACCATACCCGGGGGCCAGATCGAGGCCGATGGCGAGTCACCGTGGGAAGGCTGCCGTCGCGAGGTGTTCGAAGAGACCGGGCTGACCACCGCCACCGGCCGACTGGTGTGCGTGGACTTCCTCCGCCCCCGGGCCCGTCGGCCGGGCGGCCTGCGGTTCCTCTTCGACTGCGGCACTGTCGACGAGGAGGCCCGGGACGGGATCGTCCTGCAGGCCGAGGAGATCAGCGCATGGCGCTGGGTCATGCCCGAGGAGGCCGACCGACTGCTGAGTGGTCCGGTCGGTCGCCGGGTGGCTCAGGGTCTCGCCGTCTCGACCGGTACCGTCTACCTCGAGGAGGGACGGCCGGTCGCCGGTGTCGGGTGGTGACCGGGACGTAGTGGCACCCCCCAGGGGGCCGGGTTCGACGGCACCTGGGCCCGGGGCGCATGCTGGGACGATGACCGATGTCCCCTACACCCACGGCCACCACGAGAGCGTGTTGCGGTCCCACCGCTGGCGCACGGCGGAGAACTCCGCCGGCTATCTCCTGGGCCGGCTGCGGCCCGGCCTGACCGTGCTGGACGTGGGGTGCGGACCGGGCACCATCACCTGCGACCTGGCCTGCCTGGTCTCCCCGGGCGTCGTCACCGGGGTCGACACCTCCGAGGAGGTGGTCCTCGAGGCCCGGGCCACCGCGGTCGAAGCCGGTGCCACCAACGTCTCCATCGAGGTGGGCAGTGCCTTCGACCTGCGGTTCGGCGACGGTTCCTTCGATGTGGTCCATGCCCATCAGGTGCTCCAGCACGTCGGTGACCCGGTGGCCGCTCTCACCGAGATGCGACGGGTCTGCCGGCCGGGCGGGGTGGTGGCCGTACGGGACTCGGACTATCCGGGCATGCGGTACTACCCCGACGACCCCGATCTGGCCCGGGCCATGTCGGCCTACGGCGCGTTGACCCGGGCCAACGGGGCCAACTGGGACGCGGGCCGCCGACTGCTCCACTGGGCCCTCGAGGTCGGGTTCGACTCGGTACTCCCGTCCGCGTCCACGTGGTGCTTCGCCACGCCGGAGGACCGTGCGTGGTGGGGTGGCCTGTGGGCCGACCGCTTCACCCGGTCCTCGATGGCCGAGCAGCTGGTGGCCGGAGGGGTCGCCGAAGACGACGATCTCACCTCGTTCGCGGCGGCGTGGCGCCGGTGGGCGGCGTCACCGGACGGCTGGTTCGCGGTGTTGCACGGTGAGGTCCTCTGCACGGTGTGACCCCGGCGGCCCGACCGACGGTTGACGGCTCAGCCGATCAGTCGGGCCAGGGCACCGAGGAACCGGTCCGGCGCCTCGACCATGGGGTAGTGGCCGACCCCGTCCAGCATCACCAGCCCGATGTCGGGTCGGGCCCGTCCGAGCCGTTCGACCATGGCCGGCAGGGCGATCGGGTCGTCGGTGCCCCACACCACGGCCAGGGGTGACGGATGGCGCTCGATGGCCCCGGTGAACCGGCGCTCGTGGCGGCGCCGCTCCTCGACATAGCGGATGAGGCGGGGGAGAAGTCGTTCCCCGCCCAGATGGGCGATCATCTGCCACTGGGCCGTGGTCTCGGCCACGTCCACCGAGGATCGGGGGCTGAAGGTGGCCGCGATACCGCCCATCACTGCGTCGCCGGTGGCCACCGTGGCGTCGGCCAGCCGCTCGTCGGGCAGCGCCAGCAGGACCAGTTGCCCGTCGCTGAGGTGGGCCAGGTCGCTGTAGATGCTGCCGTTGGTCAACGTCCGATCGGTGATGTCGACGTCCCAGGCCCCCTCGAGCTGGCGCGCCAACAGCTCGCCGCCCACGGTGTCGCCCACGTCGTGGGTCAGCAGGCCGAGTCGGTCCACACCGAGCCGGGCCACGAGGGCCGTGGCCACGTCGGCCTGGGCGGCCACGGTGTAGGCCATGTCCGGCTTCTCCGACAGTCCGTAGCCGACCATGTCGAAGAGGAGGACCCGACGGTCGACGGCCAGTCCGTCGACCACCCGGCGGAAGTCGAAGGACGAGGTGGGGAACCCGTGAAGCGCCAGCAGGGGTGGCCGGCGTTCGGGCCCGGTGGGCGCCACATCGACGGTGAAGACGGACCGACCGCACAGCACGACCTCCTGGCCCCGCCCCCTCCAGGTCGTGGCCAGCCGGTTCACCGGGTCGGGCTCAGACCACGAGGCGCTCGGTGAAGAACGCCAGGACCTGGTCGAGGGCGGCCCGGGTGGGTGTGCCGGGGCGATCGTCGAGGTGCTCGGTGAGGACCGAGTGTGCCGCCCTCGGGTGGCCGTGGGGGTTGCCGGGGGAGGAGTCGAGCTCGACGCCGATGAATGCGTCGCCGAGCAGTTCCCGCAGGTGCTCGAAGCGTGCGGGAGGGCTGGCCCGGTCGCCCGTGAACCGGAGCCCGAGCACCTGGCAGCCGGCGACGGCGCGCTCCTGCACCCGACGGACGTCCCCCTCGGACAGGCCGAGGTCACGGCGTTGGGCCGCGGTGATCGGGAAGGGGAGGGACGGCTGGCTGAGCACCGGGGCCACCACCACGTCGTCCACCATCATGCCCAGGGCGAAGCCGCCGGTGAAGCACATCCCGACCGCGCCCACCCCCGGCCCGCCGCAGAGGTGGTGCTCCTGTCGGGCCAGGGCCCGGAGCCAGTCGATGACGGGACTGGTGCGGCCGGTGGCCAGCACCGTGAACTCCTTGGAGATGCAGGCCCGGGTCAGCGACCCGACGGTGTTGCCGATGGTGGGACTCCGGCCGTCGTGGCCGAACAGGTGGGGCACCACAGCGGTGAGCCCGGCGTCCGCCACCGTGCGGGCGAAGGTGGCCACGGCCGGTGTGATGCCGGGCATCTCGCTGACCACGATGACCGCCGGCCCCGAACCGGTCCGGTAGACGACTCGGGTCTGGCCCCCGTCGGCGAACTCGGACGCTTCGAAGTCGGCCAGCGGGTCGGTCATGGCTAGACGGTAACGCGCTGCCGCCGCGCCCACCCGGGTCGATACCGGGCCCGGTCAGGACACAGCCAGGGTGGCCACCACGGGCCGGTGGTCGGAGCCGGCGAACTCGCCGATGCGCGCTTCCAGCACCGTCACGGGGGGTGTGACCATCATGTGGTCGAGCTGACTGTGGGGACGTGGGGCCGGCCAGGTCCGGCCGATGATGCCCCGTCGCCACCCCCGGACGTACGAGCTGACCGGGGGGCCCCACAGGTTCATGTCGCCGGTCAGCACCGCCGCCGTGGTGACCGGTGGCAGCTTGGTCCCGAGCAGGCGGTACTGGGCGTGCGATCCGTGGGTGATGTGGGCCATGTGGGTCCCGAGTATGACCAGGGGTCCACCGTCGAGGTCGGCCACGCAGCTGATCAGGGCCCGCCGGGCCGGGTCCCGTCGAAGCTTGCCGAGCGGGATGACCGATACGTCGTGGACCGGCATCCGGGCCAGCACGGCCATGCCCCACTGACCCCGGGTGGAGGAACGGTCAACCGGTTCATCAGCCGAAGCCCAGCGCTCCCCGTCGATGCGGAGGGTCTTGCGGGTCTGGATGAGCGACGGACCCCAGCGGTCGTCGGCGGAGGGGTGGGGCGAGAACAGCTTGCCCCGGGCCAGCGTCACCTCGGCCACCACGTCGTAGCCCGTGCTGGCGGCGATGCGCGCCGCCGTGCTCGGGCTCCCGTCCTCGGGGGTCCACGACTCCTGCAGGGCCAACACGTCGGCATCGAGGGCCCGGCACTGCCCGGCCACGTCGTAGGGGCGCCCCCACCCGTCGATCCCCATGTGGATGTTGAACGTGGCCAGCGTGAGCGCGGCCGGAGCAGCTCCGTCCATCCGCAGTTCAGCTCCGTCCCAGGCCGGCGGCGGCCTCGGTGAGCCCGGCACGGAAGTCGGGGTGGGCGATCCCGGCCAGCAGGTGGGCCCGCTCCCGTACCGTGCGCCCGGCCAGGTCGGCACTCCCGTATTCGGTGACGACCACGCCCGTGTGATGCCGCGGCGTCGACACCACCGATCCTTCCGGCAGCACCGGGACGATGCGCGAACGGGTCACACCGTTGGCCACGGCCGTGGAGCGGAGGCAGATCAGCGAGTGGTCGTCGAGGCGCATTTCGGCGCCGGCTACGAAGTCCTCGTGGCCGCCGACCCCCGAGATCTGCTTGCCGTCGATGCTGTCGGCCACCACCTGGCCGTAGAGATCGACGCTCAGCGCGCCGTTGACCGAGACGAAGGAGTGGTTGCGGGCGATGACGGCGGGGTCGTTGACCACCTGCACCGGGACGAACGCCACCTGGTCGTTCCCGTCCAGCCAGGCGTACAGCTCCGAGCTGCCAAGGGCGAAGGTGGTGATCGACACCCCGTTGAACTGGCTCTTGGCGTCGTTGGTGACCTTGCCGGACCGGTGCAGCTGCATGAGGCCGTCGGTGAACATCTCGCTGTGGACGCCGTAGGAGCCTCCCGGTCCGGAGGCCAGTTTGGAGGCCACGATGTTGGGCACCGCACCGATCCCGATCTGGAGGGTGGCGCCGTCGGCAACGAACGACCGGGCCCGGTCGGCGATGGCTTCGTCCACGTCGTCGGGCGACGCCTGGGCCAGGGTGTAGGGCGTCCCGTCCGCCTCGACCAGCACGTCGATCAGGTCGAGGTCCAAGGTATTGGTGAACTCCGGCCCGAGTGAGCACGTGCGGGGGAGGTGGGGGTTCACCTCGACGACCAGGAGCCGCTCGGGGTCGCGCCCGGCCATGGTCAGCTCCTCCAGGGTGGCACCCAGGTGGAGCGAGAGGTTGACGGTCCCGTCCGGTCCGGGTGGCGCGGCCTGGGCCGTCATGACCCTCGGGGCGAAGCGGCGGAGGATGGGTGCGAACTGACGGAAGCCCCCGGGCACCAGGTCGATGTTGGCCCCCTGGGCCAGCATGATGCGCTCGGCCGGACCGAAGAAACCGCTGCGGTAGGAGACCTTCGGATGCATGAGCACGGTGTAGTAGCCGAGGAGGAGGGCCCCGCCGAAGGTCAGGTCCTCCCAGTCCTCCCGCTCCCCGAGGGCGGTGAAGAACGCATCGGGATTGGCCGGACCCAACCCGAACCCGATGGTGTCGCGGGCACCGATGAGGGACGCGGCCTCCTCAGGGGAGCAGACGGTGGGAGCCATGGCCCCAGTGTGTCACCGACGGTTCCCGGCCCCGGGGACGATGGCCACCCCGGCGGTGTCCGACGACGAGGTCGGGCGCCAGGTGGGAGCATGGCCGGGTGAAGATCGACACGCTCCTGTCCGGACTCGAAGAGGCTGCCGATCACGCCCGTCGTCTGGAACTGCTCGGCGTGGACGGCGCCTTCACCTTCGAGGGGCCCCACGACGTGTTCACGCCGCTCGTTCTGGCCGCCGGGGCCACCACGAGGCTGGAGCTGGCCACCAACGTGGCCATCGCTTTTCCCCGCAACCCCGTCCAGCTGGCCCACCAGGCCTACGACCTCCATCTCCTGTCGGAGGGACGGTTCACGCTGGGCCTCGGATCCCAGATCCGGGCCCAGGTCGAGAAGCGTTACGGCGCCTCGTTCGACCGGCCCATCGCCCGCATGCGCGAACTGGTGGCGGCCCTGCGGGCCATCTTCGCCACCTGGGACACCGGAGAGCCGCTCGACTTCCGGGGCGAGTTCTCGTCGCACACGCTCATGCCGCCCATGTTCAATCCCGGCCCGCTCCCGTTCGGCATGCCGCCCATCGCCATCGGCGGCCTGGGACCGCAGATGGTGCGGTTGGCCGCCGAGGTGGCCGACGGGCTGCTGGTCATGCCGTTCAACACGCCCGACCACTTCCGGCAGCGGACCCTGCCGGCCATCGAGGAGGGCCTGACCCGAGCGGGACGCAAGCGGTCGGAGCTGACCGTCACCGGTGAGGTCATCGTGTGCTGTGGACGCAGCGACGAGGAGATGGAGACGGCCCGGGCGGCCGGGCGGTGGTTACTCTCCTTCTATGCGTCCACGCCGGCCTACCGGCCCGTCCTCGAGGTCGAGGGATGGGAGGAGCTCCAACCGGAGCTCAACCGTTTCTCCAAGTCGGGTCGCTGGGAGGAGATGCCGGCCATGATCGACGACACCATGCTGTCCACGCTGGCCTCGGTGGGGTCGCCCGAGGAGGTGGCCACCGACATCGTGGCCCGGTTCGGCGGTCTCGTCGACCGGGTGGGGTTCTACACCCCCTACCTGGTGGCGGACGAGACCCTGGGTGAGATGGTGTCGGCGCTCGGTCAGCGGAGCGCGGCCACCGACAGAGGCCGGGCATGAGCGCGCCGGGCACCGGCCACTACGACGAGTTCTCGTTGTTCCACGAGAACGCCGACGAAGCCGGTCTGGCCTGGGACGGTCCGCCCACCGTGGCGCGTCGATCCGTGGAGGTGGGCGGGGTACGGCCGGTGAGCGCCCTCGTGTGGGGTACCGGCCCGGCCGAGTTCGTCCTCATCCACGGCGGGGGACAGAACGCCCACACCTGGGACACCGTGGCCCTGGCCCTCGACCGGCCCCTGGTGGCCATCGACCTGCCCGGGCACGGCCACTCGGCATGGCCGGGCGACGGGGCCGTGCTCGATCCCCGGGCCATGGCCGAGGACGTGGCCGCCGTCATCGCCGAGCTGGCCCCGTCGGCGGCGATGGTGGTCGGTATGTCCCTCGGCGGCGTGACCGCCATCGCCCTGGCCGGCGCCCACCCCGAGCTGGTGCGGAAGCTGGTCCTGATCGACATCACACCGGGGGTCGACCACGAGAAGAGCTCGGACATCGCCGCCTTCCTGGCCGGCCCGGAGAGCTTCGCCTCCTTCGACGAGATCCTCCAGCGCACCATCCAGTTCAATCCGACGCGGTCGGAGTCGTCGCTTCGCCGGGGGGTGCTGCACAACGCCGTCCAGCGGGAGGACGGCTCGTGGACGTGGCGGCACCAGCTCGGTCGCCCGAGCGGCGCCGGCGGCCTACACGTGGAACAGATCGAGTTCGGGTCCCTGTGGGACGACCTGGAGCGGATCGACGCACCGGTGCTGCTCGTCCGGGGGGCGCTGTCCCCGGTGGTCGACGACGCCGACCAGGCCGAGTTCCAGCGCCGACGACCCGACGACCGGGTGATCGCCGTGGCCGACGCCGGCCACAGCATCCAGGGGGACCGGCCCGTGGAGCTGGCCCGCATCCTTGCGGAGTACCGGGCCGGCTCCTGACGCTCAGGCCGCGGCCGGCTCCTCGACCGGCCCTGGCCGGTCCCCGACCGCTCCGCCGACCAGGGCGGCGTCGAGTACCTCGCCGATCTCCGAGGCCAGATGGAAGGTCATCTGGTCACGGACGGCCTCGGGCACGTCCTCGAGGTCGGGTCCGTTGCGGACGGGCAGCACCACGGTGGTCAACCCGGCCCGGTGGGCGGCCAGGACCTTCTGGCGCACGCCGCCGATGGGCAGCACCCGGCCCTGCAGGGTGACCTCGCCGGTCATGCCCACCACCGATCCGACCGGGACGCCCCGGAGCAGGCTGACCAGTGCCGTGGTCATGGTGACCCCGGCCGACGGGCCGTCCTTGGGGATGGCACCGGCCGGGACGTGCAGGTGGAACCGCTTGCCGGCGAAGACCGTCGGGTCGATGCCCAGCTGTTCGGCGTGGGAGCGCACATAGGACAGTGCGATCTCGGCCGACTCCTTCATCACGTCCCCCAGCTGACCGGTCAGGGTCAACCCCTCGCGGCCGTCCATCATGGACGCCTCCACGTAGAGCACGTCGCCACCGGCACCGGTGACGGCCAGACCGGTGGCAACGCCGGGCACCGCCGTGCGATCGGCCGCTTCGAAAAAGAAGCGCGGCCGCCCCAACCAGGCACGGACGTCATCGGCGTCGACGGTCAATGGGGTCTCCACGTCGTCAGATGCGATCCGGGCCGCCACCTTGCGCAGGAGTCGACCGAGCTCGCGTTCGAGCGAGCGGACGCCGGCCTCACGGGTGTAGTCCCCCACCACGGTGCGGAGGGCATCGTCGGAGATGGTCACCTCGTCGGCACCGAGGGCGGCCCGACCCAGTTGGCGACCGACCAGATGGTGGCGCGCGATGGCCACCTTCTCGTCCTCGGTGTACCCGTCCAGCCGGATGACCTCCATCCGGTCGAGCAGGGGCCCGGGGATGGTGTCGATCATGTTGGCCGTGGCCATGAACAGCACCTTGGACAGGTCCAGCTCGACCTCGAGGTAGTGATCACGGAACGTGTGGTTCTGGGCCGGGTCGAGCACCTCGAGCAGCGCCGACGAGGGATCGCCCCGGTAGTCGCCACCCAGCTTGTCCACCTCGTCGAGCAGGATGACCGGGTTCATGGTCCCCGCCTCGCGGAGGGCCCTCACCAGCCGCCCGGGCTGGGCGCCGACGTAGGTCCGACGGTGGCCCCTGATCTCGGCCTCGTCGCGCACCCCGCCCAGCGCCACCCGGACGAACGTGCGCCCGAGGGCGCGGGCCACGGACTCGCCCAGTGAGGTCTTGCCGACCCCGGGGGGTCCGACCAGGGCCAGGATGGCCCCGGCGCCGCGGCCCTGCACCGGGGCCAGGCCCCGTTCGGCCTGCAGCTTGCGCACGGCCAGGTGCTCGAGGATGCGGTCCTTCACGTCGTCGAGCCCGTCGTGGTCCTCGTCGAGGATGCGGGCCGCCTCGGCCACGTCGAGCCGATCCTCGGACTGCTCGCCCCACGGCAGCTCGAACACGGTGTCGAGCCAGGTGCGGATCCACCCGTGCTCGGGGTTCTGCTCGCTCATGCGCTCGAGCTTGTCGACCTCGCGGTCCACCGCCTTGCGCACGGCCTCGGGCAGGTCGCGCTGGGCCACCTTGGCCCGGTAGTCGTCGGGATCGTCATCGTCGCCCGACCCCATCTGACCCAGCTCCTTTTTGATCGACTCCAGCTGCCGCCGCAACAGGAACTCGCGCTGGGTCTTCTCCATGCCTTCTTCCACGTCGGTCTTGATCCGCTCGCGCAGCGTCAGGTCGGCCAGGACCTCGCGCGACCAGGCGATCACCAGCCGCAGCCGGGCCACCACGTCGAGGGTCTCGAGGACCTCGACCTTCTGGGCCAGGGACAGGTCGGGCGAGTAACCGGCCATGTCGGCCACCCGACCGGGCTCGCTGACCTCCCCCAGGCGCTCGGCCAGCCGACCTGCGCCGCGGCTGACCAGGATGTTCTCGATCACGGCCCGGTACTCGCGGGCCAGTTCGGCCGCCTCGTCCGAGGCGTCCTCCTCCGGGAGGATCTCGACCTCGACCCACAGGGCCCGACCGGTGCCGGGAACTGCGGTACCGAGGCGGGCCCGCTCGACCCCGCGCACCGCCACCGCCGGCATGCCGCCAGGCAGTTCGCCCCTCTCCATGACCTCGGCCACCACGCCGACCGAGGCGTAGCGCCCGTCGATGAACGGAACGATGACGAAGTGGCCGCCGGCCGCCTCGGCCGCCTCGGCCGCCGCCCTGGCCTCGTCCGACTCGAGGGCCATGGTGAACACCATGCCCGGCAGCACCACCCCGGACGTGAGGGGCAGCAGGGGCAGGTTCTCGGTGTCGGTCTTCTCAGCCAATTGATCCATGATTCCTCCGGATGACACAGCGGTGTGCTGTGGGGGAGTCAACAGGAGATACGAACGTCTATTCCCTTCGGGCCCGATCCGCCGGTCTGAGCTGGCCGGACGCGCCGGGTCGGCGGCCCCGGGCGGTGTGCTTCAACCCGAAACATTCCGGCAATCAGCAAGAAACGCGGTTGCGGCACCATACGGGGATGGAGCAGGCACCGGTGGCTGGCTGGCAGGGCCACGTCATCGTGTGCGGCCTCCAGGGCGTCGGGCTCCGGATGGTGGAGCAGCTCCACCAGGCCGGGGTGCAGGTGGTGGTGGTGGACGAGGATCCGGACCCGCGCCTGGTCCGGATCGTGGAGGCCTGGGACATCCCCTTCGTCGTGGGTAGCCCGCGGATCGGCGGGTTCCTGGACCGGGCCGGCCTGGCCGCGGCCCGGGCGGTGGTGTGTGCCGAGCGCACCGAGGTCCAGACCCTGGAGACCGCCCTCCTGGTCAGCGAGAGGCGCCCCGACATCCGGGTGGTGGTCCAGCTGGCCAACGCCGCCGTGGGAGCGGCGGTGAGCCAGGTCACCGGGCCGGGCACGGTGCTCGACGTGGCCGCCCTGGCCGCCCCGTCCATCGTCGAGGCCTGTCTGGGTAGCGACTCCTTCCAGATCGAGCTGGGGGGGACCCTGTTCAAGACCTTCGAGGTGGAGGTGGAACGGTACGCGTCGATCCGGGCCCTCTTCGGCGCTCTGGCCCCCATCGGCGTGGTCCCGGCCGACGCCTCCTCCACCGTGGCCTGTCCGGGCCGTGACCTCATGGTCGGAATCGGCGACAGGGTCACCGTCCTCGGGACCCCGGCCGAGCTGGAGCAGGCCGGACTGGTGGCCAAACCCGAAGACGGCGGCCCCGGTCTCATCGCCCACCGCCACCCGGGTGGTGCCGGTCTCGTCAGACGGATCAGCGCTCTTCTGGGATCGGACGACAACAGCGCCCTCCGCTTCGCCTTCGTCGCCGCCTCGGCGCTCATCGTCTTGTCCACGGTCATCCTCCGACTGGCCTTCCGGTTGCCCGGCGGCGGCCACATGACCGTGCTGACCGCGCTCTACTTCACCGTCGAGACCATCTCCACGGTCGGGTACGGCGACTTCTCCTTCGCCCATCAGTCCACGGCCATGGAGATCTTCGGGATCATCCTCATCGCCGGCGGTGCCACCCTGCTCACGACGGTGTTCGCTCTCATCACCAACGTGCTGGTGACGTGGCGGATCGAGCAGTCGCTGGGCCGCCAGCAGCTGGTGGGGCTGGAGGACCACGTGGTGGTCATCGGCCTCGGCTCGGTGGGCATCCGGGTCCTCGAGGGGTTGCAGGCCGCCGGTCGTCAGGTGGTGGTGGTCGAGCAGAACGAGAACAACCGCTTCCTCAACCAGGCCCGGGCCCTCGGCGCTCCGGTGCTCATCGCCGACTCCACCCAACGCCAGACCCTCGAGGACGCCAACGTGCACGCCGCCTCGGCCGTGGCCGTTCTCACCAGTGACGACCTGACCAACATCGAAACCGGCCTGGCCGTCCGCGACTACCTGGGCGACCGCTGGGTGAGCGTGCCGGTGGTACTCCGGGTGTTCGACCGCGAACTCGGCCACACCGTCGAGCACCACTTCGACTTCCGTCACGTGCGCTCCACCTCGGCCCTGGCCGCACCCCGTTTCGTGGGTGCGGCCCTCGGACTCGACATCCTCGGTTCCTTCACCGTGGGGAACCAGCCGTTCCTGGTCGGTCGGCTGACGGTGGCCCCGGGGCGGGGGCTCGACGGCCTGGCCATGGTGGACCTTCCCGCCCAGACCCGGGTCATCGCCCTCAGCCGGGCCGCCGACGGTGGGCGCCTTGAACACCCCCCCCGCCGCGACACCCGCTTCGCCCCGGGCGACCAGGCCTATGTGCTCGGACCGTACGAGGAGCTCCTCCGGGTGCTGCGACACGAGCACGAGGGCGACATCGGCTCCGCCGTGTGAAGCTCTCCCTGCGTGACGGCGTCGCCACCGCTCGCAGGCCCTGGCGCAGTCGTCCCGGTCCGGCACGACCTCGGCCAATTCATTCCGAGAGCACCGAGTGTTCGTGCTCAGTTCATCCCACGTTTGCCGCACGTTCACTTCCGATCGGTACGGTCACGGCGGGGTGCCCGATGCGCCCCGGCCCGGCCGGCACGCTGGCCCGGTGTGTCGTGCCCAGGAACCCTACGGAGGTCAGAGCACCAGTGGACTCAGGAACTTCTCGCCAGGCGGCAACGGGACCGCAGCGCCGGACGAAGCGCATCTTCGCCATGGGTCTGGTTGCCGGAGGGGTCCTGCTGGCGGCGTGCAGCTCGTCCTCCACGCCGACCACCACCACGGCGCCCCCCGGCGGCAAACTCACCTCCAGCAACGCCGCCTACATCGCGGCCGACCTGAAGGCCCCGTCGGGCACCCTGGCCGCGGCGGGCTCGACCTTCGTGCAGCCCTTCTTCACCAAGGCCTTCTTCACCTACCAGCAGCTCAACCAGGGCCTGCAGGTGAACTACTCCGGCGTGGGCAGCGGGGACGGCATCTCCGACTTCCAGGCCGGCACGGTGGCCTTCGCCGCCTCCGACGTGCCCATGTCGGCCAGCGACCTGGCCAAGGTGCCGGCTTCCTCGGGCCCGGTGATCCAGATCCCCGACATCCTCGGCGGCGTGTCGATCTCCTACAACCTCCCCGGCGTGACCAAACGGATCAAGCTGGACGCCACCACGCTGGCCGGAATCTTCGACGGCACCATCAAGACGTGGAACGCCTCGCAGATCACCGCCCTCAACCCGGGCGTGACCCTGCCGTCCAACGCCATCGTTCCCGAGGTCCGGGCCGACAGCTCGGGCACCACCTACATCTTCACGGACTATCTGGCCAAGGCGGCCGGCACGGCCTGGACGCTGGGCACGTCGAAGACCATCACCTGGCCGTCGGTGGCCATCCAGACCCCGAAGAACTCCGGGGTGGCGTCGAGCATCAAGTCGACGCCCTACTCCATCGGGTACGTCGAGCTGGCCTACGCCATCCAGAACAACTTCACCTACGCCGCCGTCAAGAACGCCGCCGGTGTGTACGTGGTGCCGTCCGGGGCCACGGTGGCCGCCGATGCCGACCAGCACGTGGCCGTCACCCCGACCGACTTCTCCATCGTCAACGAGCCCGGTGCCACCAGCTACCCCATCTCCGGTTACAGCTGGGCCATCCTGCTGCAGAAGCAGACCAGCGCCACCACCGGGGCCCAGGTGGTCAAGGTGCTCGACTGGACCACCCACACCGGAGGGGGCCAGGACCTGGCAGCCGGCCTCGACTACGTGCCCCTGCCCCCGGCGGTCCAGAACGCCAACCGGACCTCGCTGTTGACGGTCACCGGCCCGAGCGGTCAGGCCCTGCTGACCAAGTGACGTGACCGGACCTGCGTCCACGACCGAGAGGGGCTGACATCAGACTGTGACGACCGTCGAGACACCGACGCCGGCGGGTGCCAAGCGCGGTGGGCGCTTCGCACTCCCGGACGGTGCCTATAAGGGAATCCTCATCGCCATGGCGGCCGTCTTCGTCGGCCTGGTGGTGTGGTACGTCGTCTCGATCATCGTCCAGTCCCGACCGGCGTTCTCGACCCTCGGCTTCACGTGGATATTCCAGAAGACCTGGGACCCGAACCACGACAAGTACGGGCTGCTCCCCTTCATCCTCGGCACCATCGAGACCACGGCCATCGCCGTGGTGCTGGCCGTCCCCATCGGCCTCGGGACGGCCATCGCGCTGGCGCACCTGGTCCCCGACCGCATCCGCCCCCCGCTCTCCACCACCGTCGAGCTGCTGGCCGCGGTACCGAGCGTGGTCTACGGCCTGTGGGGGTTGATCGTGCTGGCCCCGCTCTTCCGCGAGCACGTCGAGCCCTTCCTCACCTCGGTCTTCGGATGGACCGGGCTCTTCAACGGGCCCAACAGCGGGGTCGGTCTGCTGCTGGCCGGCGTGATCCTGTTCGTGATGATCCTCCCCACCATGGTGGCCATCTCCCGTGACGTGTTGGCCGTGGTGCCCAAGGAGCAGGTGGAAGGAGCCATGGCCCTCGGCGCCACCCGCTGGCAGGTGCTTCGCAAGGTGGTGGTGCCCGGGGCCCGCACCGGCATCCTGGGCGGGTTCACCCTGGCCATGGGCCGGGCGCTGGGGGAGACGGTGGCGGTGGCCCTGGTCATCGGGAACTCGCCGTTCATCGCCCACTCCATCAAGGCCCCGGCGGCCACGCTGGCCTCGCTCATCGTGAACTTCTTCGGCGAGGCCACCGGCACCGAGCTCAGCGCCCTCTTCGGTGCCGCCCTGGTCCTGTTGTTCATCGGGATCGCCGTCAACGCCCTGGCCCGGGTACTGGTCCACGGTACGGCCCGGGCCGGGGGCGCCTCCTCGGTGGCGGTGGCGTGATGGCCACCACGCTGGCCTTCGACGCCTCCACCGACCCGATCCTGGCCCGCCGCGAGCGGATCCAGAGCGTTGCCGCCGCGTCGCTGGGCCGCCGGAAGATGTACTCGAGGATCGCCGTGGGCGTGTGCTGGGCCTTTCTGGTCATCGCCATCATCCCGCTGGTGGCGGTGGTGGTGTACGTGGTCATCAAGGGCCTCCCGGCCTGGAACGCCGACTTCTTCACCCACCCCACCTATCCCGAGGGGATCCCCGGGGGAGGGGTCTGGAACGCCATCGTGGGCACGGCCGAGATCGGGATCATCGCCACCGCGGTGACCGTGCCCGTCGGGCTGCTGTGCGGGCTATTTCTGGCCGAATCCGACGGCAGGATTTCGGCCGCGGTGCGCTTCACCGCCGATGTGATGACCGGCGTGCCCTCCATCACCATCGGCATCTTCGGATACATCGCCATCGTCAAGAACTTCGGTTACAGCGGGCTGGCCGGAGCCTTCGCCATCGGGATCATCATGCTGCCGGTGATCATCCGGGCCGGTGAGACCGCCATCCGCGGGGTCCCCTCCCACCTGGGCGAGGCGGCCCTGGCCCTCGGGGCCCGCCGGGCCACCATCGCCCGTCGCGTCGTGGTTCCGGCCGCCCTGCCCGGCATCATCACCGGGGTATTGCTGGCGGTGGCCCGGGGACTGGGCGAGACTGCACCCCTCTTGTTGACCATCTTCGGCAATCAGTTCATGCAGTGGAACCCGACCAAGCCGATGAACGCCCTACCCCTCACCATCTTCAACAACAGCAGCCAGCCCTATCCAGACCTGGTCCAGATCGCCTGGGGAGCGGCCCTCCTGCTCTTGGTGATCGTGCTGGTGCTGAGTGTGGGGAGCCGCGTGCTGGCCTGGCGCCTGCAGAAGGAGAGACGATGATGATCGAGAACGCTCCCACCAAGGACGGCCTCTCTCTCAACACGGGCCAGGTGCTGTTGGAACCACCCACCGGGGAACCGGTCATGCGGCTGGCGGACGTGGCGGTGGCCTTCGCCGGCCGCAAGGCGGTGCGCGACGTGACCTTCGACGTGCACGCAGGAGAGATCACCGCCCTCATCGGTCCGTCCGGCTCGGGCAAGACCACGCTGCTCCGTGCCCTCAACCGGATGCACGACACCGTGCGCACGGCCTCGGTCACGGGCACCATCATGCTCGGGGACACCGACGTCAACGCCGGCTCCACCGATCCCACGCTGCTCCGGAGCCGGGTGGGCATGGTCTTCCAGCGTCCGAACCCCTTCCCCACCATGAGCATCTACGAGAACGCGGTGGCCGGGCTCAAGTTCAACGGGGTGCGCAAGAAGGCCCTGCTCGACGAGGCGGCGGAATCGGCACTGATCGGGGCGGCGCTGTGGGACAGCGTACGCGACCGGCTGAAGGCCCATGCCAGCACCCTGTCCGGCGGTGAGCAGCAGCGGTTGTGCATCGCCCGCGCCCTGGCCGTCGAGCCCGAAGTCCTCCTGATGGACGAGCCCACCTCGGCCCTCGACCCCATCGCCACCAAGCGCATCGAGGAGTTGGTCGGGGAGCTCAAGCGCCGGGTCACCATCATCATCGTGACCCACAACATGCAGCAGGCCATGCGGGTGTCCGACCGGTGTGCCTTCCTGCTGATGGGTGACGACAAGGCCGGTGAGCTCATCGAGTTCGGCCCCACGGCCAAGCTGTTCAGCGAGCCCACCGACACCCGGACCCTCGACTACGTGAACGGCCGGTTCGGCTAAGCGCCCACCGGCTGGTTGTCCTCGCGGCCAGAGCCCATGGCCAGGGGCGGGGGCGGCGGGTAGGGGGTGCCGTCGGGGTCGATGCGGAAGCCCACCCCCCGTACGGTCACGATGAAGCGGGGATCGGCCGGGTCCGGTTCCAGCTTGGCCCGTAGCCGGTGGATGTGGGTGTCGAGGGTGCGGCTGTCCGAGAGGAACCGGTCGGGCCACAGCAGGTCGATCAGCTCGTCGCGGGTGCGGACCCATCGCGCCGGTGACAGCAACACGGCCAGAAGGTCGAACTCGCGTCGGGACAGGTGGGTCTGGGTGCCGTCCACCGTCACCTCCCGACGGACGAAGTCGACGGTGACCGAGCCGAAGGTGACGTCGGAGCGCGGCACCCCGTCCTGGGCGGAGCTCCCGCCGGTCGGCCCGCCGTCGGTCGGACGGTCACCGGCCGGTTGTGCCACCCGCCGGAGAATGGCATGCATCCGGGCCACCAGCTCGCGGAGCCGGAAGGGCTTGGTCACGTAGCCGGCTGCCCCCAGTTCGAAGCCCAGCACCACATCGAGCTCGGCATCGACAGCACTCACCATCACGATCGGTACCGGGGCCAGGGCCCGCATGCGGCGGCACACCTCGATGCCGCGGACACCGGGAAGCACCAGATCGAGCAGGACGATGTCCGGTGTCCGCTCGGTGAACCGCTGGAGCGCCTCGTACCCGTCGGCGGCCACGTCCACGTCGAAGCCCTCACGGGACAGACCCGAGGACAGTCCTTGGCGGTAGGACTCCTCGTCCTCAACCACCAGCACTCTGATGCGCTCGCTGTCGGCGGCCATGGGGCAGCATCTCCTTCGGACCGCACCTTATGGAGGCCAGGTGAACGGGGGAGGACCGGTGGACGACACCGCGGTGATCGTTCGGTGAACGTTGTGGGGCGAAGGGCGGTCACCCCAGGTTGGGGGGCCGAACGGCCGGAGCGTCACCGCCGGCGGTCTCCCGCCGGGGCGGATTCAGGTCAGCGAGCCCAGGGCCAGTCCGAGGGCCGCGGCGCCGAGCCCGAGCCCGAGGCTCACGGCCACGTTGGCCGCCGTGGCGCCCCACCGGCGATCCTCGACCAGGCGCACCGAGTCAAAGGTGAAGGTGGAGAACGTGGTGTACGCACCGATCAGGCCGGTACCGGCCACCGTCAGCCAGGTGGTGGAGACGCCGTGGTGGAGCGCCGATCCGGTCAGGAAGCCGAGTACCAGGGAGCCCGACAGGTTGACCACCAGGATGCCGAGGGGGAAGCCCCAGTCCACCTTGCGCTGCACGACATGGTCGACCAGGTAGCGGAGCACCGCCCCGCAGGCCCCGGCCACGGTGACGCCGAGGACGATCACGGCTCGGCCCGGTGGCGACCCGGCCGCTGGGCCAGGGAGCCGATGTCGTCGGGGTCGGGCAACGAATGGTCACCGGGCCACGGCAGGAAGCGTCCGCGGGCCAGGGCCATGCCGACGGCGGCGGCGGCCACACCGGCCACCAACGAGATCAACAGGTAGGCGGCGGCCAGGCCGGCCCGACCGTGCTGGACCCGCTGCGCCGACTCGACCATCAGCGTCGAGAAGGTGGTGAACCCGCCGCAGAACCCGATGGCGGCGAAGGGCCGGACGAACCGCGTCGGAGGCCACCGTTCGATCACCAGTGTCACGATGAGGCCCAACACGAAGGACCCGGCCACGTTGACGGCGAAGGTGGCCCACGGGAACCCCAGAGCGGACGCTACGAGTGCCCGGTCCGTACCGTAGCGGGCCAGTGTTCCGAGGGCCCCCCCGGCTGCGATGGCGATCACGCGTCGAGGGGCTTCGGGCATCCGGGGTTGGTCGCCGGACCCGGCTGTTGGCATCGTCACTCCTTCCGGTCCCGCGTTCCGTGCTCTTCCGGTAGGAGTCATCAGCCGATGTCGGCGGTTCGGGCGAACTCCATCGCCTCGGCCATGTTATGGCAGCCGGGCGCGGCTGCGGAGGACGAGAGGTCGAGCAAGGGCGACGGCGGCTCACCTCGTGCGGGCTTCAGGCCCTGGGGGCCCACCCGTACAACGGCCGTCAGTGACGAGGGGAGCGCAGGGGCGAACCGGAGCCAAGCAGGCCCCTAGGGCCTGAAGCGGTAGCCGATCCCCCGCACCGTCAGGACGTGTTGGGGCTCGGCCGGTGCGAGCTCGACCTTCTTGCGGAGCCGCTTGACGTGGGTGTCGAGCGTGCGGCTGTCGCCCTTGGTCCGATCACGCCAGATCCTCTCCATGCACTGCTTGCGGGTCACCACGTTGCCCGCTTCGGAGACGAGCAGGGCCAGGAGGTCGAACTCCTTGCGGGACAGCTCCACTTCCTCGTCCCGCACGACCGCCTGGCGGAGCGAGATGTCGATGCGGACCGGTCCCAACGTGTAGATGCCGTCCGGGGTGCTGACGGTCGTCCGCGGCGGTGACGGTCGTCCGACCCGCCGCAGGACGGCCCGGATCCGTGCCGTCAGTTCGCGGGGACGCGGCGGCTTGACCACGTGATCGGCCGCCCCGGCCTCGAGAGCCAGCACTGCCCCGAGCTCGTCGTCGCGGGCGGTGACCATGATCACCGGCACCGAGGAGATGCCGCAGATCCGGTGGTACACGGACAGGCCCTGGGCGTCGTCGAGCTCCATGTCGAGCAGGATCAACGCCGGATCGACGGAGGCGACCAACGCCAATCCCTCGGCTCCGTCGATGGCGGTGACCACGTCGAACCCCTCGACCGACAAGGTGGCGGCCAGGCCGTCGCGAGAGGCGACGTCGCCGTCGATGATCAGGACCGTCGGGTGTCCCAGCGGAGGGAGTACGCCGTCCTCGGCTTCGAAGGCCAGGGTCACCTTCCGCGCACTACCTTCCGAAACCGGAGACAGGCGGTGGCACTGTGGCCCCGGCGGCGGGCCCGGGCGGTCACGCCGCTTCCGGGCCGTCTCAGGAGCGGAAGCACGCCGGGTGGGGAGGCTGTGAGTGGCAGAGGGGGCCAGCCCGCCGGGCGCGTGGGACCCGGCTGCGCTGGAGCTCCCCGAACCCGATCACCCCGGGTCATGGCCGGCCGTGAGCACCAGGATTCTCGGTATACCCCCATCGACGGTCACCCTACGGAGGTCAGGTGAACGCCAACCCATCGCCGTGTCACCGGAAAGTGAATGCTGGGTAATCTTCTTCCGCGGGTCGGCCCCACGACGGAGGATGCCGTCGAGGCGTGCCAGCATGGTGAGAGATCGCCCGGTTGAGCCAACGGAAACGGAGCGGCATGGACGGGACACGATGAGAGGAACCGACGGCCCGGTGGACGTGGCTTCGACGGATGAGTGGAAGCAGCTGGTCCACCAGCACCAGATCGTCCGCGACCGTCATCTCCGCCAGCTGTTCGCCGAAGAACCCGATCGCGGTTCCTCGATGACGGTCAGTGCCGGCGACCTCGTGCTCGACTACTCCAAGCACCGGGTGACGGCCGAGGCCATGGCGGCGCTCATGGCCGTGGCCCGCCGCAGCGGGGTCGAGGAGCGACGCGACGCCATGTTCGCCGGACGGCACATCAACACCACCGAGGACCGGGCCGTCCTCCACGTGGCGTTGCGCATGCCCAAGGGCACCCGTCTCGAGGTCGACGGCCAGGACGTGGTGGTCGACGTGCACCGGGTGCTCGACCGCATGGGATCGGTGGCCACCGCCATCCGATCCGGGGCATGGACCGGTGCCACCGGCCAACGGATCACGGCGGTGGTCAATATCGGCATCGGTGGATCCGACCTCGGCCCGGCCATGGCCTACGAGGCGCTCCGCGACTACGCCACGCCGGACATCGACTGCCGCTTCGTGTCCAACATCGATCCGGTCGACCTCTACCACAAGACCCACGACCTGGATCCGGCCCGGACACTGTTCGTCGTGAGCTCGAAGACCTTCACCACCCTGGAGACGCTCACCAATGCCGCCGCGGCCCGTCAGTGGGTGCTCGAGGGTCTGGGTGCCGGGGATCCCGCGGTGGCCAAGCACTTCGTGGCGGTGTCCACCAACGAGGCCGGGGTCACCGAGTTCGGTATCGACCCGGCCAACATGTTCGGGTTCTGGGACTGGGTCGGCGGCCGTTATTCGTACGACTCGGCCATCGGCTTCTCGCTGATGGTGGCCATCGGTCCCGAGGCCTTCGCCGACATGCTGGCCGGCTTCCACACCATCGACGAGCACTTCGCCACCGCCCCGTTGGAAGCGAACATGCCGGCCATCCAGGGTCTCTTGAACGTCTGGTACAACAATCTGTTCGAGGCCGAAACCCACGCCGTCCTGCCCTACAGCCAGCGGCTGGCCCGGTTTCCGGCCTACCTGCAGCAGCTGACCATGGAGTCGAACGGCAAGTCGGTACGCCGGGACGGGTCACCGGTATGGGGCCAGACCGGTGAGATCTTCTGGGGCGAGCCCGGCACCAACGGACAGCACGCCTTCTACCAACTCATCCATCAGGGGACCAAGCTCATCCCCGCCGACTTCATCGGCTTCGCCTGGTCCACCCACGAGCACGGGGAGCAGCAGGATCTGTTGATGTCCAACTGCTTCGCCCAGTCGAAGGTCCTGGCCTTCGGGCGCACGGCCGAGGAAGTGGCGGCCGAGGGCACGGACCCGAACCTGGTCCCCCACAAGGTGATGCCCGGGAACCACCCCAGTTCGACCATCGTGGCCCCGCTGCTCACGCCGTCGGTCCTCGGCCAGCTGGTGGCGCTGTACGAGCACACCGTGTTCACCGAAGGTGCGGTATGGGGCATCGATTCGTTCGACCAGTGGGGCGTGGAACTGGGCAAGGCCATGGCCGTGCAGCTGGCGCCGGCCCTGTCCGGTGCTGCCGCGCCGGACCTCAGCGAACAGGACTCCTCCACGGCCACCCTGGTCCGTCGCTACCGCGAGCTGCGCCACCGACCCGACTGAGGGCGTCCCGTCGGGCCGGTGTCAGGCCGAGGACAGGGCCTTCCACAGCGACCAGTAGTTGGGGTAGGTGATCCCTTCGGTGACGTACCCGGCCCGTTCCAGTTCGGCATGGAAGGCGGGAAGGTTGCGGAACGGGATGCCCATGTCCACGTGGTGAGCGAGGTGCCATCCGGTGTTGTAGGGGACGAACCAGAACCGGGCCGGAAGGGACTGGCGCACGTTGTGGGTGGTGACCCGGCGGTCCTGTCCGGCCTCCAACCCCCCGTGCTCGGCGATGGCCCGCAGCCGGTTGATCACCCGCCACTGGGTCATCCACGGGAGCCACCACAACAGGGGATAGATCCACCAGCGACCGGTGGCGGCCCACAGCACCGCCCACAGGACGACCTGCACCCCCAGGATGGAACCGGCCACCCGCCGCGACGCCTTGCTCCGTAGCGCCTTGAACAACGGCGTGAAGTTCTTCCAACCCGAGATGCCCACGGCGTCGCGCACCAGCCGACGGGCCAGGGCCCGCCGGTCGCACCGGTAGCCGCCGTAGAAGGCCATGTCCGGCTCGCGTGGCCCGAACTCCTCTTTGTGGTGGGCGAAGTGGCCCCGGCGGTAGATGGAGATGGGTGTCCAGGTGGGGTAGGCCAGCAGCCAGGTCCCGACCCAGTCGTTGGCCCGCTTGTCGGTGAACAGCAGCTTGTGGGCCGCCTCGTGCATGAGAATGGCGAACCGGGCGTACATCGGTCCCATCAGGACGAAGGCGACCAGGTAGGCCCACCAGCGGTCGATCCACACCGAGCCGCCGATGATCACCGCCACCCCCATCCACACCGCGGCCACCGTGACGGCATTGCGGGCATTGTCGATGCGGCGCAGCTCGTGACGGATCTGGGGCCTGGCCATCCCGTTCTCCATCAACCGGTCGGTCGGGAAGACCTCGGGCCTGGCCCCCGGATCGGCCACCATGGTACTCGCCATGGCTCGGATATTACATATATTGGACAAGTGATGCAAGAAAGTAATGCGCCGTTCACGGCCCGATCGGTGCTGGCCAGCGCGCTCTTGGGTGAGAATCCGCCGGAGCTCCCGGTGGCGCACCTGGTCCACCTGGCCGGACTGTTCGGTATCAACGAGAACCGGGCCCGGGTGGCGCTCAGCCGCATGGCCTCCGCCGGGGAGGTCACCACCGACGGCTCCGGTCGCTACCGGTTGAGCGGCCACCTGCTCGACCGTCAGGGGCGGCAGAGCGTGAGCCGCCGGGGCCGGACCCGGCCGTGGGAGGGGTCGTGGCGGATGGTGGTGGTCACGACGGCGGGCCAGTCGGCCGACGACCGGGCCGCCCGGCGCAAGCGGCTGGTACTGGCCCGGCTGGCCGAACAGCGCGAAGGCGTGTGGCTCCGGCCCGACAACATCGACCTCCGGCCCGACCCGGCGCAGGACCCGGACGTGGCCCTGTACTCCGGCGCGCCCGAGGCCGACCCGGCCGAGCTGGCCGCCTCTCTGTGGGATCTCGACGGGTGGACCCGACGGGCGGCCGAGCTGGCCGATCAGATGGACTCTCTTCCACCTACCGGGCCCGACGACCTGGCCCCGGGGTTCGTGCTGTCGGCCGCGGTGCTCCGTCATCTGCAGGCCGACCCGCTCCTGCCCACGGCGCTGCTGCCGGACGGGTGGCCGGGCACGTCGCTGCGGTCCGAGTACGACCGGTGGGACGGGCAGTACCGCCGTGTGCTGCGGACCTGGGGCCGCACCGCCTGAGACGCCCGGTCGGACCGTTGCCGGCCATCGACACCGAGGTGATGAAACACCGTGTACCAGGTCCGTCGACAGGCAATAGGGTTGCGTCGCACCCGACGGCGAGGAGACCCGATGACCACTGCCGGCAGCGAGCAGCGACCGAGTGACGTCCAGCCCTTCGAAGGGCGGGTGGCAGTGATCACCGGGGGAGCCCGCGGCCAGGGCCGGTCCCATGCCGTGGAGCTGGCCCGGCTCGGAGCCGACATCGCCGTCGCCGATCTCTGTCACGACCTGGACAGTGTGGGCTACGCCCTGTCCTCCGAGGACGACCTGGCCGAGACGGTGCGCCTGGTGGAGGCGCAGGGCCGCCGGTGCGTCTCGGCCGTGGCCGACGTTCGTGACCTCGATGCCATGCTGGGCTTCGTGTCCGAGGCCCGGGACGCGCTGGGCTCGGTGGACATACTGGTGGCCAACGCCGGCATCTCCACCCTGGGGTCGATCTGCACCATGGATGCCGCGCAGTGGAGCGAGACCATCGACACCAATCTGACCGGCGTGTTCAACGCCATGCGGGCCGTGGCTCCCCACATGCGCCGCCAGCGATGGGGCCGGATCATCGGCATCTCCTCCATGATGGGCCGCTCGTCCAACCCCGGCATCCCCGCCTATGTGGCGTCCAAGTGGGGCGTCATCGGGCTGTGCAAGTCGGTGGCCTTCGAGCTGGCCGCCTTCGGTGTGACGGTCAACGCCATCGCGCCGGGGAACATCTCGACCCCCATGATCCACAACGACACCCTGTACGGTCTGATGCGCCCCGACCTCGACCACCCCACCCGCGAGGACGTCGAGCCCGGCATGACGGCGCTCCACGTGCAGCCGGTTCCGTGGCTCGAGCCCGAAGAGGTCACTGCCGCCGTGGTCTTTCTGGCCTCCGACGGGGCCCGCCACATCACCGGTTCCGTGATCGACGTGGACGCCGGCGCCTCGGCCCGGTTCACCGGCTGATCGACCCGGCCGCCCCGGCCGCTGTCACACCGCCGTCACTGGCGCGACATGGCGGCCCGCTCGGCCGCCTCGGCCTCCCCGTTCGTCGGCGGTTGCCGAGCCAGCGTGATGTCCAGCCGCCGCAGGGTCCCTTCGAAGCGGTAGGGCGCGGCGTAGCGCTCGCTGACCGGGGAACCGTGATCGTAACCGACGCTCGGTCCCACGCTCGAGATCATGGTCATGACGAAGGGGATCTCCAGCTTGCCGCTCGGTCGGTCGTCGATGACCAGGGTGGCCTCGCCGCCGCCACCGGTGCGGAGGAAGTTGACGCCGATGACCGAGGGGCCCACGGGCACGGTCCCCTCGGACACGGCCACGTGGTGGTCCCCGAAGCAGTTGTAGTCGAAGACCAGGCGGTCGTCCTGGACGAACAGACTGACCCCGGAGTTCTCGTTCCCCGAGGCGTAGAGCACGCCTCCGGCACCCTCGGGCCGGTCGACCGTGGCCGCCATCACCCAACCCCGTCCGCCGAGCGCCGGGGCGGCCTGGCCCGGTAGTGGCGACATGGGGGGGTAGTAGGTGTACCGACGGCTGGTGGGGTGGGGGGAACGGTCCCGGTAGCGAGTGAAGAACAGCTCGATGGTCCGGTCGTCGAGCGGTAGCACCCCGTACTCCTCGGCCTCGCTCCACCACAGATCCACGAGCTCGACCACCTTGTCGGGCTGCTCGGCGGCCAGGTTGCGGCACTCGGAATGGTCCCGGTCCAGGTGGTACAGCTCCCAGTCGTCGTCCTCGAAGGACACACCGGGCTGGTGGCGGGTGACGGCCTTCCATCCGTCGGCGTAGATGCCGCGGTGGCCCATCATCTCGAAGTACTGGACGTGCTTGTGGCTGGGTTCGTCGGGCGAGTCGAACGAGTAGTACAGGGAGGTCCCCGACACCGGGATCTGGTCGACGCCGCGGTAGGTGGACGGGGCCTCGACCCCGAGGATCTCGTAGATGGTGGGGACGAGGTCGCTCACATGGTGGAACTGGTGGCGCATGGCGCCGCCCTCGGTGATGCGCCCGGGCCAGTGCACGATCAGGGGCACGTGCACCCCGCCCTCGTGGGTGTTCTGCTTGTACCACTTGAACGGGGTGTTGCCGGCCTGGGCCCAGCCCCACGGGTAGTTGGAATGGCTGTGGGGTCCCCCGATGTCGTCGAGGCGCTCGACCGCCTCGTCGGGCGTCTCGGCCAGGAGATTGAAGTACTTCATCTCGTGCATCACCCCGAAGGGTCCCCCCTCCTGGCTGGCGCCGTTGTCCGACAGCAGCAGGATCAGCGTGTCGTCCAACCGGCCCAGGTTCTCGAGTGCGGCGACGAACCGGCCGATCTGGTCGTCGGTGTGCTCGAGGAAGGCGGCGAAGGCCTCCTGGAGCCGGGCGGCCAGACGCCGGTGGTTCTCGGGCAGGGAGTCCCACGGCTCGACCCCGGGGTTCCGGGGGGCCAACTCGGTTCCGGGGGGGAGCAGCCCCATCTCCTGCTGCCGGGCGAACCACCGCTCGCGGGCCACGTCCCAGCCCTCGTCGAACCGGCCCCGGTACTTCTCCAGATAGGCCGCCGGTGCCTGGTGGGGGGCGTGCATGGCCCCGAAGGCCAGATAGGCGAAGAAGGGGCGGTCGGGTCGGATGGACGTGGTGTCGTGGATGAAGCCGATGGCGTGGTCGACCAGGTCCTCGCTCAGGTGGTAGCCCTCGTCGGGCGTGGCGGGGGGCTCGACGCTGTGGTTGTCGTAGACCAGTTCGGGGTGGAACTGGTCGGTCTCGCCTTCGAGGAACCCGTAGAAGCGGTCGAAGCCCCGCTGGCAGGGCCACTGGTCGTACGGCCCGGCCGCGGAGGCGTCGGCCATGGCGCAGAGGTGCCACTTGCCGACGGCGAAGGTGGCGAAGCCCTCGTCGCGGAGCACCTCGGCCACGGTGGCCGCCTGGGTGGTGATATGGCCGCGCATGTGGGGATAGCCGCTGTCGAAGTTGGAGAGCGAACGCATCCCCACGGTGTGGTGGTTGCGTCCGGTGAGCAGAGAGGCCCGGGTCGGCGAGCACAGCGGGGTCACGTGGAAGTTCGTGTAGCGCAGTCCACCGGCGGCCAGACGGTCGATGTTGGGGGTGGCCAGGTCCGAGCCGTAGCAGCCGAAGTGGGAGAAGCCCGTGTCGTCGAGCAGGATGACCACCACGTTAGGGGCGTCCTCGCCCGGGTGCGGTGGGGTCGGCCACGATGGCGTCGACTCGGCCAGGGTGCGCCCGATGACGCCGTCGAAGCGTTCGTAGCTCTTCATGTCGGTCCCCCGATGGCACGCCGATCGGCGACCGGGCCACGGGCCTGGTCGCGTGGTGGAAGGCTGTGTCAGCATTCGTGACGATATCGGTGCCCCGCCGCTCGTGTCGATCGGCCCTGATCCGGGCCGCCTCGCGTACCGGCGCGGGCGGGCAAGTAGATTTGAGGCGTTCTCCCGTCGACGGGGCAGGGGGGCGCCGACCTCTGGAGGGGGAACACTGACGATGACTTCCGGCAACCGCCCCCCGGTGCCTTCACCCAATCGGGCCCGGGTGGTGGTCCCGCCGCCCGGCGACGGCCCGGGCTACTGGGCCGGAGCACCGAGTGCCGTGCTGTGCGAGGACGGGACCTTGTGGCTGGCCTACCGGTTGCGGCGACCGCTCGGGGTCGGTCGGGGCTACGCCAACGTGGTGGCCCGGTCCGACGACGGTGAGCACTTCGAGACGGTGGTGGTACTCGACCGTCTCGAGTTCACCTGTGACTCGCTCGAGCGCCCGGCGTTGGTGGCGCTCGACGACGGGGGTTGGCGTCTGTACGTGAGCTGTGCCACACCGGGCACGAAGCACTGGCGGGTGGACGCCCTCGACGCCGACGATCCGACGAAGTTCGCGGCGGCCTCGGCCCGCACTGTCCTCCCCGGTGACGCCATGACCGGGGTGAAGGACCCGGTGGTCAAGCTGACCGGTGGCCGGTGGCACCTGTGGCTGTGCTGCCATCCGCTGGATCAGCCCGAGGACACCGACCGTATGTCCACGCACTATGGGACCAGCGTCGACGGGTTGACGTGGACCATGCACGGCGAGGCGCTGGCCGGCACGCCCGGTCGGTGGGACGAGCGGGCGGCGCGTGTGGCCGACGTGGTCGTCGACGACGGCCGGTGGTGGGCGTACTACGACGGTCGGGCCAACCGGGAGGAGAACGCCGAGGAGCGCACCGGCTTGGCCGTGGGGACCGACCCCGGCCACCTGTTGGCGGCACCGGAGGCCTACGGGGCCTTCCCCGACGGCGGGGGGCTCCGCTATGTGTCGGCGGTTCCGCTCCCCGACGGCGGCACCCGTCTGTTCTACGAGACCAGCCGGCGCGACGGCGCCCACGATTTGCGCACCGAGTACGTCCCACCCTGCCGGTAGGTACGCCACGGGTCGAGGTTCCAACCCGTCTCGCGCTCGACGATGTCGATGTCCTCGGCGAAGTAGTCGACCAGCTCGGCCCGCTCGGACTCGAGCAGTTCGGGGCGGTGCTGCGGGGTCCGCTGGATGAGCCACTGGAGCGGGAGGCTGGCCTTCCTCCACACCTGAGGGGGAAAGTGGCGGCCGAGGCCGGCCCCGTGGCGGAAGACCGATCGCAGGGTCCTCGTATACAGGGTGGGTGGCACGTACCCACCCACGTTGCGGGCCGGAACCTCCGAGATGATCCCCTCGTCCACTCCGAGGAACCGGCACACGCGGTCGAGGGTGGCGGCGGGCTCTTCGACCAGGGAGAGGTACCGGACGATGTGGACCTGCTCCCGGGGGAAGACGGAGAAGAGGTGCTGGAGCTGGCTACCGTAGAGACCCGTCTCGAGATAGCGCCAGATGGGGGCCCACCCCTCCTGGCGGCGCCGGGGCTCCTCGGCACAGGCGGCCACGAAGTCGTCGATGGTCTCGAGGCCGTCGGCCCACAGGTGGGCCCAGTTGGAGTAGGCCCGGTCCACGGGGTCCCGCAGGACCACGATCAACCGGGCCTCAGGGACGGCAGCGTGGATTCGCCGGTGGGCGGCGAAATCGGCCAGGTAGAAGGGTGTGCTCTCGCCCAGGAGGGCGCCGCTCGGAGCGGCTGCGAAGAGCTTCTCGTACTCGGGTCGGCTCCACACCCACTCGCGGTAGCTGTGGGCGTCGCCCGGGCCTCCTTCCTGAGGGGGAGGCCGCCCGTCGCACAGGAAGTACTTGGGCTCTTTGACCGGGGACATGTAGAGCTGAGGGTGCTCGGCCAGGGCGCTGTGGAGCGCCGTGGTCCCCGCCTTGGGCGAGCCCAGCACGAAGAAGTCAGGCAGCGGCATGGCCCCGGCGCTTCACTCGCTCACCGGCCAACAGGACCACCAGGGCAGCGGTGGCCATGGCCAGGTCGGACACGCCAACAGCCCCCGTGGCCCAGCGCTCGCCCGTGAAGAGGACAACCACTGTCGACGACGCTACCAGCACGGACGCGGCCAGGACGATCCGGAGGGAGGGCCCGCGGTCCCGCGGCTGTGCCGATCGTGCCAGGACGAACGAAACAGCCAGGGCCCCGGCGGCGAAGGCCACGGCCCAGGGTCGGGCCCCCTCGTTGGCGATCACCCCGATCCAGCGGTAACCCTCGAGGATGGCCAGGGCGGCCAGCAGGGCCAGTGCCGGAGCGACGAACCAGGGTCCGCGGCGCGGCGGGCCCCACTGCTCGGCGCCCCGGGTGTCCGTTCGCGTCGGGGGGGCGCGGCGGGCTCGGATTCGTCGAGGAGGGGCCTCACGACGGGGCGCTCGAGCAGTAGGACCGTGGGTCGGGAGACAGAGGAGGGCATGGCGGGAGGGTGTCCTCTCCAGGGGTCTGGTTCTCTATAAAAACTATGGGGTTAGTCAACATTATGCTCGGGCACACCCCTCTTCGTCAACTCGGGATCGATTGGGGGTCTGGCGTGGCCCTGGCCAGGTCGATGGGAACTCAACGGTCATCCGCCGATGCCGCCCGCCCGTCGATTCGGGTGGTACGGCCCCGACGGCCGTGACCACGTCGAATTGTGGAGCGCACGGCCCCCACCGCGCTGCTCCCGGCCCGCCAAGACCCGGCGCTTGCCGCTACTGCACGGCCCCTGCGCCGTTAGGGTGTTCAGGATTCGCCGCCCGTCGTCGTTCAGTATCGGTGATCGTCATCGACATTGCAACTATTGATTGCAAAACACCTGCTGCCTGCATTTTTGCGTGAGAACAGAGGACGAGGCAGAGCGGGTCGGATCAGGGGGGCGCTCCGGTTTCCGGGCGACGGCACGGCGCAGTGGGGGCGCCGCCGGAGCCCCGGTGACCAGCAGTCCGGATCCCCTCCGGCCGGGTACCCCGCAGCAGGTGGACAGGAACTTACGAAATTCATATGCCGTGTTGACGCTGTCCTTAGCCGAAGGCAGTGAGATGGTGCATGACATTCGCCCCACTGCACGCGGAATCGGAAGGTAGACCGAGATGAGCGAGACCTGGGATCCAAGGACAGGACAACCTATCGAAGCGCCGCCCGCCGATCCGGCGGTACCGGTCACCCCCGATCAACCGGGATACGGGGCCCCCGGGCCCGCGGTGGCGCCACACACTGGCGCCATCCCCCTGCCGCCGGCCGGTGTGACGCCGGGCCAGTACTGGAGCACGGCGGACACGGGCCAGTATCCCGCCGACCCCACCGCCGAGCAGGCCGCCGTCGGTCCCGGGTCTCCCACTCCACCTTCGGGCACCTGGCCGCCCCCGCCGCCCTACGGGTGGGGACCCGGTGGGGCCGGAGGCGCCCCCTCGTACCTGGGCTGGCCGCCACCGGATCCGACGCGGGCTCCGGCCGGGCCGAAGCGGTCCAAGGGCCTGGTCATGTCACTGGTCGCCGTGGTGGTGCTGGTGGCCGCGTTGGCAGGGGTCGGGCTCGGACACACGGTGTGGCCGTCGTCGACCACCGCGTCGGCCTCGGGCACCCCGAGCACCGGTAGCGGCGGGAGCTCGAGTACCGGAAGCGGCTCGTTCCCCTTCGGGTCCGGCTCGTCGGGCAGCGGATCGTCGGGCGGGGGTTCCTACGGATCCGGATCGGGCGCGCCCTTCGGGTCCGGTTCGTCAGGCAGCGGCACCTCGACGGGTGCCGGAGCACCGTCGGACATCTCGGCCATCGCCGCCAAGGTGGACCCCGGACTGGTCGACATCAACACCAACTTGAGCTACCAGGACGAGCAGGCGGCCGGCACCGGCATGGTGCTCACCCCGTCCGGTGAGATCCTGACCAACAACCACGTCATCGACGGCGCAACCAGCATCAGCGTGACCGATGTCGGCAACGGCAAGACCTATTCGGCCAAGGTGGTCGGCTACGACCGCACCGGCGACGTGGCCGTCATCAAACTGGTCGGAGCCAGTGGCCTCCAGACCGTCACCACCAGCAGCGGTACGGCGGCCGTGGGGCAGGCCATCGTCGGGGTCGGCAACGCCGGCGGGACCGGCGGCACCCCGAGCGCGGCCGGGGGATCGGTCACGGCGCTGGACCAGTCCATCACGGCCAGCGACGACGGCGGAGGGAATGCCGAGAGCCTGAGCGGCCTCATCGAGGTCAATGCCGGCATCGAACCGGGTGACTCGGGCGGATCGCTGGTCGACACCCAGGGCCAGGTCCTCGGCATGGACACCGCGGCCTCGGCCGACTCCGGCTATCAGGTGTCGGCCACGCAGGCCTACGCCATCCCGATCCAGACGGCCCTGTCCATCGCCCAGAAGATCGATTCCGGTCAGGCGTCCTCCACGGTGCACATCGGGGCCACCGGGTTCCTCGGCGTCGGCGTCGGGTCGTCGTCGGACACCTCCGGCGGGTTCGGGGATACCAGCGGCAGCGGCAGCGGCAGCGGGTCCAGCTCGGGCGCGGTGGTGTCACAGGTCCTCGCCAACTCGGCCGCCGGCCAGGCCGGTGTGGTCGAGGGCGACGTGATCACCGCGGTCAACGGGAAGTCGGTGGGCTCGGCGTCGGACCTCAGCAACCTGCTGGAGCCCGAACACCCGGGCGACACCGTCCAACTCCAGTGGACCGATCAGTCGGGACAGACCCACACCGCCGCCGTCACCCTCGGGAACGGTCCGCCGGCCTGAGCCGACGCCGGCTCCGCCGGGTTCGGCTACGGAGCTGACCGGCCGACCGGGGAGGTACCGGCCAACAGGGTCCGGAGGGCTTTGCGGTCGAGCTTGCCCAGAACGCTGATGGGCAGCTCGTCCGCGAACCCGAGGTACTCGGGCACCTTGAAGGTGGCGAGCGTGGTGGCGCAGTAGTCGACCAACGCCTCGGCGCCGACCGGTTCGCTCACCACCACCACCGCTCCCACGCGTTCTCCCATGTCGGCGTCGGGCAGACCGACCACGCCCACGTCGACCACGCTCGGGTGGGTGCGGAGCACCTCTTCCACCTCGATGGGCCCGAACTTCTCCCCGCCGCGGTTGATGGTGTCGGAGAGCCGACCGGCCAGGTAGAGGTAGCCCTCGTCGTCCTGCCATCCGGTATCACCGGTGTGGAGCCACTCGGTCGTGGTGTTCTGCTCGGCCCGGACCAGGAACTCGCCCACCGCACCGGCCATGACCGGCCGCCCCGACTCGGCGTCGACGATCCGGACCTCGACGCCGGCCAGCGGCCTTCCGACCGAGTCGAAGCGGTCGTTCCGGCGGTGGTCCTCCGGGGTCAGTGCGGCATAGGCCCCGAGGGTCTCGGTCTGGCCGAAGGTGTTCGAGAAGTCCACGTCCGGGAGGGCGGCCACGGCGCGGCGCACAAGGTCCACCGGTGCCGCCGCGGCGCCGTAGCTGAGGGCCCGCAGTGAGCTCAGGTCCGTGGACGCGAACCGGGGATGGTCGAGGATCCGGCGCAGCATGGTCGGCACCACGAAGGTCTGGGTCACCCGGTGCTCCTCGACCAGGGTCAGCCACTCCCCGGCGTCGAACTTGGGCAACAGGACCATCTTCTTGCCCTGGTGGAGGGATATGAACAGGCCGAGCGTCCCGGCGATGTGGAAGATGGGCGCCGACATCATGTCCACCACCTGGGGGCTGTCCGGGTCGATGGGCTTGGAGTAGAAGGCCAGCCGGTCGGCGACGACGCCGTGACTGATGGGGATGGGCTTGGGGAGCCCGGTCGTCCCGCTGGTGAACAACACCAGGGCGGTGTCGTCGGTGTCGCCCACCGTCGCCGGCCCGGTCCCGTCCTCCACCGTCCGGCCGAAGACGTCCTCCTCGACGAGCACCGGTCCATCGACGACCGACCGGAGGCCCTCCGCGTAGCGGGATCCGGCCACGCCGACGCGGGCCCCGACCAGCTCGGCCAGCTGACCCAGCTCCCCCGGGGTCAGGTAGGCGTTCATCTGGGCCGCCGAGGCCCCCACGCGGGCCGCGGCGAAGATCGTGGCCACCGACAGGGCGCTACTGAGGTTGACCAGCGCCACCCGGTCGCCGGCCCCGACTCCGGCTTCGGCCAGGGACGCCGTCACCTGCAGGATGCGCCGCTCCAACTGCCGGTAGGTGAGCGTCTCTCCGTCCACCACCAGCGCCACCCGATCGGGGACGGCCTCGAGGGGGGCGTCGGTGGCGTGCCCGACGTTCATGTCCGGGGGTTCCCACGACCGTTGGCAGAGACGACGCGGCTCACGATGGCGACATGGTAGGGCACGACCGGTGGGTCAGCCGGTGGGGAGCGGGCGGAAGGGCTGGACGGTGCTCCAGCACGTGCCCTGGGCCTTGCCCTGGGAGGTCAGCTGGCACTCCGAGGACGGCGGCACGTTGTTGTGCAATTTCACGATCTTGAACTCGGTCGGCCCGTAGCGCTTGTTGGGCCCGTAGCTCAGGACGGGCGTGACCGTACCGGGGAAGTTCTTCACTTTGGACATGGCGGTGACGAAGGTGCGCCGGTTGAGGTCCTTGCCGGCCGCCTTGGCCGCGGTGGCGAAGAGTTTGATGATCTGGCACCAGCTGACCACCGGTCCCTGCTGCTCGAGGAAGTCGGTGGTGTCGGTCGGGGGTATCTGCGGGTAGGCCTTGTGCCAGGGGATCCAGCAGGCGTCCACGCCGGCGTTGTAGCCGAAGGGACCGGTGAAGTCGGACTTGTTGGTGCCGCCTCCGAGGGTCTGGACGGTGAGGCCTTCCTGTCCGTCGAGGGCCTTCTCGTAGGGGATGGGGATGAGGCCGAGGGCCGACTCGATGCTCTCCTCGTAGTCGCTGAGGAGCAGCCTGGGGTAGTAGCTCTGGCTGGTCTCGGCCTGGAGCACCGGGTAGAAGACGTTGAACGGGATGAGCGGGATGACCGTCGTCACCCCGGCGCTGCGGAGCTGTTGGACCACCAGCGGGGCCTGGGTGTCGGTGGTGGCGGTGTCGTCGGGGTTGGAGTCGATGGTCTTGACCACCGGTGTGATACCGGCCCGGCTCAGGTCGGGCAGGAGGTAGTCCTTCAGGGCCACCTGGTCCGAGGCCCGGTCGCCGGCCACCACGCCCACCGACTTGCCGGCCAGGTATCCGGCACTCAGGCCCCAGTTGACCACGGCCTGGAGGATGGTGGCCTGGTCCGGTCCGGTCCACCACAGGTAGGGCGAACCCTCATTGGTCCAGTTGGTCACCGTCGTCCACTGGCCGATGAACGGGGTGTGGCCCTCCTGGGCCACACAGAGTTCGTTGTCCCCCGTCCAGTCGCCGACACCGTCCAGTACGGCGAAGGCCTCCGGTGATCCCTCGGTCCAGTCCTTGCACAGGGCCCGCATGGCCGCCTCGTTGGTGGGGTCGAAGGTGGTGATGATGGGGTGGATCTTGCGGCCGTTGATTCCCCCGGACTGGTTGATCAGGTTGACGTAGAACTTGATGGCCTTGGTCTGCTCCCCGTACTCCGCATCCTGGGCGAATCCCTCCTGGCCGGCGAGCGAATTGAGGGAGACGACGGGAAAGGCCACGTTGATGGTGGAGCCGGTGACCCCCCGCGACGAGGTGCTGGCCTCGTTCACCGGCACGGGGGAGGCGCCGGCGACGACCGGTGGTATGCCGACCAGCGTCGTGCCGAGCAGGGCGGCCACGGCCACGGCTCCCCCGATCAACCGGTTGGTGCGGCTCCATCGGAACTGCGTCACCATGCACGGCTCCCTTCCGGACGCTGGGCCCGGTCCTCTGACCGGGGTGAAACCCTACTGACTCACTAGGTTGCGGACAAGGCGGGTGGGATCACGCCGTCAGCTCGCCGACGCGAAGGGCCGGGACCACCTCGGCCATGAACCGCCGGAGCGTCTCGTCACCCGGGAAGTCCCGCAGCCAGAGGATGAGGCCCCGGCAGCCGGCGTCCACGAAGGCCTGGGTCTTCTCGATCACCTGGTCGACCGTGCCCACCAGGTTGTCGGCCAGGTAGCGCTCGGTGGGCGTCCCGCCCCAGAGGTCACCGCCGCCCTCGGACTCGCACCAGGCCAGGGTGTCGGCCTCGGTGTCGAAGAGACGGCAGTCGGGCCCGTGTGTGCGCCGGATGGACCGGAACGGCCGGCCGACCTCGTCGCAGTACTGCGCCAGCAGACCCGACTTGCGCTGGAAGGATTCCAGGCCGACCTGCCAGTTGGTCATGTCGGCCCGGCGGGCGGCGATGCGCAGGTTGATCTGCTCGCCACCTCCGCCGACCAGGATCGGGGGCAGTTGTCGGACCGGCTTGGGGTCGCAGTAGGCGCCGTCGAATCGCAGGTGGGCCCCGTCGAAGGTCACCGTCTCCTCCGTCCACAGTCGTGTCACCACCTCGAGTGTCTCGTCGAGCACGGCCAGACGCTGGCGGTCGGAACGGTACTCGTAGCCGTAGGAGTGGTACTCCTCGTGGAACCAGCCCGCCCCCATCCCGAGGATGAGCCGGCCGGCGGAGTAGACGTCGATGCAGGCCGCCTCCTTGGCCAACAGCCCGGCATTGCGGTACGAGGCGCACGTGACCAGCTGGCCGAGACCCACACGCGTGGTCCGCTGCGACAGTGCGGCCAGCATGGTGAAGGCCTCGAACACGTGGGTCGGCTCGCGGCGGGGCACCGTCTCCACGTGGTCATAGACCCACAGGTGGTCGTAGCCCAACGACTCGGCCAGTTCGGCCAGCTCCACCGACCGGGCCCAGGCATGGGAGCCTCCCCAATCCCGGTACTCGAGCTTCCAGCCCTGGGGAACGAACACCCCCACCTCGAGAGCCCCGCGTCCGGACGCGCTCACCGGGGAAACTCCCACCACTGGACCTCGCACATCATGGGTAGAAGGTACCGGACGTACATCGAGTGGATCTTGACCACCCCCTGGTCATCGGTGGCGAGGTCGATGAGGTCGACCCGGTCGTCAGCGGCGCGGTAGGCGGACGCCCGGTCCCGGACCCCCTGCAGCTCCTCCATCGACCCCACCGCGAACCCGAAGTGATCCATGCGGGGACAGCGCATGGGGTCGTCCTCGGCGATGAGGAAGATGAACTGGTCCCAGTGGACGCACGACAGGATGAGCCGGTGCCGGTCCTCGGTCATGGACTCGATCTCCTCGAATCCGAAGACCTCGCTCCAGAAGCGGCAGATCTCCTGCCGGCTGCGCTGGCCCAGCAGGTCGGCCGAGAGGCTCATGGCCACGTGGTTGAAGCGGGGGGTGCCGGTGGGGTACATGGCGTGGGCCATCAGGCGCCCTCGTGCCGTGTGCCGACACCGTCGGACAGCCGGGGGACGACCATGACCTTGCCGGCCAACCGACCCTGGGCCAGATCCACCAGGGCATCGGACAGCCGGTCCAGGGGGACGTCGTCCGCCTCGATGAGCAGGTCGGTGGGGAACCCGTCGGAGGCCAGCAGCTCGAGGGCCTGTTCGAAGCCGCCCTGGTCGTAGACGAACGAACCCACGATGTGCAGCTCGTTGAGCACGAAGCGGTTCGGGTCGAACGACGGATGTTCGAGACCGGCCCCCACGAGGACCAGCGTGCCCCCCCGCCGCAGTTGATGGAAGCCCGTCTCGATGGCCTCCTTCTTGCCCGAGCACTCCAGCACGACATGGGCGGCCCGTTCGGCGATCCGTTCGGGCTCCCACGGGGGGAACCTCTCGAGCTCGGTCGGGTCCAGCACCTCGTCCGCGCCCAGCTGGCGGGCCAGTTGGCGGCGGCGCTCGCCCGGCTCGACGGCGATGATCGGACCAATGCCGCGGGCCACCAGGGCGGCGATGGAGAGCGCCCCGATGGGTCCCGCCCCGATCACCATGACCCGGTCACCGGGCGCGGCGCCCGATCGGGTGATCCCGTGCAGTGCCACGGCCAGAGGTTCGGCCAGGGCGGCCTGGCGCGGTGTCAGGCCGGCGGGAAGCCGAAGCAGCGAGGAGTCCCCGACCAGTACGTAACGGGCAAAGGCGCCGTCGTGGCCGTCGACCACCGAGCCCGACCGGTTCTCGCACTGGGACGGTTTGCCCTCGAGGCAGCGTCGGCACCGACCGCACCTGGGTGACGACCCGCCCACGACCAGCTCGCCCAGCTGCCACCCGGCCACCTGGTCCCCGAGGGCCACGATGGCGCCGGTGAACTCGTGGCCCGCCACCAGTCCGGCCTGGCCCCAGCCGTCCAACAGCATGTGGACGTCGGAGCCGCAGATACCGCAGTGGTCCACCTCCACCAGCACCTGGTGGGGCCCCGGCTGGGGGACCGGTCGCTCCTCCACCACCACCTCGCCCGGACGTTGATAGACCGCGGCCGGCATCAGCTCTGGTAACTCGATCATGGCGCCATCCCCCCACGGGCCCGGAGCCGGTTCAGCCGGCCCGGGTAGAGCGCTCGCTCCGGCAGGAACTCTAGGTCAGGCGAGGGGTCCCGCGGGCTCACGATGACGACTAAAGGGTTCGTACCGAGCTGACGATGATTCCGGCATGGCACCGGATCTCCGCTTCGACACCGACGACCCCGAATTCCAACGCGGCTTCGAGATCGGCGTCCTCTGGGAGCGCCTGGTCACCGACGGGGCGTGCAACATGGCGGTCAGTGCCTCGAATGCCGAGATGGTGATCCGCGTGGCCCAGGCCTTCGGCTGCCGGTTCTCCGGCCAGGAGATCGAGGACGATCAGATCTCGGTCGAGCTGTACCAGATGCACGGTCAGTAGACCGCCCGGCCCGTCAGCCCGGCCGCGGACCGGGCCCGCATCCTCACGCCGGGTACCGGTTGGACCGGTGCAGGGGCGGCGACCATGATCCGGTGATGGGTTCCGGACGCGGCTTCCGAGCAGATCGGGATGATGGAGCCAGCGGCGGCGTGGGCCAGGTCATGGCCCTGGTGGCCGCAGTCCGTGCGCCCGGCGCCGTGAACCTCTACGACGAGTGCGACTCGATGGCCGCGGGCGACCCCGCCGGTCTGGCCACGGCCCGTCGTCACGCCCTCCGCCGTTACCTGAACTCGCGGTGGCACGCCCCGGTCGTGCTGGTGGGCGAGGCCCCGGGACGGAACGGCGCCCGCTGGACCGGTGTCCCGTTCTCGTCCCCCCGTCAGCTCACCGGGTCGGGTCCGGCCGAGGCCACGGCCACCGTGGTGCATCGGGTGCTGGCCGAGTTGGGCTGTGACGGCGACGTCTTGTGCTGGAACGCGTCGGTTCTCTACCCGCCGGGCAACCGCGATCCCCGGCGGCAGGAGCTCGACGTCTGCGCCCCGGTCCTCGAACGGGTGTGCCGGGGACGGTTCGTGGTGGCCGTCGGCCGGCACGCCCAGGTGGCCACCGGCGCCCGGTATGTGCGGCACCCGTCACATGGGGGTGCCGCCCGGTTCGCCGAGGGCTTGGCCCAGGCCTTCGATGCGGCGCGACGGCCGGGGTGCGCTCAGTAGCCCCCGGCGCATCCGTTCTGGTCGGGCGCGGCGTTCGGATTGCCCCAGTAGCGGACGGCGAACGCCACCGCCACGCGGATCTGTTGTTCGGGCGTGGCGCGGGCCGCGTCGGACGGGTAGCCGAAGGTGTTGAAGGTGTTCCAGTTGGCGTGGCTGAAACCGAGGCCGCCGCTGTAGATGGGACCGTCCACGTTCCACAGGCCACCCTCCTCGCACATGTTCACGCGGAACCAGGCCACCCGTTGAAAGTTCGTGACCCCGTCCGCCCCGACGCCGAGCGCCGCAGACGGCGGGCTGTACACGGTGCTCCCGGCCAGCGATCCGTAGAATCCGGCCGCCCCGAAGGTGAAGATGCCGCCGTCCGAGCCCACCGTGATGTAGCCGCCCTGGGTGGCCGACATGCCGATCACCGGTCGGTTGAGACGCAGACCGCCGGTCGATCCGAAGAATGCGGCCCCACCGAAGTCGAAGATCCCTCCGTCGGCCGACACCAGCCGGTAGCCGGGGCCGAAGGCGCTGATCCCGACCACGGGCTTACCGGACCGGGCATTTCCCTCGTACGTGGCGTCGCCGAACGAGTACACGTCCCCGTTGGCTGCCGCCTCCCAGTAGCCCCCGCCGTCGGGGGTGGCGGCCAGGCCCACGATCGGGCTGGTCGGGGAGAGCCCGGTCGCCGATCCGTAGAACTTGGCGTCGCCGAAGGCGAACACCCCCCCGTCGGAGGCCACCAACCAGTAGCCGCCGCCGTCGGGCGTGGACTCCATGCCGATCACCGGTTGGGCGAGGTGGATCCCACCGGTGGAGCCGTGGAAGGTGGCGTCACCGAAGGCGAAGACCCCACCGTCGGCGCCCACCTCCCAGTACCCGCGCCCGTCCGGCGTGGACTCGATACCCACGACGGGCTGGCTGAGATGGATCGAACCAGTGGAACCGTAGAAGGCCGCGTTACCGAAGGAGAAGACGCCGCCGTCGGCGCCCACCAGCCAGTAGCCGGTCCCGTCGGGTGTGGCCGCGGCATCCACGATGGGCGCATTGAGGACCATGCCGGCGCCCGTCGGGAGGTCGGCGAAGGCATGGGCAGTCACGCTGACCAGCAGGCCGGCCAGGGCCACGACGGCCACTACGACGGCCAGGGTCCTTCTCAGTGCTCTGCGGCGGGGTGTCGGCCCATTTCGGCCGGCTGGTGCAGATCGGAATCGGGTACGTCGAAGTTGGGAGCTCGGATGCATCGTGGGTGACCTTTCCTCGGTCGGCCAACGCGCGTCGCGGGCGACGTGGCGCTGGCTGTCTTCTGGTTGGGTGGACCCCACGTCTGTGCATTCAACGCCCCAGCCGAACACCGGGAAGGGTGGTACGGCCTGGCTTCAACAGCCGGGTGTGCTCGCGGGTGGTTACGTCCGTGTTCTCAGAACTGTTGCCGGTCTCGCCCTCCTGTGGGCAGGTCCGCGTCGGTGGCGTCGGCGATGTGCCCTTCCATCGCCGCTTCCGAGGACAGGCCGACTCATGCACCCGCCCCCGGACGGCGGGACCCTAGCGGGCCGGTTCCCGGCGGTGAAATCGGCGATGACGATGGGCGGTCGGCCCCTGCCGCCGGGGATCCGGAACAACTTCGCTGAACTGGAAGTTCCGTCGGACTGGGCCGGAGATCGGGTCCGGTGGCACCGCCACTCACAGTGGTCGGATCGCTGGCCGCCTCCGGTTCAGCCGGCCCGGCTGACCGTGCTCCTGTCAGCTGGCCCGGCTGACCGTGCTCCTGTCAGCTGGCCCGGCTGACCGTGCTCATGTTGAAGTCCGGTACCCGCATGGCCGGCATCCGTGTCCGGTTGAGGTACTCGCCGAACTCCCGTCCGAGGGCGCGGACGCTGGATCCGACCTCGGTGGCCCGATCGAGGAGGTCGACGGGGCTCTCGTTGAACCGGAAGTTGTTGGCCGCGCCCACCACGTGGCCGTCCTCCACCACGTAGACACCGTCCCGGGTGAGTCCGGTCAGGAGCATGGTGGTGGGGTCCACCTCGCGGATGTACCAGAGGCAGGTCAAAAGCAGCCCCCGCTCGGTCCGGGACACCATCTCTTCGAGGGTGCCGTCGGCACCGTCGGCCTCGAGGACGAGATTGGCGACGAAGCCGGCGGGATCCACCCCGGCCCGCGCCGCACCGGCCCGGTGGTACCGCAGTCGCTCGAGGCGGCCCGACGCGATCCAGTCGGTCCGCGACAGGGGCAGGCCGTTGTCGAAGACCGACTCGTCGGCCGACGAGGAGGCGGCGGTGACGAACGGCGCGCACTCGAGGCCGGGCTCGGCCGGGTCGCTGCGGAGGCGGAAGGGCGTGGAGGTCAGACGGTCTCCCACCCGGGTGCCCCCTCCGGCCCGCGAGAACGCGTTCCTACCGTCCTCGGCGTCGCGACCGCCGAGTTCGTAGGCCAGGGCCACCATCAGGTCGCTCACGCCCTCGGGGGGCAGGATGACCTCGTACCGGCCGGCCGGTAGCTCCAGCTGCCGGCTCGACCACGCCAGCCTTCCGGCCACGCGGGTCTCGAGCTCCTCGACGGACACGTCGGTGAAGTCGGCGGTACCGACCCCGACCCACGACGAGCCGGCCCCGTCGTCGCTGCGGCCCACCAGTTGCAGGGCTCCCTGGGGTTGGGCGTGGCCCAGCCGCACACCGGTAGAGGTGCCGAGGTACCCGGTCGACTGCCGATGCTCGGCGAACCCGGCCAGGACCCGCCCCGACGTCCGGGCCCGGGCGAACGCTCCGGACAGGCCGGAGAGCACGCCGGAGAGCACCGAGAGGTCGGTGGTCTCCGGCGGTCGGTCGAAGCGACGTGAGGACTGCGAGGGCACGCCGGCGGCGGCCGGATCCACGAGTGGGGCGGCGTCCTCGGCCGGGGGGGAACCCGATGCGTCTCGCTCGGCCGAGCGGACCAGCTCGGTGATGTCCATGTCGCCCCGACCCCGGGCCACGCCGGCGGCCATGCCCCCGCCGGTCTGGCGCAGGCTGATCACGGTCAGCCGCCGATCGCGCCGCGCACCGTTGGTGGTGGTTGTGTTGTTGGCCAACCGGACCTCGACCTCGCTGGTCTCCTCGACGATCACGACGCAGTCGTCGCTGCCGGCCCGGGCCGCGGCCAAGCCGCTCTCCACCACATCCTGAGCCGGCGGCAGACTGGAGCCGGCGCTCATCGACCCGACTCCCGGCGGGTGTTGAGTACCCGTACGCCGCGGATCAGCACGGAGGGGCAGCCGTGGGAGACCGGCGCCACCTGCCCCGGCTGTCCCTTGCCGCAGTTGAAGGCTCCACCCAGTCGGTACGTGGACCTTCCTCCCACCGCCTCCATGGAGCCCCAGAACTCGGTGGTGGTGGCCTGGTAGGCGACGTCGCGTACCTGGCCTACCAGTCGGCCGCCCTCGATCCGGAAGAACCGCTGGCCGGTGAACTGGAAGTTGTACCGCTGCATATCGATGGACCAGCTCTTGTCGCCGACGATGTACAGACCGCGGTCGACGCCACCGATGAGGTCGGCGGTGGTCGGGCCGTCGCCCGCCGTCCCGGCCGGCTGGAGGGAGACGTTGGCCATCCGCTGGATGGGCACATGGAGCGGGGAGTCGGCGAAGGCGCAGCCGTTCGACGATCCGAGGCCGCTGGCGGCGGCGATGGACCGGTCCAGCTGGTACCCGGTGAGGACGCCGTCGCGGACGAGATCGAACGACTGGCCCGGCACGCCCTCGTCGTCGATGGCCACCGTCGCCAGCCCGTGGGGGGTGGTGCGGTCACCGGTGACGTGCATGACCTCGGACCCGTAGCGCAGCGTCCCGAGCTGGTCGAAGGTGGCGAACGAGGTTCCGGCGTAGGCCGCCTCGTAGCCCAGGGCCCGGTCGAGCTCGGTGGCGTGCCCGATCGACTCGTGGATGGTGAGCCACAGGTTGGTGGGGTCGATGACCAGGTCGAGCAGGCCGGGCTCGACCGAGGGGGCCCCGACCTTTTCGGCCAGCAGGCCGGGCATGGCGTCGATCTCGGCATCCCAGTCCCACCCCTGACCCTCGAGATACTCCCAGCCCCGGCCGACCGGCGGAGCCAGGGTCCGCAAGGTCTCCATCCCGCCGTCCGGATCTACGGCGACCGCCTCCACGGTCGGGTGGACGCGCACCCGGCGCTGGGTGGCCTCGGTGCCGCGCAGGTCGGCGTAGTACTTGTCCTCGGTCACGGCCAGGACGGCCGCGGTGACGTGGTCGACGGCGTCGGAGGCCAACAGACGGCCGCTCCAGTCGGACAGCCGTCCGACCTTGTCGGCCAGCGGGACGTCGACGGGGTCGATGTCGTAGGGGGCCGACCAGGTCACGGCCCCGTGCCCGGGCTCGTCGGCCAGTTCGATGGGCTCGCCTCCCGCTCGGGCGACGGTCCGGGCCGCCTCGACGGCCTCGTCCACCAACCCCACCGCTTCGTCCACACCGGTGGCCACCGATGCGGCGAACCCCATGGCCCCGTCCACCAGCACCCGGACCCCCACACCCCGCTCCGTGTCGTCGGCCGCGCCTTCGAGGTGGCCGTCACGAACCCGGATCTGCTGGGAGCGGATGCGCTCCACCCGGAGCTGGGCGTCGGAACAGCCGAGGTGCCGGGCCCGGGCCAGGGCCGCATCGCGGAGCGCGTCGAGACGGTCGGGCGCCAGGGGACCGGTGGAGGTAGCCACGATCGGCACGATAGACGCCCGGCCGCCGGGAGCGCGACGCTCCGCCACCATGTGCTGCAGGCCAGCGATGCGCGACGATGACGTGGCCGGAGGTGGGAGCAAACCATGTCACAGGTCCAGATCCAGTTCGCCATCGATGATCCCGATCGGGCCGACGCCATCATCGAGCACCTGCTGTCGGAGCGGCTCGTGGCCTGCGGCCAACGGTTGGGGCCGATGGTCAGCCGCTACTGGTGGGATGGTTCGCTGGCCCGTTCCGACGAGTGGTTGGTGCTCCTGAAGACCCGGTCGACGCTGCGGTCGCGTGTGATCGAGTCGGTGGTGGGGTCACATCCTTACGCCGTGCCCGAGGTGGTGGCGGTGGAGATCGTCGACGGAGCCCACGACTATCTCGACTGGATCACCGAGGTGACGACGGGCACCGGGCCGTGAGGTCGGCCGGCCCGGGTCGCCTGCCGGTGGAGGGACCGGAGGCGGCCGGGTCGTCCCCCGGTCCCGTGCGCCGGTACCATCGGAGTCGATGGAGAGGGAGGACACGTGACTGAGGCCACAGGACCGAGGATCTGCCTGATCGGCGCCGGGGGGATGTCCTTCGGGCCGGTGATGGTCCTCGACGCCGTCAACACCCGGCGGACACGGGGGGCGACCCTGGTGCTCCACGACGTGAGCGCCGAGCGCCTCGAGGTGGCCGTGCGCTTTGCCAATCGGATCAACGAACGCCGGGGCAACCCCATCACCGTCGAAGCGTCCACCGACCCGGCCGAGGCCCTCCCCGGCGCCGACTTCTGCCTCACCAGCGCCGAGGTCGAGCGGTGGCCCCACTGGGTCGAGGACTACGAGATCCCGTGCCGGTACGGAGCCACCCAGGTCACCGGCGAGAACGGAGGGCCGGGCGCGGTCTTCCACTCCCTGCGGTCGATCAGGACCATGCTCGGCATCTGCGCCGACATCGAGCGCTACTGTCCCGACACCTTCCTCATCAACCTGACCAATCCGCTGAGTCGTGTGGCCCTGGCCGTCAACACCGCCACCTCGGTGAGGAACGTGAGCCTATGCCACGAGTTCGCCGGAGGGATGGCCCGCATCGCCGGCCTGCTCATGATCCCGAAGTCCAAGATCGAGGCCAAGGCGTCGGGGATCAACCACTTCACCTTCTTCACCGAGATCCGCCGGTCCGATACCGGGGAGGACCTCTACCCCCGGCTGCGGAAGCTCTGGCGACGGCGCTACTTCGACTACCCGCCCACGGTGACCGCGGCGGCCCGGCAGCTGTCCAAGGTGCCCATGGTGAAGGTTGCCGTGGAACAGATGTACGCGCCGCTGGTGTCGCACATGTTCCGCCACTACGGGCTCCTGCCCTGCTCCGTCGACAGCCACATCGGCGAGTACGTGCCCTTCGCCCGTGAGGTGACCGGGTGGCATCCGGTGCCCGTCTACTTCCACCGTGGGATCGGCAACCAGATGGAGCGTCTGATCACCCGGTACGGCAACGGGGAGTCCCACGTGCCCATGCACCGGGCCGGTCGGTCGGCCGAGGAGGTGTTCCCCATCATCGGGGCCATGTGGACCGACCACCACAGGAACCTCAACGCCGTCAACGTCCCCAACCGGGGCTACGTCCCGAACCTGCCCGACGGCGCCATCGTCGAGGTGCCGGCCACGGTGGACGGCCGGGGATCGCTCCCACCGTCATGCCTCCGATCCTCGAGCCGTTGGCCGACTTCATGAGAACCCAGATCGAGCTGCAGGAGCTGGTGGTGGCGGCGGCCGTCACCGGTGACCCGGCTCCGGCCTACGAGGCGCTGCGCGCCGACCCGCTCTCGCCGAGCGACGAGGCCTCGTGCCGGAAGATCTTCGACGAGCTCATGGCGGTACAGGCCGGCGCGCTTCCGTTCTGACCCCGGTGTCGGGGCGGCCGGCTCGGGTGACGACGACGGCCAGGGCTTCAGGTGCCCGGGCTGCGTGACTGCCGCTCTTGTTGGTGCTTGTCGAAGGCTGACGCCACGGCCGCCCCGGCGGCGCCGATGAACTCGGGCCGGTTGGCGGCCGCCCAGTCGCGGCTGGCCGTCAGCGTCCGGGACGAGCCCTGGAACTCGGGGGCCACGTACCGGGCGAAGAGCTCGTAGGAGTGTCGGGTGGCCGCGGTGTCGGCCCATTCGTGGCCCATCAGGAGATAGGTGCCGAAACCGTTGGACTGCTTGCGAAGGCGCTCGACCTGGGTGACGGCGTCCTCCACGGTCCCGATGACGGCGAATCCTGAGGCGTTGAGGGCATCGACCAGGCTCTCGTGGTTGGCGGTGTCGGGGGCCAGTGGCAGCGCCGCCACGCGCTGGAAGTAGTCGACCCACTCGGAGAGCCCGAAGCCCACGTCGGCGATGGCCTGTTCCTTGGAGTCGGCCAGGTGCATCGGGCCCACCAACCGCCACCGGCTGCGATCGATGGTGGTGCCGTGGGCCGCGGCCTGCTCCTCCATGACATCCCAGTGGCCGGCCAGGACGTCGAACCCTCCGGCCGAGGTGGCCCCGATCGAGAGCAGGCTGCATCCGAAACGACCAGCGGCCCGCGGGCCGGCCGGCGACACCTGGGCGGCCACGGCCACTTCGGGGTGGGGACGCTGGAACGGTCTCATCTGGAGGCGGGCCTGCACCAGGCTGAACCAGTCCGTCTCCATGGTGACCGGCTCGCCCCCGGCCAGCAGGGCCAGGATGGCCTCGAGCGACTGCTCCATCATGTCGCGCTGGCGCACCGGGTCGATGCCCATCATGAAGGCGTCGGACGGAAGTGCGCCCGGACCCACACCGATCATGAGGCGGCCCCGCGTCAGGTGGTCCAGTAGGACCAGGCGATCGGCCAGCATGAACGGATGGTGGTAGGGGAGGGAGGAGACCCCGGTGCCCAGCCGGATGTGGCGGGTGCGCTGCGCGGCGGCGGCGATGAAGACCTCGGGCGAGGCGATGATCTCGAAGCCGGCGGAGTGGTGCTCACCGATCCACGCCTCTTCGAACCCCAGCGTGTCGAGGTGCTCGATGAGTTGGAGGTCTCGTTCGAGCGCCAGGGTCGGGCTCTGGCCCACCGGGTGGAACGGGGCCAGGAAGATCCCGAACTTCAGGTGTTCGGAAGCGTCCAGCGTGGTCATGTCGTTACCCCCTGTTCGGCCCGCAGCCCGTCGACGGCCGCCGTCCCACCGTGGTCAGGCCGTGCACCTCTCGGCTCGAGGGCCAGCGGGTCCCGGCGGAGCTCGCGGCGGGCCATGGCTTCGAAGTACCCGACGAACCCCTCGCCGTCAGAGGCCCGGAAGAAGCTCCGGGCCGGATCGGGCAGCTCGCGCCCGCCGCCGACCGCCTCGACGTACCAGGCCCTGCGGCTGCGGTACTCGAGTGCCACCGCCCGCTGGTGGGCGGCCCGGATGCTGCCGGCGGTCACGAAGACCCCGTGGTTGGCCAGCAGTGCCATGTCGGCCGAGCCCATCGAGGTGACGGCCCGCGCTGCGCTGTCGCGGGTGTTGACGGGCCCGTCGTACTCGTCGACGAGGGCCAACTCGCCGCCTCCGAGGGCGGAGCTCTGGTCGTAGCAGCCCGGGATGCGTCCGAGGTCGGCCCAGACCGTGCCGAACCGGGGGTGGCTGTGCACCGCCACCACCACGTCGTGGCGCTGACGGTGGAGCTCGAGATGGAGTGGGATGCCGAGCGGGACCGGCCAGCGCCCCTCCAGCCGGTTGCCGTCGAGGTCGATGACCAACAGGTCGTCGGGCCGGAGCTCCTCCCACAGGAGGAGCCACGGGTTGCAGAGCAGGGTGCCGTCGGGCTGCCGGTAGGTGATGTGGCCGGCCAGGTGGTCGTCGTAGCCCTCGTGCCAGAGCGTCCGCGCCAACAGGACCAGCTCCTGGCGCGGGGACAGGTCGGGCAGGAGGGCCTCGGGGTCGAGGGGGTCGGATGGCGGCGTCACGGTCGCCGGTCGTCAGGCAGCGGCCACCGGTACAGCCCGGCGGCGTTCTCGTGGGTCAGCTTGCGCAGCTCGTCGACGGGCAGGTGGCCCCAACAGCGGTCGATGACCGACTGGGTGTCGGGCCAGGTGGAGTCGCCGTGGGGGTAGTCGACCTCCACCATGATGTGGTCGATACCGATGCGGTGCCGCGTGTCGATGGTGGAGGGGTCGTCGATGGTGCAGAACCAGAAGTTGCGGGCCAGCACCTGGGCCGGCAGCAGCCCTCCGGGGTCGAAGCCACGGCCGTAGCCGGAGCGGTCCACGATGTTGTCGAGACGGTCGAGCAACATGGCCACCCACCCGATCCCGCCCTCGCTCATGGCGATCCTGATGTTCGGGTAGCGGACGGGTAGCCCCGACCACAGCCACTCGGCGCAGGCGGACAGTGACATCTGGCCGAACAGGGTGGCGCCGAGGGCCACCAGCGGGCTGTCCTCGGGCATGTCGGGCATTCCCGAGGACCCGACGTGGAGCGACACCACCGTGTCCGTCTCCTGGCAGGCGTCGATGATCGGGTCCCAGTAGCCGGAGAACAGGCTGGGGAGGCCGATCCGGTGCGGTCGCTCGGGGAGGGTGACGGAGCGGAATCCCCGATCGGCGTTGCGCCTGACCTCGGCCGCTCCGAGGAGGGGGTCGGCGAGGAAGGTGATGCCGCACGGGATGATCCGTTCCGGATACGGCTGCCACCAGGCGTCGTACAGCCAGTCGTTCCAGGCCCGGGTGACGGCCAGGCCCAGCTCGGCGTCGCTGCACTCGGAGAACACCCGGCCCGAGAACCCGGTGATCTGCGAGGGGAAGTTGAGGGAGGCCCACACCCCGTTCAGGTCCATGTCCCCGATGCGGGCGTCGATGTCCCAGCAGCCGCGTCGCATGTCCTCGAACCGGGTCGGCTCGAGGGTGACGGCCTCGGGTCGGCGTCCGGCCACCGCGTTCATCCCCACCTGGGAATACCGTTTGCCGTCGAACTCCCAGAGCTGGTGGCCCTTCGAGTTCTCGACGATCCGGGGTGCCCGGTCGGCGAAGCGGGCCGGGAGCCGACCTTCGAACATGTCCGGAGGCTCGACCAGGTGGTCGTCCACGGAGATGACCGTGTAGCGCACCGGCCGCGGCTCCGGGTCGGGGAGCAGGGTGTCCCGGCGGGTGACGATGGTCATGTCGCACCTCTCACCGCCCGAGTATGCCAGGGCCGATCAGGCACCGCCGGAGCGGGGGAGCGGGGCCGGTGCTCCGCCGACGGGGGGCGTGGGACACTGGGCCGATGGCCGGTGCGGTGATTCCGAACTCGTGGATGTGCGACATGGACGGGGTGCTGGTCCACGAGGGACAGCTGATCCCCGGGGCCGACGCCTTCCTCGACAACCTGCGCCGGGGTGGCCACCCGTTCCTCGTCCTGACCAACAACTCCATCTACAGCGCCCGCGACCTCTCGGCCCGTCTCGTCAACCTCGGTCTCGACGTCCCCGCCTCCTCGCTGTGGACGTCGGCCGAGGCCACCGCGGCCTTCCTCCGCTCCCAGCGCCCCGGGGGAACGGCCTTCGTGCTGGGCGAGGCCGGTCTGACCACGGCGTTGCACGAGGTCGGATACGTCCTGAGCGACCGGCATCCCGACTACGTCGTACTGGGGGAGACCCGCACCTACAGCTTCGAATCCATCACCCGGGCCATCCGACTGGTCGAGGGCGGGGCCCGTTTCATCGCCACCAACCCCGATCCCACCGGGCCGACCCTCGAGGGGATCGTGCCGGGGACCGGGTCGGTGGCCGCCCTCATCGAACGGGCCACCGGGGTGGCCCCGTACTTCATCGGCAAGCCCAATCCGCTCATGATGCGCGAGGCCATGAACTCGCTGGGAGCCCACTCGGAGTCGACCGTGATGGTGGGCGACCGTATGGATACCGACATCGTGGCCGGCATCGAGGCCGGCCTTCAGACCATCCTGGTGCTGAGCGGGGTCACCAGCCGGTCCCAGATCGAGCGATTCCCCTACCGACCGGGTCGGGTGGTCGACTCGGTGGCCGATCTGGTGGCCGAGCTCGATCCGGAAGGTGTGGCCGCGTCGACGGCCGCCACGGGAGACGATTGACCGGTCGGTGACCGGGCAATACCATGCGCCAGCCGATCGGCGCGGGGCGCCGCCGGTGCGACACGGAGCGGGTGAGGAGCGTCGCCACGCTCGGGAGGGGGACCGTGCTCTTCATCCATGAGGTCCACAAGGTGGTGGGGAAGCGGGCCGCCGAATTCGAGCGGGCCTACCGGGACGGTTGGATGCCCGCACTCGGCGACGGGCCCGATGCCCGGTTGCTGTGGTACTTCGACCTGGCCCACGGGAGCGGTCTGGCCTACCGCGTGGTGACCGTGACGGCGGTGGCCGACGGTGCGGCCTGGGCCCGACTGGCCGAACGGGTGGCACGCGGCGACCTGCGCTCGTGGGCCCGGGACCTCGACGGGCTCCAGCACGAGTCCCGCAGCCGGACCATGGCCGCCCTGCCGTGGTCGCCGCCAGTCCCGGCGCTGGCCGAGGTGCCCGTCCGCGGCCGAACCGGCGAGCCCAGCCTCTACATGGAGGACACCATGTGGCCGTTCCCCGGCAAGGTCCGCCGGTACATCGAGGCCGCCGGTGCCGTGTACCGCCCCGCCCTCGGGGCCGAGGGCGCACGGATGCAGATGAGCGTGGCCCTGGGTCTGCAGGTGCTGCCGGGTGCGGGACGGAGTCCCGAGGTGACCCTGCTCCAGCGCCTGTCGAGCCTGCCACCTCTCATCCGGCTGCTGACCGAGGACATCCCGCCCGAGGTCACCGGTCCCGGGTCGTGGATGCACGAGGCACTCGAGCTCCGGGACCGATGGCAGTCGAGGCTGCTGCGGACAGCACCCTGGTCGCCACTCCCGTGAGCGCCACCGGTCCGATGCTGTTCCTGCACGAGACCCACCGGGTGATCGGCCGTCATGCCTCGGAGTTCGAGGACACCTACCGGCGGGAGTGGATGGGCGCCCTGGCCCGGAGCGACAACACCAGACTGCTCTGGTACCTCAACCACGCCATGGGGAGCGGCCCGGCCTACGAGGTGGTCACCATCACCGCGGTCAGGGACGGCGCGGCCTGGCAGGAGTTGACCCGGCGCATGCTGGACGGCGACCTCGCCTCCTTGGCCGACCGGCTCGACGGCTTCCGACACGAGGTGGAGGGGAAGGTCCTCCTGCCGGTCCACTGGTCGGCGCTGCAGGAGGTGGACCTGGCCGCGGTACCGACCGACGGCGGTACCCACGATCTGTCGGTCTATATGCAGGACACGGGGTGGCCCGATGCGCCACTCGACGACTACATCGAGCTCTGGGACCAGGACTACTGGCAGATCATGCGGCAGACGCCTCCCGACAAGAAGCTGCTCGACGTCCAGGCCTGCTTTCAGGTGGCGCACGGCTCGGGCATCCGGCCCGAGGCCATCCTCATGCAGAAGGTGATGAGCTTTCCGACGCTGGGCCGGCTGCTCACGTCGGCCGAGGAGCACGACCCCACCACCTGGCCCGGCACCTACATGGCCAAGGGCCTGGAGGTGCGCGACCAGTGGGAGTCCAAGCTGTTGCGCACCAGCGCGTGGTCGCCGAGCTGGTGACGTTCCCCATCACGCGCCACCAGCTGGTCGAAGCGGCCTGCCTGGCTACCGGCCTCGACCACTTTGGCGAGCCGTCGTGGGCGGAGGGCCTGGACCGGCTACTCGAGGACCTCGAACGGAACGCGGACCTGAACGAACTGGGGATGAGCATCGTGGAGAGCGAGTTCACCTCTTACCTCTCGAACCGGCTCCGGATCCTCGACTGGCGGGCCGGCCATCCCGAGGTGGCACTGGGCCCGGTGAGGAGACCACTGGTCATCTGCGGACAGCCCCGGACCGGCACCACCATCCTGTTCGACCTGCTGGCCCAGGATCCCGCCCACCGGGCCCCGCTCACCTGGGAGGTGGACTTCCCGTGCCCTCCGCCGACCACGGCGACCTACGACACCGATCCCCGCATCGACGAGTCGGAGGCCATGGCGGCGATGGTCGACCAGATCATCCCGGGCTTCACCGACTTCCATCCGCTGGGGGCCCGGTTGGCCCAAGAGTGCGCCCGCATCACCGCCTCGGAGTTCCGGTCCATGATGTTCCAGACCCAGTTCGACGTCCCCGAGTACGAGCGGTGGCTGCTCCACGAGGCCGATCCGGCCCCCCTCTACCGGTGGCACCGTACGTACCTCCAGCACCTGCAGTCCGGCCACACCGCCGATCGCTGGCTGATCAAGTCGCCGGCCCATCTCTGGCACCTTCCGGCCCTGTTGGCCGAGTATCCCGACGCCGTGGTCATCCAGACCCACCGCGATCCCCTGCGGGTGATCGTCTCGGTCGCTGCGCTGGTGGCCCACCTGCGCCGTATGGCCAGCGACCGGAGCTCGGTGGCGGTGGCCGCCACCGAATACTGCGAGGACATCTTCGTCGGCCTCGAGCGGTCCCTCGAGGCCCGTCGCCAGGGCACGCTCCATCCGGGCAACACCATCGACGTGCGCTTCGACCAGTTCATGGCCGATCCGCTGGCCACCGTCGGGGTCATCTACGAACGTCTGGGAGTACCCCTCGGTGCCGATGCCGAAGGGCGGATGCGCCACTTCCTCTCCGCCCACCCCGGCGACGGGGGCGGCGCCGGCACCCGGTACTCGTGGGCAGACACCGGCCTCGACCGGCGCGTGGTGCGGGCCAGGGCCCGGGAGTACCAGGAGTACTTCGGGGTCCCCTCCGAGCCGCTGGCCTGATCCGGTGGAGCGGCCACGGCCCGATGGGGCTCGTGGCCCGGGGTCAGCCCGCCCCGGCGGGGGGCGGTTCGGCCACCTGGGCGTCGATCTGCTTCAGGTCGAAGTAGTCGCGCCATCGGGTGACCAGCCCGTCGTCGTCCACGTCCACCACCGTGCACCCGTGGATCTCGATGGGGATGGTTCCCCCGAGGGTCCCCCGTCCGATCCACTCGAAGGCCCCTCCGCCGTCGTCGCCATGGACCCAGGTGATCTCCTGGCGCCAGTCGGGGAACGAGGCGTTGGTCATCGCCTCGATGGCGGCCAGGTCCGAGGTCGGTTCGTTGACGGGGTCGCTGAAGAGGGCGCCGGGCGCGAAGAAGGACGGGAAATCCCCCTCCGGTCCCAGTGCCTGCTCCAATCGTTCTGACCACGCCGACCAATCCATGGTCGTCACCGTACCGCCCGGTCCGCTCCGGGGGGAGGGAACGACCCGGGGCGGAGCCGGACCACGGGCAGCGGCATGCCCCCGGTTGTAGTCTGCGCCCAGGATCGTGGAGCGCCGGACGGCGCCCGGGGGAGGCCAGACGGTTGACACCACAGGACGGCCACGGCCTCCGCACCGGCAAGCCCTACGTGGTGGTGTCGGCCGACGCCCATGCCGCGCCGGACACACTCGACGAGTTCCTGTCCTACGTGGACCCCGACCATCGGGCGGCCGTGGCCGAATTCGGCGATCTGTCGGCGGTGGCCATCCCCATGTTCGGTGGGGTCGACCCCGGAGAGATCGACGAGGTGGACGCGGTCCGGGCCGTGGCCATCCGCCGACTGGCCGGCATGGGGGTCGACACCGACGCCGCCGCCGGGTGGCTGGCCAACTACAGCAGCGACTGGGTGTTCCCGTCCGACGCCGGCGGGCGTCGGCTGTCCTACCTCGAGGAGCAGGGCATCCACGCCGAGGTGGTCTTCCCCGGTCCGGTGCTGGCCGGCGGGCTGTCCCCGGCCATGTACCTGGGTGGCCACTCGTCCAAGAACCTCGACGTGGTCTGGCCGGCCCTCCACGCCTACAACCGTTGGCTGTCCGAGTTCTGCGCGGCGGCGCCGGGGCGGAGGACCGGATGCATCCCCATCGATCTCCACGACATGGAGTGCGCCGTCGAGGAGATCGCCTGGGCCCGGGCCTCGGGGCTCTTCGGAGGCGTCATGCTTCCGGCCATGTCCCTGCGCTCGGGCTTGCCGGGGTACGCAGACGACTACTACGAACCGCTGTGGAGCGCGTGCGAGGACAACGACGTGGTGGTGAACCTGCACACCGGGGCGTCGGGAACGGCCACGGACGCCAAGCAGCTGTACGACGCCAAGCACGGGGGATTCCTCGGCCTCTACGAGGTGTTCGTCTTCACCCGGCGCCCTCTGTGGTTCATGATCTTCGGTGGCGTGTTCGACCGGCACCCGAACCTCAAGGTGGTGGTCACGGAGAACGGTGTGCAGTGGCTCCCGTCCCTGATACGGGACATGGAGTCCTTCTTCGACACCCACGGGGGCGCGCCGGTCCGCTCCTACCTGAAGATGCGCCCGGCCGAGTACGTCGACCGCCACGTGTTCCTCGGTGGATCGCTGATGAAGAGGTACGAGGCCGAGATGCGGGCGGAGATCGGCATCGACCGGCTGATGTGGGGATCCGACTACCCCCACCTCGAAGGCGCCGCCCCCGTGCATCGGCTGGTTCTGCGCCAGGTCTTCGGCGGCCTGCCCGAGGAGGACCTGCGCCGGATACTCGGGCTGAACGCCATCGACGTCTTCGGTTTTGACCGGGCCCTGCTGGAGGCGGTCGCCGACCGCGTCGGCCCCACGGTGGCCGATCTGTCCACCACGGTGACCATGGACGAGATCCCGAAGACCTTCAGCTGGAGCCTGGCCCGGCCGGTGCCGCTGGCTGCGGACGCCGTGTCCTGAGCTGCGGGCTGTCGCGGAGACCGGACGAGACAGGCCGAAGCCGAGCGAGCGGAGGAGGGCCAGCGTGCAGGACCATCGATTCGATTTCATCGTGACGGGGACACCCGAAGAGGTGTGGGACGTCATGTGGAAGTACACCCGGGTCGGCATCGAAACCGACACGGTGAAGATCGAGATCTACCACCCCGGGGACGAGGAGGGGAACGGTCTGGTCCGGCACTGCGAGTTCCCGGTCCCGAAGTACCTGCTGTCCAAGGGGAGGGCGCAGTCCTGGGAGTGGATCACCGGGGCCCAGCGCCCGGTGTCGTGGCGGTACGACGCGGTGGGGAAACCGCTGTGGTCCCGGGCCTCGGGGCTCACCCGGCTGGAGGACCTCGGGGACGGCCGCACCCAGGTGTTCTTCCGCGAGACCTACGAGGTGTTCAATCCCGTCATGCGGGCGCTGCTGGAGAAGCGGGTCCACCGGTTCATCTCCAAGGGGAACGACGAATTGATCGAGGCGTCGGTCGTCCGCTCCCTGGACAAGCTGCACCGGCGCAAGGGGAACGCAGCCTGACCGAGATGGACGGGCCGCCATCTGATCGACCGGGGTGGAACCGGGTGACGACCGGGTCGACCCGGATGACACAGTAGGTTCGAGCCGGTGCACCTGAGCGCGGTGATCCTCCCCGTCTACCGCTGGACGGAGGGCCGGGCCATCTGGCGCCGGGCCGAAGCGCTCGGCTTCCACGCCGCGTACACCTATGACCACCTGTCGTGGCGCAGCTTCCGCGACCGGCCGTGGTTCGCGACGGTCCCGACACTCACGGCGGCGGCGGAGGCCACCGAGCACCTCCGGCTGGGGACGCTGGTGACGTCGCCCAACTTCCGCCACCCGGTGCCGCTGGCCAAGGAGCTGCTGTCCCTGGACGACATCTCGGACGGACGGCTGACGCTGGGCATAGGCGCGGGCGGGACGGGGTTCGACGCCACCGTGCTGGGCCACGACCCGTGGACGGCGGGTGAGCGGGCCGACCGCCTCGACGAGTTCGCCTCCCTGCTCGACGAGCTGCTCACCCATCCGTCCACGACGAGGACCGGCACCTTCTACTCGGCGGTGGAGGCCCGGATGATCCCCGGCGGTGTACAGCAGCCCCGTATCCCGTTCTACGTGGCCGCCACCGGACCACGGGGCATGTCACTGGCCGCCCGCTACGGCCAGGGCTGGGTCACCTACGGCGATCCCGACGGGCAGGCCGGGGCCCCGGTGGGCCGTGCCCCCGACGTCGCCGTGGCCGATCAACTGGTGCGGCTCGGGTGGGCCTGCGCCGACCGGGGCCGGGACTTCGAGTCGATCGAGAAGGTGCTGCTCCAGGGCTCGACCACCGAACGGCCGCTGTCCTCCCTGGACGCCTTCGTCGACTGGGCCGGGCGGTACCAGGCCCTCGGGATCACCGAGGTGGCGATCCACTGGCCCGTCCCCGACTCGGTGTTCGACAACGACATGGCCGTCTTCGAGCGGATCGCCGTCGACGGGCCGTCGCAGTTGGGTGGGGCCTCCACGGCGGGATAGCCCGCAGCCGGCGATCCGGATCAGCCGACGAGGACGGTGACACAGGCGTTGGCACCCCGTCCGATCACGTGGGCCAGACCCACACGTGCCCCTGCCACCTGCCGCTCTCCGGCCGTCCCCCGGAGCTGGCGGACCAGCTCCACGATCTGTCCCAGGGCCGAGGCGCCGAGCGGCTCCCCCTTGGACAACAGACCCCCAGAGGGATTGACCGGCAGGCGGCCACCGACCGTGGTCACACCCCCGGCCAACAGGGCGGCCTGATCGCCGGGCGGGCACAGTCCGAGTTCGGCCCACGCCAACAGCTCGCGGGCGGCGTCGGTGTCCTGGCACTCCACCACGTCGACGTCGTCAGGACCCAGGCCGGCCTGGGCGTAGGCGTCGTCGGCGGCCAGCGTCGTGGGCGGCGTGATGTCGGTGTCGTCGATGCCACAGAGGGGCGAGTCCTCGCCGAGGACGCTGCCGGGGAGGTGCGACCGCAGGGAGACCCCGCGTAGCTCCACACCGTCGCCGTGGCGTTGGAGGACCACGGCCGCCGCACCCTCGTTGGGGGAGCACAGCATGAACAGGGTCAGGGGCTGACAGATCATCCGCGAGGCCAGCACCTCCTCGACCGTCACCTCCTTGCGGAACATGGCATCGGGGTTGCGGACGCCGTGGCGGCGGTTCTTGACCACCACCTGAGCCAGGTGGTCCACGGTCAGGTCGGTCTCGGCCAGCAGCCGTTGGGCCCGGAGTGCAAAGAAGGCCGGCGCCGGGTTGAGTCCGGCGGCCTCCTGCCACGGGGCGAAGAACGAGGAACGGATGATGCCCTTCGGCATCTTCTCGATCCCGAAGACCAGCACCCGGTCGTGCTGTCCCGAGGCGATGGATGCCGCGCCGAGTTGCAGGGCTGCACCACCCGAGGCACAACCGGCCTCGACGTCGTAGATGGGGATGCCGGTGCCCGAGAGCGAGGCCAGGACCCGGTGACCGGCGGCGACTCCTCCGTAGGCCGTGCCGCAGTAGGCGGCCTGCACGTCCCGCACCCCGATCCCCGACTCGGCCAGTGCCGCCCGCACCGCCACCACGCCCATCTCCGTACCGGTGGTCTCCCCGAAGCGCCCGAAGGGGTGCAGCCCGACGCCGGTGATCCGCACCCCGTTCACGAGTGGAACACCCACGTCACGCTGGGCTCCCCGTCCGGTCCGGGCACCTCTTCCCCTCCCAGCGACACGGCGGTGCCGATGGTGATGTCCTCGCCGCTCAGACGCGACACGACCCGGAGCATCGGTTCGCCGTCGAGCTCGACGATGCCGAGCCCGTAGGGGACGGGACCGGAATAACCCGGTGGGGCGATGCTGACCGTGGTGTGCAGCCAGACGGTGCCGGTGCGGGGAAGATCGATGGGTTCGACGTCGTCGGCTCCGGAAAAGGGGCAGACGGTCGAGCGCGGGAAGTGCTGGAGCCCGCTCGTGGCCGACCAGCCGCCGAGCAACGTGACCCCGTCGTCGTCGACGCGGAGCACGGACGGATCGATCGGTCGCGGGGACACGCGTGGACTATGGCACACGGGTGGGGCACGCCGCAGCCCGCTTCGGGCGCAGCTGGGCCGGACAGGTCCGGTCAGCCCCAGTCCTCCACCAGGCCCTGTCCGGCGGGGTCGGCACGGAAGACCGGCATCGACCCCAGAGCCCGCACGTTGGCGGCATCGGGCCCGAGGGCGTGCCGCCACGTGGAACCCTCGGTCACCAGGGCACCGATGACGACGGGCTCGGCGCCGGCCCGGCGCACGAGGTTGAGCGCCGCCGCGCAGGACGCACCGGTGGAGACGACATCGTCGACGACGGCTACACGACGGCCCCGGATGACGTCGATCCGGGCCGGGTCCATCCGCAGCACCTGGGGACGGTCGGTGGTGATGGACCGTACCGGCTCGGCCAAGGACTCGCCCAGGTGGATCTTGGGCGTCTTGTGGAGGATCACGTAGTCGTCCAGGCCGAGGGATCGGCTGACCTCGATGGCCAGAGGGATACCCATGGTGGCCACCGACACGACGACGTCGGGCCGGAAGGGTGCCACCAACCGGCTGAGCTCCCGCCCGGCCGCTTCGGCGAAGGCCACGCCGTGGTCCACGCAGATGAGCAGGGCGATGGTGAGGTCGTCGGCCACGGAAACGAGGGGGAGCTCGATGGACTGGGTACCCACGTCGACTCGGTAGTTGTGAGGGCCGCTCATCCCCACACCCTCCCCGCCCGACCCCGGGACCGCAAGCGCGGCGGGTCGGCGGGAGCGGGGTGACGTGATGCCGACGTCCGAAAAGGGCTGTGGCGGGGCGAGATTCTTCCCGTACGGTTCCGATCCGATGGCCGGATCGGACACCGAACCGGCGCGGCTCGTCGCCTAGTGTGACCGTTGACCACCGACGAGGGAGTATGCGATGAGAGGCGGGAGCCGGCTCGGAATCGCGTCCTGACGCTGCAGCGATGAACACACGACGACAGCCGAAACTGAGCCGCGACAAACTCCGGACGCTCCTCATCGAGACCGGTCGGACGCTCCTGGTCGAAGAGGGGCTCGGCACCGGGGTGGACACCCTCACCTTCAAGCGGGTCTTCGAGCGGGTGGAGGCCGACACCGGTCGCCGCCTCTCGAACGCCTCCATCATCCGACGCGTCTGGGAGAACCAGGCCGACTATCAGGCCGACGTGCTGGCGACCATCGCATCCCAGGACGGTCTCGGCGAGTTCGGCGAGACCTTCGCCGCCCTCATCCCCATCTTCGACTCGCTCGACCTGTCGACCCCCGAGTCGCGCCTCCGCTCCGTCCGGGAGTTCTGCCGGGTGGGAGGGGCGGCCAACATCCTGGTGCGGCTGGAGTCGCCGGCCTGGTGGTTGTGGATCTCGGTCTGGGCCATGGCCATGGCCGACCACCTCCACCCCGACGAACAGAGGCTCGGGCACCAGGCGCGGATCCGGGCCGCACTGCTCGAGGGGTACCAGGGCTTCACCCAGCTGTGGGAGGACGCCTACGCCGAGTTGGCCGCTGCCATCGGCCTGCGGCCCCGAGAGCCCCTGACGGTGCGCCAGTTCACGGTGGCCATCGGCGCGTTGGCCGAGGGATGCTCCCTCCGCCAACGTCTGGACCCGGAGATGGTCGGCATCCTCCTGCCCACCGGGCCCGACGGAGAGGACCAGGAGTGGACGGTGTTCGCCATCGGGCTCCAGGCGTTACAGCAGCACTTCTTCGAGCCCGATCCGGACTGGACCCCGCCGGACGGTTAGCCGGACCTGGCGGGTGCCGGTACCGGCGGGGGTCCGTCAGTCCAGGCGGGCCACGGCCAGCGCCGCGGCGATGAGCACCATGGCCCACGACAGGGAGCGGAGGGCCCGCTCCAGCGGAGCCAGGATGCTGGCGCGGTCGACGGGGTGAACGGTCCCGTCGGACAAGGTGATGGTCCCCGAGATGCCCGACGTCCGCCGCCGCAGCATCCGGGCCGGTGTGCTGAGGGCGCGCTGCGCGGCCGACAGGGCGAAGGTTCCGAGGGCGGCCACGATCGGCGCCACGGCCAGCCGCCCGGTCTGGGCCACGTAGGCGGTGAGGACGGGGAAGGCGCCCCAGCTGGCCGCGAACCCGACGTCGTTGTGTATGGCCCCTCCGAAGAGCTCGAAGTTGTAGGCGATCACCAGGAGTGGTCCGACGACCAGGAAGGGCACCAGGCCGCCCCCACCTGCACGACGCCGGCCACCCCCAGACGCCACCGCCCCGACCAGCCCGGCCACGGTCACGACACCGAGGGCGGCGGAGGGTATCTGCGTCCCGAGCGGGCGTCCGTGGAGCTCGTCGAGGGCGTGGGCGGCCAACCCGACGGCCAGAAGAAGGCCAGGAGCGTGGCCAGCAGGCGGGTGGTGTCGACCACGGGGGCCAGGCAGGCGCCGATGACCACGTAGGAGAGGTGCCAGGCGGTGTACGGCGGGTGGAGCAGGGTCCACCAGTCCCGCCAGCCTCCGGTGGTCCGGGCGGCGTAGAAGGCCGGGCGCGTCTCGCTCCGGCCGCGACCGGCGCTTCTTCACCCATGCAGCGCGACGTCCCCACATCACCAGGCCGCCGCCCAGGCTCATCCGCCGGACGCCCACGTCCACGAAGCCGGCCCGTTCGCCACGCCGCCACCGTCCACGCCAGCGGGTAGCGCCGGTAGTGGGCCGAGATGTTGGGGCCGAGGAACCGGCCGACCTCGAACCACGGGCCTGCCTCCGGTCGATCCAGCCGCCCGCCGGGCAGCAGCGAGGCGGGTGTAGCGCCACCACCAGAACCGCCAGAACCGGCTCGTCGGGCAGGAGGAACTCCAGGTTGGCCACGGCACCCCGGGCTTCACCACCCGGGCCAGCTCCGCCAGGGTGGCTGCGGGGTCGTCGACGTAGCGGAGCAGGTAGGTGAAGGTCAGCGCGTCGAAGGTGGCGTCGGCGAAGGGCAGCTGCTCGGCCCGCCCGGCCACCAGCTGGACCCGGTCGCCCATGGCCGGCGGCCACGTTGCGCTGGCCCTGGCGCGAGCATGTCGAGGGTCAGGTCGATGCCGACCACCCGGCCGGCGCCGCGGTCGGCCAGCTGCAGGGCCACGCCGGCCGGGCCCGAGGCCACGTCGAGGACCAGCGCCCGGGCGGTCGGGGACGATGTGGTCGACCATGGCCCGGCGCCACCGACCGTTCTGGCCCATCGAGAGCACCTCGGCCAGGCGGTCGTAGCGTGCGGGCAGTGGGGAGAACAGCTTCTGGGCGAACCGGTTGGGATCGCTTCAACGCCACGTCGCTCCACGGTTCCTCCTCGGGTGCCAAGATCTCACCGTAGGCGGTCGAGCGCGAGAGGAGCCTGTGTGACCGAGACGCTACGACGTGCTCGTGGTGGGCGCCGGCCCGGCCGGGAGCATCGCCGCCCTGGTGCTGGCCCGAGCCGGCGCCACGGTGGCGCTGGTGGACAAGGCCCGGTTCCCGAGGGACAAGGCCTGCGGCGACTTCATCGGTCCCCGAGGGCTCCAGGTGCTCGCCGACCTCGAGCTGCCCGAGCCCCGCGGACTCGACGTGGGCGACATGGTGGTGCGTGGGTCCGACCGGGCGGAGGGTGGTGCTGCCCTGCTTCGACGGGACGACCTACCCGGGGTCGGGCCCGGGCGGTCACCCGGGCGGTGTTCGACGACGCCCTCCGGACGGCGGCCCTCGATGCGGGGGCGGTCGCCGTACAGGGCCGGGCCGGCGACCCGTTGGGGGCCGACGGGGGCATCGGACGGGTTCGCCGTGGCGCGGGGGCGGACGATCCGCGCCGACTTCGTCATCGGGGCCGACGGGGCCACCAGCCACGTGGCCAGGCCGGCCGGACTGGTGGAGCGAGGCCCGCGTCCTGTGGGGCTTCGCGGTCCGCTGCTACCTGCCGAACAGGGGTCGACCTGCCGGCCATCACCCTGTGGGAGCAGACGCCGTGGCGCGCCTTCCCCGGGTACGGCTGGATCTTCCCCGGGCCGGACGGCGGGGCCAACGTCGGGACTCGGGATCGGCACCCTGGCCGACCGCCAGGCGGGCGCCGAAAGCGGTGCGGGTCGCTGCCCGCCTATCTCGACTACCTGGCGGACCTGGGCCTGCTCGACCGGGCCGCCCGGACGGCTGCCACCGCCGCCTCGGGGGATGGCTCAAGATGGGGATGGTCGGGACCATTCCGGCCGCCGGCCGGGTGCTGCTGGTCGGGGACGCGGCCGGACTGGTCAACCCCCTCCAGGGGGAGGGGATCGCCCAGGCCATGACCAGCGGTCGGGCGGCGGCGGAGGCCGTCCTGGCCTCGCCCGGCGGGCGGCCGCAGCGCTACCGGCGCCAGCTGGCCCGCGCCCATCTCCCCTATCAGCGCATCACCGCGGCCGGCCACGCCGCGCTGGTGGGCCGGCCCCGGGCGGTGGCCGCCGTGGGGCGGCTGCTCACCGCTGCCGCTGGTCGGTCGGGCCCTGGCCGGCGGATGGGGCATCTTCTGGAACGAGCTGCTCGACGGGGCCCCTCCGGGAGCGGCCCGGCGGGTGGCGTCGGTGTCCACGTGGTTGGGCCGGACCGCGACGGGCCGCTCCGAGGTCTCCCGCTGGTTCGATGCCACGTTCGGGCCGGACGTCGTCCTGACCGTCCCGGGGTGGGACGACGGTGGCGCTCCTACGCTGGTCCGATGAACCCCGTGATCCGTTCCGGTCTGGTGACGGACGTCCCCTCGGTGCTCCGGCTCTGGACCGAGGCCGGTGCCCACCCCAGCCACACCGACGACGTCGCCAGCCTCGAGGCGCTGGTGGCCCACGACGACGGCGCCCTCATCGTGGCCGAGGACGGACCCGCCGTGGTGGGCTCGGTCATCGCCGCCTGGGACGGTTGGCGCGGGTCGATCTACCGCTTGGCGGTGGCCCCGACGCACCGCCGGACGGGTCTGGGCCGGCAGCTGCTCCATCGGGCCGAAGCGCGCCTCGGTGACATGGGCGCGGTACGCCTGCAGGCCGCCGTGGTGGGGACCGATGCCCGGGCCACCGGCTTTTGGCGGGCGAGCGGATGGGAACAGCAGTTGGACCGGCTCCGGTTCGTCCGGGGGTGAACCGGTGGACCGCAGGACGACGAGTCGGTCAGGGTCGGTGCCCGTGGTCCTCGGCACCCTCGTGGGGGTCCGCTCCATCCACCCCACGACCCCGCTCTCCGGCTTCGAGCAGCCGGCCGATCTCCGCCACCTCGGCATTCACCGACCGGGCGAACCAGCCCCCGGCCACCCAGTCGTGCAGCCATCCCAGCGGGCCGTGGCCCAGCTCGAGCTCCTCGACGTGACGGATGCGGGTCCCTCTGTCGACGGCCTCGATCTCGAACCAGGCGTGGAGGCTCTCGGGGACCCCGTGCTCCAAGGTGACGTCGATGCTGACAGGTCGCTCCCACCGGTACCGGGTGATCACCGACCCGGCAAACCGTCCGAGGAACTTTCCGTCCTCTCGCGCCACCATGCCGTCGGGCGTGTCCGCCAGCTTGGTGACCCACACCATCTTCGTGTCGGCCTTCGTGTACTGCGCCGGATCGAGCACGAAATCGAACGCCTCCTCGGGGGTCACACCCCTGGCGACGGTGACGCCTTCACCTCTGACCATGTCCGGTCCTCCCGTTCTCCGGGCCCCGTCACTACGCGGGACCTGCTGCGCCCCTCCGCCCTGCAGGTGCAGGCTACGACCTAATCGGTGGTGGCGAACCGCCGCATGGCTTTCTGGTACGTCACGGGCGCCAACGTGCGGGCGATGGGTGCAACCAGGGGCAGCCGGGCGGCGTTGATGTCCACCCTCGCCCCGCCGATCCGGTCGGCCACCAGGGCGGCCACACCGTCGGCGGTGCGGCGCACCATCCTCGGAGGCATCGAGCCACCGTCCTCGTTGCCCGACAGGCCCATGGCCGTAGGCACCCAGCCCGGGTAGAGCACGTGGAGGAACACCCCGTGGGGAGCCGCCTCGTGGGCCACGGATTCGGTGAAGGCCGAGACGGCGGCTTTGGACGCGGCGTAGGCACCTTGCCCGGGTTCGGGGCGCGGGCCGTGTCGGATGACACGTTCACCACCGCTCCGGATCGACGTGCGACCATGCCCGGCAGCACGGCGAGGGTGCCGGTCACCGTTCCGAAGAAGTTGACATCGAATACCTGCCGCACCGTCTCCACCTCGCCATGGACCGCTTCCAGCATGAGATCGATCCCGGCGTTGTTGACCAGGACGTCGATCGTTCCCCGTTCGTCCTCGATGCGGCGCAACGTGTCGCGGTAGTGGTCGGCGTCCCCCACGTCGCAGAACTCGGTGGCACTCCCCGACGACAACGCCACCAGCTCTCCGGCCAGCTCATCGAGCAGCGGGCGGCGACGGGCCAGCCCGACGACGGTTGCACCCCGGTCGGCCAGGGTGAGGGCCACGGCCCGCCCGATTCCCGACGAGGCGCCCGTGACCACGGCCACCTGCCCGTCGTAACGCCGGGGAGGTCGACCGGTCCGTGCCACGGCCCAACTCTATGGCCACCGCCGTTCGGATGGGATCCGCGCTTCGTGTCCGACCGGACGGGGTGCCGGCTCTTCTCCTAGGATGTCCGTGGCACCGACCCGGGGGGGTCGCAGCGGAGGGGAGGGAACGGGTGCGGTTGTGCAGATCCCTGCGCTCGGGCGCGCCGGTGCGACGTGAGGCTGTGCTCGCGGTCGGATCCCCTTGGATCGACCCGACCGAGGACGGAAATGGCTGATCGCGTTCGTCGTAGGCGGCATCGCTCCTGGCCGACAGTGGTCGGGGGGTACTGGCCACCGTGCTCGTGGCCAGCTGCACCAGTCCGATCTCCTCGGCGGGCAGTGGGCCGGTCACCGCGACGGCCAAAGGCCCGGTCGCCGCGGCGGTACGAGGTTCCGTCCCCTCGACGGTCAGGACAGTGGACGACGTCACCACCACACCGGGCCCATGGGACTGGCCCACCTATGGTCATGACGCCCAGCACACGTTCCACGGTCTCACCACCCTGACGAAGGCCTCGGTGAAGCACCTCAAGGTGGCATGGTTCTTCCCCACCGGCGACGCCGTGACCGCCACCCCGACGGTGGTCGGGGGAACCGTGTACGTGGGCTCGTGGGACGGCAACTTCTATGCGCTCGATCTCGAAACGGGTGCCGTCCTGTGGAAGTTCCAGCTGACCCCTCAGGACGCCGTCACCCCGTATCCCGGTGAGCAGCCCCGAGACGCCACGTCGGACGGCGGCCTGGTCACATCGTCGGCCTGGTACCAGCCGGCCGACCGGACGCGTCCCGCCCTCGTGATCTTCGGGGGCGGCTACACCTTGTACGCGCTGAATGCAGTCACCGGCGCCCTGTACTGGAGTCACGACTACACAGGGCAGCCTGCCGAGCCACCGAATCCCAACGCCGACGGCACTCGCATCTTCTCCTCACCGGTGGTCGTAGGGGACAAGGTGATATTCGGCACCGACGTCGACGGCGCCAACGGCTACCGGGGCTACATCGCCGCGGCCTCCCTCAGTACCGGCGATCCGGTCTGGGAGTTCCAGACCGACATCAACTCCTCCGGGCACGTGGGCAACGACGGCTGCGGCAATGTCTGGTCGTCGGGGTCGGTACTGCCCGCCCTGGGCCTGGTGGTGTTCGACACGGCCGACTGCAACTTCGGGGACAGCGAGCCTCTGGACGAGGCCATCCTCGCCCTCCGGGTCGACACCGGTCATCTGGCATGGGTGTACCGACCCCAGCTTCCCGACCTCCTCTGTGACTGGGACTTCGGGGCCACAGTCAATGTCGGCATCAACGACAAGGGGGTGGCCACGTTCCTCGGTGCCGCCAGCAAGGGTGGGACGTACTACTCGTTGAGCCCGGCCACGGGCCAACTCCGATGGGCGACCAACGTCGTGTTCGGTGGATTCGCCGGCGGGTTCATCGCCACCACGGCCTACGACGGGCACCGCATTTACGGGTCGACCGCCATCGGCGACTTCGGCGACTTCGAGATGGGGAAACAACTGCTGTGCGATCCCAGCAATCCCGAGGACACCGCCCAGCAACAGCCGACGGTCCACGCCTTCGTCGCCACATCCGGGGCGGTGGCCTGGCAGGTCGACGACTCCCCGTCGTTCGCCCCGACCACTGTGGCCGGAGGGATGACCTTCAACGGTCCGGCTCTGGACGCAAACGTGCTGGAGGTTCGGGACGCCAGCAACGGCAAGCTGCTCGACTCGGTCGGCGTGCCCGGACCGATCTGGTCCGGGGTGGCCACGGTGGGTGACGCGTCGATAACCGGTGTCGGCTCGTCGTACGCGGCCCAGCCGGCGGGGGTGGCGGTCGTGACCCCCGGGGGCGCCTCCGGTCGCCCTGATCCGGCGGCTCAGCCGGCCGGGCTGTGTAGAGCTTTGCCCCTCGCACCGGAGAGGGATGCCCGGCGGTAGCGACGGCGACGGTGCGCCTCCGCCGGTGCCCGTGGGGAATCAGGCAAGGATCGGGGCTACAGGCGCATCGGATTGCGCCGATAAGCACATCGAGGAGGCGGGAGCGAGTCGTACGTGGGATCGGCCTGGCAGCGACCAGGTGAACGGAACTGGCGCCCAGATGCCCTTCCGTTCCGGACGTCAACCGGCAAGAGATCGTTCTGTGAGGGAAACATCCCATCCACGAGTACGGAGAACAAGCTCATGGCCAAGCTCCACACCTACCCGAATCTCATCCTGTGGGTGGCCGGCCACCGCCATCTCAATGCGGTGACCGCTCTCGAATCACCTGATCCCGACCGTCCCGAGCTCGGTTTTTGGGAGGTCGAGACGTTCTCCCTTCGGATTTCCCCCAACAGTTCCGCACCTTCGAGATCGTTGGCAACGGCGACGACACGGTTCCATTCTGGCCACCTGTGCCGATCCTGCAGTCAGGGAGAACATCAGGGCCAACGCCGACAACAGGATCAACCACTTCTTGAACGAGTAGCACTCGTCGTCCAGCTGCAGCCGACGGCGCGGTCGCGGGCATAGTGCAGCACAGGTCGTGGTGCAGCGCAGGTCGAGGGTGAGAGCGCTCGGCAGTGAGAGCGGGCGACGGGAATCGAACCCGCGTTCCGAGCTTGGGAAGCTCGTGTTCTGCCTCTGAACTACGCCCGCGTGCGGCGGCCAGACTACTCCTTGGGTACCGGGGCCTTCCCCTCGGAATCCGAGGCGACCACCTCGGGACGACGGACGGAAGAGGAGGACGCCTTCCGGTTCCCCGGCCCCACCTCGAATTGCAACCCTCAGTTGCAGGATGCGTCCGACCCCCGGCCGGCGGCCCCGTCGCACCCCGGCACCGTCGCACCCGGTTCCATCGGCGGGCGGGTCCGAGGGTGGCGGGGTTGCTCCCGGTCTTCGCCCTGTGTCCCGGCCCGGCCGGCGGCTCGGGAGCCTCCGGCCGGATCGATGAACGGTCTCGGATCCCCTTGGTGCTCCCGGGTTAACTACGCCGCCGTGTCCCGGTCCCACTATCGTCTGTCCGGCATGGTTCTCTCAGACCGCTCCATACGCGAGGCGCTCGCCGCCGGCCACATCCGGATCGAACCGTTCGACGACAGCTGCATCCAACCCTCATCGGTCGATCTCCACGTCGACCGGTACTTTCGGCTCTTCCGAAACCACAGCAGCCGGGTCATCGACGTGCGCGAGGACCAAGAGGACCTCACCGAGCTGGTCGACGTGGGGGACGACCCCCTCATCCTCCACCCGGGTGAGTTCGTCCTCGGCTCCACCACCGAAAAGGTCACCCTCCCCGACGACCTGGTGGCCCGGCTCGAGGGCAAATCCTCGTTGGGCCGACTGGGTCTGCTCATCCACTCCACGGCGGGTTTCGTGGACGCCGGCTGGGACGGGCACCTCACCCTCGAGCTCTCCAACGTGGCCAACCTGCCCATCACCGTCTACCCGGGTATGAAGATCGGCCAGATCAGCTTCCTGCGGATGACCACAGCCGCCGACCACCCCTACGGCTCCGATGGCCTGCACTCCAAGTACCAGGGCCAGTGGGGCCCCACCCCAAGTCGCTACGCCGACAATTTCCGTCCGTGACCTGCGGTTGGTCATCCCGCCGGCCTGCAGCCGGCCTTTGTTACTCTTGAGTAACCATCTAGGAGGAATGCAGTGCCCCTCAGACTCGCCCTAGGGCTCGGGATCACCGCGGTGATGTTCGCCATCGCCGGCCGTCGATTCTTCTGGCTCTACCGACTGATCTCCGCCGGGGAGCCGGCCGTGCCGTCACGGTTCGCCGACGTGCCCAAGCGGGTCAAGGCCGAGTTGGTCGAGGTGGGTGGCCAGAAGAAGCTATTGCAGTGGACGGTCCCCGGTGTGGCCCACGCCTTCACGTTCTGGGGCTTCACCATCCTCTTCCTCACCATCATCGAGGCCTTCGGGTGCCTCTTCCAGCGGGACTTCCACATTCCACTGATCGGCCACACCGCGGTCATCGGGTTCCTCGAGGACTTCTTCGCCGTGGCCGTGATCCTCTCCCTGGCGACCTTCGTCGGCATCAGGGTGAAGCACTCACCCAAGCGCGAGAACCGCCGATCGCGGTTCTTCGGCTCCCACACCGGCGCGGCCTGGCTGGTCCTGCTGATGATCTTCGGGGTCATCGCCTCACTGCTTCTCTACCGGGCCGCCCAGGTGAACACCGGCAACTTCCCCTACGGATGGTGGGCCTTCGCCTCCCACGGCCTGGCCAACGTGTTGAAGCCCCTAGGCACCGGCGTGAACAGCGTCATCGAGACCGTGGCCCTGCTGGCCAACATCGCCATCATCACCGGGTTCTTGGTGTTCGTCTCGTACTCCAAGCACCTGCACATCTTTCTCGCTCCGATCAATGTGGCTACCTCACGCCGGCCCCGGGCCCTGGGCGCACTGGCCTCCACGCCCGACATGTCCATGGAGGACGTGGGTGAGGAGGACGAGGTGGTTTTCGGGGCCGGGCGCATCGAGGACTTCTCGTGGAAGCAGCTGCTCGACATGGCCACCTGCACCGAGTGCGGGCGCTGCCAGTCCCAGTGTCCGGCCTGGAACACCGGCAAGCCGCTTTCCCCCAAGTTGTTGATCATGGACCTGCGGGACAACCTGTTCGCCTCGGCCGATCGGGTGATGGCCCGGAACCGGGCTGCCGGCACCGAGGTCGGGAACCTCGTCCCTTCGATCATCGACCCTGACGTGCTGTGGTCCTGCACCACGTGCGGCGCCTGTGTCGAGCAGTGCCCGGTGGACATCGAGCACATCGACACCATCATCGACATGCGCCGGTACGAAGTCCTGATGGAGTCCAAGTTCCCCACCGAGGCCGGCCTCATGCTCCGCAACATCGAGAACCAGGGTGACCCCTGGGGCCTCGGGTCCTCCAAGCGAACCGACTGGACGAACGACCTGGACTTCGAGGTGCCGGTCATCTCCGGCACCATCCCCGACGATATCGAGTATCTCTACTGGGTGGGCTGTGCCGGTGCCCTCGACGAGCGAGCCCGTAAAGGGGCCCAGGCCACGGCCCGCATGCTCCACCGGGCCGGCGTCACCTTCGGCATCCTCGGTCCCAAGGAGTCCTGCACCGGGGACCCGGCCCGCCGGTTGGGAAACGAGTACCTCTACCAGGAGCAGGCCCGCATGAACATCGAGACCCTGGCCGACGCCGGGGTCAAGAAGGTCATCGCCACCTGTCCGCACTGTTTCAACTCGCTGGCCAACGAATACCCGTCCCTCGGAGGCAACTTCGAGGTCATCCACCACAGCCAGTTGCTCGACCACCTCGTCACCGCCGGAAAGCTCACCCCGGGCGGCGGCTACCAGGGCACCGTGACCTACCACGACCCGTGCTACCTGGGTCGGCACAACCGGGTGTTCGACGAGCCCCGTTCGGTCATCGACGCCATACCCGGGGCCACCCAGGTCGAGATGAGGCGTTGCCGCGAGAAGGGCTTCTGTTGCGGCGCCGGAGGGGCCCGGATGTGGTTGGAGGAGAACATCGGGAAGCGGGTCAACATGGAGCGGACCGAGGAGGCCATCGGTACCGGCGCCGATGTGGTGTCGACGGCCTGCCCCTACTGCATGATCATGCTCGACGACGCCGTACGGGCCAACGCCAAAGAGGACGACGTGCGGGTCCTCGATCTGTCGCAGCTGCTGGAGGAGTCGATGAACGAGCCTGTGTCGGTGGGGGCCGGCCCGGCCGCCCCGGCACCGGGCGCGGATCCCGAGGACGGCCCGGGCGAACCGTAGCCCGGGGCCCGACGGGGTGAGGTGTGGGTGCGGTCAGTCGTAGGCCAGGGCATCGGCCTGGCGCAGTCGGTTGGCCAGGGCCGCCAGCATCTTGCGGGCGATGGTCGGCACGGACTCCAACAGGTTGTTGAAGTCCCGCTGGGAGAGTACGAGCAGATCCATCTCCGTCTCGGACTCGACCGACGCCGAGCGGGGCCGACGGTCGAGCAGGGCCAGCTCTCCGAAGTGACCACCCGGCCCGAGCGCGGCCACCTTCTTCCCGTTGCGGGTCACCGCGGCCTGTCCGTCGACGATGAGGAAGAACTCCAAACCGATCCGGCCCTCCTCCACCAGAACTTTTCCGGCCGGGACCGTCACCTCGTCGAGCGAGCCGCGGATCTTCTTGAGCTCAGCGTTCGTGCAGTTGGAGAACAACCAGATGGTCTTGAGATCCAGCTGAGGTGAGCGTGTCGCCATGGCAGGAGGCTACCCCGGCAGGGTCCTGCGGTGCCGGGGAGCGATCGGGTCGGGGCCCGGTCCTGAGCCGACCGGAGGCCGACGGATCTGGGGCCGGACCGGGCCCCACCACTTCCGTTCCGCTCGTGCGCCGCTGCTACAGTCCTCGCATCACGGGAGCACCTCAGCCCGGTGGGCGCAGACTGGCAATCGGGTGGGCGGCGGTCCGATGATCGCCTCCGAACCGACCTCTCCCGGAGGTCGGCCGTCGCCGGCCGACGACCCGGTCGGCCCCGGAGCGGAGGGGTCCGAGGTCCCGCTGACACGCCTCCGAGGTGCCACGGTCGACATTGATCCCGGTCGGGCCAAACGGGTGGTGGTGTCGGTGTGCCTGATGGCGCTGGCGGTCGTCGCCGTGATCCTCCTGATCGCCGGTGTCCAGAAGAACAGCCAGGCCGTCACGCTGCACCAGCACGGGGTGCGGGTCGACGTCACCGTGGTCGGTTGCCTGGGGCTCCTGGGCGGGAGCGGCTCGAACGGCGCCGGATACGCATGCAAGGGGACGTATTCCTTCGACGGCCATCGCTACACTCAGTCCATTCCGGGCAACGCCCGACGCGCCCCGGGCTCGGTCATCATGGGTGTGATCGTGCCGAGCACGCCCGGTCTCCTCTCGACGCCGGGTCTGGTGGCCGAGCAGCAGGCCTCGTGGAAGGTGTTCATCGCCCCGATCGTACTGTTCGTCGTGTTGGCCCTGGCTCTGGTTCTGATCGCCCTCGTCCGGCGGCGCGCCCGTCGGGCTGCCGGCGAACTGTCGGAGCAAGAGTGAGCGGGACGTGGAACAACGGTGCGTTTCCGACCTGTGGTCGGGCGGGGTAGCCTCGCGCATGCCCCGTGACGAGCAGTTCGCTGCCGACGACGAAGGCCCGGACGAACGCACCCGCCGGGAGCGGTTCACCGAGGCGGTGAGCAACTTCATGCTCAAGCCCGCCGTCAACGAAGCGTCGGGTACGTCAGGTAAGACGCCAGCGGACGACAGCCCCACCACCGTGGCTGAGATCGAAGCGACCATCAAGCGCGCCGACGACAAGGAGCGTCTGATCGGGTTGCTGGCCGCCCCGGTGGCGGCCGCCATCGGGCTCCTGGTCGTGGCCAGTCTTGTGGCGCACGATCCCAAAGAGGTCACCAAGCACGTAGCACCGTCGCTCTACGTCGAGTTGGGTGCGATAACGATGGTGCTGGCCCTGGCCATGCTGGTCACGGCCTGGTTCAGGAAGCGTACGTTCCTCGGGATCGCCATGGCCCTGTACGGGCTGTCCATCTTCAATCTGCACTATTGGGGCTTCGGTCTTCCCTTCATCATCGGGGGGGCTTGGTACCTGGTCCGGGCCTATCGGCTGTCCGAGAAGCTCAAGTTCGCCAAGTCCGCAGACGGCGCCGGTCCGACGTCCGGTCCCGCCGCCCCGCGCCCGCAGCCCTCGAAGCGCTATACGCCTCCGGCTGCACCCGTCCGTCGGCCAGCCAAGCCGAAGCGTGGCAAGGAGCTCGAAGCCGGCTGATCCGTCGAGAGACGACGGCTGATCTTTGTTTCACGTGGCGCCCCCCACGACCGCCGTACACGAAGATGGACGGCGCGCGATCGCGCCCTGATCCGGATTTACCCCTCCCTACCAGCCATTTTTGATCAGTTCACATAGTGGTAACACAGATGTGACTCTGCTGAAATCCCCGCACTGCATTGTTGGCGCCGGCAAGCCGAACTGCTCGTCTTGCCCTTGGCGTATCCGCTCCGCTGACCGAGGGTGCGGGCACGCCATGACGCAGTGTCAATGAGAGAGGAGCACTCCAGCGTGCTAGCCGCAGCAGTGACATATGTTCCCTATCCGAGCTGGTTGAACCCCGGCGACAACACGTGGCAGATCACCGCGGCCACGTTCGTCGGCCTGATGAGCCTTCCCGGTCTGGCGGTCCTCTATGCGTCGATCGTCCCGAAGAAGTGGGCGGTCAACGTGTTGGGCATGATGTTCGCCGGATTCTCGCTGGTGATGCTCGTGTGGTTCTTGTGGGGCTACAAGATGGGCTTCGGCGTTCCGTCGGTTGGCAATGGAGTCACCGACGTCGGCGGAGTGGCCACGCAGCACGACCTCACCGGAGTGGGGTGGTGGACACACTTCATCGACAACTTCATCGGGAAGCCGGGTCCGGCGCTCAGTCCCCAAGGTGAACAGGGCCAAGCCATATCGGGGGCCAACACCATCATCCCCTTCCACTTCCCGACGGCCTCGCTGGCGTACTTCCAGTTGGTGTTCGCCGCCATCACCCCCCTGTTGTTCCTCGGGAGTGTGGTCGGACGGATCAAGTTCAGCGCCTGGTGCCTGCTCGTTCCGCTGTGGTCCACCTGCGTCTACTCGGTCGACGCCTTCCTGCTGTGGGGCGGTGGCTACTTCGCACAAGAGGGTGCCCTCGACTTCTCGGGTGGGTACGTCATCCACATGTCTGCCGGGGTGTCGGGCTTCGTGGCCGCCTGGGTCCTCGGGCCCCGACTCCTGCGAGACCGACAACATTTCCTGCCCAACAACCTCGTGATGGCGGCAGTCGGTGCCGGCATCCTGTGGCTCGGCTGGAACGGCTTCAACGGTGGTGACCCGTACTACTCCGGGGCCAGTGCCGCGGGCGCAGTGGTCAACACCAACCTGGCCACTGCGGCCGGCCTGCTCACCTGGGTGGCCTGGGACGCCTGGGTCTCCAAGGAGAAGAAGCCGACCTTCCTCGGTGCCGTCAACGGCATGATCTGCGGACTGGTCGGTATCACGCCGTGTGCAGGATGGGTAAACGGTCAGGGCGCCATCTACGTGGGTCTGATCTGCTCCAGCGTCGTCTGGGTGTGCTGGAACTTCCTGTCCAAGGTCCGCCCGTTCTCGAAGGTGGACGACGCCCTCGGTGTCGTCTATACCCACGGCATCGCCGGCTTCCTCGGCGGCCTGCTGCTCGGCATCTTCGGCGATCCGAACATGCTGGAGTACGGCTGCGGTCATCTGGACGCCAGTGGGCAGGTGATCGCCACGACGGCCACGCAGTACGCAACGGCCAAGGGAAGCTGCGTTCCGTTCGGCGTGAACGGCCTGATCTACACGGGGTCGGCCCACCAGCTGTGGGAACAGTTCCGAGCCGCCATCTGGGTCATCATCTGGTCAGCCCTGGTGACCTTCATCCTCATGCACATCATCAAGCTCGTGCTCCGAGGAGTCCGCTACAAGGATGAGATCCTCGAAGTCGGCGACCTGGCCATCCACGGCGAGGAGGCCTTCCCCGAGGAGACCTTCGCCGAGCGGGTCGGGGCCATGTCGATGGCCGGCGATTCCCCGTCGCTAGCATCGAGACCGCCCGACGACGGTTCACCGCCCGACAGTGCAGGCAGCTGACCGGAACCCTACGAGCTCAAGGAGATAGTCACTATGAAACTGATCGTAGCGGTGCTCAAGCCGTTCAAACTCGATGAGGTCAAGGAGGGACTGAAGGCCCTCGGAGTCCACGGCCTCACGCTCACCGAGTCCCAGGGGTTCGGACGTCAGCGAGGACACACCGAGGTCTACCGGGGTGCTGAGTACGAGGTGGAGTTCGTGCCGAAGATCCGGCTCGAGATCCTCGTCGACGATGCCCAGGTCGACGAGGTCACTTCGACCATCGTGGATACCGCGGGAACCGGAAAAATCGGTGACGGCAAAGTCTGGATCGTCCCCGTCGAGGAGGTCATCCGGGTCCGAACCGGTGAGCGGGGCTCAGAAGCGCTGTAGCCCTGTCCGTCCAGACGTTCAGTGTGATGTTTGTGGGGACAGACAGACCTGGACAAGAGACGGCCGGCTCCTCGGAGCCGGCCGTCTCGCGTCTGGAATCAGGCAGAAGCCCGTAGCCGCTCAGCCTGCCTGTCGACTGACGGCCTCGGCCGCGGCCCGAGCCACTTCGGGGTCACCCAGGTAGCTGCCGGACTCCACGGTCAGATCGTCGGCCAGCTCGTACAGGAACGGTATGCCGGTGGGGATGTCGAGGTCGACGATCTCGTCGTCGCCGATGCCGTCGATGTGCTTTCGCAAGGCGCGCAGGCTGTTCCCGTGCGCCACCACCAGCACGGCCCCGTGTCGCGGCCCCTCGGCCAACAGGTCGGGCACGATGGCGTCGTACCAGTAGGGGAGGACCCGTTCCACGACATCGGCGAGGCACTCACTGGTCGGGAGCAGCTCGGCCGGGACGTCACGGTAGCGGGGGTCCCCGGCCGGGTGGTGCTCACTGCCCGGCTCCACCGGCGGTGGCGGGGTGCCGTAGCTCCTTCGCCACTCCTTCACCTGGGCGTCTCCGTAGGTGGCGGCCGTCTCCGCCTTGTTCAGCCCCTGCAGGGCCCCGTAGTGGCGCTCGTTCAGCCGCCAGTGCCTCCGGACCGGCAGCCAGGTCCGGTCGGCCTCGGCCAGGGCCAGGTCGGCGGTGCGGATGGCCCTGGTCAACAAGGAGGTGTGCAGGATCCGCAGGTCGAGCTGGGCCTGTTCGCCCAGCAGGCGGCCGGACTGTCGGGCCTCGTCCTCGCCCGGCCCGGTGAGATCGACGTCGTACCAGCCGGTGAACAGGTTGTCGGCGTTCCACCGTGACTGGCCATGGCGGAGAAGTACCAGCTGGGGCATGGGATCGAGCGTATCCTGACCCGCCCCGGTCCGACACCGCCGGGGCGCGCTGGTCGCTCGGCAACAACGGCGTCTTCAGTCCCTAACGAACGTTTGGGTTGTCCACACCGGCGGAGAAGCTGCGGACACCGCCGGCCTCAGCTTCGCCAACGGGCGAGACGGAGCGAAGCGCCGACGGCCACGGTCGTGATCACGACGGTCTCCAACGCTATGAGGAACATGGCCGGGGCCAGAGCGAACGCACCGGTCTTGTTGAACAGCACCAGGATCTGCCGGGCCGGTGGGCTCCACGGGACGACGATTGTGGCCAGGCAGATCCCGAAGCCGGACAGCACCGCCCAGCCTCCTCTGGTCACCACCGGTCGGCTCAAGAGGGCGCCGATTGCCACTCCGGTCGAGGTGGTGAGCAGTTGGGCACAGGCTCCGACCGCAACCATGGCGACAGTGGCGTCAAACGATGTGGCCAGCAGTGGTCCGACGATTCCGGCCACAGCGAGGATTCCCCCCGCCAGAAAGGCAACGCAGAGCTTGGCCAGGCGCACCTTGGAGAGGCTGGCTGCCGTCACGATGGTGATCGATTGTTGGACCGGGTCCTCGTTGTTGACGGTCACCACCGTTGTCCACGTGGAGATGAACAGCAGCGCGGCGGCAGACGCGGCATACGTCGGGAGGACCGGCCCGGTCTGGGCGCAGATGACGGCTTCGATGCCGAAGAAGCAAAGAGCTGGGGCAATCCAGCTGTGACCCCGGAGCGAGTCGCTCCAGACATAGGTGACGAGCGGCCTCAACCTCATGGATCGTCCCCCTGGCGAGGTGCCACGCCCGTGACCGACCACCCGTTGGTGATGGAGTCTCGGAGAAATGCGTCGGCGTCCGACGCTTCCAGGATCAGCGAGAGCACGGTCTGCGCCTGGTCGTGCTTGGCGCTGCGAACGTTCTCCGCCGACAGGATCTGATGGGCAGGGCACGATCGGTCCGTAGCCCTGAGCTCGATCTGTCGCAGTGCTGGCGGTGTACCAGGCCCGGCGCGCATCCGAGACAGGCGACCGTCGTCGATTCGGTACACATGCTCTGGTCCGAACTCTGGCGGAACGGTATGTGACGTCATGAGCACGGCCGCGCCTCTGGCCCGCTCCAGTTCGATCAAGTCGTCCAGCGCCCGTCGGGCTCGGGCATCGAGACCGCTGTAGGGCTCGTCCAGAACGGCGAGGTCCACGGGTGTGAGAAAGGCTTGGGCGATGATCACCTTCTGCTTGTTGCCCTTCGAGAGAGCGTCGATGGGCACGTCGGGATGGGGGAGAAGTCCCAGGCGCTGCAGGAGGTCACGGCTCCGAGCCTCGATCGCTGTTCGCTGCAGGCCCCTGATCCTGCCCATGTGCCAGAGGTACTCCCGTGGCGTGAGGTTCGACCGCCCGGCCAGGCGCTCCGGTACGAAGCTGGTCCTCGTGGCCAGCGTGACGCTACCTGAGGTCGGACTGGTCAAGCCGGCGGCGATGCGGAGAAGCGTCGATTTCCCCGAGCCGTTGTCACCGACGATCACGGTTCGACTTCTGTGGGGGAGCTCGAGGTCGACCCCTCTCATGATCCAAGGCCCACCCCGCGTGAACCGCTTTGCCACGTCGTTCAGACGCCCAGCACGGTGTTCGTCGGGCATCAGTCCACTCTGCGGGGCCCCTCGGGCAGATCGACCTCTGGTATCACCGCCATGTAGCGCCTGCGACCGAGGACCAACAGGGCGAGGGGGATGACGGCGTACACGTCTATGAAGAGGTCGATGGTCACGAACGCCGTCGCCACCAGCAGAACGAGAGCGACCATCACGGCCGGATACAGGCGCCGGCTCCATGTCCGCACGCAGAGGGCGAGCCCGACGAACACGAATCCGACGACGATGTTGTCGACGTGGGAGCTCTGGTTCTTCGGGCCGTTTTGGGACAAGGCGGCGTTCGTCAGGTTGAGTACGGCGAGGATGACCATGAAGACGGTGGCGATGTAGACGGACCTCGGCAGCTTTCCCGAGGTCAGGCATCTGGCCATCAGACGGGATCGCACCCACGCGCCGTGCGCCGTGATGTGGAGGAGATCTGCGGTGGAGAGCCGACCGTGCTCTGCGGAGGCTTCGAGCAGGGTGGCGAGGATTTCCTCCCCCCGGTCCTGGCGGTACTCCTTCGGGTAGAACCGAAGCCACCGCCGATAGCGCTGCTCGGAACTGATCACGCGTAGCCTCCCGAGAGTCGGAGGCGTCGCAGCGCCTCCTTCGAGATGGCCATGCGCCGGCGGGACTCCACGGTGAGCACCGCCCTTCCGGACTCGGTGAGCTGGTAGTACCGACGAAGCCGACCGTCGACGACCTCCTCGTTGGCCACCTCGATCAGCCCCTCGGCGCACAGACGATCGAAGGCTGCATACAACGTCCCCGCCCGCAGCCTCGTTCTCCCCTCGGAGAGCCGTTCGACCTCCTGGATGACGCCATAGCCGTGCCGCGGCCCGTCGGCGAGCGCGGTGAGGACGAAGAACGACGGCCCTCGCAACTCAGGAGTCATGCCTTCCGTATATACCGATTATCGGTATATGTCAATGGGATGGTGATCACCTGCCGGTCCGGAACAGAACCCTCTGTAGGGCTTCGGGTGACCACGACATCGACCACCTCGCTGGACCGACGTCGCCGGGTGCACCGTCAGGGGCGGCACAGAAATTCCGTGGGAAATCCCCCGCGCTATCGTGCTCTGGCTCTGCCAAACCGGAAATCGGGACCAGGGGGTCGGATTGACTCGTTTCGTCGAAAGCACCATCACCTTCCCGTACAAGCGATCCCTGGGGCCTGTGGTCGGAGCGTTCATGACCGCACTCACCGAGAAGCGGATCCTCGGCATCCGTTGTCAGGACGCGGTGCTGGTGCCGCCCATGGAGTGGGACCCGGCCACCGGCGCCGAGCTCCCCCTCGAGTTGGTCGAGGTGGGTCCGGCCGGCGCCGTGGAATCGTGGACGTGGGTGACGAACCCGTCGGAGCAGCATCCTCTCGGCCGTCCCTTCGCCTTCGCCCTGATCCGGCTGGACGGTGCCTCCACCCCGCTCCTGCACGCGGTGGACGCCGGAGGACCCGACCGGATGGCCGAGGGGATGCGGGTGGCTCCCCGTTGGAGGGGTGCCCGCCAGGGTCGCATCGACGACATCGTCTGCTTCGTGGCCGGCGAGGATCCGGCCGTCGAAGGCGAGGACGCCGGTGGGGCCGGCGAACCGGTGACACGGATGGACTATGTGGCCTCCATCACCTATCGGAATCCGGTCCCCGAGGCGGCCGACCGGGCCACCGAGGCGTCCCGGGAGCACCGTCTGCTCGGTCTACGCTGCCCCGCCTGCCAACGGGTGTACGCCGGTGGCCGCGGCTACTGCCCGATCGATGCCATCGCGCTCGGACCGGAGTGCGAGGTGGATCTGCCCCACACCGGCACCATCACGAACTTCGCCATCGTCACGCCCGTGCAGTACCCGGGGCAGACCGAAACGGAGCCGTTCGTCCGGGCCTTCGTCCTCCTGGACGGCACCGACGTCATCATCCCCTACACCGCGGTCATCGACCTTCCAGCCGACCAGGTACGGGTCGGCCAGCGGGTCGACGCCGTCTGGGCTTCGCCGGCCGAGGAGACCGAGGAGGGCGGCGGTATGGGCGGGAGCTGGGGGTCGCTGGTCGGCTGGATACCCAACGGTGAAGCCGACATCGACGACCCCGACCTCGTGAATCGGATCTTCTGATCATGAACGCACCTTCCACCGATATCGCCGTCATCGGGTGGGCCCGGACCCCGATGGTCCGTCACACCGACAAGTCGGAGACCCAGTTGCTGATGGAGGCCATCACCGATGCCCTGACCCCGCTCGGGCTGACGCGGGCCGACATCGACTTCACCTGCCTGGGCAGCTGCGACTACATCACCGGGCAGGCCTTCTCGTTCGTGTCCAACCTGGACGCCATCGGCGCCTGGCCGCCCAAACGGGACAGCCATGTCGAGATGGACGGCGCTTGGGCCCTGTACGAGGCCTGGCTGCGCCTGCAGGAAGGCGACATCGAGATCGCCGTGGTCACCGGCTCCGGTCGGTCCTCCACCGGTGATCCGGCCCTGATCTATCCGATGGAGATGGACCCCTACTTCCTCGCCCCCTTGGGAGCCGACCCGCTGACGTTCGCCGCCCTGCAGGCGCGAGCGGTCATCGCCTCGGGGATCGCCGATGAGCGCTCGATGGCCGAGGTCGCCGTCCGGGCCCGGGGCCGGGGCGAGATCGAGACGCTGCTGGCCGAGGAGTACGTCCGCCAGCCGCTCCGCCGTCACGACGTCCCCCCGATCACCGACGGTGCCGCGGCCATGGTGCTGGCCATGGGCGACCGGGCCCGACAGCTGGTCGAACGGCCGGCCTTCATCACCGGCTTCGACCATCGGACGGAGTGCCACAATCCGTCGTTCCGGGCCCTGGACGACTCGCCGTCCACCCGCATCGCCGCCGAGGCCGCCGGACTGGGTGCGGCCCCGGTTGAGGTGGCCGAGTTGCAGGCGGCGTTCACCCACGAGGAGCTGCTCCTGCGGAGGGTCCTCGACCTCGGGGACGATGTGGCCGTCAACCCCTCTGGCGGCGCCCTCCGTGCCAACCCGATCATGGCCACCGGTCTGTGCCGGATCGGCTACGCGGCCGACCACATCTTCGGAGGAGGCCACCGGGCCCTGGCCCACTCGACCTCGGGACCGTGCCTGCAACAGAACCTCGTCTGCATCCTGGAGGGCCGACCATGAGCACGCCTCCCTGCGCTGTCGTCGGAGTGGGCCAGACCCACCACAAGTCGCGGCGGCTGGACGTGTCCTTCGGCGGCCTGGTGCGGGAGGCGGTGTTCCGCTCTCTCGCCGATGCCCACATGACGCTCGCCGACATCGACGCCGTCGTGCTGGGCAAGGCTCCCGACCTCTTCGAGGGCGTCATGAAGCCGGAGCTCTACCTCTCCGACGCCCTCGGTGCTGTGGGCAAGCCCATGTTCCGGGTCCACACCGCCGGCTCGGTGGGCGGTACGACGGCCATCGTGGCCGCCTCCCACGTCCAGGTGGGCAAGCACCGGACGGTGTTGGCCGTGGCCTTCGAGAAGCAGTCCGAGGGCAACGCCCAGTTCGCGTTGGGCAGCGGAAAGGGCGCATCGCTCGGAGCGGGAGGTGCCTTTGCCCCTTTCATCCGGGCCTACATCCAGCGGAGCGGCGCCCCCGAGCACATCGGCTGGAAGGTGGCCGTCAAGGACCGGCTCAATGCTTTGAAGAACCCCTACGCCCATCTGAAGATCGAGGACATCTCCATCGAGAAGGTCAAGGCGTCGCCCATGATGTGGGAACCGATCCGGTTCCTCGAGTCCTGCCCGTCGTCCGACGGCGCCTGCGCCGTGGTCATCACCGACGAGGCCGGCGGAAAGGCGGCGGCGGCCGACGGGCGTCCGCCGGCGTGGATCCTCGGGTCCTCGTCCCGTTCCGAGCCGCCCAGCTTCCCCGGCCGTGACCCGGTCCGTCCCGCCGCAGCCCTCCAGTGCGCCGCCGACGTCTACGGCGAGGCCGGCATCACCGATCCCCGTCGTCAGATCGACACGGCCGAGCTGTACGTCCCCTTCTCCTGGCTCGAGCCCATCTGGCTCGAGTCCTTCGGCCTGGCCGAGGAGGGCGAGGGCTGGAGACTGGTCGATGACGGTACGACCGAACTCGGGGGATCCCTACCTGTCAACGCCTCGGGCGGGGTGCTCTCCAGCAATCCCATCGGGGCCTCCGGGCTGTTGCGTTTCGCCGAAGCAGCCAATCAGGTGCGGGGAGCTGCCGGCGAGCACCAGGTGGACGGGGCCAAGGTGGCCATCGGCATGGCGTACGGGGCGAACAACCAGTACTTCAGCACCTGGGCCGTGGGCAGCTCGCTCACCCCCTTCGACTAGGTGCGGTGAAGACCCGCAGCAACCCGCAGCAACTCGCAGCAACTCGCGGCTACTTCTTCACCTTCAGCGATCCGGTGGCCGAAATGCTCAGCGGGAACGACAGCAGTGTCTGGCCGTCGCTGACCGTGACCGAGACCTTGCCCCGGACTCCGGTGGGCACGGTGAACCCGCCCTCGAGCTTCGGCGGTGTCAGGGTGGGCCTGTTGTACAACGCGGGACTGACCGAGATCGTGTTGGCGGCCACGGCCGTGGACGTCGAACTCCGGAGTGTCACCGTCACGGTGGGAGCGCTCGCCGTCCCCCCTCCGAGCAGTCCCTCGAGCGCCGAGAGCGTGGACAGCCACCAATACGTCGTGGCCCCGGGGGCGTCGGACACCGTCACCGTCTGACCTTTGGTAGCGGTCGAGGCGGAGAGGGCCAATGTCGGTCCGGGTGGGAGCCCCGGCTCGCTCTTGTACTGCAGGAGGGCGCTGCCCGCGCCGACGGGCTTGAAGGTGGTCAGGTCGATCATGGCCAGTCCGCAGCCGATGAGACCGGCGTTGAACTGCTGCGCGGTCTGAGGGCAGATGGCATTGGGGTCGGGCGCCTGGGTGGAGGGAACGGTGTACGGGTAGCTCAGGCTTCCATCGAGGCCGCTCGTGGCGAAGGCCAGGCTTCCGAGATTGATCTCGGGCAGCGCGGCCATGGCGGAAGCTAGGGAAGGTCGAGTTCGGGGGCGGGGCTCAACAAACTTCGCTCCGTGGCACACAGATCCTGATAGCGACGTTCCTCGACGGGTCCCAGACCGGTTTGCGCCCGCAAACTGGTGAGACCGTCGAGCAGCGCCCGGACGACGTCGATCTGGGCATCTTCGAGCAGTGTGGAGAACATACGAACAACAATACCAGAAAGATTTTTCTAACGCCCGACCGTAGGCATCCATCACGCCGGTGCCCGCGGACGGTCCCGGGTCGGGACTTTGTTCACGCGATAGACCTGGTCGGAGCCTTAATCCGTTGAGGACGTCGGTCCAGCTACACGGCCTGGCTGAGGTCGCGCCAGCCCGGGGCGGGAAGGACTGGCGCACCCCACCAAGCAGGGAGCGAGATGGGGGGATTCCGCTCGACCTGCCTGTGCGGACCACCCTAGGCCATCCTCCCGGCGGGGAGTGCGGTGGAATTCGTCGGGACGGCCCACTGATGGAGAAGCCCGGTACTGAACCACGTACGGTGCGACCGCCCGGTTCCGATCAAGCCGCATCGGCATCCCTGGGCCATACTTGGGCCATGGCCAGATCGTGGAGCGGCACCGCCGGGTACCACCGGGGTTGGACGGGCCGGGACTACCACGTGACGGGCGGCCACGAGGCCGAAGCCGCGGCCGAACAGGAGGCGAAGAAGCCCAATCGCCTCGGTCTGTGGATCCTGCGGAAGCTCGGCTACAGCGGGCCCGAGCCCGAGCCACCCCACAGGGCGCCCCATCACGGTGCCCCGTCCCACCCGAGGTCACCGCACTCCGAGTAGGGCCCTCTGGGCCCACAGGCCACGAAGGTGCGAACGATCGCTGGCCAAGGTCGGCCACGTAAGCGCCCTACCCACCGGGTGGGGCCATCGGCCGGTGAACTGTGTCCGGGGCCCGCCGTGGGGCGCGCCACTCCCTGTCGGAAGGAGTGGCGTGAGTCGGCAGGACCGGAGCCATGACGGCGCGCCATTGCTCGACAGTCCCGACCTTGTCGTATCGGCGCGCCCGACCGACAACTTGAAGGATTTTCTGGAATTTTCTGGAATTTGCTCAAAAGTGCAGGTCAGCCCTTCTTTTTGGTAGAGGTGCAACGCCCTGTGGCGTGATCCGGAAACTCCGGCAACGCCACCTGACTCCGCTGACACCCCGGCTGACCCCTCGATCATGACTAAGAACCCAGCAGAAAAGTTATATATATAGCACTCAACTTTGATATAGTGGTCTTCGTAGGAGAAGCGGTCGGAGCGGGAACAGGCCCCGATCGGGCTGGCGCCAAGCCCAGGTGTCAGAAGTCGTAGTCGAGTCAGAAGAGTCAGAAGAGAGAGCGCCCGGAGAGGGCGGGAAGTAGGAGGAAGTAACGATGGCCAAGGCTGTAGGAATCGACCTCGGAACCACCAACTCGGTGGTCTCCGTGCTGGAGGCCGGCGAGCCGGTCGTCATCCCCAACGCCGAAGGCGGACGGACCACCCCGTCGGTGGTCGGATTCGCCAAGTCCGGAGAGGTGCTCGTGGGTGAGGTGGCCAAGCGTCAGGCCATCACCAACCCCGACCGGACCATCCGGTCGGTCAAGCGTCACATGGGGACGTCGTGGACCGTCGACATCGACGGCAAGGACTACACGGCCCAGGAGATCTCCGCCCGTATCCTCGGCAAGCTGAAGCGAGATGCGGAAGCCTTCCTCGGGGACACGGTGACCCAGGCCGTCATCACAGTTCCGGCCTACTTCGACGACGCGCAGCGCACCGCCACCAAGGAGGCGGGTGCCATCGCCGGGCTGGAGGTGCTCCGGATCATCAACGAGCCCACCGCCGCGGCCCTAGCCTACGGACTGGACAAAGAGAGCGCCGACCAGACCGTGCTGGTCTTCGACCTCGGCGGCGGCACCTTCGACGTCTCGCTGCTCGAGATCGGGGACGGCGTGTTCGAGGTGAAGTCGACGGCCGGCAATTCCAAGCTCGGTGGTGACGACTGGGACCAGCGCATCATCGACTGGTTGGTCAAGACGTTCAAGGACACCGAGGGCGTCGACCTGTCCGGCGACAAGATGGCCACCCAGCGCCTGCAGGAGGCGGCGGAGAAGGCCAAGATCGAGCTGTCGTCGCTGCAAGAGACGCAGATCAACCTGCCCTTCATCACCGCCACCTCCGAGGGCCCCAAGCACCTCGACGTGAAGCTGACGCGGGCCAAGTTCAACGAGCTCACCGCCGACCTGGTCGAAGCGTGCAAGGGCCCGTTCGACCAGGCCATCGCCGATTCGGGTCTGTCCAAGTCCGACATCGACCACGTGGTGCTGGTGGGTGGGTCCACCCGGATCCCCGCCGTGCAGGACCTGGTCCAGTCCATGACGGGCAAGGAGGCCCACAAGGGCGTCAACCCCGACGAGGTGGTGGCCATCGGTGCCGCCGTCCAGGCCGGCGTGCTGAAGGGCGAAGTGAAAGATGTCCTGCTGCTCGACGTCACGCCCCTGTCACTGGGCATCGAGACCAAGGGCAGCGTGATGCACCGGCTCATCGAGCGGAACACCACCATCCCCACCAAGCGGAGCGAGGTCTTCACTACCGCCGACGACAATCAGCCGTCGGTGGAGGTCCACGTGCTGCAGGGTGAGCGGGAGATGGCCATGTACAACAAGACGCTGGGCAAGTTCCAACTGGTGGACCTGCCTCCGGCCCCGCGCGGTGTGCCGCAGATCGAAGTCACCTTCGACATCGACGCCAACGGCATCGTCCACGTGTCGGCCAAGGACCGAGCCACCGGTAAGGAGCAGTCGATGACCATCACCGGTCAGTCGTCGCTGGCCAAGGACGACATCGAGCGCATGGTCAAGGATGCCGAGGCCCATGCCGAGGACGACCGCCGCCGCAAGGAGGAGGCCGAGGTCCGCAACAATGCCGACACGCTGGTGTACCAGACCGAGAAGCTCCTGAAGGACCAGGGGGAGAAGTTCGAGGGTGACGAGAAGCAGAAGGTGGAGACGGCCCTCACCGCCCTCAAGGAGGCTCTGGCCGGATCCGACGTCGAAGCCATCAAGACGTCGACCGAGACCTTGCTCACGGCCAGCCAGTCGTTCAGCCAGCGGCTCTACGAGGAGGCCTCCAAGGCGGAGGCCTCGGCCCCGGGCGGGGCGGTGCCGGCTGACGAGGATGCCTCGGACGATGAGGTCGTGGACGCTGAGATCGTCGACGACAAGAGTTGATCGTCGATGACCGGCATCCATGAGTCAGGTCATCAGGAGGTGGAGCGGGGTTCGGAGGTCGATGAGACCTCTGAGCCGCGCCACGCCCACGGCGCCGAAGGGGCCGAGCTCGGGACGGACTACGGCGAGCCGGATCCGTCCCCGGGCGATGTCCCCGACGGTGGCGGGCAGCCCGACACCGGAGATCATCGACCCGGAGATCATCGACCAGGAGATCGTCGACGCGGAGATCGTCGACGCGGAGATCGTCGACGACGACCTGGACGACGACAGGGTGACCACCGAGATCATCGACGGGACGGCCCCCGAGCTCGACGCCGTGACGCGGGCCGAGGCGCAACGCGATGAGTTCCTCGATTCGCTCCGCCGTCTGCAGGCCGAGTTCGAGAACTACAAGAAGCGCGTGGTCAAGCAGCAGTCCGACCAGGTGGCCCGAGCGGCCGTGTCCCTGGTGGAGAAGGTGCTGCCGGTACTCGACACGCTCGACCTGGCCACACAACACCTGGGCGACGCGGAGTCGGCCGACGGTCGGGCCCTGGCGGCCGTGGCCAGCCAGCTGCACGACGTGCTGGCCAAAGAAGGTCTCGAGCGCATCGACCCCATCGGCGAGGAGTTCGATCCCAACGCCCACGAGGCCGTCGGTCACCTGCCTGTCGACGATCGGGGAAGGCGCGGAACCGGTGGCGGCGGACGCCGGCGGCACCGGGGAGCCGGTGGTGGGCCAGGTCATGCGACCGGGCTACCGCTGGCGCGGCGCGGTGGTCCGTCCGGCCATGGTCATGGTGCGGGCCTAGGCCGAGGCAGAGGCCAGAAGGAGCGAGGTTCGAACGGAGTGGCGCCGCAACGCGAATGGTTCGAGAAGGACTACTACAAGACCCTGGGCGTGTCGTCGACGGCCACGGCCAAGGAGATCACCAGCGCGTATCGGAAGCTGGCCAAGAAGCACCACCCCGACACCAACCCCGGAGAGGAGGAGACCTTCAAAGAGGTCTCCGCGGCCTATGACGTCCTCGGCGACGCCGAACGACGCAAGGAGTACGACGAGGTCCGGACCATGGGTCCGGCCGCAGCCGGCGGGTTCCCCGGCGGGTTCGGCGGGGGCGGGGGGACCTACCGGGTGGAGGACATGGGCGACCTCGGTGACCTGTTCGGGGGGCTGTTCGGACGCGGCCGGCGGGGCAGTGGGACGACCGGACCCCAACGCGGTGCCGACGTCGAGACCGAGCTCCACCTCTCGTTCGAGGAGGCGGTCAGCGGGGTCACCACATCGGTCAACCTGACCACCGATGTCCGCTGCCACACCTGTTCGGGCACCGGGGCGGCGCCGGGGACCCACCCGGTCACCTGCCCGCGCTGCGGCGGTACGGGTTCCCTCCAGGACAACCAGGGTCTCTTCTCCCTGAGCCAGATCTGCCCGCAGTGCGGCGGCCGCGGCACCGTCGTGACCACGCCCTGCCCCACGTGCTCGGGTACCGGGGTGGAGCACCGGAACCGTTCGGTCAAGGTGCGCATCCCGGCCGGCGTCGAGGACGGTCAGCGGATCAGGGTCAAGGGCCGGGGCGCGGCCGGACGGGGGAGCGCCCCGAGCGGGGACCTCTACGTCGTGGTCCGGGTCGATCGGCACGGGCTCTTCGGCCGACGGGGTCGCAACCTGACCCTGTCCGTACCGCTCTCGTTCTCCGAAGCCACCCTCGGGACCAGCCTGACGGTACCCACGCTCACCGACCCGGTCACGCTGCGGGTTCCGGCCGGCACCCCGTCGGGCCGCACCTTCCGGGTCAAGGGTCGGGGCGTTCCGGCCGGAAAGAAGAGCGCCACCGGTGATCTACTGGTCACCGTGGAGGTGGCGGTGCCGGAGAAGCTGACCGACGAGCAACGTGCCGCGGTGGAGGCGCTGGCGGCGGTGATGGAGCCGCCGGCCCGCGATGCCCTGGGAGTGTGACATGACCGACGACCGACATACCCGTGCCGTCTACGTGATATCAGTGGCCGCCGAGCTGACCGGCGTCCATCCCCAGACCCTCCGGGTCTACGAGCGCAAGGGCCTCCTCGACCCGAGCCGCACCGAGGGGGGCAGCCGCCGCTTCAGCGAGCAGGACCTCGACCGGCTGCGCCACATCCAGGCCCTGACCACGGCCGGACTGAACCTCGAAGGCGTGCGCCGCGTGATGGAGCTGGAGGCCGAGGTGGAACGGCTTCGCGCCGAACTCGAGGTGACCAGGGCCCAGGCCCGCGAGGCGGTGGCCGTGACCCACCGCCAGTACCGGCGCGAGCTCGTGCCACTCTCCCAGAAGCTCGTGCCCACCACCCGTCCCAGCCAGGCCGCAGGAGGCTCCCGATGAGCATCAATCCCGATCGCTGGACGCTCAAGACGCAGGAGGCCTTCTCCTCGGCGGTCGAGCGGGCCCGCTCCGCCAACAACCCCGAGGTCACCCCGGAGCACGTGCTGGACGCCATACTGGCCCAGCCCGACGGCATCGCCGGACCCATCCTGACCCGGGTCGGCATCGAGCCGGCCGTCGTGGCCGAGCGCAACACCGCCGTCCTCGGTCGCCTGCCGCAGAGCGTGGGTGGCTCCGAGCCGGGTATCGACCGGGTCCTTGCGCGAGGTGCTGACGACGGCCGACACCCTGCGGACGGACATGGGTGACGAGTACCTCTCGGTCGAGCACCTGTTGTTGGCCATGGCCGACCGGATCGGTGTACAACGGGACCAGCTCCTCGAGGCCCTTCGGGACGTCCGGGGCAGCCATCGCGTGACCTCGAAGAACCCCGAGGAGACCTTCCAGGCCCTCGAGCGCTACGGCCGGGACCTCACCGCCCTGGCCCGCCAGGGGAAGATGGACCCGGTCATCGGCCGTGACGAAGAGGTGCGCCGGGTCATCCAGGTCCTGTCGCGCCGCACGAAGAACAACCCGGTCCTGATCGGTGAGCCCGGCGTGGGCAAGACGGCCATCGTGGAGGGCCTGGCCCAGCGGATCGTCGAGGGGGACGTCCCCGAGGGACTGAAGGGCAAGCGGGTCATCGGCCTCGACATGGGGTCGATGGTGGCCGGAGCCAAGTACCGCGGCGAGTTCGAGGAGCGGCTGAAGGCGGTGCTGAAGGAGATCACCGACGCCGAAGGGGAGGTCATCACCTTCATCGACGAGCTCCACACCATCGTGGGGGCCGGCGGTGGCGCCGAGGGGGCCATGGATGCCGGCAACATGATCAAGCCGATGTTGGCCCGGGGCGAGCTGCGACTGATCGGGGCCACCACCCTCGACGAGTACCGGCAGTACATCGAGAAGGATGCCGCACTCGAGCGCCGCTTCCAGCAGGTGTTCGTGCCGCCTCCCTCGGTCGAGGACACCATCGCCATCCTGCGCGGGCTGAAGGAGCGGTACGAGGTCCACCACGGCGTCCGCATCCAAGATGCCGCACTGGTCGCCGCCGCCGTCCTGTCTGACCGCTACGTGACCGGTCGGTTCCTCCCCGACAAGGCCATCGACCTCATGGACGAGGCGGCCAGCCGCCTCCGCATCGAGATCGACTCCATGCCCACCGAGCTCGACGTGGTGACGCGGCGGATGCGGCAACTGGAGATCGAGCGTATGGCCCTGGCCAAAGAGACCGACACCGCATCGGCCGAGCGACTGGCCCGTCTGGACGAGGAGCTGGCCAACCTGTCCGAGCAGTCGGTGGCCATGACGGCCCACTGGCAGTCGGAGAAGCAGGCCATCAACACCATCCAGTCGCTCAAAGGGGAACTCGAGCAGTTTCGCGGGGAGGCCGAGCGGCTCAGTCGTGAGGGCAATCTGGCCGAGGCCTCGGAGATCACCTACGGCAGGATCCCGGCCCTCGAGCGCGAGGTCGAGGCGGCCACCCACACGCTCGACGAGCTGCAGAAGTCCCAGCGCTTCCTCAAAGAGGAGGTCGACGCCGAGGACGTGGCCGAAGTGGTCAGCCGGGCCACGGGCGTACCGGTCAGCCGCCTCCTCGAGGGGGAGGTCGAGAAGCTCATCCGCATGGAGGACGCCCTCCATGCCCGGGTGGTGGGCCAGGACGAGGCGGTGGCGGCGGTGTCGAACGCCATCCGTCGCAGCCGGGCCGGGCTGTCCGACCCCAACCGCCCCATCGGATCGTTCCTCTTCATGGGGCCGACCGGGGTGGGCAAGACCGAGCTGGCCCGGGCCCTGGCCGAGTTCCTGTTCGACGACTCGCGGGCCATGATCCGTATCGACATGAGCGAGTACGGGGAGCGGCACTCGGTGGCCAGGCTGGTCGGTGCCCCTCCGGGCTACGTGGGGTACGAGGAGGGCGGCCAGCTCACCGAGGCGGTCCGGCGCCGACCGTACGCGGTGGTGCTCCTCGACGAGCTGGAGAAGGCCCACCCCGATGTATTCAACGTCCTGCTCCAGGTGCTCGAGGACGGGCGGCTCACCGATGGACAGGGACGCACCGTGGATTTCACGAACACCGTGCTCATCATGACCTCCAACATCCCGGGCGAGCCCATCGAGCACTTCAAGCCGGAGTTCGTCAACCGGATCGACGAGATCGTCCGGTTCCAGACGTTGACACCGTCCGATCTGTCGCGCATCGTCACCATCCAGCTCGGAGGCCTGCGCCGGAGACTGGCCGAGCGGCGGCTGAGTCTGGCCGTCACGCCCGATGCTGAAGCACTGTTGGCCCGCGAGGGCTTCGACCCCGAGTTCGGGGCCCGTCCCCTCCGCCGGGTCATCCAGCGCCAGGTCGAGGATCCCCTGGCCCTGGCGCTGCTCGAAGGCCGCTATCCCGAGGGCTCGACGGTCACCGTCGAGGAGAAGGGCGGGGAGATCGTGCTGGTCTGATCGGGTCGCACCGGTGTCCCGATCCACGTTGCACCCCCGGGCCGTGGGAACGTCGACAGGGTGGACGGCATCGACCGGGTGGGGCAATCATGAGGCCCTGCACTCGGCGAAAGGGATCTCCATTCGATGCTCGGTGGCCCACCCATGACTTCATTGGCGGCGATGGCGGGTGCCCTCATGGTCCGGATCACCTTCGACAACCTGGCCTCGCTGTTGGCCGGGGTGGTCTTCGTCATCGTGCTCGGCCTGGTCAGCAGCCGGCTGCTCGGCATCACGGTGGGCCGGTGGCGGTCGATGGCCACGGCCCTGGTGGGCACGCTGATCGGTGTCGCCGGTGCGCAGGCGGTCGTGCACGGTGGCAAGGACGGCGTCGTGGCCTGGGCGCTGACCGCCCTGTTCGGGGTCCTGGCCACCATGGTGCTGATGATCGTCCCCGAGGTGGTGGCGGCCAACCGGCGGCCCGGCCTGCCGCGGCGCCGGTCGAAGTGGATGTTGCTCCACCCGGTGCGCTGGATCAGGCGCACCCTGGCCCCGCTGTCGAGGTCGTGGGAGGTGCTCCGCGTGGCGCGGCGCAACGGGCTGGCCCGGCCCCAGTTCCTGACGGCGTCGGGCATCACCACCGCCGAGTTCGGTCGGTGTCTCCGCCTGACCCTCGAGGACGTGGGCGGGATGTTCGTCAAGTTCGGCCAGATCGCCTCGACCCGAAGCGATCTGCTGGCCGAACCGGTCATCGAGCAGCTCTCCCACCTGCGATCGGCGGTGCGGCCCATCCCTGCCGACCAGGTCCGTCCCCTGGTCGAGGCGGAGTTGGGCCGACCGGTCGAGGAGGCCTTCGCCACGTTCGACTTCGAACCACTGGCCTCGGCCTCGATCGGCCAGGCCCACCGGGCCACCCTCCTGACCGGTGAGTCGGTGGTGGTCAAGATCCAACGGCCCGGGCTCGACGACCTGCTCCGCCGGGACGCCACCGTCCTGCGGCTGGTGGCCCGGACGGCCGAGCGTCGCGTGGCCGGAGCCCGGGAGCTCGATGTCCGCAGCCTGGCCGAGGAGTTGATCGTGAGCATGGACCGCGAGCTCGACTACCAGCGCGAGGCCACCATGTGCGACCGCCTGCGTGCGTCCATCGCCCACGACGACCCGACCGACGACATCGTCCGCGTTCCGCTCGTCTTCCACGACCTCTGCACCGACCGGATGCTGGTGATGGAGGAGGCGCCGGGCCGGGCCATCGACTCGCCCGGTGCCATCGCCGCCAGTGGGGTGCCACCCCATCTGCTGGCCGTGGCCCTGCTGTCGAGCTTTCTCGACCAGGTGCTCCACGGCGCCGTCTTCCACGCCGATCCCCATCCGGGCAACCTCATGGTCGACGAGTGGGGGCGGCTCTGGCTGCTCGACTTCGGCGCGGTGGGGCTGCTCGACCCCTCCACCCGGCGCGCCCTACAGGACATCGCCGTCGGGATGAGCGCCGGTGAGCCCATGGTGGTGGCCCGGGCCGTACGCCACCTGTCGGGGGCCGACGCCACCGCCGATCTGCAGTCACTGGAGTCCGACATCGGCATGCTCATGGTGGAGAGCTCGGGTGGCTTCGACCCGGCCGTCATCCCCGAGGTCCTGACCGTGATGTCGAGGCACGGACTGCGGCCACCGCCCTCGATGACCTCGCTGTCGAAGGCGCTGCTCACCCTGGACGGCACGCTCCGGTTGGTGGATCCGTCCTTCGAGCTGGCGGTGGAGGCCACGGCGGCGGCCGACGCCCTGGCCACACAGGACCCCGACCTGACGGGGGACCTGCTCCAAGAGGAGTTGCGCCGGTCGCTGCCCGCCCTTCGCACGTTGCCCGAGCACATCGACGAGCTGGCCACACAGCTGCGCTCCGGCCGCATGAGCGTCAGGGTCGAACGGTTCGCCGACCGTGACGAACGGGTGGTGAGCGGGTGGGTGGATCGGGTGCTGGTGGCGACGTTCGGCTGCGTCGGGCTGGTGGCCTCCGGCGTGATCCTGGTGGCCGCCGAGCTGGCCCGGACCCACGACATCCAACTCACGTTGCAGGCCATCGGCTTCATCGGCCTGGTCTTCTCGTCGGTGCTCTTCATGCGCTCGGTGGCCCAGGTGCTCCGGCGCGAGCGGATGGTGGCCGAGTGATCGGGGGCGCGTCGATAGCGGCCCTGCGGGTGTCGATGACGGAGTATGCGTGATGGGGCGGAGGGGCTCGGACGAGGGCGACCGCGACCGGGCCTCTGACCGGGCCGCTGACCGGGCCTCCGCCTCCCGGACCGGCCAGGCCGTGGCCGCCTGGCGGGCCGCTCTGGTGCGGCCGAGCACACCCGATGGCGATCCGGACGCCCAGGCCAGGTTGTCCGAGGGGATGCGGCCGGTCCGCGACCCGGTGATCCGCGCCCATATCGAGGCCCGTACCCGGTTCTTCGACGCCCAGGTGCAAGAGGCGGTCCGACAGGGTGTCGATCAGGTGGTCGTCCTCGGCGCCGGCTACGACGACCGTGCTCTGCGGTTCCGGTCCGTCGGCGTCCACTTCTTCGAACTCGACCACCCCTCCACGCAGTCCGACAAGCGCCGCCGCCTCGAACAGATGGGTGCCGATGTCGGAGGGCTCACCCTGGTGCCGGTGGACTTCCGCCACGGCGACACCTATGCCGTGCTCGAGGGGTATGGACACCGTCCCGAACGCCCCACCCTCTTCCTCTGCGAGGGCCTGCTCGTCTACCTCGACGAGGATGCCATCGTCGGGCTGCTCACCGTGCTCCGTACCCGGGCCACCGGGGGCAGCGTGCTGGCCGCCAGCTTGGCCGTCCACGCCGAGGGGGTCGGCTCGGAGCGCGCCGTGGACCAGGCCAATGCCGGCCGACCAAGGGCCACCTCCGAGCCGTGGCGCACCATCCTCCCGCCCTCCGCCCATCTGGCCCTGGTGACCCGGTCGGGATGGAGGGTGTCGGACTCCTTCGACGACGCCTCCTTCGGCACCGGCGCGGTGTCCGGACGGTCCCTGCTGGTGGTGGCGAGACCCTGACCCGGGCCCACTCGGGCCGGTGTCGCGGCGGGCTACACTGGGGCGTAATCCGCTTTTCGCAACGGAGGAGACACGCGTGCCGGCTACCGTCGTCGTCGGGACCCAGTGGGGGGATGAGGGCAAGGGCAAGCTGACCGATCTCCTGGCCAAGGAGATGGAGCTTGTCGTCCGCTATCAGGGTGGACACAATGCCGGTCACACCATCGTGGTGGACGGGGAGACCTTCGCCCTCCAGCTGGTGCCGAGCGGGATCCTCTACGACCACATCACCCCGGTCATCGGTAACGGGGTGGTGGTCGACCCCACCGTGCTCCTGGCCGAGGTGGACACCCTGGCCGGCAAGGGCATCGATACCAGCCGCCTGCTGGTCAGCGGCAACGCCCACCTGATCATGCCGTACCACCACGAACTCGATCAGCTGGCCGAGCGGTACCTGGGCAAGAACAAGCTGGGGACCACCAAGCGGGGCATCGGCCCGGCCTATGCCGACAAGTCGTCCCGGGTGGGACTGCGGGTCCAGGACCTGCTCGACCCCAAGATCTTCCGCCAGAAGCTCGATGTCGTGCTGAAGGAGAAGAACGCCATCCTGGCCAAGGTGTACAACCGCCTGCCCCTGTCGGCCGACGAGATCTGCGCCCACTACCTCGAGGAGTTGGCCCCCCGGGTCACCCCGATGGTGGCCGACACGGTCGGGCTCCTCCACGACGCCCTCGAGCGCGGCGCCCACGTCCTGTTGGAGGGGGCCCAGGCCACGTTCCTCGACCTCGACCACGGGACGTATCCCTTCGTCACCTCGTCGAACCCGGTGGCCGGCGGCGCCTGCACCGGCGCGGGGATCGGGCCCCGCTATGTCGACGAGGTGATCGGCATCGCCAAGGCCTATGTCACCCGGGTGGGGAGCGGACCGTTCCCGACCGAGCTGGTCGATGACGTCGGCGACACCCTGGTCGAGCGGGGCCACGAGTACGGGGTCAACACCAAACGGCGCCGCCGCCCGGGCTGGTTCGACGCCGTGATGATGCGCCAGGCCGTGCGCCTCAACTCGCTGTCCGAGGTGGCTCTGACCAAACTCGACGTGCTCGATGCCTTCGACACGGTGAAGGTGTGCGTGGCCTACGAGGCCAACGGCGAGCGCTTCACCCACCCGCCCTACCATCAGTCGGTCTTCCACCAGGTGACTCCGGTCTACGAGGAGCTGCCCGGCTGGAAGACCGACATCTCGCGGGCCACCGAGCTCGACGACCTGCCCCAGGCGGCCCGGGACTACGTGCACTTCCTGGCCGACCAGATCGGTACCCCGGTCCGCCTGGTGGGGGTCGGGCCCGGCCGCGAGCAGTTCGTCCGATTCGCCGCATGAGCGGGTCCCCGGCGACCGACTCCGAGACCGGGTCGAACGGCATCCGGACCGTGTGCGTGGTCGGGTCGGGGGGCCGTGAGCATGCGCTGGCCGTGGTGCTCGGACGCACCGCCGACGTCATCGTCACGCCGGGCAACCCGGGGATCGAGGGCGTGACCACGGCCGGCCACACGCTCACCAGCGTGTCCACCCCGCCGGAGGAGGTCGAGGCCGACCTGTTCGTCATCGGCCCGGAGGCCCCCCTGGTCGAGGGCTTGGCCGACCGGCTCCGCGGTGCCGGCCGACTGGTGTTCGGCCCCGGGGCCGACGGTGCCCGCCTCGAGGGGTCCAAGGCCTTCATGAAGGCCATGCTGGCCGAGGCGGGTGTGCCCACCGCCCGCTTCGGGGTGTTCACCGATCCGGCCCCGGCCAAGGAGTTCCTCCGGACCCTGCCCGGACCCTGGGTGGTCAAGACCGACGGGCTGGCCGCCGGCAAAGGTGTGCTGGTGACCGACTCCAGGGCCGAGGCCGAGGCCGACATCGACGCCAAGCTCTCCGGCGCCGCCTTCGGGGACGCCGGCCGGCAGGTGGTGGTGGAGGAGGGCCTGCTCGGTCCGGAGTGCTCGCTCCTCGTCGTGTGCGACGGCCTGCGGCTGGTCCCCCTGGCCCCGGCCCAGGACTTCAAACGACGGGACGACGGCGACGGCGGCCCGAACACCGGGGGGATGGGGGCGTACTCGCCGGTGCCCACGGTCGACGACGAGGCGGTGGACCGCCTGGTCGACGAGGCGGTGGCCCCGCTGCTGTCGGCCCTGCGGGCCCGGGGTATCGATTACCGGGGCGTGCTGTACGCCGGACTGATACTGACCGCGGAAGGGCCGAAGGTGCTCGAGTTCAACGTGCGGTTCGGCGATCCGGAGACCCAGGTGGTCCTGCCCCGCCTCGAAGGGGACCTCACCGCGCTGCTGGCCGAGGCGGCGTCGGGTGCGTTGCGGTCCGCGCCACGGTTCAGTGACGACGCCGCGGTGTGCGTTGTGATGGCGGCCGAGGGCTATCCGGAGTCGCCGCGCCACGGAGACCTGATCGCCGGACTCGACGACGCCGGGTCGGTGGAGGGGGTGACGGTGTTCCACGCCGGCACCGGCCCGTCGGCGGAAGGCCTGGTCTCCTCGGGGGGCCGGGTGCTCGGGGTCACGGCGCTCGGCTCCACGCTGGCCGAGGCCCGGTCCCGGGCCTACCGCGCCGTGGCCGCCATCTCGTGGCCGGGGGCCCATGCCCGGACGGACATCGCCGCCGACGCGGCAGCCACGGCGACCGCGGAAGCCACGACCGCTTCGGCGGCCGACCCGACCGGCACGGCCCATCCCGCCGGCCCCGACGTGCTGGTGGCCACGAACGCGCCCGGGGTGGTTCGGTGATCCCCCGGTACGCCCCCCGGGCCATGGCCGACCTCTTCACCGACGAGGCCCGGTTCGCCATGTGGCTGCGGGTCGAGCTGTTGGCCACCGAGGGCTGGGTCGAGGTCGGCGACGTTCCGGACGAGGCGGCGAAGGCCTGTCTGGATCGTGCCCCTGCGGTCGATTCGTCCTTCGTCCGCGCCGTCGAGGAGCGCGAGCAGGTCACTGACCATGACGTGGCCGCCTTCGTGGACGTGGTCCAAGAGGCCATCGGCCAGCCCGAGGGTTCGTGGATCCACTACGGCCTGACGTCCTCGGACGTGGTCGACACGGCCCTGTGCGCCACGCTCACCCGGGCGGCCGACCTCCTCATCCACGCGTCCGGTGAGCTGGTGGCGGCGCTCAAGGCCCGCGCCCTCGAGAGCATCGACACCCCGGTGACGGGACGGACCCACGGCATGCACGCCGAGCCGACCACCTTTGGGGCCAAGTTCTCTCTCTGGGCGCTCCAGGCCGACCGGGACCACCAGCGCCTGCTGGCCGCCCGCGAGAGGGTGGCCGTGGGCAAGCTCTCCGGAGCGGTCGGGACCTACTCCAATATCGACCCCAGGGTGGAGGAGCACGTCTGCCGGTCGTTGGGGCTCACGCCGACCCCGGCCACCCAGGTGGTGGCCCGCGACCGGCACGCCGAGTATCTCTGGGCCTGTGCCGCCGTCGGGGCCACGATCGAACTGATCGCCACCGAGGTGCGGCACCTGGCCCGTAGCGAGGTGGGGGAGGCCGAGGAGCCGTTCAGACCGGGCCAGAAGGGCAGTTCGGCCATGCCCCACAAGCGCAATCCCGTCCTGTCCGAGCGCCTCTGCGGCCTGGCCCGGGTGCTGCGCGGGTACCTCTCGGCCGGTCTCGAGGACGTGGCCCTCTGGCACGAGCGGGACATCTCCCACAGCTCGGTGGAGCGGGTGGTGCTGCCCGACGCCAGCATGCTCACCCTCTACATGCTGCAGAAGGCCAAGGGGCTGGTCGAAGGGCTGGTCGTCCACCCGGAACGGGCCCTGGCCACACTGACCGAGGGGAGCTCCGGCCTGGTGTTCAGCCAGTCCGTGCTGCTGGCCCTGGTCAACGCCGGCCTCAGCCGCGACGCCGCCTATCGCATCGTGCAACGGGACGCCCGGACCGCCTGGGCCGAGGGCCGTCCGTTTCGTCTGGTTCTCGACGAGGACCCCGAGGTCGACCTGACCCCCGAGGCCCTCGACGAAGCCTTCGACCTGTCCCGTACGCTGCGCCACGTCCACCGATTCACCGACGCCCTGGAGGAGCTAGCCCCATGACCACATCATCGACACGCCGACCACTCGACCTCATCCAGTCAGGCAAGGTCAGGGAGCTCTACGACGCCGGCGATGACCACCTGTTGATGGTGGCCTCGGATCGCATCTCCGCCTTCGACGTGATCATGGAGGAGCCCATCCCCGACAAGGGCCGGGTGCTCACGGCCATGACCGCCTACTGGTTGGAGGAGCTCTCGGACCTGGCCCCGAACCATCTGGTCAGTGCCGACGTCGCCGACTTTCCACCCGGTGCGGCCGACCTCCCGGGCGGGCTCTCCGAGCTGGCCGGGCGTTCCATGCTGGTCCGCCGGGCCGAGATGCTCGACATCGAGTGCATCGTCCGCGGCTACCTGGCCGGTTCCGCCTACAAGGAGTACGAGCGTGAGGGGACCGTCCACGGGATGGCCATGCCCACCGGCCTGCTCCACGCCGACCGGCTGCCCGAGCCCATCTTCACGCCGTCGACCAAGGCCACCGAAGGCCACGACCTCAACATCGGGATGGACGAGGCCATCGACATCGTGGGGAAGGAGGCGGCGACGGCCGCCTCGGAACTGTGCCTGGCCGCCTATGGGCGGGCGGCAGCGCGGGCCGAGGAACAGGGCATCATCATCTGCGACACCAAGTTCGAGCTGGGCTTCATCGACGGGGCCCTGTCCATCTGCGACGAGGTGCTGACGCCGGACTCGTCGAGATTCTGGCCCGCCGACAACTGCGCACCGGGGACCAACCCGCCGTCGTTCGACAAGCAGCGGCTGCGGGACTGGCTGGAGGGCCAGCCCTGGGACAAGCAGGCGCCACCCCCGGCACTGCCCGACGAGATCGTGTCGGCCACGTCGGCCCTCTATGTGGAGTCGTACGAGCGGGTCTGCGGTCGACGGTTGGCCGACTGGTACGGTGCCTGATCATGGCCCCGTCGGCATCCTTCTCCGTGCTGGTCGAGGTCCGGCTGCGCGAGGGGATCGCCGACCCGCAGGGTGCCACCATCGAACGGGCCCTGCCCGCTCTGGGGCTGCACGGGGTGAGCGGGGTCCGCGCCGGCAAGGCGTTCCGGTTCGAGATCACCGCTGACGACGAGGCCTCGGCCCAGGTCCAGGCCACGGTGGTGGCCGACCGCCTGCTGGCCAACCCGGTCATCGAGGAGTCCACGGTGACGGTGAGACCGGCCGTGGCGGCTGGATCCTGATGCCGCCGACCGTCGGGGTGGTGATGTTCCCGGGGACCAACTGCGAGCACGACGCCGTCTCGGCCGTGCAGCGGCTGGGGGGACAGGCCGATCTGGTGTGGCACGGACAGACGTCGGTGAAGGGCTACGACGCTCTCATCCTGCCCGGGGGTTTCGCCCACGGTGACTACCTGCGCCCGGGGGCCATCGCCCGGTTCTCCCCTGTGATGGAGGCGGTGTCCGGCTTCGCGGCCGCCGGCGGCCCGGTGGTCGGCATCTGCAACGGCTTTCAGGTGCTGACCGAAGCCGGCCTCCTCCCCGGGGCCCTACAGAAGAACCGCGGTCTCCGTTTCGTCTGCACCACGGTGACGGTGCGGGTGGAGTCGTCGGCCTCGGTGCTCACGTCGGGTATCGCCGTGGGCACCGAGCTCTCGATACCCATCAACCACTTCGAGGGCAACTACACCTGCGACACCGAGACCCTGGCCCGGCTGCGCTCGGACGAGCGGGTCGTGCTGCGCTACCGGGACAACCCCAACGGATCGATCGACAGCATCGCCGGGGTCTGCAACGAGGCCCGGAACGTGGTCGGGCTCATGCCCCACCCCGAGCGGGCCTGCGATCCCCTGATGGGGTCGGTCGACGGCAGGGAGCTGGTGTCGGCCCTGTTGGCGTCGACCCGCCCGGCCGTGGCGGCCACGGTGGCCTGAGGGCTGGGGCCTGGGGCCTGAGGTCCGGCCAGAGTATTCAGGCCGGACGGAAAGGGCCGGGTGGAGGTGCTTCAGCTCCGGGTGCGGGGGATCTTGGCCTGCTGGAGCACGGCGGCACTGACGCCGACCGTGCGCCAGGCCGAGTAGGAGATCCCCTTGCGCTCGCCGTAGACGCGGGCCACCTTGATGAAGCTCTTCTCGAGGGCGGCCAGGTCCACTGTCTCCCCCGTGTGGGAGAGCTCCGACTCGAGCCGCTGGCGCTCCTCCACCAGGTGGAGCTTGGCCAGAGGGTCGGCCGAGGCCAATGAGTTATCGATGCTGACCAGGCGCTTGCGGATCGACTCGGGCGTCCGCTTGCGTCCACGACGCGGCTTGGTGGATTCCAGCGCCTCGAGATAGCGGCGCACGATGCGACCCTCTTCCCGCCCCTTGGCCAGTGCGGCCTTGTGGTCCTCGGACATAGGAGTTTTCTTACGGGCCTTGGTCGAAGTAGTGGCTGCCATGGACAGAGCATCCCAGAGATGGTCATACCTGGCAACTCGGTCCAACGGGGGGACCGTCATGAGATCAATTCCCCGGGCCAATTACCGGGCACGGCGGAATTCGATCTTTGGCATGGGAGGAATCGAAGCAGTGGCTTTTGCTCCGTTATCACCGGGGTATCTGCCGCCAATGGTCGCGGGAACTCAGGACAGATCGTGGCCCACGGTGCGGCCCTGTCGGGCCCTACCGGGCCGTTCAACAGGTACTTCACCGGTGTATCGCCCTGGGCTGGCCCGTCCCGTGGAGGTCATGGGTTCTATCCGGCCGACCGTGTTCTGCGATGGAAGGGTGGTCCGGGACGGTGCGAGCCATCTATGGAGCTGTCGGCGGCCGCGGACCTGGAGCCGGCCATTGGCCCCTGTGGAACGGTTGGTGGCGGGCCCGACAAATGGCCCCGATCCTCGCTCTTATAGGACGTGTGAACCGGAGTGGTGACCGGCCCACGGACGGGAAATGGACCGGTGCCGGACCCGGCTGGCGGGTCGACTCCGCAGCGGGATGGGAACGCACCCCGGCGGCAGGAGAGAGCGCGGGCGACGCGCCGGCGCCACCGGTCCCGATCGATAGGGGACCGGATGTGGCCGGGTACGCTCGGGACCATCACGAGGGAGCCCGGGTCGACGTGAGGACGAGAGTGCGACGAGTGCAGGACCAGAGGGCGGGCGCGTGACGGTCGACTCCCCTTCACCGTCAACGGGACCGCTCCACCGCGCCCTGGGCCTGACCGACGGCGAGTACGACGAGATCGAGGCCGTACTCCACCGGCCGCCCAACCACCTCGAGTTGGCGCTGTTCGCCGTCATGTGGAGCGAGCACTGCTCCTACAAGTCGTCGCGGATCCACCTGCGTCGGCTGCCGACCGAGGCGCCCTACGTCCTGGTGGGCCCAGGCGAGAACGCCGGCGTGATCGATGCCGGCGACGGGATCGCCGTGGCCATCCGCATCGAGAGCCACAACCACCCGTCGGCCATCGAGCCGTACCAGGGGGCGGCCACCGGCGTCGGAGGGATCCTGCGGGACATCTTCACCATGGGGGCCCGTCCCATCGCCGTCATGGACCCCCTCTTCTTCGGGGACGTGGCCGAGGCCCGCCAGCAGTGGCTGATCGAAGGGGTCGTGGCCGGCATCTCGGGCTACGGCAACTCGGTGGGCGTGCCCACGGTGGGGGGAGAGATCTCCTTCGACCCGTGCTACGCCCAGAATCCTCTGGTCAACGTGTTGTGCATGGGTGTGCTCCCCACCGAGCGCCTGGTGCTGGGCCAGGCGTCGGGCCCGGGCAACCTGGCCGTGCTCCTCGGGTCCTCCACCGGCCGTGACGGGATCGGCGGGGTCAGCGTGTTGGCGTCGTCGGGCTTCGGTGGTGCGGACGACGGGGCCGACGCGGCCAAGCGTCCCAGCGTGCAGGTGGGCGACCCCTACGAGGAGAAGCGTCTGATCGAGGCCTGTCTCGAGCTGCTCGACGCCAAGCTGGTGGTCGGCATCCAGGACCTGGGGGGCGCCGGCCTGGTGTGTGCCACCAGTGAGACTGCGGCCCGGGGCGGCGTGGGCATGGACGTCGACGTCACCGCGGTGCCCCGACGCGAGGCGGGGATGGAGCCGTACGAGGTGATGACGTCCGAGAGCCAGGAGCGCATGCTGGCCATCGTCACGCCGGAGGACCTGGCCCGGGTGGAAGAGGTGTGCCGTCGGTGGGAGGTGCGGTCGGCCGTGGTGGGCCGGGTCACCGATCCTCCGGCGGGCCAGCCGGGTCGACTCCGGATCCTCGACGGGTTCGACGGTGCCGTCCTGGCCGACCTGCCGGCCACGGCCCTCAGCGACGACGCCCCCCTGTACCACCGCCCGCTGATGCAACCCGGAGACCACGAGGCGCGTGCCGCCGACGACCCCGGCGCCCTTTCGGCCCCGTCCGACTGTGGACCGGATGTGCTGTCGCTGCTGTGCGACCCGGCGTGGATCTACTGCCAGTACGACCACCAGCTGTTCCTGAACACCGTCGACGGGCCCGGCGGGGACGCCGCCGTGCTGCGCCTGGCCGCGCCGGGCCTGCCCCCGTCGGAGAAGGGTCTGGCGCTCACCACCGACTCCAATCCCACCTGGTGCGCCATCGATCCGCGGGCCGGCACGGCGGCCACGGTGGCCGAGGGTGCCCTCAACGTGGCCTGCGTCGGGGCCCGGCCCATGGCCGTGGTCAACTGCCTCAACTTCGGGAACCCCGAGCACCCCGAGGTGATGTGGCAACTCTCCGAGGCCATCGACGGGATGAGCGAGGCCTGTACGGGCCTGGGGCTCCCCGTCATCGGGGGCAATGTGAGCCTCTACAACGAGAGCGTCGGCGTCGACATCGATCCGACCCCGGTGATCGGGGTGCTCGGCCTCATCGACCGGCTGGCGGCGCGGCCCCCAGGGGTCAGGTTGGTGGAGGACGAGGTCCTCGTCCTCCTCGACGCCAGCGTGGGGGTGACCACGAACCGTCACAGCCCGCCCTCGCTGGCCGGATCCCGCTGGGCCGTCGAAGTGCGTGGCCATCGCCACGGCACCCTCCCCACCCTCGACCTGGCCGGGCACGCTCGGCTGGTGTCGTTCGTCGCGGCCATCGTGGCCGAGGGAATGGCCCGAACGGCAGGCTCCGACGGTGGCGTCACCGGGGCGCCGCTGGTGTCCGGGGTCCACGACGTGTCGGGCGGCGGGCTCGGGGTGGCGCTCACCGAGATGGCCGTCCGGTCGGGCGTGGGGTTCCGCGTGGCCGGGGTGGCCGACCACCACGAGCTGTTCACCGAGGCACCGTCCCGGGTGGTGGTATGCACCTCGCGGCACACCGATCTGATCGCCCGGGCGGCGGAGGCCGGGGTGGGGTTCCGGGTCCTCGGCACCGCGGGCGGCGACCGGGCGGTGGTCGAGGGACTGGTCGACCTCGGCCTGTCCGAGGTCACGGCATCGTGGCGGGACCGACTGCCGACGCTCCTCGACGGGTTGCCCCCCGTCTCCAACTGAACGTCGGACCCGTCGTTCCGGTCGGAACGGTCGGACCGGCCGGACCGGTCGGGCTCAGGCCACGGGACGACGGGACTCGAGCTGGGCCAGCACCCGGTCCGGCACCTTGAGGTCTCCTTGTCCCGTGCCCACCCGCAGATCGGGCTTGCTGGAACCGTGATGGTCGGACCCACCGGTGGCCACCAGGTCGAACCTACGGGCCAGCTGGCCCAACTCGGCGCGGCGCCGGGGCGAGTAGCGGCCGTAGAGGGCCTCGATCCCGTCGAACCCGGACCGGGCCAGCTCTCCCACCAGGCCGGCCAGGTCGGGTCCCTCGAGACCCATGCTGAAGGGGTGGGCCAGGACGGCCACCCCACCCGAGGAGCGGGCCAGCGCCGCCACCTCGGCCCCGGTGAGACGGGCCTTGTGCACGAACCCGGGTCGGTGGTCGGCCAGGTAGCGGTCGAAGGCGTCGTCGAGGGAGTCGGCCGCGCCCACCGACACCAGGGCCGCGGCGAAGTGCGGCCGGCCGACGCCCTCCTCGCCCCCGGCCTGGCGCACCACGAGGTCGTAGGTGATGGGAAGGCCGAGGGAGGCCAGGCGGTCGGCCAGGGCCAGGTTGCGCCGGTGACGGTCCTGGCGCAGACGGACCAGCTCCTCGCCCAACGGTGAACCGTCGTCCTCGACGAAGTACACGAGCACGTGCATGCCGCCCGGTCCCGCCGATCGGCAGGAGACCTCGCACCCGGCCACGAAGGTGATCCCCAGCTCGGCGGCCCGTCGTCGGGCCGGGCCGATCCCGGCCAGGGAGTCGTGGTCGGTGAGCGCCAAGGCGCTGCAGCCGGCCTCGACAGCCAGCTCCACCACATGGCCGGGGGTATCGCTGCCGTCAGAGACGTCGGAATGGGTGTGCAGATCGATCACACTGGGCGAGACTAGAGGGCGCCCGGTGGGCCGACATGCCCGGGGAGCGACAGGCCACGACGAGCCACCACTAGTCTGGGGTGGCACGGTGAGGTCATTGTGTGGCCTAATCGTGGTAGAGGACGAGCCCGACGACCCCCGGTGTGTGCGGTGATCAACCGATGATGGAGGCCAAGGAAGCGTGCGGTGTCTTCGGGGTCTATGCCCCGGGGCGTTCTGTCGCACACCTGGTCTTCGATGGCCTCTACGCCCTGCAGCACCGGGGCCAGGAGTCGGCCGGCATGGCGGTCAGCGACGGCGATGCCATCACTGTGATGAAGGACATGGGCCTGGTCACCACGGTGTTCGACGAGCGGAAGCTGTCGGGCCTGCGGGGTCACCTGGCTATCGGGCACACGCGCTACTCGACGGCGGGATCGAGCGACTGGATACACGCCCAGCCGGTCTTTCGGGGTGTGGGCCGGGCCGGCTTCGCCTTGGGCCACAACGGCAACCTGACCAACACCGCCGAGCTGGGCCAGGTGGCCGGCATGCTGCCCGGACTGGTGTCGTCCGACAGCGATCTGGTGGCCGAGCTGCTGGGCCAGGCGTTCCCTCCCGACGATCCGGAGCGGCCGACGGCCGAGGCGGGCGATGACCTCGAGGACGCGCTGCTGGCGGTACTGCCCGCGCTGGAGGGCGCCTTCTCCTTCGTGCTGCTCGATGCCGACCACCTCATCGGCATCCGCGACCCCAACGGCTTCCGCCCCCTGTGCCTGGGTCGACTGGAGCCCACTGACGATTTCGAGACGGGCTGGGTGTTGGCCTCGGAGTCCCCGGCCCTCGATGTGATCGGGGCCACCTTCATCCGCGAGCTCGAGCCCGGGGAGATGGTGGTCATCGACGGCAAGGAGGTCCGCTCGGAACGACCCTTCCCGGTCGAGCGTCTGGACCCGAAGCTGTGCATCTTCGAGTTCGTCTACTTCGCCCGGCCCGACACCACGCTCTACGGCAACGAGGTGCACGGTGCGCGCCGCCGGATGGGTCAGCTGCTGGCCACGCAGGCCCCGGTCCAGGCCGACCTGGTGATGGGGGTGCCCGACTCCGGGGTACCTGCCGCCGAAGGGTACGCCGTAGCGTCAGGGATCCCCTACGGCCAGGGACTGGTCAAGAACCGCTATATCGGCCGGACCTTCATCGCCCCGACCCAGGCCGAGCGGGCCAACGGGGTGCGGCGGAAGCTCAACCCGCTGCGGGAGAACATCACCGGCAAGCGGGTGATCGTGGTGGACGACTCCATCGTGCGGGGTACCACCACCCGGGCCATGGTGACGATGCTTCGCGAGTCCGGGGCCACCGAGGTCCATCTGCGGATCTCGTCGCCCCCGTTCCGGTGGCCGTGCTACTACGGGATCGACACCCCGGACCGCAACGAGCTGCTGGCCTCGATCAAGACGCACGAAGAGATCGTCGAGTTCCTCGATGTCGACTCGCTCGAATACCTCACCCTCGACCACCTGGTGCAGGCCATCGACGCCCCCGGTGCCGGGTTCTGTGACGCCTGTCTGACCGGCAGCTACCCGGTGCCGGTGCCGGTGCACTTCTCCGACCCGGCCGCCCTGAGCGGCGTGGCCGGCCTGCCGGCGTGACCGGGGCCGGGTCCGGCCCGAGCCAACACCAGAGCGGCAGCGCCCCCGGTTCCGCTCCGGCCACCTACGCCGGTGCCGGGGTGGACATCGATGCCGGGGAGCGGGCCGTCGAACTGATCAAGCCGCTGGTGGCGTCGACCCACCGTCATGAGGTGCTGGGCGGGCTGGGGGAATTCGCAGGGCTTTTCGCCCTCGACACGGAGCGGTATCGACAGCCGGTGCTGGTGGCCGGGACCGACGGGGTCGGGACCAAGGCCGTGGTGGCCGAGGCCCTCGGCCGGTTCGACACCATCGGGATCGACCTGGTGGCCATGTGCGTCGACGACCTGGTGTGCCAGGGAGCCGAGCCCCTGTTCTTCCTCGACTACGTCTCGTCCGGCGCCGTGGACCCGAACCAGATGGCCGAGCTGGTGGGCGGGGTGGCCGAGGGTTGCCGTCAGGTCGGGGCCAGTCTGCTCGGGGGGGAGATGGCCGAGCACCCAGGGGTCATGAAGCCGGGCCAGTTCGATCTGGTCGGCTTCGCCGTGGGGGTGGTCGAGCACTCCGCGTTGCTGGGTCCCTCGCGGGTACGCCACCGCGACGTCCTGATCGGCCTGACCTCACCGGGCCTGCGCTGCAACGGCTACACACTGGCCCGGCAGGTGCTGTTGGAGCGGTCCGGTGCCTCCTACGACGAGCCGGCATGGCCCGGGGCCCCGGTGACCCTGGCCGACGAGCTGCTGCGGCCGTCGGTGCTGTACACCCCGGCGGTGCGCGCCGCCATGACCTGTGCCGACGTCCACGCCGCGGCCCACATCACGGGGGGAGGCTTCGAGGGAAACGTTCCCCGGGCCCTGCCGCACGAGGGACTGCGCGCCCTCCTCGATCGGGGCACGTGGGAGGTGCCGCCCATCTTCGGGGAGATCAGACGAAGGGGACGGGTGACCGACGAGGAGATGGCCCGGGTGTTCAACCTGGGCCTCGGGATGATCATGATGGTGGACCCCGACAGTGCCGACGACGCCCTGGCCGCAGTGCATTCGGCCGGGGTGGACGCCGCCGTCGTGGGCCGTGTGGACGAGGGTCCCCACGGGGTGGCGTTCACCGGCCCCGGCTTCTGGGCCGACGGGAACGACGGGAACGACGGGAACGACGGGAACGTACCGCGGACGTGAGCGAACCGCTGCCGGCCACCGAGTACGCCGCCCTCCGGGACCACCTGTTGGAGCACTCGGTGAAACGGGGCCAGTTCACACTCAAGTCCGGCCGCACCAGCTCGTGGTTCATCGACTCCAAGCAGACGGTGTGCCGGCCCGAGGCCATGTTGTTGGTGGCCCAGGGGATCCTGTCGGTCATCCCGGCCGAGGCCACCGCCATCGGCGGTCTCACCATGGGCGCCGACCCGGTGGCGTTCGTGACCGCCGGCATCGCGGCCACGGAGGGTCGACCGCTCAAGGCCTTCAGCGTGCGCAAGGAGGCCAAGGACCACGGGGGCGGAGGGCGGATCGCCGGTGCCCTCGACCCCGGCGACCGGGTCGTGGTCACCGAGGACACCGTGACCCGCGGGACGTCGCTGTTGGAGGCCGCCCACGCGGTGGTGGAGGCCGGGGCGGTCCCCGTGCTGTTGGTGGCGGTGGTGGACCGTGGCGGGACCGTGGCCGACATGGCGGCGGCCGAGGGTCTGCCGTTCCGGGCCCTGCTCACCGCGCCCGATCTCGGCTTCGAGTACGAGGGGGCCTGAGCCTCAGTCCACGCGGCCGAGGGAGATCGCCCCCTCGGGACAGGCCACCACGCACAGGCCGCAGGCCCGGCAGTCGTCGGCGTTCGGTGTGTACGCCGTCATCATCCGATGGGCCCGCACCTTGAGGCGCGACAGGCGACCCAGCGCGGTGAAGTCCTGCTCGTCGATGCGCCGCACCTCGAACACATCATTGGGGCAGACGTCGACGCAGTCGCGCTTGCCCTCGCAGGCGGCGTGATCGACGACCGGGAGCCAGGTGCCGGCCGGCGCGGCACACCGCGCCCCCGGACGGTCCGGGTGCGCGGCGGCTCGTCGCTTCTTCTCGAGCAGTTCGCCGTCGGAGGTCACCGATCGGCTTCCGTCGGTGACTCCTCGGCGGCCGAGGATCCTTCGGCCAGGATCAGATAGATGCGGCGGCGGGTGTCGGTGAGGATCTCACCGACGGCCTTCACCTGGCTCTCGCTGCCGGCCCGACCCACCTGCATGACGGCCGCGGCCACCTCGGACAAGAGTCCCCGGAGGTCGACCAGGGAGCGGGCCGCCCCGCGAGCGGCGGTCTCCCAGGGCGCGGGCCGGTCGCCGGCCGCCTCGGCCTCGGCCCGGCCCTCGTCGGTCAGGCTGAAGACTCGGCGGCCCTCCGCCTGGTCTGCCGTCACGAGCCCCTGGTCCTCGAGGACCTGGAGCGTCGGGTACACCGACCCCGGGCTGGGGCGCCAGACTCCGCCGCTGCGGTCGGTGATCTCGGTGATGATCTGGTAGCCGTGCATCGGCTCCTCGGCCAACAGGGCGATGACGGCGGCCCGCACGTCGCCCCGGCCCCGCTTGGGACCCCTCCCGAACATCGATGGGCCCCACATCGGTGGGCCGAATCCCGGCCCGAAGCCCCCGTGGCGCCCGGGGCCTTCGAACCCGTCTCCCCGCGACCGTCCCCGGCCGCCGCCCCGACCCCGGGGGGTGCCGCCGATGCGGTCACCGCGACCGCCCCGGCCGGATCGGCCCGTCGCGAATCGGGGGCCGTCGGTGCTCTCGTCGAATCTCTTGTGTGCATGCATCAGGTAGTGCTCCTTCGTCTCCGGTACGGACTGGCCGGTTTGCCGCCCGTACGAGTGTCAGGCGATCCATAGAGACCGCTCACATACGGTAACGATATATCGTGATGCTCTTATTGTCAAGCCCCGAGAAAGGATCACGTGCCAGGGAGACGGCGGGTACGGGGACCGGCTGAGGCGTGTGGTCCGATCAGCCCGTCAGCCCAGGGCCCGTCAGCCCAGGGAGAGGTTCAGACGAGGGCGCGGTAGGCGGAGACGATGGGCTCGAGCTCCGAGGGCGTGGCCCCGTGCATGATCACCCCGTCGCAACCCATGGACAGTTGACCCCGCACGGATCGGGCGCACTGCTCGGGCGAGCCGGTGGCACTCGGCTCGAGCCACTCCTGGGGGATGAGCGTGGCGATGTGGTGGAGCTGGTCCGTGGTGGCGGTCGAATCGATCCCTGAGGCGAAGCCGGCCACCACCTCGTCGCGGCGGAACCGGTCGAGCACCGCCGGATCCCAGCCATTCGTCCGCACCAGCAGGTCGCCGTAGCCCTGCAGGTAGGTGGCCAGACGACCGACCGACTTCATGAGGCGGCGGTCCTCGTCGATATGGTCGCCGATGCTGGCGAGGCACGACCACACTTCGACCCGGTCGGGGTCGCGGTCGGCCCGGGCCGCGGCGTCCTTCACCGCGGCCACGCACCGGCGGGTGGTCTCCTCGGTGAAGTACGTGTGCAGGACGACCCGGTCGAAGCAGCGGCCTCCGAGCGCCAGGGAGCGGGGTCCGAAGGCGGTCAGGCCTAAAGGCAGGTACTCGTCGACGGGGGACAGGTACAGGACCGGATACGAGCCACTTGGTCCGTCGTGGCCGATGATGGCGTCGCCCCGGAACAGGCGGCGCATGAGGTCGGCGAAGTCCTCGAGCTGATCGGTGGTGACGCGGTCGATCCCGAAGGTGTCCTGGATGACGGGGATGCCACGGCCCAGTCCCAGGACGAATCGGCCGCCGGTGAGGCTCTGCATGGTGCGGGCCATGCCGGCGGTGATCATGGGGTGCCGGGTGTTGTGGTTGGTGGCCGCGGTCACGATGGTCATCCGCTCGCTCACCGCCCCCGCCGCCCCCGACAACACGGCTCCCTCCTTCTTGTCGAAGCGCTCGGAGATGAACACCGATCCGAGTCCGAGTCGCTCCGCCAACCGGACCTCGCCGATCAGGTCGCGTGAGGAGTCGGGCTGGCCGGCCAGGGTGTAGAACCCGAGCTCGGGCAGCGATCGGGCGTGGTCGTCAGGGGGGCCGGTGATCATGTGGCCTCGCTCTCGTCGGGCACCGGAGGCGAAGGGTAGCAAGGGCTCGTGCCCGGGAGCGCCCGGGGACGGACGCCCGGCGCATCGGTCAGGCGGACGCGGTGTCCTCCACATAGGGAACCGGATGGTTCCCGCCCAGCTCCACGAAGCGCTCGTTGAGGGCGTGGGCGATGACGTCGTAGTCGTGACCGGTGGGCACGAGCGCCCCGTAGAGGAACGCCTCCATCTGCAACTCCGTGCTCATCCCACCCAGTTCGAAGTAGCGCAGCCAGAGCTCGCCCCGGGTGAGTCCGGCGTCCCGCCGGAACTCGTCGAGAACATCCGGATTCCCTCTAGTCACGGTGCTCGGAATCGCGGGGCACATGATCCTGTCCCGGTCCGGACTCCGGCTGTCCCGACAACGTTGAGGCGGTGATCTCCTCGGCCCGTGACTGCAGGGAGCGACCGGTTCGCTGCGAGTAGACGCGGAGCACCTTGTAGGCCTCGCGCTCGTCGACGCCCTCCCGTTCCATGATCACGCCTTGGGCCTGGGCGATGACCTCGCGGGACCGGAGAGCCCGGTGGAACCGCTCCGAGCGCTCGCCGTCGCTCACGTCCACGCCGGTCTCGGTGAGGATCGTCGACACCTCGGCGGCGAACTTCGAGGCCAGCTTCTGGTCGCGGGCGGCGAAGGCCGACGGCGTCCTCGAGTAGATGTTGAGGGCCCCCACCGGTCGCTTCAGGGCCAACAGCGGGGTGGACAGGATGGCGTTGATACCGAGGGCCTGGGCCCGCGGCGTGAACTCGGGCCACCGCTCCTCGGACTGCAGGGACTCGGCATGGTACCAGTGACCCTTGACCGACGCATCCACACACGGCCCCTCACCGGTGTTGTACTGCTGGGCGTCCATGTCGAGGACGGTCTGGTCACTGGAAGCCACGGTGGAGAGCCGGCCGTGACGCCGGAGGGAGACGCTCACCCCGTCGGCGCCGCCGACGGTGGCACGGGCCAACTCCACCACCAGCCGGAGCGTGCTGTCGACCAGGTCGTTGCTGGCCGGGATGGCGCTGATCCGTTCCGCGTGCGCGGCCAGGTCGCCGTTGGCCAGGCCGACCGGCCACGGATCCGAGACGTTCAGCCGGCGTCCCGAGTGACCCGGTAGCAGCTCGAACCGCTCGTGCCCGATGAGGTCGGCCAGCCCTGCCTCGGCCAGGGACCGCTGTATCCCGGTCGAGGGGGAGCGAACGCTGAGCTGACGGCCGTCCTCGGCCAGCCGCCGGGCCACATCGGCCAGGAAGGCCAGTCCCGGTGGGGACACCGACTCCAGATCGGCCAGGTCGATCACCACCGACGGGTAGGCGTTGGAGACCAGGACGTCGAAGAGCGGACCGACCTCGGACAGAGCGGCCACGTCGAAGTCTCCGCGCACGGAGACCACGGCGTCGGTCCCGACGAAGTCCAACGACACGGCAAACCGTCGGATCGGGGCGTCGTCGGGGGTCACTCGACGCCGGCTTCCGGGCCAGGGAGGATCGGTAGTCCGCCCGTGAGGGCGGGCCGGCGGCGACGTCCGGAGCAACCGGGGTGCGGGGCCGGGCCGCTGACCAGGCGATGGTGCTCGCGGGGGGAGCCGGAGGACGGCGAGCGGGTAATCGACATGGGCTGGGCTTTCCGAGCGTCCATCCCTCACTGCCGAAGGCCCTGCTGACGTTATCAGACCGGTAGTCTTCGCCCGTTGGCCGTTGAGAATGGCGGCCCGAGGTGTCATGCTGGCCGGAGGACGGCGAAGACCATGGACAGTGAAGACGTTTCGGCGGTCAGCGAAGACCCTATTTCGGACCTGAGTGACTCGATTGCTCACCTTTTCTCGGCGGAAAGGGCGCCCGACACCCTCGAGGAGGTGGTGGGTCTGGCCGTGAGCACCATCGAAGGGTGCGACTATGCCGGCATCTTCGTCGTCGAGGGGGATTCGATGTCGAACCCGGTGTCGACCGACCCCATCGTCATCCAGCTGGGCGATATTCACCGACGCACCATGCAAGGGCCGTGCATCGACGCCATGGCCAGCGGCGAAGCCTTCTACGCCGAGGATCTTGCCTACGACGAGCGGTGGCCTGAGTTCGGGAGGGAGATGTCGGAGGCGGGGATTCGCAGCCTGCTGGCTCTGCCCATGGCGTTGGACGGTTCGACCGGAGCCCTGAATCTCTACGCCCGTTACCCTCACGCCTTCGGTGTCATCGACCGGGGCCGCGCCCTGCTGCTGGCGGCCATCGCCGGGGCGGCCTACTCCACCGTGCGGAGCCACGAGGAGGAGGAGCGGCGGGCTACCGAACTGCACGCCGCGCTGGCCACCCGCGAGATGATCGGGCAGGCGCAGGGAATCCTCATGGAACGTGAGCGCATCTCCGCCGACGCCGCCTTCGACATCCTGCGCCGGGCCTCGCAGCACCTGAACATCAAGCTCCGCGTGGTGGCCCAGAACCTGGTGGACACGGGTGAACGGCCCGACACCGGACAGCCCACCGGGGGGTGAACCCCGGGTGGGTCCGTCATGCCGGCCCGCCCTAGCCTGGGTGGGGTGGAGCTCCCCTATCTCTACCTCGGCTCTCCGGACACGGAGTCCGACGCGGCCAGGTGGCTGGCGGTGCCGGGCGCACGCCTCCGGTGGCGCTTCCAACACTTCGGCGCCGATGTCGCCGCCATCGACACCGGCTCCCGCCCCCTCCTCCTGATCGCCGACCACCGTCCGGCCGGTTCGGTGCTTCCGGTCTACGCCGTCGATGATCTGGACGCGGCCAGGCTCGGCCTCCAAACCGGAGGCTGGGAGCTGGAGCTCGGGACCAGCGGGACCCCGGAGGGGCCGGCGTGCGTCCTGCGTGGCCCCGGCGCCGCCGCCATCGCCCTCCTCCGGGTGGACCGCCCCGATGCCATGGAGGTGGCCTATGCCGACGAGTCGAATACCCACCGGGTGATCTGAACGCCGCTCGGGTCCGGGGTGTTGTGGTGGTCGGGACCGGCGTCGATCCGGTGACCTCACGCTTTTCAGGCGCGCGCTCTACCAACTGAGCTACCCGACCTCGCCCCGGCGAACCGAGGTGGCGGACCTGACGGGATTTGAACCCGCGACCTCCGGCTTGACAGGCCGGCGTGCACTCCAAACTGCACCACAGGTCCCCAACCAGCACTTGGCGCTGGGGTGTACCGCACCCCCAACGGGATTCGAACCCGTGTTACCGCCTTGAAAGGGCGGCGTCCTAGGCCGCTAGACGATGGGGGCTCCAACCCGATCAGGGCTTTTGGAGATTAGCAGAGGGATCACAGGGCCCCTTCGGGCCGACCCTCGTCGGGCAGCTGGGAGGCCAGCACTTCGATCATGAGGTACTGGAGCTGTCCCAGCAGCTCGTAGAGGGCGTGCTCCGGCGCCATCGGGTCCTCGGGGTCGGGCGCCGCCATGTCCTCGCTCACGTCGAGCCGGGTCCCGAGCACCAGGCGGAGCGACCCGACGGCCGACATCCAGGCGTTGAGCTCGGACTCGGTCAGGATGTCGGCCTGCGCCGTGTCGGCCACGACGTTGAAGGCCTGCCGATGGTGGCTGACCAGCGCGTTGTCCACCAGGTTGCGGTACTCGGCCTCGGCGCCCTGCATGTCGTCGCCGGCGTAGGCCGGCGGGAAGAGCCGACGGGTCATGGGCTCGCCCGGGCTGATGGTCGGGGCCAGCTGCTCGGACATCGTCGCCAGCACGGCGCGGACACTGGGGTCGAGCTTGATTGCGTACCGGCCGTCGCGCCGGCGCCGTATCGGGGCACTCACGTGGAGGGTTCCATGGTGGCCCAGAGTCCGTGCTCGTGGAGCCGGTAGACGTCGAGTTCGGCCCGCTCGCGTGTTCCCGAGGAGACCACGGCGCGGCCCTTGTGATGGACGTCGAGCATCAACTGGGTCGCCTTCTCCTTGGAGTAGCCGAACAGCTTCTGGAACACGAAGGTGACGAACGACATGAGGTTGATGGGGTCGTTCCACACGATGACCAGCCATGGCTTGTCGGTGCTGAACGACTCGTCGAGTTCGGTGCTGCCGGCGATGCCCGGCTCGGTCTCCAGCGGCGCCGTCTCCACCTGGCGTGAACCGACCCTGCTCATACCGGCTCCCGGGTCCCGTCACGTCCCCCTGCCGACGCGGCCGACAGACCGGGAGCGGGCGCTTCGGACCCCGGTGCGGCCGACCGGGCCAGGTCCGCTCGGACGTCGGTCGACTCGGGCAGGTGATCGGAGGTACCGAAGGCGAACCACAGGGCGGTGGACCAGACCATCGTGGCCCCGAACACGTGGATGCCGACCAGAACCGCCGGCAGGTGGGTGAAGAACTGGGTATAGCCGATGATTCCCTGGACGACGACGACGGCCAACAGGATCCGGCCCGAGTCCTGTATGCGGGCCGGGGCATCGGATCGCCAGAGCATCCAGAGCAGTGCGAGGAGGACCGCCCCGGTGGTCAGCACGATTTCGGCATGGATCCGCGTCATGTCCTCGAGACCGAGCGGGATGCGCTTGGCCCCCTTGCCCCCGGCGTGCGGGCCGGTCCCGGTGGTGGCGGCCCCGGCCGCCAGCACCACCACGGTCATCCCGATCAGCACCCGGGTCAGCCACCGTGCGGCCGGACTGACGGCTGTGGTGCCCGGTCCCGGCCGGTAGTCGGCTTTCAGGACGAGGACCACCGCCACCGCCAGCAGGCTCATCCCGACCATGAAGTGCGTCATGACCACGTACGGGTTCAGCTTGGAGTAGACCACGAAGGCCCCGATCACGGCCTCGCCGATGACGCCGAGGACCAGGCCGGTCGAGAGCCACCGGAGATCGCGCCGCGCCGGACGCCGCAGGAAGGAGGCGACGGCGGTGACGATGCACGCCACCACCAGCACCGCCACCACCACCCGGTTGCCGAATTCGACCAGGGGATGGAGGCGCAGCGCCGGGGTGAGGTGGTGCTGGGAACAGGTGGGCCAGTCCGGGCAGCCGAGCCCCGAGTCGGAGAGCCGCACGGCGGCACCGGTCACGATGTTGAGCACCACGACGGCCAGGGTGAACCGGCAGAGGAGTCGGAAGGGGCGAGGGCCGATATGCAGGGAGGACACCGTCTCCGTATGGTATCGGCCCGATCGTCCACGGTGCCGCCCGGGCCGCTGCGCAGGCCGGTTCGCGGGGAGTGGCGCGGGCCGCGGTGCGGGCCGGCTCCGCTGGTACTGCCAGGGGTTGTTGGCACTAATGTGTCGGCGATGGCACTTTCCACGGTGGCCCTGCCCCGTCCACGGTCACTGGGGTCGCGGATCGGCGCCTACATCGCGCTGACCAAGCCGCGGATCATCGAGCTGCTGCTGATCACCACCCTGCCCACCATGATCGTGGCCCAGCGGGGCCTCCCGCCCATCAGGTTGATGGTCGCCACCCTCCTCGGCGGGGCACTGGCCGCCGGCGGCGCCAACGCCATCAACATGTTCGTCGATCGGGATATCGACAAGCTCATGCACCGGACCTCGTCCCGCCCGCTGGTCACCGGTGCCGTCACCCCCCGCAACGCCCTGATCTTCGCCGTGGCTCTCGAAGTGGCGGCCTTCGTCGAGCTCTGGGCCTGGGTCAACCTGCTCGCCGCGGCCCTGGCCATCTCGGCCACGCTCTTCTACGTCTTCGTGTACACGCTGTGGCTCAAACGCACCAGCAGCCAGAACATCGTCATCGGCGGGGCTGCCGGAGCGGTACCGGTCCTGGTCGGGTGGGCGGCGGTGACCGACAGCCTCTCGTGGACCCCGGTGGTGATGTTCGCCATCATCTTCGTGTGGACCCCGCCCCACTTCTGGGCGCTGGCCGTCAAGTACCAGGACGACTATCGGGCGGCCAACGTACCGATGCTGCCGGCGGTGGCCACCTTCAGGCGCACCGCCCGCGACATCCTCCTCTACAGCGTGGTGCTGGTGGCGGTGTCCCTGCTGCTGGCGTCGGTCGGCCGTCTCGGTGTCGTCTACGTGGTGTCGGCCTCGGTGCTGGGTGTGGTGTTCGTGGCCCTGGCCGTTCGGCTGCTGAAGCGTCAGACCCCTGCGGCAGCCATGCAGCTGTTCAGCTACTCCATCACGTACCTCACCCTGCTGTTCGTGCTGATGGCGGTCGACATCTTCACCAAGCACTGATCGTGGCCATGACCGGGACCGGTACCGAGGGGTCCCCGGCCCTCCCGGCCGAAGGCGGGGGGTCGACTGCTACGCCGACGGACCACCCGGCCCCGCCGTCCCCGCCGGCCCGGGGCCCCCGCCGGCTGCGGGCCTTCCTCATCGGCTCTGCTGTAGCCGCCGCCCTGGCCGTGTTCCTCTTCGTCGGGCTCGGCACCTCCCCCAAGAGCCAGTCGTCGGGACCGGTCGTGCCGGTGGGCTCGGTGGCCCCCACGTTCACGCTGCCGTCGTTGACCGGCGGTGCTCCGGTCGACCTCGAGGCCCTGGGACCGGCCCGCCACCGACCGGTGGTCCTCAACTTCTTCGCCTCGTGGTGCCCCGACTGCCGCTCGGAGACCCCGATGCTGGCCCAGGCGGCTGCGGCCGGACAGGCTTCGGGATCGACCGTCCAGTTCGTCGGGGTGGACACCAACGACCCCCCCTCGGCGGCCATCCCGTTCGTGGAGAAGGCCGGCATCACCTACCCGGTCGCCGTCGACTCCTCGCTCGAGGTGACCAGCGTCCGCTACGGACTCTACGGGGACCCCCAGACGTTCTTCATCGGCGCCGACGGGCGGGTGGAGGGCCACGTCGAGGGGGCGCTGAGACGTTCTGTGCTCGAAGGATGGCTGCACCGCTTGGGCGGTTCGGCTGGCTGAGCGGGCAGGCGGCCGGCTGAGCGGGCGGGGCGCTCACTCCCAACGGAACGTCAGGCCGGCCAGCACCGGCATGGTCGCGGCCCAGACCACCAGGACGATCCAGTCGCGGGCCGACACCGGGGTCCCGTGGCCCAGGGCGCTGTGGAGGGCGTCGGCCAGAGCCGATGCCGGGAGGACCTTGGCCATGTCGGCCAGGCCGGCCGGCAGCTTGCCCAGCGGGATGAGCATCCCCCCGAGGAGGAGCAGGACGACGAAGAGGGCGTTGACCACGGCCAGGTTGACAAGGGGCCGGAGGGTGCCGGCCAACAGGAGGCCGATGCCGCCGAAGGCCATGGTGCCGAGGACCATGGCCCCGATGGCCACCCCCACCAGGGCGCCGGTGGTGCCTGATCCTCCCGGGCTCCAACCCAGCCCGTAGCCCACGGCCACCAGCACGGCGGCCTGGACCAGCTCGACACCGACCACGGCCATGATCTTGGCGGTCAGCAGTCGGGGGCGTCCGAGCGGGGTGGACCCGAGGCGTTTGAGCACGCCGTAGCCGCGCTCGAACCCGGTCCCGATCCCGAGGGCGGTCATGGCCGTGGACATGACCGCCAGCGCCAAAATCCCCGGGACCAGAAAGTCCACCGGATGTTCGGTCCCGGTGGGCAGGACGTGCACGCTGGAGAAGAAGAGTAGGAAGACCACCGGGATGCCCAGCGTGAGGAAGAGGGTCTCGCCGTTGGTGAACAGCATGGTGATCTCGGCCCGGAGCTGGGCCGACAGTGGTCTCATGGTTCGGGATGCTCCGCATCGGGCCGGGGGTCCGTGGCACGTCCTTCCGGCCGGTCCCGCCGCCGTCCCCGACGCCCGGGTCGCTGCCGTGGGCCGGGTGCCGGCTGATCGAGCTCCCTGTTCGAGCCGACGATAGCGAGGTAGGCCTCCTCGAGGGACCGTCCGGTGCGGAGGTCGCCCACGGTCAGGTCCCGTTCGGCCAACCACGCCGTCAGGGCTGCCACCGCGGTGGGGCCGGTCACACCCTCGGGTGGAGCGAGGCGATACGTCCCGGGCCGCTCCTCGGTGACCGTGGCCCCGGCCCCCACGGCCGTGGCCAGCGAGCCGGCGTCGATGCCGGCATCGGTCGAGAACCGGATCGACCCGTCGGCGCGGCCTGCAGAGAGGTCGGGGGGGGATCCCTCGGCCAGGGCCCGTCCGTGGTCGATGATGACGACGTGGTCGGCCAGCCGCTCGGCCTCGGCCAGCTCGTGGGTGGTCAGGATCACGCAGATACCCCGGTCACGCTGGTCGGCGATGATGTCGCGCACCACCATGCGTCCCTCCGGGTCGACCCCTGCGGTGGGTTCGTCGAGGAAGAGGATGTTCGGCTTTCCCACCAGAGCCAGGGCCAGCGACAGCCGCTGTTGCTCGCCTCCCGACAGCCGTCTCCACGGCGTGTTCCGCACTGGGGCCAGACCGACCAGGTCGAGGAGGCCCTCGGGGTCTTCGGGTTCGTTGTAGTAGCCGGCGAAGAGCCGGAGCACCTGGGCCGACCCGAGCATGGGGTAGACGCCGCCCTTCTGCAGCATCACCCCGATATGGCCCACCACCCGGGCGTGCTCCTTGACGGGGTCGTGGCCGAGGACCGCCACGGATCCGGCGTCGACGGCCCGGTACCCCTCCAGGGCCTCCACCGTGGTGGTCTTGCCGGCGCCGTTGGGCCCGAGCAGCGCCACGATCTCTCCGGCGTGGGCGGCGAAGGTCAGGTGGTCTACGGCCACGGTGTCGCCGTAGCGGATGACGACGTCGTCACATCTGACGGCAGGTGCGCCGGCCGGCCCGGTGGGCGACGACGCCGACCGGGGAGCAATCGGTCCCGGGGTCGGGCCATGGGCGTCGTTCACGGGTCGTCACGCTACCGTTGTGCCCGTCATGATCGATATCCGACTGGTACGAGACGACCCGTCCGCGGTGAAAACCGCACTCGGCCGGCGCGGGGTGGACCCGGCCGATGTCGACGCCCTGGTCGACCTCGACGCCCGGGCCCGTGCCGCCATCGGCGGGCGGGACGAGCTCCGGGCCCAGGTGAGGGCCCTGTCGAAGCAGGTGGGTGAGGCCCGCCGGTCGGGCGAGGTCGACCGGGCCGAGGAGCTGGGTGCCCGCAGTCGGGCCCTGGGCGAGGAGGAGCGGTCGGCCCATGCCGAGGCCGAGACGGCACAGGAGGCGTTGCGTCGGGCCCTGCTCTACCTGCCCAACCTGCCGGCGCCCGAGGCCCCGGACGGCGACGGACCCGAGGGCAATGTCGTGGTCCGGACCTGGCCGCCCGAGCCACCGACCTACGGGGAGGCCCAGCGCGTGCCGCACTGGGACATCGGTGCCGAGCTGGGGCTGTTGGACATGGAGCGTGGTGCGAAGCTGTCGGGCTCCATGTTCCCCCTCTTCCGGGGCACCGGCGCCCGGTTGCTCCGGGCCCTCACCTCGTTGGCCCTGGACCACCACGCCGACGAGTTCGAGGAGGTCCGCCCCCCGACCCTGGTGCTGACCGAGACCATGGTGTCGACCGGCCATCTGCCCAAGTTCGAGGACGACGCCTACCATCTGGAGCGGGACGACCTGTGGGCCATCCCCACGGCCGAGGTCCCGCTCACCTCCATGTGGCGGGGCGACATCCTCGACGAGGACGATCTACCGCTCCGCCTCACGGCGGCTACCTCCTGTTTCCGGCGGGAGGCCGGATCGGCCGGGCGGGACACGCGCGGGCTGTTGCGGGTGCACGAGTTCGACAAGGTGGAGCTGTTCGCCTACGCCACCCCGGACCAGGCGCCGGCCCTGTTGGACGGGATGGTGGCCCGGGCCGAGCAGCTGCTGGTGGAACTCGAACTCGAGTACCGGGTGCTCGACCTGTGCGCCGGGGACATGGGGTCCTCGGCGGCCCGAACCTTCGACCTCGAGGTCTACGCCCCCGGGGTGGACCAGTGGCTGGAGGTCTCGTCCGTGAGCTGGTGCACGGACTACCAGGCCCGACGGGCCAACATCCGCTACCGGCCCACGGGGGGCCCGGGGCCGGTCCTCGTCCACACCCTCAACGGCTCGGCCCTGGCCTGGGTCAGGATCTGGGCCGCCCTGGTGGAGAAGGGAAGGCAGCCCGACGGATCGGTGGTGCTGCCCGAGGCCTTGCGCCCCTACCTCCGGGGTGAGGTGGTCATTCCCGCCACCGGGTAGTCAAAGGCCGGGCCCGACGGGTCGGTGTCCCGGCAGTCGTCCGGTCAGGGGCGCGGCGCGTCGAATCGGTAGCCGACGCCGCGGATGGTGGTGATGAGCTTGGGGGAGGACGGGTCCTCCTCCACGTGGCTGCGGAGGCGCTTGATGTGCACGTCGAGGGTCTTCGTATCGCCGAAGTAGTCCGAACCCCAGATGCGGTCGATGAGCACGTCGCGGGTGAGCAGCCGGCCGGTGTTCTCCATCAGGAGGGAGAGCAGCTCGAACTCCTTGCGACGCAGGTGCACGTCTTCACCGCGGATGAAGACGAGATGGCGATCGGGGTCGATCTGGATGCCGCCGGCCTCGATGACCGCGCTGCCGGCCCGCCGATCCTCGCCGTAGCGGACCGGTCCCGCGGTCCGGGCGGCGCCGTCATCGGACTCCCGGGTGTCGGCGCCGGGCGTCCTGCGCAGCACGGCCCGCATACGGGCCACCAGCTCCCGCAGTCGGTACGGCTTGGCCACATAGTCGTCGGCGCCCACCTCGAGGCCCACCACGGTGTCGATCTCCGTTCCCTTGGCCGTGACCATGATGATGGGGACCGAGGACTGGGCCCGGATGGACCGGCAGACGTCGATCCCCGACAGCCGCGGCAACATGAGGTCGAGGAGTACGAGATCGGGTTCCTCCGAGGCGAAGAGCCGGAGGGCTTCGTTGCCGTCTCGGGCCACCGTCACGTCGAATCCCTCGCGGGACAAGCCGATGACGAGGGCATCGACGAACGACTCGTCGTCCTCGGCCAGCAACACCTTGGTGTGGGACTGGTCGGTGGTCTCGGTCCACTCCCGTCGGTCCGTCTTGGCGCTCATGCCGAGAACTCCGGCGCGCTGGGAAGGATGAGGGTGAAGGTCGAACCCTGGCCCTCGCGGGAGTCGACCTCGACCCGCCCCTGGTGGTTGCTGGCCACGTGACGCACGATGGAGAGCCCGAGACCGGTTCCTCCCGAGTCCCGACTGCGGCCGTGGTCGACCCGGTAGAAGCGCTCGAAGATACGGTCGAGGTCGCGAGCAGGGATGCCGACGCCGACATCGGTGACCGACAATCGGACTTCGCCGTTGGACCGGATCCCCGACACCTGGACGGCCGCGTCCTCGTAGGAGAAGGTCACGGCGTTCTCCAAGAGGCTGTGCATGGCCGAGACCAGTTGCCGGCGATCGCCGAGGACGTGGACCGGGGGGTTTGGCTCATCGAGCTCGATGGTAATACGCCGCTGCTCGGCTGCCGATCGCACCCGCTCGACGGCCTCGGCCATCACCAGGTTGACGTAGATCGGTTCGCGCGGTGGAGCCTCCTCGGACTCGATGCGGCTGAGGTCGAGCAGGTCGTCGATGATCCTGCTGACCCGGAAGGCCTCGGTGTGGATGCGTGAGGCCAGGCGCTGGGCCACTTCGGGGTCGGGCTCGACGGTCAGCGTCTCCGCCAGCAGGCCCAGGGCCCCGATCGGGGTCTTCAGCTCGTGGCTGACGTTGGCCACGAAGTCGCGACGGACCTCCTCCAGCCGGCGCCGGTCGGACACGTCCTCGATGATGGCGATCACGCCGAGGGGTCGCCGGCCGTCGTCGATGAGCCTGGTCCGCACGGTCAGGGTCTGGCGGGGTGGGCCGTAGAGGTCGAGGGTGCGCTCGGCCGAGCCGTCCGTCCACGCGTTCTCGAGGAGCTCGGTCACCGCCTGCGCGGCCAGGGCGTCGCCGTGGCGGTTGTTCATGAGCCCGGTGGCGCGGGCGTTCTGGAAGGCGATCTCACCGTTCTCGTCACAGACGATGACCCCCTGGGGGAGGGTGTCGAGGGCCCGCCGGAGGCGGATGGCGTCGGAGCTGGCCTCGGTCACGGCCTCGGCCGCCTCGCCGGTGATCTTCTCGAGATGGTTGAGGACGGGCTCCACCCCGCCGTCGTCAGGAGGCTCCACCCCGAGCCGGTTGGCCAGGGCCGTCAGCCGTTGCTGGAGGGACCGACGCCCGGCCCGCCGTCCGAGTCGGGCGGCCAGGAGGATGGCCAGTAGAGCCACCGCGCCCAGGACGATGTACCCGATGACGTACGACTTCACAGCCTAAGCATGGCAGGCTGCGCGGCCCTCGGTGACGATGCGGAGACCGTTGTGCGGGAAATACTGAAAAGACATAAAAAGTATTGAAAAGTGATGTCCATCTGGGAATGTGCGGGTTGACAAACCCATGACCCCTGATAGTTTGCGGGGCTGTGTCTGGCCTGGGCAAACAAAGCAAGATCAAAAAGGAGAAGACCGCAGTAGACAAGACCGTGCCGCCGCCGCCCAGCGTGGCAGCGGCGGAGGGGCCGACCACGGAGGAGACCGTTGCCTTCCCAACGTTCTGTGTCATCGAAGGGCACGAGGCCCAGGTCGTCCAGCGGGAGGTCCGGCTTGACCAGTCGGGCCAACTAGTTGAGTTCGCAATTATGCTCCAGATGCGGCCCGAAGGCGACGATGCCTGGATGGAGGTCGAGCGTGTCGATTGTGCCCATGGCGAGGTTCATGTCGACCAGACAGGGAAGGATGGGGTTGTGGTAAAAAACCACGCGATCGTGCCACCGGCCTGTCGTTCTGATCTTGACAAGGCTTTGAAGTGGGCATGTGATTACATTTGGGACATCGAGGAGAGGACGGTGACATGGGCGTGAGCCGCCGGACCAAAACTTCAGTGGGCGCACTGGCGTCCTGCCTAATGGCAAAGAGCCCAGAGTTTGCGAGGCTCTTTCCAGTCCGCGACTCAGAGGGAAGACGGGTAATCGTTCCCGCCACTGAGACCGACAGGGTCGATGCGATCGCCAAGCTGGTGGAGCAAAGCGGTGGCACGGCCATGTTGGCGGTCTTCGGCAAGACCGATACGAAAGCCATGTCCCTCACTGTGGCCCGGATGACCACCAACTGCTCGGACGATCCTTGCGATCACCATGTTCCGGTCACTCATGGCTGCACCATCGGAGACCTGCTTCGGGTCCTTCTCCCCGGATCTTCGATCACACTGCGCCTGGCTGGTGATGAGTTGGGGCTTGACGAAATTACGGAGCAGGAAGTGGGCCCGGAGGGTGAGCTAGTCCCCAACTAGGGAGATTCCGGTCCCTCATCGTCCTCCGGGTGCTCCCCGGTTTCCATGATGAGTTTGATCGCCTCATCGGGGGGAAGGTCAAGCTTCACCCGTTCGTCCCGCTCTTCTGGGGTGGGGTGGTGCTGATTGTTCGGCATCGACCTCCAGTCTACGACCAGGTACAATGAGTGGAGCACTCGGGGATCGGACCCGACAACGTCTACGTCCAAGGCAGCGGTGGTCGACCAAGACGTGCCCCGTGAAGGGGCGCCCCCCGGACCGCGACGCAGGTCTTCCCGCTAGGTCGGCCAGGTCCACTAAAGGGTCCGGGGGGCGGCTTCTTCTTCGATCAATCGGGGTCCTCCTCGGTCGTGTCCTCATCGACAACTGTCGCGACTGCGGGGTCGCCGATTGGGACGGAGAAGTTCAACACCGCCGTGAACGCCTGGATGAAGTTCTCGCGGGTCTCAACGGTCCAGGGCCTTCCGTCCCGGGGGATCTGGTGGAGGAGACCGACGAGACCGGGGGGAAGGCCATCTGTGGTAAGCCCGCCACCGCCTCCATCTTGCCCCTGCCGCTCAGCAGTCCTCCGGGCTGGTGTTCGTACTGCCGGCTTCTGCCGGGCTGGCCGAGGGCTCGACCGCCGAGGCTCTGACTGGCCCGTCGACGACGCGGTGGTCGTCGGTAGACCGGAGTGCTTCCAAAGCCCGATCATGAGAGAGGCCATGCCTCGGCGTTGGCCGGCGGGCTCATATCCCCGGAACGCCTCAACGATCCGGTCGTAGGAGTCAGTAGAGGGGTCGCAGAACTGCAGTACCTCGGCGTACTCAGCCCGCAACCACTCTTGGAGCCTACTTTTGTACTCGTCCTCGCCCCGGATCTGGGCGAAGTCCTTGAACTGGGCGGTGGGCTGGCCCTGGCCGTCGATGAGGTCGAGCAACCTCAGACTCTGGATGGTCCGCCTGCCGAGACTCTCAGAGACACCGGCCCGGACCACGGTCTCGGCGTCGATCGTCCCGCTGCCTCCCTTGTCCCGAAACCAGTCGATCACGGTGGTGAACGCCGAGACCGTGGTGTAGGGCGCAGGGCCATTCGGTTGTAGGCTCATGGTAGTTCTCCGGGGTCGAGTTGGTACTCATACCAGTGTATCGAAGGTCTACGTACCGCCGTACAGAATCCCTACTTTACGCGAAACTTCCTTGTGACCAGGGACTTTATGGTCAAGAATTGGGATTAGGAAGCTTCAAATCCGTGAAGAGGAGACAAAATGGCGATTCGACCCTGTGAGCCAGACTTCAAGGCCATCCCTTCGGGGGTCTTGGCCCTCACGCCCCTGGATCATCCCTACAAGGTGGGGGTCGTCGGGACCGACCGCGACGAGGCCCGCAGGCGATTCACCGCAGCGATGGCGGCATGGGAAGAACTACACCGCCGCCGGAGCGACCGGGACTAGCCACGTCCCCTCAGTGGCTTGTAGGTCAGCCGCCGACCCGCCGACTGGTCGATCATCTGCTGCAACCGAACGCTGTCGGCGTCGTGGCAGGTGGTGTACCGGAAGGCGAACTCGTTGACGTAGCGGTGCAGGTGCTCCGGGCTGACGTGGTGGTGGGTACCGTCGATCGACCGCTTGAGTTGGGCGAAGAACCCTTCGGCCCGGTTAGTCGTGACATCGCCCCGGACGTACTCCTTCTCGCGGTGGTTAACGGTCTCATGGGCCTGGAACTGCTGGCCGATCTCTGAGTACACCCGGGACTCGTCGGTGTGTAGGACGCTGTTCGCCACGTCTACGTGGGAGCCGAGGAACTTGGAGATGTTGCCCCCGTTGACCGACGTGACCACCTCGGTCCGGATCTCTCCGGTGTCCCGGTTCACCAGGGCCAGGACGGGGATCTTGTCGGTCTTCTGGTTGGCCCGACCCTCGCCGGCCTTGACCCTCTCTGGCTTGATTGCCGCCAGCTTCGACGCATGCACGTTGTGCGGATTCCCGCCCACCCAGGTCTCGTCGGCCACGATGGTGCCCCGCAGGACACCAGCCAGTGGGTCACGGGTCATGGCCTCACGGAGCCGGTGGAGCATGTGCCACGCGGTCTCTGGGGTGACTCCGTGCATCCGCTCGACCTCACGGGCGCTGATTCCGTTCTTGGCTGAGCACATCTGCACCATGACCATGAGCCACGTCTGAATCGGAACCTTGGTCCCGTGGAAGATGGTCCCGGTGAGTACGGAGAACTGCTTGCGGCAGCTCGCGCACTTCCACACCCGGCGCTGGCTCATGGTCTTCTTCGGGCCGGTGGCACGGGAGCGACCGTTAGCGGGCTTGAGGAAGTACGCCTTGGTCGCTCCACAGTGGGGGCACACCGGGCCATCGGGCCAACGAAGCTGCTCCAGTAAGCCGTAGGCGTCTGCCTCGGACTCCACCCTTTTGTTGATCTCACGCAGGTTCAACTTCACAAACCCATTGTCTACCTAATCGTTGGGTTTGTCAACCCGCACATTCCCGTCCATCTCCGTACGCTGGTGGCATGCATCCCACCCCGCTCCCCGCAATCGAAACCCCACCCGCCGGCCGCCTCCGGCTCGCCCACCGCGTCGACCTCGCCCACCACGCCCACCGCGCCCACCTCGCCCACCGCGCCCACCGCGCCCACCTCGCCCACCTCGCCCACGGCGTCACGGTCAGGGTGATCGATGTCGTCACCATGAAGCCCGATCCGACGCAGCTCCCCGGCGGACAGCTCCTCCAGAACCTGATGAACGGCCTGCAGTTCTGGGCCCTGGCCCTGGCCCTGGTGGGGCTCGTGATCGGCGCCGCCGCCTGGGCCCTCGGTTCCCACGGGCAGAACTACCAGCAGTCCTTCGTCGGCCGTCGGGCCGTGCTGATTTCGGGGCTCGCCGCTCTGCTGATCGGGGCCGGGCCGGGCATCGTGAGCTTCTTCTACACGGCCGGATCGGGCGTGCACTGAGTTGACGGTGCTCGGAGGTATCCCCGTCGTGCCCGGGGTCTCGTGTTCCGCGGCGGCGTCGGCACTGGCGCCGGCCGGCCTGAGCCAGGTCTGCGGACTGACCTCCGGGGTGGCCGGCTCAGCCGTTTCCCAGGTGGCCGGACTCGGCGTCGACAGTGTCCTCAACGACCTCGGCAGCTGGGTGGCGGACGGTGCGTCGTGGCTGTTGGCCCAAGTCGGAACGGTGCTCGGCGCCACCACGGGGGTGGATCTCGGGGCGTCGTGGTTCAGCGTCCACTACCAGACCATGGCCGAGCTGGCCGGCGTGGTCATCGTCCCGCTGCTCCTGCTCGGGATCGTCCAGTCCGTCTACCGTCAGGACGCCTCGAGGTTGGTGCGATCGGTACTGGTCAACGTGCCCCTGGCCGTGCTGTTGACGGCCGTGGCCGTCCAGCTGGTCCAGCTCGGTCTGTCGGTCACCGACTCGATGAGCGCGGCGGTGGCCCAGAGTGCCGGCCTCGACACCGGGCACTTCATGGCCTCGGTGACCCTCGGCCTCACGGGGGCCACGGCCGCCGGCCAACCGCCCGCTCCGGCCTTCGTCCTCTTCCTCGGGGCCCTGGCCGTGGTGGTCGGAGCGGTACTGGTGTGGGTGGAGTTGTTGATCCGGTCCTCGGCGGTCTATGTAGCCGTCCTGTTCCTGCCGTTGGCGCTGGCCAGCCTGGCGTGGCCGGCCATCTCGCACTGGTGCCGGCGCCTGGTCGACACCTTGGTGGCGCTCATCCTGGGGAAATTCGTGATCGTCTCCGTCCTCAGTCTGGCTGTGGGCGCCCTGGCCGGTGGCACCGGATCCACGCCCGGCGGTGCCGCGCCGACGGACGGGTCCGGTGGGGGGTTCGGGGCCGTACTGGGTGGCGCCGCCCTACTCCTGCTGGCCGGGCTGGCCCCCTGGGCCCTCTTCCGTCTGCTGCCGTTCGTAGAGGCAGGAGCCGTCGGTCACCTGGAGGCCCTCAGCCACCGGGCTCGCCAGACGGCCACTGCGCCGATCCGGGGCCTGGCCCAGACGGCGGTGCGGATGTCGGCGGCCGGCTCGCTCGCCGGTGCGGCCGCGGGGGTGGGCAGCGGTGCCGCGGCCGGTGCCGCGTCAGGGGGATCTGGCGGCGAGAGGCGGGGTGGCGCAGCGAGCCCTTCGGGAGGTCGGAGTGGTCCCGGCGGTGTGGCCGGTCCGGGCGGTGCCGCACCCGACCCCGGTCCGGACCCCGGTCCCTCCTCTGTGGCGTCGACCGGAGTCGGGACCATGGATGCACCGGGTCACAGCATTCCCCTCTGGCCGGTGCATCAAGAGGCCACCGCCGTGGCCAACCAGCTCGGGGCGATGGGAGACGCGGACGACCCCGAGACCTCGGACGTCTCGTCTACCGGACTGGTCGGGCCCCTCACGCCGCTGCCCCGTCAGTCGGGGGCATTCCGGGCTGATGCACTGGGGCGCGACGAACTCGGGATCCGTTTGGTGGCAGCCCCGACCACGCCACCGGGCAAGTCCTGGCCCGGGACGGACGGCGGCGGCCCAGGCCGGTCGGCCGACGATGTCTGAGGGTCGGAGCGTGGACCGCGTCCGGTACCGGTTCCCACCCCTGGAGAAGCGGGGGGTCATCGCCGGCTGGCGCGGCGGCCAGATCGCCTCGGTGGCGCTGAGTCTGGTGGTAGGGGTCGTGGCCTTGCGGTCCTCCCCGTCGGTGATGGGCGTGCTCGTCGCCCTGGTCAGTATCGGCACCGGTGTGGCCCTGGCTTTCTGGCCCGTCCTCGGTCGGACCGGTGAGCAGTGGCTGCCCCTGGTCGCCCGCTGGGCATGGGCCCGGTCGATCGGTGACGGCGTCCAGCGCGCCCCGGGCCCCCGGCTGGGTCACGAGGCCGTTGCCGGTTCTGCGGCCGGGCATGACGGCGTCGAGGTCCGGCCGTCGCCGGCGGGGTCTGGCCGCCGGATCGCGCCGTCGGTGTTCGGCGGCCTGTCCGTGGTGTCGGCCCCCTTCGGCGCCGATCCTTCGTGCTCGGAGATCGGCGTGGTGGTCGACGGGCCGGCCCGCACCGCCTCGGCCGTGCTGGCCGTCAAGGGGCACAGCTTCGCCCTTTTGGGTCCCACCGATCAGGACTCGCGCATCGCCGCGTGGGCCCGAGTGCTGGCGGCCATGTCGAGGGAGGGATCCGACGTGCACCGCGTGCAGTGGATCGAGTCCTGCCTCCCCGACGACGGCGGATCGGTACGTCGACACTGGTCGGAACATGCCGTGCTCGGTGCCGACACCCCGGCCGGACGGTCGTACCGGGCGCTGGTCGACGAGTTGTCACCGGTGACCCGGCGCCACCGGGTCATGATGGTGCTGTCCGTCCGCACCGCCGGGGCGTTCCGTGCCGCCCGTACCGTCCGCTCGGTCCGCACCGCGTGGCCGCACCGTCCGCTCGGTCCGCTCGGTCCGCTCGGTCCGGGCACCGGATAGGGCCACGACCGGGGTCGGGGGCGTTCTGGGCCGCGAGATCGTGGCTCTGCACCGGGCGCTCGACGGTGCCGACATCACCGTCGAGGGGGTGCTCGGACCCGCGGCGCTGAGCCGCGTCATCGGCGATGCCTTCGCTCCGGCCCGCGACGCCCCCGGCCCCGGACACGAACCCGCGGCCGGCGCCGGTGCCTCGCGGTGGCCGTGGCCCATGGCCGTAGAACCGCACTGGGACTCGGTGAGGACCGACGGCACCTGGCAGGCCACCTACTGGATCGCAGAGTGGCCCCGGGTGGACGTGACCCCCGACTTCCTCGGTCCGCTGCTGTTCTCGCCGCTGCGTCGCTCCATCGTCTTGACCATGGAGCCGGTCAGCCCGAGCCGGGCGGCGCGACAGGTGGCCCAGGCCCGGACGGCCGACATCGCCGACGGCGAGCTACGACGGCGCGGCGGGTTCCTCGTGACCGCTCGGCACAATCGCGAGAAGGAGAGTGTCGAGGAGCGCGACGCCGAACTGGCCGACGGTCACGCCCAGTACCGGTTCTCCGGGTACGTCACGGTGACGGCCGACACCCGGCAGGAGCTGGTGGCGTCGAGGTCGGCGCTGGAGCAGGCCGCCGGTCAGGCCCGGATCGATCTCCGCCTGCTCTTCGGCGAGCAGGACACCGCCTTCACCTGCTCGCTGCCGCTGGGCCGGGGCCTGTCGTGACGTCCGTCGGACCGCGGGTGCCGGCCCATGTGAGCACCACGCGGCACCTGTGCGCCGCCTATCCGCTGGCCAGCGAGGCCGGGCTCGGCCACGAGGGCGTGCTCATCGGACGCGACGTACTCGGTGGCTCCTTCGTCTACGACCCCTTCGTCCTCTACCGAAACGGGGTGGTGACCAACCCGAACGCCCTGGTGCTCGGTCAGATAGGCCGAGGCAAGAGCTCCTTCGTAAAGTCCTACCTCTGGCGCCAGGCCGTGTTCGGGCGCCACGCCTGGGTGGTCGACCCGAAAGGCGAGTACGGTCCGCTGGCCGAGGCGTGGGGTGTCCGCCCTGCTTCGCTGCGGCCCGGAGGCCCCATACGCCTGAACCCACTCGACACCGACCAAGACCGCGACGGACCGTCCGACCCCGACTCGTCGTCGCGTGATCTACCCTCCGTCGACCCAGGCGACGGTGCCCGTCGACAGCGGATGGTCCTCACCTCGTCCCTGGCCGTGGCCTGCCTGGGGCGCGAGCTCCTCCCCCGGGAGCGGGCCGCCATCGACGTGGCCCTGGCCCAGGCCACCGAACAGTCCGCGGTGGACGCGGATGCCGGCCCCCACCCTTCCCCAGGTGGTGGAAGCTTTGCTCGAGCCGGGCCTCGAGGCCTCCCTGGCGCTCCGGACCACCCGCACGGCTCTGCTGGAGGACGGTCGGGACGTCGCACTCGAGCTCCGCCGGCTGGTCCACGGAGACCTCTGCGGCATGTTCGACGGGCCGACCACCCCGGGCCTGCGGCTCGACGGGCCGCTGGTCGTCCTGGACCTGTCGGCCGTCTACCACTCCCCGGCCCTCGGCGTGCTCATGGCCTGTGCTGCGGCGTGGCTGCAGAGTGCCGTGCGGTCACGACACCGTCACCGGATCATCGTGGTGGTGGACGAGGCCTGGGCCATCCTGTCCAACCTCGGTGTGGCGCGATGGCTCCAGACGTCGTGGAAGATGTCGAGGGCCAACGGGGTGGCCAACATGGCGGTCCTGCACCGACTGTCCGACCTCCGGGCCGTGGGGGCGGAGGGTTCCGAACAGGTGAACCTGGCCGAGGGTCTGCTGTCCGACTCCGAGACCAGGGTGGTCTACGCCCAGTCTCCGGGCGAGGTGGCCCGCACCCGCGACCTCCTCGGGCTGACCGATACCGAGACCGAACTGGTCACCCAACTGCGTCGGGGCATGGCGTTGTGGAAGGTCGGACCGCGGTCGTTTCTGGTCGAGCACCGGCTGGCATCGGACGAGCGGTGGCTGACCGACACGGACCAGGCCATGGAGGAACACCCCGGCCAGACCGGGGTCGAGCCGGTGGCCCATGTCCCGGACGCCGCACTGACGTGAACCCGGCCGCCGTGGCCTCTGGGATCGTAGGGCTCACGGCATTCGTCGGGACCGCTCTGCTCGGTTCGGAGTCGTACGGATCGGTCCGCCGGCGGGATGACGCCGACCGTGCACCGACGAAGGGCCGGGCGTCCTCTCGCGGGGTTGGCGGGGTTGGCGGGGTTGGCGGGGCTGGCGGGTTTGGCGGGTTTGGCGGGATTGGCGGGATTGTCCGATCCGGCCACGCCACCGGGAGGTCGACGGCCCGGTGGGCACGTGCTCAGGACCTGGCCGCTCTCACGGTGACGTCGGGGCGCACGGACCGTCGGACCCCGTCCGGAAGGCTCGTGCTCGGTCGGGTGGGGCGGCAGCTGGTGGCGGCCGAACGGGCACAGTCGATCATCGTGTTCGGTCCCACCCAGTCGCACAAGACGGCGGGGTTCGCCGTGCCCGCCATTCTCGAGTGGCATGGCCCGGTGGTGGCAGCCAGCGTGAAGACCGACCTCATCGACCACACCATTGGGTACCGGCGGAGCCGAGGCGAGGTCTTGTGCTTCGACCCGTCCGGGTCGACGGGGATGGACTCGGCCGTGTGGTCACCGCTCGGGAACTGTCGAACATGGCCGGGCGCCAGACGGGCTGCCGCTGGGATGACCGAGGTGGCCAAGGGTTCGGTCGGACCCATGAGCGACGGGGACTTCTGGTACGCCACCGCCACCAGGATGCTGGCCCCCTTCCTGTTCGCCGCGGCCCGGGGCGGCGATGACATGCAGGACGTCATCCGATGGGTGGACACCCGCGAGGAGTCAGAGGTGCTCGACCGGCTGTCCTCTGCCGGCGTGCCGGAGGCGCTCCATGCGGCCTGGTCCACGTTCGGAAAGGAGGAACGTCAGCGGAGTTCGATCTATACCACGGCCGAGACCATTCTCGAGCCGTTCGCAGACGTGATCCCCACCAGCGTGCAGGGGGGTGGTCCGACGCTGATTGACCCGGCTCGGCTGTTGGGTCACGACGCCACGCTCTACCTGTGCGCCCCGGCTCACGACCAGCGGCGGCTGACTCCGCTGTTCGTGTCGGTGGTCCGCGCCATCCTCGACCACGCCTACGACCGGGTCACCCTGATGCACCGGCCCCTCGACCCGCCCCTGTTGGTGGTGCTGGACGAAGCAGCCAATATCGCGCCCCTGGCCGACCTCGACGCCCTGGCATCCACCGCGGCCGGCCACGGCGTGCAGCTGGTCACCATCTGGCACGACCTGGCCCAGATCAATGCCCGGTACGGGGCCCGGGCCACCACGGTGGTGAACAACCACCGGGCCAAGCTCTTCCTGTCCGGTATCTCGGACCCGGCCACGCTCGACTACGCCAGCCACCTGATCGGCGAGGAGGAGGTGAACTTGGCGGCCACTACACGGGGAGGTCGGGGCGGCCCGAGCACCACCCGGTCGCCGTCCATCCGAAGACTGGCCCCACCCGACGGGTTGCGGCGCATCGCCCCGGGCCAGGGCGTACTCGTCTACGGGGACCTACCACCGGCGCGGCTGGCCCTCCGCGACTGGTTCTCCGATCCGGGACTGCGCGCCCGGGCCGACGGGAGAGCCGGCCACGCGGGCGAAGCGTAGGCAGTCCCTCCTCGGCTCCGTTCCCCGTTTGGCGCCGGTCCACGTCAGCGTTCCCCGACGTTCGGGGCCGCCCCGACCTCAGCGTTGCCACAGGCGGGCCGGTATCACCGCAGTTGGATGGCGATGACGATGGCGATGGCGATGACGATGACGATGCTCACCCGTCGGGGCCACCCCACCCGTTCTTCTCTTTGCCGACATCGAGACCGAGGTCGGACTCCTGGCCGAAGGGTGCCTGGGGTTCGAAAGACCACCGGGTCTGGCCGTCGGCGTCCACTCCGAGTCGGGTGAGCACCCACCCCTCGTACGTCTTCAGCCGGTGATGGTGGCGACAGAGGAGGGCCAGGTTGTCGAGCTGGGTGGGCCCGCCCAGGTGAACCTCGTGAACGTGATCGATCTCGAGTCCCACCCCGACTCCGCAGCCCGGGACCACACAGGTTCGGTCGCGGTAGACGAGAGCGGTGCGCAGAGTGGCGTTGATGGTCCGTCCGAGGTGGGAGACGGCGCGGATGTCCCCGGCCTCGTGGAACAGGACGGTCAGGTTCGAGTCGGTGAGCAGGCCCCGGGCCAGTTCCACCGGGATGGGTCCCTGTCCGTCGATCTCACAGATCTCGCCGGGCCCGGCCCGCCCCCGCAACAGGGCCGTCAGCTCCACGCGGACGATGGCGGTGCAGTCGGGGGTCGCGAGATGATCGAGAGAGAGTCGGAGGAGGGCGGGGGTCGCCCGTCGCTCAGGCCCGGGCCCGGGGCCGGTGGAGCCGGAGAGCCCCGCTGGCGGCGGCCCCGTCGAGGGGCGATCGGTGCAGTCCGTCGGTCGGGTGGCAACCCCGAGAGGTCGGGCTCGGCCGGAGCGCCCGGCACCGGAGTCGTCCCGACGACAGCCCGCTGGGTCACCAGGGTGAAGAAGGCGTCGGCCCACAGGGCCCGCTGGGTGATCGGCTCGGGCCCGTCGTCGCCGGCGGCAACACCTACCGGCCCGTCCTCCGTCCCCTGCCCGGTCTTGCGCTCCTTTTGCAGGGAGTCGGCGGCGTGCCTCAGATGGTTGAGGATCCTTGCCCCCCGCTCCGCCGTGTCCCGGCCCTGGAAGCAGAAGGCCCCTTCGGCGTCGGTCCACGAGTTGAAGAAGCGCTCGGCGTGGATCTTCCGCACCGCGGCCATCGGATCCCGCTGGGCCGACGTGGCCCGCGACCGTCGGCACCGCTGCTTCACGACGGCCAACGGCTCGTCCGCGGCCCCCTGTAACAGTTCAGGCTCCCGAGCGGGGTCGAGCGTTCCGGCGCCGCACAGCTCCGTGAGCTTCGGAGCCGAGAGCTTGCCCTGACGCAGCACCTCCTCGGTCCCGGGCAGCTCCTCGAGCCGCCGTCCGTTGACAAGGGTCCCTCGGGCCTGGCCGGCCGAGACCCCTTCCACCGCGGCCAGGTGGGACGCGGCGTCCTTGTGGCCATCCTCCCGCCACACCCCCGAGGTCTCGATCCGGGGGGCCAGCAACGTCTTGCCCGCCAGCATCAGCCGTTCGGAGGCCGCGAACTCGGCGTAGAGGGCAGAGGCGTCCGCACCCATCAGGCGGTCGGGATCCAGCTCGGCGACGATCGCCTCCGCCTCGGCCCGGTGTGCGGCCAGCCGGGCCAGAAGGCCGGGACGCGCCGATTCGCTCGGGGATCCGAGGCGCCTCGTCCGGGTGGAATCGACCGATGTGGCCATGGGACCAGTATGAGTACAGGGTGTGACGCCGGACGGGGAGGGAGGGGAGCAGGTGGCGGCGAAGTCGGGAGGCAACGCATTGCTCCGACCCGTTGGTCGCTACCATCGGATGGGTGACCCCGCTGTCGGTGGACCCCGGCTCTCCCCGCCCGGTCTTCGACCCGTTCGACCCCCTGTGGTCGGCCGATCCGTTCCCGCTGTATGCCGACCTACGGGAGCGTGCTCCCATCCACCGCAACGACATGGGCTTTTGGGTGGTGGCCCGGCACGCCGACTGCCTGGCCGTGCTACGGGACCGCCGGGCCAGCTCCGACAGTCTCAACGTGGCCATAGAGAACATGCCCGAGGGGTTCCGCACTCCTATCGCCGAGGACGATCCGGTGGCCGTGGCCATGATCGAGATGCGGCCGTTCCTCTTCCGGGACCCACCCGACCACACCAGGCTTCGGGGCCTGGTGTCCAAGGCCTTCACACCCCGGGTGGTCGAGTCGTTGCGGGCCGGGACCCAGCGGGTGGTCGACGAGCTGCTCGACGCGGCCATCGAGGCCGGCCAGGTCGATCTCCTCGAGGCCTTCGCCTATCCGCTGCCGGTGCGGGTTATCTGCGACCTGCTGGGGGTGCCGACGGCGGACGAGGACCGGTTCAGAGGTTGGTCCCACGCCCTGGCCCGCGGGCTCGACCCCGACTTCCTCCTGACCGAGGAGGTCATCGACGCCCGCGGCGAGGCCGTGATGCAGTTCTCCCAGTACTTCTTCGAACTGCTGGCCGATCGCAAGCGGAACCCGGGGGAAGACCTACTCAGCCGGTTGGTGGAGGCCGAGGAGGCGGGCGCCACATTGAGCGAGGCCGAGCTGCTCTCCACCTGCATCCTCCTGCTGGTGGCCGGGCACGAGACCACGGTCAACCTCATCGCCGGAGGGACCCTGGCCCTCCTGCAACATCCCGACCAGCTCGAACGCTTCCGATCCGATCCCGAGGTCACCCGCAGCGGGGTGGAGGAGATGTTGCGCTACGTCTCCCCGGTGCAGCTGACCGGCCGGGCCCTGACCGAGGACTGCGAGTTCGGAGGGGTCGAGTTCGCCGCCGGCGATTTCGCCATGTTGCTGCTGGCCTCGGGCAATCACGACCCGGACCAGTTCGACGATCCCGAGCGCTTCGACGTGACCCGGACGCCCAACAACCACCTGGGATTCGGCTTCGGGATCCACCACTGCCTGGGAGCGCCGCTGGCCCGGATGGAGACCCAGGTGGCGCTGGCCTCACTCGTGCGTCGGGCCCCGGGCCTGACCCTGGCGGTGGACGATGTGGTCTACAAGTCCAACGTGGTCCTGCGCGGCATGGAAGCACTCCCGGTCTCGCTCCGGGGCTGACGCCACCGACGCCACCGACACCGCTGACGCCACCGATGCCCCGACCAGTGGAGTGCGACCCCCGCTCAGGCGGTGGCGGCGCGGTCGAAGACCGGCTGCAGGTCGTCGAGGGCCTTCCGGATGTCGTCCGAGCTGAAGGGGAGGAGCAGCGCGGCCACCGCGTCCACGCCGGCGTCGGCATAGCGGCCGGCGATGTCGGCATCGAGCGGGAGGAAGTACGGGCACACGGTGACGCGCACGTCGGCCCGGCTCCGGCCATTCTCCTTCAGCAGGCCTTCGAGGGTGGTGAGGGGTTCGGCCAGGTCCTCGGGCGCCCGGTTGAACGTGTGCCATCCCTGGCCGGCCCGGGCCACCCGGGCCAGTGCGGCCGTGGACTCCCCGCCAATGTGGACGGGAGGATGGGGGGTCTGGACGGGCTTGGGGTACATGGCGCACGGGGCGAGCGAGTAGAACTCGCCCTCGTGGGAGGAGGTCTCGTCGCACCACAGGGTGTCGAGCACCTCGAGGTACTCGTCGGTCCGCCGACCCCGCGCCGGCCACGGCACGTTGACCGCGTCGAACTCCTCCTCCAGCCAGCCCACGCCGACCCCGAGGTCCACCCGGCCGTTGGACAGCCAGTCCAGTGTGGAGACCTCCTTGGCCGTGTACACCGGGTTGCGTTGCGGCAGGAGCAGGATGGCGGTGCCCAGACGCACGGTGGTGGTGTGGGCGGCCAGGAAGGACAGCGTGTTCAGTGGCTCCAGCAGTCCCGTCCCCGCCGGCACCGGAATCCGACCGTCCTGGGCGTAGGGGTACGACGAGGCATACTCCTCGAACAGGACCACGTGCTCTCCCACCCAGATGGTACCGATGCCGCGCTGCTCGGCCTCGGTGGCGATGACGGCCAGGAGCTCCGGTGTGGTCATGGGGCTCGCCGTCGGAACCCACAGGTCGATGCGCATGCTGGTCTGTCTTTTTTTTCCTTCGTTGTCGGTCCTTCGTTGTCGGTCGCTCGTTGTCGGTCCTTCGTTGTCGGTCGCTCGATGAGGCGGTGCTCTTCGACGTGGTGGCCTCAGGCCGGGACGGTTGGTGCCACCAGGGGCCAGGGCCGCTCGCGTTCGGCCACCCGGGCCAGGTCCAACAGCAGCTGTTCCTCGTGGTGGCGACCGATGACCTGCAGTCCCACCGGCAGGCCGTCGACGGTGCCGGCCGGGATGGACACCGCCGGGTTGCCGGTCAGGTTGGCCGGAATGGTGAGCGCCCCGTTGTTGCCCACCGCCTTGTCGAAGCCGTACTCGGCGATCAGGTCCACGCCGCCCACCGTCGTCGGCATGGGTCCGGTGGCCCCGAAGGCCACGTCGGGATTGGCCGCGCTGAACACGAAGTCGGTCTGTTCGAACAGATCGGCCATGCGTTCGTTGACGTCGATGCGGAACATTTCGGTGGCGCCGGCCGACTGCACGTTGAGGTGGTAGGTGGCGAGGTTCATCCCGAGCTGGATCTCGGGCGTGAGGTCGTCGTTGCAGGCCGGATAGCGGTCCCCGAGGGACCCGGCCAGGCCGATCAGATTCGACATGGCCCACTCCAGACCGCCCTGGGGCAGCTCGACGGCCACGTCCACCCGTGTCAGCCCGGCCGCGGCGATGAGGGACTCGGCCGCCTCCTGCAGCAGTGCCGCCGACCGCGGCTCGACGATGGCCGACCCGAGGTCGACCGAGACCACGGCCCGCCGGCCGGCCAGATCGAAGGAGTCGAGGCCGGCCTCCCATCCGTCCACCCGGGGCAGGCTCAGGGTGTCGCGGGGGTCGAAACCGTTGCACACGTCGAACCACCGGGCCGTGTCACGCACCGAACGGGACAGGCAGCCCACCACCACGGTGAGCGGGGGCTGCAGTGCCCCCGGCCCCTTGGGGATCCGACCGAAGGTCGACTTGAGGCCGAACAGGCCGGTGAAGCCGGCCGGAATGCGGATGGAACCACCACCGTCGCCTCCGCTGGCGAGGGGGACGAGGCCCCCGGCCACCGCGGCCGCCGATCCGCCCGACGACCCACCCGGGGTCCGCTCCCGGTCCCACGGGTTGCGCGTGGTCCCGTGGAGCTTGGTGTTGGTGCAGTTGATGCCCCCGAACTCCGACGCCGTGGTCTGCCCGGCCAGGACGGCGCCGGCGCCACGGAGGCGGTCGACCTGGGTCGAGGTGTGGTCGGCGATGCGGTCCTTGAACACCAGCGAGGCCTCGGTGTACGGCCATCCCTCGACCGATTCGAGCTCCTTGATCCCGAGGGGGACCCCGCCGAACGGGAGGGAGACATCGGCGGACGCCGCCGCGGCGCGGGCCGCGTCGACGTCGAGGTGGCTGAAGGCGTTGAGGTCGGAGGCCTCGATGGCGGCCAGTGACGCCTCGAGGGCCTCGACGGGGGTGAGGGTCTTCGACCGGAAGGCGTCCACGAGGGAGCAGGCATCTCCGAGCCAGGGCTGTGTGGTCACGGTCCTTGACGCTACCGGCATCGGATCGGGGCGTGCGATTGTCGGACGGTCATGCGTTCCTCCGGCCGAAGCGATGCCCATCGTGGGCCGATGGGCCTAGCGTGTGACCATGAGCCCCGATGATGAGCCGGTCAACTACGAAACCGCCGCCGAGGCGCCGCCCTCGGTGGCCAAGGTCGAGCCGAAGCACCCCTTCACCCTGGCCGTCGATATCGGCGGGACCGGCCTGAAGGCGTCCGTGCTGGACGCCCAGGGAGCGATGGTGGCCGACCGCGTCCGCGTGGCGACGACCTATCCGCTCCCTCCCGACAAATTGCTCGGCATGCTGAGCCGACTGGTGGCGCCCCTGCCCGCGGCCGAGCGGGTCTCGGTCGGGTTCCCGGGCATGGTGCGCGACGGGAAGGTGCTGTCGGCGCCCCACTTCTCCACCACGCACGGTCCGGGCAGCGACACCGACCCGGCCCTGGCCAAGCTGTGGTCCGGGTTCGACCTGGCCTCCCATCTGACGACGGACTTCGGCCTCCCGACCAAGGTGGCCAACGACGCCGACATCCAGGGGGCGGCGGTGGTCAAAGGAGAGGGGCTCGAGCTGGCCATCACCCTCGGTACCGGGTTCGGGACCGGGCTGTTCTACAACGGGCAGCTCATGCCCCACCTGGAGATCGCGCACCAGCCCTTCCGCAAGGGTGAAACCTACAACGACCAGCTGGGGGAGGCCACCCGCAAGGAGATCGGCCTCGACCGCTGGAACAAGCGGGTGCACAAGGCCATCGTCACGCTGCGGGCCATGATGTTCTTCGACCACCTTTACATCGGGGGCGGGAACTCGCGGCGGGTGGCGCGTCACACGCTCACTGATGACATCACCATCGTGGACAACACGGCGGGGATCCTCGGAGGGATCAAGCTGTGGGAGATGGACCACGTGGGGGTCAACAAAGCCGACGGGTGACGCCGACCGGCGACGCGGGAGGGTGAGGCGGTCGGGCAGGCAGCTCCTGCCCGATCCGGTCAGCCCTGCCAGCTTCTCCAGCGACGTTCGATCCCCTTCAGCTCGCGGTTCCAACCCTTGCGGGCGGCGGCAGCGGCGTCCTGTTGCGTCTCGATGAGCGCCACCAGGGGCTCGCGCAGATCGGGATGGCCGGCGGCCAGATCGTCGAACCAGGCGATGGACGAGCAGGCGTCGTGGAGGTCGCCGAGCTTGCTCTGCAGGCGCTCGGCCGCCTTGGCCGTGCGGCGGGCCGGTCCCCCTTCGACGAGGGCCACCGTCTCGCAGCCGTACCGGAGGTCCTTGAGCCGGATCCGGAGGCGGTGGAGATTGGCATCGCTCCGGTCCTTCCGGGCCGTCCTGGCCGCGCCCCGCAGATCGCGCCAGGCCCGGTGGAGCATGGGGGGAAGCACATCGCGGGCCGGCCGGCCGGCCTTGTCCTTGAACTCCGGTCCGTCCCAGAGGACCAACATCTGCTTGTTCAGCCGGGTCCGGCGTTCGCCGCCCCGCTCGTCGGCCACCTCGGCCAGGGCCGCGGCCATGCGGCCGCGGACGATGAAGTCCAACCGGTCGATGTACTCGGGATCGACGACCTTCGGTCCGGTGATGGTGATCACGTCCTGGAGGATGTGGAGGTCGCGCACCATGCCCAGGCGGCCGCCGTACCAGCCCAGCTCGGCCCGCAGGGAGGTGCCCCAGCTCGGGTCGAGGGCCAGGCGGAAGGTGCGCAGATTGGATCGGATCCGGCGGAGGGCCACCCGGCTCTGGTGGACCCGCTCGACCTCGGTGGTCCGCCGTTGGGCGCTGTTCAGGGCCTCGGCCGTCGTCCGGGCCCACTGGGCCTGGTCGGGCAGGCGGAAGCTGTCGGCACTCAGGACCTCGCACGGTGCCGGCTCTGCGCCCGGCTCGTCGGCGGCGTCGTTGAGGAGGAAGGTGCGGGCGGCCAGGGCCAGCACACGGTGGAGCACCATCCCCGCCGTCGGCTCCAGAAGGTCCTCGTCCATGGCCAGGTCGGCGACCGGGTAGATCGATGCGGGGATCGGCCCGGCCGACCGGCCTCCCTCCGACCCTGCTGCGGTAGTCATGCCCGAGACCTCCTGGGTACAGCGTACGGGTCCGGGGTCGCCCTGTCATCGCAGCGCGTCCCCACCAGGGTGGTACGCCGGTGGTGGGACCCACCGGGCCCTCCGGAACCCGCCGTCTACTCTGGGCCCATGTACGCCGTCACCATCGTGAACGGGGCGCTCGAGTGGAAAGAGCACCCCGACCCCGAACCCGGTCCCGGGGAGCTGCTGGTGTCGGTGGCAGCGGCCGGCATCAACGCCGCCGACCTCATGCAGCGCAAGGGCCACTATCCCGCCCCCCCGGGGTCACCTCAGGACATCCCGGGCCTCGAGTTCGCCGGCCGGGTCGACGCCCTCGGGCCCGGCGCCACCCGGTTCTCGCTCGGGGACCGGGTCATGGCCATCACCGGGGGTGGGGGCCAGGGCCAGCTGGTGGCGGTGCCGGAGGGCACCCTTCTCCCCGTGCCCGACTCCGTCGACTGGGACCGGGCCGGAGGGTTCCCCGAGGCCTTCTCGACCGCCTACGACGCCCTGTTCACCCAGGCCGGCCTGGCACGAGGCGAACGCGTGCCTCATCTCGGGGGCGGCCGGGGGAGTGGGGACGGCCGCGGTGCAGCTGGCCCACGCGGCCGGGGCCCACGTGGTGGCCTCGGTCCGGTCGGAATCCCGACGGAGCGACGTCGGGGGCCTGGGCGCCGACGTGGTCATCGACCCCGACCGGGTGGCCGACCACGGTCCCTACGACGTCTCCCTCGAGCTGGTGGGCGCCCCCGGCGTGACGGCCGTCCTCCCCCTCCTGTCGACCGGTGGCCGGGTGGTGGTGATCGGTGTCGGGGCCGGAGCCAAGGTCGAGCTCAACCTGTTGTCGCTGATGGCCAGCCGTTCGACTGTCGGGGGCTCCATGCTGCGGGCCCGGACGGTGGAGGAGAAGTCGGCGGTGGCCAGGCTGGTGGAGGAGCACGTCGTGTCCCTGCTGGCCGACGGGCGGGTGACGGTGCCGGTGGCCGAACGCATCCCCATGGCCCGCGCCGCCGAGGCCTACGAGCAGTTCTCCGCCGGGGGGAAGTTCGGGAAGATCGTCCTGGTCAACGAGTGAGTCTGGCCGCTTCTAGCGCCTGACGATGACCGAGGAGCCGTGGCCGAACAGCCCCTGGTTGGCGGTGATGCCGACCCGGGCTCCCTCCACCTGGCGGGCGCCGGCCTGGCCCCGCAGCTGCCAGACCAGTTCGCACACCTGGGCGATGGCCTGGGCCGGGATGGCCTCGCCGAAGCAGGAGAGCCCGCCGCTCGGATTGACGGGAACACGGCCCCCGATGGTGGTGTCGCCGTCGCGGAGGAGACGCTCGGCCTCGCCCTCCTTGCACAGCCCGATGTCCTCGTACCAGTCGAGCTCGAGGGCCGAGGAGAGGTCGTAGACCTCGGCCAGGTCGACGTCCTCGGGACCGATGCCGGCCTCCTCGTAGGCGGCCAGGGCCACGGACTGCTTGAAGGTGGGCCCGACCGAGTCGGCGGTGGCGGCGGAGTCGGTGGTGATCCCGGGCATGTCCAGAACGGTCTGAGGGAAGGTGGGCGTGACCGTCGACACGGCGTCGATGGTGACGAGGTCGTCGGTGCCGGCATGCCGGCGGGCGTACTCCATGCTGGTGAGGACGAGGGCGGCGCCGCCGTCGGAGGTGGCGCAGATCTCCAACAGGCGGAGCGGGTCGGCCACCATCGGTGAGGCCAGCACCTCCTCGGCGGTGACGGCCTTGCGGTAGCGGGCGTTCACGTTCTCGAGTCCTGCCTGGGCGTTCTTGACCTTGACGGCGGCGAAGTCGGCCTCGGTGGCCCCGAACAGCTCCATGCGCCGGCGGGCGTAGAGGGCGAAGTAGGTGGGGTTGGTAGCACCGATCAGGTGGAAGCGCAGCCAGTCCGGGTCGTCCTTGCGCTCGCCGCCCACCGGCTTGAAGAAACCCTTCGGCGTGGTGTCGGCCCCGACCACGAGGGCCACGTCGCACAACCCGGCCAGGATCTGGGCCCGGGCGTTGTTGATGGCCTGGGCCCCCGAGGCACAGGCGGCGTAGGCCGACGAGACCCGGGCCCCGGTCCAGCCGAGGGCCTGGGCGAAGGTGGCGCCGGCGATGAAGCCGGGGTAGCCGTTGCGGATGGTGTCGGCGCCGGCGACGTACTGGACGTCGGTCCACGGGAGGCCGGCCTCGGCCAGGGCGTCCCCCGCCGCGGCCAGCCCGTACTCCACGAAGTTTCGGCCCCACTTGCCCCAGGGGTGCATGCCGGCGCCGAGGACGGCGATGCGCTTGTCGTCAGGCACGGGCTGCCGCCCCGTCCGAGGCGCGGGTGCCGCCCACCGGGCGCCACTTCCACACCACGTACTCGTGCTCGTCGTCCTCGTAGAGGGTGTCGAGGACCAGCTCGACCTCGTCGCCCACGTGCAGGTCGGCGGCGCCGACGCCGGGGACCACCTGGCCCATGACCACCATGCGCTCGGCGGCCAGCTCGACGGCGGCGATGGCGAAGGGGACGTAGGGGTCGGCGGCCACGTAGGGCTCGGGCGGCTGGTAGCCGGCGTCGGTGTACGACCAGATCGTGCCGGTGCGGCTCAGCGGCACCTCGTCGAACTCACGGCCCTGGCACTCGGGCTTGCGGCAGAAGAAGCTCTCCTTGGGGAAGGCGAAGTTGCCGCAGGAGGTACAGCGGCTGCCCAGCAGGGCCGGCGCCTCGTCGTCGAGGGTGAACCACCCCTGGATGGCGGGCAGACGGGTCTTGACTGGTGTCATGTCCGGGAGCCTAACGCTCCGTCACTTGGCCGGCCCTGGGCCGGCGCCCGCGTCCCCGGTGGCCTTTCCTCCAAGGCCGCCGCGGGCCCGCGACTCGGCGATGCGGGCGTCGTCCCACCCGAGTAGGTCCCGGAGCACCTCGTCGGTGTGCTGGCCCACGGTCGGGGCATGGAACGGGGCGGGCAGCTCCTCGCCCACGAACTTGAGCGGCGTCCCGAGCTGCTCGGCCCCCAACTGCTCGACCGGGAACCACGAGAAGCGGTTGTGGAACTGCGGGTCCTCGGCGATCGTCCGGGGGGAGTTGACCGGTGCCACGGGGAAGTTGGCGGTGGTGCCGAAGTCGATCCACTCCACCGCGGTCCGGGTGCGGAAGATGTCACGCAGCTCGGCGCGGAGCTCGAGATTGCCCCGGGCATGGTCGGCGTACTTGGAACCCGGCCACTTCTCGAACAGCTCGGGGCGCCCCACCGCCTCGCAGAAGTTCTTCCAGAAGGCCTGCTCGGACGCCATGAACAGGACGTACCGGCCGTCCTTGGCCTCGTAGACCTGGTAGCGGACGCCCTCGATCATTCCGGCCGTGCCCGGCTCGCGTCGCTCGTAGTCGTCGGCCTTGTTTCCGGTCACCTCGGACTCGGGTCGCTCGTAGGCGCGCCACGTCTCGCTGCGGTACCAGTCCATGGCGGCGGCGGCGTCGGACTGGGCCACCTCGAGGAAGGATCCCTCGCCGGTGGTCCGGGCCCGGAGCACGGCGGCCAGTATGCCGAGTGCCCCGTAGAGGGGGCCGGCGTGGATGCCCATGGAGGCGTGCTCGGGGAGGTAGGCGAAGCCGTCCTCGTTGACCTGGGGGGTGACGATGCCGGCCCAGGTGTCGAAGGCCACGCCGTGGGCGGGCAGGTTCTGGTAGGGGCCGGTCATGCCGTAGCCGGAGATGGTGCAGAAGACGAGGCGGGGATTGATGGCGCGCAGGTCGTCGTAGCCCACGCCCCGCCGGGCCAGGCCGCCGGGGCGCATGGCCTCGACCACCACGTCGGCGGTCTTGGCCAGCTCCTTGAAGGTGGCGACGTCCTCTTCGTTGCGCAGGTCCATCACGATGCTGCGCTTGCCCCGGTTGATGTGGAGGTGCATGAGGGAGACGCCCTCGACGATGGGCCAGGTCATCTCGCGGATGTAGTCGCCGGCGGGAGGCTCGACCTTGATGACCTCAGCGCCGAGGTCGACCAGGGGCATGGTGATGGCGGCGGGCCCGAGGGCGGAGCACTCGATGATGCGAATGCCATGGAGAGGTGCGTCGGCGGGCATGGGGCGATCCTATCTGACGCTCCGTCAGAAGCAGGTGGGTTGGGCCGGCGGGTGGAGTTTCGGGTGGGAGTCGGCCGGACGTCGGGGCCCGACGTGGCGCGGTGAATCGGCGGTGCCCAGAGTGGGCGGTGCCAGCCGTTGTGGCACTTCAGGGACGCCTGAATGGGGGTTTGCCGGGTCGGTTAGTGTTGTGAGCCTTCCCTGCTCAGCTTGTCGGTCATCGCTGCTCTTGCGGTCGCGGTCGGCGTTGTTGAACACGGGGAGGACAAACCGGGCGCTCGTAGCTCAACGGACTAGAGCATCTGACTACGGATCAGAAGGTTGCAGGTTCGAATCCTGCCGAGCGCGCCGTGTGATGTCGCGCGACATAAGCAACGATGTCGCGCGACATCGTAGACGACCAGCTCAGGGCATGGGCTGGTAGTCCTGATTTGTATCGAGGGTGAGTTTTCGGAGCGGTGACCCGTCGGCTCCGAGGACTTTGACCTCGCGCCCGGCCACCAACAGCACGACGCGCCAGCCGGCATAGGGCCGTCCCACCCCGATGTGGTGGAGGCGTCCCCGGTAGCGGAGCGTGACCGTGCCGTTCTTGTTGACCTTGTCATTGCGGACCCGGTATCCGGCACTGTCGATCTTCGGGCCGAGAGGATGGCTCTTGTCCCTCGCCGCGAACGCCTCGGCCGGCGTGCGACGGCCGATGGCTCGATGCGGGCGCACGGTGTTGTATGAGGTGACGAAGCGGTCGAGTTGGCCCTGGAGCTGTTTCTTGGTGGTGGCCGGGTCTTGTTTGGCTAGGTACTTCTTCATGGTCTGATGGAAGCGTTCGACCTTGCCCTGAGTCTGGGGATGGTAGGGACGCCCGTGTTTGGAGGCGATGCCGAGCGAGAGCAGCTCGGCTTCCATGTCACCCACCCCACCGCCCTTGGACGCGGTGAAGATGGCTCCGTTGTCGGTCAAGAGCTTCTCCGGATAGCCCCATTGGCCTGCGGCTCTGTGCAAAGTCCGCACCACGTCAGAAGAGTGGGTGGACACGAAGACCCTGCTGGCAACGCACAGTCGGGAGTGGTCGTCGATGATGTTCAGCACTTCGTAGACCACCCCGTCGGCCACCTCGACATGGGTGACGTCGGCCTGCCAGCACTCGTTGGGCAGCTCAGCGCAGAAGCGCGTATAGGAGCTCTTTGGCCTCTTGTGGGGCTGGGGTGTGACAAAGCCCCGGGCCTTCAGCACCCGCCAGATGGTCGAGGTCGAAGGGACGTCGGGGTGGCGGCGGGCCAGATGGCTGCGGATGGTGTCGGCTCCGGCGTCAAAACCGGCATCGGCCAACTCCTTCCGCAGGGCCACGATCTCCTCTTCGTAGAGGTCGACGATCCGGCCCGGCGATCGGTGGGGTCGCCGGGAACGCGGCTCGAGTCCGGCCTCCCCTTCGCGTCGCTGACGGGCCAGGCGCCGGTAGAGCCAGCTGCGGTCCATCTCGTAGGCCCGAGCCAGCTCGGCGATCGGCCGGCCTGTCCGCAGGTGCGTCTCGATCACAAATCGGCCCTTGTCCATGAAGCGACCCTCCCGCTCGGTGTCGCTTATGTCTTGACACATCCGAACCTGCAGGTGTGGCTTATCTCATGAACTCAGGCACTGCCGAGCGCGCCAAAAGCCCCGGTCAGAGGCTTGAATCGATAGTTGCACCAGCAACATAGCCAACAACCACGATGATGGTCACCTAGATATTCAGGTCAAGGCCCATAAGTAGAACCAACAAAAGGCCAGCAACTGACTGCGACACCCCGGGATCTCTTAGGACTGGTTGAGCCTCGATGCGACAGCCCCTTCGGAGGGGTGACCACCGATGAGACCCACGGTTCGATCGCCCGTGGATTGGTGGCCAGTCTCCTTCGCTCACCGGACTACTCGCCCGGAGATGTCGTACGGACCCTGCGAGGGGTATCGGCCACCCAGGAAGCACTGCTGTCTGAACTGGCCGTCATGGACCTGGTGCAGTCACTTCCCACGATCGGCGTCCCGGTCGTCATGGTCCAGGGGCGCCCCAGTCCGCTCCGAAATGCCGTGGGGCGCGAGCAGAGAAAGCGGGAGAGGACTACTTCGACCAGTCCCGTCTGGCTTCCCAACGAGACATGGCCCGATCCATTGCCGAGGCCCTGCACCAGGCTCCCCGCAGTCACCGCTAACGGCATAGCCATCGAAGTGACGCGTATCTCTTGCACGCCTGGGACGGTCATGGCAGGGGCTCCCTCGGGGCACGATGGCAGCCGGATCGCTGGTCGCTGAAGTCCTCGAGCCCATCCCGGGTTGCTGTGCGCCGTCGGAGGTTGATAACGATACGCAGAGCGAGTGGGTCGCATCCGACGCCGGCGAGATGTTCGCGGAGCAGATCGGTGGCTCGACTGACGTTGCCGGCGGACGCGGTGCGCACCACTTCGATGTGATGGCGTTCCCAGCTCATCGGGCGGCCACCGGTGGGACTCGGGGGTGCTTCGGTGATGGCGGCGAGATCGGCGACGGCGAGCCCGAAGCCCGGATCGGCCATGACGGCGCGACGGAGCGCCTCTACGATGACGGACGCGTCGGAGGCCTGTTGTGCTTGGCGATAGAAGGCGGCGGCCTGGAAGGTCGCTGTGACCACCCGACCGTGGTCCTCGACCGCAGGGCCAGCAGAGGTAGAGGCCGACGGGCCACGGCGGGGGTTGGCCCGTTCTGGGTCGGGATGCATGACTATCAGGTTGCGCTTGTGACCTGAGGCCGCCCTGAGGCGGTGCTGAGGTGCCGGCGCCACGGCTGGGGAGGGCCTGCGCGAAGAGAACTCGGCCTTACTGGTTCACGCCTCGGTGGGTGTGAGCCGACTGGCGAGGGCCACCAGATCCGGCTCGTCGGTGAGGGAGCGATGTGAGAGACCTGAGGCTCGCTGGTGGGCCAACGCCACGAAGTCCTCGGTGTTGCGCTGAGTGGGGTCTGCGATGGCGTTGGCTGCGGCCAGGGCGGAATCGGCAAGCAGTTGGGATTCGGGATCCGCGATTGCCTCTGCGGCTCTGACAGCGTCTGTGGCGAAGATGACTGCAGAGGCGGGTTGATCTGCACCGATGGCCCACCAGGCCAGGCCCGCCAGCACACGGGCTTGGCCGGCGGGAAGGTCGGCGTCCCGGTAACGCTCCGCGGCGGTGTCGAGCAAACCTCTCGCCCGTGAGAGTTCACCGAGGTGACGGGCGACGGCCGCCTGGCCGACCATGGCATCGGCCGAGAGCCACGGGTTGTAGCAGCACCCGATGGCCTCTTGGTAGAGATGGTCTGCGGCGGCGGCGTCACCCTGTCTGGCCCGCACACCGGCCAAAGAGACGAGGCAGAAAGGCAGGTAGGGGTGTTGACCGGTAGCCCGGCACCGTTCCAACAGCGCTTCGTAGGCTACTGACGCGCCCTCGAAATCGCCCTTTGCCGCGGCAATTCCGGCGAGAGCGTTCAGTGCGTTGACCACCAGCAATACTTCACCTGCTGCGTCGAAGCGTTCAACGCTGGAAAGGGCCGCTGCCTCGGCCTCGTCGAGACGCCCGAACGACGCCAGATTCCAGCTGACCAACATGTCGTGTGTACCGAGCAGCCACCCGTGCTCGTGAGGCCCGAGCAGCATCTGCGTCTCCATCGTGTCGGGTGTTCCGAGCAGCCACCGTTGGTCATCAGGGCCGAGCAGCATCCGTGCTTCCGCCAACGCCGCCAGCGACCGGCTGAATTGGTGGGCGCGTATCAGTATCGACGCTCCGAGCAGGAGCGCCTCGGCCAGGCGAACAGGGTCGCCACCCGGCCTCAAGACGGCAATCGCCTCTTCACATTCGGCGACGCCCACCGCCGGGCTGAACGACATGCCGACGCAGTAACCGTGCCAGACGAGGGCGCTGGCATGCAGCTCGGCGCGGCGCTCCCCTTCGGCGCCCAGCACACTGGCCAGCCAACGGGCGCCTTCGGCGAAATCGCTGTTGACGAACCACAGCCAGGCCATTCCGGAGACCATGGAGAGCGCGGCATCGATGTTCCCGGTACCCAGATGCCAATCGAGTGCAGCCTTCAGATTGCCCAACTCCGGGGTCAGGCGTTCGCTCCACTCGGGCGCTCCGGCACCTCGTAGGCGTTGGTTGGCGTTCTCGGCGAAGCGGCGGTAGTAGGCGGCGTGTCTGGTGCGAACGGTGTCGGCTTCGCCGGAGTCGTCGAGCCGGCTGGTGCCGTACTCCAACAACGTCTGCAGTTGAGTGAACCGGGTCTCGCCGGGTGTCGGGGCCGTGACGAGGGACTTGTCCACCAGCCGACTGATGATGTCGAGGAGGTCGTCGCCCGCGAGCTCGTCGTCGGCGCAGACGGCCTCGACGGCTTCGAGCTCGCAGCCGCCGACGAACACCGACAGCCGGGCGAACAGCCGCCGCTCGTCTTCGAACAGGAGGTCGTAGCTCCAGTCCACGACGGCACGCAGCGTCTGTTGGCGGGGCAACGCGGTGCGGGCGCCGCGGGTGAGCAGCGCGAAGCGGTCACCGAGCCGTTCGGCCAGCGTCGACAACGAGAGGGCTCGAAGGCGGGCGGCAGCAAGCTCGATGGCCAGAGGGAGGCCGTCGAGTCGTCGGCAGATGCCGTCGATGATGGCTTCGGCCGGGCCCTCGCCTTCGAAGCCCGGCTGGACGGCACGAGCACGATCCACGAAGAGCTCGACGGCGGCGGTGGATGCCAGCCCGGTTATGGGTATGAGGATCTCGCCGGGTACACCGAGTGGCTCGCGGCTGGTGGCCACGAGGCGAAGACCGGGTACCTTTCCGACCAGGGTGTGGGCCAGGATCGCAGCCTCGTCGATGACGTGTTCGCAGTTGTCGAGGACGACCACGAGCGAGCGGCCGGCGAGGTGGCGGGCGATGAGTTCGGCCGTCGATCCGGGGGGTTGAGCGTCAGTCAGAGCAGGCCGAACGGCTCCGAGCGTGCCGGCCGCGGCCGGGGCGACCCCTTCGGGATCGGTGACGCCAGCCAGTTCGATCAGCCAGGTGCCGCCCGGGTGCTGTTCCCGCAAGCGGGCCGCGGCCTCGACGGCCAGACGGGTCTTGCCCACTCCACCGGGTCCGATCAGGGTGACCAAGCGACTGGAGGCAATCGCTTCGCCCACCTGCTCCAGTTCGGCGTCACGCCCGAGGAATCTGCCCAGCGGTTCGGGCAGGTTGCCCGGCACCGACTGCACCGACTGCACCGACTGCACCGACTGCACTGCCGGCGCACGGGGCGCCGTTGGTTGTTCGGCCACGAGGGACGGGTCGTGGTCGAGGACGCGGGTTTCCAACTGGCGGAGGCCCGAGCCCGGATCGACCCCGAGCTCGTCGACCAGTCGGTCGCGGATTTCGGTGTAGGCCCGGAGCGCTTCGGCTTGGCGTCCCGCCCGGTAGAGCGCCAGCATGAGCAGCTCCCAGAGGCGCTCGCGTAGAGGTTGGTCCCGACACAGCGCTTCCAGCTCGCCCACCAGCTCGTTGTGATGGCCAACGTCCAGGTCTGCTTGGATTCGGTACTCGGTGGCCACCAGGGCCAACTCGTTCAGATGGGCCCGCTCGGCGTCGGCGAAGCCGGCATAGGCGAACTCCGACAGGGGCTCGCCGCGCCGCAACCGGAGGGCGTCACCGAGCACCGCGGACGCCCGGGCCACCTCGCCTTCAGTGCTCAGGCGGCGCCCTTCGGCCACCAACTCCTCGAATCGGGCTGCATCCAGGTCAGCGGCAGCGATATCGAGGGCATAGCCGGATTCGGAGGTGACGATGGCGGAGGCTCCGAGGGTTCGGCGCAGTTGAACGATCTGGGCCTGCAAGGCGTTGGCCGGCTTCGCCGTCTGCCCGTCGCCCCAGAGCTGGTCGATCAGACGATCGGCGCTGACTGGACTCCCTCGGTTGAGGGCCAGTAGAGCCAGGAGGGCCCGCTGCTTGGCTCCACGAACGGGTATGACCACACCCCCTCTGACCACCTCGAACTCGCCGAAGAGCTTCACTTCCACGCTCACACGGTACGACCGATGACCAGAGACGGCGTGATGAGCTGACTCGCCCACCTCAGGGCCACGTCAGCGGCACCTCAGGCAGCGGGCGCAGGCTGCCTCCAGGACCGAGAAGATCGAGGAAAGGAAGCACCATGATCGAGGCAAACCACCTGACCAAGCGCTACGGCAAGACGGTAGCGGTCAACCAGGTCTCCTTCACCGTCAAGCCCGGGCAGGTGACCGGGTTCCTCGGGCCCAACGGGGCCGGCAAGTCGACCACCATGCGGATGATCCTGGGCCTGGACTCCCCGACCTCGGGAGAAGTCCGAGTGGACGGCAGGCCCTACCACCAGCTGGCTGATCCGCTCAGGTCGGTCGGGGCGCTCTTGGACGCCGGGGCCATCGTCGGCGGCCGCAGTGCCGCCAACCACCTCATGTGGCTGGCCGACAGCAACGGCATCGCGCGTCGCCGGGTGAGCGAAGTGCTCGGCATCGTGGGCCTGAGCGACGTTGCGGGAAAGCGGGTCGGAACCTTCTCGCTCGGTATGAATCAGCGGCTGGGCATCGCCGCCGCCCTCCTCGGCGACCCCGAGACGGTGATGTTCGACGAGCCGATCAACGGCCTCGACCCCGAGGGCATCCTCTGGATCCGCAACCTGATGAAGTCGCTGGCGTCAGAAGGCCGCACGGTTTTCCTCTCCAGCCATCTGATGAGCGAGATGGCCCAGACGGCTGATCACCTGATCGTGATCGGCAGGGGCCGCATCATCGCCGACGCCGGTACCGACGAGTTCATCAACCGCCACACGGCCCCAAGTGTCCGGATCCGGGCTTTGGAGCAGGCCGACCTGGGCGAGGCCCTCACCCAACGCGGAGCCCTGATCGAGTGCGGATCGGACGGCGCCTTGGTCGTGACCGGCATGGACGCTGCCGCCATCGGCGGAGCCGCTTCCGCTCACGACATCACCCTCGTCGAACTGACCCCACTCGGGTCGACGCTCGAGGAGGCGTATTTCGACTTGACCAAGGATGAAACCGACTACCACGCCGGCCAGCTGGCCGCCTCGAGCAAAGGAATCTGACATGAGCACTGCGACCCACACCATCGATGCGATTCGCTTCACACCGCCGGCCCCACGAGTACGAACGGCTCCGACCAGCAGAATTCTCAGGTCCGAGTGGACCAAGCTTCGCACGCTGCCCTCCACCTGGCGGACAGCGGTTATCGCCGTCACCGTCTCCATCGGCCTGGGTGCCGTTCTCTGCATCTCCCAGGCCGGCCAGTGGGCCACCATGACCGCTGCAGAGCGAGCCACGTTCGACCCGACTGCCTGCTCGTTGGGGGGATTCTTTCTGGTCGGCGCCGTACTGCTCGGAGCACTCGCCGTGCGTACTGTTACTGCCGAGTACGCGACGGGGATGATCCGGTCCACCTTCACCGCTACACCCACCCGACGACTCGTACTGGTAGCCAAAGCTGCGGTTTCCGCGGCGTTCGCCTTCCCGGTGGCGTTGCTGGCCGCCGTGGTCAGTTTCGAGGTCGGTCAGCAGATCTTTGCCGGCAAGCACCTGCAAGTGTCCTTCGGGTCTCCCGGCGTGCTGCGGGCCCTGGTCTTCGCTGCCCTGGCGGTGAGCCTCGTTGCCATCCTCGGGGTTGGCCTCGGCGCCCTCATCCGACACACAGCAGGGGCAACGACTGCACTGGTGCTAGTCATCGTGGGAGGAGCAGTGCTCGGCCAGTTCCTCCCGGCCGGCCTCCGCCAGTACCTGCCTGGCACCGCACTCGAGGCCGCCGTCACGGTCAACCACTCAGTGGGCCTTCTGAGGCCAGGAGCTGCTATTGCTGTCCTCGGCGCCTATGCCGCAATCGTCTTGGCTGCAGCATCGATGCGGATGGCGCACCGCGACGCTTGACCCTCAATGACCTCAGTGAGCCTCAAGTCCCCGGAGGTGTGATCCGCCTTCGGGGACTTGGCGCGTGAGGCACTAATGATCTCAGCAGGGGACACATCCGCCAGGAGCGACTCGCTCCTGGCACCGTGACAAAGCCCCGGGCCCGGAGCACCCGCCAGATGGTCGGCACCGATGGCGCGACCTCGTGTCGCTTGGACAGGTGGAAGTGGATGGGGCCGCCCCGACGTCGAAGCCGGCATCGGCCAGCTCCTTTCGCAGGGCTACCGGCCTTTCAGCTGCGCCAGATTTCGTCAGGGGGCGGTACCGCTACTGGGCGTCGAAGCGGAACCAATAGATGCCGACTGAGGTGAGCAAAACCACATAGCCGAAGCAGGCGAGCAGGGATAGCCAGTCCTGAGTATCGAAGGTCCCGACCACGCCGGCGAACACCTTCATCAGTGCTCCGACCGGGGTCCACTTCGACACCGTGTCCCAGAACTTGCCGAGCTCTCCGGAGGCGCCGAAGAGTCCGAGCATGATCAGCCCGATGTAGAGGAGACGTCCGAACGCCTGGACAGTGTCGGCCGACCTGATCAGGCCTACCAGCGCCTGGGCCACCGACAGGAAGACGGCCGAGGCCAGCACGGAGACCAAGAGGACGAGGCAGTAGGTCCCCGCCGACAGGGACAGGTGGTGAATGTCGTCGCCCAGGATCAGCACCACGAGGGCGATGACGAAGTTGGAGGCCATCTGCACCGAGAGTCGGCTCGTCATCACCGCCCAGTTCGGGGCGGGCGAGACCCGCAGACGCTGAAACACGCCGTTGTCGCGGTCGCGGGCGGCCATAGGGGCATAGCCCATGATCGAGGTCCCGGCGACCCCAGCCGTGATGGCCAGGCCGAGGATGAAGGCCGCCCCGCCGAAGCTCCGGGTGGCCTTGGACGAGCTGGTCGTGGACAGGATGATCAGTGGTAGGAGCAGGCTCAGCAGCATGCGCATCTTGTTCTTGGTGAGCACCACGAGGTCCGCCCGAAGCAGGGCGGCCAGCACGGTCGCGGCGTGCGGGGCTTGGACTGTGGGCGGTGCGGTGGTGCTAGTCACGGATCTCACTCCCAGTCAGTCCGATGAACACGTCCTCGAGGGTCACCTGACCGCGGGTAGCGGCCCGGACGAGTGGATCGTCTCGGTGCTGGGCGATGAGATCGGCGGGGGTGTCGATCGCCAGAATCCGACCGTGGTCGATGATGGCCACCCGGTCGCAGACCGCCTGGGCCTCCTCCATCGAGTGGGTGGTGAGCACGATGCTCCCGCCTTCAGCCCGGATTCGCTCAATGCGCGCCCACAGGTGGCGGCGCGACTGGGGATCGAGCCCGGTGGTGGGCTCGTCGAGGAGGAGGAGGGTGGGATCGTGGATCACTGCCACGAACAGCGAAAGTCGCTGTTGCTGGCCCCCGGAGATTTGCTTGGTGGTCCGGTCCAGCTCGCCGCCGAGGCCGATGTCGGCCAGTGCCCGGTCGAGGTCGGCCTCGCTGATGGTCACACCGTAGAGGCCGGCGTAGAGGCGGGCCACCTGCCGCACGGTCAACTCGGACTGGAATCCAGTGGTCTGTAGCTGCACGCCCATCTGGGCCTTGGCCAGGGCGGGCTGTCGCACGATGTCGACCCCATTGAGTAGGACGGAGCCCGAACGGGGTTGGCGCAGCCCTTCGATGGCGCTCAGGGTGGTGGTCTTGCCGGCCCCGTTCGGACCAAGCAGTCCGAAGATCTCGCTGGAGCGGATGTCGAAGCTCACTCCGTCGACCGCCACCTTGGGACCGTAGGCCACGGTGAGTTCGCGTACCTCGAGGATCACGGAGCGATCCAGCAAGGTCGGTGCGGCCACCGGCCGGATGGCATTGACAGCCGACGGTGCTGCCGTAGGACTGGCCGCAGGGGCCGGCGTGCTCGCCGATCGGCGTCGGTTCTTCCTTCTCACGCCGATAGCTATCCGGATGGCCAACAAAGCGGCGAGCACAATCCAGATGATGTCGTGGGTGGTCGAGACGGCACCTGTCAGCATCATGACGCCTCTTCGGAGAGGTGCGGGCCGCCCAGCGGCTCGAACCGTTGGACCAGCATCTCGAGGGCGCCGACGACCTCCGCCAGCTCGGACTCTGGCGGATGACCGAGAGCCTCGGCGATGGTGCCGTCCACCGTGGAGATGACCCGACTGCGGGCTCGCTGGACGACCTCGGGCACGATCCACGCCAGGGTGCGACGTCGATCACGCGGGTCGGGCTCGGTGCGCACGGCGCCGAACTCCCGCAGCCTGCTCACCGAGGTCGAGACATGGCTCTGCGGGTAGCCGGTCCGAGCGGTGATCTCGCTGATCGAGCTCCCGGGATTGGCGCCGATGTCGATCAGAACCAGCCGGGCGCTGTTGTTGATGCCCTGTCCGGGCAGCCCCTGCTCGGCCAGTTTCATGAGCCGTCGCCCCAGGAGGAAGAGGTCGGTTGATTTCATATCAAGATCATATACATCTGTTAGTGATGTATTCAAGCTCGATGATTCATGTCAACTCAGAGCTCGATCCGACGCGAGTGCGAGGGTTCGTGACTTCCGGAGATCGAGATCGCTCCCGAAAGCCAACTACCCCGTCTCGACGGCCTTCGCCCGCTGCACCTTGACGCCCGTGAAGTCGGGCTCCTGACGCCAGCGTTCGAGGTAGCCGATGTAGTCGAGGAGACTTCCGGAGTAGGTGAGATTGCGGGCCGCACGGATATCGATGGCCTGCTGCTCGCTGTTGTAGAAGCTGGGCGTGCAGCTCAGGAAGTAGCGGGCCCCGGTGGCGCCGACGCCCTGGAGCACCGAGAGCCACTCGTCCTCGGCCGCTTCCTCCGGCTCTATTACGGAGATCCCCTGTTCGATACAGGTCTCGACGATGTGCGCCACGTGTTTGGCCGACTCCGAGAGGAGGTGCGAGAAGTTCGTACCGAACCCACCCTGGACGAGGCTGATGAGGAGCAGATTCGGGAACCCGCTGGCCAGCACCCCGTGCAGGGTGTGGGCACCCTTGGCCCACCGCTCCGAGAGCATGACTCCGCCGCGGCCCCGGGGATCGAAGCCCAACCGCTGATACAGGTCCGTGGTGACCTCGAAGCCTGAGGCGTAGATGAGCAGATCCACCGGATACTCCACGCCGTCCACCACCGGACCGCGCGTCGTCAGCTCGTCGACGCCTCGTCCATTCGTATCGACGAGATGGACGTTGGGCCGGTTGAACGCCGGCAGGTAGTCGTCGTGGAAGCAGACCCGTTTGCAGTGCTTGCCCCAGTAGGGCTTCAGCTTCTCCGCCGTCTCGGGGTCCTCGACGATCTCGTCGACCCGTCGCCGGATGGCCTCCATGGTCTCGAAGTCGGATCGCTCGAGGGCTTCGGCCTCCTCATCCGATGCCGCCGTCCTCTGCGTGTCGACCCACATCACCTCGGTCCAGCCGTCGCCCACCAGGTCCACTTCGGGCTGGGCGCCGGTGACCGCCTGGGTGAAGTTGATGATCCGCTCCTTCTGCCAACCGGGTTCGAGGCTCTGGAACCACTCGACGTCGGTGGGCTGCTGGTTGCGCACGCCCACTGCCCCCGGGGTCCGCTGGAAGACGTAGAGCTCCTTGGCCACGCGGGCGATCTGAGGCACCACCTGCACCGCGGTGGCACCGGTACCGATGATGCCGACGCGCTTGCCGGTCAGGCCGTCCATGGGCTCGGTGGGACCACCTCCCGTGTAGCCGTAGTCCCAGCGGCTGGTGTGGAAGGCCTTTCCCTCGAACTTCTCGATGCCGGGTATTCCGGGCAACTTGGCTTTGTGGAGAATGCCGCCGGCCAACACCATGAAGCAGCTCGAGAGCCGGTCGCCGCGGCTGGTGGTGACCTGCCAGCGCTGCACTGCTTCGTCCCATTCGGTTCCGGTGACGTCGGTCTGGAAGAGGGCGTGGGGGTAGAGATCGAAGGTGGTGGCCAGCAGCTTGGAGTACTCGAAGATCTCCGTGGCGCTGGCATAGCGCTCGGAAGGCATGAAGCCGGTCTCCTCCAGGAGCGGAAGGTAGGTGTACGACTCCACGTCGCACATGCAGCCCGGGTACCGGTTCCAGTACCAGGTGCCACCGAAGTCGCCCGCCTTCTCGACGATCCGGAAGTCGGTGATCCCGTGCTTGCCCAGGTCGACGGCGGTGAGCATCCCGGCGAAGCCGCCACCCACGATGACCACGGTGGTCTCCTCGACCACCGGGTCCCGGGTGAAGCCGGGTTCTACGAACGGATCCCGGTCCAGGTCCTCGAACTCGCCCTTCAGCTCCCGCCACTGGGCCATTCCCTCCGGGCGCAGGCGCTTCTGCTGTTCCATCCGGTACCGCTCACGCAGCTGGTCGATCGGGGGGCCCTCTGCGCTGTTGTCCTGCTCCATTGCTGTCGCCCTTCGCTGTGGGACCGTACCTGCCGATTCGTTCGAGCTTCCGACGGTGAAGATCCTGACACGCTCGGCAGCAGCCCAACCAACAGGGCGTGGGGGTGGGTCACCACCAACTGCCAACCGTTCGACGACCTCAGACTTCGACGCGCTCGACCTGGTCCGGCCGACCGGACTCACTACGATGGCCACTGATGAGGGGGGAACGGCGACCGGAGCGGGGGGAACGCAGTGGGCGCCGGGCTCGGTCGGCGGTTGCTCTTGCCTGCGGGTGGGTTCTGGCCCTGTCGGCCATCTCGTTGATGCCGGTCGAGGCCGGGGCGACGTCGACACCCAGCCCGGCGGCTTCTGTGGCCTGGTCGGGATGCCCCACCGAGCCGGGCTACCGATGCGGCCACCTGTCGGTCCCCGTCGACTATCAGGACCCTGGCGGGGGCTCGTTACGGCTGGCCGTGATCGAGCACCCGGTTCCTCACAGCAAGGGGGTCATCATCTTCAACCCCGGCGGGCCCGGTGAGAGTGGAGTGCTCATCCTCCCTCTGCTGGCCTCGCTCGTGCCGACCGCGGTGCAGGACCAGTTCACCCTGGTCAGCTTCGACGAGAGGGGTACCGGCTCGAGCGAGCCTCTGCTGTGCGGTCCCTCGCCGGCGGTGGCGGGCAGCGCCATGGCCGGAACCGAGGCAGCCGTCAGCGTGTTCTCCGGGCTGGAACGATCATGTCGCTCCCGGTACCCGGCGCTACTACCGACCGTCACCACGACGACCTCGGCTCGCGACATGGACCGGCTGAGGGCGGCACTCGGCGTCCAACGGATCGACTACTACGGCCTCTCCTACGGCACCGCTCTCGGGTCTGTGTACCGGCAGCTGTTCCCCGGCCATGTCCGGAGCATGGTGCTCGACGGTGCGGTCGACGCCAACCTGAGTCTGTCCACTGACGCCACGACCGAGGCCCCGGCCATCGAAACGGCGCTCCGCCACGTGTTGACCGAGTGCGCGGCCTACCCAGGCTGCCCGCTGGGAACAGATCCGGTGGCCTTCTACGAGGGTCTGCAGCGACGACTGTCCACCGACCCGTTGCCTGCGGCCGGCGGGGGCGACACCACGCCGGTGACCGAGGGGGACCTGGGCACGGCCACGCTGCTGTACCTCTCCGCTCCGAGCCTCACGCCGGGTTTCTTCTCCGCGTTGACGGCAGCTGCCGGCGGCGACGGCGGACCGCTGCGGTCGATGGCTGTGGATCTCGAGACCGACCTCGACGCCAAATCGCTGGTGGGTCCGTTGTGGGCCATCACGTGCAACGACGCCGTGGCCCATCCCGACGGGACGACCACGGCCCGGCTGGCCCGTACGCTGGCGGCCCGCTATCCGCTCGGGGGGGCCGAAGCCGTGTCGAACAACCTGATCGGATGTCCCGGTTGGGGAGGGTCGAGCGGGGCCATCGGTCGCCTCTCCCATGTTCGCGCCCCCGCACCGCTGGTCATCGGCAACACCTACGACCCCAACACCCCTTACGTCGGCGCCCAGCGGCTCGCTTCGGACATCGGAGGTCGCCTCGTCACCTACGTGGGGTACGGACACACCTGGCTGCTTAACGGATCGACCGATCCCTGCATGCAGGCCGTGGTGAGCACCTACTTCGTCGACGGTGTGCTTCCCGCGCCCGGCACCCGCTGTCCGGTCTGACCACGGCGAGCCGCTCGAACCACCGGGGGCCAGCTGAGACCCAGTCGGCCCACTCACCGGCGGAGCTGAGATCTGGCATCCCCATCAGGTCGGTGAACCTGATCGACGCCCGTTCCGGGTATACCGGACCGCATGTCGAACGAACCCGTCCTGCTGGCTGGTCGACCGGTCCGCCGCATGGGATTTGGTGCCATGCAGCTTCCCGGTCCTGGTGTGCTGGGTCCGCCGAAGGATCGGGACACTGCGCTGTCGGTGCTCCGTCGGGCCAGGGACGCGGGGGTGAATCACATCGACACCGCCCAGTTCTACGGGCCCGATGTGGCCAATGAGCTGCTCCGCGAGGCCCTCTATCCCTATCCCGACGATTTGGTGATCGTGTCGAAGGTCGGAGCAGATCGGGACGCTCAGGGTCAGTGGATCGCGGCACAGAGTCCCGAGCAGCTTCGGTCCGGGGTCGAGGCCAATCTGGCATCGCTCGGTCTGGAACAGGTCCCTGTCGTCAATCTCCGACGTCATCCGGATTCCGACGCCTCGTTCACCGAGCAACTGGACGCCATGGAGGCCCTGCGACAGGAGGGCCTCATCGGGGGCATCGGACTGAGCAACGTCGATCTGGACCAGTACCGGACCGCTCAGTCCCTGATCGACGTGGCGTGCGTACAGAATCCCTACAACTTGGCTGATGTCTCCGGGGAGGATGTCTTCGAGGCATGTAGGTCAGACGGGGTCCCCTTTGTCCCGTTCTTTCCGCTGGGTTCCGCCTTCCATCCCGAGAACCCGGTGCTCACGGCACCTTCCGTCGAGGTGACGGCCCGACGACTGGATGCAACCCCGGCTCAGGTCGCTCTCGCCTGGCTGCTCCAACGTGCTCCGAACGTACTGCTCATCCCCGGAACCGCCTCGCTCCAGCACCTGGACGAAAATCTTGCCGCCGTAGACCTCGTGCTCGACGGTGAGGCGCTCGAAGCGCTCCCGTGATGGAGAGCTGGCTCCGGGCCCGCAGTGGGCCCGTGGCCACCGACCACTGATCCGTTCTGCCATCCGGTCGAACGGCATCGGGGAGCGCCCACGACCGGCTCCCCGCCGACGAGGCTATGAGTCGTCGTCTCGGATGACGAGCGAACTGATGCGGCTGCGTACGAGGTCCTCCACGATGCCGAGCGCCACCGTGAGACCCTGCTGAAGGTCGTCGAACCTTCTCGAGAGGCTCCACGATTGGTCAGCCACGGTGACGCGGGGAGGGACTGTCGCTGCCGTTGACGATGCTGGGACGGTCTCGGCAGGCATCTGATTTCCTCCGGTTTCTGACACCCGAAGCGATACCAGTAAAAACCGTCAATCCGATCAGTGCCGGATACCACCGTCCATGCTGGCACCGGTTCCGACGATGCCGGTCCTTGGGCCCGAAAGCTCTTAAGCGATCCTCGGACCAACTTCCTTTTCATCCTGCAACGCTAGGTGCGCGGAGTCAATGGACAATTGATGAGGTCGTAAAGGTCCAGGTACACGGCTTGCACTACGGTCCCGGCCCCCGACCAGCGGACGGCCCGACTATCGCCACCCGACGGGCCACCTTTCGGAGCCGGCGGCGATGGTGGCAACCCCTGTATTCCCCACGACCATGTTTAGTTGTGTGGCCCCCCCGGGTACGGCAGTCCCAACCTACAAGGGGGTCAGATGATTATTCTGCTTGCGCTGCTGTTGGTACTCATTGTTGCCGGGGCTGGATTTGCCCTCCATGTGCTGTGGATCGTGGCCGTGGTGTTCTTCTTGTTCTGGCTCATCGGGGTGGCCCTCGGGCGCGGTGAAAGCGCGGGGAACCATAAGTTCTATCGGTGGTGATCGCGTCGGATTCGTGCGCCGATGATGAGGAAGGGTCCGTCGGCCCTCGTGACTCGGCCCCGGAGCAACGTCTGGGGACCGGAGCCATGATCAGCATCCGCTACGAGGGTCCGGCAATTTCGGTCCCGTCCCTGGCCTCGATGCTCGAGGAAGAGGGCTATGCCGTCGACTTCACAACTCCCACGTACCAATCGGTGGGGGACTATGAGCCAGACGACACGGCCACGGCGGCACTCTTCGTCACCGGCAACGGGACCGGAAGAAGCGTGGCCGCCGTGGTGGGCGAATTCAGGCGGCGCCTCTCCGCGGATGCCGTCGGCATCGAGGTGATCGTCAGTCCCTGAGGATCCAGTGCAGCCGGGGCGTTTCTTTCGGTTCCGCCCGGGTATCGCGTAGAGACAACCAAAGGAGGAACAAGTCATGGGAATTGTCGACAAGGCAAAGGACAAGGCACAGGCGGCCAAGGGTGACGTAAAGGACCGGGTTGGTCGGGCCACCGACGACAGGTCGATGCAGGCGGAAGGTAAGGCCGACAAGGCAAAGGGCAACCTGAAGCAGGCCGGCGAGAAGGTGAAGGACGCCATCTAGGCCCCCGGTCCGATCTCTGTGGGGACCCCCGGCTTCGGCCGGGGGTCCTGCGCGTCCGACCTCGTCGTGCGTGGTGTCGACACGAATACCCACCCGGGGCCCGGTCCGCAGTGGCGTGACGGAGCTCCGTACGGTTGAAACCGAGGGGGGCCGGGGTAGGGTCCCAGCGTGAGTGACACCCAGTCATTGAGCGGAACACCGGGGAGGTACGGGAATCCTGCCACCGCCACCGGAGCGCCTCCCAAGGCCGGAGGTGAATCATTACGATCACCGTCGCCTCGGCCCAGCGGTGCCGTGGAGAAACCCCCGCACGCGGCTGAGCGCCGCGTGGACGGCGGTCGCCGCCGCCGTGGTTCTGCTCATCGCCCTCATCGTCTTCATCGGTCAGAACACACAACAGTCGAGTGTGAACTTCCTCGGAGCACACGCTAAGGCCCCGACGTCCGTCGTCCTGCTCATCGCGGCAGTGACCGGCGCCGTGATCGTCATCACCGTGGGGATGGGCCGCATCCTCCAGCTACGGAGGAGTGCAAGCTGTGCCGCGCCGATGGACATCCGTCCACCGACCTAGGACCGGCCCGGTCGAAGGGGGACATGGTGGCTTCGGAACACTGGAAAGATGAGCCGGACGACGAGGACTATCCATCCGCAGTCGCCTTCTTGTCGCTGCTCGTCGGACAAGAGGAGGCGGCCAGGCTGGTCAAGCGCCTCCGGAAGAAGCCGGACGTCGCCCACTTCGCCTCGAAGGACATCCTGAGGGCCTCTGGGCTGCCGCTGCTGGACACCGATGACCCGGAGGTGGCCAAGGACCTGGAGAACGTGAAGAACGGCACGAAACTCTCACCGGTGCTACTGATCCAGGGCACACCGCTTTGGGTAGCCGATGGCTACCACCGCGTGTGTTCCAGCTATCACCTCGATGAAAAGACCCTGGTGCCGTGCCGAATCGTCGGGCGGAAGGCATAGCCGAACGGGGAATCACGAACCAACCCCCTGATTCGGCTCCGTGAAGGGCGAAATCGTCGCCGTCATGCGAACTCAGGAATGGGACGCCAGCCGCCACGTTTTGGCACGGGTGGGTGCGGGTACTGTCACTAGCCACCGAGAGGGAAAGGAGTTTCCATGCGAGGTGGATTCGTGGCCATTGCCGCCGGTGCCATTCTGGACTTCGCAATGAAAACCAGTCCCATACTTGGCATCAATCTCCATACCCTTGGCATCATCCTGATGACGGTGGGCACCTTGGCGGTCGTTCTTCCGGTGGTGAACAACGTGGCGCTCGGCCTCAGTCGGTGCAGGACCATTGTCGAAGACGACGAAGGATACGTGGTGCGCCGGGAGGACACCCTCCTCTGAGAGGCTCGTCCTGACCGGTCGGGATCGGAACCCCAGCTCACCCGGGACGGTGTCAAGGGTCAGTCCACCGGGCCGTATCTTCGGACGACGCCGTAGGTCACAATGGGACGTGCGGATGTTCGTGGCGGTATGGCCCGATGGCCTGACCCTCGAGCGATTGTCCGGCCTGGAGTTGGAGCCCGCCCAAGGACTCCGGTTGGTCGAGCCCGGGGAGTGGAATGTCACGCTCCGGTTCCTCGGCGAGGTGGGAGCCGACCATGTGCCCGACCTCGTCGGTGCGCTGCGGACGGCGGCAAAGGAGTTACCGGACTCGATCCACTGCAGAGTCGGACCAGCGACGGCGTGGCCCGGCGGTGACCGGGTGCTCCAGATCCCCGTGTCGGGACTGGATGAAGTGGCCGCCGCCGTCGAGGATGCGACGCGGCCCATCGTTCCGGACGGTGGTGGCGGGAAGCCGCGGTTCATCGGTCACTTGACGGTGGCGCGCTCGAAGCGGCGTCGCCCGGCTGCGTCGGAACGGGCTTGCCTGGGCGGGATCCCCTTTGCATCGTCCTTCGAGGTCGGCTTCTTCGATCTGGTGGTCTCGCAGCGTTCCCCGGAGAGACCCCGATACGTCACCGTGGAGAGCATGTCCCTTCGAGAGTGATCGAAACCATGCATGCCGGCGTGGACCGCACCCCCCGCTCGCGACTGACGGTCCGACGCCTGACCCCCTGGGTCACAGCGCCGAAGGATCGAGAAGTGCGACTGTCTCCAGTAGCGCTCCTCGAAGAGCATCGGAGCAGTGCGGATTGTACAGAGGCCCTGCTCCGTCGCTCATGAGCGAGCTCAACATGGCGATGCCGCGCACCCGGCCCGGCGTCGGCGACACCAGCATGTCGATCAGCCGTCGGATCTCGCTCTCGTTGGCCAGAATGCTCTCCCGGTTGACCGGTGGCCGCGGGTCACGTGGTCCTCGGGGTGCTTGTGCTCGAGTCAGCAGATCGGCCCAGTCGAACGCCAGTGTCCGGCGCTTGGCCGGAGACACCAGCGTCCCGGCTCGCGCTGCCAGCAGCAGACTCGACTCGGGCGAGTGACCATCCGCGATCCTGCGATCGAGCGAGGTGGCCAGCAGGCGGGACAACACTCGGGACCAGCTGCGATTGCTCCGGACCTCCAGCCGGGGAGCATCTCCGGGGCAGAGGAGGAGGATCTCCGCCCGGGTACCGGCGCCGGTGGACTGTGCACGCAGCGATCGGATCGCCTTCCGGCGCTCTCGACGCTCCGGCCGGGGCACATGGCTGCTCGGTCCGCTGGCGATTGTCTGGAGGAGATCGGAAGTGTTCACCCTTTCAATGGTGAAGCAAGCGGTCGCCGTGCGAAAGTGGCAGGATTGACATAGTGCGCGACAAACCCGCCAACACCGGTACCGCCCGGAACGGGCACCGCCCGCCGGAGCGGGAGGTGCACGACATCGCCATCGTCCTCTGCGAGGGATTTACTCCGTTCGAGCTCGGAGTGGCGTGCGAGATATTCGGCGACGATCGGTGGGTGGCGCCCGGTGATCCGTGGTACCGCCTCTTCATCTGTGGCGACACCTCGGCTCCGCTGACATCGGACGGCGGCTTTCAGATCCTGGTCCCCCACGGACTGGAGGTCTTGTCCGAGGTGGACACGGTGATCGTGGCCCCGACCCATCGACCCTCCCAGATCCCCGACGCCGTGTTCGAGGAGCTGCGACGGGCGCACGCCAGAGGGTGCCGGATGCTCTCGCTCTGCACCGGTGCGTTCGTACTGGCCGAAGCGGGATTGCTCGATGGAAGGAGAACGGCGACGCACTGGACGGAGTGCGATGAGTTGGCCCGTCGTTATCCGAGCCTGTCCGTCGACGCCGGTGTGCTGTTCGTCGACGAGGGGGACATCCTCAGCGGGGCGGGCAGTGCTGCGGGCATCGACCTCTGCCTCCATATCGTCCGTCAGGACTATGGGAGTGAAGTCGCTACTCAGCTGGCTCGTCAGCTCGTCGTGCCGCCTCAACGCGACGGCGGACAGGCCCAGTACATCGACAGCCCCTTGCCCAGTCTGGACGAGTCCGATCTTCTCTCCGACACGGTGGCGTGGATGCAGGAGCACCTCGACGAGCCACTGTCGATCGAGGATCTTGCCGCCCGGGCGGCCATGAGCACCCGGACATTTGCCCGTCGCTTTCAGGCCGCCACCGGGGCCACTCCGCATCGCTGGCTACAGGCCCAACGGGTCAAGCTGGCTCAACGACTGCTCGAAACCAGGGATCTACCCGTCGAGGTGGTCGCTGCTCGCAGCGGGTTCTCCACCGCGGGGAACCTGAGAAAGCACTTCGGCCGGATTGTCCACACCAGTCCCCAGGCGTACCGCCAGGCATTCAGGCACCGGGCTGGAGACGTGATCACCCGGTAGCTCGGGACAGCCTCGGTAGACCTGAGACCGGGTGTGGGTTTACGGATCCGAGATGTCGCCGAAGCGAAAGCACGAGGGAGCTGGACGGCGCCCGGAGCTCAGTCCGCTCCCTCCTCGTCCAGCTGATCCTCCGAAGGCTTCGGAAACGGCTCATCGACCGGGTCCGCGCTGCGCGCGCCGTCCGCGATTCGTTCCTCGGACTCCTCGAGGATCGTCTTCGCTTGAGCCTCGGGGTTGTCACTGGAAACCTCCTCCGGTGGCCTGCCGGCGGCGCGACTGGCCACCGCCTCGGAATCGGGCGGTTGGCCCAGCTCTTCGGGCTCAGGATCCTGCGGGCCGGAGCCGTTTCCATCAGGGGACATCCGGCGACCTTACCCACGGGAGCGTCGCCGGTGGAACTCCGTCGAGGGCCCGCCCGATCTCGGCCGGACGGCTCAGGCCGCTACCAACGGGGGGGCTGGGGTCAGTGGTCGTCGAGGGCGATGCAGCCGCGGACTGCCGCCTCGGCCGCCAACCGGGCGGCACGGGTCGTATCGTGTGTCAGGCGCTCGAGGTTCGCCGCCAACTCGGGTTCGGCTGCGACCAGCCGCCCGATGGCCGCGGTGTCGCCGGATCCGTCGGGGTTGGTCAGCGCCAGGATCCTCGGGTCGAGCAGGCCGTCGAAGTACCGGTCCCCGATACACCGGTAGACGGACCACGGACAGCCATGGGCTTCACACACTTCGGCCACGGCTGATGACTCCATGTCCACCCCGACGCATCCCCGCTCCAAGAACTGGCGGCTCAGCTCGCTGTCGAGAGTCGCCTCTTCGGTGGTCATGAGATTGCCGACGAGGGGTACGTTCCCGGGCGGAGTGTGCCGGTAGGCGGTGCCACTGGCGTACTCGACGACGGTCTCCGGATTGATCAGGGTGCCGACCTCGAGGCCAGGATCGAGCCCACCGCAGATCCCCGCCACCATTACGTGGTCGACGGGCACGTGGTCCGGGTCCCTGTCGTCGAACAGACCGGACGTCGCCACCCGGGTCGAGGTCGGTCCCATGCCGATGTGAATGGCCGTCACGTCCGAAATTCCCGATGCGCCCCGTGCAGGGCCCACCTGCGGTCTTGCCGTCGGGGCTAAGCCCGAAGGCGGTGACGATGGCGTGCATCTCAAGAGGCATCGGCGCAAGGATCACGACGTGACGGGCCGCTGAGCCGACGGGCACACCCATAGCTTGCCTTTCCGACGACACCGCATTGCTCTCGGGATCTACCGCCGACGTCTGCCCGGCCAGGTCGGCTGGTGGAACGGGCAACATGCTCCTCCGGGATCCACGATTCTGTCGATACCCGTACTCTGGGTCGCGTAGAGGCTGCAGTCGGGGCCGACGATCATGCCGTCGACCCGGGTGCTCAGAGTGACGATCGGCGTCAGCGTCGGTGGGTTGGTCGACTGGTCGATCTCGGTGATCGTGCCGCTGGGCCCGGCCACGAACAAGAGCGGGGTCGGTTGGGTGTGCCGCCGGTCACGCTCCCGTTGACCGAATGGGTACGGCGAGACGGCGATGGCCTGTATCCCTATGAATTCGCCGAAGTTCGGGAAGCACGCAATCGTGGTGACGGTCGGTGGCTCAGCCGACCTGGTGCCGCTGATACGGACGGCGCAGGCACCGCTTGGGCCCTGTTGCACCGCATAGAGGGTGCCGTCGGGTGCGAAGGTCAACTCGACGTAGTCGATCCCCGGCGTCGCGGTGTAGGAGACGAAGGTCGGATGGTCGGATGTGGGGTCCTCCACCCGTGTAAGGCCAGGGCTGCCCGGGCAGACTCCGCCGCTGTCGGTCTGGCCGAAGAACAGGTCGCCACTGATGGGATCCGTGGCCAAGCCGATGATGCACGGGTAGGTGGTGCCCGGCGGGTTGAGCTGGCGGATGAAAGCGCCCGAGCCCGCATCGACCTGGTCGATATCGCCGGCCTGATAGAGGGCTGCGAAGAGTTGGCCGCCCTGGCCGAACGCCAATCCGGTTTGCACGTTTCCGGTCGTGATCGGACTCGGCGCGGTCGAGCCGAAGGGCCCAAACGAATAGAAGCCAGAATTGGCGGCGTCGGATACCAACAGCTGATCGAAACGATTGAAGGCCAGGCCGATAGGACCGACGCCGGCAAAGAAGGATGGTGGGGGAACATCGGGGAGACCGGACACGAAGCTCTGCACCCTGACACCGGCGCCGGGCGACGTCGCTCCGGCTTGTGCGCCTCCGCCCAGAGCCAACAGCATCGGGATCACGAGGACCGCAGCGGCGAAACGTACGCGTCTCCCACTCGCATTTGGTACCGAAGCCCCCGCCAGGGCTGACACGATACGAAAACCGGGTGCCATAGTTGCTCCTTCCGCAGCGAAGCCACTGCGACCATACGCCCACCAGTACCCACTGGCAAGAGCTGGTCCAGACCGGCTCTCCGCTGCCGTCATCGACCTACGGCGGCAACCGTCCAACCACCGAGTGCAGGAGTTCCAGGGCCTTCCGACTGTCCTCGGTATCTTCGTGCCACCTGCGGAACTCGGCGGCGAACGAGGCGATTTCGGCCAGGTCCCAACGAACGCCATACAGGTCGAGGAGCCTCTCGTCAGGAACCGTTCCGGTGGCGTCCGCATAGGCCTGAAGCACCGGTCCACCTCCTTGTGCCAGTCTCCAGAGATCCCGCTCGGGCGGGGCGACCGCGCGGTGTCCCAGTCGACGATCACCCAGCCCTCCGATGTCATCATCACGTTGCCCGGATGGATCTCACCGTGGGTGATCGCCACAGGACCAGGGTCCGCCAGGTATCGGGCGACGAGTGTTCGGTAGCGGGCAATCACTCTTCGGATCTCGGTTTCCTTGCCGATGAGCAGTCGAGAGGCGGCGGCGCCGTGCGGTCCACTGGACGGAGCCCGGCCAAGGGTGGGGCGGTCGAGCTGGTCGAGCCACGGAACGGCGAAGTCTTCCGTCGCCGGTGGGCGGATGGCGGCGATCGGCACTCGGTGGAGCGCAGCCACCAACGCGAGGACCTGATCCCGATCGGCCGGGTCTAAAGGCTCCTCGAAGGAGAAGCTCTGTCCTTCGATGAACGGATAGAGCGCCACGGCAAAACGACCGAACGGGAAGAGGGGCTCGCCAGCCCTCGTCGCCAGCGGCGCCACGACGAAGCCGCACCCGAAAGCGCGCAGGTCGGTAGCGGCAGCCAGGGCCGTGCGGAGGTGCAGCCCGAGTACGGAAACCAAGTCCCCCGTCGAGGGATTCCGAGCTGAGCTTGTCGACCGTCACGAAGTGACGAAGGCCGCGGCTGTCCGTGGCCACCCAGTGGTGGCTTCCGAAGCCGACGGGGCGGTACTCGAGTGAAGCCAGGGCGATGCCCCAGGCCCGTTCGATCACTTCCACCAGGTCGCCGTCGGAAAGACCCGAGGGCGGGGTCAGCACGTGTGGAGTCGAATTGCGGTTCCAGAGGGGCAACGGCTCGGGCCGGTCCCCAGCATCGTGGATCGTCCTTTGCTGCGGGGTATCCGGCATGCTTCGCACCAGGGCCTCTCTACCCGTCTGTCGTGAAGTTTCCGGCCCCGTCGGTCGGCGGCTCGGGTGTGGCCCGTGGGCTATCTAGAGTGAGCCGATGACCCCTCCTGACCAGCTCGACCCAGAGATCGCCGACGTGGTTCGGGCGATGCCCATCCCCGACCTGGATGACAACCTTCTGCGGGACATGCGGGAGATGGCGTTTCCCGGGCCGGAGCTGTCCGATCTGGTGAGACGGGAGGAGATGCAGGTCCCGCGGTGAACTCCGGTGACCTCCCGGTCCCCGTGAGGGTGCATGCCCCCGTCGATCGATCGGTTCCGCTCCCTGGCATCGTCGCCCTGCACGGCGGTGGGTACGTGATCGGCGACAGGACCATGTACGACGGTCTGTTCGACCGCTGGTGCCTCGATCCCGGGGTGGTGGGGGTGTCCGTCGGGTACCGGCGTGCCCCCGAGTCGCCCTACCCCGGCCCGCTCGAGGACTGCTATCGGGCCCTCGATTGGACGGCGACGAATGCCGAGGCCCTCGGGATCGATCCCTCGTGCATCGGGCTCTACGGGGCGAGTGCGGGAGGGGGCCTGGCCGCCGGGTTGGCCCTCCTGGCCCGGGACCGTGGCGAGGTAGAGGTCGCCTTCCAATTTCTCCAGTACCCCATGCTCGACGACCGGCAGGTCACGCCCTCGAGCCGGCTCGACGGCCTGCACGTGTGGAGCCGACACTCCAATGCGTTCGGCTGGAAGGCGTACCTCGGGAGTCTCTACGGGTGCGACGACATTCCGTGCTACGCCGCCGCGGCCCGGGCGGAGGATCTCGGGGGACTTCCACCGGCGTACGTCTGCGTGGGGTCCCTGGACGGGTTCAGGGACGAGGACATCGCCTACGCCCAGCGGATGCTCCAGGCCGGCGTCCCGACCGAGCTCCACGTGCTCCCAGGGGCACCCCACGGGTTCGAGATGATGGGGGACTCCGCAATCGCCCGTCAATCCACGCTCAATGCTGACGAATGGATCCGACGCCAGTTGCGGAACCGCCGTTCCTGACCGGGCGACCTCGGGTGCGCAAGGCTGGCGTTCTGGCCAGAGGCCAATTGCCGGCGTGATGTGCCGCACCGCTATCGTCGAGCTACCCATGTTGTTCATCCCCGAAGCAAGTGGCCCCAGCGATCCCGTGCCGGCCTCCGTCGACCGGCGGCCGGGCTCGGTCCGCAGGACTTCCACCATCGACACGGCACGACCGGACGGATTCCGGGGTGATCTGGTGATGACCGCCCGGGCGCGCGACCTCCGGACGGCTTCAGACGGCACGCCGGTGGTCATGGAGCAGGTCGACCTGTCCCTGCGGGTCGACGGCCTGAACCGTCAGGTTCTCTCGATCGGCTCGTCTCCAGCGCTACCGGGCCTGGATCAGCTGGTCGGATATCCGGTCGGTCCCGGCTTCCGGTCGCGGATCGGCGAGGCGTGCCCCGGCCGAGCGCGACGCCGGCACCTTGCTCCACCTGTTGTTGGACGACCTCCCGGGTGCCGCCCTGGTCTCGGGTTACTCGGCGCAGCGGGGCGGGGCGCTGGAACAGCCTCGGCGGAAGACGGAGGACGCAGGGAGCACCTCGGGCCTGGCCCTGATGATGGCGTCCCAGGATGATCTCTGTGCCGGATGGGCCCACGAGGGCACCCTGATGGTCACGATCCGCTCCACCGGCGAGATCCCGGTGTCGACGGGACCGCCGGCCCCCTCGCTCGAGCGGCAAGACGATCCGATGGCCTGGCACGACGTGGCGCCTCTCCCTCCCCACGCCATGCGCCGCCGGCGCCGTCTTGACGTGGTGGCCCCCGGCGACACGGGGGAGGCCCACCGCTTCGACGTCCACTTCCGTGACAGTCACATGGACGAGGAGGGAGCGGAGTGGGTCGTGCACGAGTACTCCGCGTCGGGCTCGTTCGACATCGCAGGCGGCCGGGTCCTCGACATCGGGGCCAAGGCCCATGTGCTCCCGTGGATGGAGTGCCCGGGGGCGGTGGCCAGCGCCGAACGCTTGTCCGGCATGCCCATCGGCGAGGTCCGGACCCGGGTGCGACGAGAGCTCACCGGAACCTCCACGTGCACCCACCTCAACGACACCCTGCGCTCGTTGGGTGACCTGGAGGTACTCGTCGGGCGGCTGTCGGACTGACGGGTACCGCCGGGCCGGGCTGACGGCCGGAGGTCAGCGGGTCCGGCGGCCGATGTGCGAAACAACTGCCGAGTGCAACAACTCACGTGCATCCGGCGGCAGTAGGAACCCAGTGGCAACGTCTCGTTGAATGGCACGGGCCCAGGCGGAGACGAACTGGCTGTGGTTCTCGTAGAGGCTGGCGAGCTTGGCGCTGCTGAAGGGGACGGTGGTGCCGAACAGGAAGCAGAAGCCCGGACCGCCACTGGATTGGCCGGTCAGGGCGGCTACCGGCGCGTCCACCTGCGGAGATCGTGCGCCTCCGATGACGTTTCCGTCGGCATCCCGTTGGAACACGACCGGCGAGGTCTGGTCGGTGGCCAACAGGGGAGCCTGAGGTGGCGGCGTACCGGTTACGACCCATCGGTTGAGCCAGTGGACCGCAGCATCGAGCACCCAGTGGGTCCCACCGCTGTTGACCGGCATCGTGCAGCCGAACGAACTGGGCCCCTGGTGTTGCATGGCGGCCAGGTTCTTGATCGCGCCCTGACCGCCGCCGGTGTCCTTGGGTCCGATGTTGAGCCCGTAGTAGTCGTAGTGCGAGCTACCTGCGACCTCCCAGAGTCGGAACCGCTTGGGGTTTCCATAGAACGTCCGGTCGGTCAGGTTGCTGTTGTAGACGTCGGTCTCCGTTTCGAACTCGAACACCGGAACGCGCAGGTCACTCCGGATCGTCGTCGGGGTCGGGGTCGAATACGAGGGTTGCGGTGACTGGGAGAGCGGAGCGCCGGTGCCGAACTGGCTGTGGACGAGAAACCCGTCGTACACGTTGGCGACGGGCTGCACCGCGTCGATGTACGTCATCAGGCGAATGGCGGACTGCGATTCTCCGGCGGCTATCAGTTTGCGGGGATGCAGACCACCAAGGATCGTCGCCGCGTGGTCACGGACCGCCTGGCCGGCTTGCGAGAACATGTCGTAGGAGAAGCTGTCGCCTGGGTGCGAGAGCGACGCATACTCGGAGGGATCGGTGGATCTCGCCGCATCGACACCGACCTGCTGGGCGGAAACTCCCACCCAGGCGAAGCCTTCCCGTACCAGTTCGTTGTGGGACAGCGTCCAATCCGGGCTGTCGTCGGCACCACCGCTGACATTGAGCCACTCGACCACCACTGTCCCGTTGAACTTCTTGGGGTCGATCGGGCGATACACGGCTATCCGTGTCGTATAGGGCGCGCTCAAACCCGTCGTTACGCTCCACCTGCCGTCGGAGGTCAGCGGCTTGAGGGGCACGTACGAGTGGGCTGTGCCCGAGAGGAAGTATTGAGATCGCTCATAGCCCACCTTGGAGAGATCGAAGTTCGTGCCGTTCAGCGTGCCGTTGAAGGTCGGCGAACCGGTCGGGTAGGGCCCGCTTACGATCGCAGCACCAGCCCCGGCGGTGGCAGCCCCAACTCGTGGAACCCCTGCGGGACCTACCAGGAGAGTCCCCACGCAGCTGACCACCAGTGCCATCGCGGCAATGCGGCAACGTCGTCTCACTCGACCCCCCCTTCAGCCTTCCGCCGACCGGATCGAAGGTGCGTCAGGAACGGACGTTACCGGCAACAACCGCCGCGGACAACCCGCTTCTCCGCCCATCGAGTGGGCGCCGGGTCGAGTGGTCAGCCGCCGCCTGCAATGGCGCCCGCAGAACCCGAAGAGCACGGAATCCGCCGCTGTGGAGGCGTCGGGTTCACGTGCAGGGGTCGGTCAGTTCAACCGTGGAGGTCGTACCGGCCTTGATCATGACCGGTTGCTCTTTGGGAGTGGGCCCCGAGATCGAGTAGGACCCCGGTGGCTCGGTGAAGCTGAAGACCGGGGTGTTCACCGGCTCGCCGGCTGCCTGCGTGTCGAGAACTGTCTTCGTGGAGATCGCCGTCGCTCCGCGGCGGAGGACCACCTTGATGGCCCAGGCGTGCGAAGTGTTGTAGGTGGAAAGCTTGATGCACGGTGAGGCAGTGCCTTTCAGCACACCGACCGTGGCTCCAGAGCTGCTGCTGCAAGCGCAGATCAGAATTCCGGCCGCAAGCGTCACCACCAGGGGAAGTCGTCGCCGGCGGGTGTCGACGGCTGAGCGGTCTGCTCGGCGTACGGTCATCGTGCTTCAGCGACGTTGTTCATTCGCACACTATGGCTCATCGGGTTCTCGAACGGTAAGACAGGGCGGTCCGGGTCGGGCATCGGGCGCGCGCCGGCCATCGAGGAGGCCGCTCGCCAGTCTGGACCATGACAGGGGCCGGCCCCCTCACCGGCGAGACCGGGGGGAGCGGGGGTTTGATGTCGCCGGCACGCATCCTGCGTTTGGTCGACCATCGAGTTCTCCGATCGGGGTGAACGCAAGAACCGATGGCTTCGACGTCGGATTACCGCCAGAACTCGGAGAGCCGTCGACCTACGGTCGCTACGGGAATAAGGGCGGTACGACACGTGTTCAGTACAGCCATTGGGAATGCCGGCCTCGGAGCTGGCGGCTGCGCCCCGCACGCGGGAACTATCGGATCCTGACGGTGGCGGAGAAGGAGAGTCATGACTGCAAGCACCTCAGCCGTCGCGCCTTCGGCCGGGCGGTCACGCACCGTCGATGTTTCGCCTGGACGATCGGTTCCCGAGTGGCTCCTGCTGGGGCTCGTATGCATCGGGCAGTTCATGGTGGTGCTCGACATCTCGATCGTGAACGTGGCGCTTCCGTCGATCCAGCGGGATCTCCGGTTCAGCGCATCGGAACTGCAGTGGGTGGTCAACGCCTACACATTGACCTTCGCCGGGTTCTTGCTACTCGGTGGTCGGGCGGCCGACTTGTTCGGTCGGCGTCGGCTCTTTCTGGTCGGGCTGGGCGTCTTCACCGTGGCCAGCCTCATCGGAGGAATGGCCCAGAACCAGACGTGGCTGATCGCCGCCCGCGCCCTGCAGGGCCTGGGCGCCGCCATCCTGGCGCCGGCCACCCTCACCATCCTGACTGCGACATTCGCCGAGGGTTCGGCCCGGGCCCGAGCGCTGGGCGTGTGGAGCGCAGTGGCATCGGCCGGCGCATCGGCCGGAGCCCTGCTCGGTGGGATCCTCACAGACTTCTTGAGTTGGCGCTGGATCCTGTTCGTCAACGTGCCGGTCGGTGTGGTGGCATTGATTGCGGCCCGCCGCTACCTTCCGGAGTCGCGGGCAGACATGGTCCACAGGCATCTCGACGTGGCCGGCGCAGTCACGGTCACGGGCGGGCTGGTGGCATTGGTCTATGCCATCGTGCGCACCGAACGATACCCCTGGGGGTCACAGCAGGTGCTCCTTCCTCTGGCGTTGGGGGTTGTGCTGCTCGCAGCCTTCGTCATGATCGAGCAACGGTTCTCGCGTGCACCCCTGGTGCCGCTGCGAATCTTCCGTTCCCGATCGGTGGCGGGCGGCAACGCGGTCATGTTCCTCATGTTCTGTGCCATGTTCGGCTCGTGGTACTTCGAGACCCTCTACATGCAGCGGGTGCTCGGATACAGCCCGCTCAAGGCCGGTCTGGCCTTTCTGCCGCAGACGTTGCTGATCGCCGCCGGCGCGCAGGTGACGGCGCGTCTCGTGACGCGGGTGGGGCCCCGGCTGCTCATCCTCGTCGGAACCCTCGTCGGGTCGAGTGGGCTGTTGTGGCTCACGCGGATCACGCCGAACAGCAGCTTCGTTCCTGATCTTCTCTTCCCGTTCATCTTGATCGGACTCGGTATGGGGCTGACGGTCACTCCCGTCACCGTGGCCGGGACCGCCGGTGTGCCCCATGCCGATGCCGGACTGGCGTCGGGACTCCTCAACACGTCCCGTACGGTCGGAGCATCCATCGGCCTCGCAGTACTGGCCACGTTGGCAGCGAGACGGACGACGGACGTTCTCGGTGGGAAGGCGCCGACTTCGGTACACACCGCCGTGGCCCTCACCGACGGCTACTCACTGGCCCTCTGGGTGGCGGCTGCGGTCCTGCTGGCGGCGGCCGTCGTTGCCCTGACCACTCTTCCCTCCCGGCGCGTTGTCGTCCAGAGCTCGAAAGCGACAGCCCCGGTGCCGCCGACTGTTCCCGACGAGGGTCTCGATCGCCAACTCGTCCTGGAGGAATGAAGAGTCGGAGGACGGGACGGGCTCGCTAGCATCGTGGCGTCGTGTCGCCCTGGCCCTACGATCGCAGCACTTCCAGTGGCGCCGCCCCAGCGAGAGAACCCGACTGGAGATCCGAACCGAATGAGCATGCGCGCCGCGGTGGTCCGTTCTTTCGACCGCCCCCCTCGATACGAGGCGTACGACACTCCCGAACCCAAGAGGCCGAACGAGGCCGTCGTCGATGTTCTGGCCGCGGGGCTGCATCCCCGGGTCCGTACCGACGCCTCGGGCCGGCACTACACCAGCACCGGCACTCTCCCCATGATCCCCGGCATCGACGGCGTGGGGCGACTGCCGGACGGCCGGCGGGTCTACTTCGTCGTCCCGGACGACAGCTGGGGCTCCATGGCCGATCAGGCCGTTGTCGATCTGCGACGAACGGTGGTATTGCCGAAGGATGTCGACCCGGTCAAGGTGGCGGCGGCGATGAACCCGGCCATGTCCTCCTGGGTGGCCCTGCGCCGCCGGGTTCCCCTTCAGCCGGGCCAGTCGGTGCTGATCCTCGGGGCCACCGGCAACGCCGGGGGTATGGCCGTCCAGATCGCCAAGCGCCTCGGCGCGTCCCGCGTTGTCGGCGCGGGTCGCAATCCTGAACGTCTGGCCGCGCTGCCCGCGGTCGGAGCTGACGAGGTCGTGGCCCTCGTCGACGATCCTGAGGCGTCGGCCCAGCACCTCGGGGAGGCGGCTGCTGAAGTGGACATCGTCATCGACTATCTGTGGGGAGAGCCCGCAGCCTCCGCCATCATGGCCCTGCTCAAAGCCCGGGCCGATCGGAGTCGAGCCATGGACTGGATACAGATCGGCGCCATGGCCGGCCCCACCATCGAGCTACCGTCGGCAGCCTTCCGATCCGCCAATTTCCGACTTCAGGGCAACGGGCAGGGTGCCGTATCGACCGAGGCGTATCTGGCAGAACTGCCGTCGCTGGTCGATGAGATCGACGCCGGAACCATCAGCGTGAGCGTTCGTCCCGTACCGCTGGCTGACGTCGAAGCCACCTGGACCGCCTCCGAGGCACCGGGACCCCGTGCCGTCCTCATTCCGTAGGCGCTCACCCGCAGCTCTCCAAATAGCCGGCGGTCCCAGGCTGGTAGGCCTGTCCGGAGTCGGCTGACACCATCAGACACGACTCATCGACAGCTACGAAGTCGCTCGCCGGAATCTGCTTCAGCTGGTCGACCTCGGTGGCGGTCCACCTGGTGTCGGCCGTGCCTTGGAAGAACCAGTTGCTGCCATTGTCAGCCAGGATGAGCCCATAGGTCTGCATGGTGGCAATGACGGTCTGGCACATGGCCGAGCACTCCGATGGTGGGAGACTGAAGCTGGGCGAGAGCCTGAAGCGTGCTCCCATCGGTGGACAATTCGGGTCATCCTGCCCGGCTTCATGTCGCGCCGGCCAGACATAGTTCTGCTGCGTGCACTCGGCCGTGAATCGAATGGCGTGATCCATCACGCCGGAGCTCACCTCGTCGTAGTTGACCAAGCCGGGGAGGATCGGAAGACCGGCGGCATCGGCGGACGTCCAGCCGGCCGGGCGCAGAGCGTCGGACTCCAGGTTCCAGATGGCGCCCGATCCGGCCGTCGATTCCTTCTTCGAGTGGTAATGCGTGTCGAAGAGCTCGTACAGCGTGCACGTGGAGGGATTAACCATGATGGCGTGACGATCGGAGCCGCCTTCGATGGGAGTCGATGCTGATAGTGGGTACGGGCCCGGGTCACTCTGATCGGCGTATCCGAACTTGATCGGTACAAGTGGTTGCGACGGTGAGACGATCTGCCACGGGATGCCGTAGGGCTTGGTCTTCTCCTTGGAGGGCCCGTAGTCCGGGTGCACAAATGTCGTCGAGGCGTCCATCGAAGCGAGCCATGTGGCGCTCTCAGGGTTCACCGGGAGACCGGTGATTGGCGTGTTCCACACGTTGTCCGAAGGGAAGGCCGGGCACGGTGTTGCCGGCAGCACGGTGCTTACGGCCGGCGCGGCCGCTGAACCAGCGGAGACGGGCACAGGTGATCCCGACGCGGCCGAGGCGGGAACCCCGATGAATGCTAGGAGAAGCGCGATCGAGCCGATGCCGAAACCCATGCTTCTCATCCGAACCGCCGTGTCCTCGGGCACTATCCGTTGGAGATCAGTGCGTGCGTTCACGTGGGCACCCCCTGAGCGCCGATGCTACAGGCCGAGCGCCCGACGAACTCGGCCGATGCGCACTGTCGGGGAGCGGGGATGCGCTGACCGAGGCCAGGCATGGGGTGGGATCGGCGCACTCTGTCGGTTCGGGTGCGGCATACTGATCTGACCTGCCAACCGAGGAGGGTGGACCTGTGAAATCGGGGACGACTGACGAGCTACTTTCTCGAGTGCCGCTGTTCTCTGGGCTCTCGAAGAAGGACCTCCGGCAGGTATCGAGGTTGACGACCCGGCTGACCGTGCCCGCCGGGCGCGAGCTGGTGCGCCAAGGCGGTCTGGGACGGGAGTTCTTCATCGTGCTCGAAGGGGCCGTAAACGTCGTCATCGACGGAGAGGTCATCGCCGAATGCGGCTCTGGAGACTTTTTCGGCGAAATCGCACTTCTCGAGGGTCAGCCGAGGAATGCCACGGTGGTGGCAACCGATGACGTCGTGATCGACGTCATCGGTCGGGCTGAGTTCTCCACTCTCCTTGCCGACCGTCCCGAGATCGACAAGAAGATCCGCGCCGCAATGGCCCAGCGGCTGGCCGAAGACGCAAAGGCTCAGGACAGGGCGGACTGATTCCCTACTGAGACCAGCTGGTTCTCAGACTGCTCAGGGCCGGCAACATCAAACATCTACCACTCGATACCGGTGGAGACGCAGAACTCGTTCTCCTCCGGATCCGACATCCTGACCCACCGGGTACCCCCGATTTTCTGAATGCCCACGTCGATTCGGTGAGCGCCGAGTGCCCGAAGCCGGTCGACCTCGGCTTCGATGTCGTCAACCACGATGTCCAGGTGCATGCGGTTCTTGCCGGCTTTGGGTTCGGGCACCCCTTGCAGGAGGAGCGGCGACGCATCTCCCTCTTTCGGAACGAGGACAGCCAGAGTGGTGTCCGAGTAGTGGTCGCGATAGTTCAGCGCTTGGCGCCAGAACGTAGCGAGCCTGTTCGGCTCTGCGCAGTCGAGCACCAGTTCCACTCTTGCCTTGTGTGTCATGGCGTGCCTCCAGATGGGGATACCGCTCGGCCGGCGACGCAAAGGATACGCGGCCAGCGTGTACAGCGGGAGGTCGCGGAGGTGGTGCGGTGGTTCGAGACCTGAGACCGCTGCATCTCGACCCTGTATCTGACCATCAGCTCCGTTCGCCGAGCTCCGGCGGCCTGGGAGTCGCAGATGCCCGGAAGGACGCCGTGACGAACCGCAGCGCGACCCGATGATCGGGGACTCTCGCCGACTCGTGCAGGTTCGTGGCTCGGCGGGGCAAGATACGACCGATGGATGTCGACGAGCGCAGTTCGGAGCAGCCAGCAGGAGGGTCCGGAGGGCAAACCAACGGCCCGGACGGCCACGCCCGGTGGCGGGAGTCCTTCGTCGAACACGCAGGTTCGAAGAGCTCGAACAGGCTCGTCATTTAGATCGTTGTCGGGATCCTGCTCGTCATCGTTCTGACGTTCGTGTTGGCCGCATAGATCAAGACCTGAAGACCATTCGGTCAGGACGTCGGGCCTCTCTCGTTTGGGCATGGTGCGAGCAACCCTCGCCCGGACGGCGCCGGGTTACAGGCGGGCGTACCTCTCGGCCTCTTCGGCGAACCGCGCCGTCGCCTCGACGCTCACCGACGGCCTGGTCAGCCGGACGGCATGGAGGACGTCGTCGGCTTCGACCTCGGATCCGCCGCCTTCGAGCGCCCGGTCGAAGGCGAACTGCGCGCTCCGTTGGGCCACCAGCGCGAAATCGGCCGGGGTGAACCCCACCGTCTGCGCGGCCACGGTGGTCGGATCACCGGCTGGGAGGAACTCCGAGGCCAGCTCGGCCCGCTCCGCCTGGTCTGGTGCGCCCACCGGAATGATCAGATCGAACCGGCCGGGTCGAAGGAGCGCCGGATCCATGGCGGCGATCGAGTTCGTGGCCATGACCATCAGCTGGTCCGGCCGGGACTTGAACATGGGGATGGCCTTGAGCAGCTCGTTCACCAATGGCTGGCTGTCGGGCCGCTCGGCACGGTCGGTGGCGATTTCGTCAGCCTCGTCGATGAAGCACACCAGCCGGTCGACCCGTGCCAGCTCGGTCAGAGCGTCACGGAGGGCCCTTGCTCCTTGCACCCCCTGACCGAGCAGTGAGGGATGCAGTTCCACGAAGGCCCACGACAGCCGGGAGGCGACGGCCCGGGCGAAGGACGTCTTGCCGGTCCCTGGCGGGCCGAACAGCAGCACCGCTGCAGGTGGCCGGAGCCCGAGGCGGTCGGCCAACTCGGTGTGCGCCAGCGGGGAGACCACCCGTCGCTCCAAGATCCCCTTGACGAAGGAGAAGCCCTTCATCGACTCCCACAGCCCGTCCACGGGTACCTGACCGCCGTAGCGCTCGACGAGGGCCAGTTCCTCGGGGACCATCGAGGCCTCTCGCGCGTACAGGTGCAGTCCGTCGAGCCGGCTGAATCCCTGGTTGGCGAAGGCGTCCTCACCCACTTGCCCTGGCAGCACGACGGCAAGCAGACGGAGTGCCCCCCGGTGGATGATCTCCTGGTCCAGTCGGCGCAGGATGGCCGAGCCGATGCCCTGGTGGCGCCAGTCAGGGTGGAGCGCGAGGGCGAGGAGATGGGCGTCGGGACCGCTCACCCTGGCCACTACCGCGCCGACCAGCATTCCGGACGAGGACACGGCTGCGACCGCCGGCTGGTGCTCGTGGAGAGCTTCGACAACGTCGCTCCGGCTGTAGGCCGCACAGGTGGCGGTACCGGACAGGTCGATGAGCCGGACCACATCCTCGATGGGCAACGCCGGGTCACGGTCGTCGAGGGTGAGGGCACGCCAGGCGGAGGTCACAGATCGACCCCCCTTTCGGTTCGTGATCCATGTTAGGGGAGTCGCGGGAGACGGTGTTCATCGTGGCCTTGCCCCGTCATGCGCTCAGGAGCGGCCCAGCCCCGATCTCTGATCTGATGGCAGATCCTCCGTGTAAGGGATGCCTTGCTGCACCATGAGCGGCGTCAGCCTGGCGCGAACCCACTCGGCCCCGCGGCGCTCGACCACCCAGAGCGCCGCCCTCCCGTCCTTGGTATGCACGGTGATGTCGGTCTCCTGTCGTGGCGGCGAGGCACGTCGGATCCCGGATCCGTACAAGATCCCCGGGGTCAGTCCCGGAGACACCAGTATTTTCTCCTCCGACCCTCCGACCTGTCGCTCCTCCACCTCGATGCTGGCAACAGAGGTGATCGGGACGGCGTGGGTGGGTCCCAGTTCGCCATGGCCGACCCTGCCGTCCTTGATCCAAAAGTGCCGGCCGTGCCGGCCGAGGGAGGCGTTACCACCCCGGTAGTGGCATTCGACGGGGAAGGCGATCTTCACGGAGTCCGTCTGCACGCCCGCCATGGGTCCGGTCTACCACCTGCCCAGCTCGCCTGGTGCTAACCCGAACCACCCTCCCGCACCCGGTCCTCCGGATCCCGAGATCGTTCTCGTTCATGGCGGGCAACATCGGTCGGCAGGGGGGATACGCTGACGCAATGCCGATGCCCAAGCGGGAAGACGTCGATGATTTCTTCTCACAGCTGAACGACATCCAACGGCCGCACCTCGAGATGCTCAGGGAGTTGAGCTTCGCCGTCGACCCGGAGGCGCGGGAGGAACTGAAGTGGAACCTACCGGTGTACGTGCGCGGCGACAAGGCGAACCTGTGGATGCTCCAGAACTTCAAGAATCACTGCTCGCTGCGGTTCTCGCCCCCGTTCTTCGCCACCCAGAAGGCCGCGGTCGAAGCCGCCGGCTACGAGTCCGGTGAGGGCTTCATCAAGCTCCCCTACGCCCGCGAGCTGCCGATCGATCTCCTGAAGGCACTGATGCGGGCGCGGGTCGAGGACTACGAGACCACCCACGCTTGACCAGTCGTGCTCGCAGTCTGCGCCGGCCGCCAGGGCCGGCGTTCCGCAACCGACCATGGCTGAGACCGAGGCCGGGCGAACCGTGCCCATCGACCGGACCCTCTATCTGGTAACGAGACCGATAGTGAATGAGCATTTCGAGCGAGGGGAGGCGGCGTGATCGACCGAAGGCGCGAAGCGGAGGCGTTCTTCGAGGCCATGGCCACCGCTCATCCTGACGCCGTCAGTTCCTGTGACGGTTGACCACCCACGAGATCGCCGCACATGTCACCGGGATCGCGGTGGAGGTCAACCGCCATCTCGAACCGTACCTCCAAGGCGGTCCCGTTCCCAAGACCCACGGTTTTAAAGAGCGCGAGGCTCCACTTCAAGCTCTTGGGCATGACGATCTTCTGATGCGCCTTGATGCCGAAGAACGACGGATGCGGACTCTGGTCATGAACGTGCTCGAGGGGGACCCAGAGGCTGTCATCCCGTGGACGGGCCGACGGATGGCGGTCGCCAAGTTCATCCCGCACCTGCGCAATGAACATGCGGTGCATCGGTGGGACGTTGTCGGTGACGACGAGATAGGCACGGCACTGCTGGGTCAGGCCGAGCTGACCGAGCATTCGGTGGCGGCGCTCGGACAACTTCTGCTCGTAGCCGGTCGGGGGCACGACCCCGACACCGACGCCGAGTTCTGCGCCCGTTTGCACGCGGAAGGCGAGCGCGATCTCTACGCAGTCATCTCACCCGAGCTCAGCTCGCTCAACTGCAGGTACTTCTGACCGGGTACTGAACGAGTGCCCCACCGGCGACGGATGGGACCTCAGTCGTTACAGTTCTCAGTCCCCGTGAACCGGGACACCCACCTCCGGTGCCGATGGTGGTGGTAGCACCATCGCCATTCGACGGGTATCACCATTGAGGCCTCGGAGGCCGAATCGTAGGCTCGATCTGAGAGCGGATCGAGGGAGGTGGACCTGATGCAACGTGAATCATCGGTCAGTGGGTTTGTGCGGGCGGTGGGCAGAGGTCGAAATCTCGTCATCCTGGCGATTGCAGACGTGGTCCTCTTCCTGATGGCGAACATCGCCTATGGAGGGGGCCATCAGCACGGCCTTCGCAACGCCGTGTCGAATGTCTCGTGGGTACTCTTCTTGCTCGGCGTCTTGTTGCTGATCGTGGTGGCGATCACCGCCCTGGGTCAGCTGCTATGGCGGCGCGGTAGGGCGCAGGCGTAGCAACTCGACGCTCCACCAGATGGAGGGCACCGACCGCCCGGCGAGGCGCGGTTGTGGTGCCACGGCTAGCACCGGCGATGTCGAAATGGCTTGTGGACGCGATAGAGACGGGGCTTGCGCCCCGCCTCTATCGGTGGTTCGCTCAGGCCGGTCCGCAGAGGGACCGGCGTCTCAGAAGATGACGGTCAGCGAGCTGTCGCCACCGATGGTGGCCGACTGGATGACGGCGGTCGACGAGAACAGATCGGCAGCGAAGTTCCCCGTGGTGCCCGATCCGCTGTCACCGACGAGGCACACGATGTCGGTGTAGGTGCCGACGGTGGCCCCTTTCAGTTCAGCGTTGCCGGTGATGTCGAAACCGACGTTTGAACCGCACGCTCCGCCGCCACCGACCTCAGAGGCCGAACCGTAAGCCAGCACGACCGGAACCGCGTCGATGGTGGCCTTGGGTGGCTTGGCCTGCAGGGCCGTCTCCAGATCGGTCAGACCGGTCGAGGCGTAGGAGTTGTCGGTGTCGTAGTAGTTGGGCTTCTGGGCGATGGAATAGGTCACGACCCCGTCCTTGGTCTTCGAAGCCAGACAGGCGGACGGGTCACCCGAGTTGGGTACGCCGTTGGTCTGCGGGCAGGGTGTGGTGGTACTGGCGATGGTCTCGCTGCTGGGCGTGCCTCCACAACCTGTTCCCGTTGCCGTCGTCGTCGACTTGGTCGTCACCGACCCGTTGGCCGTGAGGGCCCCACCGGCCGAGAGGCCCGGCGAGGCGAAGGTGACCGCTCCGGTGACCGGGCAGCTGGCACTCGGGATGACGACGGTCAGCGAGCTGTCGCCGCCGACGGTGGCCGACTGGATGACGGCCGTCGACGAGAACAGATCGGCAGCGAAGTTCCCCGTGGTGCCACTTCCGCTGTCACCGGAAATACAGACGATGTCGGTGTAGGTACCGACCGTTGCCCCTTTGATCTCGCGCGTTCCCGGTGATGTCGAAGCCGACGTCCGAGCCGCATACTCCACCTCCGCCGACCTCACTGGCCGAACCGTACGCCAGTACGACCGGGATCGAGTCGACCGTGGCCTTGGGTGGCTTGGCCTGCAGGGCCGTCTCCAGATCGGTCAGACCGGACGAGGCGTAGGAGTTGTCGGTGTCGTAGTAGTTGGGCTTCTGGGCGATGGCGTAGGTCACGACCCCGTCCTTGGTCTTCGAAGCCAGACAGGCGGACGGGTCACCCGAGTTGGGTACGCCGTTGGTCTGCGGGCAGGGTGTGGTGGTACTGGCGATGGTCTCGCTGCTGGGCGTACCCGGGCAATCCGTTCCTGCCGCTGTGGTCACCGCCTTGGTCGTGACCGACGTGTTGGCCGTCAGGGCCCCACCGGCCGAGAGGCCCGGCGAGGCGAAGGTGACCGCTCCGGTGACCGTGCAACTTATGGTCGTGGGAGGCGGAGCGGCCGCACCGGCGACGCTGGGCCCGGCGATGCTGACGGCAGCTGCCGTGCCGACCGACATGGCCAAAGCTGCAATTACCAACAAAAGTCTCTTGATCATGGTGCTTCCCCCTACTACACGCATCTCGCTTGGGCTTTCCGAACTCGGAGAACGTTCCGCCGCTGCGCTCCTGATGCGCTGCCCACCCTAACCACCCACGCGGTGGCGCGCCTCTGGTAGCCCACCACCATCCGCGACCGACCATGGGTCAGTTGGTCAGCTGGCGAACACCCCTGGTGGGGGCCGTCGACCGGGGCATCCTGAGAATCCGATGAGAACGGTCCGTCACCCGTCCAGTGACGTCGCCCACGACACTGCCCAGGAGTCGAGTGGCCCGAGGGCTGACCCGAGGGCCACTCCCAGATCGCTCAAGACGTACTCGTCCCCGGCGGTCTGGAGAATCAGCCCCGATGTCCCGAGGTCGCGGAGGCGGTCGTAGAGCACACTCGAGGACATGCCATCGCACTTGGCCCGGAGGGCTCTCGCCCCGGTCGGCCCCTCCCGAAGCTCCCAGAGGATTCGCAGGGCCCATCGCCGTCCCAGCAGGTCCATCGCCGCCATGAGGGGACGTCCGGTCGTCGATCCTCGCACTGCCCGCCCGGGCCTGGGCGCCAGTGGTCCGACCCGGCGAGCCGTCCTCGATGGGGGTTGCGTTTCGATGTTCGAAACACTGGCATGACCGGTGGGTCGGACACCACTAGGTCAGGAAGTGTCGATGCCGAGGATCAATCCCGTCCAGCCTCCCTTTGGCGACGTCGCGGAACAGCTCGAAGCGATGATGCCGCCCGAACTGTGGGGTCGGCTCTCGGCCGAACTCACCGACGCGCAGCTCCTCGATGTGCTGATGTTGTGCGGCTGGTACCACGCCATCAGCTTCACCGCCAACGGTGCCAAGGTGAAGCTGGAGGAAGGTGCACCTCGCTTCGCGGACGTGCTCTGGGTGCGACCCCGTCGCCGGCTCGACACCCTGACGACCGACTCTTCGTTGCCGTCGATTCGGGAACCATTAGACTTCGGCACCTGCGTACGTCAGGGCAGAAGGTCTACGTATCCGTCGGTTCCGTTGACGCGGATCCGCTGCCCATCTCGAATGCGGTGGGTGGCTTGCTCCACACCCACGACGGCAGGCAAGCCGTACTCCCGCGCGATCACTGCGCCGTGGGTCATGAGGCCGCCCACCTCTGTCACCAGGCCTGCTATGGCGACGAACAGGGGCGACCAGCTGGGATCCGTGTAGCTGGTGACGAGGATATCGCCTGCTTCGAGATCGGCCTTGGCCATGTCCAGGATGATGCGGGCCCGTCCCTTGATCGTCCCGGCGGAAACCGGTAGGCCAACGAGCGCAGCGGGTGGTAGGTGAGCGCGTCGGTAAGCGCCGGCGATGACCTCCCCATCCGACGTGAGTACCCGGGGCGGGGTGAGCGTTCCGTACGACCTGAACGCGTCTCTGCGCTCGCGTATGAGCTGGTCGTCCACCTCCCTCGAGCGCACGACTTCGTCGAGCTCCCGCAAGGTGAGGTAGAAGATGTCCTCCTTCTCCTGAAGGACCCGGGCCTGCACGAGCCGCTCGGCCTCCTCCAGCAACGCCTGCTTGTAAACGAAGTAGCGACTGATCATGCCGTACTTCGGATACTCCCGGTACCCGGCGAAGGTGCGAACCCGCTCGATCATCCGCCTGGCCTCTTCGGCCTTCTGCTGCCCATCCGGCAGAGCCTGCAATCGTTCCAGTACTTCGCGTTCCTTCTCTCTTGCCTCCTGTAACCCTTGCTCGAAACGTCGCCCGCCGGCGCCGGGCCCGAAGTTGTGGATGTCGCCGAGGAGTGTGGGCAGGAGCGCGGTGGGGCATTCGCTCCAACGTGGCCTCGTGATATCGATTTCGCCGACGCAACGCATGCCGTACTCGTCGAGATAGGCCCCAATTGCGTCTCGGGCTTCGATCCCACCTTCGAGGGCAGGCAGCTCGTCCAGGAAGGTCTCGTCCTCTACTCGCTGCAGAAAAGCCACCACGTCCGGATGCGGGCGGATGGCGTCAGCGACGTCCAGGAGGGCTAGACCCATCTCCGACGTGACGTTGTAGGGGACGGACCGGGTCAGCGCGTCGGCGGCGTTTTTCTCGCCCAGCCACGCCTGCAGCTGATCGTTGAGCCACCACGCGGCCTCCATCCCCGCCATGATCGCCCCGAGGCCCCGCCGATCGAACAGAATTCTCTTGAGCTCTTGGATGTCCATCAGGACGAAGTCGAGCAGCTCGGATCCGGTCTTCGTCCGGATGTCGCGCTTCAGCGTCTCGATAGAGGCCCGGCTTCGTTCGATCAGTTCGGCGACGATGGCCGGATCGGTTTCGACCGGGGCTGGTGAAAGGCTACCCAATGGCACGTCCGTAGCCTCGTCCGGGACGGTCGGGATGAAATCGCCGCGCTCGAGAACGATCTGCAGCGCGTCCCCGATCAGCGGATCGGATCCTCCGAGAGCCTCCAGGAGGCCGCGGCGTGTGCTGGGTGAACCCAGTGCCTGGGTGACGTCGACAAACAGCCGCCCGCCGGCCTCGGCCATGGGGCGCGGCGTCGTCAGTTGCCACAGGGAGAGTCCGAGGGGCTTCATGGGGTCGGTCATCATCTGCTGATGGCCGACCGAGACGTAGACATGGTTCCCACCGTCGCCGGTCGCCGGAATGGGGAACAGCGTGGTGATCGGCCGGCTCTGGACGATCTGAAAGGTGTCGTCGACCAGGCACCATTCGATGTCCTGGGGGCAGCCGAAGTGCGCTTCGATCCGGCGGCCCAGCTGCGCCAGCCGCACGATCTGGGTATCGGTCAGGGCCGGCTGGTCCTGGCGTCCGGGTTCGATCGCCAGTTCCTCTGTCCCGCCTGCCGGCGCGGCGCGGAAGGCGATCTGTTTGGTGGCGACCGTCTTGTCGGCCACCTCACCGTCACGAACGGTGTAGACGTCCGCGTTCACCCGGCCCGAGACGAAGGCCTCTCCCAGGCCGAAGCCGGCCTCCACGGAGACGACCTTGCGGTTGGATGTGACGGGGTCGGCGGTGAACATCGTGCCGGCCGCCTGCGGGAAGACCATCTGCTGGACCACCACGGCCATGTGGACCAGCCTGTGGTCGAAGCCGTTTCGCATGCGGTAGGTCACGGCCCGTTCGGTGAACAGGGAGGCCCAGCACCGACTGACGTGCCGGAGTATCGCCGACGACCCCACGACGTTCAGGTACGTGTCCTGCTGTCCGGCGAAGGAGGCTTTCGGCGAGTCCTCTGCCGTGGCGCTGGATCGGACGGCGTAAGCCGCGTGCCGGTCGTAGGAGGCGACCGAGCCGGTGATCGCCGAGGCCAGATCGTCGGGGATGGCGATTCCTTCGAGGGTCCGGCGGATCTCCGCACTGAGCGCGCCGATCGGTGTACGGTCCTCCGGGCTCAGAAGAGACAGACCATCGAGGAGTTCACCGATCGACGGCGCGTCCGCCATGATCCGTCGGAAGGCATCCGTGGTGACGCAGAAGCCGGCCGGCACGTCGATACCGGCGATATGCGAAAGCTCCCCTAGATGGGCGCCCTTGCCGCCGACGAGCGCGACCTGCGTCTGGTCACTGTCGTCGAGATGTAGCACATACCTGCCCATCTGACTACCTCCCCTCTCCGACCCCCTCGGGTCGGTTCCGTGTCCTGCCGTGGGTCACTGCCGACCGCCCGCGGTCCGGCTCGTCGGTCGCAGCCGTCCGCCGGCAGTCCGGCTCGTCGCGTGCATTGTCAGCACATCACGGGTCCTTGCAACAAGACCCCCACCCTCGTGTACTCTGATAGTGGCGGAGGGTGCACCGGATTCCCTGACCGCAAGGCGCATGTGATCGGGGCCGCGGGTGTCTGTCCGACTACCGTGCTGCCGGCGATCAGGATCGAACCGACGAGTAGTCGGATCTTGCTCCCTTGACTGTCGGATCTCCATGGGCTCGGTCAGGCAGCAGGCCCACGCCAACTCCGAGCACGAGTCCGAACACGATGATCAGATCGGGCGTTGTCGTGCTCCAGTCGGCGACGCCGTACAGGGTGGCCATCAGGCTCACTCCGGTCCCGAGGAAGAGACCCGCGAAGGTATTCGCCACCAGATGCCTCTTCCGGGCAGAAACCGGCCTGGTCAATTTGGAGATCCCGAATACGAAGAGCATCACCAGGCCGGCGATGGTCAAGATGAAGGCCAGCCACCACAGCGGATTGTGAACGGGCCCGTCCATGACCCGTACCGAGATGGTGCCCGTGCAATCGACACCTCCTTGACCGGTTACAGCAACGTCCACCACGTACTTGCCGGGAAGGGTGAGCGGCTCGACGGAGCTTGGGGTGAACGAGTTCAGGAATGACGTGCCTCCCTGGCCGCTGTCGAAGGTGCCCTCGAGGCCATGGGTGTGCCCGGTCAGGAACTCACCCAAAACGAACAGCCACGAAGGATTCTGGACGGTCAGTCGCCAGGTTCCGTCGGTCACTGCCTGATCGGTCTGTCCTGTCCAGTTGACGGGTTCGCCCCAATAGAGCAGGAAGGGACTGGCATTGGTCCCGCTCGGGCCAGGGACAGTGACCCTGTCGAGTGCCGAGGTGACGGAACCGGAGCAGCCTTGGCTGGTAGCGGCGGCTGCAGGTGATGCCAGTAGTCCGACCAGTAACGCGCTGACACCGGCAGCGAGAACAAGCGCACCGGCAATCGACCGATGTCCGAACCGTGGCTGGCGGAACCGTGAACCGTTGGCAATCCCAGGCTCGGCTGCCATCAGCGTGATGTGGGGCAGGTGAGTGTCGACGTTGGATCCATGTGAACCAATTCTTGCCTTCCCATCTGATGTGGAGCTCTGCCTAATCGCGAAGGTGTACTTCCACTACCTGATGAAAGATCGGTAGCGCTGACGGGAAGTTGGACCACTGAAGGCCGGATGTCTGGACAGGGCGCGACGGGTAAGTTCATCCGTCACGAGATCGATCTGCCTATCGATGTCGACCAGCATCTGGCCAGTGACACGAGAAGATCTCGGGTTGGCCGTCAGCTCGTCCAGCTGCGCCCTCAGACGGTCACGGGCAAGGATCAGCTCCAGGTCGGACAGCGGCGTGACGTCGATGTCGTCGGCTGCTGCGGCCTCGGTCACAGATGGAGGCCGACCAGGAGTTGCCGACCTCGCCGGTTCTGGCTGGACACCCATGGATTCTGCATCGACAGGCTCGAGTCTGGACTTGAGCGGTTCGGCTTCAGCGACCGCTTCGTGGCGGACTTTCTGGGCATGTGCGGCAACGAACGGGGGTGGACGGGGTGGACGGGGCTCCGGTGCGGTCTCGGAACCCGACGTGGATTGCCGGGTGGCAGCGGTCCGACTCGATGCACCGGGTTGCCAGGGGCCCCCAGGCGGTCACGGTGGGCGCGACGTCGACCACGGAGTTCGCATACCAGATGCTCCGACACCGATCGATCGGACAAAGTTCATCTGTGCGTGACATCAGGATTACCGAACCCGGGCAAGAATCACTGTACTCACGGAGCCCGTTTGGGTTCACGTTTTCGGTGGAACGGAGAGGTGAGTAGGTGAGGGACCTTCACGGGTGGAACGCCGACCCCTCCGGAAGGCACCAGGAGCGTTATTTCTCGGATGGTCAAGCTACGCCGCTGGTCCGCGACAGCGCGCCGGAATCTCAGGACGCAACTTCCCTCCCGAGGATGCATCAACCGTCCGGCGACTCCTCGCTACCGGATAGCCCTTTTCGATCAGCGCCGGAATTGTGTCGAGGATGGCACGCCGATCCATCAGGTGAGCACCAGTTCAGATACTACGAACTCGGTGACCCGACCAGATGGGTGAGCAACGACGGTCGGGTGTCCGAGGACGAGTTCGGCTCGGTCGGTGAGGAGCCACGTGAACCTGCCACTGTCGTGGACACATCTACCTCGTTGTCCGCGTCATTCGATGACATCTCTCGTGCCGCCCACGGATGGTCAGCCGGTCCAGCCAGCCCCGGCGGGTGCTGGGACGGCTCGCGATGGATCCGACACGCAACGGTAGGCAAGCCGGCGTCCGAAGGCGCGTCCACCGCATCCGTCGACCCTGTCGTTTCGTGGATGACGCTTCTGAACTCCGCGGCCAAGAGTGTGATACATGCGGCGAGGCAAGTTCATTCAGACAGGGTGCGACCTGTGCAACCGATCCGTGAAATGCAACCGGACGAGAGGGGGCCCGCGTTCATCGCGGAAGCCAATAGCCAGGCCAGAACGGGCGGATAGAGCCGCTCCCGGAGGCGTAGACAGATGGCATCCCTCAGCCTGGGCCTCCTGGATCTCAGGATGGGACGTGTCGTTCGAGATGCCGCGATCTCCCTCGGAGCTGGAGACCGGTGGAGGTCCACTCCTCGAACGCTCAAGGCTGTCTGGACGTGGGGCCCTGACCAGGTGAAGCTGAAGATCGACCTGATCTCGATCCTCGGGTGATCGGACACGACGAAAGGCAGAGAATGGTTCAGGGTCACCAGAGGACCAAACTCATCACTTCTCGCCGATCGGCCCTCTGTTCGAACCTCTGCGCCGCTGGGGTTCTGACCCTGTTCGTCTTTGCCGCTTCGGGGTGCGCCACGACCCTGTCGACCTCCTCGCCGACCACAGTTCCATCGGCTGACGCCGGACCGACGGTGGTCGGACCCATAGGCCTTGGAGCGAACGTATCGTCGTGGGATCCCCTGTTCGCGGGTACGGGCGCGAACCTCGTCAGCGCTCTGATCAGATCCGCCGGCATTCGTCAGCTGCGCTACCCCGGAGGGAGCTTTGCGGACCAGTTCGACTGGAGCCACTCCGCCGATTCGGCCAAGTGCACGGGCGTGGTCACGACCTCGTGTAGCCGACCCGATCCACTCGGATACGATCTGTTCGCCACCCAGGCTCAGAGCGCAGGGGCTTCGACCTTTGTAACCGTCAACTACGGGTCAGGTTCACCCGCTGAAGCCGCGGCATGGGTTGCACACGCTGCGACCGGCCCAAACTCGGGGGAAGCCCTGTGGGAGGTGGGCAGTGACTCCTACAGTTGCTACGAAACGAACGAGCACCTGTCGGGCAACCCGACATTCGTGAAGGGATACCGGCCCGGCGGATCTGTTTGCCCATCCACCAAGACGATGGCCCGATCTTATGCGGCCAATGCGCTGCCCTATCTGTTGGCCATGAAGAATGCTGATGGCAGTGTCCACATCGGGGTGCCGTGGGCCTTCGATGCATCCGCTGCCAATGGGGCAGGGGTGTCTGACGCCGACACCTGGAACGTGGAGGTGCTCCGTGCACTTCATTCACACATCTCGTTCGTCGATGCTCACTGGTATCCGTTCGACACGATCCAAGGTGTCAGTGCGCAGCAGATTCTGGCCTCGGTCGATCGGATTCCATCGGCCGCCGAACACATCAGGTCCACGCTGCACCGCTACGCACCCCACGCCGGGTTCACCGTAGGTGAGGCCGACATCTCGGAACGACCGACGACCGCAGATTTCGGACCGATATCGGCCCTCTTCGCCGCCGCCACCTCTCTCGAGTGGCTGGCGACCGGTGCCATCAGTGTCGACTGGTGGGACTTGAACAATTACGGTTCGCCGACGACCGGCGACTTCGGACTGATGTCCTCGGGAAGCCCCGAGCCAGAGCCCGCCGACTCTCCTTTGCCGCCGTACTATGGATTGGAGCTGTCGTCGATGCTGACCACTGCCGGAAGCCATCTTCGGGCCCTGGGACACATGCAGGGGTCAGTACTCGGCTTCGAGTCGGATCTTCATGGCGGGCGGAGTGTGCTTCTGGTCAACGCTGCGCCCACCCGCCGATCGATCGTGGCCCCCAACTTGTTCAGACCCGGATGGCCGATGCAGGTTGCGACCTACAGCGCCGCCACGTTCGCCGATGACGAGCCGATCGTGGGTACGACGGATCTGTGGACGTCCAAGGTTTCGCTGCCCGCCGAGTCGATCGTCGTCCTTTCGGGAAGTCCGAGTTCGTAGCGGTGTATTCGGTGACCACTCGGCGCTCCTGTGGGCAGCAACACGAGCCGAGCAACCCTGACCGCGGACCTCAGGTGAGCGCTTCGATTACGGCTGCAAAGTCGGGCCACTGACCGCCCGCATCGATGACCGTGGTCAAGAGGGCTTCGGCCGCGGGGCCGACGCGCACACCAATCCCGGCCTCTTCGGCCAGGTCGATAGCCAGGCGTAGGTCCTTGCGGGCCAGTGTCGGGGAGAACCAACCAGGGTGGGCCGCATCGAGCAGACTGTCCAACCGGAGGCTGCTGGTAAGACTCACGAGCGGGCTGTCGGCTAGGAAGGTCTTCAGGAGTTCATCAGGGACGCCGTGCTTTCTGGCGGTAGCAACGGCCTCGGCCAGAGAGGCCACCCCGGTGATCAAGAGCAAATTGGCGAGGACCTTCACTGTTGCTCCGGCACCAGCCGGTCCACAGTGGGTGTAGCCGGCCCCCAGGTCATTCCACAAGGGGTCTATGGCGGCAATCGTCGGGGCGGGACCGCCGATCAAGAATCGACCGAGGCCCCCAACGATCATCGCCGGCGAGCCCATCACCGGAGCGTCGAGCACCCGGCCCTCGGGGCCGGCCTCGGCCAAGCGTCGGGCGGTATCCGGAGAGACGGTACTGGTGTCGACGAACACCGCGGCCGGGCCGAGTGGTGCCAGGGCACCGTCATCGCCCAGGCAGACGTCAACAACGGCCGCGTCGTCGGCAAGGACGACGAGAACGGCGTCGGCGCCACGCACCGCCGTGGCGGGAGACTGGGCCTCGATGGCTCCGCTCTCCACGAGTTCGGCCGCCCGGCCCGGGGAACGATTCCACACAGTTACCTGGTGTCCGGTGTCGAGTCCTCTGGCCGCGAACGCCCGACCCATGTTGCCCAGCCCCAAGATCGTGATCCGCATAGAAGCAGCCTACTGACATCGGTAGGCCTGCTCCTCCGAGTCAGACAGATCTTAGGGACTGTCATAGGCGACGTCGGATTCGACTGCATCTCCTGAATAGTCGTCGAGTTCCCCGCCTGCACTCACCGACTGCACATCGGACGCCACCTCACCTTGCTCAGCTGCGATGGTGAGGCTTGCCTCTTCGATGTCCTGCTCCACCTTCTGTCGACGCAGCGGGTCTTCAATAGTGGAGGCACAAACACGAGCTTGTTCGAGCACAATGGGAGCTTTGGGTGCTTGACCGACCAAGGACTTGTCCCTTGTCCATTCCCTCGACTCGTACTTAGCCCACTGCAGAAGTGTGTAGGCATCCATTTCTGCAGCATCATCACGGCCTAGGTCGTTCACCCGCGGATGGACGAGAGCAGCTTTGAACGCGGCTCGGGCACTCTCGAGGTCACCTCTGCGTCCGCGGTTGAAGTAATAGCGTCCGAGACTCCGATGAGTCAGCGCATGTGAAAACGGAGTATCGGCCGAGTCGCACTTGCAGGCTGACTGGTGGTGCCTTTCCGCCTTCTCGTCTTCCCCCACCAGTTCGAAACTCCATCCCAGGGCGAGATACCCGGTGACCGGCACATGCAGATCCTCGCCGCCTTCCTCGATCAGTGACTCGACCATCAATGCCAGGTGGTGAACCTGGTTCTTGGCATTTCTGGTCGCGTTGGGGTGATCGGGCATCGAACCTTGTATCTCGATGAGTCTCAGGACCGCCTCATGAAGATCGACTCCTGTGTCCTCGGTGAGTTGATCCCGCATCACCCGGTACGTGAAGCCGAACGAGAACAACGAGATCACCAGTGCGATCACGGCAAGGATGTCGGTCAGCGTCATGTTTCTCTCCGTCGTAGCGCTGTAGCCGGAACAGTACCCGAGTGCAGGAGACGGGGTGCTGGTGGTCCTGAAGCCGCCTCCGTACCGTCGAGACAAGGTGCTGAACTCTCCGTCGGAGTCCGAGCCCCGCGTACTCCTCAACTGGGGACTGGTGGCAAACCCGACGAACTGGACTCCATGACGTGACGGGCCTGAGCGTGTGGAAGGTCGGGTTCTCCTCGTGCCACTGCTGCACGTGCCAATGACGCGGGCGAGTTATCTGGCCGATTTCAGCTTTTCGCGGAGCTCCCGCTGCGCCATCGCAGAACAACGCGTCACTTCAGGTGCACGGTCCCTGCCGGATTCAGAGTGTGCCTTGCTGGGAATGGGAATGGCGAGCAGTTCACGACAGCCGGACAGATCCTCTGTCTCTCCCGCGAGCAGGGAATCCAACAGCTGCAGCGGCTCTCCCCAGATAGAGGGCTCGTCGTTCGCGGCCGAGTGAATTCGTGATGCTTGCGCGGCGGCGGCTTCCAAGCGCCTTCGCTTGCGGTCAACCACCATCTCGCGGTGACTCTGGAACGTGAGCCATGCCGACCACGCAGCCACGATGAGCGCAATAGCGGCAATTATGATCCCAATGAGAGCGAGGATGGCCCACCGCCTCCTTGCAATCCGGCCGGCATCTTCGGGGAGAGAATAGTTGATCTTCAATTCGGTGAGCCGGAGAGTCGGTCCTGACCCGCGGTCCTCGTCAATGGGCTGTGACGCAAAGAGCAGTCCCGAGTGTTTGGAGCTGTCCTCAGACCCCGCCGTGAGTGACATCGTGCTCGACCACGTGGGCGACATGCAACCCGAGCCCGATCAACTCGTCCTTCTCCTTGCGGGACAGCGCCGCCAGGCCCACTCCTCCGAAGTCCACCTGCTCCCACCCCAGTCGGGTGTAGGCATCGTTCACCACTGCGAGGGCGGCAGACAGGTCGACGCCCTCCAAATAGTCCGGGAGGTAGTTGGTCAGCCAGTACGTCATGTTTCGGTACCCGAGGGCGAAGTCGCTCTGCCGGAACCGCTCGTCGAAGAACCCACCGAAGTGGAAGAAGAACGTGCCGGCCAGCTGCTCCGACGGGGTCTTCTTGACTGCCGGGTCGACAGAGGGCGACACCACCTCCACCCTGATCGGGTCCTTCCCTTCCAGACCGCTGGCTTCACCGACCAGGGCGTCGAGCAACACGTCGTAGTCGCCGGCTGGTAGCGACCGCCCGGTCGGTTCCCTCCTGGTGCGCCTCTCGATGTCGGTCTCCTCCCCTTGGATAGTGCTCAGGGCCTGGGCCACCGCCGCTTTCAGGCTGTTCCGGAGTTGGTCGGCTTGGTCGGAGGTCAGTCGGGCCGCAGTGATGCCGCCTTCGAGCCCGGACCTGATGGCCGGGGCGATGCTCCGCACCCATTTCAGGCGGGAGTTGGTCTTCTCTAGGCGCTCGAGGTCGTTGTAGATCGATTGGGCTCGGCTGATGGCGATGCTATGGCTGCCGGTGTGCGTCCACGGTGGCTGGGGAGCATCGCCGGCCCAGACCTTCGAGACCTCGGGGCTGGCCGCTCCTTGGTCGGGGTGGATGAGCAGGTACAGCCGCTCGTCGTTGCCGTCATCGTCAGGGCTCAGGTCGATGGTCCGCCCCAGCGGTTCATTGTCGACCGTCCCGCCGTCGGTGTACCAAAACTTCCCGTCGGCCGGAAAGCCGAGCAGGCCAGCGGCGTCATACCTGGCCCGGTCCGCCGATCGGTCGAGCAGCTTGGGCGGAAAGCCGATGGCGTTGGAGCCCGAGGCGATGGACGCCTCGGCGTGGACGAGGAAGGCTGACGAGTCGGCAGTCTTGTCCAGGGTGACGTCGTAGGTGTCGAGGAACGTGGACGCCACCACAGCGGTGTCCTGCTCCAGATCGGCCAGCACGTAGTTGAGCCCAGCCAGACTGGCCAGGGCCATGGACAGCCGGATCGGCTGCACCTGCCAGTTGGCCTGCGGCCCGTCCGGGACCCCCTGGGGGCCCAGCACAGCGTTGGCCATATCGTTCAGTGCAGTCGAGGAGAGCGGGGACTCGGTCGTCGTGCACCTCATGGCCTGAAAGGAAACGTTGGCCACCCAGGCCTCCGACAGCAGCTTCACCGGGTCGACGTCGCGGAGTAGGGACCGGGCGGTCAGAAGACCGGTGATGGAGCCGGCTGAGGCCGCAGCGATGGTGTCGATGACCAGAGTGTCCTCACCCAGGGCCTTGGCCGCCAGGATCAGCGCAGCCAACGCCCCTCCCTCGTAGGCGCCCAGCGACACTGCACCGGGGATGGTCAGAGAGAGTCGCAACTTGGCCATGGGTCCCTCCGTTCACGGGATGGGCGACGAACGACAGAGCCGCCCGACCCCTTGTTGAGATGGTCTTCACGATGTGCTGTGCCCGCCCCACGTGGTTTCCCCCGCGCGCACATTCGATGCCCCGAGAATGATGACTGTCGCCGCAACCGGGGGCAACGGTGATCATACGCAGTGGTTGCACCAGCAGCGGGCTCTGCCCACTGGGGGTTCGGTACCCGGAGCCGCTCGCCAACTCGGCCCCATGGTTGAAGTGTCCGGATGTGGAGGGTGCAGCGGTGGTTGGTTCAGTGGTTGTCGACGGTCTGAGCCGTCGGGCGCCACTATCGTGCGAGAAGAGATCATGATGGAGCACCCGGAAGTCATCTGCGAGTTCGCTCTACCCGGTCCCATCCGGGATCGTCTCGTCGACTCCGTCCTTCGTGGGGAGAAGACGGCGACCTCCTCTCTCTTGGCCGAGTGGGAGCATGACGGTGATCCCTTGTCGAATGTTGGGGAACGGCAGACGGTTGTCGACTCGTGCGGACAACCGGTGGCTGAGATCGAACTAACGGCACTGGATGTGGTCCGACTCGGCGATGTCGGTCTCGATGTTGCGTTGGCCGAGGGCGAGGGGTTCTCGGGAGTGGATGACTGGCGAAGCGCCCACGAGAGGTTCTGGGAGGAGTTCGTTCTCCCGGACCTTCCGGGAGGCCTCATCAGCGGGCTCGACGATGACACGCTGGTGGTGGTCGAGAGATTCCGACTGGTCTCCGCCTTCGATCGCTGACGTCGCCCACACGTCGAGGGCGGAGGCACTGAGCTCACAGTGCGTCGTGTCGGCGTAGCCAGACGAGTGCTCCCCAGCCCCACAGCGGCGGCAGGTAGGTGGTGCAGGCGCGGTAGATGAGGGTCGCGGCCAGGGCCTGGTCCTGGTGAACCCCGAGGAGGCCGAGGCCGGAGATGTAACTCGCCTCCATGACTCCCATGCCACCGGGGACCGGCGCCATGCCCCCGATCAGCGCCGTGAACGTACAGACAATGAGCAAGCCACCAAAGGGAGCCGACGAGTGGACTGCGTAGAGGGCGAATTCGAGCCCAAGTGCCATCATCAGCTGGGTGACCGCCGCCCCTCCGAAGATGCGTGCCAGTTTGGCCGGCGTCTGGGCGATGAGCCGGACGTTGCCCCATGCCGTGGCCAGCCGAGGCGCGAAACGGGACACAACCAACTGGCGGATCTTCGGGATGACGAAGGCGATGCCGACGACAAGGGCAATGACTACCACGGCGTAGAGGATCAGCTGGAGGTTCTCCGGGCCCGAACCGGTGGCGCCGGCGGATTGGCGGTGGAACTCGTCGGCGGCAAAGCAGAGGGCCACCAGCGTGAGGCAGATCTGCACGATGAATCCGGCGACGCTGTAGACGATCCCGGAGCTGAGGGCAACGCCAGGGGGCAGCCCGAGGCGCTGATTGAAGCGGATGACCGTCGCCGTGGTGGCGACGGTGCCGCCGATCATGCCGGTGAAGTTCATGGCGAACCGCAGGAGGGTGAGCGGCCCGATCGGAGGTGCGATCGGCACCGTTCCCGACATCGACAGTGCCTCGGTCGCCGAGGTGGCCTGGGTGATCAGCAGGGTGGCGACCACCCACCACCAGATGGAGTCCTGACAGGAGCTCGCCGATGCCGCTGAGGCCGACGAGCTGGCTGACGAGCAGCCACAGGCCGAAGAACGTCCCGAGGAGCATGAGCAGCTTGCGACAGCTGGAACCGGGCCAGGGGGCGGGGCTCGACCGGATCGACCCCCAGGGCCCTGGCCGCGCTGGAGCGCAGATCGGTGAAGGCCTTCTTGGTCCGGGGGCTGCGCGGTACGGCTGAGACGGAGGTGGCCTGGGGCTGGATCAGCGGCAACAGCTCCTCCACCCGGTCAGCTCCGAGGGTCGTCACGGCGGCGGCCACGGCACGTTCGGGGCCGACGATCCCGGCCGTGGCAACGAGCAGCGAGGCCGCATCGCGTTCCCGGGCCTCGACCGTGGCCATCGCCTCGGTCGAGGCGAATTCGAGGAATGCCACCTGATGGCCACGGTCGATGACGACGCTGTCGGCGCGTGATGTTGTTGAGGGCGAGACCTGCGCCCGAGAGCGTGTCGAGGGCTTCCCACAGTGCCGCCAGGTCGGTGGCGTCGATGTCCTCAGGATCGAGGTCGGACGAGTCTGGTTCCGGCCGGCCGCTCGGTGACGAGCACGGCGTCGTCGGTGGGGTCGACCCGGCCGGCTCGGACCACGGTCGGGGCACCTACCCCCTGGGCGCGGGCCCACAGCATCATCCCGGCGGAGTGCTCGATGTGGTCGATGCGGCGCAGGCGCAGGTCCAAGGTCGATCGCCGGATCCAGAGGAACCGCCACACCCGGGCCAGGAACTGGCCCTCGGGTGCATCACGGCCGTAGACGTCGACATCGAGGACGGAGCCGTCCGGAGCCGGAGCCGGTGAATCGGGTGGCGCCCCAGGCGGCTACGGTGTCGCTGCGCACGAGGCCGGTCACCGACACGCCGAGCTGGTCGAGGAACTCAGCCTGCCTCCGCCACCGTGGGGGCGACGTCGAGGGTTCCGAACCCGAAGGACACCGCGGCGCCGGCCGTGATTCCGAGGGCCGCCGCGCCGATGGTCCCGAAGCGGCACCAGGTGGGCGTCGAAGACCTGGCCGAGTGCGCCGAGAACGACCACGACCCACAGCGGCGTGCGCCAGGGGACCCCGAGGATCCGGATGACCAGGAAGGCCGTGGCGAAGGTGGCGGCGATCAGCGGTGGGGCGGCCGGGGTTCCCCGGCCCAACCAGTGAGCGACACCCCAGGCGACGAGCGCGGCGCCGCCGGCCGCGATGACCACATGGCCGACAAGGCTGAACCGGCGGGCGAGGATGCACAGCACCACGGCGGCGACGGTGAACGCGGTCGTGCCGCAGACGGCCACGCCGGTCACCAGCCAGGAGATCGACATCGGAACGGCGACCCCCACCCGGGCATCGACACCGGCGGCGACGAACAGCCAGGCCGCGGTGGCCGCCGCTGCGCCGGTGGCTGCGCCGATGAGGTCGCGCGGAAGTCGCAGGCGCTGATCGGAGGCGGTGACGAAGACTCTGGCCCGCCAGGTCCTCCGAGTGCTCGGGGAGGGGACCTCGGAACCCGAGCTCACGGAGACTCCTCGGTCCGCTGTGCGCCGCACCAGGCCACCGCTTCGTCCACGGTGGGGAAGAAGTGCCCGGGCCCGATCCGCTCGGTCAGCCCAGTGGCGGCGAACTGCTTCGTCCAGATGTGACTTCATCCGGGCGACCACCACGGTGACCCCACTGCTGCTCAGGGCCGTCAGCAACTGCTGGAACGCCTCGACACCACTGGCGTCGAGTCCGAGGAACCCCTCGGCGTCGAAGACGAGGAACTCGGTCTCCGACGGCGCCCCGGCCACCGCCTCGCGGATCCGACCCGACACGTAGCGGGCGTTGGCGAACAGCAGCCGGTCGTCCAGCCGGTAGACGACGACCCCGGGGGTGACCCTGGCACGCGGGTGCACGGACACGTTGGCCCACCGTCCGAGGCGGGGCACATACCCGAGGACGGCGTCGTGGGGCTTGGCCGAGCGCATCAGCACGTCGACGATCGACAGGCCGACGGCGACGATCAGGGCCTGAAGGACCCCGAAGACGACCACACCCACCAGGGTGACGGCGGCGATCACCACCTGGGACCGGCCGGCCCGGATCAGAGCGCCGCCAGGCGTCCGGCTCGACCAGGCCGATGGCGGCTGCGACGATGACCGCTCCGAGGCACGCCTTCGGCAACTGGGCCACCGGCCCGGTCAGGAACAGCAGGACCAGCGGCCGTGGCCGCGGCCGCCATGATCCCGACTAGCTGGGTGCGGCCCCCGATCTGCTCATTCACCGCAGTGCGCGAGCCGCTGGCTCCGACGGGAAAGCCCTGGGTCACCCCGGCGGAGACGTTGGCGAGCCCGATGGCCAACAGCTCCTGGTTGGCGTCGACGTGCTGGCCGCTGCGCCCGGCGAACGAGCGGGCGGTGAGGATGGCGTCGGCATAGCCCACGGCGAAGATCCCCGCCGCCGCAGGCAGGAGGTCGATCGTCTTGCCCAGGCCGACCTGGGGCCAGCGGATCGACGGCAGCCCCGAGGGGATAGTGGCCGACCAGGGCCACGCCGTGATCGGACAGTCCTGCCGCGTAGGACACGAGGATCCCGGCGACCACGACCACGAGCGCGCCGGGGACCTTGGGCACGTAGCCGGCGCAGGAGCAAGCAGCGCGGCGAGCGACACGAACCCGATCAGCGCGGTGAGCCCGTGGATGGACCCCAGTTCGCGGGCGAACTCGCGTACCTGGGGGATCGGGTCATCGGCTTCGATCGGGACCCCGAACATCTTGCCCAGCTGCCCGCACACCAGGACGACGGCGATGCCGTGCAGGTAGCCGACCAGGACGGCACGGGAGAAGTAGTCGGCGATCCAGCCGAGGCGGATGATCCGGCCCACGACGGCGATGACCCCGACCAGGACGGCCAGCATGGCCGCCAATAGGGCATAGGCGGAGGCGCTGCCGGCAGCCAGGGGTGCGACCGCGGCCACCACCAGCAGCGCAGAGGGCACCCTCGGGGCCGACGACGAGCTGCCGCGAGGACCCGAAGACGGCGTAGGCGACGGCCGGCAGCAGCAGCGCGTAGAGGCCGGCCACCGGGGAGAGGCCGGCCAACTCTGCGTAGGCCATGGCCGACGGGATGGCCAGGGCGGCCACGGTGATGCCGGCGATGGCATCCCGCCTGCCACTGCGTCGGGGGTAACCGGCGAGCTCCGTGGTGACGGGGAAGGTCCGGGCGGAGACCGACGGCCGCTGGCGGGGCTTGAACGGTGAAACCTCGGGGTCGTAGCGGTAGGGGTCCTGGTCGTCGACGGCAGGATCGTTCAGCTCAGGCATCGTCATGTCCCCGTGACCATCCGACATGGCCGCCCAGGCTTCGGCGCGGGCGCATGGTCGGTGTCGTCAGGTGCTCGGGCTGGTGGCCGGCGAGGCGTGGCGCTGAAGGCCCCGTAGCGGGCGGCCAACGGCGAGGCGGACAGCCCGTGGGCCAGAACACTCAGGGCGATGGTCACCGTCACCACCGACAGGACCCGTCCGGCGTCGGCCGGATCGAGGGTGTCGTAGGCGATGAGGCCGAAGACGACCGAGGCGAGTCCTCGGGGCCCGAACCACCCGATGAAGCCCACGGTGAACCGGTCGAGCCCGGAGTGCGACCAGGGCGACGCGCGACCGGGACCATCCGCACCGCGGTGAGGGCGAGGACAGCGAACAGGAAGTCCGACCATGTGGCGTGTTCGAATCCCCGGGACCACCATGGCCGCGCCGAAGATCAGCCACACCATCAGCGACAGCAACCCACCGGCCTCCTCGGCGAAGTCGACCAGGTCGTCGAGATCCCGACGCACCACCGAACCGAAGGCCATCCCGGCGACGAATGCGGCGACGAACCCGTTGCCGTGGGCCTCGATGGCGGCGCTGTAGGCCAGCAGGGCCAGGCCGAGGGCGGTCAGGGTGCGAAAGCCAGCATCACTCCACGCCCGAGGCGGTGGCCCGGGCCAGCGCCCAGCCGCCGACCAGTCCCACCCCGGCGCCCACCCCGGCGCCGATGAGCAGGTCTCCGAGCCGCGCCCAGCACCGACGTCGAATGGATCATCTCCGTGGTCACCGCTCCGGCCAGGAACAGGTTGACGAACGGAGTGGCGATGCCGTCGTTGAGTCCGCTCTCGACGTTGAGCAGGCGCCGGACCCGGTTGGGGATCCGAGTGTCCTCCATGATGCTGGCCCCGAGGGCCGCGTCGGTAGGGGCCACGATGGCGCCGATGGCGGCCGCCACCCACAGCGAGACGCCCGGGACGAGGCCGAAGGCCACCGCGGTCCCGAAGCCGATGGTCAGGGGTAGCCCGACGGCCAGAAGCCGGACGGGCAGGCCGAGGTCGTGACGGAGTCGGTGGACGTTGACCCGCGAGGCGTCGGTGAAGAGGACGAGAGCCAGGGTGACCTCGGCCAGCGACCGGACGGTCGACGAGTGGGGATCGAAGTGGATGAAGGCCAGAGGTCCGTGGGTGACGACCAGGCCCATGACCACAAAGGCGATGGGGGCCGTGATGAAGAGCCGCTCCAAGCCGGCCCGACAGCAGCGACCAGAGGACGACGCACCCGGCGGCAGCGGCGAGGACCGCCGTGTCCAGGCCGTGGTTCACCGGGCGCGTCCGGATCCGGACCGGTCTGTCCGTTCCCCTCCGGCGTCGCCGGCGGACCCGCCGCCCCGGCTCGATCCTCCACTGCGCCTACTGGCGGGCCATGGACACCCGCCAGCGCTCATCGGGGGAGATGAGATGGTCGGCGTCGTCCGCCGCGACGTCGATCTGGACCCAGTTGACCGTGCCCGGGAACCGGCTGGTCCGATTCGTCGTACTCCGTGCTGACCGTCGATCCGCTGTCGCTCCCGACGTCGGTCGTCTCGTCGTACGAGTACACCAGGGGGACGGTGCGCTCGAGTCGTCCCTCACCGACCCGCGCGCCGTCGACGAACAGGGCGACGGTGGCCGGCCCGCCCAGGCCCCCGTCGTAGGCGAACTCGGCCCGGACCTGGTGGTGGCCGGGCGCGACGGGGCCGGTACCCCGCACGAGGGTCTGGGCCACGCCGAACAGGTTGTAGCAGTAGGTGGGGACGCCCTCGAGCAGGTAGAGGCTCCATCCGCCGAAGGCCCCTCCTTGGGCGATGAGCACGCCCGAAGGGACGCCGTCGGGCATCTCGATGTCGGCGGTGACCGAATGGGAGGTGTTCTTGGTGTTGATGACCGAGCTCTCGCTGAGGCGGCCCATGCCCCCGTACAGCAGCTGCGAGCTGCCGGTGATCAGCTCGGGCCGGCCGGCCAGCTCGGCCAGGAACCGCTCCACCCGACGGTCGTCCAGCGGGAGGGCGCCGTACTTGACCGCCTCTATGAGGAACAGGCGCTGCAGCTGGCGGAGCTTCCGGGGTGGCTCGGCGGCCAGGTCGTGGGCCTGCGACCAGTCGGTCGTGGTGTCGTAGAGCTCCCACGTGTCGTCGTCCAGCGGCGGCATCTCGGCGGCCAGCCACGGGATGCTGTGGCGGGTCACCGCGGTCCAGCCCTTGTGGTAGATCCCACGGTTGCAGACGATCTCGAAGTACTGGGTCTGGTGACGCTCCGTGGCGTCGGCGTCGTCGAAGCAGTACCGCATGCTCACGCCGTGCAGCGGCATCTGCTGGATGCCGTGCACGAACGTCGGAGCCGGAATGCCGGCCACCTCCAGAATGGTCGGAGCGATGTCGATGACGTGGTGGAACTGGTGCGACTCTCGCCCCGGGCGGCGAACCCGGACGGCCAGTGGGACGACCATGCCGTTGCGGGTCCCACCGAAGTGTGAGGCCACCTGCTTGGTCCACTGGTAGGGGGTGCAGGTGGCGTGGGCCCAGCCGACGGCGTAGTGGTTGTTGGCCGCCGGGCTCCCGAAATCGTCGATGTGGTCGTTGAGGAACTCCGTGGTCTCGAGGTCCATGCTCTGGTTGAAGACCAGCAGCTCATTGAAGGTGCCGTGCGGCGTCCCCTCGGCGCTGGCCCCGTTGTCGCCGACGAGTAGAGGACGAGCGTGTCGTCGAGGATCTCCAGCTCCTCGAGGGCGTCGACCAGCCGGCCCACGTGGTGGTCGACGTGGGAGAGGAATCCGGCGTAACACCTCCATCTGACGGGCCAGCACCGGCTTGAGCTCGTCGTCGATGTCGTCCCAGGCGGGAATCTCCTCCGGCCGCTCGGTCAGGTCGGCGTCGGCCGGGATGACGCCCAGCTCCTTCTGGCGGGGGAAGGTCTCGTTGCCGGAGCGCGTCCCATCCGGCGTCGAACCGACCCCGGTAGCGGTCGATCCACTCCTTCGGGGACGTGGTGGGGCGCGTGGGTGGCCCCAGGGGCGAAGTAGGCGAAGAAGGGCTTGTCGGGGGCCAGGGTCTTCTGCTGGCGGATCCAGGCGATGGCCCGGTCGGCCAGATCCTCGGTCAGGTGGTAGCCCTCGATCGGGGGTCTCGGTCCGGCTCGATCGGGCGTGGTCCCCTCGTAGAGCCCGGGATACCACTGGTTGGTGCCACCGCCGATGAAACCGTAGAAGTACTCGAACCCACTGCCGGTGGGCCACTGGTCGAACGGCCCCACCGGGCTGTTCTCCCACATGGGGACCTCGTGGCACTTGCCGAACTGGGCGGTCGAGTAGCCGTTGAGTCGGAGGGTCTCGGCCAGCGGCGCCGCGGCCTTGGGCCGTACCGAGTTGTAGCCCGGTGCCGAGGTGGCCAGGTCGGGGACGGCGCCCATGCCGACGCTGTGGTGGTTGCGTCCGGTCAGCAGGGCGGCCCGGGTGGGAGCGCACAGGGCGGTGGTGTGGAACCGGGTGAAGGCGAGGCCGCCGCCGGCCAGCCGTTCGGCCGTGGGCGCCTCGCACGGGCCCCCGAACGCGCTCGAGGCCCCGAAGCCCACGTCGTCCAGCAGGACGAGCAGGACGTTGGGTGCGCCCTCAGGTGGACGGAGCGGATCGATGGCCGGGAAGGCGGTATCGGGATCCTTGGCATCGTAGGTGGTGGCCCCGACATGCTGGGGATCGGGAATGGGCAGGTTCGATCGAGTCCTAGTTGCCGCCATTGGACAGTCCTTTCGACGAGGTGGAGGCGGGCTGACCTCCTCGATCCGCCGATGTCATCGTGACGGGCCCAGGATCTCGGCAGGCGGCAGACGGCCATCACCTGATGGGCGGAGCGACCTGCATGGTCGACGACGTGCACACCCGTTCCATGGTTCGCTCCAAGGACCAGGATGTTCACGTCGGGCCTCCGCCGGTCTCCGTGGCAAGGTGCGACGAAGTGGTTGGTTTGCACGCTCACGAAAAGTGGTTCGTAACCTAACTACGCTGGAGATCGATGTCAACCAACACACCGAAGCAACCCGACGAGGCCGCTGGTCCGAGTGCACGGCGACTTCGAAAAGGAGTTTCCCCGAGCCTCGGCGCTGGCGACGGAGTGCTTCTTGAACCTCGGCCGTGTTGCGGTGTCGATGCTGTCGGAGCTGGACCGGCTCCTGGTCGGGTTCGGAGTCCCTTCGTACACGAGTTTCAATGCGCTGACCGTCCTGGCCGGGGCCGGCGAGCCGATTCCTCCATCCGTGGTGGCACAGCGAATGGTCGTCACGCGGCCGACCGTCACGGGCATTCTGAACACCCTCGAGCGGCTCGGACTGGTCACCCGGAGCGACCATGGTTCGGACGGTCGGATGCGACTCGTCTCCCTCACGGACGCGGGTCGCGATCTCGTGCAGCACGTGCTGCCTGAAGTGCACCGATTCGAGGAAGCAGCTCTTCAGCGTTCTGGACCGCCGCCAGCAGGGTGACCTGCTCGACAGTCTTTCCGCACTCGCAGGTCGCCTCGATCGCTTCTCTGCTCAGCGTTGACCATGGGATCAGTGGTAGCAGTCTGCTTGCACCCTGAGGCCTCATTGCATGGCCAAGATGGCCGCCACCTCGAGGACGGGATCTACCACCATGGGGCCCGTGGCGGCGACGTCGGCCCGCAGGATGGTCCCGTTGAAGGCGAACGGCGCCGAATAGCCTTCTCCGACCGCCGGCCCCCACTCGTAGCCGCACGTCAGGCCGATCCCAACCTCGTTGAAGACGGCTGGCGTGAATCGATCGATCGAGCCTCCGGCCACCACTTCTCCCGCGTGTTCGAGGACTGCGCTTCCGCCCGGACCACCATCCTTTTCGAACGCGAACTTCACATCGTGGCGACCCGAACCGAGGAGTCGGTCGGCCCGGAGGAGCGTGCGCCTTTTTCCGTAGAGGTTGTGGACATAGCGGAGCTGACCGTCGACCACATGAAGCGACCAGCCACCCAGGGCGCAGCCCAGAGCGACCAGGACTCCGTTCGGCACGACCGAGTCGGGTACGTCGAACGCCACCGCGATCTCGTGGGACCGGTTGCAGAGCTTGATGGCGACCGGCTCGGGCACGGGGGCGCCCCCCTGAAAATAGCGGTAGCTACTGCGTTGGCGACGACGATCCGGCCTCGGATGGGCGATCGCCTCCAACGGTCGGTTGTCGAGCGGCAGTACGTCGTTGCCGCGGGCCTCATCCCACCACAGCGCGATCAACTCGGACAGCTTCTCCGGGTGTTGCGAAGCGAGATCGATGGCCTCGGACACATCCTCGGCTACGTGATAGAGCTCCCATACGTCGTCCTCGAACGGGGCATTCGTGCGGAGTCCGTCGTCGTACAGTGGACCTACCGGGTGATACGTCACGGCCTTCCACCCGTCGTGGTAGATGGCCCGGCAGCCGAGCATCTCGAAATACTGCGTCACGTGCCTGCCGGATTCCGCCTCTCCTCCGGAGCCCAGCAGGTAGGCGAAACTGATTCCGTCAAGGTGCGACTGGGGCACGCGGTTGAGGACATCGGGGGCGCCGACGCCCACGAGCTCGAGCACTGTCGGCAGTACGTCTACCGCGTGTGCGAACTGCCGACGAATGCCGCCCGCGCTCCTGGCGAACCGACCGGGCCACGAGATGATGCAGGGATCGGCAACCCCACCCTCGTGGACTTCGCGCTTCCACCGCTTCAGTGGTGTGTTGCCGGCCATGGTCCAGCCCCATGGATAGTTGTTGTGGCTGAGAGGTCCGCCGATCTCATCGATCCGGCGGTACATCTCCCTGGTACCGGCCCCGTCGAAATTCGAGAGCCGGCCTTCGTTTATGGTCCCCGCCTTCCCACCCTCCGAGCTGGCCCCGTTGTCCGACACGACGATCACCACCGTGTTGTCCCCGTCCCCCAAGTCGTCGATGAATGCCAACAGCCGCCCGATCTGCTCGTCGGTATAGGACAGGTAGGCGGCGAAACACTCCATGAAGCGCTCACCCAGAGCCCGCTCTTGGTCGTCCAGGTCGTCCCAGCCCGGGACCCAGGGCGGTCGCGGCGGCAGGCGTGTGCCCTCCGGGATGATCCCGATTTCGAGTTGGCGGGCGTGCGTGTCGTGGCGCCATCGATCCCATCCTTTGGCGAAACGACCCCGATAGCGATCGATCCACTCGGGGGGCGCGTGATGGGGGGAATGGCAGGCTCCGGTACAGAAGTACAGGAAGAAGGGCTGTTCGGGATCCACCGCCCGCAGATCTCCGACGAACTCGATGGCGCGGTCGGCAAGATCGGCACTCAGGTGGTAGCCGTCCTCGGCTGAGCGGGGTGGCCTGACGGCGTGATTGTCGTGGTAGAGCGCCGGGACGAACTGGTGGGTCTCCCCGCCGTGGAACCCGTACCACCGGTCGAACCCCCGGCCCAAGGGCCAGGTGGCGCGGGAGCCCGCCATATTGGTCTCGTCTTCAGGGCTGAGGTGCCATTTACCGACCGCGTAGGTCGCATAGCCGTGGGCCTGCAGAATCTCGGACAGATAGCCGTTCTCGCGGGGAGGCTTGCCCCAGTAGCCGGGGTATCCGATGGCCAGGTCAGCCACCCGGCCCATTCCGCTGCGGTGGTGGTTGCGCCCGGTGAGGAGGGCAGCCCGGGTGGGGGAGCACAGTGCGGTCGTGTGGAAGTTCGAAAGCCGGATCCCTCTGGCCGCCAGCCCGTCGAGCACCGGGGTGTCGATATCCGACCCGAAGCAGCCGAGCTGGGCGAATCCGACGTCGTCGAGGACGATGAGGACGATGTTGGGCGCATCCTCCGGTGGGGTCGGAGTCGGGGGCCACCATGGTTCCGAGCTGCGCCAATCGTCACCGATCCGACCGCCGAACTCACTTTCCGTGGCCATGACTCCCCCTGTGGATGCACGCCGGGAGGCCAGCATGCCATCAGATCGAGGGGCCCCGCCTCGGGGCCAGGGCCCGCTCAGCGGCACCGACGGAGCGCTCAGGGCGGCCGGGCGCACTCAGGGTCTGCGGTAAAGAGGGCGTAGGAGAGAGCAAAGCCCGTCTGATCCGACCGGGGTCCGGAACGAAGTCGGAGAGCCGGTGGGCGTGTCGACCTGGGCCGTGAGCTCAGATCTTCAGACAACCGGTGAGGAAGTCAAAAAGTCGCGGGAAGAAGTGCGCAGCGACCGACGGCAGCGCGATGCACCCGTGTGGCGTGTCCGGATAGACGAGCAGCTCGCTCCCACTGCCGGCCACCTCCCAGCGTGCCGCCATGAAGAGCGTGTCGTCGAGGAGGTGGTCGTTGGTACCCACCGAGAACAGTGCAGGTGGCATACCGCTGAGGTCGGCGTAGAGCGGTGAGATGTCGGGGTCGCGTCGCTGGGCTTCGGACATACCGGGCAGGTACAGGTCGAGCGGAAATCCGGTGCCGTCCAGTATGTCGGTGCCGGGTGCGACCCCCACGCCCCTTTGGCTCGGCGTACGGGAGAGGTCATACGCCCCGAACACGAGGTTTGCGCCGAGGAAGCGATCGGCGGCGTCGTGCTTGTCCCGCATACGGAGCAAGGTGACGGCGGCGAGGTGCGCACCGGCGGATTCGCCGGCGATGAGCAGTCGATCGGAGCCGAACTCTTCGGCCGCGTGGTCGAGGAGCCAGCAGGCAGCTGCCTCGCAGTCGTCGGGTCCGGAGGGATACGGGTGCTCGGGTGCGAGGCGATACTCGACGCTGGCCACCGAGACACCGCACTTGTCGACGATGACTTCGTTGAGCAGATCCATCATTTCGGCTGAGCCGGCCATCCACGCACCACCGTGAATGTGCAGGAGCACGCCGTTCGGCTGTTCGTGTCGGAATGTTCGAAGCCGGATCGTCCCGCCGGGCGCCTCGATGGTTCGGTCGACCGCCTTGTCGGATGGCGGACCGCCGAGGCTGACCCGGCGGTGCGCCGCCACCCGCTCTTCGACAGACAGGGTGACCGTACCGCCCTCCTGCCACGGGACGGAAGCGACAAATGTGGCTGCCTCCTTACGGAATTGCGGCCGAAGGTCCTCGAGTTCATGGTCCCAGAGCGCCACGCCGGACGAGCTTACCTACGTGCGACCCGGCATTCGCCCGGTCAGATCAGATCCGTAGGTTCGGAGGTTGAGGTAGCGGCGTGACGTTTTCGGCCGGCGGGGAGTCGCATCCTCGGTTGGGGTACCATCCGAGCAGGTTTCGTGGAACCTCCGGTTCGGAAGGTGCGCAGCCGGATGTCCTCGAGGGGGTGGCCTGCATTCGATCGGGGGTGACCTACGTGGAGCGTGGTTCAGAGGTCGGCGGGCGGCGGCGGAGAGTCCTGGCCCATTGGTTGCGCTACAGCGTCTTTTGCGTGCTGACGGTGACCGGACTAGCCGTGGTGACGATCTCGACTGTGGGCATCTCGCCGGCTTCGGCGGCAGGACCAGTGGGGTCTTGGCAAGTCGAGAAGACGTACGCCCCGACGCCGGGGGGCCTCCAGGCCATCTCCTGTGCGACCAAGAGCGATTGCATGGCCGTCGAAACCGGCGACGTCGTCGTGACCACCAACGGCGGGAAGAATTGGACGACCGAGAATGGACCCGAGGGGATGGGGCAGATCAACGCCATCTCGTGCCCGTCGGCCACCACGTGCACGATGGTCGGCTACGGAGCACAGACCAATCTGCCGCTGGTGGCGGCAACCACCAACCGCGGTGTGAGTTGGACGAACGAGACCGTACCGCCGGGCCTTCTGTCGCTCATTGGGATTTCGTGTATCTCCCCTTCGACCTGTAGTGCCGTGGGCGGATGGAGTGGTGCCGCCGCGCCCTCGGCGTACGAGACTGCTGCCGTCGTCACGACGACGAACGGAGGTGCGAATTGGACGTCGGAGAACATCCCGGCGGACTCTGAAGCGCTCAACGGGATCTCCTGCGCCTCGACGACGACCTGCGTCGCTGTGGGCTTTGTGCCCTATCCAACGAACAGCTGCAGTCCCTTCCCGATCTGCCCGGTAAGCCAGGCGTTCGTCATGTCCACGACGAACGGCGGAGGAACGTGGTCGGGGGAGACTGAAACCGGCCCCGGAACGAACGACGGGGGCTCGTTCCAAGGGGTGTCGTGTCCCGTGACGTCCGAATGTATGGCCGTCGGGACCAACGGGTTCGGTGAGCAGAGGGGCATCGCAGAGGGCTTACTACTCAGCGGGACCTGCACCCTGGTGACGGGCTGTGGAAGTACTGTTTCTGTCTCCGCGGGCGCTCTCGTGAGCGTTTCATGCTTCTCCGCGTCCACCTGCACGGCGGTAGGTCCTCCCTTGATTGGGTTTGTCGGACAGATCGCGACCGCGGGTGCCACCGGCTGGACGACCAAGAACGCTCCCCTCGGTGCCGTGGCCGGCGTGACGTGTCCGTCCGCTTCGAAGTGCATGGTGTCCGGGGGGACGGCGGAGGACGGACAGCCGGGGGCGGTCGCCGAGACCAGGAACGGCGGCGCCAAGTGGGCCACGGTCTTCAGTTTCTCCTACACGGTGTCCACCCTCCTTGCCGTGTCGTGCCCCTCGACTTCCCTGTGCACCGCCGTGGGCGGGTCGACCGGATTTGCCGAAGCATCCGGCGAACTCGGACCTGGGGAAGGACCCGGGGAGGTCCTCCACTCCACCGACAGCGGTGCAGGGTGGACACCGCAAACCCTTCCCGCCGGGACAGGACCCCTTTCCGCCGTTTCCTGTGCCTCGACCTCCGTCTGCGAGGCGCTCGGCTCCGACCCCTACGTCGGCGCGCCCTTCATCGTGGGGACAACGGACGGTGGGGCCACTTGGCAGAGCCAGACCGCCCCATCAGGGGTCCAATACCTCACCCAACTCTCGTGCCCGTCGACCTCCGACTGCATCGGCGTCGGCGGAACGCCCAGTGCTGCCGTGATCTTCGATACCACCGACGGGGGGAAGACATGGACGACCGAGATCGCTCCGACCGGGTTGTCCGACCTGACCTCCATCGCCTGTGCCTCGGTGACGACCTGCACCGCAGTGGGCCAGACGGGCGCGAGCGACCCAACTTCGAATGCGGCCATTGTCGCCACCACCGATGGGGGGAAGACTTGGACGACCGAGACCGCCCCGAACGACGTGTTCAGTCTGGCCTCCATCGCCTGTCCGACCGTCTTGGCCTGCATGGCGACAGGTCACACCGGGACGAGCAACGGTCCGGTGACGGTCATCTCGACGAGCGAAGGGGGCGCGACTTGGACGACCGGTTCCTTCCCCTCGTCGCAGGTCTCCTACGCGCACGACATCGCCTGCGCCTCGGCCACAGACTGTACGGTCGTAGGCGAGACAGCGTCCGGTCACGGCATCGCCATCGCCACGAACGACGAGGGAACGGTGTGGACGACCGAGAGTACGCCGACGGCAGACGACTACGTGGGGATCACCTGTCCGGCCTTCGGGGCGTGCACGGCGGTCGGTATTCAGGCGGGAGCCTCAGATACCGGGGGCGCCATCATCATCGGCCAGGCCCCCATCACCTCCGTGCTCCTTCCGTCCAGCGGGACAGCCCTGAGCGGCACGAGCGCCGTCCTCGACGCCTCCGCATCAGCCGCCGCCGGGGTGGCCTCGGTCCAGTTCGTGATCACCGGAGATTCCTACCCCCAGTCCGTCATCGGCAAGGCCATACCCACGCTCTACGGCTACATCTTCGAGTGGAACACCAAGGGTGTCCCTGACGGCGCCTACACGGTGCAGAGCCTGGCCACCGATGACGCGGGAACCACCGCCTACAGCGCCGGAATACCCATCACGGTGAACAATCCGCCCACGACGGGCGTCTCCTCCCTTCGAACGGGGTGACGATATCTGGATCGTGCATCCTCGATGCTTCCGCCTCGAACGTGACCACCGTCGAATCCCGGCTCCTCGTTGGATCCTACGGAGTGAAAATCTCAGCCGGTGGTCAGGGACACGCGAGACGCATTGCCGTTGCCCTCGACTCCGCCGTGTGTCACGGTTGGGAGGTGACTCGGAAGGCGGAGTGCGCTTGCGGAAGAGTACGGGTGACTGTTGAGGGTGAGCCACTGGTGGTCGCAGCCTGTCACTGTCAGTTCTGCCAGAGACGGACGGGCAGCATCGTGCAGGTGGGCGCGGTATTCGACGACGAGGGCGTTTCCATCGCTGGCGAGACGAGCGTCTTCAATGGCCTGGAGGTCAATGGCGTCGGGACTTCCAACGGAGATGAGGTCAGCTACCACTTCTGCCCGACTTGCGGCTCCACGGTGTTTTGGAGGTTCAAGGGTCGTCCAACCGTGGCCGTTGGAGTGGGAAGTTTCGCGGATGCGAACTTCCCGGCACCGACGGTCGAGCTACACGCGCCCTTACGGCATCACTGGCTCCGGCCCGTCGAGGGTGCCGAACAGTACGAGGAGTTCCGGCCCAGGTAGGGGATCGATCGCTCTCCTCCATGGCCCACTGATTCGGCCTTCAGGGACACGGTTCCCGTGGCGTCAGCGACGTAGCTGTTGAAAACCTGGTCCTCGGGCGTTACCTTGCAAAGGTGGGGCCTCAGGCGGAGGTTCAGAGTGTGTCGTTCATCCAGATCATCGAACTGAGTACGACTCGGCCGGATGAAGTCGAGGCGCTGGTCGAAGAGTGGCAGGCACAGACGGCGGGCAGGCGGACCGCCCAGCGGGGCACGTTTACTCAGGACCGGGACCAGCTAGATACGTACGTCCAGATCGTGGAGTTCCCCTCCTACGAGGACGCCATGTCCAACTCGAATCTGCCGGAAACAGCGTCGTTTGCCGAACGGCTGAGCGGGTTGTGCGACGGACCGATCACGTTCCGCAACCTCGACGTGCGGAGTATCGAAGAGATGTGACTATGAACCAGAGCCGATCAAAGGAGCAGGTGCCATGGGACGTAAGGTTGCCGATTGCCGCGATTTCCCGAGTGAAAACGGCTGCACACTCACCATTTCCGGCGAGGAGGACGAAGTAGTGGCTGCCGCTACTCAGCACGCAGTGTCTGCCCACGGGCACGAAGACACTGACGAAGTACGGACTTGGCTTCGTCAGAACCTGAAGGACGAAGTTCGGGCCTGAGGACCGGGCATCGCAGCTCACCACAGTCGGCTCATCGCAGCACTCGGTGAATCCGGCTGCTGAACTGCAGCCGATCCCAGACAGAACCCCATGGCCGTTATCAAAACCCCCACCCCTGCCGCCGCATAGCCAGCGAGGCGCGGGTTCAACCGCCGTCATTGTTCGCATGTTCGTGGCGGATCGACTCCGAGCGAAAGCTGCGATACTGAGGACCCCACTCGGAAAGGCCCTCATGACCGTTGCCGTTGCCGGGGCTTCTGGATTCGTCGGCCGGGCGCTCGTCATACATCTGCTCGACAGCGGACATGATGTAGTCGCTCTCGGGCGATCCGTGGACACACTCCCTGCGGAGGCCAGGGCCATTGCCGTCGACGTGGGCGATGAAACCACCACCGCCAACGCCCTGGTGGGCACTGATTCCGCCTACTATCTCGTCCACTCGATGGCAGCCGGCAGCGAGTTCCGGCGGGTCGACTTACGGCTCGCGACCGCTTTCGGTCGGGCGGCAGCCCGAGCTGGCATCGCCCGCATCATCTACGTTGGAGCGCTCGGCAAGGACCCGAGTTCCGCACATCTGGCGAGCAGACACGAGGTGGGCTCGGCCCTCAACGCCGGCGGCGTGCCCGTGGTCGAACTGCGGGCCGCAGTGGTGTTCGGCTCAGGCAGCATCTCCTTCGAGATGCTCCGCTACCTGACCGAGCGGTTGCCGGCAATGGTCTGCCCCCGGTGGGTGCGGACCCGGATCCAGCCCATCGCTCTTTCCGATCTTCTCGCCTATCTGGAACAGTCACTCAATGTCCCCCCGGGGGTGTACGAGATCGGCGGTGCCGAGGTGACGACGTATCGGGACATGATCTCCGAGTACGCCCGCGTGCGGGGACTGCGCAGCCGCCGCATCCTCGATATTCCCTGGCTAACGCCGCACCTCTCCTCGTACTGGGTTGACTTCGTGACGCCAGTCGACCGATCGGTCAGCCATGCCTTGATCGAGAGCCTCGTCACCGAGGTCGTGGTGATCGACCCCGAGCCGGCGGGGAGGGTGTTCTCCGTCACGCCGATGGGCGTGGAACAGGCTCTCGCCGCAGCGCTGGACGATCAGGAGGAAGAGGTGGCCTACTCCCTGTTCGACCGCCATGACGGCCTTATCGAGGGCGTTTACACCGTGGTAGTCGAGGTCGCCGTTCCGCCGGGTCTGGCCAAAGTGATGGCGCTCGACTTGGGCACGATCGGCGGGACGTTCGGCTGGTACGGGGCGGCGCCCGGTTGGGCGGTCCGGCTGATTCTCGGGCGCCTCGCAGGTGAACGGCTCGGGCGCAGGCGACCCGATGCCGTGGTGGCGGGCGCACTCGTCGATTGGTGGCGGATCGTCCGGGCCGAGGACGAGCAGCTCATACTCAGCAGCGTCGGGTGGTTCCCCGGCGACGCCTGGTTGGGATATTGCGTCGGACAGAGCTCCCTTCGCCAAGTGGCTGCATTTCGTCCCCGCGGCATTCCGGGCACTCTGTACTGGAAGTTGCTCGGACTGATCCACCGTGTGGCATTCGGGCGGATGGCCCGTCATCGGGTCCGGCGGGCCGCGGGAGCCCTCTGAGGGCGGTTCTCTGGAGGTCCAGCGGATCGGAATGGTCCGGTTCCCATCGGTCCACAGAAGAGGTGGCGGAGAGCGTGACAGAGCCTCCATTGGTGGCCGTCGCTCGGACTGGCAAGAATGGAGCCAAAAGGTGGTCGCATAATGAAACGCAAGCGAATCGTCGTCGTGGTGCTCGGAGCAGGTGCTCTGGTGGCAGTAGGGATGGCGCGCCGGACGAGAGCCAACAGGCAACGAGCCGTGACGGGGATGGACAACAGGCCGGCCGGTGACGGCTCGCTGGAGGTGCTGGAGGTCGAGACCGAGGATGTCGACGAAGAGGGCAATCTCGTCATCGATGATCTGGTGGTCGCGGTAGATGGCGATGGGAAGATCGTGGCCACTGACGAGAGGGTGGCGGTCATCACTCCTGAAGGTGATGCCGTCGTCGACGAGACGATCTCGGTAGTGGGGGATGACGGCGAGCTCCACACCGTTGAAGAGGACATTGCCATCGTGGATGCCGAGGACGAGTAGCCCCGACGGATTTGCCACGGATCTCTTTGCGCGGCGGGTCCATCGATCCGGACTGTGTCGAACGTCGACTCATTGCGTCAATTGACCTGTGGTCCGCCCGGCGGCCAGGCACTCCTCACACTTGTTCGCCCTGTCAAAATATGAGATCGTACGGCCATCGCCGTTTTGCGAGCTCCATTTGAGGATTGGGGCATCGCTCCGATAACGGGCGGGGGGAATCGAATGACACCTGTCGGGAAATTTTCCCACGCACGCACGGCGAAGTCGCCCACGTTCTCTGAGCGACGAGCGTGGTCTTCCCCGGACTTCGGCCAAAGGTTCTGTGAGAGGCCGTGTAGCTGTGGGTCTCGGTCTACTTTGCTTCTCGGGGGCGATCCTGTTCGTCGGTTGGGTTCCCCCTGCTCGGGCGGCCGCCACTGCCGGAGGACTGGGAACCCCCGTCGTCTACGGCTGTTCCACATCGAACCAGCCTTCGAACGGCGACACCTGGTACAACACGTGGGCCGCCAACGGCAAGATCTATGCAACTTCGGACGACAGCTCCGGATTCGACGGGGCCTGCCAGAACGGCCCTTTCTTAGGCAGCTACTTCGTCGGCAACTGCAACGGAGGCCTCAACAGCAACCTTGTGGTCAACGAACTCAATGGTCCAGACCCGCAGCACCTCACCTCGTCGTTTACGAACTGCATGTCGAGCTATGGGTATGCCGCCGATCCTGGTGACCAAGCGCACTGTCCCGATCACGACACATGGAAGAGCGGTGGCTTGCTATCGGTGAGCGGCGTTCTCTACCTGGTGGTCTCGCGTCAAGCGGATGCCGCAGACAATTATCCGGCTGGCTATCAAGCAACGGAGGATGCCAGCATCATCAAGTCCACAGACCACGGACGGAAGTGGACGAGTAGCTGGACGACGCAACCTGACAGTACCGGCGCGGCACCACCCTGCAACACGAAAACCGGGCAGTATCGCTCGATGTTCCCCGGCAGCCGTTTCGCGAACATCTTCTTCATCAACTATGGCCAGGATGACGCGCCATCCTCGGCGACCGATGGCAACGGAGGCGATCGCTACGTCTACGCGCTGGCCGACAACGGCTTCACGTACGACGGCAGCAACGAAATCCTAGGTCGTGTCCTGAAGACCGACATCGGATCTCTCAATCGAAAGAACTGGCAATACTACAGGAACAAAGGGTACTCGGCCGGCAGCGGCAACGATTCCCGAAACTGGACGAATAACATGAACCAGGCCAGCATCATCCTTTCGGCTCCTCATGAGTTGAGTCAAGCGAGCATCCAATATATTCCCGGCCTCAAGCTTTACGTAATGACAAGCTTCTACTATCCGACCTTTGATCAATGCTGGCCGGTCTCCTCCAAACTCAACTGTAAAGGTGTCGATGAAGCTCGTACCACTGATCTGGTCTTTTACTCATCACCCACTCCCTGGGGCCCGTGGACCTCTTTCTACGACGCGTCAAACGGTTTCGGTTGGTATGACCCTACGTTGGTCTCCAAATTCATCGGAATGGATGGGCTGAGCCAGACGGTATTTACCTCCGGAGACTTTGCCTGCCCCTACAACAGTGGTTGTCCTGCAGCTGATCTGTACGCACTTCACGAGATACCGTTTTCGATGCCGAGTACGTCGTCGGCTTCTTCCGAAGCAGGGACCGCTCGGCACCATCACGCTCGACGAGTTCGGAGTGTTATCAAGCGACGAAACCATCTCGGTAGTGTCATTGCGATGGACCACTGACTGAGTTCACGCCAAGGTGTGGCCCGTTATCGGGGATTCTTCGTCACTTCGTAAGGTACGGGTGCCTCTCGCCTGGGGGAGTGACCGTGGCCTACCGCCGCTGTGGGCTGCCCATACCTGGACGATCACTGCTGCAAGCTACTCAAGAGTTCCTGACCATGACAGGACTGTCATTGCACCAGCTGACGTGGCCACCTGAATTCACATCAACGACGGAATGATGGCCTCAACGACACTTGGACCCGGCGTCGTCAGGGCGACAGCCAACGCGTCGGCGAACGACTCTGCCGTTTCGGCTCGCGTGGCGTGTAGTCCCAGGCCCTTGGCCAGATGGACGAAGTCGATGGATGGGCGCCCGAGATCGAGCATGTCTCGGGCCCGGGGCCCAGGAGCCTCGGCTCCTACGCGGTCGAGCTCCATATTCAGGACGGCGTAAGAATGGTTGTTGAGCAAGATCGTGGTCACGTCGAGGCTCTCGCGTGCCATCGTCCACCACGATTGGAGTGTGTAGAGGGCGCTTCCGTCGGACTCGAGTGCGAGCACCGGTCGGTCGGGGGCGGCGACTGCAGCTCCCACTGCTACGGGCAGGCCTTGTCCGATGGCTCCGCCGGTGAGGCAGAGCCAGTCGTGGGAAGGGGCTCCGGCGGTGGCCGCAGAGGCCCAGATCCCCGATGTGTTCCCTTCATCGGACACGATGGCGCCCTCGGGCATGAGAGCACCCAGAGCCTGACACACTGCCTGGGCATTGAGTGGCCCCGTGGGGAGAGAAGGTGTGTCAGCCTGCTGACGGGGCGCCGGGCGAGCACCAACGTCGACCAGCGAGGCCAACGCGGCAACTGAGGCACGCACATCGTCTGATGCGCCGACCACCGGGTACACGGCACAGCCGTTCGGGACCAGATCACTCTGCTTGCCGGGATAGGCGAAGAAGGACACGGGCGACGCGGCGTCGATCAGAATCAGGTGCCGGATGCCGTCGAGCTGCATGGCGGCGAACTCGGCGAGATATGCCAGTCGCTCCACCGGAGGACGCCCCGCTCCTCGTTCGAGCCGGGCCGGGAACGTCTCGCACAGAAGCCTGGCCCCGGTGCCGGCGGCGATGTCCGCCATCAGGCCGAGGATCGGCTCTGAGCAGGCGCGACCGCCGATCAGTATGGCGGAAGGCTCTTCGGAGCGTAGAGCCGATGCAGCAATTGCGACGGCCTGTTCATGCGGGGCGGACCCACCGACCGATGGTCGGGACGGGTCGGGTCCGGATCGCACCACACCCCCCTCCGACCACGAGACGTCGGCCGGGACAATGAGTGTCGCCACCGAGCCGGGCGGTCCCTTGGCCGCGGCCAGGGCGTCAACGGCGTCAGAACTCAGCGCGGCCGCCGTCTCGGACGAACGGACGAACGTCGACACGTTGCGAGCAACGGTCTCGATGTCCGACTGCAGTTGGGCGTCATACGGCCGGTGCGAAATAGCGTGGTCACCCACGATAGTGACGATCGGACTCCGTGCACGCCGGGCGTTATGCAGGTTGGCGAGTCCGTTGCCGAGCCCAGGCCCCAAGTGGAGAAGGGTCGCCGCCGGTCGCCCGGCCATGCGGGCATACCCGTCGGCAGCTCCTGTGGCCACACCTTCGAACAAGGCCAGGACTCCGTGCATGGCTGTCACGTCGTCCAGGGCAGCGACGAAATGCATCTCCGAGGTGCCCGGATTCATGAAGCACGTGTCGACTCGGTGTTCCAGGAGAGTGCGAATGAGCGATTCGGCCCCGTTCACCGATCTGCCTCCTGTGCGACGGCGGCTTCGAAGATAGCGCCCGGGTTGAGGACCCCGTGGGGGTCGAAGGCTGATTTGATTCGGCGCATGAGTTCGAGCTTGGTCGGATCTTCCAAATCAGTCAGGTAGGGGCGTTTCAGTCTGCCAATGCCGTGCTCACCCGAGATGGCTCCGCCCAGTGACAGACCGCTGACGATGATGTCGTGGACGAGCCGATGTCTTACATCGGGATCGGTCTGCCAGATAGACAGATGGACGTTGCCGTCTCCGGCGTGGCCGCACCCGACCACGAGGGACGAGGTCGCCGAAGCCAACTTGCCTACAGCATCCAGATACGTCGGGATCGAGGCCCTCGGCACCACGACGTCGACGATGTCATCCGCTCCATTGGCCTTGGATGCCCAGAACGCCCGCTCGCGAGCAGCGATGAGTTGTGTCCCTGCGTGGTCCGGCAGGACGTAGACCTCAAGTGCACCAAGCTCCACGATCTGTTCTGCGAGTGTCTGAACATCCTCCTCGAGTCGGTCAAGGTGGTGGTTCTCGAGGACGACCACAAGGTATGCGAGGGCGCGTCCTTGGACATCGTCGGGGATACCGAGGTCAAGACCGGCGTTGGCCGTGATTCCCGCCATCGAGACGAGATCGATGTACTCGACCATCAATGGTCCTACACCACTGGAGACTATGGGCGGCACGGCCTCTGCGATCTCTTGAATGGTTGCGAACGGAGCCAGCAGTGTGGCCTGATTCTCCGCACGAGGATGCAATCGGAGGGTGGCCCTGGTGACGAGAGCGAGGGTGCCCTCTGAGCCAATGACTATCTGTGTCAGGTCGTAGCCGCTTGTCGACTTCACGAACTTGCCCCCGGTGGTGATGACTTCACCCGTGCCGAGAACGGCCTCGATGCCTAAGACATGGTGTCGGGTGACCCCATACTTGACCGCCCGCATTCCCCCTGCATTCGTCGCCACATTGCCGCCGATGCTCGCGGACTGTTCACCGGGGAACACCGGGTAGATCAGACCCGAGGGAAGAAGCGCAGTGTCCAGATCAGCCAGGGTGACCCCTGGTTCGACCACGGCCACATGGTTGGCGGTATCGATCTCGAGTATGCGGTCCATCTGTTCGAAGGAAACCACTACTCCGCCGTCAACTGGAACGCATGCGCCCGACAGACCGGTGCCAGAACCTCGTGCCGTGAGTGGGACCCTCTCGGATACCGCAGCCTTGACGATGGCCGCCACCTCCTCAGTGGAGCCCGGGCGGACAACCGCCCGAGGACGTACCGGAGAACCGCCGAGGGCTTCGTCGTGGGTGGCATCGGCATCTATGTCGAGATCGAAATCAACATTCGGCGGCCCGACGATCTCGACGAGAAGGTCATCGATCACGAGCGCAGCTCTCCTACCGGGCAAGCCGTCGTGGCTGGGCGTTGCCGCAGCCATCCCCTCATCGGTTCCCCTTTCAGTCGACTCTCGGGCCTACCGTATCGCCTGGTGTCCGATGGGTCTCCCGCCTGGCGCCGTAGTGCGACTTCGTGGCGAAGGACCAGTAGGTCGATCCCGCCGGAGTATCCGGAACGGGCCCAAAACACCCAGAGAGCTCAACCGCCGTTTTCGGCCGGCACGGCACGCTCGCCCAACCTGGTCCGGAGGTCCTCCTCGAAGGCAAGAATCTCCGGGGCCATCGCCGTGGACCGAAGAGCCTCGAGATGCGCATATCCGGCGTCACGCTCAGCGTCCCATTCGTCGGCGAACCGCCCTGAGTCAATGTCGTCGACGAGTTCCCGCATGGTGGCAGCAATGTCGAGATGGTCGTAACGTCCCGAACGCGACAACTGACCGTACTGGCTCGTGGGCGAGTGGAAGGTCATCTGGGCAGCACCGCCCTCGAGTCGCACAAGGCGGTAGGTCCGCTCCACCTCCCCGGAGAGCACGAGCTCAGTGACGATTGCCTCGATGGGCACCCCCTGTTCCAGCATGACCTGGACGAACGACTCACTGACGCGCCGCAGGGCGGGTGACAGTGCCTGTTCGACGGCCAGGTCGAGCACGGCCTCTTGCTTGGGGGTGAGTTCAATGGCGCCTTGGCGTAGTCCGCCGATGGCCTTGGCCACGGCGAGTACGCGAGCCCGAGCCGTTCCGGTGACGTCTCGGTAGACCCCCACGGCCGTGATGAACCCGATGCCTTCGAGATAACACTGACGGACTTCTGGACCGAGCATCCGTGGCGCAACCATCCCCACGTCACTTGGTGGATCCAACCGCCCAAAGGCGAGCGTGTATCCGCTGGCCACGATCACGAGGGCGTCGGGGCGAGGCTTCAGAGACAGGGTAGGGATGACATCGTCAGGGACAAGTAGGCAAAGCACGTCGGCCTCGTTGGCACTCTCAAGGTCGCAAGTATCGAACCCGTCAGCCTCGGCCGCATCACGACTGGGATCCGCCCGCACGCACACGGCAACATCGCTCCCCGAGTCTCGTAGGTTCAGGGCCCACGATCGGCCCTGATTGCCGTACCCGATCACGGCAATCCGCTGACCGGTGAGGGCATTATCTCGGGCTTCTGATTCGCTAATGATCACGGTCATGATCTGACCGTACCCGTTCGAGAACTGACGTTCGACCCTGCCGACGTCTCGACGAGAGGCGAGTCGCGCCTGACCCAGCGATCCAGGACAGCCGGCGATGCACCGAGGCGAATGGTGGTTGGTCCAAGAGGCGTGGAGTCCCAGCTTCGGAGTCTGCGAGACCCTGGCCAGCGATTTCAGACAGCGGAGCTGAGAGCGGTTCTGCCTGACGCAAGCGATTCTCTTCGCCCCGCTGGAAAATGGACTTTCGGCCCTATGGCGCCTGCTCGGGTCGGCCTCAGACTCATAGCACCTGCCGAGATACAGCAGGACGAAGAGGGGGGGTGTTCATGATCCCAGCACCGCCGGCCGATCGAAGCGATGGCCAGGGCAGCGTGACGAACCAGGTCATCGACCTCGATGTTCTCGAGGAGCAACTGCCCAAACTGCGGGCCGCCTACCGTTCCGCCTCTCCGTTCCCCCATATCGCCCTTGACGGGTTCCTCCTACCCGAAGTGGCCCACTCGGGCGAGGATGAGTTTCCACCACCTGACCGCAGCCACTGGGTGAACTATGTCCACGCCAACGAGCGAAAGTACGCCAACCCCGATCCCACCAGTTGGGGGCCGACACTGCAGGCGATCTGGCGTGAGCTGACTTCGGCGAGGTTCATCTCGTTCGTGAGTGAGCTCACCGGCATCGACGGTCTCGTCACCGATGACACGCTGGAGGGAGCAGGGCTGCACCAGACTCAGACCGGCGGGTTCCTGAACATCCATGCTGACTTTACGGTTCATCCCCACAGGCGACACCTACACCGTCGGGCCAACCTGTTGGTCTATCTGAATGAGGACTGGCCCGAGTCGTACGGAGGTGACCTGGAGCTGTGGAGTCGCGACATGAAGACCCGGGAAGAGGTGATTGCTCCGATCGGCAACCGGGCAGTGATCTTCACGACCGGGGCAGACACCTGGCACGGTCATCCCGAGCCGCTGCGGTGCCCACCCGACCGGGCCCGTCGCTCCCTTGCCATCTACTACTACACGGTCGAGGATGCGCCGGTGGCCCGTTCCACCGAGTACCGTTCACGCCCGGGCGACGGCACCAAGTCGATCTTGATCTACCTCGACAATGAATTGGTCAGAGCGTACGACTGGCTGAAGCGGCGGGTGGGGCTCTCGGACGAACGCACGAGCAGGTTGCTGGGTGGCCGGAGGCCGAAATCAGACGAGGAGAGCTGACAGGCTTCGTCGGCCGGCTCGATGGTCTCACCTTGAACTGCCCACAGAAGTGATCGATCTCTGACCCCCAATCGCACCGTTGCGACTATCAGGTGATGGTCAGAGGGACACTGAGGTGTCACCCGCGGCGAGATGTTCCGATGCGGGTCCCTGGCACCCAATGGGGGATCCGTCGAATGAGCCAATCCCGCATCCGAATCCTGTTGCAACTGTGAGCGCACGGTGGGGTGAGCCCACTGCCTCCGGGTCCTGTGCTATGACCCGGCGGCAGCGGCGCATCTACCCCGCTGGTTGGTAAGGGACCAGGGGGAGCCGGTCCCTACCGGAGTCCGTTCTACGCTTTTGGGGTTAACTCCCCGGCTACCAGCGACGAAACGATTGGTGAACTTCGCCAGTGGGAGTGGCGATACCGAACTGAGCCTGGTGGCGTCGGTCCTCGGGCGGAGAGGCTGCCAGGGATCTCCTGTGGAAGAGAACCGGTGCTGGTTCGTTCGCCCTCGCTCGAAACAGCTAGCGAGAGCGCACTACCGCGTCCTGAGCCATTCGGACCAAGTGGTTTGCAGGCTTGGTGCCGGTGACCGGTTTCAGCCAGGCAAACACTTCGCCAGGATCACTGCCAGAGGCGAGGAATTCCGAACGGTGTAAGTGACCCCCATCGTCGTGAACGCCTAACCACCAGCCGGGCACCGCAAACTCCGAGGACCCGAAGTAGTGAAGCTCGTAGTGCCAGGGAGGGTCGTCGCAGTCAACGTGGACTGTCGATGCTCCGGGTGGTCGTTCGTCCATGGAGCGCAACGTACCGATGACGGTTGGCGAGATGCAACCGCCGAACGCGGTATTTGGATCACACCGCGAGGTCCACGCTGGTAGAAGGGCTACCGACATCTGGAAAGTCATTCCGATGATTGTTCGATCCTGGGGACTCTGTCATTCAGCGACTCGAAGCTATGACGGCGCGCAGCAGACAGGGCTGACCGTGAGCCGAGGTCTAGTGACATGAAGGACGTCGCTGAGCAGGCGCGCCAGTCCCTCCTGCAGGGACTGGCGGTTGTCGGGGAGGGGTTGTAGCGGAGGGTGCCGCTCGTCCCCGACGCCGTAGGTCGTACCCGCCGAGTGCACAGGCCAATCAAGGGGACCGAACCCGTCACCAAATGTTTACCTGGGGCGACGGCTGCACACGGACGATCCTAGGGCTACGGTCGGGCCGAAGGTGATGGTTAGGAGCCAGACGTGAGCGAAATGGGCGAAGGGCAGAATGCGGCGGGAGTAACACCTCAGGTTCTCTGGCGAAGGGAAAGCAGACCACCGACGGTCGGGGAGGCGCGGGACTACTTCGACGCCCATGCCACCGGTGGGGGAGATCCCGAGATCCTGGAGGAGTGCGAACGGGTGCTCGACGCCACCAGCCATCCAACCCGAGACCTTCCGGGCGCCGGCTCGCAGGGAACGAAGCCAGGTCCCTTTCCGCGGCCTCCGGAAGATCTCCTGGAGGAGAAGGGCTCGGACTAGAGTCACCCACCTTCCCTCGATCACCAAGCGAGGCTTGCGATTTCGGGGTAGGGCCGCTCAAGTTGAGCAGTCTCCACCACTGCTAGCGCCGATTTGGATGGTTTCCTGAATGCTGTCCTTCGTGGCCAAGCGGAAGGGCGCATGTCGTCTCGCTTCCGTCCTCCAGGGAGCGGATTCTTGCGCCACATGTCTTGGCCCGGGGGTCCTCGGGTGGCTTCTTGGTGGACATGCCTACCTTTGAGACTCCCGTACCGATCTGAACCCCACCGTCACGGCCAGGTGAACGATTTGTGACGTGACCAGATGCGGGAAATGTGTCTGCCGCTGACTTCTACGTCCCGGGTCAGCTCACATCAGTCCTAACCAGGGGACCTCGATCGCTTGGTCCTCCCCAGTGTTGGTAGAACCCTGGGTCAAGCTCCTTCAGTCGCTCACACATGCGAACGGCGTCTTGCTCCCAGTCTCCAAGCTCTCGCGGACTGGGCATGGATTTCAGGAAGTGGTCAGGATCATGGCAACCGTCCAAGATCCGGCTGGACATGGCGTCCCCTCGCTTGATGAGCGCCTCCACCTCATCGGTTCGGCTACCGATGTCCGTTAGCAACTCTTCGAGCCGCGCCAGCCCGAGCTTGAATGAAGCCACGTAGCAGGCTCTACCGGATGCCCGAGCAGCACCTAGGGAAAGATGTTCACCACAGCCGCACTTGCAGGTACCCACCGGGACCCTCCGCCACGCCAGGCCCCCGCGTGCGTAACTTACATCGTTGGGTCTACGGCACGAAAGGCCCCACCGATCGTTCGATCGCACTGGAAAGCCTCTTCAGCTACTCGCAGTGTTGCCGCCTGCACAAGCAGTGACGAAGGGCACGCGGTGGGCACGGAATCGACTGCGCTCGCACGGCCGGGGCGCTACGGAGAGGGGCGCAAAGGCCCGAAGGTCTTCGGGCACTTCGAAAAATGGCGTCGAAACCTAAGACCGTCTGAACGATGTCGTGTCTACTCAGAATCCCATCAACCCGGCCCATCACAGTTAATGGCGCAGGTGGAGGCCGCTTGAGGGAATCCGCGCCGGTGTGCCATTGAACGCCTCAATCGAACCCTCAGCTACGCCAGCTGAGGTCTAACTGCCGAAGCACTCTCAGTTAGCGGAGCTGAGGGAGTAACCCCGGGTGGCCGCAGTCTCAGTAGCTGAGGCCACACTCCGAAGCCCGCCTGCGACAAATGCGCCCAGGGCCGAGTGATCAGCACCATCTCCTGTCGCGAATGTAAGTTACAAAGGAGGCTGACACAGGCCCGGTCCTCCTGGCCAGCTTCGCCGTTCAGCCGCCGGAACGAGAAGAGCACCGTGTGCGAATAGGAATGGTCATTGGTGGTGCCCTGTCCTTCTTTGCCCTGGCGTTGTCGTTCCCCGTCTCTGGAGCATCCGCGGCGACAACGAATCCCTATCCGGTATCGACCGAATTTGCTGCTCCGGGCACTTATGCCACGACATCAATGATGGTCACTACGAACGGCGATACGTATGATGTGTTTCGACCTTCTTCCTACCGCAGCCTTGGATTCAAGAGTCCGATCATCACTTGGGGCAACGGGACGAATGCCACTCCTGGCATGTACAGCACGCTGTTAAGCCATTTTGCCTCATACGGCTTCACGGTGATTGCGAGCACGCTGACCAATACCGGAAGTGGCCGTGAGATCGCCGGAGGGGTTCGTTTTCTTGTGGCGGCCAATGCCGCTGCCGGCAACACTTTCACCCGTCATTTGAACGTTCATGAGGTGGCCGCGGTTGGGCATTCGCAAGGGGCCACCGGAGCCGTGCGGGTTGCGACCATGGACTCCCGCTTGATTTCGTCAGTGATGACGTTTTCGCTGCCTAACGTCAAATGGTCGTTTCCAAATTCCGATTGCCCAGTCAAGGCTGACTGTGAAGCCAATCCTAGGCGGCTCACCCAGCCGATCTTTTTCATATCCACCCACGGTCCAATTGATTCGATCATCGCCAGTCCAGCGACTGAGAGAGCTGATTTCCATAGTGTTGCCGGTCGGGCTGTCCTCGGAATCATCGCTGTCTCAGGTGACCACTTGGCGGATCACAATTCTGACCAGGACACCGCTTTCGGGGGCAGCCCAGAGGGTGAGCTTGGCTATTCCACCGCTTGGCTCGAGTACACCTTGCGTGGAGATAGGAGAGCAGCGCCGGCATTCACCGGCAGCCATCCCGAAATCATGTCGAATGCGGACTGGCCCGGAAGTCAGGTGAAGAAGTGATGACCGTGATGGCGGTAAAGCGTGGTTCCTTGCAATTTCACCCTGGACCCAAACGCTTCAGCTTGGTACAGGGGTGGGCTCAGTCCACGCCGGCACTGGAACTTGCTGATCCGAGTTCGATTGCAACTCCGGTGGTGGGTCCGAACTGAGGATCCCGCCTAGCAAATAACGTGGCCTCAGCTGAGCCAGGGATGTCGATCGGGTCATCGCGGGTCGGGTGCTCCCGCAAACTGGGAGAGCTCAACTGTGATGTAGATCGCCCGGCACGTTGCCACTATCTCCTCACCGGCGCGCAGTTCCGCGCTGATGAAAAGCTTGCGGCGCTCTCGTCCATCTAGTCGGGCACGAACCTCTAAGGCTTCGTCGACAGGTACGGCCGCCAAATAGCGAACTGTCAACTCGCCGGTGAAGGCCGGCTCTTGCAGTCTGCCGATCACGAATCCCGTGACGTCGTCGAAAGCAGCAGCGACTATTCCGCCGTGAGCACGACCGGGCGCTCCTTCGAATGCCCGCCGCAATACGAAGTCGGCGACCACTTCTTCACTTTCGAACCGAACCTCGAGTTCGACACTCGTCGGATTCGAGGTGCCGCCCACGGCCCGGTCTTCGAACCCGCTTCCGCCCAAGGCCGATTTGTCGAGGCCGGACTGCATCAGTGCTAGACGATCACGTGTCGAGGTCTGGCTGAGAGCGAGCGTCAGCTCATTGGCCGTCTCCACCAAAGATGCAAGCGCACCGTCTTCGGGATCGTGCGCCACAAACGCGTGGTTGAGCGCTCGCAGGCTTGCGGCTGCTCGTTCCCGTTCCTCTTCGGTCTTCATATGGGCAAGTGTAGGGAGCGCATCCGGTCGCCGATGTCGAACGTGTCCTCAGCTAGCTGTTCTACCCACACCTTGTTGACGCGGAGATCCCCCAGATGAAGTGAGCCTCCGAGGCCGTGTCGAGCTGTCTAGACAACCACACAGCCACGGGGAGGCTCACCGTGCACCGTAATGCTCCACTCACCCCAGAAGGCCGACTTCGTCTCTGCAACATGATGGAAGACGGTTGGCCGGTTGCCGCTGCCGCCGAGTCCATGCGGATTTCCCGCCAGACTGCCCATGAATGGTGGCGGCGCTATCAAGACGCTGGGATTGCCGGCCTGGAGGACCGCTCCGGCTCAAAATGCCCAGCTGGAGGTGAGTAACTCAGACGGCATATAGCGCCGCCAACCTCGGGGCAATCGCTGTTACGCAACGCCTGTTGGCAAATTTCTTAAGGTCACGCACTGTTGCGACGAGGTTACACAGGTGACTACTCCTGCGAGGGGTGCGCTGGCACTCGAACGGCGGCTTGCTTCCCGACTGACGACAGCCCTTGCTGTCGCATTGACGGTGACGTGTACCGCCTTGGCCCTTTCGGTGGTCGCCCTCCATATCGAGGTGCGCCCAGTCCTCACCGGCAGCATGGTGCCCACCTATGGGCCAGGTGCCCTTCTCATCACCAGACCGGTTCCGGTAACTGACCTGCACAAGGGAATGATCGTGCTGTTCGTCCCACCGGGCCAGCACGTCGAGTTCGCACACCGAATCACCTCGGTGACTGGGAATCGATCTTCCCCGATCATCACGACCAAGGGTGACGCGAACAAGGCCGCAGATCCTTGGCACGCCCGATTGACTTCGACCAGCCTCCCCGAGGTGGTGGCCACTGTCCCCTGGGGGGGCCGACTCATGGTCGGTCTGCGGGGTCCGATCCAGCTTGCCCTCATCATCGTGGGTGGTTTGATCGTCGCCGTGTGTGGTTCGCGGCGGATCCTCTGTCCCCACCCGATCGACGTCGCCCCCGTCAGATCGGCTCAGTCCTGCCTTACCCATCCCTAGTCCAGAGAAATGAGCGATTCATGAGTCAGCACCGACATACCAAGATCAAGCCAAAGGGTCACCGCCGGACACTCCTGGCCGGTCTTTTTGTCGCCTCGATAGGACTGATGACCACCGCTGGTGTCTACGCCGCCTTGACCGGTGTGGCCACCGGTTCGGAGGCCGTCAGCTCCGGTTCGCTCAATTTGACCCTGAGCGCCGACGTGGGTGCCGGGTTCTCGAACTTCGTGGCCCCGATGGCACCGGGTGACACCAACAACGTGTACGTCAACCTCAACAACACCGGCACCTTGGCCTCGGCCGCCGGCATGACCCTGTGGGTGGCCGGCACCCCGGCTAACGCTCTGACCAACGGGACCGCTCCCGGCGAAGGACTGACGGTTTCGGCCACCCAGTGTTCGGTGGCCTGGACGCTGGCCACCGGAGTGTGCTCAGGAACGACCACGTCAATCCTGGTCTCGACACAGATCAGTTCGATGAACACCTCGGGCACGGCCGTCAGCCTGTCGAACGTCCCGGCCCTGGCCGCCTCCACCGGCAAAGTGGCCCACGTCCAGGTCAGCTTGGGCTTGGTGGGAACTGAGACGTCTACCAACGGCGTGGCCCCGAGCCCGACCATCCAGGGTCTGTCCACGACGCTCGCCTACACCTTTACCGAGCAGCAGCGGACCGGCGTCGTCACCAACCAGTAAGCCATAGGAGGCGTCTCGGTGGGACCTCTCCGACACCAGACGAACAGGACGGCCGCCATGGCGGTCGTCCTGTTTGGCCTGGCAGTCTGCTTGCCCACTGTCGCCGGCGCCACGAGCAACAAGGGAACCGCACTCGGGAGTGAGGCCATAACCAGCGGATCGTGGGCCGCCACGGCCGCCACGACCTCAATGACGTTTACCATCAACACCGATCAGACCTCGGCGATCACCAATACGGGAACCGTTGCCCTCAGCGCCATCAGCTACAAGGTGACCATCTCCAACCCGGCATCCGGCTCTCCCACTTTCAAGGTCTTCGCCTGTGCGGTCGCCTGGGCTTCCAACTTGTGTAGTGGCGGCGCCGGCACCCAGGCTGGCGGAACCCTGGCCAAGAACAGTACAACGACGGTGACTTCGACCGTTTTACCGGCGGTCGCGGGCAAGGTCTATCTTCAGATTGAGCCAGCCAGTCTGACCTCGTCGACCACGGTGACACTGGGGACGTCGATCACCTCACCTACCCAGCTTCGGGCCGCCGTCAAGAAGAACCAATAATGGCGAAGATTTCCTCACGAGGCATGCCGAGATCGGCTGTGATCAGTGCTGACGGGGTCAAGACTGATGCCGCGCCGGTTGTGACCCCGGCGATCCGTTCACATACCCAAAGCGCTCAGGGATTCGGGGTTGAATCGCAGCGGGCCTCTTTGGCATAGCGCTGCGCCAGCTGGCGAGAGAAACCCCACAGACGACCAAGTTTCCCGATTGACATGCCTTCTTCGAGGGCTACAGCAAAAACCACCCGCCTCGTTTCGTGCCGTTGTCGCTCAAGCGCACGCAATGTGTCATTGACGGCCTGGCGACCTCTGGAGGGGTCGGCGGCAATAATCGCAGAGGCAAGATCACCGTTCTTGGAGGCCATACGGATGGCCCGCCGCAGGGAAACTTCGGTCTGCCGTAGCGCCTTTTGCGTCTCAGCCAGACGATCTGCAAGCTTTTCAACGCTCTCGATTGCATCTCGTGGCAAAGTTGACACAAGAGGCAGTATGACGCTGTCGTCATAGGAGCTGTGGGATGGTTCCAGCAGCCCCTCGCTGTGAACCACGCCGGAACTGCTCAATCAGGCCCGGCGGATACGATCACCGGCATCTCCCTTCTGGCAGGAGAGGCACAATCTCTCGAGTTGGGCGCCGTGTGCACCACCTCCTTCGCCCCGCCCGGGCTTGAACACAGTTGCAGATCCAGGAAATGCAAGTGCTAAAGACTTGCCGGGCGCTTGCCGAGATGGCCGGCTCCAAGAGGTTCACCATAATTGTCGTCGACAACGCCTGCGAACCCTCACGCACACCGTCCTCAAAGTGCCTGGTTCGTTCGAGGACAACCAAATGATCCGGTCATCTCTGCAATCTTGCGCAATCTGGCTTCAAGCAGCCCACTCGCCCTGCAGGAAGGCTCGCTCTTCAGTAGAGTCCTGCCGTGCGGCGAGGCGAGTGGGTCGCGAGGGTTCGAGCCGATCCGAAGGGGGCGATGGAGGCCGATCTTTTCATCGCAGGTGCGGGTGCATTCATCATCGTGATGGGTGGCCTCGTGGCCGTGGCCGGTGTCCACCGCGCATGGACCACTAGCAATGCTCCTAATCCGGCACTTGGAAATGTCATTGTCGCAGCAGGTGCCCTCGTGATCCTGCTTGGCGTGGCCCTGGCCATGGCGAATGTGGTGGTGTGGATGGCGGGGCGTCGTCGAGGGACCGAGGCCACAGTGAAGCCGGGCCAGAAGGATGACCTACTGGAAAGTATCCGAGACGACGGCCACCGGGACCAGTCCACCTAAGTCCGTATAGATGACCGGTTGAGGACACAGCCGTTCAGGGGCACCCCTTGCTCAGATGTGATGGCATCAGCCGGGCCAGCTAAGGACAAAGACTCACACTGCGGCACAGGCGAGATGCCCGTGGCGCTGTGCGTGGTCCTCGGTAAGCAAACCGCTGATTGGCCACGTTTGAATGAACGGCGACAGTGGGCGCGTGCCTTCAGCGGGCCAGGATGGTGACGGCTGCGATGCCGGGTGCCCCATAGACCTGGGCGTAGCCGACGCGCGGGTCGCCTTGGACCTGGCGGTCGCCAGCCTGACCGCGGAGCTGGAGCACAAGCTCGTGGACCTGGCGCAGGCCCGAGGCGCCGATCGGCTCACCGTTGGCAATGAGTCCGCCATCGGTGTTGACCGGCATGGAGCCCGTGATCTCGGTGGCGCCCTCGGCGACAAGCTTCTCCTGGTCGCCGTCGGCACAGAAGCCGTTCTCAGCCATGTGGATGACCTCAGCGCCAGCATCGGTGTCCTGGAGCTGGATCACGTCAACGTCCTCAGGTCCGATCCCTGCCGCTTCGTAGGCGGCGCGGGACGCGTACACAGTGGGAGCGACATCTTCTTCTATGGAGGCCCATGTGGTGTTGACCTCATAGGCGCCGTAGTTGCGGGTGCGGATGGCAGTCGCCTTCACGAATACCGGTGTATCGGTGTATCGGTGGGCGATGTCGGCGCGGCAGAGCACGACCGCCGCGGCACCCTCGTCGGGAGCGCAGAACATGTACGAGGTAAGCGGGTAGTTGAGCATCTGAGAGTTGAGAATTTCCTCTTCGGAAATCGGCTTACGGCGGAAGGCCTTAGGGTTGAGGGCCCCGTTGCGGTAGTTCTTCGCCGCCACCTTGGCCAGCGTCGCAGAGGAGACACCGTAGTCGTGCATGTACTTGTTGATCTTCATGCCAAAGAACTTGGTGGTGACGTATTGGCCGTTATCGCCGTACCAGGCGGGCACGTTGGTGGTCATAGGGTTACCCTTGAATGAGCCCCGAGGGTGCTTGTCCGTGCCGACGGCCATGACGATGTCGTCCGTGCCGGCGAGGATGGCGTTTGCTGCCTGTTGGATCGTTGCGGCACTGGTCGCGCACGCGCTGAACACGTTAATGAACGGGATTCCGGTGAGGCCGACCAAACTGGTGAGGGGGTCGGTCGAGACCGCCCAGCTGCCGCCGAAGGCACTCTGGACGTCACTCCACGGCACGCCAGCGTCGGTCAAGGCCAGCTCCACGGCATCGGCGCCCATCTCGAACGCGGACTTGTCGCCGTGGCGACCGAAGGGGTGAAGGCCAACCCCGATGATTGCGACGTCGTCCATTTAGCGCTCCTTGCTATTCGCAACCTCGACCGGCGCGAAGGCGAAGGTGACGATCTCATTGCCGTCGCCATCAACGCAGAATGGGACGATTCGCAGCTCAACCTCCATGCCGAAGTCGAGCTTTTCGGGGTCGCTTTCGGTGAGTCGCGACTCGACACGCACGACGTCGTCTAGCTGCACCAGCCCTACCCCAAAGGGCTCGAAGGACGCCCCTGTCGGAGTGCCCATATAGTCGAAGCTCGGTGGGAACCCCTGGGTCGTCCAGGACACAAGAGTGCCGCGGCGTGGCAGGGGTAGATCGCTCATACCCGGGCTGCCACAGCGCGGACACCGAGATTGCACTGGAAATGTGACCGCCCCGCAGCCATCGCACCGGCTACCGATCAGCTGCGGGTCATCCGCCGGCCAAGTGAACACATCCGCGATCGGCTGTCCCATTAACGCTCCTCCACCGTCGGATTCACAGCAGTCACGCTAGTCGGCGGAGGTGCAAACATCCAGAGACTTGAGAGATCGCGAACTGGGTCGAGGGACGGCAGCGGCTGCCGGTTCCTTTCAGCCGGAGATGCAGAGCGCCCGCACCTCCGGCCTCCAAATCTAAGGAGTCGCTAAAGGCCTCGACGGGCAAAGCACCGCCAAAGCGGCATCGGACGAATATGCCAGCGGGTTGTCTTAGCGGGCACTTATCCCGGCTCGACCGATTTCCCTATGACGTTGCGCACGTCCAACGGAGGCGCCGGCTTCAAATCCAGAGAAACCTTGGCCGGACCTACTGAGGACAGACCTCAGCCATTGAAGCTGATTCCGACTCCTCAGCCTCACAGGCTGAGGAGGATCGTAGGAGCCAAGGTGACATCACGATTGCTCGTTTCGCCGGTGACCCGGTGCTCATATCTGGCGTTGTGAGACACAAGCACAGTGATCTCCGCCCTGTGTCATGCTGGGCCAGGGCTCCCCAGGAAAAAGGCCAGGGCTTCCCCAGAGAAATGAGTTCGGCATCATGGCGGAACTACTCAAGAAACAGCGTCTGCTGATCGCCACGGGTTTCCTCATAGTTGCAGTCGGCGCCGGTTCTGAGTTCTTGGTAGGCAGTGTAGGTGCGCCGGGGATTTATGGTTGGAGCTACGAGATCTTTGGCACGGCTTACACGATTGGATATGCCCTACTCGCTTGGGCAACTTGGGCCCTGTTCAAATGGATCGAAGGGTTTCCGACTCCGGGCGCAGGGCTAACCAAAGCCCTGAAGCTCTTTGGTGTTGCAAATCTAGTGTTTGGCCTTGGGCTGGTGTCCGTCACCTACTACTGGGCCTATGAGGCAATCAGCCATCTTCCCTACGTCGGCAGGGCAGAACAAATCATTCCTTTTACTGGCGGCCTACAGCTCCTCGGGTTCTGCCTGGTGTCAGTCGGGTTCTGGAGCGCCGCATCGAAACTTCAGACAGGTGCCTTGAAGGACACGACTGAACAGGCGGACATCGGGACCTACGTTTAGTCGTCTTCTTCCATCCGCCCAGAAGTGCCGGTCGAGGTCGTTAGCGGTCGGCAATCAACCCCCGGTGAATAACCGCCGCCGACCCGGCAGCGAGGATTGACATAGCCCGCTGACGGTCCACCACTCCGGACGGAGAACTGGCCAGCGTGTGGGTGAATGCCCGAGCCAGGTCTGACTCCATCAATACCGGCTGACGTCCTTTCGGACTGTCCTGAAGTCGATTCGTCGGCCTGGCTCGGACACTCATCCGACACCAACCGGTCGGACGGAGTGACCTCATAGGAGCCTGCCGCACAGGCCCATCGCTGTCCTGTCCATCGTCTTGCGGTGCGGTGTCACCCACCCCAAGCGAAAGGAACAGATGACGATGACCACTATCGCGCGCCGAATCACCGGAGGGGTCGACACGCACCTCGACGTCCACGTGGCGGCCGCCCTCGACGAACGAGGAGCCCTGCTCGGCGTCCAGAGCTTTCCGGCCACCGCCGCCGGCTATCGGGAGCTGCTGGGCTGGCTCGAGAGCTTCGGGACCGTCGAGCTCGTCGGCGTCGAAGGGACCGGCAGCTACGGGGCCGGGCTCACCCGGCACCTGCTTTCCCACCAGGTCGCCGTCGTCGAGGTCGACCGACCCAACCGCCAGCGCCGCCGGCGCACGGGAAAGTCCGACCCCGACGACGCCGTGGCCGCCGCCCGGGCCGCCCAGGGTGGCGACGCCACCGGATCGGCCAAGACCAGGGACGGAAACGTCGAGGCCATGCGGGTATTGCGGGTGGCCCGGCGCTCGGCCAGGAGCAACCGGACCCAGGCCATCAACCAGATGCGCAGCCTGATCTCGACCGCTCCCGACGAGCTCCGGGCCGAGCTGCGGGACCTCTCCATCTACAAGGTCCTCAACTGGCCAGCGCCTTCCGCCACACCGGCAGGACCGACGTGACGACGGTGACCAAGCTCACCTTGCGCACCCTGGCCCGACGGGCCCTCTCCCTCGAAGAAGAGGTCAAAGAGATCGACCGGATGCTGAAGACCCTCGTCGCCGAGACCGCCCCGGAGCTCAACGCCGTCGACGGGGTGGGCACCGACGTGGCCTCGGCCATCCTGGTGGCCGCCGGCGACAACCCCGAGCGCCTGAAGAGCGAATCGACCTTCGCCAAGCTCTGCGGGGTCTCGCCCCTCGATGCCTCGAGCGGCAAGCAGGAACGCCACCGGCTCAACCGCAGCGGGGACCGCCAGGCCAACTCGGCCCTCTGGCACATCGTGTTCACCCGGATGGTCAACGACCCGAGAACCAAGCACTACATCGAGCGCCGGATGAAGGAAGGGCGGACCAAGAAGGAGGCGATCCGCTGCCTCAAGCGCTACGTGGCTCGGGAGGTGTTCGCAGCGCTCCCACGGTCAGAGTTCGCCCTTGACAGTCCATAGGAGCATCGATCAGGGGCACTCGTGGGAGCGATCACCTGATCGCCTTCATCCTCGGCACCGAGACGGTACGTTTGGACAGTGTTCAGGGAGTATTCGGCCAGAAGGCGCAGCCCCGAGGCGATCCCTCTTCTCAGTGTCTACAGCGATGAGTGATTCCCGGACGCTTCCAGCCTTCAAGGTGGGTCAATCCCTTCGCCAGGTCCCACTGTCGGTTTCCGGGGCGATGGGCTTCGTCGGATCACTCTGCGTTCTCGTCGGAGTGACACAGAGCGGATCGCCGTTCACGTCAAAGCTGCCTGATGCCTGGTTCTTCGGATTGGGAGCCGGGACATGGGGTGCTGGGCAAGATGGCACCTATCTCGGCGTCATCATCTTGTATCTGGGCGTCGCCCTCATGGTCGCCTCATGGTTTGAGGTGTTCGCACCCTGCGCAGGAATCCGGCCACCCCGGTGAGATCGGTGGCGACGATGATCGTCGGCCTGGGCGGTTCCCGTCTTCGTGATGCCCCCACTGTTCAGTCGGGACGTATACAGCTACGCAGCCCAGGGCGAGATGGTCAGTCGAGGCCTCAATCCCTATGCCCAAGGTCCCTCTGCCCTTGGCTCAAATCCCTACTCTCCGGCTGGTCGATCCGATCTGGCAAACGCCCACGCTCCCTACGGTCCGGCATGGGAGCGACTTGCCGGAGGCATAGTCCAGACTCGCTCATCATGACGTGGTCGCCACCATCGTCGGATTCCGACTGGTTGCACTGATCGGGGTTGGCTTGATTGCCTGGGGTGTTCCGGCTTTGGCCCGATCAGTCGGACGGGACCCAGCGGCGGCCCTGGCCTGGCCGTCCTCAATCCGCTTGTCCTGCTGGTCCTTCTGGGAGGTGCCCACAACGACGCCTTGATGCTCGGACTGCTGGTTGGGGCTGTGCTATGGCTCGGCGGAATCACATCCTGCTCGGACTGGCCTGTGCGCCCTGGCCGCTGAGGTGAAGGTACCGGCTCTGATCGGAGCACTGATCATCGGTTGGTGGTGGAGCGATGATGCCGCATCTTGGCGACAGCGTGCTTCTTGGGTTGCCGGTGCGGTGCTCATGGCAGTGGCCCTCATGGTTGTGATCGGACTGGCCTCAGGACTCGGTTGGCGCTGGCTCGATGGACTCAGCGATCCCGGCGTGGTGGTCTCCTGGGTGGACCCGGTGACCTCCGTCGGACTGGCGCTCAGCCATGCCTCCCGTGGCCTTGGGCTCGGCGGGCACCCGGTGGCCTATGTGCAGGCCACCCGGGCAATGGGTGTTGCTCTGGCTGCGGTGATTTCCGTCGGCTTGGCGCTTCGATCACGGGTGGGGCCGCTGCAGGCCATCGGATGGAGTCTTCTGGCGTTTGTGGTTCTCGGGCCAGTCGTGTGGCCGTGGTACGAGACATGGGGATTCGTATTCCTGGCCGTGGTCGCAGAGGCATGGACCTTTGGCTGCTGCTGGCATTGTCAGCCATGGCCTGTTTTGCGGACCTTCCGAGTGTTCGTTACTACGAGGCCGCCGAACCGGTACTGGCGATCGTCTGCTGGGTGCTCTTGGCGTCTCCGGTCATCGCCTACGGCGTCGTCCGAATAGTGCCCTCGGTCCTGGCACCCTCCCTCGGAGTTCGACCCCCATCGACACCTGACTCGACACCGGAGCGAGTGCCAGTTGGGCCATAGGCGAGCATCCCCGATGTGCCGGTCGGTGACAGGTCTATAACCGACCCGCTCCCGGTGGTCAGGGGCACCGAGACACTCCCCAACGACGACCCAGTGCCGATAGCGATGGCAACAGCGACGAAACGGTGCTATGCCTTAAGCGCAGGGGGGAGTCGGCAGCCTGGGGCGAAGGGTGTCGTTCAATGGATATTCGGCGTGGAAGAAGTCTGCGGACCGTACTGGCTGGGTCGCTGGTAATCGGGGGACTGACCACACTCTCCCTGGCCGCTACCACCGCTCTCACGATAGGCACGGCGTCGGCCACGCCTGCGACTCTGTTCTCGTCGACCACTGCTGGTTCGTATGCGGTGACGGTTCCGGGTGGAGTGACCAGCGTAACGATCGTGGCGGTCGGCGGGACGGGTGGGAGCTGGTGACGGCGCATCAGGTGGAGAAGGTGCAGTCATGACGGTCAACGCCGCTGTGGCTCCCGGCGACTCTCTCTCCGTTACTGTCGGCGCTGACGGTGGTGGGGCGTATGGTGATGCAGCGGGTGGCGCTGGTACCGGGCCGGCGGGGCCGGTCCGGACGGTGCGGTGTTCCGGTTCTCGCCGGAGGTGGCGGAGGCGGATCGGCGGTCTACGACGGAAGCACCCCGCTGGTTGTGGCGGGCGGCGGCGGTGGCGGTGGCAACTACTCGTCGTGGGGCGGCAATGCCGACCAGAACGGAAATGGGGAGATTGACGGGGTGGACTACGCCGGCCAGGCGGGAACCCTGACCGGCGGCCCCGGCGCGGCAGGCTATTTTTGTTGTTACACGGGCATAGGGTACGGGGTTGGCATGGACGGTGGCGAGGGCGCCGGTGGCGGAGGCGGCGGAGGGGGGTACTGGGGTGGCGGCGGCGGTAGTGGTCTCGACGGTTACCCCATTTACCCTGTCGACTTCATCTTCGGTGGTGGCGGCGGAGCCAGCTATCCGTCTGCTGCCACGGTGTGGGACACCACCGCTACGCCGTCGGTGACCATTACCACCGCTTCGGGCTTCGGGATCATCACCACCGGCCAGCCTTCTGCGAAGTCTGGCGTGGCCTACGGCCCCGTGACGCTCCAGGCGGGCAACCTCGGGACCAGCACCAGCCCCTACACGACCACCGTGAAGTGGTTCGGGGCCGAGCTACCCAAGGGGCTGACACTGTCTAGTGCCGGGGTGTTGTCGGGGACACCGAGCACGAACCTGATGCCAGGGACCTATTCGGTGGTGGTTCAGGCGACCGAGACGGTGACCACCCTCAGCGGCAGGACCAAGGTCAAGACCCCGACGACGGTGCAAGCCGCCATTCCCCTGACCATCACCTCCACCGGGCCAGCGGAGGGTGACTTCACCGTCGCCACGTCGTCGCTGTCGAGCGCCACCCCGGGGACCGCCTACGGCCCCGTGACGCTCCAGGCGGCCAACCTCGGGACCAGCACCAGCCCCTACACGACCACCGTGAAGTGGTTCGGGGCCGAGCTACCCAAGGGGCTGACACTGTCTAGTGCCGGGGTGTTGTCGGGGACACCGAGCACGAACCTGATGCCAGGGACCTATTCGGTGGTGGTTCAGGCGACCGAGACGGTGACCACCCTCAGCGGCAGGACCAAGGTCAAGACCCCGACGACGGTGCAAGCCGCCATTCCCCTGACCATCACCTGAGCCAACCCAGCCCGCAGGTGGGTTCAGGGGGTGCGGCATAAGTGCCTGGGGGATAGGGGCCTAGTCAGCTCGAATCGACCTGATTAACCGTCCGCTGAGAACCGTCCTACCGTCCTACTCGTTCGGTGATCCCCGCCAGCCACTGAGCTGAGGACTGGCCCTGATCCTCAGCGACGGCCGGCTGATGCTGGATGACCACTAGCTTCCTCAGCCGGATGAGCTGAACGCCGATCCAGACCCTCAGCGACAGCAGCTGAGGCTGGCCGTCCACTAGCTCCCTCAGCCAGCGCAGCTGAGGTAAAACCGCTGTTGAGAGCGGTCCGCGTCCGTAACGTTGTTGATGCTCCTACCCATTCGACGTCAGAGTCCCGTATTCCTCCACTCTGTCATCCCAATAGGCGAGCGGGACTATGTAGCCGACTGGGATGCCCTCACTCGGTGATACTTCGCCCATCCCAGTAGCGGATCAGCCATGACGTGATACGCCTCACCGTGACAAACAAGTCGTCGACACCGCTGTTTTGCCACAGGTCGAAGCTGAGATCCTCCTTGGCTCCACGGAACCATGAACCCGCCGATTGCACGAATTGGTGAACCTGCACGCCTTTAGGCAGCTGGCAACCGGTCGAGCGCAAGGTCGGTAGGGGCCGACTCCAAGCCGACTCCAAGCTGCAACTTAGGGGTCTATTCGTTGTCAAATCGCCCGATTGGACATCCGCGTCTGCCAGTCGCTCCGAAGAGGTTGCGTGATCCGTTCTCTCTTTGAATGAGTGGGAGTGGCAGCACGAGGTGAGTAGAGGTGTCGGTGTGCCTCCGGACCACCGGCACTCGCGGTTCCAATGAGTGAAAGGTGATTCCCTTGATTGAACAATCCCTGCCGCCCATCGGCGTGGCCGAATGGCCGTCGTGGTCGTGGCATCAATGCTTGCGGTCCTCTTCGGTCTGTCACTCCAATCGGGTGTGGCCAGCGCCTCAACCGTCAGCGTGTCTCACGCCGCTCAGGATCCCGCACCCAACGGGGACAGCGGGACCACCATCGACCCTCTCCAGTACAACTGCGGCAATGATGCCCCCACATGTGGGCAGGTCGGAGAGTCCAACGGGTACTACAACGGGACCAACGTGGACCTCCTGTACAGCGAGGACTACTACTGCGATCCGGCGGTGACTCCTGCGGCGACCGCCACCGGCTGCGAAGTCGGCGCCGCTCCGTCGTCCCCTAATCCCACCGGCATGTCAGCCAACGGCACCATGCTGGGCAACACCAAGCACAGCGACACGCTGTACATCCCGGTCCCGCTGTTCAGCAACCCGCCGGCCACCCAGTGCACGGCGACCGCGACCTGTATCGACCATCCTCCGACCATCAGCTTGTCTCGGATCGCGGCGGATCTTCCGGGCAGCCCGTCACCCTCATCTGTCGCCAACGTGCCGATTCCGGCCCACGACCACGTCGTCGGGACCCGCAACAACGGTCTGCCCGAGTGGTGGAACGTCGAAGTGGTGGCCACGACAAGCCCCTCGACGTTCGCCACGCTGACCAGCACCGGTGCCATCAGCGCTGCGGTGACGGCGGGCACGGCCATCGAGGCACCTACCAACGCCTATCCTGTTCTTCCAGGTGCTCCCTGGGACGCTGTCGGCGTCGATGGCCGCCAATCTGACGGCCACGGCTCCGCCCGGGCCAGCAGTGCCCGCTGCGCCTGCGGCGCCCGCCGGCAAGCCAGGTCGAGCCGGGGACGACGTTCAACAACCTCATGAACGACTGTGGAGCCACCGCTCCCAACTGCCAGAACATCGGGATCAGCAAGGACTGGATCGAAGGCCAGGACGTCGAAGCGCTCTATTCCGAGCAGTACTTCTGCGGCACCACGTCGGTGACCGTCCACTCCTCCTCGGGATGCGAAGCGGGCGCCAATCCGACCTCGGTTCCACCGGACGTCGGCGACACGACCAACATCCCTACACCGGCCAACTCCTATCCGACCGCCGCGAACAACACCATCGACCCGCTGTACATCCCGGTTCCGCTGTATGCGAGTCCACCGGTGGCGTACAACCAATGCTCGAGCGCCATCACGTGCATCGACCACCCAGCCACTATCGACCTGTCGCTGTTGGCCTCGACCCTGGGCGTGCCGGCATCGTCACTGGACAACGTTCCGTTGCCCGGTCACGACCACCTGCTGACCACGCGCAACGGTGATCAGCCCGAATGGTGGAACGTCATCGTCATCCCGGTGACCACACCAGGCGGACTGGCCACCATTGAGAACAGCAAGGACTACGCTGCGGTCCGGGCTCTCGAGGGTGTGGCAGGAGCGGCATCGGTATCCCGGCCTCCGGTGGCTCGCCGGCGGTCACCGAGGTCCCGACCAACGCCTATCTCTGGTTCCAGACCCTCCCCGGTGGTAGCTCGCCCACCCCGGGACCGACCCAGACCAACTGTGTCTCCCACATGGCATCAGGATCGGTGGTGGGAGCCGCGGCGCTCGACGACGGCACCGGGTACTACGAGGTCGATGCCGCCGGCGATGTCGCAGCCTTCGGGGCCGCCACCTGTTACGGCGCCATGACCGGCCAGCATCTCAATCAGCCCATCGTGGGCATGGCTGTCGACCGGACCACCGGGGGCTACTGGCTGGTGGCCAAGGACGGTGGGGTGTTCTCCTTCAACGCTCCGTTCTACGGATCCGCCGGAGGGATGCCGCTCAACAAGCCGGTGGTGGGGATCACGCCGACCCTCAACGGCACCGGGTACTACCTCGTGGCCTCGGACGGTGGGGTGTTCACATACGGGGACGCCACCTTCGCCGGATCCACCGGGAACATCCATCTGAACAAGCCGGTCGTGGGCATGGGTCTCGATCGGACGACCGGGGGCTACTGGTTGGTGGCCTCCGACGGTGGGGTGTTCTCCTTCAACGCTCCCTTCATGGGATCGACTGGCAACATCACACTCAACAAGCCGGTGGTGGGCATCGCTCCCCTGTCGGATGGCAGTGGGTACCGGTTGGTTGCATCGGACGGTGGAGTCTTCGACTTCAACGCTCCGTTCTACGGATCAACCGGCAACCTCAAGCTGAATGCACCGGTCATTGCCGGCCTCAACAACAACTCGTACGACGGGTACTGGCTGGTGGCTGCCGACGGCGGCGTGTTCACCTTCAGCCCTCCCAACGAGGACATGCCGTTCTTCGGATCAGCCGCCTGACGGCCTAAGAGGGCAGGAAACCTGCAGGGGAGGGAGTTCTCACGAACCCCTCCCCTGCGGCGTATCCGGAACAGGTTTTCTTCTACAGACTCAACACAACGGCGATCGGAGGAGTACGTGGCTACCACCATCTGGGCACACCAACCCGACAGCCCTTCCACGGCCCGCAGGACCCGTACCTTCGGCGCCACGATTGTGACGCGACGGGTGCTCCAGTACACGCTGGGAGCGTTGTGGTTGCTCGACGGGGCCCTGCAGCTCCAGTCGTACATGTTCACCAAAGGCTTCGCCAACCAGATCATTGCTCCGGCGGCGGCCGGCCAACCTGCTCTTTGTCGCTGGTCCCGTGCGCTGGAATGCCCATCTGATTGCTCTGCATCCTGCCCTCTTCAATGGTTGCTTCGCTGCGGTCCAGCTGACTTTGGGGGTGGGCTTCTTCATCCCGCGGTTCTGCCGATGGGCCATCGTGGCCTCGGTGGCCTGGGCCGGAGGCGTCTGGTACCTCGGAGAAGGCCTGGGTGGTGTGGCCGGTGGGCATATGACGGCATTGCTCGGAGCCCCGGGTGCCGCCCTGCTCTATCTCGTCCTGGCCGTGGCCGCATGGCCGGCTGGAGATGTGCCACTGAGTCGTTCCAATACACGGCCGCCCAGCCTGGACCGGTCCGTGCCTGGGCCATGCTCTGGATCGGCTTTGCCATTCTCGACCTCCTGCCGGGCAACGAGCAAGTCCTCGACAGCTGACCGCTGATCTGACAACCCAGGCTTCGAGTGTGCCGTCGTGGCTGGCCGGTTTCGACCGTTGGCTGGCTGGCGGAGTGCACCACCTCGGACCGGGCATCGGGGTCCTCCTCATTGCCGCCGAGCTGGCGATCGGTCTACTGTCTCTGACTCGAGGCAGACTCCGGCCGGTGGCCATCTGGTCAGGGATTGTGCTCGCCGCGCTTATTGGACCGCAGGGCAGAGTTTCGGTCAACTCTTCAGTGGGCAGGCTACCGATCCCAGCACGGGACCGCTTCTCATGTTGCTCGGCCTCGTCACCCTCAGCGCCGCTACTGAACTGCCTTCGACGCAGGAGGCGGCAGTAACGACGGTAGGTGCTGCGAAGGCACACCTCAGCCCCGCGAGCTGAGGACATCTGTAGTCAGCCGATCGGCTAAGTACAGGGACCCACCTCAGCTCAGGCCGAGGCTGCGAGTGGCACGCTCACTCTGAAGGCTGAGAACGAGATGACAAACGAATCAGCTTGAGAGGCTGAGGTGGCAGCGGCACACTCGGCGGAGGCTGAGGACGCTTCAGCTATCGGAGCTACGGACGAAATGATTGCTCAGCCGGGCCAACTCAGGACAGATCTCAGCCAAGCCGAGGTCTAACTGCCGAACCACTCACAGGTAGCGGACGTCAGGAACACCTTGAGATTCGGAGACTGAAAACCAACTCGATGGGCTGCTTGCGGGTGGAGTTGTCAACTAACCCTGAACCGCCGGTCGATCCGAGAGGTTGCTAACAAACCTATTGCTTAACGGTATTCGGGGTTGACGAAGTCGAATCGACATCCAGCGTCCCACTCCGAACGTTGATTTCCATGAGGGGGTATGCCGCCAGCGACTTTGAGCATGCGAGCAAGGTGCAGAAGATTCCACGTCATGAAGGTGGTGTTGCGGTTGGTGAAGTCATTGTCCGGGCCCCCGGATTCCTTGTCGAGGTAAGAGGGTCCGGGGCCCGCCTCGCCAATCCATCCGGCATCGGCCTGTGGGGGGATGACGTACCCGAGGTGCTGGAGAGAGTAGAGGATGTTCATGGCGCAGTGTTTAACTCCGTCCTCGTTCCCGGTCACCAAACATCCGCCGACACCTCCGTAGTAGGAGTACTGACCTGCGTCATTGAGAAGATGGGAATTACCGTAGAGACGCTCGATGACTCGTGTGCAAACAGAGGACTTTTCACCCAGCCAAATCGCCGTGCAAAGCACAAGGATATCGGCGCGCTTGACCGTCTCGAAGATGGCTGGCCACTCGTCGTGATCCCACCCGTGCTCGGTCATATTTGGCCACACACCGGTCGCGATGTCGTGGTCAATCGCTCGGACGATGTCGACGGTCACGCCTTGACGACGCATGATCTCGATTGACCGATCGGCTAGGCCTTGAGTGTTGGACACTTCCGGAGATCGCTTGAGCGTGCAGTTGATGAACAGGGCTCGTAGGCCGCTGAAGTCCCATTGGCTCTGCTCGCAGAGCGCCTCTTGTTTCTCGGATAGTTCTGTCAATGGAGGTCGATTCCTTCATTCGGGTGTTCAGTCCGGTTCACTCTCCCAAGATGAAGCTCAGTTGGGTGGCCGAACCATTCGCAAAAAGTATTTTGAGATTTCCCTGACATTGGGGCCCACGCTCAACATCGACGGTTCCGGGGCAAGCCCGGAACCGTCGATGTTGTAAACGTGATGTGTTGATCCTACGAAGCGGCTATGCCTTGACCACCCGCAGCGCCGGTCACCATGACCGAACCAACTTCTGTGAGACTTCCGTTTCCATTGACTTGGAACTCGTCGACGATCCCATTACCCCCGGTCTGGACGTAGAGGAATCGACCATTGGATGAGGCCGAAGCATCAACCGTCCCCGGGTCGGTCGGTGTCGCCCCGAGCAGGCTCAGTTGACCGCTGGAGTTCGTCTGGTACCCACTCGTCGAGTTGGCACTGGTATTGCCAGTGAAGAACAGCGAACCGGCCGGAGCAACCCAGCACAAGCCTGTTTGTCCACTGGCCAGCGAATCGAGTTGGGTGATGGTGCCATCTGGGTTGAGCGTGAAGGTAGCCAGGGCACTGGGTCCAGCTTCGGCGATCACAAGATGACCGGACTGATCAAAGGTGATTGCGAAAGGCACAGTGCCGGGTAGGTAGTTGACGATCGGCGACGGTGACAGATTCCCAAAGAAACCCACGTTGAAGACTTCGACGGCGTTGGAACTGGCCTTGGTCGTCACGATCAGCTTGGACCCGTCCGGAGAGTAGGCCACCTGTCCGGGGGTATGGGTGAACTGCGTCGTGTCGCTCGGAATGGTCAAGCCCAACGCCCGATTCGATCCTGGGACAGGATACAGATGTCCAAAGAAGGCGTAATACTCCTGGAGCGACCCGCCATTTTCAGCGTTAAGGACAGAGACCAGGTCGCCGTGCACCGCCACACTGACTGGGAACGTCCCACCTGAACTCACCACTTGTCGCAGTGTGAGGTTATCGCCGATCACCGAGAACACAGACACCGAGTTGCTGCCAGCATTAACGGCGTAGAGCAGGTGGTTTCCCTCGTCAAGGGTAAGGGAGCCCTGAGATCCGAGGTGGTCGACTTGGGACCCGTTAAGGACTCCCCCCAGGCCCCCTGTGTTATAGGTGTTCTCCAACGTCAGGGTGCCGTTATCGGCCTGACTGTACGCGGCGATCTGATTGCCAGAGGTGTTGTCGGTCTGTACGAAAACGGCATGATTGCCGCTACACGGTGGCCCAGGCGCGAAACCAGCGGCGCCGGCAGCAACAGGTGCCACCAGGGCCGATAGTCCGAGGGCCACACTGGCCCCCAGGGCAAATCGAGCGAATCTTCTCATTAGTTCTCCTTTGTCAGCGATTGAAGCCTTCCAATCACTGTCTCCAAAACGAAGCGAAGCGTTACGCGTGACAGCCCGCAGCCGTGTTGGAAGCCGAATGTTTTCGCCCGGCGTTCGGCTCTACTAGACCTGTCCGCGAGTCCGGCAAATGACAGACGTCACCTTGCAGCTGGTTGCCGCTCGAACGCGTACGTGTTCGGCCACGTCGTGCATGTCTGGCCAAAACAGGCAACAAGAAGGTGACCAGTGGTGCTTGATCCGAGAGGATCGACAGCGTTTCTGAAGGACATCTGCCCTGAGGTGCCGCCGATCTTGTAACGGACTCCGCAGAAACGGTGACAGCAATTAGGAATGTCACACCATGCGAAGTCCCTTTTCCCTCTAGAACACTTCTTGCCGCGTGTCGGCCGGGAGTGCGCTCGTCTACCATGCGGCTCATGGAGACCGATCTCGAGCTCCTCATGCGACTGCAAAATGGTGAAGAGTCAGCGTTCGTGATCCTCGTGTCCCGACACAACCAGTCGCTGCTCCGCGTCGCTCGAAGCTACTTACCAAGTCATGCCTTAGCTGAGGAGGCTGTACAGGAGACTTGGATAGGCGTACTCCGCGGAGTGGACGCGTTCGATGGGAGATCCTCGATCAAGACATGGATCTTCAGGATCCTGATCAATCGTGCTCAGACTATTGGCGCTCGAGAACCCCGCCATCTGCCCCTTTCCGCCGACCAACCATCCGTTGACCCGGCCCGTTTCGATTCCACTGGCGCCTGGGCGAAGCCTCTTGAGAGTTGGGAATCGGAAGCGGACGATCGTCTGGTTGCTGCATCCTGGTCCGACTCCTTGGCCAAGGCGCTTGACAACCTGCCCCCGCGTCAACGAGAAGTCGTCGTGCTCCGAGACGCCGAGGGTCTTTCGAGCGCCGAAGCATGCGAATTGCTTGGAGTCACCGAGGCCAATCAGCGGGTCCTCTTACATCGAGGACGGAGCCGACTTCGATCGGCCCTCGAGACTGAGCTAGCGATCCGAGGTCGTTGACGGATGCTACTTAGCCATAGAAACGAATTTGTGTGTCAACAGATCGTCGAGTTGGTCACCGACTACTTCGATGGTGCGCTCAGTCGCGCTGATCGGCGCCGGTTTGAGCGCCACCTCAAAGGCTGCCCAAACTGCACGAACTATCTGGAGCAAATGCGGATGACAATTGCCGCGACGGGCGAATTAAGCCCACAGGATCTTTCACCGGAGGCCGAACAGGAGTTCATCGCACTCTTCCGACGATGGAAAGAGGGGAAAAGCGGCTAGATGAGCAAAAGATGTCGAACAACCGTCAGGACCGATTCCACTCTCGTTGGCGCACCCGCATGCATAGATATGTTCAAAAGTGAAACCCGTTTTGGCTCCACCAGGAACCGACATGGATCCTTCTCGCTAGCCCGCTAATCTCGTCACACAGGTCACGCTCCTGGTGTACCCGCCGGAGGCGTCACCGGTACGGGATTGTTCACACTCTTGCCGACACAGACGAAGACCTGTTTGCCCTTGCCGAACACCGGGACGAATTTGTCTTGCGACACCTGGACGTACGCACTGCAGCTCGGCCAGGTGGACCCGGTGTGTCCCACCGTCCAGTCCACCGGGGCGGAGACGCCTCCGGCGGTAAAGTTGGTGAGCTTGTTAGTGGCGTTGACCGCGTTTGCCTGGGTGAGGTCCTTACCGGCGGCCTTGATCCCAGCAACGATCAAAGCCGCCGACTGCCAGCCCTGGAGGGCCACTCCGTTGTAGGTGTAGGCCGGTTCGTACTGGTTCATTGCCGCGATGTATTCCTGCATGCCCGAATAGGTTTTCCCGTAACGGGACGTGTTGGCCGCCTCGAATGGCACGGTGCCGGTGTTGTTGAGGTAAACCCCCTGCATGAGGCTGCTGTATTGATTGAGGAGGGTCTGGTCGTAGCCGTTCAGCCAAAGCTGCTTGATCTTGATCCCGTACTGCTGGATGGCCCGAGAAAGCGTGATGTTGTCCGTGTCCTCCATGCAGGTGACGACCAGCTGGGAGCCGGCCTGCTGCATACGTTGGGCATCCGACGAAAAACTTCCGCCCAGCTGGGCCCCGACGTCTACGAAGTCGACGTCAACGCCGGCCGCCTTCATCCCTTTGGCGTAAGCGTTGCAGGCATCGTACGACGATGCGATGGACGGTCCGTAGCTAATGAAGGCGACTTTCTGGACTCCGACCTTCTTGATGAAGTAGCTCATCTGCGGGAAGCCGGTGGAGTAGATCTGGGTGGACCCACCCACAGCAAACAGGTTCGGCGCCGTCTGCCAGTTCGACGAGACGTTGTACCCGTAAGTTGGCGTCTTGGTGGACACGAAGTAGCCAGGTGTGAACCAGGCCGACGCAACGCCTACGGCGAAGACGTGGTCCTGGTCGATGAGGGTATGGGCATCCTGGGTGAACTGGCTGGGTGAGCCCCCGTCATCCAGGTTGTTGGTGAGTACGACCTTGCGCCCGTTGATGCCACCGAAGGCGTTGACCACGTTGAAGTAGGCGATCATGCCCGGCGCAAGTCCCCCGAAGATGCCGGCCAGAGGACCGGACTTCGATGAGATGGCGCCGATATTGATCTGGCTAGCCGAGACTCCCGGTGTCGCTCCAGCGGACGGGGCACCTCCGACAGGCGATGGCGACGAACCCCCTGTGGTCGTCGTCGAACTTGTCGAGGTAGGTGCAGAGGAGCAACCGGCCACTACTGCAGCCGTACCAATGGTGAGAACCACATAGCGAATCAGGGCCCCGTGGCGACTTCCCATAACCATTCCCCCATTTTGCGGATTCGCAGGTCACCGCTCTCACTGTCGAACGCGGTGCACCCGGACGTCCGACAAAATCCTATCTTGGGCGCTAGATCGTGTCATCGGTCAGCACAAATCGGTCGGTCTTGGCCGTCCCAGCCTTGCATCACCGAGCTGAAGATGACGAACTACTTCAGCATCCGTGACGGAGGATCAACGGTCTGTTGGTCATCCACAACGTCCGACTGACTGCTGGTTGGCTTACACGGGAGCGGCGTTGTGACTGGGCCAGGGCCAGTTGATATCTCGGGCTGGTCGTCAGTCCTCATGCTGAGGTCGACCAACTTGTCCTCAGCCTCACGGGCTGAGGACGATCGTAGGATCCTGGCGGCGACATCACCGGCAGTTCGTTCGCTGGTGAGCTAGTGCCCACGTCTGCGTTCCGGAGAACTGCCCTACACAATCTTGTATCTAGTTGTTCCTCTACCGATGTGTCCGGCGACGGCGTGTGGAGGACGCCTGCTGGCGGGTCCCATCGAGTTGGCTTTGTAGCTCTTGGTTGACGGTCTGGAGGTCCAAGACGGCAGCGATGCCGGCCAGATTGAGGCCGTCGTCCAGGAGCCGGCCGATCTCTCGGAGGCGAACCAGGTCGTCGTCGCTGTAGCGGCGGGTGCCACCTTGGCTGCGGGAGGGATTGATCAGGCCCCGGGTCTCGTACAGCCGGAGGTTCTGGGGAGCGCTGCCCACCAGCTCGGCTGCGATGGAGATTCCGTACAAGCCCCGGTTCGGATCCGGGCGCTCAACGGACCCCGGCGATCGGCTCTTCGGAAATTCGCCAAAATCACTTGCATCGGACATTGTCGCCAGGATATAACAAATCTGTAGCAGTTACCATAGATCCGGAGGCGCAGAAAGGAGCCTCCGGCCGAAACAAGGAGGGTGCATCATGCTTGTTCGTTCCGATCCATTCCGTCAGTTCGACCGGTTGGCCGAGCAAGTCTTCGGAACCGCTGCTCGTCCGGCAGCCATGCCCATGGATGCCTGGCGTGACGGTAACGAGTTCGTCGTCGAGTTCGACCTGCCGGGAATCGACCCGGCAAGCATCGATCTCGATGTGGAGCGAAATGTACTGACCGTCCGGGCTGAGCGTCGGACCGCAACCGGACCCGAAGTCGAGTTGGTGGCTTCGGAGCGTCCGAGAGGCCTATTCAGCCGACAGGTCATTCTTGGAGACGCACTCGACACCGGTGGGATCACCGCTGGGTACCACAGCGGCGTGCTCCGACTCATGATCCCAGTGGCGGAGCAGGCCAAGCCCCGCAAGATCACCGTGTCCACCGACGAGCAGGCCGCCGTGTCGCCCGCCGGAGACTCTCAGGTGATCTCGGCCACCGCTGAGGATCGCCAGCCAGTTTCCGTGTGACCCGTCATGGTCGCGGCGAGATCAGATGTGACGGCTCGGTACGAGTTCCTTGCCGTGATGCTGGCCGATCCGGAGCTGCTCGACTTGGCCTTTGCCGAGGTGATCGCCTCATGGGAGGCTGAGCCGCCACGGCCACTGGATCGGACGCTGGTGACCACTGCGGAGGGGCGACCTCCACGGTTGAGGACATGGCCGACGGACGATGACTGCCAGTATTGGCAGGCATGGTTACGGGCCATTGCCCGACCCAGAGTGGCCCGGTCGCCTCCGGAACGGTTGGTGGCGGGTTGCATCTAAGAATGCATAAACCCAAAACCAAGGCCCAGCAGTCCCCGATAGGAAGGAGGTGGTGACGTCCTAGACCATCACAGTCCGAACAATAAATGCATGGTCGACAGAGCCGCTGACAACGTGGACGATCCGCACGCCGGCGCCAGCAAGGACGCCGCACACTCTTGGGGTGACTACCCACTGCCACGGTCAGCGCAAATCGTCGCCGACGAAGAGTGATTAACAGGTATCGCCCGGCTCGATCCGGGAGCTGGGCGATACCTGTTCCACGCGATTGATGTGAGAGATGACTCGATGATCTCGGACATCGCCAACAAGCGAAGGCACTCGGCGAACCAGATGTGGCAACAGTCTCTCTCGTTTCGGAGGTTGCGTCCTCAGCCATGCCAGCTGAGGACGGACTAATGGGGTTCTCAGCCACTGAAGCTGAGAACAGCGTACTTCAAGCAGCCATGCCAGCTAAGAACGTCATTACCCGGTTCCTCAGCGAGCGGAGCTGGGGTCGCAGCCTCTTCGGTAGTTGCGCTCCCGGACCCTTGCGCCCATAGCCATCATTAGTGGTAGGTGACACCCTCATCCGGAACATTGACAGCACGTTATGGGGCACTTTTCGCACTCCCCTACAGCTGGCGGACCAAACGAGATCTGGAGCGATGTTGAACGAATGACAGCCCCCAATGAGCCGTCTGGACCGCTCACTGGAGTTAGCACCTATGACCGTGGCTCCCAAGAAGTGTGTGGCCGTGCACCGGCCTTCCTGGGCACTTCGGGATCGACCCGCGGCTGTGCACCACGCCAGCCCGGCCGGATCGACGCCGAGTGCGATGAGCGCCTACCCATGGAGCGACTGACTCGATCCTTCGGGGGCTTTCGTATCCGTGCACTCAACCCCCCTCGCGGATCCCCAGTGCCGCCGAAACCCGCCATACCGTCCACCCCGGGGAGGGGTCGGGTGCTAGCACGAGGCTCGGACGACGTGGTACCCACCTTGGTGGCACTGTGACGGGTCCGCGACACTGGAGGGGTAGCGGCCGGCGCGCGCCATAAGTCTGGTTTTCCGAGCGTGCACGAAAAAGGAGAGGAGGACCCGAATGATCCGAGCGGTCATGCGCGAGTCCTCCTACCGGTTCCGGGCCACCTTCCGCCGGCGCTGGGCCGGGTACGTCACGCTGGTCGTGCTCATCGGACTCGTGGGGGGCACCGCCCTGGCAGCGGTGGCTGGGGCTCGACGTACGCAGTCCTCTTTCCCAACCTATCTGGCCAGCACCAACCCCTCAGACCTGCAGATGTTCACAGAATTCGCCCCCATCACGAACACTGGGTACTCCGAGAAGGTGGCTGCGGCCGTGGCCCGGGTCCGTGAGGTCGAGCAGGCGGTGGACGTCATCGGCTTCGACGGCACCCTGCAGGTCCTGGGGCAGCAACCGCGTCGGTGGCGTACCCGGCGAGGCGCCGCCCTCCCTTGAGGGCAGCACGGGCAGCGACGCCGAGTACTTCTCCACGGACCGGGTCACGGTACTGCAGGGCCGCATGGCCGATCCTGCCCGCAGCGGACGAGATCGTCATGTCCGCCGGCGCCGCCGCCCAGTACGGGCTGCACGTCGGCTCCACCCTGCGGGTCGCCTTCTTCACCGAGGCGCAGGCGAGCCAACCGAACTTCAGCGGTTACCCGCGTGACAGGCCCCACCTGATCGTCCCGTTCAAGCTGGTCGGGATCGTGGAGTGGAACCCCCAGGTCGTCCAGGACGACGATGCCGCGCTCGGCAACCAGATCGCGGTCATCACCCCCGCGCTGACCAGGCGGCTCGAGACGTGCTGTGCCTATTACTCCTATGTCTCGTTCCACCTCGAAGGAGGATTGGCACACGAGGCGGCCGTCGTCTCCGCCGTGAACAAGATGATCCCCAACCTCGGTCCCGCCGGGGGAGCGAGCACGAACGCCCCCTACGTCGCCAAGGCCGAGCGCGCCATCCGACCGGAAGCCATCGCTCTCGGCGTCTTCGGGCTCATCGCGGCCCTCGCCGCTCTCGTGATCAACGGACAGGTGATCAGCCGGCTGGTCCGGCGCAACGCCGAGGAGGGGCCGATCTTGCGCGCTCTGGGGGCCGGGCCGGCCATGGCCATGGCCGAGGGGCTTCTCGGCGTCCTGGGTGCCATCGGGGCCGGGTCGGTCCTGGCCGTGGGGGTCGCCGTGGCGCTGTCCCCCCTGGCCCCGATCGGCCCCGTGCGGCCCGTCTACCCCGACATCGGCGTGTCCTTCGACTGGACCGTCCTCGGGTTCGGGTTCCTCTTATTCGTCGTGGCGCTCACGGTGGCCGCACTGGTCGTCGCCTACCGAGTGGCGCCGCACCGGTCGGCTGGGAGGGTGGCGCCCCCCGCCCAGGATCCCGCCTGGCACCGGGCTGCCATCACGGTCGGCCTCCCGCCCAGCGCAGTTTTGGGCATCCGCTCGGCGCTGGGCTCGCGCTCGGGACGCGACGTGGCACCGGTGCGCTCCGCGCTGCTCGGTGCCGTGGTCGCAGTCACGGTGATCGTGACCTCGCTCACGTTCGCATCGAGCCTGAACGCCCTCGTCTCGCAACCAACTCTCTACGGATGGAACTGGAACTACGCCCTTTTGGCCGGCTTCTCCGCCGCCGAGAACCTGCCCGCCACCGAGACGGCCGCACTCCTCGACCACGATCCCGACGTGGCCCACTGGGCCGGGGCGTACTTCGAGAGCGTCACACTCGATAAGCAGTCGGGGGTGCCCGTGCTGGCCATGAGCCCGAGCGCCGCGGTGAGCCCCTCCATGCTCTCGGGACATGCGCCGGACGAGCCCTCCCAGGTCGTGCTCGGGCCGGCCACCCTGGCGTCGCTGCACGCACACGTCGGCGACACGGTGGTCGCCGACACCGACACCCACGGGCGCGTCCGCCTACGCATCGTCGGGACGGCCACCTTGCCCACCATCGGCGGATCGGGGAATCCGTCGCTGGAGATGGGGACCGGGGCGGTCATGGCGTCGTCGCTCTTCTCGGCCGCCGAACTCAACGAGCAAGGCGCCCCGATCGCGGGCCCCATGGCGGTGTTCATAGCCGTCCGACCCGGCGTGAGTCAGGCCGCCGCGCTGCGCTCGCTCGACCACATCACAGCGGTGCTCAACCGGTCCTCGGATCCCGACGCGCCGATCGGCGGGGTGGTCAGCGCACTGCGCCCGGCCGAGATCGCCGACTCCCACAGCATCAGCGCGACCCCCGCGCTCCTCGCCGCTGTCCTGGCCATCGGGGCCATCGGCGCGCTCGGGCTCACGCTGGTCGCATCGGTCCGCCAGCGCCGGCGCCAGTTCGCCCTGCTGAAGGCGCTGGGATTCACCCAGGGACAGATCGCCGCCTCGGTGGCCTGGCAGTCGTCGGTGGCGGCGGTCATCGGGGTGGTGCTCGGCGTCCCGATCGGGATCGCCCTCGGGCGCTGGTTGTGGACGCTGTTCGCTGACGGCATCTCGGCCGTGCCGCATCCGACCGTGCCCATCCTTTCGATTGCCGCTGTCGCCCTTGGGGCGGTGGTCTTCGCCAACCTGGTCGCCCTCGTTCCGGGGCGGGTCGCAGCCAGGACGCGCACCTCACTGCTCCTGCGGGCGGAGTGACGCCAGCCGAGCAGTGCGGTCACCCAGGTGGCGGGGGGTGGAGCTGCTTCGGCGATCCGCGCTTGTCCCATAACGCTCAGTGCAGGTCGAAGGGTGCCCCGGCGGCCGTACGTCGGCAAGGGTCTCGCGGCCACGGTGCCCAGATCGGGCCGTTCCCTAACAGGCAACAGTCGCGAGCACTTGGTCCACCACGAGCCTTCCCGAAGGTACTGAACATCCGACCAAGAGCTGCCAGTCATGGCTGGCGATCGTCGCGGACGTTCAGTTTCGGGCGCCCCGCCGGGTAGCCCATGGCGCACGCCGTCTCGGGCTGACGGGTAGCTCCGAGTTGCCGGTAGGGGATAGGCCTCGGCACGTGTCGTTGTCCTGTCGCCTCAGCCTCTAGAGCTGAAGGGTCTAGGTCGTCTTTAGCTGCGTGACCTGAGTAAGGGGTTCACCTCAGCTGCCTGAGCTGAGGTCGGTCAACACGTCCTCAGCTGCCTAAGCTGAGTGTGTCAGCCTCAGTCTCTGCTGAGAGCGCCAGATGCTTGAATGGATAAGCAAGTGATGGTTGGTTTCCTGTTCAGCCCAGTGACGTCGCCGCTGCTCGCAGCTCGTTCAGAGCAGCCAGGGTGTAGTGGGCAAGGTCGTGATCGGCCTGATGATCGGCGTCGCACCACTCGGCGAAGCCCTGTTTGAACGCGAGGACTCCCATCTCGCTGGCGAGATGTGCGGTCGAGTCCGGGACACCGCGCTCGGCAAGGGCAGCGGTCATCGCTGCGGCCAGGCCCACTCTCTTGAGTGCATCTCGCTCTTGGAGCTCGGCGTTGGCGGCCACGGCCGCCTTCATCCGTGGGCCAAGATCTCGATTCATCGGACCCATGGCGCTCGAGACGCACTCAAGGCCGCTGGCCACGGCCTCGAGCGGGCTTGCTCCCGCCGGAGCGTCGGCGATGCCTTTGGCAAGCAGCTCGCTGAGCGTCTCTTGTCCAGCCACCAAGATCTCGCGCTTGTCGGGGAAGTAACGAAAAAAGGTGCTCTTGGTCACACCTGCCCGAGCGGCGATCTCTGTCACGGTCGTAGCGTCGTACCCCTGCTCGGTGAAGAGGTCGACGGCAGCGAAGACGAGCCGCTCTCGCGCACCTGGTTCCCACCGAGCCATGGACTCATTCTAGCGATGGGACAAGAGTCCCATCATCTTGGTATAGTGATGAGACAAGAGTCCTATCAGGCAAAGGGAGAGATCCATGAACGTCTTCATCACGGGTGGCACGGGCCTGATCGGGTCTGCTGTCGTCGACGAACTCCTCGGCCATGGCCACAGCGTGCTCGGTCTCGCTCGCTCCGACAGCTCCGCGGAGGCGCTCATGGCAACCGGCGCCGTTCCCCATCGGGGCGATCTTGGGGACCTGGAGGCACTTCGCACCGGTGCCGCACAAGCCGACGGTGTCATCCACCTCGCCTTCGGAGCGGACTTCTCGAGTGCTGACGCACTGGCCAAGGTGGTGGCTCAGGAGAACGCTGCCTTGGCGATCATGGGGGAGGCTCTGGTCGGCAGTGATCGTCCCTTGGTCACCTGCTCGGGAACGCCGCCAGTGGCCGGTCGGATCTCCACTGAGGAGGACCCGCTGCGCCTCGAGGGGCCAGTGGGCGGTCGAGGTCGATCCGTCAACCAGGTCCTTGCGTTGGCCGCACGCGGAGTGCGCGCCAGCGCGGTGCGTCTGCCACGGACCGTCCACAACCACGGTACGGGAGGCTTCGCGGGCATGTTGACGCAGATCGCTCGTCAAACGGGCGTCTCGGGCTACGTCGGTGACGGTACTCAGCGCTGGCCAGCGGTGCACGCCCTCGACGCAGCCGTACTCTTTCGTCTGGCTCTTGAGCAAGCTCCGGCTGGCACCTCGTGGCACGCCGTGGGCGACGAGGGGGATGCGGTTCTCGACATCGCCACCGTCATTGGTCGACGCCTTGAGCTTCCGGTCGAGTCCGTGCCACAGGAGACCTATGGTCCGCTCGGACCGATATTTGCCACTGACCAGCCCTCTTCGAGTGCCTATACGCGAGAGACGCTGGGTTGGCAGCCGTCGCACCCAAGTCTGTTGAAGGACCTTGAGAATCTCCGGCCGTAACACCACCGCTCGCCTCATTTGCTGAGACCGGCGAAGGCCATGCGCACACCCTGGCACCTGCCGTGGCCTCTTCTTGTGGGCGCACTGAGTTGAGGACAGTGGACACGGCCCGCGGCAGGATCACAGATTGGATTCGACCCAAGAGGCATCACCGAATCAGGTCCCAGGAAAGTGGAGTCGCCATCTCAGCCTTTGGAGCTGAGTTCCTGGATGTCCTCAGCTGCTGAAGCTGATGATCAGCACATCCTCAGCTTCTGAAGTTGAGCCTCGGTCTCTTTGCGCAAGCTGGGCGCTCGCGTCGGGAGGTCCTCAGCTATGGAGGCTGTGAACGACCAGCGTTGTTGCCAGCCTCTGGAAATTGTATCGGGCTGGGCACGCGGGAGACATTCCGCATGTGCGGACTCCGACGTGCCGCCTTCTCATTGGCGGCACCGCTAACGGACAGCGATCCCGATGAGCGAGGTTCCTACCTCGTCCTTGACCGTTAGGTCGTCTCGTCGAGGCTGTGGGCGATCCAGCCGGGCGTGTCGACACGCACCGGCGATGCCCCGACCAGGGCCGCCAGGTCAGACTCAAGGCGCTCGAGCTGCTTGGCGCCGATCTTCCGCTTCCACTTGTCGCGCAATTCGTCGAAGACGGCTTCGCCTACTCGCATGACTTCGAAGCCGAGCGCCGTGACCTGAAGGCGTTTGCGACGGGCGTCGAGCGGATCGGCACCGCGTGCCACGTAGCCGCGCTCTTCGAGCACCGCCACGGTCTTTGCCGCCGCTTGCTTGGAGACCGACAGACGGCGACCCAGTTCCGAAGCATCGTCGGCGCCCGCCGCGATGGCTCGCATGGCGAAGTCATGGACGGGGCGCACATCTTCGTAGCCCCGCTCGGCGAGCTCCAGGACCGCATCGTCTACCAGGACTCGAAATCCTCCGAGGAGGAGCAGTGCGAGGTCGGCGCCCGAGCGTGACATGGAGCTGATCGTAAAGCAGACGTCTTGACAAGGTCAACCTGGTTGTCTACTATTTGGACAACCAGGTTGACGATCTTAAGGGAGATTGACATGACCGCAACAGCCGAGCAGGCCTCACTGGCCGGGGTCACGCACCATTACGCCAAGGTCAACGGGACCAAGCTGCACTACGTGGCGGCGGGCACTGAAGGACCTCCAGTTCTGCTGGTCCATGGGTTCCCCGAGACGTGGTGGACCTTCCGCAAGCTCATCCCGCTGCTCGCCGCCAGCCACCGTGTCTATGCAGTGGATCTGCGCGGGTTCGGTGACTCTGACAACGGGTCAGGCGCCTACGACAGCAAGACCTCCGCCGAGGACCTGCACCTTCTGATTGAAGAGCTCAACGTTGGCCCAGTGCACCTCACCGGCCAGGACATCAGCGGGGCGACTGTCTTGCGTCTCGCCGCTACCCACCCCGAGGATGTGCTCAGCTTCACCGCCATCGAGATGGGCCTACCCGGGTTCGGCCTTGAGACGCTGGCCGACGTCACCCACGGGGGTACCTGGCACATTGGCGTTCTTGCCGCCCCCAGGATCCCCGAGATGCTCCTCGCCGGTCGCGAGCGCGAGTTCCTCGGACAGTTCGCCTTTCCGGCCATGAGTGCCACCCCCGGAGCGATCACCGACACTGACATCGACGAGTTCGTCCGCACCTACTCCCGTCCCGACGGCTGGCGCGGAGCGATCGGCCTCTACCAGTCCATGCTCCAAGAAGGCGACGAGATCGAAGCCCTTGTCGCCGGCCACAAGCTGAGCATCCCGGTGCTGGCGATCGGAGCTGGAGGCGGCGAGTTGACCTTCGCAACGATGAGCCAGGTCAGCTCCGATCCAGTTCGGTCAGTGACTCTCGAAGGCGTCGGCCACTACGCAGCCCTGGAGGCACCCGACCAAGTGGCACACGCTCTTCTCGACTTCTTCAGCACTGTTGACGCCACCTGAACGTCTGGATCGCCGCAGTGTGCCGCCGCCGGCATCGTCCGGTCGGGGATCGGCTTGGCATCGTCCGGTCGGGGATCCTTCTACGAACCAAGACGACCAGTCTAGTGTTCCCACGGAGCTAGATGAACGGAATCCTCAGGAGTCCAGGCCGATAACAAGGGAACTGTGGGATCGTCAGTCGGTCGCGGAGATGCCGCGATGGACCACATCCTCCCCAGCCATTCGGCAATGACGGCAATCTCTTCTTTAGATCGAGGGCTCCCGTGTCGACCTCAACGTCGTAACGCACGCCTTCATGCACTGACTGTGCCTGATGACGGGCGATGCCCGGTAACCGACCACCGCGGCCAGCTTCCCTCGCGGCTGCGACCTCTGGAGCACAATGGACACCGATCCAGCAGACCTCCAAGTCCTGCAGGACTTGATTCCATCGTTCCTGATCGGTTAATCCGTCAACGGTTATGTCGTCAACAAGCACATTGACCCCAGACGCGCAAGGGCGGCCACGGCCGCTTGGAATCCGAGGTAGAGCGGCACAAATAGTTCTCCACGGCTAATGACACCCTCGCGAACGGAGAGACCGTCAGGGTCATTGATGATCTCCGGAGGAAGTGTCCAGATCAAGAGGTCTATCCCAACAAGAAGCCAGGGGTCGGCCAAGGTGGATTGTAGAGCGCGTCCCAGAGTCGTCTTGCCTGCACTCGATCCGCCGTTGAGAAAGATCAATCGACCCGGATGGTGATCGCCTCCGGCAGTGGTGGGGTAGAGACCGTAGCTTCCTTCTCGCAGATGTTGGCCTCCAGAATCGTCGGCTCGGGTCACCCTACGGCGCCAAGCCGGGTCAGGGCCCTCTCGTAGCGATCGATTCGCTCATCGCGTTCAACCGATCGGGCCAACCGGCGGTTGTTCGAGAGATTTTGCTGGAGGTCGACGATCTTTATCCGTCGAGCAATCTCATTGATAGCGAGCCGCTCGATGTAGTCATCATAGGACTCACCCGCCTGGTGGGTCAGGTTGTCAACTGCCACGACGACGTCATCCGGGAACCCAGCTGCCGCCAAGTCGCCAAGTATAAGGTCGGTGTCTTCCACGGCGTCATGCAGGACAGCCGCCATCTGATCGACTGGGTCACAGAACTCCATCATCACCCTCAATGGATGAAAGATATACGGCTCATCTCCTGGCGACGGGTAGCGCTGACCTCGATGAGCTTGCGTCGCGATGAGGATCGCATCTTCGACGGAAGCAACAATCGGATTCACGTCACAATGATATGAGGTCGAAGCTCCGAGATTCGATCGGACTGCGGTTTGATGTCCCACGAGTGGATCCCCGACTGGGAGGTCAGCCGGAGTGTTCGGTGGTGTCCCTGAGGGCCATGTGGGCAGTCACAGCCTGCCAGCCGCGCGCCAAGGCTTCCTGGGCGCTAGCGGCAAGTCTCAACGAGATCGGCCGCCGCAGACAGCTCATTTATGAGATCGACAGCCTCGCTCGCCCAAGCCGGGAGTGGGAGCAGCTCACCTCGCGCCACGCCGTCCTGGTAGGCCGCCTTTGCATTGCCATCCGCGGCGAGTTCGTTCTCCCGGCCCCGCCACATCTCTAGAAATGGGTGACCGAGCGTGCGGGCCGGGTACTTGGATGGCCAGCGAGAACCCCTGGCTATGTCGAGCAACGTGCTGCGCTCGGTTTCCTCCCCTCGCCCTTCGATAATCGCCTTGGCGATCGAGGGATGGACTAGAGCCTCACCCGAGGCCTGAAAACGCGTCCCGATCAGCGCCCCCGCCGCTCCGAGAGCCAACGCCGCCGCCACGCCCCGCCCGTCGGCGATCCCTCCGGCGGCCAGCACAGGCGTCGGCGCAGCCAAGTCAACCACGATCGGCACGAAGGAGAATGTGGAACGCCCGCGCTGGGCGCCGTGACCACCGCCTTCGGTGCCCTGCGCCACGATCACGTCGGCGCCCACATCCACTGCTTGCCTAGCTTCTTCAAGGTCCGTGACCTGGATGATCAGCGCCGCGCCGGCGCCGCCGAATCGGGACCAGAAATGGGCGCGGGTCGCCGAAGGACAGCATCACCGCACTGGGCTTGCGACCAGCGCCGTTTCGATAGTGCCGATGTCGACAGCCCAGCTCTGAAATCCGATACCCCAAGGCTTGTCGGTACCCTCGACAACGATCGGCAACTCGCTCTCCAGCCAATCCCGGTCACCGCTACCGCCGCCGACCAATCCGAGCCCTCCACCGTTGGAAACGGCCGCCGCCAACGCACCTCCGGCCGACCCACCCATTGGGGCCAGCGCGATCGGGTGCCGCAACGAGAACATCTCAGTGAACTGGGTACGCAACACCATGGCTGCAATCATTGCATTGCCGGTCGGTGCCCCCGCCGCGGTCGATTCAGTTCGACCAGCCCGCTTCGACATTTGTCACTGACCCATCGGCATTCGGAACGCCCAGTCCGGTCCTCAATGAATCTGTCGGCCGCCATTGTCCGGCGATGGGCGAAGCGATGACTCCCCGGTCGGCCGGTATTGTCCATCGAGTGGCGGATGATCTCCTTCAAGGCTGGGACGAGGGATTTGACCGGATGTCCCTCGCAATGGGCTCTAGCGAATCTCCATCTGACGTGGCCCGTCTCAGGGGTGGACTCGAGGCGGAAACGTTCGCATTCCGACTCGCTGGTGATCGCTTCGTAGTGAAGATCTACGACGTCGACTCTGCCGACCAGGCGAGCACCGAGTTTGACAATCTGGGGGTCGTGTCGCTCGCCAGAGTGGCAACTCCAGAACCAGTGCTCATGGATCACAACGGTGAATGGTTCAGGACTCCGGCCATCGTAATGTCGGCGCTTCCAGGGCAACCCGACATGCGTCCCAGTGACCGCCAGCGTTGGACCGACGGCGCTGCAGAAGCTCTTGCTTCAATCCATGAGATCCCGCCTGCTCGGACAACCGATGCCCGGCTGCCCCGTTGGCAGAGGTGGTGGCCCTCGACCGATGGCATGGGGAGCGACTCCTCGCGTGCTGACCTCCTGCTCGCCCAGTTTCACGAGGAGGCTGGGCGCCTTCCTGTCGTCGTGAGCCATGACGACTTCAACCCTGGGAATCTCCTTTTCGACGGCGGGCGTCTGTCCGGCGTCGTGGATTGGGCCGACATCGTCGTCGAGCCTCGACACGCTGCAGAGCGCTCTTCCGGCATTTTCTGGCCATCCACCCCGGAGGCGAGGCACCAGAGCTGTTCCTCGACTCCTACGAGCACGCCGCTCGGACCTCACTCAACGACATTCACCTGTGGGACGTCCTTTACGGGCTCCGGGGCGTCCGCCCTGGACTGGATCACTGGGTCCTTGCCTTCGATGGGCTTGGTCTAGACGTCACAGCAAACGAAATACGGGACCGATCGTGGACTTGGGTGCGGAAGGCGATGTCGCTGGCTGGTGGGTGATCAACATTGGTGTCCCGGAGTGGGATCGGCCTGCGGGACGCCGAGGTAGCTAGGAATCCTCTCGACTGGCCAGAGCTAAGTCTCGGGGTCTGCTGCCGCATCAAGATCGTGTGGCGCCTTGGCGTAGTCGATCGCCGCATTGATCTCCTCCGGAGCTAGACCGACCGGCCCGAACAATTCTCTCTCGTCGAATGCGAGACGAATCCGGTCTTGGATGACCATCGTCAGAGCCCGCATCACCTTCTCGTCCACGGACTGAGTGGGACCCGACTGAGCGAAGCTGCGAATCCTCGGCACAGCAGAACCATCCACCCAAAAGTCGATGAGTTCCAAGGATGATGCGCCTCGCCTGATATCCACCCGGGCGATCCGGCGTCCGGATGTAGTCTGCTTCACTCCACCCGTAGAGCTGCAACATCCTCGGAACCAAAAATCACATGCTGAGCGTATCTCAGTTGGCTGGCATCGTCCTGATTGACCGGGGACGTACTAACTGGACCTCCTCGTCGGCATGTCGAATATCCTGCCGGTAGTTCGAGCCGGTCCGGGCCAAATCGAATGATCTCCGTGAGAGGTTCGGCTTGGTGGCAGACTCGGTCAGGTGGCAACGGCTCCGGTGTCCCGCTAATCGCTCTTGCTGGCGAATCCCGTGAGGAAGGCGCGGTGATTTGTGCCTCGGCATGAGCAATGCTCCTACACGAAGGGCTCTGTGCGATCTGTCGATGGCACGTCATCGGCTACCGACAGCTCGGTCACGGTCCCGGTGTCATCTTGGTCCACGGGGGCATGCAGGCATCGCAGGACTTCATGAAGCTGGCGACTGAGTTGTCGGGCCAGTTCACGATCTATGTACCCGACCGCCGAGGTCGCGGCTTGAGTGGACCGTTCGGCGATAACTATTCCGTGATCAAAGAGTGCGAGGACGTTGCCACACTGGTGGGGAAGACGGGAGCTCGGAACATTTTCGGGCTGAGCTCAGGAGCCATCATCGCTCTGCGCTCCAGCCTGGCCATGCCCGAGTCTTCGCAGTGCAGCGCTCTACGAGCCGCCCCTCTCCGTCAACGGATCAACCCCCGTATCGTGGGTGCCTCGATACGAACGGGAGATCGCGCAAGGCAAGATCACGCAAGCACTGGTTACCGTTTTCAAAGGGATACCGGTCGGACCGCCACTCTTTGTGCGATCACCGCGCTTCATCCTCGCTCCTGTCCTCGCGCTACGCGACGCGATTTGTCGACAATCCCGAGGGAGATGACGTCCCCATCAAGGCTCTGGTGCCGACCCAGCATTACGACATGATGATCGTCCAGGAAACCGCCGACAGCATGGAGGACTACAAGTCAGTCGGGGCAGACGTCTTGTTGCTGGGTGGCAGCAAGAGCCCATTGTTCCTCAAGACATCCCTCGATGCGCTCGAACGCGAGTTGCAAAGCGTCCGGCGAAAGACGCTGGATGGGCTCGACCACCTGAGCGCCGCCAACGACGGCAAGCCTGAAGTCGTCGCGGAAGAACTGCAACGGTTCTTCGCCAACCAATGAGAAGTGGATGCGCTGCCTCTCAAGCGAGCAGAGCCGTCGACCTCTCCACTCGTCAGCCGCCGGCCCGCAAATGATTCCCATATGGCGAACCGGTAACGGCGTCGGCGGAACCTCGGTGCTGGAAGGATGAACCGTGTCCGCAGGTGTATTCCCTACGGACACGGCAGACAAGCGTCAGTCCTCGTTTCTCGGTAGCGAGATCGGTGGTGTTGATTCCTTCAGTGCTCGCTCTCGTTCGACGGCGCGATAGACAGTGGAGCGGCCGACGCTGAACAGGTCCGCCAGTTCAGCGGTGGTGTACTCACCGGTATCGAGCAGGGCCACCAAATGAGCTTCTTGGCGATGGTTGAGTTTGGGTTGCTTGCCTCGGAGATGGCCCTTGGCTTTCGCCACCTTCATCCCTTCGCGAGTTCGCAGCCGAATGAGGTCGGACTCGAATTTCGCAACCATGGCGAGCACATTGAACAGGAGTCGTCCGACCGGATCGGTGGGATCGTAGACGGACCCACCGAGATTGAGACTTACCTGGCGAACCGTGAGTTCGTCGGCGATCGCTCGTGCGTCCGGGAGGGACCGGGCCAACCGATCGAGCTTGGTGACTACCAGCGTGTCGCCCTCTCGACAAGCAGCCAGGGCCTCACGCAGGCCAGGCCGCTCGCGATTGGTGCCAGTGAGTCCATGGTCAACATAGATCCGGTTTAGAGCCACTCCGAGCGCGGCCAGGCCGTCGCGTGGGAAGTGAGGTCCTGCTGATCGGTGGATACTCGGGCGTATCCGACGAGTAGCGCTGTCATGGCGCACCTCCAATGATGGGTCGGCTCCGGTGATCCCCGGGTTACCGACAGCGGCAAGAGCCGCTTCATCATGGATCGACAGCCTTGTGGTCCGTCTGCAGATGACGATCGTCCACCGGCCACTACGGGGAAATAGAGTCTGTCTGAGGTGATGAGGCAAGGAGTAGAGATGGCCAAACACGGTCGGCTGGTTGCGGTCATTTTGGAAGTTTCGGACCTCGACAGTTCGGCGGCACTCTACCGAGACGCATTCGGCCTAAATCTCCATCCGGGCGACAACGGTGTTGACGACCAGTGGACAGGCGGAAGACACGCAGAGATCTCCTGGAGAGGGGGGCCTACCCTCACTTTGCCCTCTACCCAGCGAAAAACCAGCCGACGTCTGGTGCACAGATCACCATCTCCGTCGACGACATCGACAAGGCCCATGGGGCAGCGGTGGGTGCCGGTGCTCACGTCCTTCACGAACCTCGTACGGAGCCTTGGGGTCGAAGCGCACGCTACGAAGACTTCGATGGAAACGTGATCGAGTTGACTCAACACACGTAGTCGTCGTTGGGGTCGGGGTCTATCCCTGGCACCAGCTCGGAGATCGATATCTGGTCCGCGGTCTGGGTTTCCCGCTGACTCCAGAAGCGGTTCAGATCTGCTCCATGTGCCCGCAAGCCGATCGGTTTGCGGGAGGCGGCGCCGCTCCCGAGAGGCAGAAGGTGCGACTGTAGAACGGCATAGGCGTGTCACGAGTCATCATTGGCGTCCGGCTGACTTCAGCGGGACACTACACAGGAGCATCGAACTGGGGTGAGCGTCGCCTCCTAGCGATGAAGACTAGCATGGCACTGGTCTCGAAGCTCTGAGGCCCGTAGTCGAGTGAGGGCAGCGCTTGCTCGATCCTGGCGAAGCCCGCCTCGACGACCTCCTCGCTCATACCTTCGAACAGCGAGGTGGGACGGAGCTTCAGCTTTTTGAAGTCCTCGGCCAGGCTCGCGGAGCGAAGCCAGGTGATCTCATCACGAGAGGCGAGCGTCCACCCGGCGCTGAAGAAGTCATCTGCACCTCTTCCTCAGACTGGTACTGCCCTTGGTGGACTTGCATCCATTCAGGCACGACTTGCAACCACCAGACGTCGGGCATCCTGTCGGAGAAGTTCGCCTGTACAAAAACCATGCCGCCCGGCTTGACCACCCGGCGCAACTCCTGGCAGCGCCATTCCGATCGACGACGTGGTGCCAGACAAAGAAAAGCAGCGCTGCGTCACATGAGGAATCTGGCAATGGAATGTGCTCGGCGGACCCTGCCGCATAGGTGACGGCGGGATGGCCAGCGTGGGCGACGGCTTGAGCACGCATCTTGTCAGCCGGCTCGACACCGTAGACGGGGCCGCCAAAGGTACTCGCTAGAGACGGGGTCATGCGACCGGTACCCGAGCCGAGGTCGAGCCAGGCGAGTGGCCGTCTCTTCGGCAGGTGGCGGGCGAACGCCACCATCCAGGTCTGCAGCGCATCGGGCGACAGTTGCCTGCCAGCGGCGTAAACGGCATGCTGGCGCTCGTCGTAGTCGACCTTACCCATACTGCCTCCAAGTCTGGCCTGACCGGGACCGTCCCGCATGTCGATCGGCTTGCGGACCGTCGTTCAAGGCGCCGCAGGTGTCCCGAAATATTCGGCAGCCAGGACTGAGGGGTGCCCCACTGGTGCCTGGTTGGGGGATAGGCCTTGTTCAGCTTGGATCGCCCTGATTTGCTCGTCCCCATCCGAGTCAGCTGCGATCGAGCACCCTCAGCTCAGCGGGCTGAGGCATGGTCATTTCGGCCCCAGCTGAGAAAGGTTGACTCGATGCCACCTCAGCCTGCGTGGCTGGGGCGAGTCGTCGATGTCCTCAGCTAGTTCGAAGTTCTCAGCGCCCTCGTCACCGAGTGCTCATATCCGGCGGTCTGGGGCAGGTGGCCGTAGCGAACTGCACAGGACCTGGGTCATCATTGAATGGTGAGCTTCGACCTCTACGTCTTCCCGCCCGCTGGGCCTCAGACTGTGGATGATGTTCATCGCCTTATGGAGGCCGAAGAGGAGCGACTTCTCGCCGGGGAGGGCAAGTACACACCTGATGATCCAGAGATAGCTAGGCAGTTGGCCGAACTTGCCATACTGCCTGCTCCGGGATCAGAGATGGCTCAGTTCCTGGCCGAGATGGAGAGCCGCTGGCCGACGTTGGAATCTGACCCGGATGGAAGTCCCTGGGCCTCATCACCCTTGTGGCAACCCATGATTGGTGGAGGCACCGGGCTGAACATCGTTTGGTCCCAGGCGGAGGCGATGCGAACTGCCCTCGTTGACCCGGCCGGACAGTGCAACGTGATCGTGTACGACCCACAATCAGATGAGGTCATTCTTCCTGTCCCGCCCGCTAAGCGCAGTTGGTTCAAGCGGCGAGCCTGACCGACCCGCTCCCGGCGTTCAGGGGCACGTCCTAAAGGTCGGCAGGCGAGGGATTCAAGAGGTCGGCACTCCAACGAACGCCATCAGCCGGTTCGACCTCGGACACTTCCAGTCCTTCGGCTTGAAGGAGGCCATCAATGCAGGACTGGCTGCCGCCGACGTAGGTCGAGACGAAGTCGATCTCTGAGGCTACGAACCATGCTCTGTCGGACGGCCACCATACGTTGGCTGTCTGAGTCCATGGCGGATCTTCAATCTCATCAATCAGGCCGTCGATCGGTCCTTCCAACAGGTGATAGTGGCGGTTTGGTAGATCAAAGGTGCGACCGGACTGCACGCCACGACTCAGTGCGCCGTAGCCGTCCCAGACTCCAAACCAACAGTGTTCGGGAGTTGCTGTCCTTGCCTTCAGGGCGCCTATCAGCGTAAGGCATTCCCCAGCGGGAAACGAACCCATGGTCGGCGGTTGGTCCCATACTCCGTCCAAGGTGAAGTTGGAATCCACTGTGCCAACTAGGGACGGCCATTGCATCCCTGGATGAGCGATCCGACCCATAGCGCTGGCTACCTCCTTCCATCGGACCGGAGTGGAAGTGTCCCGTGTCGCTGGATGGAAGATCCTGGCGTAGCACTCAAATCCTGATGGCACGACCGATATCACGCTCTCACCGAAGCCGACTACTCCGGCGGTCACCCAAGCAGCCTCGTCAACGCGGTCAGAAGGAGTCAGATGTCTAAGGGTCACCGTCAGATCATTCCACTTCATTTCGAATCGTCTTATCGTTCCGGCGATCTGGGGCAGTGATCCTGATACGGTCCGAGCACGATGGACGTGGACCTCATCGGCGGCAATCCTCCTCACCGCCTCCATTGGGGAGATGAAGCGGGCTGGGTGGTCGAACGAGAAGACGGACCGGATCGCTGGGTGCGGGTCGCAGAATATGACGAGGCTCCTCCTCTGGTGGCCCGGCACTTCGCCAAGTGGCTGGCCTTCCAGACGGGCCTCACCTTCGATCTGGCTGAGGATGCCGTCGCTTGGTTGCGGGACCAGTCGCCTACTCGGTTCATCGACCCATTTGATGAGCCTGATGGTGGCGGTCAATAACCGCCCCGCTCCCGGCGGTATGGGGCACCGAATAGTCCCAACCCGTCTGCCCGCCTCCAAGGGGAGACGGAACAGGTCGAGCACGGACCTGTGGTCCACGTTGGCGCCATCTGCCGTCGCCAGGCGGCTTGTTAAATCCGCTCGACGATGGGTCTAGCCTGAGACGGTCACCCGCAGATGAGTGGAGGATCCCATGTCCTTTCAATCGCACTTTTCAAAGCTGCTTGTGGCGGCGACGATGACGTCCGCTGTTGTGCTCGCCGTACCCTCGATTTCCGAAGCACGGCCAGCCTCGAATGCCAGGCCGACGGTGTCCTCGCTGGCCGCAACAGCAACGAGCGCCACTGAGGTGGCATCGACTTCGCCGCTGGTCCTCTACATCTCCGGTGGAGCCATCACACTGTCGGCGATCGTCTCCAATGCGGTCACCTGTACCTTTAGATCGAACAAGTCTCTGGCCGGCCTGCCCGTCACGCTTCCCTGCTCGAGCGGTGAGGTCACCACGGCGGCGATGAATCTCCCGGCCAACACCAGAACCAAGCGGGACGTGGTGTATCGGTTTCATTTGACAGTGACGGGTAGCCGAACGGTGAGGGCGATCCCGGTCACCGTCGTCGTCGGAACTAGACCCAACCGCCCGGCTGCATCGAACCAGGCAGTACCTGGAAGATGGCCATACCTGCCATCGGCTATCAGGCCCTTGAGACATTCGGTACGGGATTTACCTTCATCTTGAGCGACTCCAGCTTTGGTGAGCCCGATCAGGATGGGACCTACACCGGCGGTGGATCTGATGGATCCCTCATGGAAGCCCTCGGGAACGAGACCTTTTCGGGCTCATGGAACGGGACCCAGTACGCCGGACTCACCAACGTCCTCGACGCCGGAAATCAACCCTTCACCCTGATTCCACTTTCGGGCCTCGGGGCGGACTGCTAGAGGTTTATTTCGCTAGGCGGACGGGGCTCCCCCTGCCATCAAAGTGCCGATCCGGGACACCCCGCTTCGAGGGATGAACAAGCGTTCGTGAGTCCAGTTCGGCAAGATGAGCACGGGACCACTCCAAAATCGCTGCGAACCAGTTACGCAATGGTTACAAAGCGATGTCCTGAACGAACAACTGGGAACGGGCGGTATAGGAAGGGACCGAGCCCGATGACAGGGCGCAACGTAGGTGGCTGAGTGTCCCCCCCCCGGCCTCCTACGAGTGCACGAGGGTTGGCGTCGGTGTTTCCGCCGCCGACCGGCGTCAACCCCCGTGCGCTACAGAATGTCGTGACTAGTGGGGCAGGGATCATCGGTCCGAATAGTTCCAGCGCCTCTCGGAGGTTCTCGTTGCTTGTTTTGGACCTAGGACACGAAGCCGTGGGGCTGGCATAACCGGTAATCAGAGACGGTATGTCGTCCTTCGGTGAGGGGCTCGTCGGAGAGGCTGACGGGGCGTAGGCTCGTCTGGTGGCGACGACGGCACACATTCTTGAGGTTGAGCACAGGACCGGCAAGAGTGCTCACGGCCGGGTCGTCTTGCTCTTTGTCGCTGCGGTCTTCGTCACCATGGGTGGCGTTGCCGTGTGGTGGGTGACCTCGACTAGTGGTTCGGGTGATCCCGGGGGTCGGGTCCTTGCTCAGCTAACTCCGACAATCTCGGCGATTCCCCCGGCATCGAAAACTACCTATGTTTGGAATCAGGAACCCCACCAGGACAGTTGTGACGGCCTCGCTGGCTCTCAGGGCTGGTCACAGGTCGTAGTCCAGAGTGCATTCAAGTGGCCGGGGTCGGCGCAGGCTCTTGCCGTAGCCATGACTGGTCGTCTCAACTTCCTGGGGTGGGGTTCGCCCTCTGTGACTGCCCCACCGACCCTTCCCGAGGCGACATGGACAAAGTCACTGTCGGGCGGATCGACGGCCCAGTTGTCGGTTACACAACAGGGTTCCTATTGGCAGTTAGATGCCATTGCGCCGCCGGTTGGCAAGGTTGCTGGCGGCTGCTGACCACGCGCTACCCTCCCCGCTCCCGGCGATGTGGGATATGTGGCGCTGAGTGCAGATCTCTGGATCACGAAGTGGCGGGGGCAAGTTCAGGTTCAGGGGTAAGTGAATCGGGCTGATGAGTTGCAGTCGATCCAATCCAGAAACCCACCGCCGCTATCAAAAACCCCACTCCTGCCGACCCATAGCCAGCGAGGCGCAGATTCCAGTGAGGAATGTCGAAGTTGGCGCCATTATTCGGCAAGGCATATCTGAACCGGAGATCGCCATAGAGGTAGGCCAAATAGCAGAGAGCTGTGATCGCTGAGGCCAGCGCCAAGGTCTTGGAACTTCGGCGCATGGCCTTAGCTACACCGGCACCCGCCTTCACTGTTGAGGTCCACTGCCACCAGGCCAAGCCAACCAACCCGTAGCCAAGAGGTGGCGCAATCTGACTGACAAGTTGAGATCCTGTTGTCAACCCGACGAACCCAACCATCCAAGTAATCGAACCGGCAACAACACCTATGAAGCCCACAACAAGCAGCAATAGCGAAAAACGTAGGGAGCGCATGGATCGAGGCTAGGCGCTTCGCCCAGGAGGTGCTCGACTCGCTAAGCGCTCACCTCGAAATCGAAGTGGTGGCCGGTCGGTGACGGGTCAATAACCGCCACGCACCCGGCGAACGCTCCTATCAATGTCAAGCCCTTATTCGGGGCTCCGGAGTGAAGACAGCGGACAGAACAATGACGAGCCACTCGTGATGCGAGGGCATGCTCTTACGAAGTCACGCGTCTCGTTGATCGTTCGTTCCGGGTCGTGGGTCGGCGGGTCGCTGGATAGTCAGTCCGAGAGGACGACAGTTGTGGGGGGAGCCAGACCCACGGCTCGGAGATTCAGCCGCGAGGAAGGTGTCGATAGACCTCACGGGCGACGTAGCGCTTCAAGATCCGGATGACGTCCCGCTTGGATCGTCCTTCCTTCACTCGGCGTTCGAAATACTGGGTTGTCTCGGGGTCGTGGGCGATCCGGACCATGACAATGCGCCACAGGGCGCTGTTGGCCTGCCGGTTGCCGCCCTGATGATGGCGGAGACGTCCCGAGGTCTTCCCCGAACCGGCGGGCACCGGGGCCACACCACAAAGATGAGCCCAGGCTGCCTCTGAGTGGAGCCTCTCGGGATTGTCGCCGGCGGCGATCAACAAGGAGGCTGCAGTGTCCGGACCGACGCCGAACAGAGCCAACAGGTCCGGTGCAGCGGCGGCAATGAGGGGCTCGATCTTCTCGTCCAGCCCGGCGATTTCGACATCCAGAGACTTGATCCGATGAGCCAGTGAGGAGAGCGATGCCTTAGTTGCTGCCGTGACCGGATCGGTCGATCGGGTGGGCCGCAACTGTGCGCTCTCTGCCACCAGCGCCGACACACTCAGGCCCTTGAGCCGGGAATGCAGCTGGTCAGGAGCGGTGAATCCCAGGTGGCGCATCTGAGTGATCGCCTTCACCCGGGCCTGGCGGGCCGAACGCTTGGCCACCACCAACACCCGGATGGCCTCGATCGATCCATCCTTGGTCTTGCCGGAGCCGGCCGCTCTGCCGCTGATGGCGGCACGGGCCGCCTCGATCGCATCCAACGGGTCGGACTTGCCCTGATTACGTCGGGCCTGCCGGTTCTGCCGGTCGACCTCGACCACCTCGACTCCGTGGCGGCGGAGAAACCGAGCCAGTCCGGTGCCATACGAGCTGGTGCCTTCCACCCCGACCTTCGTCACCTGGCCGAACTCCTCGAGCCAGCCGAGCAGCGCCTTGTAGCCGCCGGCATCAGCCGGGAACGACTCGGTGCCGACCAGTCTCCCCAGGGGATCGAGTGCAGCAGCTACGTGTTTGTCCAGGTGGGTATCGACACCACCCGTGATCCCGAGTGCAGCTTCTACGATGGTCATGGCCATCCCTTCCTTCCTTAGCGGTTGAGGGGTGGCACGGCCGTCCTTGATCGGAGTGACGGGCGGTCCGGATTGTTCCAGCAATCCTGACCAATCACCCAACCTCAGAGACGGGGCGTGCCGTTGTCAATGTGCCGCTGGAAGAGCTCGGCCGACGACGCCCGAAGGCGGCTCATGACTCCAAGTCAGGCCAAATCTCCCAGTGCTCCCGAAGCTATTGAGGACCAGCTGCGAAGCGGTGGATCCTTAAGGCCATTGTCATTGTTGTGGGGCACCCTGCGTCACTTCGTGGAATCGAGACTGGGGAACGATGCACCTTCATGTGACGGCTACCAGCCATCGTCGGTCACAGCGAATCTAAGGGCGCGACCACGATCTTCAGGAGGCTGGCCAACGTGCTCCGCTGCCGATCGGTGAGACCACCGAGGAGAGCATCCTCTCTGACTACGAGATCCTTCAGCGCTCCTTCAACGCGCCTGCGACCCTTCGCCGTGAGTCGGACCCGCATGGACCGGGCATCGTCGAGATCAACCTTGCGACGGACCAGCCCCCGCCGCTCCAGATGATTGAGACGGTTCGTCATCGTCCCAGAGCTCACCAATGTCATGCCGAGAAGCTGCCCAGGCGAGAGCTCGTGAGATGGATCAGAACGACGGAGGGCTGACAGCACGTCAAAAGTCCATGTCTCGAGGTCGTGGCGAGCGAAGACTATTGAGCGCTGGCGTTCCAAGTGCCGAGCAAGTCGTGTCACTCGTGAGAGGACCTCGAGGGGAGAGACATCGAGATCAGGAAGGGCCTGCTGCCATCCCGCTACCAGTCGTTCAACTTCGTCTTCCACACAACCCTCCAGCCTCTGGCGATCAAAGTATATCTTGACATCAAGAGACTGTGCCCATAGTCTCTTGATGTCAAGATATAGGGGAGAACTCTGATGGATGAGGACAATCGGTCGACAAACAAGGCACAGCGATCGGGAAGCTTCGGCGCGGTGGCGTCCGACTACGAGCGATTTAGGCCAGGACCCCCGAAAGCAGCGATCGACTGGCTGCTCGAAGGTGTGGGGGGCACCGTCGTGGATCTCGGCGCAGGCACGGGGGCGTTGACCAGGCAACTCTTAGGCAGGGTTGATCGGGTGATCGCCGTTGAGCCCGACGACCGCATGCGCGACGTCCTGGTAAGCAACTTGCCTGGGGTGACCGCATTTCGTGGCACCGGTGAATCCATGCCCCTGGACAGTGATTCAGTCGGGGCGGTACTGGCCTCCAACTGCTGGCACTGGATGGACCTCGAGGCCACGCTTTTGGAGACGTCAAGGGTTCTTGCCCCTGGCGGAACCCTGGGTGTTGTTTGGGCCGGACCCGATCCCGAGGGACCATTCGTCGCGGAAGCACAGGCGATGCTCTCGGAAGCCTCATCGGGCTCCAATGAATCCGGCGAGGAGCCAAATTGGACTGCGGACCTGGGCAATGAGGTCATGGATACCGACAACCGGGTCGAGACGGTGCTCCACATTCCCGATGGCTTCCCGTTCGCCGAGCCCGAACACATCACATTGACCTGGGAAATTCCCCTCACTGCCGACGATCTCATCGGGTTGCTGGGCACCTTCAGTTGGATCATCACGATGTCAGATGATCGAAGAGCCCGTGTCATCGCTGAGGCCCGGCGGGTCCTCCGTGACGGGCTCGGCGTTTCTGGCGATTCAACCGTGGACGTGCAGTATCGATCCGAGGCGTGGCGTACGCAGTTTGCGTGAGAGCATTTGCACATGGGGCCCCGCCTTCGAAGTGCCGGGGCGTGACACTCTCCCGGCGGTATGGGACACCCTCTTGCCGGTCAGCTTCCTGTGGCGAGAGTGTCCAGATGGTTGAGCGAGTTGTCGAGATGATCCGGGGGGAACGGTGGGAAGTCCGGACCGTTCTGGCGAACTTCCGCGGAAACCGCTGACCAATCGTACGTAAGGGTGACATCTGTCGCAGATGGCCCTGACGGCACCAGGTCGTAGCGCCAGATCCAGCCACCGAACTGAAGGTCACCATCGCCCGGGTCGTAGCCCGGTTTCCAGGCGATGGCACGTGGCGGAACGAGGACCTCGATCCGATTTGCCATCTCGTACTCTCCGTTCGGATGATTCGGGTGATACATAGCCATACGGAAGATCTGACCCGGAATCGTCAGGAGCTGTCCGTCGATGGGGTCGCACACCCAGCCCGTGCCATCGATCGCAGCGTGACTTGCCGGATCGGTTAGAACTGCGAACACTGCCTCCGCCGGGGCGTGGATGAACTTCGAAGCGCTTACGCGTTCCTCCATTTGGAACCTGCCTCTCCCGGAGTCGGATCGAGCCGTTCTCAGTCATATCACCGTGCGCCAGGTGGGTGCCTCTGTCCCGGTGTTCGGGGACAGGGCTTCCAATCAGCGATCCAGAAGCCGATCATGCTGGTCGGGAGACGGATGTGATTCAAGCCGATGTTGCTCAGTCAAAACAACTGCCCGAAACTGGTCGGCACTAGCTCGAATAGCATCAGGACCGATTTCCAGAGCATTGGCTGCGTGGTCCCCCGTGGCCATGAGAGCGATGAATCCGGGGTTTTGCTCATCCGCCCACCGTCTGAGTTCACCACCTCTTGGACTCATACCGATGCCGACCCTTTGGTAGAAAGACTTCAGGTCAAGGTAATCGGCAGTGCAGACCGAGCATTCACTCGTGTGACATGAGTGTGAACTTTCGGATCGCCCTGTGGGGCCGTGCGATGCAAATGGCCGCTACGTGAGTGTCTCTAGTTGACGCTCGAATTCCCTTGCGAAACGTTTGAGCGTGGTGCCAGTAGGCAGATCTCCCGAAGCTCCACGAGATCCAAGCGGCGCTGCCGGGCCCGAAAGTGAATAGCCAGTGTCACGGTTGCTCGCCAGGGCTTGATGCCGTACCGTCATAACGGACGAGATCGAGCGGAAGCCGTATCCCAAGCGGCGGAACGTGTAGCGGCTGTTCGATCAGAGCGGAGGCGGCGATGAAAACATCGGGCTCAAGAAACACACGAATCGCACGACGGATCTTGGTTGTCTCAGTAGCGCTCGTTGGCATGATTATGACTACCTTCACGTCTACGGAGACGGCCTGGGGGGCGGCCGATGGGCTCCGGAGCGACATCGGCAACGCAACGCAAATGAAAGGAGGAGTGGTAACTGGGTTGCTCGTCAAGCCCAGTTCGGATGCTTGGTACGTTGTCTACCCGAAAACGGTTGGCGGGACCGTGGAGGTCGAGGTGACGAACACCAGTCCCGTGTCGCAGCCCTGCAACCTCATCGGCGCTTTCACAAAGGACTTGAATGGAATCGGGATCGCAGGCGAGTCCGGGTACGTTTATCCGGGGACGCCCTTCATAGGAACATTGGCGGTTCCCGGTTCTGACCGGTACTACGTAGAAGTTGATCCGGAGGAACCGGACGGTTGCGGCCCCGACACTTGGCAAACGGAAACCTACTCACTTGCTGTCTTGTCGGGGGGAGGAGGCACGGCACCGAATCCGCAAAAGGGCTCGATCAAGCCGGGCGCTTCGATAAATGCGGTCGGCGCACCACTACTGGGCCACACCCGCTACCAAGGGACCGTTACCAAAGCCAGTCCGATTGCCTGGTACCAGTTGTACGGGGCTAACGACACGACCGCCACGATCCGGATCGAGAATGACTCAGTCGAGGGCCTGTCGGATTGCGAACTGTTAACGGTAAACCTCGAAAACGCACAGAAGGCTTTGGTTCTTGGTGGTGCATATGTCTACGACAACACTGCGCTTACCTACAAGGTGCCAGCTCCTGGCCTGTACTATTTGGAAATCGTGCAGGGCACACCAGATTGCGGCGGCGGCGCTCCCACCCCTGCTGCCTACAGCGTCGAACCCGAACCAGCGGGTGGATGGCTCAATGTGCCGCCTCCGACGACGAGCGTGATCATCCCATCCAAGGGAGCAACGCTGTCAGGAACTGCCACTTTGGATGCCAGTGCGTCCAACGCCACCAGTGTCGAGTTTTGGCTCCTCTTCGGCTCCTACGGCTACACCGGGCACCTGGTCGGCACCGCCAAGCCTAGCTACTACGGATGGATCTCCAGCTGGAACACTAAGACGGTTCCCAACGGCTCCTACGTGCTGTTGTCGGAAGCCTTCGGTTCGGGTGGGAGCGCCTTCAGCTCCTCTCCTTTGACCATCACCGTCTCGAACTGAATACTGGTCTGCACGGAGAGCTATTGGGGACTCACTAGGTCTAGCAGCTCATGCCTGTGCCCCTGGGTGCGGTAATGCTCTTGCGGCCAGTGCACGACTAATCGATACCACTCGTCGTGATCGTTCGTCGAGATCCCACTGGTCATCTCCCCCTTGAACGTTTCCCCAATCGGCTGTAGCGGCGTTGCCAATCTGGATGACCTCGCCATGACACCAAAGTGCCGTTCATGGGCGGTTAGCTCGTGGCAAGCACACCTCGGTCAATAACCACCGCAGAGCCAGGCGTTGTGGGGCAGTCAAGCTGATCTGTGCCGACGAGGCCAGCATTTCGGCCCGGTAGGAACGCCGTTCCGCCTACGCCCTGAACCACTGGCTGGGGCCAGTAGCTCCACTCTCTGAGGAGCCGTCTATGGGATCGACGCCGAGCCGGTGATGTACACAAACGTGCCGTCTTCCATCTCAGATACCGGCACAACGATGTCTTCGCAAGGTGCATAGCTCCTGAGGGTCGCCAGCACTTCATCGTGATTCGGGTAGTCGATTGCATTAGCAACCTCTACCAACGTGAACCTCTCGTCCGCATGTCTCACCAAGAAGCCAATGACCCTTTGCTGCATGAGAAGGTGCGCTCGGTCTTCTTCGGGTAGGTCGTCCCAGGCTTTTTGCAGCGTGCGAATGTACGCTCGGTCTTCTTCGGATTCGTCTTCCGAGGACATCAGCTAGCCCCATTCCGATCTGAACCGGCCTTCGTTATTGAGCAGGATACTGAATGGGACCCATGCCGGTACAAAGGGATGAGCGCAACGAGGCGCTCGGGAGCAGGTCGATAACCGCCCCGCCCCCGGCGATATGGGGCAGGCTCCGGCCACTCATTCCCGGCTGTGCAGTGCCGCCCGTTGAGAGGGGTTGGAAACGGGTGTAGACCTGGCCTGTCGGAGGAACGAGGGTCAGGCCATGGCCACCAGACCGCAGGATTCGCCCGTTTGTCCCGGATCAGGGATCTACCCTGACGTCATCAGCGACCCGATTCTGGACGAGTACACCTATATCTGCACCGTGTGTGGGGCGAGCGTACCGAAGTTCGAGCCGTCGCCAATCCACCGGCACGCCCTCGCCTCGTCTGAGAAGTAGGTCTGTGCCCCCACCACTCCGGCGCTAGGGGCAGGGCGGCAACCAAGGAGAGGCCCAGGTCGCAGGCAGATTTGCGAAGTGCCGAATCATCCGTGGGAAGTGGTGGTTGTGACTCGCCCGCCCCACGGACGACCCGGCGACCGGCACCCCGAGCTGGGGGAGCGGAGTGCCGGTGTTGACATGGTAAAGCGGCATCTACAACCAGGGAATGAACGTCTCGCGAACTTCGGTCCTCACGGCGGCACGTTGACCGCACCAGGTAGTGGTAAGTGCGCTCCAAGCGGTAGGCGGCTGGGCAAAGGAGCCACGATGGATCACAATGCAGGAAGGACCGGAACCACCACCCTTCTTCTCCGGTCTTTGCTCTCGGGGCGGGTGCGGCGGCTGTGGGGCCACCCACCCGACCGGGAGTTCCGGGGCCGTCCGTGGCTGCCACCGCTCGGGCTCGTGTGCCGGATGTGTCGCCCTGCCCGACGCCGGGCCAGCCTGAGCACACACACTGCTGACCCGGCGACATCTCCGGTCTACACCTATACGCTCTGGTTGCCCCCATCACACCTACCACCCTCCCCCTCGCGGTGGGGGTGGTGAGGGCCTCCGCGATCTAGATTGGGCGTTCGATGACGACAGGAATGGATGCCGCTGGTGAACCAGAGCCCGAGTCCTTCGACGAAGAACTCGGGTCACCCAGCTTGACCTTCGAGTCAGGCTGGGTGGTCGGTCTCTGTGTCGGGATCGCAGCGCTAATGATCGTCCTCCGGCGACGGCGTAAGCGGAAACGTAAGCGGATTGTCGCAACTGACTCACCGGCTTCAGCAGTACCGACGCAATCCTGAGCCCGCCCAGTGGCCAGCGGTTCAAGGGTCTGCCACGCGATGACTGTGGCGGCATGACCACCGGTCGGGGTTCTCACTGGTCAATGCTCGCCGAGTCGCCCACAATCCAATGGGTCGGAACACGTGTCGACAGGGGATCCCATGACGGGATGGTGCGGGGACATGCGTGCCGAGCCTTACGAGGATGAGGACCAGGATGATGAGGTAAGGGATTCATCAGACGGTCGTCGTCCGTGCTCAGACCAGAAGCCAGTATCGTAGCTCCCGGTCGGTTCTCGTTGAGCCATAGATTCGCCATCCTTGGCTCCGGGGCTCGGCGATCACTGACACCGGGCGGTAAGTGATAACCGCCGTCTACCCGGCAGCGAGGATTGATATTGCCCGCTGACGGTCCACCACTCCGGAAGGAGAACTGGCCAGCGTGTGGGTGAATGCCCGAGCCAGGTCTGACTCCATCAATACCGGCTGACGTCCTTTCGGACTGTCCTGAAGTCGATTCGTCGGCCTGGCTCGGACACTCACCCGACACCAACCGGTCGGACGGAGTGACCTCATAGGAGCCTGCCGCACAGGCCCATCGCTGTCCTGTCCATCGTCTTGCTGGTGCGGTGTCACCCACCCCAAGCGAAAGGAACAGATGACGATGACCACTATCGCGCGCCGAATCACCGGAGGGGTCGACACGCACCTCGACACCCACGTGGCGGCCGCCCTCGACGAACGGGGAGCCCAGCTCGGCGTCCAGAGCTTTCCGGCCACCGCCAAGGGCTATCGGGAGCTATTGGATTGGCTCGAAGAGTTCGGGACGGTCGAACTCGTCGGTGTCGAAGGGACCGGCAGCTATGGGGCGGGACTCACCCGGCACCTGCTTTCCCACCAGGTCACCGTGGTCGAGATCGACCGACCCAACCGCCAGCGCCGCCGGCGCACAGGAAAGTCCGATCCTCACGACGCGGTGGCCGCAGCCCGGGCCGCCCAAGGTGGCGATGCCACCGGATCAGCCAAGACCAGAGACGGAAACGTCGAGGCCATGCGGGTATTACGGGTGGCCCGGCGTTCGGCCAGGGGCAACCGGACCCAGGCCCTCAACCAGATGCGCAGCCTGATCTCGACCGCGCCCGACGAGCTCCGGGCCGAGCTGCGGGACCTCTCTATCTACAAGGTCCTTCAACTGGCCAGCGCCTTCCGCCACACCGGCAAGACCGACGTGACGACGGTCACCAAGCTCACGTTGCGCACTCTGGCACGACGGGCCCTCTCGCTCGAAGAAGAGGTCAAAGAGATCGACCGACTGTTGAAGACGCTCGTCGCTGAGACTGCGCCTGAGCTCAACGCTGTCGATGGAGTGGGCACCGACGTGGCCTCGGCCATCCTGGTGGCTGCCGGGGACAACCCCGAGCGGCTAAAGAGCGAGTCGACCTTCGCCAAGCTCTGTGGGGTCTCACCCCTCGACGCCTCGAGCGGCAAGCAGGAGCGCCACCGGCTCAACCGAAGCGGGGACCGCCAGGCCAACTCGGCCCTCTGGCACATCGTCTTCACCCGGATGGCCAACGACCCCAGAACCACGCACTACATCGAGCGGCGGATGAAGGAAGGGCGGACCAAGAAGGAGGCGATCCGCTGCCTCAAGCGTTACGTGGCTCGGGAGGTGTTTGCAGCGCTCCCAAGGTCAGAGTTCGCTCTTGACAGTCCATAGGAGCATCGATCGAGGACAGGTGAAGTCGGGCATGATGGTCCTCGATGAACGGCAGACAAGAGGGAATACCTGTCCCAGGTGAGATCGTGACCATCGACCTCTATCGAGGCGTACATCCTGCTCTGTGGTGGGCTTGGAAAGCCGTGCAGGTTCCAATCAAAGGTCCGAACTGGGTCTCCAGCAGTGATCAGCGACGAAAGTGGTCAGCGAGAGCTATACCGAGAGGGTCCATACAGCAACATCACCGTGGTAAATCCACTAAACCGGATCGTCGCAGAGATCAGGGCCAATGGATTAGAGACCAGTTCTTGTTCAAACGGCAGGCTGAAGAATCCCGCATCGGTTCACTTTCCAGACCGTCTGGTCAGGTTCACTGGAGCCCCGCTCTCATACTTACCTACTACAGGCAACGATTGACTCGGACACACCCGCCCGAACATCCCCCACCGGTCGACTGAGGGCCGCACCGAGGTGCCGGTGTGCCCCATCAAACCGGCGGTCGGGGGCACCTCGTACAGATCGGCGTTGTACTCTCGTCTGCGATGAGCTGGCCGGTCCGGCTGAACGTTGACTTCAACTACGGCGGTGGTGATCCGACCACCAACCAAGGTGCCGTGATGCTCTATCCGAAGAGCGGAGATCGAACAGGGATGCTGGCTCACATCAAGAGCCAGTTTGAGGCGGCCGGGGTGGTCCCGGTAGACGGGATGACTGTTGTCCTGATCGACAAGCGAGCAGATACTGACGAAGTCGGTAGGGAATGCGACATGGTGGTCGAGGGAAGGCTGCAATGGCACCCTGACAGTGGGCGGTGGAGCGCCGCATACGAATGGGACGCAATGACTTGGATACCCTCCGACCCGGAGTAGCTCTATCCCGCTGATCCGGCGATTAGGGGCAGGGTGGTGGTCAATCCGCTTCGGCTTATTGTGACGCTCCTCCGGCTAACCCGCAGCGGCGGGAGCCAGGAGCGGGAAGAAGATGGCGAGGGCACTACGCAGCACCGTCATGATCTGCTCCGGCGGAATGTCGGCCTTCGGGTCTTCGGGCAACCCATCGAGCTTGATGTTGTTCTGCGCCGCATACCCTCGAAGTCCATCCAACAGTGTCTTGCCCAACACCGAGACGGCCTGTCCGAGTGCCAGCGCATCCTCGGTGAACTTGGGTACCGGCCGGGCTTCGGGTACGGGCCAAGCCTCCGGGTCTCTCGGAGTATCGAGGGTGAAGACGTGGGAGAACGACCGTGCGGCAGCATCTCGGCCTGTGAAGGGGTCACCCAGGTCCCACTGCTCCCGCAGGGTGGCGATCAGCGAGGTGTGCCGATGCTCCTCGTTGAACACCTCGCCTTCGGCCACCCATGGAGAGACGATGATGGCAGGGACCCGGTAGCCGGAGCGGTCGAAGGTGAAGTCGCACTCGCCCGCCGGAGCAGCCGGGTCGGGCGGCGGAACTGAGGGCGGCGGGACGTGGTCGTAGGTGCCACCGGGTTCGTCCCAGCCGATGAGCAGGGTGGTGTTCCAGACGTTGGCTCCGGTCGTGGACTGCATCCGCCGGTAGGCGTCGTAGATCCGTGACAGGAAAGCCTCGCCGCCGAGGATGGACGACGGCGGGTCGACCTCTGGATGTCCAGGCCGTGCCCCATCGCCCGTCCGGCGGCAGGGTGGTAGTCGCTGTGACCCACGATCAGACACGGCTCGATGAAAGAGAAGTCGGCCAGTTCGCCATTGGCGGCGTCGGTCTCGAACTGGGCGAACGGGCACGAAGTTGGTGGCCAGGCGATCCTTCAGCCGCGGGTAATGGATGATGGCCGTGGCGGAGAACTGCATCGGTTCGGCGACGTAGACCTTCCACGTCCTGCCGTGGTCCTCCAACCGGTTGAAGATCGTCTCGGCGTCGTTGTTCGTCAGCCACTTCGTGGCCGGACTGTTCACCGTCATTCCCGACGAGGTGGCCGCCGTCCAGAAGGACCGGTTCATGAAGGTCTGGGACGGCACCTCGCAGAACCAGTGGTCGAAGACACCGAACCCACGGGCCAGTCCGTTCAGCACCGGGACCTGCTCGGGCGTGAACCCGGTCATGATCTGGCTGTACTCCTCGTAGGTGGGCTGGCGGCCCATCTCTGCGGTGAAGGTGCTGATGTAGTCGGTGACGTAGCCGTCCATCGTCGGCGTCTGACCCGGCTCGGGAGCGTTCCACGGTGCCGTGATGTCCTCGCCCAACTTGAAGCGGTTCTCCTCGCTCAGGATGTTGTAGAGCTGGGTGTTGGTGTGGGGGTACTCCTCACCCGAGTCGGGGTTGGGGCTGTCCATGTCGGTGGCCACTGTGTAAGGCACCACTTTGCGGTCGGCGCCGTGCTCGGCCCACTCGGGGATGGGGTTCGAGAGGTCCTTGCCGATTACGCCCTCGAAGGTCTTGCCGTCCGTCTGGTCCGTAGAGATGGCCAAGAACATTGTCGAGCGAGCGGTTCTCGAACAGGACCACCACGACGTGGTCCATGGCGTGGGTTCGATCTGTAGTCACAAGGGTCCTCTCGGAGATTGCCTCCGCCCAGCCTCCCAGGTTGGAGGCCGTGAGGCATCACCCATGAAGGGTGAACGACCGGGCTACAAGTGACCTGCAATAACGCCCCATTTCGTCCGTGCTGCTTCCGGTGCACAGCGCCCTCGATGTGCCGGTAGGGGATAGGTCTCAAATGGCCAGAGAATCGGGTGACGTGTCACCGCCCCCCAGCCTTAGCTGGGTGAGCTAATCCCATCTGTGCGAGTTCTCAACCGCCGACGCTGAGGCCTTCTAAGCGATTCTGTCCCGAAGGTGCTCCACACATCCGATCGCACATTTCGTGGCCATCCAGAGGCCGGGTCGAAGACAGCACTAAGTAGGCGACAAGATTCCTTGTTGGCAAGATCCGCAAGCTTACCGAGCGCGTCAGCGAGAACGCGGTCCCGATCGTCAGTAGCGTGCTGGTAGCGGAGGGCGGCGGATTGCGATGCATGGCCAGCACGTCGCATTAGCTCCGCGACACTTGCACCAGTAGCTGCGGACCAGGTGAGCCCAGAGTGCCGGAGGTCATGGAACCGGAGCTCCGGTCGCCCGAGAGTTGCGCGGGACTTGTGCCAAGCCAGACTCAACTGACGATTGGACGCGTCGACGATGCATGCCTCTGGACTATCAGGTACGTACAAGGCCAGATGGTCTGTCAGAAGATTAAGTACGTGCGGGGGAATAGCGATGGTACGTCTACCTGCCCGGGTCTTCGGCTCCTTCACGACTGTACGTCCAGACATCGCAGTGGTCTTGGTTACGCACACCGAAAGGGTGCCTGCGACCGGATCGATGTCCTGACGTCGCAGGCCCCGGATCTCTCCGCGTCGTAGCTGGCACCACGCGGCTAGATGAACCGCAATGCGCAGGTGCGGCGGCATCGCTGCCGCGAGAGCCTCAACCTCAGGAATGGAAGCGATCGGTCGCTCTGGAGCTTTCTCAACGGCAGCTCCCCTGACCTGACAAGGATTCTTGGGGAGAATCTCATCAGAGACCGCGGTCCGCATGATCGACGACAGCAGCCGATAGGCCTTGGCGGCGGTCGTCGGGTGCTTGCGGGCTATCGCCGAATGCCAGGCCCTCACCGCTTGTGGCGACATGGATCCCAAACTGGAATCGCCAAAGGTCGGTCGGATGTGCCGACGGAGAAGCCATCGGTACAGTTCGGCCGTTCGTTCGGCGAGATCGATTCGCATATCCAGCCAATCTTCTGAATAGTCAGCGAAAAGGGTGGTCGAAGAGATCTGATCGCCGTCCGTCTTCAATTCTGCCGGGCCCATCTAGAGACTCTCCGGTGAAGGGATGTTCTGGCATGGAAGCAGAGCTTGCTCAGCTACGCCGGCTGAGCTCGTAATCCTTGGCATGCGTCATCAACTTTCCGGTGACGTCACCTTCGGACGTCCACCACTTGCCGGCGGCGGGCCGTCGGCCAGCTCTTCCCTTGGGGCACCGTGCGGTGGAGCTGCGCGGTTGCCGGAATGACGGGCCAAGTACCCAGACAGTCATTCGCTCTTGAGCCAGAAATGAGAATACCGGGTGTCCTCAGCTTCCCGTTCACCGGCTCGACGAGCGACCTCAGCTCGGACCGCGGGATTCGGAGTTGAGACTCGGGTCGTGCGTCACAACCGGCCTGTACAGTGGATCCGTACCCATCCAGAGGAGTCGAGGCACCTGGGCCTGCGACGCTCCACCAACCGGCCTCCGGGCACGGTGGTACAGCCAGGTTCGATGGAGGTGACCATCATGAGATCGAAAGCGATCGCGGGCGTGGACGGCTGGTTGGCGCAAGCCGAGCTAGTTCTCAAGGACCAACAGGAACGGTCAATTTCGCCATCGTCGGCACCGTTATGGGACTCCGGAGGAGTTGAGCGGTCCATGACCATGGCGGAGTTCGCTGAGGGCTTAGAGGACGTCCTCCAGAGGCTTCTGTGAGTGTCCTGGCCGCTGGATTCTCGTCGCCGAGGCGTCTCTCCAGTGAATCTTAATGACCGTTGAACTGACAACGCTGCGAAAAATTAAATACGCCCATGTCCGTCCAGCTCAGCGGCTATGTGGGCGCAATTTGGGCTTTGTAGTCCACCTATCAAGCCGCTATTCGTGTCAATTGTATTGAGCGTCCGATCAGAGCGATCGGAACTACGAATACAAGGAGAAGACGATGACAAACTCGTCCGAACAATCAGGTTCAGCCGCAGAAGGCCGAGATGAGAACGCCGGACTCAATCCCGTGGAGCCAGACGCTCGCTTGGTGGAGAACGATTCGCCCGGCACCAATGTGCGCGGCCGTGGTGGAGGCCCCCAAACGGCATCAGGCAAGGAGAACTCGTCGAAGAACGCTGTGATACACGGAATCAACTCAAACAGTCCGGTCGCGGGAGGTGAACTCGAAGAGGACTGGGTAGCGTTCAGTGACGGCGTTCTAGCCGATCTCCGGCCTGTTGGCGTACTTCAAACAGAAATCGCCACCGAAATAGCCAGCCTCTTATGGCGCAAGCGTCGGGTACGCAGGGCTGAAGTCGGATATATCAATTCCTTGTACGAGGCCATCGATCTTCCCGACAGAACTCTCGATCCATCTAACGTTCTCAAGGGGACCTTTGGGCCGGAGCGATATCTGGAGGAAGATGGGTGCGATTTGCACAACGCCCTCGCGCTTCTGGACAACCTTGGTTCTATGGGCGACGACGAAACCTTTGAGCGAGGCCGGGCGCTCAATCTGGCCAAGCTCATGAGCGTCATGTGCAGCATCCAGACGGAAAAGCTCGTACGCCCAACTCTGCTGGCAGACGATCCCTGTACGGCAGAGCAAATGCGCAAGTACATATTGCGGTGCTCGGAGCTGATGGGCATCGGGTACAAGCAACTAGTTAACCGGGCCAAGAAACTGGTCGTCCAGATCCTGACCGATCGCCAATCAAGGGAGGAGGACCAACGGCGAACACGCCGGACGCGTGAACGGGCCGCCGTCTTGCCCAAGCCAAACCAGGTCGACTCGATTATTCGACACGATTCGCATCTCGATCGTTCCCTGGCTCGAAAATTCGCAGAACTCGAGCTCCTTCAGCGGGTGCAGTCTGGCCAGCAGGTTCCGGCGCCCGTCCGGATCCAGGTGGACGATCACCGGTCTGAGGCGAGCTGAGCCTCGATGGACGTGAAGCATGAAATGGAATGAGAGGAGGCAGAACTATTCCGTCTTAGGAGTTTCTGCAAAACGAACTCAGCGACATCTGGCAATCGGAGCGACCACATGACCTTCGCTTGATGGCTGAGGACGACAGGGATGTCCTCAGCCTCGAAAGCTGAGGTCACTCAGCGTGTCCCTCAGCCTCACGGCGCTCCTTGGTCTGCGACCATCGACTTGGACGGATTGGTGCCGGAGGTGCAAAATGTAATCGCGGCCGAGGTGTGGAACGCGTAGACCGAAGCGAGCCATTGAAGCTTAATTCCGAGGCGAGGGCGGATGATGCAAGGTGGGCTTACCAAGCTCAAATGCCCGACCATCAAGCGGTGGCTGATGAGCGCAGCGGTCGTGGGGTTAGTCATGGCTGGCTGTGGAGTGACCGGATGTATCAATTCGGCCCTTGGTCACCCGAGAAGCCCGAGTGCCAACCGATGGTGGTCTTTACCGATCGGGTATGTCTCTTGGCAGTGGGTGCTGAATCATCCATTCGACCTGAATGATCCGAGTGACATGGGGACGAACGACCTCCTGCCCAATGGAAGCCCGGCGCCAGCCCCGACTGTGTATGACATTGACGGCATCATCAATTCCTCTTCCACCGTGGCCGCACTGCATGCCCGGGGTGATCACGTCATCTGCTACATCGAAGCCGGCTCAGCGGGCAACTATTACAGTGCCCAGCAAGAGGGCATTACCACCAGCTACTTCGACCAGTTTGGGGCCGCTGGAGTACTGGGCAACACGCTCCCGGGCTATCCCGAGGAGTCCTTCTTGAACATCGCCTCTCCTGCCACCGTGAGCATCGTCGAATCAATGATCGGGCACGAGTGTGCAGCCAAGGGATTCGATGCTGTCGAAACGGATCTTGACGAAACGTATACAGGCTTCGACGGCCCGACCGGGTTTCACATCAGTAAGGGCACTGAGAGGGCGTTCATGACCACTCTGGCTGAGTATATTCACAGCCTAAGGATGGGTTGGATTGCCAAGAACTTGGTCGACACGGGCGACAACTTCGCCAGCATCATGGAGCCGTATGCTGATGGTCTCCTTACGGAGAATTGTAATCAGACGAGGCAATGCGGCCGAGCGGCCAAATACATTGCTGACGGCAAGGGTGTGCTCGACGCGGAATACGATCTGGCCACCAGCCAATTCTGCCGGGCCGACGACGCCGCTGGGATCAACGGGGCCCACCTCGATACGAGCGTCGATGGATTCCGGCAGCCCTGCCGGTGAGCAGGCTCACCCACTGATGACTTGTCACCGCAACCCAGCATCGGAGACGGCCGATTCAACTCCTCAGCTCAGTTGGCTGAGACCACGCCCCTCTGCATCAGCCCTGTCAGCTGAGTCTGAATTTCCACTACTACTGAAACGAAATCCTATTGAGGCTCGCACCTGGGTCGGCATCAGAAGACTTTCATCTCTCTCACGAGATCCAGCAGTCCGTTGTCGCCTGAGGTCTTGACGTCCTCGTCCTCCCACGTCGCTCGTTGCGTGATCCAAAGGACGAAGGAAGCAGTGCTCGAACGGATCTCGGCGCCGAGACCGCCTTTGCCGAGGTGGATGACTCCACCCCCCGGGCCGTCCAGCACCACATCAACCATGCCCGCAAGGGCCGACAAACGCTCGGCATTCTGCTGGGGAAGGGCGGCCTCGATCCAATCGACGGCGGGACCCAGCCGGAGCTCGTCGGCGGGCGGCGGCTCCCCAGTCAGCGGCCCGCGGGGCGAAAACAGATCGGCCCGAATGTGGGTGTAGTGGTCGAAGGAGAACGCATTGGGGAGCACCGATGCCGGGTAGGTCCCGAGGTCCCCCAGCGGCAGCTCGAAGTCCTGACCTTCCAATCCAGCCAATCGCTGGATGGACTGAGTGCTCACGGTCTCGTAGTCCGCGACGACCTCAGCGGCACCCCACGTGCGTCGAGCCTCGACATAGACATCCTGGGCCCGCTCCGTCGGAAGATTGGTGGTGTCGGGCAACTTCGACGGGTCGACCACCATCCAGAACAACGCACCCATGTGAGCAACCACGTCCTGGACCGACCAGCCCCCGCATCCGCTTTCGGCCTTCCAGTCGGCGTCGTCGAGTCCTGCGCAAATCCCGAGCAACACTTCCCGGTCGGCCTCCAGGGCCTCGATTGCTCCTCTCATCACGATCTCCTATTCGTCATCTAGATAGTCTTAAAATGTTGCATAGCGTTACTATGTCAAGGTCATGAGTGACTGTCAAGGACAAGAAACGCGCTACACAGTCGGGATGACTGAGTTGCCGGCGCCGGATGAGCGCCCGCTAAATCTGCGAGCCGAGCAGGTAGCTCAGACGCGCAAGGCTCTGTCGGCTGCGGGGCGCCTCCTATTCGGGCGCCACGGCTTTGCCGCCACGTCGGTTGAGGACCTGGCCGAGCAGGCGCGGGTTACCACCGGAGCCCTGTACCACCACTTCCCGTCAAAGACCGCACTTTTCGAATCCGTCTTCGAAGACGTGCACAAGGACCTCCTGGCCGCGTCAGCGCGGGCCGCCGAGGGAGCGCCGGGCAACGTCGAGTTTCTGTCCCGGGCATTCGAATCGTTCCTCGATGCCGTGCTCGAACCAGACGTCCAGCGGATCCTCATCACCGACGCCCCTGCCGTGCTCGGACTGGCCCGATTCACCGAGCTGGACGAGCGCTACGCCTATGCCGAAATCGTGGCAGTCATCGAAGCGGCGACGGCTGAGGGGGAACTTCGGGTGGAGGACCCTGAAACGTTCACCCGTCTGCTTCTAGGGGCTTTGACCCGGGGCGGCATGCTGATCGCCAACTCGGAGCAGCCGAGGGCGACCCGGGATGCGGTGGCAAAAGCCATGCGCGCCCTACTGGGCAGTCTGTCGGTACCGGGCGGAGAGCCAGAGCGAAGGGCCTGAGCGGAGGGCGGCTCCCGACCCCTTATTCCTGCCAACCGCCCTCTCTGCGCTATCAGCCCGACCGGCTGAGTTCGCAGATCTCGGCATCAGCTCGACCGGCTGAGACGCACCAACGCGTCCTCAGCCTCTAGTGCTGAAGACCAGTGACCAGGTCGGCAGAGGGTCTTGGCACCCACACGTCAGAGACCGCGGTTTAGTGGTCCCCCTGTCCTCCTTGTTGCACCCGTTTACCAGGGAGTATGAAGAAATCGGAACGAAACGGTTGCGTTCTGACATAACGTGCCTTACGATGAAACAGACGGAACGGTTCCGTTCCATTGGTAGGAGTTGGTTATGAGTAGTCAGGTAGGAGTGATCGCCGAACGGTCGAATAGGCCGAGTGGCGCCCGGGCGATGGCTCGGGAGCAGGCGATCCTCGATGCGGCACTGAGTCTCGTGATGGAGGTCGGCTACGACCGACTGAGCATGGATGCTCTGGCCGAGCGGGCCCATGCCGGCAAGGCGACCATCTACCGCCATTGGTCGGGCAAGGCCGAGGTTGTGGTGGAGGCTATCCGACGCCGCAAATGCGATGCCGCAGTCCCCGCTCAACTCACCGGTTCGCTCCGAGGCGATCTGGTGGCCACGCTCAACTGCATGCACAACGCCATGTCCAGTGAAGACTCGGCGCTGTTGGTCGGCGTGCTCTCGGCCATGCACAAAGACCAAGAGTTGGCCGACCTCATGCGTAGCCAGGTCATCGACGCCCGCAAAGAGATGTTGGACGAGATCATCGAGCGGGCAGTCGCCGCCGGAGAGCTCACCACCGGCACAGATACCGGTGTGGTCGATGAAGTGCTGTCAGCAATGTTTTTTAACCGCCTCGTGATCAGCGGCGAGCCGATCGATGACGCATTCATTGCCCACATGGTAGATGACGTCGTGCTCCCGCTGTTGCGCCGCTAGCCCTTAGCACCAAGGGGGCTCCCTGGCTCCCTGCACAACTCAATTTCGCTTCGCCGTTCCACCCCCTTATTCCCCCGCGTCTCAAGGAGCCCCCTATGTCGACCATCACCGAAGCAACCGGATCACCACCCACACCATCGGAAGCCGTTGAGCCCGACCCGAGGCGCTGGCTTGCCCTGGGTATCATCGCTATTGCCCAGCTGATGGTGGTGCTTGACGCCTCCATCGTGACCATCGCCCTTCCCTCGGCTCAACACTCGCTCAACATCTCCACGGACAATCGCCAGTGGGTGTTGACCGCCTACACGTTGGCCTTCGGTGGCCTGTTGCTACTTGGCGGTCGCATCGCCGACTACGTGGGACGCAAGCGCATCTTCGTCGTCGGCCTCCTCGGCTTTGCTGGCGCTTCGGCCCTCGGTGGCGCAGCGGTGAACGCACCTATGCTCTTCGGAGCCCGCGCCCTGCAGGGTGCCTTCGCCGCGCTTCTGGCCCCGGCAGCACTGTCCCTCATCACGGTGACCTTCACCGAGGTGAGGGAGCGGGCGACTGCCTTCGGTGTCTACGGAGGCATCTCCGGTGGTGGTGCCGCAATCGGACTGATCGCGGGTGGTGTGCTCACCGAGTACGCCTCGTGGAGATGGTGCCTATTGGTCAATGTGCCGATCGCCATCATCACGGCGATCGTCGCCGTGCCAATCGTTCACGAGAGCAAGGCCCACGGCAACACGAGCTACGACATCCCCGGTGCGATCACGGTGACCGGCGGTCTGTTGGCACTCGTCTATGGCTTCACCAGGGCCGCCGAAAGCAGCTGGACGGCTGGAAGCACGCTCGGCTCCCTGGCCGTCGGGGCCATCCTGCTGGCTGCCTTCGTAGTGATCGAGTTGCGAGCGAAGAATCCGCTCCTTCCCATGCGAGTGATCCTCGAGCGTACCCGAGGCGGTTCGTTCCTGAGCTCGCTGATGGTGGGCTCCGGCCTGATGGGGATGTTCCTCTTCTTGACCTTCTACTTCCAGGACAACCTGGGCTATTCCGCACTCAAGACCGGGTTCGCCTTCCTGCCGTTCTCCGCCGGGATCATCCTGGCAGCGGGAGCGTCCTCCAAGCTCATCCCTCGCACCGGACCTCGACCGGTGATGGTGGCCGGCTTCGCCGCCGCCGCGGCGGGGATGCTGTGGCTGACTCAGATCGGAGCCAACACCAGCTTCGCTCTTCACGTGCTGCCGGCTGAGATCCTGATCAGTGTTGGCATGGGGCTGGCGTTCGTACCGATGAGTAGTACTGCTCTGTTCGGAGTGTCACCGCACGATGCTGGTGTGGCTAGCGCGACATTGAACGCCACCCAGCAGATCGGTGGCTCATTGGGAACGGCGCTACTGAACACCGTCTTCGCTTCGAGCACCGCTGCCTATTTGGCAACCAGGGTCGACACCCCGGCTGTTCGGGAGGCCGCTCAGATCCACGGCTACGTGATCGGGTTCGCGATCGGTGCGGCCTTCTTAGTGGTGGCGATGCTGTCGGCTCTCTTCATTGTCAATGCTTCGAAACGGGATATGGAGAACATCGGTGAGCTCGGGGTGCCTGTGGCTGCCTGAGGCCGCCGGCATGAGAGCCTGCTCAATCGCGGCGGCGCCAGAGGGCCTCGGACATAGTCCAATAGCCTCCACCCGAGCAGACTCGAATCCCTGACCATTTTGCAGCGGCTGGGTGAAAATGCCGTCGAATCGGCGAGCCCTTGTTTCTCGGTCTCGTGGGCCGAGGGCAATACGTCATCAGCCTTTATAGCTGAGACAGGGCTCACCCCAGCTGCTTGAGTTCATGAGTGGGGACCCACCCTTTAGACGTGGGACTCACTGGTAGACACCTCGGACCGGCTAGTCCGACGACGCCGATAAATCGCACCTCCGCGCACCCTCAGGTTTGCATCTTGATCACAGCAAACGTTGCGCCATCGGGATCAGCCAACACTGCAAAGCGTCCCGGTGGAATGTCGGTTGGCGGGACAAGAGTAGATGCACCAAGTTCGGTTGCCTTCGCCACTGTCGCATCCGTGTCGTCTACTCCGAAGTAGACAAGCCAATGCGCCGGAACCTCTGCGGGGACCATGTCGGGCATTGTCATCATTCCTGCAACCGTTTTGTCGCCAAGCTTCCATTCGGTGTAGCTCATTCCGCCCATGTCAAGGTCGTGCGGCTCCCAACCGAACACTCTCGTGTAGAACGCCTTGGACTCGGAAAGGTCCCGAGTATTCAACTCGTTCCATGCGAAAGCTCCCGCCTCATTCGCAAGTTCAGCCCCGATAAACGACCTCGGTTGCCAGACGCCGATCGCGGCACCTGTCGGGTCCGCAAAGACGGCCATGCGCCCAATATCTGATACGTCCATCGGCTCGACGAACACCGTGGCTCCCGCCTCCCTTGCTAGATCGACCGTTGCGTCCGCACTATCTACCGAGACATAGGTGACCCACACGCTGGGCTGGCCTTCGCCCATGGCCGGCATGTTTCCGGCGACGGTCTTCCCGCCCTTGCGCATCAAGGTGTAGTGACCCATGTCCTCACCCTGATCGTCGCCCTCCCAATCGAATAGCGCTCCGTAGAAGCTGTTGGAGGCTTCAATATCCATTGTGGCGTGGTCTACCCATGATGGTGTCCCGGCCTCGTAGGAGGTGAACTCAGGCATATGATTCTCCCTTCATCGGATGGGGCTGAGCGTGCTCGACACAACGGAGCCTAGTGATGTCATTGCCTCGGCACCTGAAGTGTCTTCGGCCGCTTTGGGCACTCCGCCGGCCTTCAAAGGGGACCAAGGACGGTGCTCTGGACCGTCAGACTCGGTTGGGATCTCAGCTCCAACGGCTGAGGACCTGGGCAGCCTTGTCCTCAGCTGTACGAGCTGATAGCTGCTCGCACTCAGCAAATGAGCCGAACGGCTTAAGTCGGGTTGGGTCGTCGGCTTCCAAACGAGTGTCGCATATCCGGTTTGTAAAGACCTGACCACGCACGGTGCTCGGCCCTCGCGGACAACTCCTGGGGCGGCTCGCCGTGCTGGGACCTTGACTTTCCCAAATCGAGGGCGAAGATACCAGGAAACGAGTGGCGCAGTTCGGCGGACAGCGGTTATCGACTAGCAGCGGCCTTCCAAAGCGGATCGGCAGTCGCGGCGGCTTAGCGCAGCGTGATCGGAGAAAGATGGCGATCGTGTTTGCGGGCTAACAGTGGAATCTGAAGTGTCTTCTTTTCGACCAAGGAGTGGCTATGCGTAAGTTGCTGACAATGCCTGTTGCGATAGGACTCGTCCTCGTACCAGCCGTTGCCCTGTCTGGTTGCTTAGTGACGAGCCCAGTGAGCAGTCAAGAACTCGCCTGGGACACCACTTCGGTCTCCACCACGAGTACGTCCTGGACATCGATCCCATCTCTAAGCGGCCAAGCAGGTGGCTGCAATGTCGACGGGATAAGCACTGCTGTGACTGTGAACGTGATGGGGGCGCCGTTCGAGTTGCGGGTGAACGATGGCCCGAACGTACTCAATCCATCAACCACCACCTTTCTCCCGTCAGGGAGGTCTACTGCAGAAACCTTCTCCGCCAACTTCGTTGGTGGGCAGGAAACGGGTAACACGCCGCTCACCATTCAAGTCCAGTGGCGGCTGGTGACCAGCGGCGGAACGACCACACTGCAAAGCGGTAGTGCTGTGGTTCTTCCAGGTGATAGCCACTGCGGGTAAGGATCTCTTTGCCCGGTGCCAAGTCCGACCGATAACCGCCGCCTTCCCGACATTCGGGGGCACGGGTTAACAGCGAGGTTGGAACCTTCTAGACCGTGGGTAGATTATCGAAGGTAGTCCAACGGAGCCGAGCGGTTCGAGTGACTGGAGGCGACCAAATATGACTTCCCTCGATACAGCGACCAGCTTCAGTTACACGATCTACATCCACGCCACACCCGAACGGGTCTGGCAGGGCCTCACCGACCCCGCATACATGCGAAGTTACTGGCGGCACCAAAAAGCTGGTGAGAAGACCTTTCGTTCGGACTGGGGGAAGGGCTCGACATACGTCATGGCACATGATGAAGTCGGCCTCGTCGTAAGCGATCCTCAACAGGTGATCCTCGAATCCGATCCGTACCAGCGACTGGCCTATTCCTGGCACACAATCACACCCGAGTGGGCCAAAGCGGTCGGGATGGACGACCACACAGCTGAAATTTGGCGGAGTGAACCCCGCTCCAAGGTTGCGTTCGACATCGAGGACGTCGGACACGGCACGGTCAGCCTCAGAGTTGTTCACGACGGCTTCAATCCGGGGAGCCGCGTCCTTCAAGGAATTTCTGAAGGCTGGCCTGCGGTACTTAGCAGTCTCAAAACCCTCCTTGAGACCGGGTCGACCCTTCGGACCTCGTAGGCGTCACTGTCCCTAGGATGCAGTCGAGCTCCCAAGGGACGGTTCCCTCCCACGACAAGGCTGGCATCGTTCCGGTCTGCATCAGGGGAGAATGATCTATATGTACCTCTTGCTTTTCTACGAGGTGGTCGATGACTACATCCAACGTCGACGAGCGTTCCGAGAGGAGCACCTCGCGCTCGCACAGGAGGCGAAGGAGCGGGGCGACCTGGTCCTAGCGGGTGCCTACGCTGACCCGCCCGACGGGGCAGCGCTGGTGTTCCGAGCCGATAACGACCTAGTCGTCAGGGACTTCGTCGCCCACGACCCCTATGTCCGAGAAGGCCTCGTCAAGAAATGGGTCGTCCGGCAGTGGACAGTCGTGATTGGGGACAAGTAACACTGACCCGAATCAGGCTCCCATCACTCGGCTAGATGAATGCGCGTCTAGCGCCCCAGGCCGGCGTTTGGAGTCACCCTCGCTCGCGACCAAAGACCTCTCGACCCGGTCGTTCGGGAGGACCGGATGCTATAGGTCCGTGAGAAGCCTCCGGAGAGACGAGGTGTACGTCTTGAGCGCGGCACGACCTTGGTCCGTCAGCTCGACGGTCGTTCGTGACGCGACACCGCTCCCCGTCTTGGCGGTACTGACGTAACCTACGTCTTCCAGCTTGCGCAGGTGGGTAATGAGGTTGCCGGGGGTCAAACCGATCATGTCCTGCAACCGGGGGAACGTGAGAGCGTTGCCTTCGGGGAGCACGGCCAGCGTCGCAACGATTCGTAGTCGGGCTGGGGCGTGGATGACCGGGTCGAGTTCGTCGTCGGTCATGCGAGGAGAAGTCGGTGGTGCTGAGTCCACGCATTCACGATCGCAGATCCGAGCGCAATGACGAATAGGCCGGTTCCGACCACCGCCCACGATGCGGCCGCGCTCACAAACAACCCAGCGATACCGGCACAAACGACGGCGAGAGCCACGGCGAACATGGACCAGTCCCTTCGGCTACCCATGATGCCCGCAAGCGTGCATCCGACGATCACAAATGGCCCGGCGGCCGGAATGATTCCGTACACGATCGCGTGGCTTGCGCCAGCGTGATAGAGGGCGCCCTGGATGACTGCCGTTGCGATGTAGGCCAGCGCAATGGCGATCCCTTCGCCTGATTCGAGCACGTGGGTGGGGCCACTCACGCCCTCGGTGGCGCGTTGAGCAACCTGACGCTTAGGCCGATCACGACGACGATGGCGCCGTAGACGCCAGCGATTGCTGCGAGGCTCGGACCTTGGTAGGGGTGCTGGTCGCGTACCGAAAGCCAGAGTGCTCCGTAGGCAAGAAAAATCACCGCCCCTCCCACCACCGACAACAGCGGACGTCTGAGGTCGAATCTGTGGCGTGCTTGGCGCGTCGCCTCGTGCAGGACCCGGGTTGCCTCTTTCGGGCCGAACTCACTGCGCTCGCCGGGCGTTGCGGACTCCTCGGCACCTGTGTCTTCCATCTCCGTACCTCCCAAACTTTGTTTGACAAACCTACGCTACTTTGCCATACAAAGTCAAGCGCCATATGCCGCCGGTGAGCGTGCCATCAAAGTGTTGTTACACGGGCACCGCTTACTTAGACGTGATGGCATCAGCCGGGCTGAAACATCGAAGGCTCATTGCGGGCTGTTGCACGACCTGTTCAGTACGGTAAATGGCAGTCTTGGTCGCCTTGCTGCCCAGGAACTCCCATCTTCGGAGGCTGAGGTGAAGTCTCAGGCTGAGGCGCTAGGCCTCCGTAGCTGCCTTAGGCCGACTGTTGTCATGTTGGGTTACTAGTCGGTGAGATCCGTCCGAACCAACGAATCTGGCCTCGTCCGTCGGCTTTGGCGGCATACAGTGCATCGTCCGCCCGCTCGATAAGTGCCGCAACGGTATCGCCAGGCATTTCGGAAACCGCTACTCCTATGCTGCACGCCAGCGCAATGGTCTGGTTATCATCCCCTACTTCTGAATGAGCCACATGGGCACCGATGCGCTTGGCGAGATTCTCGGGAACATGGGAATCACGACTTCCCAGCCAACCCACAATGAACTCGTCCCCTCCGAAGCGGGCGATGACGTCAGACGCCCGAGTAGTGACCTTCAAAGCGTCGGCGACGGCCCGAATAGCCGCATCCCCGCCATCGTGACCGATGGAATCGTTGATTGCCTTGAGGCCGTCGAGATCGATGAAGAAGAGTGTGAGAACCAACTCGCCTAGGCTGCGGCGAACGCTGGCCATGTCGAGCTCAAGGGCCTCGAGTGCCGCTCCCCGGTTCAATAGTCCGGTGAGCGAATCACGCGTCGCCCGCTCGAGCAGCGCCTCCCGCTCTGCTTCTCCCGCACGTACCGCTCGGTGCAGCTGGTTGAGAGCCTTCTGGAGCGCCGCGCCCGTCCGGCCGGGCAGCTGGCGCTGCAGGATGGGATCGTCAAGGTCTCCTCCGGAGAGAGCGATGGCCTGCGCCTGGACGGCTCGGAGTGTGGAAGCCATCTCATTGAATGCTGCCGCGGCCAGTGCCAGCTCCTTCGGACCGGTCTCGTCGAGCACGGGTATTTCGAGCTCACCTTCCCGGACGGATGTGGCCGCGGCAACGATATCGGCCAGGGGGCGCCGAACCTGACGGCTCAGGACCACTACAGCGGCCACCGCGAACAATATGAATAGAAACGTGAGGAGGTACGTGATGATAAGGGCCTGTGTTGCCGAGTTGGCTTGGTCTGTGGTGGCCGTCCGCAGATCGGCGGAGCTAGCCAGGACCAGATTGGTCAAGGAGTTAGCCCAGGCCACCTCGGTTCGTGCGATCCCACCGATCTCGGTTGAACTGGTTGCGAATGGGGGAGGCAGATGGCCCAAGCTGACGGCGATGCCCGTTTGTACATAACCAGAGAATCGATTAGTGAGCGTTCCGTTGGTCAACGACTGCCAGGCCGAACCCCCATAGGGCCCCAGCGATGCCGGAAAGGACCGCGTAGAGACCTCGAACTGCTGATGGCTGACGACGAGGTTCTGGACTTCGGCGGGCGTCGCTGTCGCCGTGAGCACTGTTTCGAGGGATCCCCCTCCTTGCAGGTTCTCCTCACCGAGGCCCGAGGTGAAGGCATCAAAGGACAAGCCGAGGGCAGAGAGCCTGCTCCTCGTGATTGAAGAGTCCGACGATGCGCTGGTGTCCGAAAGGTGACTGAAGGTCTCCTCCCATCGTGTTTCGATCTTCGAGCCTATGTGATTGAAAAGCGTCGCTACCTGAGCGGGCGTTGCCGTGGATTGGTCAATGGAACGGCGGAGTCCGGCGAGTTGGGCAAAATCGGTGTTGAAGGTACCCGCGGAACCGAATGCGTCCTGGTGATCGACTGTGCGCCTGGCAGCGACTAGCTCGTTTTCGACATTGACGCCGAGAAGGGAATCGAGTGCCGAGGGGGAAATATGGTAGAGACGTGCGGTGACAATTGCCTGGCTGGGGATGTACTCGGCATAGATATCAACTCGGGCTCTCAGGAGTGAGTCGAGGACTAGCGAGGACCGACGGGCGGTGTCCGCTTGGGTCCGGGCGGACAGCTGGTGCACCACTACCGTTGAAGCCAAGCCCACCGCCATCAGCAGTGGCACAAGCAAGACCACGATCATCGAGGTTCGGACACTCAGCGGGAAGACACTTCTGCCTGAAGGCTGTTCGTCACTGGCTCGTTCCCCATCCGAAGCCAACACCGGTCCGCTGTGGGGTTCTTGCCACACTTGGCCTGCTCTCGCAAGGAGCGCCGGTGGCGTGACACGCCGTGCTTTGGATCAAGAAAAGGCGCTCCGACCCTATGTATCGGCAGATTGGGTCCTGAGCAAAAGCAGCTGGAATGGAAACTGCTGTGCCCGGATGCAAGGCGCTGACGCAATCGATTCCGAGCGTGGAGCGGGTGGCGTGAAAACGCGGACTGTTGTTATCAAAAAACTGCGCAGGGCAGATAAAATATGGTGGTAAGTCGGGACTGTCGAGCTAAGGTTCGCTGCCCAGCTCCAATACCTGGCGCCTTACGTCGCTCCCGTCCGCCGGGAATAACGCGCTCAAGTCTCGCCCCTTTGGTGCCGATAGGGCACCACTGGCGCCACACGGGAATTACCTCCTCAAAAGGCTCCGCAGGTGCGCTCGGCTGCGTTTTGGTCGTTGGGCCCGGTGCTGTCCCCGTCCTGCACTGGACTCGGCGCCATGCGCTCGTTTAGCCAGAAATTGCGCAAATGCTCAGCCTGCGCGGTTGAGGACCGCTACTGGCAAGCTCAGTTGAGTCTGTGACTAGCCGCTCTGGCCGCCAGTTTCAGCTTGAATGACCGAATTGCCACTTCAAGACACCTTGTGAAAATGCCGATATATGCAAGATGGACCAAACCGAGCCGTTGGGGCCGCAACCAGCCTTGCTGGATTCTCCCAAGACTCGACTTGCCAAGGAGATTACCGATCCCACTTTGCTCGTGCTGCCCCTGGTTGCGACGGCCTTCTGCATCCTGAGATTCCTGAATCTGATCGCCCACGAGCCGTACTGGGTGTATGTGGCAGTTGTGGCGGGAGCGGCATGCGTCCGCCTCGCGGTCGCTGCCTTCTGGCCAGTTCCTGAAGGTACTCGGCAACGAGTCGCCAATATCGGGGTCAGCCTGGGGGTAATCGCCATGGTTGCCTACTGCACGGGCTGGGGTCCCATTCTTTCTATCGGGTTCATTTTCGGCGCCGCCACAGCTCTGGAGATGTTTGGATCTCCGGCGACACGGCCATGCCTGGTCCTTACAGCGACGTTCATGCTTCTTGGACAGATCGCCATCATCGTGCATCTCGCCCCTTCGCTTATCCGACAGCCCGTTGTCGAAGGAGTCGCGGTACTCGGTTTACTTGGAGCGCTTCTCGTGATCGAGCTCCTGGGGCGAGCAACAGCCTCTCAAGAGAGGCTGGCTGAACAGCTGCGGCGATCAGAGCGACGATTTGCAGCCCTCGTCAACCGTTCGAGCGACATTGTGTTGGTGGTTTCGCCGGACGGGTTCATACAGTTCGCAAGTCCCGCGTTCGAGGCGATACTGGGCTACCCAATCGAGCTGGCGCAGAATGTTCACGGGGGCGAATTGATCCATCCAGACGACAGCGTGGCAGTGCGGTTGGCGTTGGAGGCCGCTGAATCCTCGGGGTCAACAATCCACCAAGAGTTTCGACTGCGCCGCTCGGATGGAGGATTCCTTTGGTTCGAGGCCGCGTTGACAAACCTCACTGCTGATCCCGACGTAGGCGGGATTGTGGCGAACATGCGTGACATCACCCGTCGAAAGGACGCCGAAGATCGGTTAGCGCATGCTGCCCTCCACGATTATCTTACGGGCCTTCCCAACCGAAGCCTGATTCACAATCGAATCGAGCAGATGCAAGCTCGAGCGAAACGGCAGCGCACTCCTACGGCTGTGCTGTTCATCGACCTTGACGACTTCAAAGACGTCAACGACACTCTGGGTCATGAGGCTGGTGATCAACTGTTGGCAGGCGTCGCGGCCCGCTTGTCCACCGCATTACGGGAAGGGGACACGGTTGGTCGCTTAGGCGGTGACGAGTTCATTGTGCTCGTAGAGGACGCATCATTGATTAGTGGTGAGATGGTCGCAGAGCGAATTCGTAGCATTCTGGCAATGCCGTTTCAGATTGAGGCCTTCACCGTACCCCTGCACATAACAGCAAGTATCGGGATCGCAGAAGGTGAACGGGCCACGCCGGGAGACCTACTGCGAGATGCAGATATTGCACTCTATCGAGCCAAGGCCGAGGGCAAGGATCGATGGGTTACCTTTGTCGATTCGATGCACCAAGCAGTGACCAGCCATCGGGATCTCGAAATCGACCTCAAACGTGCGTTGGAAGAAGGTCAGTTCTTTCTGGTGTACCAACCAACGATCGACCTTATGAGTGGAATGTTCAACGGAGTAGAGGCACTGTTGCGTTGGCAACATCCCAAGCGTGGTGTCGTTGGACCAAATGACTTCATCGTTGCACTTGAAAGAACCGGCCTAATCGTCCCAGTTGGGGAATGGGTACTTCGTGAGGCCTGTGAGCAAAGTGTAAAATGGAATCGCGAAGGCTACGAGATGTCCGTGTCGGTCAACGTGTCTGCCGTCCAACTCGAACGGGACCGTGTCATTGATGATGTCCACAGGGTGCTGGAGGCAACCGGGATCGATCCCAGCTCGCTGATTCTGGAGCTTACGGAAAGTGCTTTGATGCAAGATGTCGATGCAACTCTGACTCGACTGAAACTGTTGAAGGCCCTGGGTGTGCGCTTGGCCATCGACGATTTCGGAACCGGCTACTCCTCCCTCTCTCACCTGCGGCAGCTTCCCATCGATGTCTTAAAGATCGACCAATCGTTCGTCTCCGGCATGGCCGATTCAACGGAGTCGGCGGCGATCGTGCACACGCTCATTCAGCTTGGCAAGGTCTTGGGACTCACGACCGTGGCTGAGGGGGTAGAGAGTAATGAACAACGAGAAATTTCTCAAAGCCGAGGGTGTGAATATCGGCCAGGGATATCTGTTCTCCAAGCCCCTCGGAGTGTCAGAGGTTGAAGAGCTGTTCCGAGTCCGATTTGTCAAGTCTCGACCTGCTGGGATCTTGAGCTAGGGAGGATCCATCGCGTTTCATCCAACCTGGGAGTCTTGGCGGCGAGGGCTGACAGGCTTCGCGGTGTCGTAGAGGTGTTTCACCGGGCTGGTGGTACTCAGAAGCTGAGGACGACGGCGCAGCGACTCCGCTATGCCATCTGAGTGATCTTGACCGGCACGCTCAGGATGTGGAGCTGAGGACCACCCCAGGCTTCGGATGGCCGAGCACGGGGCGGGGCAGCCTCAGCCTCAGCCTCCGAGTCTGAGGACCGACCTGCAGAAGTCAGCCTGAACAACAGCTCAGGCTCTGAATGTCCTCAGCCTCTAAAGCGCTGAGGCCGAAGTTCCCAGCGTCTCGTCACTAGGTGCTCATATTCGGCTGCCGGGACCGGGCGGGCGGATCGGTCACCCAGAGCTACAACTCGGCGGCTCGATCGTCAAGCGGTGATCGACTTGTGGCGCGCTACCCCTGACGACATCGAAGCCAGGATGAACATATTGCGACAGTGGACGGATGTCGATCCCACTCGAAACACTCCGCACCGTCGTCGGTGAATTCACTCCTCAACCGGCGTTCAGTTGCTGTAGATCCGGTCCGGACGGATAAGCACGGCGGCCCTGCGTTCTTCGGCCATGACCCGGTCGTAGTCGTCCCAGTTGTCATGCTCACCGGCGGCGGCTCTGAAGATCCCTTGACGGAGCTGCCGTAGGCCTTCGGCATCAAGCCATGGCTGGGGGTCATCAGGCCCAGCGAGCTGCGCCTGCCCCTCGACCGCAGCCCACTGCCAGCCGTTGCGGAAGGTTGCAGTGATCTGGGGACGGGCGCGGAGATTGGCCAATTTGATCCGGCCAGCGGTGACGAGTCCCAAGACGGTCTCGCCCGTGACGGGGTGAGGCAGCACTCCGGCATTGACGAGGGACGATTGAATCGTGCCAGTGGACCGCAACGTCGAGATTACGACCAGCCCGCGTTCAGGACGGGCGAGGGTAGCCGCTTCCTCCAGCGTCGTCATCAGGCCTCCCCTGCGTCCAGGCACCCAGCGCCAGGAGCAGGCCGCCAACCGGTCTCGAACTCGACGACACGAGTGATCGCGACGTCTCCAACCTTCCAGCTACTCGTCAATCCCATCAGTTCCTCCTAGTCATTGTTTAGTGTTGCCCGGCTCTGCTTCCAGGCACCAAATGGCCAGCGGGTCCGAAGCGACCGTCGGTGGACTGCCCAAAATCGCCGCGATGTGCCCAATTCGACGGGGGGGGAGGGGGGTCAGAGCGCCTTGAGTGCAGCGATCACGTCTGCCGGCTCCACGCGTACCCGCCAGTCGGCGTTAACCGAGGCAAATCGCACGATGCCGTCGCGGTCAATGACGAACGTGGAGGGTACGGGAAGCGATCGACGCCCATCGGCGTTCTGCTCGGCAGGGTCGTTCCTGAAGACGTTGACTTGAAGGTCTTCCAACTCACCCGTGACGTTGAAGCGGACCCGGTAAGACGTACTTACTGACTGGTCAAGGTCACTCAGAACCGGAAAGGCAAGCTCGTGCTTCTCGCTCATCGTCAGCCCGTGGTCGGGCGCCTGCGGGCTGACGGCCACGAGCGTCGCCCCAGCAGCCGTGATCTCCGGTAGAGCCTGCTGAAGCGCCCGGAGCTGCAGGTTGCAGTAGGGGCACCACTCTCCCCTGTAGAAGGTGACCACAACCGGGCCCTTGACCAGCAAGTCGGCAAGTACAACCTCATTTCCGACCGCGTCGCCCAGCGCGAAATCGGGCGCCGTGTCCCCGACTGCGAGACCCGGAGCGATCCCCGAAGTGGTGACATCGTCCACCCCCGTTTTGATCTGTCCGGCGATCTCGGTCGGGATCTGTGCGGTGATCTCGTTCAACTGGTCGGCAAGCGCATCCATGACGTCTCCTCAAAGTGGACTATGCAGTCCATAGTCACAGGAGTAGAGTGGACTGTCAAGTCCACTACTGGAGTGCCGCATGTCTGGAGCTGACACCATCAACGACCGTCCGTTGACCGCGAAGGGGCGTGAGACGCGCCAACGTATCGTCGAGGCGGCGTCCGACTTGATGGTGGAGCAGGGCGTGGCGGCGGTGAGCCTGGACGAAGTGGGCCGCGTCACATCGACCAGCAAGTCGCAGATGTACCACTACTTTACGAGCAAGGACGAGCTCGTCGCCGCCGTGGTGGTCTGCGTGCGGGACCGGATCCTCGCATTCCAAGGGGACCTGCTCACCACCGTGGAGTCGGCAGATGACCTGCAGGGCTGGGCGCGATCCATCGTGGAATTCCAACGACAGGCACCGCTGTGGTCCGGTTGCCCCCTCGGCACTCTGGCCAGTGAACTCATCGGCGAGGCTGGCGTGGGTCGCATCGACATCCAGGAGGCGTTCGACTCGTGGCAGCTGCTGTTGGTAGATGCGTTGGGACGACTGCGGGACTCGGGGAGCTTGCGGGCCGACGCCGATCCCGAGCACTTGGCGATGGCCACCCTGGCCTCCCTGCAGGGAGGTCTGCTCATGTCCAAGGCGCTTCAAGACGAAACCCCGCTCGTAGTCGCTCTCGACGCGGCGATCGACCATCTGCGTACGTTCACCAGCGTCTGATGAGGTTGGGCCGGAGGTAGCCTCTGAGTACCGTTTGGGGGATAGGGCTCCAATTGTCAGAGACGCGAGTGAGGTGTCATGGCCATCCGCCTCAGCTGCGTGGGCTGAGACCAGATCCTATTTTCCTCAGCTGACCAGGCTGAGACGGACCTGCCTCTGTCGCCGGGACAAGGCAGAGATTGACCCAACTCGACGGAACGAGACTGAGGCTCGCCAGGCGGCGCAATTCGCCCGCTGCTCGGCGCCGCTCGAGGCGCCTGCGGTTTTGACACCGTACTCGTACTCACCGAAATGACTTGTCCTTCAGCCTGATTGGCTGAGGACGATCAGCATGTCCTAAGAGGGGAGCGAGCCGCCTGGGTGACCCTGCGACTGTTCATCGAGATGAACGTGGACGTGGGGCAGCTGCCCCGGTGTCGACGAAGCCGGACACACGGTGATCGCCATATCGAGCAGTGAGTGGGACAAGGGTGGCCCTGCCCGCCGGCAGTTGAGTGCGCAGACTGATGTCCTGGGATCAACAGGCCGGGGCGCGTCGATCGGAGGCGATTTCACTGAGTCCCCAGGTGGCACGCTCCGATTGCGAGTGTCACGTCTTCAGTTGCATGAGGTGACCGTGGGGACGCACCCCATTCACCTGGCAGAAGACGCAGTGAACGCAAATTGCCTCCTCCGGAACCGTAAGGAACGAACGACTATGGTCCCGCTCGGGGGCGTTTCAGAGGAGAACTGGATGTTAAGACGGGTCCTGTTGATCGCAATGCTGCTCCTGTCCGCACTACTGGTCGGTATCCCATCGGGCCAGGCGGGCGCTAGCAGTACCTACAGTACGTTCACAGGCGCCGCGGGCACGTGTATCGACAACTTGAGCAGTGCAACCGCGAACAACAATGTGGTCGGTCTTTACACGTGCAATAACACCGGTGCCCAGGCTTGGACGGTAGACGCCGCCGATAGCCAGCCCGGAACGATTGTGAACAGTAATGGCTTCTGCCTGCGCGCAGCCGGCGGCGGTATAACCCCGGGGACCGCTGTCGTGATCTCCGGCTGCGAGGGACAGCCCTCCGAGGAGTGGACGTACGGACACGACTCGATCGTGAATGTCGACTCGGGTCTGTGCGTTCAGGATTGGACCAACCGAACGGAGGACGACGACCCGCTTGTCCTGAACACCTGTAACGGATCGCAAACTCAGCAATGGATCGAAAACGCTCGACCTGACAACAATATCGACCTGAGCACCTTCTTCCCGATCGGAGTGGAAACGCAGACCAACGACGACTCTGTTACGACGTGCGACTTCGAATGTTGGAAGAATCGGGGAATAAACACTCTCGTCAATGTACCGGTGGGTGCCGACGAGGCCGATTGGGACTTCTCGGCACGCTTGGACGGTTTGAAGGAGATTCGGCCTCCTTCGAGCAACATCATCGCCGACGCCAGCGATCCGGCCCTGATCGGCTGGGCGCAGCCGGATGAGCCAGACGTTGAGAAAATTCCGCATGCGGCTATTCAAAGCAACTTTGATTGGTGGAAGACGGTGGACCCAACGTTGCCGGTCTTTGAGAATTTTTACGGGGGCTTCAACGATCTGACACGATCGGAATACCGAAGTCAGGCAAGTGACGCCGATTGGATCAGCGCCGACGATTATCCGTTCAACACCGGGAACAAGATTCCCGTGTTGACCTACGAGGTCGCCGCGGAGCAGCAATACGCTGGAACGAGACCGGTGTTCGCCTTCATCGAAACCGGTCCGATCTTTTCCGGAAACGACTACCCGCGCCCCGACCAACTGCGTGAGGAGATTTGGACGGCGATCATCCAAGGAGCCAGAGGGATCTGGTACTTCCCCTGCCAGGTGTTCCCACACTTCATCTACGACGTGACCCCTCCGGCCAACGTCGCGGAGATCACGAGCGACGACTCGCTCATCACCGAGCTCACCAATGTCCTGCAAAGCCCGATTAATCCGCAAGGTGTCAATGCCACTGGATCGAACCTGGCGGTTTCGACAAGAACGTTCGGCGGAAGCAATTACTACATCGTCCTGAACACCACCGATCGTCAGCAGAACAACGTGGTGATTTCGCTGAAAGGAACGGGTTCGGCCTCAGAGGCGGCTGTATACAACGAGAGCCGATCGCTTCCTGTTGTCGGCGGAACCGTCACCGACAACTTCGGTCCCTATGCGCTTCACATCTACGAGGTCGGCTAGCGACAGCGACAGAACTTGAATCACCGCCGAAAGTCTCAGCTGCCCGAGCTGATAGCTGCTGACAGTCAGTCGTGTGGGCTGAATGCGGCGTACGTCGGGTTGGGTCGTCGGCCTCCAAACGAGTGCTGCGCATCCGGCGATCAGGGCAGTCCGGGTTCACGAGCAAGAGCAAGTCACGTTTGGCAATAAGCCGTTATGGACCGAATGAGCCGTTCCGGACCGTTTGGGGGCATTACCAGGGTCGATGCCCTCTTCACCCTGGCGTCAGGTTCGCCTCTTATCCTCACCTTTGAACCGCTTGGGCTGCAGGGTGAGTGACAGCCCCTTGCTCTCGGCCCGGGCGGCTTCACAAGCCCGATGCTGAGAAGACCAACGTGGACGCCTCTAGGTCGGGCGGGTGACCCCCGGCACACCCACCCGTCTGAGCGTAGGGATGGAAGAAAGATGCGAGCAATCATCGGTCCAACATGAAACTCCGGCGGACCGGCTACTGACGCGGAAAACCGCCCCGTAGCAGGCGTTCGAAAGCGCCGGACTTACCCAATCTCCCCCGTTGTATTCGCTGGGGTTCTTAACACGATGTCCCGGTAGGCCGATCCGGCCAGGATCGTGTCACGCTCGCCGTAATCAGCGATCTTCCCGTTAGCCAGTACGAGGAGCAAATCACACTGGCTCGTGGTTTCGACGCGATGCGAGATGATCACGACTGTGACATGTCCTCTGAGCTCGGACAGGGTTCGGCGGATGAGCTTCTCGGTGCGTCCGTCCACCGCGCTGGTCGGCTCATCCAGGACGATGAGCTTCGGGGAGCCGATCAGCGCACGTGCGATGGCGAGGCGCTGCTTCTGCCCGCCCGAAAGGGCTCCGCCACCCTCACCTACGGGGGTCTCGTAACCGGCGGGCATCCGGGTGATGTCCTCGTGGAGCTGTGCCGAAATCGCGGCCTCGATGACCTCCCGCTCGTCGAAGTCCCGGAAGAACTTGATGTTGTCGGCGATCGAGCCCTGCAGGAGCACCGGTTCCTGTGGCACGAGCGCCACAGTGGCGTGCACATCGCTCCTGGAGATCGCCGCCGCGTCCTCGCCACCAATCTCGGCCCGACCGCTCGTAGGCTCGCGTAGACCCAATAGGAGCTGGCTGATGGTCGTCTTTCCGCTGCCCGACGGTCCGAGCACACCGATGATCTTCCCCTCCGGGATGTGCATGGTGATGTCGGATAGCGCGAGCGTCACCCCGTCGTAGGAATAGTCCACGGACTCGAAATCCACCCCGAAGGCGTCGGGCACGCGATCCCCGGAACTGATTCGGGCCTCCTCGAAACGATGAAGATCGCTCATGACGTCCTCCAGCATTCCCTGCGAGCCGCGAACGCCCTGGATCGATGACTGGAGGGTTGCACCGTAGGTGACGGATCGCAGCACGAGGAGGAGGATGGCTCCGAGTTCGGCGAACTTTGCGTGCCCGCCACCGGTCAGGAAGGCGATAACGACGATGACGAATCCGAGTGCGAATGACTGGTACAGGACGGGCGCGATATTAAAGAGAATTTGAGTCCTGCGGAACACGTGGCCGGCGTTCCGGACCACTTTGTTGAGCCTGTCAAGGACCTGGGTCTCGACGCCGAACAAGCGGAAGTCCCGGCTCAGACGGGTGTACTCGGTCACGTCGGTGGCCATGGCTCTCGTGACCGCGGAGAGCTCCTTGTTCGCCCGCTTGCTGCGCACGTTGAGCGGCCTGAGCATCTGCGACAGAACAATGCCGATGACGATGACGCCGATCGCCGCAGTGGGATCGACCAACAGGGCCGCTCCCAAGAGCCCGAACACCATCAGGAGCGCTTGAACGCCGCGCGACAGGTTCCCTACGGCATTGGCGGTGGCCACACTGTTCAGCGTGAGGAGCTGTTGGATATGCCCGAGACGCTCGGTGGATTGAAGGGACCAGTTAGACCGGAAGAACCCTCTGATGATGAGTGTGCGGGTCACCGTTAGTGCCTCTTCCGAGACAGACGTGGCGAGCAGAGTGCTGATAATGCTGGTTGAGGTGAAAACCAACAATGCTAGAAACGAGACGATGATGGCTTCCGTCGGTGTAAAGGAGTGACCGAAGGTATGGATCGAGTGCTTGCCCTCGACTCCGTCGACCGCGACCTCTGAGATGAGCACCAAGACGACTGCTTGGCTCAGACCGCTGACGAGGGAGAGGAGCGTGAAGATCACGATCTTTTGACGGAGTGCGCCCAGGCCTAGCGTTCGCATGAGCGCGCGCAGGGAGTCCGTCGGTGCTTTCCTGGCGTTTGATGGTCCTGTCCTGGAAAAGGGGTTGTTCACTGGTTCCGTTGTGGCGAAGTGGACCCTCCTGAGCGGAGGATCGCGTAGAGCGAGATGGTAAGCGATCCTAGTCCTCGGGGCTCACCGGACTTCTGGAGTGTCATAAGCGCTTCGGGAGTTCGGCACGACATCGACCCTCGGCAATCGCACCCGTCGGTGCAGGTGCCTCGCTTCCTACGCCACCGACGGAAGGATCCCAGAATGGCCGTTTAGCCTCAAGGTGGCCTGGACGGGCCTCTACCGCCCGCCACCGATGCCCCTCTCGGCGAACGCTACCGACGCGTCGGCGCCGGGCTCTTTTCCGGTTTTGCCGGAATTGGGAGGCAACCTTTCGAACAGACAGGGGGGTTGAAGTAGGTAATGGACGGACGTCAGCATCAGAGCCAGCCCCGGATTGAGTTCGACCGCTTCGTTGCCGAGACGGCTGAACCTCTGCTGCGGTCGGCCTACCTGATCACCTGGGACTTCGCAGAGGCCGAAGACCTGGTTCAGGAGTGTCTGTTCAAGGTCGCCCGCCGATGGCCCCGGGTTAAGAAGATGGAACGGCCCGTGGCGTACGCGCGCACGGTGCTCATCCACCTTGCGTTGGATGAAGGGAAGCGGCGGAGTCGGCGGCGCTCAGAGCTCGGACCTGAAGCGACCGGGCTACTCGAGGCGCACCACGATGATGCTGCCGTGCGCCTCCTTGGACGCGTCGAGACGAGTACCGACCTGATGGGGGTGCTCAGAGAGTTGCCGCCGCGGCAACGCGCCGCCCTCGTGCTGCGGTACTTCGACGATCTGAGCGAGGCGGAAGTCGCGGACGTCATGGGTTGTTCGGTGGGGACGGTCAAGAGCACCACGTCGCGAGCCCTCGGACGCCTCCGTCGGGAAGTCGAAGGCACGGTGGCGGCATCCGACAGTGAGGCGGACGGCGCACGAACAAACGGTGTTGGCGGTTCGTCGCTTCCAACCGACTTCCGTACAGCCGAGCCTTCACATGCCCGGCCAGATGTGGACCCAATGGCACAAGACACGACACAAGCAACTGAAGGGAGCACCACGTTATGAAGTCGAAATTGGAAGAGGAGCTGATCTCGGCCCTCAGAGCTCGCGCCGCAGCGTTGCCGATGGACGCATCGGAGAGGCTGCGCTCCGTCGATTACCACCCACGCCGGCATCGCCGCGCCGCGCCTGCCGTACTCGGCGCCACTGCTGTCGGTGCCGCCGCGGCGGGAACCGCCCTGGTGGTCGCGCTCGGTGGCGCCGCTCCCGCTTACGCGGGCTGGAGCGCTGCGCCGACCGCGGCCTCGTCCTCTCCGTCGTCGCAGGCCGACCAGAGCTGCCTGGGCGCGCTCTCCTCTGACCAGCCTGCCGGCGGCGAGCTCGGCTCTGGGCCCTGGCAGCCCCTACTCACCGACGTGCGTGGCCCGTTCACCGTCGCGCTCTACCAGAACGACAGCGCCTACATGGGCTGCTTCACCAGCTCCTCCTTCACGCAGGTGACCCAGGTGAGCTCGGACGGCGACACCTCGAACGGCGTGCTCAAGGTCAGCGGCTCCAGCTCCGGCTCTGGCTCCCGAAGCCCCTCGCAGGGCCTGTCGACGGTGACGGTAGGCGGCAGCGCCTCTGGCGATCTCCAAAACGTCGTGCAGTCGCATCTCTCCACGGCTGACGGACCGTACACACTGGTCGACGGGCGAGTCGCGTCAGGGGTGACAGGGGTCACCCTCGTGCTCGATAACGGGCAGGACGTTGTGGCCACCGTGGCCGACGGTTGGCTTCTGGCCTGGTGGCCCAGCGACGCTGCGGCAACCTCGTCACAGGTAACAAACGCGTCAGGGACGACGTCCGAAACTCTCGTCATATCGACCAAGGGACCGCCAACGCCCCCCACACCCGGTTTCTGCGTGCCGACCACGACTTCCGACGGGACGAACGGGGTAGTCCACTGCGCCAGCTCCGGCGGTGGAAGCGTGGGGTCAGGGAGCTCTGGCAACGGTGGCAGCGGCCAGGACGTCACCCGAGCCGGTAACAGCGGGAACACCGGCGGGACCGGAATCGACCCGACGAAATCCTGAGCCCGACAGCCAACGAGCCCGGCGTCGCGAGACCATCAAGACCAGAGTTGCAGAGGCACCACCCAGGGGTGAGCCGCCACCCCTCGGCTCGGCACCGCCATGGAGTGCTCATATCCGGCACCGTGGAATACCCTCAAAAGGGCCTACTTAAGGAGCCATAGAGGACAGGCTCCCGCTCCTTTCCGAATTCCCGTCGCCCCTCAAATCGCCTAGAGGAGAACATCGGCCGGGACGAACGCCTCCTTCATGATGACCCGACTGCCACGCATGGGAACACCTTCGGCCATCAATAGGCGCTGCTGCTCTGACCCTTTGGCCAGCGTGCCGTCTGAACGAACGACCCGCCACCAAGGGATCCCGGATGGCGCCTGTGACAGCAGTCTGCCGGCCCGACGCGGCGCACCCGGCGTCAAGGCACCGTAGGTCGTCACGAACCCAACCGGTATTCGTCGGACCCGATCAAACACGATGTCAGCATCCATCGGTAACTCCCTGTGACGAGCACCGTTGTGCAATCGATTGCGACCAGTCCAGAAACCAGATTGTTGCACTCATTTCGGCAGTCGGAGTCACCGCGTTACGGCGAAGTGGCTGAGCATTCTGGGGCACTCGTGGTCAACCGAGATCGTTGGCGCAGGTGGCTCCGTCGTTGTCGCTGTTCGTTCCATCGGGGCACGTCACATCGATCCACGATGCAACGACCGAGAGGCTAGCGCCGGTGAACCTGGCCCCCGTGAGGTCGGTGCCGTTGACAAACTTGACGTCGGTGAGATTGGCACTGGTGAAGTTGACGTCTCTCAGGTTGGCAGACTGGAACATCGCTCCGGTGAGATTGGCATCAGTGAAGTTCGCTTCGCCGATCCCGACGGAAAGGAATACCGTGCCCGTGAGATTGGCATCGGTGAAGACGGAGCCGGGGCCGACACCCGTGTTCTCTTCGGGCGTACCACCGGGGCCATTGATGGAGTTGAACGCTGCATCCGTTAGGTTCGCACCGGTGAAATTCGCCGACGTGAAGTAGGTGCCGTTGAACTGAGCGTTGCTGAGGTTGGCCCCACCGAGGTTGGCAAGCCCGAGGTCAGTCTCATTGAGGTTGGCGCCACGTAGGTCAGCCCCCGTTAAATTGGCGCCGGCCAAGTTGCAGTTGGTCCAGTCAGCGCCGGGCCCCGCCGGTGGACAGGGCGTCGTCGTAGTGGTCGTCGACGCGCTGGTCGTCGTCGTTGTCCCTCGATCCCCGACAGAGGCCGTCGGGGTGCACGAGGTCATCAACATGGCTGCCAGAGACAGCCCTGCAACCGTCGCCATCCTCCGCACGGTCAGAGCCTTCCGGGCCGGAGGGCCGAGGAATCGTGGCGTGCGTACACGTCATCGGAATTCGGTTGCTCTTGCACCTGTCGACTATCGACAGAATCGTGCCCTTGGTTGATCGCTCCTTATGGATTGCCGTCGCCACCGCCTGATCGTGCCAGGTCGACATCGCTCCGGGTGTGGTGAGTGGGGCCCCGTGACCGTTCCTCATGCGGACCGGCTTTCCGAGCCCTTGGGGGGAGTGCGTTGCATCTCGCTCCTCTGATGAACCGTGGAACGACTCGTGGGATCGATCACTCGCCGGTGCAGACGAACATATGTTCGACTAAACTGATAGGGGTGAGACCTGCGGGCTCAGCGACGATCCTTCATGCTGACCTCGACGCCTTTTACGCGTCGGTCGAGCAACTCCTCGATCCGTCACTGAAGGGCCGACCCATCGCCGTCGGCGGCGGTGTAGTCCTGGCTGCTTCATACGAGGCCAGGGCCTACGGAGTCCGGGGTGGAATGTCCGGCTGGAGGGCCCAGCAGCTTTGCCCCTCGATCCGGTTCGTCACCGGCCACTTCCAGGAGTATCAACGTCTGGGTGATGCGGTGATCGCGGTGTTCTACGACTTCACTCCACTGGTTGAGAGGATATCCATCGACGAAGGTTTTCTTGATGTTGCCGGAGCCGTTCACCTGTTCGGCTCCCCTCGCTGTATGGCCGCCAGCATCCGGGAGCGCGTGCGGGATGAGATAGGTCTCCCGTTGTCCATCGGTGTGGCTCGGACCAAGCACTTGGCCAAGGTGGCGTCACAGGTGGCAAAGCCGGACGGCCTGGTCGTGGTCGAGCCCGCCGGGGAGCGGGCCTTCCTTGATCCCCTGCCGGTGAGGTTGATCTGGGGTGTCGGACAAGTCACCGAAGACCTCCTCCACCGAGCAGGCATTGACACGATCGGGCAGTTGGCTGCCACGGACAGCCCCATCCTCGAGCGCCTGCTAGGCGAGGCCACGGGCAGCAAGTTGGCGTCGTTGTCGGCCAACATCGATCCTCGTCAGGTGGAGCGCCCTCGGCGAGCAAAGTCAGTGGGTGCCCAATCTGCGCTCGGTCGCCGCCTTCCTACGCCACCCCTGATCAGGGAGACCCTCGGCTACCTGGCCGACCGGGTGGCTGCACGCCTCCGTGGCGCCAACCAGGCTGGGCGAACCATTACCGTCCGTGTCCGCTTCGCCCGCCTCCAATCAGTGACCCGGTCTGTCACGCTGCCGGTGCCCATCTCGACGACCTTGACCTTGACCGAAGTGGCCACGCAGTTGGCCCTCGCTGCTATCGCCGATCATGCACACGAACGCGAGATCACGCTCCTAGCAGTTTCAGTTTCCAACTTGCGCAATGAGCACTCACTGCAGCTGGAGTTACCACTTACGCCCCGCGAGGAGCAGGTGGAGCGTCATCCGGGCTCTACCGCAGGGTCGGCTCGCTGGGGTGCGGATCGATCGGTCGACGCTATTCGAAAGAAGTTCGGTCGGGCCGCAGTGGGGTACGCCGCCATTCTGCTTGCGGATGGTAACCGCGTCCCGGAGGCGTTTCGCGAGCTGGCGGAGCACTCGACGCATGACTGAGCCGTGGAACCGTGTCCCCGCGGCATCCCGCCGCCACAGCGATCATCGAGCATGGTCATGCATTGCTTCCGCCGGACTCCGGTGGGAAGTCCGGATGGCCACAATCCCGAAGCTGACGTCCTCCGCTCAAACGGACTGAGTCAGGTCCGAGCGGTCCGAGTTGTGGCAGCTTGAAACTCGCGAGAGGTCCTCGGCTGAGCGGGCCGTAAACGACCAGCGTTGCGTACTCTCCGACTCGTCGAGCTGTCGATGACGGATTCACCTGTTGTTTCGAGTGGATCGGGTCGTGGCAGGCAACCAAGATGGGGCAGTGATCCTACGAGGAGGGCCGTGAGATGAACCGCGACCACCACCCGTTACCAGCTCGTTTGCACATGGTGGGAAACGCCCACATCGACGCCATGTGGATTTGGGATTGGAGGGAGGGAATGCACGAAGTCCTCCAGACATTTCGTTCGGCTGTGGACCGGCTCGACGAGGAGCCCGCTCTTGTGTTCACCGCGAGTTCCGCCAGTTACTACCAGTGGGTCGAGCAAGTCTCGCCGGAGCTGTTCGGACGCATCAGGGAGCTGGTGGACCAACAGCGCTGGATCGTCACGGGCGGCCAGTGGGTGGAGCCTGATTGCAACCTGCCCAGTGGTGAGTCGGTGTGCCGCCAATTCCTCTACGGCCAGCGATACCTGGCGGAGCACCTCGGGATCACCGCCACCGTCGGCTACAACATCGACTCCTTCGGCCATGCGGGCACGCTGCCCCAACTGCTGGCCGCCAGCGGCATCGGGGCGTACGTGATGATGCGACCCGGGGAGCATGAGAAGCAGATCGACGGCCCTGCCTTCTTGTGGGAGGGCGTGGACGGGACGGCCCTACCCGCCTACCGGATCCCGTATGAGTACTCGACCGAAGGAAGTCACGAGGACGAGTTCATCCGCAAGCGCAGCGCCGAGTTGCTCAAGAGAAGTCGTGAACTCGGCTATCCGCTCATGGCGTTCTTCGGGGTGGGCGACCACGGCGGAGGACCGACCCGTCTGGCCGTGGGGACGATCCGCGATCTGTCGACCACGAGCACCGGTTCCATTACCTTCAGCGGCCCCGTTGCCTACTTCGAGGACCTACGTGGGGCCGTGGCACGCGGGGATGTGGACCTCCCGTCTGTCACCGGCGAGCTTCAGTGGCACGCGGTCGGCTGCTATTCGGTTCGGGCGTCGCTCAAGCGGGGAAACGCCCGGGCCGAGGATGCCCTGGTCACGGCAGAGAAGATGGCCGAGCTGTGCCGGGCCCTGACCGGGCGGGGCCGCGGACGTACAAGAGGAGCTGGCCGAGGCCTGGCGCGGCGTACTGTTCGCCCAATTCCACGACGCCCTGGGCGGAACAACGACCGACCCCGCCACCTCCGCTGTCGAGCAGCTGTTGACCGCAGCCGAGTCGCGGGCAGACCGCCTGGCCACGTTGGCTGCCCACACGATCGTCGAATCCGTCGACACCTGGGTGGCCGGTGCCGAGACCGCCGAGGGCCTCGAGACCTCGATGTCGGGGATTCCCCTGCCCCTGGTCGTCTTCAACCCTCTGTCGTGGCCGGTGACGGGGATCGTATCCATCCCTCATCCGGTGTCCGTGGCCACCTCGGCCTCGGGCGACCGGCACGCGGTGCAACAGATCCCCTCGGGTGAGGTGACCTACCGTCCCACGCGCAGCATCATGCAGCTGCCGGTGCCAGCATTCGGCTACCGCCGGTTCTGGCTCCATGTGGTCGACCCCGAACCCGAGACGCCGGCGGGGAACGGACCGGCGGCGGCGCCAACGGCCGGGGCGGATGGCGGCACCACCTTGAGCAACGGTCTCCTTCGAGTGGTTATTGACCCCCGTTCCGGCGCCCTGGCCAGTCTTGTCGTGGCGAGCGAGGGTGAGGAAGCGGAGGACTGGGAACTGATCGGAGACGGTGGCGTGCGTCCTGTTGTGATTGAGGACACGAGTGACACCTGGTCCCACGGGATTGCCCGCTACGAGGGGGACGAGCGGTCCGGTGAACTGGTGGGTGTTGCTGTTGTGGAGGACGGCCCGGTCAGATCCACGGTCAGGAGTGCGTGGTCGCTCGGCCGCTCCACAGTGGTCCAGGAGGTGTCCCTGTACCAGGGTCGCATGTTCGTGGAACTGCGCATCACCGTCGAGTGGCATGAGTCGGCGCGGGTCATGAAGGTCGTGGTCCCGACCCTGTTCTCCGATCCCGCCAGCGCGGCGGGTGCTCCGTACGGCTTCGTCGAGCGACCGTGCTCCGGTCACGAAGAGGCCATGGTGCACTGGATCGACCTCTCCGACGGGCGTCGCGGGCTGGCTTGCACCTCGGACACGGCCGGAGGTTACGACGTTCTCGGTGCCCGGTTGCGCCTCACGGCACTGCGGAGCCCCAGGGTTTCGGACCACGGGTGGGGGTGGGGCAAGGAGGATCCTGACGGATATCCGGCCACCGACCAGGGCCTCCACCGGATGCGTTTCCGCCTCACACCCCATCTCGGCACATGGGCTGGGGCCCAGGTCGCCCGGATGGCCGACGAACATCGGGTCGAATTGCCGGTGGTCCTCGACACCTGGCATCGGGGGCACCTCGGATCCGAAGCCAGCGCACTCGAGGTGGAGGGCGACAGCGTGATGGTGCCGGTCGTCAAACGCGCCGAGACGGGTTCGGGTACCGTGCTCCGGGTGTGGGAGGTCTCTGGGAGGAGTAGTAGGGCGCGGGTGACACTTCCCGTCCACGACCGGTCGTGGGTGGGCGACCTCGGTCCCCATCAGGTGCGCACCCTTTTCGTCTCAGACGATCCGGAGATACCGGTGCGGGACCTCGATATCCCCGAGCTCGACCTGGACATCCACGCGCCGGCTCCCTCGTCGGGCGTGGCCGACCGCGTTCCATGAGCTCATTGCCGGCGCGCCTCAGCGATCTGGTGGAGCGCCACCCTGAGCTGGTGCCGATGGCGGACCAGCTCGACGCGGCCTTCGGTCTCCTGGTCCGGACATTCGCCGGAGGCGGGACCGTCTATGTAGGAGGAAATGGAGGGAGCGCAGCCGACGCTGAGCACATCGTCGGAGAGTTGATGAAGGGAATGGAGCGGCGCCGTCCCGTGCCTGCCGACATCCGCAGCGCACTGGCCGCGGCCGCACCCTCCGACCTCGCCGAGGATGCCGCTTATCTGGCCGATCGGCTCGAACTGGCCTTACGGGCCGTCAGCCTCACCAGCCAAACCGGCCTCCTCACCGCGGTGGCCAACGACACTGCCGCCGACATGGCGATTGCGCAGCAAGTGAACGGTTATGGTCGCCCCGGCGACACGTTTTGGGCACTGTCGACGTCGGGACGATCTCGAAACATAGTGCTCGCCGCCATCGCGGCAAGGGCGGCAGGTGTGCGTGTGCTTGCCCTCACGGGTGACCCCGGTGATCCTCTCGGAGACCTGGCCGACGTGTGGGTGAAGGTCCCCGCTCGAGAGGTGGCCCGCGTCCAAGAGCTCCACCTGGCCGTGTACCACGGGCTGTGCGCGGCGCTCGAGGAGGAGTTTTTCGGGTAATTGTCCACCAAAGGGTGCAGCAGCTCAGGTCTTCCTGACTCCGTAGGTGCTCCACAGCGGTGGCACGCGGGCCTTTCGAGGTCGGCGGACACCGTGGGACACCCTCGACCTGACAACATGGCCTGAACCACCCCGCCGAGGAAAGGAGCGCAATGTCGCCACCTGCGAGCCACACGCTGGAGGTCCCGGGTGCGCAGTTGGTCTACGAGGTGCAAGGCGCAGGCCCTGCACTCATGTTCGTCGGCCACCCCATGGGTGCTGCGGGCTTCGCCTTGATCGCATCGTCGCTCGCCGAGTCCTACAAGGTCATCACCTTTGACCCACGAGGATTCGCACGCAGCACGATCGACGATCCAGACCAAGATGCCGATCCAGACCTGCTGGCCGACGATGCACGTCGCGTCCTGGAGGCGGCGGTTGGGGACGTGCCCGCGTACGTGTTCGGCAGCAGCGGAGGCGCGGTCACGGGACTCGCGCTGGTTGCCCGCTTCCCGGGCCACGTACGAACGCTCGTTGCCCACGAGCCACCACTCGCGTTACTCCTGCCGGAAGCCGAGGAAGCGCGCACGGGAATGCACGAGATCTACGACACCTTCTACGACAGCGGCATTAGCGCCGCCTGGCGGAGATTCGCTTCCTTCGTCGGTTTCACGATCGACTCCGGTCAGGATCAACCCTCCGATCCCCAACCGCCCTCGGCCGCGGAGGTGGCGATGAGCGAGCGCTTTTTCGGCCATGGTCTCCTGCCCATTGCCCTCTACCAACCTGACTTCTCTGCCCTGGCAGCGGCACCGACCCGACTCATCATCGCCGCTGGAGCGGCCTCCAAGGGCGAGTTCCCTCATCGCACGGCTCTCGCGCTTGCCGACCGCTTGGACACGAATCTGATCGAGTTTCCAGGGGGCCACACCGGTTTCGAGAGTCAACCGGACGAATGTGTCGTCGTCCTCGAACGCGCCCTGGCTTGACTCACCCTGGAGCATCTGGCGACTCCATGCCGGCCTCCCTGGCACACACCCGCGCGTCGCTGAGATCCAGCCTATGGCCCGGGGGCGTTACCGACGTTTTGACCACAGGTGAGATCCCGGTGCTGAGTTCAGCGTGTACCCGTAGGCTCGCGTTAACAAGAACTCGATGACCGCGAGATCAGACGCCGCGTCGGCTAGGACAATTGGCTGTCGAGCTGATTGATGAGACTGCCCGCCGAAGAGAACAGAGTGATGGCGGAGATGATGCTGGCCGTCTCGTGGTTGGCTACCCCTTGCGCGCATTCGTTGGCTGCATCCGTGAGGTCGCCCTCGATGCTGGTCAATCCAGTCTGCTCAACGGGCGTCAGGGTGTTCGGAACGGTGTCTCCTCGGAGGGTTGCAAGGTCGGTCGATAAAATCCCGCATTCGGTTCCGACCTGCGCCAGGTTGCCCGAGCTTTCGGCGGCGCCGGCATCGTCGGCAATGGCGGTCTCATCACTGCCGACCCGCCCCAGGTCCGACACGAAGTGGGAAGCGTTGGGGCTTGGGTTGATCGCTGGCAGGGTTGGCGCCGGCCGTGGGGCACTCGTGACCGGCGAAGTTGCTGCCGAGGGAGTTGTCGGTTGAGCGGCATTCGCGGCCGTTGGCGGCTGTTGAGCATCGGACGATGCCGGAGTTGTCGTCGTACTGATTCTCATCGCCCTAGGCTCAGCCGAGTTCTTGTTGGTAGGAAGTACTGCTGCGATAAGCGCGACGGCGAAAAGAACCGCACCCAGTGCCGTCACCCACGTCTTAGCTCGATCGTCGGCCGTCCTGGTCTGCTTCATACCGGGAATGGCTCGGGGCGCGATCTGCGGGGTGGAGTAACGGGTCCAGTGCTGTCCGTCCCAATAGCGAAGCCAACCGGGTGCCTCGTGGTCGACGCGCCATCCTGGAGACTCAGCCGAGTGGACGATGGGGACGAGAGCGGGCATCGGTGGCCACTCCTCATCGGAAGAAGACGAGGAACCGTCGACGGCAGTGATGGATTCGACGTCCTCACGATCGGGGAGAACTGTATTCCAGTCGTCGAGGTCCATACTCCACGCTCCCGCCAGCGGGCCTGTTGGACTCCGCTAAGGCCGCCGGCGCCGCTCCTCACCATATCGGAACTACGCGTTCTGTTGCCATGCCGAAGATGACCGGGGGTAGGTCGAGGGTCGTCAGCCAAGCTGGGCTGCACCGTTCGAGATCTGACGCTGCCAGTACCAGCTCGCAGACCTCGGCACCGATGGCCCAGTTCGAGCGAATCCTCAGTCTCTGGAGCTGGGTTCGTCTTGAGTCAGGTTCGGTCGCCGGGCGTCCACTTCCGTCCGCTCATGTTGGCGGTGACTTCCCCCAGGCACCTGCCAGTGTCGGACCCTGCCCGGCTGCACCTCATTTCCACGTTGGCACCCACCGGGTCGTCGGACCGGTTAGTTAGACCCGGCTTCGTTCGCATCATGGTGCCATCACCAACCCGGACGCGGCACCGCCGGTGCGGAGTACCTCGCAGACCATGTGGTGCCTCAGCCCGAAGGGAGCTGCGTTGATCCTCGGGCCGCGGCTTCGATGGCAACGATGTCGATCTTCGTCATCGTCATCATCGCGTGCGTAGCCCGCTTCGCAGCAGCCTCGTCGTGGCTGCTCATCACCTCCAGCAATGCTCGAGGCGTGATTTGCCACGAGAAGCCCCACCGGTCTCTGCACCAGCCACACGCGCTCTCCTCACCGCCGTTGCCGACGATCGCGTTCCAATACCGGTCGGTTTCGGCCTGGTCGTCGGTCAGCACCATGAAGCTGACTGCCTCGTTCGGGACGAAGTTCGGTCCACCGTTGAGACCTACGAATGATCGGCCGAGAACGGTGAATTCGACCGTGAGCTCGTCCCCGGCCGATCCGTCGGGGTAATCCGACGGAGCTACGCGGATTTCGTCGACGTGGCTGTTGGGAAAGGTCGTGGCGAAGAACTCGGCTGCCCTACGAGCCTCACCGTGATCGAACCACAAGCAGGTTGTCAGTTTGTCGGACATCAAAATCCTCGCTTCACTCTTGGGAGCCGTGGACGCGCGTCCCGGCGAGAGTGCCGGATAACTCAGCGCCAGCCGAGCTCCGGTGCGAGATCGCTCAACACCGAGTCAAGAACGTGGGCGCAGTAGTCGACACCGAGCTGGTTGGGAATCGTCAAGAGCAAGGTATCAGCGGCGGCGATGGCTTCATCCTGGGCCAGCTGCCCGAGGAGGACCTTTGGCTCCGCGGCGTAGGTCTTGCCAAAGCGTGCCTTGCCCCCATCGATGAACCCGACCTGGTCTTCGGAGTCGCCTTCGCGGCCGAAGTAGGCGCGGTCGAGGTCGTTGACGATTGGGAAGATGCTGCGACTGACCGAGATTCGGGGTTGGCGGGCATGGCGGGCGTTGGCCCAGGCCTTACGAAATCGATCGATCTGTTCGGCCTGCAGCTGGTGGAAGGGCACCCCGGTGTCCTCGCTCAGAAGCGTCGAGCTCATCAGGTTCATCCCCTGTTCGGCGGCCCACTCGGCGGTCTTCCGAGTTCCGGCGCCCCACCAGATCCGCTCGCGCAGACCATCGGAGTGAGGCTCGACGCGAAGCAGTCCGGGTGGGTTGGGAAACATCGGCCGCGGGTTCGGTTCGGCAAAGCCATCTCCCTTGAGAACCTCGAGAAAGACACGCGTGTGCTCGCGAGCCATGTCGGCTGGGCCATCACCTTCGTCTGGGATGTAGCCAAAGTAGCGGTACCCCTCGACGACCTGCTCCGGGGACCCACGGCTTATGCCCAGTTGCAGACGACCTCCCGAGATGAGATCAGCGGAGCCGGCATCCTCGGCCATGTACAGCGGGTTCTCGTAGCGCATATCGATCACGCCGGTCCCGATCTCGATCGTGCTGGTCCTGGCGCCCACGGCGGCCAGTAGCGGAAACGGTGAGGAGAGCTGGTTGGCGAAGTGGTGCACTCGGAAGTACGCCCCATCGGCACCGAGCTCCTCGGCCGCGACCGCGAGGTCTATCGATTGCAGCAGGACGTCGGACGCCGAGCGGGCCTGCGATTGCGCGGATGGCGTCCAATGGCCGAACGACAAGAACCCGATGCGCTTCATGATCGATTGAACATCAGCGGTCCCGTTTCTCTTCCACCGTCGAGGGCGAATCTCGGACTCGTAGGCCACCCATGTGGTGCGACCAGGTGAAACTCATGACATCCCGCCACCGAGCGTTTCCAGGCGCCGGACCTGAGAGGGCTCCTCACCCCGTCGTTGACACAAAGTCCCCTCGAAAGTACGGTCACGGCCGGGCCGGGTGCCGCAAACGGCGGTGTGGGCTGCGACCACAAGGACGGGCGGATATGCGACCTCGAGCGATGTTGGCGACTGTCGGACTGTCGGTACTGGCGGTCGCACTCATCTTCCCTGTGGCTGGTGTGGCGTCACCAATCGGTCGGCCGGGGCAAGGCCCCGGTCCTGGCGGCGGTTGGGCCTGGCCGACCGGGTGGTCGGGCAGCTGTGGCGCCGCTGGCAGCGGAGGCGTGAGCGCTGCCGCCTCCTGCAGCGCCATCCAACTGGACAACCCCGCTGCGTGGCAAGGCCACCACCTCGGGCCAGCCCGGTCTCCCGGGCGCGGGAGCCCTCCGGCGCCCTCCACCCCCTCCGGTTACGCCCCCGTCGAGCTGCAGCAAGCCTACGGCCTGACTACGGCCAGTGCGGCTGACGGGACGGGAGAGACGGTAGCAATTGTGGACGCCTATGACGACCCTTATGCGCTGTCCAACCTTTCGACCTATCGCGCCGAATGGGGCCTCGAACCCGTCTGTGGCGGATCGGTGGTCACCGGGTGCGTCACCTTCACCAAGGTCAACCAGAACGGGCAGCAGCGGCCGCTGCCGTCGGGCAGTACGAGTTGGTCCGAGGAGATCTCGCTCGACTTGGATATGGTCTCGGCGATCTGTCCTCGGTGCAATATCTTGCTGGTTGAGGCCCAGTCACCCACCTTCGCCAATCTGGGAACCGCTGAAAATGCTGCGGCCGCGGCTAAGCCGGTGTCTATTGGAAACAGCTACGGGGGCAGTGAGTCGACCTCCGAGACCAGCTACGACAGCTACTACAGTCATCCCGGCATCGCCATCACAGCAGCGACCGGTGATGCCGGCTACGGCGTCAGCTATCCGGCCTCCTCTCCCGACGTGATCGCCGTGGGTGGGACGACACTCTCGCCGGCCAGCGGCTCGAGCCGTGGTTGGAGCGAGACTGCCTGGTCAGACGCGGGCAGCGGCTGCTCGGCCGTGGAGCGTCAGCCCACCTGGCAGGCTCAGCTGAGCAACATAACGGGTGTCTGCACGAAGCGTGCCGTCGCCGACGTGGCGGCAGTCGCTGACCCCAACACGGGAGTGGCCGTCTATGACACCTACGGCCTCCGGGGTTGGACGGTATTCGGAGGCACCAGCGTGTCGACCCAAATCATCGCCGGGGTCTACGCGCTAGCCGGCGGTTTGGGAGGTGCCACGGCAGCCTCTGGTCTCTACGTTGCTGCACCGGGTGATCTGTTCGACATTGCCTCCGGCAGCAATAGTTCCTGCGGCTCGGCCTTGTGCACCGCCGGTGTCGGCTGGGATGGGCCCACTGGATTGGGCAGCCCCGACGGGATCGGGGCATTCTGACCGAACTGCGGCCTCAGCCTCCAGAGCTGAGTTCCACGTCAGCCAGGGTCGGTCACAAGGCTTCCCGACGTGGGCACCCCTATCCGGGAATGTGGGCCAGGGTAAGGCTGGATCCCGGATCAGGAAGCAGGTGTCGGACGGGAACATGACGACAGGCAATCCGTTCCGAGAGCGCCAGGGGCAGATCACGGTCGATCACCCCGAACGCACCGACCGGCGTACCTTATGGATCTTTGGTGCGGGCCTCGAGTTCGTGGGTGCGGATCATGCAGCAGGCGGCAGGAAGTAGGAAGGGCACGATGAGGAGTGTCAACCACTGCTGGAACGTGTTGCCGGTAAATCCTGTCCAATTCCACTGCCAGTTGTAACCGCCGAACACCAGGATGGTAAAAGCTGCTGCGCCCATGGCGGCAACGACATAGTGCCGGACCTTCAGGCTGCGACAGCTGTGAATCCAATCGGGAAGAAGAAGGAGCGCGATGGGAAACAGGAGCAGCGTCAGCCAGTCCCACAGTTGCTTGTCAGTCCACCCGGTCCAGGCCCAGCTGCGCCAGTACCCGCATATGACGAGCGACGCGAACACTGCAGTGGCAGCTAGTGCTCCCCGGTGCCAGAAGCGTCGCATTCTGTCACCCGTAAGGAGGCGGATCGTCAGAACGGCGACGGCCAGCGGCCCGACGATGGCACTCATCCAAGCCCACAGCGTGACGCCTCTGAACCCCGTCCAGGGCCACTGCTTCCCGAAGGATGCGAGCATCATGATCCATCCGACAATCGCAAGAGCAGTCCAGATCGTGAGTCTGACCACTCGCTGTCTCGAATTCGTCGGAGGAATATGCGCGACTGCCACGGTGACCTCCGATCCCGGGGCGAGGTGCCCCAGTTCGTATCCCCTCACTACGAGATCCCCGTGCGCGTCGAGTTCAGTGTGCACCGTCACAGTGCGCGCCTCACCGGGTGCTCGCTGGTTCTGGCCCGGTTCGGCTGCGCCGTCAGGCAAACGGGTGCGTAGGCCGACGCTGGATCCGTGTGAATCCCCCGGTATCTCTCTGTCGATGTCAAGAGTCTTCGACATTGCTCCTCCCTTATTGGCTCGCTTCTTCCAATGGTGCGGCAAGGACACGGAACTGTCTGTCGTCCGGGTTGCAGTGGGTGTGTCGCCCTGGTGACTCACGATCGAACGTCGTCCATTACGGACACCGCATCGAGCCGGAGGTCCGCCTCGAGCTCAAGGTCGCCGATGGTCCGGCGGTTCTAGACAGCCGTTGTGAGTGCGGATGCCGCCGCTGGTGTTCAACCTCGTCCGGGACCTACCGGTCGGCGTTCCGCCAGCCACCACTACCCTCACGACTACAGCGATGGGTGGGACAAAGAACCGATGGTTCCTAGTTCCTAGGAGTCAGCAGGTGCCACCAGCGTCTGGCGTAGCCAACGCCCGATCAGCTCGAATGCTTCGGCAGCCGCCGGAAACTCAAAATTGACGAAGCCGTGGGGCTGACCGGGGTAGCAGGCCTCCTCCACCGGAACCCCTCCGCCGCGTAAGAGAGCGGCGTAGTGGCGGCCCTCGTCGCGGAGCATGTCGCACCCACCGAGTACAACCAGGGCCGGCGGCAGGCTGACGAACGAGGTAGCCGACAACGGGGCGGCGTAGGGATCAGTGTCGAGATCCCGGCCGGCCGCATAGGAGTTCCAGTAGTAGTCGCTGGCCCTGAGGCTAATCACCAATCCGTCGAACTCCTCTCGCGACTGGGTGATCCTCGATCCTGCGGTAGCTGGGTAGATGAGCACCTGGCCGGCCAAAGCCACGTCGCCTTCGTCCCGTAGCCTTATGGAGACGGCCGCGGCCAGATTTCCGCCGGCACTCTCCCCGGCGACGGCCACGGCGCCGGTCGGAACCCCAAACCGCTTGGCATTGGCGATCGCCCACCTGGTAACCGCCGTGCAGTCGTCGAGACCGGCCGGGTAGGGATGTTCCGGGGCCAGTCGATACTCCACCGAGATCACAACGGCACCAGAGGCATAGGCCAGCTCCCGAGCCACGTTGTCCATGAGGCCGATGCTGCCGAGGACGAATCCGCCGCCGTGGAAATAGACCAGAATGCCGACGGGCTGCTCCTCAGACCTATAGATACGGATGGGAACGTCGCCGACCCTCTCGTCGTCGATATGGGCGATCTCCCGGGTCGGGGGCGCACCGACCGGTCCCCTGGCCAGCGCCAGTATCTCCGGTGTGAACTCCTCGAGCGGGTTGGCCATCATCGGGTTCTCCGCCATCCATTGCTCGACCCACTGGTCCAGTACGCCTTCGTCGGCCACTTCCCGTTCCCCCTTGTTCTGACCGGACAGATTGGCCGGCGCGAACTCCAAATCTAGGCTCGAAAGGCGAATGTGGGTAGCGGCGTGCCGGCAGCAGACAGTCAAGCACGGACCGTTGAGCAGGTCTCCGTACGGCCCGAGTCGCCAGCCGGGGAAATGGCGGCGTCCGTGGCGCCAAGTACCTCAGGCGGCCACGCCCATGAGGGCGAACATGTTCTCGCCCATCACCTTGGCGATGTCGGCGTCGGGCAAGCCGAGCTCGTCCCGGACGTAGACGGCGTACTCGTTGGGATCGGCGATCCCTTCGGGATGGGGCCAGTCCGAGTTGAAGAGGATGTGGTCGAACCCGATGGCGTCGGCGAGTGGCTCGAGCGGATCCTCCCAGTACGGGGCGACGTAGAGCGACCGCTTCAGCACGTCGAGGGGATGCTCGGCAAACAGCTGTGGAGTCTTCCCATACTGGATCTTCAGCGTCTCCACCACCCAGGTGATCCACGCACTACCGCACTCAATGGACGCGATCCGCACGTTCGGGAATCGCGACAGCATCCCGTGACCAACAGCCGAAAAGACGGTATCCATGATCGGTCGGTGGGTCTGGGACATCGACTCGAACAGGCTGTACTCGAACGGGCGCATCTCACGGTCCCCGCCAGTCCAGTCGTTCGAATACTTCACGTAGCCCGAGTCCGAGGCGTGGAACATGACCGGGATGCCGGCCTCCTGGATCCGGGCCCAGAAGGGATCGAGCTCAGGTAGGAATGGCGACTTCGATCCCCGATATCCGGCCACGGGCGCCGGGCGGACGAGCACGGTCTTGGCACCACGCTCGAGCGCCCACTCGAGCTCCCGCACCGCTCCCTCGGCCGTCGCGAGGTTCATGACCGGGGTGGAGTAGATGCGACCGCCGAAATCGAATCCCCAGTCGTCGTACATCCACTGGTTGAAGGCGTGAATCAGGACCTGGGTAGCGACCGGATCGTCCATGAAATTGACCTCGATGGTCGAGGCGAGGGTGGGGAAGTTCACGATCGCCCGGATGTGCATGCGGTCGATGAGCGCCAGCCGCGCCTCGCGGTCGGTGAATTCGGGGATGGCCCGCATGGGCTTCACGATCTCGCGGAAGCTCTTGCCTTCGGTGTTGCGGCCAGAGAAGTACTCGAAGCCCGAGCCTGGTGCGGCCACTACCTCGAACGTGGGATTGGGTATGTAGTCCGAAACCCGGCCCCGCACGATCATTTTCGTTCGTCCGTCGATATCCGCCAGACGCAACAGCCCCGAGTACTCCTCGGGTAGGTACCGGGTGAAGGACTCGGCGGTTTCGTAGAAGTGGAAGTCGCAGTCGAAGACCGCGTGCCCGGTGTCGGTGAACTCCATGTCGGGGCTGTATGGGGTGAACTCCACGGTTCCGGCTCCTCTCGCCTGTCGTCACGATGATGTGGACGTCAATCTCCATTGGAAACTGTGACGGGCGGAGCGAACCGTGGATAGGGACTTTGGACCCTATTACAGGTGCTCGGCTGCCTCAGGTGAGGTGAGATCCTGTCCCCAGCGGCTGAGATGCTGTTGATCCCCGCCCTCGGCCAAGCAGCCGAGGACTGACCTTCTCGGCGCGGTGGAATGGTCTTTTCTGCGGGTGATTGGGGGCGGCCGCTGGTGACGTCTTGTCTGGCCCGACCGCGGCCGGACAGCGGTGCTAGACCGTTCGCATGGTCATCCGAATCACGAAGCGCCCGGCATTGCTCACGATCGCAGCTGTGAGTCTGGTCCTGCTCGTTTCAACCAGTGGAACCCGCTCAGCGTCCGCTGCGCCCACAACCCCGTCAACCACCCCTCTTCACGTCACCTGGATGGACAGCTTCGCTGCTCCGGGTACCCCCTCCCAATACAACAAGGTGGGAATTCTCAAAGTGGGGCCCAGTGGTGCGAAGAATGTCCTGGTGTTGGAACCGGGGACTTCAGCCGGGAGCACCTACTTCGTCCCACTCGCCAGGTGGATCGTCTCCAAGACCAGTGGTTGGCAGGTGTGGTCAGTAGAACGCCGGGAGAATCTCCTGGAGGACCAGTCGGAACTGAATTTGTACAAGGAACACGAGGTGACGACGACTCAACTGTTCAACTACTACCTCGGCTACCTGAAGGACCCGAGCATCACCAACCACTTCCAGCTGATTCCCAACTCCAGTGTCACGTTCGCCAGCCAATGGGGGATGAACGTCGCCGTGCAGGACCTCCACGTGGTGATCGATTCGGCGAAGAGGCTCGGGGGCCGCGTCGTCCTCGGCGGTCATTCGCTCGGTGGGTCGGTGGTAACCGCCTATGCCACCTGGGACTTCAGTGGAAGAGCTGGAGCCGACGACCTTTCCGGCCTCGTCTACATCGATGGCGCGAGCAGCCCGACTTCTGTCAGCGCACAGGAGGCGACTCAAGACCTCCAGGCGCTGGACGCACCAGGTTCCTCACCCTGGCTCTCGTTCGGGGGCATCACCGCTCCTTACGCAGGTCTGTTTGAAGCCACGGGGGCGGCATCTGCGTATCAGGATCCGAACGCACCATCCTTGGGACAGTCGTCGGGACTGCTTCCATCCGACATCGTCCCACCGGTGCGGGTGACGAACCTGGGCCAGTACGGCTACGCCCTGAATGTGGCCACCTCCCCGCCGAGCCTGGTAGCTGCCCAAGCCCACCTCGGTCAGGGGATCGCTGGAGGCGGGCCTGTCCACGGATGGAACGGATCAGGAGCGCTCACGCCCATCCGTCGTTTCGCCGCGATGTTTTCGGGTGAAGGGATCCAAAGTGCCGACGGCACCGAGTGGTACTTCCCCCAACGTCTGACTGACGACACCGGAGCGGTGGCGAACGGGAACGCCAATCCAGCCCAGAGCGTGCTCGACATGCACGCCACTATGGGCGACGCGCTTCCCAAGGGTCTGCTGATCTACGCCTTTGGTGCGCGCCTCGGAGGACAGGGTGTGCTCGATTCCACGACGGCCTTGGCCCAGCAGTCCGGCATTCCCGTGACGAACCTCACCCTGATCAACCGTCAGAGCACCTATGCCCACAATGACCCTGCTGGAGCGTACCCAAACAACGCCTTCCTCCAACACCTCATTCCATTCTTGAGGAAGGTCGCCTTGCACGGATAGCCAACGGGCAGGATCGCCGGCAAGGTGACTCGGTGAGATCGCCGGCAACGTGACTCGGTGAGATCGCCGGTCGGGGGCAGTCTCACACCGCGACCACTCAACCGCCAAGGAGTGGACTCCTTCGACCGGGCTCCGGCGGCTTAGGCTCCAAGGCGAAATGAGCTTCGGAGGCGCACGCGTGAACCCTCAGGTTGCAGGACCCGCCGATACGTCGGGAATCACGAAGACACTCGTGGAGGCCTTCTTTATGGATCCTGTGTGGGGCTGGGTCTTTTCTGACCCCTTACAACGCAGGACTCAGCACGGGGCGTGGTTCCAAATCCTGGTCGGTAGTGCAGTCGCTCATGAGTGGGTGTGGATGACGCCGGCCTACGAGGCCGTGTCAGTCTGGCTGCCACCCGGGTGCCCCGAGCTGGGCGAAGCTGACGAGGAGCATCTCGGGCAACTGTTGGAGGAAATGATGGGCCAGCGCGCCGAACTCGTCCAAGAAGTGTTTGGCCTCTTCGAGACATCCCACCCTCGTGATCGGGACCATTTCTATCTCAGCCTGCTCGGCACCCACACAGACTACAGGGGTTCCGGGATCGGGATGGAACTTCTCGCCGCCAATCTCGCTGACATTGATGCTGTCCATATGCCCGCCTACTTGGAATCGACAAATCCCAGAAACCTCCAACGATACGAATCGGTGGGCTTCGAAATGTATGGAACCTTCGACCTTCCTGATGACGGGCCCACTGTGACGACCATGTGGCGCGAACCTTCCGAGTAGCCGCAGCCGTACAATCCCTTGAGATCGAGCGCCACTGGGATCGAGCGCTTTCAGCTCACTGGGGTGAGGTCGATCATCCCGAAATCGACGTCCTAAGATGGATAGCCCGGGCATGACTCTTACCATTCCGCAACTGACGATCGGCAGTCTCGGGCGATGCCGTCCTGACCTTCGCCCGCTGATCGATTCCCTCCATCGTTACGGGTAGCATGCCACCGTGCCGTTCGCAGAGGCCCCCGCTGAGCACCTGTGCGCCGGCGTCTTCCACTTCGCCGTAGATGGCTTTCTTGACCGATGAGCGGCGGCTCAATCGAGTCGGGCACCTCGTCCAGCGAGGAGGGGGCCATCGACACCCATCGTCTCGAGGGGTTCAGCGATGGCGTGATGGCCGTGATCATTACGATCATGGCCTTTCAGTTGAAGGCTCCGGTAACAGCCGACCTCCACGGACTGATAAGGCTGTGGCCCTCGTTGCTCGTGTATGTCCTGAGCTTTTCGATGATCGGCATCTACTGGAACAATCACCATCATCTCCTGAGGGCGACCCGACGGATCAGCACCTCGGTGATGTGGACGAACCTGCTGCTCCTGTTCTGGCTGTCGCTCATCCCGTTTGCCACCGACTGGGTGGGAACGTCGCACGGCCATGCTCTCCCGGCCGCAACCTACGGTGCCGTCGCACTGGCTGCAGCCTTGGCCTACTTCGCACTCGTGCGGTCCATTCTGCGTGCCAACCCTGCCGATCCCGACATTGTGGCGGCCGTCGGCAGAGATGTGAAGGGCCTTGTTTCACCTGTGATCTACGCGGCAGGAATCGGCCTCGCATTCGTCAGTCCGTATCTGGCCTACGCCTGTTACTTCTCGGTCTCGGTGATCTGGTTCATTCCCGATCGCAGGCTGACGAGGGCTGCCTGAAGGGCGGCGTCTCGGGAGGCAGGTGGAAGCTGGATTTCGCCATCTCGCTCCCGCCTTCGCGAAGGGCGCCAGTCCTTCCCGCGTGGACCGGCGCATTGTGCCCCAGGCAACGATAAGGGAGAGTCTGGGCGCAACGGCCATCGGACCGATCGTTTCAGGTAGCTCGTACTCACGGAATCGACCGGCGCTATAGGACCCCTGATGAGGACGACGCCTCCGCCCTCGACACGATCCCGGCCCCGCGTGCGTCAGCTGACAGGTCTCGGTAGTGCTGACGCCAGATGAGGCGGTAGATGCGGCTCCAGCGCGGGATCGAACGGAGTCCGGGGATGAATGGCACCAAGGCGAGCAGCAACGTGAGGCCCATCATGATGGCCCAGACCTGAAGATCACCGTTGGAAGACGAGTTCATCGGGGGGACCTGATACCAAAGCGTGTAGAGCCACAACCAGGCCTGGCCGGGGTAGTTCCCGGTCTCGTTCATCATGCCCCACTGATCGCCGGACAGATGCTGGTTCTGCGCCAGATTGGCGAGGTACGTTCCATCGGCAATGAACAGAAGAGGCTTGGTGTAGTCCGTGCCGTAGAACTGACGGGAACTGAGAAGCGCACCGTCGAGGGCACCGCTGCGGGCCATAGACGTGAGAGAGCCGATCATGGTGCCCACCGGCCCATAGGGTCCGGGCGGCACGTCGAGTGCACCGTTGTCGGAGGTGGCTTTGGCCACAGCCTTCTCGTAGGCGGCGGTCCAAGCGGCCTGCTGGGCCGAAGATGCGGAGTCATACGTGGCCAGAGCGGCGTCCAACCCGGGCTCGTTCGGGAGCGTCTCGAGAGGCGAGATGACGTAGTCGCTGGCAGTATCGATGGGGTGGTGGACGCCCAGCCAACTCTCGGGCGAGAAGGGTCCGATCGATTGAGAGGCCCCGGAGGTGCTGTTGTACGGCGGACCATAGGTGGCGGTGCCACTGGTGCCGTCCAGTTCGGTGATGGCGGTTTGGGCGAAGTCGACCGGGTTGGAGGTCGCCCATGACTTCACCGTCACCGGCTTCTCGTCGGGAGATGAGAACACGACTGAGAGACCCACGACCAAGATGACGACAACCATCAGGGCGACGAGAAACTCCTTCACGAGATCGTAGGGAAGGTACTTCCCATGCCATTCCTCCACGTCGCGGTCGGGGTTGAATCGTCGGCCTCGTCGGTGGCTTTGCGTAGTGGGAGTCACGATCCTTCCCCCGGTACTGCCGATGCCACCGCTTTGTCGGGCTCGGTGTGCCGGTCGAGCCCTTCATCCGGGGCGAAGGGCGGCACCACGCCCCTCCGGCGGACCAGGAGAACATGCACGCCGACCAGCAGCACGACCACGAGGGGCAGGAGCATGATGTGCCACATGAGCATCTGGCCGAAGTTGGTGACGTTGAATATGGCTCCGGCCCCCGTCGAGTTGATGCCATCCTTGGCCTGGGTGCTGATCCATTGGGAATCGAAATTCTGTTGGGAGAGGTAGCCGGTGAAGGCGGCTCCTACTGATACGACAAAGGAGACCACTCCGGTGATCCAGGTGGCACGTCGTCGGCCTCGCCATGCTGCCATGAAGAACTTTCCCCAGAGGTGGATGACCATGGCGAAGAAGAACACTTCTACGGACCACAAGTGGAGCGAGTTGACAAAGAGCCCGGTGGACGACACATGCCACCAGGTCGGCCCGAATATGGCCAGTACCATTCCGGTCACGATCACCACGGCCAGTGCAGCGAGAGTCAGAACTCCAAAGACGTAGATCCACGAGGCCACATACGCGGGCTGACGGTCCGGCATGAGACGCTCAGGGGGCAAGGCATCAACGGCGGCGTGGCGCAGTTTGGCCGTCCACTGATCGGCGTCTTCGGGTCGGCCCGCGGCGACCTCGACCGGAACGTCGACCTCAGAATCGGTCTCGGTGGTCATCGGCTTCCTCCGTGCCGGCGGAACGGGATGAGGATTGCCGCGATGAACACCACCACCATCAGCCCGATGAGCACCAGGTTGGCCACCGAAATCTGGATGAATCCCCAGTGGACGTAGTGACCGGGTCCATTCAGATTGACCAGACTGGCCAGCACACTTCTCTGAACGGCTTCAAGAACTTGCACGATGTGACCTCCTGGTAGGGAGATTAAGGATCGAATTCCGACGCGCACAGGGCCGAAAGTCCCGGATGATTACGTGAAGGTCGTCGTCGTCGGTCTGGTCAAGGGGGCACTCCACCGGGCGGTTCAGGCCTGAGTGCGGGTCAAGGGTTCCGCGCGGTCGAGTGTCGTTCGATGAACCGCAGAATTGTCTCGTGCTTCTTGGTGTCCAGCAGCATGAGGTCGGTGACCAGGACCCACAGCGTCGTGTCCGAAAAGGGGCGAAGCCTCCGCCTGATGCGCCGAAGGGCGCGATAGTCCGATTGCTCTGACTTCCGTAGCAGCTTGGTCTGCTCGAGGAGCTCACCGCCGATCTCGCCTGTCAGCCTGGGAACCGCCGACCGTTGCGGCCTTCCCGACGAACCCCAGGCAATGGCATTGCTCAGTTCGGCCAGAAGCCGATGGTGACGTCGTTCGTCCTCGAGGATCAGGGCGACGAGATAGCGGACACCTTCGTCCGGGGCCTCGCTGGCCAAGCTTGCGTAGGTAGACAGGAGTTCGCCTTCCTCGGCGCCATGGCGGACGATGAGATCCACCAAGCTCCGCATGCCCACGCTCGCCCCAGTGGCGTCCAAGCCGCGGATCGCGTCCTGAAACGTTGGCGCTTCCCGTTCCTCCACTTCAATCGCCCTGTTGTCAGATCGCGGGTACCCGGCTACCTCAGCGTCACTGCTCTCCATACGGCACTCCTCGTCATCGATGGATCCTTCTCCCATTCTTCGCGGTCGGACTTCGTGCAAGTAGGGTCAAAGGTCACACCGGTAAGGTCCGAACGCAAGGGGCGGCGCTGGGCATAGCCAACGCGCCATCGTGTCGCTCGTAGCGAGCCCGTCGTTTCGGTGGCGGCACGATGTCGCAGCCCTCGAAGGCCGAGGCGGCCAGTAGCCGTCAGTGGGTCGGTCGATTCGACCGCATCCTGCAGGTTGGGGACGGCTCAGAGAGGACGCTCCTCGCTCAGAGCTGCTCAGTACGTGATGGCATGGGCGATGGTGCCGAGGTTCGTGAGGGGAGAGGCGGCTCGGGCGCCAAACGCATCGGACCTGGCACGAGCGGTGTGGTGTACTGAGTCATGTTCTACGTCATCATATTTTCCATTCTTGCCGTCATTCTCGTGGTCGGAGGGATATCCGGGATGTCGCGTCGTCGGAAGAACCTCGAGCGGGAAGAACATCACAGCTCGACGACGGATCGCGCCCGGAAGAATCGCAAACGTGAACGGTCGCAATCACGGCATGACCGCCGCAAGCGCCACTGAGCGCGGCGTGGGGTGCACGCCCTCTCCGGATGGCCCCGCCGGGGACGGTAGCGGGAGTGCCAGTGGAGCGGCGGCACTCACACTCTTGACGTAACTATCGGCGATAGGTAAAATGCCTATCAATGATAGATTGTTGGCCCGGAGATGCGATGCTGACTGCAGGCCCAGCCCGTCTGGTCGTGAACGGCTGATGGCGGACCGGGTTGCTCAACGACGAGAGGCCAAGGTTGCCGCAATCGTCGAGTCGGCGTGGGAACTCGCCCGGGAGTACGGGGTCGCCGGAGTGTCGCTGCACGCCCTGGCGCGTGATGTGGGGATGCGCCAGCCCTCGCTCTACGCCTACTTCGACTCGAAGTTGGCGCTGTACGACGCCATGTTCGCCGATGGCAATCGGCAACTGTTGGAGTGGCTCGATGCGGTCCAGCTTCCCCGCAATCCGCGGACAGCGCTCAAGAAGTTCATGGCCGCGTTCGTGGCGTTCGCCATTGAGGATTCGGCGCGGTACGAGCTGCTCTTCGAGCGCCACATTCCTGGTTTTGTGCCCTCTCCCGAGTCCTACATCCTCGCCGAGGACGTGTTGGGACGTGTCTACAAGGTGATCAACGAGGCTGGCGTCGTTGATCCGGGGGATGTGGACTGCATCGTGGCCATGGTGGCCGGCCTCATGGAGGCTCAGACGAGCAACGACCTCGGCGGCAACCGCTGGACCCGTCATCTCAACCGTCTTATCGATCTGTACGTTGACGACGCCATCCAAAGGAGCAACCAGTAATGATGCCAATCCGAATCACACGTCCCGAGGCGCGCATGCTCGCTGAGGAGGAGTTCACGCGCTTTGCCGCACTGGTCGCATCGCTCACACCGGATGAGTGGGCGGTACCCACCGATTGCACCGGCTGGGACGTGCGCAAGATGGTTCTGCACGTGCTCGGCTCGGGGGATGCACAGGCATCGGTGCGGGAGTTTGCCCACCAGCTCCGGCGCGGAATGCCGCTCAACAAGGAGATCGACTCTCATCACTGGGTCGACGGCCTGAACGAGCTACAGATCCGCGAACGCGACCATCTGTCGAACGAAGAGATTCTCCTCCGGGTCGGGACCGTGGGTCCGAGGGCGGTCAGGGGACGCTGGCGGACACCTCCTCCGGCGCGGTACGTACCGCTGCCGTTCGGCCCACCCATCGGGTGGGCACCGCTGAAGTACCTGCTCGATGTGGGATTCACCCGGGACGTCTGGGCCCACCGGATCGACATCCATGCGGCTATCGGCCGTCCGATGCAGCTCACCGCCGATCACGACGGGCGCCTGGTCGCCGACATCGTGGCCGAATGGGCCGACATTCACGGCGAGCCCTTCGAGCTCGTGCTCGACGGCCCCGCCGGCGGGAAGTTCACACAGGGCGCGGCGGGCGGACGGGTCGAGATCGACGCCTTGGATTTCATCCGGACCCTCTCCGGCCGCTTGCCCGGGGCCGGAGTTCTCAGCAACCCACTACCCCTCTAAGGAGCTATGACCAATGGAGACCAGAGTCGACGAGATCGCCGAGCGCATCTACCGGATGTCCACGTTCGTGCCCACCATCGGACCGAGCGGCTTCACGTTCAATCAGTTCCTGATCGACGCCGAAGAGCCGACCATCTTCCACACCGGTCCTCGGGGCATCTTCCCTTCCGTCTCAGAATCCATCGCCACAGTGATGCCGTTGGACCGCCTGCGGTGGATCATGTTCGGCCATCTCGAATCCGACGAATGTGGTGCGATGAACCTCTTTCTCGAGGTGGCGCCGAACGCCCGGGTGGCGCACACGGCGGTGGGCTGCATGGTGTCGATCGACGACTTGGCCGACCGCTCCCCGGTTCCGACGGCACCCGATGCGTCCTTTGACATTGGTGGTCGGCGGATCCGAAGCATCGATACTCCGCATGTGCCCCATGGTTGGGATGCCCACGTCATCTACGAGGAGACCACCGGCACCTTGTTCTGCGGTGACCTGCTCACCCAGGTCGGGGACGGGCCGGCGCTGACGGAGAACGACCTCATCGGTGCCGCCATCGAGGCTGAGGACATGTTCGGAGCATCCTGTCTGACCCCGCATACTGCGCCCACCATCCGCGGCCTGGCCGAGCTCAACCCGGCGAGGCTCGCCATCATGCACGGTTCGTCCTTCGACGGTGATGCGACCGATGCGCTCCACGCCATCGCCGGTGAGTACGAACGAAGGTTGAACCGGGCCAGCTGAGAGACGTCCATGTCAGAGATTGTGTCCGGCCGCTCAGCCCGTCGCCATCTGCGGCCGGCTGGGGACGACCGGCAACTCCCCGGTTGCGGGAGCTGAGTACCCGCCAACCGCGCCGGTGCACACCGGCAGGTTGGTTTCGGGCTGGAATTCCGGCACCAGGTCACCCCTGTACCTCGTCGGCCCAACATGCATCGGGCTTGCTGTCCTGGGTCCTGCCCGGTCGTCAGCCCAGGTCATTCACACAGGTCCCACCGTCCATGCTGCTGTCAGTGCCGTCGGGACAGATCGCGAGGGTCCAGTTGACGTAGCTGAGGTTGGCACCGGTCAGGTTGGCACCGGTCAGGTTGGCACCGGTCAGGTTGGCGTCAGAGAAGTCGTCGCCGCTGAGGTTGGCGTCCACGAGGTTGGCATCAGTGAGATCGGTGTACTCGAGATAGCGTTGAAACAGATTGGCGTCCTGCAAGTCGGCATTCGTGAGGATGGCCTCGGGTCCGACCAGGTAGCCGTCGACTACTACGAACGCACCGGGAAAGTCTGCAGGGGTGCCGATGAGCCCACCGGAGATGATGCTCAGACCCTGATCCGTGATGTGATCTCTGTCCACAAGGGTCAGATCAGCCCCTTGGATGTCGGCTCCGGTGAAGGTCGTGTCGTAGACAACAGCCTGGGACAAGAACGCGTCCGTGAGGTTCGCCCCGGTGAGATCGGTGTTCTCGAGGCCAGCGGTCGCGATATCGGCGCCGGTGAGGTTGGCATCCGTGAGGTTGGCGTCGACGAAGTTGGTCCCCACCAGAGATGCCCCGGTGAGGTCGGCGCCGGTGAAGTCGGCATCGGACCAGGGCTCATCGGAGAGGTTGACCCCAGCGAGATTGCAGTATTCGAAGTCTTCGGGGCGAGAATCTCGCATGCTGCAGTTTGAATCACCGGGAGCAACCGACACGGTGACGGCAGCTTTTGCCGTTCCCCCTGACCCGGTGACGACCAGCTTGAACTTGTACGACGCGACGTTCGCCTTCGGATTTCCGGAAAGTGTCGTTGCCTCGGTTACGGGGCCATCTGAGCAGGCCACGAAAGCCGGCAGACCTGACACCGGGCGGTTGGAGCTGAACTCGCAGGTCGTCGCATTCGTGACGTTGGCCGACAGCTCGATCGGACCTCCCGAGAACGCCAGCGACGAAGAGCTGGAGCTGTAGTTCGCCACTGTGGGCTTCGGGGGCTTCACTGTCTTGGCTCCTGCCGCATTGGCACCCAAGCCCAGAAATGCTGCGACAGACAGGAGCGCTACGACGCAGGAGCTACCAGTTCGGAAGCCGCTTTTGTATGCGCGCATGATGTCCTCCCCCCGCCGTCCGCCAGAATGAAGGGGACGGCTCCTTTATTCCTCACGAGCAGGAACAACTATCGGAGCCGATGGTCAGAGTCCCGCCAGCGCAACTCCCAGTCTAATGAGATCCATGTTGATAGCAACTGCCACCTTCGGCCGGCTCCTGACAAGTTAGGAATTGGAATTAGGACAAGTTAGGAATTGGAATTAGAGAGCGCGGAAAGCTCCCTGCGCTCGTTGCTCGTTTCGCGCTACTCGTCGGGTGCGCTGGGCACGAACTCGCCGAAACATCGGGGAACCTGACCGAGCACGCGAGCGGCCGTGTGTATCGGGCCGCTCACCTGGCCGTGCGGAGCACGGCCTCGACCCGCTCGGTCAACGCCTCCCACGAGTCGGAGAGTGGCGCTTCGGGCGACAGGCCGGCAAGGAGGTGGGAGGCGCACGGCTCCTCCCCGGCCTCGATCAGGTACACCGCCTCGGCCAGGACGCCGAGCCGCTCGAGTACCCCCCGGAAGTGCCACTCGCCGAAGGCAGGGTCGGCCATGCTCCGGCGGATTTCGTCGAGGGCTATCTCGAGGTGTCGGCCGGCGGACTTGGCCTGAACCGACCCTGCGGCCCGTTCGAGGCACCGGCCCAACCGGAGGGCCACCTCGTCGAGGATGGGGAGCCGCCGGAGATCGTTGAGGACCTGGCCCGCCAGGACGTTGTGGGTGCCCTCCCACGACTCGTAGACGATGGTGTCGCGGTAGAGCCTGGGGAGCACGCTGAACTCCTCTATGGTCCCGTTTCCCCCGAGGACCTCGATGCCTGAGTGCACCACCGCGGTGGCCTGTATCGACAGCAGGTACTTGGTCACGTTGACGAGGAACCGGTGGTAGGCGACGTCCGCGTCGTCGGCCGTACCGGCGTCGATGGCGTCCTCCAGCCCGGTCAGGGCGAAGACCAGATGGAGGGCGCCCACAGCGGTGGCCGCCATGTCGGCCAGGGTCCGGCGGACGGCGGGGAACTCGCCGATGGGACGTCCGAAGGCCTGACGGTGTCGGGCATAGGACTCGGCCTCCAGCACCGCTCGGCGCATCATGCCGGCACTGCCCACCGCGGTCATCCAGCGGCTGGTGTTGAGCACGATCCCCACCGCGGTGCGGAAACCGTGCTCCACGGGACCGATCGGCCAGGCCAGGGCTCCGTCGAAGTCGATCTCTCCCGAGGCCAGGCCGCGGGTTCCGAGCTTCTCCTTCAGCCGCCGGAGGACGAAGCCGTTCGGTGCACCGTCGACTGTGCGCGGGACCACGAAGCTGCCCAGCCCCCTGGTCCCGTCCGGACCGTCCGCCACCCGCGCCGTCAGGAAGAATTGATCGGCATCGGCCACCGAGCAGAACCACTTCTCTCCGCTGATGCGGAACGCCTCACCGTCCCCGGACAGCTCGGCCCGGCAGACGTTGGCGCCCACGTCGCTACCGCCCTGCACTTCGGTCAGGAACTGGGAGCCCCGGGCGGCGGTGGCGTGGACCGGGTCGACCAGGGCGGGCAGGAACCGGTCCCGCACCCCGGGGTCGGCAGCCCGACGCAGAGCGCGTGCGAGCCCGATGGTGCAGGTGGCCGGGCAGGCCTGCCCGGCTTCACCCTCGAGGGAGAGCAGGTAGAGCAAGGTGGCCTGCTCGTAGGCGCTCCCCGGGGTGCCGGACAGGGCCACCAGCCCACTGGCCCACACAGCCGAGGCGGCCTCGTGGTAGGCGGGATCGAACACCACGGTCTCCGTCCTCCTCCCGATTGCGTCGTACCGGGCCAGCTCAGGGAGGTGGAGGCGGTGCTCGTAGCGGGCCGCCGCCGGGCCGACCACTGAGGTCACCTGTCGGGCGAAGGCCGAAGCCCGGACCTCGAGGGCGGCCAGCCGGTCGGGCTCGAGGGACCGGCCCAGAATTGACCGCAGGTGCCGGTCGGAGGTGAAGGGTTCGGCGGGGAAGGAGTGCTTCCAAGCGGCCAGGGCCTCTCGTGCCGAGGTGGTGTCCATGCCCCATGCTCGCGCGCCGTCGCCCGCACGGCGTTCTCCACCCGATCGCGTGACGTGCGGAAGGCACCCCAGCTGCGTGCGCCGAGGACCAGGCCTGGCTAACAGACGATTTCGTCCCGGATGGCCAGCAGCTCACGAATGCGTTCGTCATCGGGTCCGAGATAGTCGCTCAGGATTCCGGTCACGTACGGGACGTCGAGCCGACCGGCCCGAAGCATCTCTTCGATGTCTGCCCAATCCTTGCGCCGATTGAAGAAGGCCTTGAAGACGGCAAGGTCGTTGCAGCCGAGGAAAGGCAGCTTCCGGTCGGCCAGCCGGTGCTCATTGATGTGCAGACGTAGATCGTCGTGAAAGGCGGTTGTGTCCAGAAAGACATCGACGGGGATTCCGTCGAACATCAATCGGCACTGGCCATCCGTCATCAATTTCGCCACGTCTTCACCTGTGGCCGTGATCTCATCCGGCAACGCGTCGAGAACGCGCTGTGTCTCGGCCGGGGGAGCGAAGATGTTCAGATCGATATCGACCGTCGTCCTCGGTTCGCCTGTGCACCAGAGGAGGGCGAATGCCCCCCCGAAGGCGTGGTGGATTCCGGCCGCATCCAGACCGTCGTGCAGCTCGACGACCGCATCGAGGATCGGCCTCATCAGCCGGAGCTTTTCGCAGACCGAAATAGAGGGTATCGGAGCGGTGCCCGTCGGCGACGCGGCAGGGCGTCGACAAAGGAGAACAAGGCCTCGATCTTTGCCGTCAACTCCCGCTCGTCAGTCAGAGGCACCGGCCTCAGATTGGCTTCGACCTCGAAACCTGCGGCTTGGAGCAGCCGGGCCAGCGTGTCGACGGAGGGGACCGAGGCTCCCGACTCGTAGGCGGACAGCGTGGATGGAGACGTTCCTCCCAGCTGAGCCAGCTGCCTCCGCGACAGGCCGCTCCTGCGACGGGCTTCCTGAAGTAGCACGGCCGCGTTCACCCCACGATGATACCAAATCTGGTTCCATTGTTGCTGCTGTTGCCCTAGGAGCTCTGGTCGGCCAGGACGTCGCCGAGTATCTGCTTCACGATGGGGCCCGAGTACTTGGCCCCGGTGGCGTCCCCGGGCTGGTTGGGCAGGACCACGGCAATGGCTACTTTGGTGTTCCCCACCGGAGCGAAGGCGATCAGCCAGTCGTTGGTGAACTGGGGGTTGGGCCCGAACGAGCCTGTCTGGGCCGTCCCGGTCTTGGCGGCAACATCCCAAGCAGGGGGGAAGACACCATACGCCGTGCCCAGCGGTGCGCTGGAGTGGGTCACACCGAGCATGAAGGTGGTCAGGGTGGCGGCTGTGGCCGGTGAGATGGGCGTCTGCCAGACGGTGGGCTGGTAGGTCTTCACCAGGTTGCCCTGGGAGTCACGGATCTGGGCCATCACGTGGGGGGTCATTTCCACCCCGCCGTTGGCCACGGTGCCCGCCACCATGGCCATCTGCAGAGCCGAGGCGGTCACATTCTCCTGGCCGATGGCCGACTTCATCAGGCCGGGGATGTCCTGGGCGAAGTCGGCCACGGTTCCGAAGTTGGAGGTGGCCACGGTGTCGGCCGGAAGGTCGAGAGGAATGGTCTGGTTGAAGCCGTAGGCCTGGGCCTGGCCGACCAGTGCGGGGGCGCCCAGCAGCTGGCCGATCTGGGCGAAGTCGGCGTCACAGGACTGAATCACCAGCTCTTCGAGGTCCCCACCACACGCTTCGGAGTGGTAGTTGGTCAGCACCTGAGCCGGCGTGCCTGAGTTGGGCAAGGTGACCGACGACACGACCGGATACCTCATCTTGGTCAGGTCAGGTCGGTTCTGCAGGACGGCAGACGTGGTCACCACCTTGAAACTGGACCCAGGGGCGAAGACCTGTCCGTAGGCTCCAGCTATCGGATCTCCGGGGGCGCAGGCCGCCTGGTTGGCCGAGGGGGGACACGCATCGATGTCCCACGCCGTCTTCTCGGTGGTGACATTTTCCGATACGAGAGGGTTGGGGTCGAAAGTCGGGTTGGAGTACATGGCCTCGATGGCCCCGGTCGTGGGGTTGTAGACGACTGCGGCGGCTCCCAGCACTCCGGGGGCATGCTGGTCGAGAGCCGCGGCGACCTGGCTTTGGAGGTTGGTGCTGATGGTGAGGGTGACGTTGTCCACCTCGGTGCGGTTGATCAACAGATCCCGCAGCGTCTTGGCCGGACGGGTGTGAGGAGTGAGGTAGCTGTTGTACTCCGCTTCGACTCCCCGAAAGTTGCCGTAGTTGATGGAGTCGAAGCCCACGATCTGGGAGAAGAGCGTGGCCGTGTCGGGGTTGTACACCCGTTCGTACTTGTAGATGCTCCCCTGCGGTGCCAGCACGGAGTGCGCCAACGTAACCCCATCGGCCGAGATGATGTCCCCCCGGGTCTGGCTGCGGGCGAGTAGTTGGACCTCCGGATTGTTCGGACTGGTGGCCAAGGAGTTGGCTTTGAGGATCTGGATGTTGTTGAGCTGGATGAAGAGGGCCAGGAAGCACAGCACCATGAAGATGCCGAGCCGGCGTATCCGACGCTCCATCAGCCCAGGCCCTCGTGTGTGCAGGACACGCCCGACATGCTCACAGCCTACGAGGGCTATCGGGGATTGAGAGGTCGCTCTCCTGACTGACGAGCGGCGTGCCGGCCGGGCCAGGATCGCCTCGGGTGGCGACGACCGAACGTGTGGTCGTTCTGTTCACCGACATGGCGGGCCCGGCCCAGCTGAGGCAACGCCGGGTCCCCTAAGGTGCAGTCATGCCGGCACGTGAGCTGGTCGTGCTCGGGACCGCCAGCCAGGCTCCGACCCGGTACCGGAACCACAACGGGTATCTCCTCCGGTGGGACGGCCGGTCCGTCCTCGTCGACCCGGGGGAGGGCACCCAGCGCCAGATGCTGCTGGCCGGCTGCTCGCCGTGGTCGATCAGCGATATCTGCATCACCCACTTCCACGGCGACCACTGCCTGGGGCTGCCCGGGGTTCTTCAGCGGCTCTCCTTGGACGGGGTGACCCACCCCGTCCACGTGCTCTTTCCGGCCAGTGGGCTCGAATACTTCGAACGGCTCCGTCACGCCTCGGTCTTCCATGACCGGATCGAGGTCCGACCGATCCCGGTGGACCGCGACGGTCCGGCCCTTATCGACGCCATGGTGACACTCAGGGCCGTCCGGCTCGACCATCATCCCGAGACCTTCGGGTGGAGGATCGAAGAGCCCGACGGACGACACCTCCTGGCCGACCGGTTGGAGGCCGCGGGGATCCGTGGTCCCGCCGTGGGCCTGCTCCAGCGCAACGGCTGGATCGAGACCGCCGGTGGACGACTCACGCTCGACGAGCTGTCGGTGAGGCGACCCGGCCAGCGCGTTGCCTTCGTGATGGACACCGGTCTGTGCGACGCTGCGGTGACCCTGGCCGAAGGCGCTGACCTGTTGGTCTGCGAGTCGACCTTCGCCGACGAGGAGGTGGCGCTGGCCCGCCAGTGGAACCACCTGACGGCGTCCGACGCCGCCCGGACGGCCCGCGACGCCGGCGTTCGGCAACTCGTCCTCACCCACTTCTCACAGCGATACCCGGACACCCGGAAGCTGGTGGACCAGGCCGCCGCCATCTTTCCTGACGTACTTGCGGCCGAAGATCTCCTACGGGTTCCCGTTCCCCTGCGGGCCCGCCCGCCCGGCCCGTCCCTCTGATGACGATGGGTCCCGGGGCCGATGCGGTTCCGAGCGGAGGGAGGCCGCCAGGTCTGGATCCCCGGAGCGGCGAGCGGACGCTGGCGGCGCCCTGGTCGCAGGGCCAAGATGACCGGATGATCCCTGCGGGCGTTGCCGGCCTGCTGCTGACCCCGGGGGCCGGTGCCGGCCGGGACCAGCCGGCACTGGTGGCCGTGGCCGAGGCCGTGACCGGGGGCGGTCTGATGGTGGAACGGATCGAGTTCCCCGGCCGGGCGGCCGGCCGGCGTCGGCCGGACCCGCCGGAGGTGTGCATCGACACGGTACGGACGGCCACCTCGGGGCTGGCCGATCGGCTAGGAGTGCCCACCTCCTCCATCGCCGTCGGGGGTCGATCCATGGGCGGCCGGATGTGCTCGATGGCAGCCGCCGAGGGCCTGGCGGTGGCAGCTCTCGTCCTCATCAGCTACCCGCTCCATTCGGCGCGGGCGCCCGAACGGCTCCGGACCGGACACTTTCCGGCTCTCCATGTTCCCTGTCTCTTCGTCAGCGGGCGTCGGGACGCACTTGGCTCCCCCGACGAGATCGAACGCGAGACCGCCGCCATTTCCGGACCGGTCACGTTGGTCTTCCTGGACGGTGACCACTCCCTCCGGCGCCGCGACGCCGAGGTTGCCGAGATCGTGACCGACTGGCTCACCGGTACCGGTCCCGGCACCGCGATGTCCAACGGCACACGACACTGAGGACCGGCGACGGAGGCTCGACCACTCCGCCGACCGGGGTCGGAGATCGAAGCCGCCACGTCGGCATCGAGGACCGGGCCGGAAGTCACCTCGTCCTCACCTCAATCGGCTGAGTCACGAACGAGGCCACGTCCCGTCACAGCCATCGCAAAGGGTGCCTGTCCGACCGTCGTAAGGATGAGTCGGTCGCCCTGTAAGGTCCGGGAAACGCTACGACGAAGGGAGTCACCGTGACACAACGTTCTGTGGAGGTCGAGGCCGCAGACGGGATCTGCTCGGCCGCGCTCAGCATTCCCGCCGGAGAGGGACCCTGGCCCGCCGTGATCATGTATCCCGACGCCGGGGGGATGCGCGACACCATGCGTCAGATGGGCGAGCGGCTGTCGGGTCTGGGCTATGTAGTCCTGGTGCCCGACTTCTACTACCGCAACGGCCCTTACGACCCGGTCGACATGCGCACCGCCTTCTCCAACAAGGAGATCGCGGAGAAGATCATGGGCATGATGCTCGGCTACACCGTCGACCTGGTGGTGCGCGACGCCGTCAGCTTCGTCGACTACCTCGACTCCCTGCCCGAGAAGAAGTCGGCCGGCGTCGGGACCACGGGCTATTGCATGGGTGGCCGGCTCTCGCTTCTCACCGCGGCCAACCTGGGCGATCGCATCTCTGGGGCGGCCTCGTTCCACGGTGGGAACCTGGCCAAGGCCGATGACCCCGACAGCCCCCACCACAAGGCGGGCGCCATCAAGGCCGCCGTCTATGTGGCGGGGGCGATCGAGGATCAGTCGTTCCCCGAGGAGCAGAAGGATCTGCTGGAGAAATCACTGAGCGAGGCCGGGGTCGTGCACACCATCGAGACCTATCAGGCCCACCACGGCTTCGCCGTTCCCGACAACGGGAGCTACGACGCAGACGCCTCCGAGCGCCACTGGGCGGCCACGGAGCAGTTCTTCGGGTCTGTCTTCGCTCCGTGACGGCCGGAGCAGTTCATCGCCCCCGTGGCCCTGGAAGGCCATGGGATCCCATCGGGGCCGTTGCCTGCCACGATCTAGAGACCCACCCTCGGCGTCGACCGGGCTGCCGATTCCTACGAGCAACTCACGCGAGCGTTGTCCGGCCGCTCTTTGATGGTCATTCCAGTCCTGTTACCCTGCCCACATGGCCGAACACGTGGTGGTCCTCGGAGCTGGTTTCGGTGGCCTCGAGCTTGCGACCGGGCTGTCCGAGTCGGTCCCCGACAAGGCTCACATCACCCTCATCGACAAGAACGACGCGTTCATGTTCGGGTTCTCGAAGCTCGATGTCATGTTCGGTCGACGCCAGGCCTCCGAGGTGTGGAATCCGTATCGGAAGATCGCCAAGCCGGGTGTCGAGTTCCGACAGGAGACGGTCATCTCGATCGATGCCGGGCGCCGTCGAGTCGTCACCGACGCATCGACCTATGACGCCGACATCCTGGTGGTCGCGCTGGGTGCCGACTATGACGTCGCCGCCACACCAGGGCTGGCGGAGGACGGCTACGAGTTCTACTCGTTCGCGGGGGCCGAGCGCGCTCGTGATGCCCTGGCCGGCTTCGGGGGCGGTGCCGTCGTCATCGGCGTGCTCGGTCCGCTCTTCAAGTGTCCCGGGGCGCCCAACGAGACGGCGCTGCTCCTCCACGACTACCTCTCCCGACGCGGGGTGCGTGGCTCGTCGACCATCCATCTCGTCAGTCCGATGCCGATGCCCATTCCCATCTCGCAGAGGACCTCGTCGGCAATCGTGACCATCCTCGAGGAACACGGCATCGAGTATCGGCCCTCATCGAAGGTCACACTGCTCGATCCCGAACATCACGTCGCCCATCTCGATGATGGCGGGACGTTGCCCTACGACCTCTTCTTGGGGATCCCGGTCCACTGCGCCCCGGAGGTCGTCGTCGCTTCCGATCTGGCCGAGGACGGGTGGATCCCTGTCGACCCGGCCACCTTCGCCACCAGGTTCCCCGGCGTCTTCGCCGTCGGCGACGTGACCAGTGCACCGGTACCCCGCGCCGGGGGGATCGCCGAAGGGGAGGCGGCAACGGTCGCCAACGTGCTCATTGCCCAGCTCACCGGCGGGAGTGCCCCGGCCCCCTACGACGGTGCTGCGGGGTGCTACGTGGAGTTGGGTGATGACCTCGTGGGGCGCATCGACGTCAACTTCCTCTCCTACGACACCCCGGTGGCCAAGTTCAGCGCTCCCACTGCCGCGCTGTCCGAGGAGAAGACCGCGTGGGGGTCGACACGGGTCGATCGGTGGTTCGGATCACCGGGCTCCCCGGACCGATGAGACCCCGATCCGTCCGGTGGTGGGCCGGGCCGGCGTGAAAGGCCCGATCGGCGTATTCGGCCACACCTCTGAAGCCGGCGGCTGAGCAGCGCAGCATCAGCCCGATCAGGTGGGATCGACCTGCTCCGGCCCGGCGGGGTCGAGGTTCACACCGATCCGGCTGAGCCCATGGTCGACGCGGTGGGCTCAGCCACCGCCTCCCCGTTCCCATCGCCATCTTCGGGATGTTGACCGTCGGGCCGACCGGTGGCGACGAAGGCCGTTGTGCGCAGGGGAATCTCCTTGATGAGCCAGCTCAGGATGAAGCCGAGGACGGCAAAGGGCACAGCGACCAGGAAGGCTGCCTCGACCGAGTGGCTGAAGGCAGCGACGACAAAGGTGCGCTGCGCGGCAGGAAGGTGGTCGATCTGGGCCGGGTTGGCTGTCACGTTCGAGCCGCTGACCAACTTCAGCTCGGCCGACGTGGCGTGCAGTTTGATCTGCGAGAGCAGGCGGCTGGCGAAGACGGCACCGAGGACGGCCACCCCGAAGGCCCCTCCGATGGTCCGGAAGAACGTCGACGTCGCCGTGGCCACGCCCAGAGCGGAATACGGCACCGCGTTCTGCACCGCCACCACCAGAACCTGCATGACCAGGCCGACGCCGAGCCCGGTAATGAACATGAACACCGCCACCTCCCCGTAGGCGGTGTGCGGCCCGAGCTGGGTGAGCGAGAGCAGGCCGATGGAGAGTACGGCCGTGCCCACGATCGGGAACACCTTGTAGCGCCCGGTACGGGTCACGATGCGCCCGCTCGAGATGAAGGTGAGCAGCATGCCGCCGATCATGGGTAGGAGCTCGAGGCCCGAAAGGGTGGGCGAGACGCCGTGGACGACCTGGAGATACAGGGGCAGGTAGATGATGGCTCCGAACATGGAGAAGCCGATGATGAACCCGACGGCCGAGGTGGCGGTGAAGGTCCGGTTCTTGAAGAGCCAGAGCGGGATGATGGGCTCGGAGGCCTTGGTCTCGATGAAGCAGAAGATGCCCAGCGATGCCACGGCGACCAGGCCGACGCTGATGATGATGGTCGAGCCCCAGGCGTACTCGGTGCCGGCCCAGGTGGTGAGCAGGATGATGCACGTGACGCCGACAGAGAGGAAGGCGGTACCGGCCCAATCGATCTTGTGCGGTACCCGCTTGACCGGAAGGTGGAGCACCGCGGCCACCACGAACAGGGCGACGATGCCGAGCGGCACGTTGATGTAGAAGATCCATCGCCACGACAGGTGCTCGGTGAACAGGCCGCCGAGTAGCGGACCGGCCACGTTGGTGACGCCGAAGACGACGCCGAAGTACCCCATGTACTTGCCCCGCTGCCGGGCCGATACGACGTCGCCCATGATGGCCTGGGCCCCGACCATCAGCCCGCCGGCCCCGATCCCCTGTATCGCCCGGAAGGCGATGAGTTCGGCCATGGACTGGGACAGGCCCGATAGCACGGAGCCGGCCAGGAAGATCACGATGGCCAGCTGGAACAGCGATTTGCGACCGTAGAGATCGCCGAGCTTTCCCCACAGCGGCGTGGAGATGCAGGTGGTGAGGAGGTAGGCCGTCACCACCCACGACAGGTGGTTGAGCCCGTGCAGGTCGCCGGCGATGGTGGGAAGAGCCGTCGCCACGATGGTCTGGTCGAGGGCGGCCAGGGCCATCCCCATCATCAGGGCCCCGAGGATCACCAGGATCCGGCGGTGCTCGGCGCCGGCGTCGCCGGCCGCTTCATCGACAGGGGCCGTCGTCAGGTCAGTCATGGGCGTTGCCCCGGTCTGGCGCCGAAGTCCTCAGCATATGACTACTACCGTACAAGCCGTCCCTCTTGTCGCCGCACCGCCGACCGTGGGACTGATCAGAGGCTCACCCGGAGGAGAACGGCGGCCTTCTGTGCGCGGTCCAGCCCGGCGGACCTTCTGCTCGGGGTGGGAGTACCGCGATTCTTGCTCCGCGACGGTGAGGAGGAGTTGACCTGCGTGTCTGGAGCGGGCCGGCCCGGCACCGTGTGAAGGTCAACGGTGCCGCCCGCGTGCACCGAGCCGTTGTTGTGTCCGCGGTGATCGGCCGGGTCCGGCGCTGAGGGCCGATCAGCCGCTCGATGCGAGGGGCCCGTGCCGGGTCAGCTGGCGAACAGGGGTATGACGGAGCAGCTGAACGTTAACGCAATCAACGGAACCATAATCAGATAGACCATCGTGATCCAAGCAGTTCGGGTTTGGTCTGCTTGCCTCCACCGAGGACGCTAGGACCCGAGTTCAAGAGTGACATAAGCGTCGGCGTAGAGCCACATAAGGAAATGCTCGTGACGCCGGATCAGGTCGGACCTACCTCGCGAACTCCGCCCGCTGTGCTGCCGTGCCCCCGGGGTTCGGTGACATGGCCCGTCAACGGGGGAGGGGAGCGCTGGCACAGCCGATGCACCTCCGGGCGGCCGGCAGTGCTTCGAGCCGCTCGAGCGCTATCTTCTCGCCGCACGCTTCACACACCGAATAGGTGCCGGCCTTCAACCTGGCCGAGGCGGTGTCGAGATCCCCGAGGTTGCATTCGGCCTCGGCGAGTAGCGCAGCCACCTGGGCCCGCTCGTAGGCCAGGGTCGATCCTTCGGGATCATGCTCGTCGTCGCCATTGGCGTCCCCCAGTCCGCCGCCAGCCCTTCGAGTTCCACCTTCATGGCCCGTACCCGGACCTGGGCGGCAGTGCGCTCCGACTCGAGTACGGCGGGAACATCGGATTCGTCCACCGTCCATTCATAGACGAATCGGCTGTGGTACCGGGGCCGTGGCCCGCACGGTCCAGCCCACCCGGGCGCCCGCTCAGGCGTCCCGCTTCACCATCCGCCAGGCGCCGAGGGCCGTCCAGCCGACCAGCCAGGCGATGGTGACGCAGACGGCCGCGGTTCTCGACTCCGGCACCAGCTGGGACGTGCCCTGGCCGCCGCCGGGCCCACCACCCCCTCCGAAGACGAACCCGAGGCCTGACGGTTCCAGGTGGTCCACGCCCAGCCCGACGACGGCGCGCTGGAGATTGATCATGTGGGGGATGTTGGCCCGCGACAGGATCGGGGTGAGGACGATCTCCAGCACGATCATGAGGATCACGGCGACCGTCCGCTGTCCGAGGAGAGAACCGAGCCCGAGCCCCACGATGAAGCCGACGACGACTTCGAGCTCGATCCAGAGGCCGGTGCGGACCATGAGCCCGACCGACGGGGATCGGAAGACCTTGGAGTAGGCCGAATAGTTCTGGGCCGCGACCTGCACCGCGGCCGTCCTGATCATGGCCGGCGTCGGCGCGGGGGACACGGTAGCTCCCACGCCCGGCCCCTTCTGGATCACGGCGCCCCGCCGGCCGCCCCGGGCCCACCGCACGGGACAGCGTTGGAGCTGAGAACGGCGTTGATGGTGCCCGTTCCGGGCGACCCGTGGATGGGGAAGTTGCAGATCACATCGTTCGGGTGGTCGGCGGCCCAGTGGGCAAAGCCGGCCTCGGACAGGGCGGGGGGAATATTGACGCCCTGGTAATTGACCTGGGTGGGTGCGGCGAACACGCACACCGCGCAGACGATGGTGAACCCGATGGCCACCAGCGGTACCACGATGGCCAGGCCGGCCGGTATCCGGGCCAGGTAGAGGGCCAGGCGCGACCGGCCCGTCACCACCAGATGGCGGAACATCCCTTCGGTGAGGTCGACGGATCCGGCCGTGCAGCCCAAGGTGGCAGCCACGATGAAGCCGAAGACGTAGAGCACGCCGGCCACCAGGGCGTTGAATATGTCCGCCCCGCCGGCCGGCCCGTACGACTTCGGTGCGGCGGCATGGGCCATGAGGCGGATGGCGAGGAAGACGGCGGGGATGACGATGGTGACGAAGATCAGGGCCACCATGAGGCCCCGCCGCTTCCGCAACTCCATGAACCGGGTGGTGACCATGCCGACCGTCGGGACCCACGAGCCCCGGCGGTCGGGAGCGTGACCGAGGTGGATCGGCACCGGCGTCCGGGCGATGGCGCCAGAGGTAGTCGTCATTCGGACTCTCCCAACCGCTTGGTGACCTGTAGGAACCACGACTCGAGCGAGGTCTGGACCTCTTGGAGCCGGTACACGGAGATCCCGCCTCCCACCAGGACCCGGTTGATCTCGGCGATCACGTCGCGCTCAGTTCCCGAAGGCAGGGTGATCCCCAGTCCCTGCGGGCTGATCTCGACGCGTCCTCCGGCGGCCGCGCCCTCGAGCAACTCGCCGGCGCGGGACGGATCCGAACATTCGACCTCCACGACGAAGGCCGACCCGGCCAGCAGATCGGTGATCGCTCCTTGCCGGATGACCTTGCCCCGGTCCACGATGGCCACGGCGTCACAGGTCCTTTCGACCTCGTCCAGCAGGTGCGAGGAGAGTACGACGGTACGGCCCTCGGCCACCAGCGAGAGGATCATGTCTCGCATGTCCTGCATTCCGGCCGGGTCCAACCCGTTCATCGGTTCGTCCAGGATCAGGAGCTGCGGGTCGCCGATCAGGCATGCCGCCACCCCGAGACGTTGCCGCATGCCCATGGAGTACTTCGAGACCTTGTCGTCGGCCCGGTGCATCATCCCGACGCGCTCGAGGGCCGGTCCGATCCGCTGCTTGGCTTCCGGCTCGCGGGCCGCGGCCAGGATCTGCAGATTCTGCCGGCCGGTCAGATGCCCGTGGAACCGGGGCTCGTCGACGATGGCCCCCACCCGGGCCAGGGCGGCGGCGCGGTGCCGGGGGACGGAGTGGCCGAGCAGTTGCATCGTGCCGGAGTCGGCATGGGTCAGTCCGAGAAGCACCCGGATGAGGGTCGTCTTTCCCGCTCCATTAGGCCCCAGGTAGCCGAACGCGCAGCCTCGGGGTACCAGGAGCTCGACGCCGTTGACGGCGACGTTCTCGCCGAACCGCTTGGTGAGGCCGTGGGTCTCGACGGCCCACTGACTGTCCGAATCACGGTGCCCTGTCGTCCCCCGCGACATGGTGAGGCTCATGGGACATATCCGGTGGTGACCATGGAACCAGGGTAAGACACCCGCTCCGCCGATGGAATGTGGCTACCGGGTGACTCGGAGGTGGGGAAATCCCCCGATCGGCAGCACGGTACACGGTGGTCAGGTATCGAGGAACCGCAGTACGGCCAGGACCCGTCGGTGGTCCGACTGGGACACCGGCAGATCCAACTTGGAGAAGATGTTGGTGACGTGCTTCTCCACCGCCCCTTCCGATACGCAGAGGGCTTCGGCGATGGCGGTATTGGTCCGTCCCTCCGCCATGAGGGAGAGCACGTCCCTCTCTCGGGTCGTCAACACGGAGATCGAGTCCCGACGCCGGGAGGCGCCCATCAGCTGGGTGACGACTTCGGGATCCAGGGCCGTGCCCCCCGAGGCCACGCGCTCCAGGGCCTCGACGAACTGGCTCACGTCGGCCACGCGGTCCTTCAGGAGGTACCCGATGCCGGCGGCATCGTCGCCCAGCAGTTCCTCGGCATAGCGGGTCTCGATGTACTGCGAGAACATCAGGATGGCCAGTCCCGGGTGTCGACGGCGGAGTTCGATGGCCGCCCTGAGCCCCTCGTCGGTGAACGTCGGTGGCATCCGGATGTCGACGACGGCCACGTCGGGTCGCTCCCGCCCGATCGCCACAGCCAGCGCGTCGGCGTCGGCGACGGCGGCGATGACCTCGAATCCGCGGTCGAGGAGCAGTTGGACCAGTCCGTCGCGGAGGATGGCCGAATCCTCGGCGATGGCGACCCGGAGCGACACGGCCGCTAGGCCCGAAGGGGGAGATCGACGGTCACGACCGTGGGCCCCCGTGGGGGGCTGGTGACCTCGAGGCTTCCGTCGACGGTTCGGACCCGGTCGGCCAATCCACTCAGCCCGCTCGAGGTGGAGCCGGCGCTCACCGCCTGGGCCCCCCCGACCCCGTCGTCGCGGACCACCAGACGTAGCCAACGACCCTGCTGGGCACACGAGACGCTGGCCCGGGAGGCGAAGGCGTGCTGGGCCACGTTGGCCATCAGCTCGGCCACGCAGAAATAGGCGATGGCCTCGATGGACTGACTGGGGCGCTCGTCGATGGTGACCATGAGCTCGGTGGGGACGGTGCTGCGGGCCGCCAGGGTGGCCAGAGCACCCTCGAGCCCTACGTCGAGGGCCGGCGGGTGGATGCCCCGGGCCAGGTCCCGCAACTCGACGATCGCCTCCTTGGCTCCTCTGTGGGCGTCGTTGACGAGGTCCCTGATCTGGTCGACGTCGAGATGGTCCGGGTCGGCGAGCTTCTCTTTGGCCATCCCCAGCCGCATGGCCAGGGCGACCAGCTGGGCCTGGGTGCCGTCATGGAGGTCGCGCTCGATCCTGCGGAGGGTGGCGGCGGAAGCGTCGACGGTCTGGGCCCTGGCCTGTTCGAGGTCGCGGACCCTGGCCGTCATGGCATCGGGGCCGAGCAGTGCCCGCATGAGTAGGCGATCGAGATAGTCGAAGAACCGCACGGGCCACGGGGCGACGAAGAAGAACAGCGCCCCGGTGATCACCGTGGCGAGGGCGACGAAGGCACCGCTGCCTCCGGGGGAGAGATAGGCGGGTTGGAAGATGACCCGGATGGCACCCCATTCCGCCACGCCACCGTGGCGGATCCCCCAGACGGGATAGGTGAGGCACCGGAATGCGTCCCACCACAGACTGATGGCAGTGAAGAGGGACACCAGGGCCAGAGGCACCTTGATGGACACGTAGGCCATCGCCTTCCAGCCCGTCCGGTCCCGGAGCGCAGACTGCAGCCATCCCAGGTAGCCCGGTCGGGGTGAGAACGGCTCCGGCTCGTCGATGGCCTCGTCGAGCAGCGCGCCGGCCAGCCTTCGCTGCATCCGACCGAAGCCTCGGGCCCCTCGCACTGCCAACCCGATGAGAGCGATCCCGATGAACGTGATGGCCAGTACCGCGCCGGCCGCCATGGTGATACCCACGAACACCATTCCGAAGAAGGCGATGGGCATGCCGGCGGTCATGAAGAGCAACTCTGACCAGGTCCGACGGGTGAAGGGAGTCTCGACGAAGGTGCGGGCGATCTCCTCCAGGCGGGAGTTGGGCTCCGATCCCCAGGCGATCACCATGCGGGCTCTACCCCCGCGCCCGCCCCCGCGCCCGCCCCCGGCCCCGAGCCGTCGAGACTCCGCCCGTGTCCGGAAGCGCCGCCCTTCACCGGAGTCGGTAGCTCGCCAACCTTCACACGCCAACCATAGAGAGAATTGGTGGGTACGGGAATGCGGCCAGCCTGATTCGTCCGGTGGGGGTAGCCCCCGGGGCATCGGTGCGCGTTCAGGCCCCCGGGGCGAACGAGTAGCGGGCGCCGGGCCAGTAGGTGTGTCGGGCGAACTGCACCGGTCGCGTGGTCCCGGGCAGGCGCAGGGTCAGGGCCCCCACCAACGGCGGCGCATGGATCGAAGCGGCAAAGACCGCTGATCCGTCGGTGGCCACCTGGTGCCTGCCGTCCAACCCGGCCACCGTTCCCTTGGGGAGACCGGTCACGACCACGTCGGGCTGGCAGACACTCGAATACCCGTCGTAGGCGACGGTGTACGGGGTCTGGCGGGCCTGCACCTCGAGGTAGGGCTGGAACGGCGGCTTGATCCCGAGCTGGAGGATGAAGGCGGTGTAGAAGAGCGAGCCGTCGACCCACACTCCGAGCTTGTTGTCGCCGTTGGTCCGGATGGCCACCTGCAGCGGCCCCGGCAGCCACGGCACCTGCTTCAGGACGTGCTCGGTAGCGTGGCTCAGGCGCCCCTGGGAGTAGCCCACCGTCAGGTTCCGGTGACCGTCGGGCGTGACGTTTTCGGCCACGAAGGCGTAGTTGATGTCTCCGGTGGTGACGGTGTCGCTGGTCTGCACGGCCATGACCAACTCACCGATGGCGTTCGAGGACACGGAGGTGACCGGTGGGGGTGATGCTGCGGAGAACTGGAGGGCACAGGTGGCAGGTGTCGTCCCCGTGGTGGTCAGGAACCAGCCGCGGAAGTCGGTGGTGGACTGGCGCACACCGACATGGAGCAGTCCCCCGCTGACGTAGGCGGTCCCGTTGCCCGCCCCCGCACTGCCGTTGGCCTCCCAGCCCACATAGGGCGGCAGGGCCAGGGAGGTGCTGCCCTGGATCGGCCCGCTCGGCCCGCTCGGCTGGGTGAAGTTCACGCTCTGGTAGTCGGAGAGCTGGCCGGCCCCGGCCGTGGCCCCCGGGGCGCTCGGCGGCGCATCCGACAGCAGGGTGGCACCGCCGGTCCCCACCACTGACTGGACCTGGTCCACGGCGCCTTCGGCCGACACGGTGGTGTGCACGAAGAGGGCCGCCGCCACCAGGACCCCCACGATCGGGAAGGCGGTGACAGCCCGGCGCCCCCAGGACTGACGGCCGTGCCAGTTCCAGTTCACCTCACGGCGTTCCTCCGCCCCGTTCTCGTCGTCGGACGGGTCCCACGACTCGGTCAACTCGTTCGGGGAGCGGTAACCGTGCGGTGCGTCGGGCACCGGTCGCGACATGGTCGGGGCCGCCTGGACCTCCTCGGGACGGCGACCGCCGTCCGTGCGCCTAGAACGACCCATAGAACGACTCCTCGCCGGCGGACAGGACCCGGAAGGACGCCAGCCCGGTGATCAGGGCGTAGACGGAGGTTCCGGCCGGGAGCCCCCATGCCGCCAGGGTCAGGTTTCCACCCTGGACCAACAGTGCCGTGACGACAGCGCCCGTGCATGCGCCGGCCACTGCCCCGGCCACGGCGGCACGGGGCCTGCTGAGGAAGAACAGGTACTGGCTGCAGAGCATGCCGATGGGCACGATGGCGAAACCGAACGACGCCACCTCCAGGACCGAAAGTCCTCCGGGCGTCCGGACCGAGGCGGTCAGCCCGGACGGGAGCAGGTCCAACAGGATGCTCGGCAGGAGCCACGCCACCACTCCCGACGCCACCAGCAGCACGGAGACGGCGACGGCCCACTCGCGCCGGAGAATGGCGCGGGCCTGGCGCCAGCAGTTGAGGGTCTGGCTCTCGAGCAAGGGGCGCAGTCGCCGGCCGAACCTCTCGATGGAGGCGTAGACCAGCCCCAGCAGCAGCACCAGCTCCAGCAGCGCCAGGTCCGCCGAGCCCTCGAACGTCGACGGGTAGACGTACTGGTTGACGCCGAGGCTGTGGCCGTAGGCGAAGCCGACGATCATCGGGGTGCCCAGGATCATGACGAAGTAGGCCATGCCGTAGACGGCGTACGGTGCCGTGTGCCAGAGGACCACCCGGAGTTCGGGCGGTTTGACCACGGCGAGGGGGTCACCGCCGCCCGGACCGGTCTCCGATCTCATGGCCAGGTAGCTGGCGGCGATGACCACCATCGCCCCGGCGAAGACGGCGATGCCGAGCAACTGGGTGTGGCGGAATCCGGAGGAATCGGTGGTGAACAGGCGCGCCGTCGCCAGTGTGACCACCAGGGCCAGTCCGGTGGCCAGGGCGAGCGTATAGAAGCGACGGAGCATGTACAGCGGGGCCGCGCTCAGAAGGAAGGCGAAGATGGCGGCTGCGAACTCGGCGAAGAGCTCCCCGAGGTGCAGCCCGTAGTACGGCACGACGTAGAACGTGTACAGGAGGGCGATGATCAGGGCCGCCAGGGAGCAGCTGTAGATCATGAAGCGGGACACCGTCCACCTGACCAGCGGGTAGTTCTTCTGCAGGAGGTAGAACGTCCCCTTCCGGCCGATCATCTGCGAGCACCCGCCGGCCAGGACGGCGGCGAGGAAGAACGCCAGGGACACCATGGCCTCGGACTGCGGGGTGGAGTCGAGCGACGACCACAGGGCCACACGACCGAAGAACAGGACGACCACGGACATGATCCACGGGACGCCGTACCACGACCCGGCCAGATAGTCGTCGACGAACCGGCGCCACGCCCCTATCCGCTCGGGAGCTTCGTGGACCTGGGGCACGTAGTAGAGGTACGTCAGCTCGTACACCGCCGTGGCCAGGTCGAACACCGAGTCGAAGCCGAGCGCCTCGGCGCCTCTGGCGGTGTAGCCCATCGACTCGAGGGCCACGGTGACATCGCGCAGGTTGCGGGGTTCCGGATTACGGTCGAGTACCCGCCTGGCCTCGACGTGCAGGTCGTCGTAGACGCTCGACTGGTCTCGCATCTCGTCGAGGTCGTCGGCCCCGATGGTCAGACCGTCAACGGACCGCAACACGGCTGCGCACCTCGTCGTAGAGCCATCGGTAGCCGTCCAGGAAGACGTCCAGGGTGTAGGACTCGAGCATGGCCTTCCGGCCGAGCTCTCCCAGTCCGGCCAACCTGTTGCGGTCGGCAGCCATCTCGCAGATGCCGTCGGCCAGCTCGAGGGGACGTCCCGGCGGGACGAGATGGCCGTATGGCGGCATGACGACCTCGGGCACGCCTCCCACCTCGGTGGCCACCATGGGTCGACCGGCCATCAGCGCCTCCACGGCAGCGAAGGGGAATCCCTCCGAGATGCTGGAGAGGACGGCGATGTCCCCTTCATTGAGGGCCTGGCCCACGTCGGGCGTCGGCCCCCGGAACACGCACGATGGGCCCAGGCCCAGCTGCTCGGCCAGCGCGTAGCAGGCCCGCGCGTAGTCGACATCGCTCTCCGGACCGTGAATCTGCAGCGTGACCCCGGGGATGCGTTCTTTGACGATGGCGAACGCCCGCAGGAGCGTGTGGATGTCCTTGAGCCGCTCGAGCCGGGCCACCGACACCAGGGTCAACGGGCCGTTTCCGCTCCCGGCCGGCCGGGTGAGAGGGAAGCGCTCCGGATCCACTCCGTTGGGCATCGGGTGGATCTTGTCCGCTTCGACGCCGAGCTCCCTCTCCCAGGTGGCGTTGAACCGCGCCACCGGTGACACCAGGTCTGCCCGTGAGTAGGCCATGGCCACCACCGCGGCATAGAAGTTCGACAGGAACACCCGATAGGGGCTGTTGGTCCGGTTGCGTCCCAGCGCCAACAGCCGTTCGCGGTAGTACACGCCGTGCTCCGTCAGGAGGAAGGGCACGCCCCACCGTTCGCGCAGTACGACGGCGGGGATGGCACAGAACGCGGCGGCGGAGGCGTGGACCACCTGGGGTAGTTCGGCCGGGTAGTCCAGCGGCGCCAGGTAGCGGTAGACGGATCGGGCCAGGTCGATGGCCTCGTACGTGCTCAGTCGCTGATAGAGGGGATGGGCGGCGAGGGTGTCGCGGAACAGCCGCCAGGTGCGCCCGTCGCGCATGGCCCGCTTCAGGCTGTAGCGATCGGCGTAGATGGAGAGGGCACACAACGCCGCCACCAGGTCGTCCGGCCCTCCCTCGCCGAGGGCCACCGAAATCACCAGCTGGGCGTAGGCGGGCAGGAACTCCTGTTCGAAGTGCCGCCCCGGTCGCCGGATCCGTCTGGCGATCCACCCCGGGCGGGGGTTGAACTCGGCGTTGTCCTCGGTTCCCCACAGCGGTACCTGGATCATGTGGGCCAGGTTGGGAGGCGGTTCGTAGCGAATGGGCAGCGAGGTGTTGGCGACGACGGAGTACACGACGAACTGCTTTTCGGCCAGGCCCGTGACCAACTGGTGGGCCCACGTGCTCACGCCGCCGGTCACGTAGGGGTAGGTACCCTCCGTGGTCAGCAGGACGTCGATGTCGGGGACGGGGCCACGGTTCGGGGTCATCCCGACCGAAGGGAGTGCCGGTTGGGCTGCGCCCGATTGGGGTGTCATGGCGGTGGATCAGGCCACGTGGCGAGCCGGCCGGGGATGCCGGAGGCGCCGGAACCAATTGCTACGGCCGGCGACCACTTCGGGCACGTCGGCGGTCGGCTCACCCGCAGGCGTGGGCCCCGGAGCAGTCGGGGGTGGGGAAGGAGGTCCGGTGGCGGTCCCTGCAGCAGGGGCGGATCGCACGGTGGCCCGTCGCTCGATGCGGAGATCGACCTCGTGCCGGTCCGTGTCCGGCTGGGGAGGCTGCGCACCGCTGGTCTCGGCCATCAGGTCGTCGTCGGCCCGGAGCACGGACTCGATGGCCTGGGCCCGGCGCAAGCCCTTGGAGGCCACGTTGAGGTTCTCGACGCTGAGGAAGCACTTGGCCGCCATCATCGCCGCCTCGCGGATGAACGGGAGCGGTGTCCGATCGTCCTCGGTCACCCGGAGGTACTCCCGGCCGGCCAGACGCATCCAGTGGTCCGACGCATCCATGTTCCCGATCCGCCTGGCGGCGAGCGCGGCCTGGCGATAGGAGATGGCGGCGCGCTGCGGGGCCGAGTCGATGGTGCGCTGGGCCTCTTCGAGGAAGAGCGACTCGGCGCGTTGGAAGTCTCCGGAGTGGAATGCCACCACGGCCGCTTCGAACAGCGTGGTCTCCCCGTCCTCGATCTCGAGGGTCAGTTCGACCGCGTCCTCGTCCGCCAACGGTTCGCTGGCGTCACGGTCGGGTCCGGCCGGTTCCGGACCGGCGCCCGGGCGGAGCCACCCGGGTATCCGGGTGACGGGCTGGGCGATCGGGGTCGAGATCGGGCATGCACCCGTCGGGAGCGCGTCGGACGCGGCAATCGGTGCCTCCGTCATGATCTCGGCGCCCACACAGTGCCTGACATGTCCATGGTTGAGTCTTCGACCAGGTGGGAGGGATACTTGAGATGTGTTCCACCCCCGATCACCCTCCATCGGCCGGTTGCCGGAGGGGGGGCCGACCCGGCGGGCACCTAGTCGATGGTGATGGTGAAGGTCAGGTAGGCACTGGCCGCGTCGTAGGGCTGGTAGAACCCGGATTTCGTGTCACGGACCCGAAACGTCACCGAGGTCACACCGGCCTTCTTCGGGGTCCCCGATATGACCCCGGCCGAGGAGAAGCTGAGGCCACGCGGCAGCCTCCCGCCTCCGTACTCGCCCCACTTGTACGGCGGGTTGCCTCCCGCCGCCTGCAGGGTGAACGAGTAGGGCACCCCGACCGTACCGGCGGGAAGGGATGTGGTCGTGATGTGGAGTAGAGACTCGGACTCGATCAGCGTCCTAGATGTCCCGGGGGTCTGATCCCATCCGACCGTGGTGCAGCTCGACGTCGTGCAGGACACGCCGCTGATGACCGTGAAACCGCCCTGGTTCGGGCTGGCCACCACCGACCACGAAGAACCGTCCCAGTCCTCGGCCAGGGTGCGATCCGTTCCTTCGTAGGCCCAACCGGTGGCCGTACAATTGTCCGCGGCGAGGCACGAGATTCCGAAGAGCACCCCGTCGACTCCCCCGCTCGGCACGATCGACCACGAAGAACCGTCCCAGGCTTCGGCCAGTGTCTGACCTCCGGTGCCCTGGCTGTAGTAGCCGACGGCCATGCAACTGGTCGTTGTGGCGCACGAAACATCTTCGAAGTAGCTGTTGGGATTGCCGCCCGGATTCGGGCTGGCCACCACCGTCCACGACTCACCGTCCCACGCTTCCACCAGCGTCCCGAGACTGGATGTTCCCACTGCTGTGCAGTCAGCGGCGCTGACACAGGAGACGCCCTGCAGCTGCCCGGAGTTGCTCCCGACGGGGTTGGGACTCGGCACAATGGTCCAGGTGGAGCCGTCCCATGATTCAATGAGGGTGCCGAAACTGGCCGCTCCCACAGCCGTGCAGTCGGTGGTCGTCAGACAGGACACGTTCCAAAGTGATGATGCGGTGCCGGCGACCGGATCGGGACTCGGCACGATGGTCCAGGTGGAGCCGTCCCAGGATTCGATGAGGGTCTCGTCGCCCGACCCGTCGAGGTTTTCCGACCAACCGACGGCGACGCACCATGTGGTGCTGACGCACGACACTCCTGAGAGCAGTGAGACCGGTTGGGTAGTGACATTGGGGCTCGGGACGATCGACCAGTGCGAACCGTTCCACGATTCCACCAACGTCGTCTGATTGGGGGACTGCGAATAACCGACGGCCGTACAGGCGGTGGGACTGACGCACGACACGCCTTGCAGGTAGTTTGAATCCGCCGAAGGATTGGGACTGGCAACGATCCGCCAGGGAGGAACGCCGGCACCCACCGATGGTGCAACCACCGCGGTTCCGAGGGTGGCCACGGCGAGTAGCCCCATCGTCACCACGATGCGACCGCCGACTCGCCCATGGCGATGCCGCGCCTTCGACTGACCGGTCATGACCCACCTCCGACCGCTGAGGAGCTCCTGTGGCGGACGATACCCCGCTCTCGACCTCCGTGCTCGGAAGCCCACTGGCCCAGGCCAGAGCGTGGCGCCGCCGATGCCGAGCCTGTTGGTTGCCCTAGTCGAGTGGGTCCGCTACCGGATTGACCGATACGAGTTCGATGTTGAGGTCGGACAGCAGCTGGAACAGCCGGTGGATCCTGGCCTGATCGGGCACCACTCCCACGAGGTGCGTGTGGCCGTCGGTGCAGTAGCGGGCGTCGAACCCGTCGATCGCTTCCAGAAGCACCGGGCTCAGCTCCCCGCGCACGACTATCTCGAACTTCTCGGGCGACACGACACGTCCTCTCCTCTGACTTGGGGTGGCCCGACGGATCGCGGGGCTGGAAGTTCGACCTGCCCGGCCGTCGCCTCGTCCTCGCGACGGCTCTGTTGGCATTGTCGACTCGAACCCCGCGGCGATGAGACACATGCCAGAGGACTTACAGGTCAGCGGATGACTCTCGCCGCCTCAACCTCACCGGATCGGACCGGCGGCCACTCAGCCGGTCGAGAAGAGTTGACCACCGGTCGATAAGCGGAAGATTCGAAGTCGATAAGAACGGAGTAAGACCTGGCGTACCGGACTACTTGCGTACCGGACGTCTTGCGTACCGGACTTTTGCTGTCAGTACGGTGCACCGCCCTCGAGGATTCGGCGTGGGTTGTCGACCATCATCGTCCTGATGTCGTCATCGCTGATGCCCGACCGGCGCATCTGCGGCAGAACGTCCTCGGGGATGTGCGTCCATCGCCATTCCTTCCAGGCGCCCGACACGCTCGGGGGGAACCAATCGACGTGGCACATCGCATCATGGGAGAGCACGATCCGGTCTGCATGCCCGCGGTCGCACAGGACTTTCACCGACTCGATTCGGTCCTCGATCGAGATGGTGCCGATGCCGAAGTGGTCGAAACCCAGGTAGGAGCCCTTGGCCAGCAGGGCCTCGTGGTAGTCGGTATCGAGAGTTCCGCCGCTGTGGCCGATGACGACCCGATTGAGGTCGACACCTTCGTCGGCAAGGATCCGCTGTTGCTCGAGGCCCCAAGGCTGGGGTGGTGTGGGGGTGTGGGTGGTGATGGCGACACCGGTCTCCCGGTGGGCCCTGGCCACCGAACGCAGCACACGCTCCACTCCCGGAGTGATCCCGGGCCTGTCAGTGGCACACTTCAGGATTCCGGCCCGGACGCCGGTGTCTCCGATCCCTTCGTTGATCTCCCGGACGAACAGATCGGTCATGGGCTCGGGCCCGCCGAGGACGGTGCCCGGACCTCGAAAGTGGAAGAACATGGGGACCTCGTTGTAGGTGTACACACCCGTGGCCACGACGATGTTGATGGTGGGCACCCGGGCGGCCACGGATACGATCCGCGGAATGAACCGTCCGAGCCCGATGACCGTCAGATCGACGATCGTGTCCACACCGGAGGCCTTGAGCTCCTCGAGGCGTCGCACCGCGGTGGCCTGGGCATGGTCCTCGTCCCACTCCTGAGCGGTCTTTTCGATCTCGGGACTGAGCACGAAGACGTGTTCGTGCATCAGGGTCTGCCCCAGATCCGCACCATCGACGGGTCCCAGCGCCGTATTGACCGTGGACACACTTCCCCCTTTTCTCCAGCCCGGCGCCGCCGCCTCCGAGCGGAGCCCATGGTACCGGCCCACCATTCGATTTCGCAGTTGTCCGGTCGACGTTTCCGTGGATGGGACGGAGGCGTCTCCCGTCGTCCGCCCCGGCGGGTTGAACCGCGCCGTTCCGGCCGCCGGTCACGGATCGACACGCCGATCGTCGGGTACGGGTTGCCACAGCGGAATCCCCCCTATACGTCTAGCCTGGGGACACGGCAGCAGGAGGTGGGGAAGTTGGTGGACAGCGCCAGTCGATCTCGGCTTCATTCCCCGGGGGTCATCGGTCTGGCGACCGTCCTGCTGTTGGCTCTGCTGAGTAGTGTCCCGGCCGCCGGCGCGGCAGCGGCGCCGGGCGGACCCCGTGTCCTCTACGTCGGCGCATACCGGGGCATCGACACGCCCGAAGTCGTCGACCTTCACGTCCATCCAGGCCGCGGTCGATGCCGTCAAAGCCCGCGGACTGGATCTTGATTGCCCCGGGCGACTACCACGAAAGCGGGGATCAGGGTGCCGATGCGCCGAGCGCCTCGGACCTCTGCCGACGGTTGGTACGGCGGCGTCGACATCACCACACCGCGGATCCATCTCCGCGGCATGAACCGCAATTCGGTGATCGTCGACGGCACTCTGGCCTCGGCTCCGACGCCGTGCAGCGCGGCGGCCCCGAATCAGAACTCACTGAATGGGTAAAGGGCGCAACGGGATCCTGATCTGGAAGGCCAATGGGGTCAGCATCGAGAACCTGACGGTGTGCAACTTCATCGCCGGCTCTGGCAATGCCGGGAACGAGGTCTGGTGGAACGGCGGCTCCGGCTCCGTCCAAGCATCGGCCTCAAGCGGCTATGTCGGGCACTACCTGACAGCGACATCCACCTACTTCACAGGCAGTGATCCAACCAATCCAAGTGTCTGTGCCACCTGCGCCCTCTACGGGATTTTCTCTTCTGACTCCACGGGTCCCGCCGTCTTGAGCAACCTCTACGCCAACAATTTCTCCGACTCGGGAATGTACGTAGGGGCCTGCCAGCGGGTGTGCAACGTGACCATCGACCATGCCTGGATGGAGGACAACGCGCTCGGGTACTCGGGTACGAACTCCGGCGGCCGGATCATCATTGAGAACTCGATGTTCGACAACAACAAGGAGGGCTTCGACACCAATACCGCCCTCACTGGGGACCCGCCACCACCCCAGGACGGCGCGTTGCCCGGGCGCGGCCGAGGACCAGCGGTGCTGGGTGTTCACTCACAACACCTCAGAACAACAACAACTCCGAACGTGCCGATTTCGGGCACGGCCGGGCTGGGGCCGACCGGCACGGGATGACCATCTCCGGCGGGCGCTTCGACACGATCACCAACAACATGTTCATCGACAACGGCGCCTGGGGGATGGCCTTCGTCCCGTACCCCGAAGGCAAACTCACATCGGATGGCAGGACGTGCAATGGTACGGGAGGCGTGGCGGCGACGTCCTTCAAGATCTCCGGGTTGCGTTGCCTCTACGACCCCTGGGGAGGCATGTTGTCCAACAACACGTTCTCTGGGCAACGGCTTCTTCGCCAACCCCGGCAATGCCGACTACGCCAACCTCATGGTCTGAGGCGGCCGGCCGGTGAACTGCTTCTCGGGCAACGTCGAATGCGAACGCCTCGCTGTCCCACGTGATCGGGCCGGCCACCAGTGGCAATGCCGCGGACGGGCATCCTCGGGCAGACCCCGGCCAGCTGCGGGACTCTGACCCCCGCGCCGGCCTCTCGGCGCGGACACTGACAAGAACCTGGCTGTCCAATTCGAATGCGATGCCGGGCTGTTGAGCGGCTCGCGCCTGCTCCTCGGCTCACTACCCCCAGGCGACCGCTGTCGTCATGCAGCCTCTCCCGAAGCTGTCGTCCATGCCCAACCCCTGTGCCGGCGTGCCTACCAACCTGTGGTGTCCGAACGGGGCGCCGGCCGTCCGGACCATGGCGGCCACGTGACGGCGCGTCCGGGGATCGGTTATCTGTTGTCGTGCGTGCCCCGTCGTTTCGAGCCCGACGCCGATGGGGCGGCTGGTGCCGATGAGATCGGGACTCCACCGCTCCGACCGGGCGCGGGACGCTAGAGCTCGGGTCCAGAAAGTCCCAGTTTCGCCGTCACCCCGTGGTCCCGGCCCGCGGTGTAGCCCCCGTCCACCGGTAGGGCGTGGCCGGTGATGAACGACGCATCGTCCGACAGGAGGAACGCCGTAGCTGCAGCGATCTCCTCGGGGCGTCCGAAGCGCCGCAGCTTGTGTTCGGCCACGGCGTTGGCCTTGGATTCCTCCAGTCCGGGCCAGTCGAAGACGCTCTGTGTCATCGGGGTGTCGATGAAGCCGGGGCACACGGCGTTGACCCTGATGCCACGGCCGGCATAGTCGATGGCCATGCTCTTCGTGAGGAGGACCACGCCCCCTTTGGAGGCGCTGTAGACACTGCCGCCAGCCGTACCCTCAAGACCCTCGATACTGGCAATGGCGACGACGGCACCGCGGGAGGTGCCCACCGCCGGTTGCGCCAGCATGGCATTGATGACGTGCTTCGCCACCAGGTACGTGCCGGTCAGGTTGATCCGGAGGACCCGGTCCCACTCCTCGGTCGGAAGGGTATGGACCGGTCCACCGCTCGCTACCCCGGCAGAGTGCACCACACCGTCGATCCGGCCCCCGAACCGGGCGGCGGAGGCCACCAACTCGACCACCGATCCCTCGTCGGAGACGTCAGCACGTCGGAACTCCCAAGAATCTGCCGACGCGGGGACCTCCGACGACCCGGACGGGTTCACCGGGGCTGGACGAGGTCCGAGCCCATGACCCGTGCCCCTTCCTCGATCAGCCGGTTGGCGCACGCCCACCCGATGCCCGATGCCGCTCCCGTGACGATGAAGCACTTCTGATTGAGCCCTCTCATGGTTCCTCCGTTCACCACTGCGCGTCCGAGGCCGACCTGTCGCCAACGGCCCTCTACGGACGAAAGACGACCTTGATGGCGTGGGACCTGTCGCGGTCGATGGCGGTTTCGACTGCCGTCCGGAAGTCCTCGAGCGCGAATTCGTGAGTGATGACCACGTCGGTGAGGAGCCCGGCGGCGAGGATGTCGAGAGCGCGGTCGACCGAGTGCCGTCCGGGGCCACCGGCGAGCCCGGGGGCGGAGCCGGAATCGACGGTGTGGTCGATGGAGCCCACCAGTGCCGCCTCCTTGTACCAGATGGGAGTCAGGTCGACCTCGCTGATCCCGGCCGCTCCCAGCAGGAGGACGGTTCCCCGGTGGCCTACCGCCCGCAGTGCCTCGGTGACCGACTGTGGCGATCCGACGGCCTCCACCACGTAGGGAAAGCCACCCATCAACATGACCTGTGACTTGCGGCCGACGACCCGTGCGCCGACCTGGGTGGCCAGGGCTTCGAAGTGCGCATTGTCGAGTTCGGTCCTGATGACGTGGTCGGCGCCGCACGAGGTCGCGGCCCGGGCCTGGTGGTCGTGACGGGCGAGCACCGTCACCGGGCAGTCGGGGAAGAGCCCCTTGAGCGCAGCGACGGTGGCCAGCCCGATGATCCCCGCACCGACCACGAGCACCGGGTCACCATCGGTGGGAGGGGCGCGTAGCAACCCATGACAGGCGATCGACACCGGCTCGTGGAGACAGGCGATCCGGTCCGGTACCGCCTCGGGTATCGGGTGCAGCATCGACTGGTGGGCGAGTATCTGGTCACCCCACCCTCCGCCGAGGTTCGAGGTGAATCCGAGTGAGCGCCCGCTGGTCACGATTCTGCTGTCGAGATTGAGGCACGAGGACGTCCACCCACGGGCGCAATTCGCACACGGTGGATCTATCCCCCTGGCCAGGCACGATATGCACGGATCGATGGCGACCCGAGTCCCGATCCCGTAGGTGCACTCGGGCCCCGATTCGATCACCCGCCCGGCGATCTCATGACCAAGGAGGAACGGAAACGACCCCACCGAGGTCAGGGTGGGCGATGGTCCGGTGTTGTGGGCGAACAGATGCAGATCGCTGCCGCAGATCCCTCCGGCTGTCACCGCCACCCGGGCCCAGGCTCCGCTCGGGAGGTCAGGCTCGGGAAGATCGACGAGTGACGCGGGAAAGGCCGGATCGACCATGTCGAATCGGATGGCGCGCACCCGGCCAGCGTACGCGGTTTCGTCCGCCGATCACGTGGGATGCACCGGGCACCGGACGGGTGCCGAGCCTAGGATGCCAACCGGTGCGGATCAGCGAAGCCTGTCTCGACGAGGTGCGTGAGAGGGGGTTCTGCCTCGTCGAGGGATTTCTGAGCCCCGGAGAACTGGCCGCAGCCCGGCAGGCCCTGTGGCTGCACTTCCCGAAGCCCGAGGAGTTCTTCGCCGACCCGTCGCGATACCCCGAGTACAACGGGGATCAATTCGGTGGAGTCCGCGAGTTCCCCTACCGGTCGTGGGATCTCAATCGCCTCGCCTTCCACCCCGACCTGGTCGACGCGGCCGAGCGCTATCTCGGAACTGTGGACCTCCACCTGTACAAGGTCGAACTGTGGGCCAAGTATGGCGGCGCTGCCGACTACGACCAGCCCCTCCACCGTGACTACGGAAGCCACAGCCTGGTGGTCCCACGTGTCGACGGCCGTTACCAGCAGTTGACGACGTTCATCTTTCTCTCCGATGTCACCGTGGACGACGGGCCCACGCGAATCCTCCCTTTCGCCCCGGGCCGGGATGTACCGTTCACGCCCTTGTACATTCCTTTTGGGGAACTGGCCGAGTTCGAGGTTCCCGCCGTAGGACCGGCGGGAAGCCTGCTGGTGTACCGGACCGACATCTTGCACCGAGGGTCGAACATCACCGGTGTCGGGTCCTCGCGGTTCTCCCTGCTGGCGGACTTCCAGGTCAGGGGAACGACGTGGGGTGGGAAGATGGCATGGCCGAAGCAATCCCCTCAGCGTTGGGCCAAGCTCATACCCCAGTGCTCGGTCCGGGAGCGGGATCTCTTCGGATTTCCGAGGCCCGGCGACGAGTACTGGAACGAGCAGACGATCACCGACGTTGGCCTCCGCTATCCGGGCATGGACGTACAGCCGTATCGGGGCACCCGCACCGGCGGCGACCGCTGAAGAGGCGCCTGCTCCGTCGGATCGGCGTCACGTCGCGCTCATCAGGGGGTTCTTCGGTCCACCGGTAGGGTGGGAGGATTAGCCGGTGCCGATCGATCTGATGACGGACCGCCACGTTGGTGAGGGGTGATGGATCGAGTGCGCAACCCGTTCCGGGGGGTGAGGGTCGGACTGGGGGCCCTGGCGCTGGTGCTCGTTATCGGCACCGTGGGCTACCTCCTCTTCGGATTCGGCCTGCTCGATGCGGTATTCCAGACCGTCATCACCATCACCACGGTGGGTTTCAACTCGCCCCACCCTTTGGACGGGGGAAGCAAGGTCTTCACCATCGTCCTCATCCTCGTGGGTGTCGGCACCGCGCTCTACACGTTTTCGGCCGTCCTCGAGGTACTGATCGATGGCCATATGCGGGATCTGATGAGGAGGCGCAGGATGGAGAGAGACATCGACCGGATGCACGGGCACGTGATCGTGTGCGGGTGGGGGCGTGTCGGACGTGAGGTGGCCCGTTCCCTGGCCTCCGGGACGACGGACGTGGTCGTCATCGATCGTGACCCCGAGCGACTGGGCGGCATTCCCTTCGCCTACGTGTGCGGAGATGTCGCCGACGACGAGACCCTGCTGAGCGCGGGCCTCGACCGGGCCACCGCCCTGGTGGCCGCCATCGACACCGACGCCGACAACCTCTATGTGACCGTGGCGGCCAGGTCGATGCGTCCCGACATCCAGATCATCGCCCGAGCACGGAACGAATCCTCGGAATCGAAGCTGATGAGGGCGGGTGCCGACCGGGTGGTGAACCCTCAACAACTGGGCGGTGATCGCATGGCGTCGTTCGTCACGCAGCCGCACGTGGTCGATTTCGTCGATGTCGTCATGCACGACGGGTCCCTCAAGTTCCGGCTGGAGGACGTGACCCTCGTATCCGGCTCCGTGCTGGCGGGGAAGACGTTGCGATCGGCACATCTACGGGACGAGACGGGAGCCCTGGTTCTGGCCATTCGCAGGCCCGATGGCCGCTTCGTGACCAATCCCTTACCGGAGGACACCATCGAAGCGGGTGACGTCCTCATCAGCATCGGCACGGCGGAACAGCTCGAGGCGCTCGTTGCCTTCGCCGACCGGTCGATGGGCCGCCACTAGGTGTCCCGAGCCGGCCTCGCCCGATGGTTCCACCGGAGCTCCACCAGCTCGCCTCCGACCACGTCGATCTGATGTGTCGGTCCGAGGGGATCGGCCGGTCTCTGGCGGAACTCGTGCACCCCTTCGGGGAGCTGACCGAATACCGCGGCAAAGACAGGTTCCCCGAGGGTCGGCCGGGAGCGCACGGCTACGTGGGTTCCGTCCCACTCGGTCCCGAGGCGTCTGACTTCGAGTTCGGTGCCGTCGAGATCGGCGCCGGTCAGAATCACCACGGCCCCGACACCTCCGCCGATGTCGAGGACCACCGATCCGTGGCTGGGGCCTGTCGATTCCTCGGGCGGCCGTGAGGCGGAGGCCGAGCCTGGCGGAGAGCTGGGCATGACCAACGGATCAGCCCGTCACTGCGTCGGCCGTATGGGCGTTGTACCCACTGTGGGGGGTGCCCAGGTAGGGGAAACCGCTGAGGTAGGTCTCAGTGCCCATGGCACTCAGGTCCGTCCCGCCACCGATGAGACCGAACTGGAGGCCTCCGTTCGGATCGGCGAACGGTTCCGGGGCCTCCTGCACGACGGTGTCCGGGGTGAAGCTGGAATCCACCAGCGGGATGGTGGCCCCGGCGATGGCCCGGAGCTCGATGGTGGCCACGTCGTCGAACACGCGCCGGCCGTTCGGGAACCCGGCCAGGTCCCCGCCGAGGATCCCGAGGGAGCTCTGTCCGGTGGTCGTCGGCGGAATGGCCATGTTGAGCCGGAGCTGGTCGGCCTGAAGGGTTCCCGTGTTGTTGTTCTGGAACCCGGTGACCACCGTGGCCGGGATGCCCGTCAGGAGGATGGCGGCCAGGTCGGCGCGCGGCTTGGTGTAGGCGGCCAGGCGGGGGAAGACGCCGGGGTAGAGGCCCGGCAGCAATCCGGCCAGAGCCGGGGCGGTCACGTACTTGGCGAACTGGCTGTCGTCGACCGGGAAGTTGGCGTTCCAGTAGTCCTTTTCGGCCAGGGGGATCAACAGCTCGTTGAACAACGGGTTGGCCAGACGGGAAACCTGTACGTACGGTCCGGCGTTCAGGTACCCGCCCTGGCAGTTGTTGTCGAGGAGGCGGGCGGTCTGGCGACGGGCCGTGGTCCAGACACCGATGACAGCATGGGGGTCGGTGACGCCCGCTGGTGCCCGACCGCTGGCGGTGAGGGAGGCGATGGGTACCTGGAGGGCGAGCGAGTGGACATTGAGGGCGTCGGTGGAGTTGACGCCGGGCATGCGGGTCAAGGAGCTGCCGGCGTGGGCCTCCTCGAACGGTCGGAGGTCCCCGAGGTCGAAGACGGCGCCCAGGTCGACGTAGAAGCCTTCGGCCCGTTGCCCGGCGAACACCGGAAATCCAACGACGCCCTGGTTGTGCGTCAGGGCCGCAGTGACCAGATTGGCGGCGTAGTTCGGAGTCGACAGGGGACCGACGTTGCACGGCGGTACCAACAGGTTCGTCCCGAGAACCCTCGATTCCGGCACACCCCATGGCGTGTACCGGACCTCGGTCAGGGTGAAGGTCTGTGGGCGTGACCAGGCCGGTGACGGCAGAGTTGTCATCGGCCCGGTGTTGTAGAGGAAGTAGCTGGAGGCGCCCGGGGCGTTGGTGGTGGTGAAGAGGAACTCGAAGGCGATGTCGGCCTTGCCGTCGCCGTTGTTGTCGACGTTGATGGTGTACAGCACGTCGTCACCGAACTCGTAGAAGTTGGGACCCGAGTCCGGCCCTTGGAGTGGAATGTAGTTGGCGATGAGCGTGACAGTGTCCGGTGCGTCGGGACTGACGAAGGCGTAGACGTCGGTGCTGTCGGCCACTGGATCCTTGGAGATCTCCGGCGCTTCACGATGGGATGACATGGCGTACCTCGGTTTCTGATCGGATCTGGATGCTGGGACGGTGACGTGGGCTTGGCTGCGTAGGGGGTGGTGGTCGTTGACGGACGGGGGAGGGGAGAGCGGATCAGCCGATGGCCCGGGCCAGGCGGGCGGCCAGTTGAGGATCGAGCAGCGTGATCTCGCGGGTCCCCGAGAAGAGCCCGATCTCGCCAGTGGCGAGATCACGGACGTGGGCCACCAGCGGCTCGCTCAGAGCTGCGGATTCGGCGTCGGTCACCGCGGCCTCGGCGGCGTCGACATCGGCCGGCCCCTGGGCCTCCACGCCTCCGACCAGGGCGGGCAGGCCGGGCAGCGACGATATCGCCCCGACGGCGACGACGGCGGCCGAACCCGTCTTCAGGAAGGAGCGACGACTGAATCCGTTCATGGTGGACCCCCGGGGCAGAGACGTGGTTTCACTCGGCAGAAGACGTTGTGTCGTTACCGAGTGATCGGAGCCGGGGCTGCCACCGGATGACCGAATTAGGAAACTTTCTGAGAAATTCCGTGCCGGTCGATGAAGGGTGATGGCTTGACGCCGGATCGGACTGGGGGTAGTCGGGGCCGGGCCGAGCTCGTGGGACGGGGGACGCCGGCGGCTTCGGCTCCTTCGGGCCGTGTCCTCTTATTCCAGTACCCCGGGGTAGAGGAGGTCACCTCCGACCAGCTGGGGCATGGGGTCCGCACTCGGTGCGTGATGGTGATCGAGGAAGGCCAACGTCTCGTCACCGGGGATGGGCCGAGAGAAGAGAAATCCCTGGACATGTGTGCATCCAAGTTCGGCCAGTGCGTGATATTGCGCCGACAGTTCGACACCTTCGGCCGTGGTCTCCAACCGGAGGGTGTTGGCCAGCAGCATGATGGCATTGACGAAGCCCCGGCCCTGGTCGTCGTGGAGGAGGTTGTCCACGAAACGCTTGTCGATCTTGATGATGTCGATGGGAAGGTCGGCCAGGGCGGCGAACGACGAATAACCCGTGCCGAAATCGTCGATCGAGATCTTCGTTCCCATGCGCTGGAGATCGTTGAGCGTTTCGATGATGCTCACCGACTCGGCGGCCAGCACCGACTCTGTGACCTCGATGATGAGTGAAGAGGGTTCCAGGTCGGCGCGCCTCAGCGCATCGGACACGTGCTCTATGAACTCCGGGTGGGCCAGTTGCAGGCGAGAGGCGTTCACGGAGACGGTGGGGACCGCTCCGCTCTGGTGCGATCGCCACTGGCTGGCCTGTTGGCATGCTTCCACCAGCACGGCCCGGCCCAGTTCGATGATCAGTCCCGAGTCCTCAGCCAGCGGGATGAACGATTTCGGTGACACGTCGCCCTTGATGCGGTGACGCCACCGGGCCAGCGCTTCGAAGGAGCTCACCTCACCGCTGCGGACATTGACGATGGGCTGGTAGCTCACGGTGAGCGAGTTGTCTCTGATGGCGGCTCGCAGGTCCTGTTCGAGGTTCACGCGGTCGACGGCGGCCGCATGCATGGCAGTCCGGAATACCCGGTAGCAGCCTTTGCCCGCCCGCTTGGCCTGGTACATGGCGGCATCGGCGTCGGAGAGGAGGCGGTCAGCTTTGGCGTGCGCTCCGTCGGTGATGGCAATGCCCACGCTGGCACCTATGGCCACGTCCTGGTCCGGTAGCGGCACCGGATCCACCAGCGCATCGAGCATCCTCTGGGCCACGTGGGCCGCCTGGTCTTCTGCCTCGAGATCATCGATCAGAATGGCGAACTCGTCGCCGCCGAGACGGGCGATCGTGTCCGGATCCCGCAGAATCCGGCTGAATCGGTCGGCAACACCTATCAGGAGGGCGTCACCGGCCAGGTGGCCGAGGCCGTCGTTGATGTTCTTGAACCCGTCGAGGTCGACGATCATGACCCCGACGAATCCGCTCTTGCGTGAGCGCCGTCTCAGCGTGTACTCCAGCCGGTCGTTGAAGAGCGCGCGGTTCGCCAGTCCGGTCAGCGGATCGTGCATGGCCTGGTGGCGGATGGCATCTTCGGCGCGGAACCGGACGATGGCCGACAGGACCACGCCGGAGACCCCTTCGAGGAACTGGTCATCGTCGGCTGTCGTGGGACCGTCCTGCAGGATCTGGATGAAGGCCAGTGGCCGCTCCGGATCGCCCACGGGCACGACGAGGGCCGGCCCGTCACTTTCGGCGGTCCCATCGCTGCCGATGGGGGAGGGCTCGGGCCAGGGGAGCCCAGGCGGACGTTCGGGCCGGCCCTCCGATGTTGCCTCGACGACCCGGCAGGCACGCGGGTGCATGACATGCTCGATGGCATCGGTAGCGGATACCACAGCCATATCGAGCGTGGTGGCCCGCAACACATCCCGTCCGAGATCGGATATCGCCGCCTGACGCTCCAACCGTTCCCGCCGTTTGGTGACATCCCTGGCGTTGATGACGGTGCCTTCCACCGCGGGGTCGTCGAGGAGGTTCGTCGCCAATCCCTCCAGCCAGTGCCACTGTCCTCGGGCATGGCGGACCCGGATCGAGAACTCGACCGATGCTCCCGATCTCTCCGATACCTGGCCGATGGTCGAGCGGAGTTCGTCGATGTCATCGGGATGGATCAGGTTGCCTGCCGCCGATCCCACGAGTTGGTCCGGCTGATAGCCCAGCACACTGGTACAGGACGGACTGGCGTACGTCACTTCCGAATTCCGGTCGACGGCGAACACGAGATCGGAGGAGCTCTGCACCAGGGCACGGAACCGGCGTTCGCGGCTTTCGGTCAACGAGGCCGTCTCTTCCTTCTCCCTCAGCGCCGAGAGGAGCGAGCGGTAGGAGAAGGCGATTCCGATGCACATCAGGATGGCCAGCCCGTAACCCTCCGGCATCGGCACCAGCGAAGGGATCCAGCCCAGCCCGACAAGACCTTCGCCGATGGCCAGACAGGACAGTGTCCATACGAGGACCACGCGCAAGGAGGTCGATCCCGTGATGGCCAGCGATTCCTGGCCGACCAGCACCAGCCCGATGGCAAGGGCCGGACCCCAACCGGTTGCGTAGATGACGGCTGTCACGAGAATGATCTGTGTACCGATACGCAGATGCAGTCGAGGTTGGGTTGGAGATTCGTCCCACCAGAATCCGGTGGCGGTGGATGCCAGCTGTCCGACCACCAAGATGACCGGAATCAACCAGATCGGAGAGGGGACCACGAGGTGGAATTGTCGTAACACCAGGATGGCGACCGCCGCCAGCGGCCCCATGAACAGCATTTCTGCGAAATGCATACCTTTGGCTTCGCCCGACGTCAGTCGTCGCAGCCCTTCGAATGCCATAGCGGGGTATCGACCAGGTCAGAGGCTGTCTTGAGTGCTTCCACGGGGGTCTCCCCCCTGGTCAAAGGCACTGGACCCCCCGTCCGAACCGGCCATCGTCTGCCTCTGTCGACTCCATGGGCCGGCCGGACCGGCCCGTTGTGCACGCATCCTCCGTCGGCGGCCCGGTCAGGGCGTGAGGCGTCGGGTACGTCCGACGAGCCCGAAGCTAGTCTCGATGTCATGTCGGGCGACATGCTCTGGGAGCGACACGCGACATGGTGGCAGGAGGGTTTCACCGGCGGGGTCGACCCGGAATACGAAGAGCAGGTACTTCCTCTGGTCGATCGGTATCTGCAAGACGCCGGCCGCGTGCTGGACATCGGGTGCGGCGAGGGTCAGGTCAGCCGCCGGATTGCTCGACTCGGTGCGGGCGTGGTGGGTATCGACCCCACGGCTTCTCAGATTCGGGCCGCCTTCACACGCGGAGGCCGTGCCCGGTTCGTGCAGGCGAAGGCCGAGGAGGTCCCGTTTCCCGGTGCGGCCTTCGACGCGGTGGTGCTGTGTCTCGTGCTCGAACATGTGGATCCGTTCGAGCCTGCCATCCATGAGGTCGCCCGGGTCCTCGAACCCGGGGGCCGGTTCCTCTTGTTCCTGGTCCACCCCTTTCTCCAGTCGCCGGGTAGCGGGTGGGTGGAGGACCTGGTCTCGGGGGACCGGTTCTGGAGGATAGGTTCGTACCTCGACGATCACGTCGCCATCGACGAAGTGGTTCCCGGGGTGCATCTCGAGTTCGCCTACCGACCGTTGAGCAGGTATGTCCACGTCATGGGCGAGGCCGGTCTGTTGATCGAGGACATGGTGGAGCCTGCACCGCCCGACCGCGTCCTCGAGGAGACCGCTCCCTTTCCCAACGCCCACACCATCCCGCGCCTGGTCCTGTTGTGCGGTCGCAGGATCACGTGACGCCCGACCTCGGCGCTGCGGTTTCGGTCCGCTGGGCCAGGGGCTCAGAGGAGCACCCGGGCTCGGTGGGTACGACCCAACGGCAGACCGTGCCGGTTCAGCCGCTCAGACCGATTCAGGGATCACCGGGTACAGCCTGAACAACGGGAACGCAGCTTCGGAGTCATGCGGCACGAAGTGGAACCCACTTTGTGGATCGAACCTGATCCGGTCGTTCCGCAGGCAGATGGTGCAGGTCTTGGAGTCGTGGTCGTCCATGGCGTCTCCCCTAGGTACTCGACGCCCCTCTGGTCATGTCATCGGACCACTGAGCCCAATTCTTGATGGCCCGGCACCCGCCATCCGGACCGGTGGACCACCGGCCGGAGCCCTTCCCCCGTGGACCTGGGGCTAGGTTTCCTGCATGGACCGGCCGAACATCCTGCTCATCATGACGGACGAGGAGCGTTACCCACCTCCCTACGAGGCCGACAGCGTGCGTGCCTTCCGCCACTCCCAGCTGACGGCCCGGGAGTCCATCAGGTCGCGTGGGCTCGAGTTCCATCGGCACTACGCCGGCTCCACGGCCTGCACACCCAGCCGGGCGACACTCTTCACCGGCCAGTACCCCTCGCTTCACGGGGTGACATCCACAGACGGCACCGCCAAGCAGGCCTCCGATCCGGGCATGCACTGGCTCGATCCTGACTCGGTACCCACGCTGGGCGACTGGTTCCGGGCCGGCGGTTACCGCACCCACTACCGGGGCAAGTGGCACGTATCGCTCGCCGATCTGACGATTCCGGGCACCCACGAGGGGCTCAGAGCCTCAGACGACGATGGCAAGGTGCTGCCCGAGGCCACTGCCGCCTACCGGAGAGCCGACCGGCTCGACCCATTCGGATTCTCCGGCTGGATCGGCCGGGAGCCGCACGGCGCCGACAAGTCCGACTGCGGGACGGTCCGCGACGGCGTGTTCGCCGACCAGGTGGTGGAGCTGTTCGACGATCTGGCCGCTGCCCGCACCGACGGTCCATGGCTGACGGTGGCCTCCTTCGTGAATCCCCACGACATCGCCTTCTCGGGGTTCGGGTGGGAGCAGATGCTGCACTTCGGCCCACCCGACGACTCGGTGCCCGAGGTTCCCGAGCCGCCCTCCCAGTCCGACCCGTTTGCCGGTCGGCCGGCCTGCCAGGAGGCGTTCAAGGCGGTCTGGCCCCAGATGATCTTCGAAACGGCCACCGACCTCGGCTACCGCCGGCTCTACTACTACCTGCACAAGCTGGTCGACCAGGCCATCGGGAGGATTCTGGAGTCGCTCGACCGGAGCGGCATGGCCGACGACACCATCGTCGTGTTCACCTCGGACCACGGTGACCTGCTCGGGGCTCACGGCGGTCTGATCCAGAAGTGGTGCAACGCCTTCGACGAGGCCACCCGGGTGCCACTGCTGATCGCCGGCCCCGGCGTCGATCCAGGTGGTGACGGGGTGACCACCCCCACCAGCCACGTCGACCTGATCCCCACCCTGCTCGGCCTGGCCGGCATCGACGTGGAACAGGCCGCGGCCGGGGTGACCGAACGCCACGACGAGGCCCAGCCCCTGCCGGGCCGGGATCTGAGCGGAGTCGTCCTCGGCACGAGCGACGCGGCGTCGGTCGAGTCGCCGATCTACTTCATGACGGAGGACGACGTCACCCGGGGGGTGACCCAGGTGAACATTCTCAACGGAGCGCCGTTCGATCCCGTTGCTCCGCCGGTCAACATCGAGTCCGTCCTGGCCACACTGCCGACGGGCGAAGGTGGTGCGCCGGAGTTGTGGAAGCTGAACCACTACTACGACCGACTGGACGACTGGTATGCGGCCCAGGGCATGGCACCGAACCCGTTCCTGGCTCCGGCGGCCGAACCGGACTGGGAGCTGCACAACATGACCGCCGACCCCGAGGAGCGTCACAACCGGGTCGTCGACGATCCAGCCGCGCTGTCAGGCATGAAGTCGATTCTCGAACGGGAGCGGGACGCCAAACGCCGGCTCCCGATGCTGCGGAACGTCACTGCCTAAGGGAGCCGCCGCCAGCCGCCGGGCAGGGCCTCCGCCGCCGGCACGGTCCATCCTCCGTTCAGTGTGGCTCCTCGTCTCCCAGATGCCCGGTGATGATGGTCCGCACCGTTGACATCGCCGTCATGTGGCCGGTGACGGCCTGGACGAACAGGTCCTTGTGCAGCGTGTAGAGCGAGCATCGCGAGACCGCCGTCACCGTCGCCTGGCGGGGAACATCGCGGATCAGGGCGATCTCACCGAAGCCGTCACCCCGCGACACCGTCTGCACGAGCTGGCCGTCGCGGGTGATGGCCAGCTCTCCCTCGGCCACGGCGTAGTAGCAGTCACCGCGCTCGCCCTCGGTGATCACGACCGTTCCCTCGGGCACCGTGAGCGGCCTCGAGGTTCCGTGCCATGCCCTCCAGCGACGGCGCCGGAAGAGCGGCGAAGATGGAGATCGACCGCAAGCAGTTGGATCTCCACCTGAGGAACCGTGGCCGACGAATCGATCTTCTGGAGCTGGCGCCACAGCCCGGCGATGAGGAGAAGGCCACGACGGCCGGGGCGAACAGCGCTGCCCTCAGACCACCGATGGCGAGGCCACACGAACCAGGACGGCACCGAGCGCGAGGCCGGAGTCCATGAGGGCTTCGAGGATCGAGAACAGGCCGGCGATGGCGTCGGAGGGTGCTGAACGTTGCAGGAGGGTCCGACCGGTGGTGTCGAAGACGGAGCCGGCCAGCCCCACCGTGCCGATGAGGAGGATGGCGGGTGCGACCCTGGGGACGGCATCGATCAGCGCCAGGGCCACCACCGCCACCGAAAGGGCAACGCGTAAGCGTGCCGGCCAGACGGCGCCGACCCACGAGAAAGGCCGTGACGAAGCCGGCGAGCAGTGCCCCTCCGCCGAGCGCGGCGTTCAGGAACCCGGGACCGCCCCGGCCCATGTGCAGGTAGTCGACGGCGAGGATGACGCAGAGCAGGTCGAGGGAACCGATGAGCACGAAGTAGAAGGTGTGCAGCACGAGAAGGACCCGCATCTGCGGGTTGCGCGCCGTGACCGACAGATTGGAGCGTGCCCCGGTCCGGATGGATGGCCAGGGCGCGACCGATCCCCGAGGTCCGACCGACGGTGGCAGGGTTCCGTCCCCACCGCCCCGACGCGTCCTCGTAGCCCGGATCGGGCGGGATGGCGGCCGCCGGTCCGTCGACACCGCCACACCAGCAGCGTGGAGACCACCATCAGACCGCGCCATCGCCGCAACCGCCGGCCCCGGCCCCCGGAATCCGAGGAGGATGCCGGCCACGACCGGGCCGACCAGGGCGGCCGCGCCGTCGGTCCAGCCGGTCATGACGTTGGCCGCGGTCAGCTCGTCGGGAGTGCGAACGATGGCCGGAAGGAGAGCGGCCTGGGGCGGTCGTGTCAGCGTGATAGCTGAGTGAGGTGAGTGGGGCCAGGGCCAACACCACAGGTTCCGGCGCACCGAGCCCGATGGCCACGGCCACGGCCCCCATCGAGACCGCCTGCAGCCCATAGCCGACGCACAGCACGCGGCTCGGCCGCCGGCGGTCGGCGAGAGCACCGAGGAAGGGACCGAGGACGATGCACGGGATGAGCTGAACGAGGACCATCGACAAGCTGGCGGTCGCCCCGCCATGACCGTAGGCAAAGACCAACAGCGTTATCCAGACACCGAATTCGGCTGACCCGAACAGCGCATAAGCGAAGCCGACCTTCCGGAGCACGGGGTTGTCGAATGCCGACTCGGAATACCGATGAGACGGCATGGGCACGCAAGAACATGGAGGCCGCGGCGTTCAGGATCCAGCCGGGCGGCCGGACAACCGCCACCGTCCACCCTCGGCACCGGACCCCGGTGGAGTTGCGGGGCGGCTCGTCGTCCGGGTCCGACGGAGCGAGGTCCCCGGTTCATCGGGCCGGAGGTGGTGGATGACTGGGCGTGGATCCAACGCAGGGCTCCTTCGGTGGCACAGGGTCACGAGGCGGACAGCTCGTCGAGCATGGGTGGCACTCCGTCGGCGGACGCCGTGATGTGCACGGCAATGGCATCGGCGTCGACTGGTGCGAAGGTCAGCACGTCCGTGATCCCGGTGACGCGGCCTTCTACCCGGGCCACAGGGCGCCAGGAACGGCCGTCGCTGGATGTGGACACGACATAGCTCGTCGCCCGCAGGGCGGTCGCCGGACCGGCCGGTGGAGCCTGGCCGGGTATGGGCGGCCTCGGCCACTGCTGGCCCCACTGGAGCGTCACTCTGCTGATCGAGCGCTCGCCGTGGGAGACCGGTGCCGTCAGCGTGGCGGGGAGGGACAGGGGCTGCCAGTCCGTTGCCGGGCTTCCGTCGACGGCGGCGAGCGCGGGCGCACCGGGTTGCGAGGAACTGGCCCTCGCCGTTCCGCAGCGCACGCCATCGGCGCTGGCCTTCAGGTCGGGTCTGCGGGTGGGGACCACAAGAGTGCGACCGGGCTCGACCTCATGGGTGCCCGACGACGTGGTCACCGGCATGCTTTCACCGCTGAGCAGAGTGATCGACGTCGAATCCGGACCGATGGCGAGGGTGAAGTGCCTCCCATGCCACGACAGGTCGTGGAGGACGATTCCTCCGATCTGGCCGGTCAGCAAAGGCGATACATGCACGGCATCGGCATCCAGTCGCAACCCGGAGTATCCGTAGATGAACTCTTGGAGGAAGCCACCGATGCCGGTCATGAATGTGAAGGCACCGCCGGTTCTGGTTTCGGAGAATTGATCGAAGGCGTCTCGGATGAATGGCTGCACGCTGCGCTCGGTGTAGACGAAGCTGGCACATCCCGAGGCGCCGAGGGTCGACGTGTCGATCGAATTGACGGCGTCGCTCATCGACGGCCCGCTCGGGTCGGTCCGCGGCGCGTAGTAGTCGATGTCGTTCTGGGCGACACCTGTCGGGAGGCTGTAGTCCCACGGGTATTCGAGCATGGTGACGTCAGCCTGTTTCACCAGCCCTCCGTCGTAACCCGAGAACTCGGGAACGATGCCGGTGACGGTGTCCTCCGGAACGACGAGAGTCGAGGCCACCTGGGCCCAGTCCGACGGCGCGCCGGTTCCCACGATCCGGGCCGCCTCGTTGGCGTCGACCAGGATCGTCTTGGCCGCCGCATTCGTATACGCCTCGTCGTCGACGTCGGTGTTCTCCTCGTCGGGTCCGGTCACCCCGTCGATGTGATAGCTGCCGTCCCCGGCCCGGGTCACCCTCGACGCCCAGAACGTGGCGGCCTGTGACAGCACCGGCCAGCCGTACCGCGCCAGCCAGGCCTTGTCTCCGGTCGCCAGGTAGTACTGCCATTGGGCCAACGCCACGTCGGCGGTGATGTGCTGCTCGTAGAGTCCCTCGCTGAACAACGACGACGGGGGAGGGATCACTTCTGTTCCGAAGACGGCACTCTCCCAGGGGTAGCGCGCCCCCTGGTAGCCCGTGGCCACGGCATGCTCCTCGGCGGCCGGAAGTCTCCGGAACCGATAGAGGTCCATCTCCCCGGCCAGGTCGGGATGTTGGGCCAGAAGTGCCGGATACATCCACGTATCAGCGTCCCAGAAGATATGACCGTCGTAACCGTTGGAGGAGAGCCCGGCTGGGGAGATGCTCCAGTCCACCCCGTGGCGGGTGCTCGACCAGAGGTAGAACTCACTGGCATTCACGTACGACGCCAGCACCGGGTTCCCCAGTACGTCGACGCGCCCGGACCACAGCGCGGCCCAAGCGGCGTCGTTGGCAGCCACCAAGGCGCCGAACCCGGTGGAGACGGCGGCACCGGCCTGACCGTTGGCGGCAACGGTTGGCGTGCCGGAGTCCAGGGAGGTCTCCACGGCCACGTATTTCGTGATCGTATAGGTGTGTCCGGCGGATACGTGGAACGTGAGCTGCTGGCCGACGCTCTGGTCGGTGGCCAGGTCGACCCGGGCCGTCGTCGCCGCCACGTTGGCACTCGTCGTGATCCGGCTGGCGATCGAGGCACGGATGCCGGTGCCCACCGCCATGACCTGGACCCAGTCGGAGTGGGTCGACGGAGCCCATCCTTTCCCCGTCTGGGTGCTGAGCGTGGCGGGTGAACCGTCGATGGCATCGGTGACGGTCGCCGGTCCCGACCACCGGGGCGTCAGGGTCAGCCGGACCAAGCCGACGTGGGGACGGGCCCGGTCCGTGAGCACGTCGTAGCTCAGTCCGGTCACGTGTCCGTCCGGAGCGCTCCACACCGCACCGGTGGTGATGGCGCCCGTCCTCAGATGGATCGACTGGCGCCATCGGCTCGTCCGCCCGGTACCCACGTCGAACGATAGCCCACCATCCGAAAAGGTGAGCGTCGACCATGTCGGTATGGTGGCCCTCTGCTGGACCTGGCCCGCCGGATCGGCATAGAAGCCGGCCAGTTCCGAGGGGGTCGGGACCGATCCTCCCGAATAGCCTTGACCGTCAGGCGGAACGCGCACGCCGAGTTCGCCGTTGCCTGTGTAGGTCGGTGCATAGGCCGCGCCGAGACCGGTGGCCGTCAATGTGTAGGAGCCGGCTCCGCCGGTCGGGTCCGTCGGAGTCGGGGCAACAGCCGATGCGGTAGGGGTCGGCCAGGTGAGTCCGATCCCACCCACCAGGAGTCCGGCCGACACGGCGCCGATGATCCGCCGAGCTCCTCTCCGCCTCCGCGTCCTCGCCATCGCCACCGGGTGTTCACCCTATCGGACCAAGGCCGGAGTGACGGGGGTGAGAACGGGCTGTTCCCGCAGGCATCTCGACCGATCGGCCGCTGCCGACACCGCCCCGTTACGGTCGCCTGTCGGGAGCACCCCGTCGTGGCGGAGCCCAGCCACGGCGATCGCACGCTACGTATTCGAGCCGGTACTGTCGGAGCATGGCCGAATTGGCGTTGGCGCACCGAGCTTCTTCCTTCGGGTCCGTCGCCGAGGCCTACGACCGCTTCCGGCCGGGACCACCGATGACGGCCGTGGATTGGGTGGTGCGCTCCATGGGTGGGACGGCAGCCGACATCGGTGCCGGCACGGGAGCGCTCACCCGGGTGCTCAGCGAGCGGATGCAAACGGTCATCGCCGTCGAGCCCGACGCCAGGATGCTGGAGGTCCTGAGAAGGCGGTCCCCGCGGACCCCGGCGGTCCGCAGTTGGGCCGAACAGCTCCCGATCCGGTCGGGATCCCTCGATGTGGTGACGATCTCATCGGCCTGGCACTGGATGGATCCGGAACGGACGATCTACGAGATCGGTCGGGTCATTCGGCCAGGGGGGGTGCTCGGCGTGATCTGGAACGGAGCCGATCGTTCCGTCGACTGGGTCAACGAGCTGTTGGGAGATCGGGACCCTTCACCGGGTGACAGGGACCGACGGAGCCGCCACCGTTTCGAGCTGCCGTCCGGTTCGCCGTTCGCAGACCTCGAGGGGACCGTGGTCCGGTGGTCACGGTCCATGACACAGGACCAGTTGATCGGGTTGGCCGGTACGTACAGCTCTACCATCACGATGGCACCGGAACAGAGGGAACGGGAGCTGGCCCGCGTTCGGCGTGCTGCAGCGTCTGTCGTCGGTGACGATGCCGTCGAGGTCCCGATGGGCTGTCGTTGCTGGCGGGCGGTGCGCAGCTAGCCCGGTCCGGGCCGTGGGTCCGATTCAGGGGACGGTGACGGTCGAGGCGTAGACCAACGTGGTGATCTCATCGGTGGAGGCGTCGATGAGCTCGATCTGGACGGGCGCACCGGGCCCGGTACCCAAGAGCCTGCTGCGGGTGCGCACCGGACCCACCTGCGTCTTCCGGAGATAGCGCAGGTCGAGTTGGGTGACCACGACGGGCGACTCGAAACGGGTGGCCACGAGCTCCTCGGCCGCAGCCTCGGCCACAAGGGCGACCATCGCCCCCTGCAGGGTCCCCGCAGGATTGCGGAGCCCCGGCGTGACCTCGACCTGCACGATGCCCTGGGCTGCATCGATCACCTCGATGCCGGCCTCTTGGCGCAGTGGTCGCGTCAGGGTGGCGGGATCTCGGAAGATCACGGGGATCTGTCCGAGCGGCACGTTCGGTTTCGGCGGATCGGTGGCCCGACGGGGAATGTTGGCGAAGCCGATGGCCCCGGTGGCGATCGGGGACCCCTGGTCCGTTTCCAGCTCGACCAGGGAGGTGGCCGATCGGCGACCCCGGCGCAGGATCGTGCTCCTGGCGTCGATGCGTTCGGGTGCGGGGATCGGGCGCATGCGGACCGACATGTCCGAGGTGAGGGTCCACATGTCGCCGTCCTGATCCAAGGGAATGCCGGCCACCACGTCGATGACGAACGCCAGCACGCTGGCTCTGACCATGCCGTGGTGCAGCGTCTCCGCCTGCGGCCTGAGCTCGAGGACCAGGTCGCCGTCGTCGAACCGCGCCGTCACCCCGAGCCGGCTCGGGACGGACATCCCCGACCCCGATACGTCGGTCACGTGGGCTCCGGAATCGACATGAGTGTCATATGCTACCGGCGACGGATCGTGGTGCTTCCCGTCCACTCTCTCCACGGTCGGCTCACCACGTGCGGCAGACGATGCTCCGCCGGTGTTCTCTAAGCTGACCGCCGGAACGACCGGTTGGTGTGGTCGGAGCGGACGTAGGAGGGTCGGATGCCGTTGCGTAGTGCGGGACTACTTCCCTATCGCGTGGCCGTCGACGAAGGACTCGAGCTGTTCCTCGTCCATCCGGGCGGCCCTCTGTGGGCACACCGGGACGACCACGCGTGGTCGGTGGCCAAGGGGGAGTACGGGGAGGGCGAGGACCCTCCCGTGGCCGCCGAGCGCGAGTTCTTCGAGGAAGTGGGGGTGACACCTCCACCGGGGCCACGGCTCGATCTGGGCGAGATCAAGCAGGTGGGCGGAAAGTTGGTCAGGGTGTGGGCCGTCGAGGCAGGGCAGTTCGAGGTCGACGTGGTGGTGAGCAACGAGTTCGACATGGAGTGGCCTCCGAAGTCGGGCCGGCGGCAACAATTTCCCGAGGTGGACCGAGCCGAATGGATGCCGGCGGAGACGGCCAGACGAAGGCTGGTCAAGGGGCAGATCGCCTTCGTCGACCGGTTGGAGCAGCGCCTGGGGAGCTGAGCGCACGAGGTTGTGGGCAGACTAGAACCATGGACCCCGTCGTTCGAAGGCTCGATCCCGAAGAGGCGTCGCAGTTCCGACGGTCGGTGATGGTTCCCTTCCTCGAACCGTTCGCAGGCGACCCCGAACAGGTCGCCGACTTCGAGATGGCGGCGGCCACTTCCGAGTTGGACCGGGCGTGGGTCGTCGATGACGGAGACCACTTCGTCGGCAACGGCGCCATCTTCAGCTTGAATGTCACGGTTCCCGCCGTACCGGGTCAACCCTGCCCGACGCTCCCGATGGCCGGAATCAGCGCCGTCGGGGTGCACCCCACCCACCGCCGACGGGGCCTGTTGCGCCAACTGATGGCGACCATGCACGACGACGCTCGGCAACGGGGCGAGGCCGTGGCCGGGCTCGAGGCATCGGAGTCGGTGATCTACGGGAGGTTCGGCTACGGGTTGGCCGCCGACCTGGCCGAGTACTCGATCGACAGTCGCGCTTCGGCCTTTGCCGTCGAGGCCCCCGTCGTCGATCTGACGCTCCTGGACAAGGACGAAGCCCTCCCCGTGCTGCCGGCCCTGTTCGATCGGCAGCGCCTGGGCCGGGCCGGCGAGGTCAACCGTGCCTCGGCGTACTGGACCCAACTCCTGGCCGATCGTCCGCACCACCGCGGCGAACTGTCGGCCCGCTTCCACGCCGTGTGCGACGAGGGCTACGTGTTGTACCGAGCCTCTCGCCAGACGAATGTCTTCCTGGGGGACCGGGTCACGATCGTCGTCGAGGAGCTCCGAGGCTGCGGCCCCGAGATTGAAGCCGCGCTGTGGCGCTTCGTGCTCGATCTCGATCTCGTCGGTCGGGTCACCTTCAAGCGCTGCCCCGTGGATGAACCGATTCGCTGGCGTCTGGCCGATCCACGCCGAATTGCGTACGGACAACATCGAAGACCGTCTCTACCTTCGGATCCTGGACACGGCGGCGGCATTCGAGGCCCGTGGCTACCGGGCCGAGGGCGACCTGGTGTTCGATGTTGTACCGCCGGCCGTGCCCGAGGGGGGCATCGACGCGGCACCGGGCCGTTGGGCGCTCCAGACCGGGCCGGAGGGCGCCACTTGTCGCAGAGCGCGTCCCGGCGAGGAGACGGACATCCGTCTCGACGTCTCAGCCCTGGGCTCGTTGTACATGGGGGGATTTCCGGCCTCGCTCCTGGCCGCCGGCGGACGGGTTGAGGAGCTGAGGACCGGGGGCCTGGCCCGGGCGGACACCCTGTTCATGACGAGGCCCTCCCCGCGGAGCGGGACGGGATTCTGACCATCGGATCCTGAAGGCCGGGGCGGCGGTCGGCTCCCCACGGCTTTCGGCCCGGAGGCGGAGCAGGGCGTCCATGGTGGTTTCGGGCGACGATCGGGCGGTCGTTCCGGCGCAGAACCCCGGCGCCGTGCCGGAGGTGCCGGCGCTGCCCCGTGGGTGCATCCGGGGCGACGGCTGGGGCCGGGCGGCGAAGCCGACGAGAACTGCAGGTCAGGAGCGTGTACGGCCGCCCTCGTCCCTCGGTGTGAGCGGTCGAAACTCCTCCTTCAGGGCCGGCACCAGAATGCCGATAGAAGCCCTGATGGGGCACGGATTCGGAAAGAGCGTCTGGCCGGAACTCGCAGAGTCCGGCTTTGGGCGGTCTGGAACAGGACGGGCCGAAGGCAGGCACTCTGATCCGGCCGCCTGAATGCAGCATCCAGACGTGGAGCAGTCGTGAATCTCATCTCATTCAGAACCGTTCGCTTCAGGAACATCCTCGACTCGGGAGCGATCGATGTCGACCCGCGGGTCACCTGTCTCGTGGGGAAGAACGAATCTGGCAAGACCAACATCCTCCATGCCCTGCATGCTCTCAATCCGGCGCTGAACGACCGACTGTTCGACGAGCAGCAGTATCCCCGGTGGCTGCAGAAGGAACACCAGCGATCCGGAGAGTACGAGTCGGCCCTGCCCATCTCGGCCACGTTCGAGCTGACGGACGAAGAGATCCTGGCCATCAGTGCTCGCTTCGGTGAGGGTGTTCTGCTGGCCAAGCAGTGGACGTTGAGTGTGCGCTACGACAACGGCCGGATGTTCGCCATCGACATCGACGAGTCCTCGGCTTGTCGGGCCTTCGAAGCCGAGTACGAGATCGATGCCGGGTCGGAAAGCCTCACCGACCTCAGAAGCCATCTGGATCAACTCTCCAGTGAAAAGGGGATCACCGCCGATGGTGCCGAGGAGCCGACCCCCTTGGCGCTGGCGGCCCAACAGGCGAGCGCCGACCTCGACCGCCGCTATCCAGAGTCCGTCGCCCAATCCGTCTACGAGCATCTCGCCGAGTTGGTGCCGCGCTTCTTCCACTTCGATGAATACAGCGAGCTGATGGGTCGGACCGACATCGGTCCCCTGGTGGAGGCTCTCCGCTCCAAGTCGGAATCCGTGCTGGATGATGCCCAGCGCACCGCGTTGGCGCTGCTGAGGCTGGGATTCGCCACGGATGAGTTGGTCAATCCCGACTATGAGAAGCGCAGCGGGGAGATGGAGGCCGTGGCGGCCGACCTGACCCGGCAGGTCCGACGGTACTGGCATCAGAACGACCACCTCCGACTCAAGATCGATATCGAGCCCACCGCCGAGGTGCGGGCCGACGGGACGAGCGTCGAGCTACTGCAACTTCGGGTGGAGGATGACCGCCACTACTTCACCAACAACCTCGACGTCCGATCATCGGGTTTCCGATGGTTCATCTCCTTCCTCGCGGCATTCAAGGAGTTCTATTCGGACAAGTCGGTGATCGTCCTGCTCGACGAACCGGCACTGGCGCTCCACGCCCGTGCCCAGCGGGACTTCCTCGATTTCATCGAGGACACGCTCGCCGACCACCATCAGGTCATCTACACCACCCACTCGCCCTTCATGATCGACGCGCGGCATCTGGAGCGTGTGCGCATGGTGGAGGACCACGGGCCGGATGAAGGCACACAGGTCAGCTCCCGTTTGGTGTCCCGCGATCCCGACACGCTGTCCCCCCTGCAGGGGCTACTGGGTCACGATATCGCTCAGCACCTCTTCATCGGGCCGGACAATCTCGTCATCGAGACTCTCTCGGACTACACCTACCTGACCGTGATGTCCGAAGTCCTCCGGGAGAAGGACAGGGCCCACCTCGACTCCAGGTGGCGGATACTTCCGGCCGGAGGGATGGCGACCATGGCCGCAGCGGTGGCCCTGCTCGGCCAGCATCTCGACGTGACGGTGGTGATCAACAGCTCCAACGTTCTGTCCCAACGGCTCAACGGGCTCATGAACGAGGGGGTTCTGGACGCCACGCGGATCATCGAGCTCGGGCCGATTGCCGAGGCCGCGTTGGCTGACTGCGAAGACCTGTTCTATCCCGAGGACTACGTCGTCATCTACAACGCCGCCTCCGGTTCGACGCTGGACATCGGCGAGCTGCCCGATGACGGGGAATGCATCACCGAGCGCATCCGGAGCGTCGAGGGGGACTTCGACCGCAACGAACCGGCCAGCTGGTTTCTCAACCATCGGAAGACCGCCAGCTTCGTGTTGCGCCCGACCACTCTGGACCGGTTCGAGCGGCTCTTTCAGGCCATCAACGAGACCCTCTCCTAGGATCGCTCCGGCGGCTCGGGTGGAGCACCGCCCGACGGCACGTCGGTGGCGACGGGTGGCGGAACGACCTCCGGGGCAAGGTCAGGCTGGCGCCACCGTCACCGAATAGGACTGTGCTCCGACCGGACCTTCGCCCTGGCTCACCCCGATGGTCACCCCGAAGCTTCCCGATGTCGTCGGGGTTCCGGTGATGGCTCCGGTGCGTTGGCCCAGCACGAGTCCCGCCGGAAGGTCGTCGGACAGAACGATCCAGTGGGCACCGCGGCCTACTGACGAGGCCGTGAGCATGGACTGGTAGGGCTTGCCCACCACGCCCGGGGGGAGGCTGGGAGGTCCGATGACCGGAGTGCCCGGGACAGCACCCAGCTCGACCGCACGGCGGGGTGGGATGGTCCCCGGCCCGGTCTCGAGGCACATCTCGGAGAGGGTGGGATTGGCCGGAGCCTTCAGCGTCGGGGGTGTGGCGAAGCTGGGAGGCGCCTGCAGGTCCACCATGTCGAACACGTCGTTGGCATTGGCGTCCCTCCGCGTGAGGGCCGGAAGGTTCCACTTGCGCTCCAGGGTCTTGAGGACCGAGGTGTGGTCGTAGAGCCGATGGGAGACATAGTCCCGAGATGCGTAGGGGGAGACCACCCCGGCGGGTACCCGAAAGCCGTACTGGTCGAATCGGCCGGGCACCTGGTTGGGCGACAGGGCGGGGAGGACGTCGTCGGGCGGGATGGCCGCCGGTGGGGGCACGTGGTCGTACCAGCCGCCCCATTCGTCGTAGGTCCAGATCAGCATGGACTTCGGCCATTGGGGACCGGCCATCATGGCGTTCACGATGCCGGCGAGGAACTGGTCGCCGAACTGAATGTCCTGGGGGTTCTCCTCGGACGAGACGGAGTAGTTCGGCTCCACGAAGGAGAACTGGGGAAGCGTCCCCTGGGCTGCGTCCGTGTAGTAGCGGTCGACGGTGCCGATCTTGTCTGCGATGGCGGGCTCGGACAGCAGAGGCAGCCATACCCCGATGGAGGGGATGTTCGAGTAGTAGTCCCGCCAGGTGATGCCGTAACGATTGAGGAGGTCGAAGATGGTGCCGTTGGGGGGGAGGTCGTCGTTGAGCGAATCGGCGATCTGTCCGAGTGAGGTGCCGGCCATGAGGTATCGGCGATTCGGATCCGTCTGGCCGAGCACGGACGAGAACCATCGGTCGGCGATCGGGAACGTCCGGGCCATGTCCCAGGTGAAGGGCAGGTCCGCCCCGGTGAAGTAGCCCACCGCCTCACCCGTCGATCCCTCGACGAATCCGCGGTTCCCACGCACCAGCGAATGGTGGGCCAGATTCCAATTCTGACCGACCCCGTTGGTCTGACATTCGCTCGGCATGTGAAACGCCTCGACCAGGTTGCCGTGGCCATCGGGGAGGGTGATGGTGGGTCGGCCGTTCGCACCCTTCCGGAAACAGTCACCGCGACCGAGCATGCCGAGGATGTTGTCGAATGAATGGTTCTCCATCATCACCACGGTGAAGAACTCGATCTCCGGGACCTGGTCGGTGCCGGCCGGTGCTCTGGGATTGGGAAGGGAGCCGGGTTCCCTCACCTTCTGAGACCCTGCCTCGGGAAAGGAGCGGTGAGCCCCGGTGCGCCGGGCCTTGTCCGCTGTCGACGCGGCTGCAGCCGGGGCACGGTCTCCCGTCTCGAACCCCAAGCCCATCGCTCCGACGGCAGCTGCGCCCAGGAGCGATCGTCGGCTGAACCGACTCGCCGTCACAAGCCCGACGCTAGCTCCGCATGCCCTGACCCTCCAGTCAGATCGACGGCCTCGGCCGGCGGCCAGCAGCCGGCAGCCGGGCCCGGGGCCCTGAGCCTGAGACCCGTGGGACCAGTGTGGTGGGAGCCTGTTGGGTGGCTTACTCGGAGGCGATGGCGTCCAGGACGTTGAGCCGGGCGGCGCGTCGTGCCGGCCAGCTGGCCGCACCCAGGCCGAGCAGTCCGGCCAGCACCAGAAAGACGATCAGGCTGCCGACGGGGACGACGATGTCGGTGATGCCCTGCTGTTTGAGGGAGGAAGCGAAGGCGATCCCGAGCCCCGACCCGACCACGACCCCGATGATGGCGCCGAACAGCGCCAGGATGACCGACTCCGAGCGGATCATCGATCGGACCTGGCGCCGCCGCATCCCGACCGCCCGGAGCAAACCGATCTCGTGGGTGCGCTCGAAGACCGACAGCATGAGGGTGTTGACGATCCCGATCATGGCGATGACGATGGCCAGGGCCAGCAGGACGTAGACCAGGCCGAGCAGCTGGTTGACCTGGTTCTGTTGGGACTTCTCGAATTCCGCCCGGGTCTGGATCTTGAGATTGGGATAACTGGACAGGCCCTGGACCAGTGCCGTCCCGGTCTGGGCCGCCCCTCCGGTCTGGACCAGAACGGCCACCGGCAGGGGATTGGCGAAGTGGAACAGGAAGTAGCCGTCCCCGACCAGATAGCTGCCGATGAGGGCATTGGGTTTGAACACGCCACCCACCCGCATGGTGGTCCTTCCCGTCTGGGCGAAATCGACCGGCACCACCGAACCCACCGAGAGGTGCTTGGTGTTGGCGGTAGTGGTGTCGATGAGCAGGTCGCCGTCGGTCAGGGCGGCCGCTCCCGAGCCGTGGACCATGTTCAGGATTACGGTCTGGTTGAGGTCGTGGGTGGAGATGGCGGTGAGGGAGTTCACCGCACCTTGCAGCTCGAACTGTCCGCTGTACACGGTCGACACCGAGCTCACGCCGGGCACCTTGGCCGCCGTCGGAGCCACGGCGTTGCTGAATCCGCCCGACCCCATAGACGACGAGGTGATGATGTAGTCGGCACTGATGGCGTCGTCCACGCTGCTGGTGGCCGATTTGGACAGCGAGGCGCCGAAGACGGCCATGGTCGAGACCAGGGCCAGGCCGACCATGAGGGCCGAGGAGGTCTGGGCCGTCCGACGGGGGCTGCGCATGGAGTTCTCCCGGCCCAGCCTTCCCGACGTCCCCAGCAGTCTGGCCAGGGGGCGTCCCAGCACACTCGCCATCGGCCGCGCTACCAGAGGGGCCAGCATGCCGATGCCGATGAAGACGGCCACCGCCCCCACCCCGACCAGTTGGATGGCCGGCTTGCTGAGCCCGGCCAGCAGGGCGACCACTCCGAGCAGACCGATCACGCTGCCGGTGGCGATACGTCGACGCGAGGACTCCTGGTCCTCGGACTGGTGGTCGGCCAGTGCGGCCACCGGCGCGATGCGTATGGCCCGCCGGGCCGGGCTGACGGCGGAGACCACGGTCACCCCCACCCCCACGGCCAGGGCCACGACCACGGTCCGGGTCTCGAACACCAACGAGCCGGTGGGCAGGGTGATGCCGAACCCCTTGAGGAGCTCTTCGAGCCCCACCGCGGCCAGTACGCCGAGCCCGAGGCCGACGAGGGAGGCCAGCAGGCCGAGTATGGCCGCCTCCAACAGCACGGAGCGGAAGAGCTGGCGCCGGCTGGCCCCGACGATGCGCAGCAGGGCCAGCTCCCGGGTTCTCTGGCCCACGATGATCGAGAAGGTGTTGAAGATGGTGAAGCCACCCACGAACAGGGAGATGAAGGCGAAGACCAACAGCGCGGTGGAGAAGAAGGAGAGTGCCTGGTTGATGTCGTTGGTCTGCTCGGCCGCCACCGTCTGACCGGTCACCACCTCGACACCGGGCGGTAGCACCCGGGCGATGTCGCGCTGGACGGTCGACTTGTCCACCCCGGGTGCTGTCACCACATTGATGGCGTCGAACTGGCCGGACAGCCCGAACAGCTGCTGGGCCGTCGGCAGTGAGAACGCGGCCAGGGTGGCCCCGGCCAGGTTGTCGGCCGTGCCGAATTGCACGATGCCGGTCAGGGTGAAGGTCTGGGTGGGACCGAGCAGCAGGATGCGCACCTGCTGGCCCACTTTGAAGTGGTACTTCTGGGCCGTGCCGGCGTCCATCAGCACGTCGTGGGGCGTCGTGGGTGCCCGGCCCTCGATCAATTGCAGGGAGGAGATGTGCTGATCAGGGTCGAAGGAGAACCCCAGTGTGGGGGCGCCCCCGGTGGTGACGGCCTTGCCGTCGGGGGCCACGAACTGGGCGAATCCGGTGACCGATCCGTCGGCCTCCGCCACGCCGGGCACCGATCGCACCGAGGACAGGAGGGACTCGGGGATGGCCTTGCGGACGACACCGCTGCCGGAATCGTTGGTGAAGGCCGCCTTGGCGCGGACCTCGAAGTCGATGTTCTGGTAGACGTGACCGAACAGGGTGTCGAAGGTGTTGTGCAACGTGTCGGTCAGCACGAACGTCCCGGAGATAAAGGTGACGCCGAGGACGATGGCCAGCCCGGTGAGGGCCAGACGGAGCTTGTGGGCCAGCAGGCCCTTGGTGGTGATCTTCCACATCTCAGTCGTCCAGGCGCTTCATCAGCTCCAAGATGGAGTCGACGGTCGGTTCCAGACGTTCGCCGACCACCCGCCCGTCGGCCAGAAAGACCACCCGGTCGGCGAAGGCCGCCCCCCTGGCGTCGTGGGTGACCATGACGATGGACTGTCCGAACTCTGACACCGACCGCCGGAGGAACTCCAGCATCTCACCGGAGGCGTTCGAGTCGAGGTTGCCGGTCGGCTCGTCGGCGAAGATCAGGTCCGGACGGGCCATGAGGGCCCGGGCACAGGCCACGCGCTGCTGCTGGCCCCCGGACATCTCGTTCGGCCGATGGCTGAGCCGGTCGGCGATGCCGAGCTGGCCGACCAGGTAGTCGAACCACTCCTGGTCCACCTTGTGGCCGGCCAGATTGGCGGGGAGGGTGATGTTCTCCGCCGCCGTCAGCGTGGGGACCAGGTTGAACGACTGGAAGACGAAGCCCACCCGGTCCCGGCGCATCTGGGTCAGGCCGGTGTCGTCGAGCAGCCCGATCTCTTGCTCACCGACGAAGGTCCGGCCCGATGTGGGGGTGTCCAACCCGGCCATGCAGTGCATGAGGGTGGACTTGCCCGAACCCGAGGGGCCCATCACCGCGGTGAACCGGCCCCGCTCGAGGTCCAGCGTGATGCCGTCGAGGGCCCGGACGATGGTGTCGCCCTTGCCGTAGGTCTTCACCAGGTCGACGGCCCGTGCCGCCGGGACTGCCGACGGGTCCGGGGGCGGTGCCGTGCCTGGAACGCTCATGGTCATCGAAGCTCTCTTCTCGGGTGGGCCCCACGCTGGTGGGGGAGTGGCGCGGCCCGTTGGTTGTGCCGGCACCGGATACCGATGCTAACGGTGAAGCTTGGGCTGGTCGTGGTGGCGGTGGCGCCGGGGCCGGTACCAGAGGAACGCCGCGGCCAGCACCACGAACAGCCACCCGACGTGGATGGTGGAGACAACGGCGGTGGCGGCTACCGCGGCCAGCACCACGACTACGGCGACGGGCAGGAACAGCCGCCGGCGCGGTTTCGGTGCCGCCGGGTCGTCGGGCAGGCGCGGGAGGTCGTCGAACAGTCCACGGAGATCGCCCCGGGTCACCGCCCCCATGGCCCGGTCCAGCCTGGCCTTGAACTCGGCCTGGTCGAGCCGCCCGTCAGCGAAGTGCGTCGACAGCTTTTCGGCCACCTCGTTGCGCTCGGCGTCCGAGGCGCGGAGGCGTGATCCGTCGTCGGGGCCGGTTCGGCGGGCGGAGGCCGGGTAGGCGGGATCCCATCGGTAGCGCATGGCGCGTCTCCTTGGCTCGGTCGGTCGGCGGTCAGTGGGTGAACTGGTGGCTCAGCTCTTCGGCCATCGACTGCTCGGAGTCCTCGTCGGGGATGAGGAGCCAGCCGGCCAGATAGAGGGGGATGGCGAGGCCGCCCATCAGGGCCAGGACGACGAAGCCGATCCGGACCAGCGTCGGATCGATGTCGACGTAGTCGGCCAGGCCGGCGGCGACCCCGGCGATCATGCGTCCGGACCGCACGCGGTGGAGCCGCATCTGGTCGGGTTCGGTCCCCGATCCGGTAGCGCCGGAGTCCGGGAGCGGGGGAGTCGGAAGCGGGGGAGTCGTTCATGGTGCCAGCCTGACGGCCGGTCGTCCCGATCGGTATCGGGCACGTCCCTGGTCGGACCCCGACGGGAGGCCGGGCGGGTCAGGGATGTCCCTGATAGCCAGCCCCGGGTGCGGTGCGCGATCATCGAGTATCGCCAAGCCCACCGACTCCCGCACCGGGGCGCCCGGCCCGCCTGACCCCTCTCCGCCCCCGGACCAGGGCGGATGGGGCAGATGGGGTCCCGGCCGCTCGTGGTACGACTCGTGGGGCCCTCCCACCTGGGGCCTGCACGGAGGTCCCGGCCACGGGGGCCCCGGCCGCCGCCTTTCGCATCACCGCCGGCGGGGTCCGTTCCGGCGCAGCCGGGACTCCCGGGTCGTGGCCGGCGTCTGCGGCGGGATCTCGGGGGCCATGGGCATCGACGTCACGCTGGTCCGGATCGGTTTCGTCCTGCTGACCCTGGGCAGCGGAGCCGGGGTCCTCATCTACGCCCTGGCCTGGCTCTTCGTCCCCCTCGAGGGCGAGACCTCCACCATCTTCTCCCGGGCCGTGGCCGACCGTCGGGGCATCCGCCTCATCGTCTCCATCATCCCGGTCCTGGTGGTGATCCAGATCGTCTCCGCCACCCTCCACCTGGGCTACGTGGGATCGTTCAGCTGGCCCCTCTTCCTGGCCGCCGGAGTCGTGGTCCTCATACGCAGCAACGCCAGCCCCGACGAACGGGTCTGGATCAACGACGACCTGCTCCCGATGTTCCGGACCGGGGACGGTCACCACACCCGGACCTCGTTGCTCATCCGCATCACCCTCGGGGTCATCGTCGGGGTGGGGGGGCTGTTCCTGCTCCTCGACGGGCACCCGACCTCGGCCACGCTGGTGCCGGTCTCGGGAGCGCTGCTGATCCTGGCCGCCATCGTGGTCATCTTCGGACCGTGGTGGATCAGCCTGGTGCGTGACCTGATGGCGGAGCGCCAGGCGCGGGCCCTGGCCGAGGAGCGGGCCCAGATGGCGGCCCACGTGCACGACTCGGTCCTCCAGACCTTGGCCCTCATCCAGCGGTCTGCCGACGATCCCCGCCACGTGGTCCGGCTGGCCCGGGCCCAGGAGCGCGAGCTCCGGTCCTGGCTCTTCGAGGGCCGGCCCCCGGGCTCGGTCGCCGCCGAGGCGACGACGGTGGACGAGGGCATCGGCCTCCTCCAGCGGCTGGTCGAGGCCGACCACGGGATCACCGTCCAGGTGGTGGTGGTCGGGGACTGTCCGCTGAACGACCGGCTGCGGGCACTGGTGGACGCCGCCCGCGAGGCCACGGTCAACGCGGCCAAGTGGTCGGGAGCCCCCGAGGTCTCGATCTACTGCGAGGTCGAAAACCAGGCCGTCACGGTATTCGTGCGCGACCGGGGCCGGGGGTTCGAACCGTGCGACGTGCCCGGGGACAGGCAGGGGATCGCCCAGTCGATCCGGGCCCGGATGGCCCGGTTCGACGGTTCGGCCACCATCCGTTCGGCCCCGGGCCAGGGCACCGAGGTCGAGCTGTCCATGCCGCGACGCGAGTTGACGGCGTGAGCGCAGTCGGGCTGCCCCGCGTCTTCCTGGTCGACGACCACGCCATGTTCCGTGCCGGGGTGCGCGTGGAGCTGGGCGACGCCGTCGAGCTCGTGGGGGAGGCCGACGAGGCCGCGGCCGCCATCGAACTGATCGGCGAGCGCACGCCCGACGTCGTCCTGCTCGACGTGCACCTGCCCGGCGGTGGAGGCCAGGCGGTGCTGGCCGGGGTCCTGCCCCACCACCCCGAGATCCGCTTTCTGGCCCTGTCGGTGTCCGACGCCCCCGAAGACGTGATCGCGGTGATCCGGGCCGGGGCCAGGGGCTACGTGACCAAGACCATCTCGGGCCCGGAGCTGCTCCGGGCGGTGCACGCCGTGCGGGCCGGGGATGCCGTCTTCTCGCCGCGCCTGGCCGGGTTCGTGCTCGACGCCTTCGCCGACGGATCCGGAGCCACCCCGTCGTCGGGACTCGATCCCGAGCTGGACCAGCTCTCCCCCCGGGAACGCGAGGTCCTGCGACTCATCGCCCGCGGCTACACCTATAAAGAGGTGGCCCGCGACCTGACCATCTCGACCAAGACGGTCGAATCGCACGTCTCGTCCGTGCTCCGCAAGCTTCAGCTGTCCACCCGGCACGAGCTCACCCGCTGGGCCACCGAGCGGCGTCTCGTCTGAAGACCGACCGGGAGATCACCCGTACCCTGGGAGCTGTGCCGCCGTCCGTCATCGCCTACCAGCGTGGCTTTGCCTTCGACCTGGCACCTGACCTCCTGTGGGACCGGATGGAGGAGATCGACCAGTTCGAGCGCTGGTGGCCCTGGCTCACCGATCTCCGTATCGAGGGCAACGGCCTGTCGGCCGGCTCCGTGCTGCACGGTGTCGTCACCCCTCCGCTCCCGTACCGCATGCGGCTCGACGTGGAGCTCGTCGAGTGCGATCGTCCGACTGCCATCGACGCCACGATCAGCGGTGACCTCACCGGCCAGGCCCGGCTCCGGCTCCGACCTCGAGGCGACGGCACCTGGGCCGAGGTGGCGTGGGAGGTCGAGATGCGCCAGCCGGCCATGCGGATCGCCAGTCGGCTCGGCCGTCCGGTCCTGCAGTGGGGACACGACCGCGTGGTGGAGGTGACCGTCGCTGGATTCCGCCGGCGCATCCAGCGCCCCTAGGCCCGGCCCCCTGGGACGGTCCCGGCCCTCCGCCGGTCCGCTGGGGTCCGATCAGGGTATGAGGACGATCTTCCCCCGTGTGTGGCGCTGCTCCAGCTGCTCGAAGGCTTCGGCCACCTGATCCAGCGGAAAGGTGGCGGCGATGGGGACGTCGATGGCCCCCGAAGCCACCAGTCCGGCCATTTCGGCCAGGACCTCGGGGGTGGAGGCGGTACCGCTGCCGTCGGTCTTGGCCCCGATCTCTCCGGCCCTCTCCCACGAGATGATGGTCTCGATCCTGCCAGGGCTGATACCGAGATCGACGGCCACGTCGACGTACTCCGGTCCGAACAGGTCGATGAAGGCGTCGATGCCGTCCGGTGCGGCTTCTCGCAGCCGATCGGCCAGACCGTCGCCGTAGGTCATGGCGACGGCACCGTGGGCGACGAGCCAGTCGGCGTTGGTCGCCGAGGCGATGCCGATGGCCCGGGCCCCTCGGACCCTGAGCAGTTGAACCACGATGCTGCCGACGCCTCCGGCCGCGGCCGAGACGGCCACGGTGTCACCGGGTCCGGCCGCTACGGCCCGCACCGCGGCATAGGCCGTGCAGCCCACGACGTAGAGCGAGCCGGCCACCTCCCACGCGAGCCCGGGGGGCTTGGAGACCAGCTGGTCGGCGGGCACCACCACATGGGAGGCGTGGCTGGAGCGCTCCCACGAGAAGCCCAGCACCTCGTCACCCGTCACCCACTTGTCCACGCCGTCGCCGACCTCGGTGACCACGCCGGCCAGATCACTCCCTTGTCCGGAGGGGAAGGTGGCCGGAAACCGCTCGTCCAGGAGGCCCTTGCGGATGGAGGCCTCCCCCGGGTTGATGCCGGCGGCCCGGACGGCCACCACCACCTCGCCCGCGGCCGGGGTGGGCATCGGGACGTCGGCCACGTAGAGGACGTCGCGTCCGCCGTAGCGGTCGAAGCGAACGGCCCGGGCGGTGGGGCTCATCTCATCCCCGCATCGCCGCCGGATGCGTCGTGCCGGGCCGGGGCCAGTGGAGCGCGGTGGGTGTTCACTGGGGAACACCTTATTGCCGGCGGCCGCCCGACCATGCGCCGGCCCACCGCGGGTTCGGCGGCCCCGAGGGGTCACGCCTTCCTCTTCGGGAAGGTCGGCCGGCTAGGGCTTCCCGTAGAGGACATTCCCGTTCTGGTCGACGGCGACGCACAGGGAGGTGGCCGGACAGGAGATGGCGGTGAGCTTCAGGCTGCCGTCGATGTCGCTACGGGTCCAGACGCCGTTGCTCCACTGGACGACCCCGCCGGCACTGTCCACTGCGGCGCAGTACGAGGTGGTGGGACAGGACACGCCGTTGAGGCCGGCGCCGCTGGCCTCGCCCGTTGTCGGTTCGACGGTCGTTCCGGCCGACCAGCCCTGCCCGTTCCACTGCAGGACCTGGCCGGCCACGTCGACAGCGGTGCAGAACGAGGCCGACGGGCACGATACGCCCGAGAAGTTGGAGGTGCTGGTGTACGGGTTCGGCATCGACCACTGCTGACCGTTCCACTGGGAGATGCCCCCGGACACCGACACGCAGAACGAGGCGGACACACAAGAGATCGACGACACCGAACCCCAGTCCCCGCTGGTGCCGCGCCACGACTGCCCATTGAAGGCGAACGCCGTCCCTGCCGCGTCCACCGAGGCGCAGTAGGCGGTCGGGGCACATCCGACGGCTTCGAGACCGTTGGACCCTTCCAGCGTGGTCGGTGCCGACCAGGCCTGGCCGTTCCAGCTGACGATCTCGCTCGCCGCCGTGGCCACGGCCATGCACAGGGTCGGGCTGGCACACGAGACCGACACCGAGCCGGGGCCGAGGGCCTGGGCGCCGGCCGGAACCGGTCCGGCCCATGTCGTCCCGTCGAAGGAGTAGGCGCGCCCCGAGGCGTCGAGGGCCACGCAGGAGGTGACGCTTCCGCAGGACACCGAGGCCAGAGCCGCTCCGCGGGAGACGGGCTGCGGAGTGGAGAACCGCAGGGGTGAGCCGGCGGTGGCCGCCGTGGTGGAGGGAGCGGCTTCGGTACTGGTCGTCGTCGACGTGGTCTTGGGTGTGGCCGACGATCCGCCGCAGCCGGCAAGGGATACGGCGATGCCGACGCAGGCCAGCCACCGCACCGCGGTCGCCGGACGCCTGTCGACCCACCTGCTCACGAAGGATCCGTCGTTGGTGATGCGGCCACTGTATGAGGAACTCGGTGCGGAGTTGGTGCACCCCTGAGGGCGGCCCTCACCGGGCCCGGGGCGCCGGCCTGGCGAACACGTTGTGTCTAGGTGGTGGAGTTCACCGTCAAGGGCGCCGGGCCGGAGGCCACTACTCTGCGTGGGCGTGGCACCCGGCGTCACAGGGACGAGAAGAGAGACATGAAGCTTCCAGAGACCGTCATCGAGGAGCTGAAGGTGCGACCGGGCAGCTCGGCCGGACTCGATCGTCGGAGCACCGAGTCGACGACGGTCGATTGGTTGGGAGGGTCGGGCTCGAGCCCCAAGCACATGGCCGAAGAGGACCTCCAGTCCTTCGTCGAGGAGCTCAAGGGGTCCCAGGAGCTGCTGTGGGCGAGCGACAGGTACGCCTTGCTGGTCGTGATTCAGGCCATGGACGCGGCCGGCAAGGACGGAACGATCAAACACGTCATGTCAGGTGTGAACCCGCAGGGTTGCCAGGTGACCGCGTTCAAGGAGCCCTCTTCCGAGGAGCTCGCCCACGATTTCCTCTGGCGCTACAGCAAGGCCCTTCCCCTCAGGGGCCGGATCGGGATCTTCAATCGTTCCTACTACGAAGAGGTGCTGGTGGTACGGGTGCACCCGGAGCTGCTGACACCCGCCCTCGGATCCTCGGACGGGAAGGTACCGGCCAGCCTGTGGAAGAAGCGCTATGAGGACGTCAACGCCTTCGAACACCATCTCCACCGGAACGGCACCCGAATCGTGAAGGTCTTCCTCCACGTCTCCAAGGAGGAGCAGAAGCGGAGATTCCTCGATCGTCTCGAAGACCCGGCCAAGTATTGGAAGTTCTCACCTGCCGACCTGGCCGAGCGTCGGCACTGGAGTGACTACCAGTCGGCCTACGAGGAAGCGCTCACCGCCACCTCGACCGAGTGGGCCCCGTGGTTCGTCGTCCCTGCTGATCACAAGCACACGATGAGGGCACTCGTCGGAGGCATCCTCGTCTACGTCGTCGACGGCATGGACCTGCAACTCCCGCAGGTCGGCCCCGACGGGCTGCAGGCCCTGGCCGAGGCGAAGGACCAGCTTCTGGCGGAGTGATCGTCCGACCTCGCGGGCGCGGGCCGGTTTCCTGCCGCTTCACGGACCTGCCAGCAGTCAGAGCGGGTGGTTCTGGAAGAACTTCCACATGAGTTGGTTGGCCGAGATGGCGAACGTCGTCTTCCCTACCAGGGAGGCGATCTCCGTCATGAAGGCGCTCCCCGCCCAAATGTGTCCGTCACCATTCTCACGGTAGAGCTCGACGGTGGCATGATCGGGGCACTGGTAGCTGACGAGTGTGACACCCGAGGCGATGCTCGTCAGTTTCGGAACCTTGGCGCAGTGGTTGCGGGCGGCCCAACGGGCCTCTTCGGTCGGGATGGGCAGGGTGCTGGGTGAGATGCCCTTGAGCTGGGTGGATCCGAGGTAGGCACCAAGGGTGCCGACGCCATTGGGCGCGGTGAGCTTTGCCGCGGCAGGGCCGATCCCACCCTTGTAGGGGACGAAGGGATCTGCCGTGCCGTGGAAGGCGATGACGGGAACGGGACGGGAGGGATGGCAGCCCGGGGGAGCCTGAATACCGGCCACCGTTGCCACCGCGGCGATCTTTCCTGCCTCACTGCAGACGATGGACGAGGTCATGAAGGCGCCGTTGGAGTAGCCGGCCACGAACACACGATTGCGGTCGACGCACAAGGTGTCGGTGACATGCGTGAGAAGACTGCCCAGGAACTTGAGGTCCGCGCTGCCGAGGGCCTGGTCCCAGTGGGGGACGGTGTCGTTGACCTGTGGGGTGACGGTGATGAACCCTTCCGTGGCTCCGTATGTGCCCAGGCGGGAGATGTCCACCTGGATGGCGGCCGTCTCCTCGTAGCCGTGGAGGTCGATGATCAGCGGTAGGGGGTGTCCGGCCACAGCGCTGGGCGGCATCTCGACGATGTAGGAGCCGGTGTCGCCGGCGGCGGAGTAGGCGAACGACTGCTGGCCCTGCACCGGCGCGGCAGCCGAGCTGCACCCCTTGGACGCCACCGTCGCCACCGCCGCGGCCGCCGCTGTCGGGACACTCGACGCGCCGACTACGCCTACCAGCGGGGTCAAGAGGGCGGCCAGGGCGAGGATCCATCGTCTGGTGGTCACCGACGCAATATAGGCCTGCGTCCACGGCGGGGTCGCGTCGCCTTGGAGAGCGGCGTTCTGGTGCCTCGAAGGCCGGCTGCGCCCGGCCTACCGGAGTGCCGTCGCTTCGGCCTCGAACGCGCCCGGCAACGATCCGGCCAGAAGCGCCCTGCCGGTGAACACATCCTCGGATGCGTACCACCAGAAGTAGCCTCCCACGTAGCAGGGCAACCCGGGGTCGAGGCCGTAGGCCCAGTCCATCACCGACTGGCCCGTGGCCAGCGTCCGGCGCGTGACCGCATGGGGAAGCCCCACCTCGCCGAAGCCGAGGTGGGCGTCGGGGTAGAGCGAGTGCAGTCTGCGCAGTTCGGCGCCTACCCGCGCGTCGGTGGGGTACGTGTCGCCGCACTGGGTCGGGTAGTAGCTCTCGAAGACGTCGGTGAGCCCATGGCGCACGGCGCTCGGCACGTAGCGTTCGGAGTACTGCACCGGAGTCAGCTCGGCGGTGCCGTCGCCGCAGTGGTCCGGTCCGTACTCGTTGGCATAGAGGGTGAGGGCCGTCCTGCCTCCGGTGCCGGCCACGTCGTCGTAGGCCTCGGTGAGCTTGGCCGCGCCGGCGGCATAGGGGCCCGTCCAGTTCCCGTTCACCTCGTTGCCGACCTCCCAGAGGTCGACCGACGAGCCGAGCACGTGGAGGTAGCTCTCGACGTGTGACTGGAATGCGCTCGTGGAGATGCCGGCCGCGTCGCTCGAGTCGAGCAGCTCGCCCATGACCTGACCGACCGAGTGGAGCAGCGGGACCGCCGACCCGTAGTAGCTGGCCGGCTCCGATGCGGCGAAGTAGACACGGGTAATGGGACGCTCCGGTAGCGACCGCTCGGCGGCGACGACCGAGTCGATGCCGGCGAGGCGGTCGATCGTCACCCCGTAGAGGGGAGCGGCCGGCGTCGGAGGGGAGGCGGCGGCACGTTGGCCACCGTTCCCCGACACAGCCGCGCCGGCCACAGTCACCAGCAGGGCCGCCACTATCACCGTCCTCCCCATGACGGTCGTCCCCACCGTCTCGTCGTCGCGTTCCGACGTCGTCGTTCGCCGGCCGGCGTCACCCACCAGGCCAGTCTGGCACCTCCGACCGGCGCCATGACCTGCCGTCGGAGACCAGCCCGGTCCGGAACCGGCCTGCGATGGCACGGCCACGAGCGATCCGAGGGCGGGGACCGGCGACCCGACCCCGGCACGACCCGGGGCCAGCAACTACTGTCACGACCACCGACCGAGACGCTCGCCTCGACCACCGCGGCGAACGTCTCCCCGTGGACCGGCGGCGGTCCAGGCTGGAGTGCACGGACAGTTGGATTCCGACCAGGTCGTCGATCAAGCGGTGGTGATACCCGAAGACGGAACGGAGCCGGCCCCGACCGAAGACCGTCGTCGTCCGTTCGTCGACCGGGTGCGGCCCACGGTCCCGAGGGTGTTGCTCCTGGTCATCGCCGGTCTGGCCGGGCTCTCCTACGCCTGGGGCATCAGCCAGGACGCTCTCGAGCCGTTCTACGCCGCGGCCGTGCGGAGCATGGCCATCAACTGGCACAACTTCTTCTTCGGTTCCTTCGATCCGATCGGGACGGTCACCCTGGACAAGCTCCCCGGCGCCTTCTGGGTCCAGGCCCTGTCCGTGCGGATCTTCGGGTACCACACGTGGGCCATCGTCCTGCCCCAGGTCGTCGAGGGCGTTCTGAGCGTCCTCGTCCTCTACCGGGCCGTGAACCGGCTGAGGGGGACCACGGCCGCCCTCGTGGCCGCCCTCATCCTCGCCGTGAGTCCCGCAGCCGTCGGACTCGACCGGGGCAACATCGCCGACACGGCCATGACGCTCTTCCTGGTGCTGGCGGCCGACGCCGTTTCGGCTGCCATCGTCTCGGGTCGACAGCGCTATCTCGTGTACGCCGGACTGTGGGTGGGCATCGCCTTTCAGGCCAAGATGCTCGAGGCGTGGGTGGTCCTGCCGGCATTCGGCCTCGCCTACCTGTTCGGACGGACGGACCGATGGGCCCACAAGCTTCGACAGGTGGCGGTGGGCGGTCTCGTGGCCGCGGTGGTGTCGCTGTCGTGGATGACCATCGTCACCCTGACCCCGGCTGCGGACCGTCCCTACGTGGACGGGAGCCAGAACAACTCCGTCTACGAGCAGGTGTTCGTCTACAACGGCTTCGGCCGTACCAGCCAGCAGACGGCATTTCAGCAGTTCCTCGGAGGCATCCACCTCAGCCCCGAAATTCTCAACGGGCCGTCCCCGGCGTGGAACCGGCTGGTGCAGGGTGATCTCGGGCGCGACACCGGCTGGTTGCTCCCCGCCGCCCTGGCGGTCGGCGTCGCCGGCCTCCTCACCCGCCGTCGGAGCTACTTCATCCTCTGGACCGGATGGCTGATCCCGATGGGCCTGGTCTTCTCGGACGTGTTCATCATGCACGCCTACTACACCGCAGCACTGGCCCCACCGATGGCGGCGATCCTGGGCGCCGGGGTCGCCGGCCTGTGGGCGTCCAGGACCGAGGGGCGATCCGTGGCACTGCCCCGTCTGGCCGCGGCCGCCCTGCTCGTGGCCGGCACCGTCGGCTACGGCATCTGGTTGACCCGGTCGTCAGGGGCGGACGCACCGTCCTGGGTGTGGCCGCTGGCGGTTTCCACCGGGCTGGTGGCTGTGGTGCTGCTGGTGGCCACGGCGGCCACCTGGTCCCGGCGATGGCTCCTGGCCGCGGCGCTCGCCGTCGGCACAGCCGCCGTACTGGTCCTGCCGGCGTCAGGCACCGCACTCCTCGTGAGCAAGCAACAGGGCTTCGGCGACACCCCGTTCGAGTCGGCGCAGACTGCGGCACAGTACGAGGCCCTGCTCGGAGTTTCCTCCTCCAAGGAGTCCGCCTCGATCCTCCCGATCTTCGAGAGGCTGCAGATGGGATCTCCGTATCTGATGGCGGTCTACACCTCGGCGGTGGCGTCGGTGTTCATCTCGGCCAGCGGGAAGGAGGTCCTCCCCATCGGCGGCTTCACCGGCAGCATTCCCGAACCGACCCTCGCGCGCTCCAGGGCATGATCCGAGCCGGCAAGTTCCACCTCGTCCTGCTGACGGGCGGCCACGATGCCCGCCTCACCTGGATCGCCTCCCACTGTCGGCACCTCGGGCCGGGCGGGGGAGCCGTCGGCCTCTTCTTCTGTGCACCGGCTGACGCACCTGCGGCCCGGGGGTGACGGGCGGAGTGTGCCGCCCCGGCGTCGCCGTTCAGCAGGTCCCGCGGGTCACCGAGACCGACACGGATTCAGCCGTGTGGCCGTTTTCGATGTCGATGCGGGAGGCGTCGGGTCGTGACGTCGACCGGGCTCCCGACAGGCGCAGACAGTACCCGTGCGGGTAGTGGGTCGAGACGGGTACGACGATGACCGTCGGAGCGGTGATGGCCGGGTTCGACCGGTACTGCAACGTGAAGGCGGCCGTCTCGGGATCGAAGACCATGGATGTCGGGGTCCCGGCCACCGCTGAGGCGTAGGTCTCCGACAGCACGTTCAGCTGCGATGCGGTGGACGCCCGCGGGGGCCACAGCGCCGAGGAGTGCGAACCCGTCGGGTCGTCGTAGTTGATCCACTGCCAGTAGATCCAGCCCACGAGATTGGCGTTGGCATCGAACGTGATCCGGGTGAGGTCGGCGGTGTCGGTGGTGGCCCCGAACTCGGTGAGCAGCCAACCCGGCCCGCCCGGCTGGTCTGTCGTGGTGTCCTCGACGCGCTCCTGGTCGTGCTGGGTGAAGACATGACTCTCCAGAGGTCCGCAGGTGGAGGCGAAGTCGGGTGGCTCGGGACCGTTGGGTACGTGCAGGAAGCAGTAGTCGTGGAAATTGAGCACCAGTCGCGGATAGTCCATGGCGCCGATGTAGTTCGGCACCCCCGAGTCCGTGCCGTAGTTGCCCTCGTAGGCGACGAGGTGCGTCGGGTCGGCAGCTTCGATGCGGGGAATCAGTCCTTCCTCGGGGTCATCGGCCGGGCAGGTGACCCGCTGGCCGCTCTGGTCGAGCCCCGGATGGTCCCGGCCCGTGTAGAGGCACTCGAGCTCGGCGTCGAAGGCCGGATTGGCCGGGAGGGTGTTGAGACCGGATCCGTACGGTTCGTTGAACGGGTCGTAGCCGACGATCCACGGGTTTCCGCGGAACCGGGCGGCAACCTTGGTCCAGATGCTGTCGAACGCACCCTGCAGGTTCCCGACCACGTCGTTGTCCCAGAAGTGGTCGTAGGCCTGGGCCACGCCCGGTCCGGTGTAGTTGATGCTCCAGTTCTGCACGTGCCGCTCGGCCTCGGGCGTGATTCCGTCGGTGCACACGGCCCAATCGGGTGCCCCTTCACCGCCGAAGACTTCGTTGTAGACGTCCTGGTGCATGTCGATCAGCGATGAGATCCCGTATCGGGCCAGGAGCGAGACCGTGGCTTCGAGGCGTCCCATGTAGGCGTCGAACCGGGCGGCATCGAATTGGCCGGGCCCAGACGCTCCGGGCGACCCGGGTGCGCAGATCGACGGATCGTTGATGGGGTCGGTACCCGGCTCGAGCCCTTTCCAGATGATCCCGAGCCGGACGACGTTGAAGCCGAGCTGTGCCATCCGTTGTGCCTCGTGTGGCGTGAGCACGTTGCGGCCCGTGCCCTGCACCTCCACCTCGTAGGGAGGGATCTTGTAGACGAGGTCGACACCGTGGAGCAGAACGGTCCGTCCGTCCTGATCCGTCAGTTCGGGACCACCCAGCGACCGGAGGGGTCCAACCGGTCCGCTGGCCGGATCGGCAACGGGAAGTGACGACGATGCCGATGCCAGAGAACCGTACGAGCCCAGGACGAGAGCCAGAAGCACGACTGCGGCACCACACCACAGGGCCCGGGGGAGCCGGCCCGGACCCCTCGTCGCGCACTCTCCGCCGACCCCGGTCGGTGCCTCCCCGAGCGCTTCCCCCATGGAGCAGAGTCTGACCCATAATCCGCATCGGTCGCTCGGGTTCACCCGCCGGGGTTGCCTCATCTCACCTCGGTTCTCCGTCGTGGTCCGCCTCCACCCCGGGTGCTGACGACGTGGGTTGCTAGGGTCCTGTGTGTGAACGGCCGAACGTGGTTGCCCGCCGGTGCACTGACCGCTGGGGCACTGATGGGCGCGCTGGTACTGGCCGGCTGTGGATCTGCCAAGAGCAGCCCTACCATCAGCTCTTCGACACCCGCGTCATCGACCGCCGCGACGGGGGCGAGTACGGCTTCGGCGGCGAGTACGACGACCGCCGTCGCCGCCACGGGTGTATCGACCTGTCCGACCCTGGCGCAGGCCAACGCCGCCCTCGGGGCCACCTACAGCGGTCCGATCACGCACTCGACGCCGGGTGGTGGGATCGTCTGCGAGTACACGGGCAGCGCCGGCAACGCCGGGGTGACGGTCTTTGCGCACCAATCGGCCGCGGTCTTCGCCGGACAGGTCGCCCACGCACCGGGTGACCCCGCCATGCCCAGCATCTCCGGTGTGGGCGACGGGGCCTACGGTGCGACCATCGCCGGCCGGTCCGTCGTGAACGCCTATGCCAACGCCAGCCGGACCGTGGTGGCGGCGCAAGGCCCTGGACCGTTGGCCCCGGTCGAGGCGTTGGCCCGGGTGGCGCTCGGCGACAACTGATCCGCCACCACGCCCGGCCCCCGCTCCCACCGCTCGCCGACCTTCGGCGCGCCCAGGCCCGGCCGGTGGATCGGTATCGTCATGTATGCCACTGTCTATGGCCACCGGCTGCACCCGGCTTGCGCAGGGGCAACGCCTGACCCATCCCCGACGAACACTCCAGGAGCACACATGAGCATCGAGTTAGCGACGGAGGCACAGCACCGTGGTTCGGCCGACCTTCCCTTCGTGGAGATCGGCGGGGGCAACAAGCTGAAAGTCATCCAGGTCGACGTGGCCGAGGGCCTCTGGATCGTCGAGAACATCTTCAACACCGGCTATGCGGTGCAGACCCATCGCCATACGGGCCCGGTCTACGCCTACACCACGTCCGGCGCCTGGAAGTACCGTGAATACGAGTACGTCAACAGGGCCGGCTCGTTCCTGTTCGAGCCGGCGGGATCCGTGCACACCCTCGAGTGCGTAGAGGACGACACCCACGTCTGGTTCCAGATGTACGGGGTCAATCTCAACCTGGCTGCTGACGGCAGTATCGAAAGTGTCTTCGACGGCCCCGGCACGCTCGAGGCCTACTACGCACTGTGCGAAGCCGAAGGTCTTCCCCGACCCGACGTGTTGGTGAACTGACGTCGGACCCAGCCCGGCCTTCGTCCTCCGCCGGTGGGAGGCCGGAGCGCCGATTCCGGTAGAACTCGGTCGGATCCCGGACGGGGCACCCGTGGCCGGAAGGATCCTCGGCCGTCCTCTCCGCCCCCCACCCGTGGGGAAGGGCAGTGGTGGCGTCGGCCCTTGCCTGCCAGAATAGATATGCTATCATAACAATGATGTCTTCAGAAGTTAACGTGGCCAACCCACCGAACCCACCCGTGGCCGATGATCTGAGTCGCCGCCGGCGCATCGGCATCCTGCTCATCTGCTCGATGAGCCTCCTCATCGTGGGTCTGGACGTCACCATCGTCAATGTGGCCCTTCCCTCCATCGGCAAGGACTTCCATGCGCCGTTGTCGGGTCTGCAGTGGACCGTCGACTCCTACACCCTCGTGCTCGCCAGCCTGCTCATGCTGTCCGGTTCGACCGCCGACCGGTTCGGCCGCCGGCGGACCTTCGTTATCGGGTTGCTCACCTTTGCCGGGGGCTCCCTTCTCTGCAGCCTGGCCCCCGATCTGACCATGCTGATCATCTTCCGGATGGTCCAGGCGGTGGGCGGGTCGATGCTGAATCCCGTGGCCATGTCGATCATCACCAACACGTTCACCATCCCCCGCGAGCGCGCCCAGGCCATCGGGGTCTGGGCCGCAGTGGTGGGGGTGTCCATGGCCCTGGGTCCCGTTGTGGGCGGTGTGCTGGTGTCTTCGGTCGGCTGGCGCTCGATCTTCTGGATCAACATCCCCGTCGGGTTGACGGCTGTGGTCCTGGCCCGGCGCTACATTCCCGAGTCCAAGGCGCCGGTGGCGAGGAAGGTGGACGTGCCCGGACAGGTGCTCGTGATCACGTTCCTGTCCTCACTGACCTACGGCATCATCGAAGCTCCCGACCGGGGCTGGTCGTCGGCCGTCATCATCGGTGCCTTCACCGTGGCCGCGGCGTCGCTGGTCGCACTCCTGGTCTGCGAACACCGGGCCAGCCAGCCCCTCATCGACCTGCGGTTCTTCCGATCCGTGCCCTTCTCTTCAGCCGCGCTCGTCGCCGTCGCCGCTTTTGCCGCCCTCGGTGGGTTCCTCTTCCTCAACACCCTCTACCTCCAAGACGTGCGGGGGCTGTCCCCGCTGCAGGCCGGCCTCGACACCCTGCCGATGGCGGCGATGACCATGCTCCTCCCTCCGCTGTCGGGACGGATCGTGGGCCGCCGGGGCGGCAGGTTGCCGTTGGTGATCGCTGGGGCCACACTCTGCACCGCCTGTCTCATGCTTGTGGGGCTGAGCGCCACGACGCCGTTCACCTGGCTGTTCACGGCCTATGTGGTCTTCGGTATCGGCTTCGGGTTCGTGAACGCGCCGATCACCCAGACCGCGGTGTCGGGGATGCCGCGGGCCCAGGCCGGCGTGGCTGCGGCCATCGCCAGCACGTCGCGCCAGATCGGTCAGACCCTGGGGGTGGCCGTGGTCGGTTCGTTGGTGTCGGCCTCGTTGCAGAAGTCGAACCACCTCGATTTCGCTCTGGCCAGCCGGGCCGGTTGGTGGGTGCTGGCCGGATGCGGAGCGGTGGTGCTGGTCCTCGGGCTGGTGGCGACGTCACCGTGGGCCCTGAACACGGCGCGGCGCACGGCGGAGGCCATCAATCCCGAGTTCCTCGAGGGGATGGCGGCATGACCGGGGCGGGAGGACGCCGCGACGGCGCGGCCCGCCAGGCATGGCAGGCCATGGCCGACCTGGTACTGGACAACGAGCGCCGCCGCGAGGTCAGCGATCAGGTCGGTCTGAGCTTCGGGAAGATCAGGGCGTTGCGTCGGATCGCCCGGCGGCCGATGCCCATGCGGGAGCTGGCCGCCCTGCTCGGCGTCGATCCGCCCAACCTGACGCCGGTGGTCGACGACCTCGAACGATCGGGCCTGGTGGAGCGCCAGGCCCACCCTTCTGATCGCCGGGTCAAGCTCGTAGTGGCCACGACCGAAGGAGCGGCACTGGCCCGACAGGCCGAGGAGATCCTCGAGCGGCCACCGGTGGGCCTGGTGAATCTCCCGGGCGACGACCTCGAGAACCTGGCGCGGATCCTGGTCCGGGTCCGGGATCACGAACCCGGCGGCTGACACCGTTCTGCTCTGGGCCCGCCGGTGGGGGACTGACGGTCGCGGACTGGAGAGGCGCGGCCGGTCGACTCAGGACGGTGGTCGGAGGCCGTCCCGGATGACCTCGAGCAGTCGTGCGCTCTGCTCGGGGGTCAGGGTGGCGCTCATGCACATCGATCCGATGAGCTGCATGACGTCGGACTCATCGAGGTCGGTCCGGACCTCCCCGGCCGCCTGGGCCGGGGCGAGGACGGTACTCAGCGCCGCTTCGATCCGCTCCCGGGAGGCGATGCGGAGCTGGGGATTCTTCTCGAACGCCTCGTGGAGCTCGCTGAGGAACGTGCGCTTGCCGATGGCGTAGCGGACGAAGGCCTCGAGCCAGCCACTCAGCGCCTCCCAGGGCCCGAGCTCGGCTCTGAGGTCCCGGGCGGCCGACACCAGCTCGTCGACGTCCTCCCGGTAGACGGCCTCGACGATGTCGATCCGCTTGGGGAAGTGGCGGTAGAGGGTGCCGACTCCCACGCCGGCCTCCTTGGCGATGGCCTCCATGGAGGCCCCGCCACCGTGCTCTGCGAAGACCAGGCGGGCCGCGGCGACGAGACGCTCATAGTTGCGGCGGGCATCGGCCCGCTTCGGGCGGCCCTCCTCAGCGCTCTCGTTGGCGTCGACCTCGATGACCGTCGACGCCGGATACTCCGTCATCTGCCTACCGACCTCCGTGATGCCATGGGCCTCCGTGACGCCATGGGCTTGCTAAACGGAGGCACCCTCCGTATACTAACCGGAGGAAGCTTCCGCTTACTTGTCCAGAATAGCAGCGGAAAGGTCGAACGACCATGGCCACACTCACATCCTTGGGCCCGCGCCCGACGCGGCCCCACCCAGCCCCATCAGCGCCGCCGGTTCGCTCCGGCGCCGGCTCAGCCACCCCTCGGTATTCCTCTTCGTCATCCTCACCTCACAGCTCATGGTGGTGCTGGACACCACGATCGTGAACGTCGCGCTCCCGCACATCCAGCGTGGCCTGCACTTTTCGGGCAGCGGTCTGTCCTGGGTGCTCAACGCCTACTTGCTGACCTTCGGGGGCCTGCTGTTGCTCGGCGCCCGGTCGGGTGACCTGATCGGCCGGCGCCGTACCTTCCTGTTCGGCATCGCCATCTTCACCGGCAGTTCCCTCCTCGGCGGGTTCGCCGTGACCGGGTGGATGCTCCTCGGCGCCCGTTCCCTCCAGGGGGTGGGTGCCGCCCTTGTGGCACCGTCGTCGCTGGCCCTGCTCACCACCACGTTCTCGGAGGGCTCCCAGCGGGTGCGGGCCATCGGGCTCTTCACCACCGTGTCGGCCGCAGGCGGCGCCATCGGGCTGGTGGCCGGAGGGGTGCTCACCGAGCTGGTGTCGTGGCGGTGGGTGATGTTCGTGAACGTCCCCATCGGTCTCGTGGTGTGGGCCGTCGGGTACCTCGTGCTGGCCGAAACCCCCTCCCGCCACGGCCGGTTCGACATTTCGGGTGCGTTGACCTCGACGTTCGGCATGGTCGGCATCGTGCTGGGCCTGGTCGAGGCCGGCAGTGACGGATGGGGCAGCCCCGTGACGCTCGGCGCCTTCGCATTGGGCATGGCCCTGCTCGGGTCGTTCGTGCTGATCGAGACCCGTGCCGAGGAGCCCATCCTGCCGCTCCGCATGCTGGCCGACCACACCCGGACCGCGGCCAACGTGTCGCGGGGCCTCGTCTACGCCGGCATGTACGGGACGTTCTTCTTCATGGGCCAATTCCTTCAGGATGTGGACCGGTACTCGCCGCTGCGGGCGGGCATCAGCTTCCTCCCGATCCCGCTCTCCGTCTTCGCCTCCTCGCAGCTGGTGAGCAAGGTCTTCGTCAGGCGGGTCCGACCCAAGGTGCTCATGCTGACGGGCATCGGCATGGTGATCGTCAGCCTGATGCTGCTCAGCCGGGTGGACGCCGGGACGTCGTATGCCACGATCCTGGTGAGCCTGGTGTTGCTCGGGCTGGGCTCGGGCACCTCGTTGGTGTCGCTGACCACGGCGTCCCTGGCCGATGTCGACCCGGCCGACGCCGGCGCGGCGTCGGGAATGGTCAACCTCATCCAGCAGGTCGGTGCGGCTCTCGGACTGGCCGTCCTGGTGACCGTCATGGACGCCACCACCCGCCATGCGCAGTTGACCTCTGCGGCCGCCGACTCGGCGTCCGTGGTGCATGCGCTGGACGTGACCTTCGGTGCCGCCGCCCTCTTCGCCTGCGCGGCACTGGTGATGGTGGCGGCCCTGGTCCGGGTACCGACCGAGCGGTCGGCCCCGGCGCTCGTGGACGACCACGACCGTGCCGACCTCATCGAGCTGGTCGATGCCGAGGGATTCGAGTGGTTCGATCCCGATCGCGTGGCCTGACCGCCGGGGCCGTCCCGGGGCCCGCTGTCCAGCGTGGCCCCGGCATCGTGGGCCGCCGGCCGAGGGCGCCCTCCCGGCCCGATGGCACGCGGCACGCATACCCGTAGCGGGTGAACGACATCGATGTAGTTCGACACGTCGTGCCACCTCCCGCGCGCCCGGGCCTTGTCAGGGCCACAAGCACGAGAGTACCGTGAACAAGTAATGGATACAAATGAGTACCCGACGGAGCCGCCCGACGGGCTCGCCGAGCGAATCCGCACCTACCGCCTGCGGCGCGAGCTGACGCAGCGGGAGTTGGCCGACCAGCTGGGTGTGACCCAGCAGTCGGTGGCCCGATGGGAGCAGGGTTCGCCGCCGAGGCGGTACATGCTGCGCGTACTCGAATCGCTGCTGGAGTCGGACCCGGGCCACGAACCGGAGGATCTGGCCCAGATCATCGGCATCCGTGCCCCTGTCACCGGGACGGTGCAGGCGCGGGGGACCGAAGAGGCCCGGAAGGTCTACGTGCAGGGTTGCCTCAAACTCCTCGAGCGTGGCGAACGGCTGCCCAACCGGGTGCTGTTGTTGCTGGCCGACGAGCTCGGCTGGGTCGCCGACGACGGCTGATCCGGTGCCCGACACTCCACGGCGGGTGGGCCGGTCCGGTCGGACCACGTCCTCACCTGTCACGACCTCACCCTGACGGTCGGAGAGCCGGCCGGTACAATCGACGCGAGCCCATGAGCACGCGCTATCCCTTCCCCGCCGCACCGAACGGATGGTTCAGCGTCGGCGGCGGTGAGGACCTGGTCGGGGGGGGCGTGCGGCCGGTCCACTACCTGGGTCGCGACCTGGTGCTGTTCCGAGGCGAAGACGGTCGGGCGCGCGTCTTCGACGCCCACTGCCCCCACTTCGGTGCGCACCTCGGCGTCGGCGGGCGCGTGTGCGGCGACGGGGTGGTGTGTCCCTTCCACGGCTGGCGTTTCGACGGTGAGGGTCGGCTGGCCCAGGTGCCGCAACTCGAACAGACGCCTCGGGCCTCGGTGCACGCGTGGTCCGTGTGCGAACGGAACGGGAGGATCTTCGTCTGGCACCACAACGCCGGCGGACCTCCGAGTTTCGACGTGATCGGTTACCGGCATGACGAGGAACGCTGGACACCGTGGCGCGAGAACACGTACCGGGTTCGCGTCCACGTGCAGGATCTGACCGAGAACATCATCGACAGGGCGCACTTCGCCGCGGTGCATGACATGGCGCCCCCCGATCAGGACCGGTTCGAGGTGAGCTTCTCGGGCGCTTCCATGATCGTCGAGCAGAGCCTGAAGGTGACCGCCATGTCCGAGTCGGGCATCGAGGTCAGTACGCGGACGACGACCTGTGGGCCCGGGATCGCCGCCATCGAGGTGAACCAGGGCCCGCTCGAGATGCTCACCTACATCGCCCAGACTCCCGTCGACGATGAGTTCACCGAGGTGAGCCTGCTGTTCTCGATGAAGCGCCTGCCGGACGAGATGGCGACCGAGTCGATCTCCGGGCTGAACGACCAGATCACCAACGAGCAGTTCACACAGGACGTCCCCATCTGGGAGAACAAGATCTACCGTGAGCGTCCGATCATCACCAGGGTCGACGGCCCGGTGGCGCAGTACCGGCGGTGGTTTCGCCAGTTCTACTCGGACGAGGTCCCGACGTCGCCCGCATAGGGCGGTGGCCTACCGCTCGATGAACGGTTCCGAGAGCCGCGGCGGAGCACAGGCCAGCCACCCGTCGGTGATCGCTTCCTTCAACGCCCGCTCGGACACGATCGTCAATCGGATGAGAACGGCCGGGTACCCGTCGAAGTGCGGGATGGTGAAGAAGGCCTTGGGGTTGGCGGAGAGCACGGCCTCCTTCTCGATCAGGTCCTCGACCCTCACGCCGAGGATCGGTCCGGCAGGCGGAGTGGTGCTGCCGAACCGTTTGATGTCCGCCTTGGAGAACGGTCGTTCCCAGACGAACCCCTTGCCCGCCACGAACCAGGTGCGGTTGCCGTGGCGCTCGCCCTCGGTGACTTCAGGTAGCTCGAGGGCCAACCGGGCCACGTCGTCGAAACTCGCCACCCCCGAAGCGTAACGCCCCGGCTCTGCGCCGCCCGGGGAACCGGGTATCCGTCGTGGTCAAGTGGGTGGCTGGGCGCGCCGATGACACAGGACATGGCTGCTCGGGACCTCGGCGCGGAGGAACACGTGCTCTTGCGGGCTCTGGCCGCGGATCCGCGCTCCGATTGGATCCACGGGTACTCGGCCGGTCACGTCCTGCTCACCGACCGGCGCCTGCTCTTCGTCCCCTTCGGTGCCTCCGGATCCGCCGATGGTCGACGGTGGGAGGTGGCGCTCGAAGGCGTCGAGAGGATGGCGGCAACTTCGGTGCCCCTGTGGGTCTTCGGTCTCGTACGGATCTGGGTGCCCGGCATCCGTGTCGTCGTGCGCACGGGAGGAGGGCGGACCCTGATCGTGGGCCGAGCCCCGGCGCGGAAGTGGGTCGAGAGCTTCGACCGGATCCGCAGAGCGCGTCGGCGCACCCTTCAACGGACCGACTCGGCCACGACGGACTGACGACCGGGCGGCGGCGGCTGGACGGCGGGTCGGAGCACCGGGCCGCCGGCCGGGCGGCCGGGCGGGGTGTGGTGTTAGCTTGCCGAGCAGCAGGCAGAGCAGGGGGGAGGGTGTCATGCAGGCATCACGGGCGGGCCGTCGGACCCGCCCCTCGAGCCGGACCCGACCGGTGGCCGTGGTGGCCGGCGTGGCCCTGATGGTTCTGGCCCTTCTGGCCGGATACGGGCCCGTCGCCGGTGTCGCGGGCGGTGCGCCGGCGACTCGTGCCGGGGGGCACGACCGGGGAGCGGCACGCCTGTCGCGACGAGTGGTGCCGCCCGCACCCCCCGGTCCGGCGAGTGCGTACGACTGCACGTTCAATCTGACGACCGACGCCTTCACCGGCGCCGACGGCACGGCCTCGCAGATCGGGTGGGAGGGCAACCACCAAGGTGTCGTCACCTGCCTCGGCGGCACCTTCTTCGTGCAGGACGGCATCAACGCCAACTACGGGTTCGGTGTCTACAGCGGAGGCCGGACCACGTGGCAGGATGCCGACGGCTATCTTCCGGCCCAGATCACGTCGTTTCGCCACGCCGGCTCCCTCGTGTCCATCACCGAGTTCGCCGATCGGGTGGTCATCGCCGGTGATGCCTATGTTGCCGTCTACGCCCGGGTGGCGGTGTCCAACCCGACCGGCCGAACCGTCGAGGTCGATCCCGACCCGTCGCCCGGTCTGGTTCCTCTTGCCGTCGCCCCCGACGCGGTGACACCCCACTCGACGGCCGACCACGACTACGTCGTGGCCGCCGATCGGTTCGGTAACGACTACCCGTGGCCCACCACCCAGGCGCTGGCCGACGCCGGCAGCTTCGACGACCACTTCGCCCACATGCAGGACTTCTGGAACCAGCAACTGAGCGGCATCGCCGAGGTCCACGTTCCCGACCCCTCCCTCGACGACGCCTACCGGAGCGGATTCATCTACACCCAGATCGCCCGGAGCGGCGACGACCTGAACAGCGGGGTGAACGGCTACGAGAGCGAGTTCAGCCACGACGTGGTGGGCATCCTCACCAACCTGTTCACCCAGGGCTACTTCACCGACGCCCATGCGCTGCTGCTCGAAGCCCGCGACGTCGTCGGGTCGCAGGGCCAGTACGTCGACGGGGTCTGGACGTACGCCGTGCCCTGGGCCGTCTACCTCGTGAAGACGGGTGATGTGGCGTTCGTCAAGGAGAACTTCTCGACCGGGGGACCGGCCGGTGCGGACCAGCCCAGCATCGAGGAGACCGCCCACGAGCTGGTGGCCGACCGGACCGGGCTCGGCGGGATCATGGAGGCCACCGACGACATCGATACCCAGGGCTACTGGACCACCGACGACTACGAGGCCCTGTTGGGCCTGGCCGCCTACCGCTATCTCGCCGCCGCGGTGGGGGACACGGCCGAGGCCACCTGGGCCACCCAGGAGTACCGGCAGCTCCTGGCGGCCACCAACGCCGTGCTGGACTCGACCATCAGCCGCTACGACCTCGACTACCTGCCCTGTTCGATCGTCCAGCCCAACACGGCCAACCGGTGCTCCGTGCCCGAGGATGCCAACTGGACATCCCCCTTCGGCTTCGGGAGCTGGGCCTGGGAGGGCTATCTCTTCGGAGCCCCCCGGTCGGGGCCCGGGCTCTCCCTGATCGACGCCACCTACGACTACGGGTTCGGGCGGCTGACGGGTCTGCTGCCCCCGAACGACGCCGGCGGGTTCCCCGGCGACTACTACTCGTCCGGGTACAACGCCGCGGTCGGGGCCGCCGGGCTGGCCAGCACCCACCACCGCGACCAGGGGATCCTCGACTACCAGTTCATGGTCGAGAACAGCCAGAGCGGTCCGTACTCGTGGTGGGAGAGCTCGAGCGCCCCCTCCTCGAGCACGCCGTGGGTCGGGAGGCATCCCGCCGCCGGGCAGGGCGCATCGCCCCATGCGTGGGGGATGGCCGGTGCCAACAAGGTCCTGTTGGACTCCTTGGTGGCGCAGCGTTCCGACGGTGCCCTCATCGTGGGGCGGGGTGTCCCCGGGAGCTGGCTCGGCCTGTCCACGTCGATCGCCGTCACCGACTTTCCCACTACCGACGGACGGAGGGTGAGCCTGACCATCTCCTCCCGCGGCCGCTCGGTGTCGTTGCTCGTGCGCGGGCAGCCGACGACCGGGCCGGTCCTGTTCGAGGTGCCTTCGTTCGTCCACAACCTCGCCACCGCGTCGGCGGGCCGGATCGACCAGGCCACCGGGACGGTGACCCTGTCCCCGGGCACCATGTCGGTGACCGTCGAGCTCCGTCACGGCCCCGGTTCGCCGCCGTCCGGCCGGGCATGACGCCCGCCCTCCGTCAGGCGTCCTCGGCCGGCAGCAGGACGTTGGGGTTCAAGACGCCGTCCGGATCGTAGGCCCGCTTGAGCGACCGGAAGGCTGCCACCTCGGCCTCCGTCCGGGACAGATGGAGCCACCGCTTCTTCGCCGTGCCGATGCCGTGTTCGGCGCTGATGCTCCCGCCCAGCTCCGCCACCAACCGGAACACCACGTCGTCCACCCGGTCGTCGTCGGGAGCGAGCCCGGTCACGTTGACATGGACGTTGCCGTCCCCGACGTGTCCGAACAGCCAGGTGCGGGCGGCGGGGTCGGCGGCCTGCACCACCTCGGGTACCCGGTCGATGAACTCGGCCAGCGTTCGGTTGGGCAGCGCCACGTCGAGCTTGTGCGGGGGACCCAGGGTGTTGATGGCGTCGGTGTGGGCCTCGCGGTAACGCCACAGCTCGGCCCTCCGTCCCGGCCCGGTGGCCACGGCCACGTCGGCCACGTGATCGATGGCACCACAGGCCTCGGCCAGCACCTCGGTGGGGTCGGTCCGGTCGGCCGCCTCGACCAGAAGGTAGACCGGGTGCCGGTGTGGGAACGGGGTGGGTAGGCCGAACACCGAGCACACCAGTTCCAACCCGGACGCAAAGAACAGCTCGCAGGCCTCGAGCGACGGCAGGGAGCGGCGGAGCTCCCCGGCCGCGTCGACGGCGTGGGGAACGGCGGCGAAGGCCACGAGGGCCACGGTGGAGTGGGACATCGGAGGTACCAGCCGGAGACGGGCGGCGGTGACGACGGCCAGGGTCCCCTCGCTGCCGCACACCACCCCCGGCCAGTCGTAGCCGGTGTTGTCCTTCACCAACCCGGCCAGGTGGGACAACACCGCGCCGGTCCCGAGCACCGCCTCGAGGCCGACCACCTGGGCCCGGGTATTCCCGTAGCGCAGGACGTGCAGGCCGCCGGCGTTGGTGGCCACCGTGCCCCCCACCGTGGCCGAGTCGCGGCTGGCGATGTCCACTCCGTAGTGCCACCCGGCCGACCGGGCCGCTCGCTGCAGGTCGCCGAGGGTCACTCCGGCTCCCGCGGTGACCTGGCCCGACCGCGTGTCCACCGGCTCGGCGGACGCCAGCCGACTGAGGCTGAGGACCACTTCTCCCCGGAGCGGCACCCCGCCGCCGACCAGACCGGTGTTCCCGCCCTGGGGCACGAGGGCCAGGTCCAGTTCGCGGCAGACGGAGACGACTGCGGCCACCTCTTCGGTCGACCCGGGCCGCACCACGGCGGGGGAGTGGCCCACGAACCGGCCGGTCCAGTCGGTGGTGTACGAGGCGACCAGCTCGGGGTCGACCACCACCTCGGGACCGACGGCGTCCCGGAGTCGGGCCAGAGCAGCGGGGAGACGGTCCACGTTCCCCACTCTGCCCCAGCTCGGACTCCCGACGCATGGCTGCGGTACCGTGGATCACGTGGACGGTGATCGATTCGGTCCGATCGACTTCGACTGGTTTCACGGTGACGAGCTGCCGAGCCGTCTCGAACGCCACGGTCCGGTGTTCTCGGCGACCGACAGGGAGTGTGTTCGTCCCCTGGCCTTCCGGCTCGACGACGGCAGGTCCTTCACCTACCTCCCGTCCGGACCGAGCTTCGTCATCGAGTCCGGTACCGAGCGCGCCCATACCGTGGTCGACCTGACCGAGGAGGCGTGGAGCAGCTTCGTGTGGGAGCTGAAGTCGTGCTTCGCCCTGCTCTACGCCGATGAGCTGGCCGTCACACGGGGGGATTTCGGACAGCTGGCGCGCTGGGAGTCACCCCTGCGGGTGGCCTTCGACGGCCAGAGCATCTACGACGTCGACGACCCGCCTCCGGTGCTGGACGCCGACGGCCGACCGGTGGACTGCGCCCGGTCGTTCTCGCTGGACGAACCCGAGGACGAGATGGCCGAGTTCCTGGCCCGGGTGGGGTTCGTCCATCTCCGCCGGGTGCTCGGTGCCGACGAGCTCGGAGAACTCCGGGCCGAGGTGGACGAGGCCGTGGCCGACGCCCGACCCGACGATCGGCGGTCGTGGTGGACCACCGTCGAGGGTCGGGAGGTCTGTAACCGGGTCAACTACATCAACGAGCGGTCGGCGCTCGTGGCCGGGCTCGGGGCCGACCGTCGGTTCGTCCGCATCGCCGCCCTCGGCGGTGCGGACCTCGGCGACGCCCATGACCGACTGGACGGCAACGGTGTGGTGATCAAGGTGCCGGGCTCGAAGGGAGGGCTCGCCGACCTGCCGTGGCACCGCGACTGCGGCATGGGCGGCCACCCGGTCAAGTGCCCCATGGTCAATATCGGCATCCAGCTCGACGCGGCGACGCCGGAGAACGGTCAACTGCAGCTGGTGGCCGGCTCGCACCTCGGTACGTCCCGCCTGCCCGGTCCGCGTCAGTCCGCCGTGCTGCCGGTCACACCCATCACGACCGAGCCGGGGGACGTGACCGTGCATTTCGGGCACACCCTCCACGCTGCTCCCCCACCGACCGATCCCCGGGCTGCCGGCCGGAAGGCCCTCTATCTCACCTTCGTGCCGCCGGTGACCTTTGACATGGTGGGCCCGGGCCAGGGGTACAACGACGTCCTCTTCACCCGCCACGGCGGTCGCGTCCGACACGTCGACGCACTGGACTGACAGGGCGGCGAAGGGCGGCGGAGTCGCTCAGGAGCGGGTCGTGAGGTCGTAGACGGTCTGGCCGCCGATGGTCCGGGCCGCAAAGTGGGCCTTCACCCAGCTCGTGATGGCTGCGTCGCTGTTCCCCTGGCCGCCGGGGCCGCCCCCGCCCCCCATGCCACCTGTGCCGGAGGCGATGAAGTAGTGGACGTCGCCCTGGGCCACGTACGACTCGAACGTGGCGAGGCTGATGTTGCCGCCCTGACCGTTGAAGCCTCCGATGGCCATGACCGGCTCACCCGATGCCAGTTCGAACGTGGCCGCCGACTGGGACCCGAAGGTGGCGGCTACCCATCGGAAGCCGGAGGCGTCGGACCGGAGGGCGGCCGTGAGGGCGGTGCTGGTTCCGGCGCCGCCCTCACCCCCGATCGGCGCACCGCCGGTCCTCGGACCGGTGGTTGGCGAGCCGGTTCCACGTGACGGGAGACCGGCCGGCGGTGCGCCGCCGGACGGAGCACCGGAGAGACCGGCCGGACCGGCGCCGCCCCCACCGGGGAAACCGCCTCCCTGAGCCCCCGGGCCCGAACCGCCACCCGGGCCACCCGGTCCTGTGGCAGCGCCAGCCGTTCCGCCGGGGGCGCCGAAGCCGGCCCCGGGGCCACCTCCGCCGGTCACCACCGGGCCGGCGGACGGGATGCTGCCGGTGTGGGCCGTGTCCAGGGTGGTGACGGTGTACGCCAGGGGACCGGCGAGGCCCGCCACCAGAGCGAGTCCGACGGCCAGGCCGGTGAGGTGCCGGGTCAGTCGGGGAACGGCCGGTGCACTCACCAGCGCGGCGGCGGACAGGATGCCGAGGGCCAGGACGACCGGCCGCAGCCACGGATCGTAGGTCGGGGTGCGCCCGAGGAGGGCGAAGGCCCACGCCGCGGTGGCCACGATGGCCGCGGCCCCGATGATGCGGGCCACCATCGAGTGGCGGTTCTGCCACAGCAGCGCCCCTCCGATACCGACCAGGGCGGCGATGGCGGGGGCCAGGGCCACCGTGTAGTAGGTGTGGATCACGCCCCGGCTGAAGCTGAACACCGCGCCGGTGACGATCAACCAGCCGCCCCACAGCAGCAGCGCGGCCCGGGTCCGGTCGGTCCGGGGTGCCCGGCCCCGCCACACCAGGCCGGCCACGAGGGCCACCAGCGACGCCGGCAGCAACCACGAGGCCTGGCCGCCCATCAGGTCGTTGAACAGACGGAACACGCCGGTGGGACCGCTGAAGCCGGACCCGGCCCCCCCGGTGCCACCGGAAAGGCGACTGAGCCCGTTGTACCCGAAGATCAGGTTGATGATGCTGTTGTCGGGTGAGCCGTCGATGAGCGGACGCGACGCCACCGGCCACAGGGCCACCACGGCCACCCACCAACCGGCCGACACGACGATGGCCACACCACCCAGCGCCAGCTGCCGGAGCCGGCGCAACAGGGGAGCGGGTGAGGCCACCACATAGACGGCGGCGAAGGCGGGGACGACGGTGAAGGCCTGGAGCATCTTGGCCAGAAAGGCCAGACCGATCAGGGTGCCGGTGGCGATGATCCATCCGGTTCCGGCCCGCTCGAGGGCACGGGTCAGGGTGTAGGCCGCCGCCACCAACAGCAGCACCATCGAGCGCGTCGGGGTTGTTGAACCGGAACATGAGCGCGGCCACCGGGGTGCAGGCCAAGACCCCTCCGGCCAGTAGCCCGGCGGCGGGACCGAACCACCGCTTGACGGCGGCGTAGACCAGGCCCACCGCGGCCACGCCCTCGAGCACCTGCGGTGCGAGCATGCTCCAACTGTTGAAACCGAACAGTCGTCCCGAGAGCTCCATGACCCACAACGAACCGGGGGACTTGTCGACGGTGATGAAGTTGGAGGAGTCGAGCGAGCCGAAGAAGAACGCCTTCCAGCTTTTGGTACCCGCTTGGACGGTGGCGGCATAGAAGCTGTTGGCGTAGCCCGAGGCACTCAGATCCCACAGGTAGGCCACGGCGGTCAGGGCCAGGAGGGCCACCAGTGCGGGGCGGACCCATCGGTCCTGGGCCGTGCCGCCCCCGTCGGGGTCCGGTGCGCCACCACGGTGTCGTGGCGCACCCGGCCGGACCACCAGTGATCCCGGGGTGGCGGGCGGATCCTGATCGACGACTGGGGGAGAGACCGTGATGGACATGCCGACATCGTCGGGTGTCCGGCTGTGAGCGCGCTGGCGACCCCCTGAGCCGCCACTGGGACTTGGGCCCTACTCGGTCGTGCGCCTCCGGAACAGATGGACGGCCAGCGGCGCACAGACCAACAGGATGAGCAGCGACCACCCGATGGCGGCCTCGACCGGATGCCGCATGGGCCACACGTCGATGCTGCCCGACGGATTGGGGTTGCCGAAGAGATCGCGACAGGCGGCCGTGACCGCGCTCACCGGATTCCAGTCGGCGATGAGCTGCAACCAGTGGGGCATGCCGGTCGTCGGCACCATGGCGTTGGATACGAAGGCCAAGGGGAACAGGACGATCAACCCGATCCCCTGCGCCGACTCGGGACCCTTGGACACCATGCCCAGACAGGCGCACCCCCACGACAGGGCGAAGCTGAACAGGAGGGCCACGCCGAATCCGGCCACCACCGACAGCAGGGTGGCATCGGCCCGCCATCCGATGACCAACCCGGTGAGCCCCACGATGATCGAGCACAGCAGGGCGGCCAACAGGTCGGACATGGTCCGCCCGACCAGCACGGCGGCGCGCCAGATGGGCAGGGCGCGGAAGCGGTCGATGGCGCCGGTGGTCATATCGGTACTGAGGCCCACGGCCGTGCCCATGGCCGAGGTGGTGAGGTTCAAGGTGAGCAGACCGGCCAGGGCGAAGTCCTTGTAGCTCCCCCCGCTGATGGGAATGCCCGAGCCGAAGATGTAGATGAACAGGATGGTGAACAAGACGGGCTGGACGGTGACATCGGAGAGCTGGGCCGGTTCACGACGGACATGGACCAGATTCCGCCGGGTGAACACCACCACGTCATGGAGCCGCGATGCCGCACCCCCGAGTGCCGTCGTTCCCGGGGTCGGGCGTAGGCCGGTGGCGATGGTCATACCAGCACCCCGTCCCCCTGCCGGTCGTCGTCCCCCTGCCGGTCCTCGTCCTCCCTCGTGCCGTCGCTGGACGGCCCCCCGGTCAACTCGAAGAAGACGTCGTCGAGCGAGGGCTGGAGCACGGCCACGTCGTCGACGCTGATGCCAGCCTGGTCCAGGGCGCGGACCGCCTTGGTCCCGAGGCCGGAGCCACTGCGCACCGCCGCCTTGAGGCTCCGCCCGTCACTGCTCACGTGGACGGCCCCGTCCACCAGGGGCTCCAGGGCCACGACGGCCTGGGCGTCGGGCACGGTGAGCGTGACCACGAGACGGGCCCCGCCGGTCGACTCCTTCAACTGCTGCGGGGTCCCCTCGGCGATGACCCGTCCGTGGTCGATCACCACGATCCGGTCGGCCAGGGTGTCGGCCTCGTCGAGATACTGCGTGGTGAGGAGGAGGGTGGTGCCGTCGGCCACCAGCTGCCGGATGACGTCCCACATGCGCAGGCGACTGGTCGGGTCGAGGCCGGTGGTCGGTTCGTCGAGGAACAGCACCGGTGGCCGTGTCACGACACTGGCCGCCAGGTCCAGCCGGCGTCGCATCCCACCCGAGTACCCCTTCACGACCCGGTCCGAGGCGTCGGCCAGGTCGAAGTGGCCGAGGAGCTCGGTGGCCCGCGACCGCGCCCCCGACCGGCGCAGCCCGCTCAGCTCGCCCACCATGACCAGGTTCTGGCGACCGGTCAGGGCGTCGTCGAGCGTGGCGTCCTGGGCCGCCACCCCGATGGTGCGCCGCACACTGGCCGCCTCGGCCACCACGTCGAAGCCGGCGACGGAGGCCCGGCCGGAGTCGGGGGTGGCCAGTGTGGTGAGGATGCGGACCGCGGTGGTCTTGCCGGCGCCGTTGGGCCCGAGGACGCCGAGTATGGACCCCTGGGCGACGTCGAGGTCGACCCCGGCCAGGGCCACGGTCTGGCCGTAGCGCTTGGTCAGCGCCTCGGCATGGATGATCGGGTCGTTCGCCACCATCCTCCTTACCGGTCGGTTGGCAAGCAACGGTTACTTGCCGTATGGTAAGGACTTACTTACCGGCTGTCAAGTAGAATAGAGCCATGGTCAAAACAGAGGCGAACTCGGAGGCGGAGGAAGCAGCAGGAGCCGATCGGGCCCGGGCACCCCACGCCGAGCCCGGTGAGACCCGCGAGCGGATCCTCGATATCGCCCTCGATCTGTTCACCACCAAGGGGTACGACAAGACCTCGCTGCGCGAGATCGCCGAGCAGCTGGGGTTCTCGAAAGCGGCCATCTACTACCACTTCGCCAGCAAGGAGGAGATCCTGTTGGCGTTGCACCTCCGTCTGCACGAGTTCGGGCGGGAGGCGCTGGAGAGCATCGCCGGCAGCGACGTGTCGCCCCAGGTATGGGCCCGGCTGTTGGACGGGCTCATCGACCAGATGCTGCAGCAGCGGGCGCTGTTCATCTTCCACGAGCGCAATCAGGCTGCCATCGAGGACCTCCACCGCCGGGAGCACGATGGCGCCCACGAGGACCTCCAGGCGCGGTTCCGCGAGATACTCTCGAACCCGGACATCGCGCTCGAGCTCCGTGTGCGCATGGCCTGTGCGCTGGGCGCCGTGATGGGCGGCCTGGTCATGGCCGGCGACGTCTTCGCCGAGGCCACGTCCAAGGAGTTGGGCGACATGCTCCGGGGGGCCGTCGGCGATCTGCTCGGGCCGCGCTGACCATCGACGTCCCGTTGGGCCGCCCGGGCCCGGTGGGCGGACCGCGGGGCGGCCGGACCGCGGTGCGGGTGGACCGCCAGTTCGGAGGGCGGACGTGCTGTCCCGGCGCCCCGACCGTTGACAGACCGCTCCGAGTCCTATTAAATACAAAACGTAGTGATTCGTAATACACCCGGAGCGGGCAGGTCCGTGACGACACGAAAGGGGGCCCGCCATGGCCTCACTCGATCGCAAATGGTGGACGCTGATCGCAGTCTGCACCGCCACGTTCATGCTCCTCCTCGACATCACCGTGGTGAACGTGGCCCTGCCCGACATCCAGCGCTCGCTGCACTCGACCTTCAGCGACATCCAGTGGGTGGTCGACGCCTACTCCCTGACGCTGGCCGCCTTCCTCCTCACCGCCGGGGTCGTCGGGGACATGTTCGGCCGGCGCGAGGTCTTCGCCGTCGGATTGGGTGTGTTTTCGGCGTCGTCCCTGGTGTGCGGTCTGGCCACCACGTCGCTCATGCTCAACCTGGCCCGGGCCGCCCAGGGCGTGGGCGGGGCCATCATGTTCGCCACCTCGCTGGCCCTGATCGCCGCGGCCTTCACCGGCAGGGAGCGGGGCACGGCCTTCGGGATCTACGGGGCGGTGCTGGGCGGGGCGGTGGCGGTCGGTCCGCTGGTCGGGGGCGCCATCACCAGCGGCATCGGGTGGCGGTGGATCTTCTTCGTGAACGTTCCCATCGGGGTGGTGGCCATCGCCATCACCCTGGCCAAGATCCAGGAGTCCCGTGACCCCAACCAGCGGCGCGTCGACTGGATCGGCTTCATCTCGTTCTCCACCGCGCTGTTCCTGTTGGTGTTCGCACTCATCCGCGGGAACGACGACGGCTGGAGCAGCCCGCTGATCGTGGGCATGCTCGTCGGTGCGGTGGCCCTGCTGGCGCTGTTCCTCGTGGCCGAGTGGCGCCAGAACGACCCGATGCTGGACCTGACGTTGTTCAAGCGACCGGCCATGTGCGGGGTCTCGCTATCGGCGTTCACCCTCTCGTCCTCGATCTTCGCCCTCTTCTTGTACCTCACCCTCTACATCCAGGACGATCTGGGTTTCGGGCCGCTGGCGGCCGGCGTGCGCTTCCTCCCGCTCACCGTGCTGGCCTTCATCGTCTCCCCCATCGCCGGCAAGCTGACCGTGCGCGTCCAGACCAGGATCCTGCTCGGGTCCGGGCTCTTCCTGATCTCCATCGGGTGCCTGGTCATGGCCACCACCAAGGCCAGTTCCACGTGGACGGTGCTGCTGCCGGGCTTCATCATCGCCGGCATCGGCATCGGGACGGTCAACCCGGTGCTGGCCTCGTCGGCGATCTCGGTGGTCCCACCCGAGCGCAGTGGCATGGCCTCGGGGGCCAACAGCACCTTCCGCCAGGTCGGCATCGCCACCGGCATCGCCGGGCTGGGTTCGGTCTTCCAGTCCCAGATACAGCACAAGACGTTCAGCGCCCTCGGGTCCACGCCCATCGGGCAGGCCGTGGTGGCCCACGGCGGTGCCGCGCTGCAGGGTGCCGTCCTCGGGGGCGACGTGCACCAGGCGGCCGCGGCCATTCCGTCGCCGGCGGCCCGGGCTGCTCTGCTCGATGCCTACCGGGTCGGCTTCTCCTCCACCATGAACACCATCATGGTCATCGGGGCCGTCATTGCCTTCGTGGGTTCGATCGGAGCCTTCGTGCTGGTGCGGCAGCGGGACTTCATCGTGAGCGGGCCACCGCCTACGCCGCCGGCCCCGGACCCCGTGGTCGAGGCGGCGGCGTTGTGACCGACGTCGACGTCGGCACGACGGTGCTCACCGACCAGGGACCCGGGCGCGGACGCGGCCGGCCCCGGGACGAGCGGGCCAGTTCGGCCATCACCGACGCCGCCCTGCGCCAGCTCCGGACGAACGGGTACGGGAACGTGACCATGGAGAGCGTGGCGCTCGAGGCCGGCGTGGCCCGGGCCACCGTCTACCGGCGCTACCGCGACAAGGCCGATCTCATCACCGCCGCCATCGCCTGCAACAGCATGTCGCACCTGGCCGAGGGTCCCTCCGACGACCCGCGCCGCGACGTGATCGCCTACCTGGACGACTTCGACCGGCGGTACGCCGAGGGGTGCCTCGAGGTGGTGGGGACGTTGATCGGCATGCGGGAGGACCCCGGTGCCCTCGACCTCCATCGCCAACGGGTGGTGGCCCCGCGGATGGAGTACACCCGCTCCCTCCTCGAACGGGCCCGCCAGCTCGGCCAGCTCCGCGGCGACGCCGACCTCGACCTGGCCGTACAGATGCTGAGCGGCTCGGTGTTCGCCCGGCGGGTGTCCGGGGTGGCCACCACCCCGGACTGGGCCGAACGCGCCGTCGACGCCATCTGGATGGGCATGGGCACGCCCTAGCAATATCCTGGTGACGCCGGCGCCCCCACCTCGGGTCGGCGCCGCCATCGACGACGGGGAGATCCCATGGCCTCACGACTTGCCACCGACGCCGAGGTCGACACGTGGCGTGACGACGGATGGGTCCTGCTGGACGGCCTGGTGGGCACCGATGACATCGACGGTGCCTCGGACGATCTCCACTGCCTGTTCCCGACGCCCGAGGAGTACCACGCCGACCCCGAGGGGGTCACCCGCCGGTGGAGGGGGCCGAAGTCCGACCCGGCCGAGGAGTTCGAGTGGCCCGACGAGGGACCCGGGTTCCGAGGTGCACAGCACCGGTGGAAGGGCTCGTTCCCCTTTCCGGGATCAGGGGCCCTCAACCGGCTCTGTGTGCATTCATCCATCGTGGACTTCGCCGAGCGGGCCCTGAGCACCATCGACATCCGCCTGTACGAGGCCCACGCCGACGCCAAGTACTCAGGGGTGACGAACTACGAGCAGCCCATGCACGTCGACCGGAACCACTCGTGGCTCCCTCCCATGGGCGAGGCGCCCTGGTGGAACGTGCAGGGCTTCTTGTACCTCTCCGACGTGACCGATGCGGACAATCCCACCCGGGTGGTCTCCGTAGGTGACTCGGCCCACGTGCGGTCGTGGATGCCGGTGGTCATGCCGGACAAGGACGCTGCGCTCTACGGGGCGGAGCGACGGGCCACCGGTGTGCGCGGGTCGTATTTGGCCTACCGGTCGAACGTCTTTCACCGGGGCGCCCCCTTCACCGGCACGGAGCGGGCCCGCTACCTGGTGGCACTGGCCTTCCGGCGCGCCGGCCAGGACTGGATCGGCTACGACCAGGCGCAGTCACGCTCCACCGGGCCGGAGTGGACGGTGTTCGCCGAACACTCGACCCCGCGTCAGCTGGAGCTGTTCGGCTTCCCGCCACCGGGCCACCCCGTCTGGAACGAGGGGCTGCTCAAACAGACCGCCATCCGCTATCCGAAGCTCGACCTCGAACCCTGGCGCACGGCACTGACACCGGGCTGAACGAGGAACTACCCGCCTTCGGGAGCACCGTGGGCCGTCAACCACGGCCCGAACGTCTTACGCACCTCGGTGGGTGTCTCCTCGAACTCGAACACGGCTTCACCATCGGCCAGGTGGGTGACCAGGAAGGCCTGGCGGTCCTTCTTCTCGACGGCCGGCGCGTCCACGCCGTCCAACTCCTCGACGGCCAACCACGACACCGAGGACCAGGGGATCGAGAAGTGGGTCCGCGACCGGTACATCTCGATTCCGTGGTCGTTGACGTTGACGATGCCGGAGAACCCGTCGGGTCGTCCCGGATACCCGCCGAGGTAGGTTGCCGACAGCGCCGCTACGACCATTCCGCACCCCTCGTCCTCTGGTCGGCCCCTGCCGCCCCTACCGGATTATTCGATACTAACGAGAGGGGGCCGTCCGCCGGGGTCGAAGGAAGGGATCTGTCGTCGGTGCGCGTCGGTCCCTTCACCCTCCGTGGTCGATACCGCGGTGATGCGCCCCGATCAACGTGATGGCGATCACGGCCGGGACGTCTCCGGCGTTGGACCACCGGTGTCGGGTCCCGTTCTGGACGTAGCTGTCGCCGGCCCGGAGCGTGACCTTGGCCCCGTCGTCCAGTTCGAGGACGGCCTCGCCCGAGAGCACGACGCCGTAGTCGACGGTGGGCGTGGTGTGCATGCCCGGATCGTCGAACTCGAGGTACTCGGCCATGCCGGGCAGCTTCTCGGTGAACTCGGCGAACGCCGCGCCGATGTCGAGGTCGGGCGGCACCGCGGCACCGCCGTCGGGGGGGATGGTGAAGAACCCGAACCGGAACCCTCCGACCGGAGGGAAGTAGCGCTCGAACTCCGGGATCGAGCCGTCGTCGGGAAAGTCGACCGTCGAGTCGGAGCCCCACAACCGGTGGAACTCCAGGCCGGGCATGAGCGTCAGCTCCACCGGCGCCACGGCCTCGTCGGAGACGAAGACGGCCTTTCCGTCCGCGTCGTGGCCGGTGGCGACTCGTCGTATCTCCATGTCCGTTCTCCCTGACTCGGAGCGGCGTGTCATCCGGCCGCCCGTCCGATGCGATCCGACACCGCACAAGGTAGGCCGTGTGCGACCCCGGCGCCCGGTCCGGACCGGAGCGCGGACCGGAGCGCCTCCCACACCGTGGCCGAGGTCGCCGACCGACTGACCGGTGCCAGACTGCCGGCATGGTGCTCGGACGTCCGAACGGGTCGAGGTCACCCCGGGACGTCATCCGTCCGGCCGTGGCCCCCGCCGTGGCGGTGCTGATGGCGACGATGGTGCTGCTCTCCGGTTGCACCGACGCCGGTCACGCCGGTTCGCCGTCGGCCACGACCGTGAACCCGGCGGTGCGGCTGACCCCGACGACCACCTCGACCACCGTGCCACCGCTGCCGGTCAGTCCCGTCGACTGGACCGCCTGTGGATCCCTGCAGTGCGGCTCGGTGACCGTGCCGCTCGACTACCGGAACCCCGGCGGGCCCACCATCCAGATCGCCGTGGCCCGGCACCCGGCCGAGGTACCGTCGGAGCGGATCGGGTCGCTCGTGATCAACCCGGGCGGACCGGGAGCCTCGGGCATCGACGATCTGCCCAACGAACTGTCCGTGCTCACGCCGGAGGTGCTTGACCGGTTCGACATCGTCTCCTTCGACCCCCGCGGGGTGGGGCGGTCCAGCCCGGTCCTGTGCACGGGTGGTGTCGCCGGTGGTTCGTCCGGTCCGGCCATCGACCCCGTCCCCACCACCCCGGCGGCCCAGCAGGCGCTCCTGCGCAACGACCGGGTGTTCGCGGCCCAGTGCCAGCACTACAGCGGCTCCGTCCTGCCCTACGTGGGGACCGTCGACGCGGCCCAGGACCTCGACCGGATCCGGGCCGCGCTGGGCGACACCCAGCTGACCTTTGTCGGCCACTCCTACGGGACGCTGCTCGGGGCCACCTACGCCGAGATGTTCCCGACCCATGTCCGGGCCATGGTCCTGGACGGCGCCATCGACCCGGCCCTGAGCACCGTCCAGTACGCCACGGACCAGGCGGACAGCCTCGAGTCGGAGCTGCAGTCGTTCTTCGCCTGGTGTGCCTCCGATCCCGGTTGTCCATGGCGTCCGTCCGGCGATCCCACCACCGCCCTGTTGGCGCTCATCCAACAGAGCCGGACGGCACCGCTGTCAGGGCCCGGGGGAGCCACGGCCGGCCCGGCCGAGCTCTACGACGCGCTGCTGGCCGGGCTGGAGTCCCAGTCCTCGTGGCCCACCTTGGCCGGAGCGCTGGCCCAGGCCGAGCAGGGTAGCGGGGCCGAGGCGGCGTCGATGTCCGGCCGCTACGAGACAGGGGGCTCGTCGAACGGTGCCGAGGCGGAACAGGCCATCGACTGCCTCGACCACCCGGTGGACCGGAGCCCGTCGAGCTACGCCGCCCTGGCCGCGTCGGCCGGGGCCAGCGCGCCGGTTTTCGGGCCGCTGCTGACCTGGGGTCTGCTGGGGTGTGCTACATGGCCCGTCCTCCCGACCCGTGTTCCCGCGCCGGCCACCGACCCCGGTGCACCGCCCATCCTGGTCGTCGGCACGACCGGCGACCCGGTCACGCCCTATGCATGGGCCGTGGCCCTGGCCCACGAGCTGACCGGTGGGGTCCTCCTGACCTGGCAGGGCAAGAGCCATGTGGCCACCTTCTACAGCCCGTGTGTTCGGGCCGCCATCGGGGCCTACGTGGTGGCCGGAACGCTGCCCGCGCCCGGGACCGTCTGTACCGATTGAGCCCACCGGCGCCATCGGGCCGGTCGCAGCGATCCCGCTAGGACAGCGTGCGAATGGTGCGCCGGGCCTTCAGCTCGGTCAGGGACTGGCTCAGTCGGGCGTTCTCGCTCTCGGCCACCCGGAGGGCCTCGGCGTGTTCGATACTCCGCTGCCACCAGTAGTCCTTCTGCATGGCCAGGAACGAGACCTTGGCCCGGAGATGGTCGATCTCCGACTCGGGGTCGGTCTCTTTCCCTTCGGCCCGATGTGCTGTTCCGTCGATGATCGTCACCGCGGACCTATCGGCATCTTCGGTGGCCAAGTTGAGCTCGGGACCTGACCTGCGGCCCGGGCGCTCGTCGTCGAGCCCCTCGGAGTCGGGTTTGGGCACCGGACAATCCTACTGAGGCCTTGTCGGCCGAACGCGGCATATGCGGCCGCACTGGTTCCTGCGGGCGAATGCGGACCGTCGGTGGTCCCCGGGTGAGGGGCTCCCGACGGTGTCCCGAGCTAGTCGAGTGTGGCGAGCTCGGTGTTCAAGAACATCTCGAGCCGCTGGTGGATGAGTGCGTGGTCATCGACCAGCGGGTCGTGGCGGCGCCCGAGGTGGTGGATGCGCCGTACCCGCTCCGGGCCGGCCTGGTCCATCGAGTGCTCCAACAACGTCATGGACGCCTGACGCAGCAACCGGCCGATCAGCCGGTCGTTCTTCCGCTTCGCCTCGCACGCTTCGGTGATCTCCACGATGGCCCGATCCATGTCGTCCGAACGCCCGTCGCCCATCTCGAAGTGGTCGACCAGATCGCCGAGCACCGGCGTCGGCCGGGTGCTCGTGGCTTCCACGCAGTTCAGCAGGGGGCTCACGTCTCCCGCCGACATCGGGTCGTAGGTGCCGGGGTAGGCGTCCGCCTCGTACCCGGCCGGATAGCCGGTGAACACGATCGGGGACTGCGAATCAGGGCTGTCGGCCAGATAGTCGAGCGTCAGGTCGAGGAGGTTGATCGGTGGCCAACCGAGGTCCCGCAGCGCCACGATCTTCGGATGGTCCCGCTCGGCCACGATGCCGCCCGTCATGAGCAGCTGGTAGCACTCCAGCGCCGACTGCACCGGCAGCTGGACGAGCGGGGAGTGCAGCAGGATCGGCTCGTCGTTGGCGATCCACTTGACGATCCTCTGTCCGACGATGCTGTTGTTCACCACGTGGGTGAACCGGGCACAGGAGACGCTCATGTCGAACTGCTTGGCCGTCACGGCCGACTGGTACTCCACCAGCTTCTTGGTGGCCGCGTACGTGTCCCCGGTGAAGAGCCGCACCGCCTTGCCCGTGCTGGCCATGATGACCGTTCCGACCCCGGCCTCGCCCGCCGTCTCGAGGATGACCTGCGACCCCAGCACGTTGGTGGAGACGGTCTCGGTCACCCGCCGCTCGGCCAGCGCCGGGTTGCGCTGCGCGGCCAGGTGGATGATGAGATCGGGGCGGAAGTCGGCGATGATCTCGGACATCTGCTTGCGGCTGCGCACGTCCCCGTGCATGTACGTGACCTGGTCCACGCGGCGCTCGGGAAGCGGCCGGTGACGCGCCACCGACACGAATCGGGCCCCAGGCAGATCGTGGACCAGATTGCTGAGTACGACGTGTCCGACGCAGCCGGTGCCGCCGGTGACGAGCACCCGCTCCCACTGGGGGAGGAGATGACCGCCGTATCCCGTGATGCCCCGCAACCGCGTTCCCTCGAAGCGGTGCTTCTCCATCTGGGGGTTGTCGCGATAGTCGACCAGTTGGCGGGTCAACTCACGGAGTTGGTCCAGATCCGGCTCGGGACAGAGACCGAAGATCTGCTCTACGAGGTCGGCTTTGGACGTCATTCGCACCTGCCGAATCCGGTGCTGCCGACGCTGGTTCCTTCCACTACCGCGGTAGAACATCGCCGAAATCCGACCGATGTTTGCAGGGCAACGGATCCCGTGTCACCGTCCCGCTCAGCCCCCTCGACGGCCGCCCACGATCCGCTCCATAGCCCTGCCTCCTCTCTACCGCCGCCACGGATGCTCCATCACCGTTTAGTCGCCGGAAAGAGGGGTCCGCAACTACCCTCGCCAAGCTTTTACTGATTAGCCACGGAGAGTGCCGTCAGGTTCGACAGGGAGCGACAATAGAGGGTCAATTGCCGGGTGAGCGGCAATTTTCGGCCCCGGACACATGCGGTCCCGAGGCGCCCCAATCGGACATACCGGAGGGGCGTTCGGATGACCTGGCGGCGTCGTCGACGCGGTGGCTGCGATGACCCCTCCACGGCGCGCCGCGCCTCATTCGGCACTTGCATGGCCGCGCCATGGCGGTTCCGACAGCCCGATGTCCGGACCTCCGGACCGACGGTCCACCGGTGGCGCGCGGACGGGCCGCGGACGGTCGACGGGACATCCGTCGAGTGGACGCATCGTGTCGCAGGCCGCGGCGAGGGGATCGGTCGTGTGCACGCGGTCGGACACCCGACGATGCACCGGCAACGATGAATCGTGGACCGCGGGGAGCTCGTCCGGTGTGACCGGTCAACCCGTCGGTCCCGCCCCGTCCTCAGCGTGCTCTGTCGACGGGGACGAGGCACGCCAATCGGGGCGGTCGGGCAGAGGATGCCGGAACAGCGAGGCGGCGTTGCCTGCCGTCACCTGCTGCCGTTGTTCGGTCGGGCAGGTGTCCGAAGGCCGCGTGGACCACGTGTTGGGTGTCCGGCCACGTGGAATCAGCGTGCGGATAGTCGCTCTCGACCATGACGTGGCCCAGCCCGATCCGGTCGAGTAGCGGCGTGATGGACGGATCGTCGATGGTGCAGAACCAGAAATTCCGGCCCAGGACTTCGCTCGGGCGAAGATCTGACTGCCAACCCGAGCTCTCCGTTCCCGACCCCGAGTGATCGAGGACGTAGTCCACACGGTCCATCAGCATCGGCACCCAGCCCATGCCCCCTTCGGAGAGCGCCACCTTCAGGTGGGGGAAGCGGACGGCGACGCCGGACCACACCCACTCGCCCGCGGCCAGCAGGGCGTTGACCGGAAAGACGGTGGGGAGTAGTTCGAACGGCGGATCGGGGGACGGGAGCGGGGCCCACGCCGACGCCCCGGTGTGGAGGCAGACCACGGTGTCGGTCTCCTGGCAGGCGGCGAAGATGGGATCCCAGTGGTCGGTGAAGATCGAGGGGTACCCGAGCTGTGCGGGGAACTCGGGAAAGCTCACGGCCCGGAACCCCCGCGCCGCGTTCGACCGGATCTCGTCGGCCCCGACGGCCACGTCGTCGAGCCACGGCAGCTGGAGCGGGATGATGCGCTCGGGACGGGCCGCGGCCCAGACCTCGGCGTGCCAGCGGTTCCACGCCCGCATGCAGGCCAGTCCCAACTCCTTGTCGCGGGCCCGCGAGAAGACCGAGCCGCAGAAGCCGGCCACCAGCGAGGGGAAGCACAACGAGGCCCAGATGCCGGCCAGGTCCATGTCGGCGATCCGGGCGTCGATGTCGTAGCAGCCGGGTCGCATGTCCTCGAACCGGGCCGGTTCCATGCTCCACTCGTGGCGGGGGCGTCCGACCACGGCGTTCAGGCCGATGTTCGGGTAGTCGGCGCCCTCGAACCGCCAGAACTGGTTGCCCCGCTCGTCCTCGAGGACGCGGGGCGCCCGGTCGGCCAGGCCGTCCGGGACCCGTCCGTCGAAGAGGTCGGGGGGCTCGATGAGATGGTCGTCGACGGAGATCAGCGGGTCGAAGATCGGTCGCGGCGCCGGGTCCGGCAGCAGAGTGCTCCCCACAGCCCTGGAGAGTAGCGTCGACGGCTGCGGGGAGTTCGAGCGTTTCGGGGGAGGCCCATGATGGCAAGACAGACGCCGGCGGTGTCGACCGTCCGGCTGGACGACGGGGACCGGCCATGATCGACCTGCTCATCCGGGGTGGCACGGTGATCGACGGGTCCGGTGCCCCCGGTCGGCTGGCCGACGTGGGTGTCAGCGACGGTCGGGTGGTGTCGATCGGGACCACGGACGAGCGCGCCGCCCGGGTCATCGACGCCGAGGGCCGCATGGTGGCCCCGGGGTTCGTGGACCTCCACACCCACTACGACGCCCAGCTCTTCTGGGACCCGAGTGCCAGCCCGTCGCCGCTCCACGGTGTCACGACGGTGTTCGGGGGCAACTGCGGATTCTCCCTGGCGCCGACGGCACCGGAGCATGCCGACTACCTGACCCGGATGATGGCCAGGGTCGAAGGAATGCCGTTGGCCGCGCTCGAGGCCGGCCTCGACTGGTCCTGGCGTTCGTTCGGCGAGTGGCTGGCCCGCCTGGACGGTGCCGTGGGCGTGAACGCCGGGTTTCTGGTCGGGCACTCCACCCTGCGCCGGCTGGTGATGGGCGACGATGCCGTGGGCTCGGAAGCCACCGAGGAGCAGCTGGCCGGGCTCGAGGCCGAGTTGCACCGGGCCCTGGCCGAGGGCGCGCTGGGCTTCTCCACCTCGAGGGCCCCCACCCACAACGACGGTGACGGCCAGCCCGTTCCCTCCCGCTCCGCCGGCATCGACGAGCTCGAGCGGCTGGCGGCCGTCGTGGCCGACCACCCGGGGACCACGGTGGAGATGATCCTGCCCGGTTGCCTGAACGGGTTCAGCGACGAGGAAGTGGACCTCATGACCCGGATCTCGCTGCTGGCCGGGCGGCCCGTCAACTGGAACGTTCTCGGGGTGTCCTCGGCCAATCCCGACGGAACGGCCCACCAGCTGGCGGCATCGTCGGCCGCGGCCCGAGCCGGTGGCCAGGTCATGGCCCTCACCCTGCCCCACACCATGTCCCTCCGGCTGTCCTTCGAGCACGGCGCCATCCTGGAGGGCCTCCCCGGATGGCGGGAGTTCTTCGCCGCCCCGATCGACCAGCGCATGGCCGATCTCCGCGACCCGGCCGTACGCGGCGCCATGGACGCCCGGGCCCAGTCGGACGAAGCCGGCATCCTGCGCTACCTGGCCAACTGGGGCCAGCTCGTCATCGCCGAGACGTTCTCCGAGGAGAACGCCGGTCTTCAGGGGCGCCGGGTGGACTCGGTGGCCGGGGAGCGGGGGGTCACCAGCTGGGACGCCCTGTGTCAGGTCGTGGTGGCCGACCGGCTCCAGACCGGATTCACGGTACCCATCCCCGAGTCGGACGCCGACTGGTCGGCGCGTTCGGAGGTGTGGCGCGATCCGAGGGCGGTGGTGGGCGGCTCCGACGCCGGGGCCCACCTCGACACCATGTGCGGCGCGGTGTACTCCACGTCCCTGCTGGGCGACGGGGTCCGGCAGCGCCACCTGCTGTCGTTCGAGGAGGCCGTCCGGCTCCTCACCGACGTCCCGGCCCGGCTCTACGGACTGGTGGACCGGGGCCGGCTGGCCGAGGGATGGTGGGCCGATCTGGTCGTCTTCGATCCCGCCACCGTGGGGCACCGGGCCCTGCAGACCCGCCGGGACCTGCCCGCCGGGGCGCCGCGCCTGTTCGCCGAGTCCACCGGCATCGACCACGTACTCGTGAACGGCACGGCCGTGGTCGACGGGGGCGAGCTCACCGGCGCCGTGCCCGGACGGGTCCTCCGATCGGGCCACGACACCGAGACCGTCGCCATACCGGGCGCTCCGACCGGCTGAGCGCGTGATCGGCCCAGCGCGTCATCGGCCCAACGCGTGACCGGCCCGGTCGTTCAGCCCGGAGGTGGGGCGAACCCGGGGCCGGCGGCGGCGTCGACCACCTCTGCCACCCGCAGCAGGCGGAGATCGGACAGGTAGGGACCGATGACCTGGACCCCCACCGGTAGGCCGGTAGGGGTGTGGTCGACGGGCACCGTCACCACCGGGAGGAGCACCGAACCGATGGCGCCGCACCATGCCATCGACAGCAGCTGGGGGACGGCCACGCCGTCGACGTCCAGCACACGCTCGGTCATGGGCCGCTCCGTGTCGTGCCGGAACGCCGCCGTGGGCATGACCGGGGCCAGGACCACGTCGTAGTGCTCGAAGAACCGGGCCCACTCGGCCCGTTGACGCTGCCGCAGCCCGTTGGCCCGCGCCCAGGTGCGGTAGCGGCCGGACAGGGAACGCCCGGCCACCACGGCGGGATCGTCGCCCGGGATCGACTCGAGCGTGGCGAACTCGTCAAAGGCGTCGTCGGGCAGGCCCGTTCCGATGATCGGGAGGACCAGCTCCTGCCACGACCGGAGGCCGTCGGCCAGGGGCACCGGAAGGGCGACGGCGTCGACCCGGGCTCCGGCGTCGGCGACACGACCGGCGAAGGCGTCGATACCGGCCCGGACCTCGGCGGCCACCGGAACCAGGTGGCGGCCTTCGCTCCCGTCGACCACGGCCACCCGTAGCGATCCCACGCCGTCGATGGGCGGCCCCTCGTCCAGCTCGAGGCGCCATCCCACCGCGTCCTCGGGCAGGGGCCCCGCCACCACACCGAGGGCCAGGCGGAGATCGTCGAGGCCCCGGGCCAGTGGCCCGCCGCAGTTCACGTCGGGCTCGACCAGAGATCCGGGCGGCCCGGGAATGTGCCCCCGGCTCGGGACCACGCCCCAGGATGGCTTCAGGCCGTACACGCCGTTGAAGTGGGCCGGATTGCGGATCGACCCGCCGATGTCACTGCCCAGTTCGAGTGGGCTGAGGCCGGCCGCTACGGCGACGGCTGCTCCGCCCGACGAGCCTCCGGCGGTACGGGCCGTGTCCCAGGGGTTGTTGGTCACCCCGTAGACGTCGTTGAAGGTCTGGAGGTCGCCGGCGTAGAGGGGGCAATTCGTCTTGCCGAAGACGATGGCGCCTGCGGCCTTCAGCCGGCCGACGGCGACCGCATCCGTCCGGGGGACGTGGTGGCGCAGCTCGGGAGCCCCCGACGTCGTGACCAGTCCCTCGGTCTCCCACACGTCCTTCACGGTCATCGGCAGGCCGTGGAGAGGACCGAGGTCGGTTCCGGCCACGGTGGCGCGGTCGGCGGCCGCGGCCGCGGCCCGGGCCCGCTCGAGGTCGAGGGCCACGATGGCGTTGAGGTCGGGGTTGCGGTCTTCCACGCGGGCCACCACCTGATCGAGCAGCTCGCGACTGGACACGGTCCGGTCACGGATGGCGCCGACCAGTTCGGTGGCGGTACTGGTGCCGAGGTCGAGGTCGGGGTCCACGGTCGAGAACCTACCCGGGGTGCGGGTCCTCGACCTGGCCGGCGACCGGCCGGTCGACGGCGGGGCCGGCGGTCCAGCACAATGGGGACGATGCGTCGACCAAGCTCGGGGGTACCGGACCTCACCGTCGTCGCCGTCCCCTTCTACTTCGGGGCCATGGGGGTCGAGTACGTGTGGCTCCGTCGCAACGGGACCCGACGGGATCCCGTGGCCGTCGGCTACGAGCGGCGCGACACCCTGGCCAGCCTGGCCATGGGGATCGGGAGCCTGGTGGCCCCGTTGGTCGTGCCCCGCCTGCTGGCCCCGGTCACGCCGGGGAAGGGCCGGTGGGGACGGGTGACCGTGGCGGCAGTGGCGGCCGCCGCCGTCGTCACCACCGTGGCTGACCACGTGGTCCGAAGGGAAACCCGCGGACGGACCGCGGAGGAGCCGACTGCCCTCCCCCCTGCGCCCGCGCTCGAACGGGCCCGCCGCATCGCCTCGGTGGCCGGCGTGACCACGGTGGCCCTGGGCGGGATGGCGCTGGCCTCGGCCTGGGCCGATCGCTCCGCTCCCGGCCGGCTCTGGAAGCACCGCCTCCTCCCCGACCTCGGCCGGGGCCCCCTGGCCCTGGCCCTGGCCATCGCCGGGTGGGACTTCCTCTACTACTGGAACCACCGGGTCATGCACGAGTGCCGGTACCTGTGGGCCATCCACGTGGTCCATCACTCGAGCGAGCGCTACAACCTCTCGACGGCGCTGCGCCAACCGGTGGCCGACGCCCTCGGTCCGACGGTGCCCTACGGGCTGTTGTGCCTGGCCGGCATCGCTCCCGACCTGGTGGCCACGGCCCGCGGCGTGAACCTGCTCTACCAGTTCTGGATCCACACCGAGGCCATCGGCCGGCTCGGTGGGCCCGAGGAGGTCCTGAACTCCCCGTCGCACCACCGTGTCCACCACGGATCCAACTCGCCGTATCTCGACCGCAACCACGGCAGCATCCTGATCGTCTGGGACAAGCTGTTCGGCACCTTCGAACGAGAGGTCGACCCTCCCGTCTACGGCCTCACCAAGGACATCGACACCTTCGACCCGGCCCGGATCGCCTCGCACGAGTTCGCTGCACTGTTCGGGGACGTGGCCCGATCCACCGGCTGGGGCGAGCGCCTCTCCCACGTGGTGCGCGGGCCCGGGTGGGGAGCACGGCGCCCGGCGACACCCATTCCCGTCACCGGGGTCGGCCCGGCCTGATGACGCCGCCACCGGACGGGTTCCCTCCCGAGCGCCGATGTGCAAGGCTCGAACCGGTCGATCGGGTGGCGGGACCGTCGATCGTGGGGGCGTCGGCCGCCACACACCGGCACGAAACGGAGGCGCTGTGAGCGAGCACTACGTGATCATCTCCGCCGACGGCCACTGCGGCCTCCCCCTGGCCGACTACCGGCCCTACCTCGACGCCCGGTTCCGCCCGGCCTTCGACGAGTGGGTGGCCCACAAGGAGGCCGAGCGGGCCGAAAAGCTCGAGACCAACTTCGAGTACATCATGGGATGGGAGAGCTCGAACGCCGACGGCCTCCGCGGTGCCTACGACCCCGACGTTCGCAACCGTGAACTCGACAGCGACGGCGTATCGGCCGACGTGCTCTTCGCCGATGCCGACGCCATCACCGGCATGGGCTCGCCGCCGTTCGGCGCCGGCCTGTCGGCCGGCGAGATCGACGACGCCGACCTGGCCTTCGCCGGGGCCCAGGCCCACAACCGATTCCTGGCCGAGCTGTGCTCGACTAGCCCCGAGCGCCGGGCCGGGATCGCGCTCATCCCCCTGTGCCACGACCCCGTCCGGTCCGTGGCCGAGGCCGAGTGGGCCGCCGGCCAGCCCGGCATCCGGGGCGTGATGATCCCCACCATGTGGCGCCACCGCCCCCCGTACAGCAGCGAGGTCTACGAGGAGTTCTGGGCCGCCTGCGCCGCGGCCCACCTTCCCGTCCACACCCACTCGGGCGAGGCACCCCAGGAGGAGTACCAGGGCCACCTGGGCATCTATCTGGCCGAGGTGGTCTGGTGGGCGGCCAGACCGTCGTGGCATCTGCTGTTCTCCGGTGCCTTCGAACGCCATCCCGATCTCAAGTTCGTCGTCACCGAGGCCGCGGCCTACTGGATCGCCGACTCCAAGTGGAAGTGGGACCAGTACATGGGGGGAGGGCACACGACCAAGAAGATGGCGGCGCTGTTGGAGGGCAAGATCTCCAAGCTCCCGTCCGAGTACTTCGGCACGAACCTGTTCGCCGGGGCGTCCACCATGTCGAAAGAGGAGCTCCGCCGCCGTCACGTCCTGGGCCTCGACGCCGTCATGTGGGGGACGGACTATCCCCATCCCGAAGGGTCCTGGCCCAACACGGCCGTGAAGCTCAAATCGGACTTCTGCGACATACCGGTATCGGAGACACGACAGCTGCTCGGAGGCACGGCGGCCGGCGTCTACGGCTTCGACCTCGACGCGCTCCAACCGCTGGCCGACCGGATCGGCCCCACGCCGCTCGACCTGGGTCAGGATCCCTCGCTGGCGGCCGACCCCGACGCCGCGTCGACGGCCAAGTGGTGGCTGGCCGAGTACGGCATCGCCCCCACCCGATGAGCTACCAGGCCCGGAGCACCTGGGTGGTGTCGAAGGCGTTCGACGTCGACGCATCCGGGTAGTCGTCGGCGCCGATCGGGACGTCGATGTCGTCGACCCGCGGCCCGAAGGCGGCCGCCAGCGGGGCCAGGGCCCCGAGATCGAAGCCGTAGAGCGCGGCGGCATTCCCTCCCACGCAACGTTGGACCACCTCGGGCGACTCGCCGGCGAACGCCACCCGGAGGGCCTCGCGGCTGAAGGGCCAGGTGCCCTCGGAGTGGGGGTAGTCGTCACCCCACATGATGCGGTCGGGACCGAAGTGGGGGCGCAGCTCGGACTCCGAGGAACGGAGGAAGGAGGCCCCGACCCAGATGTTCCGGGCGAAGTACTCCGACGGCTTCATCGACATGCCTCCCGCCGCGGCCCCGAAGAACACGGCCTCGGCACCTCCCCCGGTCATGCGGCCGTAGAACCAGTCGAGTGTCTCGAGGCCGCGGGGGAGCCACGCCACGCCCTGCTCGGTGAGGGCCACCTTCAGCCCGGGGAACCGCTCGAAGACGCCCCCGAAGATCATGTGCCACAGGGCCCGGTGCCCGAACCAGGGAAGCTCCACCAACATGATGGCCCGGGCGATCTCGAGGTCGCCGTAGTCGGGGAGACCGATGCCCGAGTGCACGTTGATGACCGCGCCCAGCTCCTCGCACCGCCGCCACAACGGGTCGTAGAACGGGTCGTACAGCTCGGGGAGGTGGGAGCCGGGCGGAATCGACGGGAGCAGTATGCCGCCGAACAGGTCGATGTGCTCGGCCGCCCAGGTGATCTCGGCCAGGGCGTCCTCCAGGTGGTTGACGAACACCTGGGCCACCCCGGCCCGCCGTCCGGGCGCGGCGGCGCAGAAGTCGGCCAGCCAGCGGTTGTGGGCCTGCACGCCGGCCCACCGGCGCTCGTAGTCGGACTCCCCGGGGGGGAGTGCCACCAGATTGCTCTCCTCGAAGAACGGCGGCACGGTGTTCGGGAACAGCACCTCGGCCACGATCCCGTCGGCCTCGTGCTCGGCCAGCCGACGGTCCGAGTCCCAGTTCCGGTACCGGATGGGGGCCAACAGGTCGGCGAAGGGGACCTCGTAGGTGGCGGCCCAGGCATCGAAGTCGTCGTGGAATCGCTTGGCCAGATACGGCCGGTAGTCGAGGGTGTCCGCTCCACAGTGCGAGTCGGCGGTGATGACGGTGTAGCGGCGATCCATGGGGGTTCTCCTCGGTCGGGTCAGGTTCGGTGCTGCTAGTGCAGCAGGGTCGGCGGCAGCTCCCCCTGGGCCAGGGCCTCGGCTCGGGCGTGCAGCAACGGCCCGAACCGGGCCGAGTCGGGACCGAGGACATAGCGGCCCTCGTCGAGGTGGTCGAGCACGGTGGATCCCAGCCAGTCCAGGTCGACGATCTGGGCCGGAAGGCCGGCCGACTCGAGCTGGGCCCGAAACTCGGCGAACGTGGTCCCCGGGGCCGGCGGCCGCGGATGGACCCGCTCGAGCTCGGCGGGCCGGTTGCGGGCCGCCGTCCACAGCCCGGTGTCGAGGAGTCCGCCGCCCGGGTAGAAGACGTGGGCGTTGACCCGCCCGCCGTGCGAGCGGAGCTGGTGGGCTACCGACTCGATGAAGCAGCTGACGGCGGCCTTGGACGCGGCGTAGACGCTGGCGTAGGGGACGGGGGCCACGCCTCCGTCGCCGGACGAGGTGGCGACGACCTCGGCCGGCGTACCCGCTTCCAGCATCCTCGGGAGGAAGGCCAGCACCGTGGCGGCCACGCCGATGACGTTCACCGAAAAGCACCAGCGCCAGTCGTTGACCTCCTGTTCCCAGGGCAGCCCGCCACCCCCGGAGGTGACGCCGGCGTTGGCGAACAGGAGATCGCAGCGACCCTCGGTGGCGTAGACGTCGTCGGCCAGGGCCGTCACCGAGGCGTCGTAGGCCACGTCGGTCAACACCCCGCGCACCGTTCCGAGGGGAGCCAGCTCGGCCACTGCGGTCTCGAGCACCGGGCCCTCGATGTCGGCCACCACGACGTGTGCCCCCCGGTCGAGCAGGGCGTGCACGATCCCCCGGCCGATGCCCCCGGCACCGCCCGTCACCACCGCCACCTTCCCGTCGAAGTCCACCGCGGGCCGGCCCTAGTCCTCGCCCGTGGGGGAGAGGTCGTCGTACCGCTGGTGGATGAACGGCACGATCCATTCGGCCGGGACCGTGGAGTGGATCCGCCCCCGCTGGATGGCGTTCCGCTCGCCCACCGTCACCTCGACCAACGAGCGCACCGGCAGGTCGGCCACCGGGTCGAACCTGGAGTCGACCAGTACCAGCTCGCCCTGGCACTCCTTCACCCACCGGACCGTCTCCTCACGTGTGCAGTAGACCAGGCTGGGGTCGGTGTCGAGGCCCTTCCCGTCAGGAGCCGGGAGGGCCTTGAAGTAGAAGTCGGTCCGCGTCTCCGGACCGGGCACGTCGAGCGTGGCCGTGGTACGGCCGGTGAATTCGGCGAAAGTGATCCCCATCCTGGTCATCGTGCCGTGCACCGAATCGCCGTCGAGATCCACGGTCACCTGGCCGATCTTCTTCGGCTCCCCGTACGTCTCGCGTCCACCGATGACCGACTGCTCGGTGCTCATGGGCATGACCAGGCAGTAGTAGCCGAGCGTGCCCTCGTGCACACACTGCACCGACACGCTGCCGGCCCCGAAGGTGGGCAGCCCCGGGATGTCCACGGTGGCGAACGTCACCTTGGCCAGCGGGTCGGGCGAGGGCTCGAGCGGACGGGGCAGCACCGAGGCCAGGGCGACCGGGTCCGTCTCGTACCGCGCCACCAGCACCGTCGACCATGCTCCGACCGAGGTCTTCTCGACCTCGCGGCTGCGGACCTGCTCTGGCGTCTTTGCCGCGTACCGGACGGCCATGCCCACCCCCTTCGCGGGCGGCACGGCGGCCGACCCGTCAGGTGGGCATCGTCGCAGTCGGCGGCCGCGCCGTCAACTGTCCGGTCACCGGCTCCTGGGTATCCAGGGCGGTAGAGGGCGCCAACGGAGGTGGCCCTCGGTGACGATCCCGGCCGGCTCCGCTAGGTTCGCGCCGTGGCCGACCCCGACCCCACCGACGCCGGTGTGCCCCTCTCCGATCTGGCCCCCGAGGTGAAGGCCGAGCGGGCCGGAAGCTTCGGGGAGGTGGCGTCGGAGTACGAGCGATTCCGGCCCGGTCCTCCGGCCGGGGCCGTTACGTGGGTGGTCCCGGAGCACGTCGCCAGGATCGTCGACCTCGGTGCCGGCACCGGTGCCCTGACCCGGCTCCTGGTGGGGCGGGCCGACGAGGTGGTGGCCATCGAGCCCGACGAGCGCATGCGGTCCGTCTTGGTGGCCTCGGTGCCCGGCATCCGGGCCGTCGACGGACGGGGCGAGTCGATCCCCCTCCCCGATGCCTGCGCCGACGCCGTGCTGGCATCGTCGTCGTGGCACTGGATGGACCCCGTGCCGACCCTGCACGAGGTGGGTCGGGTCCTGGTGCCGGGCGGGACGCTGGCCGCCATGTGGTCCGGACCCGATCCCGAAGGTCCGTTCTTCGTGCAGGCCCAGGCCCTCCTGGCCCAACGGTCGCAGGAGGAGGCGGCGGCCGCGGCCGCGGCCGGAGCGGTTCCCGACGGGCGCTTCACCGACCATATCCTCTCCGACGCGCTTCGTCCGGCGTCGACCCTCCAGATACCCGACGGGGTCCCCTTCGAACAGCCGGAACATCACGTCTTCCGGTGGGACATCGACCTCGACGCCGACGAGCTCATCGGGCTGCTCGGCACGCTGAGCTGGATCATCACCATGCCGGAGGAGACGCGGCAGAGCCTGATGGCCGAGGCCCGCCGGCTCCTGTCCGAGCTCCTCGGCATCGAGGGGGAGGTGACCGTCGACATCTCGTTCCGAGCCGACGTGTGGCGGTCCCGCCGCCTCGGGTGATCTCCGCTCAGGCGGTGTCTAGGGGCGTGCCGTCGAACTCGCCCCACACCGAAGCCATCAGCTCCGGATGCTCCCCGTCTGGACGAGGCCAGTCGGGCCAGTGGCCGGGGACCGAGCCCCGACAGTGGACGCTCACACTGGTCCAGTGCTCCCACCCGGGGACGGCCCGCACGTGCGCGGCGGTGTAGCGGATGGTGAGGCCGGCCCGCCTCCGGTCGGAACGGTTGGCTCCCGAGCCGTGGAGCAAGAGATCGGAATGGACGGACACCTGGCCGGCGCGCAGGGTGTTGGTGAACCGCTCGTGGTAGGACCCGGCGTCGACGACCTGTCGCTTGAGCACCCGGGTGCCATCGAGCTCCTTGGCCTCGTGCAGCAGGGCCCCACCGGTGTGCGATCCCGGCACGAACTGCATGGCGGCGTTCTGTTCGTCCACGTCATCGATGGCGATCCACACCGACACCGAGTCGGCCGGCGTAAGGGGCCAGTACACGGCGTCTTGATGGAGCGGCACCACCATGTCGTCGCCGGGCTGTTTGGCGAACAGGTGCATGCCCCAACAGACCACGTCCGGACCCAGCAGGTCTTCGACGTAGTCCACCAGCGCCGGAGTGCGGATCAGGTCGTACAGGCGCCGACAGACCACATGGTAGGAGCTGATGGAGTAGGAGTTGCGTCGGTCCGGTGCCGACACCACCTGGTCCACCAGGTCGCCGATGTACGCACCGAGGGCGGCCGTCTCGACTTCGTCGAAAGCCGGAAGGGGGCTCAGATAGCCGAGGCAGTTGAACCGCTCCACCGCCTCGGGCGTCAAGGTGCGGGCCCGGGTGGGTTCCGCCGGGGTGAAGGACAGCGCGCCCAGCCGATCGCGGTCCGCCTCGTAGTCGACCAGCGACCGGAGATCCATGGAGGGGAAAACTATCGGATGGCGCCGGTCCGGGGCCGTCCGGCGCCCGAGCCGGGCATCCGTCCCACTGTCGGGTCGTAGATGGTTTACTCGGTGGTCGAGATGGCCTCCCCCACGTCACACCGACCGCGGGTCGAGCCGCGGCGGTGACGGGGTGAGCGCCGAAACCGGCCCGGCCGCGACGGTGGGGCGGGGCCGACACGTGCCGTCGGCGTCGGCGGTGTGGCGGACCCTCATCGGTCGTCCGCTCAAATCGAGCGAGGCCGGCCACGGTGAGATCACCCCCCTCGAAGGTCTCCCCGCACTGTCCCTCGATGCGCTGACCTCGGTGGCCTACGGGCCCGAAGCCATCGTCCTGGTGCTCGGCACCGCGGGCGTCGCCGCCCTGCACCTGGTGCTCCCCATCACCATCGCCATCGTGGCCCTGCTGGCCCTGCTGGTCATCTCCTACCGGCAGGTCATCGACGGCTACCCCCACGGCGGCGGGGCCTACGCCGTGTCCCGGGCCAACCTCGGGATCGGCGCCTCCCAGGTGGCGGCGGCGTCCCTGGTCGTGGACTACACCCTGACGGTGGCCGTCTCCATCGCCGCGGGGATCGCCGCGCTGACGTCGGCGTTCCCCTCGCTTACGGGTGCCACCGTGCCACTGTGCCTGGCCGAGCTGGCCGTGCTCACGGTCTTCAACCTCCGCGGGCTGGGGGAGACGGCGCGGGCCTTCCTGCTTCCCACCTTCCTCTTCATCGTCGGGCTGCTGGCCGTCATCGCCATCGGGCTCATCCACCCTCTCGATCCCCACCTGGCCCAGTCGGGAACCTCGCTCACGTCGACCGTCAACCTGGCTCCGGTCGGTGTGCTGTTGGTGCTGAAAGCCTTCTCCGCCGGCTGCAGCGCCCTCACCGGCGTGGAGGCCATAGCCAACGGGGTGCCGCTGTTCCGCGAGCCCCGCCAGGCCCGGGCCAAAGAGACCGAGCTCCTCTTGGGAGTCGTGCTCGGGGTGATGCTCATCGGCCTGGCCGTGCTGGTCAACAAGTTCCACGTGGGGCCGCGCACCGGCCAGACCGTGCTCAGCCAGGTGATGGCGTACTCGGTGGGGCGGGGCTGGTTCTACTACATCGTCTCCCTCTCCATCACCGTGGTGCTGGGCCTGGCCGCCAACACGTCCTTCGGCGGTCTACCGGTGCTGGCCAGCCTGCTGGCCCGCGACCACTACCTTCCTCACGCCTTCGCCCTACGTGGTGACCGGTTGGTGTTCAGCAAGGGGATCTGGGCCCTGTCGGTCGCCGCCGGCCTGTTGCTCGTCATCGTCCGGGGCAACACGAACACCCTCATCCCCCTCTTCGCCATCGGCGTGTTCATCGGGTTCACCCTGGCCCAGACCGGGATGGTGATGCACTGGCGGTCGACCCGCCCACCGAACTGGCGGAAGAAGGCCACCGTCAACGCCGTGGGCGCGGTGGTGACGGCGCTGGCCACCGTGGTCTTCCTCGTCTCCAAGTTCGTCGAGGGGGCCTGGGTGGTGGTCATCGTCGTCCCCCTCCTCATCGTCATGTTCCACCGGATCCGGGCCTACTACGCCCGCCTGGGGGAGGTCCTCGGCATCGGGTCGATTCCCCCTCCCCCCCGGACCGGCCGGGTGCTGGTCATCGTCCCGGTCGTCGGGGTCAACCGGCTCACCTCGTACGTGATCTCCGAGGCGCTGTCGGTGGGGGACGACGTCATCGCCCTGGCCGTGACCTTCTCCGACGACGTGGAGGGGGAGGTCGACCTCGAGCACCAGTGGCACGAGTGGGACCCCGGGGTCCGGCTGGTCACCCTGCGTTCGCAGTACCACTCGGTGGCCCGGCCCATCGTGCGGTTCATCGATGCCTTCGAACACCGCGACCACGACTACGACCACATCATCGTCCTCATCCCGGTGGTGCAGCCGGGCAAGTGGTACCAACGGGTGTTCCACAACCAGCTCGACCTGGTGCTGTCGGCGGCGCTGCGGGACCGGCCCGAGCTGGCCGTGGCCCGGTTGCCGGTGACGGTCCGACAGCTCGAATAGGTCCGGATCCCCCGGGCCACCGACGGGGGACGTGGCCCGGTCAGGAGACCCGGCCGGCGATCTCGGCGGTCACGTCATGGATCAGGCGCCGACCGGCCAGGTAACGGTCGAGATTGTCGGCGAAGAGTTCGGCCTGCCGGAGGAAGCGACCGCTGCCGCCGGCGGCGTTGTGCGGGGTGACCCGCACCGAGGGATGGGTCCAGAACGGATGGTCCTCGGGGAGCGGCTCCTGCCGGAAGACGTCGAGGACGGCCACGCCGGGCCGGCCCCGGTCCAGGGCCTCGAGGAGAGCGTCCTCGTCGACCAGCGTGCCCCGGGCCACGTTGACGAAGATCGCACCCGGTTGCACCCGGGCCAGCAGCGGGGCGTCGAACAGATCGGTGGTGTCGGGGGTCGAGGGCGCCGCCAGCACGATCACGTCGGCCTGGCCGACGACCTCGGGCAGCTGGTCCGGGGTCACAGTGCGATCGGTCGGATCGTCGGCTGCGGGGTGGCGCCGGCACCCGATCACGCGGGCTCCGAAGGCCCGGGCCCGGACGGCGACGGCGGAGCCGATGCCGCCCAGGCCCACGATGAGCCACGTCGTACCCGACAGCTCGCGCCAGTCGTGGATCTTCCATTCCCGCTGACCGGCCAGGGACCGCCACTGCTGTGCATCCTGCAACTCGTCGAGCACCGACCGCATGACGAACTCGGCGATGGGGAGGCTGTTCACGTGGGCGTTGCTGACCCGCACGCCGCGGGCGACCAACTCGGAGAAGACGGAGTCGTCGAAGCCGGCCGCCGGGGACTGGAACCAGGCCAGCCCGTCGATCCGGGTCAGGAGGCCGAAGAACGCCCCGATGGGCGCACCCTGGCGGAACAGGTCGGAGGTGCCCCAGGCCACATCGGCCCGGGCATCGTCCGGCTCCACGGTGCGGCCCCCGCCGTCGCGGAGCGTGCCGTCGCCCTCCATGGTCAGCCAGTCGACCCCGGGGCGTTCCAGTCCGGCCCCGAACGCCTCGTGTGCCACCGCGGTCAGGAGCACCACCGCCCGCGGGCCCGATGACGGCGGCCCCGGGTCGGTCCGAGCGCGGCTCACGGATCGGGCGCCTCGACCGAGTCGAGGAGGGACTGGCCGGTGAGGGCGAACATGGTCTCGTCGTCGGACTGTCGCCACAGGTCGAGCAGGCCGATCGAGAGCGGGTCGCAGCCGTAGCGCAGGGGCCCGGCGTCGTCCACGATGGCGTCGACGATGAGGGCGGCGGCCTGGGCCGGCGAGGAGACCATGGGGTCGGCCGTCTCCTGGCGGAGCTGCCTGGTCCGATCGGCCATGGCCCGGTATCGGTCGAAGCGGGCGGCCGCCTGGTCACCGGTGCTGAGCTGGAACATGTCGGTGTCGATGGGCCCGGGCAGTATCTCCACCACACGGATGCCGGACGGCGCCAGTTCGACCCGCAGGGTGTCCCCGAACGCCGACACCGCGGCCTTGGTGGCCCGGTAGGCGGAGTAGAACGGCACGCTGGCCAGGATGGACGACGACGAGATGTTGCAGACCACCGCCGGCCGGTTGGCCCGCAGGACGGGGATGGCGGCGATGGTCGTCGCCACCAGTCCGAGCACGTTGGTCTCGAACAGGGCCCGCCAGTCGTCGAGGCGGCTGTGCTCCACCGGCAGGTACTCGGAGTCGACGCCGGCGTTGTTCACCAGCACACGGAGATCGTCGGGGAGGTCGTAGGAGTCGGGATCGTTGACGTCCATGCGGGCCACGGTCAGACGACCGGATGTGGCCCCGGCCAGGCCGACGCCGTCGTCCGGCCGGCGCATGCCGGCAACGGTGTCGAATCCCCGGTCGGCCAATTCGAGCGCCACGGCCCGACCGATCCCCCGGCTGGCGCCGGTGACCAGGGCGCTTCCCACTGTCTCCATCGTCGACCTCTTTCGGTGCTGATCGGGCGCCGCCCCGGTGCCCGGGCACGACGAGGACCCACAGAGCGCGCCAAGTCTGCCAAAGAAGGAGACGGCGCGGCGTGGTCGTCCGGGTGGTCACCCTACGCTGGCCCCATGGGGGAAGGTCGCAGGGTGGTGCCGGGCCTGATCCCCGGCGCACTGGCCCTCGGCGCACTGGTCCTCGTGGCGACCGGCGGCGGCCCGGCTGGCGCCGCCCCGGCGGTCCGACCGACGGTGGTCCGACCGACGGTGGTGGCCCACACCTACGGTGCCTTCACCGACCCCCGTCCGGTGCCCATCGAGGGGTACTCCGGTTCGGCCATGGAGCCGTTCATGGCACCCGACGGTCGGACGCTCTTCTTCAACACTCCGAACGTGGCCCCCGGTATCCCGACCCTGCAGTACGCGTCGCGGGCCGGGCCCGACGCATTCGACTATCGGGGGCCCGTCCGGGGGGCCAATGTGGCCGGCTTCTTGTCGGGCACCCCGGCTCTCGACCGGAGTAGCGAGCTGTACTTCGTCTCCACCCGGAGCTACGTCTCCACCGGGTCCACCGTGTACTCCGGGAGGTTCGGTGCGGGGAGACTGCGCCGACTCCACCTGGTGCCGGGGGTCACCGCCGGCTCCGGCCTGGTCGACTTCGACGTCGACGTCAGCCCGGACGGATCGAGGCTGTACGTGAGCGTGGGCCGCTTCGTGGACGGCTCGGCCCCCACCAGTGCCGAGCTGGTGGTGTACGACCGGGTGGGAACGGGGTTCGTCCCCGACCCGCGGAGCACCCGGCTCCTCGCCGAGGTGAACCGGGCCGGCTCACTGACGTACGCCGCCGCGGTGTCCGCCGACGGTCGGGAGCTGTTCTTCACCCAGGCCGACCCGGTCGGCAGCGTTCCGGAGATCGAGGAGGCGGTGCGTTCGGGCCCCGGCCAGCCCTTCGGTCCGGGCACGCCCATCGGGGCCATCACCGGCTTCGCCGAAGCGCCCTCGATCAGCGCCGACGGAACCACCCTCTACTTCCACCGGCTGGTCGGGACCACCTACGAGATCGAACGCGTGACCCGGCGGGTCGTGGCGTCGGCCCGGGCCGGGCCCGGGTCCGTCACCGGAAGGGCGGACCGTCCACGACGTCCCGGCGGCGGGGCTCGGAGTGGTCCCAGTCGGCCAGCAGGGTCCGGAGGGCGGTCAGCAGGATGAGGGGCTGGTCCAGCATGGCGTGGTGGCCGGCCTCGGGGATCTCGACCACCGGCGTCACCCGTCCCAGCTCTTCGTACATGGACCGCCCGATGTCGGCTGTGACCAGACCGTGCTCCGACCGCAGCAGGGCCAGCCGGCACTGCACGCGGGACAGATAGGGAAGCGCCACACCGGACAGTCCGCTGGCGAATTGGGCGAAGACACCTCGGTCGAACTTCCACTGCCAGCCTCCGGGCACCGGGCGGATCGACCGGTGCGCCACGTGGTCCATGACGTAGTCGAGGTAGTGCTCCTGGGCCGGGACGGTCCGGAAGTGACGGACCGCCTCTTCCACCGTGGGGTAGACCCGGGGCCGGCCGAATGCCTCGCGCAGGTGGTAGGCCCCGATCTCGGGGTCGGGCTCCTCCACCGGCGAGTCGCACACGATGGCCCCGCTGACACCACGGGCGTGCCGGGCCGCGGTGGCGATGGTGACGAACCCTCCCATGCTGTGGCCGATGACCACGGGGGCGCCGTCGACCTGACCCACCTCGGCCGCGGCCATCACTTCCTCGGTCCACTGCTCGAGGGAGTACACCGGCCGGCTCCCGCTGTCGCCGTGGCCGGACAGGTCCAGCATGACCACACGGAAGTCGCCGGTGAACCGGGCGGCCACGTGGGTCCACCAGTGGGCGTGGGCGCCCCCGCCGTGCACGAACACCAGGCCCCGCCGGCCCGCCACCCCACCGACCATGACGTGGATGGCGCAGCCGTCCACGTCGACCTCGAGATCGGTCAGCGGCTCCGACAGGGCCCGTTTGAACCACTCCGGTGCCTGCGGCAGGGGTCGATAGCCGTCCACCGACCCGATCAGAGCACACCCGGCCGGCCGCCACCCCTCTTTGACGCTGGGGAGGGCGGACCCTACGATGCTGCCGGTCAGCCCACCACCCGGTGCCGCAGGAGGTCTGGACGTGCGGAACTGCCCCAGTCCCTACACGGGTGGCGTGTGGGCGTATGCGGCCGCCTCGGCCGCCACCGACATGGCCGACTCGGCCGCCAGTACCGACATGGTCGAAGCCCGTGCGGACCGGGTCATCGACAGGGTTGCCCGGGCCCCGAGGGGCGGTCCGTGTGGTGGTCGGATCCCGTGACCGCCCCCTACGCGGCCAGCCAGGAGCACTACCCGATGTCCGGCCTGGACGAGTTCATGATCCACAACCACCCCCATCCGGTCCGGGTGATGTGGACCTCGGATCCCCAGGCCTATGAACGGATGTGGTTCACCAGCCAGGACTCGACCGGCGAACTGCTGGTGGTGGCGGGCATGGGCATCTACCCCAACCTGGGGACGGCCGAGGCCTTCGCCATCGTCAACGTCCGGGGACGGCACACCACCGTGCGGGCCCACAAGAAGCTGGGCCTGAACCGCATGGACATGACCACCGGTCCACTGACCTTCGAGGTGGTGGAGCCGTTCCGGCAGTGGCGGTTGCGCCTCGACGAGAACGCCTTCGGCATCTCCTTCGACATCTCGTGGTTCGACACCAAGCGGCCGGTCTACCGGCTCATCGGCGGCGGCCTCTTCATCGGGACCCGTCCCTTTGCCGGGGTGGCCGGCTACGACGGCTTCGGCCGCCAGACCGGGTGGGTCGAGGCCCTCGGCCACCGGTTCGAACTGGACACCGACCATTACCGGGGCACCCGGGACCACCACTGGGGCACCCGGGACGGGGTCGGCGGCCCCGCCTTGTGGAGCGGCAACCAGCATCCCCATTCAGGGGAGTGGGTCGAGTTCGAGGAGTACGGAGTCTGGGGCGACCACATCCTGTACAACCTCGGTGACGAGCGGCGCGGCAGCGAGACGCTGCGCGGCCGCCGGCACCGGCTCCGCTTCGAGCCCGACACCCACCTGCTCCTGGCCGGCCAGGTCGACCTGGTTTTCGCGTCGGGAGAGGAGAAGACCATGACCTTCGAACGGTTCGGCAACCAGATCGCCTTCCTGCGGTGCGGCATGTACGGGGGACCCAACGGGGGCACGCCCGACGGTGACATCTGGCACGGCATGGAGGTGGGCGACGGCGTCGTCACGGGGGAGACCTACGACGTCAACGATCCCGCCGTCCGCTCCCGGATCTGCGGGCTCGACCAGCACCATGCCCGGTTCGAGTGCGACGGCGAGACCACCTATGGGATCGTCGAGCCCTACGACACCCTGTGCTACGAGATGGCCCGGAGCGGCCTGGGCGGGTTCTCGCTGCTCGACTGAGCGTCGGTCCCGGACACGGGCGGGTAGGCCGGAACGGCAGCGGGGACGGGCGAGCAGTACGAGAAGAGAGCAGATGATCCGGAGCGAACCGATGGACCTCGACTTCAGCCTGACCACGCCGGGGTTCTTCCTCCGTCCCGACTACACCGAGGTGCTGGGCGAGTTGCGCCGCCGGTCGCCGGTCCACCGCACCGCCGACGGCCTGGTGGCTATCAGCCGGTACGAGGACGTCCGGACCATCAGCCGCGATCCGACCCGGTTCGTGTCGGGCCGCGGCGTGTTGATCAACGACCCGTTGCGGGACCCGGCGGGAACGGGCCGGAACACCTTCTCCATCCTCCATCTCGATCCGCCCCTGCACGCCACCTACCGGACCCTGGTCAACCGGCAGTTCACCCCGCGGGCGGTGGACCGCCTGCGGGACCGGATCCGCCAGGTGGTCACCGACGTCCTGGACGCCGTGCCCACCGACCGGACCGTGGACTTCGTCGACGCCGTGGCCGCGCCCATCCCCATCGCCGTGATCGCCGAGATGTTCGGGGTGCCGGTATCCGACCGCGCCCTCTTCCGGCGATGGTCGGACGCCGTCATCGAGAGCACCGACCGCTCCGACGAGGAGCGGGCCGAGGAGCTGGGTCAGATGGCCGCGTTCTTGATGGACCACATCGACTCGTCGAGGACCGAGTCCAACGACCTGTTGTCTCTGCTCCGGTCGTGCTCGCTCGACGGCCGGCCCCTCGACCGCACGGAGATCATGGGCTTCTGCCTGACCCTGCTCGTGGCCGGCAACGAGACCACCCGGACCTTGATCGCCGGGGGTGTCGAGGCGCTGGGCCGCCACCCCGACCAGCGGGCCAGGCTGCTCGGGGACCCGGGTCTCGCCGTGGGGGCCGTGGAGGAGATGCTCCGCTGGGTGACGCCCATTCAGGCCTTCGGACGCACGGTGGCCGTCGACACCGAGGTGGCGGGCACCGCCGTGGCCGAGGGGGAGTTCGTGGTACTCCTGTATGCCTCGGCCAACCGGGACGAGACCGTCTTCGGGCCGACGGCGGACCGGTTCGACGTGGCCCGTCCGCACCTCCCCACCCATCTGGCCTTCGGCTTCGGCGAGCACGTCTGCATCGGGTCCAGCCTGGCTCGACTGGAGGCCCGGGTGTTCTTCGAGGAGTGGCTGGCCCGGTTCCCCGGCTTCGCGCTGGACGGTCCGCCCGCCTACACCAGCTCCACCCTGGTCAGCGGGCCCCGGGTCATGCCGGTGCGGTTGGGCCCCTGACCGGGTTCCGGTTCAGTCGCCCAGCAGGGCGGCACGCCCGTTGGCGGCGAACTCGTCCCGCAGTCCGTCCCGGTCGGACGGGCCGAAGGGCACGTAGACATCGCTCCGGTCCGGCCGGTGCCAGAGCGGGTCGGCAGTCTCCCACCCCTCGGCCCGCAGCGGCTTCTTGTCCACCTTGTTGGTGGCGGTTACCGGCAGCGACGTCACCACCCGGACGTAGCGGGGGACCCACTTGGTCCCGAGGTCGGGCTGTGCGGCAAGGAAGGAGGCGAAGGCGTCCGGGTCGAAGGTGGTGCCGGGCTCGAACTCGAGGGCTGCCATCACCTGGTCACCGGTGCGGCTGTCCGGGACGGCGTAGACCGCCACCCCGCTGAGCCCGTCCAGCCGACCGAGGATCCGTTCGACCGGTGCCGCCGCGAAGTTCTCGCTGTCGACCCGGAGCCAGTCGCCGGTCCGGCCGGCGAAGTAGAAGATCCCCTCCTCGTCGCGGTAGGCCAGGTCCCCGGACCAGTACCACCCGTTGCGGGTGCGCTCGGCATCGGCCTCGGGGTTGTTGTAGTAGCCCTCGAACTTCGAACCGGCCCGGCGCCCGACGAGCTCCCCGATGGCGTCGCCGGCGTTGGTCAGGCGACCGTTCCGGTCGAACACGGCCCGGGGGCGCTCCTCGGCCGTTTCGGGGTCGACCACCGTCACGTCGTCGCTCTCGCTGGCCCGACCCATGGCACCCGGGCGCGGGTCGGCCACCGGCTTGAGCACGACGGCGTTCTCGCTCGACCCGTACCCCTCCACCACCGGGACGCCGAACCGGCGGGTGAACTCGGCCTTGTCGGGGGCCGAGGTCTCGGGTCCCAGCACGTAGCGCAGCCGGTGGTGGCGATCGTGCTCGGTGGGCGGCGTGGCCACGATGTAGGAGATGGCCCGGCCCACCGTGTTGAAGAAGGTGGCCCCGCTGGCCCGGATGTCGGGGAGGAAACACGAGGCGGAGAACCGTCGCCTCAGGACCAGGGTGGCCCCGCTGGAGAACGCCGGCAGCACCGCGGCCGACAGGGCGTTCCCGTGGAAGAGGGGCATGGCCGAGTAGAGGACGTCCTCGGGGCTGAACCCGATGCGGGCCGCCGACCGGGCCGCCCGGCCCTGGGTCATCCGGACCGCCTTGGGCCCGGCCGTGGACCCGGAGGTGAAGATCAGCAGGTACAGATCGGCGGGCACGGGCGCGGGTCCCGGCGCGTGTGGGTCGGTGACCGAGGCCAAGCGGGACCGGTACTCCTCGCTGTCGGTGCTGAGGATCCGTTCCGGTCCCACGCCGAGGTCGAGACCGTCGAGCAACCGGCGCTGGGTCGAGTCGGTGATCACCAGCTGGCAGTCGGTGACGCGGATGTCGGCGGCCAGCTCGTCGCCGCGCCGGGTGGGATTGATGCCGACGATCACGGCACCGACCAGGGCGGCCCCGGCCAACAGGAAGAGGTACTCGTCGGTGTTCTCGAGGAGAACACCTATGTGGAACGGCCCGGGCCGCCGGAGCTCTGTCAGGAGGGCACCACGGAGTTCGGCCTCGTGGACCACCTGGCGCCAGGTCCAGGTCCTCGACTCGAAGACCAGCCCGGTCCTGTCGTCCTCGGCCCGTTGCCGCACCAGTTCGGCCGCGGTGGTGAAGGCGGGCCCGTTCACCGGAGCCGGCTCGTCAGCACGTCGATGACCGGGTTGTCGTCGATGGGGAGCAGGAGGGGCAGGCCGGCCTGGAGCCGGAGGTAGCCGATGCGGGTCATCACGGCCGTACTCCTCACCATGGCCAGTGTCTCGTACCACTCGAGGTCCCGTACCCGACGGCCGCTCACCTCCTCGAATCTGGCCACGGTCCCGTCCCGGTCCGGAAAGCCGGCCAGCCGCCGGCCGAACAGGCGGTCCATGGTGAGGTCCAGAGCGGTGAACCAGGCCAGGTCGTGCTCGGGCGCGCCGACCGACGTCATGTCCCAGTCGAGGACGGCACGGGGGCGCAGGTCGTCGCCGAGCACCATGTTCTCGAAACGGGCGTCCCCCCACAGCAGGGCCGGGGCCGGCTCGTCGGCCGGCTGGTGACGACGGCACCAGGCCAGAGCGTCGGCCACGGCCGTCACCGGCGACCCACTGCTCGACCAGTCGAGGTACTCCTCCCAGTGGTCGAGCTCGGCCGAGTTGTCGCGACGGGGGACGTCCGGGGCGGATCCGACGTCGGCCCGGTGGACGGCGGCCAGGGTGGCCACGAAGTTGTCGTGGACCCGGCCCTGGTCGTCGGGGTCGAGGCCGGTCAGCCAGCGGTCGAGATGGGCCACGGCTCCGATGATGTGTCCCTCCACCCGGGGCATGACCATGAACGGGGCGCCCAGCCACCGGGCGTCCGTCTCCACCTGCGGGTCGGCCACCGGCACGCCCACCGCGGCCGCGGCCCGCTGGGCCTGCCCCTGGGACACCAGGTCGTAGTGGCGGAAGGTGCCGACGACGGGCGGAGCCATGCGGACCACCAGCGACGCCTGCTCGGGGCCGTGGTCGGTGGACCACCCCACCTGGGCGAAGACGGTGTCGCTGGAGTACCCGGCCGACGGCCGGCGCAGCCCGCCCACCGTGGGGTCGGTGAGGCCCCGTCGGGCCGCTAGCCACGCGGCCAGTCCTTCGGCCATGGCATCGTCGTCCCGGACGGCGGTCGGGCCGCCGGCCCCGTCAGGTTCCGGCACTGCTGCGCACGGCCTGCGCTATGGCCGCGGCCGAGGGCATGACGGCGGCCTCCAGGGTGGGAGCCGAGCCGATGGGGGCGAACCGGGCCCCGACCCGGACGACGGGACCGTCCAGCTGGCCGAAGAGCTCCTCGTTGATGACGCTGGCCACCTCGGCCCCGAATCCGGCGAACTGCGTGGCGTGGTGGGCCACCACGGCCCGCCGGGTGCGGGCCACCGACTCCAGGATGGTGGTGGTGTCCAGGGGCACCAGGCTCCGCAGGTCCACCACCTCGATGTCGATCCCCTCGGGGGCCAGCGCATCGGCGGCCGACAGGGCGTCCCGGACCGTCCGACCGTAGGTCACGGCGGTGACGTCCCGGCCCGGGCGTCGGACCACGGCCTGTCCCAGGGGGACCCGGTGGTCGCCGTCGGGCACGGGTCCGCTCGTCCCGTACAGGGCCACGTTCTCGACGAAGACGCAGGGATCGTCGTCGAAGATGCACGTCGTGAGGAGGCCCTGGGCGTCGGCCGGCGTGGCCGGGACCACCACCTTCAACCCGGGGATGTGGGCCAGCCAGGCCTCGAGGGTCTGGGAGTGGGTGGCCCCCGAGCCGATCCCCCCGAAGACGGCGGTCCGCACCGTCATGGGGACGCTCAGCAGGCCGCCCGACATGAAGCGGGCCTTGGCCGCGTGATTGACCAGCTGGTCGAGGGCGATGCTGATGAAGTCCATGATCATGACCTCGGCCACCGGCCGGAGGCCGGCCAGCGCCGCCCCCACGGCGGCACCGACGATGGCCGTCTCGGAGATCGGTGTGTCGCGGACCCGGTCGGTGCCGTACGCGGTCGACAGGCCCTTGGTCACCTGGGAGATGCCGCCCCCGGGGTCGGCCAGGTCCTCGCCCAGCAACAGGACCGTCGGGTCGGCGGCCAGGGCCCGGCCCAGCGCCAGGTTGAGCGCCTCCCGCATGCTCCGGTCGGTGGTGGGCACGTCCCCGCCCCCGGTGGCCACCGTCATGGCGTTCCGTCCGACCCGTACACGTCGACCGTCGCCTCGGCAGCATCGGGCAGCTCGTCGGCCAGCGCGGCGGTGAAGGCCGCCGCCACCTCGTCGGCGGCCCGGCTCTCGACGGCCGCGGCCCCCGCTTCGTCCAGCACGCCGTCATCCACCAGACGGGAGCGGTAACGGGCCAACGGCTCCGCCGCCCTGGCCGCCTCGACCTCGTCGGCCGGCATGTAGCGCATGGGGTCGCCGAAGTAGTGGCCGAAGAGCCGGTAGGTGGTGCACTCGAGGAGGGTGGGTCCCCGTCCGGCCCTGGCGGTGGCGACGGCGCCCGTGAGGGCGGCGTGCACGGCGTCGGGATCGTTGCCGTCCACCCGGACCCCCTCGACGGCGTACCCGGCGGCCCGGTCGGCCACATGGGCCACCGGCTGGGCGTGGACGGTGGGCGTCATCTCCGCATACTGGTTGTTCTGGCACACGAAGACCACCGGCAGCCGCCACAGGGCGGCCAGGTTGAGAGCCTCGTGGAAGGACCCGGTGCCGGTGGCGCCGTCGCCGAAGCTGGCCACGGTGACCTGGTCGGTTCCCCGCAGCTGGGCGGCCAGCCCCACGCCCACGGCGATGGGCAGGCCGGATCCCACGATGCCGGTGGAGAGGACCAGCCCCGACGCCGGGTGGGCGATGTGCATGGCGCCACCCTTCCCGGCGTTGACGCCGGTGCGACGGGTCAGGATCTCGGCCGCCAGTGACCCGACCGGCACCCCCTTGGCCAGCTGGTCGTGCAGCCCCCGGTAGGTGGTCACCAGCTGGTCGTCGGACCGCAGGACGGCGCCCATGCCGGCGGCGATGGCCTCCTGCCCGGTGGCGGGCCAGTACGTGCAGGCGAACTCGCCGGCCCCGAGTCCGCGCCGGACCCGCTCGTCGCAGGCCCGGATCAGCACCATCAGCTGGTACATGCGGAGCCGGACGGCCGGTTCCGGCCGTTGGTCGCCGGCGACTTCCACCGGGTCTCGGGGCACCTAGCTCGAACCGGCGCCGGCACCGGCCAACGCGTGCGTGGCAGCATGGGACCCGGCCGAGTGGCCCCACACCAGGCCCATGCCGATCGATGTCCCCCCTCCGTAGTACGCCGGTCCGGCCGGGCTGGCCACGACGTTGCCGGCGCCGTACAGGCCGGGGATGGGACGGTCACGGACGTGGAGGACCCGGCCGTCGGCGTCCACCCGCGGTCCCCCCTTGGTGCCGACCGAGCCGATGTGCACGGGCAGGGCGAAGTACGGTCCCTGCTCGATCGAACCCAGGTTGGGATGGGGAGCGCCCGGGTCCCCGTGGAACCGGTCGTAGGCGCTCGACCCCCGGCCGAAGTCGCGGTCGCGTCCCTCGGACACGAACCGGTTCCAGCGCTCGACGGTCCCGGCCAGCCCCAGGGGATCGATGCCCACCTGGTGGGCCAGGCCCTCCAGCGTGTGGTGCACCGCCAACCAGCTCGGATCGGGTTGGCCCGGTCGCGAGGTGGCCACCGGGTACCGGGACCGGTACTGCTGGTCGAACACCACCCAGCTGGGCAGGTGCCGGGTGGTGTACTCGTTCACGTCGAAGGAGAAGAACGCCTTCTGCATGTCGTTGTAGTTGCCGGCCTCGTTGACGAACCGGTCGCCGAAGCGGTCGACGATGATGGAGTGGGGTGCGGTGCGCTCCACGCCGATGAACCGGGCCAGGGGACGGTCGTCGTACTGCTCGCCGGGCAGGGAGGCCGCCGGGTACCACCAGGTCTCGTTCATGTTGCCGAGGTCGGCGCCCACCTCCATGGCCATGAGGAGCCCGTCGCCCTGGTTGGCCGGGGGGCTGTGGGGGTGGGTGAGCGGACCGGGCAGGAACCGTTCCCGTAGCGGCGCGTTCCACTCGAACCCGCCCGAGGCCAGCACGACGGCCCGGGCCGGGACGGCGGTGCGACGGCCGTCCTGGTCGACGACCAGGCCGGAGACGGCGCCTTTGTGCATGGTGATCTCGCTGGCCCGGGTATCGAGACGCGGCTCGATACCGCGCCGGAGGCAGGCCTCGAGGAGACTGCCGATCAGCGCCTGGCCGCACGCCACCCGGCCCTGGTCGACGCGGGCCTGCACGGCGGCGGCGTCGAAGCGCTCGGGGGTGTACGTGGGCCGCCACTCCACCGTGGCCTCCTGCAGGGTGATGGGGGCCGACAGCACCGGTGGCCGTCGGAGACGGCTAGCCCACGTCCCGAGCCGTCCGGTGTCGTACAGCGCCGGTTCGAGCATCCTCCCCGACGCCTTGGCCCCTTCCATCTCGGGGTGGTAGTCGGGCCAGGTCATGGGGCGGAGCTCCAGCGGGGTCTGCCGCTCGAGCTCGGCTAGAACGCCGGGTCCCCGGTCGACGTACCGCTCGAGCAGCTCGACCGGCGTGCGACCGGCGGTCAGCCGGCCCATGTAGGCCAGGGCCTCGGCCCGCGAGTCCTTCGTCCCGACCTCGGCCATGTGGTCGTTCTGCGGCATCCAGACCCCGCCACCGGATACGGCGGTGGTGCCGCCGACGGTCGAGGTGCGCTCCACCACCACCACGGCAGCGCCCCGGTCGTGGGCCGCCACCGCCGCGGCCAGGGCCGCGGCCCCGGTGCCGACCACCACGACCTGGTCGGGCGCCGTCGGCATCGGTGCGGCGCCGGGACCTTCGTCGGCGCTCACGAGCGGGCCAGGTAACGGTCGAGGTGCCGGTGCATGTTCGTGATCCCGCCCTCGTAGGTGTGGGACAGGCGGATGGCGTCGACGCTCGAGCTGTGGATCCCCCGCTGTTGGCGTCCGATGTTGGAGAAGTCCTGGAGGGGGATGCGGGGCCAGTGGTCGGCGTCGTCCGGGGCGAATGGGCCCTGCAGGGTCGGTCTGGGGACGCGGTCGCCTTCGGCCGGAATGGTGAGAGACCACAGCTCGAAGATGCACGACTCGGGGTCGTCGCCGTTGGGGCGGGACCGGTAGACGAGGGCGTTCCCGTACTGGGGGAGCACGAAGTAGTTGGGGAAGTGGAAGAACATCCCGCCCCAGCGGGCCAGGGCGGCCGGGTCGGGCGGGGGCAGGGGGATGCCGGCGCCGGCGGCGTACTGGTAGAGGGCCTTGACCAGTTCGGCCCCGAAGGTGCTCCCCTCGGGGACGGGGCGGTTCCGCATCCCTTCGATCACGTGCACCTCGCGTTCGAGGGTCATGGCCTCGAGCCCTTCGCTCAGCAGCCGCACCGACTCGACGATGGCGTCGATCTCGCTCACGCCCACCTGGCGCCCCTTCTTGGCCTGGGCGTTCGGACGGAGCTGGAAGCTCGAGTGTCCGTGGTCGTACACCGAGTACTCGAGACTGTCGGGGTCGTACTGCTCGGGGTGGCCCAGGGTGAGCTGGGGGTGGGTCTGGGGTACGTGGTAGCCCTCGAGGAACGCCTCTTGGGCCATCTTCCAGTTGGCTGGGAGGACCACCTCCTTCCACCACACCACCCTCATGTCGCCGATCCCGAGCGGGTCGAGGAGGCTCGGCAGGGGATCGAGGGCGTCCCGCAGTGGAGGGGCGGCACTGTCCAGGTTCACCCAGACGCACCCGGCCCAGGTGTCGACCAGGGCCTGGCGGAGGCAGAGGTCGGCCGGTTCCAGCAGCGCCGGGTCGAAGGCGTGGGCGCCGTAGACGAAGGAGTTGGTGCCGTCGAGGTTCCACCGCCAGCCGTGGAACGGACACACGATCTGGCCCCGGGGGAACCTACCGGATCCCTTGGCCAACTCGGTGGCCCGGTGGCGGCAGGCGTTGAGGTAGGCCTTGACGGTGTGCTCGTCGGTCCGGACGACGAGGACCGACTGGTCGGCGATGGTGTACTCCGTGTAGTCCCCCGGCTCGGGGATCTCCTCCAGCCGGCAGGCCATCTGCCAGGTGTGGGGCCACAGGTGGCGGCGTTCGAGCTCGGCGAAGGCCGGGTCGAAGTAGCGCCCGGCCGGGACGCGGTCGTCGACGGTCATGGCGAACGGGACCGTCCGGTCGCCCGTCCCCGGGTCGGCGCCGGCGCCAGGCCGGTCGAGCCCGACGTCAACCATCCGAGACCCGGGCCGGAAGGCCGAGCGTGGTGATGGCTCGCTGGCGGAACTGCCATCGCGAGCCGTCCCGGACCAGCTGGTCGTGGTAGCGCCCGGCGGCGATGAGCACGAGACCGCCCGTCGAGGCCCGCACGAACAGGTAGTCGGTGGTGGCGGTGGCGGTGCTGCCGTCGACGTCCACCAGCGTGTTGGCCGTGATGTGCTTCCCGCGCGCCGCCGGCGGCTGCAACCCCTCCATGTACGTCTTGATGGCCGTCCGCCCCTCGGTGGTCTGCTCGCCGAAGACCAGCCGGGCGTCCTCGGTGAACAGTTCGGCCCAACGGTCGAAGTGGCCGTCGTCGCACCGCTGGCTGTACTCGGCGATCGTCCGCCGGATCCCGTCCTCGTCTTCCCCCACGGTACCGATCCCTCCCCGTCCCGGCCGGACCGTCCAGCGGTCAGGCCGGTCTCATGATATGCGTGGCTCCGGCCCCGTCGCTGGGGGTCGGCGTCGCTCAGGTGCCCCCGTCGTCGAGCTCCCCGATGACCTCGCCGACCGGGTAGGTCTGGCCCTCGGCGCCGACCCTGCGGAGGACCCCGGCCGAGGGAGCGGTGATCTCGCTCTCCACCTTGTCCGTCTCCAGGAGGTAGAGGGGTTCGTCCTGGGCCACGGCGGCGCCGTCGTCGACGAGCCATTGAGCCAGTGTGCCCTCGGTCATCTCCATGCCGAGCTTCGGAATGCGTATCTGGATGGTCGTCACCCCCTTCGCTGTCGCCTCACCGTCCGGGCCGACACTACCCAGGCGCGGCCGGGGTTCCGAACGGACTTCTTTGGTAGCTTCGCGACCCGGTGCGGGACCCGCCGACACCACCGTCCCGACAGGAGCAGGCCATGGAGACCCGAGAGCTGGACACGGTCGTCTACGAAAAGGACGGGCCCGTCGCCTGGATCACCCTGGACTTTCCGGAGAAGGCCAACGTCCAGTCCTCCGGACTCGTGTTCGACGTGGACACCTGCCTCGACGACGCCGACCGCGACTACGACATCAAGGTCGTCGTGCTCAAGGCCAACGGGCCGGGCTTCAGTGCCGGCCATGTGGTGCAGGGATCGCCGGGGACCGAAATGCGTGAGATCGACGAGAGTACGGCGAAACTCGGGAGTCCGTGGAAGGGCCAGTGGGACATCTACGGGACGCCGGTACTGAAGCTGTGGGACTTCCCCAAGGTCACCATCGCCCAGGTCCACGGGTATTGCCTCGGAGGAGGCACGATCTGGGGGCTGCTGACCGACATGACGGTGGCGTCCGAGGACGCCTACTTCCAGTTTCCCGTACTCCAGGGCATGGCCATGCCCACCATGGAGACGGGCATCGAGCCCTGGATCTTCATGAACTGGAAGCGGGCCTCGGAGTACATGTACACCGGACAGGAGATCGGCGCGGCCGAGGCCAAGGAGATGGGGTTGATCAATCGCGTCGTGCCCCGCGACCGCCTCGACGACGAGGTCAACGAGCTGGCCTTCCATGTGGCCCAAGCCCCACTGACCACCCTGATGGCGGCCAAGGCCAACATCAGGCGGGCCTGGGACCTGATGGGCCTCCGCACCCACCTGCAGCAGTCGAACGATCTGTTGACGGTGGCCACCCAAGCCAGCGACGTGAAGGAGTACATACGCGACGTCTTCCAAGCCGGGCTCCGGCCCCGTGACGCGGCAAAACGCAACGCCGAGCGGGCCAAGGTGCTGGCGGCCGAGTCGAAGGCGCGGTCCTCGTCCGGCGACTGACAGCGTGCTCGGCGCGGCAGGCGGCCGACTACGCGGCGCGCTCGGGCAGTGCGAAGCGGCGGCGGATGGTGGCCTGCACCTCGTCCACCGGACGGGTGGCGTCGAAGGTGGCCACGAACTCCTTGCGTTCGAAGATCTCGATGAGCGGTTTGGTCTCCTCGTGGTACTCGGACAGCCTCACCGCCAGGGCCTCGGGGTTGTCGTCGTCCCGGGCCACCAGGGCACCGTGGCACACGTCGCAGGTGTCGGGCTGCTGGGGCCGGGAGGCGATGAGGTTGTAGTCCAGTCCGCACTGGGAGCACAGCCGCCGGGCCATGACGCGGCGCGTCACCTCCTCGTCGGGAAGGTAGAGGTTGATCACGCCGTCGATGTCGTAGGTCTCGAGGAAGAACTCGGCCTGGCGGGCATTGCGGGGGAACCCGTCGATGATGAAGCCGTAGTTCCAGTCGTGCGCGGCCAGCCTCTCCCGGACCACGGCCTCGACGAGGTCGTCGTCCACCAGGTGGCCGCTGGACATGATGCGTTTGACCTGGGCCCCCAGCTTGGTGTGGTGCTGCACGTTCCATCGGAAGATGTCCCCGACGCTGACGTGCTCGAGTTCGAGGTCGTCAGCCAGCAGCTTGGCCTGGGTCCCCTTCCCACTGCCCTGGATCCCCATGATGATGAACTTGCGCACGGCGCCCTACGCCCCGGTCCGGGTTGGCGGCCGCGCCGTTGGCCACCGTGGTGGGCTCATCGGACGACGTAGCGCTTCGGCACCCATGTCTGGCTGTCGATGGGCGGACGCTCGTAGGAGCGCTGCTGGCGGGCGGGCAACTCGACGTTCTCGTGGGGGACGGCGTCGTAGGGGACCACGTCGAGGAGGTGGCTGATGATGTTCAGGCGGGCCGCCTTCTTGTCGTCGGCGTCGACCACGTACCACGGCGCCTCTTTGATGTCGGTGTAGGAGAACATCTCGTCCTTGGCCTCGGCGTAGTCGACCCACCGGGCCCGGGCCTCGAGGTCCATCGGGCTCAGCTTCCACCGCTTGCCGGGGTTGTTGATGCGCTCGGTGAACCTCCGCTCCTGCTCGTCGTCGCTCAGGGACAGCCAGTACTTCAAGAGGATGATCCCCGAGCGCACGAGGGCCCGTTCGAGCTGGGGGCAGGTCCGGAAGAACTCGGCGTGTTCCTCTTCGGTGCAGAACTCCATGACCGCGCTCGACCCCGGCCCGGTTGTACCAACTGCGGTCGAACAGGACGATCTCGCCGGCCGCCGGGAGGTGGGCGATGTAGCGCTGGAAGTACCACTGGGACCGCTCGCGGTCGGTCGGGGTCCCGAGGGCCACCACGCGGCAGTAGCGGGCATTGAGGCGCTCCATGATCCGCTTGATGGTGCCACCCTTGCCGGCGGTGTCACGGCCCTCGAAGATGACCATCACCCGAAGGCCCTCGTGGACGATCCACTCCTGCATGCGCACCAGCTCGGTCTGGAGCCGGGCCAGCTCCTTCTCGTAGGCGCTCTTGCTCACCACCTGCGGGCTCACACCCGTCACCATCTGGGGTTCCACCTCGTGGAAGCCGGCTGCCCCCGAGTGCTGGTGCTTGTGGTCCACCGATCCGTTCTTGCTCACTGCGCAGGGATTTTAGCGGCCGAGCTCCGATGGGGACGTTGCCGGAGCGTTAACATCCCGATCCATGGCCGACACGGGGGACGACAGAGCGGACACCACGGCGGACCCACAGGGCAACAAGGCGCGGGTGACGGCGTTCTGGGAGGCGCTCTACCGGCGCGACTGGGAGGCCATCGGAAGCTTCTTCGGGCCCGACAGTGAGTACACCGACGTGCCCTCGCCGGAGGACGACGTGGCCCGGGGCCGGGACCTCATCGTGGCCCGGCTCCGCCTCGGGCTGGAGCGCATCTCGGGTTACGAACACGAGCTGCGGCTGATGGTGGCCGAAGGCGACACCGTCGTCACCGAGCACGCCGAGACCTGGCACTGGCACACCGGCGAAGTGGTCACCCTTCCGTTCGTCTCGGTCCACGAGCTGGCGGACGGGACCATCATCCGCTGGTGGGACTACTGGGACCTCCAGACCCTGATGGGCGCGGCCCCGGCCTGGTGGGTCGAGCACATCCTCCAGGGCTACACCTGACCGCAGCCGGACCTGGGGCGGACCGGCTCTCAGCTCTCGAACCCGTAGACGCCCTGGGCGTACTCGTCCACCTTGGACTCGGGTAGACGGAGCCGGATGGCGGTGTAGTAGATGACGAGGCTGAAGGCGGCCACCGCCACCATGTCCCAGTAGAAGGGGATGGTCTGGCGGCCACCGCCGAACTGGCCCAGGAACGAGAGCAGAGTCAGGCCGGCCAGGTAGGGCCACAACCAGATGGCCGCCGCCCAGTCCAGGGGCGAGTGGACCGGATTGGCGTTGGTAATCCGCGAGATCCCCATGAGGACGTAGCCGAGGACCACCGCCACCATTAGCTTCCAGTCCACCTCCCAGCCGCTCCAGTAGATGATGAGGCTGGCCGACACGAACGAGGCCGGGGCCAGCACCTGGGCCCAGGGCAGTCGATAGGGACGCTCGGCGTCGGGCTTCTGGTGGCGGAGGGCACCGAGGGCCAGCGGGGCACCGGCGTACATGAGCACCGTGGCCGAGGTGATGAACCCGACCAGCTTCTGCCAGCCCGGGAAGGGCAGGAAGAGGAGCATGCCCATCAAGAAGGCGAAGATGAGCCCGAAGACGGGGACGTTCGACTTCTTGGTGGTCTTCTCGAAGACGGCCGGCACGTGGCCGTTCTTGCTCATGCCGAAGGTGATCCGGCTGGTGGTCGTGGTGTAGATGAGACCGGACCCGGTGGGGGCGATGATGGCGTCGGCGTAGAGGATGTAGGCCAGCCAGCCGAGGCCCAGGCCCTTGGCCAGGCCGGCGAACGGGCCGAAGATGCCCTCGAAGGACAGGTTGGCCCACCCGTGGGCCAGAGCCTGGTGGGGGAGGGCGCCGATGAACACCACCTGCAACAGGATGTAGATGGTGGCCCCGATGAGCATGGAGAAGATCACGGCCCGGGGCATGTCCCGCTGGGGGTTGCGGCTCTCACCACCCAGCTGCACGGCCTGCTCGAACCCGACCAGGGCGAAGACGGCCCCGCCGTCGCTCACGGCCCGGAGGACGCCGTGCAGGCCGAACGGGGCGAATCCGGCCGACGTGAAGTTGGACGTGTCGAAGTGGGTGAAGAACAGGACGACGATGGTCAGGGTGGGGATGACCACCTTCCAGGTGGTGATGGCGTTGTTGGCCCGGACCAGGTAGCGGATGCCGAACAGGTTGATGGCCACGAAGAGCGCCATCAGCACCGTGGCCACCAGGTAGCCCAACCCGGTCAGGACCACGGTGCCGTTGACCGAGTGGGTCAGGCCGTGCCAGTAGTTCGAGGTGTAGGTGATGGCCGCTTCCACCTCGATGGGGGCGGTGCCCACCGCCTGCAGCCACGAGAACCATCCGAACGAGGCGCCGGCCAGGCCGCCGAAGGCATAGTACGGGAACCGGGTGGTGCCGCCGCTGACCGGAAACATCCCACCCAGCTCGGCGTGGACCAGGGCCAGCAGTATCACCGCCACCGATCCGATGAGCCAGGCGATGATGGCGGCCGGCCCCCCGATGGTGGCGCAGACCAGCGCCCCGAACAGCCAGCCCGATCCGATGATCGACCCCTCCGACGTGAGGAGGAGTCCGAAGAAGCCGATGTTGCGGGTCAGACCGTCGCCCTGGGAGCCCGCCACCGCCACCTCGTCCATCGCTCACCCTCCGCATGCTCGATGGGTTTCGGGCTGCCGGCCGATCCCCGGAACGGTGCTGCAGTGGGGCGAAGCTACCCGACGGTCCGTCCGGGGTAAAGCATCCGGAAGGGCGCGGCCGTTCCGGATGGGAAACGGTCGGGATGGTGGTCGGCCGCGGCCGCCCTCGGCCGGAGACCGGGGCCGGAACGAACCGGCTACATGTGCCTTGGATCGTTGGGGGGCACGACGAGCTTCTCGACGATCGTCGTGTGCAGGACCGAGATCGGCTGTTGGAGCTTGATGCACGGGCCCAGTCGCATCTGCGGGGGAACGTGCATCAGGGCACCGCACAGCGGGAGCAGGCCCTGTGTCACCGACTGCCCCTCGAGATCGATGAAGGGTGCATCGGCACTGGACTCGTAGCAGACCTCCACCGGGTCGCCGGCCGGTCCGACCAGTTCCGATCGGGGGAAGGACACGGTCTCCAAGATGGGCTTGTTCGGGCTCAGGCCGGTGCCGTTGATCGTGGTCACCTGGGGGGCGTGGCGGTAGTCGTCGCCACAGAGGAGCGAGTCCGAGTTGATCGAGGCCGTGATGGAGCCGGTGGAGGACGAGGTGTGGATGGCGTCGGTCTGCAGCGGGGTGGAGATCGAACCCGAGCAGCCGCCCGAGCTGCAGGTGATGGTGGAGCCGGCATTCGACACCGACACCGGCTCGGTGACGACGGCCGAGGCCCCGCCGATGTCACTGATGGTGACGGTGACGGTGAACGTGGCCGCCGTGCTGTAGGTGTGGCCGCCGGCGACGTCGAAGGTGGTCCCGACGCCCGACGGCTGGGTGATGGAGCCGTCGGTGGTCGCCGAACCGTCTCCCCAGTCGATCACGGCGGTGAACTCGCCGAGCGGCGCGTTCGGATTGGCGTCGGTGAACGTGGCCACGGGAACGTTGTCGAGGGCCTGGCCGGTCACCTGGTCCGGAATGGGTACGCCGGTGGCGTCGATGGAGTAGTCGTTGACCGTGGCCGTGCCGGTGGCCGTGGCCTTGTCATACCCGGGCCACTCTTGGAAGACGGTGATGTGGGTGGTGTACGTGCCCTGGGTGGCGTAGGTGTGCGTACCCGTCACCGTGTAGGGGTCGCCGTAGCCGGCGGGCGGGCTGACGGTCCCGCTGGTCGTCGTCCCGTCGCCCCAGTCGATGGTGGCCGAGAACTGCGACGGGTACCAGGGTGGCTGGTACCAGGGCGGCCTGGTGTCGGTAAAGGTGGCCACCGTGGGCGAGACGGACACCCCGGCGGTGGCGGAGAACGACGATCCGGTCATCGTGATGCACCCGCGGAACCCATGGGCTCCGTCATGGGCCGCTTTGGCCCCGGCCACACCGGAGAGGGTCACGCTGGCCAACCCGGCCATTCCGATGGCCAGCACCGCGATGATGGTCTTGACGTACATGGTTCTCTTCATGAGAACAGTCATCTCCTCGCCCACGGCGTCCAGTTTGTGGCTCCGCGCCTGCACCGGTTTCGATCCGCTGGTCCCGCCGAAGACGTGCCGTCGAACGCTCGTTCGGAAAATGTAGTGGGAGGGCGCGGAGCCGTCAACTGCGGCCGCCGCCGCCGCCCTACGGGGTGGCTACCGTCGGGAATTGCCCACGCAGCGTGGTGGGCGGGGCCCCGGCCCCGGGGACCGCGGCCACGAGATCGGGCGTGGACACGACGCCGAGTTTGGACAGCGTGGCCTCCGATGTCCGGCGCAGCTCGGCCCGGTGCTCCTCGCTGGAGTCGACGGCACACTCGGCCATGACCTGGAGGGTGAGGGCCTCCTCGTATTGGGCCCCCCGGCTGCGGGCGGCCTGGAGGCTCTGCTCCAGTGCGGCCGCCGCCGCGTCCGGTTGACCGGAGGCGGCCAGCACGGCGCCCCGGACCCGCTGGATCAGCGGAACCTGCGGGGGCACGCCGCGTAGACCGCGGGCTTGGGCCAGCGTCTCGTCGGCCAGTGCCAGTGCGGCGTCGGGCCGGCCGCTCAGCACCAGGCACTCGGCCAGGCGGGCCTGCGCCTCGAGGGCGTCGGCGTTGCTGCCGACGGCCCGGAACTCGGCGACCGACTCCTCGAACAGCCCGACCGCCTCGTCGAAGTGGCCGCGGAGCCCGGCCACCCGGGCCAGCTTCCCGAGCACGTCGGCCACGCCGGAGCGGTAGCCGGCCGCCCGCCAGGCGCGCCACGCCTGTTGGAACTGCTCCTCGGCTGCGTCGAGCCGTCCCTGGTCGAGGGCGATCTCCCCGATGTTGAACTCCAAGAAGGCCACCTTCACGTCGTTGCCGATTCTCCGGACGATGGCCTGGCACCGCTGGTACAGATCGAGGGACTCCTCCCACTCGCCTCGGAAGTAGGCGAAGATGCCGAGGGAGTTCAACATGTTGGCTTGGCCGGTCAGGTCCTCGAGCGACTCGAAGATGGCCAGGGCCCGTTCCGAGTTCACCGGCTCTTCCAGGCGTCCGAGTTCGTCCATGGCCCAGTCGATGACCCGCAGCGACTCGGCCAGAGCCAGCTGCTCGCCGGCCGCTTCGGCCTCTTCGATGGCCAGCGAGCACCATTTGATGGCGCGGGCGTGCTGACCGGCCTCTTGGCAGAACCGGCCGTACCAACTGAGCAGCTCGGCCCGCTGTCGCGTGGCTGCGTCTCCTTCGGCCCCTTCGAGCGTCCGCAGTCCCTTGGTGATCCACCGCAGGGCGGTGGGGTAGCGGTCCATCCACCCTTGGATCTGGGCCAGCTTGAGCATGAGGCGGGCGGTGGCCACGGCATCGTGGTCGATGAGCCGGCGTGCCGTCCGGTAGGCGTTGGCCGCCTCGGCGTAGGCACCGGTGCGGTTGCGGGCGTCGCCCAGCGCCTCGTACACCGCCGACAGGTCGGCCGGACCCAGGTCGCCCAGGCGCCGGCCGGCGGTCAGGGCGCGCTCGTAGAGCTCGGCGGCTTCGAAGTTGGCATACACCGACGTGGCCCATTGGGCCGCCTCCAAGGCGTAGGACCAGGCCTCGGTGTAGCGCTGGGCGTGGAGATAGTGGAACGAGAGGAGCTCGGGTTGCTCGTCGCGACGCAGCTCCGAGGTGGCCCGGATCGAGTCGCCGGCCCGGTTGTGCAGCTGACGCCGGAGCCGGTAGGTGAGCCCGTCGTAGGCCGCGTCACGGAGCACGCCGTTGCGGAACCGCAGGGTGTCGCGGTCCCACACCACGAAGTCGTCCAGCCGCCTCCACACCGGGTGCCTCGGGGCGGGGAGCTCGTCGACCACCGCCCCCACCAGATCGATCGGTGCCGACTGACCCAGCACGGAGAGCCGCCGGAGGAGGTGGCGGTCGTCGCTCGAGAGCCGGTCGATGCGGGCCGCCACTACCCCTTCGACCGAGTCGGGCAGGCCCTCGACCTCGGCTCCGCCCAGGGCCGCGGCCAGCAGCTCCCGCAAGAAGAGCGGATTGCCACCGGAGCGGCGGACCAGTACGCCGAGCTCGCTGGCCGACAGGGGCGTCTCCGAGGTGGCGGCCTCGGCCAGTCGGGTCGTCTCCTGTTCGTCGAGCGGGCCGAGGTCGATGCGGGTGGCGTCGTCGGGAGCGACGAAGCCCGACTCGAGGTCGCGCCGGGTCATGCAGATCAGCCACGAGGTGGCGCCCACCGAGGCGGCCATGGCCCGGAAGAGATCGGCCGAGGACTCGTCCATGAAGTGGGAGTCCTCCACGGTCAGCAGCCCCGACTCGGGCAGGAGATTCGCCAGCAGCTCCTGGACGGCGTCGGCCAGGCGGGCCTTGCGGAACTCCTCGTCCAGCTCGGCCGTCTGGGGTGTTTCGGGCACCGACAGATCCACCGCCCCGGCGATCAGCGGCGCCCAGGGCAGCAGCGCCGGGGCCCGTGCCGTCAGCGAGGCCAGGAAGAGCTGGGCGGTGGCGTCGTCGGATCCCTCGGCCGGGAGCTCGAGGAGCCGCCGCAGGAGCTCGCGCACCACGTGATAGGGGGTGGACGAGTAGTAGCGCTCGCATCCGGCCGTCAGCTGGGTCCGCGCTCCGGTGAGCTCCCGGAGCTGTCCGAGTAACCGCGACTTCCCCACGCCGGCCTCTCCGACGATCTCGATGAGGGCGCCGTTCCCCTCCTCGGCCCGGCCCACCAATGACTCGAGCTCGGCGACCTCCCGGCTCCTCCCGACGAAGGGGAGGTCCTCGGTCAGCCCCACCAGCTTCCCGCCGGTCATGGCTCCCACCCGCAGGGCCCGGACGGGTTTGGACTTCCCCTTCACGAAGAACGGTTCGAGCTCGGTGGTGGCGAAACCGGCCTGGGCCCGGGCGATCACCTCGGGAGTGGTGAGGATCTCACCCGGTTCGGCCTTGGCCATCAGCCGTGCCGTCAGATTGACCGTGTCGCCCATGACGGTGAAGGTCCGACGGTAGGGGGGACCCACCTCGCCGACGAAGACCGAACCCCGGTTGATCCCGGTCCGGAGGGGTAGCGGTAACTCGGCGTCCATGATCTCCCGCACGGCCAGCAGCATGCGGTGCTCGTCGTCCCCCGATGTCGACGGAGCCCCGGCGGTCAGGATGATCTTGCCGCCGTCACGGTCGACATCGGTGGCCAGAAAGACCACGTCGTGTCGGTCGACGGCGGTCTGCACGATCGACACCAGGGCGTCGAGGCGGTCGGCGGTTACTTCGGGCCCGGCCTGTTCGATCAGGGCATCGGTGCCGTCGAAGTGCAGGAAGCACACGGTGACCCGACGGTGCTCGGACTCGCGTTGTGAGCTGGTCAGTGCGTCGATGAGCCCGACGGGGATCCCCCGTGCCAGCTCGACGTCGGGGTCCACCGGTTCGAACGGGACGAAGGGGTCCTCCGGCACGGCCGGTGTCCGGCGGAGCAGGTGACCGGGTCCTTTCCGCGGGCCGACATTGGCCGGGGGCAGGGCCAGGGCGGTGGCGTCGCTGATGACGATCTCGCCGGGGTCGGCGGTGGCCTCCATGGACACGGTGGTGCTGACGGCCGGTCCGGTCACGATGAGCTCCCGGTGGGAGGAACCGACCAGAAAGAAGTCGAAGCGCCCGCTGTGGATCCCGACCGACATCCGCAGCGCCACCCGTTGGCCGAGGACCGACAGACGGCCCGCCACCCGGAGCTCGGCCCGCATGTCCACGGCGGCCCGACAGGCCCTGGCCTCGTGGGCGTCGCCGGTGAACCAGAGGAGCAGGGCGTCACCGCCGAACTTGAGCAGCCTGCCGCCGTTGGCCACGGCGATGTCCAAGAGGGCCACGAAGCAGGTCCCGATGGTGGCCGTCAGCTCCTCGGCGCCGACCTTCCCGTGCTTGGCCAGACCCTCGGAGAGTTTGGTGAACCCCGAGATGTCCACGAAGGCGATCGTTCCGTTCACCTGTCGGAAGCGCTCTTCGGGGGTGCGGTGGATCCAGTCGATGGTCAGTCGCGGAAAGTAGGGCGCGAGGGGATGGCCGGCATCGTTCGGTGGGGTCGTGGGCCGACCGCCTTGGTTGGGCATCACTGCTCTGCTCTCGATGTGGGGCCTTTGTCCGTCCTCGGCTGCACCGCTCGGCGCGGTCCCGTCCTGCACCGTCAAATGTACCGGACGTTCCAACCACGACCCGTTCGCCGCGGCCGGCGACCGGGTCAGGCCATGGTGGCGACGATCTCCTCGATCATCTCCAGGGTGGTGTCGGGGTGCAGGAGGGCCAGCCGACCGACGGCCCGGCCTTCCCAGACGGTCGGGACCACGAACCCGATCTGGTCGGCCAGGAGCCGGTTCGACCACGTCTCGTACTCCGTCCAGCCCCAGCCCCGTCGGCGGAACAGCACCACGGAGAGCTCGGGCCGTCGTACCAGTTCGAGATAGGGGGTGCGCTCGATCAGGTCGGCGCTGCGCCGGGTCACGGCGAGCACGGTCTCGATGGCGTCGCGGTAGGCGTCGGTGCCGTACACGGCCAGCGAGAACCACAGGGGGAGCCCGCGGGCCCGCCGGGTCAGATGGAAGGCGTAGTCGCTCGGGTTCCAGTCGTCCCGGGTGTCGCTGTGCATGACGTCGAGGTAGGAGGCGTCCTGGGTGTGGACGGCCTTGGCCAGATGGGGTTGGCGGTAGATGAGGGCGGCGCAGTCGAACGGGGCGAAGAGCCACTTGTGAGGGTCCACCACCATCGAGTCCGACAGCTCGATGCCGTCGAAGTTGTCCCGCACCGACGGGGCGAACAGGGCCGCACATCCGTACGCTCCGTCGACGTGGAACCACAGCGACCGTTCCCGGGCCACCGACCCCACGCCGGCCAGGTCGTCGACGATGCCGGCGTTGGTGGTGCCGCCGGTGGCCACCACGGCGATCACGTCCCCACCCCGGGGATGCCCGTCCAGGGTGGCGGCCAGGCCCGATCCGGTCAGGCGGTGATCGTCGCAGGGCACGAGCAACGCCTCGACCCCGAGGACCCGGAGCGCCTTGCCCACCGAGGAGTGGGCCTCCTCGCTGATGGCCACCAGCGGCTGGCGCGGAGCCCGGTCGCCCAGGCGGTGGCCGGCCGTGTCGCGGGCTACCATGAGCGCCGACAGGTTGCCGGCCGATCCGCCCGAGACGAAGCATCCTCCGGCGCCGTCGGGCAGCCCGGCCACGTCGGCCAGGACATCGAGCGCCTGGTTTTCGGCCGCCACCGCCCCGGCCGCCTCCATCCACGACGTCCCCTGGAGCGAGGAGCAGGCCACCACCATGTCGAACAGGAGCGACGCCTTGGTGGGGGCGGCGGGGATGAACGACAAGAAGCGCGGGCTGTCGCACGAGATGACCGCGGTGGCCAGTTCGTTGTCGAAGACCCCCATGACGTGTCCGGCATCGGTGCCGGTGGCATTGATCAGGCCGGACAGGCTGGCGTCCAGGGAGGCGGCCTGGGCCCCCCCGAAGTCCAGGGGGACGGGGTCGAGGGCCAGGCGCCACCGGCAGTAGTCAAGGACCAGCTTCGTCAGTCCCTCGTCGTGGACGAACATGGGATTTCTCATGGGGGGCCTTTCTGGGCGGTTGCCATGATCGTCTGGGCGGTTGCCATGATCGCAGAGATGGTTGTCGGGCCGTAAGCCCGGTACCCGGATCGGGGACCGGGGGACGGTCAGCCCGGTGGGGCCCGGTGGACCGACACGGCATACGGCCCTCCCTCGGCCCACGGATCCTCGGCCCAGGTGGCCCATCGGGCCACGAGCTCGAGTCCGGCGCGTCGGCAGTCCTCGTCGTACTTCCCGAGCGTGTACCCCCGGTCGAGCTGGAAGCCGGCGACGAGGTGTCCACCGTCGGCGAGGTGGTGGGCACACCCGCGTACCAGGGCCGGCTGCGTCCCCTCGGGGGTGAACAGGGGCACATTGCCGGCCATCAACACCAGGTCGAACCGCCGGTGGAGCTCGAGCCGGGTCAGGTCGGCCACGATCCACTCCAGATCCGGTGCCAGACGTCGGGCCGTGGCGACCATGGACACGTCCCCGTCCACTCCGACGACCTCGATGCCACGCCCGGCCAGCTCCCGTGCCACCCGGCCGGTCCCGCAGCCGGCGTCGAGCACGGTCGACGGTCCCCACCGTGACACCAGGGCGGCCTCACCGTGCACGTCGGCGCCGCCGGCGGCCAGCTCGTCGAACCGCCGCTGGTACCGGTCGCCGTCCCACTCGCCCTCCCCTGTGGCATCGGCGCCCACGTCGGTGGTCCGTGCCCCTCAGGCGGTGGCCCACAGCGTGGGCTGGGCCGGTTCGGCCGGACCCAGCGGGTGGTAGCCCGGCAGCTGCGACATCGGCGTGTCGAGATAGACCTTGGCCTCGGGTGGCTGGGCGAACCGGCCGTGGCTCCAGCGGATCTCGACGTGGCCGGCCACCGTACCGGTCCTCCCGTCGTGCCTCGAGCGGTAGGTGCAGGTCCAGTCGACCCGGGGCTGGCCGGCCGAGGCCGCCGTGACGTCGAACCCCTCCAGCTCGAAGGCGGCCCGCCAGTCCCATGGACTGGCGATCCGGTACCGGGCCGGCTCTCCGGTGCGCCGGTCGTGACCGAGGACGAAGTACGGGGCGCTCCCGATCCGGAGGAGGCGCCACAGCATGGCCTCCCGACCGACGCCTGAGGTCACCAGCTGTTCCGACCACAGCCGGGCCGACTCCTCGCTGACCGTGCGGCACAGGTCCACGTAGGCGGCCCGTGACGCCGTGTCGGGATAGGAGCGACCGGCGAGGGAGGTGCGCAGGACGGCCAGCTGGTCCCGGGTGCACGCCGATGGCGCGGACGGGAAGCCCTGCAGTCCGGCGGCGGCCAAACACGCCCGGTAGAGCTGGGCCAGTTCGGTCGGGGCCACGGCTTCGTACCAGTCGCCGCGGTCCCAGGTGCCCTGGGTGGCCAACAGCCCGTTGAACAGGCGGCCGGGGGAGGCATTGGCCAGGATGTCCGACTCGTACTTGCAGCTGATCAGGTAGACGTGGTCGATACGCAGGTCGATGGGGGCCACCTCGTCACCGGGGGGTCTCCGTCCGCCGGTCCACTCGATGGTCAGCGGGATGCGGTCCCGCAGGCCGTCGGAAGCCTGCAGCAGGGCCCGGCCGTTGGCGAAGGCCATGGCCAACTCGCCCGCGAACCGGCCGGCCCGTTGGACGGCGTCGAGGTGGTCCCACTCGGCCTCCGACAGCTTCAGCTGCTCGGGTCGCCCGGCCAGGGCCGTGGCCGGATCGGGGAACGGAAGCGTGCCGAGGGCCGTGCCGAGCTCGGTGATGGTGGTGCGGTCGTCGGGCATGGAGCGTGTCGTCCGGTCGGCAGCTCACCCGGCCGAGCGGTCGCCGTTCCTGCCGATGCCACTCCCGTAGACGCCGAGCCGCTCGGTGCCTTCGGCGTCGAGCAGCTCCACGACGTCGAAGACAGGACCGCGGTGGCCCTCACCCTGTACGGCCCGGAGCGCCCGGCCCCCGGCGGACCGGGGCTTGGGCATGTCGGTGGTGAGGAGGATGAGCGGGCCGAGGTCTGTCCGGGTGGCATCGCGGCCGCGGGCCTCGTGCAGGACGCTGGCCTTTCCGAGGGCCCTCCACAGCACGTCGGGCCGTTGGAGGCCGGGCCGGGTGGCCGAGTAGGCGCCGGACAGTTCGAACAGCCACGTGGCCCCGGTGGCATCGCGGGCCCGGAAGTCGATCCCGATCCCGAGGTCGCCGATGGCGACGTTCTGCTCGATGGCCTCGAACCCGGCCGTGGCCAACGCCCGATGGGCCACCTCCCGCGCCTTGTGGCCCAGGCCTACGGCCTGGGCCTCGGTGGCGGTGTCGGGGTCGAGGGGAGGCGTCCGCCCGGCCGGGACCGTCACCCGCCGCCCGGCCCCGTCCGACGCCGTCAGGCCGGCTCGCTCGGCGTCGACCCGTTGCTCGGCCAACGTCACATAGGTCGGGTCGGTGTCGAATCCGGCGTAGTGCCGTTCGGTGCGCACCGCGGCCACCGCGGTCGAGCCCGATCCCATGAACGGGTCGAGGACGAGGTCGCCCCGGTAGGTGTAGAGCTCGATGAGACGCCGGGGCAGCTCGACGGGGAACGGCGCCGGGTGCCCCACGCGGGTGGCCGACTCCGTCGGGATGTCCCAGACGTCGATGGTGGCATCGACGAAGTCGTCCATGGTCATGGTCCCCTCGTGGGGGAGTCCCTCGAGACACCGCTGTTCGGGAGTCAGGGCCCGGTCGAACCGGCCCTTGGAGGCCACGATGATCCGCTCGGACACGTCGCGGAGGACGGGATTGCCCGGGCGCTGGTAGGTACCCCAGGCGCACGAGCCGCCGGCGGCCCGGCTCTTCTGCCAGATGATCTCGCCCCGCAGCAGGTAGCCGAGGCCTTCGAGCAGATCGATGACGTCGCGGGACAGCGACCGATAGGGCTTGCGGCCCAGGTTGGCCACGTTGACGGCGATGCGACCGCCGGGCTCGAGCTTGTCGAAACAGTGGCCGAACACGTCGTGGAGCATGTGGAGGTAGGCGTCGTAGTCGGCGGGAACGTGGCCGACGCCGATCACCGCCTCGTACTCCTTGCCGGCGAAGTAGGGCGGTGAGGTGACCACCAACGCCACCGAGCCGTCGGCCACATCCCCGTGGCGGTCCATGTCCCGCGCATCACCCACCCAGATGGCGTCGAGGGCGGCCGGTGCGGTCACCTGGCTGTCCTCTGACACCCGCGGCGGGGTGAAGCGGGCGTAGAAGGTGGACGAGTCGTGGGCCTCGCGGCGGCCCACGCCGAACGCCGAGGTCGAGGTGGGCCGCCGCCGGGCGCCGCCGCGGAGCGGCTCGACGTTGCTCACGGTCGTCGGCCGGTCGCCGGGGGCCGATGTGCGGGAGGCAGGGTCATCGTTCGTTCGGACACGGAGGCGATACTAGAGAGTGGGTGTGACGGCCGGTCCCGATCCGCCGAGCATGTCTCCACCGGCGCTGGACGAAGCGGTAGGGAACCGGACCTTCCCGTGACATCCGACCCCATGGCCTGCGACGCTAGCGGCGGACACCGGTGGCCCCGGGGATAGCCGGGCGCGGTCACGTGGTCGCGAGGTGCTCGGAGATCGACTCCCCGACCACGATGCAACTGGAGGCCGAAACGCAGCTGACGGCGGAGAGCGGCTGCGGAGACCCCACTGCGGCGGCGTGTTTCCACGGGTGCGCACTCGGCCCGGTGAGGACGACCACGCCGGCCTGGGCCGACGTGGTCACGGAGTTCCCCACCGACACGCACGAGCTGACGGCGGTACACGACACGTCCATCAGCGCGGCGACGTTCGACGAGAGCGGTTCCTGCGACCAGCGTCCACCCCCGTCGACGGTGGTCAGGACCACCCCGTGCCCCGTCCGGCTGCCCGTGAGGGTGCTGGCCGTGGTGCCCGCGGCGGCACACCACACACCGGCCTCACCGGGCAGGGTGGTGGTCGTGGTCGGCGGAGGGACCGTGGTGGTGGGAGCCGGGCTGGTCGTGGTCGTGGAGGCGGCGGCGGTGGCGGTGGCGGCGGCGGTGGCGGTGGAGCCGGTGGCGGTGGAGGTCGTGGTGGGGGGAGGGGTGGTGGAGGTGAAGGGCAGGCCGTTGGTCCCCCCGGTGTCCGGAAGGCAGGAGATGCTGTTGAGGAGGCCCACCCCCTTGGGCATCGGGGTGGGCACCCAGGTCGAGCCTCCGTCGGTGGTCATGTCGACCACCCCGGCCACGTGGTCGACATCGATGGAGCTGTCGGCGGCGATCCAGCAGTCGTGCTCGTCGGTGCACGAGATGCTGTTGGCACTCGAGATGCCCGCTGACAGCGTCCCCACCTGCACCCATCCGGCCTGTTCCGACGACGAGACCAGCGCCGCGGTGCCGCCGGCGGTGTTGCCGGTGGCCATGCACCAGTGGTCGGGGCGGCACGACACGGCGGTGACGTCCAGGATGCCGGGGGGGACGACGTCCGATGTCCAGGTGGTGCCTCCGTCCGACGTGACGATGATCTCACCGGCGCCGTTGGACGTCTGGCTGGCCTGGCCCACGGCGGCACAGTGCCGTTTGTCGCTGCAGGAGATGCCCGACAGATAGCCGACGGTGGCCGGAACGGCCTCGGTGCTCCACGAGATGCCCCCGTTGGCGGTCGAGATGATCGCCGCCCCGTTGGGCGCGCCGGCGGCACCGAGGGTGGACCCGACTGCCCAGCACCGGAGGGCGGTGGCGCAGTCCACGTCCTCCAGCGCGTTGACCGGCGCGGGGAGCGTGGCGGAGGCGAAGGCCCCGAGCCACGGGGAACCGGGTGCGATGGTGGAGGGGGCGGCGGAGCCGCCGGTGGACGACGTGCAGCCTCCGACCACGCCGGCCACCGGTACCACCAACAGCAGCAGGCACCGCCGGATGCGCTGGGTCCGGCCGGGCGCGGGAGTCCGGGAGCTGGCAGGCCCGCTCCCCGGCCCGGGGGACCGCGTCACCGGTCCTTGATCACATCGACGTGGGCTCGGTCACCCTCGATGGGCGGTGTCAGATCACTCACGGAACTCCCCGGTCACGTCCTGGCCGTGCCGCCGTCGGCCGGTGGCCACGGGCTGTTCGCCTGCGTCGGAGATCTTGCCACGTGGAGGCCGGAGTGGAGGGTGATGACGGCTGGCCGTGAGGCCGGAGGTCTACCGTACGTCGGTGGTGTTGGTTCTCCATGCTCCGGACCGGGCCGAGTCCCGCACCCACCGACGGATCCCTTCATGAACGTCGTGGACCTGGTCATTCTGGTCATCGTGGTCCTCGCCGCGGTCCAGGGGCTGCGGTTGGGGGCCATTGTCCAGGTGCTCTCGTTCGGCGGCTTCTGGATCGGCCTCTACCTCGGAGCCCTGCTGGCTTCGGCCACGGTGCAGTGGGCCCACTCCCAGGGGGAGCGCACCGCCTTCGCCCTCATCACCCTGTTGGGGGTGGCCACCGTGTGCGGGGTCCTCGGCCGGCTCCTCGGCAACCTGATCTTCTCCCGGGTGCACCACGGCGTCCTCGGCGGGGTGGACTCGGCGCTGGGCATTGTGGTGGCGGTGGTGGCGTCCCTACTGGCCGCCTGGCTGCTGGCCAACACGCTGGTCAACAGCTCGTCCCTGAGTCTGAACTCGTCCATCGACAAGTCGAGGATCATCCGGTCCCTCGACTCAGTGCTGCCGGCACCGCCGTCGGTGTTCACCAAGGTCCAGAGCTTCCTCTCCGCCGAGGGGTTCCCACCCGTCTTCGCCCAGCTGGCCCCGGCCTCGGCCGGACCGGTGGCCCTCCCCGGTGAGCCCCAGCTCCAACAGGCGGTAGCCCACGCCGGAGGTTCCACGGTCAAGATCGTCGGCGACGGGTGCGGTCAGATCCAAGAGGGTTCGGGTTTCGTGGTATCCCCCGACGTGGTCGTGACCAACGCCCACGTGGTCGCCGGTATCCCCCGTCCCATGGTCCAGGCCGGGACCTCGCTCTACCAGACGAGCGTCATGTCCTTCGACCCCGACTACGACCTGGCCGTACTGCGGGTGAACGGCCTGGACGATCCCTCGCTGCCCCTCGATCCGAACCAGTCGTCCCGCGGCCAGACGGCAGCCGTGCTGGGCTACCCCGAAGGCGGCCCGTTCAGCGCCCAACCGGCCGGGGTCATGGCCGTCTTCGAGGCCGAGGGCCGCGACATCTACGGCCAGGGACTCACGGTACGCAACGTGTACGAGATCCAGGCCGTGGTCCGGCCGGGCAACTCGGGCGGACCGCTGGTCCAGCCGGACGGCCAGGTGATCGGCGTGGTCTTCTCGCGGTCAACCACCAACGGCGACATCGGCTATGCCCTCACCTCCCCCGGCGTGCTCTCCCGCGTGCAGCAGGCCCTGGCCTCGAACAAGGTGGTGGGGACGGGCGGCTGCACCGCGGGCTGAGGCTCTGTGATCCGCCGCGCCGGCCGCGACGACGGTCAGCGGCCCGACTAGACATGGGGGAATGGCGCTCCCCATCGAGGACTACGGAATCATCGGTGACCTGCACACCTCGGCGCTGGTGGGCAGGGACGGCTCCATCGACTGGCTGTGCCTGCCCCGCTTCGACTCGGCCGCGTGCTTCGCCAAGCTGCTGGGCGACGAGGATCACGGGTCGTGGAAGCTGGCTCCGAAAGGGTCCCACGGCGCCTCGCACCGTCACTACCGGGGCGAGACCCTGGTGCTCGAGTCGGAGTTCGTCACCGACGAGGGGACGGTCCGGGTGGTCGACTGCATGCCCATCCGCCAGCAACATCCCGAGGTGGTGCGGCTGGTCGAGGGCGTGCGGGGCAAGGTCACCATGGAGATGGTCCTGACCATCCGATTCGGGTACGGGCAGATCGTCCCCTGGGTGCGCAGGGTCAACGGGACCCTCAATGCCATCGCCGGTCCGGACGGACTGTCGCTGTGGACGCCGGTGCACTGCAAGGGACAGGACCTCTCCACCGTGGCCGAGTTCACCGTGAGCGAGGGGCAGCGCATCCCCTTCTCGCTGACCTGGTTTCCGGCCAACGAGGAGCCGCCCCGACCGGTGGACGCGGCCTTCGCCATCCAGGACACCGAGCTCTGGTGGACCGACTGGGTGTCGCAGTGCACCTATGAGGGCGACTACCGCGAAGCCGTGGTCCGCTCGCTGATCACCCTGAAGGCCCTGACCTACGAGCCCACCGGCGGCATCGTGGCCGCGGCCACCACCTCACTGCCGGAGACCCTGGGCGGCGCCCGCAACTGGGACTATCGGTTCTGCTGGCTGCGGGACGCCACCTTGACCCTCGAGTCCCTCATGCGGGGCGGCTTCTACCAGGAGGCCATGGCCTGGCGTAATTGGCTCCTCCGGGCCACGGCCGGCGATCCGTCGCAGATGCAGATCATGTACGGCGCGGCGGGCGAACGCCGCCTCGACGAGTGGGAGGTCGACTGGCTCCCCGGGTACGAGGGCGCGTCACCGGTGCGGATCGGCAATGCCGCGGCCGGACAGTTCCAGCTGGACGTGTACGGGGAGGTGATGTCGGCGCTCTACGAGTCGGAGCCGGCCGGCGAGCCCGGTGACAGCCCGGCGTGGGAGTTCCAACTCTCGCTGATGGAGTTCCTCGGCGACGGGTGGCGCGAGCCCGACGACGGCATCTGGGAGGTGCGGGGCCCGAGACGCCACTTCACCCACTCCAAGGTCATGGCCTGGGTCGCCATCGACCGGGCCATCAAGACGGCCGAGGAGTACGGGATGGAGGCGCCGCTCGACCGCTGGAAGGAGGTCCGCCAGGAGATCCACGACCAGGTCTGCGACGAGGGCTTCAATGCCAGCATCGGTTCGTTCACCCAGTACTACGGGTCCGACCAGCTCGACGCCAGCCTGCTGATGATCCCGCTGGTGGGATTCCTGCCCGCCCACGATCCCCGCGTCAGGGGGACCATCGAGGCGGTGGAGCGCGAGCTGGTCGACGGCGGCTTCGTGCTTCGCTACCGCACGGTGGATACCGGCGACGTGGACGGCCTCTCCGGTCGCGAAGGCGCCTTTCTGGCCTGTTCCTTCTGGCTGGCCGACTGTCTGACCATGCTGGGCCGCGACCGCGACGCCCGGCAGCTCCTCGACCGCCTCCTCGGCCTGCGCAACGACCTGGGGCTGTTGTCCGAGGAGTACGACCCGGTGGCCGGCCGGCTGGTCGGGAACTTCCCCCAGGCCTTCTCCCACGTGTCGTTGGTCAACTCGGCCTCCAAACTCATCGGGCAGGAGAAGCCGACCACGGACCATGTCGTCCTGAGCCTGGCCCGTCGTTCCGTCTCCCACGGAATGAGCGGTTCCATCGAACGGCACCTCGGCGGCACCGTCACGGCCCGCAGCATGCTGGGCAAGCTGATCGACAACGCCGGCACGGCCACGTCGAAGAGCGCAGCCCGCGTCTTCGCGTCGGCGGCGGCTCCGACGGCCGGTTCCGGCGGGTCAGCCGCCGGGGATGCCCCGGCCAAGGCTCCCCGCCGGGCCCGACCCACCACCCAGCCCTCGGACAAGAAACCTACACCGCTCGCCGTCAAGCAGGCCGTCCGCACCAGGGGCAGCCGCAAGCGCCGGAGCGCCGGCGGGCCGTCCGGTTCCGTGAAGTTGGCCACCGACACGACGGCGAAGAAGTCCCCGAAGAAGGCCCCGGCGAAGAAGACGACGGCGAAGAAGTCCCCGAACAGGGCCCCGGCGAACAAGGCGGCGGCGAAGAAGACCCCTGCGAAGAAGACCCCGGCGAAGAAGGGCACGGCGAAGAAGGTGGCCGGCAAGAAGGCCCCGGCCAAGAAGGTGGCCGGCACCGACAAGGGCACCACCAGACGATCTGTCGCCAAGAAGGCCGCAGCCACGAGGACGACCGGACCGTTCGGGCGGGGCGGGGTCGGGACCACGGGCTCGTAACGGCCGTGGAGGCTCAGGACAGCGAAGCGCGTCGGGCATGATGCTGAGGTGAGTGGAACCCACCGCCACGGTCCGTCGGAGACTGGCGATCCGCGACGGAGCGCCCATCCCTTCGATCCTGAGGACCCGGCCACCCCGCAGGCCGGCGTCACGGTGGCCGACGGCGTGATCGAACTGGACACCCTGCTCGGAGGGTGGGAGAGGGTCACCGCCGGCTACCTCATCGAAGGTGACGCCCCGGTGCTGATCGAGACGGGGAGCCAGAGCTCGGTGCCCGTGTTGTTGGCTCAACTCGATCGCCTGGGCGTCGGTGCCGGCGACCTGGCCGGCGTGGTGGTCACCCACATCCACCTCGACCACGCCGGCGGTGTAGGGGACGTGGCCCGGGCCTTTCCCAAGGCCACCGTGTACGTCCACCCGAAGGGAGCGCGGCACCTGGCCGACCCCACCCGCCTGGTCGACTCGGCGTCCCGCGTCTACGGCCCGCTGCTCGACTCGCTGTACGGTCGACTCGATCCCACCCCGGCGGAGCGGATCCACATCCTCGAGGACGGGGAGTCCATCGCCGTGGGCTCGACCCGCTCGCTGCTGGCGGTGGACTCGCCGGGTCACGCCAAGCACCACCTGGCCCTGCACGACTCCCTGAGCGGCGTGCTGTTCGCCGGGGACGCGGTCGGCGTGAAGTTGCCCGATGCCGGCGTGCTGCGGCCGTCGACCCCTCCGCCGGACTTCGATCTCGACGCCGCACTCACGTCGCTGCAGCGGTTCGTCGAGCGGCGTCCGACCGGTCTGGCCCTGGCCCACTACGGGCTCCTCGACGACCCGCTGGACGTGCTCGACGAGGCCGACGGCACCCTCCGCCGGTGGGCCGACGTGGCCCAGTCGGCCTACCGCAACGGGGACGACATCGCCGCCGCCCTGGCGTCGGCATTCGAGTCCGACCTCGACGGTGTTCCCGAAGTGCACCGTGAGAAGCTCGAGGTGATGAACGGCGTGCACTCCAATGCCGCCGGGCTCCACCGCTGGCTGGCCACCCGGGACACGGCCGGCGGTTCCGGGCCCGACGCTACGTGACAGGAGCTCCTCCGGGCCGGGGACGCGGGGACCGGTCGTGAACGTCTCGCTCGTGTCGGGGTGGCTTCCCCTGGTGGTCGAGATTCTGGCCATAGCGGCACTCGTGCTGTCGTTCGACATGAGGTCGGGCCGGTGGCGGCGCCAGCTGGTCGTGGGCGTGCCGGTGGCGGCCGGGGTCACCGGTGTGGTGGCGCTGGTCCTCACGCTGGCGTCTCTGGTCCCCGACGACTTCCCCTGGTCGGCATACCTGTGGGGCTTCACGTGGGCGCTGGCCGTGTGCTCGGCCCTGCTCGGTTGGCGGGGGAGCCGGTGGGTGGCGCAGGGTGGCCATGGTGGCGGCCGTGGTGCTGACCCTGGCCGCCACGCTGGGGTCGGTCAACCGGGAGGCCGACTCGTTCCCCACGGTCGGCCGACTGGTCACCGGCGACCCCGAGAACGTGGTCGGGACGCCGCAGCTGCGGGCCATCAAGGAGCAGGTGCTCGTCACCGGCCATCTGCCGGCTCAAGGGGTGGTGATCATGGCCACCATCCCGCCCACGGTGTCGCACTTCTCGACCCGACCGGCCTACGTCTACCTGCCGCCGGCCTGGTTCGCCAAGGTCACGCCGTCCCTTCCCACGCTGATCCTCCTGCCCGGCGAGCCCGGCAGCGCATCGGACTGGTCGAGCGACGGAGACGCCGACAACACTGCCGACAGCTTCGCCCAGGCCCATCACGGCCTGGCGCCCATCATCGTCATGCCCGACCCCGACGGCTACCAGACGATCGACTCCGAGTGCGTCAACAGCCAGTTCGGCAATGCGGAGACCTACCTGGTCGACGACGTGCCCGCCTTCGCCCGTCGTGAGTTGAGCGCCTCGTCGGCCCCGGGGTCGTTGGCCATCGGCGGCCTGTCGGCCGGAGGTACCTGCTCGATCATGTTGGCCCTGCGCCATCCGACCGTCTTCCCGACGTTCGCCACCTACTCCGGCTTCGCCTCCCCCCAATACCAGGAGACCACGCTGGCCCAGACCATCGACACGCTGTTCGGGGGCTCCGAGGACCGGTTCGCCGCCCACGACCCGGTGCAGCTCCTGCGCAACGGCCACTTCGGCGGCATGGCCGGATGGTTCGAGGTGGGCGACCAGGACCAGCAGCCGCTGGAGGCGGCCCACAACCTGCAGCCGGCGGCGTTGAGGGCCGGGATCGCCACCTGCATCCTCGTCCGGCCCGGCGGCCACGACTTCGACCTCTGGAGCCAGGCGCTGGTGGATTCGTTCCCGTGGCTGTCGTGGCGGCTGGGCCTGACGCCGGAGCCCGTCCAGTGAGCCGGCCACGTGCGAATCGCCGTGACCACGGACGACAGGAGCGGGGCCGGGCGCCGCGCCGGGTACCCGTCCGGGGAGGTGATGCTTGCGCCGACGGGCTGCGCTGGTCTGCAATGGCTGGGGAGGCCGCACGTCCGCGATCAGGGAAGGGGGGACCATGAGCATCCTGTTCGCCCTGCTCGGCGCCTTCAGCCAGGCCCTGACCTCGGTCCTGCAGAGACTGGCCAACGTGGCCGGCTCCGGCGAGCGGCGGTCGGTGTGGGAGACGACCAAGTTCCTGATCCGCCAGCCCATCTGGCTGCTGGGGATGGTCTGCATGGGTGGGACCTTCATCTTCACGGCCCTGGCCCTCTACTTCGGCACCTTGGCCAGCGTCCAGCCCATCCTGGTCACCGAGCTGATCTTCACCCTCGCCCTCCGGGTCTTCTGGCTGCGCGACCGCATCGCCACCCGGACCTGGGGCGCGGCCGGCCTGCTGTGCGCCGGCCTGTTCGGGTTCCTGGTGGTGGCCCATCCCCAGGAGGGGCATCACCGGCCGACGGCGGCCGCCTGGATCGTGGCCCTGGCAGCCGTGGGCTGCTGGTCGTGGTGCTGTTGGTACTCAGCCGGTGGGGGTCGCCGGCCCGCCGGGCCGCCCTGCTCGGAGCGGCCGCGGCACTGGTGTGGGCCGTCGACGCGGCATTCGTGAAGGCGGCCACCGAGGTCCTGGCCCACGAGGGATGGTCCGGGCTGTTCGTGCACTGGCCCGTCTACGCCGTGGTGGCCAGCGGGGTGCTCGGTACCGTGCTGCTCGAGTCGGCCTTCGCCGTCGGACCCCTGGCCGCGTCCCAGTCGGCCCTGCTCATCGTCGATCCCCTGGCCAGCATCGCCATCGGCATCGAGCTCTTCGGCGAGCAGCTGCGGAACTCCCCGGGCGCCATCGTCCTCCAGGTCGCTTTCCTGGCGCCCTGTTCACCGGGGTGGTGCTGCTCTCGAGGTGGGCCCCCCCGGAGATGGAGGCCCGCGCCAAACGTTCGCCACGCGTCGTGCCTGCCGGTGGCCCAGGAGGGGGCCCGGGCCCCGGGGTGCTCACCGACCCGGCCTGAGAGCCGGCCGGCACGCCGACGACTCCCCATTGCAGGGCTGCCACCAGGACATTGTTGCTTTGCAACAAAAGTACATCGAATGTCGTTTAGTAATATACAACTTGTGTGACTTTGTTACTAGTATTGCATCATGATCTTCGAGGCCCCAACGCTTACCAGTGCTGACCAGGCCGTGCTGACGGAGATCGATCGCGTCCGTTCCGAACTGCGCTTCTACCTCCACGAGCCAAGACGCTGGCTGGGCACCCTCCGCAGGGCGACCTTCGCTCGAGCGATCCAAGGCTCGAACTCCATCGAGGGCTATCACGCCAGCGTGGAGGACGTTGTCGCTGTGATCGAAGACGAGGAGCCTCTGACCGCGGACGAGGAGACCACACACGCCATTGCCGGCTACCGCGACGCCATGACGTATGTGCTCCAGCTCGCCGGCAGTCCACCACCGATCGATGAATCTCTTGTCAGGGCTCTCCACTTCATGATGATGAAGTACGACCTGACCAAGCATCCGGGACAGTGGCGACCGGGGGCGATCTGGGTGGAGAACGAAGCCGGCGAGAATGTGTACAGCGCTCCGGACCGCGAGGAGGTCGAGCCATTGATGGCCGAACTTCTGGGCGCAGTGAATGCCAGTACCGAGGTTCCCATGGTGCGGGCCGCCATGACGCACCTGAACCTCGCCATGATCCACCCCTTTAGTGATGGCAACGGCCGCATGGCTCGCTGCCTTCAGACCCTTGTCCTTGCGGGTGATGGCATCGTGCCTCCGGTCTTCTCGAGCATCGAGGCCCACCTCGGTCGACACACTGCCGAGTACTACCGGGTACTCGAGCAAGTCGGACAGGGAACATGGCAGCCCGAGCGGAGCGCAAGGCCGTGGATTGAGTTCTGCCTGACTGCTCACCACCGCCAGGCGCTCACCATGCTTCGAAGGATCCGCGAAATGGAGGCCCTCTGGGACGCATGCGAGCAGTTGGTGGCCAAGAACAGGCTGCCGGTACGGGGGGTCGGCGCCTTGGTCGACGCCTCGAGAGGGCTCCGGCTCCATCGCTCTCTCTATGTGAAGCTGGTGACGTCATCCGTGGGTGAATCGATCACCGACGCGTCCCGCCACTCGGGATCTTCGAGCCTTCAGCGAATCGGGACTGCTTGAACCCCATGGCGAACGGAGAGGCAGGTGGTACAGAGCCTCGCCTCAGCTCGGGGACCTGTGGCTGGCCGTACGGAGCCATCGGACGGTCGACGGCTACAGCAGCCCCTACTCGGAACCCCCGCAGCCGGCGCTTCCGGGTATGTAACTTGTCCCACCTGGTGCGCCCCCCCGGACTCGAACCCAGGAACCTGCAGATTAAGAATCTGCTGCTCTACCGTTGAGCTAGGGGCGCCCGGGCAGCATAAGTCCAGATCAGAAGATCGTCAACGATCACTGCGCCCCCGTCCGCTCAGGGGACGGGGGGTACGCACTTGGCCGGCACATCGCTCGGCGGCGGGGTCAGACCCAGCCGCCACGACAGCCACGGGAGCGACAGCTTGAAGGCGGCCGCCCAGAAGATGAAGGAATGGTCCCCGTCCGGTGTGGTCAAACAGACCTGCATCCCGGTCTTTCCGGCCAGATCGGCGAGTTGTGTGGCCGCGGCCAGCGGCTGCGGGTCCTGTTGCCCGGCGGTGAACCACCCGGCAGAGCCGGCGTACTTGTTCGTCGTGAGGAGGTGCACGGGATTGTGGGCCTCGTAGTTCTGCCTCGACCCCCCGTAGAGATCGACGATGGTCTGCTGCTCGTCGTCGTTCTCGTAGGTCGGCGAGGCGTAGCCCGAGTAGGAGGCGAAGGTCGAGAAGGTCTTGGGATTGCGCAGGGCCAGCATGGTGGCGCACGTCCCACCGGCCGACAGTCCGGCCACCGCCATCGAGTGCTTGCCGACGGCGGCGTTGAAGTTGGCCTGCATGAAGTTGGGGACGTCCTGGGTGAGGTAGGTCTCGGCGTTCCCGAACACGCTGTTGGCGCACTCGGAGTCGCTGGTCTTGTCGCCGTTGTTGTCTGGAATGACAAGGATCGGCGCCATGCCGTGGTGCCGTTCGGCGAAGGCGGTGGAGGTGGTGTCGGCGTAGCCGGCCCGGGTCCAGTCCGAGGGCTGGCCGGGCACGCCGGCGATCAGCTCGATGAGCGGGAGCTGGGGCTCGGGGTTCTTGAACCAGACGGGAGGCAGGTAGACGTAGGCCGGCTGGGCCTGGAACTTGGAGATCGTCCCGGGGATGTTGATGGCCAGGGTCTCACCGTTGGTCGGCAGCTTCCCGGTCCTGCGGACCTCGCTGCGGATGGCCTTCAGCGCCGGCAGGTTGGTGAAGTTGGCGGCGTCCTTCCCCAGCAGCCGGTCCAGGGTGGGGTAGTAGTCGTAGCTCTGGTTGATCACCGTGAAGGCGGCGATCACGGTGAAGACCAGGGCGATGACGGAGAAGATCCGCAGTAGCCAGTGGGCCCGGGTCCAACCCGTGACGATGATCACGACCGAGAACCACAGGAGCCAGGCCCAGATGTAGAACGACTCGGGGAACTCCGCCGGGACCAGGTTGAACACGTGGATGGCCACGGCGGTGAGGACGGTCAGCACGAAGCTGACCGGGATCCCGATGGGCAGCTGCCACTTCCATGCCCCGTCGTGCCAACCCACGGAGAGAACCACCGCCGCGATGGCGACGACCACTACTGTCACCGGGAACCATCCGGTGATGAGGTCGATGTTCACGGCAAGGGTTCTGGCGAATTCCGTTTGCCTAAGATAGCCACCACGTCGCACGCGAATGGGGACCGGCCGACCAGGTACCGACGATCGGAATTACGAGGGAAGTAGGCGTCATCGTGACAGACGAGTCCGAGTCGAGCGAAACCGAGACGGATGCCCGCACCCTCGATGCCCTGAGCGCCGACCGCCGGAAGAAGCGGGACGTCCTGGCCGAACAGGGCTTGGATCCCTACCCGTCGCGGTTCGACCGGACGGCCACTGCCTCCGAGCTCCACGGTCGCCACGAGGGCATCGCCGCCGACGTCCGGACCGGCGAGACCGTCCGGATGGCCGGGCGCCTCACCAGCATCCGGGGCCATGGACGGCTCTCGTTCGCCACCCTCCAGGATGTGACCGGGGCCATCCAGCTCCTCATGCAGGACTCGGTGCTTTCCGACCAGGCCAAGGTGGTGCTGGCCAACCTGGACCTCGGGGACTGGATCGGCGCCGAGGGCGAGGCCATCACCAGTCGCCGGGGGGAGCTCTCGGTCGACGTCTCCGACCTCTGGATGTTGTCCAAGGCGCTGCGTCCCCTGCCCGACAAGTGGCACGGTCTGACCGCCACCGACACCCGCTACCGTCAGCGGGAGATCGACCTGCTGGCCAACCCCGACAGCCGTCGGGTGTTCGACATCCGCATCAAGGCCGTCGCCGCCCTCCGCCGCCAGCTGGTGGGAGAGGAGTTCGTCGAGGTCGACACCCCGATACTCCAGCCCCAGGCCGGCGGCGCCCTGGCCCGGCCGTTCATGACCCACGCCAATGCGCTGGACATCGATCTCAGTCTTCGCATCGCTCCCGAGCTCTATCTGAAGCGGCTGGTGGTGGGGGGTTACGAGCGGGTCTTCGAGATCGCCCGCAACTTCCGCAACGAAGGCATCGACACCCGCCACAGTCCCGAGTTCACCGCGCTCGAGGCCTATCGGGCCTTCGGCGACGTCACCGACGGGATGGACCTGACCGAGCGGCTGATCGTCGAGGCGGCCCGGTCGGCGACGGACCGGTTGCAGTTCACCGTGGGGGAGCGGGCCATCGACCTGACCCCTCCGTGGCCACGCCGGCAGCTGTTGGACTGGCTGGAGGAGAAGGTGGGGAGACGACTCCATCCCAGCGACCCGGTCGAGGACGTCCGGTCGGTGTGCCAGCAGTTCGACGTGGACTTCCTGCCCGAGTGGGACTCCGGCAAGCTCATCTTCGAGCTGTACGACACCATCCTCCTGCCCACGGTGGCCGACCCGGTGTTCGTCTGCGGCTTTCCCGTCTCGGTGTCGCCCCTGGCCCGCCGCACCCACGACGACCCGACGTTGGCCGACCGGTTCGAGCTGGCCATCGACGCCAAGGAGTTCGCCAACGGCTACAGCGAGCTCAACATCCCCGAGGAGCAACAGGACCGCTTTCTGGTCGAGGCCGACGCCGTGGCCCGTGGCGACCTCGAGGCCCACCCCGCCGACGTGGCCTTCATCCGCGCCCTCGAGTACGGTCTTCCGCCCACCTCGGGCATCGGCATCGGCGTCGACCGACTGGTGATGCTGCTGGCCGAGGTGGAGGCCATCCGGGATGTGATCCTCTTCCCGATGATGCGGCCCGAGGCCGGCAGTTGACCGATCAGGCCGATCAGGCCGCGGTCGGGTCGCCTCCCGTCACCCGCGATCCCGCAGGGTTCGGCGCCGAGCCCGGGGATGTCGGGGATGTGGGGGATGGCGAGGAGGGCGTCGAAGGTCAGCTGCCGGTGTCGCTCATCGCCGAGGAGGTCGAACTGGATCTGCCGGCCGGCAGTCGCACGGTCATCGTCAGCGATCTGCACCTGCCCGCCGTGGCCACGGCGACCTCCACCGAGGTGGCCGAGGAGTTGGCCCGGCTCGTGGGTGGCATCGTGGGCCCGGCTGCCTTCGTGATCGCCGGGGACGGATTCGAGATGTTGGCCGGCCCCCCGGACGTGGACAAGATCCTCGACGCCCATCCCCAGTTCACCGAGGCCGTGGCCACGTTCGCCTCCGGCCCGGACCATCACGTGGTGGTCCTGTCCGGCAACCACGACGGTCAACTGGCGTGGGACGGCGCGGCCACCGGCGTGCTCCGCCATCGACTGGGTGTCGGGCTGATGGCACTGTGCTGCAACCTGGTGGTGGCCACCGACCACGGGCCCCAGCGGGTCCGCCTGGTCCACGGGAACCAGACCGATCCCTACAACACGTTCGAGGACCCGTGGTCGCCGGTGGACACCCCGTTCGGTCACCACGTGGTCAGGGATCTCCTACCCGAGGTGGAGTCACGCCAGGGGTCCGGTTCGCTCCTCGAGGGGGTGCAGTGGTTGGACGGCGACATCGCCGACTTCATCGGGTCGCGCCTCTTCTACCGCAAGCTGGTGGGCAAGCTGTGGCTGGTGGCCGTGCCCTTCGTGGCCATCCTCCTCCTCCGGCTCCTGACCTTCCTGCCCGGTGTCAACCAGCTCCTTCACCACCATGCCCAGCGCTGGCTGCTGGGCTTCGGCCTGCTGGTGGCCTTCATTATCGTGGTGGCGGCCGTGGCGGCGGCGGCCACGCTCCTCCGGGTCAACCGGGCGCTGCGGGAGACGGCCATCAGCGCACGCTCCGATCCGGCCAGTCACAACGCACCGGCCCGGGCCGAGGCGGCCCGCATGGTGACGAAGGGCTATGCCGGGCTGGTGTCCGGACACACCCACGAGCCCGAGCTGTCGGTGGTTGGCACCGGGTTCTACGCCAACACCGGAAGCGGTGTGGCGTCGGTGGCCGGCCGCCCGTCGCGGTTCCGCCTGCCCCACCCCTTCGTCACCATGCACCGCTTCTCCTACGTCGAGATCCAGGGCGGCGCCGTGCTCGACGTGAAGCTGTGGCTGCGGGAGGTGCCGGTGCGGTCCCCGGTACTGCTGGAGCGGCTGGCCCTGGCCCGCGGCAAGGTGGACATGTCCACCACGGCCATGGTCGGCTCACTGCCCAACGGCCCGACCTGGCCGCTGAACGCATCGGGGCTCCAGCAGTTCGTGATCCGGCGCCGCGTCCGCCTGGTGGCGGCATGGATCCTCCTGATCACCGGGGTCCTCAACGTCGTCTTCGCCGCGCTGTGGCCGATCACCGCCACCCGATCGGTGGACCACTGGCTTCCGTTCGGGGTGCACCCGTTGTCGGTGGTCGAGGCCCTGGTGGCCGGGCTGGCACTGGTGGCCCTGGCCCGTGGGATCCGCCGCGGCCTCCGCCCGGTGTGGGTGGCCACCATCGCCCTGTTCCTCGTCACCACCGGGGACCGGCTGGTTCAGAGCCGGCCACCTCAGGGCTCAACGCTGGGGCTGTTGTTCAGCCTGTGGCTGCTCTTCGAGCACCAGCACTTCCGGGTCAAGCCCAGCGGGGTCAACCGCCTGTTCATCTGGGTGGCCGCCGCCGGTCTGGTCGTCATCGGCGGCACCGCCGGGGTGGGCAACCTGTTGGGTGTCGGACACCGCCAGCACTTCGACGTGGTCTTCCTGCTGGTGGTGGTGGCCGTGCTGATCGCCCTGCTGTTGGTGGCGGTACCGGGGCGGGAGTCCCGCCGGACCGGGTCGGCGCGGGAAGAGGCCTTCGAGCGGGCCCGCTCCATCATCGAGCGGCACGGGGGCGACACCCTCGACTACTTCGCCCTGCGGGACGACAAGTCGTGGTTCTTCACCGGGGAGTCCCTCGTGGCCTACTCGGTGATCAACGGCGTCATGCTGGTCTCGCCCGACCCCATCGGACCCCCCGAGGACCGGGCCGAGGTGTGGTCGGACGTCATGGACATGGCCCAGGCCAACAGCTGGCAGCCGTCGGTTCTGGCGGCATCGCAGTCGTGGTTGCCGGTGTACCGGGCATCGGGTCTGGTCGACCACTACATCGGCGACGAGGCCATCGTCGACGCCAGCCGGTTCTCCCTCAAGGGCAAGTCGATGAAGTCCCTCCGCGGTGCCTACAACCGGATCCAGAAGGCCGGATGCACCGTGCAGTGCTTCGACTCGGTGGATGACGTGTCGACAGAGCTCCGGGCACAGCTGCTCGAGCTCATGACCGAAACCAGGCAGGGCGAGGCCGAGCGGGGCTACTCCATGACGCTGAGCCGGATCTTCGACCCTCGGGACCGGGGTCTCCTGCTGGCGGTGTGCTTCGGGCCCGACGGCCGCCCGCTGGCCTTCAACCAGTACGTGCCGGCCGCCGAGGTCGACGGGTTCTCCCTCGATCTCATGCGGCGGACCAACGATCCCGACGCGCCCAACGGCCTCACCGACTTCGTGATCATCGAGACGCTGCAGTGGATGGCCGAGCGGGGTCTGCGGGGCCTGGGCCTCAACTTCGCCACCATGCGGGCGGTGGTGGCCGGCGAGGCCGGGGACGGTCCGTGGACCCATCTCGAACGCAGTGTGTTGCACCGGTTCAGCGAGACCCTGCAGATCGAGTCGCTGTGGCGGTTCAACCAAAAGTACGACCCCATGTGGAACCCCCGCTACGTGGTGACCGGACCGTTCCTCCCCCTGGCCCGGAGCAGTCTGGCCATCGCCCGGGCCGAGGCCGTCACCGAAATCCCCGTGGTCGGTTCGCTGCTGAAGACCCACGAGCCCGCCGCGCTCGAGCGATCGGGAGTGACCGGGTCCTGCCGGGCCCGGTGGGGGAGCGGTGTGGGCCGGGTGTGAGCCGCCGGGGCCGGTCCCCATCGTCTGCGTATCATGAGGCGCAGGGCAAGCTCCACCGTTCTACGATCGAGCCCAGGGGGGCTGGTCCATGGTGCACGAAACAGGGGTGAACGTGGCCGAGGGGGTGGCAACGGGTGCTGACCGGACAACGGCTGCGCCCGCCGGCGTCCCCGACGAGATCGCGTCCGGAAAGCCACGCCACTTCGCCTGCTTCGACGGGTTGCGTGCCATCTCGGCCGTGTCGATCCTGTTGTGTCACACCGCCTGGGTCTCCGGATTCACGTCGCGCTCGTTCTTCGGTGCCTACACCAGTCGGCTGGATGTCAGCATCTCCGTGTTCTTCATGATCTCCGGGTTCTTGATGTACCGGCCCTTTGCCGTGTCCCACCTGTCCGAACGGCAGTCGCCCAACCTGTCGAAGTACTTCGAGCGCCGGCTGCTCCGGATCATTCCGGCCTACTGGCTGGCCCTCACTGTCCTCACCTACGTCATGCACCTAATCACCCTCGGGCCGGGCTGGCAGGGAGTGGTGATCCACTACCTGCTGCTGCAGAACTACTTCCCCGGGGCGGTGTTCTACGGGATCACCCAGGCGTGGACCCTGTGCGTGGAGATGAGCTTCTACTTCTTCCTCCCGCTCTTCGCCTACCTGGTGGTCCGCCGCCGCGGCCGCCGACCCGGCCGCCAGCCGCGGCACCAGCTGGCCTGGGAGCTCGGTGGCGTGGCCACCCTGTACCTCTTCAGCGTGGCCTTCCGGTGCTGGGCGCTCCTGTTGCCGCTGACCAAGACGGTCAACGGCAAGACGGTAGAACTGTGCACCCCCCACTGCTTCACCTCACCGGCGTTCGCCAGCCTGCTCCCGGACTGGCTCCCCTCGTATCTCGACGTCTTCGCCCTCGGGATGTTGCTGGCCGTGGTCAGCGCCTGGTGCGCCGAGCGCCGGTCGGAGTCGCCGTTCTTCCGGCGCCGCCTGTTCCCCTGGGCCAGCTGGTTCGGTGCCTTCTTGTTGTTCGTCCTCGTCTCCCACGTCATGAGCGACCACAACATCCTCTACGTGGCCAACCTGCGCATCAATCTCGAGCGCCAGGGACTCGAGGGCGCCATCGCCTTCCTCCTCCTGCTGCCGGCCGTCTTCGGACCACAGGACACCACCCTGATCCGACGCGCCCTCCGTTCGTGGCCGCTGGCCAGCCTGGGGGTGATCTCCTACGGGCTGTACCTGTGGCACCTCAACCTGATCACCCAGGTCCAGGAGTGGGCCGGTTGGCATGACAACAAGGTGCCGTTCTGGCTCCTGTCGGTGGCGGTGCTGGCCGTGACCATCCCGTTCGCCGCCGCCAGTTACTTCGGGCTCGAGCGCCCCCTGCTGCGGCTCAAGAACCGGATCCGCTGGTGGGACGGCCCGAAGGCCCCGCCCCCCGGGCCCGAGGTGTCGTCCGGGCAACCCGACGTGGCCATGGAGCCGACGTGATGCTGGTGGGGCCGACGGCAACCGGCCCTTCCCTCTCGATTCTGAGCATGGCCCTCTGGACCCGGAACCCACGATCGCATCAAGCAAGGGTGCCTGCCTGCCGATAGGTCCGTTGTGGGGAGCCCTCGTCGAGGAACCGAGCAGCTGAAGGACGGGTCTGACCCCGATCGACTCCTCGGCGTCGACCACCTGGTCCGCCACTCGGAGGAGGACCTCTGGCGCCGGCACCTGTACATGGGGATTCTCTCCTTCGTCCTGGGCGGACTGCTGCTCATGGGGTACATGGCCCTGACACCGGACGGTCCGCATCGCAGTGCCCTGATGACACTCGACATCGTCGCCATCCTCTGTTCGGTGTTCGTGGCCGGCCCGGTGGGGATCCGCTCGCTCAGGGCGCCGTGGCGCGAGACCTTCTTCTTCGCCTGGTCCGTCTGTACGGTGGCTGTCATCGCCGTGGCCGTCGGGCTGGACGGCGGGGCCGGGAGCCCTCTGGCCGGACTGCTGGTTCTTCCCGTCCTGTTCGGCGGCCTCCTGTACCGGCTGCGTGAGGTGGTGGGCCTGGCCGTGCTGGCCATCGTCAGCTTCGGGCTGATCTACGCCACCGGAGCGTCCGGGGCCAGCGGCCGCGCCCTGGCCAGCGCCGTCATGATCGGCGTGGCCGGCGGCATCTCGGCCATGGCGGCCATGAACCGCGATATCGGGGAAGAGGAGCGACGGGCGTTGACCGAGCGCCTCCACCGCCTGGCCACCTACGACGGTCTCACCGGTTGCCTCAACTATCAGTCCTTTCAGGCCACCCTGCTAGAGGAAGTCGAGCGAACCGAGCGTTACCGGCGTCCGCTGAGCGTGGTCATCGCCGACCTCGACAGGTTCAAGGTCATCAACGACAGGCACGGGCATGCCGTGGGGGATTCGGCCCTCATGAGCGTCGCCGGTGCGTTGCTGGCCGGTGTCCGATCGGCCGATCTGGTCGGGCGGATCGGCGGGGACGAGTTCGCCATCCTGCTTCCGGAGACGATGACCACCGATGCCCGCCAGCTCGTCGAACGACTCCAGATGGCCGTCGACAGCGTCGTCACCCCGGAGCAGCTCACGCTGAGCTTCGGCCTGTCGACCTGGCACGGACCGGAGGATTCGCCGTCCGAGCTCCTCCGCCGGGCCGACACCGCGCTGTACGAGGCCAAGCAGAACGGACGGAACTGTGTGATGGTCTGGGCACCCCGGACCCACAGTCCCGAGCCTCTGGGCGGGGTGGGCGAGCACGGTGGAAACGAATCACCCGACGTCGATCAGTTTTCCAGCTGAGCGCGGCCCGACGCCGGGCGGCCCGCCGAGGTTCAGGCTTCGTCCCGGTGACGGCCCCTGAAGGGGACTACGTCGAGGTCGATGGCGGGGTCGTCCTCGGGCGATACATGTTCTCCGAGGTCTCGTCCGAAGGCGGTTGTGGCTTCCTGCTCGTACATGGCCCGTAGGGCGGTTTCGTCACCGGTCCAGAATCCGGCCGCGCCCATGTACTCCACCAGGCCGCACAGGGCTTCGCTGGGGTCCATGACCTCATCGTCCAGAAAGGTCAGTGCGTGATCCAGATGGGTGGGCGCATGCGAATGGTCCTCACCCGTCCAGGGGCGTCCAAACGGCTGAAGCATGGCGACGAGGGCGTCGGCTTCGTCCCGGGTCAGCTCGAGGCGATGGCCTGTGATGAACTCGATCGCCCCTCGTACAACCACCTCTTCAGAGATCCGCTGTCTATCCATCACTTGGTGGATCGGCACTGTTGTCCTGCGGCTGAACGCCGTGCAGTCAGTCGTAATACGATCGCAAAGCTACGCTGAGCCGCTTCGACGTAGGTGTCCGGGGGGGGGAACGGCAATTCCGATACTCGTTCCGAGGCTCGGAAGCACGAATGGACAGCCTCAACGTTCGAAGGCCCGGGTCGGACGGGCCTTCGAACGAGGCCCAAGTCACCTCGGTGAGGGGCGTGGGCCAGGCAAAATTTCGGCGGAGGGAGTGGGATTCGAACCCACGGTGCCTTGCGACACAACGGTTTTCGAGACCGTCCGATTCGTCCGCTCTCGCATCCCTCCAACTGGGCTTTCGCGTTTCCAAGCCCTCTTTGTCCTTGTTTCTGGCCTAACAACCGTTTGAGATCTCGAACGCAATTAGGTCTGATGCAAGGACCAGCGACGATGCTACAGCCATCTCGCGATGGCGCAGAGAACGCTCGGCGCTCAAAGGCCTTCACGATGATGGCGACGAACCGTTACGCCTGGTCGAACTACGGGTGAGTACGGGACCCAAGGTGTCCGACTGCTGTGTATTGGACGTGGCGGGCCACGACCTGGCGTCTCTCGCCCTGGGTGACCTCGATCGTCGTGTCGGGGCCGATCCGATGACCGGTGGATCGCCACAGTTCTTCGGGATTGCTCGGCCGCAGGGGCGTGGACTTCGGGACACCTCGTGGCCCATGCCGAGGTCGTCCTATTCGGCTTGGGCCAGCAGGGCTTGGACCCTGCTCACGAGTTCTTTCGGACGGAACGGCTTCATGATGTAGTCGGTCGCTCCGGCCGCGTATCCCAGTTCGATGTCCTTCTCCTGGGCCCTGGCACTGAGCAGGATCACGATGGTCGAGCGTTGATCGATGTCCTGGCGAAGGGCCTTGCACACCTCGATTCCGCTCATCTGCGGCATCATCCAATCCAGGAGGATCACGTCGGGGTGTACCGCGCTGGCCGCCGCCAGACCTGCTTGGCCGTCGGACTCCTCATGGACTTCGAAGCCGGACTGGTCGAGCACGAATGCGATGACGTCGCGTATGTCGGGTTCGTCATCGATCACAAGCGCTATCGGTCTGGTCACGAGGCGTCCTATGCCGCCAGGGTCGGAACCGACAGAGGCTGCAACCGCCGAGTCTCGGAGTTGAGAGGTAGCGACATGCGGAACGTCGTACCTCGACCCGGTTCGCTCTCGACACTCACTTGGCCGCCGTGGGCGTCGACGATGGACTTGACGACCATGAGGCCCAGGCCGACGCCCTGAATATGGAGATCCACCACTTCCGATGCGCGGAAGAAGCGCTCGAAGATGTGCTCTTGCTCTTCGAGGGCGATTCCCAAGCCATGGTCCTGTACCTCGATGATGCACTCAGTGGCCACGGCCAGCACTCGAACGCAAACCTCTCCACCGTCGGGTGAGTACTTGACGGCATTGGAGATGAGATTGTCGAGCGCTTGACTGAGGCGACTGGCGTCGCCCATGAACGCGAACGATCCGCTGGCCGTGTCGAATCGGAGATCGACGCCGGACGCCTGGGCGTGCGGCATTGCCGCCTCGACGGCCTCCTGTGCGACAGCCACAATATCTACGTCAGACCTTGTGACTGTCAGCCCGGTCGACTCGAGCTGAGCGACGAAGAGAAGGTCCTCCACCAGCCGCTCCAGACGCAGCGAATTTCGGTGGATCACTTCCAAGAACTTACCGAGGTGCTCCATGGGAACGTCATCTCCGAGCAGCAATTCGACATAGGCGACGATTGCGCTCAGAGGGGTGCGCAATTCGTGTGATACCAACGTGAGGAACCCGTCTTTGAGCTCTTCTGCCCTTCGCCGGTCGGAGATGTCTCTGGCGATTGTCGACCGGCCCCTCAATACGCCGTCCGCCCCCCGAATCGGCGAGTTCGTTATGGATACGTTGATGAGCGTGCCGTCCTTGCGCGCACGGACGGTATCCTGCCTCTCGCCACCTTCGAACATCTGCTCGCGCCAGTCATCGCCTTGGCCTGGTACATCGAGAACAGAGATTGGCTGGCCGAGCATTTCGTCTTCGGTGTAGCCGAAGAGAGTCTCAGCACCTGGGTTCCAGCTAGTGACGAGTCCGGCTAAGTCCCGGCCGATGATGGCGTCGTGAGAGGACTCGACGACGGCGACAAAATGGGACGCCCGATAGTCGGTCAGGCTCCGGGCGCTCACATCACGGATGGACGACGCCACGAACGCACCATCTGTGGTCTCCCACGGTGACAGAGAGATCTCCGCTGGGAACTCAGTACCGTCCTTGCGGCGGCCGAGGAGCTGGAGCCCGGATCCCATCTCCCGCAGGCGGGGGTGTGCGGCATACGTGTCGCAGCGTGCGCTATGTCCATGGCGGAATCGCTCAGGAACCAGCACGTCGATGTTGAGTCCCACCAACTCCTGTCGACGATAGCCGAACAGTTGCTCGGCACGGCTGTTGACCAGCACGATGTCGCTACCGGCGTTGACGACCACCATCGCTTCGTCGGCCGACTCCACCAGCCCGCGATACGTCGCGCCGATCAGGTCGCGTTCGTCGTTGTTGCGCTGACCTTCCGATCGGGTCAGGGTGTGCGCAGTACTCGACGGGCTCGTCGTCATTCCCCCGAACCCCCATCGATCACCTGTGGATTTGTCCGCCGCCCCATCCGACCAGCAATCCTGTCATCGTTGATCTCGCAGATTCGATCGTGGTGCATTTCGGTGACCTCCGGGTCGATGATGAACCGCTGAATCGTACGAAATGGGGCTACCCCACCGTTTCCGCGGCGGACGAACTCAACGTCCATCCACAGTCAGCTGGACAACTGCATCAAGCTGACCATGCGGCCTGGTCTAACGACATGGGACAGACCCGATTGATTCGGGGTGTCTGCTCACCGGCACCAATGGCAACCCTCTACAAGACCGTGGGGGTTCCATGTGCTGTTGCTGCGACCGGTGCGGGTATGCAGTCGAGCTGGCGGGCCGGTGGGGTACGGAGCGTGGGGCGTCGACGTTTCCGGTATCGGGTGAGTGCGCAGTCCACCGGAGTTCGGACGGTGATCGAGTGCGGGTAGCCATAGCCACCTGGCTCGGTAACCGTCGGGTGTCGCCGACATGCTCCCGCGTTTCGTAGGGCATCCCCCACTACGGAGCAGGTCCCAGCCGGACGATGTTCGTTCAGAGGCGCGCTGTCTGTTCAGGGACGGCGCGCTGTCACGAATGCCACTGATCATCTCGTTCCCTGGAGGAGCATCGAAATGACCCGACTCGGACATACCACGTCGACGCTGATCCCCCGCAGCGCCACGCAGGCGGTACGGCAGGTCGTGCCGTCGACCAGCTCCGGGGAGCCGGTTGCGCCATTGCCCTTGACGACGTCGGCGCCGTTCCCGACTCCTTGGCCCTTCTGCCCTTCATCGCCCCCGACGTGATCAAACTCGACATCTCCCTGGTGCAGCGCTGGCCCAACGTGGACCAGGCGGCCATCTACACCACGGTCGCCGCCTATGCCGAGCGGACCGGCGCCACGGTGCTGGCCGAGGGCATCGAGAACGAGGCGCACCTCGGACGGGCGCTGGCCCTCGGAGCAACCCTCGGGCAAGGGTGGTACCTGGGGTGGCCAGGACCCCTGGGAACGGTCCCGAACCCCTCAAAAGGATTCGGGCCCCGCCAGCCCCTCGACGTCACGCCGAGCAGCCCGTTCAGCTTCGTCAACGGACGCTCGACCCGAATCGGTCCGAAGGCCCTGCTCCAAGGGATCTCGCAGCACCTCGAGCACCAGGGGTTGGCGCTGGAGACGTCCCCGGTCATCCTCGGCGCGGCACAGCACGCCAGATTCTTTACGCTGAAGACCGCCCAGCGCTACTCGGCGCTGGCCGTCCGCTGCCCCATCGTCGCCGCCTTTGGCATCGACATGCCCCCGACCCCGATCGCCGGTGTACGCGGTGTGTCGCTCTCGGTCGACGACCCGCTGTGCGTTCTACCCGCCCGGCCCTTCGACGTGAGGCAGACGGGCCGGGCGGTGGTGCCGGAACCCCGGGGCCTCGAGTCGTTGCCCATCAGCTGGTGACGCTCATGAGCTCTCCGGTGAGGGAGGAACTTACCGGGCGTCCGAAGTAGAACCCCTGGCAGAGGTCGCACTCCAGCGCGGCGATGGCCTCGTGTTGCTCGCTGGTCTCGACGCCCTCGGCCACCACGGCCAGGCCGAGCAGGTGCGCCAGCTCGATCGACTTCGAGACGATGGCATGGCTGGCCTCGTCGCGGGTGAGGTCGATGACGAAGCTCTGGTCGATCTTGACGATGTCGACCGGAAACTGTTTGAGATAGCTGAGGGACGAGTAGCCCGTTCCGAAGTCGTCGAGGGCGAGCAGTACTCCGAGCTCCTTCAGCTGATCGAGCACGAGATGGGCCCGCTTGGTGTCTCGGATGAGCGCTCCTTCGGTGATCTCCAACGTCAGGGAAGGAGCTTCGGTGCAGGTGTCGGACAGGACCTCCGCCACCGTGGTCACGAAGCCCGGTGCCATGAGCTGGTGGGCCGAGATGTTGACGGCCATCGTCGAGCCAGGATCGCAGCACCAGGCCGTTCGTTCGGTGCACGCCTGCTCCAACACCCACCGTCCGATGGCGATGATCAGTCCGGACTGTTCGGCCAGCGGGATGGTGGTGGTCGGGGGTATCGCTCCCCGGGAGGGATGGTCCCAGCGCAACAGGGCCTCGACCCCCCGGATGCGTCCACCGCCGGTGTCGACGATGGGCTGATACTCGAGCCGGAGCTCGCCCCGATCCACGGCGCCCCGGAGGGCACCGCGCAGATCCGTGTCGTACTCGGCCAGTTGCTGGGCTTCGAGATCGATGATCTGGTGACTCGCTCCTCCTTTGTGTTTCACCTGGTACATGGCGACATCCGCGGCATGGAGCAACTGTTCGGCGTCGCAGAGGATCTGGCTGGCAAAGGCGATGCCCACGCTGGCCGAGATCTCCACCTCGGTACCGGCCAGGGTGAAGGGCATGCCGAGCTCCTTCACCACGCGCTCGGCCACCGTGGCGACTTGAACCACTTGGTCGAGCTCTTCGCACAGGATGACGAATTCGTCCCCGGACAGGCGGGCCAGGGTGTCCTCGGACCGTAGAGCGGCGCCGATCCGTGCGCCCACGGCGACCAGCAATGCGTCGCCGGTCTGGTGCCCGTGGACATCGTTGACGGTCTTGAAGCGGTCGAGGTCGACGAAGAGTACGGCCACCAGCTTCTTCGAACGGCCCGTGCGCAGGATGGCATGGCCGATCCGTTCGAGGAGGAGGATGCGGTTGGGCAGACCGGTCAGGGCATCGTGGACGGAGCGCTCGTGGGAACGGTCGGAGGTGCGCTGCAGGTCGGACCGCGCCTGCGCGTTGACGAGATAGGCGGCAGCCACGTCCGCCAACGTCTGGGCGGTGGCCACCTCGTCGGCCGTGAGGTCGCCGACTGCGCCGCGGTAGAGGTCCAGCGCCCCGAGGCGGCGATCGCCCTGTCGCAGCGGAAACGTGAACACGGCCTGCAGCCCCATCTCCAGTGCCCTCGGCGCGAACTTGGCGAACCGCCCATCGACTTTCAGGTCGGGCACGATGACGGGTTCACCGTTCCGGTGGGCCACCATGCAAGGGCCTTCACCGAGCTCGGTCTGCAGACTCTCGAACTGCATGGCCGACGGATCCGAGGCGGCGACATACCTAGGTGCGGTCAGGGGATCGATGAGAGTGACGCCTGCTCCGGTAATGGGCAGAAGATCGACGATCCGCTCCACCAGGTGATCCAAGATCTCCTGAATTGGAAAGTCGGTGATCATGGTCCGCGCGAATTCACTCAGAATGCTCGAGAGCTCCCGTTCGGCCTTCGTCACATGAGACCGAACGGGGAGCTGCGAGAAGGTGGGGTGCTCGACATGGAGCCTCCGCCCGTTCTCTTCGCAACCCTCGCGTTCGAAGGCACTGCAAGATCACTGCACCCGGTGGGAGCCACCGCTCCCCGTGGATGCGCCACGATGGACACCGCCGGTTCAGGCACCGACGATGGTCCGGTCCGATATACGGGTGAAGGCATCGCCCTTTCGGGCCGCCACCATCATGGGGGCGGGGTCGGAGGCGCTGATCTTCCTGATCCTGCGGAGCTCGGCCTCCAAGCCGGTGGTCCGGGCCCGCTGATAGGAGAGCGTGGCCGTCACCCGGCGGTCCACACCGCTCAGGTCGGCCACGTCGAGGTTCCGGAAGATGGCGGTGACGCACTTCTCGATGGACTTGACCGATATGTGCAGCCGGTCGGCGATGGCCCGGTTGGACAGACCTTCGGACATGAGCTCGAGGACATCCGTCTCGCGGTGGGTGAGATCGTCGATGCCGGCGTTCTTGCGGTTGTCGACCAGGAGGTCGACGATGCTGGGATCGAGCACCGATTGGCCGGCGGTGACCTCGCGGACGGTGTCGACCACGGACTCCATGCTGGGAAGCCGGTCGTCGAGGAGATAGGCGATCCGCGAGGCACCGTCGCGCAGCAGCTCGAGGGCGAAGCCGTTGCCGCAGTCGGAGATGAGGACCAGCCCGAGCTCGGGGAATTCGCTCCGGAGGTGGCGGGCCGCCACCACGGTGGCGATGGCGGCGGCCGACGAGGAGCGGATGCTGATGATGACCGCCTGGGGGCGGAGCTCGTTGGCCAGTCTGATCAGTTCGAAGTGGTCCCTGACCCGACCGACGACCTCGATGCCGTTGACGTCGGCCAGCAGCGAAGCCAGCCCGTCGCCGATGAGCAGGCTGTCGGTGGCCAGGAGCACGGAGATCCGATCTTCGTCGGCGTCCCCTGGCCCGTCGGAGCGGAGATGGCCATCGGCCCCGGCGGCGAGAGGTGCCGATTCGGCCGGGCCGCCGGGCATGGCCAACAGTAGGGGCTGGGCCCTGGCCTCACCATGACCATGTACCACTTCGGACAGGAGGGCGATACTGCCCACGATCCTGCCCCTTCCGTCGAGGAGGGGATTGCAGGTCGAGAGCACGACCAGAGAGGCGCCGTTGCTACGGCGGACGGGAAGGCAGCCGGACCAGCTCTCGCCCCGGGCCACCACGGCCAGCGCAGTGGTCGTCACCTCGGCGTCCGCCGTGCCGAGAAGCTCGCGGAGCCCCCGGTCGATGGCGTAGTCGGCGGTCCACCCGAAGAGATTGGCGGCGGCGACGTTCCAATACGTGACGACCATGTCGGTGTCGGTGGCCACCACGGCCAGATCGACGGCTTCGAGGAGCGCCAGGCCGTCAGCGACGGGAAGCTCGGACGCCGTCATCGGCGACGTCCTGCTCCGGTCATCGGCGATGGCCGGCGGCGACCTGGCAAGGCGTCGAAAGGCGCTCGTGCTTGTGCCTGCGACGGACGAACGTACACGACGGCGCGAGCAAGTCCGTGCAGCCTGCGGGTGGCCAGCAATACCGACATGGACAGTTGATTCATCGCGGCACCCAGTCTGAGCAGTCGTTGCCACCTCTGGTTACGCAAATCAAGTGAAACACGGTCCTGGCGCTGCAGCAATGGGGGCCAACCCTACAGAGATGCCGGACCTGCCCTCGGCCGGTTCGGCGAGGTCACTCCCTCGGGAGTAGAGGGCCTGCTCCCTCTGATGTGAGATGCGATGCGTCGATACTTTCCGCGGCTCCGCAAAAGGGACCATCAACCGAAGAGGGATGAGATTCGGTGCAGCGGTCGAGGCGACGGATGTCGACGGACTCGGTACTGCGTCCTCTGCCTCGGCCGCCCACCCGTTGGCGCCTGAGGCGTCGATCATCACTGCCGAGCCTCGCGACATTCGAAGCATTGCGGCCCGTCAGGACGGATGTGCCGCGGGCGCAGCCATCGTTGGAAGTGTGCCACCGGGCCCACCCGAACTGTGTCGTCGTCCTACCCGCCGAGGGGTGAATCCGGCCCGTCGGCAGCGACGGGCTGCTCCTGAGCCGACGGGTCGCTCCGAGGGGGACCGGGTCGACGATGGGCGAAGAACTCCGTGAGCAGCCGGGACGCCTCGCCCGCCCGGATGCCGGCCGTCACGGGGACCTCGTGGTTGAGTCGGGGATCGGCACACAGGTTGTAGAGCGAGCCGCACGCCCCCTGCTTCATGTCCGGGGCGGCAAAAACCAGGCGGCCCACGCGGGCCGCCACCAACCCACCGGCGCACATCGGACAGGGTTCAAGGGTCACCACCAGGGTGACCTCGGTGAGCCGCCAGCTCCCCAGCGCCGCCGCCGCGTCCGACAGGGCCAACAGCTCGGCATGAGCCGTCGGATCGCCGCTCTGCTCGCGTTCGTTGTGCCGCGATGCGATCACCCGTCCGTCGTGGACGGCCACCGCCCCGACGGGCACGTCGCCGTGGGCCAGGGCCGAAGTCGCTTCCACGAGGGCCGCTCCCATGGCGTCTTCGTCACTCAGCAGTCCTGGCACCGGAATGCCTCTCGAGCAGGTGGGATGGGGAATCGGGGTCGCGTCGGTGCCATGTGGCGGAGGCGGTGGGATTTGAACCCACGGTGAGTTTCCCCACACACGATTTCCAGTCGTGCCGATTCGGCCGCTCTCGCACGCCTCCGGATGATCGACCCATCCGGAGCACCGGAGGGGTCAACAGCCCCGACAGGCTACTCCGCCCCTGGTGACAGGAGATGCTGTGGACAGACCCGGGATGGTCGGCTGCGGGTCTCGACCGGCGACCGGCGATCCGACACGGCGATCCGACACGGCGGCTGATCCCCGTTAGCATCGGTGGGTTCCCGACGTTGTGTGCGACGGCTGGGTCCTGCGCAACGTTCTCCTGTGAATCGAGTCAGGGTCGGAAGGCAGCAGCTCTCAGCGGGTCAGGCCGTGTGCCGCAGCCAACCTGGCCGTCGCACAGAACGTCGGGACCCCGATGCGGGCCGGGCGCCCGCCGGAGTTCCGGCGCACCGTGCGTCCGGGCGCTCACCGGAAGATCGGATGCCGGCTGCCGGTAGGCTCCTCCGACGTGGCCGTCGCACCGGAGGAGACCCCGTACCAGTCGCTCTACCGCCGATTCCGCCCGTCGACGTTCGCCGAGGTGCGGGGTCAGGACCACGTCGTACTGGCCCTGCGCAACGCCGTCCGTGACCACAGGGTGGCTCATGCCTACCTCTTCAGTGGGCCGCGCGGGACCGGCAAGACCTCGACGGCGCGGATCCTGGCCAAGGCGCTCAACTGCACCGACGTGAGGGACGGTGAACCGTGCGGTGTCTGCGCCTCGTGCGTCGAGATCGCCAAGGGGACATCGCTCGACGTCCATGAGCTCGACGCGGCGTCCAACAACGGTGTCGAGGCCATGCGTGACCTGGTGTCGCGGGCTGCCCTCGGAACCCCGGGCCGCCAGAAGGTCTACATCGTCGACGAGGTCCACATGCTGTCCACCGCAGCGTCGAACGCCCTGCTCAAGACCCTCGAGGAGCCCCCTGCCCACGTGGTCTTCGTGCTGGCCACCACGGATCCGCAGAAGGTGCTGCCCACCATCCAGAGCCGCACCCAGCACTTCGAGTTCCGGCTCCTCGGCCCCGAGACGCTCGGGGACCTACTGGACCAGGTTCGTCGCGATGCCCACCTCGACGTGCCGGACGAGGCCATCAGCCTGGCCGTTCGCCGTGGGAGGGGGTCGGCTCGTGATGCCCTGTCGGTGCTCGACCAGGTGGTGGCCTCGGACAGCGTCGACGATGATCTGCCGGAGCTGGACGAGGTGGTCGAGGCCCTGGCGGAGCGGGACGCCGGCCGCGCCCTTGTCGCCGTGTCCCATCTGATGTCGGCGGGGTTCAGCCCGGCACAGCTCACCGTGGACCTGGTGGACCACCTCCGACAGGGCTTTCTGGCCCTGGTGGCCCCGGACCTGGTGGCGGTGTCCGGCTCCGAACGGGACGCCCTGGCCGCCCTCTCCGGCCGGCTGGGCCTGGCCGCACTGGTCCGGGCCATGGAAGTGCTCGGCCAGGCCCAGGTCACCATGCGGGATGCTCCAGATCCCCGGGTGAGTCTCGAGGTGGCGCTGGTGCGTCTGGCCCACCCCGAAGCCGACGATTCGCCGGACGCCCTGTTGGCCCGGATCGAGCATCTCGAGGCCGCGTCCCGGACCTCCGGCGGTGCACCGGCGGGGGTCGAAGCGGCACGGGGAGGGCCGGCCGCCGACACCTCGCCTTCGTCCGGACGGCCCGTCACCGACTCGGGCGCCACCGGCCCAGGCGCCACCGGCCCGGTACTGGGGAGGAGAACCCTGGGGGCCGTTCGGCGTGAGACGTCCTCGAACTCCGCCGAGGGCCGCCAGGTCCAGGGCGACGGACCTCAGACCGAACCGTCCGAAGCGGCGCCCGTACCGGCAGTCGACCCCTCCCGAGGTTCCGGATCGGCTCCTTCCGGAGGCGCCGTGTCCGGCACGTCCTCCAGCCCGTTCCCGACCCGCGACGAGTTGGTGCAAGCCTGGGGTGACAACATCATCGGGCGCCTGAGGCCCAAGGCCAAGGCCCTGTTCCAAGCCGGTCGCTTCGTCGGGGTGGAGGGTGATCGGGCCGTGTTCGGGCTGCCCAACGAGACCCACCGCACCCGGTGCGAGGAGGTGCAGGGGGAGATCGAGGTCGCCCTGTCCGACCACTTCGGCCGGCCGGTGGATCTGGTCCTGGTGGTCGATCCGGGGTCCGAACCGCCCACGGCCCAGACCGCCGGCTCGTCGGACACCCGCCCGGGTACCTCGCCTACCGTCGGTTCCTCCGGCTCGGTCAGCCCCGAACCCGAACCCGACTCCTCCTCCGGACACCCGGACGGGGCGGACGACCACGAGGACCCGGCCGTGTTCGACGAGTCCGAGCTCGGGGAGATCGCCGACGTGGACAACTCGGCGGAGACCCGGGTCCTCCAGGCCTTCCCCGGGGCCGAGGAGGTGGGCTAGATGGCGATCTTCTCCGGCCCCCTCCAGACGCTCATCGACGAGCTGGGCCGGTTGCCCGGTGTGGGCCCCAAGTCGGCCCAGCGCATCACGTTCCATCTTCTCAAGGTGGCTCCCGAGGACGCACTGCGGCTGGCCGAGGCCATCATCGCCGTGAAGGAACGCATCACGTTGTGTACCCGCTGCTTCAACGTGGCCGAGGGAGGCCTCTGTGCCATCTGCCTCGATGATCGCCGTGACGCCAACTCGGTCTGCGTGGTGGAGGACCCCCGCGACATCGTGTCGGTGGAGAAGACCGGCGAGTTCTCGGGCAAATACCACGTCCTGCAGGGGGCGCTCAACCCGATCGAGGGCATCGGTCCGGAGCAGCTCCGGGTACGCGAGCTCCTGATGCGGGTGGAGGAGGAGGGCATCACCGAGGTGATCCTCTGCACCAACCCGAACCTGGAGGGTGAGGCGACGGCCATGTACCTGGCCAGGCTGTTGAAGCCGATGGGGCTCACCGTCACCCGCATCGCCAGTGGCCTTCCGGTGGGCGGTGATCTCGAGTATGCCGACGAGCTCACGCTCGGGCGGGCACTCGAGGGCCGCCGCGAGGTCGACGCCTGAGTCCAACTCCTCACCCCCGACCGACTTTGGGGCACGATGAGGGCATGGCGAAGCCAGCGACATCCCCCGGTCGCTACCTGTGGGTCCTGCGGCACGGCAAGGCGGCGTCCGATCCGCCGTGGGGTGGGAGCGACCGTGACCGCCCGCTGACCGCACGTGGCCGCCGCGACGCATCCGCACTCGGCAAGAGGCTGGCCGACGACGAGCCCGTGCTCGGACTCGTCGGAGTCCCGCGTCCGGAGCTGGCCATCTGCTCTGCCGCGGTCCGGACGCGCCAGACCACCGGCCTGATCGCCGAGGCCATGGGCGGACGGCTCCCGGTCGACTCCTACAGCTCCCTGTACGAAGCCGACACCGACCTGGTGCTCCAGTACCTGCGTGAGGTCGACGAACACGTCAAGAGCGTCCTCGTCGTGGGTCACAACCCGGCCATGTACCGACTGGCATGGGAGTTGACGGGCGCGGGCGGGGGCGCGGAGCCGGGCACCGGAACCGGCGGTGACGACGACCCCACCGGCGCGCACGCAGTCCTCGAGGCCCACGGATTCCCCACTTGCGCTCTGGCCGCGCTGACGCTCGAGGTCGGGGGGTGGGAGGACGTCGCCCACGGATGCGGCCGGTTGGCCGGGCTCTTCAAACCGCCGTACTGAGACCTCCTGTCACACCCCCCTGTGATGATGCGTCCATGGCTTCGGCAGTGGTGACAGCGGAGAAGCGTTCGAAGACGTTCGGCACCTCGTCCGCGTCCAGGGCAGGTGCCGAGCCGACGGGGCGGGACCGGGGGCTGGCCGCCCGAATGGAAGCGCTCCGCGCTGCACTGGCCGCGGTGGTGTCGGAGTTGGACCCCGACCGTCTGACCGGCCGTGATGCCGCCACGCTGTACAAGAGCTTCGCTGCCTTCGAACATTTCTCCGTGGCGGGTAAGACCCTGCTGGCACCGAGGATCGACACGTCAGGCTTCTGGCGCGAGGACGGCCACCGCGACGCCTCTTCCCTGCTCGCCACCCTCGAGGGGGTCTCCACTGGACAGGCCCGCACCACCCTCCGGAACGGCCAGCGCCTCGACGAGCTGCCGGCCACGGAGGACGCCCTGCGACAAGGCCAGCTGTCCGCACCGAAGATCACCGAGCTGACCGGCGCCGGCGTGCTCGATCCCTCCCACGAGGCGGAACTGCTCGAGGGAGTCGGAGACGAACCCCTGGCCAAGGTCAAGGAGCGCTGTCGTCGCTCGCGGGCGGCCTCGGCCACGGCCGACCCGTTGGCCGCCACCCGCAGGATCCGGGCCGATCGGCACTTCTCATCGTGGATCGATCCCGAAGGAGCGTTCTGCTACCAGGGCAGGGACACCGCCGACCGTGGTGCGCGCATCCTCGACCATCTGGGTCATGTGGCCGCGTGCCTTCGGAAGCATCGCGGCGAGGACGCGGAGTCGACCGGCGGGTCGAGCGCCGCCCCGACGCCGGAACGGGCGCTGCGGGCCGATGCTTTCTTCGCCCTCCTCACGCAGCAGGATGTCGACCCGGGCGATTCGACGGGCCCCGACGTGGCTCAGGATCGATGGCCTCGTCCGCCGGGGAAGCAGTCTCCGAACCGTGCAGTCGGCGGTAGCCCACGCCCCCGTGGTACTCCCCCCTCCGCCAGGTGCACCTGTGGGCAGGGCGGGGCACCCGGGGGACCGTCGGGCGACTCCATGGACGTCGTCACCCGGCCGCCCACCTGCACCATGGTGGTCCGGACCGATATCGACGCCCTCTTCAGGGGCCACGTCCGGCCGGGTGAGATCTGCGAGATTGACGGCATGGGCCCGATTCCCGTGCCCATGGCCAGGGACCTGGCCAACGACTCCATACTCCGTGTGGTGTTCCACCAGGCTGGGGACATCAGGGCCGTCTCCCACCTGGGTCGCACCATCAACGCCACCCTGCGGACCGCGCTCCTCTTCCGGGACCGGACCTGTGTGGTCCCCGGCTGTGAGGTCGACGTCGGTCTGGAGATCGATCATGTCCTCGAGTTCGCCAAGGGCGGACCCACGGAGATCGACAATCTGGCCCTGCTCTGCCACCACCATCACTATCTGAAGACCTACGAGCATTGGATCCTCGAGCGGATAGGAACCGACGCGGCAGGTGCTCCGAAGTGGCGATTCGAACCGCAGCCACCGTTCGGACAGGAGCCGGACCTCGGTATCGACAGCGCTGAAGGGCGACAGCAGTGGAACCGACGCAACGAATGACTCGGCCACCGGGGTCGAGCGGCAGCCCCCGGGTCCCCGCGGACGAGCCGGCTGCCGCCGGAGCCCGAATGTCTCAGATCGTGCGAAGTACCGCAGCGTCGCCTTGTCCGCCGCCGCCACACAGGCTGACCGCGGCCGTGCCTCCACCCCGACGCTTCAGTTCGAGGAGGGATGTCAGAGCCAGACGGGTGCCCGACATTCCGACCGGGTGGCCGAGGGCGATGGCTCCACCGTTGACGTTGAGGATGTCGTCGCTGATGCCGAGCTCAGAGGCCGACGCACAGCCCACGGCGGCGAAGGCCTCGTTGATCTCGAAGATGTCGATGTCCTTCACGGACAGACCGGCCTTGTCGAGGGCCACCGAGGTGGCGTGGGCCGGCTGGTGGAGGAGCGAAGGATCGGGCCCGGCCACCTGGCCGTAGCTGACCAGCTCGCCGAGCGGGATGAGGCCGAGTTCGTCGGCCTTCGCCTTCGACATCACGATCACGGCGGCGCCACCGTCGGAGATCTGCGAGGCGTTGCCGGCCGTGATGGTCCCACTCTTGTCGAAGGCCGGGCGCAGCTTCCCCAGCGACTCGGCCGTGGTCTCCGGCCGGACCCCTTCGTCGGTGTCGACCACCAGCGGGTCGCCTTTGCGTTGGGGAACGCTGACGGGAACGATCTCCTCGGCGAACCTCCCGTCCTTGATGGCGGCGGCCGCCCGCTCGTGGGAGAGGGCGCTGAAGGCGTCCTGGCGCTCCCGCGAGACGCCGTCGGCGCCGTTGTAACGCTCGGTGCTGAGGCCCATGGCGCACTGGTCGAAGGCGCAGAACAGCCCGTCGTACATCATCGAGTCGACGACGCTCTGGTCCCCGATCCGGTAGCCGGCCCGGGCCCCGGGCAGCAGGTAGGGGGCCTGGGTCATCGACTCCATCCCTCCGGCCACCACGATCTCGGCCTCACCGGCGTTGATCATCAGGTCGGCGAGGTAGATAGCGTTGAGACCGGACAGGCAGACCTTGTTCACGGTGGTGGAGGGGACGGTCATCGGGATGCCGGCGTTGACCGCGGCCTGCCGGGCGGTGATCTGGCCGGCGCCGGCCAGGATCACCTGGCCCATGAAGACGTAGTCCACCTGCTCCGGCTTGATGCCGGCCCGCTCGATGGCGCCGGCGATGGCGAATCCGCCGAGCTCCGTGGCTGCGAAGCCGCCCAGCGCCCCGGAGAGCTTGCCGATCGGGGTCCTCGCCCCTGCCACGATGACGGTTCCGGACATGACGACCTCCGTGGCCTTCCGGCCGGATCAGGCGGCGGTGCCCAGGAGGGGCCGCCACGACGACCGCACCATGATACGGCGTCCTTCGACCCGGCGACCACCGTGACCCGGAGCGGGCCGTTCGTCGGCCGATGGCGACGCCTCGGACCCCCTCAGGCCGCGAATCCGCTGGCTGCCGGCGGGCTATCCTCCCTCTCCATGCAGGAGTTCCTCGCAGCCATCACCGCCGGGGCCTCGGGCGACGAGCTCGCGGCCATCCGCCTCCCGGACCGCTACCGCGCCGCGTTCGTCCGCCGCGACGAGGTGGACATGTTCGAAGGTCTCGAGTCCGCCGACAAGGATCCGCGCAAATCGCTCCACGTGGACGAGGTCGTCGTTCCCGAACTGGCCCCTGACGAGGCCTACATCGCCGTGATGGCCAGCGCCATCAACTTCAACACCGTGTGGACGTCGATCTTCGAACCCCTGCCCACCTTCGGATTTCTCGACCGGCTGGGCAAGGAGAGCGCCTGGGGCAAGCGTCACGCTCTCGACTACCACGTGGTCGGCTCCGATGCATCGGGGGTCGTGCTCAGAACGGGTTCGGCCGTCCGGAACTGGAGGGTGGGGGACAAGGTCACCGTCCACTGCAACTACGTCGACGACCAAAGTCCGAGTGCGCACGACGACTCGATGCTCGCCGACAACCAGAGGATCTGGGGCTTCGAGACCAACTTCGGTGGTCTGGCCGACCTGGCCGTGGTCAAGGCGAACCAGTTGATGCCCAAGCCCGCGCACCTCTCGTGGGAAGAGGCCGCCGCCAACGCGCTCTGCAACTCGACCTCCTACCGGATGCTGGTGTCGAAGAACGGGGCCCACATGAGCCAGGGAGACAAGGTGTTGGTATGGGGGGCGTCGGGGGGTCTGGGCGCCTACGCCGTGCAGTACGTCCTGAACGGCGGTGGGACCCCGGTCGGCGTGGTGTCCTCGCCGGCCAAGGTCGAGCTCCTCCACGACCTGGGGGTGGAGGCGGTGATCGATCGCAAGGCGGCCGACTACCGGTTCTGGAAGGACGAGTACCACCAGGACGAGCGCGAGTGGCGCCGTCTCGGTAAGGACATCCGGGCCCTGGTCGGCGACGACGTCGACATCGTGTTCGAGCACCCGGGCCGCCAGACCATGGGGGCGTCGGTGTTCGCGGCCAAGCGGGGCGGCATCATTGTGACCTGCGCCGCCACCTCGGGCTTCATGATCGAGTACGACAACCGCCATCTGTGGATGAAGCTCAAGACCATCAAGGGCTCGCACTTCGCCAACTACCGCGAGGCCTGGGACGCCAATCAATTGGTGTGCGAGGGGAAGATCTTGCCGCCCCTGTCGGCCGTGCACCCACTGGAGGAGGTGGGTGACGCCGCCTTCCAGGTACATCGGAACCTCCACGAGGGCAAGATCGGGGTGCTCTGCCTGGCACCGGAGGAGGGCCTCGGTATCGACGATCCCGGGTTCCGCGCCGAGGTCGGCGAGGATAGGATCACGCTGTTCCGGAGGCACGAGGCGTGACCGAACCGCTCCTGACCGAGATCGACCACGTGGCCATCGCCGTCAGCGATCTCGAATCTGCCATCGAGTACTACGAGCAGACCTTCGGGGCCACAGTGGCCCACCGTGAGCGCATCGAGACCGACGGTGTGGAGGAGGCGCTGCTGAAGGTGGCGGACAGCTACATCCAACTCCTGACGCCGGTGAGCGACGACTCGCCGGTGGCCAAGTTCCTGGCGAAGAAGGGTGAGGGACTCCACCACGTCGGCTACCGGGTGGACGACTGCGCCACGGCGCTCCAGTCGGTGAAGGACCACGGAGGACTGGCCATCGACCAGGCACCGCGCCCGGGGTCCCGTGGGACCACGGTGGCTTTCATCCATCCCAAAGGGGCATTCGGCACCCTCATCGAACTGGTCGAGGAGTAGGCGACGGCGTCGATGGACAGCGTCACCGCCGCGCCCGAGGGCAACCCAGGTCAGCCTGCCGGCGGTGACTCCCGAGGGACCGCCGGATCGACCACGGGAAAGACGGCCGGGGCCGTCACCCCCGCACCGGTGCCGTCGGCACCGGTCCCCGAGGACGAGTTGGAGCCCGACGCCCCGCCCGCACCCCAACTCACGGCCCGCGGGCTGCTGGTCCGAGCCGGCCGAGCCGGCCGAGCCGGCCGAGCCGGCCGAGCCGATCGAGCCGATCGAGCCGATCGAGCCGATCAGGCCACGGCTGTAGCCACCACCTCGGCCCCGGCCGTCATCCGGGGGCCGGTGTCGCCGGCGGATCAGGACCGCCCGGTCCCAACCGGGGGATCCGGGGTTCCCGACGAATCGGACGGGGGCCATGACCCCGGCCGGAGGGACCCCTACGACGTGGCCTTCCCCCCCGGTGTGGCGGAGAAGCTGGAGTCGTACGTCTATCTGTTGGTCGACCCCCGGACCGATCGCCCCTTCTTCGCCGGCAGGGGCCGGGGGGACCGTTGTTTTCGTCATCTGCAGGCGGCCAGGACGAGGAACGACGACGGCGCACCCGAGGCTGTCACCGGCACCGCCGCGCACCGGGCCAAGTTTCCGATGCTCGACCACATCAGGGAGATCGAGGCCTCGGGTAGGTCCGTGCGGGTGGACATACTCCGGTACGGGATGAACGCCGACGAGGCGCGCCTGGCCGAGGCGGTGGCCGTCGACGCCCTCGGGCTGCCGTTCGTCACCAAGCTGGGAAGTCAGCGGCAGTCCGCCTCCGAGCTGGGCGTACGCCTGGCCAAGCAGGCCAGGTTCAAGCGAGACCACCGCGTGGCCCTGCTGCGGGTCGGGGGGAGGGGGGCCGACACCTCCTACGAGGTGGCGCGTCACGGATGGCGGGTGGGCCGGCGCTGGACCGACCCGGCGTCGGAGCGCTCACCCCGTTGGGCGGTCATCGTCGCCGGCGAGCTGGTGGTGGCCGTGTACCGGATCGACGGGTGGGAGCCCACCCCGCTCCGGAGCCGGTCACCTCAGGGCACCCCCGGCACCCCCGGCACCCCCGGCACCCCCGGCACTACCGGCCGCACCGGTCCGAGCTCGGGTTCCGGCCGATCCACCTATCGCTACTCCTTCACCGGCCAGAGGGACGAGCAGCTCGAACGGCGCTACGTCGGCAGGAACGTGGCGGCCTACCTGGGCCGGGGACCGCAGAGCCGAGTGACCTTCGTGTGGTGCGGCCCCGAGCCGGCCGACACCCGCCCGAGATGAGGCGAGCGTGCCCCGGACCCGGCCCAAGGACCCGGCCCGCAGGTAACGGACGCACCGGGGTCGCCCACCCCCGCAGGCCGGCATGCAGCGGCTCGGGATCGTAACCCGGTCGGCCGGTCCGGTAGCCTCAGACGTCATGGATCATCCGATGACCCAACGACTCGAAGAATTGGCCGAGCGCCGCGAGATGGCCCGCAACGCCGGGTCCACCCGGGCGGTGGAGAAGCACCACGCCAAGGGCAAGATGACCGCCAGGGAGCGGATCGACTACCTGCTCGATGACGACTCCTTCCAAGAGCTGGACATGCTGGCACGGCATCGGGCCCACGGCATGGGGCTGGAGGAGAACCGGCCCTACACCGACGGGGTGATCACCGGCTTCGGCACCATCGAGGGCCGCCGGGTATGCGTCTTCAGCCAGGACTTCACGGTCTTCGGCGGGGCCCTGGGGGAGGTCTTCGCGGAAAAGATCCACAAGGTGATGGACCTGGCCTCGTCGATCGGGGTGCCGATGATCGGTCTCAACGACGGGGCCGGCGCCCGCATCCAAGAGGGTGTGGTCTCGCTCCACTCCTACGGCGGCATCTTCCACAGGAATGCGCAGGCTTCCGGGGTGATCCCACAGATCAGCGTGATCCTGGGGCCCTGCGCGGGAGGAGCGGTCTACAGCCCGGCCATGACCGACTTCATCTTCATGGTGCAGGGGACCAGCCACATGTTCATCACCGGCCCCGACGTGGTGAAGACCGTGACCGGCGAGGACGTGACCCTCGAAGAGCTCGGGGGGGCGATGAGCCACGCCACCAAGTCGGGTGTGGCCGCCTTCGTCGCCGCCGACGAGAAGGCCTGCCTCGACGACGTGCGCTACCTGCTGAGCTTCCTCCCCTCCAACAACCTGGAGGAGGCGCCCCTGGTGGTATCGGGCGATGATCCCGAGCGGCTCACCCCCGAGCTCACGGACCTGATGCCGGCGTCCCCCAACCAGCCCTACGACATGAAGAAGGTCATCGAGGCGGTTGTCGATGACGGTGAGTTCTTCGAGGTCAACCACCACTGGGCCATGAACCTGGTCTGCGGGTTCGCCCGGATCGACGGTCGGTCCGTAGGTATCGTCGGGAACCAGCCCCAAATGCTGGCCGGCGTCCTCAACATCGACGCGTCGGAGAAGGGCGCCCGGTTCGTGCGCACGTGTGACGCCTTCAACGTCCCCCTCATCACCTTCGTGGACGTGCCCGGATTCATGCCGGGCACCGATCAGGAGTACGGCGGGATCATCCGGCACGGGGCCAAGCTGCTCTACGCCTACTGCGAGTCCACGGTCCCCCGGGTCCAGATCATCACCCGCAAGGCCTACGGCGGGGCCTACGTCGTGATGAACTCCAAGTCAATCGGCGCCGACCTGGCCTACGCGTGGCCCTCCGCCGAGCTGGCCGTGATGGGCCCCGAGGGAGCCGTCGAGATCGTCTACCGGCGTGACCTGGCCGAAGCCGTCGACCCGGTGGGGCGGCGCAAGGAGCTGGTGGAGGAGTACACCGAGCGTTACGCCAATCCCTACGCCGCCGCCGAACGGGGCTATGTGGACGACGTGATCGATCCGGCCGAAACCCGGCGGGTCCTGGTGCGGAGCCTGGCCCTCCTCGTGTCCAAGCGCGAGGACCTGCCCAAGCGCAAGCACGGGAACATGCCGTTGTGAGCCCGGCCGTCGCCACCGGCTCGGACACGACGCAGTCCGCGGGCGACGGTCCCGGTGGCATCGCCGTCCGGCCACCGGTTGATCCGGAGATCCTGGCCGTCCTGGCCGCGGCGGTGGATCAGGCTTGGCCCCGGCCCCGGGTTGCCGGGCCCCCTGATGTCCAGAAGTCTCCGGCCTGGCGGTTCAGCGGCCGTTGGTGGTCCAGGCCGGCCACCACCCGGCGGGACCGCCCGTGGGCGGGCGGCTGACCCTCGGGCCCGCTGACCGATGGGCCGGCGGGCCGGTCACCCGGAGTACCGGTCACCCGGGGTCGGTCACGAAGTCGATGAGCTGTTCGACCGCACCCACCAGGGCCGGTTCGAGGTCGGCGTAGGACCTCACCGAGCCGAGGATCCGCCGCCAGGTCGTCGGGGGGTCCCCGAACCGGAGGACCTCGCAGATACCGGTCTTCCAGTCGGTGCCCATCGGAATGTCGGGCCAGGCGTCGATGCCCAGCACGAAGGGCCTCACCGCCTGCCAGATGTCCACGAACGGCGTACCGGTGATCAACACGTCGGGACGGCGGAGGCCGGCGGCGATACGCGACTCCTTGCTGCCCTCCACGAGGTGGTCGACGAGGACGCCGAGCCTTCGAGCCGGCCCGGGGCGGAACTCACGGATGGCCGCCTCCAGATGGTCGATCCCGTCCAACCGCTCCACCACCACCCCCTCGATCCGAAGATCGTCGCCCCAGACCCGTTCGACCAGCTCGGCGTCGTGCACCCCCTCGACCAGCAGGCGCGCTGCCCGGGCCACCCGTGCCGTCGTGCCGGGCACCGCCACCGAACCCGACGTCGTGGTGCTCATGCCGGAGGTTCCGGACCCGGAGGTAGAAGCTGACGTCCGAACCAGCGATACCGCTCTTCCCTCGACCATGAAAGCACCCGGCGTCAAGCGGAAGACTCTCTCCAGGCCGGTGCGGCCCCTGATCTCGACTCCGCCGCTCTCGATCCTGAGCAAGGTGCCACTGAATCCGCTGGACCGGTGGGTCAGGCTCATGCCCACCGCGGCGGGCACCCGGGGGTAGACCTTGGCCAGCCGGTCCTCGGGAGGGGCGTCGATGGGGCCGGACAGGATCCCGGCCATCGGGTCGCGACGAGCAGCCACGTCGGGAACGTAGCCGTTGGGGCGGTCCGTCGGGTGGAACTCGACCGCCGGGTCCGATTCGACCGCCTGACCCGATTCGACCGGCTGGTCCGGACGGACCACCTGGCCCGATTCGACCGGCCGGTCCGGACGGACCGTTCGACCGGTCAGGCCACCGAGCCGGCTCGGTGCTCCACGGCCAGTTCCAACATGTCGTCCATCATGTTCCCGAGCTCGAAGTCCTTGGGCGTGTACACGCGGGCCACGCCCTTCCCCATCAGGATCTCGGCGTCCTCGGGTGGGATGATGCCGCCCAGCACCACCGGCGCGTCCACCCCTGCGGCCCGCAACCGGTCGACCACTTCGGGCACGAGCTCGAGGTGGCTGCCGGACAGTATCGAGATGCCCACGACGTCGACGTCCTCGTCTCGGGCGGCGAAGGCGATCTCGGCCGGAGACAGGCGTATTCCTTGGTAGACGACTTCGAAGCCGGCGTCCCTGGCTGCCACCGCGATCTGTTCCGCACCGTTCGAATGACCGTCCAGCCCGGGCTTGGCCACCAGCAATTTCGGTGGCCCTCCGGTGTTCGCCGCCATGGCCCGGGACCGGGCCAGCACCGAACGGAACTCGGAGCCCCGATGGCCCACGCCTCCACCCACGCCGGTGGGGGCACGGTACTCACCGAATACCTGGCGGAGGGCGCCGGCCCACTCCCCGGTGGTCCCGCCGGCATGGGCCAGGGCGATGGTGGCGGGCATGATGTTGTCGGTGCCCTCGGCCGCCCGCCGAAGGTCGTCGAGGGCGCCCCGGACCCGGTCGGCGTCACGGTCTCGTCGCCAGGCCTCCACGTCGGCTCGCATCTCCGACTCAACGGCGGGATCGACTCGGAGGATCGCGCCGATCGGAGGGGCGCCCCCACTCGATGGTGTGCTCTCCGGCGACAGGGGGGACTCGGCTGTTTCGGTGAAACAGTTCACGCCGACCACCTGGAGCTCACCGGTCTCGATGCGCCGTATCCGCTCGGACTGACTACCCACCAGCCGGGCCTTGAGCTCGTCGATGGCCTCGAAGGCCCCGCCCATCTGTAGGACGTCTTCGAGTTCGGCCCACGATGATTCGGCCACCTCGGCCGTCTTCTGCTCGATCACCACCGAGCCGTCGAAGATGTCGCCGTACTCGAGCAGGTCCGACTCGAAGGCCAGGATCTGCTGGATCCGCAGTGACCACTGTTGGTCCCAGGGCCGGGGCAGCCCGAGGGCTTCATTCCACGCCGGCAGTTGGAGGGCCCGGGCCCGGGCCCGCTTGGACAGGGTGACCCCGAGCGACTCGAGGACGATCCGAGGCACGTTGTTCTCGGGTTGGGCCTCGGTCAGGCCGAGGGAGTTGACCTGCACGCCGTAGCGCATGCGCCGGAGCTTCGGGTCGGTCACCCCGTACCGTTCTGCGCACACCCGGTCCCACAGGTCCGTGAAGGCCCGCATCTTGCAGGTCTCCTCCACGAACCTCACTCCGGCGTTCACGAAGAAGGAGATTCGGCCCACCACCGTGGGGAACTCGTCGTCGGGGATCTGGCCCGAGTCCCGCACGGCATCGAGGACGCCGATGGCGGTGGCCAGGGCGTAGGCCACCTCCTGATGGGGCGTGGCCCCGGCCTCTTGGAGGTGGTAGCTGCAGACGTTGATCGGATTCCACTTGGGCACGTGGCGGACGGTGTAGGCGATGGTGTCGACCGTGAGCCGGCGGCTCGGGAGGGGCGGGAAGATGTAGGTTCCCCGGGACAGGTACTCCTTCACGATGTCGTTCTGCGTGGTGCCGGACAGTGCAGAGGGATCGACGCCGCGGTCCTGGGCGTTGGCGATGTAGAGGCCCAGAAGCCACCCTGCCGTGGCGTTGATGGTCATCGACGTGTTCATCGACTCGACGGGGATCTGGTCGAGGAGCTGGGCCATGTGTCCGAGGTGGGCCACGGGCACGCCGACCTTGCCCACCTCACCGGCCGCCTCCGGCGAGTCGGGGTCGTAGCCGATCTGGGTGGGCAGGTCGAAGGCGATGGACAGGCCGGTCTGGCCCTTGGCCAGGTTGGTCCGGTAGAGCTCGTTGGAGGCCTTGGGTGTGGAGTGACCGGAGTAGGTGCGCATGACCCAGGGCTTGTCCCGGGCCGGGCGGACGGGCTCCCCGGCCGGCTCCGATTCCCCCCGGCTCACGTGGTCCACGTCGCTCATCCCTCCATTGTCGCCCAGGGCCGACCTCTACGTTCGATAGTCGAGGAAGCCCTGGCCCGACTTGCGGCCCAATTGCTCAGCGGCAACCATCCGGCGCAGGAGCGGCACAGCCGAGTAGTTGGGATCGCGGAACTCCTGGTAGAGAGCGTCGAGTATGGCCAGTGAGGTGTCGAGTCCGACCAGGTCCAACAGGGCGAAGGGTCCCATGGGGAAGCCGCAGCCGCCCTTCATGGCGGTGTCGATGTCGGCCACCGAGGCCACTCCCTGCTCGTAGAGCCGGACGGCGTTGTTCAGGTAGGGGAACAGCAGGGCGTTCACGATGAACCCGGCCTGGTCCTTGACCTCGACCGGGGTCTTGCCGCAGGCTTCGGCGAATGCCCGCACCGCCGTCACGGTGTCGTCGGCCACGGTGAGGGGTCTGACCACCTCCACTAGCTCCATCACTGGTGCCGGATTGAAGAAGTGGACACCGCACACCTTTTCGGGTCGACCGGTCTGCATGGCCAACTCGATGACGGGCAGCGTCGAGGTGTTCGTGGCCAGGATGGTGTGGTCGGCCGTGATGCGGTCGAGCTCGTTGAACAGCTCCTTTTTGACGTCCAGGTCCTCGACCACCGATTCGATGACCAGATCGACGTCCTTCAGGTCGGCCAGAGCGGTGGTGACGGTCACGCGGGCCAAGGCTTCGTCTCGCTCCGCCTCGGTCTTCTTTCCCTTGTCGACCTGGCGGTTCAGCGACTTCTCCATGATGGCCAAGGTGGCGTCGGCCGTCGACTGGCTCCGCGATCGGAGGACGACGTCGAACCCGTTCACCGCTGCCGTCTCTGCGATGCCCGAGCCCATGATCCCCGATCCGACAATTCCCACGTGTGCGATTGGCATAGCTGGCAATGGTACCGGCGATCGCTGTGACGATGCTCCGGCCGACCCCCACCACAGGGCGACCCTGTTGGGACCACTCCGGTCGGGGAGCTTCAGGTGCGCCCGAGTGGGCCGTGGCCGGGTTCGCTTGCCTTAGCCCGACCCTGCCGACACGATGGAGCCCCATGGACCCATCAGCAGGTAGTGGCGACGCGCCCGAACCGTCGCCCTCGGTCGGCTCGGATTCTCCCAGGTCAGTGCCGGTGAAGACGGCCAAGGCGACCAAGGCGGCCAACGCCACCAAGGCGGCCAAGGCGGGCAAGGCGGGGAGGGCAACGACGACCAGGGCGACGAAGTCGACCGGAGCCACGAAGGCCACGAAGGCGGCGGTAACGAGGCGCAAGGCCACCCTTTCGACCGGGGCGGACAACGCATCCAAGGCCACAAAGGCCACAAAGGCCACAAAGGCCACAAAGGCCACGAAGGCCACGAAGGCCACGAAGGCCACGAAGGCCACGAAGGCCACGAAGGCCACGAAGGCCACGAAGGCCACGAAGGCCACGAAGGCCACGAAGGCCACGAAGGCCACGGCGACGAGGAAGCGGAGCGAGGCTGCGGCATCTCCTGCCGTGACCGCCGCCGGGACCGCCGCCGCCGCCGACGTCGGGTCCGAGTCGAGGTCGGGGTCATCCGGACCGGATCGGGGCCCGTGGCGTGGTGAACGCCGGCAGACGGCGTACGACCGCAGGAGCCGGCGCACCGAGGAGCGGTGGCCGCTGGTCACCCGGGCACTGGCGGGACTGCTGAGCCACCCCGAGTTGGTGCTCGGCGCCCTGGGACACCGTGCTCCGGTCGAGCGCGAGGGCAGGGTCCTGAACCGGAGCGTGCAGGCTCTCATCGAACTGGCCAGCCGTTTGAACCGCGACGGCCCGGATGGCGCCAAGGTCCCGCCTGACCCGACCACCACCCGGGACCAGTTCACGCGGTCGGCGCGCCTGGCCATGCCGGTCCGCAGGGATGTCCATGCCTGGGCCCGCGTCGTCCCGGCGTCGGAGGGCGCTCCGGCGATTCCTCTTCGGGTCTACCGGCGGTACGGGGACGGCGCGGCTGTCGGTGACGGTGATGGTGAAGGTGATGGTGCCCACGTCACTCCGGCCATCGTGTACTTCCACGGTGGCGGTTGGGTGACCGGCGGTCTGGACTCCCACGACGCCACCTGCCGTCTGCTGGCCGCGGTCAGCGGATGCCTGGTGGTGTCGGTCGACTACCGGCTGGCTCCCGAAGATCCCTTTCCGGCCGCCGTGGACGACGCGCTGGCCGCGTACACCTGGGTCCAGCACCACGCGGGCGAATTGGGGATCGATCGTCACCGGGTCGGTGTGATGGGGGACAGCGCCGGGGGGAACCTGGCCGCCGTGGTGGGGCTGGAGACGCGACCGGGACACGGTGGGGTGGACGACGACGTCATCCCGCCGGTCGCCCAGGGGCTGATCTACCCGGCGGTGGACGCCGGTCTCGACACCAAGTCCTCGTGGAGCCTGGGTGACGACTTCTTCCTCACCCGCCAGTCCATGGAGCTGTTCCGCCGCCTCTACCTCCCCGATCCGTCCGATTGGAGCGATCGGAGAGCGTCCCCGTTGTTGGCCGGGGATCATCACGGAGCGGCGCCCGCACTCGTGGTGACGGCGGGCTTCGACCCGCTACGGGACGACGGCACCAATTACGCCGATGTGCTCCGGGCGGCCGGGGTCGAGGTCGAGTACCGGTGCTACGACGATCAGGTCCACGGGTTCATGGGGATGGGCATCCTCAGGGACTCGCTGGCCTTGGCCACGGAGGTCTGTGATGCCATGGGCCGGCTGGTCCGCCGGCCGATCCCCGTGGACGGACGGACCTGACCCCCGGGTCGACAGCGGCCCGTGCTCGCTGAAAACGGCCTCTACAGTTGGACGATGGACCGATCTCCCGGCTTACTGGCTCTGGTTGGCGGCGGCGAATGGAGCGAGGGTTGTTCGTTCGATGCCGAGTTCCTGACCGCAGCGGGCTCGGACGACGTCGTGGTGCTACCCACTGCGGCGGCGTACGAGCATCCCGAGCGACTGGTGGTGCGGGCCGGAGAGTGGTTCGCCGGTCTGGGCGGGCAGGTCGAGGGCTTGATGGTCCTGTCCCGAGCCGATGCCGAGGACGCCGGTGCGGCTGCAGTCCTGCGGGCCGCCCGCTTCATCTACCTGGCCGGCGGATCGCCCATGCACCTGCGGAGCGTGCTCAAGGGCTCGCTGGTGTGGGAGGCACTGCTCGGGGCATGGCTCGACGGCGCCGTGGTCGTCGGCTCCTCGGCGGCGGCAATGGCCCTCACCGATCCGATGGTCGACGCCCGCGGTGGCGGCCTGACCATCGGGCTCGGGTTGCTGAGCGGACTGGCCGTGGTGCCCCACTTCGGCGATGCGCACGAAGACGAGCACGGCGAAAAGCTCCACCGGTCGGTGCAGCTGGCCCCCCGGGGCACGCCGGTGGCCGGCATTCCGGAGCGCACCGCGCTCATCCGCGATCGGACCGGCGGGTGGCGGTCAGCCGGCGTGGGTCAGGTCACGGTGTACCTGGACGGCGCCAGGGCGAAGTCGGGGCTCGACGCCCTGCCGGACTGACCCGGCTCAGTCGGATTCGGTGATCGTCACCGCCTCGATGACCACCTTCTCCGACGGCGCGCCGGAGCGGCTGCCGACGGCCTCGATGGCCTGGACCACGTCCAGCCCGCTTACCACCTTGCCGAACAGCGAGTAGCTGGGCGGCAACGAGACGCCGCTGGGCCCGCTCACGATGAAGAACTGGCTGCCGTTGGTGTTGGGCCCGGCGTTGGCCATGGCCAACGAACCGATCTCATAGCGACCAGGGGCCGGCAGTTCGTCGTCGAACCGGTAGCCGGGTCCGCCCCGCCCCGACCCTTCGGGGTCTCCGCCCTGCAGCATGAATCCCGGGATGATCCGGTGGAAGACGATGCCGTCGTAGTAGTGCCACCGCGCCAGGAACACAAAGTTGTTGACCGTCCCCGGTGCGGCGATCGGGTCCAGGGCGATGGTCATCGTGCCCTTTGAGGTCACCATCTCCGCCGTGTAGCGCTTGGCCGGGTCGATGATCATCGGTGGGGCTGAATCGAAGCGCTGGGTCTTCGGGCTGGAGCCGTCCTGCGCGGGAATCTCGGGGGTCATGGCGGTTACTCCTCTGGTTTGGTCGAACGGGATGTGCCGAAGGTGGGTTGGTCGGACGGGATGTGCCGAAGGTGGATGTATCGAGTTCCGACGTACGGCCCCGTCCAGCTCCGGGGATGAGGTCGGTGGTCGAGGGACCTCCTAGGACTCGGTGATCTTGACGGAGACCATCCGGTGGAGCGTGGTGGGTGTACCGCTGCTGGATCCTGCCGCGTTGATCTTGTCGATGACGTCCATCCCCGACGTGACCTGGCCGAAGAGCGAGTAGCTGGGCGCCAGGGACTCTCCCTGCGAGCCGGCCACGATGAAGAACTGGCTCCCGTTGGTGTTGGGCCCGGAGTTGGCCATGGCCACCGCACCCAGCGGGTACTGGGGAGTTGCCGTCTTGGGAAGCTCATCAGCGAATTGGTAGCCGGGTCCGCCGCTTCCGCTGCCGGTGGGGTCCCCGGTCTGATCGACGAAGGACGGGATGACCCGGTGGAAGATGATGCAGTCGAAGAAGTGCTGATTGGCCAGGAACACGAAGCTGTTCACGGCATCAGGCGCCGCTTTCGGATCGAGTCGGATGGTGAACGGGCCGATGTCGGTGGTCACGGTGGCCGTGTAGGTCTTCGACGGATCGATGGTCATGGCCGGGGGCGACTTCCACGAGGGCTTGTTGAGGGTGGCCTTGAAGTCGGTCGGGCAGTCGGCCGAGGTGGTGATGGCACTCGGCGACGTATTGCCGGAGCCGCCGGCCGGGGCCGGTTTGGTAGTGGTGGATGAGGCCACGGTGGTGGTGCTGGCCGTCGACTTCTTGCCGGGCTTGAAGATGAGGTAGGAGAGACCGACCACGATCAGCGCCACCACGACCACGGTTATGGTCCGCCGGATGGCCCGCTTCCTTTTGGCGATCTTCTGTTCGGCCTCCAGGCGTGCCTGGCGGCCGGCCTTTTGACGCTGTCGCTTCTCGGTGGGCACGGGGGTTCAGGGTAGCCGTTCCCCTGTGGGCCATCGGTGTCGACCCCCGGGGCGCCGGCCAGTGCGCCGAACGGCTCCCTGTAGCCTTGGACACCATGTCTCTGGTGGTGCAGAAGTTCGGCGGGACCTCGGTCGCCGATGCGGAGCGGATCCGTGCCGTGGCCGACCATGTGGCTCGGACCCGTCGATCCGGAAAGGACGTGGTGGTGGTGGTCAGTGCCATGGGCAAGACCACCGACGAACTGGTCCGGCTGGCCGCCGACGTGAGTTCAGTGCAACCCAGCCGCGAGGTGGACATGCTGCTGAGCGCCGGAGAGCGGATCTCGATGTCGCTCCTGTGCATGGCACTGGCCGAGCTCGGGGTGGAGGCCACCTCCTACACGGGCAGCCAGGCCGGCATCATCACCGATGCGGTCCACACGCGGGCCAAGATCGTGGAGATACGGGCCGAACGGCTGCAGGCCACGCTGGACGGGGGCGGCGTCCCCGTGGTGGCCGGTTTCCAGGGTGTCTCCGTGGACCGGGACGTGACCACGCTCGGGCGGGGCGGGTCGGACACCACCGCGGTGGCGTTGGCGGCGGTGCTGTCCGCCGGGTCCTGCGAGATCTACACCGACGTGTCGGGCGTCTTCAGCGCCGATCCCCGCATCGTGCCCGAGGCCCGCAAGCTGTCCCGAGTCAGCTTCGAAGAGATGCTCGAGATCTCAGCCACCGGGGGCAGGGTCCTGAACCTGCGCTCGGTGGAGTTCGCCCGGAACCACCAGGTCCCGCTCCACGTGCGCTCGAGTTTCACCTGGGAGCCGGGTACGTGGGTCGACGAGGAGGATGAATCAATGGAACAGGCCGTCGTCACTGCGGTGACCCACGACGTGACCGAGGCCAAGGTGACGGTGACGGGTGTACCAGACCGGCCCGGCCTGGCCGCCCGGCTGTTCAGGGGCCTGGCCGATCGCCACGTCAACGTGGACATGATCGTGCAGAACACGTCGTTGCACGGCACCACCGACATCTCGTTCACCGTTCCCACCTACGACCTGGCTGTCAGCACCGAGGTGTGTCAGGGCCTCGTGCCCGAGCTCGGAGCCACCGGGGTCAACAGCGACGCCGACGTGGCCCGGGTGTCGCTGGTCGGTGCCGGCATGAAGACGCATCCCGGGGTGACGGCGCTCACGTTCGAGACCCTGGCCGCCTCGGGGATCAACATCGAGATGATCTCCACCTCATCGATCCGGATCTCGTGCATGGTGCGGGCCGAGGCGGCCGAGGAGGCCGTGCGGGCCCTGCACGGGGCCTTCGGGTTGGCCGGACCGGACCGGACCTGACCGGACCTGACCTGACCTGACCGGACCGGACCTGACCTGACCGGACTGAGCGGGTCCGATCGGGTGGCGCCGCTCCCGTAGACTGAAGGCCATGCGAGTGGCTGTGGTGGGCGCGACGGGTCAGGTCGGCACGGTGATGCGCGCCATCCTCGACGAACGGAACTTCCCCTTCGACGACATCCGTCTGTTCGCGTCGGAGCGGTCGGTCGGCCGCCGGCTCGGGACGGGCGGTGTCGAGGTGGTGGTGGAGGATGCTGCCACGGCCGATCCGACCGGCGTGGATGTGGCCCTTTTCTCGGCCGGAGCCGCCGCATCACGGGAGCTGGCCCCGCGATTCGCCGCCGCCGGAGCCGTCGTCATCGACAATTCTTCCGCCTGGCGGATGGACCCCGAGGTTCCCCTGGTGGTCCCCGAGGTCAACGCCGCAGCGCTGGACAGCCTGCCCAAGGGCATCGTGGCCAATCCGAACTGCACGACGATGGTGGGCATGGCGGTCCTCAAACCGCTCCATGACGCCGCCGGCCTCGTGGGCCTCATCGTCTCCACCTACCAGGCCGTGTCGGGTGCCGGTCTGGCCGGGGTGGCAGAGCTCGAAGGCCAGCTGCTCAAGACGGTGGACGGGGCTGCCGGCCTCACCTTCGACGGGAACGCCGTCGACTTCCCGAGCCCGGTCACCTTCCCCGATGTCATCGCCCACAACGTCGTACCCCTGGCCGGCTCGCTGGTGACGGACGGTACCGGTGAGACCAGTGAGGAGCAGAAGTTCCGCGACGAGAGTCGCAAGATCCTCGACATTCCGGAGCTCGAGGTCACCTGCACGTGCGTCCGTGTCCCGGTCTTCACCGGCCACTGCCTCTCGATCGTGGCCCGGTTCGAGCGACCCCTCAGCCCCGAACAGGCGTCGGAGCTCTTGGCCGTGGCGCCCGGGGTCGAGCTCTCCGAGCTCCCGACGCCACTCAGGGCAGCCGGTCGGGACCCATCGCTGGTGGGTCGTCTGAGGCCGGCCGGCGACGGCGACGGCGACGGCGGTCGGCAGCTGGCCCTGTTCGTGAGTGGCGACAACCTGCGCAAGGGAGCGGCCCTCAACGCCGTCCAGATCGCCGAGGCCCTGGTGGCGAGGGGCGTCCTGGCCTGACGGCCTGATCGCCCGTTCGCCTGTTCGCCGGCGCGGGCCGGAGCCGACCCGCCAACCAGCCGAACGGGCCCAGGGGCTCCGCCGCGACCGGGCCAGGGTGATCGGGAGGTCCTACCCGGCCGTCGGGACCAGCACCGCCACCCGCTTGGCCAGGTTCACGGCGTGGTCGCCGAATCGCTCGTAGAAGCGGGCCACCATGGCGAGTTCGACGGCCACGGGGAGCGGCATCGTTCCGGCCACCACCTCCACCGTGAGGCTCACGTGCAGATCGTCCATCTCGTCGTCGAGCGTGTCCACCAAGGACTCGCCCATCGGGAGCCGTTCGGCGTAGGCGTCCGTGGTGGCGCGCCACATGTGGATGGCGACCTCGCCCATCCGCTCGACCAGGCCCCTGCTCCGCGCCGACAGCTCGGTTCCGAGGCCGCGGGCGGCCCTACGGGCGACGTGTTCGGCCAGGTCGCCGTTCCGCTCCAGGTCCGGCAGCATCCGGATGACCGTCACGAGGAACCGAAGGTCTTCCGGGGAAGTGATACCGGACACCGTCAGCTGTTCCAATGTCAGCTGTTCGATGTCGTGGTAGAGGGTGTCGACGACCTCGTCCCGGTCGGCCAGAGCCTTGGCCGCCTCCCGATCGCCCGACAGCAGGGCGTCGGTGGCCCCGGAAACCGACTCGCCCACCAGGGCGAACAGCTGCAGGACCTTCCGGTCGATCAGCTCGAGGGTGTCGTCCACACGAGCTACCGTACCCGCGTCAGCGGCCGGACATCATCGGCCCGGACGGGACCCCCGGCCCCTCGGTGGCCGCTGCTCAATCGTGGCCCGGCACCTCCGGTCGGCGGGTCCGGTCGTCCAGGTGGGGCCCGTCATCGTCCAGCCCCCGTCGCTCGAGTTGGTCACCCACGATCACCCGTGGACCGGATCCCCAAGACAGGTATCGCCAGGACCAGTTGATGAGGACGACGATCCGGTTGCGGAACCCGATGAGATAGACGATGTGCAAGCCCAGCCAGGCCAGCCAGCCCAGCGTCCCGCGGACCACCAGACCCCGGGGGAACTCGGTGATGGCGGCCCTTCGCCCGATGGTGGCCATGATCCCCTTGTCCCGGTAGCGAAACGCCTCCGTCGGGCGTCCCTGGGTCCTCCGCAGGATCTGCTCGGCCGCGTGCCGCCCGGACTGGATGGCCACCTGGGCCAGCTGTGGGCAGATGTCATCCGACCGGCCCGATCCAGGTCCCCACAGGACGGCGGCGGCGTCGCCGATGGCGAAGGCGTCGGGACGACCCTCGAGGGTGAGGTCCGGGTTCACCAGCAGGCGACCGTTCGGCCCGGTCGGCTGGCCGAGCTCCGAAGCCACGGTGCCCTCGACCGAGATACCTCCGGCCCACACCACCGTCCGGGTGTCGATCCGTGAGCCGTCGTCCAGCTCCACGTACGACTCGGTCACGGACCGGACCATGTGGCCGAGCCTCAGCTCGACGCCGCGGTCCGCCAGCGTGCGGGACGCGTAGGCGGCGGCCGAGGCCTTGAACGGGGTCAGGAGCCGGTCCAGGCCGTCGACCAGAATGATCCTGCTCTCACCCGGGGCGAAGGTGAAACCGTCATGGCGGACGGCGACGTCCAGCAGCTCGGCCAGTGCCCCCGCCACCTCCACGCCGGTGGGTCCACCCCCCACGACGACGAACGTCAGCAGTCCCTTCGAGCCCGCCTCGGGGCCGGCGTCCGCATCCTCGAGACGACGCAGCACATGGTCCCGCAAGGTGCGGGCGTCACGGAGGGTGTAGAGCGGGAAGCTGAACTCCGAGGCCCCCGGAATGCCGAAGTATCGGGCGGAGGCGCCGCTGGCCACGATGACCGAGTCGAAGGGCAGAAAGCTCGAGTCCTCCAGGTCGACCTGGCCGCGGTCCCAGTCGACGCCGGTGACGGTGCCGAACCGGAAGGTCACGTTCTTGCTGCGCCCGAAGATGGCACGGACCGGATAGGCCACGTCGCCGGCTTCGAGGCCGGCCGTCGCCACCTCGTACAGCAGGGGCTGGAACGTGTGGAAGTTCCTCTGGTCGACGATGGTCACCTCGACCGGTTGGCCGATGAGGGCCTGTGCCGCCGAAAGGCCGCCGAAGCCTGCCCCGACGATCACCACGCGATGCATCGTCCCATGCTGGCACAGGCCGTCAGCCCCTTCCGCACCTGGTGCGGGACGATTTCGGCATCCTCGCCCGCTCTTCGGGTGGGCGTGGAACCGAGCGTCCCCCTGGACCGGCACACCCCATCGGTACGCTGGCCACGGGGTCCGTCTGGGCCCCGAGGAGGATTTCGTCATGATCACCGGACTCATCGTCGGGCTCATCGCCGGAGCTGCGGTTGGCGTCGTCGTCGGCCTGCTGGTCCGAGCCAACCATGTCACGGCGGCCCGCACCGCCGAAGCCCGTCTCGCCGACGTCATGGGCCAGAACCAGGCTCTGACCACCGAGATACAGGAAGTGAGGGCCCAAGTCGACGAGCAGCACCGCCGGATGGCCACGCTCCAATCGGAGCGGGTCGGGCTGGCCGCCCAACTCGAACACGAGCGCCATGCCGCCGCCGAGCGGTCCGAGGCCTTCGAAGAGACGCGACGCCAGCTGACGGGGGAGTTCTCCCGCCTCTCGTCCATCGCACTGCGACAGAACAACGAGCAGTTCCTGCAGCTGGCAGACACCAAGCTCAATGAGACCCGCCAGGCGGCCGACGGGGAGTTGGCCAAACGGCAGGAGGCCATCGAACAGCTGTTGAAGCCGATCGGTGAGCAGCTGGGGAAGTACGAGGCGGGCATGCAGCGGCTCGAGGTTGAGCGTCAACGGGCCTACACGACCCTCACCGAGCAGATGAAGACCCTCTCGACATCGCACGACCAGCTCCAAAAGGAGACCCGGAGCCTGGTCACGGCCCTCCGCTCGCCGCAGACCCGCGGCCGTTGGGGGGAGCTGCAGCTCCGCCGGGTGGTCGAGATGGCCGGAATGCTCGAGCACTGCGACTTCGACGAGCAGGTGACCTCGGATGCCGACAGCGGCAGGATGCGACCCGACATGGTGGTGCACCTTCCCGGCGGGAAGAACGTGGCCGTCGACGCCAAGGTGCCGATGCAGGCCTTTCTCGACGCCAACGAGGTCGACGACGAGTCGCTCCGCCGGGTGCACCTGGCCAGTCACGGCCGGCAGATGAAGGCCCACGTCGACGCGTTGGCGAAGAAGGAATACTGGAAGCGGGTCGACCCCTCGCCGGAGTTCGTGGTGGCGTTCATTCCGGGGGACCCGCTCCTGACTGCGGCTCTGGAGCACGAGCCGGGCCTCATGGAGTACGCCGTGGCCAACCATGTCCTGTTGGCCACACCGACCTCGCTCATCGCCCTGCTGCGAGCGGTGGCCTACGGATGGCAGCAGGACTCACTGGCCGAGCACGCCCGCGAGATCCAGCGGGACGGAGCCGAGCTCTACCAGCGCCTGTCCGTCCTCGGTGACCACGTGGCCGGAGTGGGCAAGGGCCTGAACAGCGCGGTGGCCGCCTACAACAAGGCGGTCGGGTCGCTCGAGAGCCGGGTTCTGGTCACGGCCAGGAGGTTTGTGGACAAAGGAGTCGTCGCGGCGGGGGAGAAGGAGCTGCCCCGCCCGGCCCCGGTCGACGCCATGACCAGGCCCCTGCAGTCGCCCGAGCTCGGCCCACCGGGGGTCGACCTGCCGATCCTGCCCCGCCCCGACGCCGTTGAGGTTTCGATGACGGCCGGTGCCGCTCCGATCACTGGCGGTGGGCGAGTCGGGGAAACCGATTGACCGGATGTTCGATGGCGGTGGGGGCGTCCGTGTACGTCCCAATCCACCCGAAACCACTTGAGGTAGGACCAGGTCGGACACATCTCTTGACACTTGGCCACGGTCGCGTGATCCTTTTGTCCCCGTCGCGGGTGAACGAACAGTGAATTAAAAGGGTTTGCACAGGAACCGCCGAGACCCCGTACTTTCCGAGGCGAGCGCGGTGCCAGGGCCTTCTGCGTGCCGGCTCTTGTCCTCGATTGTGACGATTTGATTGCAGATCTCAGGCTATTCCAAGCTGACTGATGGTAAAAAGTAGTGGAGTGCATCTCCGTCCTCGGGGGTATTGGGGGTAATAAGGCGGAGAGATGTCGGAGCGAGAGGGAGACAAGACGTGAAAATCCTGGTGCTCGGTGGGGATGGCTATCTGGGATGGCCGACCGCGCTGTACCTGTCCCGCAAGGGGCATCGTGTCGGAATCGTCGATAATTTCGCCCGACGGGGTTACGACCTCGAGATGGGTGTCGACAGCCTCGTCCCCGTGGCCAGCCTCCAACGCCGCGTGCGGTGCTGGCAGGAGATCTCGGACCTCACCTTGGACCTGTTCGTCGGTGACCTGACCGATGCCACCTTCGTCAGCGAGACGTTGGCCTCCTTCCGGCCCGATGCGGTGGTGCACTTCGCCGAGCAACGGTCCGCTCCGTACTCCATGATCGACCGGAAGCACGCCGTCTACACCCAGGTGAACAACGTGGCCGGGACCCTCAACCTGCTCTATGCCATCGCCGAGCAGGATCGGGACATCCACCTGGTCAAGCTCGGAACGATGGGTGAGTACGGCACGCCAAACATCGACATCGAAGAGGGATTCATCGAGATCACCCACCGGGGCCGCACCGACGTGCTGCCGTACCCGAAGCAGCCCGGCTCCTTCTACCACCTGTCCAAGGTGCACGACAGTGCCAACATCATGTTCGCCTGCCGGATCTGGGGGATCAGGGCCACCGACCTGAACCAGGGCATCGTCTACGGCCACGACACCGAGGAGACCGCACTCCATCCCGACCTGGCCACCCGCTTCGACTACGACGGGGTCTTCGGCACGGTGCTCAACCGGTTCTGTGTCCAGGCCGTCACCGGGCATCCGCTCACGGTCTACGGAAGTGGTGGCCAGACCCGGGGCATGCTCAACATCCTCGACACCCTGGCCTGCGTGGAGCTGGCGTTGGAGCATCCCGCCGATCCGGGCGAGTTCCGGGTCTTCAACCAGTTCACCGAGTCCTTCTCCGTCGCTGAGATGGCCGACCTGGTGGTGAGCGAGTTCGCCGGCAAGGCCGTCATCGACCACACGGCCGATCCGCGGGTGGAAAAGGAAGATCACTACTACCGGGCCGCCCACACCAAACTCTTGGATCTCGGCCTCGTGCCTCACCTGCTCACCTCCTCGGTCATCCAGTCGATCCTGGCCGTGGCGGACAAGTACAAGGAGCATGCCGACATCGCCGCCATCCGGCCCACGGTGGAGTGGCGGAGCACGGCCAGCGATCTGATCACCGCCGGAACCCCCGGAATCGTCAAGGGTGGTCCCAAACAGGTGCAGCGCTCCCCCGAGCCGTCGGTGTACGACCGGTAGACCTCAACTGACCTCTTCGGCCGTCTTCGGCCGTCTTCGGCCGATTGACGGGGGCCGTCGGCTGTAGCTCCCATACGGAGCGGCAGCACTAACGTCGTCGGGATGCCATCGGCCCGACGGAGACGAGCTCGTTCCGCGGCCAGGCGGGGGCGCGGTCGGGGTCGGACGGTCGTGATCGTGCTCATCGTGGCGGCGGGCACGATCCTGGCGGTGGGATCGCTCGTCGAGGTCCATGCCCAGTCGGCCGGCTACCGGCAATCGACCAACTCCGGATACGGGGCCCTCGCCTCACCGGTGGTGCACGCCTCGAACCAGACGGGGTCGCAGCTGGCCGCTCTGATGGAGGAGGCGCCCGACCTCACCAACCAATCCCTTCCCCTGACGGCCCGGGCTCAGCTGGAACAGGGTCTCGACGAGGCGGTCGACTCGACCCGACAGCAATCGGTCCAGGCGGCTGACCTGGTTCCCCCCTTCCCCTCGGACGATGTCAGTGACCGATTCACATCGGTCCTGAGCGACCGGTACACGGCGACCACCGATCTCCGCGCCACCATCGACCGGTTGCTCGGCATGACCCCGCTGGCCGTCGCCGGTGCACCCACCTCGTCGGTGCCGGTGAGCTCGGCTCCGCTGATCTCGATCGGCCAGGCGACGAGAGCCATGGCCGGTGCCGGCCTCGTCTTCGAACACGCCGATGACGCGTATCGTTCGCTCACCTCCATGATCAAACGGCAACGGCTGCCGATCCGGCTGCCCGGGTCCGTGTGGGTGCCGCCTCCGGTGGTGAGGGCCCCCCTCGGCCCGGTAGCCCTGGGGGCCACGGCGGCGGCGTTGGCCGGAGCCAAAAACCTGCTTCCGTTCCACCGGTTGGTGATCACCGCCATCGGGCTGGTGCCGCCGTCTGTCGCCTCGGGCGGACCGGGCCTGCTCAGTTCCGACTGCGCCGCTGCCACCTCGGCCGTTCCCGGTGCCGCGGCCACGGTGCTCCCACCGACGGCAACCGTCACCGCCGAGGTGACCGTGACCAACTGCGGCACGGTGCCCGAGACCGGAGTGGTGGTGTCCCAGACCCTGGTCCTCTCCGATCCACCCGGCACCGGGCTCCCCCCGGCCGGCACCCGGGGGTCGGCCTCCCACGTCGCCGTGAACCTGGGCGCGGGGTCATCGATGGCGCTGGACCTGAGTCCGCTGAAGGTGACCAACGGCCACCGTTACACACTGACGGTCGCCGTGGCCGTGGCACCCAACCAACTGGACAGAGCCGGAACCACCCAACAGTTCCTGCTGGACGTCGCGCCCTGACGCCTCGGTCCCACGGGCGCCGACGGCGTCGGCCGCCCGGTGCCACCGGCCCGCCCGCGCCGGGGGCCGACCGGGCGCGGCACCGGGCGGGGGTGCCCGGCCTGAGGTCGGGCTGACCCTCTTGATGGTCGGTGACGGCCGGTCCGGTTGGTCAGCGGTGGGGGGTGTGGATCTAGGATTGGGTCCGGAGAACGATTCGTCCCACGACAGAAGGGTCTGAGGTTCCGTGGCCGAGAGCATCACGATCACCGACAACCGCACTGGCGAGTCCCTCGAGATCCCGTTCGAGAACGGGGGCATCTCTGCCGCACAGTGGGGAAAGCTCCTTCCGGGCGTCTGGTTCTACGACCCCGGATTCGTGTCGACGGCGGCCTGCGAGAGCTCCATCACCTATCTCGATGGCGATGCGGGCATCCTCCGCTACCGGGGCTATCCCATCGAGCAGCTGGCCGAGAGCTCCACCTACCTCGAGGTGGCCTACCTCCTCCTGAACGGTGAGCTCCCCAACGCCGAGCAGTACACCCAGTGGGAACGGGAGATCACCCTTCACACCTTCATCCACGAGAACGTGCGCAAGCGCTTCCTCGAGGGATTCCACTACGACGCCCACCCCATGGGCATGCTGGTGTCGGCCGTGGCGGCCCTGTCGACCTTCTATCTCGACGCCAAGGACATCTTCGACGTCGAGTCCCGCAACAAGCAGATCATCCGGCTCATCGCCAAGATGCCCACGTTGGCAGCCGCCGCCCACCGGTTCAGCGTGGGTATGCCGTTCGTCTATCCGGACAATTCCCTGCCCTTCACGTCCAACTTCTTGTCCATGATGTGGAAGATCGCCGAACCCCGCTTCGAGGCCGATCCCATCCTGGCCCGGGCCCTCGACGTGCTCTTCATCCTCCACGCCGACCACGAACAGAACTGCTCGACCACGGCCATGCGCACCGTGGGGTCGTCGCATGCCGATCCATACTCGGCCACCGCCGCCGCCGCCGCCGCCCTCTACGGTCCTCGCCACGGGGGCGCCAACGAGGCGGTGATCCGCATGCTGACGGAGATCGGCTCCATCGAGAACGTGGAGCCCTTCATCGCCTCGGTGAAGGAGGGATCGGGTGGACGGCTGCAGGGCTTCGGCCACCGGGTGTACAAGAGCTACGACCCCCGGGCCACCATCATCAAGAGGACCGCGGACGAGGTCTTCTCCGTCACCGGCAAGAACCCGCTGCTCGACATCGCCCTGAAGCTCGAGGAGATCGCACTCTCCGACGAGTACTTCACCTCCCGCAAGCTCTACCCCAACGTGGACTTCTACTCCGGCCTGATCTACCAGGCCATGGGATTCCCCCTCGAGATGTTCCCGGTCCTGTTCGCCATCCCCCGCACCGCCGGCTGGCTGGCCCACTGGCAGGAGATGCTGGATCAGGACTCGAAGATCGCCCGGCCGAGGCAGCTGTACATCGGAGACGAGGCACGGGACTACGTGCCGATGACCGCCCGCTGATCGGGCCGTCGGGTCGGGGACTTGTCGCACCCGGCCTCGGCCGAACGGCCGGCCCGCCGGCTCCGCCCAGCGACGGAGCTCGTCACCGCCGGGGGGCCTTGGTCGTCACACGCATCAAACCCTCCTGCACGACGGAGACGGCCAGCGCCCCGTCACGGGTGTAGAGGAACCCCCGGGCCAGTCCCCGGCCCCCGTAGGCGCTGGGACTGTCCATGTCGTAGAGGAGCCACTCGTCGGCCCGGAACGGGCGGTGGAACCACATGCAGTGGTCGAGGCTGGCGCCCATGAAGTTGGCGTCTTCCCACTTCACGTCATGTGGGGCCAGCATGGTGTCGAACAGGGACATGTCCGAGGCGTAGGTGGCGATGCAGGCGTGCAGCAGGGGGTCGTCGGGGAGCATGCCGTCGGCACGGATCCACAGCCTCTGGGTGGGCTCCTTGCTGGCCTGGCGGCTGAACGGGAGCTCTCCGATGTGGCGCTGGTCGATGGGATGCGGTTTGGCGAACCAGTCCCCGAGCACGTCGCGGTAGGGCTCGAGCCTGGTGGCCAGGGAGTCGAGGGATTCGGGGTCGGGGACCTCGGGCATGGGGAACTGGTGGGTGAGACCGGGCTCGTCGACATGGAACGAGGCGGACAGGTTGAAGATGGCCCTCCCGTGCTGGATGGCCACCACCAGCCGGGTGGTGAACGAGCGGCCGTCGCGAATGCGGTCCACCTCGTAGAGGATGGGGACGGTGGGATCTCCCGGCCGGAGGAAGTAGGCGTGGAGGGAGTGGGGGCGACCGAATTCCACCGTCCGCCCCGCGGCCATCAGTGACTGGGCTGCCACCTGGCCCCCGAACACGCGCTGTCGCTCCTCGTTGGGACTGACACCGCGGAAGATGTTCACCTCGATGGGCTCGAGATCGAGCAGGTCGACCAGGAAGTCAAGGGCTTCGCTCACCTCTCCATCCTGCCAGGCGAGGAAGGCGCCGAGGGGCGGCGGGGGAGTCGGACCGACGCCTCGCCGGAAGCGCCGCTACGGTACCGGTCGATGACCACCGTGGACTTTCCCGACCGCTTCTTGTGGGGCACGGCGACGGCGGCCCATCAGGTCGAGGGGGGCAACGTCAACAACGACTGGTGGGCGTTCGAGCACGATCCGACATCGGGCTGCATCGATGTCAGTGGCGATGCCTGTGACTCGTTCACCCGCTATCCCGAGGACATCGCGCTGGTGGCCGATCTGGGACTCGCCTCGTACCGGTTCTCCCTCGAATGGAGTCGCATCGAGCCCGAGGAGGGGGAGTTCTCGACGGTGGCCCTGGACCACTACCGGAGGATGGCGGCGACGTGTCACGAGCACGGCCTCATCCCCGTGGTCACGTTCCACCACTTCACCCATCCGCGCTGGCTGGCCGCCTCGGGCACCTGGGAGGCGCTCTATGCTCCCGACCGCTTCGCCCGCTACTGCGAACGGGTCACCGCCCACCTGGGCGACCTCATCGGGATGGCCTGCACCCTCAACGAGCCCAACGTGGTGGCCACCATGGGTTGGCGCCACGGTCTCTTCCCGCCCCGGGTGCGGGACCGGGTACGACGGGACGCCGTCAACCGGGCCCTCGTGAGCGCCCACGGCAAGGCGGTCGAGGCCATCCGGTCGGGCCCGGGCGATCCGCCGGTGGGCCTGACCTTGTCGATGACCGATTTCCAGGTGGAGCCGGGCGGCGGGGACTGGCTCGAGCGGATCAGGCGGCCTTCCGAGGACGTGTTCCTCGAAGCCACGGAGGGTGACGATTTCATCGGCGTGCAGACCTACACCCGTCGTCGGATCGGGCCCGACGGTCCCATGGAGGGGGAGGAGGGTGTGCCGACCACCCAGATGGGGTACGAGTTCTGGCCCGAGGCCCTCGAGGGCACTGTCCGCCGAGCCTCCGAGGTCACCGGCGGTCTGCCCATCTATGTCACCGAGAACGGGATCGGAACCGACGACGACGAGTCGAGGATCGAGTACGTGACCAGGGCTTTGACCGGGCTGGGGCGCTGTCTCGACGACGGGATCGACGTGCGGGGCTACTTCTACTGGAGCCTGTTGGACAACTTCGAGTGGATCCTCGGCTACGGGCCCACGTTCGGACTCGTGGCCGTCGACCGGCGGACGTTCGAGCGCCGTCCCAAACCCAGCTCGGAGTGGTTCGGTGGGATCGCCCGGGCCAACCGGCTGTGAGCGCCGGGCCGAGCGGCCCGTCCCGCCAGATTGTCCGGGGCGACGACGGCTAGGGTCTCTCCGATGACCAGTATTGCGGTGCGGGCCGAGCACCTGTGGCAGAAACGCGAGACACCGGAGGCCAAGCGCCTGATCCGGTACACCATGGTGTCGGTCATCTCGACCATCGTGTCCTTCGGCGTGCTGGCCTTGGTGTTCGGGGTGCTCCACCTGTGGGGAGAGATCATCAGCACCGTCGTCGCCAACGTGACGGCCACCATCCCGTCCTACTACCTCAACCGGAAGTGGGTGTGGGGCAAGGGCGGTCGTTCGCATCTGATGAGGGAGATCGTGCCGTTCTGGGTCATGTCGGCCATCGGCATCGTGGTCTCGATCGGCGGCGCCGCCGTGGCCCGCCACATCGGGATCAAGTACCACCTGAGCCACGGCGAGCAGACGCTGGTGGTGCTGCTGGCCAACCTGGTCTCGTTCGGCCTGTTCTGGGTGCTCAAGTACCTCCTGTACAACCGCCTCTTCCACGTGCACCCCGTCGAGGAGCTCGACGAGCTGGTAGAGGCGGCTTGACCTGCGAGCTGCATCGCCGTCCCTGAGCGACTCGGTCGACTCGGTCGACTCGGTCGATGAGCCCGGTGACGGACCGGGACGGGCGCGGTACGTAGCGGATGGCCGGTCGTCGGCCCCGGTGAGGTGGTGATGGTCGCCACGACGACCCACAGCGGTTCGGTGGTACTGGTCACGGCGGTCTTCTTGGCCTGTGCGGTGGAGATGGTCGAAGCGCTGACCATCGTGCTGGCGGTCGGGGTCACCCGCGGCTGGCGGTCGGCCCTCGAGGGCGTGGTGGTGGCGCTGGTGGCGTTGGCCGCCCTGGTGCTCGCTCTGGGTCCCCCGCTGATCCGTCTGGTGCCGCTGAACACGCTCCGGCTGGTCGTCGGCGGGCTGTTGCTGATCTTCGGGCTCCAGTGGCTCCGCAAGGCCATCCTGAGGTCGAGCGGGCTGAAGGCCAAGCACGATGAGAACGCCATCTTCGCCGAGCAGGTGGCGGAGTTGTCCTCGGCCCCTCCGGCCCGGGGTCGCGACGCCACCGGCTTCGTCGTGGCCTTCAAGGGGGTGTTCCTCGAAGGCCTGGAGGTGGTGGTGATCGTCATCACCCTCGGTACCGCCTCTGGCAATCTCGGCCTGGCTTCGGCGGCCGCCGGCACGGCGGTGCTGGTGGTGGGGGTCGTGGGGGTGATCCTGGCCCGCCAGTTGTCCTCGGTGCCGGAGAACGCCATGAAGATGGGCGTGGGGCTGATGCTGGTCAGCTTCGGGACGTTCTGGTCCGGTGAGGGCGTCGGCGTGCACTGGCCCGGATCCGACCTGGCCATTCCGGTGCTGGTGGCGGCGTACGCCGCGGTGGCGTGGGCCATGGTCCGGTTGTTGGGTGGTGAGGCCCGTACCCCGGTGGGCCACCCGGCACCGTCCGGGGAGTCCGGCCGTGGCTGATCCTGACGGCGCGGCCCCCGGTGGACCCGGTCGACCACTGCCGGTGCGGATGGTCGTCGGGTTCGGTCACTTCTGGTGGGAGTTCTTGGTGGGGGACACCCCCGAGTTGTTCGTCGGGGTGGTGGCGGTGCTGGGCGCGGTGGCCTGGCTCTGTGTGGACCGCTCGGCCCGGACGGCGGCGGCCCTGATCCTGCCGGTACTGGTGGTCTCACTCCTCGGATGGTCGGTGAGGAGGGCTTCCCACGGTCGGCGGCGGTGAGGAGCGGTGCAGGTGCCTCGGCCCGGCTCCTTCCCCTACGACCGGTCCCGTCGAGAGCTCAGTCGCGGAAGTTGTTGAACTGCAGCGGGATGCCGAAGTCTTCCGCCTTCAGCGCGCTGATCACGGTCTGCAGGTCGTCCCGCTTCTTGCCGTTGACGCGCAGCTGGTCCCCCTGGGTCTGCGAGCTCACGCCCTTCAGGCCGATCTCCTTGACGAACTTGTTGATCTTTTTGGCGTGGTCGGAGGAGATGCCGGCCTGAATGCCCAGTCGCTGTCGGGCCGAACCCCGTGATGCCTCCTCGATCTTGCCGACGTCGAAGGATTTGAGGGAGACCTGACGCTTGACCAGCTTCTCCTGAAGGACCTGGTAGAGGGCGCGCAGTCGGTCCTCGGTCGATGACGAGAGCATCAGCTCGGTGTCCGAGACCTCGATCGAGGAGTCGGTGCCTTTGAAGTCGAACCGGGTGGCCGCTTCGCGGTTGGCCTGGTCCACGGCGTTGCGGACTTCCTGCATGTCGACTTCGGAGACGACGTCGAAGGTGGGCATAGCGAAACAGTACTCCGGCACCAGGCGATATCCTTCCGGCCTGCGGGTCGGTGCCCGAGTGGCCAAAGGGAGCAGACTGTAAATCTGCCGCGCAAGCTACGTAGGTTCAAATCCTACCCGGCCCACACCACGAATGCCCTGGTCAAAGCGCTGATTTGGCGTTTTGGCCGGGGCATTTGGCATTTCTGGCGTCGGCACCCTCGGTACGGACCCGATCGATCGACGACGCCACCCCAGTGTCCGGACCTCCGAGCACCGGCCACCGGGCGACGAGGGGGAGACGAGGGGATAGGTGGCCAGATAGCCGGCGGGCCTGTCCGCTTGCAACAGAAATATGCCACTCCAGGTGCTATCAATATCACTGAAAGTAGTGGTTTACTCACTATTCACGGCCGGTCGGTGTCGTGGCTTGTTTGCTTTGGCGCCGTCGTGCAGTCTGAGTGCGACCGATGGTTGGCCAGGTTGGGAAAGGGCGCCCCCCTGAGTGCACGAACTGATGATCCTTCCGGGCCGGCGACGTCGAGCCGTGCCGGCGGGCGCGTCGGTTCCCCCTGCTCATGGTCGGGAATCGCTACAGGCGGATGGTCGGCCGGGACTGGCCCGGCCGATCGTTCGATGATGGTCACTACTTCGCCCAGGACGGGCTCGGCGGAACTCGACCGGTCGACCGCGGGGCACCGACGGGGTACCTCGAGGTGACGGTGAATAGGGCCGAAACAACGCGGAGCGTCGTCAAATAACCACGTTGAATGAGCAGATCGCTAGTGATAAACCCTATGTCAATAGAGAGGGACCTACTGTTAGTCTGAGGCGTGAATGAACCTTCCACGCGATGAGGTTCGTGCATCACGGAGTTGGGCAGTACTCAGTACTTGGGGTACCGGCGCTTGGAATGGACGGCGAAGGTGATTCGAGGGGACCGCGCGCACCTGCTAGCAGGTGGATCTTGACTGTCGAGCCTGGAGGCCGGCCTGGGGCGGGCGGTACAGGCGCGCCCCGACAGGGCCTCGATCGACGCGATGAGCGGGTCGGTGCCGGTCACCGGGGAGATCCCCCGGCGCCGCGCCTTCCTGGTCCCCGACGAGATGGTGGGGGAGGTCGGGAGCAGCTCATCCCCCCGGCGGACAACGCACCGGATCGTCAGGAGCGGGAGCGCCTCCCCCCTCGGCGGGTGTCCCGCGGCCCCGCCGGACAGCTCCAACTGACCGGTCGGGCACCGGAGACGGTCGTCCCCGTCGAGGATCAACCAGCGGGACCAGTCGAAGGGCCGGCCCGTTCCGGCCGCGTCGATCGCTTCCCCGCGGTTGGCGTGGAGTTCCTGAGGATGCCCGGCGGCGAGGCTGCCAACGGGACGGCCACGAACGGGGCCGGTTCCAACGGGACGAGCACGAACGGGGCCGGTTCCAACGGGGCCGGATCCAACGGGGCCGGTTCCAACGGGGCCGGATCCAACGGGGCGGCCACCACACTGCTCGAACCGCCCGGTCCGAGGCGGCTGGACGACGAGGTGGACGAAGACCTCGATCGGATCGAGGTACTCCCCGAGGAGGATCGCAGGCGACGACCGTCGAGGGTCGTCCGTTGGATCTCCAGGCTCGGAGTGTCGATCTCCCGGCCCACGTCGCTGGTGGTCATGGCTTCGATGGTGGTGGGCGGAGCCATCCGGCTCGATGTCCCACGCGGCCTCTGGTTGGACGAGGCGATCAGCGTGTCCGAGGCCAAGATGCCCTACGGGGCGATGATCCACCGACTGGCCACCACCGACGTCCACCCTCCGCTGTACTTCACCGTCCTGTGGGCGTCGATCCGGCTCATCGGCGTGGGGGACTTTGCCGTGCGGGTGCCGTCGATCTGGTTCGGGATCGTCTTGATCCCGCTGGTGTACCTGCTGGGGAAGGAGGCCTACGACCGGCGGACCGGTGCGGTGGCCGCCGTCCTCGTGGCCGTCGCCCCGTACACGGTGTGGTACTCGCAGGAAGCCCGCATGTACTCCATGCTGATGGTGTTCAGCGTGCTGGCCCTCTGGGCCCAGCTCCGCATCTTCCACCGGGGGGGTTGGTACCCCTGGGTCGTCTACACCCTGGCCAGCGTGGCCATGATCGCCACGCAGTACTTCGGGATCTGGCAGCTCGTGGTCCAACAGCTGGTCTTCGTCGGGGCCATCGTCGTGCGCTTCCGGCGCAGGGACCGACCCGGCATCCTGCTCCGGGCGTGGCTGTTCAGCGTGGTGCCGATGCTCGTGGCCCTGGTCCCCCTGGGCCTGTTGATGAAGCAGCAGTTCTCGATCCACCAGGCCACCGGGCAGGCGTTCGGGGGGGCGGCCACCGCCGGCGTGGCCGGCGGCAGCCTCACCATCTACTCGGTCATCACCAACTTCGGTTACGCCGTGTTCGGATTCCACTCCAACGTCGTGATGTCCGACGTGATCTCGCTGTGGCCGTTCATCATGCTGGCTGGCCTGGCTCTGCTCGGGCGTCGGTCCACCTGGGTCACCTACCTGTTCATGGCCGCGGTGGCGGTACCGGTGGCGGCCATGTTCGTCCTGGCCCAGTTCCAGTCCACCCTGGGTGACGTCCGGTACCTGTCCACCATCGTCCCCATCGTGTTGTTGTTGATCGCCCGGGGGGTGACCTCGGTGGCGAAGAAGAACGCGGCGCTGACCATCGTCGTCCTGGCTATCGTCGGGGTGATGGCGGTGGCTCTGTTCGACCAGCAGTTCTCGAGTTCCAACCCCCGCCGGTACAACTTCAGGGAGGCCATCGCCCGAGTGGATGCCCATGCTCGCCCCGGTGACACCATCCTCTACGACCCGGTGAATTCGCAGCTCAACACGGTGTTCGCCTACTACGAACCCAAGATCAGCTACGTCCCGCTCACGGCCAAACCCAAGCTGAAGGCCGGACACACCCTCTACGTGGTGGCCAGCAACCAGTTGATGAACACGTCCGACCGCACCGTGTACGCACGCGCCCTCGGCTACCTCGGCTACCGCGATCATGTGTCGGCGCACTGGCTCTTCCCCAACGTCCAGGTCTGGGTGTACAAGTGAGCATCGTCGATGCGGCCATGAGACCGGACGACGTGCGTCGGGAGACCCCGGTCGAGATCCCGGCCAAACGGTGGAGGTCGATCGACCGGCGGCTCCGAATCCTCCTTCCCATCGGCGTGATGTTCTCCGTCGGGTACCTGCTGTGGCTCCTGGTGCCGCAACGAGTCGGCAACCCGTATCTCTTCGGGGCCCTCGTTACCGCGCAGATCTTCAACTTCTTTCAGGGCATCGGCTTCATGTGGACCGTCTGGCCTCGTCGGCGGCGCCCTCCTTTTCCGGCGCTGGTCGGACCGCCACCGGACGTGGACGTCTTCATCCCCGTGTACAACGAGCCGCTCGACGTGGTGGCGCCGGTCGTGGCCGCGGCCGGTGAGATCCGCGGCGGGGTGGTGAACGTCTTCCTGCTGGACGACGCCGGCCGGCCCGAGCTGGCCGAACTGGCCGAGGCCTGCGGAGCCCGTTACATCCACCGGGGCGACAACGCCGGGGCCAAGGCCGGCAACATCAATCACGCCCTGGCCTTCGCCGAATCCCCGTTCGTGGCCATCTTCGACTGCGACCACGTTCCCGACCCCCGCTTCCTCGAGGTCACGTTGGGCGGTATGGAGGATCCCGACTGCGCCGTCGTCCAGACCCCGCAGTACTACTCCAATGCCTCGACCGGCCGGCTGGCCGCGGCCGCTGCGTCCCAACAGGACCTCTTCTTCGGTGCCATAGGCCGGGGCAAGGACACCCTCGGGGCGATGATCTGCTGTGGGACCAACTTCCTGGTCCGCCGGGCTGCCCTCGACGAGGTGGGCGGCTTCCCCGTCGCCGGCCTGATCGAAGACGTCGAGCTGTCCATCAAGCTGCAAGAGGCCCAGTGGAAGATCGTGTACATCAACCAGGTACTGGCCCGGGGCCTGGGTCCCGAGGACATGTCCGCCTACGTGAGCCAGCAGCTCCGTTGGGCACGAGGCTGTGTCTACGCCATCGGTCTGGTCATCCGGGGCAACATCCCCCTCCGGATCCGCCTCCAGTACATGCACTCGTGTTCGTTCTTCCTGACCGGTTGGACCATCCTCCTCTACCTGTCCCTCCCGGTCATCTTCATCTTCACCGGCGCCCAACCCTTCAGTAATTCCTCCCCGGCGCAGATGGTCCTCTACTTCGCCCCGTACTACATCGTCAGCCTGATCATCGTGGCCGCGGCCGGCGGGGGCTCGTACACCTTCGAGGCCTACTGCCTCTACATCGCCAACTTCTGGATCCAGATAGCAGCCGCCATCTACGTCCTCACCGGCAGCAAGATGGTCTGGGTGGTCACGGCCAAGCAGAGTTCGCAGAGGAGGGAGCCGGGCAGTGTCGTGCCGGCCCTGGCCTTCCTCGGTGTCTTCGCCGTGACGGCGGCGTACGGGATCGCCGCCATCGGACTCACCCCCGCCGTCGTCAACAACCTGGCCTTCGCCATGCTGTACGCCGTGGTCATGCTGGTCGGCATCTGGCCCGCCCTGGTGGGTGACCCGGCCGTCGCCGTGGCGCCGCCCGAGGAAGACGTCGACGAGGTCGACGAGCTCGGCGGGCCCGACATCGTCACCCCGGCCCTGGAGTCGGTGTGAGCGATCCGGAGGACTCTGCGCCAACCGACGCGCCGAGTGCCGGTGTGGTCGATGCACCGGGTGGGGGCCCGGATCGTCCAGCCGGGGGCACGCGTCGGGTGATCATCGCCGTGGCCATCGTGGTGCTGGTGGTGGCCTTTGCCGCCGCCCTCAGCATCACCGGGGCCAGAGACCATCGACGTCCCGAGGTCGGCCTACCCCCGACCCCGGCCCACACCGTCCTGGCGCTGGCGCCGGCCTGACCCCTCCGGGCCTCTCCGGCTCCCGCGTCCCCGAGCTCGTCAGCCGTCTGCGCCCGGCGCCGTCCCGACATGCAAATTCCTGACCCGGCTCCCATACTGATGGCATGTCGGTGGCCCATGGCGCATCCAGATCGAACCGTGCCGGTCGGCTGAACCCGGCCTCGGCGGCCTCGGTGGCCGCGGTGGCCGCGGTGATCCTGGTCGTCCTGGGCTCCGTTCTCCTGTCCAGCTGCTCCTCCCCGACCACCACGTCGGCCACCACCGTCATCACCACCGACCCGTCCGCCATGCACCTGGCCGCCACCTTCCTCGACGAGTACCAGGCCTCCGACGGGCGGATCGTCCGCCGCGATCAGGGTGGCGACTCCGTGAGCGAGGGCCAGGCCTACGGCATGCTGCTGGCGGTCGCCACCCACGACGCGGCCCGCTTCGCCTCCATCTGGAACTGGACCAAGGAGAACCTGCAGCAGCCGAGCGGCCTGTTCGCCTACCGCTGGAGCGACGGGGCAATCGTGGGGACGGGTGCCGCCACCGATGCCGACCTCGACACGGCCTGGGCCCTGGTGCTGGCGGCCAGATCATTTGGTGATCCCACCTACGAGACCGACGGTCTGGCCGTGGCCTCGGCCGTGCTGGCCAACGAGACCGTGGTCAGCGGCGGACGCCTCGAGCTGGTGGCCGGCCCCTGGGCCCGGAACGCCCCCTACTCGGTCGACCCCAGCTACTTCTCGCCCGAGGCCATGGCGGCACTGGCCAAGGCCTCCGGCGACCCGCGCTGGACGCAACTGGAAGCGAACAGTGAGCAGGTGGTGTCGGAACTGCAGGGCGGAGACTCCACCCGTTACCTCCCTCCCGACTGGGCGCTGTTGGCGCCGTCGGGCGCCATCTCCGCATCGAGCCCCCCGTCCGGGGGCGAGCCCCCCTCCTACGGACTGGACGCCCAGCGCGTCCCCGTCTGGTACGCCGCGGACTGCACCGCCTCCGGCCGGGCCCTGTCGGCCGACGACTGGTCCACCATCCGCGGGCTGGCCGCCTCCGGTTCGTATCTGGCCTACGGGCTGACGGGCGCGGTCCAAAGCACGTACTCCAACGACTTGGGCCTGGTGGCTTCGGCGGCCTCGGCCGATGCGGCCGGCCAACGCAGCCAGGGTGGCGCCCTGTTGGCACAGGCCCAGAGCGGAGGCAACGGCCAGACCTACTACGGGAACGCCTGGGTGGCTCTCGGCACCGTGCTCCTGACCACGAAGGTGCTGTCCCCGTGCCCTCCGGCCCCGGCCTCGTGAGCCCGTCCCGTGTCCCGGGGCGCCCGGGGCGCCCGGGGCGCCCGGGGTGCCCGGGTGTGGCCGGAACTGTTGCGGCCCGCACCGTCGAGGGGAGCCCGGCGCGGCCCGCGGAAGGGAACGGACCGTGCCCCCCGGTGCCCCCCGGGGGGCTACTTGCTACCTTCCCCCGACTGATTACAATAGGGTTACAGAATCGGGTGCAGCCGCTGGCTGGCTGCGGTCGATCGTGATGTAAGTCCTGGTAGTGCCAGTCGGGGGGACCGCCAGGATCAGCCGACCTTCACTGTTGCAACAGCATCCCTCGAGGCACAGAGATGCTGCCGGTTCCTGATCTTTCGGGAGCCAGGCCCCGGTTGCAGCAGAACGATCGAGGAGAAACCCGAACCTCATGCCATCCGAGATCATGGCGGCCGGAGAGTCCGACGATCAGGACCTCCAGGCGTCGGGCTCCCTCCACACTCGATCTCGGTCCCTCGCCGTCGAAGTCGGCTACGCCGGCTGGCGATCCCTGACCGGTCTCTTCGGGCCGGCCGATCGGACGGGGGACGAGAGCGCCGATCCGATCGACGACGAGTGGCAGGAGGATCCGGTCAGGCCCTACGGGCTGGTCTTGCGACCGGCGCTGTTGGGGTTCGTGGCCATGATGGCCATCGCCATCGGCGCATCCCTGCCCAGTTCCCCGTTCAAGCTCGAGATGCCCGGGGTCTGGTTCTTCGGTGTGCCGAGCACCGACGGGGCCAGCCAGTGGGGCGTCTACTTCACGTTGGCCGCCGTGTACGGCGGGCTCCTGCTGCTCATGAGGGTCTGGTGGGGGATGACCCGCCTCTACGCCGCGGTGCCCGGGCGTGGCCATCAAGAAGATGATGTGGGTGTTCGCCCTGTGGTCGCTACCCATGCTGGTCATCGCCCCCCTGTTCAGCCGCGACGCCTACTCCTACGCGGCCCAGGGCGAGATGGTCAGCCATCACATGAACCCCTACCTCTACGGTCCCTTCGAACTCGGGAACAACAGCTACACCGCCCCGGTCGACCAGCTCTGGGGCAACGCCCCGGCTCCCTATGGGCCGCTGTTCCTCCAGATCGACGGCCTCTTCGCCCGGATCACCTTCCACAACGAGCTGGCCACCATCGTGCTCCTCCGTCTGCTGGCCCTGGCCGGCGTGCTGATGATCGCGGCCTGCGTACCGAAGCTGGCCAAGCTGTACCACCGCGACGGCGCCGAGCTGTTCACTTTGATGGTCCTCAACCCGGTGACCCTGCTCCACCTCATCGGTGGTGCGCACAACGACGCCCTCATGCTCGGGCTCCTGGTGGCCGGGCTGACGGCAGCCAAGGAGAAGCGCCCGATCGTGGGCATCCTGCTCTGTGCCCTGGCCACGGCCATCAAGGCTCCGGCCGCCATCGGGATCCTCTACATCGGATGGAGCTGGCTCGGGCCCCAGGCGTCGACCCGTGACCGAATACGGCCCGTGGTCACCGCGGGTCTGATCGGCGCGGGCGTGCTAGGCTTCTTCTCCTATGTGAGCGGGCTCGGCTGGGGGTGGGTGACCATCCTCGGGACACCCGGTGCGGTGCGGTCGTGGACCGCACCGACCACCTCGCTGGCTCTGGCGTTCACCGGCATCGGCCACTTCTTCCACATCGGGGTGGGCCTGGGCGGGGTCCTCACCGTCACGCGGTTCTTCGGGCTCCTGGCTGCGGCCGTGGCCGGGGTCTGGCTGCTGTTGAACAGCGACCGGATCGGGACCCTGAAGGCCCTGGGAATCACGCTGCTGCTCTTCGTGGGCCTGGGGCCGGTGGTGCAGCCCTGGTACCTGTCGTGGGGCCTGATCCTCCTGGCTCCGGTGGCGCTCGGACGACTGCGGTCACTGATCATCGGTCTGTCCATGGTCACGGCGTTCATCGAACTGCCCGGCGGGACCCAGCTGGTCAACAGCCTCATCCACGGCGACCCCCTCCTCATCGTCCTGACGTTGCTGTGGATGTTGGTGGTGCTCACCGTTCCGCTCGAGGGGTGGGACCCTTCGGCGGTCAGCTCGAGCGGGCGTCGGTCGGTCGCCCCGTCGCCGCTGGCCTCTGCACCTGCAGCCTGACCCAGACCTGGGGCCCGACCACCCCCTGTCCGACCGGACCTCGGCGGATGGGTCCGCCCGCCCTGCCGGACCTCGGCGGATGGGTCCGCCCGCCCTGCCGGCGCCGATGACGATCGGCTCAGAGAAGGCGCTGCAGGACGGAGACGTCCAGCCAGCGATTGAATTTGCGGCCCACCTCCCGCTCCACGCCCACCATCTGGAAGCCGCAGGCAAGGTGGAGGGCGATGGAGGCCTCGTTGCCGCCACCGACACGGGCGATGACGGTATGGAATCCGTGCTGGCCGGCCAGGACCACGAGCTCGTCGAGCAGGGCCCTACCCACCCCCACCCCCCGCCTCGAAGCACCGACGTAGACGGAGTTCTCGACCGTGGTGGCGTAGGCGGGACGGTTCCTGAACATCGAGAGCGACCCGAATCCGAGGATGAGGTCCTCGTCGTCGACGGCCACCACGGCAGGATGGGGTCCGCGGTGTTCGGCCATCCAATCCTGTTGCTCCTCGGGCGTGCGCGGGACCAGGTCGAAGGTGGCGGTGGATCCGGTCACCTCGGCGTTGTAGATGGCCCGGATCGGCTCGGCGTCGGAGGGTCTCATCAGGCGGATGCGCATCCGACGATGGTAGCGAGGGCGGCCTGGCGCTCTCGGTGGCCACCACTTTGGCTATGCTTGCCCGTCTGGTGGTCGCTGGAGTCGCACTGCCCCCTTAGCTCAGTCGGCAGAGCACAGCCATGGTAAGGCTGGTGTCGTCGGTTCGATTCCGACAGGGGGCTCGCCCGTGGCGGCGTAGCTCAGTTGGTTAGAGCACACGGCTCATAATCGTGGGGTCGCCGGTTCGAGTCCGGCCGCCGCTACCAGTTGTAGAACCGCAGGACGTATCAGGAGTGGGCAGGACCAGAGGTCGGCAGTACCAGAACGAGGCATCAATTCGATCCCTCGGCCCGTGGGGTCGAGCGTGGGCAAGGGAGTCACCGTGGCAAAGAACGACAAGCGGATCCAGGTCACCCTGGCGTGCGAGCAGTGCAAACGGCGGAATTACATCACGACCAAGAACAAGCTCAACGACCGTGAGCGGATCGAGTTGAAGAAATACTGCCGGTGGGACCGCCAGCAGACGCTGCACAAGGAGACCCGGTAGAGACGGGACCCGGCGGGATCGACGGACCGGCGGGGGCCGGGCCCCCGGATCCCCCGATCGCCTGGGATTTCCGGGCGGTCCGGTGATAACCTTGGCAACCGCTCCTGTGTTCGGCCCGTCCGTTCCCGGCATGGCGGTCGGCAGAGGGCAGTAGCTCAACTGGTAGAGCACCGGTCTCCAAAACCGAAGGTTGGGGGTTCAAGTCCCTCCTGCCCTGCTCACCCCCCGAAACGGTCGAAGGACAAAGCGCGTGAACCGAGAACAGAAACGAGCCATGCAGCGCCAGGGGCAGGATCCCGATGGGGAGACTGCGCCCAAGCGCACGGCCGCGCCGCCGCGTCGGCCCCCCAAGCGCGAGCCGTTCCGTCCGGGACAGTTCCTGCGCGAGGTACGCTCTGAGCTTCGACAGGTGGCCTGGCCCAACAGGTCCGAGGTCATCAACTACACCACGGTGACGCTGGTCACGCTGCTGTCGTTGATGGTCCTGATCTTCATTCTCAACTACGCCTTTGCCAAGGGTGTCCTCTGGCTGTTCAAGACGTGATCGGTGTGACTGTGACCCACGACGAAACCAATGCGCCCTCGGGCGACGACGAGGGAACCGGCTCGGCCGATGCCGACGCGCCCGAAATCGGACCGGACCCGGCCGGGGAGAGCGCACCGGCGGCAGCCCAGGCAGAGGACGTCTCAGCCGAGGCCGATCTCGGGGTCGAGCCCGGGGTTGCAGCCGAGGCCGACGTTGCGACCGAGACCGAGTCCGAGGTCGAGTCCGAGTACGAGGATGACGACGAGGACGAGGAGCCGTTCGTCGTCAGCCCCTACGACCAGCCCGGACGGTGGTTCGTCGTCCACACCTATGCGGGTTACGAGAACAAGGTGAAGTCCAACCTGCACAGCCGGGCCGTGTCGATGAACATGGAGGACCGGATCTATGAGGTGGTCATCCCCATGGAGGATGTCATCGAGTTCAAGAACGGCAAGAAGGTGGTGGTCCAGAAGAAGGTGTTTCCGGGCTACCTCCTGTGCCGCTGCGAACTCGACGACGATAGCTGGTCGGTCATCCGGAACACCCCGGGTGTGACCGGATTCGTCGGGCCCGGCACCAAACCGACGCCGCTGTCTCGGCGGGAGGTGGAGGGAATCCTCCAGGTCAAGGTCGAAGGGGCGGAGGCTCCCACCAAGCGGAGCCGCCCACGCCTCGAGCACGAGGTCGGAGAGACGGTGCGGGTCAAAGAGGGACCGTTCGCGGACTTCTCGGGCCAGATCGCCGAGATCAACGAGGATCAGCTCAAGCTCAAGGTGCTGGTCAACATCTTTGGTCGAGAGACCCCCGTGGAACTCGAATTCAGCCAGGTCGCGAAGCTGTAGGCCGGCGGACCCAGGTAAGGAGACGTACCCATGCCACCGAAGAAACGCGTCCTCGCGGTCGTGAAGATCCAGCTCCCGGCCGGGGGCGCACCCCCGCGCCCCCCGTGGGGACGGCGCTCGGGCCACACGGGGTCCAGACCATGGAGTTCTGCAAGCAGTACAACGCCGCCACCGAGAACCAGCGGGGCTCGATCGTTCCCGTGGAGATCTCCATCTACGAAGACCGGACGTTCTCGTTCGTCCTGAAGACCCCGCCCACGCCGGCGCTCCTGCGTCAGGCCGCCGGTTTGGAGAAGGGCGCCGCCACCTCCGGTCGCGAGCAGGTGGGCACGGTGACCAGCGCCCAGGTGGCTGAGATCGCCACCATCAAGCTGCCGGACCTGAACACCGCCGACCTCGAGGCGGCCAAGCGCCAGGTCGAGGGCACGGCACGTTCGATGGGGATCGCCGTCGCCGGCTGAGGCCGGCGACCGAGCACATTCGAGAGAGCGGAGAGACATCATGTCCAGGGGAAAGAAGTACAAAGCGAGCGTCGCCCAGTTCGACCGCCAGCACCTCTACACGCCGGCCGAGGCTGTGGACCTGGTCAAGGGGTCGGCCAAGGCCTCCTTCGACGAGACGGTGGAGTTGGCCGTCCGCCTGGGAGTCGACCCCCGCAAGGCCGACCAGATCGTGCGAGGGACCCTGTCCCTGCCGTCCGGGACCGGCCGTACGGCCCGCGTGGTGGTGTTCGCCGCTGGCGAGAAGGCGGCCGAGGCCCGAGCGGCGGGAGCCGACGAGGTGGGCGCGGACGACCTGGTGGCCAAGGTGGCCAACGAGGGATTTCTCGATTTCGACATCGCCATCGCCACGCCCGACCTCATGGGTCAGGTCGGTACCCTGGGTCGGGTCCTCGGCCCGCGTGGGCTCATGCCGAACCCCAAGACGGGGACGGTGACCGACGATGTCGAGCGCGCCGTCACCGAATTCAAGGGTGGCCGGGTGGAGTACCGCACCGACAAGGTCGGCAATATCCACCTGCGGATCGGGAAAGCGTCCTTCGACCGTGCCCAGCTTCTGGCCAACCTGCACGCCGTCATGGAGGAGATCCACCGAGCCAAGCCGGCCTCGTCCAAGGGGCGGTACGTCAAAGCGGTCACCCTCTCTTCGACGATGGGGCCCGGAATCCACATCGACCCGCTGCTGGCCCGCAAGGTGGACGAGGAGCTGGCCGCCAGCGCCTGACCGTCGTACCTGCAGCCGTTGGCCCGTTGGCCCGTTGGCCCGTTGGCCCGTTGGCCCGTTGGCCCGTTGGCCCGTTGGCCGTTCGGTGGGCTAACATCTCACCTTTCCAGATCTAGAGAACTGCCGTAGACCTCCGGTGTGCCATTCACCCGGCACCGAAGGGATCCGAAGGGATCCACCTGATGAGGCGTTCCGCGTTGAGCTCGTCGAGTTCGCGCCCCGCCACTCGCTGGTGTCTACGGACCACAACCGAGCTACGTGCTCAGCGGAGGGACCATGGACAACCCGAGGGCCGAGAAGGTCGCTGTCGTCGACGAGGTCCGGAGCCGCTTGGAAGCCTCTGACGGCGCGGTGCTGACCGAGTACCGCGGCCTGACCGTCTCCGAGTTGGCCGAGCTGCGCCACGAGCTCAGCGCGGCCGGTGGCGACTACAAGATCTACAAGAACACCCTGGTGCGACTGGCTGTGAGCGATGGCCACCAGGCCGCCCTCCACGACCTCCTCACCGGACCCACGGCCATCGCCTTCGTACAGGGCGACGTGAGCGCGGTGGCCAAGGCCCTGCGGGACTTCGCCAGGGGCAATCCGAATCTCGTCGTAAAGGGCGGGATGGTCGGCACGGGCGTGCTGTCGCCGTCCGACATCGAGGTGCTGGCCGAGCTCCCCTCCAAGGACACCCTGCTGGCTCAGTTCGCCGGGGCGCTGTCGGCGCCGATGCAGCAGCTGGCCGGCCTGATCCAGGCACTGCCCCGCAATCTGGCGTTCGGACTCTCCGCGCTCCTCGAGCAGCGCCAGGCCTCGGGAGAAGGCGCAGGGACCGAAGTGGAGGAGACGCCGTCTGCCGAGTCAGACGAGACCGCCGCACCTGAGGCTGCCGCACCTGAGGCTGCCGCACCTGAGGCCGCCGCACCTGAGGCCCAACCTGAGGCCGCGGCCGAGGCCCCATCTGGGGCCGGGGCGGAGTCGGCGGAGGATACGCCGGCCGAGTGATGCCGTCGCACCCGGGCGCGGGCCTCTGGGCCCGCTGAGCCGATCAGATCGAACGAAGAACAAAGGAACCAAGGAGCAAGAAGATGGCAGATACCCTGACCAAGGAACAGATCCTCGACGGCATCTCCGCGCTGTCCGTCCTCGAGTTGAGCGAGCTGCTCAAGGAGTTCGAGGAGCGCTTCGGTGTGACCGCGGCCGCTCCGGTGGCCGTGGCGGCAGCAGCCCCGGCTGCCGGTGGGGGCGACGCCGGTGGCGGGGAGGAGGAGAAGTCGGAGTTCGACGTCATCCTCACCGCGGCCGGGGACAAGAAGATCCAGGTCATCAAGGAGGTGCGTTCGCTCACCAGCCTGGGCCTCAAAGAGGCCAAGGACCTGGTCGACGGGGCCCCCAAGCCCGTTCTGGAGAAGGCCAACAAGGACGACGCCGAGAAGGCAAAAGCCCAGCTCGAGGGCGCTGGAGCAACCGTCGAACTCAAATAGCCACCGGGCAGTCCGTCCCGACCCGGGGTGCCCGGGCCGGGACGGTGCCCCACGGCGGAAATTCGGGTGAATCCTTGACGTGGGGGCGGCAGCTCTCCTACCCTGTGCTGGCCTGGATCGGGGTTCTGTGCCCCCGGGCTTGTGATCCTGTCCGTGTCAGGTTAGGATTGTTGGTTGCCGTGCCTGCTCCTTCCGCCTTCTTCCGTGTTCTGGCTGATTGACGCGCGCCCTGGCGCCCCTGACGACTGCTCCGGCGGTAGCCGTCGACCCTTTTGATGCCTCCGATCCACATCCGCCCCCGCCAGCCGTACCGCAGCAACCAACGCATCACCAGCAGTAACCCGTCGTAGCCCCATTCACCCTGCAACTGGGAGGAGTAGGCCGTTGCCTACACGGTCCAACAGCCCGGAACGTTTTTCGTTTGCCAACATCGACGAGGCCCTGCCGTTGCCGGACCTCGTCGCCATCCAGCGTGATTCCTTCCAGTGGTTTCTGGATCGCGGGCTCGCCGAGACCTTCAACGACATCAGTCCGATCGAAGATTTCACCGGCCAGCTGAGCCTCGAGCTGGAGTTCGACCCGACCGATCCCGACCTGCGCCCGCCGCCGAAGTTCTCGGTGGAGGAGTGCAAGGAAAAGGACATGACCTACGCGGCGCCGGTCTTCGTGCGCGCCAGGTTCATGAACGCCGGCACCGGCGAGATCAAAGAGCAGACCGTCTTCATGGGGGACTTCCCGGTCATGACGGACAAGGGGACCTTCATCGTCAACGGGACCGAGCGGTGGTGGTCAGCCAGTTGGTCCGCTCTCCGGGGGTCATCTTCCAGCCCGGGCGAGACGCCAAAACCGTCTTCACCGGCACCATCCACCCCTATCGCGGCGAGTGGATCGAGTTCGACGTCGAGGCCAAGCCGGGCAAGGACGTCACGGCCGGGTGCCGCGTGGCCCGCAAGCGCCGGCTCTCGCTGTTCGTCCTCCTCCGTGCCCTCGGCTACGAGGACCCGGCCTTCCTCGAGCGGTTCGTCCGCCACTTCGACTTCCTCGAGGGCCAGTGGGAGAAGGAGCAGAATCTGGCGCCCACACGTGAGGAGGCCCTGCTCGAGATCTACAAGCGGGCCCGACCCGGTGAGCCCCTCTCGGTCGAGGCGGCGCGCCAGTACTTCGAGAACGCCTTCTTCAACCCCAAGCGGTACGACCTCACCCGGGTGGGCCGCTACAAGCTGAACCGGAAGCTCGGGCCCGAGATCGAGCGGATCTCCGATCTCTTGAAGATCGATCTGGAACGTCCGACACCGACCCAGGGGGTCCTCAGCCCGTCGGAGATCC